>NZ_CP014864.1:675000-2355000 GCF_001617625.1 Microbulbifer thermotolerans | reverse complement strand
AACATCTAAGTACCCGGAGGAAAAGAAATCAACCGAGATTCCCTGAGTAGCGGCGAGCGAAAGGGGAGCAGCCCTTAAGCTTTAAATGTCTTAGTGGAAGGATCTGGAAAGTTCCGCGATACAGGGTGATAGCCCCGTACACGAAAAGGCATTTAGAGTGAAATCGAGTAGGTCGGGACACGTGTTATCTTGACTGAATATGGGGGGACCATCCTCCAAGGCTAAATACTCCCAGCTGACCGATAGTGAACCAGTACCGTGAGGGAAAGGCGAAAAGAACCCCGGAGAGGGGAGTGAAATAGAACCTGAAACCGTATACGTACAAGCAGTAGGAGCCCTACGGGGTGACTGCGTACCTTTTGTATAATGGGTCAGCGACTTATTGTCTGTAGCAAGGTTAACCGACTAGGGGAGCCGTAGAGAAATCGAGTCTTAATAGGGCGTTTAGTTGCAGGCAATAGACCCGAAACCCGGCGATCTACCCATGGGCAGGTTGAAGGTTGAGTAACATCAACTGGAGGACCGAACCCACTAATGTTGAAAAATTAGGGGATGACCTGTGGGTCGGAGTGAAAGGCTAATCAAGCCGGGAGATAGCTGGTTCTCCTCGAAAGCTATTTAGGTAGCGCCTCGCGTCTCACCCTCGGGGGTAGAGCACTGTTTGGGCTAGGGGGTCATCCCGACTTACCAACCCCATGCAAACTCCGAATACCGAGGAGTGCAATCGCGGGAGACACACGGCGGGTGCTAACGTCCGTCGTGGAAAGGGAAACAACCCAGACCGCCAGCTAAGGTCCCAAATACCAGTTAAGTGGGAAACGATGTGGGAAGGCCCAGACAGCTAGGAAGTTGGCTTAGAAGCAGCCATCTTTTAAAGAAAGCGTAATAGCTCACTAGTCGAGTCGGCCTGCGCGGAAGATATACCGGGGCTAAACTGGTAACCGAAGCTGCGGATGCCTTCGGGCATGGTAGAGGAGCGTTGTGTAAGCCGTTGAAGGTCAATCGGGAGGTTGGCTGGAGGTATCACAAGTGCGAATGCTGACATGAGTAACGACAAGGGGGGTGAAAAACCTCCCCGCCGGAAGACCAAGGGTTCCTGTCCAACGCTAATCGGGACAGGGTTAGTCGGCCCCTAAGGCGAGGGCGAAAGCCGTAGTTGATGGGAAACAGGTTAATATTCCTGTACTCGCTATTGCTGCGATGGAGTGACGGAGAAGGCTAGGCCAGCACGGCGATCGGTTGTCCGTGTTTAAGGTAGTAGGCTGGGGACTTAGGCAAATCCGGGTCCCTAAGGCTGAGAGCTGATGACGAGCTCTCTTTAAGAGAGCGAAGTGGTTGATGCCCTGCTTCCAGGAAAAACTTCTAAGCTTCAGGCAATAGAGAACCGTACTCGAAACCGACACAGGTGGTCAGGTAGAGAATACCAAGGCGCTTGAGAGAACCCTGGTGAAGGAACTAGGCAAAATGGTACCGTAACTTCGGGAGAAGGTACGCCGGTTTTGGTGAAGGGACTTGCTCCCCGAGCTGAGGCCGGTCGAAGTGACCAGGTGGCTGCGACTGTTTATTAAAAACATAGCACTCTGCAAACTCGTAAGAGGACGTATAGGGTGTGACGCCTGCCCGGTGCCGGAAGGTTAATTGATGGGGTTAGCGTAAGCGAAGCTCTTGATCGAAGCCCCGGTAAACGGCGGCCGTAACTATAACGGTCCTAAGGTAGCGAAATTCCTTGTCGGGTAAGTTCCGACCTGCACGAATGGCGTAACGATGGCCACGCTGTCTCCACCAGGGACTCAGTGAAATTGAACTCGCTGTTAAGATGCAGTGTACCCGCGGCTAGACGGAAAGACCCCGTGAACCTTTACTACAGCTTTGCACTGAACTTTGAGCCTGCTTGTGTAGGATAGGTGGGAGGCTTTGAAGCGAGGACGCCAGTTCTCGTGGAGCCATCCTTGAAATACCACCCTGGCATGTTTGAGGTTCTAACTCAGGTCCGTGATCCGGATCGAGGACAGTGTATGGTGGGTAGTTTGACTGGGGCGGTCTCCTCCCAAAGAGTAACGGAGGAGTACGAAGGTGCACTCAGCATGGTCGGAAATCATGCAATGAGCATAATGGTATAAGTGCGCTTGACTGCGAGACAGACATGTCGAGCAGGTACGAAAGTAGGTCATAGTGATCCGGCGGTTCTGAATGGAAGGGCCGTCGCTCAACGGATAAAAGGTACTCCGGGGATAACAGGCTGATACCGCCCAAGAGTTCACATCGACGGCGGTGTTTGGCACCTCGATGTCGGCTCATCACATCCTGGGGCTGAAGCCGGTCCCAAGGGTATGGCTGTTCGCCATTTAAAGTGGTACGCGAGCTGGGTTTAGAACGTCGTGAGACAGTTCGGTCCCTATCTGCCGTGGGCGTTGGAGATTTGAGAAGAGTTGCTCCTAGTACGAGAGGACCGGAGTGAACGAACCTCTGGTGTTCCGGTTGTCACGCCAGTGGCACTGCCGGGTAGCTATGTTCGGACGGGATAACCGCTGAAAGCATCTAAGCGGGAAGCCTCCTTCAAGATGAGATCTCCCTGGGACCTTGAGTCCCCTGAAGGGCCCTGGAAGACTACCAGGTTGATAGGCTGGGTGTGGAAGCGTTGTGAGGCGTTGAGCTAACCAGTACTAATTGCCCGTGAGGCTTGACCATACAACAGAGATGGTTACTGACGACAAGCGAAAGCTGTTGGATTGTGTGAAGAGACGCACAGAGACTTGCGGTGTATTACTACAGTTTGTTTCACCGACTTATTTGGGTTGGCTGTCAGCGCTGAGCGATCAGCGAGGCAAACGGGCAGCCAAACGGCAAGGCAGAGCAAAAGCTCATAAGACCGGAGCCACCCAAGCCAGTTTGCCTGACGACAATAGAGTTGTGGAACCACCTGATCCCATGCCGAACTCAGAAGTGAAACGCAACATCGCCGATGGTAGTGTGGGGCTTCCCCATGTGAGAGTAGGTCATCGTCAGGCGCCAAATCGAAAGGCCACCCAACTGGGTGGCCTTTTTTTATGCCCGAAATCCTCTGTCATTAGGCTCAGATCAGTCCGAAGTGTCCTTATTTAACCGGCTTCGGACCCGCGAATACTGGGTTTGAGACTTATCCACCAATAGACTGCTCCGATTACTACTCCAACAAAGAGGTCTGTTTTGGCGGAACTGGGGGACATTTCCAGTTTGGCGTTGGCACTTTTGTTGCTGGCCTGTGCCGTCAGTGCATTTATCTCCGCGGTAGCCGGCGGGGCTGGTGGCGTACTGATGTTTGCGGCATTGAATACTGCTATCCCTCTGCGAATACTGATTCCTATTCACGGCGCTGTACAGCTGATAAATAATCTTGCACGTGTCTATTATGTTCGCAGGTATATTCGCTGGGATTTATGTCTGCCATTTTTCGTCGGCTGCTCCCTGGGTTCCGCGGTTATCACAATGGGAATGGCCAATCTCGCGTGGCAACAGTTGCCGCTGCTTTTGTTGGCATTGCTGGTTTTTTACACAGTGTTTAAGCCTGCAAGGCTGCCGGAGATTCGACTTGCACCCCGCCACTATTTTTGGGTTGGAACGGCCTCTGGTTCTCTCGGCATCCTGGCTGGTGCGGTAGACCCTTTGCTGGCTGCGTTTTTTGTACGAAGAGACTTACACCCTAGGGAAGTGGTGGCCAGTAAATCGGCGATGCAGGCCTGGTGTCATGCGCTCAAGATTCCGGCATTTATTTATATTGGCTTCACCTTTTCTGATTATTGGCTGCTGATATTGCTTCTGACTGTCGCCGCAGTGGTGGGAACCCGCGTCGGTATCGCACTGTTGGATCGCTTAAACAGCGGGCTGTTTTTTAAATTGATGCGGGCGGCCCTGTTAGTTGCAGGCCTGCGCATTGTTTATCAACTGGTCACTGTCTAAATGAGGGCGTGATGGCGGACTATCAGATTATAAATCCTTACACCGGTAATTTGATCGAGGCGTACCACTTTGCTTCCGAGCAGGATATCGACAGGGCTCTCACGACGCTGGCCGCTGGCAGGGCGCTACAGCATGAGGTCCCAGCTTATGAACGCTCGAATATACTGATGTGCTTGGCGCAATTACTGCTTGAGCGGAAAGAGGACTTGGCACAGCTGATTACGGAGGAAACGGGCAAGACTATCAGTGATAGCAGGGTAGAGATCGATCGGGCCTATAACACTGCGTTGGCCTGCGCCATGGAGGCTCGGGCAATAAATGGTGAAGCGCTTGACTCCGACTCCTTTCCACCCCAGCGGGAGAAAATTGGTATTGTACTTTGGAAACCGCTGGGCACAGTACTTTGTATCACTCCATTTAACTTCCCTATTAATATCGCCATGCATAAGATCGGTCCGGCCTTTGCGGCAGGGAACACGATACTGTTCAAGCCGGGGCCTCAGAATAAGCGTTCCGCGGAGTTTTTTGTGGCGCTTTGCTATTCTGCCGGGATGGATGAGTCCGTACTGCAAATGGTGATTCCCGATATTGATGCTACCGGCTATGCGGTCGCCCATTCGCAGGTGCACGCGATCAATTTCACCGGGGGCACCGCTGCGGCCAAAGCGATTGCCGCCCGGGCCGGTTATAAAAAACTATTGTTTGAGCTGGGAGGAAATGATCCGCTGATCGTGATGCAGGATGCCGACCTGGATAGAGCGGTCTCGGCAGCAATCAATCAACGTTTCGCCACAGCAGGCCAGCGCTGTACTGCCGCTAAGCGTGTGTTTGTACACCGACAAATTTATAATGCCTTTCGCGACAAACTGATTTTGGCGGCGGAAAAGCTGAAAGTTGGAGACCCCACTGAGGAGGATACCTTTGTCGGCCCTCTGATTCACGCTGGCGCCGCGGGTCAAGTGGAAGCGCGAATCAATTCAGCTATAGAAAATGGCGCAAGGGTGCTTGTGGGGAACCGGCGAGAGGGCAATATTGTTTGGCCGACTGTGCTAGAAAACGTGCCTGATGATGCAGAATTGGTAGCGGAAGAAACCTTTGGACCAGTTATCCCACTGCGTGTCTTTGATACCGTGGATGAACTGGTTTCCCTGGTTAATGTGTCTTCTTTTGGCCTGCAGGCCGGGGTCTTTACCCGCGACCTGCTACTGGCCAAACAGCTGTTTAACCGGCTCGATGTCGGTCTGTTGGCAGTCAACGACGGCCCCGGTTTCCGCGCCGAGCACTTTCCTTTTGGTGGCGTAAAAGAAAGTGGAATAGGACGGGAAGGGGTCCGGTATGCGATACGGGAGATGAGCATACAGAAAACCCTGGTGCTGTAGTCCTGTGACCGCACCTTGGGCGCGCTGCCGCTATGTCTTGCAATGGCTAATTAACGCCGGTGCGCGTGATTCGCGCAGGGCGCCACGCACAGAAAGAGAATTTACCCGCCGGAGTTGAAAAGCATTTCTCACTTTGAGTGTCTCCAGTCGGTTGGATACCAGATTTGCCTTGTTCTCGGGTGGCTTGCTGATAGCATGGCGTAGTCGTCAACAACAACGATAAAGCCATGATAAACCTGAAAGTTACACTGTGGTGGCCGCTGTTTTTTTTGTTTGTCCTGTGCTTTTCCGCCTGTTCTAAATCGCACAACAAAGCCGCCGTACAGGACGACACTACCGGGCAAGATGTGGTGGTTGCTCGTACCGCTACGCGGGAAATAACCGCGGCAGAGTTGGATGACGCTCTTAAGCTGGAGCTGCACGATCTTGCCGTGGCGGCATATCAGCTGCGCCTGAAGGGAATTTCGGAAATCCTTCACCGGAGTGGGGGCGAAAGTGAGGGTGCCCTCGAAATTTTTTTATCACCGCCGCAGCCACCGCGTATAGTGTTGCCGGAGAACAGTCGCACTCCGCGCGGCAATCCGGAGGCCCCGGTCACCATTGCCGTTTTTTGCTCCTATCAATCCCCGCACTGTAAATCCATTCAGCCTGTACTGCGCCAGCTGACTACCGATTATGCCGGCTGGGTCAAGCTGGTTCTGTACGATCTGCCGTTGAAGTTTCACCGAGAGGGCATCTCCGCTGCGGTGGCAGCGCGCTGCGCTGAAGCGCAGGGCACTCTATGGAGCTATCAGGATGGACTCTATGCTTACCTCGGTGAACTTGGTACTAAAGCCTACCGTCAATTGGCGATACAAACGGGATTGGATTTGGAGGCATTTCAAGGGTGTCTGCGGGAGAAACTTCAACGGGATCAGGTTCGAACGGATATGCAATTCGCTTCCGAAGTTGGCCTGAGGAAAGTGCCTATCGTCTTTATCAACGGCCTCTATATCAAAGGCCTCCAGCCGTATGAACACTACGCCTACTGGGTGAAGGAAGAGCTGAGCCGCTTGGGGGTTAACGATGGGCAGCAGCATCCCTGGGCCTTGCAGCGCGATGAAAACCTGCCGCCAACGGCTTTGCCCCTGACACTGGTGGGGATCAGCCTGTCCGAAATCAAAGAAAATTCCCACGCCTTGATTCAAGTGGAGGCGGAGCGGGCGCAGAAATACCGGGAAGGAGACACGATTGTACCCGGAGTAAGCTTGCAGGGGATTTCCCGCGCGTACGTGTTGCTCGATAACCGGGGAGCGACGGAAAAACTGGTGTTGCGCGGAAAGGCGGGTGATAGGGTACCTCTCACCCTGACGAGAGCGCGGGACGAAGAGACTCGGCGCCGTATAGAGCAGCCTATGGGGGAGAGTGGCCGTAAACTTATTGAGCCGTCTGCGGTACTGCCGTTGGGGCAAAAGTGGCTGGAAGAGCAACTTCAGAATCGCGCTGAGTTAGAGAAGAAATTTGTCGCGGCAGAACTGGAAGTGGAAGGGCACCAGCTGTTACGACTGGAAGGGATTGCCGATAATGAATTTTTCACAGCGCTGGGTTTTCAGGATAAGGATGTACTGCTGCGCGTAAATGACACCTGGGTGCACAGCGGGCAGAATAGCCTTTGGGATGCACTCACCAGTGGTGAGATAGTTGATGTGGTATTTATGCGCAATGGACTTCCGCACCGTCTGCAATACGTTGTCGAAGAGCGGGGTTATTTCGAGAAGGAGGGCGCTGATAACGGTGGTGATGAAGAGGGGAACAGTGAGGATTGACCGGGGCCGCTAGTCTGCTGCCCCGGGTTCACCGTATTTGGCTGGGTTAAGGCTCAGGTATCAGGGTTGCCACTCCAGAGCAGATCAGCAACAATGTTTTGCCCCTGAATACTGGGGTGGAAGCAATCTCCTCCATCAATATCATCCTTGCTGAATTGGAAGGTGCCGGCATTGAGATTTTCCTCTCCGTTATACTCGGCCACCACCTCAACGCCATTGATGCCATTATAACTGGCTGCTTCCTCGGCGAGGATTTCATTGTAGCGTTTTTGGGCTGCGTTGATTCCAGCGTAGCGGGTGGCAAAATCCTCGCCGTTCATGGTGCCGCCGTTGGTGGCGATACGGCAGATGCTGAAAGTGGACCAGACATTTTCGCAACGCACACCGGAATCCGATGCCTCTTTATCCAGACCCGCTGCACGCAGGTCCTGCACCCTTGGTACCGAGCCCAATAGTACCGTCGAGCCACTGGGCAGGCCGTTTACCAGCTTGTCCAGACCGGCCTGGACGGCGGAGCGCCACTCGCTGTCGGTGTAGAGTGGGTTGTCACAGTTGGCCGGATCGACACAGTCTCGGTTACAGATGTCATTGCCGCCGAGCATGACTTCCACATGGTCGGGAAGGGTTGTCTGGGAAAGTATCTCGTCAGCCTGGGTTGAGAAATTATTGCTGCCGCCGCGCATTTCGGAACCTGATTCGGCCGCGTCTTTATTGGCGGTAATACCCGGAGCTATGGTCTTGTACTTGTCATGCACGCTTTCCACCGAGTTATCCCAGCCGTCAAACCAAGAGTGCTCTGGTTGATCCCCCCCCAGGAGGCAGAAAAGATCCCAAAAATAGCGGTTGCGCGTACAGTCTGCGCCGAAGCCCATGGTAATGCTGTCACCCGCGGCTACCGCTTTGTCGGGGGCCGCGGAAATGGAGCTGGCTGATGTCAGGCTGAGGAATACCGCTATGAATACACCGTATTTTTTTAACATTGTTGTTCTCCCTTTCGGCTTTTCCAGTTCGCTTATTGTTGATTCCGGTTGTTGTGTACTACGGTGAACGTCTGGCAGTGTAACTCCCTGCTTTGAGAGGGGCCTACGCAAAAATAGCAGACTCAAAGGTCAGTTATCCGGATTTTGACTTGTGTTTCAGTTTGGTCGCTAAATACAACAGCTATCAAGTGTGGGAGAATCTGTGTCGAGGCGACTTGTTCAATAGGTGGGGCATCCACTATACTCCGGCTCTACTTGTCGGAGTGCCTGCGGGCTGAGATCGCTGTCGCGAGATCCGTTGAACCTGATCGGGGTAACCCCCGCGTAGGGAACAAGGTCTGAAGTCGTATTGGTTGCAGAAAATGCGGCTTTTCTCTGTCTGTCTGCCCCTGGGCGCTGCGTTGTCAATTTTACGTAAGCTACAGGTGGCAAAATGTCAGAAATCAGCGAACAAGCAGGCCTTACCGCAAAGCCTTCCCGCGCCGCCAGCCGGGATTCCGCCAAATCGTTCCTTGAAAATCTTACCGCCCAATCTTTCCCGAATTCCCACAAAATTTATCTGGAGGGCAGCAGGATGGATATTCGCGTGGGTGTGCGCGAGATCCGCCTGGCGGACAGTATTGTCGGTGGCGATGAAAAGAATCCACAGCTGGAACCCAATGCGCCACTGCAGGTGTACGATACCTCGGGGCCATACTCAGATCCGAATTGCCGCATCAACGTCCGTAAGGGATTGCCGAAATTGCGCGAAGTCTGGATTGACGAGCGTGGAGATACGGAACCGTTGAATTCCCGTCAGGCTGCCTACAGCCAGCAGCGGCTCGCTGACCGAGGACTGGACCATATCCGCTTTGAAAATCTGCCGTCGCCGCGCAGGGCAAGGGCGGGCCTGAACGTATCGCAGATGCACTATGCGCGCCGCGGCATCATCACCCCGGAAATGGAATATATCGCCATCCGCGAGAACATGGGCCGTGCCCGTATTGCCGATGCGCTGGATGAGTCCCATTACAAAAAAGCTCGTGAAGGCATCTATATTCCGGAGCAGATTACGCCGGAATTCGTGCGCCGAGAAGTCGCCGAGGGCCGTGCAATTATTCCGGCCAACATCAATCATCCGGAATTAGAGCCGATGATTATCGGCCGAAATTTTCTCTGCAAAGTGAACGCGAATATTGGCAATTCTGCGGTCACTTCTTCAATTGAAGAGGAGGTAGAGAAATTGGTCTGGGCGATCAAGTGGGGCGCCGACACGGTGATGGACCTCTCCACCGGTGCCAACATCCACGAAACCCGCGAGTGGATCCTCCGCAACTCACCGGTGCCTATCGGCACTGTACCCATATACCAAGCTCTGGAAAAAGTAGGTGGTATTGCCGAAGATCTGAACTGGGCCGTTTTTCGCGATACCCTTATCGAGCAGGCAGAGCAGGGCGTGGATTATTTCACGATTCACGCCGGTGTATTGTTGCGTTATGTGCCGCTGACGGCGAAGCGCCTGACCGGTATCGTCTCGCGCGGTGGTTCTATCATGGCCAAGTGGTGCCTTGCCCACCATAAAGAGAATTTTCTCTACACGCATTTTGAAGAAATCTGCGAGATTATGAAGGCTTACGATGTGAGCTTCAGTCTCGGTGACGGCTTGCGTCCGGGATCTATTGCCGATGCCAATGACGAAGCCCAGTTTGCCGAGCTGCGCACCCTTGGTGAGCTGACGGAGATCGCATGGAAGCACGATGTACAGACCATGATCGAAGGACCGGGGCACGTGGCGATGCACAAGATCCGGGAAAATATGGACGAACAACTCAAGCATTGCCACGGCGTGCCATTTTATACCCTCGGCCCACTGACAACGGATATAGCCCCCGGTTATGACCATATCACCTCCGGTATAGGGGCGGCCATGATCGGCAGCTACGGTTGCGCCATGCTCTGCTACGTGACCCCGAAGGAGCACCTGGGGTTACCCAATAAGGAGGATGTCAAGGAAGGGTTGATGGCGTATAAGATTGCTGCGCACGCGGCCGATTTGGCCAAGGGGCATCCCCGCGCGCAGCAGCGCGATCACGCACTGTCCAAAGCCCGCTTCGAATTCCGTTGGGAAGACCAATTCAATCTGGGCCTGGACCCGGAGCGTGCGCGCAGCTATCACGACGAAACCCTGCCAAAGGAATCCGGCAAGGTCGCCCACTTCTGCTCCATGTGCGGTCCGAAATTCTGTTCCATGAAAATAACCCGTGACGTGCGCGACTACGCCGCCAAACAGGAGGCGGAAAAGGGCATGGAAGAAATGGCGGTCAAATTCAAGGATATGGGAAGCGAGTTGTATCACAAGGGGTGACGGCGGCTTGCGGTTTTCACACTGGATTGCAGTCCACTCATTCCATAAATATTGACGGAAAACACTTGTGACTAAAAACAGGCTTCCCCGAATTGCTATCGCTGGCGGCGGTCTTATGGGCCGCCTGCTGGCCTGGCGTCTGCCGCCGCAGCAATTCGATGTCACCTTGTACGAAGCGCGCGAATTTTCACTCCCCCGCGGTGCCTGTTGGACTGCGGCCGGCATGATTGCACCCTTGTCAGAGCTGGTGCACAGCTGCCGGGAAATCTACGAGTTAGGCGCGCGTAGTTTGGCTCTCTGGCGGGATTGGGTGAATACCATCGAGACGCATACCGGGCAGTCGGTTTGTTTTCGCAATGCAGGCAGTCTGTTGGTGGCGCATAGGCAGGATAAAAGCGAACTACTGCAATTCCGGCGCGAATTGCAGGGTAAGCTGAATGGCGAAGTCTCCGCCTATGTGCAAGAACTCGATGCGGAACAACTGCGTCAGGTTGAGCCGACCTTGGAACACTTCGAGCAGGGGCTTTACTTGCGTAATGAAGGCGATATCGATAACCGCCGCCTGCTGCCCCTTTTACTGCGCGAGATAAGTCGCCAGGGCGTGCATTTGATTGAGCAATCTCCGGTGGAGTGTGAGCCCTTTGCAGTCAATAGTGATAGGGGACGCGAGGAGTTCGACTGCGTGATCGACTGTCGCGGACTGGGCGCCGGGGAACGGGTAAAGGGGCTGCGCGGTGTGCGCGGAGAAGTGATGGTGGTGGAAACCAGCGAGGTGGCTCTGCACCGGCCTGTGCGCTTATTGCACCCGCGCTATCAGCTCTACGCGGTGCCCAGGGAAGAGGGCCGCACGGTGATTGGCGCCACCGAAATCGAGAGCGAGGATATGTCTCCGATATCCGTGCGCTCGACGATGGAGCTCTCTTCCGCACTCTACTCGCTACACCCTGCCTTCGCCGAAGCGCGCATTGTGGAAACCCGGGTCAACTGCCGCCCGGCCACCATGGACAATATGCCCTATCTCCACAGTGAGTCGGGGCTGGTGTGCGTCAATGGCCTTTACCGTCACGGTTATTTGCTGGCACCGGCGTTGGTGGAACAGGTAGAGCGGAGAATCGAACAACAAATCAATGGGGAGAAAGTCTGATGCGGATTTTCGTCAACGGTGAGGCGCGGATTGTTGAAGGTTCCCCGGATCTGGCCAGCCTCCTGCAGCAGATGGAATACAGCGGAGAGACATTCGCAGTGGCGGTCAACGGCGACTTTGTACCGCGCTCGGAATATCCGCGTACACAAATAC
The DNA here is from genome assembly GCF_001617625.1 of Microbulbifer thermotolerans. Classification (NCBI taxonomy): domain Bacteria; kingdom Pseudomonadati; phylum Pseudomonadota; class Gammaproteobacteria; order Cellvibrionales; family Microbulbiferaceae; genus Microbulbifer; species Microbulbifer thermotolerans. Next base: position 2,343,259 of record NZ_CP014864.1, on the reverse strand, counting down.
AAGACGGCGATACCCTGGACGTGGTGGCGCCGGTGGTCGGGGGGTAGTGCTAGCTGTGAGCGATCCATTAAAACTCTACGGCAGGGCTTTTGGCAGCCGCTTACTGGTCGGTACCGCCCTTTATCCATCGCCGGCAGTGATGCGCGAAGCCGTACTCGAATCGGGGGCAGAAATTATTACCTTGTCCCTGCGCCGACAAAACCCGCAGCAGCGGCAGGGCAGAATGCTGTGGGATTACATCCGCGAATCCGGCTGTTGGCTGTTGCCGAACACCGCTGGCTGCAAAACCCCGCGGGAGGTGATTACTCTGGCGGAGATGTCGCGGGAAATTTTCCAGACCGACTGGATCAAGCTGGAAGTGATCGGCGACGACTACAATCTTCAGCCGGATCCCTACGGCCTGATTGAGGCCGCGAGAGAACTGGTAATACGCGGCTTTAAAGTACTGCCCTACTGTACCGACGACCTGGTTGTTTGCCGCAAATTGCTCGACGCGGGCTGCGAAGTACTGATGCCCTGGGGGGCACCGATCGGCACGGGACAGGGGCTGTTGAACAAATACAACCTGAGGACACTGCGCGAACGCCTGCCGGATACACCGCTGATTATCGATGCCGGTGTCGGTGCGCCTTCGCAGGCGGCGGAAGCGATGGAGATGGGCTACGACGCCGTGCTGCTCAATACCGCCATTGCCAAGGCTCAGGACCCGGTACAAATGGCGCGGGCTTTCCGCCTCGCTGTACAGGCCGGGCGCGAAGCATATAGGGCCGGTCTGATGGTGAAGCGCCAGACCGCAAGCCCCAGCACCCCGACCCTGGATATGCCTTTCTGGCAGCAGGTAGATAAGACACAGCAGGATTGATTGGCGATTTATGCGAGCGACTTCTCCCGGGCAAAAGCCCATTGTCTGGTCCATTGCGGGCAGTGATTCCGGCGGCGGGGCTGGCATACAGGCCGATCTGCTGACCTTTGCCGATATGGGGTGCCACGGCTGTACCGCGATCACGGCCAACACCGCACAAAACACACTGGAGGTGGCCGCCGTAAATGCGGTGGCACCGGAAGTACTGGCATCGCAGCTGGACGCACTGCGTCGCGACCTCTTTCCCGCGGCCATCAAAATCGGACTGCTCGCCAACGCCGAACAGGTCATACTTGTCGCAGAATTTTTACGGGCGCTGTTGAAGGTTAAGCAAATTCCCGTGGTCTACGACCCGGTGGCCGTGGCCAGTAGTGGCGGGACGCTGACCGAGGGCAATATTGGCGAAGCCGTTGTCGATCATTTATTGCCGCTGTGTGATCTTGTCACGCCCAATCTGCATGAACTGGAGTGGTTGGTCCGCGCCGCCGCAAACGACGCCGGAGAGAGAATAAAGGCCGCGCGGCGACTGTGCGACCGTGGTTGCGGTGCTGTATTGGTCACCGGTGGTCACCGCGAACTTGTGCACGGCGAAGTCGCCGATCTGCTGTGGGACGGCAATGACGTCGATTGGTTTATCGGGAAAAAAATTGCCAATAACAACAGTCACGGCACCGGTTGTACCTTGTCTTCCGCCATCGCCGCCTGCCTTGCCCGGGGCTATCCGCTGCGGGATGCCTGTGTAGTGGCCAAGGCTTATGTACAGCGGGGGCTGCGACTGGGGAGCGCGGGCACCGGTTCCGGTATCGCCCCGGTGGGTCACTGCGGCTGGCCATCTGAGCTGCGGGATTACCCGGAGATATTGCTGCCGACTGAGAGCCGGGCGGCGGCCTATGCCTACACAGACAATTCCTGGCAAGGCGCTTTTGTGCAGGGATTTGCCACACCGGATACCACCGCACTGGGGTTATATCCGGTGGTGGATTCCGTGGCCTGGCTGGAGAAACTCGCGGCGCTGGGGGTGCGTACCCTGCAGTTGCGGATCAAGAATCCCGATGAAAACCTCCGCGAACAGGTGCAGCGCGCCGTGGCCATTGGCAAGAAATACCAGCTGCGTCTGTTTATCAACGATTACTGGCAGCTGGCAATCGACTGTGATGCTTACGGCGTGCACCTCGGACAGGAGGACCTGCGCTGCGCCGATCTCGCCGCGATCAAGGCCGCGGGTCTGAAACTGGGCATCAGCACCCACGGATTTTACGAATTACTGCTCGCCTACCGCTATCGCCCAAGCTATCTGGCGATTGGAGCGATATACGCCACTGATACCAAAGACATGGGTGGCCAGCTGCAGGGAACCGAAAAGCTCGCGCGCATGGCCGAGCTTCTGCCGGAGTACCCTCTGGTCGCCATCGGCGGTATCAACCGTGCCCGGGCACCGGAGGTACTGGCGACTGGAGTGGGCAGTATCGCGGTGGTCAGCGCCGTTACCAAGGCGGATGACTACCGACGTGCGGTCGAGCAATTCCAGACGTTGATGGGGCCTTGCATATGCTGAGCCGGAAAGAATTGCAGCGTTACAGTCGCCAGATTATGTTGCCTCAAGTGGGGGAGGTCGGGCAGCAAAAACTATCCGCGGCGCGGGTGATGGTGGTTGGGCTGGGCGGGCTCGGCAGCCCGGTGGCACTCTATCTGGCCGCTGCCGGTGTGGGGGAACTCCACTTGGTGGACGGTGACAAGGTGGAAGTATCCAACCTGCAGCGTCAGATCCTATACAAAGTCAACCACCGGGAGAAACCCAAGGCAGAGGTGGCGGCACGGCAACTGACCGCGGCTAACCCGGAAATCCGGGTACATGCCCATCCTCATATGGCGAACCAGAACTGGTTGCGAAAGAGGGTAGCGGAGGTGGACTTGCTGCTCGACTGCACTGACAACCTGGAGACCCGCTATAGCATCAACCAGGTTTGCCGCGAAGTCGGGAGGCCAGTGGTGATGGCATCGGTGCGTGGTTTTTCCGGGCAGTTGATCAGTTTTGACTTTTCCACCAGCCGCTCGCCCTGCTACGCCTGCTTGTTTCCGCCCCGGCAGCAGCGGGAACCGCTGAACTGCGCTGGCGCCGGTGTCATAGGTCCGGCACTGGGGGTGATCGGCAGCATGCAGGCGCTGGAAGCGCTCAAGTTGTTGCTCGGTCTCCCCGTGGCCAGTCTGGCGCGGCTGCATTTATTTGAGGCGGAAACTCTGGAGTTGCGGCCGTTGCAAGTACAAGGTAATAATGACTGTCCCGTATGCGGGCAGAATCAACGATCGTGAAACGAATTGCAAAAGGTTTGACCGCGCTGGCACTGGTGGGTATTGCTGCGGGGTGCTCACAGGAGGATGGGGCGACCGGAAGCCAACGGGTCGCCGATGTGTCCGGAGGTGGGCAAATGAGCGTTATGGCGACCCGGGAGATCTACCTGCGCAGCTGTCACAGCTGTCACGGCAGCGGTGTCAGCGGTGCGCCGCGTACCGGTGATACCGCCGCCTGGGCGCCGCGCCTGGCCAAGGGCATGGACACGCTGGTTGCCAATGCAATCAACGGATATCAGGCAATGCCGCCAAGGGGGCTATGCTTTGACTGCAGCGAGGCGCAATTCGCCGATCTGATTCGCTATATGGCCAACTCTCCAGTGGATTAATTGGATACCAAGGACCGGAGCCAGAAATGTACAATTTTTCCCGTCGGTTCCCTTTTTCACTTTTCGTCGCATCCGTTGCTCTCTTGCTGCTTTCCGCCGATATCGCCGCACAGGGCAGTGCCCTGCAGGACAAGCTGGTTTTGAACGAATGGAAGGTCCCCTGGGGCGGGCGCCCCAGGGACCCTCATGTGGACGCCCAGGGCGATGTCTGGTTTTGCGGTCAGGGAGGTAACTATATCGGCCGCTTTTCACCGGTCAGCGGCATATTCAAACAGTTTTCCGTTCCGGACGGCTCCCATCCGCACAACCTGATTGTTGGAGACGGGGATCAAATCTGGTATGCGGGTAACCGCAATGCGCATATAGGACGTTTGAATCCGCAAAGCGGGGAAATACAGCGTTTTCCCATGCCCGAGGGCGTTGAAGATCCGCATACACTGATTTTCGGGTGCGACGGCAATATTTGGTTTACCGCCCAGAACAGCAACCGTATCGGCTGGCTGAATGTGTCCAGTGGTGAAGTGAAAGTGGTGGCGCCCAAAACCGCACGGGCGCGTCCTTACGGTATCAAGGTGGACAAAAACTGCCGGCCCTGGATCGCCCTGTTTGGGACCAACAAATTGGCCTGGGTGGAGCCGCGTACCATGGCGCTCACCGAGGTTGCACTTCCCCGTTCCGACGCGCGCCCGCGCAGGCTGGAGGTAGATGCCAACGGTAATATCTGGTACGTGGACTATGCGGAAGGCTATCTAGGCCGCTATGTTCCTGAATCCGGAAAGTTTACTGAGTGGAAGCTGCCCGGCGAGTCGCCGCGCCCCTACGGAACCGCACTGGACGGCAATGGGCGGATCTGGATTGCCGATACCGGAGTTATTCCCAATCGCCTGCTCGCCTTCGACATGGAGGCCGAGGCGTTTGTCAGCGAAAGCCGGATTCCCAGCGGTGGTAATGTGCGCCATATGTACTTCAACAGCGAGGACGGCAGTTTCTGGTTTGGAGTGGATACCGGTTATCTGGCGCAGGGAAAACCCCGTTCCTGAGCGCTGGTGCCGGTTGTAATGGAAGAATGCCGAGCGTGATCCATGGCACCCATGAACCTTTGTGCGTGTTCTGTTGTTCGTTCAGGGGGGGCTGAGAGGCGGATCGTATTTTTCTTGGACGGGGATCAGACAAAGGCTCCCTGCTGATTCGGAACGGTTTAAACCGGAAAGCCCAAAAGACGAGGTTATTCATGCAAAAGATAGATATCGGTATTGACGCCAAAGATCGCGAAAATATTGCCAGCGGACTGAAGCGTCTCCTGGCGGACAGTTATACCCTGTATCTGCAGACACACAATTTCCACTGGAATGTGACAGGCCCTATGTTCCGCGAGCTGCACTTGATGTTCGAAGAGCAGTACACCGAGTTGGCGCAAGCGGTGGACGATATCGCCGAGCGCATCCGCACCCTGGGGGCTCCGGCGCCGGGTACCTACCAGGCATTTGCGCAGCTCAGCTCCATCAAGGAAGTGGTGGAAATTCCTGAAGCCGAAAAAATGGTGGAGATCCTCACTCAGGGCCACGAGCAGGTGGTCAAAACCTGCCGTGAGGTGCTCAAAGCCGCTCAGGCGGGCGGGGACGAATCCACCCTGGCCCTGGTTTCCGATCGCATGCGCGTGCACGAAAAGACAGCCTGGATGCTACGGGCCACAGCTAGTTAAATCCCGATACCCCCCTTTGCCGCAGCGGCGCTTTGCGGCAACCCTCTCACAGATCTGCCGCCCCCTTTTGTGGGGCGGCAACTTTCCCCGGCGCCTCTGAGAGCTTTCCGCCAGTGCGGCACTAGCGGTGTTAGTCCGAAAGCAGCGCCAAAAATGCCTTTGCGGGCGCGGATAGTGCGCCGTGGCTTTTGATCAAGGCACCGACCTCCTGCGCCACCACCGGCGCGGACAAAGGCAGGCACTTGAGACCGTACTCGGTCATCTGGTTTTCACACATGCTGGGTACGGCACTGAGGCCCAGTCCCGCCTTCACCAGTCGCCCGATGGTGCTCAGCTGATTGGCCTCGCAAAGGCGTCGCACCGGCCTGCCGCATTGAGAAAAAGCTTGATCCGTCCAGCGCCGTACCGCTGAGCCGCGGTTCATACAAATAAACGGTTCGGCGGCGAGATGACTCCAGCGCAACGACGGTCTCCCAGCCAGGGCATGGTCCATCGGCAGTACGGCGATAAAGCGGTCGCGGGCAAAGGGCAGGAAATCCAACCCCTCCAGCTGATCCGGGCGGAAACTGATGCCCACCTCCGCGCGTTGTTCTTGCACCGCCTGTATGACCCGCTCCATAACAATATCCTCCAGCACTATGTCGATTGCTGGGTAGGCCTGGTGAAAATTCGCCAGCAGTGCGGGTAGTTGATTCAGGGCAAAGGCGGGAATTGCCGCCAGCGTTAGTTGGCCGCGCTGTAGATGGAAACGCTGTTGTATGGCCTCCAGAGACTGGTCCCAGCTGCGCAGCAGCTGTTCAGCGCGGCCGAGGAATTCGCGTCCCTCCGGGGTCAATGTCAACTGGCGGCTGTCGCGGCTGAACAGAGGGCCGCCGGCAATAGTTTCCAGATTGCGGATTGCTACCGACAGTGCGGGCTGGGAAATATGCAGTTGGGCGCTGGCCTCGGCCAGGTTTCGGCTGTGCGCTACGGCAACGAAGGCACGCAGTTGTTTGACGGTAGCGCTCACGGTCACTCCCCGGGGCTTTCGCCTATTTTCTGATAGTAATGTTAAATAGAATTTAACAAATACTAGAAAATTTAAAATAGTTTTAACTGTTAGACCAAGGCATGATTGTTCGCATCGCGCCGATGCGAATAATGGGCAGCGATGGGAAAGCGACTACCCTTGACAAAAACGAGCGAATTAGGGTCAACAGAGATGAACAACAATAATGTCCAGCCCCTGTGGCGACCGACCGAGCAAGCGATTGCTGCCACCCAGATGGATCAGTTTCGCCGCCGGACCAATGAGCGGCACGGCCTGAGTCTGGCGGATTATTCCGAGCTGTACCGTTGGTCCGTGGACAAGCGGGAGGCGTTCTGGAGCGACTTATGGGATTTTGCCGGAGTGATCGCCAGCCAGCGCGGTGAACGGGCACTGGCCCGCGATACGATGCCCGGCGCCGAGTGGTTTCCCGATGCGCGGCTCAACTTCGCCGAGAACCTGCTGCGCTACCGGGACGAGCGGATCGCCCTGGTAGAGCGGCTGGAAAACGGCAGGCGCCGCCAACTGACCTATGCCGAGCTCTACCGGCGCGTGGAGCGACTGGCCGCGGCCCTGGTGGCCCAGGGCGTGGAGCGGGGGGACCGGGTGGCCGGCTTTATGCCGAATATTATCGACACCGTTGTCGCCATGCTGGCCACCACAAGCCTCGGAGCGATCTGGACATCCTGTTCGCCGGACTTTGGTATCAATGGTGTACTGGACCGCTTTGGCCAGGTGCAGCCCAAGGTCCTTTTCGCCTGTGAAGGCTATTTCTACAACGGCAAAACCATCGACTCGCTGCCGCGTCTGACAGAGATAGTGGCGCGTATCGATTCCATCGAGCGTATGGTGGTGGTGCCGGTGGCGCGCTCCTCGGAGGACACGGCTGCGGCGGTGGGCACCCTGGAGAAAGCTGTGACGCTGGACGCCTTTGTCGATGCGGCACCGGAGCGGGCGCTCACCTTTACACAAACCGAATTCAACCATCCGCTTTACATCATGTACTCGTCCGGCACGACCGGCGTACCCAAGTGCATTGTCCACGGTGCTGGCGGCACACTGCTGCAGCATTTGAAGGAGCACCGCCTGCACTGTGATCTGAAGCGCGAGGACACGCTCTTCTATTTCACCACCTGTGGCTGGATGATGTGGAACTGGCTGGTGAGCGGTCTGGCCAGCGGTGCCACCCTGGTGTTGTTTGACGGTTCGCCTTTCTACCCCGCGGCGGAGAGCCTCTGGGATATGGTGGATGAGGAGCACATCAGTATTTTCGGTACCAGTGCCAAATATATCGCCGCGCTGGAGAAATCCGGCAGCAAGCCGCGTGAGACCCATCGGCTGGAGAAGCTGCGCGCGGTGCTCTCCACTGGTTCGCCTTTGGCCCACGAGGGTTTTCGGTACGTTTACCGGGATATCAAGACTGATCTGTGCTTGTCTTCCATCTCCGGCGGCACTGACATTATTTCCTGCTTCGCCCTCGGCAACCCCACCCTGCCAGTCTACGCGGGCGAACTGCAGTGTCGCGGGTTGGGTATGGCAGTGGAAGTGTGGGATGACGACGGGCGGCCCGTTGTCGGTGAAAAAGGCGAACTGGTCTGTACCAAATCGTTTCCGTGTATGCCCATCGGCTTCTGGAACGACGAGGACGACTGCAAATACCGAAGTGCTTACTTTGACAACTGGCCGGGCGTCTGGGCGCATGGTGACTATGCGGAGATTACCGAGCACGAGGGGGTGGTGATCTACGGCCGCTCCGATGCAGTGCTGAATCCCGGTGGTGTGCGTATCGGCACTGCGGAGATCTACCGCCAAGTGGAAAAGGTAGAGGAAGTGCTCGACAGCATCTGCATTGGCCAGGAGTGGAAGGGCGATGTGCGGGTAGTACTGTTCGTGGTGCTGCGCGAAGGTATCGAACTGAACGATGATCTGGTACAGAAGATTCGCAGCACCATCCGCGCCAATACCACGCCGCGCCATGTCCCCGCCAAGGTGGTGCAGGTTGCGGACATCCCCCGCACCATCAGCGGCAAAATCGTGGAGTTGGCGGTGCGCAATGTAGTACACGGCAAGCCGGTGAAGAATGTGGAGGCATTAGCCAATCCGGAAGCCCTGAAACTTTACGAAAACCTGCCAGCGCTGATGGAGGACTGACTGTCGTCGGCTTGTCATAAAGACAAGCCGTGTTTGGGAGGGCGCCTTGAGGCACCTCTGGTGAATCCGCGCAAGTGCTGCAGCTAGTTCCAGGATATCGCGTCTCGTTACCGCCAGCACGCGGATTTACCGGAGATTCTCTAGGGGCTGCAATATTGGAAAACCCGTCGAAATGACGGCGATCGCCAACGACCGTTCTGCCGAGGGCAAATCTGCGCTAACCTATCGGCGATACAAACACGGATGGATAGTGATGGTCACATACTTTTACTGGGCGGCGGTAATCGCCTTGGTCGTTTTGTCTCTCTTTGCCGGCAGTCGCCTGGGCAGTCTCAAGGCGGGTGCCATCTTTGCCGGTATCTTTTTCCTGGTCGGCTGGTTTGCTTATTACTTCCACTTCGAACAGGTTTTCGTCAAACGTTTTGGCGGTGTGATGTACATTTCGGTACCGAAAGGACAGCGCCATATCGGTGCCACCTGGAAGGATGACAACCTGTGGGTCGAAAACTATGACCCAGAGACCAACCGCTGTATCTTCTCTGAGTATTCCAAAGGCAATCTGCTTGAAGGCCGGGTGATTATCCGCGACTGCAATCCGCTGTTGGAAAGGGACGCGCCGCGCCAGTGACGGGCGCGATGCAACTTTTGTGCGCAACCGGAATCGGAAACTCTATTGTCGGCAACGGATAGGGAACGTCTGATTTATTCGCATGAGCGCTGTCGGTTGTCTCGGGGCGCTCAGGCAATGGGATGGACATGCCGAAAACGCAGAATGCGTCCCCGTCGCTCCCTTCCCCGTATGGGGCGGCCTCGACATGTCCATGCCATCACCTGAGCTTCGCATCCGGCCTCGAAGTATCACTATCGCCAGGAAGCGGCTTAATCAGAGGTTCCTAAGTCTTTTGCGTGTGTTCATTCCACTCCTGCTGAGCGGGTTATTGTTATCGACGGCGCTACCGGCACTGGCGATACCCTTCCTCGATCAATTGCCCGGATTCAAACTGCGCGTGCAGGGTGACCGCGAGCTGCAAGAGCAATTGCGCGATGAGCTGGAGAAACTGCGCAAAAGTGACAGTACCTTAAAGAGCTACAAAGATCCCCGAGAGGTAGCGCGCTACGAACGGGGCACGCTGGAAAAACTGCTGCGTTCACTCGGCTATTACGATGCCTGGGTGCGCCAGGCTGTCAGTGACGGAGACATTCTCTACCGGGTCAAGCCCGGCCCCAGGTACCGGATCAAAAGCCTGTCGGTAACAATGCCGGAGTCTCTGCGTGAAGGTTTGGGCGGCCTGCCCTTGGAGGTGGGAGATCCTCTGGTGGCGGAAAAGGTGCTTGCAGGGGTTAACCGTATCAAGCAGTACTTGGCTGACAATGCTTGCCTGCTCGAAATTGATGTCAGTTACAAAGCCACCGTGATACACAGTGAGGCGGCGGCGCGGTTGGAGTATCGGGTCGCCCCCAGCCCCGATGTCAGGGTAGGGGAAGTTTACCTCGAAGGGCTGACCTCGGTGGAACCCGCCTACCTACGCGACAAGTTACAGTTGAACAGCGGCGACTGTTTCAATCGGGGTAAAATCGATGCCGCCCGCCTGCGCCTCCTGCGCACCAATCTGATCTCCAGCGCCAATACCCGGGTATCTGAACCTTACGGCGGCTTGGTGGATATTACTTTTACCTTACAAGAGCGCCATCACCGTACGGTGAGTCTGGGGGTGGGTTACACCTCCGATGAAGGCGCTGGCTTTTCCGCCGGTTGGGAGCACCGCAATATTTTGCGCCGGGGAGAAAAAATTGAAGTCGAAGCAAAAGTGAATCCGGTGCAGCAGACGCTGAAGGGAGAACTCCTGGCACCGCGTTTTTTCAGCCGAGAACAGAACCTATCCGCCTCTGCAGAACTATCCAACGAGGATCGAGATTCGTACCAGGCTAAAGCCATCACCCTGGGGGCCACGGTAGCGCGCAAACTCAGCAAGCACCGCACCGCCAGCATAGGTGCCGAGCTGAAATTCAGTGAAGTTGAAGAAAGTGAAGAGCTGGCCAGCGCAGAAGACGACAGCAGCGACGAGAATTACCAACTACTTTCCTTTCCCCTGGGAATGAAATGGGATACCACCGATAAATTGCTGGATGCCCGTCGCGGTGCCACTGTGGCGCTGGAAGTCCGGCCCTACGTCGATTTGGGCAACACGAGTACCACTTTTATCAAAAACACGCTGGTGCTCACTGGTTACAAGACGGCCGAGACCCTGCGCTACCAGCCGACTTTGGCCCTGCGAATCAAGGCCGGGGTGATTTCCGGGATTGAGAACCTGGATATTCCCGCCGACGAGCGCTTCTACGCCGGTGGCGGAGGCTCCGTGCGCGGCTATGCCTACCAGGCGCTGGGGCCACGGCTGGTGGTATCGAGCGATGGCGAGACCTCGTTAAGTGATCCGATCGGCGGTCGCGCCCTCAGTGAGCTTTCTATCGAAGGGCGCTTCCGTTTCAGCAAATCTTGGGGTGGGGTATTGTTTCTGGACGGCGGAAATGCCTACGCGGACCCCAGCCCCGATTTCTCCGATCTCTACTGGGGCGCCGGTTTCGGCGTTCGCTATAACACTTCCTTCGCGCCCCTGCGCTTCGATATCGCCTTTCCCCTGGATAAGCGCGAGGACATAGATGATGACTTTCAGGTCTATGTGAGCCTGGGGCAGGCCTTCTGATGAAAGCGGTCATGGCACTGTTGGCCGGTTATACCCGAGCCATGGGGATTTTGCTCAAGTGCCTGTGGCAGGCGTTCAGCGGGCGCGTTTCACTGCTTTTTTCACTCGTTGTCCTGGCGGGCTTTTCCCTGTTTTATCTGCTGGGTACTGAATCCGGACGCGTCACTCTGACGCGGGGCGCTATCTACGCCGCGCAGCAGTGGCACCCACAACTGCACATCGACGCAGGCGCAATCTCCAGTGGCCATCTGGGTCAATGGTCTTTCTCCCGTCTGAAAATCGACCATGACAGCGACACTCTGGCGCAGGCCCGTGCACTTGCGCTGGATATCGACCTGGGCGGATTGTTGCGCGGCCGTATCGATATCGCTGCGCTCGATGCGGCTGAATTGACCTTCGATATTGACCTTCTCAACACCCTGCTGGCCGCACACCCGCAAGAGGAAAACACAGAACCTTCACGGACACCTCTGTCGGTGCCCGCCGTGCGCCTCGGTGCGCTCAACGTCGACCGGCTGCAGCTCATAGACAGCCGCATGCCGGAACTGCCGGTGGTCTCTGTCAGTGCCAGTGGCCGCTACCGCTGGCTGCGGGAACCGGCGCGGTTGTCGTTGGAAGTACGGGAACACAAGGGGGGCGGCCTCCGCTTATCGCTGACCGGCAGAGAAACACAACCCGGGCGCTACCGGCTGGCGTTTTCTGCCAGTGAAGGGGCCGGGGGCTTTGCAGGTAAGCAGCTGCAGCTGCCGGAGGGGCAGGCACTGGATGTGGATGGCAGTGTTTCCCTGCGGCAATTGGATGGTCGTTTGCTGGCGGATATCGAGACATTTTCCCTGCCGCTGGTGAATCACCACTTTGCTCTGTCCGGGGATGTCGAGATCCTGTTTTCCCCGTGGCAGATCTCCACACAAGCGTTGTTACTGGAAGTCGATGACAGCCGGCATCGCATCGCCGGCAGTATCAGCGCCGACAAGGTGGACGCGGAAATCAAATTCCAGCGCCTGCCGGTGGCCATCTCCCAACCCTGGCAGCACTACCTGGTGGGCGGCTCTCTCAGCGCGGACCTCAGCGTGCGCGGCTCCATGCCGCTGCCATCCATATCCGGTATTTTGGATCTGGACAGCCACTTCCGCGCCAGGGCCGAAGACCAGCCACAACCCCTGCACCTGCAGGCGAAAGTGCAAACCCGTGACAAAATTATTCACCTAGATACCGCGACCCTGGATTATGCAGAAGCCACCATAGGCGCTGCGGGCCAGGTGGATCTGGGGGGGGAAACCCTGGACCTGCAGGGCACTATTCAGCGCCTGACGCTCGACGAGCTGCGCGCCCTTCTGGCCGTACTTCCGGGCACGGACGGGGTGGCAATTCCGGAGGACCTGGATGGCGCCCTGGAACGCCTGCAGATTGCCGCCAAAGGTCCATGGAAAAACCCGGCGCTGAGCGGGCGCCTGGCGGCAACGCCCGCCTACCGGCAGATGCGTGGCCACTTGAGCGCCGCGGTGTCGGGTGATTTAGAGGCGCTAAAACTGAGCGAGTTTCACTTCCTCAGCGACACCGTTCAAATAACGGCTGACGGAGTCATCGCCATCGCGGACAAATCCCTGCAGCTGGCGCTCGCAGTGAAAGGGCGAGATTTCCGCCCGGCGCGGGAACTGCAGCTGGCGGCAGCGGAAGGAATCTCTGTGGATCTGGACACAGCGCTGGAGATCTCTGGCCCCTGGGCCAATCCACACCTGGAAGCCCGCCTGAACTCCGACGGACAGTATCAGAACTACCGCTACAAGCTGAGTGGTGCCGCCGCCGGTAACCCGGAAGCACTCACTTTCGAGCGGCTGCGGCTGGAACTGGCAGCCGGCAGCGGGTACAGCGGCTTTGAACTGCGGGACTGGGCTGGCGAGCAGGGGCCAGCTTCCGCTCTGCCAACGGGGCCGGAGAAGCTGACGGAAGCGGATATGGCGGCGAGACAGTACCGCGGTGCCACAGCGGTTCTGGTGGAAGAAGCGATTCAGTCAGCGCGTGCCGGCAATGCCTGGCTGGAAGTCAACGGCGTCTTGGATATCGGCCAGGCACATGCCAGTGGGCAAGTGAGCGGACACAACATCCCCTTGTCCCTGGCGGAACTGGCGGGCGTGGCGCTGCCCGCTTCGCTGGTGGGAGACATCAGTCTCGATGGCCGTTTTTCCGGCCCCTTCGACCAGCCCCAGGCCAGTGTCAAACTCTTCGCCCTGGGAGAATTCCGCAATGCCCCCTGGCAATTACAGGGGGATTTGCGTTACGCCAGTGCGCGTCTGGATCTGGCGGGTCTGGAACTGCTATGGGCAGAGCGCAACCGTCTGAGCGTGCATGGCAAGCTGAATGCCGAACAATTGGATCTGACTATCCGCGGCCAAGCCGCACTCGCGGATCTGAACCTTGGATTGCCCGCAGAGCTGGCTGAAAACGGTTTGATGACTCTTAGCGCCACGGCGGCCGGAAGCCCTCGCCAGCCGCAACTGAACGGAGAATTGAGTATCAGCGGTGGAGCGGGGACCGCAGGCGCCGCCCCACTCAGTGCGCAGCTCCACTGGCATTCCGAAGGCCGGAACCTGTCCCTTTCCCTGCTAGCCAGTCAAGGCAGCCGCAGCGCAGTGGATGCCCAAGCCAGAATGGCTCTGGCGCCCATTCTGGAACAGCTGTTTGCCGAGCGCGTGCCGGGAGCGGAGACAGTGCCGCTGCCGCTGTGGCTGGAGAGCAGCGGCAGTGCGGACCTGTCTGTGGTGGCGGAATTTATCGATCCGGAAATCCACGCCTTGCGCGGCGCCCTGAACTTCAGTGTCATTGCCGACGGCGATTTCGCCAGCCCCAAGCTCAACGGACATATAACCGTCGATAATGGCGGCTATGAGCACAGGCCCAGCAGTACCCGCCTGCGCGATATCGACATGGCGGTGAATCTGACGCCCGCCGAGTGGCGCATCGCAAGCGCCAGCGCGCAAGCCGGCGACAAGGGCCGTCTCAGTCTCGCTGGCGCCTTGACTTTTCCCTCACAAATGCCGCCCTCGTTCAATTTTGAACTGCGCGCGGACGAAGCCTATCTGCTCAACTCTCCGGCGGTACGCGGTGCCGTTTCCGGCAATCTGGCCCTGACCGGAACCACCGGAGACGCGATGCTGAACGGCAGTCTGACACTAGAGCCGTTTTCCGTACAGATAGAACAACTGATCGGCGGCAGCGTGCCGGAAATTGAAGTGGTGGAAGTAGACGAGGATGGTCCGGAAACTGAGCAAGCGTCGCCACTGCTGCGCAATATCGCGCTGGACGTCGCCGTGGATTTGGACAAGCAGTCCTTTATCCGCGGCCTTGGACTCGACTCCCAGCTGCGCGGCCAGGTCAAAATCGGCGGCACCGCAGCAAGCCCTGATGCCTCCGGCGAATTGAACATCGTGCGCGGCAGTTTCGATCTGCTGGGTAAAAAATTCGAGCTGGAGGAAGGGCAGGTGCGTTTTGAGAACAATATCGCCGCCATCTACGTGACGGGCCTGTATGAATACAGCGACGGCGAGATCACCGCGGAAATTTCCGGAACCACCGATGATCTCGACGTGACCTTCAGTTCCACTCCCGAGGCTGCCCAGGACGAGATTTTTGCCCAGCTGTTGTTTGGAAAATCCCTGTCGGATATATCCCCATTGCAGGCAGTGCGCCTGGTGGGTGTGGTGCGCAGTTTGCAAAGCGGCGGCGCTTCATTTAACCCAATGGCCAAAACCCGCGAACTGCTGGGGGTGGACACCCTCGACATTGAACAGGAAGCCACAGACGAAGGTGACCAGTACGCCCTCAGCCTCGGTAAGTACATCACTAACCGCATTTACATCGAGCTGCAGCGCAGTACAGATCCGCTCAACCCCTGGCAGGCGGAGATGCAAGTGGAACTGCGGCGTAAACTGAATCTGGAAATCCAGTCCGCCGATGAAGGGGATAGTGGCGGTGGTAGTGTGGAGCTGCAATGGAAAAAAGATTATTAAGGAGCCTTTGAGGAATTCGTACGGAAGCTGTATTGGGTTTTGGGGCGCTCAGGCAATGGAATGCGCTTTCCATCGGGCGTCAACGTATCTATATCGGCATAACGCCTTAATCAGAGATTCCCTGTTCGATTCGCGCCAGCGAAGCATAGGGTTTGGCGGTGCTTAAACGGATGTATTGAAACCGTGTGAAGGCAATAAGGCCGCCGGATCCATCCGGTAAAAACTGCTCAGCTCCCGGTAAAGTTGCGGATGTGCAGCGCGCATCTCGTGCGGGATAACGAAAAAGGCCTCCGTGGCCACCGCGAAGAACTCCGCCGGAGACTCGGCGCCGTAGAGGTCCAGAACAGGCGCCGCGCCTTGTTGATCCGCTATTGTCTCCTCGTGTTTCAGGCGTCGGCGCAACTTTTCAAACTCGTCCCCGAATACTTCGGACCAACGTCTGCCATTTTCGACGCGAAGTGGGCGGCCGTCATAGGCACCGTCCTCCTCATCGATTTTGTGCGCAAACTCATGCAGCGCCACATTGCGCCCGTTTTCAGGGTGGAGAATATCGTCTTCCAAATCCCCCCAGGACAAAACCACCGGGCCCCGGTAGTGGGCCTCCCCCTCGCGTACACTGTGTGCCGTGGTTTCGATATACCCCTCTCGATGAATTTCCCGGGCGACATAGGTAGTGGGGTAGAGCAACACAGTGTAGAGATCCGGATAACAGCGGTTCTCCCTGCCAAGTAGCAAAAGGCAGGCGTGCGCCGCCACGGCCACACGCATTGCTTCGGTAACCAAAAGGCCTTCGCAGCCGACGAAGGCTTTTTCGTGCAGAAAGAGCGCCATATTACCCTGGAACTCCCGCTTCTGCTCTGCCGGCAAATATCGGTAGAGCGGCAGCCACTGTGCCAGCAACTGTAGTTGCTCTGAGCTGAGCGGTCGCGAGCGCAGATAATACCGGCGCAAGCGCTGATAATAAGGCGGTATCAGCCAGAGCAGGGCTGCGAAGAGAACGATGGCCAGAAATTCGATCATGGTATTTAGTGAGAACAACAATTCGGCGTAACGCCTTGGAAAAAACAAGGCTACTATATCCACAGAAGCGCAAAGCGACCAGCGCAATAATCCCCGGAGAGATGTCATGTGCAGTGTATTTGATGTAAACGATGACGCTGGTATCGAGCGCTTTCTCGAAGACTATGGTGTACATAACCCGCAGCGCATGTTGTTTGGCCGGCGGCGGCGCCCCACTCAGCAGGTATCCATTGTCACCGCCAGGCACGGTAGGCCTGAAGTGGAAAACGCCATTTGGCATCTGTACCTTGAACGCGACGGCGAAAACTGGAAACCCCACCGCAAATACTGGTCTATCAACAGCAACTGGCAGAAGCTGGATAAACGCCCCGAATACCACAATTCACGCTGCCTGGTACCCGCCACCGCCTGGGTGGAAAGCCTGCATGGAAAAAATCCGGTGGAATTCAGTTACGGCCAGCCTTTCTTCTTCTGCGGTTTATACAAAACCTGGGGCGATATACTCAGCTGCTCTATCATCACCATCTCCGCACACCCAAAAACCCGCAAATATCACGAAAAATCCCTTCCCATGATTGCGCCGGCGGACAAACACTTTGTGGAACAGTGGCTCAAGGGCGGGCACGACACCGCTCTCTTTGAACCCTATCTGCAGCTGCATATTGAATACGCTGGGCAGCCATTAGCTGTACAGCCGTTGGTGCGAGCTACATCTACAGAATATGCAGGGGATAGGGTGATACTCGGCTGATGATGTATTGAAACTAAATTCTTTCTCCGATAATGAGACTGAGCAACTCTGCGTATTCCGTTTGCCAGAGTCATCCACCCCTACTGTCATCAGTACCACACAGCCGAGCACGCTGCCACCATGAAAACTTATTTGTAACGGGTATCGAGCTAAAGGTGGGCATAACTTCCCAACGCTCCCGTATGAATATGTATACGCTTCTGCTTAAAGCCGTTGGAAAATCTCCTGGGATTCTCTGAGCACTCGTAGAAGGGCATATCCCAGGCACTGCTCTTTCTCTATCAGCATCGGCTCTTTGAGTGGCACCTAGAGATCCGAAGCCAGCTCATAAAGCCTTGTTTAGAAAGGATTTCAGCTATAGCGGATATTGCTGTATTCTCATTGTCGTGGATCACGGTTATTTCCTTTTTGGATTGAATGTCTGGCGACTATCAGTCTAACCGAGGACCACTCTTAAATTTCATGGGGGTGAATTGACAGAATGGATGGGGTATCACCGGTTGAGAAAAAATGGGTGGTAGATGAAAGTATTTGACAATTTTAAATGTTATTAGATGGTAATGTTATAATCTCACAAAAAATGAAAGTTATATAAAAATGGAAAATAAGTGGTCAAGCGGTATTTGGTAATGCATTTGGGTGAAGTTTCCATGGAATATGTATGCGCTCTACATGTTGGCTGTGTAAATATTGGGATGTCATGAGAAAAAGTTTAATTTTATTTGTAACCTGCTTACTCGTATCAATGGATGCTGTCGCTTCTGATTGTGTGATTTTATTGCATGGGCTGGCGAGATCTGAGTCATCAATGTCTAAGATGTCTAACGCACTCGAAGAAGCAGGCTATTATGCGGTGAATATGGGTTATCCATCACGAGAAAGCGAGATTGCACTGCTTTCTGAAGATACAATTCCAAAAGCATTAGAAAGATGTCCAGAGGGAGTTCCTGTAAGTTTTGTAACCCACTCTATGGGCGGGATTATTGTTCGGCAGTATTTGTCTGAGTATGAAATACCAAACTTAAAGCATGTGGTGATGCTCGGACCACCGAATCGAGGGAGCGAGGTGGTAGATAATCTAAAAAATGTACCGGGCTTTAAGGCAGTCAATGGCCCTGCTGGATTGCAGCTCGGTACAGATAAGTCCAGTGTGCCAAACTCTCTGGGACCTGCAACTTTCAGCTTGGGGGTTATCGCGGGAAGCAGAAGCATAAATCCAATTTTGTCTACGATGCTTCCAAATCCGGATGACGGAAAAGTTTCCGTCGAAAATACGAAGTTGGAGGGCATGAAGGATCATATAGTGATGCCGGTTACGCATCCATTTATGATGAAAAATAATGAAGTTATCGAGCAGGTTCTACACTTTTTGGAGTTCGGAGAATTTTCACATAGTAATCCTGAGCAATCTAGAGATGATGAAGTGAGCGAACTGAAGTAGCATCGCAGATAAGTATTGGGCATCTGTAGAAGATAAATTATGAGAGAAAATCGCGGATTTTTATCTGTGGCTATCAGTTTCTGTTGAAAGTATCAATCCGAACCTCCAGTATCTATGCCATGAAAACCTCCATCAAAATCAGTGCTGGAAGGTAAGACTTCATGGGCGCTAAAATTTGTGTTTCCATTGAAGAATAGGTTTCCTACATAGCTGCGCATCGCTTCATAATCGCAGGTTTCTCCCATTTCCGTGTGATAGCGGTCAAAGGCTTTTTTCGAGCAAAATATTAAAATTGCGTAGCAAGAAAATTCTACCGGAAGACCAGACCTCTCGATTGTGGCTCTTACCTGCCTTGGTCGATACCGCTTGGATCTTCCATAATCTTTTTGCAACAGACGTGGAAGTTTGCGTAAATACAACTTTATTGCTCTATTTTTCTTTATTCTTAGTATAAATCCAGTAAAAAATGCCATGGATGGCGTAACCTCTCAAAAAACAGCTCTACATGGAGTCTGATACTTGATAAACCACTATTTGTATTTGAAGTATATTAATCCTGTCAATAGTTGTTTTCGGTATGTGCTATGGTCGGAGTTATGAAAGCCTCTGATTAGATCGCTTCGCAGCAATAAGGATGTGATGAGGCAAATTGAGAGGTTAGTTACATCGTCTGTGTGAAATAATTAGGGAACCTCTGATTAATTCGCATGAACGCTTTGGTTAGTTCTGTGGCGCTCAGGCAATAGGATGGCCATTTCGAAAACGCACGAGTACTTCCCTGTAGCTCCGACGGATACATCCCTGTATCCGACGGTTTCGAAATGGCCATCCTATCACCTGAGCTTCTCATCTAGCTCCAAAGAATTTTTACCGTTAGGAAGCGAATTAATCAGAGGTTCCTCAGAAACTCCTTGTGAGTCTTTTTTAATCAGCGTCAAGAGCGAGTGTGTAGTCACAGAGGCGGCTCGGCTCTGCTTGCGACGGAAGGGGAGGTGAAATGGTTGCTGAAACAGTGCATCCGACCCAAATGTCTTTAACTCCTCATAAAACGGATGATCGATACCAAGTTCAAGCGCGCCCTGGAATTGCTTGAATCGGGCTTCCGGTGATACATCTTCACCTGTGGTGCCAGCCCAAACTTCATCTGTTCTCTCGGTTACAGTGGGTAAATACGATCATAGGGCCTGAAAAAATTCCTATAGATAGACGCTAGACCACCTGTTCACCCGCCTTGGTAAGCGTCATAATGCTATCGCACCATCAAAGTCGGCTAAAGTGGACCCGTCCGCAAAGCCACCACGCCGTAGGTCGCTCCCTGCCCATTGTCACAATTTGCCGGTGGGGTGGCGGTCGACACTGCGCCACATCGCTGATCGCGACGCCTACAGCGGTGTCCGCGTCTATTCGAACGACAAAGGTGGCGTCGTCCGAAAGACCGTGCTGGCAGGTCTCAGCAACGGCGCTAAATGTCTGAGGGAAGCCTTCGCCTGTGAGCAGCAAGTACAGGAAGCAAAAGAACTGGCGGAGGCCGAGCGGCAGCGCATCCAGGGGGGGGAGGCTACCATGGGCTATCTACTGACCTTGGGTGAGCTGATATTTCCTCCGAACAGTCAGCGCGGTTTCGCGGGTTAAAATTGCTAATTTTTAGTAACTCATCACAGTCCCCCTCCTTTGCCAAAATTTTTCATTAATTTAAAATTTGGCTTTTACAACAGGCCAAGGGATTGTCTATGTACTTGAGCGTCGAAAACCGCCGGGGAATTCGCTATCGGGTGAGAGCGGGATGGACTTACCACACCGGGATGCCCCAAAACCTCGACGTCCACCTCCTGCTGGAGACTTTTGACACGGACGTACTCGATCAGATTTACGAGCAATTCCTCGCCTTCGACAAAAAATATCCCGACCCTTCTGCGCGCAGCCTGCATACCGCAGAAAGCCACACTTCCATCACCCTCCACGCAGAGGCGCCGAGCCATCTGAGCGACAGGCACCGGCAGGTGTATCTGGCCCTGCGGGAAAACCGCCTGATCATCGAGGAAAACCCTCTGGGTGAAAACCAGTTGGCGGAACAGCAATCCCAGCTGCTGGAGCAAATCCGTCGCGGCCTGCAGCGGATTATCGCCGAGGAGCGCGCCGAGGCGGCGCGGATTCAGAAAGTCCACGAGAAGCGCAGCACACTGGAAAAAGTCGGCGCCTATATCGAGCGCGGCGCCACCGGCCTTGGCAATGCTGCCTGGGACCTGGCGGTATGGGCCAAGGACGTGATGGAAGTGGTGGCTCTGGTTCACCCCGTCCGCCAGAGTATTACAACGGTAACTGCCTCATACGACTACCTCCTGTACGACAAACCCCTGGACCAGTCCATTAGCGAACACCTGTCGCAGGTACACAAAGAAATCGTCGATGTGCTGGGCTTTGACCCCAGCAAGATTTCCCGCAAACAACTGGAACAGGCCTTTGAAATCGCCGAACTGCTGTACGGCGATCCCAACCTGCGCAGCGCTGTCACCCAGTTCGCCAAAGACTATGTCAAGGCCCAGCACAGCCTGGAAATCACCGAACTAGCCGGTGCCGGCGTATTTGAAATTATCCTCACCATCATATTGGCCGCTGTTAGCGGCGGTGCCGGCGCTGTGGCCAACATAGCCAAAAACACCCGCCTGCTCGGCCGCTTCAAAGTCGTGGGCGAACTGATGATGGACTTTGCCAAGGGCCGAAGACAACAACTGGCTCGGGCCAAAACCCGCGGCGCCCGAGGTAAAGGCGCCAGCTTCGACGACTTGGAAACCGTCGACGCCCCCGCGCCTCAGGGACCGCCCGCAGCCCCCGCACAAACCAAGGCCAGCAGCACCGACAAGAGCGCCCCGCCAGCGGACAGCGACAGCGCCAAGCAACCCCAGGCCAAAGCCGACCCCACCGAACCGGACAACACCAACAGCGAGACCGGGCAAAACCAGAGCGGCGAAACCAGCCAGAACAATGCCAACGCCGTCGAGGGCGGCGAGCCCATCAACCTGAAGACCGGCGAGGAACGCCTGACTCTGGTGGACGCCGTCCTCGACGGCCCCCTGCCGCTGGTGATGGCGCGCACCTACCGCAGCAGCAACCCCAAAGACTTCGGCCTCGGCCACGGCTGGACCCACACCCTGGGCGAACGCCTCGAATACCGCGGCAAGGACAAACCCCTGCACTTCCACGACGCCGAAGGTCGCGTCATCGCCCTGCCGGTACCCGGCAAAAGCGGCCGCAGCCACAATGTGGCCGAACGCCTCAGCCTGACCCGCATCGCCGACGACCACTGGATCATCAGCCCCTACGGCGCCCCCAAAGGTGTGCAAAAACACTTCACTGCCGCAGGATCTTCCGCCAACGCCCTGAGGCTGGCGGAAATCCGCGACGGCTACGGCAACGGCTACCGCTTCCACTACATCGAAGAACGCCTCATCTGTGTGGAAAGCAGCCTCGGAGAAGCCCTGCACATCAGCAGTACCGGCGGCCGCATCAGCGAACTGAAAAAAGAAACCCGCGACGGCCGCATCACCCAACTGGCCCGCTACCAATACAGCGAAGAAGGCGACCTAATCCAAGCCACGGATGCCGAAGGCCACAGCGAACACTACCGCTACCACCAACACGTCATCCAACAGCGCACCCTGAAAAGCGGCTACAGCTTCCACTTCGAATGGGACCGCGAAGGCCCCGGCGCCCGCTGCCTGCGCCAATGGGGCGACCCCATCGACGGCCAGCCCACCTACAGCTACCAATTCGACTGGGACCAGGACGGCAAAGGCGTCACCGTCACCGACACCCGCGGCGGCGTAGAACGCTACCGCTTCAACGACCGCGCCCTCCCCATCTACCACCGCGACCCGGAAGGCGCAGAAACCCTATACACCTACAACGACCTGGGCCAACTGACCAAAGTCCAACTGCCCAGCGAAGACGGCCAGCTGCGCGAAGAACACTACGAATACGACAGCCACAACCGCCTTATCAAAAAAATCGACGCCACCGGCGGCGAACACCGCATCGAATACAACGCCGAAGGTCTACCGGAAAAAATTACCGACCCCGCCGGCCACCGCTGGCAACGCCGCTACAACCAAAGCGGCCAGATCACCGAAACCATCGACCCCCTCGGCAACGCCACCCAATACAGCTACAACCCCCTGGGCCTCGTGGGTGCCGTCACCGACCCCCTCGGCCACACCACCCGCTACCTCTGGAACCCCCAGGGCAAACTCACCGCCGTGCACGACCCCATGGGCCGCTCGCAGCACTACCGCTACGACAACGCCCAACGCCTGATCGAAGTACAACACGGACCCAATCAGAGCACCCGCTACGAATACGACGCCCAAGACCGCATCAGCGCCGTTATCGCGCCGGACGGTACCCGCACCGAATACCGCTACACCCCTCATGGCCTGGTAGCGGAAATCATCGACGCCGAAGGCCGCAGCACCCGCTACGAATACGACGGCTTAAGCCAAGTCAAAGCCCGTACCAACCCCGACGGCAGCCGCCTCCAATACCACTACGACGGCGAGCGCAACCTCATCGGCCTCACCAACGAAAAGGGCGAACGCTACACCCTCAAATACGACCTGGCCGAACGCCTGATCGAAGAAACCGGCTTCGACGGCCGCATCACCCGCTACGCCTACAACCGCGCCGGCCACCTCATCAGCAGCCGCGCCGTCACCGACCCCGACACCGGCAAAGGCATAGACACCCTCTTCGAACGGGACCCCTTCGGCCGCCTGCTGCAAGAAATCACCCCCGACGGCACCACCAGCTTCCGCTACAACCGCCTCGGACAACTCATCGAAGCCCAAAACCCTCACCGCAAACTGCGCTGGGAATACGACCCCTGCGGCCGCGTGACCGCCGACTGGCAAGGCCAGGCCAAAATCACCCACCACTACGACGCCGCCGGCAACCGCATCGCCACCACACTGCCCGACGGCGAACAACTGAAATTTGCCTACAACGCCGCCGACCAATTCCAAAGCCTCCACCGCCGACCCGCCGGCGCCCAAGCGGAACAGCTACTCGCCGCGATAGCCCACGACGACCTCGGCCGCGAAATCCAGCGCCAGCACGGCAACGGCCTTGCCACCGAACACCAATACGACCCCCAGGGCCGGCTGCAACAAATGCGCCTTGGCAAAGCCCAAGGCACCACCGAAAAACCCGTGCAGAACCCCCTGCACCAACGCCGCTACCGCTACAACACCGCAGGCCAACTGGCACAGATCGAAGACAGCCTGCGCGGCACCCGCAACTACCACTACGACCCCCTCGACCGCCTCACCCAGGTCGAAGGCCCCAACCCCGAACACTTCATCCACGACCCGGCCCACAACATCCTCGCCGCCGCCGGCTCCGTGGAAGAAGCCAAACAACAAGCCGCCAACACCCAAATCCGCGGCAACCGCCTCGCCTTCCGCGGCGACACCCACTACCGCTACGACACCCACGGCAACCGCATCGCCGCCCTCAGAGGCAAAAACCAAAAGCTGCAAACCCGCTACCACTACAACAGCCGCCAGCAGCTGACCCGCGTCGAACAACTCAAAATCGACGACAACGGCCAGGAACAACTACAACAACAAACCCACTACCAATACGACCCCTTAGGCCGCCGCATCGCCAAAATCAACGACGACCAACACACCGACTTCCTCTGGGACGGCGACCTACTCCTGCGCGAAACCGTACAGAAAACAAACAGCAAAGAAACCGCCAAAACCCGCACCTACTACTTCGAACCGGGCACCTTCAAACCCATCGCCCTGGACGAAAACGGCGAACTCTACCACTACCACCTGGACCACCTGGGCACCCCCGACACCCTGACCGACAGCCAGGGCGAAATCGCCTGGAGCGTCAGCTACACAGCCTATGGCAACCTAGCCATCAAACACTGCAACCGCATCGAACAACCGATCCGGTTCCAGGGACAGTACTACGATGAAGAAACTGGGCTGCACTACAACCGGTTCAGGTATTATGATCCGGAGGTTGGGGCGTTTACGCAGCAGGATCCGATTGGACTCTTCGGTGGCCTGAATAACTATATCTACGTAAAAAACCCCGTTAGATGGGTCGATCCATTAGGCCTAACATGTAAAGAAATCCCAGAAAATTATGACCCCTTGACAGACACCTATACTGGTGTTGATATAAACCTATTCCCAGAAAATGAACAAATACATTATTCAGCAAAACTAGTAGCCAACAACCACACTAGTTTGAGTATTGGCGCCCATGGATCTCCGCACGCAATTGTTGACCAAAATCGAAAAGTCATTCCAGCCAAAAACCTGGCCCAAAGAATATTAAACCACCCCAAATACGAGCCGGGAATGCGTGTAAACTTACTGTCTTGCAATACTGGAAACTTCATGGCAAATAGCAACTGTTATGCGCAACAATTAGCGAATGAGTTAAATACAGAAGTTGTAGCTCCTGACACCTTGCTTTGGTATTGGACAAACGGAAATATAGCTCCTTACCAAAAATCGCCTAATGGAGAGATAGACTACAGCAAGCCTGGACAGTTTTACTTATTCAAACCGAAAACTAGATCCTAGTTATAGAAATAAAATGACTAAAAAAAAACCTGAACCAATAGATATGAGTTGGATGAACAAAGACAACTCCCAAAAGTCTAATGAACCCCCAACTTCCACTGGGGCCATTTACTTCCTTACACCAGAAGAATTAGCTTGCCATATAAAAAACGGAGAATCTGGCAACAAAAAAAGTGCAATAAAAGTTCTAAATTACTATATGTTTTCAAACCTCAACGAGGAACTAAAAGTTTACTGGATGAAAAAAGCTGCAGAATTAGGAGACACCCCATCCCAGTTTAATTATGCCTTATATTTGAGCGAGAAAGGTGAAATTGGAGAGGCAATAAAATGGGCTAAAAAGGCTGCATCATCAGGAGATTCCAGTGCGCATGAATTTATAAAGAGACTTAAATCTAGCTCGTAAACATGAAGACCTTTTGAAGAGCCTTTCTAAATATCCGTGAAAATGGAGCAGTGAAGGCCCACTTCCTGCGTCAATGGGGCTCCCCCATCGACGGCCAGTCTACCTACAGCTACCAATTCGACGGCACTATGATGAAAAAGGCGCCACCGGAACTGTGGTGGCGTAGACGGTACCGCCTCAACGGCCACCCCCACCCCATCTGCCACCACGCCCCGGAAGGCGCCGAGACTTCTGGAAAAATTTCAAACTAAAGGAAAATAAATGAGTAATTCCGATATTTAAGATCTTGTTGTAGGTAAGCGGTAATTCTTCCACACCTTAACACCCCGCTTCCCAAATGCCATCCTGCCTTCAAATCCATAAAAAAGCAGGATCAGCAATGCCATAAATCACCAAAAAGCAAAAGTACTGGCTGGACCACTACCAAGCCGCAAAATTCTCCGGAAAATCCCTCGCTGTCTATGCACGCGAGCACCAACTGGATGCCAAGTGCTTTCACAACTGGGTATACCTGCTGCGAAAACGCGGGCTGATTCCGGGGTCAGAGCCCACAAATTCCAGTGGCCGCTTTGTCCCGGTTAAACCAGTCGAGGTGGCTGTGTTACACCTACACCTTCGCCTGCAGAAATTGTGTTGCCCAACGGTATAGCCTGCAGGTTCCAGCGCTCAGCAAGGCCTTGCTGTCTGACTTATTGGCCCTGGAGGTGACATCGTGATCCGGTCATCAAAGCATTACCCCAGAGTTTACCTCTACCGAGACTGGATGGATATGCGCAAATCCATCAACGGCCTGGCGGCCATCGTCGAGTAAGAGAAGGCTCTCAATCCCTTTGAAGAAACGCTGTTTGTGTTCTGCAATCGGGCCAAGGATAAAATCAAGATTCTGTGTTGGGAGAAGAATAACATTTCGAGACACCCATAAAAATAGAAACCCTTCCTTAGCTTCATCGCCGACTGGCAAGGCCAGGCCAAAATCACCCACCACTACGACGCCGCTGGCAACCGCATCGCCACCACACTGCCCGACGGCGAACAACTGAAATTTGCCTACAACGCCGCCGGCCAATTCCAAAGCCTCCACCGCCGACTCGCCGGCGCCGAAGCGGAACAGCTACTCGCCGCGATAGCCCACGACGACCTCGGCCGCGAAATCCAGCGCCAGCACGGCAACGGCCTTGCCACCGAACACCAATACGACCCCCAGGGCCGGCTGCAACAAATGCGCCTTGGCAAAGCCCAAGGCACCACCGAAAAACCCGTGCAGAACCCCCTGCACCAACGCCGCTACCGCTACAACACCGCAGGCCAACTGGCACAGATCGAAGACAGCCTGCGCGGCACCCGCAACTACCACTACGACCCCCTCGACCGCCTCACCCAGGTCGAAGGCCCCAACCCCGAACACTTCATCCACGACCCGGCCCACAACATCCTCGCCGCCGCCGGCTCCGTGGAAGAAGCCAAACAACAAGCCGCCAACACCCAAATCCGCGGCAACCGCCTCGCCTTCCGCGGCGACACCCACTACCGCTACGACACCCACGGCAACCGCATCGCCGCCCTCAGAGGCAAAAACCAAAAGCTGCAAACCCGCTACCACTACAACAGCCGCCAGCAGCTGACCCGCGTCGAACAACTCAAAATCGACGACAACGGCCAGGAACAACTACAACAACAAACCCACTACCAATACGACCCCTTAGGCCGCCGCATCGCCAAAACCGACAGCGACCAACACACCGACTTCCTCTGGGACGGCGACCTACTCCTGCGCGAAACCGTACAAAAAATAAACAGCGGAGAAACCGCCAAAACCCGCACCTACTACTTCGAACCGGGCACCTTCAAACCCATCGCCCTGGACGAAAACGGCGAACTCTACCACTACCACCTGGACCACCTGGGCACCCCCGACACCCTGACCGACAGCCAGGGCGAAATTGCCTGGAGCGTCAGCTACACAGCCTATGGCAACCTAGCCATCAAACACTGCAACCGCATCGAACAACCGATCCGGTTCCAGGGACAGTACTACGATGAAGAAACTGGGCTGCACTACAACCGGTTCAGGTATTATGATCCGGAGGTTGGGGCGTTTACGCAGCAGGACCCGATTGGACTCTTCGGTGGCCTGAATAACTATATCTACGTAAAAAACCCCGTTAGATGGGTCGATCCATTAGGCCTAACATGTAAAGAAATCCCAGAAAATTATGACCCCCTGACAGACACCTATACTGGTGTTGATATTAATTTATTCCCGACAAATGAACATATTCACTACTATGCTAAAAAAGTTCCAAACAACCATACTAGCTTAAGCATTGGGGCTCATGGGGATCCGCATGAAATTATCGATCAAAATCACAATCCAATTTCAGCAAATAAATTGGCCCAAATGATATTAAGTCATCCCAAGTATGAACCCGGGATGCGAGTGAACTTGCTATCATGCAACACCGGAAATTTCAAAGCCAACAGCAACTGCTATGCACAGCAATTGGCTAATGAAATAAAGTCAGATGTATTGGCGCCAGATACTACGTTATGGTATTGGCCTGATGGAAAGGTAGCCCCTTATGAGGAATTAGAAATCGGGGGCATAGACTACAATAGGCCTGGAAATTTTTATCTTTTTAAACCTCAAAACGGCTTATAAGAAAAGGATAGATAGCACCATGTCACAAGAAAAACCAAAACCTGTTGAAATACCAGAGATAACTAAAAGTAAAGAAAGCGCCATTATCTCCGATGAGCAACCAATTTCTACTGCCTCGATCTATTTCCTGAACCCTGATGAACTTTCTAGTTATATAAAGAAGGGGGAGTCTGGCGACGTAGTAAGTGCCACAAAAGTGCTAAATTATTATACGTTCTCCCGTTTAGACCGAAAAAAACAAATTTATTGGATGAAAAAATCCGCAATCTTGGGGGACGCCATATCCCAATTTCGTTACGCCATTTTTTTAAGAGAAGAAGGTCAAATTAAAGAATCAATAAAATGGGCTGAGAAATCAGCATTATCAGGAAATGTTGAGGCTAAAGCTTTTCTTGCAGAAATTAAATCCAATGGCTATAACCCATAGATCATTTCCGGGAGCATTTTCGGGGCGCCCAAAACTTGGAAAGATAAAGAAAATTAGCCATAAACGCCATCATTTCGGGACACCCATAAAAATGTAACCCCAATGTATTTCGGGACACCCATAAAATGTAATCGAAAAGCCCCAGCGCCCGCTGTCTGCGCCAATGGGGCGCCCCCATCGACAGCCAGCCCACCTACAGCTACCAATTCGACTACGACATTTCGGTACGACATTTCGGGACACCCATAAAAATAGAATACCCTCCTTAGCTTCATCGCCGACTGGCAAGGCCAGGCAAAAATCACCCACCACTACGACGCCGCCGGCAACCGCATCGCCACCACACTGCCCGACGGCGAACAACTGAAATTTGCCTACAACGCCGCCGACCAATTCCAAAGCCTCCACCGCCGACCCGCCGGCGCCCAAGCGGAACAGCTACTCGCCGCGATAGCCCACGACGACCTCGGCCGCGAAATCCAGCGCCAGCACGGCAACGGCCTTGCCACCGAACACCAATACGACCCCCAGGGCCGGCTGCAACAAATGCGCCTTGGCAAAGCCCAAGGCACCACCGAAAAACCCGTGCAGAACCCCCTACACCAACGCCGCTACCGCTACAACACCGCAGGACAACTGGCACAGATCGAAGACAGCCTGCGCGGCACCCGCAACTACCACTACGACCCCCTCGACCGCCTCACCCAGGTCGAAGGCCCCAACCCCGAACACTTCATCCACGACCCGGCCCACAACATCCTCGCCGCCGCCGGCTCCGTGGAAGAAGCCAAACAACAAGCCGCCAACACCCAAATCCGCGGCAACCGCATCGCCAAAACCGACAGCGACCAACACACCGACTTCCTCTGGGACGGCGACCTACTCCTGCGCGAAACTGCGCGCGACCTGAACACCCAACAGCAACTCAAAACCCGCACTTACTACTTCGAACCGGGCACCTTCAAACCCATCGCCCTGGACGAAAACGGCGAGCTCTACCACTACCACCTGGACCACCTGGGCACCCCCGACACCCTGACCGACAGCCAGGGCGAAATTGCCTGGAGCGTCAGCTACACAGCCTATGGCAACCTAGCCATCAAACACTGCAACCGCATCGAACAACCGATCCGGTTCCAGGGACAGTACTACGATGAAGAAACTGGGCTGCACTACAACCGGTTCAGGTATTATGATCCGGAGGTTGGGGCGTTTACGCAGCAGGACCCGATTGGGTTACTGGGAGGGATTAATAACTACCAGTATGTGCCGAATCCGGTGGGTTGGGTTGATCCGCTAGGATTGACGTGTAAAGAAGAAACGCAGCATCCTAATGTTTCAGGCAATAGTAGTACTGTAAATAGTGCGTTGCATGCTAAGTACGTGGATGAACTAGCTACGCTGAATAAGCAGCTATTATTTAGATGAGCTTAGCCAGAGAGTTATTAAGCATACTGCGGAAAACATCGTAGACATACGTAAGGCTCAAGATGGAAAAATTGTCTTCCTCGAAACGGGAAATAAACGAGCTGGCCTTGAGCATATACTAACTCAACATAAGCAAGATTTTGCCAATGTCGGAATACATTCAGATCAGATTCCAGACGCACTAATGACTGCGGTCACTCAAGGGAAAATAATAGGATATCAAGGTAAGAATCGGGGTAGACCAATCTATGAAACTGTGTTTAACGATACTAGGCACCGAATTAGTGTCACTGTCTCTGATAACGGATTCATCGTTGGAGCTAATCCTCAATCACGGCCTTCACCATATACAACGGAGTAAGATACATGGTTAAAAATTTAAAGCTTATGCCGGATTACGAATGTTTCGCATTGTGGGATATCGATAGTACTGACAATATTAATCCAGCTAGCTTGCCGATCTCAGAAGATCTCAAAAAAAGAATCGAAAAGTGGCAAGATGTATATGACGCCACTCTAAATGAAGTTGATCCAACCTCATCTGGCTTTGAAAGCCCTGATGCAGAACAAGCTTTTGACATCGAGGGCAGGGCAATTTGGGAAGAACTTAAGAATGAGTTGGGAAGATCATATAATATACAGCACTTCAGTGTTATAGAAAATGACGTGATCAAGTAAACACGGACATTCCTTGCAACATTTCGGGACACCTATAAAACTGTAATTGAAAAGTTCGAGGGTGTTCAAAATTCTGTGTCAGCCAAATAGCCTCATAGACTGATGTATTTCTCCAAGCGCTCTGGGAAGTGGATCGCCAGCTGTGACAGCGTCAGGTTCCAGTTCAGGATTGGGTGCGTCCAGCGCTCGGAGGCCTTCAGTATACCGGCGTACAGCAGCTTGAGTAAGCTGTTCTCATTGGCGAAGCCACCTTTGGTTTTGGTCAGTTTTCGAAACTGCCTGTGCACGGCTTCAACGGCGTTTGTGGTGTAAATCGGCTTGCGTACGTATTCCGGATATTTGAAGTAGGCCGATAGTGTGGGCCACTTGCTGCGCCAGGATTTGATCACCATCGGGTATTTGTCGCCCCACTTGGCTTCCAGCTCGTCCAGTGCGCTCTCGGCAGCATTGAGTGCTGCCGCTTTGTAGACACATTTGAGATCCGCCATAAAGGCCTTCTGGTTCTTGGAAGCCACGTACTTCTTCGAATTTCGGATCTAGTAGATCACGCAGTGCTGGACCTCCGTCTTGGGGTAGATACTCTCAATGGCTTCGGGGAAGCCCTGTAGGCCATCCACACAGGCTATCAATGTATGTGGGATGTCCTGGTAGCTGTTACCGAGGGCAAACAGGTAATCACTTTGCGCTCCAGTTCGTCGGTAAGCTGGGTTTGACGCTTTTGGGCGATCTGTGGTTCTAAGGTGCCGGCACGGTCCCGCGGCGTATCCAGTTCAAAGCTGCCAGTGTAGCTCTTTATGGTCTTAGATGTATGGCCATTCTTTCGGTTGGGCTTGTCCTCGCTTGTGAGGTGCTCCTCCTGCTCCGCCCGCATGGCCGCTTCGGTAAGCTGTTTGATCAGTGGGGTCAGGATGCCGTCTTTGCCACTGAGGTCTTTGCCCTCACGCAGTGCCTTGATGCGGCATCCATATCGAAGGTAGGTTTGGTCATGGGTCATCTCTTTTTTGTTAATGGTAAAGAAATGACGCAGAATTATGAACAGTATTTCCAAACCGTATGCCCACTTTTTCAACTCGTGAGCAAGTATTGGCAAATATTGCTGGTAGTCGTGATGATTGCGAAGTCTTTAATTCCATCGGCCTGGTCGATACGAAACTGTATATGATTTTTATCGTCAGGCTGGGGTCGTGTAGACCAAGCACTGAGTCACCTTGATGGGTGAACCTTTCAAAAATAAAAATTTTTTTAACAGAAGGATGAAGTTGCACTGGATTTTTAGAATCCGAAGCAAGTCTGTTGATGAAATTGCTCGATCTAAATGCTGGGTAGTTTAAGAAAGTGCCAAAAAAACAAAATTTATAGCATTGTTTCACATTTTAAGCGGAGGCTCTTTGCTACGGTACTGGGGCTTATCTTCTAATTGGGTTAGAAGTCATTTTTTTCAAAAAATATAGTATGCCTAGCCCAATGGTGTTAATTGAAAAGAGTGTGTTTAGGATGCATAACTAATGCGTAGTTCCTATTAACAATAATTTTTGTTAGATCGCTGCTAAAAAATATTCGATCTAAATGCCGAGAACATTGCTCAGGGAACGCTATGTTGAAAATATGTCGCATTTTGTTGGCAATCACTATGGTTGCCGTCAGCTCGTTTACGCTATCAGCACCTATGGTGTCTATTGATTTAACCGCCGAGAAAAAAATTGGTGGGGTCTCATCACTTGATCGCAGTAAATATTTTAATCTGCACTCAACCCACGCCTCTGCAGGAATGACTGAATCTGAATTGGACTATTTAGTCAATGATCTCAATATTGGCTATGGCCGTCAATTCTGGAGCCCGTTTTCAGTTTATAAAGGTAATGCACCTTACCCTAGCGAGGCCTTTGCCAAAGAGAATGGTCCAAAAAATATTTCCAATACCAAAAAAAATCCAAAGTATCGTTTTTTTTCTAATCGAGTTGTCGTGACAGATCATCCTAAAGCCGTTTTTGTTGCCAATGAAGACCCGACTAAAGGGGCCAAATGGGCTGCTAACTATTTTAAATATTATTTTGACGACGAAACCCGTCCTAAATTTTATGAGCCAATCAACGAGCCGTTTGTGCACGCTGATGAGTTTGGTATAGATGATGATATTGCTCGAAAGCAAATAACGAATTTGTACAAAGAAATTGGTAAAGAGTTTGATCGGCAAAATATTGATACAAAAGTCCTCGGGTATGCCAGTGCATGGCCCTCATTGGAACTCTGGGATTTTGATCACTTTAATTCACGCATGAAAATGTTTATGGATGAGGCTGGTCCTTACATGGATGGTTTTTCCTTGCACCTATATGATGGTGTAAATGTTACCGGCGCCAATAGTCAGCGTTCTGGTAGCAACCTGGAAGCCATATTGGACTTAGTGGAAACCTACAGCTATGTGAAGTGGAACAAAATCAAACCGCTCGCCATTACGGAGTATGGTGGAATTGAAGAAGGATATGGCGATACTTACAGCGATGTTAAAAGTGTTCAGTCTATCCGTTCAATTAATCACATGTTGTTCCAGCTTATGGAACGTCAAGATCGTCTGCTGACTTCCATTCCCTTTATTAGCGATAAATCCGCATGGCACTACAGTGCTGAAAACAATTGGGAACCATATGTTGCAGTACTTTTGCGCCCCGATAAAAACAGCATTGTAAATGGAAAACCAACACGGTTTATTTGGACGCCGCGCGTTCACTTTTACCAGCTGTGGTCAGAAGTAAAAGGTAAGCGAGCCTATGCCGTTTCTGACAACCCTGATATTCAAGTTCAAGCTTTTGTCAGCGGTAGCAAAGCCTATGTGGCATTGAACAGTCTATCTGAAACAAACCAGTGGGTTGATTTGGGGTTTGTGAATGATATGGGTTCAGTCACCAATGTACGAAAAAAGTCTTTGAAAATATATACCCAGTCTAACCCAATATATTCTGACCAAAGTAACCTTTCTGCACCATCTTCTGTCCAGTTAATTCCTGGAGAAACGGTGGTGCTGGAATACTCTTTTAATTCCCCAATCGAGTTTACTAAGACTGTCGATGTGAATTCTTATTATTCGAAATCGCATTTGACTCCCATTGTTGCGAACAAGACGCTTAACTTCCCAATTAATGGCATTAAAGTGTCAGAGGGGACATCGGTTTTAAAATTGAGTGTTGGTCGAAAGCATGGAATGTCTTTAAAGCCCGTTGTAAAAGTAAATGGGCATACGGTAGGCGTCCCAAACAATTGGATGGGTGGCGATCAGGCGTCTCGCAATGACTTTTTTGGTTCGCTCCATATTCCGGTAAATAATGACATACTGAAATCCAACAATACTATATCTGTTACATTTCCGGACACTGGTGGTCGAGTAAGTTCGGTCGTTCTTAAGGTTGTTAACGGTGGTGCGATAGAAGCTGGTAACGAATCAGTATCCTTCGTTAGTGCCTTGCAGTACCTTGAACCGGCCAGTCAATATACACTTGACGTGAAATACAGCGCTCTTCAGCAGAGAGACTTGGTTCTGGAATTGTGGAAAGACAATATTTATCTGAACCAAACTCGTGAAACGGTGCCTGCTGGCAGCGGCAGCAAGTCTATGACAGTATCGCTCCCTAACCCAACCATAGATGGTGAGCAGGGCTATTACTTCAAAGTCAGTATTCGACCTGTAGGCGGCGACTGGCATACTAATTTAAATATTGCAACGACAGACAAGTTGGCGGTCAAGAAATCATTGGGCGCAGTGATCGATGAGTTTCGCTTTGCTGACGCGTTGACCTCGTTACCGAGTCAAAAAGAGTATCACTTCAAAGTGAATTTTAAGGCGAAGCAACGAAGAGATATTGTTGTTGAAATTTGGAATGCCGCCGGTTGGTTGAGCCAAGGTAGAACGACGGTTTCTGCGGGCGAAGGTATCGCTACAGTGACTGTTCAATTGGAGGCTGATGCGGTTCCAGGAAATGATTACATTTTGAAAGGGTCAATTCGTCCCGTAGGGGCGGATTGGAAGCAGAATCTTGATACTGCACAGATAAATGGTATTCAAGTGACGAGTGTGGGGTCTACTGTCCCTACAGGCTGGACCCAAATACAGGTTCGCCATTCCTCAAAATGTGTGGATGTTGCTGGTGGAAAAACTACCAATGGCAGTGGCTTGCATCAGTGGACGTGTGACGCTTCGAATGTGAATCAACGGTTTAAGTTTGAAAGCCGTGGCGATGGGTATTATAGCATCCGTGCGCAAGTCAGTGATAAGTGTATTGATCTCGCGTATGGGGGAAGCGCAAATGGCCAGATGATCCAGCAATACAATTGTGGTGTGGCCAATGAAAACCAGCATTGGTTGCTAACTCCGGTGATTGATGGTTGGTTTGAGTTAAGAGCCAAACCCAGTGGAAAGTGTATGGATATCGCTGGTTTTGGTCAGAACAATGGAGCAGCTGTACAGCAATGGGCGTGTACGGCGGCTAACAATCAACAGTTCAAATTCTTACCTTAGAGAAAACAGCGAATCGATTCGAATACAGATGGGTTCTTAACTCAAAGCGCCGCCAGTGGCGCTTTGAGTTAAGACATTAAGGCCCCACCACCGGTGCAGTCCTCAATCGGGGTGGTTGATTCGATTTTACTGGACGGGAACCGGCACCTGAATGGCTTGCAAGTTGTTGCACAAAAGTGCCGGGATCTAAATGCTCTTAGTTGGCTACTGAGTTGTGCGAGCAATGGCACCTTGGCAGGACACTGCTCTCAGGTGCAAGTTGGCGGGTTGCTCAGATACATTGGCTTTGGGTACGCCTCTCATGGGCACGCGTGCTCGCCCTGAAACTGGCTTTTGTTATCAGAGGAGGTGAAAGAGGGGTAATGTTCTGGTGGTGTCTCTGCACCGCATTTTGATTAGCGTTGACACTTCAACGAAAAAGGGCGGTATCAATCACTTGATGCCGCCTTTTCTTGCTTGCAACTTATTGATTTGACCTGCCCCCAATTTTTAATCCAACCTCGTGTTAGTAATGTTCGTGTTGATAGATTCTTTTTTGTGCGACCTGAACGCTGCAGCAAATTCCGCCGGTGTCTGATAGCCCAGCGATGAGTGTGGCCGCTGCTCGTTGTAGTCTTGCCGCCACTGGCTGATCAGCCCCCGAGCATG
This sequence comes from Microbulbifer thermotolerans, assembly GCF_001617625.1. Lineage (NCBI taxonomy): Bacteria > Pseudomonadati > Pseudomonadota > Gammaproteobacteria > Cellvibrionales > Microbulbiferaceae > Microbulbifer > Microbulbifer thermotolerans. The sequence continues at coordinate 2,307,560 of NZ_CP014864.1, read as the reverse complement.
AGCCAAGTCCCGAAACCAGTGCTCATTGAGACATTCATCCCGAAATTTGCCGTTGAAACTCTCGATATATCCGTTTTGTGTCGGCCTCCCTGGCTGGATCAACTTTAGATCAACCCCGTTGCGATAGGCCCACTGATCAAGCGCTTTGCCGGTAAACTCCGGCCCTTGATCTGTCCTGATGGCTTTGGGATAACCACGGAAGGCCGCTATGGCATCCAAACTCCTCACCACCTGCTCTCCAGATATCCCGCTGGCTACCTGAATATCGAGACACTCCTTGGTGAAATCATCGACAATGGTCAGACACTTGATACGACGGCCATTGGCCAGAGCATCCATCACGAAGTCCATCGACCACGTATGGTTCGGGGTTTCCGGTAGCGATAGAGGCTGTCGCTCAACCATAACGCCCTTGCGACGCCTACGTTTGCGGACGGCTAGTCCCGCCTCGTGATATAACCGATAGACCTTCTTATGGTTCACTTTCAGCCCTTCCCGACGCAGCATCTGGTGCACTCGCCGGTAGCCGAATCGCCGTCGCTCGAGTGCTATTTCCTTGATACGTTCAGCCAGTTCAGACTCTGTAGCCTTTTTGGACTGGTATCGCATGGACGCGCGAGATAACCCGACGAGCGAACAGGCCCTACGTTCTGAGATAGTCGTTTCCGACCGCATGATTTGTACGGCCTCGCGCTTGTTGCCGACGGTTAGTACTTTCCCTTAAGGGCAGCCTTCAATGCTTCCTGATCCAATAGAGACTCCGCCAGCAGCTTCTTAAGGCGGGCATTCTCCTGTTCCAAGGCCTTGAGCCGCCGGGCCTCAGATACCTCCAGACCTCCATACTTCTTACGCCAGGTGTAAAAAGTGGCATCCGAAATACTGTACTTGCGGCAAAGCTCTTTCACCGGGATACCGGCCTCAGCTTCCTTCAAGATTGGGATAATCTGTTCTTCAGTAAAACGTTTCTTCATGTTCATCGTCCTCATTGGTGATGAACATTACTAGGATTGAAGTGGACTAGAAAGTGGGGAGCAGGTCAAGCGGCCAATCTGTTAACTCTAATTTGGATGATTGGGAAGATTTGAGCAGTAATAGTAATTGGAAATGGGAATCTCTTCTTCTTGGTAATGGATTTAGAGGGTGTTCAAAATTCTGTGTCAGCCAAATAGTCACAGAATTCTGAACACTACCGTTAGTCAAGCTAACAGCGTTGCTCTTCTTCCTGCTTTCCATTTCAATCTGCTTCACTTCTGTGTCGGTAGTGTTCAGAATTCTGTGTCATTTCTTTACCATTAACAAAAAAGAGATGACCTATGACCAAACCTACCTTCGATATGGATGCCGCCATCAAGGCACTGCGTGAGGGCAAAGACCTCAGTGGCAAAGACGGTATCCTGACCCCACTGATCAAACAGCTTACCGAAGCGGCCATGCGGGCGGAGTTGGAGGAGCACCTCGCAAGCGAGGACAAGCCCAACCGAAAGAATGGCCATACATCTAAGACCATGAAGAGCTCCGCTGGCAGCTTTGAACTGGATACGCCGCGGGACCGTGCCGGCACCTTCGAACCGCAGATCGTCAAAAAGCATCAGACGCAGCTTACCGACGAACTGGAGCGCAAAGTGATTGCCCTGTTTGCCCTCGGTAACAGCTACCAGGACATCCGCACACACATTGCCGAAATCTACGGTATGGAACTCTCCAACGGTACCATTAACGCCGTTACAGACAAGCTGCTGCCCGAGCTTCAGGCCTGGCGTGAGCGCGATCTGGAGCCTATCTACCCTATCATCTGGCTCGATGCTATCCACTATAAAATCAAGGAAAACGGCCGCTATATCAGCAAGGCTATTTACACCATCCTCGGCCTGAACATCGAAGGCAAGAAAGAGCTGCTGGGACTCTACTTGTCCGACCAGGAAGGCGCACACCACTGGCTGAGCGTTCTGACCGACCTATACAACCGCGGGGTCAAAGATATCCTGATCGCCTGTGTGGATGGCCTCCAGGGCTTCCCCGAAGCCATCGAGAGTATCTACCCCAAGACAGAGATCCAGCACTGCGTGATCCACCAGATCCGCAACTCGATGAAGTACGTGGCTTCGAAGAACCAGAAGGCCTTTATGGCGGATCTCAAATGTGTCTACAAGGCGGCAACACTCAATGCCGCTGAGAGCGCACTGGACGAGCTGGAAGCCAAGTGGGGCGACAAATACCCGATGGTGATCAAATCCTGGCGCAGCAAGTGGCCCACACTATCGGCCTACTTCAAATATCCGGAATACGTACGCAAGCCAATTTACACCACAAACGCCGTTGAAGCCGTGCACCGGCAGTTTCGAAAACTGACCAAAACCAAGGGTGGCTTCGCCAATGAGAACAGCTTACTCAAGCTGCTGTACGCCGGTATACTGAAGGCCTCCGAGCGCTGGACGCACCCCATCCAGAATTGGAATCTGACGCTGTCACAGCTGGCGATCCACTTCCCAGAGCGCTTGGAGAAATACATCAGTCTGTGACTATTTGGCTGACACAGAATTTTGAACACCCTCTCTGTGTCGCGACGTAACAGTGTTACAACATGCGGAATTACTACCACAACCCAATTGAAATTCGCATAACTTACCGCCTGTTTGCAGTGGTGTTTTTTCACGCTCGGGCCCAAATCACTCCTCCCCACGCCTGCCGATTTTATGGGCTTTTTAACTTGATGAAACTCCAAATCGGACCAGAGGTCTGCGCGCCAAGTCATTGGGGAGGCTTACATTTTTCGCAAACCGAAAGGTTGGGAAGTTTTTTGAACAAAGAGTTCATAGCTAATAGATACTCAAATCTAGGACTGGTAGGGTTTCCCAGAGAAGGGGGGAGAGCGTTGGGTGACAAGGGGGGGGTAACATCCTCTTTGCTTTTCTTTTGAAGGATGGATTGTGCGCCATTACGGCTTGAGAAAGTATCTTGAAAAACGCCGCGAGCAGTACTTGCGGATTTCGATAGGTTGTAAAACTGGGCAAGGGCTATTGCATAAGGTCCAAGTGAGGTGAGGAGGTGGGGAGGGGCGGAGCTCTACCTTTCTTCAGTGCGGTAGCTCCAGGCATACCATGTATAGAAAGCATGAACCTTGTCCAAGGGGTTAACTTACTAGGTCTAGGTCCAGTACCTGAGTTAGCGTTGACACTTCAACGAAAAAGGGCGGTATCAATTGGCTTGATACCGCCCTTTTCTTGACTTTAACCCATTGATTTTCAATGGATTTATATGGCGCGCTCGGGAGGATTCGAACCTCCGACCGCCTGGTTCGTAGCCAGGTACTCTATCCAGCTGAGCTACGAGCGCGTTGCGTTGTGGTTGCGAACTATAGTGAGTTGGCTTTGCGGTGTCAACTCTTTTTTAAGATTTTTTTAAGAAAAAAGTCTTAAAAATCCGCAACTTACCGAAACTCCAAGGGGCCTTTGGGGGCACCGCTGAAGCTCGACAGGGCGCGCATTCTGCCGCGACACGCGGCGCTTTGCAAGCCCTAATTTTAGATTTTTTCACACGCGTGGGAGACGGGGTCCAAAGGCGCGGGAAACTATACTGGTGACGGGTGCCATCCTGTGCCTGTTTGCACGGGGACTAGTGGTCACTGTCCGGTTCCGGTAGTGGCGCCGCGGAGGGTATATGACAGAAGAGCAGGGCGAGGATAAACAGACGCGCGGGCCGGGCCCCCCGCCGGTTCAGCCGCCTCCACCGCGGCCCATGACTCCTTGGGGGCAGTATCTGATCTGGATGTTTCTGGTGTTCCTGGTTGCCCAGTTCTGGATAGGAATGGTGCGGGACCAGGGTCAGCAGTCCCTCTCCTATACGGAGTTCAAGGAAAAAGTGCGCAGCGGCCAAGTTGTCGTTGTGACCATCAAGGGCGACCGACTCACTGGAGAATACGAGGAGGCAACGGGCGGGCAGATAGCGTCCGGCCAGCCCCGCGAGAGCCGATTTACTGTGATCTTGCCGCCCGTGGAAGACCCGGAGCTGATGCCGCTGTTGGAGGAGCAACAAGTTGAGATTAGGGCCGAGTCAGAGCAGGCTGATTTGTGGACGCGGGTCCTGATTGGGGTATTGCCCTGGATTCTGATTATCGGCCTGTTTATCTGGGCCGGGCGCCGGATGCAGGAGCGCATGGGGGGAGGTGTTGGCGGCGGCGGTGCTTTCGGTTTCGGCCGCTCTCGCGCTAGGCGGTTTGAGCGGGGTGAATCCAATGTGACCTTCGACGATGTGGCGGGACTGGAGAACGCTAAACGCGACCTGTGCGAGATTGCAGAATACCTGAAGAATCCAGAGCGCTTCCAGCGGCTCGGTGCCAAGGTGCCGAAGGGCATTTTGCTGATGGGCCCCCCCGGCACCGGTAAGACACTGCTGGCAAAAGCGTTGGCGGGGGAGAGTGATGTGCCTTTCTACAGCATCAGCGGCTCCGAATTTATTGAGATGTTTGTGGGGGTCGGCGCGTCTCGAGTGCGGGACATGTTTGCCGACGCCAAGAAGGAGGCGCCATCGATTATCTTTATCGATGAGATTGATTCCGTGGGCCGGGCTCGTGGCACGGGTCTCGGTGGCGGCCACGACGAGCGCGAGCAGACGCTGAATCAAATCCTCAGCGAGATGGATGGTTTTTCCCCGCAAGAGACGGTCGTGGTGCTTGCCGCTACCAACCGCCCGGATGTGCTCGATGCGGCGCTGCTGCGCCCTGGCCGTTTCGACCGCAAGATCACGCTGGATTTACCGGATAGAAAGGCGCGCAAAGCGATTTTGCATATCCACGCGCGCGAAGTGCCGCTGGCTGCGGACGTGGATATGGAGCGGCTGGCGGCGCTGACGGTGGGCTTCTCCGGCGCGGATCTGGAAAACCTGATTAACGAGGCGGCCCTGCTGGCGGGGCGCCAGGACAGTGAAGCGGTGGATATGGCCGCAATGCTTTCCGCCCGCGATAAGGTGGTACTCGGTGGTGAGCGGGAGATGGTCATCAGCGATGAAGACAAGAAAACCATTGCCTACCACGAGGCCGGCCATGCCCTGGCTGCCAGCCTGCTTCCCCACGCTGATCCGCTGGATAAAGCCACAATTATTCCCCGTGGGCACAGTCTGGGGGCCACAGAACAGATTCCAGAGGAGGAGCATCACAATTTGCGCGCTAGCTACCTTTGCGACCGCATCGGAGTGATGCTGGGTGGACGTGTGGCGGAGCAGGTGGTTTTCAATGAACTCAGTTCCGGGGCTGAGGCAGATCTGAAGCAGGCCACACGCTTGGCGCAACATATGGTGACGCACTGGGGAATGAGTGAGAAACTGGGCCCGGTGGCGTTTCGCCGCGGTGAGGAGCATATTTTTCTCGGCAAGGAAATGGCGCAGTCGAGGGACTTCAGCGAGCACACTGCGGAGATTATCGATGAGGAAGTCGTCAAGCTGATTACCGGTATCGAAAGCCAAGTGCGGGTATTGCTGGAAAGATATCGCGACAAGTTGGACGCATTAGCCGAGGCACTGCTGGAAAAAGAAACGCTGGAAGCTGCGGAAATTCAAGCGATTGTCACTGATTCTGGTCGGGCTTCAAAGAACGCAACAGGTGTCTATAAATAGTTAAAGCTCAAATATTTAAGGTGTCTTAGACGTATTTGTGCGAACCGTCTATCTGGGTTAGAGCAGCTATTTAAAATTCTTCTATTGCGAAGATAAAAATAATTTGTGCATTTCTCAATACTTGTTTTTTTACCTTTTCGCTCCAAGACCGTTCGCAGTGATTGCGCAGCTTTGCACAACTTTATCGGTTACAACGGGCGTTACGCGGCTTCGGTTTTTGTAGACAGTTCTCGGGAAAATTCCACTTCAATGCATTCTGCATCGCGAAGCCGTTTAATGCGCTCAAAAAATAATTGCGCCTCTGGAAAAGTGAGTTTGAGATAGGCCAGCCACTGCTTGATGCGGTTGCCCAAGTATTTGGCTGGATATATTTCGCGGGTCGTTAGATAGTAATCCCACAGTAGCGCTACCACCTGTTTCCATGTTATGGGTTCATAGTGGCGCCCTTCCGTGAAGGCTTTGACCTGCAGTCCCAGGTCGGGCCGCGCCAACAGGGTACGGCCGAACATAAAGCGGCGGCAGCCGGTCACTTCGCGGCAGCGTTGGAAGTCTTCCAGTGTCCAGATGTCGCCATTGGCGATTACCGGTATGGCCAGCTGTTGACGGATCTCGCCGATATACTCCCAGTAAGCCGGCGGGCGGTAGCCGTCGGCCTTGGATCGGGCGTGCACGGCCAGCTCGGCGGCGCCGCCATTCTCCGCCGCGCGAGCGTTGTCCATGTAGCTGCTTCTGTCCAAATAGCCGAGGCGGATTTTCGCGGTCACAGGGATGTGATCCGGCAGGGCACGGCGCACGGCGCCGACGATGGCTTCCACCCGGTGGGGGCTCTGCAGGAGGCAGGCGCCGCCGTCGCTATTGTTGACTGATTTGGCCGGGCAGCCAAAGTTGAGGTCTATGGCGCGGGCCCCGGTTTCCGCTGCTTTGACCGCATTGATGGCCATGGCCTCCGGATTGCCGCCCAGCAGTTGTAGGCGCACTGGAACCCCGCATGCGGTCACCGCACCAGCTTTCAGCTCCGGGCACAGGCGGGTAAAAACCCGGCGCGGCAGCCGGGTGTGCGTGACGCGCACAAATTCGGTGACACAGATATCCACGCCGCCGAGGGCGGATAGCAGGGCGCGCATATGGTGGTCTATGACCCCTTCCATTGGGGCCTGGTAGATCATTGGCGTATCTGAGCTGGTGGTCATTTGTGCGCGTTTAAGTGATGGGTTGGATTAGACGCCCATTCTAAAGGCGATCAGGGAATCGCAAAAGATAGGGTGGTAAATCGATATCGGGAAGATATTGATCACATTTTTTCGGGATTTACAGGGTTTGTGTTTTCTGCGTTATCGTTGCGGCTGAAACTAATAAGTGTTTGATTTTAAAAGGTTGTTGTATTGATAATAGCGCCCGCGGTGGCGCCTAAAGTTGTCATAACAATCTGCTAGGGAATTTGACCGGATAGGATATTGCAAATCTCCCGCGAGCCACACTGCGCCAATATATCCGTGCGGTTAAGCGGATATTATTGCGGACGGAAATAAAACCATTCAGGATGTCCGGTTTTATCGCCCGATTCGAATAGGGGAATAAAGTGCAAGACACGCTTCTACAACAGGGGCTGGACATTACGTTGTTCGGCATGGGGATTGTTTTTGCTTTCCTGCTTGTGCTGGTAATTGGAACCAGCATTATGTCCCGCATTATTACCCGCAATTTTCCTGAGGAGGAGCCGTCGGCTCCTGTACCCGGCAGTGCCAGCGGTGAGGATGCGCGCCTGCGCGCCATTATCAAGGCGGCCATCGATCAGCACCGCAAAAGACGTTGATACGTAAAACTGCTGAGTCACTTCCTGTAAATTTGCCGAGAGAGACGACCCATGACTGAGGTTAAAAAGCCACTGGGCATTACTGACGTAGTCCTGCGCGACGCCCACCAGTCACTGTTTGCCACGCGCCTGCGACTGGACGATATGCTGCCGATTGCGGAAAAACTCGACAAAGTGGGGTTCTGGTCATTGGAATCCTGGGGCGGTGCTACTTTTGATGCCTGCATCCGCTATCTCGGCGAGGACCCCTGGGAGCGTATCCGGGAGCTGAAAAAAGCTATGCCCAATACGCCGCAGCAGATGTTGTTCCGCGGGCAGAATATCCTCGGTTACCGCCACTATGCCGATGACGTGGTGGAAAAATTTGTCGAGCGGGCGGCAAAAAACGGCGTGGATGTTTTCCGTGTTTTCGACGCAATGAACGATATGCGCAACTTGGGAACAGCGCTCAAAGCAGTGAAAAAACAGGGCAAGCACGCCCAGGGGACTATTTCCTACACTGTAAGTCCGGTGCATACCATGGATTTGTGGGTGGATCTGGGACGCCAGATCGAGGACATGGGCGCAGACTCTATCTGCATTAAGGATATGGCCGGTTTGTTGCGCCCCTATGAAGGCTACGAGCTGGTTAAGCGCCTGAAGGCGGCGGTGGATATTCCCATCCATATGCAGTGCCATGCCACCACCGGGCTTTCTACCGCTACCGCACTCAAGTGTATTGAAGCCGGTATCGACAATGTGGATACCGCGATTTCCTCCATGTCCATGACCTATGGCCACAGCCCCACCGAGGCGCTGGTGGCGATTCTCGAAAACACTGATCGGGATACCGGCCTGGATATCAAACTGCTGGAGGAGATTGCGGCCTATTTCCGCGAGGTGCGCAAGAAGTACGCTAAGTTCGAGGGCTCACTGAGAGGTGTGGATTCCCGCATTCTGGTGGCTCAGGTACCCGGTGGCATGCTCACTAATATGGAAAATCAGCTGCGCGAGCAGGGCGCCGGCGACCGCCTCGACGAGGTCCTGGAAGAAATCCCCCGTGTGCGAGAAGACCTGGGGTTTATTCCGCTGGTTACACCGACTTCTCAGATCGTCGGCACCCAGGCAGTGCTCAATGTGCTCACCGGCGAGCGCTACAAATCCATCTCCAAGGAGACTGCAGCGGTGCTGAAGGGCGAGTACGGTTCTACGCCGGCTCCGGTCAATAAGGAACTGCAGGCGCGGGTATTGGAAGGTGCTGAGCCTATCAGCTGCCGTCCGGCGGACCAATTGCAACCGGAATTGGAGAAGCTGACCGCAGAGTTGAAAGAGAAGGCTGCGGAGCAGCAAATCGCACTAACTGAAGGTGAAGGGGAAATCGACGATGTCCTCACTTACGCACTGTTCCCGCAGATCGGTCTCAAGTTTTTAAGCAATCGCGGAAACCCTGATGCCTTTGAGCCTGTACCTACGGGCAATGAAGGCAGTGCGGTTAAAAACGACAAGGGTGAAGAAGTCTACACCGTGACAGTGGAGGGTAAGAGCTACACGGTGACCGTTGCCGACGGCGGCGACCTGACCAGTGTCACCCCCGTGGCCAGTGAGGCTGCGTCGCCTGCTGGTGCGGCGGCGCCTGTCTCCGGCGGTGAACCAGTCAAGGCACCTCTGGCGGGCAATATCTTCAAGGTACTGGTCAAACCCGGTGACCAGGTGACGGAAGGGCAGACCATTATTGTGCTGGAAGCCATGAAAATGGAAACCGCCGTCAGCGCGCCTCGCGCCGGCAGTGTGACCAGCGTGTCTGTGAAAGAGGGCGATTCCGTGGCGGTGGGCGATGCCCTCCTGTCCATCGCGTAAGGTCGTAACAGGAGTCGCAAGTGGAAAATCTACTGAATCTCTGGCTGTCGTCCGGCGCCAATCAGATCACGTCAGGTCAGTTTACGATGATCCTGATCGGGTTGGTGCTGCTGTTTTTGGCCATTCGCAAGAACTTTGAACCGCTGTTGCTGGTGCCCATTGGTTTCGGGGGCATTCTCGCCAATATCCCCGGAGCACATTTGGCGCTGTCGGCGGCGGAGACAGCATTGACCTCCGGCGATGCGTTGGTGCTGGCGCAAATGGCTCAGATCCTGGGCGTGGAAAGTACAAGTGATATCTACGCGCTAAAAGCGGCTCTATCCAGCGCGCCGGCGGCAGTGCACGCCCAGGCGACGCAATATGCGCTGGATGCCGGCTTCAGCAATGGCATGCTTTATAACTTCTATTCCGTTGCCATTGCGTCCGGCGTTGCACCGCTGGTAATTTTTATGGGCGTCGGTGCCATGACGGACTTCGGTCCGCTGTTGGCCAATCCGCGCACCCTGTTTCTAGGGGCCGCGGCACAGTTCGGTATTTTTGCCACTGTGCTGGGAGCGGTGGGCCTGTCTGTGGCGGGAATTATGGATTTCTCTATCGCCGATGCTGCGGCCATTGGCATTATCGGCGGTGCCGACGGGCCCACGGCCATCTATGTGTCCAGCCTGCTGGCTCCGGATCTTCTCGGTGCCATCGCGGTGGCGGCCTACTCCTATATGGCGCTGGTGCCCTTGATTCAGCCGCCGATTATGCGCGCCCTGACTACGCCGGAAGAGCGCAAAATCGAAATGGTGCAGCTGCGCCATGTGAGCAAGCGCGAGAAGATCGTATTTCCGTTGTTGTTGCTGATTCTGGTGGCTCTGTTCCTGCCGGACGCGGCGCCGCTGCTGGGTATGTTCTGTTTCGGTAACCTGATGCGCGAGTGCGGCGTGGTAACCAGGCTGTCGGATACGGCTCAGAATGCGCTGATCAATATCACGACGATTTTCCTTGGCCTGTCTGTGGGCTCCAAGCTGGCTGCGGATAAATTTCTGGACCCCAAAACCCTCGGCATTCTCGCACTGGGAATTATCGCCTTCGCGATCGGTACCGCCGCAGGTGTATTGATGGCGAAACTGTTAAACCTAGTGAGTAAGCACAAGGTCAACCCGCTGATCGGCTCTGCCGGTGTTTCCGCAGTCCCCATGGCTGCGCGGGTATCCAACAAGCTGGGCCTGGAAGCCAACCCGCATAACTTCCTGTTGATGCACGCTATGGGGCCCAATGTGGCCGGTGTGATCGGCTCAGCGGTGGCCGCCGGTGTGATGATCACCATGGTGCGGGCGATGACAGGCTGATGTATCTTCGACAACACTTCTGATTTATTTGCTTCAGATGCGCTGAGAGAGCGATTTTTTGAAGCCGCTGGATACAGGGATGTGTCCGGCAGCGCAACAGAAATCAGTTTTCCAAATTCACAAAGCCCTCTAGAAGCGAATACGCCTTTCCCGCGAGCTTATCAATCGTTGCTTGAATTCAGGCCGGCTTTTCAATTCTGATAAAGCACACGGGTATAGCGCGTCAGAGTCGGTGCCTCCCGCTGGAACCACTCGAGGCTATCCTCTGACGACGGTGTACACGGGGTAAAGGGAAATTCCATTTCGCAACAATCAATACGAAAGAGCCGCTCTACTGCTTTGCCGTTGTCTTCTGTGCGTTGGCGCAGGTAACCCGATTTTGCATCGAGCTCAAACCCGGTCAGAGAAAGCAGGGGGTGTTGCAAGCGGTATTTATGCAGGCTGTGCTGTACGGTGAACCCTTCAGACAGCGATCCCAAAGCCACTGAAGTTTCAAAGTCCAACAGATTGCTCCGTTCGCTTTCATCAATCTGTAGATTCGTCAATCGTTGCTTTAACAGGCCTCCACTATCGCTGATCGGGTGGGGGCGGTCGATTACCAGTCCGGCATGCCGGCCGCAGATAATCAGTGCCCCCTTGCGCGGAGACGTTGTGCCGCTGCTGAGGTCTGTCTCACTGATCAGCTCCAGTCCAATGAGTGGCCCAGGTTGATCTGAAAGTAACCGCCAATCCTCGACATAAATACCACTCGGGGCAAATTCCATCATGCAATTGCCGATGCGCTGTAAAATCGCCGGTTCCGGCCAGCGATTGTGCAACTGATAAGTGGCACCACCACGCCACTGAAGTTGTTTTCCATCCCAGTCGGCATGCGCATACCAACCTTCGTAATCTGCTTTTTTTTGAATATCGTCGCCTTCTTTTTCCTGCTGTGCGGTGACCGGTAAACGCAGGTCAATGGTCAGAAGGTTAGACTGCAGCCAGAATACGCGGGTATCTGTATCCGTCTGGCCATTGGCAAAACTGATACTGCGCCGCTGAAAGCAGCCGCGCATCCAGCGCGGCACAGTGTTAGCAGTGGGTGTATTGATTACAGAAGTGAGCTCGGCAAGGTGCATGATTATAAAACCTCCCGCAGTTTGCCGAAGGATGATGCATCGGCCGAGGAATCTGGAAATTGCAACTCGCCTTTTGCTACCCGCTCCTTCAAGTAGTGAAACGTATGCATGGTTTGAGCGAGTAAATGATCTCCACAGCACATGGGTTGATAGGTTCCAGGCTTAATTCCGGGAGCCGGATCGACGAGAGGTTCAATGATCGTGTCGTAGTCACAACTGCAAAACAATGGGAAAGAATAGCGCTCTTCTTTTACTTTGCGGACTCTATGTGAGGTGGCGATAAAACGGCCATTACTGAGTATTTCCATCATGTCGCCGATATTGACAACAAAGCTCTCAGGAATTACGGGCGCATCAATCCATTCTCCGTTATCGTTTAGAACTTCCAATCCATCGGTAGTTGGTAATAGCAGGGTAAAGCACTCGTAATCTGTATGAGCACCGATGCCCTCCCGGTCCTGAGCATCGGGGTTGTAAGGGTAATGGATCAGTCGAAGCTGGCTGGGAGGGTTTTTGACTTTATCGTCAAAGGTATCTTCCGGCAGGTCGAGTGCAAGCGCAAAGCCCCGGAAGAGTAACTGGCCTAAATTTAACGCAGCTTGGTAATAAGCGCTGACATCCTCTTTAAAACCAGCCATATCCGGCCATTGGGTCGGGCCTATCATTGGCCCTTGCTGGCTCAGATGGCCAAGATCATTATTGATGTCATAGGCTTCTTTGTGATCGATTTTTCCACCGTAAAACTGCTCTTCGCCTTCGGGGACATAACCGCTATGGTTGGATGAATTGCCGATGTAGTAGCGCATTTTTTCCCGGTGAGGGCGGGCGAAGAATTCCTTGGTACGGACTAGCAGGGCATCGATCAACGACTGTGGAATTCTGTGGCCCGTAATGTACAGGAAGCCCACGTTGGTGGCTGCATCAGCGATTTGTTTGGCCACTTGCTGCCGATCTGCCAATTTATCGGAATAAAGGCCGCTGATATCGACAACAGGGATGTGGTCAAAGGTGCGGGTGGGTTTGCTCATGCTCCAGTCTCCTTTGTGCAATAAAAAGGTTTCTGGCCGTCCAGAGCGGTTCCGGCGGATGCCGGCCGGGTCGTCCCGGTTGGGGGAATACTTTATGTAACTATGTAACTCAATTTTTATGCACTAATTATGCCACTCGGCCACTGGAGAGTATGCTTCCCGGTGTGCAGGAATATGCTGGCGGGTATAGGAAGCGCAAGTGATGGGATGGCTCTTCTGAAAGAGAGGGTTTTAAGAGTATTTTCAGAGGGATTTGGTGCATTTTTGTGGAACAATTTTATTGTGATAGAGGCTGGTGAAGCGAAGAAAGCACCAACAAAGGTTGGGTCTTGGCTACATGCATGGAATATTGGTTTATTCCATGGGTAAAAATGTATGTGCTTTGGAGTAATGCGATGTCGGCGCATTGTGTTGCGCCAAAAGTGGGCGCTCAGAGGTTTAGATTGATTCAAAGTGGTGCGCAAAAGGGCTGGATATTGTTCTGTTTGGACTTTTATATGGAAATGAAGCGCAAAGACAGACTTTTATGTTTGGCACGTATTTTGATTGTTTATTTGTGTCCGTACTCCTGACACTACGTGACAGACAATTCGCAAAATGGAGCGCTAGGGTTCCGGCTGTTTTATAACGGTGACTGGTCCGAGAGCACTCGACCTTTCAGTGAAAGGTTACACGGCGGGATAAAAGCCCGGGAGGACTACAGGCGTGATGCCGGGAGTACTCCGTGAGCAACCGACCGAAGCCAACTGAGAGGTGCGCCATGAAGCGACTTTCCATTCTTCTACTTGCCTTGACGCTGTCGTCGACAGCTTCCGCCCGCGATACTTTCAAAGTGTGCTGGTCCATCTATGCCGGCTGGATGCCATGGGCATATGGTGTCGAGCAGGGGATTGTGCAGAAATGGGCCGATAAGTACGACATCGATATCGAAGTTGTGCAGTTCAATGACTATATCGAATCGATCAATCAGTACACGGTCGGCGAATTCGATGCCTGTTCCATAACCAACATGGACACGCTGACCATTCCCGCAGCAGGTGGTGTCGATAACACCGTCTTGATTATCAATGACTTTTCCAACGGCAATGATGGCATTGTACTCAAAGACAAAACGTCATTGGCGGATATTAAAGGCCAGAAGGTGAATCTGGTCGAGCTCAGTGTATCCCACTACTTCCTCGCCCGCGCTCTGGAAACGGTCGGCTTGAGTGAGCGGGATATTCAGGTGGTCAACACTTCTGATGCTGATATGGTCGCGGTCTATGGAACGCCGGAAGTTACGGCGGTGGCGACCTGGAATCCGCCGTTGGGTGAGATTTTGTCCATGCCGGGCGCAAACCAAGTATTTGATTCGTCCCAAATCCCCGGGGAAATCCTCGATATGTTGGTGGTTAAAACCGAAGTTCTGGAGAAAAGCCCCGAGCTCGGTAAAGCTTTGACCGGAGCCTGGTTCGAATTAATGGAAATTATGCAGGCGAAGGATGCCACCGCTAAGGCAGCAAAAACCTTTATGGCTCAGGCCGCAGGTACTGATTTGGCGGGCTATGAAGCACAGCTTGCCACTACCGCGATGTTCTACACCCCTGAAGCGGCCTTGAAATTTACCAACAGTCCAGACCTGCGCACCACGATGCAAAAAGTGGCCGAGTTCTCCTTCGAGCACGGTCTGCTTGGGGAAGGCGCACCAGATGCCGGTTTTATCGGTATCGAAACACCTGCCGGTATCTATGGCGATCGCAACAATATCAAGCTGCGTTTCAACCCAGCCTGGTTGCAGATGGCCGTTGATGGTGATCTCTGAAGCCCTGCGTGCGGGCGTATTAAGCCCGGTACCCCCGAGCCCTTAGGAGGGAAGTGTGTGCTTCCCTAAGGACTGAAGATGAAACGATTTATTAACCTGACGCCGGCACCGGCAACGCGCATGATGTTCGGTTTGCTGCCTTTTGTATTGCTGGTGATTCTTTACATTGTTGCGTCGGATGCACGCTTGGCCGAAAACCCCAGTGACAAACTGTTGCCGGGCTTCAGTCAGATTGGCGACGCTATCCAGCGTATGGCGTTTGAACCGAGCAAGCGCACGGGGGAATATTTATTTTGGGGGGATACCACCAGTAGCCTGACCCGTCTGGGGCTGGGTGTATTGATCGCAGCGTTTGTCGGTTTAGTGCTGGGTTTACTGACCGGTGCATTGCCCAGCGTTTCTGCGGTGGCCAGTCCACTGCTCACTGTGGTATCGCTGATTCCCCCGCTGGCTCTTTTGCCGGTGCTGTTTATTGTCTTCGGTTTGGGGGAAGTATCCAAAGTGGCGTTGATCGCCATTGGGATCACACCCTTTATCGCGCGTGATATCCAGCGCAGAACACTGGAAATTCCCCGTGAACAGCTGGTAAAGGCACAAACCCTCGGTGCCAATACCAGCCAAATTATCTTCCGCGTATTACTTCCGCAGTTGATGCCGAGACTGATTGACGCCGTGCGCCTGTCACTGGGCGCTGGCTGGTTGTTCCTGATTGCGGCGGAAGCCATTGCCTCCACTGATGGCCTCGGCTACCGGATTTTTCTGGTCCGTCGCTATATGGCCATGGACGTGATATTGCCTTATGTGGCCTGGATCACTGTGTTGGCCTTTTTGATCGATTCGGTTCTGGCCTGGGTCAGTCGCCGTCTCTTCCCCTGGCAGAGTAAAGGAGTGCAGTAATGATAGAGGCGCGCAATCTGTGGAAGAAATACGGTGACAAGGTTGTTTTGGAAAGACTCAATCTGCGGGTTGAAGAAGGTGAATTTATTACGCTGGTCGGGGCGTCCGGCTGCGGTAAGAGCACCTTTCTTAAAATGCTGTTGGGGACAGAGACCGCCAGCAGTGGTGAACTTCTGCTAGACGGAAAACCGATCCCCGACGAGCCGGGTCCGGATCGAGGCATTGTTTTTCAGCAGTACTCGGTTTTTCCTCACATGTCAGTGCTGGAAAACGTCATGGCGGCCCGCGGTTTCGGGCGCCCCGGCGTGACCGGTTTGTTGTTTGGGGCGGCCCGCCAGCAGGCGCGGGATGAAGCGCGGGCAATACTGGCGGAAGTCGGTTTGGGAAATGCGGAATCGCTTTATCCGGGGGAGCTTTCAGGGGGAATGCGACAACGTCTCGCCATTGCTCAGGCACTGTTGGGACAGCCGCGTATTCTGCTCCTGGATGAACCTTTCGGCGCACTGGACCCCGGTATTCGGGCCGATATGCATGATCTCGTGTTGCGTCTTTGGCGCGAATACGAGCTCACTGTGTTTATGGTTACCCATGACCTCACCGAGGGGTTTTATTTAGGTACCCGGTTGTGGGTGTTTGACAAGACCCGTCTCGACCCCCAGGCGCCTGATGCCTATGGCGCTACGATTACTTACGACCTGCCGGTGGGTCAGATGGACGGCGGAAAGCTTAAGAAAATTGATCGCGATCTCACGCTCACTGCAAGAGAAACAGAAAAGGCATTATGAAAAGCATTGAATACACCACCGAAATTCCGGCGGGTGGCCACTGGTCGCTGCGCATGCGCAAAGGCACCTTGATGCGCCTGACCGATCTCGAGGGCGGCGCCAATGTGGGCATGCTGTTCTACAATCCAGAGAACCTGCTGGAGCGCTACAACGCACCAGATACGCTCAAGTGCCAACATACCTTTAAGCTCACCCGGGGCAACTGTCTCTACTCCGATATGGGACGTATTTTTGCCTCCATTGTTGAGGACAGCCTGGGTTGGCACGAAACCGTCTGCGGCAATATCCGCGCCGATCAGGTCACCGGGCGCTGGGGTGTGCGTGATTATCAGCACGACCGCAATAACTGGCACCAGAATGGTCACGACGCCTTTCTTGTCGAGCTGGCTAAGTACGGTCTCGGATGTGCGGACCTGGCGGCCAATATCAACTGGTTCAGCAAAGTGGCCGCCGACGCTGAAGGTCGTATGCAACTGGTGGAGGGACACAGCCAGCCAGGCAGCCATCTGACCCTGCGTTTCGAGATGGACACCCTGGTGGTTCTGCACAATTGCCCGCACCCTCTGTGCCAGGAGCCCACCTATCCCCAAAGGCCGGTCCGTATCGATCTGGGTGAAGCAGATCCCGTGTCCGACGACGATTACTGCCTGAATTTCCGCCCGGAAAACCGGCGCGGTTTCCAGAACAACGCCCTGTATCACCTGGGCAAATAAGGAGGCGAATATGTTGACTGAAAGTACACGTCAGGCAGAGCAGGCGGTTTCCCGCACCAAGGTGGATGCTGGGGATTACTTTATCGGTATTGTCCGTGAAGGGCAGACATTGCGCATCCTGGATCTGGAGGGCAACCAAGCGGCGGACACGCTCTTTTACAGTGCGGCCGACCCTGCCGAACGCTACAGTGCCATGGATACCATCCGCGAGCAGGGCAACCTCTACCTGACTACCGGCAGCGTACTGCGCTCCAGCGAAAACCGACCGATGCTGGAAATCGTGGCTGATACCTGTGGCCGCCACGATACCCTGGGCGGCGCCTGTGCCACCGAAAGCAACACCGTGCGTTACGACCTGGAAAAGCGTTGCATGCACGCGTGCAGGGACAGTTGGATGCTGGCCATCGCCGAGCACCCGGAATATGGCATCAGCAAGCGCGACATCGGCCACAACATCAATTTCTTCATGAATGTTCCGGTCACCGAAGAGGGCGGACTCACCTTCGAGGACGGCATCTCGGCCCCCGGCAAATATGTGGAGCTGACGGCTCTGATGGATGTGGTGGTACTGATCTCCAACTGCCCACAGCTAAACAACCCCTGCAACGGCTACAACCCCACGCCGATTGAACTGCTGGTGTGGGATAACGAATAAGGCTCTGCCAACCATCCCCCGTTTGCTCCCTGTCAGCAACGGTCTTCAGACACCACACCGGATACACACCTTCAGCGGACGACCGCTGTCGTATAGAAGTTCACGGGACGGCCCGTGCGGGATACCACCATGTTTACCAAGGTTCTGATTGCCAACCGCGGCGCTATTGCAACCCGCGTGATTCGCACGCTGCGGCGTATGGGTATCGCCTCGGTGGCGGTTTATGCCGAGTGCGATGCCGACAGTCTGCATGTGCGTCACGCCGATGAAGCCTACAGTCTGGGGGAAGGCGCTGCAGCTGATACCTATCTGAATGTCGAGCGCCTGCTGGAGATCGCCGCCGACAGCGGCGCTCAGGCCATACACCCCGGTTACGGATTCCTCAGTGAAAATGCCGCCTTTGTGGGACGCTGTGAGGCGGCGGGCATCACCTTTATCGGCCCCACCGCTGAGCAGATGCAGGCGTTCGGTCTGAAGCACCGGGCCCGTGCCCTGGCGGAGGCCGCCGGTGTGCCCCTGCTGCCGGGCTCGGAGCTGTTGACCGATCTGGCCGCGGCCCGCGCCGAAGCGCAACGCATCGGTTATCCGGTTATGCTCAAGAGCACCGCCGGTGGTGGCGGCATCGGTATGCAGTTATGCCATGACGTCGCAGAGCTGGATGCGGCCTTTGATTCCGTCAAACGCCTGGGCGCCAACAACTTTGCCGATGACGGTGTTTTTTTGGAGAAGTTCATTGCCCGTGCCCGCCATATCGAAGTCCAGGTGGTGGGCGACGGCTCCGGCAGAGCCCTGGCCATCGGTGAGCGGGACTGCTCCAGCCAGCGCCGCAACCAAAAGGTGGTGGAGGAGTGCCCGGCGCCCAATCTGAGTGAAGCGGTGCGCACCCGCCTGCACAGTACCGCAGAGAAGCTGCTGGCCAGTGTTGAGTATCGCAACGCGGGCACGGTGGAGTTCATCTACGACGCTGACAGCGGGGATTTCTACTTTCTTGAGGTCAACACCCGGCTGCAGGTGGAGCACGGGGTGACCGAGGAGGTGTATGGCGTTGATTTGGTGGAATGGATGCTGCGTATCGCCGCTGGCGAAGCACCGGATCTGGAGGCGCAGCGGGCACAGCTGAAACCGACGGGGCACGCTATCCAGGTGCGCCTCTATGCGGAAGATCCCTGGCGCGATTTCCAGCCCTGTGCCGGCCTGCTGAGCCATGTGTCCTTTCCCGAGGGGGAAGGTGTGCGGATTGACCACTGGATCGAATCCGGCATCGAGGTTCCTCCTTTCTTTGATCCCATGCTGGCCAAGGTCATTGTCCGCGCCGGCGATCGCCCCGCAGCATTGGAAAAACTGCAACAGACACTGGATGCCACCGAACTGTACGGCAGCGAAACCAACCTGGACTACCTGCGTGCGCTCAGCCGTGACGATACCCTGGCCCGGGGCCAGGTCACCACTCGCTACCTGAACAGCTTCCGCTATCAGCCGGCCCGGATCGATGTGCTTCAGGGGGGCACTCAGACCACCATCCAGGATTTTCCGGGGCGGCAGGGGCACTGGGATGTGGGCGTGCCACCCTCCGGTCCTTTCGACAGCCGCTCCTTCCGCCTGGCCAACCGATTGCTGGGCAACCCGGACAGTGCAGCGGGACTGGAGATCACCCTGCAGGGACCCACACTGACCTTTGCCTGTGATACCCGGATTGCCCTCACGGGCGCCACCATCGATGCCACCCTGGACGGACAGGCAATACCGGGCTGGCAGATAGTTCCGGTGGCGGCGGGACAGATTCTGCAGCTGGGGCGAGTCCGGGCGGGGGCGCGGGCCTACCTGGCTGTGTGTGGCGGTATTCAGTGTCCCGGTTACCTGAACTCCCGCTCCACCTTCACCCTCGGTCAGTTTGGCGGCCACAATGGCCGCGCTCTGCGTACCGGTGATGTACTGCATCTCGATGCGGCCGCTGACCCCGGCTCTGTTTCCGTGCGGGGGGGCGCGGAGGCGCTGCGGCCTGTTCTGGACCATCACTGGGAGCTGCGCGTGATCTACGGCCCCCACGGGGCTCCGGACTTCTTTACCGATGAGGATATGCGCACCTTCTTCGATACGGATTGGGAGATCCACTACAACTCCAGCCGCACCGGTGTGCGTCTGATCGGCCCCAAGCCGCAATGGGCGCGCCGCGATGGGGGGGAAGCCGGTTTGCATCCCTCCAATATCCACGACAACGCCTACGCCTTCGGCACCGTGGATTTTACCGGCGACATGCCGGTGATTCTGGGGCCGGACGGGCCTTCCCTGGGCGGCTTTGTCTGTCCGGCCACGGTGATCACGGCGGACCTGTGGAAACTGGGCCAGTTGCGGGCCGGGGACAAGGTGCGATTTGTGCCGGTCAGCCTGGAACAGGCCGTGGCCCTGGAAGCGGCTCAGAACCGGGCGATCGAAACACTGCAGGCACAGACGTGCAGCTGGCAGCCGGTGGAACCGGACACCCCAATACTGGCCCGATTTGACGCTGAGACTTTTGGCGACGAGATCGTCTGCCGCGCTGCCGGGGACCATTTCCTGTTGGTGGAGTACGGCCCCCAGGCGCTGGATATCCGCCTGCGCTTTCGCGCCCATGCGCTGATGCAGTGGCTGCAGCAGCATCCCTTGCCCGGGTTGCGCGAGCTGACCCCGGGTATCCGTTCCCTGCAGATCCACTTCGACACTCAGGAGCTCAGCCATAAACATCTGCTGGCCCATATAGAGAAAGGCGAGCGCGAGCTGTCACAGCAGCTGGCGCAACTGAGTGTGCCGTCGCGTATTGTCCACCTGCCACTTTCCTGGGATGACGCGGCCTGCCGGCTGGCTATTGAGAAATACGAACAGAGCGTGCGCAGGAATGCTCCCTGGTGTCCAAGTAATTTGGAGTTTATCCGTCGCATCAACGGCCTGGACAGCATTGACCAGGTCAAACAGATCGTATTCAACGCTTCCTATATGGTGATGGGGCTGGGGGATGTCTACCTGGGGGCACCGGTGGCCACACCGGTAGACCCGCGCCACCGCCTGGTGACTACCAAATACAACCCGGCGCGCACCTGGACCGCGGAGAACTCTGTGGGGATTGGCGGCTCCTATCTCTGCGTGTACGGCATGGAAGGGCCCGGTGGCTACCAGTTTGTCGGCCGCACCCTGCAGATGTGGAATCGCTACCGGCGCACCGATGCTTTTGAAAAACCCTGGCTGCTGCGTTTTTTCGATCAGATACGTTTTTACGAAGTCAGTCACGAGGAGCTGCAGCAGATTCGGCGCGACTTCCCGCAAGGTCGCTACCCGTTGAAGATCGAGGACAGCCATTTCTCCCTGGCGGAATACGAGCAGTTTGTTGCGGACAACGCCGGTGACATCCAGACATTCCTTGAACAGCGCAACGAGGCCTTTCAGGAAGAGCTGGAACGCTGGCATGCCAACGGCCAGTTCAACTTTGAAGTGGAGGAGGCAGAAGCCGAATCCATTGAGCAGAGCTGGCCAGAGGACGCCACTCTGGTGGACAGCCCTGTGTCCGGCAGCGTCTGGCAGACGGAAGTCCGGGCCGGTGACACGGTGGAAGCCGGACAGCTGCTGATGATTCTTGAGTCCATGAAAATGGAAATCCCCATCTGCGCCCCCTGTAGCGGCGTCGTCAGCCAGCTGCTCTCCAACCAAGGCGGGCGGGTCAGCGCCGGTCAGGCGCTGGTGGTGCTGGAGGATGAAGCCACACTGACAACCGGGGAGGACAAGGTATGAGCATTGACATGAGTATTTCTGCGCTTCAGCGTGCCTTTGCCGAAGGCCGCCTGACACCGGCACAGCTGATGGCGGATATCCGCCGCCGTGCAGCTGAATATGAGGCGCACAATATCTGGATTCACCTGCTGACGGCCGAGGAGCAGCAACCCTGGCTGGAGGCCCTGGCACAGAAGGACCCGGCCAGCCACCCCCTGTGGGGTATTCCCTTTGCCATCAAGGACAACATTGATCTGGCCGGGATACCCACCACCGCGGCCTGCCCAACTTTTGCCTACACACCGGAAAGCTCGGCACAGGTGGTGCAGCAGCTGATCGATGCCGGCGCCATTCCCGTCGGCAAGACTAACCTGGACCAGTTTGCCACCGGGCTGAACGGCACCCGGTCACCTTATGGACCATGCCGCAACGCCTTTGATTCGGATTACATCTCCGGAGGTTCCAGCTCCGGCTCTGCTGTAGCGGTGGCGCTGGGGCTGGCCAGCTTCAGCTTGGGCACGGACACTGCGGGCTCTGGCCGGGTCCCCGCCTGCTTCAACAATCTGGTTGGCCTCAAGCCCACACGGGGACTCTTGTCGTCCACGGGGCTGGTGCCCGCTTGCCGGTCGCTGGATTGCATCAGCATTTTCACTTTGGACACTGATGACGCCAATACGGTTTTGGCCTGCGCTGAAGGTTTTGATGCCCGCGACGGTTATAGTCGTCGCAACGGGTTCGATAACGCCGCCCGCCAGTACGGCCTACGAAGCGGTCCGTTGCGAATCGGCGTTTTGCCTCAGGAACAGCTGAAATTCTTTGGGTCTGACCACTATGCGCGGGCCTATGCGGATACCCTGGCGGCACTGACTGGCGCGGGCATCGAACTGGTAACCGTTGACTTCACCCCCTTCGATGAGGCGGCGCGGCTGCTCTATGAAGGCCCCTGGGTGGCCGAACGCTATATCGCCTGCGAGTCCCTGTTAAACAGTGATCCCGAAGCGATCCATCCAGTGGTGCGCGCCATCATTGAGCCGGGCAAGACACCACCTGCCACAGACCTGTTCCGAGCCCAATACCGCTTGCAGGAGCTGCGCCTGGCCTGTTTCGAGCAGATGGAAGGGCTGGACTGTCTGCTCACCCCGACGGCGGGACGTCTCTTCCGCGTGGACGAAATGCTGGCCGAGCCGGTGCGCTTCAATTCCCAGTTGGGTTATTACACCAACTTCATGAATTTGTTGGATATGGCGGCGGTTGCCATTCCTACGGCCTTTACAGCGCAAGGTTTGCCGTTTGGCGTGACCCTGGTGGGGGATCACTTCAGCGATCGCAGATTACTTTCCATCGGTAATCGGATACGCCAGATATTGCCGCTTCCTCAAGGTGCTCTGGGCACAGAAGCTGCGCCCACAACGGCGCCAGACTGCGGCGGAAGCGAACGCACAGATCTGTTAGTTTGCGGTGCCCACCTACAAGAATTGCCTCTGAACTGGCAGCTGACTGAGCGCGGGGCCGTTCTGAAGGCCCGCGCCCAAACCGCGGCTTGTTACCGGCTGTTCGCCCTCGCCGGAGGTCCGCCGTTGCGACCGGGACTTATGCGCGATGAAAGCGGCGGCAGAGGTATCGAAGTGGAAGTCTGGTCTATTCCCACCGCAGAACTGGGCAGCTTCGTCGCCGCCATCCCGGCCCCCCTGGGTATCGGCAAGGTGGAATTGGCCGATGGCCGTTGGGTGAGCGGGTTTATCTGCGAGGCGTCTGGCCTCAAGGATGCCGAAGAAATCACCCACTATGGCGGTTGGCGCAATTGGTTACAGAGTCAGTAAGCAGTCGCCGATAAAGGAACCCCGGAGTGCCATGAATTTGGGTATGGGGAGAATGACTTTCCCGGCAGGGCACCAGGGCGCTGGAGGCGCGTGGTATCATAGGCGCCTTTTTGTATGAGGGGCGCGGTGAGGCGCCTGGAGGAACGATTATGTCCTGGTTGGGCGCGGGAATCGGAGCCGGTATCGGCCTGATGTTTGGAGGCCCTATCGGTGCGGCACTGGGCGCCTGGATAGGCAGCTCTTTTGGCTCCGGACTGCAACGGGCGGCTGGTGCCGCGGTGGCAGGTCTGAACCGTGAAGGAGCACAGACGGTATTTATCGTCACCGTTTTTTCCATGTTGGCGAAGATGGCCAAGGCGGACGGTCTGGTTTCGAAGGCGGAAGTCAACCTGATTGAAGACTTCATGCAGAATAATCTGCGCCTCAGCGCCGAGGATCGGGCGCAGGCCATCAAGATTTTCCAAAACGCGAAAACCGACGCTTACAGCATCTACGACTACGCCCGTCAGTACCGTCAGCTGGTGCGTAACGAGGCCATGCGCGAAATGGTCTACCGCCTGTTGTTCGCAGTGGCCTGCGCGGATGGTGAGCTGCACGCGGCGGAAGAGGAGATACTGCGCCGTATTCCCGAAGATCTGGGGTTACATAGCTCCATTTTTTCCGCCATGCAGGGGGAGTTCGGCCATCGCGCATCGGTTTCCGCGCAGAGCCTGAAGCAGCATTACGATGTATTGGGCTGCACTCCCGATGTCAGCGACCGAGAGCTGAAACTCGCCTATCGGCGCAAGGCTGCGGAATTCCACCCGGATAAGCTCGCCGCCAAGGGGTTACCGGAAGAGTTTATGCGGCATGCAGAAGACCAGATGAAAAGTATCACTCTGGCTTACGAAACCATTGTGGAGGCGCGCAAACGCAAGGCGGGGGCTTCGGCCTGAGCACCCGTAACTACCTACGACACTTCACAGGAATGGATCAGCGATATTTTGAGAGGTAGTACATGAGCTTGGCAAACCAGATTAAAGAGAAGCTTACCGAGGCGCTGGCGCCTGAATATATCGATGTGCAATGCGAAAGTCATATGCACAATGTGCCGCCTGGCGCGGAGATGCACTTTCGCGTCGTTTTGGTCAGTGACGCTTTCACTTCGATGAGTAAAGTGCGACGCCACCAGCGGATTTACGCAATACTGGCCGAGGAAATGGCAGGGCCGGTTCACGCCCTGGCGCTACATACATACAGTCCGGAAGAGTGGCCGGGTGAGGCGCCGCAGAGCCCGGAGTGCCTCGGTGGCGGCAAACATTGAATTTGCTAAGTCATCCTGAATAAATCGTTTCATGACGGTCAAGATACATTGAGATCCGATGAGAAGCTCAGCTGATGGGGATGGATATTTCGAAACTGTTGGGCATAGGGGTGCACCTGTGCGTTTTCAAAATGCCCATCCCATTGACTGAGTGTCCCAGAGCCATTACAGCTCCCGTGTGAATTAATCAAAGGCATTTTTGTTATCGGGCTGTTCCTTTCACGTCGGCATATTTTTCCACGTATGGCGTTCGCTTCTTTTCCGATGGAATTAGGGCCCTCTGCATAGTTCGTGCGAACGCTGTCGCTGGTTTCACAGCCTTAGGGCAGGGAGTATGGCAAGTGACTATGCGTGCCAAAAGAACTTTTCTTGCGCCAAAATCTCCGTGACTTTTTTTTTGACGCCAATAATTGGTTGTTTTTTCTACAGCTGTATTACCCCGCGACTAAACTGACCATTGATTGGGCTGATTGCTGTTTAATCCGCTGAAAATCAATGGAGTTACCTCAATGAAGATGATGCGTATTCTGACCCCGGTTCTGGCACCTCTGGCACTGGCGGTTTCTACTAATGCGTTAGCCGGTCCTTCGGGTTATATACCCGCACCGCCTCCGCCTAAAACTCAGGAGTTTATTATCCGGATCGGTGCCTCTTATATTCATCCGAATTCGGAGCAAGTAAGTTTTGTCGATGATTCGCTACAGTACTTCGACGCTTTTCGGGCAACTATAGACCCGGATGATGAGTGGGGCTGGAATATCAGCGGTGTCTGGAAGCCTCACGATCATTTCGGATTCGAGTTGATGTATGTTGACGGCGATGATCATGTTGGTGGCAACAGCAAAGGATTCGTAACAGTAGCCGGATTCGACGATGTGGCACTGCGGAACCTCGCTAAATTTGAAGCCGATATGAGCATGGCTTATGTCAACTGGTATCCGCTGGATCCATCCTGCATGTTCCAGCCCTATGTCGGTGTTGGTATTAATTACACGGACTTTGGCGGTGAGAGCTTCAGAGGGGTTGCACGTGCGGACCTCAATGACCTTGGCCTCACTTCTCGCATGTCTCTGGGAAATTCCTGGGGATACACTTGGCAGATTGGTGCCGATATTAACTTTGGCCACGATAGTGCGTGGCTGGTGAATATGGCTGCAATCTACGTGGATTCGGAGACCGATTTGGGATTCACCGTCCGCAATAACGCCTCAACCAATACCGATTTCTTCCTGGAATCTTATTCCGGTGATTACCTTTACAATCCGTGGGTGTTCAACTTGTCCATCGGATACAAATTTGATTTTTGAATCTGATGATGAAAGGTTGTGTTAAAGGGCGCTTCGGCGCCCTTTTTTATAGCGGCTATGTAGGGTTATTCACTGAAATGCAGCGGTCGGGAGAATAGTGCTAATGAGAGGAAAGTGATTGTTCGCACCGGAGCCAACAATGACGCTCAAATGAAAAAGAAGGGGGTTGCATAGCAAAGCGGAGGGCCAGTGAAAAGGTTGGCACAGCATGAAATGGAGAAATTCGCGCCAAAAGGTGGGAGTAAAAATGCGCCAATACCACACTATATGGGCTGTCGGTGAATGGCTGGGGGAGGAATTTCTACAGAGGTGTTTTTTCGTGTCTAGACTGAAAAGTGATTGGGTTGATTGTTGTTGAATTAGCCGAATATCAATGGAGTACTTCAGATGAAATTGACGCGCATTCTGACACCTATGGCGATTGCTGTAGCCGCGGCGGTCAGTGCTGAACCGGTACTGGCCGGCCCGTCCGGCTATGCAGCACCAATACCTTCAGCTCCTCCGGCGGTGTATGAGGCGGGTACTGTGATGCTTCGCATTGGCGCCTCCTATGTCGATCTCGACGATGACTCAGGTAAGTGGCGCTACGACCGGGATCTGCAACCGTTTTTTGATGGGCTCAGATACGACCTGGATGGAGAGACAACCTGGAATTTCTCTGTGGGGTTTATGCCGATTGACCATATGTCCGTAGAACTGGGCTATATCGGAAAAGCGGAGCACGATCTGGATTTAACGGGGCTGGATGCCACTTTTGTGCAGGATTTTGGCGTCAGCAAAATTCGCGCCGGCAGTATCGACCGCCGCTCGGCAACACTGATGTTCAACTGGTTCCCTGTTTGCAAGGAGTCCTGGGTGCAGCCCTACGTGGGCATCGGAGCGCACTATACCGATTACGATAGTGTGCGCTTTCGAACTGCGGCCAATGACTATCTGGCAGAAGTGGCCGGAGCCATAGGGCCGGCAAAACTGTATCTGGAAGATGATTGGGGCTGGGCTGGTCAAATAGGGATCGATATTATGCTGGGCCGCGAGAGTAACTGGCTGGTCAATGCGGCTGTCCAGTACCTGGATTCAGATGTGCAAACCGATTTGCACTATCAGGCTCCCAATTTTTATTTTTCTCCCACTACCGTTATTAATGCGGCGAGAACAGACATTGAACTGGATTCCTGGGTATACAACTTGGGTATCGGATATCGATTCTGAATCGTTTGCATTACAGTGCAGATGAAAAAGGCGCTTCGGCGCCTTTTTTTGTATTCCTGATTGCTAAGGAACCTCTGATTAATTCGCGTGAACACTATGGTAGGTCCCGGGGCGCTCAGGCGATAGGGCGGATATTTCGAAAACGCTCGAGTACTTCCCTGTAGCTCCGACGGATACATCCCTGTATCCGACGGTTTAGAAATAGCCGTCTTATCACTTGAGCTTCACATCCGCCCCTGAAGAGCGTCTACCACCAGGACATGAATTAATCAGAGATTCCCTAATGCATCCGCTGTTTTCCGGACTCTATCACTCGCGTTGGCAAATCGGTTAATGTAGAGCCTCAGTCAATTACGATGACGGAGTATGGCAAATGGAATTGTCACCTCCCTCAGGCGCGCGGGGCCTTATTCGCGGACTAATGTTTGCGGTTTTCTTTGTTCTATTCAGTAGCGCTGGTGCGGGAAACGCTCTTGCAATCGAGTGTCCCGACTGGACCGCTTCCCGCGCGGAGCGGGAAATCAACCGGCTTGCCGATCAGATCAACCAGTGGGATCAGGCCTATTACCTGGAACACCAGTCACTGGTGGGCGATGCGGTGTACGACCGCGCGCAAGCGGTGCTGGCGGCCTGGAACCGCTGCTTTCCGGAGCAGTCGCGGGCACTGGAGCCGCCACCGCGTCAGGCTGGGAGCCTTCTCGTTCACCCGGTGGCTCATACGGGCCTGCGGAAACTGCGCGATGCCGATGCGGTGGAGCGTTGGTTACAACGAGATGGTGACATTTGGCTGCAACCCAAAATCGATGGCGTTGCCGTGACCTTGGTTTACCGGCGGGGATTGTTGCACCAAATGATCAGTCGCGGCGATGGCCGAAGCGGTCAGGATTGGACCCGGCATGCGCGCAGAATACCGGCTATTCAGTTGGAAGTTCCCGACCAGCGGGAAGAACTGGTATTACAGGGAGAAATCTACTGGCGCGTGGAGAATCATGTACAGGCAGAGGGCGGCGGCAAGGCACGGGGTCTCGCCAGTGGTGCCATGGCTTCCCGAGTCTTATCGCTCTCGCAGGCGCAATCCCTGGCGTTGTTTGTCTGGGATTGGCCCAATGGCCCCGCGACAATGCCCGAGCGGCTGCGTGCTCTGAGGGCGCTGGGGTATGACGTCAGTGATTACACACACCGGGTGCGCTCGCTGGATGAAGTGCGCCGCTGGCGCCGGCACTACTACGAGTCCCCTCAGCCTTTCGCCACGGATGGGGTTGTTTTGCGGCAAAGTGAACGTCCAGCGGGAGATAGCTGGCAGCCCCAGCCGCCGGAATGGGCGGTGGCTTGGAAGCACCCGGCGGCCACAGCGTTGGCGTCGGTAGTGGGGGTGCAATTTCCCGTAGGTCGTACCGGTAAGATTGTGCCGGTGGTGGAGGTTGCGCCAACGTTACTGGATGATCGCGAAATCCGCCGCGTCAGTGCCGGTTCCTTCGAGCGCTGGCAGTCTCTGGATATCCGCCCCGGTGATCAGTTACGCCTAACACTCGCTGGCCAGACGATCCCGCAAATTCGAGACGTGGTTTTGCCCGCGCTGGAAAGGACGGCACTGCCAGTGCCGGACCCCGATGCCTATGGCCCTTTGACTTGCTGGCAACCGGAGCCGGGCTGCGAGGATCAATTCCTGGCGCGGTTGCTGTGGCTTGGGAAAAGTCTGAAATTCCGCGGTATGGGTGAGGCGCGCTGGCGCTCGTTGCAAGAGACAGGTCTGTTGACAGACCTATTGGCCTGGACATCGCTTTCGGAGAAGCAATTGGTCGCTGTGCCCGGTGTTGGCCCGAAAAGGGCGCGGCAGCTGCTGGATAATTTTAACCGGGCACTGGCACAGGATTTCCGCAGCTGGATGCTGGCTTTGGGCATGCCGTCAATCCACTTGTTGCCGGAGGCGGCCTGGCGGCAAGGTTCGTTTTCTATTTTTTCCAAACGGGGAGAAAAAGACTGGCGACAGTTTCCGGGTATTGGGCCCCAGCGGGCGGGGGAGCTCGTCAGCTTTCTGCGCCACGAAGAGGTGCAGCTCCTGGGGGTGAAGCTGCAATCGCTCGGTGTAGCGGGGTTCCGCTAGGGAACCTCTGATTAATTCGCGTGAACACAATGGTAGGTTTCGGGGCGCTCAGGCAATAGGACGGGTATTTTGAAAACCACAAGTACTTCCCTGTAGCTCCGCCGGATACATCCCTGTATCCGCAGTATTGAAATTTCCTTTCCATCACTTGCGTTTCTTATTTGGTCTCGCAGTATCTTTACTGCGACTAAGCAAACGTATCAGACTGCCGGTAGAGTCTTTAGTCGTTACTGGGAAAGTTGAATTGGGCTCCCTCGCGCAGGCCGCTGGCCGGCCAGCGCTGGGTCACCGCTTTGCGCTTGGTGTAGAAACGCACGGAGTCAGGGCCATAGGCGTGCAGATCGCCGAATAGTGAGCGTTTCCATCCACCGAAACTGTGGTAGGCCACGGGTACCGGCAGCGGTACATTGATACCCACCATGCCCACTTTTATATTGTCGGAGAAGTAACGCGCGGCCTCTCCGTCGCGGGTGAAGATGCAGGTACCGTTACCGTATTCGTGGGCGTTGATAATCTCCATCGCCTCTTGCAGGGTGCGAACCCGCATCACGCAGAGCACCGGGCCGAAGATTTCGTCGCGGTGAATCGTCATGCCTTCTTTGACTTTGTCGAACAGGCAGGCGCCTAGAAAATTGCCATCCTCGAAACCGGTAACCTTCAGATCACGCCCATCCACAACCAATTCCGCGCCTTCCTCAATGCCCTTGGCGATGTAGCTGCGGATTTTTTCCAGATGGGCGCGGCTGATCAGCGGTCCCATATCGTTGTTGTTGTCCATGCCGTCGCCGACTTTCAGTTTGGCGATGTGGGCTTTCAGTTTCCCAATCAATGCATCGGCGACGGCGTCGCCGACGGCCACTGCGACGGAGATGGCCATGCAGCGCTCGCCGCAAGAGCCGTAAGCGGCGCCCATCAGTGCATTGGCCGCGCTGTCCAAGTCGGCGTCGGGCATGATCACCGCATGGTTCTTGGCACCGCCGAACGCCTGGACCCGCTTGCCGCTGGCGGTACCTGTGCGGTAGACGTACTCGGCAACCGGCGTGGAGCCCACGAAGCTGACCGCCTGTATCCGCTGGTCCGTCAGCAGCGTATCCACCGCTTCTTTGTCGCCGTTGACCAGGTTCAGCACGCCGGCGGGGATGCCCGCTTCAAGGCCCAGCTGGGCAATAAACAGCGCGGAACTGGGAGCCCGCTCGGAGGGCTTGAGTACGAAGGTGTTGCCGCAGGCGATGGCCATGGGCCACATCCACAGGGGCACCATGGCGGGAAAGTTGAACGGGGTGATACCGGCGCAGACGCCCAGGGGCTGGAATTCGCTCCAGGCATCGATGCCGGGTCCGACGTTCCTGCTGTGTTCGCCCTTTAGCAGTTCTGGGATGCCGCAGGCGTACTCGACATTTTCGATGCCGCGCTGCAATTCGCCCATGGCGTCGCCCAGTACCTTGCCGTGCTCGCGGGTGATCAGTTCGCAAATCTTGTCGGCATTGGTTTCCAGCAATTCCTTGAAGCGAAATAGGATGCGTGCGCGCTTGATGGGCGGAGTGTCCCGCCAGGCGGGATAAGCGGCCTCGGCGGCGGCGATGGCGTCTTCCACGGTAGCGCGGCTGGCCAGGGCGACTTTGGCGATCACTGCGCTGGTGGAGGGATTCATCACTTCCTGCTGACGAGAGTCATTGGCGGTGGTAGTGCCATTGATCAGGTGGCCGATGGTGTTCATGTTTGTGCTCCTTCGGATGGCTCCGGTGCTCCGTGGTCGTAGTGCTGCGGTGATTTTTGCCAATGCGCGGTGGGGGTCAGTCAACTTTTTGCAGCACGGCTCGCAGGGTCTTTGCAATCGTTTCAATCTGAGCGGTATCGATAATAAACGGCGGCGCCACTGCGATGGTATCGCCGGTCCAACGCAGCAGCAGTCCGCGCCGGTAGGATTCCAATACCACTTCCATCGCGCGCTTGGATGCCTCCCCGGCGCGGGGCTGCAGTTGGATGGCACCGGCCAGGCCGCAGTTGCGGATGTCGATCACATGGGGGCAATCCCGGAGGCTGTGCAGGGCTTCTTCCAGGTGCGGCGCCAGCGATTGTACGCGCGCGAACAGCTTTTCGTGCTCGTAGATATCCAGAGTGGCCATGGCCGCGGCGCAGGCCACCGGGTGGGCGGAATAGGTGTAGCCGTGGGCCAGTTCGGGGATATGCTCGGGACCCTGCATAAAGGTGTTGTAGATTTCTTCCCGCGCGAAAACGGCTCCCATTGGGACAGCGCCATTGGAAATGCCCTTGGCGGTGGTCATGATATCCGGCACCACGCCGAACGCTTCGGCTGCAAAAGCTGCGCCGGTTCGGCCAAAGCCGGTAATCACCTCGTCAAAAATCAGCAGAATTTCGTATTGGTTGCAGAGTTCGCGCAGCCGCTGCAGATAGCCTTTCGGCGGCAGTATCACTCCGGCTGAGCCGGCGAAGGGTTCAATCATCACCGCGGCGATATTTTCTGCGCCGTGCAATTCGATAATGTCCAGCAGCCTCGCCGCCATGGCCTCGCCGCCATGCGCGGGCAGGCCGCGGGAAAAGCGGTTCTCCGGCAGCAGAGTGTGGGGCAAATGGTCCACATCCAGGGCCGGGCCAAAGTGTTTGCGGTTGCCCGGCATGCCGCCGATGGAGATGCCGCCGAAATTCACACCGTGGTAGCCCTGGGCGCGGCCGATTAGGCGAATCTTTTCCGGTCGGCCTTTGGCGCGCCAGTAGGCACGTGCGATTTTCAACGCTGTGTCCGCCGCCTCTGAACCAGAGTTGCAAAAGAAAATGCGGTTCAGATCGTCGGGCGCCATATCGGCCAGGCGCTTGGCCAGTTTGAAAGACAGTGGATGGCCGAACTGAAAGGCGGGGGAGTAATCCAGCTCAACCAGCTGCCGGGCCACCGCGTCGGCAATCTCTTTTCGGCCGTGGCCGGCGTTACAACACCAGAGGCCGGAAAATCCGTCCAGCACTTGGCGGCCGTCGGCGGTGGTGTAGTGCATTCCTTCGGCGCGGACAAACAGGCGCGGGTTGGCCTTGAACTGGCGATTGCCGGTGAAGGGCATCCAGTGCGCGTCGAGTTCGTCGGGGCTCAGACCGGCAAAGCTGTCGATCTCGGCCATGATTCACCTCGTACGGTTTTGTTATCGTATCGCGGTGAGTCTAGGGATGATTAATAAAATTTACAATAGGTGAAGGATTATTCAGTTTTTTGTGTGGCGTCTCTTGCAGCAATGGTGAGCCAACGGGCGATATCCTGGGGTTTTTTATAACCATGTGTTAAATATATTAATCGACAGCAGAGGGGTTGAAGTCTCGTAACACCGCCAGAAAAGCGTCCCCGAATTTTTCCAGCTTGCTGTCTCCGATACCGGATACGGCGAGCATTTCTTCGCGGCTTTGCGGTCGGGCGGCCACCATGCCGCGCAGTGTGGCATCGTGGAAGACCACATAGGGCGGTACACCGTGTCGGTCCGCGAGCTGTTTGCGGCAGGCGCGCAGCGCTTCCCACAACGGCAGATCGGCGGGCGCTATCTCTGCGGGTGGAGTGGCCTTACTGGCATCACTTCGGGCCCCTTTGGCTTTCGGCGGCAGCTTGCGCAACTGAATGCGCTCCTCGCCGCGCAGTAGTGGGCGGCAGGCTTCGGTCAGGCGCAGGCTGTGGAATTCACCCTCAACTTCGAGGTAACCGCGTACCACAAGTTGCCGCGTCACTGCCCGCCATTCGCTGGCGGACAAGTCGGTTCCGATGCCGTAGGTGGACAGGGTGTCGTGGCCGAACTTGCGTACCTTCTCGTTTTCCGATCCGCGCAACACGTCGATGACATGGGCGGCGCCGAAGCGTTGGCCGGTGCGGTAGACGCAGGACAGCAACTTCGCCGCGGCTTCCGTACCGTCCCATGTTTGCGGCGGGTTTAGGCAGGTATCGCAGTTGCCGCAGGGTTCCGGCAGCTCCTCGCCGAAATAGTGCAGCAGGGCCTGGCGACGGCAGCTGGTGATTTCGCATAGGCCGAGCATGGCATTCAAGCGCGCGCTCTCTTGGCGTTTGTGCTCTTCGCTGCCGTCGGAATCTGCAGCCATTTGCGACAGCTTGACCACATCTTCGAGGCCGTACAGCAGGAGTGCCGTCGACGGCTCGCCATCTCGTCCGGCGCGGCCAGTTTCCTGGTAATAGGCTTCAATGCTTTTGGGTAAATCCAGGTGGGCGACGAAGCGCACGTCCGGTTTGTCGATGCCCATGCCAAAGGCGATGGTGGCGACGACGATGATTCCGTCCTCGCGCAGGAAGCGACGCTGGTGCTCGGCGCGCATTTCAGCGGGTAGTCCGGCGTGGTAGGGCAGGGCGGTATACCCCTGCTGGCAGAGCCAATTGGCGGTGCTCTCTACCTTGGTCCGGGACAGACAATAGACGATACCCGCCTGCCCCTGGTGCTCCGAGCGCAGAAATTGCAGCAGCTGGCGGCGTGGATTGTCCTTTTGCGCGATGCGGTACTGGATATTGGGCCTGTCGAAACTGCTGACAAAGTGCTCGGCGTTTTCCAGATCCAGGCGCCGGGCAATTTCCGCGCGGGTGCGCCGATCGGCGGTGGCAGTAAGCGCGATACGCGGTACATGGGGAAATTGTTCGTGCAGGCAATTGAGCTGCAGATAATCTGCGCGGAAATCGTGGCCCCATTGGGATACACAGTGGGCCTCGTCGATGGCAAACAGCGACAGCTCCGCGCGGCGCAACAGTTCCAGTGTGCGCGTTTGCGACAGCCGTTCGGGGGCCAGGTAGAGCAGGTCCATTTCTCCGCGCACCAGCGCCTCTTCGACTCGCTGGGCCTCGCTGAAAGGCAGGGAAGAGTTGAGGTAAGCCGCGCGCACACCGGCGGCCCGCAGTGCTTCCACTTGGTCCTGCATCAGGGCGATCAGTGGTGATATCACCACACCGCAGCCGGGGCGGGCCAGGGCCGGTATCTGATAGCACAGGGATTTGCCGCCTCCAGTGGGCATCAGTACCAGAGCGTCGCGACCTGCCATGAGTGTGTCGATGATCTGTCTCTGTTGCCCTCGGAACCGGGTGTAGCCGAAAACGTGTTCGAGAATTTCTTGTGGTGCGTCCATGGCGGCGGAGTATAGCGCGTGCAGGTGCCGGGGACGCTACCGGTGGGACAGGTGAGGGAGGCTGGAAGGGTATTCGCCCCTTGATTGTGTCATCTACTTGTTTCTGTGACGTAGTTCTCAGGTCTATAATCGCCGCACCGCATGCACAGACAAGGATAAGGCGATGCGAGCTTCAGTAATCTTGGTGCTGGTGATGATGGGGGTGGGCGTTGCGGGATGTTCCGCCACTTCCCCTCATACCTTGGTGCAATCGGCGCTGGCCGACACTCATCTGGGCTGGCACCCGGCGCCGGAGAATCAGTTAGCGTTTGCACTTGCCACGGTGTCTGGTATTGGTCGTGTGACCTTGCGGCCTCTGCCGGATCATTTGGATACGCTGACACTGGAACTGCCGGGTATGCGCAAGGTAAAGGAGGTACAGTGGGTCGGTGATGAAGGTGAGCAGATGCGGCTCTACGATGGTGTCAACGGTTTTGACGGCGTAAGCCTGGAGAGCCGTGGACACGGTTACCGTTTGCGGATTGTGGGCCAGGCGCTGGATTTGATACGCGACGGCGGACTGTTGACGGTGGTCGACCACCGCGCCGGACCCAATCCTTAGTCCACGTTATTTTTCGCAACGGCTCGCGGGATAGCGCCTGGGTTTAGTTGCCGGGTGCTGTTGATTTTGCTGGGGCTGACTTTGACCGCGGCGCAAAGCCCAGTCCGTGCGGCCGGATCAGGTAGAGCTTCGGCCAGTATTTCCCCGTCACCCACAGGCCATTGCGTACCCGGTCCCAGGCGATACCGTTGGCGACTGCGTCCGGGTGATGCAGGGATGGCGTCAATTGTTTCAAGTCGATCAGTCCGCGCACTTCTCCGCTTTTGGGGTCTATGGCGATAAGTCGACTGTCCTGCCAGATATTGGCCCAGATCAACCCGTTCGCGTATTCCAGCTCGTTTAACCATTTCCAGCTTTCCCCACCGCCGTGCACTTCCACACTGCGCAGCACGGCAAAGGTTTCCGGGTCGCGGAACGTCAATTTGCCGCTGCCGTTACTCATAATCAGGTGCTCGCCGTCGCTGGTGAGCCCCCAGCCTTCGCCAGCATAGCGGCGCAGGCCCAGAGGCGACAGGTCGGCGGCGCGGTAAATTTGCACTTCCCCCGCTTTCCAGGTAAGCAGGTATAGCCTGTCGCCGAATACCGTCAATCCCTCGGCAAAGCGGTTCTCCGCCAGCCATTTACGCCTTAGGGGACTGGCGCCGGGATCGCTATACTCCGCCAGCCAGGATCGGCCGTAGAGACCGCTGCTCTCCCACCAGCGCTGGCCGTCGAAATAGAGCCCCTGTGTGAAGTGATCGGCCGGGCGCTGGCGCTCTTCAAGGACCGAGAAGGGGACGCTTGGCGGCGTTTCGGCCAGTGTGAGGGGAGAGAGCAGAAGCAGGAACAGAATCGTGAATTTACGCATTAGAAGAAAGTTATGACCAGAGTAAAAACCTTTGTGACGTTGACCCTTCTCGGGGGGCTGGCGGTGGTGTTGCCCATCGCCATCTTTATTTTGCTGTTTCAATGGTTGTTCGGCCAGATCAGCGAGCTGGTGGCGCCCGCTGTCGCCTGGCTGGAGGCGCACACAGATTTCAAGGATACCCTCGCCAAACTGGCGGTGATAGTGCTGATGTTGGGCGGGTGCTTTGTGATCGGCCTTTTGGTCAAGACCAGTGTGGGGCGCTGGTTGCATCGGCACTTGGACCACTGGCTCGGCCGGTTGGCGCCCGGTTACAACACCATTAAGGAACTGGTGCTGCAGTTTATTGGCGGCGGAGCCGGGGAGGGCGTGCTGTCGGGACCAGTTGCCAGGGTGCGGATTCACGGCCCGGACCACCCGCTGTCGGTGACGGCGATCGTCACCTCCCGCCATCCCAACGGTGATTACACCGTTTACGTGCCCACAGCGCCGGTGCCCACTTCCGGGCTTGTATACCATGTGCCGGCGGGGTGCGTGGAGATTTTGCCCGAGGTCACGGTGGAAGCGGCCATGAAGTCCATTGTCGCCTGCGGAGCTGGAAGCGGCAGCCTGTTGGCGCCAAAGGAGCGGTTCTAGGGAAATGGCGGCTCATTCGCGTGTATGCAGCTGCAGATGTGTGCAAGCGCGGCTTCTAATACTCGGCTGACATGGATTCCCTAAGGAACCTCTGATTAATTCGCGTGAACGCTTTGGTTAGTTCCGTGGCGCTCAGGCAATAGGATGGCCATTTCGAAAACCCACGAGTACTTCCCTGTAGCTCCGACGGATACATCCTTGTATCCGACGGTTTCGAAATGGCCATCCTATCACCTGAGCTTCTCATCTAGCTCCAAAGAATTTTTACCGTCAGGAAGCGAATTAATCAGAGGTTCCCTAAAGGTTTCTGATTCCACCCCGCTAGGATGCCACTCCCTTGCGGTTTTTACCGAGATCCCTGACCGCGAAACGGGCCGGGTGCAGCGCTTTTGCCAAAGTGTTGCAAACCGGCATGGCTTCGCCGCACAACCAAGCGGCGATGACCTCCGCTGCCAGGGGCGCATAGGCGAAGCCGCGCGAGCCTAGACCGCCAAGCGCATACAGGTGCGGCTGGTAAGGCGCTTTTTGCGGAATTAGGCGTTTGCGGTTTTTTCGCAGTTCCGCGTAGGTTTCTTCTAACGAACCCCAAATTGGAATAGGGCCTGCAATCGGCAGGTAGTCGGGCGTTGCCGCACGCAAAGCCGCTCGCCCACTGATCGATTGGGTGGAAAATGCGTCGGCTATCGGGGGCAGCATTTCCGCCAGGGTATGCAGATTTTCCCGGTGTTCCTCCGCGCGCAACTCCGTCGCAGTTTCTTTCAATTTAAAGGTGGCGCCGAAGCAGTGGTGCCCGTTGTGAGCCGGGGCGATATAGCCTTCGCCGCAGAGGGTGATTTTCAGTTGCCGCGACAAATCGTCGGCGGGGGCGCTGGACACCTGGCCTCGGATGGGGCGCAGGGGCAGGGCGGCGGTTTGCAGGAAATGACGTATGCCGTTGGCGGTACAGATTACCACTGCGTCCGCAGTCAATACGCTTTCTTTCGCCGTCTCCTCTTGCAACCCGGTTTCCGCACTTGTGAGTTGCCAGCCGCAATCCGTCGCAGTGAGCTGGTCGATTTTGCGCGTGTAGTGCAGGTGGATATTGCGGTGCCGCAGCAGTGCCTCGCAGACCTTTTGCGGCTCCAGCCATCCCGCCTGGGGAAAGTAGAGCCCGCCAAACGCCAGTGGAAGCCCCGCGATCTCACTTGCCTGTGCCGGTGTTACCTCTGTTGCCAGTGATTTGCCCCGGTACGGTGCCAGCCACTGGCCGATCTGTGCCTGCAGCTGGCGTTCCTTGTCCGTCTGTGCCAGTTGCAGCAGCCCGGAGAAATGCACGGATTCAGGGCAGTGCCGCTGGTAGTAGCGGAGCGCATACATCAGTGCGTGCAGGTTGAAGTCCCCGTTAGGGCCGGGCTTGGGGGAAAGCTTCGCGTACAGGATGCCTTGCGCATTGCCGGATGCCCCGGCACCCGGTGTCGGGGCCTGGTCGAAGACGTGAACCTCGATCCCGCGTTCGGCCAGGGTGCGGGCAGTGGTGGCGCCGGAGATGCCCGCACCCACCACGGCTACTTTGCGGATCTTTATTTCGGGATTTCCACCCGGCAGGTGCCAGGGGGTGGCGGTGATTTGGCTCGGCTTTCGCGCTTCCAGCCGGCCGCGCAACATTTCCCGTTTCCGACCGAATCCGGGCACTTTTTGTATTGTGAAACCGGCTGCCTTGAGGCCTCGTTTTACCAGCCCCGCACAGGTGAAAGTTGCAAAGGTGGTGCCGGGTCTGCTGAGTGCGGCGAGATTTTCGAACAGCTCCGAGGTCCACATGGCGGGATTTTTCGCCGGGGCAAAACCGTCCAGGAACCAGGCATCCACTAACTGGTCGCGGCTGTCGTCTTCCAGGCGAAGGTTGTGGAAGGCTTCGCTGGCTTCGCCGACAACGAGGGTAAGGGTGGCCTGCTCTAAGTGCAGCCGGTGTACACCCTTGGCCAGCAGTGGCGGATATTCTCGTATCAACTGTTCCGCCAGCGGCTGCAGCTGGGGCCACAAGTCCAGGGCGCGGCGCAGATCGTTGGGGTGGAGGGGATATTTCTCCACCGAGATAAAATGCAGGCGCGCGCCGGCTGGCGCCCGTTGCCGCCACAGTTCCCAGGCGGTGAGGAAATTGAGGCCGGTACCGAAGCCGGTTTCGCCGATAGTAAAGGTGTCGCCCGGTTTCAGAGTCGCCCAGCGTTGGGGCAGGTCGTTTTGTTGCAGGAAGACGTAGCGGCTCTCTTCCAGGCCGGAGCTGGTGGAGAAATAGATGTCGTCAAAGGCCCTCGATAACGGTTGGGCGTCGTCGCGCCAAAGGATGTCTGCGTAGGGGGATTCTTCGCGCATTGCTATTGTGTCCCCTCAGGATTGCAAGCCGAACTCGCGCATTATCTGGGTGCACCATTGGTCGAGGCGTGCGTCACTCTTTTCGAATTCGCTTTCCTCATCCAGGGCCAGGCCGACAAAGTGTGTGCCGTCTTCTGTCAGCCCCTTAGAGGCTTCAAATGTATAGCCTTCCGCGGGCCAGTGTCCTACGGTGCGGGCGCCGCAGGCGCGCACTTGGGCGTGCAGGTAGCCGAGGGCGTCCTGAAACCACTGCGGGTAACCGGCCTGATCGCCGAGTCCATAAAGGGCCGCGGTTTTTCCAGACAGATCCAGCTGGGCCAACTCGTCCCACACGTTTTCCCAGTCTTCCTGCAATTCGCCGTAGTCCCAGGTGGGGATACCGAAGATGAGAAAGTCGTATTGCTCGGCCAGGGCGATATCGCTGTCGGCGACATTGTGCAGGTCTATCCACTCGGCGCCGATCCGGTCGCGGATTTTCTCCGCGGCCATTTCCGTGTAACAGGTGCTGGAACCGTAAAAAAGCCCAATGGGGGCAAGAGGTGTTTGCATATCCGGTAAAACTATTGCGTTGCGGCGCCGGCATAGTCCAGCTGGCGCCAGGCCTCGTAAATCACCACCGCAGCGGCGTTGGAGAGATTCATGCTGCGGCTCTCTGGCCGCATTGGGATGCGCAGCGTGTGCGCGGAGCCCACTTGTTGGAGAAAGTCTGCCGGCAGACCGCGGGTCTCCGGTCCGAAAACGATGGCGTCGCCGGGGCGGTAGTCGATATCCGTATGTTTGCGCCTGCCCTTGGTGGAGAGCGCGAGGATGCGTGTCGGCCGCTCCGCCTCGGCGAATGCCGCCCAGTCGCGGTGGCGCCGCACGCGGCTGTATTCGCCGTAGTCCAGACCCGCGCGGCGCAGGCGCTTGTCGTCCATCGCAAATCCGAGTGGTTCAATCAGGTGCAGCTCGGCACCGGTATTGGCGCAGAGGCGGATGATGTTGCCGGTGTTGGGGGCGATTTCCGGTTGGTAGAGGACGATCTTGAACATTGGCCGATGGCGTACCACTGAGTTGCTGCGCGAGCCCCCCACCGCGAGCCGGTTGATTGCGCGCGGGTATCTGTTTCGGGGCGGGCTCCCGCAGAAAGTGGGGGCGGATTATACCGCGGTGGGCACTTCTTCGCAGTCGATATCGACTCCTAATTCGTCGGCGATCTCGTCCAGCTCGTCGCGGAGCCCCTCGAGATCCATGTCGCCCGCCACGCTGATCATACATTCGGCGGTGAACAGTGGTTCTCCGCTCCACGGGGTGCTGCCGTAACCGGTTTCCAGCTGTTCCATATTGATCCGGCGCGCGGCGAGGGCGCGGGCGATTTCGTGTACGATACCCGGGCGATCGTTGCCGACCAGTTTTAGTCTCAGTGTTTGCTGCGGGCCTGCGGCTACGGCAAGGGCCTCTTCTATCTGTAATTTGAAGCCCTCGTCGGCGAGAGCCGCGAGCGCGTCCTTCAACCCCTGACTGGCTTCGCTGGGCACGCTGACGCGCAGTATGCCAGCGAACTTTCCGGCCAGGTGTGCCATGCGGCTGTCTTCCCAGTTGCCGCGATTGTCCGCGATCGCGGCGGATAATTTTTCCACCACGCCGGGTTTGTCGTCACTGATCAGGGAGATAACGAGGTGCTGTTGCATAGCCTGTTCCTTTGCTGTCTAGGGGGCGGTTACACTGCATTGTATTTGATAACGCCCGCGAGCTGGTCGTTTCACTTTGGGAGATTTTGTCGATGAAAGTACACGCAGATTTGTGTCTTATCCCCCTGGGGGTCGGGGTGTCCGTCGGCACCTACATCGCCGAGTGCCAGCGGGTGTTGGATGAGGCCGGGCTGGAGTACCGATTACACGCATATGGTACCAATATCGAGGGGGACTGGGACAGGGTAATGGCAGCGGTAAAGCGCTGCCATGAACGTGTGCACGCCATGGGCGCGCCGCGCATCAGTACCAGCCTGAAACTGGGAACTCGTACTGACCGCGCGCAGTCTTTGCAGGATAAAATCGACAGTGTTCAGAGGAAATTAAACGGTAATAACAAACAGGAGACAGTATGAATATCAAGCAAATTCTGGCCGCGGTGCTTTGTTCCGCGGCTTTTGCTGGTGCGGCTCAGGCGAACGACCTCGAGCCGGTGATCGCAGGTAAACACCGCACCGAAGCCTATGTAGCGCGCGACAAATACCGCCATCCGGCGGAGACCTTGGCGTTCTTCGGCATAGCGCCGCATATGACGGTGGTGGAGATTTCCCCCGGTGGTGGCTGGTACACCGAAATTCTCGCGCCGTATCTGAAGGACAAGGGGACCTTCTACGCAGCCCATTTTCCGCAAGATAGCGATGTCGGTTACTACCAGCGCTCTCTCGCTGCCTTTAAGGAAAAGTTGGCCGCGGACAAGGACAACTACGGCAAGGTGATTTTGACCGAGTTTGACCCGGCTTCCGCTAAAGAAATTGCGCCCTCGGGCAGTGCCGATGCGGTGCTGACATTCCGCAATGTGCATAACTGGATGCGCAATGACAATGATCAGAAAGCGTTTAATCAGTTTTTTGCCGCGCTGAAACCCGGCGGCATACTCGGCGTGGTTGAGCACCGGGCCAAGCCGGGCACTTCCCGAGAGCGCATGATCGAGAGCGGTTATGTCACCCAGGCTTACGTGATCGATCTGGCGGAAAAAGCGGGTTTTGTGCTGGAAGCGTCCAGCGAGGTAAACGCCAACCCCAAAGATACCGCCGATCACCCGAAAGGCGTCTGGACTCTGCCTCCCTCGTTGCGTCTCGGCGACAAGGACAAGGATAAATATCTTGCGATCGGCGAGAGTGATCGTATGACCTTGCGCTTCCGCAAGCCGAAAATGTAAGCGGGGCGACGGCCGCGACTGAGTTGGGCTTTGCCTGGGGGCGAGCGCGAACGCGTCAGGCGCTCCCAAGTCGCGGCCACCGCTTCTCCTGAATTTATTTCCCTTCAGTTTTATGATTATTCCCTTTCAACAACTCGATCCAGATACGCTGCAGAATCTCCTGGAGGAGTATGTGACCCGCGAAGGCACCGACTACGGTGAGCGGGAGTTAAGCCTGAGTGATAAGGTGGCGAATTTACGTCGGCAATTGCAATCCGGCGAGGTGGTAATCTGGTTTGAGCCCGGAGAGGAATCGGTCAATCTGGTGTTGGCGCGGGATGTGGAAGGCTATGTCTGATCTGCTGATTGACCGCCCGCCCCGACCGCGGGCCCGCTTTCTCTTTGCCCACGGCGCCGGTGCGCCCATGGACAGTGATTTTATGCAGGCTATCGCCTCCGGCCTGTGTGTCCGTGATATTGAAGTGATCCGCTTTGAGTTTCCCTATATGGCGGCGAGGCGCGCGGGTGGCGGAAAGCGTCCGCCGAACCCGATGCCGGTATTGCTGGACTGCTATCGCGCGCAGATAGCATCCGCGAGCAGCCCGTTGCCGCTCTTTATCGGCGGTAAATCCATGGGAGGAAGAGTGGCCAGCTTGTTGGCACAGGAATATTCAGACAGTGGTGATGTGGCCGGTTTGATTTGCTTGGGTTATCCCTTCCACCCGCGGGGCAAGCCGGAAAGATTGCGCACTGAACATCTGCAGCGGCTCGAGTGCCCGGCACTGATTGTGCAGGGCAGCCGGGATCCGCTGGGTAGTGCGGAAGAGGTGTTGGGCTACGGTTTGCCGGAGGCCATCCGCTTTCAGTGGTTGCAGGATGGCGACCACGATTTCAAGCCCCGCCGCGCCAGCGGTTTCACCCGGGAGCAGCACTGGCAGGCGGCGGTGGATGAGGTGGCGGATTTTATTCTGCGGATTGCAGAATCGTAATTTTTTCCCTTTCCAACAAAAGCGGCCTTAGTTGAGACATTTGCTCGCGCCGCTCTTCGCTGCTGTACCAGCGTTGCCAGTGGAGTTCCGACTGCCACTTCGACAGCGTGAAGCGGCGCAGGGGATTCCCTTTCTCGACATAGGTTTGGCCCTCCACGAAACCCGTGGTGCGGTAGGCGGAGGCGAGTATTTTGCGCGCGGCTTCTTCGTAAGTGCTTTGCATGTCCGGGGCGATTTCCCGTTCGATCAGTACGTGAATCATCTTCCTCTCTTATCTGGCCTATGCTCTCTCAAGTGTGGCTGTCCGCCGGGTGGTCAGGGGCGCAGCAGGTGACTACAGCGGGAAAATCCCGGAAAATGGCGCCATGAAATCAGATCATACCCTAGATGCCCGCGGTCTTCTTTGCCCTGAGCCCGTCATGATGTTGCACACCGCGGTGCGCAAGCTGGCTCCCGGAGAAATTCTGCAGATGGTTGCCACCGATCCATCCACTCAGCGGGATGTGCCCAAGTTTTGCCAGTTTCTCGGCTATGAACTGGTGGAGCACGCCGAGGAAAACGACGCGTTCTTCTACTGGATCAAAAAGGCCGGGTCTCGGGAAAGCGCTGACTGACTAAGCTCTGATTCGTTCGCCTGAGCACTGTTGCTGGTCCTGGGGCTTAGGCATGGGATGGTGTGGTCAATGGGCGTGTGTTGAGAAGCCCGCGCACGGGGTGAATCCTGTGGTGCCTGGGGGTGAGCCCGCGTTCCTCCTGCGCAGATCTGGGTGCCCGCACAGAAAATCGGGGGATTCCGCTTAAGCCGGGCCTCCCCCGAAAGTGGGGGAGGCGTTCAGGTTGAGGATTAGGGGGAAGTAACCAGCGCCGCAATGGCCGCCAGGGCTTCCGGGTCTTCGGATTTGATTTTGTTGGCGATATGGTGCTGAAAGAAGTAGCGGAAGCCACTGCTCTCCTGAGCTGGGTAGAGGCACAGATCGCCCGGCAGCACCGGGGTGGTTTCCACTATGTCGTGGTCGATCAGCATGCCGTGAATTTCGCCGCTGGCATACAGCCGCCAGCTCACAACTTCGGCGAGCGTCAGTTTCTCCCGCTGATCATCCATAAACACCGCGTGGGTGCCGATGGTATCCGGGATCTCCTGTAGCACTTCCTCGGCTTTGCTGCTTTCGTATTCGAAATATTCCGCTGCTGTTTCCAGCTCGACGATTTTGTGAATGGGGGGGGCGTAAAAGATTTCCTCAATGCCGGGGTCGTAGTAACCCTCGAAACGTCCATCCAAGGGGTCCTTGATTTCCGGGCAGGCGACAATGGAATTTAACCAGGGGACGAGTCCTACCACCTCGCCGTTTGCTTTGAGGCCCCAGCACAGAATTTTCAGGCTGTAGAGATCGGAGCCACTGGAGCTGTTGGAGTAGAGCATTTCCAAGCCGTCTAGCTCCGGCGACAGGCGGATAAACCGCCTGCTCGCTGAAGTTTCGATCGGCTCGCCGGTGAAGAGGTCAACCACGTTGGAGAGTCTGTGGTCGGTCATGGAGCACCTCCTTG
Source organism: Microbulbifer thermotolerans (assembly GCF_001617625.1). Taxonomy (NCBI): domain Bacteria; kingdom Pseudomonadati; phylum Pseudomonadota; class Gammaproteobacteria; order Cellvibrionales; family Microbulbiferaceae; genus Microbulbifer; species Microbulbifer thermotolerans. The sequence goes on along the minus strand of NZ_CP014864.1, from coordinate 2,263,548 downwards.
CAGGGCCGGTTGTATACCGTCTCCGCCCAGAGTGGTGCCTGTTGCGACCGCTCTCGCGAGGGCCCCTTCGGGACGAAGACCGGGGCAGGAGGGCGTTTGACTGCTTATTCCCCCCTGTGGGTGCCGAAGCAGGGCTGGGGCCCTTGTCCGGCATCCCTGCGAATAAAGGTATATGCTGAATTCCCGAAACACAACTGGCCTTTTAGATTGGTTGGTTATCTTTGCAAGAGTTTTAGGTGACTTTCATCACGAAGGTGGCATTGCTATAGTCCCTGCCTTTTCCGCTAGCGGAGGACTACTTGGCTGTTACCTGTCCCGATTCGGTCCATCTGCCACCTTGCGACCGAATAGTCATAGTATTCAATCGCTGCTTTGCCGATCCGGCGGGTTTCAATACCCGGCTGTGTGGCGGCTTCCCGGAACCCTACTATCGGCCGGCGGAGGGAGAGCAGGACTATCACCGGGTGGAATTTACCCGCGACTACCCAGCCAGCGCGCTGCACGAGGCCGCCCACTGGTGTGTGGCGGGAGAAGCGCGGCGCCGGCTGCCGGATTACGGCTACTGGTATGCTCCGGATGGCCGCAGCGCTGAACAGCAGGCGGAATTTGAACGGGTGGAAGTGGTGCCCCAGGCACTGGAGTGGATTTTTGCCTGTGCCTGCAGCCTGCGCTTTCGGGTCAGTGCCGATAACCTGGAAAGTGGCTTGGGGCCGAGCGTTGGGTTCAAGCGCGCCATATGGCAGCAGGTACAGACGTTTTGCCAAAGGGGGGTCAATGCTCGCGCCGAGACATTCGCCCGCGCACTGGCCGCGGAGTTTGGACGCCCGGACCCACTGGACCCGGCTCTGTACCAGTTGACGGACTTATCGTGACTACCTATCTCGTTGATGCCTCTGTCTATATCTTTCGCTACTACTTTGCCCTGCCGCCGAATTGGACGGGGCGGCAGGGGTATCCCACAGAGGCGGTGTACGGCTTTACCAACTTCGCACTGGATCTGCTCGGCCGCGGCCCGAGATATATGGCCTGTGCCTTCGATGAGTCGCTTGGCAGTTGCTTCCGCAACGAACTCTACCCCGATTACAAATGCAGCCGTGCTCAGCCGGACGAGGCCTTGGCTTTTCAATTGGCGGCCTGCAGAGAGATGGCGGAGGCAATGGGCATTGCCTGTTTCGCCAGTGAGCGTTATGAGGCGGACGATCTGCTCGCGGCCCTGACCCGCATCAGTGCTGATCAGCGGCCGGTGATCGTCAGCCGCGATAAGGACCTGGGGCAGCTGTTGGCCCGCGGCGCGGCCAGCTTGTGGGACTTCGCCGCTGACATACATATGGGCGCCGCGGCGGTACAAGCGAAATTCGGTGTGCGCCCGGAGCAAATCGCCGACTATCTGGCGCTGGTGGGGGACAGCAGCGACGATATTCCCGGTGTTCCCGGAATCGGTCCGAAAACGGCGGCGCGGCTGCTTATGGAATTCGATGATATAGAGGCGTTATTGCGGCACACCGAACGGGTGGCCCGTCTGCCGCTGCGTGGGGCTGCGGGCATTGCCAAGCGGCTTTTAACCTACGCGGAGCAGATACGTCTGGCCAAGCGCCTGACCTGCTTGGAAGACGGGATTGAATTGTCCGTGGGCGTCGACGACTTGGTACCGCGGAAGGCCGATATCCATTTCGTCCAGGCACTCGCGGACGAATTCGGTATTGGAGGGCTCAAGGCAAAAATTGGCCGGACACTGGCTGCCGTTAATGGGGAAACACTTTGAAACACTCAGAACTGACCATTGTCGCCGACGAAAATATTCCCGCGCTGGAGACGTACTTCGGCGATCTGGGTCGGCTGCTGCGCCTGCCGGGGCGGACCTTGTCCCGTGAACAGCTGATGGATGCCGACATACTGCTGGTGCGTTCTGTCACGCGGGTAAACGAGGAACTGCTCAGCGGCACCCCGGTGCGTTTTGTCGGCAGCTGCACCATCGGCACGGACCACCTGGATACCGCTTGGCTGGAAGGGCAGGGCATCCGCTGGAGCGCGGCGCCGGGTTGCAACGCCAATTCAGTGATCGAGTATGTTTTTTGCGCGCTGGCGGCACTGGGAATTGATTGGAACGGGCGTGAATTTGGCATCGTCGGCTGTGGCAATGTCGGGGGGCTGTTGCGTGAGCGGCTACAGGCAATGAATATTCCCTGCGCGGTCTACGATCCCTGGCGCCCGGACGACCCCGATAGTGCGAGCCTGGAAAGAGTGCTGGAGCAGGATGTGGTGTGTCTACACGCGCCGCTGGTGAAAGGTGGGCCGCATCCCAGTTTTCATATGATTGGTGCCGGGCAGTTGGCACGGATTAAAGATGGTGCCACGCTGATCAGTGCCGGCCGCGGGGCGGTGGTGGACAACCGGGCGCTGCTGGAGCTTCTGCGGGCGGGCAAACGTTTTAACACAGTGCTGGATGTGTGGGAGAACGAGCCGGATATCGACACTGCTCTGCTCGATCTGGTGGATATCGGCACGCCCCATATCGCTGGCTACAGCGCAGACGGCAAGCTTGCGGGTACCCGGATGATCCGCGGGGCCTTGGCGCGGGCGCTCAAACTCCCCCAGCAACCTGCGGCCGATGAGCGGCACCTGCCGGTGCGGCAACTTGGGGTGGGGGCAGAGAGCAGCTTTGCGGAATTTTCCGCGATGGCTGACTACTTGTTGCAAATATACGACCCCCGCGCTGACGATCGCCGCCTGCGTGCAGCCGCAGGCGGTGATCAGCCGATGGGCGGGGCCTTTGATCGGCTGCGCCGGGAATACCCCGAGCGGCTGGAGTTCTCTCATTACCGCATCGATGGCGCCCCGTTGACGGAGCACCAGCGGAGGCAGTTGGCAATACTGGGGTTGAAATGCGAAGAGAAGTGCAACTGAAAAAACTCGGACTCATCATCAACCCCTGGGCTGGTGTCGGCGGCCCCGCAGGCTTGAAGGGCAGTGATGGTGTCGAAACCGTGCGTCAGGCACTGGCGGCGGGCGTAGAACCCCAGTCTCACAGGCGCGCGGCGGTGGCGCTGGAAGCGCTGAAGCCCTACGCGGATGGTTTGGAGATTCTCTGTTATGCGCGCGACATGGGCGAGTCACTGGCCAGAGAGTGCGGTTTTCGGGTGACAGTGGTCGGCGAGGCTGAGTCCAGCCCGTCAACTCCAGCGGACACAGAGCGGGCGGCTCGGGTGATCCGCGACGCCGGTGCAGACCTGATTGTATTTGCGGGCGGAGACGGCACGGCGCGCAATATGGTGAACGCGCTCGGAGATGATTTCCCGGTGCTGGGCATCCCCGCCGGCGTGAAAATGCATTCCGCCTGCTTTGCGATTTCCCCCAAGGCCGGCGGCGAGGTGTTGCGGCGCCTGATGGCTGGCCAGCTTGTGGATCTGCACCAGCGCGAGGTGAGAGATATCGACGAAAAGTCTTTCCGCGAGGGCCGTGTCAGTACGCGTTACTACGGCGAACTGCTGGTCCCCGAGGAGGGCCACTTTCTACAGGCGGTAAAGAATGCGGGGCGCGAGGTAGAGGAACTTGCGGTGGCGGATATCGCCGCACATGTGATCGAGGAACTGGACCCCGGTACCCTCTATCTGGTCGGACCCGGCTCCACCACCATGGCGCTGCTCGATGAATTGGGGTGCGGGGGCACTTTACTGGGCGTTGACCTGTTGCGCGATGGGCAGCTGATCGCTGCAGATGTGGGAGCGGCACAAATCGAGCGGGCCATTGAAGCGCACAGCGGGCCGGTAAAAATTGTGCTCACCGCCATCGGTGGCCAGGGGCATTTGATCGGCCGCGGTAACCAGCAGTTTTCCCCCGGAGTGCTGCGCGCTGTGGGCCGGGATAATCTGATGGTTGTCGCTACCAAAACCAAGATCACCCAACTCGGTGGCCGGCCGCTGCTGGTGGACAGTGGTGACCCGCAACTAGACGAGGCGTGGGCCGGTTTTATCCGAGTGATCACTGGCTACCGGGATACGATTTTGTATCCGCTGGGCAACGGGGAGGGTTCGGTGCATGTCCTCTGACTGGGGCGTCCTGCTGGAGCAGGTGGAGTGCAAGTTAGCGGAAACCGGGCGGGACAGCCGGCGCCTTTTCCACGGCCGTGGCCGCTGTTTTCCAGGCCTGGAGCAGGTCTGTGTAGATAGCTTTTTCCCCGCGCTGCTGGTGACTTTTTTTGAAGCCTGTGACGGAGAAGAAGTGCTGTGTCAGGCGCTGTGGCAATTGGTTGAAGCGCGCGGCTACCAAGGGGTGGCGGTGCAGCGCCGTTACCTGCGGGGTGCGCCTGTGCGCTGGCACTGCGGTCAGCCGGTGGCAGCGCCGGTGGCGCGGCGCGGCGATTTGCAGTTTCCGCTGACGTTCGAGCGGCAGAATGTGGGTTATTTCCTCGATATAGAGCCCGGGCGCCGCTGGCTGGAAGCGCAGATCCGTGCCCGCGCCGGCCGGGAAAATCTCAAGCTGTTGAACCTGTTTGCCTTTACTTGTGCCTTTTCCGTGATCGCCCGCGCGGCGGCGGAATTGGAAGTGGTGAATATTGACGTTAACCGCGGTGTGCTAAACCGGGGGCGGGACAATCACATAGCCAACCAGTTGCCGCTTGCTGGCATCCACTTTTTGCAACTGGATGCACTGCGGCAATTCAATCGTTTCGATCGCCGCGGTCCCTTCCAATTGGCGGTGGTGGATCCGCCCACCTGGCAGAAGGGGCGCTTTGATATCAATCTGCACTACGAGAAATTGCTGCGGCTGCTGCCGGGGTGTCTGGCCGGGGAGGCCGATTTGCTGGTGGTGATGAATTCGCCGCGTCACGGCGAGGCACATTTTCGCAGTCTGATTGAAGGTGCCGACAGCCGCTTCGAAATCGTGGAGCGCTTGCCGCAGAGCCCGGACTTTCCTGACCGGGATCCGGACGCAGCACTGAAAATGCTCCACGTCAGATTTCGTCAATAAAGATGGGGGCGGTGGTCACAGGGCGGAAAATGCCCGCATCAACCGCTCCATCAACGCCTGCATTTCCATCGACGAACCGTGGCGCACCGCTTCGTCCAGCAGTTGTGCGTTGCTCTCCCCGGACTCCACTTTGTTTATCAACAATAGAAAACCCTTGTGAGTCAACACGGCTTCCTCTATGGCCTCCTGGCGCACCAGTTGCGAAAAGTGGATGTAGCCACTTTGTTTCAGCCAGGTCATGGCGCCCAGGCAGGCCAGGTGGCGGGGGGAGTGCAGGCCGTATTCATCCGGAGTATCCGGGCCGGAGATATCCTCCACGTAAACCGTCGCCGGCGTCGGGAACTGGTTGAACAGCGCCAGCAGAATCCTGCCGGCGTTGCGGTAGAAGTCGTGAATATGCAGGTCGTCGAGCATGGGCTGTTATTGTGAGTAGCGCTCGAGGAAGTGCCCCAGGCGCTCAATTGCGTGGGACAGGTCATCGGTGCGCGGCAGGAAGACGATGCGCAGGTGGTCCGGCGCATCCCAGTGGAAGGCGCTGCCTTGTACCAGAAGAATTTTTTCCTGGCGCAGGAAGTCGAGCACCAGTTGCTCGTCGTTGTGGATCTTGTGTCTGTCCAGGCAAATTCTGGGGAACAGGTAGATAGCGCCTTCGGGTTTGACGCAGCTCACTCCGGGAATATCGTTGAGCATCTTGTGGGCCAGGTCCCGCTGCTGGCGCAGGCGACCGCCAGGTAATACCAGATCGCGAATGCTCTGGTAGCCCCCGAGCGCCGTTTGCACCGCGAACATGGCCGGTACATTACCACACAGGCGCATGGACGAGAGAATATCCATGCCCTCGATAAACCCTTTGGCGCGGTGCTTGGCGCCGCTGACGATCATCCAGCCGGAGCGGAAGCCCGCCAGGCGGTAGGCCTTCGAGAGACCGTTGAAGCTGAGGCAAAGCAGATCTTCGGCCAGCTTGGCCATGGGGGTGAATTCGGCATCATCGTAGAGAATCTTGCTGTAGATCTCGTCGGAGAAAATAACCAAGTCGTGGGTACGGGCAAGCTCTACAATTTCTTCAAGAACCGCACGCGGATAGACAGCGCCGGTGGGGTTGTTCGGGTTGATCACGACAATACCGCGGGTGCGCGGCGTGATCTTGGCCTTGATGTCGTCGATATCCGGCATCCAGCCCGCGCCCTCATCACAGCGGTAGAGTACCGGCTGAGCGCCGGTCAGATTGGTGGCGGCCATCCACAGGGGATAGTTCGGCATCGGCAGCAGCAGTTCGTCGCCGGTGTTCAGCAGTGCCTGGGTGGCCATGGTGATGAGCTCGGAGACGCCGTTTCCGAGGTAGATATCGTCTATCTCGATCCCCTCGATACCGAGGGTTTGGCACTCCTGCATAATGGCCTTGCGCGCGGCGAAGAGGCCCTTTGACTCAACATAGCCCTGAGCCTGAGGGAGATTGTGGATCACATCCTGAATGATTTCGTCCGGGGCGTCGAAACCGAAGGGCGTGGGGTTGCCGATATTCAGCTTGAGGATACGGTGCCCTTCCTCCTCCATACGGTAGGCCTGCTCCATAACGGGGCCGCGAATTTCGTAACAGACGCCGTGTAGTTTTTCCGACTTGAGAATATCCTTCATGGTGTGGTCCCGGACACTACTTTGCGGCAGCAGCCAATCGCTTGCTGTTACCGCGTAAACTGGGTGGAATGAGGAGCAGAGTATGTCAAAAGTACAGGATGATAACTACTGGCGCGACGTGCTAACCCCGGCAGAATTTCACGTTTGCCGCGAGGGTGGGACGGAGGAACCCTTTACCGGTGAGTATTGGAATGTCTACGAAGATGGCCTCTACCGCTGTCGCTGTTGCGGCGAGGTGCTTTTCGATTCTGATCGTAAATTCGATGCCCACTGTGGCTGGCCAAGTTTCGATGCTGTAGCCAGGCCGGGCGCGGTGAAAGAGCGGCCGGACAATAGTTTGGGCATGTTGCGTACCGAGGTCGTCTGTGCCAATTGCGGCAGTCATCTGGGGCATGTGTTCCCCGACGGCCCGACGGAAACCGGGCTGCGTTACTGTATCAATTCTCTGTCGATCAAGCTGGATATCGAGGCTAAGCGCAAGAAAGTGGCCCAGGGCGGGAAACATTGAGAGAAAAGAAACACTGGAGCCGTTGGCTGCTGGTAGTGCAGTGCTTGTTGTTAGCGGCAATGTTTATTGCCGGATTGCTGCTGCGGCTGGATGTAATTGACTTCAGGCCGGCTTTCCAGGTTTTTAAATTTTCGGGTTTGGCGGCCTTGGGAGTGGCGCTGATCAGTATGCCGGTCTTTATCTGGGGGCTGGTCAGTCGGCGCGCGGACAGCCGCCGCAATGCCATTTGGGCTGTGGTGCTGGGGGTGTTGCCAGTGGCGGTGCCGCTCCTGACAGTGGGCAAAGATAATTTCGATGTGCCCCGGATTCACGATATCAGCACTGATACTCAAGATCCGCCGCGCTATGAAGTGGTGCTTTCTCTACGCGAGGAGGGAGACAACAGTCCACTGTACGGCGGTGAAACGGTGGCTGCTAAGCAGCGCGGTGCGGAGATATATGCGGATATTCAGCCGCTGCTACTCGATATGCCGGTTGCGCGGGCTACGGAAATAGCGGCACAGGTTGCGAAATCCATGGGCTGGAGGCTGGTGGCGTTTGAGCCGCAGCGCGGCCACTTGGAAGCAGTGGACAGGACTCTGCTGCTGGGATTCACCGATGACGTCGTCGTGCGGGTGAGGCCTGAAAATGGCCGCGCTCGGGTGGATGTGCGCTCCAGCTCCCGTGTCGGCATCAGTGACCTGGGGGCCAACGCCAAGCGTATTCGCCGTTTCCTCGGGGAGCTCGGGCAGCGCGCGGCCGCAAGAGACTAAGGCGGGACCGCGAGCGGTTTCTGGGGTCTCGGTAAGTGACTGACTGCAAAAGAAAAAAATACAAAAAAAGTTTTGTCGTGGGTGTTGACAGTCCCCCGGGTGCTACATAGAATGCGCCCCACTTCTGACGCAGAGCGGTTCTTGAGGCGCCGAGCGGAACAGAAGTAAGTCCGGGGTCCCCTTCGTCTAGAGGCCTAGGACACCGCCCTTTCACGGCGGTAACAGGGGTTCGACTCCCCTAGGGGACGCCAAAGCGGGAATAGCTCAGTTGGTAGAGCGCAACCTTGCCAAGGTTGAGGTCGCCGGTTCGAACCCGGTTTCCCGCTCCAGATTTTTTTGCTCTTTGTGGCGTGGTTGTGTCACGATACAGAGAGTAGCTACGGGGTTAGAGTAGCGTTGTCACCGAGAGGTGACTGCATTGGCTTTCCAGAGAGGGGCCAGGTGCAAGTTTTACGTCCCCATCGTCTAGAGGCCTAGGACACCGCCCTTTCACGGCGGTAACAGGGGTTCGACTCCCCTTGGGGATGCCAACATGTCCCGGCAGCACAACAGTGCTGTCGGGCAGACAGAAAAAGCGGGAATAGCTCAGTTGGTAGAGCGCAACCTTGCCAAGGTTGAGGTCGCCGGTTCGAGCCCGGTTTCCCGCTCCAATTAAAAAGCCGCTCATTTGAGCGGCTTTTTTTATTTTCCGTGTACGGCTGTGTGCCGTTTAAACAAGGGCGTCACTCGGGGCCCGTGTCCTGCCAGTTGCAATCATCCGCCCGAGCGCGTTGAATACGCCCTCAAACCCATCGGAGGCAGTAATGACCGCCGCGCTTTCCATCCGCAATCTAGAAAAAACCTACGACAACGGCTTTCGAGCCCTTAAGGGTATCAGCTTCGAAGTGCAGCCGGGTGACTTCTTCGCCTTACTAGGGCCCAATGGCGCCGGCAAGTCCACCACTATTGGCATTATTTGCTCCCTGGTGCGCAAGACCGGGGGGCAGGTGTCCATATTTGGTATCGATATCGACCGCGATTTTCCGGCGGCCAAACGCCTTTTGGGGGTAGTGCCGCAGGAGTTTAATTTCAGCCAGTTTGAAAAGGTCTACGACATAGTGTGCACCCAGGGGGGCTTCTACGGCATGCCGCGCAAATTGGCGGCAGCGCGCACAGAGAAGTACCTGAAACAACTGGATTTATGGGATAAGCGCGGTGTTCAGGCGCGCATGCTGAGCGGTGGTATGAAACGCCGCCTTATGATCGCCCGCGCGTTGATCCATGAGCCGGAATTGCTGATTCTGGATGAACCCACCGCAGGTGTGGATATTGAACTGCGCCGGTCAATGTGGGCTTTTCTCGAAGAGATCAACCGCCAGGGTACGACCATTATTCTCACTACCCATTATCTAGAAGAGGCGGAAAGTCTGTGCCGCAATATCGCGATTATCGACAAGGGCGATATTGTGGAGAACACCTCCATCAAGTCCCTGCTGAAAACGTTGAACCGGGAGACGTTTATTCTCGATTCTGCTGAATCCTTGAGCAAGTGCCCCGAGCTTGGGAAATTCGAGGGTAGGCTGATTGACGAGAATAGTCTGGAGGTAACGATTGAAAAGGGGCAGTCGCTCAATGCGCTGTTCGCTACTCTCGAAGAGCAGGGGGTGGCCATCACCAGTATGCGCAATCGCGCAAATCGCCTGGAGGAACTCTTTGTCTCCCTGCTCGCGGAGGGTAAACAGGTGGAGGATAACAAGTGATGAACACAACAATCTGGATCTCCTTCGCCACCATTTTGCGCCGCGAAGTACGCCGCTTTACCCGGATCTGGCCACAAACCTTGGTGCCGCCAGTGATTACCATGTCGCTTTATTTCGTCATTTTTGGCTCTCTGATCGGTAGCCGTATCGGTGAAATGGGCGGGTATTCCTATATGGAGTTTGTGGTGCCTGGTCTGATCATGATGTCGGTGATCACCAACTCCTATGCCAATGTGGCTTCTTCCTTTTACAGCGCCAAATTCCAGCGCAGTGTCGAAGAGCTGCTGGTGTCTCCAACGCCCAATTGGGTGATCATGGCCGGTTATGTGTTGGGGGGTGTGGCCCGCGGCCTGATAGTCGGGCTGATTGTCACACTGATAGCGCTTTTCTTCACTGACCTTACCGTGCAGCATGTCGGGATCACTGTGGCGATTGTCTTCCTGACGGCGGTACTCTTTTCCCTGGCTGGATTTATCAACGCGATCTTCGCCAATAGCTTCGACGATATTTCGATTATTCCGACCTTCGTGTTGACGCCGCTGACCTATCTGGGCGGGGTTTTTTATTCAATTGATCTGCTGTCCCCCTTTTTTCAGGGGCTTTCGAAATTGAATCCCGTTCTATACATGGTCAACGCCTTCCGCTATGGCGTGCTGGGTGTGTCTGATATCAACGTGATCTGGGCCTTTATCGGAGTATTGGTCTTTATCGGATTTTTGTTCGGCTGGGGCATGCACTTGATGAGCAACGGCAAGCGCCTGCGGCATTAAACATTTGATTCTCGCGTTCAGATTCCGCTATCTGTCCGCGAGGCGGAAAAGCGATTGGGCAGCGACAATTCAATGAACCGAGAAGATTGGCAAAACCTTCCCCTGGGCAAGGAAACCCGCTATGAGTCGACCTACAACCCGGGGTTGTTGTACCCGATTCCGCGTGCGGTTTCCCGCGTGCAATTGGGCCTGGGCGACGAGCTGCCGTTTGTCGGTGAGGATGAGTGGTGGGGTTATGAACTGTCCTGGTTGAACCCGAAGGGTGTACCTCAAGTAGCGGTGGCCAGGTTCTCCTTCCCAGCCTCGAGCTCGCGGATGGTGGAATCCAAGTCATTCAAACTGTATCTCAATTCCTTTAACCAGACCGAGTTTGCGTCTTGGGATGCAGTGCGTGAAACGCTGGCAAAAGACCTGAGTGAGGTTTCGGGCGCTGCGGTCGAGGTTAACCTCTACAATGTAGAGGATGCGGTACTCGCGCCGGAGCCTCCGCGGGGCATCTGCCTGGACCGGCTGGATATAGAGACCCGCCGCTACCAGCCGGATGCCTCGATACTCAAACTGGCGGGCGGGGCGGAACCTGTTTCTGAGACACTATACAGCCACCTGCTGCGCAGCAACTGCCCGGTCACAGGTCAGCCGGATTGGGCGACGGTGAGTGTCGAGTACCAGGGGCCTGCGCTCCATCGGGAGGCGTTGCTGGCCTATATTATTTCCTTCCGTGAGCACCAGGACTTTCACGAGCATTGCGTTGAGCGCATTTTCTGCGATCTGCATCGATTGGCGGCCTTCGAGGCGCTGACTGTCAGTGCGCGGTATACCCGCCGCGGAGGGCTGGATATCAATCCCCTGCGCAGTACCATTGCCGGAAAACCATTACCGCCGAGGTTCGCGCGTCAGTAGATTCCTTGTCCCGTCGTCAGAATGGTCTTTAATGAAGGAGATAGTTCCTGATTCTGATGGAGCGGGAGGTGTTTATGATTGGTGCGGATGCGAGCGGCAAGACCATGACCGCACTCGGTATTCTGACGATAGTTCTGGGTGTGATCGCCTTGATGGCTCCGGTGATGACCGGCATTTCCGTGGCTATGTTTGTCGGTGTGCTGGTTCTGGTCGGAGGTATTTTTCGTTTGATCTGGGCGTTTCGGGCCGACAGCCTGGGCAAGGGAATTCTGGGGGTTCTCCTCGGAGTGTTGACGATAATCGCCGCGGTGGTATTGCTCAGCCATCCACTTTTGCTTGCCCGAACCCTAGTTATTCTTCTGGCGATTTATTTTATCGTCGATGGCGTTGTGGAGTTGATGGCCGGTTGGCGCGCCAGCGCGGAAAGCGGAAAAATGTGGTTGGTGCTGGGGGGGATTGTATCCATCCTCCTGGGCGTGATCCTTTGGATGCAGTCTCCACTCGCCGGCAGCTGGGTACTGGGAATTCTCTTCGGTATCAAGTTGATTTTTGTCGGGATTATTATGGTCTCGGGGCGTCGGCAGCAGGTAAGTGGATAGTGTATCCGGTTGACACTTTGGTACCGCGGTGGCACCTGATTCTGCCGGGACCGACAACCGAGATGTGGGGCGGGCGGCCTGGTAGCTGCTGTATGGAGAGCGTGCGCATGGCTGATTCATGAGCGTGGGCGTTGCCATTGGGTTCGCGGAGCTCGAGGGATATTTGCGCTGCGGCTCCGCATCCGGGCAAAAATTTACGCGAATGAATCAGCCGCTAAATAATGACCTTGCTTTTTAAGGTTGAGGCAGCTTTTTCCAGTGTTTGCAGTACGCGCTCTTTGTCGTAGTTTCGGATCTTATCCAGGTCCAGGTGCATGGAAAAGCCGGGGGCGTGGTCTTCGAGATAACTCTGTTGCCCGCCCAGGTTTTTGCGCAAATCGGTGACCTGGTACACCTTCACCGGAGAGCTGAAGCCTTTGACGGTAATATGGCCCTTGTCGCGGCACATCACTGAGTGCTTGATCATGGCCCAGGTCTCGTGGCTGATGAGAATTTCTCCCGGCTGTGCCGCGCCTTCGAGGCGCGCGGCAAGGTTCACATGGGTGCCCATCACTGTGTAGGACTGATAGTTGGCGGTACCGAAAATCCCCACAGTGCAGTAGCCGGTATTGATGCCCATACGCACCTGCAATGGCCGCGATATCCCTTTGTTGTACCACTCCTGTTTCATTTCGCGCACCCGCTTGCGCATGGCCAGAGCCATGGCTACACAGCGCAGTGCGTCGGACTTGGGCCCCTTGCTGTCATCGTCTCCGAATACCACCATCACCGCGTCGCCGATGAATTTGTCGATGGTGCCGCCGTACTGGCCTGCGATTCGGGCCATTTCCGACAGATAGTTGTTGAGTAGTTGGGTAAATGTTTCGGCTTCCAGCTCTTCGGTTAATTGGCTGAAGTCTTTGATATCGGAAAAGAATACCGTCAGCAGCTTGCGCTCGGTCACCAACTCGCCTTCGCGCCCGGTGGTCACAGCGCGCCACAGGCGCTGGGGTAGATACTTGGACAGCTTGTAGGTGCGCATTTTGCTGGTGCGCTGGTCTTGAATGAGGGTGTGGTTGGCTTCCTTGAGCTGGTTTATCTGTTTTCGGGTGTAGAGGGTATAGGCAAAAACGTAGGTGAACACTCCGATCAGGCTGGCGGCACTGACGGTCAGGTTCACACTGGTAGTAAAGGTGGGTTTGTGAATCAGGTAGCCGGCGGCCATGCCTGCCAGCAGACTGGTGTTTTGTTCAAGCCAGTGTCGCAGGCTGCCTTCGGTCAACGCTTTGAATTGAATCAACGCGGCGAGCATCAGCGAAGGCAGCAGATTAAAGTCCACCAAGTCGATAGCAACGCCGACCAGTGCGGCATCGGCGAAAGAGAGCAGCTGTTGAGTGCGGGAGGGGGACACACTGTCAGCACTGGCTTTAACGCTTATCTGGTAAGCGATAGCGGTATAGACCAGCAGTAGCACTGCCATACCGATGGGGATTAGCTTGTCGGGATTCCAGGTGGACGACCAGTTGACGGCGCTCGCCAGGGTGGCTGCCGCGACAAAACAAATCAAGGGGCGGAAGTAATGCAAATAGCGGGAGTCAATGGTCCGCCCTGAGTTTTCCCCGGATTGGTCCTGCATTGTTGTTGTAGCGTGTCCTTTTGAACAGAAATTGTACATATTTGAGGCGGCGCTCCTGCGGTGCGGATCGGTCTCGCGGGAAGCCGCCGTGACTGACTGCGGGGAAGTGTACTCCGCTAGGGCGAATAATGCGAAATATCTATGAAGTGACGCAAAGTTTGGAAGCGTTGGCTGTCTGGGGCAGGGGAGTGCAGTAGAATTCACTGCTCTCGCACTGACTGGAGAGTATCATGGACGCCCTGACGGCATTGCATAACCGAGTTTCCACGGGTCTTCTTACCGATCCTGCTCCCAATGAACAGCAGCGTAGGAATATATTCCGCGCCGCTCTGCGTGCGGCGGATCACGGTTGTCTTCGCCCCTGGCGCTTTCTCCTTATCGAAGGAGAGGCCCGGGAGCGGCTGGGAGAAATATTCCTGCGTGCCGCCGAGGGGGCCGGGGACGGCATGGATGAAGCCCAGAGGGCGCGCACCCTGGCCATGCCTCTGCGGGCGCCCCTGATTGTTGTCGCTGTCACCCGGTTGCAGGAGCATCCCAAGGTGCCTCACCTGGAACAGCGGATGTCCACGGCTGCGGCGGTGCAAGCAATGTTGACTGCGGCCTACGCGGAAGGTGTCGGTGCCTATTGGCGCACTGGGGCCCTGGCCTACAACCCCATTGTGGCAAAAGAGTTGGGCCTGGCGGAAAACGAGCGCATTGATGGTTTTCTCTACTGCGGGACACCGGTGAAACCTCCACGCCCGGCACCGCAGTTGGCGGTGGAAGAATATTTCTTTAACTGGGATGCATCATAAGACTTGCACACCAGCTCGTGTTTGTGTAGAGTGCGCGCTCGCTGAACGGGAGCTATGTTCCTGATTAGCAAAGCAATTTTTCTCTATGGCCAGTACGCGGTCGGCTTTTGGGAAGAAATGCGAATAGCGCAGGCGTGCGCCGCCGGACTCAAATCAGGCCGGCCAAGAACGCGACAATTCCTTCCGGTGAGGTGTCCGAGTGGTCGAAGGAGCACGCCTGGAAAGTGTGTATGTCGAAAGGCATCGAGGGTTCGAATCCCTCCCTCACCGCCACTTTGAAAAACCCGGCTTTCTGCCGGGTTTTTTTATGCCAGTCTATGCTTGACAGCGCCTAACTCAAGAAATCTTCCTGCCGCACGCGCCTGTCTGGGGGCTGATTGTCTCGCCCGGGGGGCTCTCTGTATTCAAGGTGAAGCAATCAGGGGTACCCTAATACTTTTCTCGGGATAAAAGGTTAAGTGTCATGGCAAAAGTGATGCGGCCACTGCTGTTCTTGCTGTTGTTTTTCTGTTCACTCTCTCAGGCCGCCGAGCAGCCGCTGGCGATCGTTATTCACGGTGGCGCCGGTACCATCGACAAGGGCGCCATGACCCCGGAGCGGGAACAAGCCTACCGCGATAAATTGCGCCAGGCATTGGACGCGGGCTTCGCAGTGCTTGAAGATGGCGGGACCAGTCTGGATGCGGTCACTGAGGCAATCACTCTGTTGGAGAATTCCCCCCTCTTTAATGCGGGAAGGGGTGCTGTTTACACCTATGACGGCCATCACGAGCTGGACGCCTCGATCATGGACGGCCGAACCCGTCAGGCTGGTGCTGTGGCCGGGGTCAGGCGTGTTGAAAACCCAATTCGTTTGGCGCGTCTGGTGATGGAACAGTCCCCCTTTGTGATGTTGTCCGGAGCGGGGGCTGAAGCTTTCGCCGAGTCTCAGGGGCTGCGATTGGTGGACAATCATCTCTTCGACAGCGAACACCGGTACCGGCAGTTGCAGAGGGCTAAGGAAAGGTTGGAGCGACAGCGGGGTGAAGATTACCGGGCCGCTGTGGAGGGGCTGCCGTCGCCTCTGCGCATGGGTACTGTCGGGGCTGTGGCTTTGGACAAGTTCGGCAATCTTGCCGCTGGCACTTCTACCGGCGGCATGACGGCCAAACGTTATGGCCGCATCGGGGATTCGCCGGTGATTGGTGCCGGTACCTTTGCCGATAATTCCTCCTGCGCTGTTTCCGCCACTGGTCACGGAGAGTACTTTATACGCTATAACGTGGCTGCCGATATCTGTGCGCGGGTGGGTTACCTGGGCAAGTCGGTTGTGCAGGCGGCGGATGAGGTTGTCCACCGGGTTCTACAGCGGGCCGGTGGTACCGGCGGGGTGATCGTGTTGGACGCCGCCGGGAATTTCGCCATGGTCTTCAATACCGAAGGAATGTACAGGGCTAGCCGCACCTCGGCTCAGCCCGCGCGGGTGGCTATATTCGAATAGGATGGGCGCGCCCAATCCATATGGCTTATCGATGACTGAGATGGAGTTCAATCATGGCAAAAAGCAGCAGGAAGAGACTAAACCGGAGGGAGATAGAGCGCTCGGTGCGACTTTTCTGGGGCGGAGTGCTACTGGCGGGCTTGTTCGCAGTTTTACTCATGCATGCCGCCCTGGCTTGAAATATTGCCCTGGAGAAGGGTGGCGCTCCCGGGTGGACTCGAACCACCAGTCCGGACTTAGGAGGTCCGTGGTTTATCCTGTTAACCGACGGGAGCGTAAGCCTATCTTTTTGGGCGGGGGAATGCCCACCGAGGCGTGCGGGCGGCTATTCTAACGGCTTGTCGCGCGTGTGTCATGCCGGTTATCTGCATCGCCCAGTTGGCCACCTTCCCCGGGTGGTAGGCAGTGGTGTTACTGCCGGTAACGTCAGTCGCCCGCTGGTTACATGGGGATACTTGTTTCGCTGTCAACAAATTGTCGAAAAACTGTCGAAAATTAGTCACTGTTCGGCGGTAATTTGCCGCCAGAGGCCGAATTTTGTGGGATGTTTTTGCGCGCCCGATTCGGCTTCGGAAACGGCGAAAAAAAACCTGGTTACAGCGGTAAAATTTTTCTTGACCAGGCTTGGCAGTGCTGGCTAATCTGCAACGGCACAACAAAAAAACACCGCAGGTTTTTCTGCTTTCGCAGATCGAGATTGTGGAGTTTCGTATGAGCGGCAACGTTAGCGGAAATGACTACGATTTTGATTACGAGGACCTTCCCCAAATAGCAAACGAGGTGCTTAGACAAGCCACGTCAAAGCCGCCTCGCGATGCCCGGCGAATGGTCGAGGATAAGTTGGAGGAAATGCGCCTTAGACGGGAGCTTATGGACTACGACTTCGACTTATAATATTGGAAAGGCGCCCTTAGGGGCGCCTTTCTGCGTTTTGGGCCGTGATGGGCTTATGTGTGGGCAATCCCCGGGTTGCTGTTGGAATCTATCCGGTTTCTTGAGCGGGGCAGGGGGAGTCCCTCGAAAATCCACAGGCGCGGCTGCAAATATTGGTGTGTGCAGCTAGCGGGTTACTCCGCGACTTAAGCTTTCCATCCGGGCGCAGGTTCTCGCTACCCTCCTGGTATGTATTGATCAGGGGGTGGCTACCTAATTTGTGGCGCTATCGAGTGTAGAAGCAGTGGGCGGCAGAGGCGCCACAGGAAACCGTCACTGCAAGCGTTGTTACTTGTCCGACAAGAAATCCCACTCTTGCGATTTCTTGTCGGGCGGCAATTGCGTGGATCTGGATGATCCGGTGAATTGTCGAGATACGGAAAGGGAAATTCGCAATGGCGGTTTCGGAACAGTTTACGGCCAGGATCTCCACTGAGCTGTCGGAGAGTGGGGACGCATTGACCATCCGAGTGACTGGAAATTTTGACTTCAATATACACCGCGATTTTCTGCGGGCTTACCAAGATTTGTCACCCGCGCCAAGGCGCTACTGTATAGACCTTTCGGAAACGCAGCATATGGACAGTGCGGCTCTAGGGATGCTGTTGCTGTTGCGCGACCACTGTATGCGTGAGTGTACCTATGCGGGAGAGTGCTGTATTGAGTTGAGAAACGCCAATACGGATGTATGTCGGCTTTTGGCAGTATCCAATTTTGATAAGCTGTTCACAATTTGCCCCGGACTTTAAATGTGTTCCTCCGTCAGGTGTGATCAGAAGGCGATGAATCCCAATGTCTGAGTAACCTGAAATCAGTAACGTATATTAGGTGAAATAATTAGAGGTGTTCAGGAGACGTATGGGCCGCCGTGGTAGAGCTGGCGGCCCGCTGCTGCGGAGAGTGGGTGTGGTCAGGGCTGCCCGGCCTGTTTTTCCCTGCCGAAAATCCGACTCAGCCATCCTTGTATCCGCTTCAACTTATACGAAAGGCGTCCATCTCTGGCTTTGCGTGCTTTGTCTGCCTCACTTGCCAGCCAGGCAACCTGGATCACCAGGCGCTCGCCTTCAAAGGGCAAGTGGCCGTGAAACGAATTTTCCGTCCGCTTGAAAGCTACCAGAGTGCCGTAGGTGGGTTTGATCTCCGGCACTACCATATCGTCATAGTCGTCGATTCGGTTCAGAAAGCGCAGGCAGCCGTTGCCGTCCACAGTCCACTCGGGATTTAAGTACAGCAAAGCGGTGGCTATTTTGGATTTGCCATCGGTGTGAATATTGCCATGACGCTTCTTTAGGAAGCGGCTGATAGAGACATAGGTAGGGTATTGAGACAGCTTGTCGATACCCAGGTTATCGCCGATGGTGTCTGCAAAGTCAGGAGCCACCAACTGCTCAATCAGTTTGTTAATGGCATCACCGCAATGGGCTTTTTCATAGGGCAGGTAGCCGGCACCCCGGAGCCGGGGAAAGTCCTCCAGTAGCTTCGGCAGCAGATCTCGGGATAAAACGTCTTTGCCGACAAAAAAGGGGAAAGGGGCTGATCTGACCAGAGTGTTCCCGTTAGTCAGAGTGGTGGGCTGCAGCCAGCTGCTGCGCTCGGTGGCGATGGTTGTCATTGTTATGCGTCCTCATTGCATGGCACTCCCCGGTTTCCTCAAGGAGTAGATCGCGAAAACATCACGAAATCCCCGGCCTTGGAGGTAGTTACCCTTTGACTGCGCATCACCGACACCGCAGTCCCTCGCGGCCGAAGGCGCCAACATAGCAAAGCCGGTACCCACTGCCAACCGCCCAAAGTGTGCACGTGAGCACCAAGTCCAATGCATTTGCTGCCGGTGCCGGTATAATGCCGCTCAGTTTTTCAGCAACACCGGCAACAGCGGACTATGCCCTCCAACTCACCCCATCTACTGCAAGTGCGCGATCTGTCCTGTGAAAGGGATGGTCGGGACCTGTTTGCGGGTCTCAGTTTTGACCTGGCTTCTGGTTGCGCGGTGCAAATTGAGGGCGCCAATGGCGCAGGTAAAACCTCCTTGCTGCGCACATTGATCGGTTCCGCCGCGGATTTTTCCGGTGAGATCCTCTGGAATGGTGAGTCGTACCCCAAAGCGTTGCCGAAGTTGCGCGAATCCCTGCTGTATATCGGTCACCGGGCCGGTGTTCGTGGTGGTTTGACGCCGCTGGAGAATCTGGCTTGGTACGGCGCCAGCCGAGATGCGGCCTATAGGGCACTGGAGCTGCTGGATCTCTACGGGTTTGAGGATACTCTGTGCCAGCAACTATCCGCCGGCCAGAACCGCCGTGTGGCACTGGCACGCCTGTTTTTGCCGGAGGCACCGCCGCTTTGGATACTCGATGAACCATTGGCGGCGCTCGATGTGGCGGGTGTTTCGTGTCTGCAGGGGCAGATGGCCTGTCACTTGAGCCGCGGTGGCAGCATTGTGTTTACCTCGCATCAGCCGGTGGGTCTGACACCGCTACAGAGTATTCAGTTGGCAGATTATGCAGCTGGGGATACGGTTGCCGGAGGTGTGTTTGTGGGAGGCGAGGATGTCCATGCTTGATGCGCCCACCGGCAGACGGGTTGCCCCGGGATTCGGGGTGCTGTTTAAAACGGAGTTGCTGCTGGCGCTGCGCCACCGGGCGGATATTGCCAACCCGCTGTTGTTTTTTGTCACAGTTCTCGCGCTGTTGCCGCTGGGGGTGGGGCCGGAGCCTGCGCTGCTGGCCAAGATGGCGTCGGGCATGATCTGGGTGATGGCGCTGCTGGCAACTTTGCTCTCTCAGGAGAGTCTGTTTCGAGGTGATTTTGAAAACGGTAGCCTGGAGCAGATGGCGCTGTCCCCGCAGCCCCTCTATTTCGCCGTGCTGGCAAAATCGATGGTGCACTGGATGGTGACCGGCCTCCCGCTGGCTCTGTTGTCGCCCCTGCTGGGATTGATGTTGAACCTGCCCGCAGCCGGCTACCTATGCCTGTTTTTTTCCCTGCTGCTGGGTAGTGCCAGTCTGAGTCTGGTCGGGGCCGTGGGTGCCGCTCTGACGGTGGCGCTGAGCCGCCCGGGCCTATTGTTGGCACTGATCGTTATGCCGCTCTATGTGCCCGTGTTAATCTTCGGCACCGGTGCGGTGCAGGCGGCAATCGATGGCTACGGCTACAGTGCGCAACTTGCGGTTCTGGCTGCTTATCTGGCCGCCGCGGCGGCGTTGGCGCCTTTAGCAGCCGCGGGCGCTATCCGTATCAGTACAGAGACTTGATGGAGGTCTTCTTGGCTTGGCAATGGTTTCACCGCTTGGGTTCGCCGCGCTGGTTTTATCAGAAAACCGGCGCCTGGCTGCCTTGGTTGGCGCTGGCAAGTGCAGTGTTGCTTGCTACCGGTGCAGTCTGGGGCCTGGGCTTTGCGCCCGAAGATGCCAAGCAGGGCAACAGTTACCGGATCATTTACATCCACGTGCCCGCCGCCTTCCTGGCCTTGGCCGGGTACTACATCATGGCAGTTGGCGGTGCCATTGGCCTGATTTGGAAGATGAAGCTGTCTTTCGCGGTGATGCGGGCGGCGGCACCTATTGGCGCGGTACTAACGTTTATCGCCCTGTTTACTGGAGCCCTGTGGGGTAAGCCGACCTGGGGTACTTATTGGGTGTGGGATGCGCGCATCACCTCGATGTTGATACTGCTGTTCCTCTATATCGGCGTCATTGCGCTGGGCCGTGCTTTTGCCCGGGAGCAGGTGGCGGATAAAGCGTGTGCGCTCTTGGCACTAGTGGGCACTGTGAATATCCCCATTATTTACAAGTCGGTGGACTGGTGGTTCACCCTGCATCAGCCGGCAACGATCCGGCTGACGAAAGCGAGCAGCATAGACCCGAGCATGTTTTACCCTCTGTTGACGATGATCGCCGGTTTTTACTGTTTTTATGCCTGGACATTGATCGCCCATACGCGCGTACTGCTGCTGCAGCGGGAGTGGCGCACCCAGTGGGTTCGGGAAGCACTGGTGGAGGAGAAGTAGGTGGAAAACAGCATGGAATTCCAGTTTGCCACGCTGGCGGATTTTCTGGCGATGGGGGGGCACGGTTCCTATGTATGGGCGTCCTATGCCGTCACAATTGCCGCGCTGTTGGCGCTGGCCATCTACCCGGCGCTGCGCCGCCGACAGCTGCGGCGTGAGCTCTTGCGCCAGCAGCGAATTGAGCGGCGCCGGCAGGTGAAGCGAACAGAGATAGCGGAACCTGCCTGATCGCTGTCTGTCCGTGGAATATCATGGGACGGAAAATTCGCCAGTTGGTGTTTTTCTGTTCCTGCCCTGAAAAGAATCCCTTTGTCAAATTTTCCGGAGCACAAACGAAACAATGCATCCAGCACGCAAACAGCGCCTGATCCTGGTGATCTTCCTGGTGGTTTTCTCCAGTGCCGCGGTCGGTTTCATCACCTATGCGATGCGCAACAATATGGATTATTTTTACGCGCCGAGCGCCTTTGCCGCGGGGGAGGTCCCCTTTGATAAACGTATCCGCGCGGGTGGCTGCGTGCTTCCCGGCAGCGTCAAGCGGGCGCCGGATAGTTTGGATGTGCGCTTTGCAATTACCGATGGAAAAGCAGAGCTGCAGGTGCTTTTCGATAAAATATTGCCGGACCTTTTTGCCGAGGGAGAGGCGGCGGTTGTGACTGGGCGTCTGTTACAGGACGGCACTCTGCGCGCGGACCAGGTGCTGGCCAAGCACGATGAGAATTACACGCCGCCCGAGGTGGCTGAATCCATGCATGACAAAGCCAGCTGTGCCGGTGGGGCGAAAATATGACTCCAGAATTGGGCCATTTTGCCTTGATCGCCGGGCTGTTGCTTTCCCTTGTGCTTGCCTCGGTGCCGATGGTCGGCAGCTATTCCGGGCGGGCGCTGTGGATGGCTGCGGGCAGACCGCTGTCGCTCGGCGTGCTGACTTTTGTCTTCATCGCATACATATGCCTGACCCTGGCTTTTGTGCAGAGCGATTTCACCGTCAATTATGTCGCCGAGAACTCCAACAGTATTCTCCCATTACATTACAAGTTCACAGCGGTATGGGGAGGGCATGAGGGATCGATTCTGTTGTGGCTGATGATCCTGGCGGGGTGGACTGCAGCGGTGGCGCTTTTCAGCCGGAGGCTGCCACTGGCACTGGTCGCAAAGGTGCTGTCGGTGATGGGGCTGGTGATGGTGGGGTTCTTTCTGTTTATCCTGATCACCTCCAATCCTTTTGAGCGCACCCTGCCTTTCCCGCCACTGGAGGGGAACGACTTGAATCCGCTGCTCCAGGACCCGGGGATGATTTTCCATCCGCCGCTGTTGTATATGGGGTATGTGGGTTTCTCGGTGGCTTTTGCATTTGCCATAGCCGCGTTGCTCAGTGGTCAATTGGATGCGGCCTGGGCCCGGTGGGTG
Source organism: Microbulbifer thermotolerans (assembly GCF_001617625.1). Lineage (NCBI taxonomy): Bacteria > Pseudomonadati > Pseudomonadota > Gammaproteobacteria > Cellvibrionales > Microbulbiferaceae > Microbulbifer > Microbulbifer thermotolerans. The sequence continues at coordinate 2,241,439 of NZ_CP014864.1, read as the reverse complement.
CGGCCCTGGACTGCGGTGGCCTGGTGTTTCCTCACTCTGGGTATTGCCCTCGGTAGCTGGTGGGCATACTACGAGCTGGGCTGGGGCGGCTGGTGGTTTTGGGATCCAGTGGAGAATGCTTCATTTATGCCCTGGTTGGTGGGTACGGCGCTGATGCATTCTCTCGCGGTCACGGAAAAGCGTGGCCTGTTTAAAAATTGGACCATTTTGCTTGCAATTTTCACCTTCAGCCTGAGCCTGTTGGGAACCTTTCTGGTGCGCTCCGGTGTGCTCACTTCCGTGCATGCTTTTGCCACCGACCCCCTGCGTGGAGGCTTTATTCTCGCCTTTCTGGCGGTAGTAGTGGGTTTATCTCTGCTGTTGTTTGCTTTGCGTGCGCCCGCGGTCAGCGCGGTCAGCGTTTTTTCATTCCGCGCCCGTGAAACTTTCCTGCTCGGCAACAACGTCCTGTTGGTGTTGATCATGGGGGTAGTGCTGACCGGTACCCTTTACCCCCTGCTGGCCGATGCCTTGAACTGGGGCAAGATCAGTGTGGGGCCCCCGTTTTTTAATATGTTCTTCGTGCCGCTGATGGCGCTGGTATGTCTGCTGTTGGGGATGGGGGTTTATGCCAATTGGAAGGACAGCCGCTGGGACAAGCTTCTCGGTGCCTGGCGTTTGCCGCTGCTGGTCGCGGTCACCGCGGCATTGACTCTGCCGTTTGCGGCGGGCGGTTTCCACTGGGGCGCGGCTTTGGGCATTTTTGTCGGCGTATGGGTTGTCGCTGCCAGTTTGGCCGATATTCTCGCCAAGACCCGTCATGCGGCAACACTGGCTGCCGGTCTCAGGCGACAGCGCATCAGTTTTTACGGTATGCATTTGGCGCATATTGGCTTGGCGGTATCCGTGTTGGGCGTGGCTTTGACCACTATCTACAGTGTTGAAAAGGATTTGCGCATGGGGCCTGGCGACACCCACAGTGTGGCCGGCTACGATTTCCGGTTCGACGGTGTGCGCAAGGTACAGGGGCCAAATTTCAGTGCATTTGAGGGCATAGTGTCCGTCAGCAGGCGCGGGCGGGCGGTGGCGGAACTGTACCCGCAGAAGCGCAACTACTTCTCCGGCGGCAGTACCATGACCGAGGCGGCTATCGATTCGGGGCTGTTCCGGGATATTTATGTCGCCCTCGGCGAGCCGCTGGAGGAAAACAACCCCAATGGCGACTGGGCTGTGCGGCTGCAGTACAAAGCATTTGTAGTCTGGATTTGGCTCGGAGCGGTGCTGATGAGTGTGGGAGGAGGTCTGGCGGTTGCCGACAAGCGTTACCGCAAGGCAAAAGCGGTTCGGGAGCTAGCCGCCGGCCCCGCCGTGACTGCATAAGGGGAAGCAAGCGATATGGCAAGGTTAAAGCTGTTTTTGCCGTTGATGATTTTTGCCGCGCTGGCACTGCTGTTTTGGCGTGGTTTGTATTTGAATCCGCAAAAACTGCCTTCTGAGCTATTGGATAAGCCAGTGCCGGAGTTTTCGTTGCCCAAAGTGCGCAACGAAGCGGAAATAATGGAGAGGAAGGATCTGCCTTCGCAACCCTATCTGCTGAATGTCTGGGCCACCTGGTGTCCCCCTTGTCGCGTCGAACATCCGTATTTGAACAAGTTGGCGCAGGACGGAGTGCCGATTATTGGCGTCAACCTGAGGGACGATCCGGCGGATGTCGAGAAGTGGCTGGATACTATGCACGATCCTTACCGCTTCAGTGTCGCCGATAGGGAAGGGCGGCTCTACCTGGACTTGGGAGCGACCGGTGCGCCGGAAACTTTTTTGGTGGATGCCGAAGGTGTTATTCGCTGCAGACATGTAAGTGTTGTGGATGAGCGGGTATGGTTGACCAAACTAAAACCACTGTACGAGAGATTGCAAGAACAACCCTGGGACGATTTCGCCAGTGAGCTACCGGATTCCCTGCTCGACAGTTGTCGCTGAGACGGAAGAAAAAAAGAGCCGCTTTATTTGCTGGCTGGGGCCGGTTGAGGATAAGGCAGATTTTCAACAGCAGTTGAATGTAGTGCGCACCCAATATCCGGATGCGACACATCATTGCACCGCGCTTGTCATCGGGAATCCCGCCAACCCGGAGGTGATGCTGTCCGATGATGATGGAGAACCCGGCGGCAGTGCTGGGCGGCCGATGCTTGAATTGCTGTTAAAACAGGAAATCGGCAATGTCGGAGCCATAGTTACTCGTTATTTTGGTGGTACCAAATTGGGTGTCGGAGGGTTGATGCGCGCCTATCGTGGCGCAGTCGGGGCGGCGTTACAGTCGGTTGAGCTGACAACGTTTATTCCCTTGCGACAGGTGAGTGTGACTTGCGACTTTGCGCAAGAATCCCGTCTACGTTTTCTCGCCGACCAGTATGGCGGTAAATGCATTGATGCCGTTTACAGTGAAAAGGTGACGGTGCAAATAGAGCTGCCGGAAGATCGCCTGGCAGCGTTTCGGAAGCAGCTGGTGGCGGAAGGGTTGCATATCTCAATGGCAGAGGAGTGACGCATTTCCTTTGAGGTCGGATTAATTTCGCGACCTCTGGTCACTGGCTGTCAGCTTTAGGCCTGGTGGAAAATCATTTGGTAAAACGAAAAAGGCTCACACTATTGTGTGAGCCTTTTGAAAAATGGCGGACCGGACGGGACTCGAACCCGCGACCTCCGGCGTGACAGGCCGGCATTCTAACCAGCTGAACTACCGGTCCGCATTTTTTCCAACCCCCGCCTAGCGAGAGAGGAAAATGGTGGGTGGTACAGGGGTCGAACCTGTGACCTACGGCTTGTAAGGCCGTCGCTCTCCCAACTGAGCTAACCACCCCGCGTCAGGAGCTGCGTATCTTAATGAAAAATTTTGCCGCGTCAACGCTTTCGGAAAATTTTTTTTGTCTTTCAATGAGTTAAGGAATCTCTGATGAAGTTGCTTCGAAGCGTTCAAGATACTTTGAGGTCTGTTGATAGGCCCGGGTGACGGGGAGGGTATGTGGAAGCCCACTGCAGCAACGGCCCTTTATGAATTAATCACAGGTTGCTGAGGTGGCTCGGAAAAATTTGCCTGGGTGCTGCGGCTGGCGCCTCCTGTCACATGCATATTTTATCCTCGAGCGGGCGCGGATAGTGGCCGCTGCTGGAAAACTGTCAGTGATCGCGGCGGCGTTGCTATAATCGCGCGAAATTCCGGCGGAACGACGATTGTGAGAGAACCCCTGATCCAGAGAGGCTGGCTGGCCCGAGTTTTAGAAATCCTGTGTGCCTTGAGTTTGTCCACGGCGGCGTTGGCAGCGGTGGAGGCGGAGCAGTTGTCCACGCCGGAGTTGCAGGCGCGTTACGAGGTATTGATCGAAGAATTGCGCTGCCCTAAGTGCCAAAATCAGAATCTGGCGGATTCCGATGCACTGGTGGCAAAAGACTTGCGCCGGGAGATTCGACGCCTGTTGGAGGAAGGGTTTACTGACGGAGAAGTAACGGACTATATGGTGGCGCGCTATGGGGATTTTGTGCTCTACCGGCCGCCCCTGCAGCGCAATACACTGGCTCTGTGGTTGGCGCCGGGAATTTTTGGCGCCATCGGGCTGCTGGCGCTGATCGTTATCGTTTTGCGCTCGCGCACCGGCGTGGAGGGTGGTCAGCAGGATGCCGGAGGTGCTTTGACAGAGGGTGAACGGCAGCGGCTACGGCAGTTGCTGGGAGATGATTTCGATGAATCGGCCGGCAGCGGGGCAGACAAAAAATGATTGGACTCTGGTTTGGTGTGGCGTTGCTGGCGCTGTTGCTGGCCTGCGTGATTCTGTGGTCGGTCTTGCGCGGTGCGGGCAAGGGGGAGGAGGTGGACAAGCGCACTGCTCTGGCGGCCCTCTACCGCGAGCAGCGGGCAGAGCTGCGGGCTTCTCTGGACAGCGGTGCCATCGATAAAGAACAGTATGCGCAGTTGGAAGCGGAGATGGCGCGCAACCTGTTGGCCGCCGGGCAGTCCGCATCCGGCCTTGCCGAATCCGACCGAGGGCGCGGTCTACTGTTTGCCTTGGTGCTGATTGTGCCGTTGGTGGCAGTGGGACTGTACCGTTGGTCCGGCAATGCCGGCGACCTGTCGCTCTACCGGGATATGCTCGCAGCTCAGAAAGGCTCGCCCAGTGCAGAGAATCAGGCGAGCATCATTGCCCGGCTGAAGGCGCGAGCCGAGCGTCATCCGGACGATCTGACCGGGCGCTATGTGTTGGCGCAGTGGTTGCTGGCGGAAGGGGACTTGCAAGGAGCGGTGGAGTCTTACCGCTATGTGGTGGAGCGCGAGCCACAGGCGGTGGTCGTCAAGGCCGAGCTGGCGCAGGCCCTGTTTTTTGCTAACGGATCCCGCATCGACGGCGAGGTGCGCGGCTTGGTGCGCCAGGTGCTGGATGTGCAGCCGGACAACGGCACGGCACTGGGGTTGGCGGGGATCGAGGCGTTTGAACGCGGAGATTTTCGCATGGCGAGGCAGCATTGGCAGCGTGCCCTGAATCAGCTGCCAGCGGAATCTGCCGCTGCCCAGGCGTTGGCCGCCGGTGTGGCCCGGGCTGAACGGGCGCTGGCGGATAGTGGCGAGCCCATGGTGCCGGTTGGATCTGAAAGCGATTCGGTGGCGGGCCCTGCGATTCACGTGCGGGTAAACCTGGCGGAGGGCGTTTCCGCGGAGCCGTCGACGCCGGTATTTGTCTATGCTCGCGGCGCTGACAGCCCTATGCCGCTCGCAATTGTACGCCTTTCAGCCGGTCAGTTGCCCGCGGAAGTGGTACTGGATGAGTCCCGCGCGATGATGCCGGGGCGCTCCATTGCCAATGTCGACACGGTGCAGCTGGTGGCACGCCTGGCAGTAAATGGCGATGCACGCCCAGCACCGGGAGACTGGCAGGGCAGCATTGAAACACTGCCGAAGTCGGCCTGGGGTGATCCGGTCGCTATTACTATCGACTCGGAACTCTAAGCGCTCAATAGCGAGGTAGGAGGCCCTGGGTGGTTTCCAACGCACTTTGCGTGAAACGTGCAGCGATGCGCTTTTGGTCCGATAAATTTCCGCTGAAACCCCCGCCGCCGCCATGTACAATTAGCGGTTTGGCGAGCCGCTGCCTGACGGCATAAAACAAATACCGAGTTAACAATTACATGCGTCTGAAGTGCATCAAGCTTGCGGGTTTCAAGTCTTTTGTTGACCCGACCACTGTTTATTTCCCGTCGAATCTGAGTGCCGTGGTCGGCCCCAATGGTTGCGGCAAGTCCAACACCATCGATGCGGTGCGTTGGGTTATGGGGGAGTCGTCGGCCAAAAACCTGCGCGGCGACTCCATGACCGATGTGATATTCAATGGCTCCAGTGGCCGTAAGCCGGTGGGACAGGCCTCAATCGAGTTGGTGTTCGACAACTCCGACGGCAAGCTCACAGGACCCTACGCCGGTTTTGCCGAGATTTCGGTCAAACGCAAGGTAACCCGCGATGGTCAGAACAGCTACTACCTGAACGGCGACAAGTGTCGCCGCCGCGATGTGACCGACCTCTTTCTGGGGACGGGCCTGGGGCCGCGCAGCTACGCCATTATCGAACAGGGCATGATCTCCAAGCTGATTGAGGCCAAGCCCGAGGAACTGCGCGTATACATCGAAGAGGCCGCCGGTATCTCCAAATACAAGGAGCGTCGCCGCGACACTGAAAATCGTATGCGCCGAACCAAGGAGAACCTGGAGCGCCTTACGGATATCCGCGACGAGTTGGACCGGCAGCTGGCGCGCCTGGAGCGCCAGGCTGCAGCTGCGGAAAAGTACAGCCGGTTCAAGGAGGAAGAGCGCGCCCATAAAGCGCACTTGCAGGCACTCAAATACCGCGATCTGGACGATCAGTCCAAGGCCAAGCAGCAGCAGATATCTGAATTGGAACTGACGGTTGAAGAACTCGTCACCCGCCAAGTCAGTTGCGATACAGAGATAGAGCAGAAGCGCGTCGGCTACCACGAACTGTCCGATGGCTTCAATGAAGTGCAGGGCCGGTTTTACGCCGTCGGCGCCGATATCGCGCGTCTGGAGCAAAGTATTGCCCACGCGCGCGAGCGCAGCAGCCGACTGCAGTCGGACTTGGCGCAGACCGAGCAGGAATTCCGCGAGGCGGAAACGGCCCTGGAGGCGGACAGAGAGAAAAGCGCCCAATTCGAGGCCGAGCTGGAAATGGTCACGCCGGATCTGGAACTGGCTCAGGCGGCTGAGGAGGAGTCGGCGCAGAAGCTGCTCGCCGCGGAAGATGCGATGCGCGAATGGCAAAACGAGTGGGACCAGTTCAACCAGGGCGCTTCCGGCTCTCGCCAGAAAGCCGAGGTACAGCAGTCTCGCATACAGCATCTGGAAACTTCCCGCCAGCGTTTGCAGGAACGTATCAACAAACTGCAGGCGGAGCAGGCCGGGCTGCAGAGCAGTGGTGACGACGGTGAGACGGAACAGCTCAGAGAGCAGCTGGCGGAGTTGGAGCTGCAGACTGGCGAACGCCGCGAAGCGGTGGCAGAAAAGAACGAAGCTCTGACAGAACTCCGCACGCGCGAGCGCGAGATCGCCGCGGAACTGGACCAGCTGCGCCTGCAGCTGCAGACCAGTCGAGGTCGTCAAGCCTCTCTGGAAGCTTTGCAGCAGGCGGCACTGGGACAGGGCCGGGCCGTGGAAAACTGGTTGCAGCAGCAGGCCCTGGCGGACAGGCCGCGTCTGGCGGACCAGATCAGCGCCCAACCCGGCTGGGAAAAGGCGGTAGAGACGGTGCTGGGGCCCCAGGTGCAGGCGGTGTGCGTCGATCAACTGGAAAGTGTGTCCGAAGGGATTGCCGCTCTCGAAAGCGGACAGGCGGTATTTGTCGATGAGTATCGGGTGAGCGAAGCCCCGCGTGGAAACCTGCCGGCCCTGGCGGATGTGGTTGAAGGTCCCGCTTCACTGGCCGGCCTGCTCGCTGGAATTTATACCGCGGAAGATCTGACCGCGGCGTTGGCGGTTCGAGCACAGCTCAAGGCCCACGAATCCATCGTTACCCGCGATGGGCTCTGGCTCGGCCCCAACTGGTTGAGAGTCAGCCGGGCCTCCGATGCTGAATCCGGGGTACTGGCGCGCAAGCAGGAGCTGGAGGAGCTGGAGCGCGCGATTACCGCCACCGAGGAGCAGATCGAAACTCTGTCCGAACAGCGTGAAACCTTGCGCTTGAAAGTGGCTGAACTGGAGCGGGAGATAGAACAAGCGCGCGGCGAATTGGAGCAGCTGGGCCGCCGGGAAGCGGAGCTGCGCAGTCAACTGTCCGCCCACCGCGCCCGCGCCGAACAGATGAATGAGCGCCGCACCCGCGTGGAGCAGGAAATCGTCGAAGTGCGCGAACAGCTGGAGCTGGAGGGGGAGTCCCTGTCCGAGGCGCGGCTGTTGCTGCAGGAGGCCGTGGAGGCCATGAGCGTTGACACCGACCGCCGCGAAGCACTGCTGGCGCGTCGCGACGAGCTGCGCGAGGCCCTGGAAGCGGCGCGAACCCGCGCCCGCGAAGACAAGGATCGCGCCCATGAGCTCGCTATGCGCGAGCAGTCGGTACGCACCCAGATGATGTCCTTGGAACGCACCCTGCAAGTGATGCGCGAACAGCTTGAGCGGCTGCGCAGCCGCCGCGAACTGTTGCAGGAGCAAATGGCGGAAAGCCAGGACCCATCTCAGGATTTCCAGGCGGAGCTGGAAGAGAAGCTCGCCGAGCGGATGGAGGTGGAAGCGGAACTCGCCGACGCGCGCAAGAAACTGGAGGAAGTGGAGAGTGGGCTGCGTGAGCTGGAGCAGGAGCGCCACAAGGTGGAGTCCGCTCTGCAGGGCGTGCGCGCCCAGTTGGAGCAAGAGCGTCTGGCGGCGCAGACCCTCGAAGTACAGCGCAACGGACTTGTAGAACAGTTGCACGAAACCGGTCACGAAGTGGAGCAGATCCTGGCGGAACTCCCAGGCGACCTGACCATCTCACAGGTGCAGGAGGAACTGGAGTTAGTCGCCGCCCGCATCTCGCGCCTGGGGGCGATCAACCTGGCGGCCATCGATGAATACAAGCAGGAGTCCGAGCGCAAAAGCTATCTGGACCGCCAGTACAGTGATCTGACAGAGGCGCTGGAAACTCTGGAAAATGCCATCAAAAAAATTGACCGAGAGACCCGCACCCGCTTCAAGGAAACCTTCGATCAGGTCAACGCCGGTCTGCAGGAGCTCTTTCCCAAGGTGTTTGGCGGCGGTCACGCCTATCTGGAACTCACGGGCGAAGATCTGCTGGATACCGGTATCGCGATTATGGCGCGCCCGCCGGGCAAGCGGAACAGTACTATTCACCTTTTGTCTGGCGGAGAGAAGGCGCTCACAGCCATCGCGTTGGTGTTTTCTATATTCAGACTCAACCCGGCGCCTTTCTGCATGCTTGACGAAGTGGATGCGCCGCTCGACGATGCCAACGTGGGCCGCTATGCGCGCATGGTTAAAGAAATGTCAGAGTATGTGCAATTCATCTACATTACCCATAACAAAATTGCCATGGAGATGGCCGACCAGCTGTTGGGGGTAACCATGCACGAACCGGGTGTGTCGCGCCTGGTATCCGTGAATGTGGAAGAAGCGGCCGAACTGGCGTCCGCATGAGGGGCGTAACGGAGAGACGCTGAAATGGGAAACTGGCTGATTACAATCCTCGGGTTGATCGTGTTGCTGGCGGTGCTCGACGGCGTGCGCCGCGCAATTTTAAAGCACCGTGCGGCGATGAAAGTCTCGGACAATCTGTCGCGAGCTATGCGCCAGGAGAGTGATGATCACGATATCCTGTCTGCGCCTCGCCGGGCGGCGCCCCGCCGGGCGGACAATCCAGCGGTAGGGGAAAGTGGGCAACCAGATCCGGAGGAGGCGGAGAAGCGCCGCCAGATCGCCGCGGAACTGCCCGGCCAGGTGCGCGTAGTACAACGGCGTGCTCTGGAAGATGCGCTGCGGGTAAACCGCAAAGTCCAGGAGAGCTTTATGTCCTCCCGCAAGCCGTTGGCCGGCAGTAACCCCAATCGGGAAGCGCCGGAGCAGGCATCGCTCAATCTGGAAGAACAGGTGCCCACGCTGATGGATTCGGTTGCCGACGACGAGCGCCGGGAGCCGGAACTCGACGAATCGGAAAGCCTCGAAGCCCTCTACACGGCGCCGGAAGAAGAGACGCCTGTGTCCAAGCCCGCAGTAGGCAAGGCAGCGCCCCCGGCGCGCAAAGAGAAGCCCGCGAAGAAACATACCGTGGATGCGGAGGTTGGCGAGGAACACAAGCGCGAGCAAAGGGAAAAATCCCCAGTGGAGGAGGTGCTGATTATCAACGTCGTAGCGCCCGACGGGGATAGTTTCGACGGCAAGGATATATTGCGCGCGGTAATGGCTGCCGGCATGCGTTTCGGAGAAATGGATATCTTCCACTATCACCAGGGCGGCGCCGACGACGGCCCTGTAGTGTTCAGCCTTGCGAATATGGTGGTGCCTGGCGTGTTTGACCTAGCGCGTATGGAGGCGTTTTCCACCCCCGGCCTGAGCCTGTTTCTCGCACTGCCGATCGAGGAAGAGGCCATTAAGGCTTTCGAGCAGCTGTTGACCACCTCGCGCCAGATCGCGGAATTGCTCGGCGGTGAGCTGAAGGATGAAAACCGCAGTGTTTTCACCGCTCAGACCGCGGAACACTACCGCCAGCGCGTGGTGGAATACCAGCGGCGCAGAGCACTGGCGAAGGCACAAGCCTAATTCCATTTCCCCATCTCACCGTCAGGGAGGAAACCGCGGCTCCGCCTGTAGCGAGCGCGGTTTTCCCTGTTGGTGGCGGCAATCCTCAGTTTTTGATAGCACCAAAATGACGGATAAAAAAATTCCCAGCGAAATACAGCAGCGCGCCCAGGAGCTGCACGAAATTCTCCAGCGCGCCAATCACATGTACTACGTACTCGACAACCCGGAACTGCCGGATTCCGAATACGACCGTCGCCTGCGCGAGCTACAGGCCCTGGAGCAAGAGTATCCGCAACTGATCACCCCGGATTCCCCCACGCAGCGCGTTGGCGCAGAGCCGTTGAAAGCGTTTGCGGAGGTGCACCACGAGGTGCCCATGCTCTCCCTGGACAATGCGTTCAGTGATGAGGAGTTGCGGGAGTTCGACCGCCGTGTGCGCGAACGCCTGAATAGCAGTGAGCCGGTGGAATATGCCTGTGAGCCCAAGTTGGACGGCATTGCCGTTAGCCTTCTGTACCGCGGTGGTCTTCTCGAACGCGCGGCAACCCGTGGGGACGGCACAACAGGAGAGGACATTACCCGCAATGTGCGCACCATTGGCTCGGTGCCGTTGCGCCTGCTGGGCGGCGATCCGCCCGCGGTTCTCGAAGTGCGTGGAGAAATCTACATGCCCAAAGCGGGTTTTGCAGAATTGAACAAAAAGGCGGCAGCGGCTGGAGAAAAGCTTTTCGTCAATCCGCGCAATGCCGCCGCCGGCAGCCTTCGACAGCTGGATTCGCGGATCACTGCACAGCGTCCGCTCGAATTCTGTGTTTACGGTGTCGGCCTGGTAGAGGGCGCCGCCTTGCCTGAGCGGCATACGGAAATTCTACGGCAGCTCAGTCGCTGGGGGTTTCGCATCAATAGCGAAATGTCGGTGGCAAGGGACATCGGTGAATGTATTTCCTATCACCGCAAACTCGGCGAGAAGCGCGAAGCGTTGGCCTACGACATAGACGGCATCGTGTTCAAAGTGAACGATATCGCCCTGCAACAGCGCCTGGGGTTTGTCGCCAGGGCACCGCGCTGGGCCATGGCCTATAAATTTCCCGCCCAGGAGGAAATGACCGAACTGCTGGATGTGGAGTTTCAAGTGGGTCGCACTGGCGCTGTGACACCGGTGGCGCGCTTGAAGCCGGTCTTTGTCGGCGGCGTGACAGTATCTAATGCCACCTTGCACAATCGCGATGAAATTGAGCGCCTCGGTGTCAAAATCGGCGATACAGTCGTAGTCCGCCGAGCTGGTGACGTAATCCCACAGGTGGTCTCGGTAGTGGCGAGCAAACGCCCGCGGGATGCGCGTACCATCGTATTTCCAACGCATTGCCCGGTTTGTGGTTCGCCTGTGGAGTCCGCCCCCGGAGAGGCGGTGGCGCGGTGCAGCGGTGGTTTGATCTGTAGCGCGCAGCGCAAACAGGCGATCAAGCACTTCGCTTCGCGCAAGGCGATGGATATCGAAGGACTCGGAGACAAGCTGGTGGAGCAACTGGTGGATGAGGGGTTGTTGCACTCTGTTTCCGGTCTGTATCACTTGCAATTCGAGCAGCTGGTGGCGCTCGAGCGCATGGGGCAAAAATCAGCGCAGAACCTGCTCGATGCCCTGGAGCGCAGCAAACACACAACCCTGTCGAAATTTCTCTACGCGCTGGGCATTCGCGAAGTGGGGGAGGCCACTGCGCGCAACCTCGCCAAGCACTTTGGCGATCTGGCCCCACTGATGCAAGCCGATGAAGCGGAATTGCAAGAAGTCGAGGATGTAGGGCCGGTGGTGGCGCACTTTGTCGCCGAGTTTTTCCGCCAGCCACACGCCCAGGAGGAAATAGAGGCGCTGCGTCAAGCCGGTATCTTTTGGGAACCGGAGGAACAGGGCGGCGAGGCGCAGCCGCTTGCGGGCCAGACCTGGGTTTTGACCGGCAAGCTGGAAACGCTGTCGCGCAGTGAAGCCAAGGACCATCTCCAGCGTCTCGGTGCCAAGGTGGCCGGTAGTGTTTCCGCCAACACCGATACAGTCGTCGCTGGCCCCGGTGCCGGTTCAAAGCTGAATAAAGCTCGGGAGCTGAATATCCCCACGATGGATGAGGGTGAATTCCTAGCCATGTTGCGGGGCCGCGGCATCGCCATTTAGGGACCCTCTGGTGCATTCGCGTGGGCGCTGTAATTGGTTTTAAGCGCCCAGGCAGTCGGATCGAGGTTTCGAAAATATACGAGTACATCCCTGCGGCTCCGCTGGATGCTTCCCTGTATCCGACGGTTACCCCATCATCTGAGCTTCTTCTCTGGCTTCGATGTATCTTTGCCGTCAAGGAGAGAGTTAATTAGTGGTTCCTTGGTTGCGGGCATAACACAAAAAGGAAGTGGTCATTTGTGTGATTATAGGGTTCGATTTGGCGCACAAATCCGCAATCACAGAAGGCCGCTGGTGGATACTGTACACGGGCTGTGCTCCGTGCTCGTTATCTGATCGGCAGGTGTTGTTCTGCGGGTGAGATTTCGGTTGTAGCTTTCTCTCCCCTTGGCCGTTAAAGTGGAGCCCAGGTTTTATTCGCGCAGGATAATTTTTATCCAAAGCGCCGCTGTAAGGATAGTTTCAAGTGCTTCAGGGCGATCAGGAATCTATTGTCTACGGTTGTATCAAAGACAGTAACAGCCTCGCGGGTGGTGCCGAGCGCAGGCGTGTTAATCGCGCGGCGGTGCTGGCGTTGCCCAGTGCGGACGAGTGGCCCTTCCTATGCCGGGATATGTTTTCCATTCCCACGATCAAAGTGAAAAAGTCCCAGTACCAAACCGATGTTATTCACTTCGGCGCTTCCTACCGGGCCGTGGAATACGAGTGGAATCTTTGGATACAGAAATTTGAGGAGTTGCTGCGCAATATGTACTGGGTTTCTGCCACGGTACATTTGGAGACGGAGCTGTCCGGCATTCATTCGTTTACTTGGGAGGCTGCGGGCCTCTACCATGAGCCGGGCTGCGGTGGCATGCAGGTGCGCTGTGAGTGGACTCAGGAGGGACGGGTCAGCGTCTGACTGCGCTACCGGTTATCCCACCGTTTGGCTAAGATAACCGCGAGTTGCGCCCATCAGCGGCTTTTCCAGAATATTGATTACTGACGAAAGGAGTTGTTATGAATGTCTACCGGTCTGTGATTCTGACCAGTGCACTGTTGTTTGCCCCCTTCCTGCACGCCAGTGAGGATGCGGCGGCGAAGCTGATCTCCGAGGCCCCGGCAGATGCCAAGGTCTACATTATCTCTCCCAAGGACGGTGAAAAGGTCGGCACAACTTTTACTGTGAAATTTGGGTTGTCTGGAATGGGCGTGGCGCCCGCGGGCGTGGACAGAGAAAAGACCGGTCACCACCATTTGTTGATCGATGTGGATGAACTGCCGGATATGACCAAGCCGCTGCCGGCGTCGGAAAACATTATTCATTTTGGTGGCGGCCAGACCGAAACCGAGGTCACTCTGCCGCCGGGTAAGCACACCCTGCAGCTGGTGCTTGGCAATCATCTGCACATTCCGCACAAGCCGCTGGTGATCTCGAAAAAAATCACCGTTACCGTCGAATAGGGGATACCCTGGGAGCGCGCATGGCCGGCAGTTTTCGCACTGAGAAAGACAGCCTGGGCGAAGTGCTTGTACCCAAGGACGCCCTGTACGGTGCCCAAACTCAGCGGGCGCTGGAAAACTTTCCAGTGAGCGGCAGCCGGCTGCCGACAGACTTCATCCGCGCCATCGTGCTGATCAAAAAATCGGCCGCCCAGGCCAATAGTGACTTGGGGTTGTTACAAGGTCAGTTAGCGGATGCTATCGTGGCGGCCTGCGATTCCCTGACGGAAGAAGACTTCGACTCTCAGTTTCCCGTCGATATCTACCAGACCGGTTCCGGTACCAGTTCCAATATGAACGTGAACGAGGTGCTGGCCCGGATCGCGGCTCGCGACAGCGGCCTCGCTGTTCACCCCAACGATCACGTCAATATGAGCCAGAGTAGCAATGACGTGATTCCCAGCGCCATTCACGTGTCTGCACTGCTGGCGGTGCGCGACCACCTGCTGCCGGCTTTGCGTCATCTGCACACCGCTGTGGGGGAGAGGGCGGCGGCACTGGAAGACGTGGTCAAGACTGGCCGCACCCATCTGATGGACGCTGTGCCTATGACGCTGGCACAGGAAATCGGTGCCTGGGGGGCCCAGGTGGAATCCTGCCGTGAACGCATTCGCGGTACATTGCCACGCTTGGCGCAGTTGGCCCAGGGCGGCACAGCAATAGGTACAGGGCTCAATGCGCACCCGGACTTTGCCCAGCGCTTTGCGCAGAAGTTGAGCAACAACTGCGGTCAGCAATTCCGGCCCGCCGATAATCTCTTTGCCGCTATTGCTTGTCAGGACACCGCGGTTGAGTTGTCCGGTCAGTTAAAAGTGTTGGCGGTCGCCCTGATGAAAATCGCCAATGACCTGCGCTGGATGAACAGCGGTCCACTTGCCGGCCTCGGTGAGATCGAACTGCAGGCCTTGCAGCCTGGCAGCAGCATTATGCCGGGCAAGGTCAATCCCGTGATCGCCGAGTCTGTGGCAATGGTGGCGGCGCGGGTGATCGGCAATGATGGGACCATTGCACTGGCGGGGCAGAGCGGCAATTTTCAGCTTAATGTTATGTTGCCACTGGTGGCGCATACATTACTTGAGAGTATTCGCCTTCTGAGCAGCGCCGCGCGGATTTTGGCGGACAGGGCGATCGCTGGATTCACGGTCAACCGCGAACGCATAGAACAGGCGCTTTCTCGCAACCCTATTCTGGTGACGGCGCTGAACCCGGTAATCGGCTACGCCAGGGCGGCGGAAATTGCCAAGGAGGCCTACCGCAGTGGACGGCCGATCCTCGATGTCGCGCTGGAAATGACGGATTTGGACGAGGAGACGCTCCGGAAACTACTGGATCCGGTGCGTTTGGCTCAGGGGGGGCTGATCGGATAGGCGGCCGCGTACCAGCCGCTTGCCGAAACTACGCAAGCAGGGCCAGCCCCATCATGATTGCGGCGATAAGCGCCGCCATGTATTCGAGCCACCTGAACAGATGCCAGACGGTTCTCCGGTCTTCCCGCTGCAGCATTCTCTTAGCCATGGGAACCTCCACGCGTTGACAGAAATTTGCCTATACCTCACGATTCGGCGCCGTGTCGGCAACACGTACCGACATTACAATGGTAGTGCCGCAGGCGGTGCGACCAACTGTCCACACAATACGAACAATCCGAACAGGTTCTCATGGCAAGAAAGAGTCGCCGCTCCTTTATCACCAGTGTGCTCGCTTGTATTGCCTTCGTTGCAGCGGCTATCTGGAGCTGGGATTTGCCGGTCAAAGACGTTGTCGCCTACTTGGTGCTACTGTTGGTTTTTCTCGCGGTAATTGTCGCTGCCGCGTTGGCGGGCGGTGCGTTGCTCAGTTGGTTGCGCAGGCGAAAAAAATAAATGGCAGTGTCTGAAGAGGACATCCGCATTCCCATAACCTACCTGGAGCGGTTGCTGGAAGAAGCGCAGCGCCGCGGCTGTGACCGCCGTGAGTTGCTCTCCTCGGTGGGTATCGAGGAGGAGGAGCTGACGGGAGTTGCGGCCTTTTCCGCATTGAAATACGGCCGCTTGTACCAGCGGGTGATGTGGTTGGCGCAGGACGAGTGGTTCGGCATGCTGAGCGGCGGCCGCGTGCGCTCCGGGTCTTTCCGCCTACTGTGTTTAACGGTGGTCAACTGTGCGACCGTGCGCCAAGCTATTACTCTATCCGCAGAGTTTATGGAGATTTGCCGCGGGTTTAAGGTAAAGCCCGCTATTGAACCTGCGCCAGGTGGCCGGGAAAGGGTGGTCATCCAAGGGATCAGCTCTCTGGCTGCTGGTGAGTTCGAGCAGTTGATCGCCGAGACGGACCCGGGGGTAATTCGCACCACGCTTGCGGTTTGGCATCGCTTCTACTGCTGGCTGGTGGGGCGCGAAATACCGCTGTCAAAATTGCATTTTTCCTTTCCCTGTCCCGAGGAGTTCCGCACGCTCGCCCAGAGCGAGGCTGAAGAACTCTTGTTTGAGCAGCCGGTTAACGCCCTGGAATACGATAGCCGCTACCTGGATTACCCTGTGGTGCAAAATCCGCAAACGGTTGAGGATTTCATCCGCACCGCCCCCTATCACTTGGTCATCAGCGATGGCAGTGCGAACAGCATCAAAACAAAGGTGAAAACGATTCTCAACAGGGATGTCAGTGAATCCATGCCGGCCGCAGAGGCCGTGGCCGAGCGGTTGAACATGTCAGTCACCACCCTGCGACGGCGCCTGCAGCAGGAGGGCACGTCCTATCAGAAGCTCAAGGATGAGTGTCGCATGGAGGCCGCTTTTCACTATCTGAGCTGTCCGGACCTGTCCAACGCCCAGATTGCCGAAATGCTGGGCTTCGACGAGTCCAGTGCCTTTTTCCGGGCCTTTAAGAAGTGGACCGGTATCACTCCCGGCGAATACCGCAGCCGCAAGGGTGCCTGACGCCTGCCCAGATTTGTCACTGCTTTGGACGGATTTCGCCATAGAGGCCGGCCTTGGCTTGCCACTATGATGAACAAAATGTAAATATGAGTCACAAATCCGACTGCCCGGTTTTGTCCGGGCGGTGGACATACAACGGTGAATTGAGGGTAGCAGGATGACCGATATCAAGATTCCACTGCGCGATATGCGTTTCGCCATGCGCGAGTTGCTGGACTGGGACAATCACTATGCGTCCCTGGGCTATGAGGAGGCCACTCCGGATCTGGTAGACGCCATCCTGGAAGAGGGCGCCAAATTCTGTGAGAACGTGCTGGCGCCGCTGAACCAAGTCGGTGACCAGCAGGGCTGCACCTGGAAAGACGGCGAAGTCACTACCCCGGAGGGCTTCAAAGAGGCTTACCAGCAGTTTGTCGAGGCCGGCTGGCCCTCCCTGGCGCATGATCCGGCTTACGGGGGGCAGGGGCTCCCGCCGTCGCTGGGCACGGTGATGAGCGAAATGGTCGGTACTGCCAACTGGTCCTGGGGTATGTATCCCGGCCTGTCTCACGGTGCCATGAATACCCTTGAGGCGCACGGTACCGAAGAGCAGAAGAGCATTTATCTGACCAAGCTGGTGGAGGGAAGCTGGACTGGCACAATGTGCCTCACCGAGCCTCACTGCGGCACCGACCTGGGCATATTGCGCACCAAGGCCGAGCCTAATGACGATGGCTCCTATTCCATCACTGGCACCAAGATCTTTATCTCTGCCGGTGAGCACGATATGGCCGAAAACATTGTGCACATCGTGCTCGCGCGCCTGCCTGACGCACCGGCTGGCACTAAAGGGATTTCCCTGTTTATCGTACCTAAATTCCTGCCCCAGGCAGATGGCTCTGTCGGCGAGCGCAACGCTGTGGTTTGTGGCTCTCTCGAGCACAAAATGGGTATTCACGGCAACGCTACTGCGGTGCTGAACTTCGACGGTGCCAAGGGATTCCTAATCGGCCCGCCCAATAAGGGGCTTAACTGCATGTTCACCTTCATGAACACTGCGCGCCTGGGTACCGCCCTGCAGGGGCTGGCGCATGCCGAGGCCGGCTTCCAAAAATCGCTCGCGTACGCGAAAGAGCGCCTGCAGATGCGCTCCCTGTCCGGCCCGAAAAACCCCGATGGCCCCGCCGATCCGATCATCGTACACCCCGATGTGCGCCGTATGCTGCTGACCCAAAAAGCCTTTGCTGAGGGTGGCCGTATGCTGACCCTACTGTGTGCGCAACAAGTGGATCGTCTGCACAAAGGCAGCGAGGAAGATAAGAAGGAAGCTGATGACCTGCTCGCCTTCCTGACACCGATTGCCAAGGCTTTCCTGACAGAGACCGGTTTTGAATCCGCCAACCTCGGCCTGCAGTGTTTTGGCGGCCACGGTTATATCGCTGAGTGGGGTATGGAGCAAAATGTGCGGGATGCGCGCATCTCCACCATTTATGAGGGCACCACCGGTGTTCAGGCCCTGGACCTTCTGGGCCGTAAGGTGCTGATGAGTCAGGGAGAGTTGCTGCGTAAATTCACCAAGATTGTGCACAAATTCTGTCAGGCGGAGATAGACAATGAAGCGCTGGCACCGTTTGTTACCAAGCTGCAGGAACTGAACAAGCAGTGGGGTGATCTGACGCTTCAGGTGGGTGCCAAGGCGATGGAAAATCCGGATGAAGTGGGCGCGGCTTCCGTTGACTACCTGATGTTCTCAGGATATGTCGTGCAAGCTTACCTCTGGGCCCGAGCCGCCAAGGTGGCCAATGAGAAATTGGGTGAGGGCGCAGGTGAAGCGGATTTCTACCGTGCCAAGCTGGCTACTGCGCGTTTCTATTATGACCGGATACTCCCCCGTACCAGCAGTCATGCCGCGGCAATTCTGAGTGGGGCCGATAATCTGATGGCGTTGGATGCTGAGCATTTCGCCTTTTAATCTCGCTCGGGGTAAAAAAACCGCCGCACCGGCGGTTTTTTTATTGTGTGTTGTGCCACCCATGATGCTTATTGCTATAAGTGCCATTGCTCGGGTTGCCAGTGACGGCTGTGCAACTTGCTAGTGGGACTCCCGACTGCGGGGCAGCGATGAAATATCGCCGCGGGGCAAAGGAGCGTGGACTTTTAGCGATGCCAAAACAGTGGGGGTCTGTTGAGGCGGGGAAGTGAAAGGCTAAACTGGGCCTTTCAGCATTGACAAGGCTCGCAGCCAGGGGCCGCCCCGGGGCGAAAACCGAAAAACAAGTACTTTCTGGAGTCCACTGCCCATGCAGCTGCCGGATCATATAATCGCCCGTTTGAAGCACTTGGCTTGTTTGTACCCACTTGCTCGGGTACAGTTTCGGCTTCCGGATGCGAGTGATTTTTTTCTCGAGATGTCACCTAAATCCGGCGATGGCGGGGGAAAATCGCATCAAGTGGTGTCTCACTTCGGGCACACGCAAAACCCCGCGTTGACCCTGGAAATGGCAAAAGGCACTCTGAGTGCTATATGGGAAGGTCGTTTAAGTGCACGCCACGCCTTTTTGTTGGGCGACATCCGCTATTCCGGTAACCGGGAACTGGCCGCTTCACTGGCAGATCTTTTTCCCGCGGAGCACTGACGGAGTAATAAATAACACTGCGAACAATAAATATACGCCTGCATATTCCCGCTAGCTGGCAGTTTTCGTCTATAAAAACGGAAGATGTGGGCAAGTCCGCATTTCCCACAGGGATCCATAGTGAGGTGGCTTTAGAGCGGCATGGTCGGCTAGTGCGACAGCCAAAATGCGCGCAAACTGCGGTACTTCGCTCAGAACTGACGAAAACCAGCCTCGCGTACTTTGATGTCGCAGCAGCGGGAGGCTTGTAACAATGCAGGCCAAAGACAACAAATAGGACTGGGAGAAGACAGTTGGACATCGACCGCAGCATACTTGACGTATTTAAAGGTGCCTGGAGCAAGTACAGTGACAGGCCAGCCTTCACCTGCCTCGGACACACACTCTCTATCGGTGATATCGACAGACTCAGTGCGCAGTTCGCATCCTACCTGCAGAACCACACGAACCTGGAGCCCGGAGATCGCATTGCGGTACAGCTGCCCAACGTACTGCAGTACCCAGTAGTGGTATTCGGTGCTCTGCGCGCGGGTTTGGTTTTGGTCAATACCAACCCGCTCTATACCCAGCGTGAGCTCAAGCATCAGTTGAACGACTCTGGCGCCAAAGCGATGGTGGTGTTGGCAAACATCGCTGATACCGCCTCTGCGGTTGTGTCGGAAACCTCGGTGGAAAAGGTGATAGTGACCGAGATTGCTGACCTGCACAGCCCCCTCAAGCGCACCTTGATTAATGGCGTGGCCAAATACATCAAAAAGATGGTGCCTGACTTTTCCTTCGACAACCAAATCAGCTTTCGCGAAGCCATGTCTCTCGGTGCCAAACTGCCACATCAAGATGTACAGCGTGCGCCGGAGGAAGTCGCCGTGTTGCAGTACACGGGCGGCACCACAGGCGTGGCCAAGGGCGCGATGCTCACCAATCGCAACCTGGTGGCCAATATGGAGCAGGTGCGCGAGGCGTTGGGGGACTCTATGAAAGAGGGCGAGGAGTTCTACGTGGCACCGCTGCCGCTGTACCACATTTACGCCTTCACTATTCATTGCATGTGCCTCTTCGCAACCGGCAACCACTCTCTGTTGATTCCGAACCCGCGCGATATCCCGGGCTTTGTCAAGTCACTAAAGGGTAAGCGGTTTACCGGCTTTTGCGGCTTGAACACTCTGTTCAACGGCCTGATGCGCAACCCACAATTTGCTGAGTTGGATTTCAGTAAGTTGCACACCACTTGCTCTGGCGGGATGGCATTGACTCGCGACACTGCCAAGCGCTGGGAGGAGATGACC
The DNA here is from genome assembly GCF_001617625.1 of Microbulbifer thermotolerans. Lineage (NCBI taxonomy): Bacteria > Pseudomonadati > Pseudomonadota > Gammaproteobacteria > Cellvibrionales > Microbulbiferaceae > Microbulbifer > Microbulbifer thermotolerans. The sequence continues at coordinate 2,221,218 of NZ_CP014864.1, read as the reverse complement.
GGTTGCGTGGTGCTGGAAGGCTATGGCATGACCGAAACCTCTCCCGTTGTGTCCTTCAATCCCACTGAAGCTGTCCAGCTGGGCACTGTCGGTGTACCCGTGCCTGGTACTGAAGTCAAAGTGGTCGATGAAAATGGCAACGACCTGCCGAACAACTCCCCTGGAGAACTCTGTGTGCGCGGTCCGCAGGTAATGAAAGGTTACTGGCAGCGCCCGGAAGCCACGGCCGAAGTGCTCGACAGCGAAGGCTGGTTGCGCACCGGGGACATGGCGGTCATTCAGGATGACGGATACATTAAGATCGTCGACCGTAAAAAAGACATGATTATTGTTTCCGGTTTTAATGTTTATCCCAACGAAGTCGAAGATGTGGTCAGCACGCACCCCAAAGTGGCCGAAGTTGCCGCCATTGGTGTTCCGCATGACAAGAGTGGTGAAGTGGTTAAACTCTTTGTCGTCAAGGCGGACGCCTCTCTGAGTGAGGAGGAAGTGATCGCTTTCTGCCGCGAAAATATGACGGCGTACAAGGTGCCGAAACAGGTGGAGTTTCGAGAAGACTTGCCGAAAACCAATGTCGGCAAGATTTTGCGTCGGGAATTACGCGATGAGGAGCTGAAGAAAATTGAAGCTGCCGTAAGTGTTTGATTTTTCTTCTAAAGGAGCCACAGATGAAGTCGCTTTGCGACGCTAAAGAGGCATCGAGTTCAGGGGACAGGCTCATCGCCTAAGTGCCCTGGAACTTGTCACTGTAGTCACGCGATTTTTCTGAGGCTCCTTAACAAAAAGCCCCGCTATTGAGCGGGGCTTTTTGTTGCTGCTTTTAAGCGAGCAGAGTGTCAATGGTTACCAGCTTTCCAATTCGGTGTGGTTGGATTTGCGGCGCTCAGGCAATCGGGTAGGCATTGATAAAACGCGGGAGTGCGTCCCTGCAGCAACGGTGGATGTATCCCTATATCCGACGGCTTCGAAATGTCTATTTCATCTCGCTTGGCAGTTTGCCAGGAAGTGAGTTAATTAGAGACTTCTTAGAGAACTTTCAATGTTTCGCGAATTGGGAAAAAGATGTCCCTTGCGAGCTGCTTGCAGCGAGCTGGAGACCATCCCTCGACCGGGTCGGGCAGGTTATCGTTATCTTTGAACGGCATTTCCAGTGTCAGGGCTAGGGTGCGGAATTGGTGGCCGAGCCAGTTGGTGGCGACCGTCATGTTGGCACAGCCGGGGTTGCTCGTTCCATAACCGCGCTCGGTCTGGAAGTCGGGACTGGCGGCGACAAAGGCGCGTTTGAAAGTTTCCTCTAACATGGCATGGCGCTCATCATAGCCGGGAATGCCCTCACAGGCCGCCACAAAATTGAAGGGTAGGGCCTCGTCGCCATGGATATCGAGGAAGAGATCACCACCGACTGCCAGCATTTTTTCCCGTACCAGGTAAACTTCCGGGCTGCGTTCCATACTCGGGTCTTGCCACTCGCGATTCAGGTTGGCGCCAGCGGCGTTGGTGCGCAGGTGGCCGCGCACGCTGCCGTCTGGGTTCATATTTGGCACTATGTAGAAGACGGTGTCTCTGAGCAATGCCTGTGCCGATGCATTGGCATCGTCCAGTAGCGCTTCCAAAAAGCCCTCTACAAACCATTCCGCCATCGTTTCACCGGGATGTTGGCGGGCAATCATCCACACACGGTGTTTTGCTGTTTTCGCGTCGCCCACGGTCAGCAGACTCATGTCGCGGCCGTCCAGAGTTTTGCCGAGGGTTTCCAGTTGTACCCGGTCATCGAGCTGGGCCCAGGCCAGCAGGTCCAAATGACGCTCCCAGGAAAAGGGGGCGAAATAGGCCAGGTAGATGGCCGGCCGATCCAGATCCACCGTGAAGTCGAGGGACTCGCCGTTGTATTCGGCAGGGATTCGGAACCAGTTGTGGCGGTCGTAAGAGGCGCAGACACGGTAGTTCTCCCAGCCTTCAGGGTAGGCTGATTTCCCCGCGTTAACGATGCGCAGGGGATAGCTGTTGCCGGCCTCGCCCTCCAGGCGGAAATGGAACCACTGGTAGAAGTCTGAGTTATTGTCTTTTCGGATAGCCAGCTGCACCGGGCTGCTCTCGGCATTGATCACTTCTATATTGCCGCTGTCAAAATCGCTGGTGATGTACATATATCTGCTCCAGTTGCTTTTTCGCGGCCAGGATACAGAGGATGTAAGCGGGGTAAAAGTCGCGGGCAAATAAAAAGGCACGGTACCGGAATCGGCACCGTGCCTTTGCCACTCCTTGGCGGCACCCGCTGCGATTACTGCTCCCTGAAAAATTTCCGGTGATGGACCCGTGGCGACTGCTGACTGCCTGGCCTGATCACAGGTGCAGAAACCGGCACCATCAGAAATCGTTTACTTCATCCCTTGACTCGCAGCTGGCGCTGATCAAAGTTTAGGCAGATTCGAGGCGGGCATAGGCGGGTTTCCACCAGGTTGGCGCGGTTTTGGTTAACTATTACGGCGGATGGCAGGAAATTTTGTCATCTTTTGCGATCCAGGCCGCAAAGGTGGCAGCCGGCGCCACTTCCGGACCAGGCAGGCTTTAGTTAAGCTAACCGCTCTTGTTTTGTACAGCAAAAAGAGAAAGGCCATGAAAAGAAGTATCAAACGTGGAGTCGTTATCAGCAGCCTGTTGGTGCTGATGATGAACCTCACTGCCTGCGGCTATTTCCTCTACCCGGAGCGTAAGGGGCAGCAAGGTGGTCGTGTGGACCCGGTGGTTGTCATTTTGGATGCTGCGGGGCTCCTGTTTGGGGTTCTGCCGGGTGTGGTGGCTTTTGCAGTCGATTTTACCAACGGGACTATCTATCTTCCTCCCGGTGGCTCTTCTGCCATTGACCGTCACCTTAGCCACTTGGATGACGGCGAGGTGCGTGAAGTGATAGATCAAAATGGACAGGTCTGGCTGGAAATACCGCTCGACAGCTTGGCGGGCGAGGGTGAAGGATTGCAACGTCTGGGTGAAGCGCTCTCTACCGCGACCGGCCGCCACGTAGTGATGAATGATATTGTGTGGTTGGAAAATCTGGCGGCGCTACGCACGGCAATGACTGAGCAGATGGCGGCGCGCTAGGCGATATCACTTTGTGCGTTAAATTGGGGGCGCTGTAGGCTTGCGGCTAAGTGGATTTCTTATCCGGATGCACAGCACCCCGAAGGCCCGTGGAGGCATTGATTCACGCAGTGCCACTGTGGTTCCCGGGTGCTTATTCGATTGGCCAGACCGCTTGAAATCGCATCAAAAGGTCTCCGTTGTCTGCGCAGGAGTATTCTTGGTCCATGCACCCAGAGGTCTTGCGCAATCAGTCGGAGGTCTCTGCGCGTTTGTAGGCCTTGGGAGAAAGGCCGGTCCAGCGGCGGAAAGCCTTGCCGAAGGCGCTTTCGTCGCAGTAACCCAGAGCGGCGGCAATTTCCGCATTGTTCTTATCACCGCGGCGCAGCCACTGGCGCGCGTAGTGGCTGCGTACCTCGTCTTGAATTGCCCGGAAACTGGCGTTTTCCTCCTGTAACTTGCGCCCTAGGTGGCGAGGGCTGATACACAATTGACTGGCCACTTGCTCGCGTGTCAGCTGGGGTTCCTGCTGCAAAAGGTGCGCGACCTGCAGTTGCAGACTCTTGTTGGTTAGGGCGCGCAAAAGGGCGTCGGCTTCAGGTTTAAGTCGCGCCATCACCTGGTGATCGGCGGCCACCAGTGGAATATCCAGATCTTGGGGGCGAAAGCGGATCGCGGATACCGGTGCGTTGAATTGCACTGGCGTGTTGAGCAGCTGTTGGTACCTCTGTTGAATAGCCAGGGAGGGCGCCGGATAGGCTAGCAGCAGGGCCTGGGCGTGGAAAGGGGCTCCCGTCATACTGCAGGTTTGGCTCAGACACGCGGACAGCACGGTTTCAACCCGCAGTTGCGCACAGCGCAAGTAATTGGGCAGGTAGCAGAGATCCGCGTGATGGGCGCCGCGGCGCAGTTCGAAGCGGCCGCCTTCGCCGACCAGCGGGTGATAGATCAGCAATTGATCTATGGCGGCACCGAGGGTTTTTTGAGTCATCAGCAGATAACCCACCAAGCCCATCTGGCTGCTGTGCATAGCTGTGCCTAACTTGACGCCCAATAAGGGATCCGGGTGTGCCTCGGCCAGGGCCAGCCATAGTTGTTCCTGGAGTCCCATCGGCACTCTCTGATTTTCGTCTATCCCGGACAAAATCTCTTTGGCGACAGAAGGGATTTCCAGTTCCAGACTGTTTAAAGCTGCTGTAATTGCCCGTGTATAGCTCAGAGTGACACTTCTGCAGTCCGCTGCTTTCATCGCTGGCGTCCGGAATTAACCAATGATCGCCCGATTATGACGATCTGTCTGGGAGTTGTCACGGTATATTGCAATCGACGCAGCGAACGAAAGCGAGAATAACAATGAAACCCTACGCGGTGATCGGCGCCGGGCCCATGGGGCTGTGTACGGTGCGCAATCTGATGAAGTACGGCATTCCCTGTATCGGCTTTGAAATTCACAATGATGTGGGGGGGCTGTGGGATATCGACAGTCCCACCAGTACCATGTACGAGTCTGCGCACCTGATTTCGTCAAAGAAAATGACGGAGTTCGCCGAGTTCCCCCTACCGGATCATGTGGCCCAGTTTCCCCACCACAGTGAGTTGCGGGATTATTTCCGGGCCTATGCGAAAGCCTTTGGCCTCTACGAGCGTTACGAATTTAACACCGAAGTAGTACGTTGCGAGCGTGATGGCAATGACTGGCGCATCACCACCCGCATCGTCAGTGGGGATGGCAAGGGGAGGGAGCAAACACGGGTTTTCGGTGGTCTCTTGATCGCCAACGGCACACTGCACCATCCGAATATTCCCAAACTGCCGGGGGATTTTGCCGGTGAAGTACTGCACTCGTCCGCGTATCGTGACCCGGTAATCTTCGACGGCAAGCGGGTGCTTTTGGTGGGCTGCGGCAACAGCGGTGCGGATATTGCCGTGGACGCCGTGCACCGGGCGAAGAGCGTGGATATCAGCCTGCGCCGCGGTTATTACTTTTTGCCCAAGTTTATCGGCGGCGTTCCCACCGATGCAGTGGGTGGCAGAATCAAATTGCCGCGCTTTATCCAGCAGCGCATCAGTGTGGCCTTGTCCCGTTTGATGCTGGGCCGCCCCAGCCAGTACGGCTTACCCGAGCCGGACTACAAGATGTTCGAGTCTCACCCGGTGATCAATTCGCTGATTCTGCATCATATTGGCCACGGCGATATCCACCCGCGGGGGGATATTGCTTCCATCGATGGCCATAAGGTGACTTTCAAGGGTGGCGACAGAGGGGAATACGACATGATCCTGCTCGCCACCGGTTACAAGTTGCACTATCCGTTTATTGACCAGGACCTTTTGAACTGGGTTGGCTACGCGCCCCGGTTGTATCTCAATGTCTTTCACCCGGAGTATGACAATCTGTTCCTGATGGGAATGGTGGAGGCGGTTGGTTTAGGTTGGGAAGGGCGCAATGAGCAGGCGCAGCTGGTGGCTCTTTATATCCGCCAGTTGTCCCTGGGGGCGGAGTCCGCACGGCGCTTTAAGGCAATCAAACGCGAACGGGCAGCGCAGCGCACTGATGGTGGCGTGAACTATCTGGATCTCGAGCGCATGGCTTATTACGTACATAAGGACACCTATCTGAAGGCACTGCGCAGTCACACAGCAGACTTGCGGCGGGATTTGCAAACTGAGGATACTGATGCGTTTACCGGCAACGCAGAGGCTATCTAGTGGACCAAAATCTTGCCAGTAGTTTTCAGATGTCTCCGGCGGCGCTGCTGCTATTAAATGCGGTGTTGGCGTTTATGATGTTTGGCGTATCCCTGGGACTGCGGCCCGGGGACTTCGCGGAGGTTTTACGCCGGCCGCTGGCTCCGGCTACTGGACTGGTGGCCCAGTTCCTGTTGCTGCCGGGCGCGACCTGCCTGGTGACCTGGTGGCTGCGGATAGATCCAGATTTGGCGTTGGGCATGATACTGGTTTCGTGTTGTCCCGGTGGGACTTTCTCTAATGTCATGACATGGATAGGGCGCGCCAACGTCGCTACTTCTGTCAGCATGACTGCGGTTTCCAGTGTGGCCGCCGTGTTGTTGACCCCCCTAAACTTTGCGCTTTACGGCAGTTTAAATCCCTATACAAGGGAGCGGCTGCAGGCCATCACACTACCCGCAGACAATATGATCTTATTGGTTGTGGCGGTACTGGCACTGCCGATGCTTTTCGGGATGATTACGGGGGCGCGGTTTCCACGCTTTGCACGACGCAGTGAACGCATTTTCCGGGCCGGGTCGCTGCTTGTTTTCCTTCTTTTTGTAGCCGTTTCCATCAGCAGGCACTGGCAGACAGCGGTACAGGTGGCCGGTTCGGTGTTGCTGTTGGTCGTCGCACACAATGCATTGGCATTTTTGATCGGCGACCTCAGTGGCCGCGTGATGCGCCTGCCGTTGGGCGACCGACGGGCGGTAACCATGGAGGTAGGGATTCAGAATTCAGGGCTGGCCTTGGCGATACTTTTTACTTTTTATCCTTCCGCAGGCCCCATGTTGGTGGTGGCGGGTTTTTGGGGCGTATGGCATTTGGTATCCGGTTTGAGCCTGGCCGGACTATGGAATGTCCAAAATCAAAGGTGGGCACCAAAAAGCGCACCGCAGCAGGATCTGTAACCTTGAACAGCGACAACATTATGACGGGAAAGAGGGTTTTGATTACTGGTGCCGCTGGCTACATAGGGCACCAGTTGGGAGCGCTTCTGGTGCAAGAAATGCCGGTGGTCGGTGTGGATATTCGCACCCGGCCCGCCCCCTTTCCGATATTCACCCTGGATATCTGTGATCCGGCCTTGGGCGAATTGTTGCGGGCGGAATCTATTACCCACGTGGTTCATCTTGCCTCGGTGATGGCCGCAGGGCGGGACAGGGAGGCCGAATATCGCATCGATGTCGAAGGTACGGAAAATCTGCTCAAGGCCTGCCTCTATGCCGGGGTTGAACATATCACCGTGGCCAGTAGTGGTGCCGCCTACGGCTATTACCCGGATAACCCTGAATGGCTGGATGAACAGCACCCATTGCGCGGTAACCCGGAGTTCGGGTATTCGGATAATAAACGCCGAGTGGAAGAGATGCTGGTGGTCTACAGAGAAAAGCACCCACGCCTAAAGCAGTTGATTTTCCGCCCCTGCTCCATTGTTGGCGCTGCCACAAAGAATAAGATTGGTGAACTGTTTTCCGGTGGGTCGGTCCTCGATCCGGGTGGCCATAATTCGCCTTTTGTTTTCGTCTGGGACCAGGATGTAATTCGGGCGATAGAGTTCGGTGTGCGGCGCTCCGCCAGCGGTATTTACAATCTGGCCGGTGACGGTGCTCTGACGCCGGAGGAGATTGCCCGGTTACTCAAAAAACCGCTGCGTAGGCCGCCAGTCTGGCTGGTAAAGCTGATATTGGGGATCGGCTATTTTCTGCATTTGACCGACAAACAACCCGGGCAAGTGATTTTTTTGCAATACCGACCGGTGCTTTCAAACCGCCGATTGAAAGAAGAGCTGGGATTTGTTCCGCAAAAAAGCTCCCGCCAGGCCTTTGTCTATTTCGCCCGCGAGGCACTTGGTATTGAGCCTTGGGGAGATGAGGTTGGGAGCGGGACATGAAAGGAGGAGACGTTGTTGTTGTTACGGGGGCGGCCGGTGGCCTGGGGTGGGCCATCGTTGAAGCGCTGGTAGCCCGTGGACGGTCCCGCTTTGCACTGGTGGATATCAGTGTTGAGGCTCTCGAGGAGCGGGTAAGGGAGCTGCATCAGCGCAGAATCTCGGCGGAGTGCTTTGTGGCGGATTTGTCCTGCGAGCACGCCGTGGCGGAACTGGTAAAGCAGCTGCGGGCCAGATACCAGCGGCTTGGCCTGTTGGTGAATAACGCGGGTATCACTCACCGCAGCTTGTCAACGCAAACCAGCAATGCAGTAATCCGCCGGGTGATGGCTGTGGACTATCACGCACCGGTTGAGCTGGCGCAGGGACTGCTGGAGGAATTACGCGCAGCCGAGGGTTGCATCGTAAATATCAGCTCCATGGCGGGTTGGATGCCGGTGTTGGGGCGGGCCGGTTACTGTGCGGCCAAAAGCGCTTTGCACCAATATTTTGAGACCTTCCGTGAGGAAGTGCGCGATTTGGGGATCAAGGTATTGATGGTCTATCCCAGCTTTGTGGCCACCAATATCGAGCGCAATGCGCTGTCTGGGGACGGCGGACGCGCGCGTCACAAACAGAGCACTGTCGGCCGCGTGCGTAGTGCCGAATGGATGGCAGAAAAGATTGTCACTGCGCTCGAGCAGGGGCGGGAGCGTCTGTTCCCCCGCGATAGAACCCTGCTGGGCGCTTATCTGTACAAATTCTTCCCGCGTTTGTTTATGAAACAGATGGTGAAGCGTTTTCGCGTGGAGCTGGATGTGGCTCGGGGGACCGGGTGTAAATGAGGCGGCAGCCGTTGCCGCCACACCAATAGTCCCCGATGACACCCAGTAGCTCAGTGCGGGCCATTTCAGAGGGCCGCGTTGGCGGCCGGGTCAGAGTAGTGACGGTAGGGTTCGTCAATACGCCAGGTCAGGTAGGCTGATTGAGGGTTGGACGTGTCTCTGGTTTCGAAGCGCATGGCCTGCGCCCTGTCTCCGATCATTGCTTCGATGACGTAGGCGCCTTTAGGAACATCGAGCAGGAAGATGGGGCCATTGCTAGTAGTGTTCAGCAGCAGCGCACCCGTCGCATCCCTGACTTTGATTTGTCCACCCCCGAGAAAATGCCCGGTGTCGGTGCTGAGTATCACTTTGATATCGAAGTCCGCCGCGAGTTTTTCCAGTTCGCGCCGCTCGTTTATCCCGATGCCGCCAGACACGTAGCGCAGTTTTCCCTGGTGCTGGATTTCGGGTGTTTGCGCTCCGGTGGCGGGTGCGGTCAAGAGACAGAAAATAAATGAAATAGCTCGGCAGATTTCCATAAAATCCTCCAGAAAACTACACTGTATTCCTCTTTTCCCGGTAGGTTTTCAAGATGATATGAATCGCTGTGGTGTGGCTGCTCCGATGCGTGCCATGATCCACCCATTCGTAGGGATATACACCGTTACTGCGGAAGATCTGTGCCATCGGGCATGGGCCATCCACGTCTTTCGATATAGGAAACGGGGACAAAAATTCAAGACTGGAAAAGGCACAAGTTTCTATAAATCCGTGCCTTCAAGATCTCCCGCGCGCAGGCCCTGAGTCTATTCAAATGCAATGGGTATGATACTCGCCGCTAGCAACATCCCCATTGCGAGATTGAACCGGCGCAGGTTCCGCGGCTCGGTCAGAACCCGTTGCAGGCCAACGCCAAACAGCATCCAGACAATGATGCAGGGGCTGCCTACGGCGAAAAAGGTCAATGCGATGCGCGCGACCTCCAGCCACATTTCACTGCCACTGTCGGTGAAAGCCGCCAGCGCACCGATAGCCATAATCCAACCCTTGGGGTTTACCCATTGAAAGGCTGCAGCCTGAAGAAAGGAAAAGGGCCTGCTGTTGCCGGCGCTGCCCACTTTCCGGGTATTGGCGATGCTCCACGCCAGGTAGAGCAGATAGGCGATTCCCAACCAGCGAATGACTTCGTGTAGCAACGGGAACCGCGTAAAAACCGTACCCAGCCCGAGTCCTATGGCGATGATCATCGCTGGAAAGCCGAGGCAGATGCCGAGCAGATGGGGTAGCGAGCGGCTTACACCGTGGTTCAGGCCGGATGACATTATCATCAGGTTGTTGGGGCCCGGTGTAATGCTCGTGGAGAAAGTGAATAGCGCTATGGGGAGCAAGGACTCTAACACGGCTGCCTCGGGGCGGAAAATACAACCGTGGTAAGATGCTGATAAATCGAGGAAATCTCAAGTGCGACTGATCGACAGCCACTGTCATTTCGACTTTGCTGCCTTTGACAAGGACCGCGCCAGCGTTTGGCGGCAGTGCCGGGAAGCTGGGGTGGAGAGGATCATTATTCCCGGTGTCAGCCCGCCGCGTTGGCAAGCCCTGCTAGATTTGGTTCGGAGTGAGCCTGCTTGGCATGCCGCGCTGGGGGTGCATCCCTGGTGGGTGGCAGAATCGAAGTGCGGAGCGGCGCAACTGCAGCGGGATCTGGCGGCATCGTTGGAAGCGAATGCCTGTGTGGCGATTGGCGAGTGTGGTCTGGATGGCGCCATAGCCACGCCCCTGGAAAAACAGGAAGAGGTCTTCCGCGCGCAATTGGCCCTGGCGGAGTCATTGCAACTGCCGCTGATTGTGCACGCTCGCCGCTGCCACAATGAGATGTTGCATCTCTTGCAAGCGTATCGCCCCAGCCGTGGTGGTGTTATTCACGCTTTCAGCGGCAGCGTGGAAATCGCGCGAGAGTATTGGAAGCTGGGGTTCTCCCTGGGTGCCGGCGGTACCATTACCTACGACCGCGCCGCCAAGACCCGCAGAGCCTTTGCTGCCCTCCCGTTGGAGGCCATAGTGCTGGAAACCGATGCGCCGGATATGCCCCTTCAAGGCCACCAGGGGCAGCGCAATAGTCCAGCTTGTCTGCCGCGTATCGCCCGCACATTGGCGGAGCTGCGCGGAGTCTCTGTTGAAACGGTGGCTGATCAGACGCGCAGAAACACTGAAGCATTATTTTCTCTATGACGTTTTCCCCCGAAGTTTTTAAACGCCATTTTCCTCTTTTCTCCCAGCCCGAGAACAAGCGGCTCGTATACCTGGATAATGCCGCTACGACGCAGAAGCCGCAGGCGGTGATTGACGCCTTCGGCGACTTTTATCTGCATAGTAACGCCAATGCCCACAGGGCCAGTCACCGGCTGGCCCGCCGCGCGACGGAGACAGTGGAGCGGGTACGTGCCGAAGCCGCAACCTTTATCAATGCTGCAAGCGCAGCGGAAATTATTTTTTGCCGTGGTGCCACCGAAGCGCTCAACCTGATCGCCAACAGTCTTTGCAGTGAACTGCGTGCAGGAGACGAAATCGTGGTTTCGACTTTGGAGCACCACGCGAACATTGTTCCCTGGCAGATGATGGCGCAACGCTATGGGCTGCATCTGCGTTATATCCCGCATACCGCGGGTGTTCCCCACTTCAACCGCCTGGACGAAGTGCTGAACGAGCGCACGCGCATTGTCTCTTTAAGCGGCGGTTCCAATGCGCTTGGCCTACGCCCGGATCTCGCGCATATCGCACGACAACTGCAAGGGCGCAATTTGCGCTGGATCGTCGACGGTGCACAACTCGCCGCCCATGAGAATGTTGACGTAAGAGAGATCGGCTGTGATTTTTTTGTCTGTTCGGCGCATAAATTTTATGGCCCCAGCGGTATAGGTTTACTTTATGGGCGTGAGTCTTTACTGAAGACGATGCCCCCCTGGCAAGGTGGAGGTGAAATGATCGCGGAAGTCGATCTGTTCGACAGCCGCTATGCAGAGCCTCCGCACCGGTTCGAGCCGGGAACTTCGCCACTGGCCTCGATCGCCGCACTAGGTGCGGCTCTGGCGTTTCTCGATCAACAGGATCGCGCTGCCATGGCCGCACACGAGCAAAAGTTGACGGCGTGGCTGCACGGTCAGTTGGAAAAGCTTTCCGGGGTGCACTTGCTGAGTGAAGCTCGGAACAATTTGGGGATTACTGCATTTATCCCCGAGCACGGCAATGCGGCGGATTTGATGCACTGGCTGGACGAGAGGGACATCGCAGTGCGGGTCGGCCATCACTGCGCACAGCCACTGATTCGTGCTGTTGGGGGAAGTGCCACTGTGCGGGTGTCTGTCGCCGGATACACCACGCAAAGTGATCTGGAGCAATTGGTGCAGGCGGTGGCGGATTATCTTGCGGATTTGAGCGCACCAGTGACAGCACGGCGTAAGGTCTCTGCTTGGTCAGGTGACGATCTATCTGCCTTGAAGCTTGAACAGCTTAGCGCCCGGCGCAACTGGCAAGACCGCTACCGGGAACTGATGCGTTGGAGCAGGGCAATTGCGGAAAAACCGCAAATCCGCCAGCCCGAACACTTGGTGCAGGGTTGCGAGTCCCACGCCTGGCTGGTGTGTCGCGAAGAAGAAGGCCGCTACTTTTTCGCCCTGGACAGTGACAGTCGGGTCGTCAAGGGGCTTGGCGCATTGTTGTTATCGCAAGTGGATGGGCGGACGGCGGATGAGATTCGGACGCTGGATATCAAATCACTGTTTACTGAGTTAGGTATGGAAAAGCACTTGAGTGAATCCCGCAGCAACGGCTTCTATGCGCTGGTGCGGCGCGTGTTGGCTCTTATTGGTTAGGGCGCTTTTGCTTAAGTGAGCGCCCCGGAATCAACTACAGTGCTTACTCATATTATTCAGTGGCTGCGAGAGGTTCCTTGGCGGCAGCCGCCCGGGCTCGCTGCAGTAGCCGCTCTATGCCGCGTGCTGCCGCCGTGAAACCGAAGGTGCCTGTGACCATGGTGGCGGCGCCAAAACCGCCGCTGCAGTCGAGTTTTACTCCGTCCTGCATAACACTTTTCTGCTGGCAGACACGGCCGTCCGGTTGGGGATAAACCATGGGTTCCCTGGAATAGATCGCGTCGACCCCGAATTGGCGCTTGCTGGACTTTTGAAAGTTGTGGAAGCGATACAAATGGCTGCGCACCTTGGCCAGCATGGGATCGTTGGTCGTCCGGCCCAGGTCGGCGCTGTCGATCAGGCGAGGATCCCGCTTGCCGCCGGCCGAGCCGACCGTAACGAGCCTCAGTTTGCGGGCCTTGCAGTAGGCGATCAGTGCAGCCTTGACCCGAGCTGCGTCTATGGCATCAATGACCACATCGATGGGGCGCCTGTATGGATCGAGCAGCTCGGAGAAATTGTCCGCGGCGATAAACTCTTCTTCCGTGTGTACCTTGATCTCCGGGTTGATCTTGCGGAGCCGCTGCGCCATGACATCCACCTTGATGCGGCCGATGGTGTCGGTGAGAGCGTGACTCTGCCGGTTGCTGTTGGTGATACAGACGTCGTCCAGATCAATCAAAGTGATACGTCCGACGCCACTTCTGGCCAAGGCCTCGGCTGTCCAACTGCCGACGCCACCTACCCCGATCACTACGAAGTGGGCGCTATGCAATATCGGTAGGGCATCTTCACCGTAGAGGCGGGCGATACCGCCAAAGCGTTGCAGGTACTGTTCAGTCAACATCTATCTCTTCCAGAAACCGCGCTAATTCCCCAGGGGATGGCAGTCGGCACTCGTTGCGCTTACCGAACAGGCGGTAGCGGTTGCGGGCCACTGCGTCGTAGACAAAATTCCGCAGTCTTACAGGGAGCCGGCGCAACAGCGTCAAATGGCGCCAAGGGACGGGCAGTTGTGCGAAGATGCGCAATACCGCCTCGCTCTTGTGGTAATCCCGGTAGCCATCTGTGCCCCGTTCCAGCAGTATGACCGTCTCGTAAGTGTCCAGAGGCAGTCCGAGTTGCGCCAGCAATTGTTGGCCGGCGGGGGATTGTACACGGCAAAGGATGAAGATGCCTCTCTTGTCATGCGTGAGGATAAATCGGCTCCACCCATTGCAGAGGTTGCAGAGGCTGTCGAAGAGGATGATTCGGTCCGGAAGTTTCTCGGGCACGGCTGCTTGAGGCCAGTGATTGCGTGCCTTGGAATGCTATCTGGAGACGTATTGCGGAGTAAAGGGCGCGGCGGAATTGCCGCCGCGCAGATGTATCAGTGCACGTGGCCGTGCTCGATCTCTTCCTGGGTGGCCTCGCGTACAGAAATTACCTCGATATCGAAGTGCAGTTCTACTCCGGCCAGGGGATGGTTGCCGTTGATGGTGACGTTGTCACCGTCGATATCGATGATCTCTACTTCGATCGGCTGGCCTTCTGCGCCCTGGGCGTGGAACGCCATCCCAACTTCGAGTTCGTCGACACCGCCGAAGGCGGCGCGCGGCAGTGTTTGGATGAGAGCGGGGTTCTGGGGGCCGTAGGCATCTTCCGGTGGCACTACCGCGGTAAATTTGTCTCCTGCGGATTTGTCCAGCATTTCCTTTTCCAGGCCGGGAATGATGTTGCCCACACCCTGCAGGTATTTGAACGGTTGGCCGCCGGAGGAGGAGTCAATGACTGTACCTTCTGCGTCTTTGAGGGTGTAGTGCATCTCCACTACGGAGTGGTTGGCAATTTTCATGAGAACTCTCTGGAAATGATGACAGGTGGGTTGAATAGCGCTTACCGGATGCGGTAACAAACGGAAGATAAGGCTGTGAAACCACCATTGTATTGAGGGTTCCGCCCAATCGCAAGAGCGGAACCGGCGTTAACAGGCGATGGAAAGGTGCTGCTCACAACGGTCGTAAAGACCGCCCGCGGTTTTCACCAGCTGCTTGCTCAGTTGCCAGGAAAATCCCAGCTCCAACAGGCGCGCTTCTATGTATTCGAGCAGTGCCTCGAACAGGGCGGGATTTAAACCGCGGGCGAGAAAGTTGGCGCGGTGACTGAGCACGGGTTCCGGCTGAGCGGAGAGTGCGTGATTGATAAATTGGGCTTGGCGACTTTGCTGCTTTTTGTGATCGCAGGCTTCGAAAGAGGAGAGCTGGCGGCCGATGACCTGATAGAATTCGCTGACTGTCTGGTTGACAAACTGAGTGCCACCAACCTGATCCAACAGGCATTTCATAAGACTTCCCCCCGGCGAGAAGTTAACTTGGACAAAATTGTTAGTGTTTGCGTTGAGCCGGCAACTGTCGTATGTAAATAATCGCTCGGATTCGCGGCTCCACGGCGGTACCTCTTTATGGGGTGGAGCCTAAGGCATCTGCCCTGTGCTGCCAACGCGCTTTAAGAAAATTGTCATCATGTTCGACGGGTTGTCAGCGAAGGAAAAATAGCGGGTTTAAGGTCTTCGGCGCTGTATTTTTTGCAGCGTTTTTCGGTGATCAGGAAATTCAGTAACTTGGCGTGTAAAGGTGGTGAGTTTTGTAAGCAAGCATGCTGGAAGGCTGTCGTTGGTGGTGTGTGCTTTCCGCTCCTTCGCACAGTGTTTTTACATTGGTTGTGCCACATTGTGCGCCGCTCATTGGATCTACGATACGGTGGCTGCGACGCGCGCCACTCATAACAAACTGTTAGACTCAGCGGTCGAACGTTTTTTTCACAGTTGATACCGAGGTACTGTATGGCGAGCATTTTCACGAAAATTATCAATGGTGAGTTGCCTGGGCATTTCGTCTGGCGCGATGACAAAGCAGTGGCCATTATGACCATTGCTCCGATCAAGCCCGGACATTGTTTGGTGATTCCCGTGCAGGAGGTGGATCATTGGGACGATGTGCCCGCTGATCTGGCAGCCCATCTGATGCAGGTGGCACAGAAGGTGGCCAAGGGACTCAAAGCGGTTTATTCACCGAAGCGGGTGGGGGTTATGGTGGCGGGCTTGGAAGTGCCTCATACCCACCTGCATTTGATTCCGGTGGATGCGCTCGAGGACTTTGACTTTTCCCTACAGAAGCCCACCGAGGCGGAGCAGCTCGCCGCCGAGTCGCAAAAGATTCGTGCCGCTCTCAAAGAGCTGGGGTACGCTGAGGCGGAGTGTGGTTAAGGGAGCGAACGCATCTATCTTAGCGCTTTAGATAGGTCAGGGAGGCTCAGGTGGTGGGATAGGTATCCTATCACCTGAGCTTCTCTCCCGACTGAGGAGTATCTTTATTTCTCCAGAACGAATGAAACAAAAGCTCCCTTTTTTTTGCCAGAGGTGCATCCTATTGCCCCCATTGGCGCGTCTATCACGCATAGCAACAGTAATTTGATGCGAGAGGAAACCATGGCTGTGAACAAGAGTTGTTCATCCCTGCTGATAGCTCTGCTGCTGATTTTCGCAGCCCCCGGTAGGGTCGCCGCAGAGGACGAGACTGCGAGCAAGCGGTTCGACGTGTCGGGCTTTACCCGTATTGCCCTCGAGGGTAGTTCCCAGGTGCAGATTGTCCAGGGGGACCACTATGAAGTGGTGGCCACCGGTCCAGTAGATGCCATGGCCTATGCCAAAGCGGAAGTGCGGGGCGATACATTGGAGCTGTCAGTGGAGGCGGAAAAGAAAAGTTGGTTCGGCGTTATCACGGTCAGCATCGACCCCGGTGTTGAATATCGAGTGACCATGCCGGTAATAGAGGGGGTCAAAGTGGCGGGTTCCGGTGCAGCGCGAGCGGAAACCCTGGAAAGTAAAGATCTGGAATTGCGGGTGACAGGCTCCGGCTCCATCCGGATAGACAAGGTCGCCGCAGAAGCGCTATCCGCCTCGGTGACCGGCTCCGGGGACCTGTCGGCAGGCACCGTTCTTGCGGTGAACGGCCAGGCTGCCATCATGGGATCAGGCGACTTGCGCATGGATAACTTCGTCGGTGAGCAGCTCACCGCCAGTATCAAAGGGTCTGGTGACATGGCGGTCGGTGGACGTGTGGTCGATTTGCAGATCAATCTGATGGGGTCCGGCGACTTCATCGGGCGCCGTTTGCACGCGGATATTGCCGTCGGCTCGGTGATGGGCTCCGGTGATATCGTGATCCGCCGTCCGGCCAAGGATTCCTTTTCGGTCATGGGGTCGGGTGACGTGGCTCTGATTGACTGATTCGGTGCAGCGAATAATTATGGCGCCTGCCATTGAGCTGGTGCCTTTTTTATATCCAGCTGATCACACCAGGACGCATAGTCCTGCCCATCTAGTCCAGACACGGAATTGCAAATGAGCGAGCGCGACGCCAGTTTTGATTCAAGGCGCGGTCGGCGTGTAAAACACAGGCTGCGCCGACTGCACCGCGAGGTGCGAGACAAGTCGCTGTGGGTCGCGGAACGACTGCTGGATCGCCGGGTTTGTGTGGGGATTACCGGCTTGAGCGGTGCCGGAAAATCCACTCTGCTCACCAGCCTCATCTATCAGCTCAGCCATCCACAAAAAGCACAACTGCCAGGATTCGCGCCAGCGCTAAACGGCGATTTACTGGGGGCTGAACTAAAGCCTGCGCTGGATTCCGGTTTACCCCCCTTCGACTATGAACAGTGCCTTGCGGCACTGATGTCACAGCCCCCACGTTGGCCTGAGAG
This sequence comes from Microbulbifer thermotolerans, assembly GCF_001617625.1. Classification (NCBI taxonomy): domain Bacteria; kingdom Pseudomonadati; phylum Pseudomonadota; class Gammaproteobacteria; order Cellvibrionales; family Microbulbiferaceae; genus Microbulbifer; species Microbulbifer thermotolerans. Next base: position 2,204,065 of record NZ_CP014864.1, on the reverse strand, counting down.
TACGCGGGAAGAATCGGCGATGGAGCTACATATCCATTTGCGTCGTCGCCGGCATCTTACTGGTCGAGACACCAAGACATTGATTCTGGAGCTGCGGGACTACCCCGGTGAGTGGTTGATGGACCTGCCACTACTGCGGATGGACTACAGGGATTGGTGCAGGCATCAAGCCCACCTCATCGGCACAGATAGTCGCGCCGGGCTGGCGCCCCAACTGATATCAGAGTTGGCGGCGCTGGACCCAGGTGCTACCGCTCAACCCGCGCGCCTGGAGGCGCTCTGGCAAGATTATCGTCAATTTCTGCTCGATTGCCGCGGTCAGCGCAAACTTTCCTACCTGCAGCCAGGGCGGGCCCTGCTCGACCGGGAAAACTATGGTCTGGTGCCTATGCTGGACCTCCGAGGTTACAGTTCTGAGCAGCTGGAGGCCTTGTCGGAAGAGACTAACTATCAATTTTTGGCGCAGCGCTACCGAGATTATGTGCGTAAACGGGTGGTGCCTTTCGTCGAGAATCATTTTCGACACTTGGACCGGCAACTGGTGTTGGTGGATATGATCGGGACCCTGTTTGCCGGTGAACAGGCGCTGGACGATATGCGTTTGGCCTTTGATCACATTGCCGATACTTTCCGCTATGGGCAGTCCGGCTTTTTGCGCAAGCTCTGGCGCCCGCGGGTGGATCGTCTGCTGTTTGCCGCCACAAAGGCGGATCAAGTGCTGGCTGCAGACCACGATAACCTGCGGCAGCTGCTTGGCCAGCAACTGCTACAGGCCTTTGCTGGCGCGCGACACCGGGGTCTGCCGCTCTACTGCGAAGCAATAGCCGCTGTGCGCTGTTCTAATGAAGGGGTACGCAATGGACGGCGAATGTTGATGGGGCACGACCTGGAAGGGCGTTACCTGGGGTTTGAAAACGCGGAAATCTGCGCCCAGGTTCCTCGCGATGGCGAGGCGTGGAATCATTACTCCGGCACGGCGCCTCCACAGTTGCGCCCGCCTGCAGGGATGGCCGCTGGCGGTTGTATCCCACATATTCGCGTCGATGCTCTGCTTAATCTGTTGCTGGGAGACAAAGTCTGATGAGTGGCGAACAAAAGCCAAAGCTTCGGCAGACCCGCATTGAACCCTTAGAGGAAGTGGAGAGCGTATCGCGCCATCGGGATTCCACCCGAGTGGAAACATTAGGGGAGGGCGGTGAGGAGCTGCCGCGCTCCATTACTACCGGTGAATCCCTGCCGGATAAGACCTCATTCTCAGAACTGCGTTTGCCACGGTACCGCTTGCGTTTCTGGAAGCCTGCGCTACTTGCGACACTGGGACTGGCCATTGGCGCTGTTGTCTGGGAGTTGCGCGATCTCTACAACTGGGCAGCGGACAAGCATTGGAGCTTGGGGCTGCTTGCCGGAACAGTAATTGCGAGTTTTTGCCTCGTCATTGTTAGTGCGGTGTGGGAGTATTTTAGCGCTGGCAGACCGTTGCGCGAATTACACAAGACCAGGGAGCTGGCCGCGCAATTACGCGACTGCCGCAGTTATGAGGAAACGCTGCCATTTCGTCGTCAATTGCGGGATCATTTCGCCGGTAAACCCCAGGGAGTATTGTTGAGCCGGGTGTTGGAGGAGGCGCCAGACTACTATGACAGCAGCGAACTGCTTCAGCACCTGGAAGTTACTTTTTTAGATGCGCTGGATCAGGAGGCATTGCGCCGCATTGTGCGCCACGGCACCACCACTGGCGCATTGGTGGGGCTGAGCCCTTTTGCCAGTCTCGATATCCTGGTGGCGCTGCGTCAGTCGCTCCGTATGATTGACGATGTGGCACAGATCTACGGTGTGCGCCCTTCACTGGTAGTGCGTTGGCGACTATTTAAGCAGGTGTTGGCACTGGTCGCCTATAGTGGTGCGAGTGAATATGCGGTCAGTGAACTGTGGCCCGAATTAGTCGGTGACAGTGTCCTCAATACCTTGTCTGCGCGTCTGGGGCAGGGTATGGGAGCCAGCCTGTTTATGGCCCGCATCGGCCTGGCTGCTATGCAAAGTTGCAGACCGATCCCCTTTGCTGATAAGTGCCGCCCGCGCCTGGGCACCCTGGCCAAGCGCATAGCAGCGAGCCTTAGTGAACGGGTATTGAGGGGCAAGGGCGATGGCCGTACTGGGGTAGAGTCGGGGGATACTCAACAGGCACCTGCAGGACGCTAGTAAGATCGAACCTCAGGGAATCTCCGATTTGTTTGCGAGAGTGCGGGATTGGTTTGGGATAGTGTCTGGCTCTTTTTGCAGAAGAGCCGTGCGGAACTCAGAGTAGTAAGCGGGCGGCCGGAACTGGCTGCCCGCACGACATTCCGAATTACTGAAACTGCTTTTTCATCAGCATGCGGGTATGGTGCTGATCGATCAACTTGGCTAGCGTTTCATACCGGCGCTTGATAAAAGGTGTCGGGTTGTTATTGCCCGTTTCGTCGGGGTATTCCACGCCTTGCCTGACATGTTGCAACTCCTTGGCCAGAGCGTCTATAGCCGCAAAAATGTCATTGGTGGTCTTTTCACTGTAAAAGAGATAATTCTTCCCTGTATCGAGTAGATAGTCGTTACATTCGCCGAGCCAGGCGGAACGCTGCTCCAGGAAGTGAATAGTGTTGCGAATGCCGCCCTTGTACTCTGGGCTGAAGTGCTCGTTGATGTACTTGCCCAGACTACGCATCCCTGAGTCGATAAACTGTTCGACCAGACCGTCACAGTATTCCTCACTCAGGTAGGACGGGTGGGTTTTGGCATTGCTGACGCTGCTGACCAGCAGCAGACAGGCAAACCAGAGAACTCGCTTGATGTAATTGCTACTGAAGAATCGGGGTTTCATTGTTCTCGCCTACAATTTGTTGTTCTTGCTGGTGGCTATTTTATTCGTTAAAGCACCCTGTTCTCAGAATCAGGTCGCTTTTGTGAAAAACATCACATGGATATCGAAAGCATGGGTAGATGTCAACGGGTATGAGGTAAAAAATTGTCAACTTTGTTCTGACTGCATTTTTATGTGTAATCCGCGCTATCGGGCTGGGTAAAAGAATGGCAATTTGTTGCCGTAAACTATTCGCCGCTCCCGCAAAGCGGGCAGTGGCCGCACTTTGAATAGGAGTGATTTGTGGTTGAGTTTGATTTTGATTTGTTTGTCATCGGCGCGGGTTCAGGTGGTGTACGCGCCGCGCGTATGGCGGCTGCGTCCGGCATGAGGGTGGCGGTGGCGGAAGATCGTTATATGGGCGGTACTTGCGTCAATGTCGGTTGTGTGCCGAAGAAACTGTTTGTCTACGGGAGTAGCTACGGAGAAGCCTTTGAAGATTCCGCCGCCTACGGTTGGTGCAACCGCGGAGCAGAGTTTGAGTGGGAGACCTTGCGCAATAATACCGCCAGCGAGGTTGCGCGCCTAAACGGTATTTACCGCAAGTTGCTGGCAGATGCCGGCGTTGCTGTGATCGAGGGGCGGGCGAGCCTTGAGAGCCCCAATGCCGTAGTAGTAAACCAAAAGCAATATACCGCTGAGCGCATCCTCATTGCCACCGGCAGCTGGCCCTTTGTGCCTGACTTTCCCGGGCGCGAACATGTGATAACGTCCAACGAAGTGTTTTCCATGCCTGAATTTCCGCAGCGCATGCTTGTTGTGGGCGGAGGTTACATAGCGGTGGAGTTTGCCGGAATTTTCGCCGGTCTTGGTGCGAAAACTCATCTCTCTTACCGACGAGACCTTTTTTTGCGCGGCTTTGACGGCGAAATCCGCGCATTTGTGCGCGAGGAAATGCGCAAAAAAGGGGTGCGGCTGCATTTCAACCACCGCATTTGTGCGATAGACAAGCGGGATAATGGCAGTCTTCTAGTACGTGCAGAAGACGGGTCCACATTAGAAGTGGATGCTGTGCTCTACGCTACTGGGCGACAGGCCAATACCAAGGGATTGGGATTGGAAAAACTCGGTGTGGTATTGCACCGGGATGGAACAATATCCGTGGATGATAACTTCCGCACTAGTGTGCACTCTATCTATGCGCTTGGAGATGTCACAGGAGAACCACAACTGACGCCGGTGGCTTTGGCGGAAGCAATGGCGTTGGTTAAACATCTGCGCACTGGGGAGCCAGTGGAGATGGACTATAACAATATTCCCACCGCCGTTTTTTGCCAGCCGAATATCGGCACGGTAGGTCTCTCGGAGGAGGAAGCGCGGGATTCGGGGATCCCTGTGGTCGTCTACAAGTCGGAGTTCAGACCCATGCGTCACACTGTCAGTGGCCGCGACGAACGGACCCTGATGAAGTTAGTGGTGGACTCGAGAGATGACAGGGTTGTGGGGGTTCACATGGTGGGGCAGGACGCTGGAGAAATTATCCAAGGCATGGCGATTGCGCTAAAAGCCGGAGCCACTAAAAAGACGTTTGACCAGACTGTCGGAATTCATCCGACTGCCGCTGAAGAGTTTGTAACCATGCGTACGCCGGCATCTTGATGGGTGCAAAAAAAAGGCGGTGCAACTGCACCGCCTTATCGTCTGATCGTGAGTTATTCAGTTGAACTGAGAGCCTGGTGGCGTTGGGCCTTGCGGCGCTCTGTGCGCTTCTTCAGGCAGCGCTCGGCAGAGGCAAAGGCATCGCTTACCGCGCGATGAATGGATTCGTTTTCACTTGTGATGGTCACTGGGTTACCGCTGACCGCGAGTTCGACGGAGGCCTTGAACTGCTTGCCTTTGGATTTGTGTTGGTGGGGGGCCTCAAGAACGACGCGGCTTCGTATGATGTCGCCACAATAACGTTCCAGCTTATGTAGTTTTTTCGACACGGTGGTGGCTAGAGCTGCTGACCTGTCGATATCCCGGAACACGATGTTATTGTTCGGCGCAGATTTCATGGGCAAATACCTCCGGTTAAAAGAGACCATGCAGGCCGCCTATAGCGGTTTGCAGAAAGAAGGTAGGGCGCCCTTGAGGGAGTGGTAGGAACCGCCTGTGGAAATCGGAGCACCGGGAACGCAACGAATTTTTGCTGACTGAACAGCTGAGGGTGTTTTACGTCCGGGCCGGCTTCCGCCGGGTTCACTGATCTCCTCCCTGATACCCATAATGCGCCCGTGTAAAAAAAAATCAAGCACCTGGAAGGTAAAATGTCACAAAAACTTAGTAGAGCTGTTATCGCTGTGAAATATGACGCTGAAAAACCGGTGGCTGTAAGCCGAATGTGAATGAATCGGCACCGATCAGTCATTGCCCGGCGGCGGAGCGCTGCGTAAAATTGCGGGCTCGTGCATCGGCTGATCGTCCGGCTGTGCAAAATTTGATCTGCGCATGATTTTTCTATGGACATCACAAAACCAAGTAACAGGTTCTCTATTATGGCGGTAACGAGGTATCGCTCGCTGCTTTTGGCGGGTCTTCTAGCTCTTGGAAGCGCGGTAGCTGTGGCGCAAACACAGGCATCCCTGACGGCGGAGCAAAACCGCTTGGCGCGAATGGAGCAGTCACTGGAAAACCGGCGTGTCGAAGTCGAGGATATTGAAAACGAATTACTTTCCTACGAGTACAAGCTCGAGAAAGCCAGAGAGGCTTTGGACAAAGCCCAGCAGAAATTCGAGGAAAGCCGCCGGGAGCTGCAGCAGGCGGAGCTGGCACATCAACAGCAGGCCAACTCGGATACGGAGCGGGCGCTGAATAAGGCCAAGCATGCTTTCGCGATGGCGGAGAGAGGCGTCGACAGCCGGACCCGCAGGGTAGAGTTCATTCAGTCCAACTACGATGAGCTGCAGGGGCAACTGGAAGCGGGGCGCAAGGCGATCGCGCAGACAGAGGGGCGCCTTGCTGCTCAAAAAGAGAAAGTTGATCAGATGATCAATGCCATGCTTGCGAAAGTTGATACCGCAGAGCGTAAGTCCGCTCCGGTCCGCAGTGCACCTCCGGTGAAAAAACCGCCGTTGCCAGCACCGAAACCCGTGGCTGCCAATACAGATGCGGCGAAAGAGGCTGACATCTCTAAGGGGGCGGCAGAGCGCGAAGTGGACCCGGAGCTGCTCGATTACGTTAAGCGCGAGCGTGCCCGTATGGAGAAGCTGCTGGCAGACGGAAAAGAGGGCAAGCATACTTTCCGCTCCCTTGAGTTAAAGCCAGCCAAAGGGGACCCCATTCCCTTTGAGTTTCTCGGTCATAACCAGTACCGTCTGGTAGCGCCTGTAGAGGCGGGTCGGCAGACATATAAAATCAACACCTGGAAGTTTCGCCGCACAATTCCGGCCGATGACGACGGTGAACGCTACGTATTTATATTCGATGGACGGCGCCTTTCCCGGCCGCGCTTGGTAATGTATCCCGAGTATGTGTTGCCTTATCTGGATAAGTGATTAGCTTCTTTTCTCCAAGGCCCGCTGAGTGCGGGCCTTTTTGTGTTTGGGCTAACGCTTGACGGCAATAGTCTTGGGGGCGGGCTCTGATGTTTCCCCGTGAGTGCTGTATAACTGACTCGGGGCGCTCAGGCAAAAGTATTGCTGTTTGGAAGCGGCTTTGTATTTGGCGGTGTCGAAATCTCCTCCCATCACCAGCGCTTCTCATGTGGGCGCGAAGCATCTTGGATTGTGAGCAGATAAATCGGCCAGAGGCTTCCTAACTTTTATCGGCTTCCCTCTAGCTCGATAGCGAATAATGACGAGTATCGGCTTCCAGCTTGGGATGTGTGGCTTTTATAGAGCGTTATATTGCCCAGCGACACTGTGATATTCAGTACCTGCGGGCTCAACTCGGCAAAACCATTGCGACTGCGAGCCAGGGTGAAATGAGGTCGGAAGGCGGCCGATTCGGGTTTCATGTCCAGGCTCAGCATCAGCTGTCGGCACGTTTCGTGCATTCGTTGTAGGTCTGGATTGTTTGCGAGTTCGGCAGCGAGTCCGGGGGAGTGCGGGTGTGGGAAGGAGGCTATCGAGTTTATTTGGCCACAACAGGCGGGCAGATAGGAGCCAATCTGCGTCAGTTGTTCCCGGATAAGGGGGATTAGTTTGTCGGGGGTTGCTCCGAGGAAGGCCAGCGTCAGGTGGCGGTTTTCAGGCTTAGTCCAGCGAACCTGCTTGCATTTTTTCGTTCCTAGTTGTTGCCGGCACTGCTCCACTAGTTCATCAAGCCGCTGCTGTGTGTCTTGGTCCGGACGGACACCGATGAACAAGCGCGATATTCCCTTATCCAATTCTTTTGTTTTTTTTTGCATTTTTCCTCTCTCGCCACTTGAAACTCTATTGTTAGGCCTTATCTATATGGCATGGGAGGCAGGCTCTGCATAGAGGTGTCTCTCAAACCGCCCGGTCTTTAGACGGGCACAACGTAAATATTGCTCTGAATTGAGGATATGACAATGCGAACTCTCGATTTTTCTCCCCTCTACCGCTCCGCAATTGGCTTTGACCGTATGGCAAATCTGCTCGATGCAATGCTTACCAGTGAGCAGAAGCAGCCGACCTATCCCCCTTATGATATAGAACTGACAGGGGAGGATAGCTACCGTATCACCATGGCAGTGGCCGGTTTCGAGCAATCGGAATTGGATATTCAAGTGGAGCAGAACCGCCTGACCGTAAGTGGTAAAAAGGCAGAGGAAAAGCAACAGCGCAACTACCTGCACCGCGGCATCGCCGCGCGCAATTTTGAACGGCGCTTTCAGCTTGCCGATCATGTTAAAGTGACCGATGCGAAACTTGCCAATGGGCTGTTACATATCGAACTGGTGCGCGAAATTCCGGAAGCAATGAAGCCGCGCAAGATTGAAATTACCGAGGGCAACCTGTTGCAGCACAATGACCAGGACAGAAAGGCCGAGGCTGCCGCCTGATTTGGCCGACCATTGCCCGCTGTGCCGCCAACCGGCGGCACAGTTTTATCACCGTGACAGATCTCGCGATTACCTCCAATGTAAGCGTTGTGCACTGGTTTTTGTGCCTTCAGAATTTCATCTGCCTCCGGAACAGGAGCGGGCCTATTACGATCTTCATGAGAACTCCCTACAGGACCAAGGTTATCGGCGTTTTTTGAGCCGCTGCGCAAATCCGCTCGTGGCAGAATTGCGGCCCGGCAGTGAAGGACTGGACTTTGGTTGTGGCCCCGCGCCGCTTTTGGCGCGAATGCTCGAAGAGGCAGGGCATCGAGTGGCGCTGTATGATGCGTACTATATGCCGAATCCCGCGGTGATGCGGAAACCCTATGATTTTATTGTTTCCACGGAGGTGGTGGAGCACCTTGCGTCACCGGGAGCAGAATTGCAGCGCTTGTGGGGCTGCCTCAAGCCCGGAGGACTGTTGGCACTGATGACCAAGCTGGTTATTTCGCCTGAGCGCTTTACCACTTGGCACTATATTCGCGATCCCACACATATCTGTTTTTTCAGTGCGCACACTTTCCGCTGGCTGGCGGATTGGCTGTCGGCAGAACTAAATTTCGTTGCCAGTGATGTGATTTTTTTGCGCAAAAAATTTCCGGGCTAAACACAATATGCATGCGGGTCGGCTAGGTCGGGTCCCATCACTTGTGTTCCTGGCGTAGGTGGGAGTCTCCTCACGTCTCCAGAGCGAATGTATCAGAGATATATTTTGTGTCCGCTCGTCAAGTATCCACCCGAAAGAGCTTTGCGCGTACAGTGGTGCGGTATTCACTCGGTGTGGTGGAGAGGAATTTTTTGAAGAGCGCGGTAAAATGCCCCATATCCTGGTAGCCCACCTTTTCCGCAATCTCGTTTACCGAGAGATTGGTTGATTGCAGCAGCTCTCGCGCCATATCTACACGTACATTTTGCAGATACTGGAGTGGCGTCTGTCCAGTGGCGAGTTTAAAGCGGCGGTTGAAAGAGCGCACGCTCATCTCAAATCGCTTGGCGACAGTGCTCAGGCGAATATCCTCGCTGCAGTGCTCCTTGAGCCAGGTTTGTGCTTGGATAATGTCTTCGTCGGGGTGTAGCTGTACTGCGCCCTCTGAATAAGCGATTTCCTCAAAAGGACGCCGTATTTCGTGGGAGAAATTGCGTTCAACATGGCTGGCGACCGCGGGGCCGTACAATTGGCGGATCAAGTAGACGGTGACATCTGCCAGCGCGTTGACGCTCGCGGCGCAGAAAAGCTTGTCGGCCCGGGTAATAAAGTATTGGCGCTTCAGCTTGATTTGCGGATAGTCTGTGGCAAAGCGCTCGAAGTAGTGCCAGTGTGTAGTGGCGGGTTTACCGTCGAGCAATCCGGCCTCGGCGAGAAAGCAGACACCGGTGCCTACCGCACTGATGGCTGCGCCCGCCTCCGCCTGGTCGCGAAGCCACTTCAGCAACGGTCCGCTGCGTTTGAGTGCGGGGCGTGGATTGCGCCACAGGGCGGGAATATAGATGAGGTCACTGTCCGGTGTGTTTGCCAGAGGCGCGTCCGGAGTAAACGAGAAGCCGGAACTGGTGGTGACTGGTTTTCCGTCTTGGCTGGTGGTAACCAGTCGCATTGCAGGGCCTTCGCCCTCGACACGGGCGCGGCTCTCGGCGCCACGCAGCATTTCCAGTGGCAACACCGTGCCAGTGGCGAGCATCTGGTCTATCAACAGGAAGGTGACTGTACGCATTACATCTCAGTCCGAATTGGGCTCGTGGCCAAAAACTCATTTTTGCTGGCCAGTATGCCCATAACTCGGCCGAATCGCCACCCCCTAAACTGACCCTGTTTGGAATTCGTTAGTTTTCAGCGCTTTGCTGGAGGTCAGGATGCAGCGCCTTCCCGTAATTACCGCCTTTGGTGGCTATAACCCCGCCGGCCGCAGTTCCTTTCACCGCGGCTATCGTCGTCTGGTGCTGGACAAGCTCAGTGCCGCGGATCGAACCGATACCCTATCCGATCTGGCGGTTTTGATGGGGCTGCGCTCCGGTTCAGAGGCTAACACCCCCCTGGATCCGGCCTTGGAGCAGCAGGTGTTGAACGGCACTTTGGTGCGGGAATTGGAAAAGCGCTATTACGATTACCGCAATTGCCACTTTCACCAGCCGGCGGACTTGAAAGGCGTAGAGGCCCTGACTTTTGAAATGTCTGCGCGTCAGCTTCCGGATCCGCTGCCGGCAGATTGGCAGGTCGAGTCTCTCGGTGATGGCCGTGTGCGGGTGCGCGCGGAACGCCTGTCGGTGATGCTGGACAGCTATCGCGAGATTCCGGTGGCCGCGGCCGGCCAACTGCCGACCGGGTTTGAACCGGGAGAGCGGTACAATTCGCGCTTCCACCCCCGAGGGCTGCAGCTGGCCATTTTGGGGGCATCCGACGCGGTACAGTCCCTTGGTATTGACTGGGACGCCGTGGCCGCTGCCGCCGGGCCGGATAAGATCTCCGTTTACGCCAGTTCCGCCATGAGTCAATTGGATCCCTACGGTAATGGCGGCTTGTTGCAGTCTCGTCTGCGCGGGAGTCGGGTCAGTTCCAAGCAGCTGGCGCTTGGGTTGACCAGTATGCCTGCAGACTTTGTCAACGCCTATGTGCTGGGCAGTGTGGGCACTACCGGCGCTGTCGCTGGCGCTTGTGCCACCTACCTCTATAACCTGCGCTCTGCAGTGGAGGATATCCGCTCCGGTCGCGCCCGTGTGGCTGTGGTAGGCGCTGCGGAAGCGCCGCTGGTGCCAGAGGTTGTGGATGGTTATGCAACCATGGGTGCCTTGGCAAATGTCGATGGCCTGCGCAAAATTTTCGACGGTGAGATCGATTACCGGCGCGCAAGCCGTCCCTTCGGGGAAAACTGCGGTTTTACGCTGGGGGAGGGCAGTCAATGGGTTATTCTGATGGACGATGCCCTGGCCCTGGAGCTGGGCGCGAATATCCACGGCGCCGTAGCCAATGTGTTTGTCAATGCGGATGGGACCAAGAAGTCCATTTCCGCGCCTGGGCCGGGCAACTACCTGACTATGGCGCGGGCAATGGCGGAAGCTCGTGCCATCGTCGGTGAAGAAAGCCTTAGGAAGCGCAGTTTTGTGCAGGCGCACGGTTCCAGTACGCCTCAGAACAGGGTGACCGAGTCGGCGATCTTTGATCGGCTGGCGGGCGCTTTCGGCATTGAAAATTGGCCTGTGTGTGCAGTCAAGGCGTTTCTCGGCCACACGGTGGCAGCCGCCAGCGGCGATCAATTGATCACCAGCCTGGGTATATTTGACCGTGGTATTTTGCCTGGCATCACCACGATAGACCGGGTGGCTGACGATGTTAGTTGCAAGAACCTGGATATCCCCCTCCAGCACTCCGAGCGGGATCCGGAATCTCTGGATGTGGCCTTCCTCAACTCCAAGGGATTCGGCGGCAACAATGCCACCGCCTGCGTACTGGCGCCGCACCTGGTGCGACGCATGCTTGCCAAGCGCCACGGGGCGGCTGTGATGCGAGATCACGCCAATCGCAATGAGGTGGTGGGGGAGAAGTCCCTAAACTACGACACCCGCGCCAGCCAGGGAGACCTCTGTGCCATCTATCGCTTCGGCGAAGGGTTGGTGGACGAGTCCGAAATAGATATTTCTACGGAACGCCTGGTGCTGCCCGGAGTTCCGCCGGTGGAACTTCCGGATATCAATCCGTTTGCGGATATGGTTTGATCCTGCCCTGTGGCCAGGTACTCATCTTTGCGGCACACTGGCCACATTACCATTAGAGTCACCAGGCGATCCCATGAGCATGGATTCTGTGATTCAGCGGCCAGAGGTCCAGGACGGCGATGATGTGGGTGTGCGGCTGAAGGCTGTGCGTAAGATGCATGGGTTATCCCAGCGCGAACTCGCCAAGCGAGCCGGGGTAACCAATGCGACCATCTCTCTGATTGAACAGGGCCGCGTTAGCCCTTCGGTTGGATCTCTAAAAAAGGTGCTCGATGGGATTCCAATGTCCCTCGCGGACTTTTTCACGTTGCGTTTTGACGACAATCCACAGGTTTTCTTTCGCGCCGAGGAGATGCCCAATGTGGGCACAGGCCCCATTCAGTACCGATTGCTGGGAGTGACCAACAGCAAGCGAAAGATGTCCATTCTCTACGAGGTCTATCCCCCGGGGCAGGACACTGGCCCCGATCTTCTGAGTCATGAAGGCGAAGAAGGTGGAATAGTGGTGGCCGGAGAGTTGGAGGTAACTGTGGGAGGTGAGGTCGCCTTGCTAGGGCCGGGTGATGGCTACTACTTCAACAGCCGAAGGCCGCATCGTTTCCGTAATCCTGGAGAGTCTGACTGCATACTAGTCAGTGCAAATTCTCCTCCGAGCGTCTAATTCTCATCATCAGTCGGTAAGTCAACGCAGGCGGCGCCAGGCGGATACTCCACTGTCGCCTGGGAATGTAGACTTGCTCCGTTCTCCGCGCCCCCGTCCGCTGTCGGGCTGGTGCATATATGACCCACGGCATCTATGGTGCCATTCAAAATGTAGGGAAATGGTATTCAAACAAATGTTTGAATCTGGCTATACTAAGGCTGGCTGACCGCAATGGCTTTTTGCGTCATTCCTCCTTCAGTGGGTGGCGCAGGCTATGCGATCACAGAAAAATCCGACCCCGGGCCAGGTTTCCAGGCCCCGAATCAATGAGGTCAATCCATGTTATTTAGTGGCAAAGCGCTTACGGTGCAGATGCTGGACAACGGCATCGCCGAGCTCAACTTCGACCTGCAGGGCGAGTCCGTCAACAAATTCAATCGCCTGACAGTATCAGAATTTTCCCAGGCTCTGGACGCTATTGAGGCGGCGGATGGCGTTAAGGGCGTGCTGCTGACCAGCGGCAAGAGTGTGTTTATCGTCGGCGCCGATATTACCGAATTCGGCGATGCCTTTGCCGCGGGACCGGAGGGTGTCGCGGAGCTGATGAACAAGAACAATGAAAATATCAGCCGGCTGGAAGAGCTGCCTGTGCCGAGTGTTGTCGCCATTAATGGCTACGCGCTGGGTGGTGGCTTTGAGGTGTGCCTGGGATGTGACTTCCGCGTAATGAGCGATCAGGCCAAAGTGGGCCTGCCGGAAGTGAAGCTGGGCCTGATTCCCGGCTGGGGTGGTACAGTGCGCCTGCCGCGACTGGTGGGCGTGGACGTGGCGGCCGAGTGGATTGCCGCTGGTAAGGAGCAGCGTCCGGACGCGGCTTTGACCGTGCATGCCGTGGATGCGGTGGTGCAGGCCGACAAGCTGAAAGAATCTGCGCTCAAACTCCTTGAGCGGGCGATAGGTGGTGAGCTGGATTATCAGTCCCGTCGCGAGATCAAGAAATCACCGATTCCGCTGAATGACACGGAAGCGCTGATGGCCTTCTTTACCACCAAAGCGTTTGTCGGTCAGCAGGCGGGCCGCAATTATCCTGCGCCCCTGGCGGCGGTTGAATCCATCGAGCAGGGTTACAAGCTCGGCCGCGACGAGGCGCTAAAAGTCGAGCAGCAGCAATTTATTAAATGCGCGCAGACAGGTGCAGCCAAATCATTGGTGGGCTTATTCCTGAATGATCAGGCCATCAGTAAGGTTGCCAAAGGTTGGGAAAAGAAAGCGGACAAGCAGATCGAGCGTGCGGCCGTGTTGGGTGCGGGCATTATGGGTGGTGGTATCGCCTATCAATCCGCGTATAAAGGCGTGCCGATCAAGATGAAGGATATTGATCAAAAAGGCATCGATCTGGGGCTGAAAGAAGCCAATAAGTTGCTGTCCAAGCTGGTGGAGCGCGGTCGCATGACACCGGCGAAGATGGGGGAAACCCTGAATCGTATTGAACCCACGCTGAGCTACGATGGCTTCGATAATGTCGACGTGGTGGTCGAGGCCGTGGTGGAAAATCCGAAGGTGAAGCACGCAGTGCTGCAAGAGGTGGAAAAAGTCGTCAGTGAAGATACGGTGATCGCCTCCAATACTTCCACCATCTCCATCGATTTCTTGGCCGAGCCGCTGTCCAGGCCGGAAAACTTCCTCGGAATGCACTTTTTTAACCCCGTGCACAAGATGCCGCTGGTGGAGGTGATCCGCGGTGAGAAGACTTCCGAGAAGGCCATTGCCCGAGTGGTCGCCTATGCAAACAAAATGGGCAAGAAGGCCATCGTTGTACGCGATTGCCCGGGGTTCCTGGTCAACCGGGTGCTCTTCCCTTACTTCGCCGGATTCTCAATGCTGGTGCGGGATGGGGCCGATTTCCAGCAGATCGACAAGGTAATGGAGCGCTGGGGTTGGCCTATGGGGCCGGCTTACCTGATGGATGTTGTCGGTATCGATACTGGCGTACACGCTGAGAAGGTGATGGCTGAAGGCTTCCCTGAGCGTATGGGTAAGACTTTCACTGCAGCATCTGATGTGATGTTTGAAGCCGGCCGCTATGGCCAGAAGAACGGCAAGGGCTTCTACAACTATGAAGAGGACAAAAAAGGCAAACCGAAAAAGGTTGCAACTGAAGAGTCCTATGAGTTGCTCAAGCCCCATGTGGCAGAGCGTCGTGAATTTGAAAATGATGAAATTATTGAGCGCATGATGGTGCCAATGGCCACTGAGCTGGCCCGTTGCCTGGAAGAGGGGATTGTCGATTCCCCGGCAGAGGCGGATATGGCCTTGATCTACGGTATTGGTTTCCCGCCCTTCCGCGGCGGTATTTTCGCCTGGCTGGACAGCATCGGCCTGGACGAGTTCGTGAAGATTGCCGACAAATACTCAGACCTGGGCGAGCTGTACAAGCCCACGGAGCGCATGCGTGAAATGGCCGCCAGTGGCAAAACCTACTACGGCGACAAGTGAGGAGAATTGCGATGAGTTTAAATCCTAGAGATGCCGTAATCGTCGACTACGCGCGCACGGCCATGGGGCGCTCCAAGAATGGCGTCTACCGCAATGTACGCGCTGATGACATGTCGGCGGAATTGCTGAAAAAATTTCTGCAACGTAACGACAAACTGGATCCGGCTGAGATCGATGATCTGATCTGGGGCTGTGTGATGCAGCGGGATGAGCAGGGCTTTAATGTGGCGCGCTTTATCGTTTTGCGCGCAGGCCTGCCGCACACTATTCCGGCACAGACAGTCAATCGCCTTTGTGGGTCTTCCATGTCGGCGCTGCATACCGCTGCGGCGAATATCCGTGCGGGGCTTGGCGACGTCTACGTCGTGGGCGGTGTCGAGCATATGGGACACCTGAACATGATGGAGCATGTCAGCCCCAACCCGATGCTGGGCCGCAATATGGCCAAGGCTGCTGGCTCTATGGGGATGACGGCGGAATACTTGGCGATGATGCATGGTATCCAGCGTCAACAGATGGATGAATTTGGTGCCCGTTCCCATCAGCGTGCTGCCGCGGCGACCCGTGAGGGCAAGTTTGACCGCGAGATCATCGCTATTGAGGGGCATGACGATAACGGTGTCCCCTTCCTGGTGGAAACCGATCAGACTATCCGGCCGGACACAACGGTTGAGGCGCTCGCGCAGTTGAAGCCGGCCTTCGATCCGAAACATGGCCAGGTAACTGCCGGCACCTCATCTCAGATCACCGATGGTGCCTCCGTCATGCTGGTTATGTCCGCTGAGCGCGCACAGTCTCTGGGTATGACGCCCATTGCGAAGGTGCGCGAGATGGCCCTGGCGGGTGTGGACCCGTCGATCATGGGCTACGGACCGGTGCCTTCCACTCAGAAAGCCCTCAAAAATGCGGGTTTGACTATCGACGATATCGACAAGGTGGAGCTGAACGAAGCATTTGCCGCGCAGTCGTTGCCGGTGTTGAAAGACCTCAATCTGCTCGATGTTATGGATGACAAGGTGAATCTGTACGGCGGAGCCATCGCCCTAGGCCATCCGTTTGGCTGCTCTGGTGTGCGTATTACCGGCACTCTGCTGTCTGTAATGCAGAACGAAGGGGGAACTCTCGGCGTATCCACCATGTGTATCGGACTGGGGCAGGGGATCACCACCATCGTTGAGCGTGTGTAAGCCTGGAGCGGTGTTGTAGTGCAGCGCCGCTTCGAGCCTTCACCGCGGCAACTTGTGTGGCTGCTGTTGGATTTGGGGCCGCTTTGGGCTGATTCGAAAGCCTGGGCGACAGTGGGAAGCCTGAGAAAACAGTAGTCATTGATGGGGTTGCCGCGGTGTTTTTATGTCCGTGCCCGGTTGAGAAGACCATTCTTCCAGCGGGTAGTTGAGGCAATTTGTTGAAGCATGCCCTCTGCCTGTGGCACAATCTGCTCCCCTCGTCGCCAGGACCCGATGCTTTTGCACGAAATTGCAGAAATATCAACAAGTTAGCGCCGAGGTGGAATTCGGGGACGTGGTGGAATTGGTAGACACGCCAGATTTAGGTTCTGGTGCCGCAAGGTGTGGGAGTTCAAGTCTCCCCGTCCCCACCAAACAAATACTCCGCAGCCCGCCGCCTGCCCCATAGGCAAGGTGCGGGCTGCTTGCATTTGGCATCGGTTGGCGATTGCAGGGCAATCTCGAAACCGTGCCGGCAGACGGTTACCGGTTGAATTTCGGCGGCCGGCTAGCAGTGGCGCTGCGCGCGCTGGCAACAACAGAAGAGTCTAATGCGCTGTGGCGCGAGTAGAGAAAGTCTCACGAGGATAAACATGCAGGTTTCCATCGAAACAACTTCCGGCCTGGAGCGTCGTTTAACGGTTAATTTGCCGGCGGAAATCGTCGACAAGGAAGTGGATAAGCGGCTCCAGCAAGCTGCTAAAACCGTTCGAATCAATGGCTTCCGTAAAGGTAAAGTGCCGCTGAAAGTTGTTCGTCAGCGCTTTGGTGCCGGTGTGCGCCAGGAAGTGCTGGGCGAAGTGATGAGCCGTTCTTTTTACGAGGCGGTCCAGCAAGAGCAGGTCAAGCCCGCTGGTCAGCCGAGTATCGAGGCGAAACAGACTGCTCCTGGTGAAAATCTTGAATACGTCGCTACCTTTGAAGTCTACCCCGACGTGGAGCTGGCGGACTTGTCTGAAATTAGTGTCGAACGCCCGGTTGCTGAAGTGACTGAGAAAGATGTCGACAACATGATTGGCGTGTTGCGGAAGCAACAGTCCGGCTGGAAAGAAACCAAGCGCAAAGCCCAGAAGGGTGACCGGGTGACCATCGATTTTGTCGGACGCAAAGATGGTGAGGAATTTGAGGGCGGCAAGGCCGAGGGGCACAAGCTGGTATTGGGCTCCGGTCAGATGATCCCCGGGTTTGAAGACGGCATCCTCGGTATGAAGCCGGGCGAGGAAAAAGATATTGATGTCACCTTCCCGGAGGATTATCAAGCGGAAAACTTGCGCGGCGCAGAAGTGACTTTCAGTATCAAGGTTACCGCCTCCGAAAAACCGGAATTGCCGGAGCTGGATGAAGAATTTTTCCGCGCATATGGTGTGGAAGAGGGTGGTGAAGAAAAATTCCGTGAAGAAGTACGCGCCAACATGGAGCGCGAGCTCAAGAATGCGGCCTTGAACAAAATCAAGACCCAAGTGATGGATCAGTTGTTCGAAAAGCACCCCGTGGAACTTCCTTCCGCTCTGGTTGCTGGCGAGGTGCGTGCGCTGCGCGGCCAAATGGTGCAGCAGTTTGGCGGCCAGATCAAAATGGAAGATGCGGAAAAGATGCTGCCGGATACCATGTTCGAAGAGCAGGCCAAACGTCGTGTTGTGCTCGGTCTGGTAGTCGGAGAGATCGTGAAGCAGAACGAAATCACTGTGGACGCAGATCGCGTGAAGGCAAAGGTCGAAGAATTGGCTTCTACCTACCAGCAGCCGGAAGAGGTAGTGGACTACTACTACAACAATCGCGAGCTGCTTTCCGGTGTGGAATCTGTGGTCCTGGAAGACCAGGTCGTGGATTTTGTGCTTGAGTCTGCAAAAGTGAAAGATGTCGAGAGCAGCTACGACGAAGTGATCAAACCGCAGAAGCAAGCTTAACTCTGCTGAATGGCGGCCGCGATCGCGGTCGTCTTTCTCCCCTTCCTCATTTGACCCGCTGGCTTTCTCGCCTTCGACCGGTTAAGCTCAGAAAAAGTGAACTTTCAGCGAATGGCGGCCCCAGCCACCAGGTTGCTCGCCAAGTACGCCACAAAAGGAATCTAAGGTACTTATGGCTCGTTTTGATTATCCTTTTTCATCAATAGATCCCACAGCCACTGGTCTGGTGCCCATAGTGGTGGAGCAGACCGCCAGAGGGGAGCGCTCATTTGACATATACTCCCGTCTGCTGAAGGAGCGGGTGATTTTTCTCGTGGGACCTGTGGAAGATCACATGGCCAATCTGGTCGTGGCGCAATTGCTTTTCCTGGAGGCGGAAAATCCGGACAAGGATATACACTTGTATATTAATTCTCCGGGTGGATCCGTGACGGCGGGCATGTCCATTTATGACACCATGCAATTTATCAAGCCCGACGTCAGCACTATGTGTATTGGGCAGGCCTGTAGTATGGGGGCATTTCTGCTATCGGCTGGTGCAAGCGGCAAGCGCTATGCGACGCCCAACTCCCGGGTGATGATCCATCAGCCCAGCGGCGGTGCTCAGGGGCAGGCGAGCGATATACACATCCACGCCCAGGAAATTCTCAAGATCCGCCAACGCTTGAATGAGCTAATGGCATCCCATACTGGCCGCAGTGTGAGCGAAATTGAGCGCGATACGGAGCGGGATCACTTCCTGAGTGCAGATGAGGCTCGGGAATACGGTCTCGTCGATGATGTGCTCACGCGCCGCCAGACGTTGGAAAAATAACCTCTCTTTGGTGAAAATAGTGGACTGTTCGGCGGTGTGGCCGCCGATTCTGACAGCCCTGTGGCCTGCCGGTGCACAAAGGGCTTGAAAAAGCCGTCAAAAGACAGCATCTTGCAATAACACAAGTAATCGCGAAAGGGCCCCGGCTGGCCGAAGACCACGGAGTATTTTGATGACCGACCAGAGCAGCGGAGAAGACAACGGCAAACTGCTGTACTGTTCTTTCTGTGGCAAGAGCCAGCAGGAAGTTCGCAAGCTTATCGCCGGGCCGTCCGTTTTCATTTGTGACGAGTGCGTCGAGCTGTGTACCGATATCATTCGCGAAGAGGTGCAGGAATCTTCCGAGGGGCCCGAGGGGCGTCTGCCTACTCCGCGAGAGATCACGGAGATTCTCGATCAGTACGTAATCGGCCAGGAGCGCGCCAAGCGCGTGCTTGCGGTGGCTGTCTACAATCACTACAAGCGCTTGCGCAGCAAATCCAGCGTCAAAAGCAAGGACGATGTTGAACTTAGTAAGTCCAACATCCTGTTGGTGGGCCCCACTGGCAGCGGTAAAACGTTGTTGGCGGAGACTCTCGCACGGCTGCTTAATGTGCCTTTTACCATCGCCGATGCCACTACTCTGACCGAGGCGGGTTATGTCGGCGAGGATGTGGAAAATATTATTCAAAAGTTATTGCAGAAGTGTGATTACGATGTCGAGAAAGCCCAACAGGGTATCGTCTACATTGATGAGATCGACAAAATATCACGCAAATCTGACAACCCCTCCATCACCCGGGATGTATCCGGTGAGGGTGTGCAACAGGCGCTGCTCAAGCTAATTGAGGGCACTGTGGCTTCCGTCCCGCCTCAGGGCGGCCGCAAGCATCCCCAGCAGGAGTTCCTGCAGGTCGATACCACTAACATATTGTTTATTTGTGGGGGCGCTTTCGCGGGGCTGGACAAGGTCATTCGCGACAGGTCCGAAAAAGGTGGCATTGGCTTTAATGCCGAGGTCAAATCCAAGGATAGCAAGAGCAATTTTGGTGAAATCCTGCGAGACCTGGAGCCCGAGGATTTGGTGCGCTATGGACTGATCCCCGAGTTTGTTGGTCGTTTGCCTGTGACCGCGACGCTCGATGAGTTGGATCGTCCCGCTTTGGTCAAGATCCTAACAGAGCCGCGCAATGCCCTGACCAAGCAGTACGCCAAGTTGTTCGAGATGGAAGGGGTTGAGCTGGATTTCCGTCCTGACGCGCTGGACGCGGTTGCCGCCAAGGCGATGGAGCGCAAGACCGGTGCCCGGGGATTGCGCTCGATTATGGAGTCGGTGCTGCTGGAGACTATGTACGATATTCCGTCCACCGATAATGTCGCCAAAGTTGTTATTGACGAGGCGGTCATTAAAGGCGAGTCTGCGCCGCTGCTGGTGTACGAAAGTGACTCCCAGCCGCAAAAGGCCGCTCCGGAAGAGTGATATCGCCGCTTGACTGTGCTCGGTCGAACACACCGGGCCTGGAGCCCGGCAGAGAAGCCCCGCAACGGGGCTTTTTTTGTGAGCCGGTTGGCGAGTTTTCAGGTTTTTCACATAGGGTCGGCACAAATCCTCGATTGGAATAGACTAAGGGCTTGTAATCCGGCTGTTGCTCCCCCATTTCTAGCAACCAACGGGCGGCGGCCCAGATTAAGCTGTAGATTCCAGCAGCGAATGATGCCGCGCCAATAACCCAGTGACCGGGCCGAGAGGAGTTCTATGGATCAGCCATCCGATACCCAACTTGAATATCCGCTGTTGCCGTTGCGGGACGTGGTCGTCTACCCCCACATGGTGATTCCTTTGTTTGTCGGCCGGGAAAAGTCGATTGATGCCCTGGAAGCAGCGATGCGCAGTGACAAGCAGGTACTGTTAGTTGCGCAAAGGCAGGCGTCGGAAGATGATCCCGGGGCCGAAGATATTTACCGTGTCGGCACTGTTGCGAGTGTGCTGCAGTTGCTCAAGTTGCCTGATGGCACCGTCAAGGTGCTGGTGGAGGGCGGCCAGCGCGTCAAAATTCTCGATGTCGTTGACGGCGATGGGCACTACCGTGCGAAAGTAGAGCTGATGCAAACAGAGGATCTGCCCGAAGCGGAGGCGGAAGCTCTGGTGCGTTCAGCGATGGCCCAATTTGAGCAATATGTCTCCATTAGCAAAAAGGTCCCAAACGAGGTAATCACCTCGCTCTCGGGAATCGATGAACCCGGCCGCCTTGCCGACACTATCGCAGCCCATATGTCGTTGGAACTGGCGCAAAAGCAGGAACTGCTGGAAACCGCCAGTGTCAAGGAACGCCTGGAGCAGCTGCTCGGTCTTATGGATTCGGAAATCGACCTGATTCAGGTGGAAAAGCGTATCCGGGGCCGTGTCAAGAAACAGATGGAGAAAAGCCAGCGCGAGTACTACCTGAATGAGCAAATGAAAGCTATTCAGAAAGAGCTGGGGGAAATTTCCGAAGAGCCGAATGAAATCGAGGAGTTGGAGAAAAAAATCTCCGAGTCCGGCATGAGTGCTGAAGCGGAAAAGAAAACCCGCGCGGAATTGGCAAAACTTAAAATGATGTCTCCGATGTCTGCGGAGGCGTCAGTGTTGCGTAGCTACATTGACTGGATGCTGAATGTCCCCTGGAAAAAGGCGAGCCGTGTCCGCCATGACTTGATTAAGGCCGAAGAGATTCTAGAAAAGGATCACTACGGACTGGAGGAGGTCAAGGAGCGGATTCTCGAATATCTCGCGGTCCAGAAGAGGGTGAAAAAGGTTAAAGGGCCGATCCTCTGCTTGGTGGGGCCTCCAGGTGTGGGTAAGACTTCTCTCGGCCAGTCAATTGCCCGGGCCACGAATCGCAAATATGTACGTATGGCGCTTGGCGGTGTGCGCGATGAAGCAGAAATCCGCGGCCATCGCCGAACTTATATTGGTTCCTTGCCCGGTAAGCTGATACAGAAAATTGCAAAAGTCGGGGTGAAGAACCCGTTATTCCTCCTCGATGAGGTGGACAAAATGGGCATGGATCACCGCGGAGATCCGGCGTCTGCACTTTTGGAGGTGCTGGATCCTGAGCAGAACAAGACGTTCAACGATCACTACCTGGAAGTGGACTACGATCTTTCTGACGTGATGTTCGTTTGTACGGCCAACTCCATGAATATCCCCGGTCCGCTGCTGGATCGCATGGAGGTGATCCGTATTCCCGGTTACACCGAGGATGAAAAGCTGAATATTGCTCAGCGCTACCTGGTGCCAAAACAGCGCAAAGCCGCGGGCCTGAAAGACGATGAACTGGCACTGGCCGACGATACGGTACGCGATATAGTCCGCTACTACACCCGTGAGGCCGGCGTGCGCAACCTGGACCGGGAGATCGCTAAAATCTGCCGCAAAGTGGTTACCAAGCACGTGCGCGAGAAAACCAGCCAGAAGGTGACGGTGACGCCGGAGCAGTTGGAGGAATTGCTTGGAGTACGCAAATACGACTTTGGCCGCGCCGAAGAGGAAAACAAGATTGGCCAGGTTATCGGGCTTGCGTGGACGGAAGTCGGTGGAGACCTGTTGACAATCGAGGCCTCCGCTGTCCCAGGAAAGGGGCGGGTGATCAAGACGGGATCTCTCGGCGACGTGATGCAGGAATCCATACAGGCAGCACTCACTGTCGTGCGCACGCGGGCGCAAACCTTAGGCATCGCGCCGGATTTTCACGAAACAAAGGATATTCATATCCATGTTCCGGAAGGCGCCACGCCGAAAGACGGTCCCTCCGCGGGCATTGCGATGTGCACTGCTTTCGCCTCTGTGCTTACCGGTATCCCGGTGCGTTCCGATGTGGCTATGACTGGGGAAATCACTCTGCGTGGAGAAGTGTTGCGCATCGGCGGACTAAAAGAGAAATTGCTGGCGGCCCACCGCGGTGGGATTAAGACAGTGCTGATTCCCGCGGACAATGAGCGAGACCTGAAAGATATTCCGGACAATATTCTGCAGGATTTGGTTATCAAGCCGGTCAAGTGGATAGATCAGGTGCTGGAATTGGCACTTGAGCACAAACCGGAGTCTCTGTCCGACGAGGAATATTCGGCCCTGCAAAAGCAGGCTGAGGAGCGCTCGCAACGCTCAGTGCACACGCATTGATCACTTTGGCGGGGCGCGACCAAGCGTCCCGTATGTCTCGTTTAAAAAATAGTCTGCGAAAATCGAAAAGCAGGCCTTGGTTTACCCAACTGCCCGGAAACCCGCATGGTTCCTTGACCCGCTATCGGCCAGTTGGTATAAAACGTGCCTTATTGCCCAACGCCCAGTAACTGCCGGCGATTGAAGGCGTGAACGCATTGGTGTCCAAAAGCGGGCACTCCAACATATCCAGAAAAGAACAGAGGGATTAAGTGTGAATAAGTCCGAACTGATTGAAGCGATTGCCGCATCTGCAGATATTCCAAAAGCAGCCGCCGGCCGCGCTCTGGACGCAATGGTAGAGAGCATTACCGACGCTCTGAAAAAGGGTGATCAGGTAGCGCTAGTGGGTTTCGGCACTTTCTCTGTCAAGGAGCGCGCCGCCCGTACCGGTCGCAATCCGCGCACTGGTGATCCGATTCCGATTGCCGCGGCAAAAATCCCTAGTTTTAAGGCCGGCAAGGCTTTGAAGGACGCTGTAAACTGAGTAAAGCGGTAGGATAGGAAGCCTCGTTAAATAGTCGAAGCTTCAAAGAGGCGTATCACATGGATGCGCCTTTTTTGTATCTGATAATCAATTAAACGTTATAAGTTTCGGAGCTGACAATGCTTCAGTCCATGCGAGATAACCTGAAGGGTACAGCGGCAATTATCGTCGCCGGCTTTTTCGGTTTCATAATGGTCATTGGAGGGATTGATTTTTTCACTGGTGCCAGTGGCGGTGCGGCCGATGCGGTGGCTGAGGTCAATGGTGAGAAAATCACTAACCTGGATCTCCAGCGCGCGATCCAAAATCGCCGCAATATGATCATGAGCCAGTACGGTGAGAATGTACCGGCTGACCTGCTGAGCGATGAGCAGCTCCGTGAGCCGGTGTTGCGGCAGTTGGTAAGCAGCTCAGTGATGCGCCAAGCTGCGCAGGATAGTGGCATGGTGATGAGTGCCGCCGCAATCGACAGAGAAATCGTGCAGATTCCTGGTTTTCAAGTGGGCGGCAAGTTTGATGCGCAGGTTTATCGCGATGCGTTGCGGCGTATGGGCTACAGTGCCGTTGGTTTTCGTCAGGTCATGGAGCGTGACTTGGTGATGCAGCAATATATCGATGGAATCACGAACAGTGCTTTCACCACTCGTGCGGATGCCGAGCGTGTAGTGGCTGTTTCCATGGAGGAGCGCGATTTCGATTATGTCATTTTGCCAGTCCAACAGCTGCTCGATGAGACAACTGTCAGCGATAGCGAAGTAGAAGAGTACTATCAGGACAATCAGGATCGGTTTCAACGCCCTGAACAGGTAGCGATTGAATATATTGAGCTGACGCCGGAACTGTTTGCCGACAGTATCGATGTGTCTGAACAGGACGTTCGCGCCCAATATGAGCAGGAACTAGCCAGTTTCCAGGCCAAGACTCGTCGCCGTGCTGCGCATATATTGCTGGAAGGTGACAACGCGGGCAAAGTTGCCGAAGTGCAGGCCAAGCTCAACGCCGGTGAGGACTTTGCAGAACTGGCGAAATCTTACTCCGATGATCTGGGGTCTCGGGATGAAGGCGGGGATCTCGGTTTTACCAGTGGCGATGTTTTTCCTGAGTCTTTCGAGGAGGCGCTGGCCTCTCTGGAAGTAGGGCAGGTTTCCGGCCCTGTGACCACAGACAGCGGTACCCACTTTATCAAGCTGCTAGAAGTGGAGAATGCCGAGCCGCCCTCCTATGAGGAGCGCAAGGATGCCATTGCCGCACAGCTGCGTAGTGCGGAGGCTGAACGTGAGTTTGTGGGGGCTCTGGAGCGCTTGGCCGATCTTGCCTACAACGCCGATACGCTCGCAGGGCCTGCCGAGGAGCTGGGGGTACCGCTACAAACCAGCGAATTGTTCAGTCGTCAGGGTGGCGCCGGTATTGCCGCGAATGACAAAGTGGTGGCCGCGGCCTTCGCCCCTGAAGTGAAAGAGGATGGGAATACATCGGATGTAATTAATCTTACCGATAATCATTCGGTGGTACTGAGGGTAGTTGAGCATAAAACAGCGGGCATCTATCCTCTGGAAGAAGTGAAGCCGCAGATTGTTGAGCGCCTGAAGCGAGAAAAGGCCAGCGAGCAATTGGCTACCCGCGCTAAGGAGCTCAAGGCACAGTTGGAAGAGGGCGGTGATTTTGCCGAGTTAGCTGAGGCCAGTGAGCTGACACTGGAGACCAGCGATAAGACCCGTCGCGGAGGCTTCGGGCAACGCGGCGAAATCATTGCAAAGGCATTTGAGCTGCCAGCACCGGACTCCCGCGGTGAACGTATTACTACCTTTGCCGTCAGTGACGGCGACCAGGTGGTGTTGAAACTGCGCAGTGTTAACCCTGGTCAGCTATCCCGTCAGAGCAGCGAACAACGACGCGCATTGATACAGCAGTTGGCATCCATCAGCGGCGGCGCGGAGTTGGCGGCGGTGCAGCGTTATCTGTCCGATGAGGCGGATATTGAATTCGCTGAGCAGTGATGTAAGTCCCAGAGTTCGATTAGTTTGAATAAAAAGCCCGCGTTAGCGGGCTTTTTTTTGCATGCTAGTGTGCTAGGTAGGGGCTCTCCTTAAAGAGCTGACAGCTTTCTCGGCTAGGGAGCCTCTGATTAATTCGCGTGAACACTATGCTAGGTTCCGGGGCACTCAGGCAATAGGATGGATATTTCGAAAACGCACGAGTACTTCCCTGTGGCTCCGATGGATGCATCTCTGTCCCCGATGGTTTCGGAGTATCCGTCCTGTCACCTAAGCTTCACATCCGCCCCGGAAGAACCTCTACCACCAGAAAGTAAATTAATCAGAGGTTCCCTAGGTGGCAGGTTGGGCGTTTTGAAATTGTCGGAGTCAGGGGCTGGGCAAATACTCGCTCGCTTGAGAAAACCTTTAATTCATGGGCGTGGGACTTTAGTGGGCTGAGCTACTTATTTGGTCCGAAGGTGTCTTTACCGCCATGAGGCGGTTAATTAGAGATTCCTTGGATATTTTTTCCGTCTCATGCCCGAACAGCACTGAGCGCAGGGTTACTGCGCTCAGGCGAATGGAGTGCAGGGCGTTATTTAGCCACTGGCGGCGCTGTCCACAAACAGGGTCAGCCTTTGTCCCGGCTGCAGGTAGTGGGACTTGCTGATCTTATTCCAGCGCAAGATATCATCGATATCGATACGGAATTTGCTCGCGATTCGGTACAGAGAGTCACCCTTGCGCACCTTGTAGGAGAGCTTGCGGGTGGTTCGGCTGCTGTCAGTACTACCGCTATAAGCTACCAGTTGACGTCCCGGACGCAATGTGTCTGCGGGAGCCATATTATTCCAGCTGGCCAGCTGGCGCACACTGACATTGAGTGAGCGGGCGATATCCCACAGAGTGTCACCCGGGCGCACTGTATAGCTGGTTTTGACGCCCTTGCCGGCGTTCTGGCTGCGTTTAACGCGTTGATCCAGGGCATAGGCATACTGGGATGCCGGGCCCGATGCACTGGGGATGAGTAAGGTGCTACCGGCGCGGATGTTGTTGTTGCGCAGATTGTTGGCCTCCCGGATGGCGGCCACCGTAGTTTCATATCTGCGGGCGATGGTTGAGAGGGTATCGCCGCGGGCAATGCGATATCGCTGCCAGGTGACGCGCTGGTCGACGGGGAGTTTTGCCAATGCGCTTGCAAAGGCCTCTCCTTTTTCCACTGGTACCAGCAGCCGGTGATTGCCGTTGGGGTCGGTCGCCCACCGGTTGAAGCCGGGGTTCAGCAGGTAGAGCTCTTCAATTGGGATGTCGGCGAGTTCGGCAGCTTGGGCCAAGTCGATTTGGCTGCCCACATCTACTTCGGTGTAATAAGGTGCATTGGCCACATCATGCAGCGGCACCTGGTAGTGGTCCGGTCGGGATACCACTTCCGCGAGCGCAAGAAGTTGCGGCACGTAGCGCTGAGTCTCACGGGGTAGCTTTAAGTCCCAGAAGCTGGTGCCGAGCCCTCGGCGCCGGTTTCGCTCGAGTGCGCGGCTGACAGTGCCTTCACCGCCATTGTACGCGGCAAGAACCAGTTCCCAGTCACCGTCGAAGCGTTCGGACAAATAGGTGAAATAGCGAATCGCAGCGCGGGTGGATTCCTGTACGTCCCTGCGCCCGTCGTACCACCAATTCTGATTCAATCCGAAAGAACGACCGGTGGACGGGATAAACTGCCACATGCCTGAAGCGCGGGCATGGGAGTAAGCAAAGGGATCATAGGCGCTCTCGACGATTGGCAACAGTGCCAACTCCAGTGGCAGGTTGGAGTCCTCTAGCTGCTCTACCACATGGAAGATGTAGCGGCGCGAGCGTTCAGTCACTCGTGCCATATAGCCTTCATTGCGGGAGAAGTAGGCAATATAGTCTTTAACTTTGGGGTGATCGATGTGTCGATCCAATTGGAAGCCACGGCGCAGCCGGTCCCATATATCCACTGGCGGCAATGCCGCTTCCTCCGGGCTGGGGGCGTTTGCGTTGTCGCTATCCTGTACGGTATTTTGCTGCGCCTGCTGTGCAGAATCTTCCGGCGTTACATTTTGTTCCGGTATCTGCGCACAGGCCCCCACCGCCGCGGCCAGAATGGCGATGGTAAGTTTTTTATGGACCATGCTTGGTGTTTCCGCGGTCGTTTTGTAATTTTCACCCAGCGTGCGCTTATTTCGTATAGCACCTGAGCTTTGCGTGGTAATTGTCTGATTCTAAAGATCTGAATTGGTTTCGGTCAACGATTGCGCGATGCCCAAAGATACTGGGGGGGCGCCGATTATTTCGCGCGGACGTACAGTTTATTCGGGGGACCCTTGTCTGCACTGTGCACAGCGCGTCGTTGGTTAAAAATTGTCCTTCCAGCTTCTTAGCAGTGTGAAGACTTGCACTTCATCCGGGTTTTCGAGACTGCCGTCGGCACCGTGATTGAGTGCGCGGCGGGCCACGGCGGGAATATGGCAACGCAAAAACGGATTCGTGGCCAGCTCTTCTCCAATGGTAGAGGGAAGAGTGGGACGGTCGTTCGCCCGCAATGCTTCAGCCTCGGCAAGGCGATTCACAATGGCCGTGTTGCCCGGTTCGGCAGCTTCCGCGAAGTGCAAGTTCGCCAGGGTGTACTCGTGAGCGCAATAAACCTTGGTCTCTGGCGGCAGTGCGCCCAGCTTGCTTAGGGAGGCGTACATCTGCGCCGGGGTGCCTTCAAAGAGGCGGCCGCAGCCAGCGGCAAAAAGGGTATCACCGCAGAAGAGGTGCGCCCGGGGGGCTCCGCCGGGGTTCTCCTCCTCGAGTAGCAACGCCAAGTGGTCTAAGGTATGGCCGGGCACAGCCATTACCCGCAGCGGCAGGCCGAGGAGCTCGCGCTGGTCGCCGTCAGTCAGTGGTTCCGTGACCCCCTTGATGGAAGCGGGACCATAAACTGGACATTGAAAACGGGTGCTGAGCTGTGCGACACCGCCGGTGTGGTCCAGGTGGTGGTGTGTGATTAGTATGCCGCTCAGGGCGCTGTCGCCCAATGCCTCAATCACCGGGCGGGCGTCGCCGGGGTCCACGACCCAGTGCTCGTCACCACGGGTAAGGTGCCAGATATAGTTATCGCTGAATGCCGGAATTGGGGAGATTTTGAGCATTTCGTCGTGACGTCAATAATCTGAGTGCTGAAACGATACCATTAAGGTAGCCTGCAATACACAAAGGTGAGATTCCGGTTGCACTTAGATAGGAGCTGGCCTGTGGTATGACACGCGTTTCCACAATGATGAATTGTGAAGAACTTGCGTCTCATTTTTTCGGTGTCACTAATACGCTGTTCACACGGACTCGCATGGAGCCAATATGACGAAGAAGTCCTATTCGCGTGGGCGTGCTGAAATACCCCCGTTCGCGAAGTCCTGTGCAGCCGTGGCGCATTGGTTCACCAGCCCACTGGGGCAGGAGATTCTGTCGCAGCAGCTTGCGCTGGCGCAGCCATTCGTTGAGCGCATGTTTGGATACCATCTAATGCAAGCCGGGGTAACTAGCGCCGTTGATTTTTCCGCATGCAGTCGTATCAACCACCGGTTCCGTTTGAGTGGCTGTGCCGGACAGGAAGGGGCTGCGTTGGTGGAATTTGAGCAACTCCCCTTGCCTTCCGAGTCCATCGATGTGGTGCTCTTACATCATCTGCTCGATTTTGCCCAGCAGCCCCATCAGGTGCTGCGCGAGGCAGCGCGGGTATTGATACCCGGCGGTCACTTGCTGCTGATTGGCTTCAATCCATTTTCTCTTCTGGGGTTGTCGAGGCTGTTATTCGCCCGCAGCGCCTACCAGCGCGGGAATCAACTGCGGGCGGCACGGATAGCCGACTGGATGCATCTGCTGGATCTACAGGCGAGTACTTTGGAACGGGGGTTCTTTCGCCTGCCGCTACAGCAGCGGGACTTACTGGCGAAGACGTCGTGGATGGAGCGCCTGGGCGCTCGTTGGCACTTGCCTTGGGGGGGCTTTTACATCATAGTCGCGCGCAAAGAAGTGGCACGCATGCGCGCGATAAAAATCAACTGGCGCGGGGAGCAGAAGCCCTCACTGACTGCTGTGCCCTCCAGTTCGCGCGTGGCGGCGCGCAGGCATCATCGCAAGCGTTAAACGTGCACTCCAAGGTTTTAGCGGTAAAAAGTATTCAATTTGAAACAGGTTACGATTTTCACTGATGGCGCTTGCCGCGGAAACCCCGGCCCCGGAGGCTGGGGGGCGCTGCTGGTTTGTGGAGACGCAGAAAAAGAACTCTACGGTGGTGAAGCGCACACCACCAATAACCGTATGGAGCTATTGGCAGCGATACAGGCCTTAGCGGCGTTAAAACGGCCGTGCCGTGTCGACCTGCATACGGATTCTCAGTATTTGCGCCAGGGAATTACGAGTTGGATTAACAACTGGAAGAAGAACGGCTGGAAAACTGCCAGTAAAAAACCGGTAAAAAATGCTGATCTCTGGCGAGCGCTGGATGAGCGTATTGCTGATCATGAAGTGCATTGGCACTGGGTCAAGGGCCACTCTGGCCACCCGGGCAACGAGCGGGCCGACCGGTTGGCAAACCGCGGCATCGATGAAATGCGGAATTGAAGGGGGACACCGCTATGCGCCAGGTAGTTCTGGACACTGAAACCACCGGCCTGGATCCCAAGGCCGGGCACCGCATTATCGAAATTGGCTGCGTGGAGCTTGTCAATCGCAAGCTGACCGGGCGCCACTACCACCAGTACATTAATCCCGAACGCGAAGTCGACGACGGTGCTATCGAGGTACACGGTATCACCAATGAGTTTCTTGCCGACAAGCCGGTTTTTGCTCAGATTGCCGATGAGTTCATGACATTTTGTGATGGTGCGGAACTGGTAATCCACAATGCACCTTTCGACGTGGGCTTTATCGACTGGGAGTTAAAGCTGCTGGGAAGTCCGCGTTGGCAGAGCGTGGCCGCGCATTGCACTGTTTTGGATACCCTCGCGTTGGCGCGGGAGAAACATCCGGGACAGAAGAATAACCTGGACGCACTGTGCAAGCGCTATTTCGTCGACAACTCACAGCGGGATCTGCACGGCGCTTTGCTGGACGCAGAGATACTGGCCGATGTCTACCTGATGATGACGGGAGGCCAGACGGATCTGGCGTT
This sequence comes from Microbulbifer thermotolerans, assembly GCF_001617625.1. Lineage (NCBI taxonomy): Bacteria > Pseudomonadati > Pseudomonadota > Gammaproteobacteria > Cellvibrionales > Microbulbiferaceae > Microbulbifer > Microbulbifer thermotolerans. The sequence goes on along the minus strand of NZ_CP014864.1, from coordinate 2,173,563 downwards.
AGCCCAGGGGGGCGACCAACAGTCGGGTGAAGAAGAGAGCGGTGAGCAGCGGGATGCGGCGCCAGGCGCCATTCGTCGATTGGCAGCAGATCGGAAACCACTGCGCGTTGTGAAGGCTAGCGCAGAGGAGGTTGAGGCACATCAGGCTATGTTGGCTATGTTGGAAAAAAATGCGGGGAAGCATTTTTGGTGAAGGCATTCGGAATCCATGGGTTCCGTATAGGCGACCAGGCGGCGCAACGCTCTTTGGGCGCCGCCTGAGGTGTCCCTTTCATTCGCGCGAGCCAGTAGCCTGTTCAGGCGCGCCTGAGGTAGCGGGATAAATCATTCGAAAACGCACGGATACTTTCCCTGTATCCAATGCCACTACTCAGTACGCCACCTGAACTACGCATTCCACTACTGGGCGTTACAAGGGCTCAAGGAATGCTTCAGAGTCTCTAAGGCCCCTCTCAAATTGCATAAATCACACAGAGGAGCGCTGTTGCGCTCAGGACAACGGTATAGGGCAGGGCCATCAGTACCATGCGACCGTAAGAAAGGCGAATCAGCGGTGCAAGCGCCGAGGTCAGCAGAAACAGGAAAGCCGCCTGGCCGTTGGGCGTAGCCACGCTCGGCAGGTTGGTGCCGGCGTTGATGGCGATGGCGAGCTTGTCGAAGTGTTCGCGAGTGATCTCGCCAGCGAGCAGCGCATCCTTGACTTCATTGATATACACGGTGGCTACGAACACGTTGTCGCTGATCATCGACAGGATTCCGTTGGCGAGAAATAACATGCCCGGCTGGTGGCTGGGTTCCAGTTCAAGCACAAAGTGGGTGACCGGTGCGAACAAGTGTTGCTGGTGTATTACAGCGACTATGGCGAAGAAGACCACCAGCAGTGCCGTGAATGGCAGTGCCTCCTCGAAGGCATGACCAATGCGAGCCTCCTGTACCACGCCGTTAAATGCGGTCAGCAGCACAATGATCATCAGGCCAATAATGCCCACTTCTGCAATGTGGAATGCCAGGGCCAGCACCAGCAAAACCGCTACGACTCCCTGTACCCAGAGTTCTGCCACATCACTTGGAGAGCGCTTTTTTTCCTCTTCTCGGGAAAAGCTTTCCAGCACTTCCCGCACTGTGGATGGCAGTTTGGCGCCGTAGCCGCAGATGCCCGTCTTTTCCAAAATCACACAGGTGGCGAGTCCGGCGAGGAGAGTGGGTATGGTGACCGGGGCCATATTGAGGAAAAACTGCACGAACTCCCAGCCGGCTTTTTCTGCAATGAGCAGGTTCTGCGGTTCGCCGACAAGCGTACAGACGCCCCCCAGGGCCGTACCTACCGCACCGTGCATAATAAGGCTGCGCAGATAGGCGCGGAACTGATCCAGATCCTCGCGGTGATATTCCACAACGTGCTCATCATTGGAGTGGTCGTGATCTCGATGGTGGTGGGGCTGATTGGACGCGACCCGGTGATACACAGTGTAAAATCCGATCGCTACAGCAATTAGTACCGCGGTCACTGTCAATGCGTCGAGGAATGCGGACAGTAAGGCTGCCACAGCACAGAACAGCAGTGACAGCAGAGTCTTTGAGTTAACGTTGATGAGAATTTTTGTGAATACAAAAAGCAGCAGGCTCTTCATAAAGTAAATGCCGGCCACCATAAACATCAGCAGCAGAATCACTTCGAGGTTTTCGCTCACCTCATGGTAGATAGCGTCTGTGCTCGTCATTCCCAGGAGCACCGCTTCTATGGCCAGCAGACCACCGGGTTGTAGGGGGTAGCACTTGAGTGCCATCGCCAAGGTAAAGATAAATTCACCAATCAGCACCCATCCGGTGACAAAGGGGCCGCTGAGATACAGGAGTATTGGGTTGATGATCAAAAAAGCGGCGATGGTGGCCTTGTACCAGTCGGGTGCCTCCCCCAGAAAGTTGTCGGTAAGGGCGCGACCGAAGCCGCTGCCGGAAGCGGTGAGAGCGTTATTGTAGGTATTCATTGATTACTTCCTTGGGTTGACTTCTGTGTTGGGCCGCCCGCTGGTGTTTTTGTGCGAGGATCGATAGGCTGCAGCAGTAAGAAGTAGAAAACGCTACCCAGTTTGTAGGAAAATTCAAGTGGTTTTACCAATTTGCTGTCCTGTTAGTCAGTTTTGCAGATTACTCGATAGAATTTGCCTGCGGAAAGCTGGATTCTTGGCAGCTTTGGTATAAATTGCCTTTTTCGGGTCAGAATTACACCTGATCGAGCGGGATTTGTACAACAAATAGTGAATGAGTGCAGCGGTGCAGTCAGTGACGGAATTGCGGGATATCAATATAACCTCTGTTAATGTGGTTAAGGACGAGCTGGTGGCAGCGGTGGACGCCGCCGCGGCTCATCTTGACCAGTTTGCAGTGGATCAGAATAACAAGCAGTCGGTGGACCAGTGTCTGGCAGGGCTGCGCCAAGTCAGCGGTGTTCTGCAGATGGTGCAACTGCACGCAGGGGAGCTGCTGGCTCAGGAAATGCAGACCGCCTTGACGGATATCCGCGAGGGGCGCCAGAAAGCGGCTGGCGACCTTATGGAGGGGCTTGGCACCGGCTTTTATGTACTTACGCGCTACCTGGATTTTGTGCAGAACCGCGGCATGGCACGCCCAGAGTTGCTCATCCCCTATATCAACAATCTGCGTTTGGCGCGCGCACAGCCGCCGGTTCCCGAGAGCCACTTTTTCCGCTGTAACCTGGATGGCAATGTCCCCGGCGTGGTCGCGTCATCGGTGATGTCCGAGGATCTGTCCAGTTTCGTGCGCCGTTTTCGCCACATGTACCAGGTTGGTCTGTTGGCCCTGCTGAAAGGCAAGCCGGCCAAGCCCGCGTACACCATGATGGCGCGCGCGCTACAGCGCGTTGCCAGCATTTGTGCCGGCCGTCCCAACGGCAAGCTCTGGGCCGTGGCGGGTGCAGCCTTGGGCGGTATGGCATCGCGGGAAATGCATATCAACCGCTCGCGGGTCATGGTATTCAGTATGTTTGACCGGCGGCTGCGCGTTCTGCAGAGGGAAGCGGATGCTGCGCTGGACCAGCCGCCCCCGCCGGTACTACTGAAAGAGTGTCTCTACTGGTTGGCACTGTCTGCCCCCAGTGGTCAGGGGGCGAAGATGCTGGAAGCCTTCTCGGCCAAACCGCTCGGCTACAGCGAGGCGGAGCTGGAGCGTGAACGGGCCAGTCTCGGCGGGCCGGGCGCCACCGCTATCACCGCGGTGGCGGGTGCTCTGGACGAAGAGCTTTCCGGAGTGCGCCGTATGCTCGACGATGTGGAGATGCTTGGCATTAGCGGCCTGGACGATGAAGACGGATTAGCGGGCACCTTGAAGCGCATTGCAAGCATTCTACGCCTGCTGAATTTCAAACAGGTTGGCGATGGCTTGAGCCTCGCGGTGGAGGAATTCCGCACCGCCGCCCCTGCCGGGGGATCTGCCGCAGAATCAGCGCTACAGAAGCTGACGGACCAGGTGTTAATGGTGGATAGCGCCATTCGCGCTCTGCGGCAAAGCTCTTCTCTCGACCTGGATGAATACGGACAAGTAGATTTGGTCCTCGAGCGCAGCCAGTTGGCGGAGGCGGAGTTGGCCGTGCTGAAAGAAGCTGAGGCCGGACTCTCACTGATCAAGCGTGCGTTGGGTTCCTACGCTGAATCCGGCTTCGATCATGGTCATATTCGCAACGTTTCCACCACCCTGAACTCCGTACGTGGCGGCTTAATTGTACTTAATCTGCGCCGTGCCTCGGCGGTGGTGGCACGGCTGGTGGATTTTGTCGAGGCGGTGATGGAGCAGCGCGAAGCAGCACCGGGTATCGAGCAATCATTGGATATTTTCGCGGATGCCATTATCAGCCTCGAGTATTATCTGGGCGAGGTGAAACTGCATCGCAACGCGGATATCCAGTCCTTGAATTTGGCTGTTGAAAGCCTCGAAGCTCTCGGCTATCCGGTCGAGGAAGATTGATCGGGCTGCCCAGGGTCCAGAGGAAGTGTGTTTTGAGCGATATTTTCGTCCCCGCCGCCCGTGTATTGCCTCTTCCGCCATTGACACTACACATTCTGGTTGCCGATGGGCAACTACTCTGTCGCGGTGATAGTTTTTTACACGCTAAGCCCTTGCTGCCGGCGGCGATGGTCGAGAGCAGCCACTACTTGGGGGAGCTGCGGGGGGAAGCCTGTGGAGTACACCAGATCGCCACACCGGCGGATGTTGAGGGCTGTGAGTGGCGGAGTTTGCGCAGTCTGCTGGGACGGGTGGATGATCTGCACTTCGCGCTTGCCGGGCGGGCCTTGCAAGTTGTTGATTGGGACATAAATCACCGCTTCTGCGGCCGTTGTGGCCGGGGTACGGAGTATCACCCCAGGGATCGAGCGCGCGTGTGCCGCGACTGTAACTTGGCGGTGTATCCGCGCATTTCCCCTTGCGTCATCATGTTGGTTACACGCGGTGACGAGTGCTTGTTGGCGCGACATACCCGCCATCCTCGGGGTATCCATACGGCTTTGGCCGGCTTTATCGAGCCGGGGGAAAATGCCGAGCAGGCACTGGCGCGGGAAGTGCGAGAAGAGGTGGGGCTCGAAGTCGGTAAAAGCCGCTATATCGGCAGTCAGTCCTGGCCCTTCCCGGGGCAATTAATGCTCGGTTACCACACGGAATGGACTGGTGGCGCGTTGGTGCCCGACCGGGAAGAGATCGCCGAGGCAGGCTGGTTTCATTACAGTGCGCTGCCGGAAATCCCGCCGCCGCAGACCTTGTCCGGGCAGTTGATCCGCCTGTTTGCAAAACGCGCATCCGGTGAAAAGCGCTGTTAGGGCTTCTCTGATTAAGGCGTTTATTGGCAGTAAAGGAAATTAAGGCCTGTGCGCTCCCAAGCCAATTACCGCACCCCAGCGAATTATTCTGAGGTTCCATAGGTCCGGACGGAGCTAAATAATAATATGTATATTGCCATCACCTTTCTCATCGCATTGCTGGCACTGCTGCTGGTTTTCTGGGGCGGCAGGATCCTGTTAAGCGGCAAGTGGATACTCGGTTTTATCCGCGGCACACTCGGTTTGCTGTTTCTTGCGACAGCTCTGTTGATCGTGTTGGTGGCAGCGGATGTGTACAGTTACAGAAATCTTGCGGAGGAGCACAGTGTCGGCACAGTGTCTTTCCGCAAAACGGGTGAGCAGCGTTACGAAGTCACCTTTTCCGATGCGGACGGATTGGCGCAGCGTTTCGAATTGCACGGTGATCAGTGGCAGCTGGATGCGCGCATGTTGAAATGGAAGGGCGTTTTGGCCCGTTGGGGCATTCAGCCTGCCTACCGCCTGGACCGGCTCAGTGGCCGCTATTTGACGCTGCAAGATGAACGCATCAAGGAACGTTCGGTGCATCAACTAGATAGCAGCGCCTTTGGTATCGATATTTGGCAGTCATTGCGCGGTATCGACAAAAAATTGTCGTTTGTCGATGCGGTCTACGGCACAGCCACCTTCCTGCCGATGGAAGACGGCGCGGTCTACGATGTACGGATTACCCACAACGGTCTGCTGGCGCGGCCACTCAATCAACAGGCCACTTCAGCGGTAGAGGAGTGGCAGTAACCTAGGTCTGAACGGCAGGCCTTGTAGCCGCGCACTGTCTGCCTGAATATTTATCATTTTTACAAGCTAGAGCAATCTGGAGTTTCAGTGGAATTTCTCAGTGAATATGGCCTTTTTCTGGCCAAAGTAGTGACGCTTGTTGTCGCCTTGCTGGTTCTCATCGGGTTTATTGCCGCCAACCGCGAGCAATTGAAAGAGCGAGTGCCCGGATATATCAGTGTCACCAAGCTCAACGATCGCTATGAGCAATTCAAAGAAACCCTGCTCGAGGCGGTGATGGATAAACACGAGTTTTCGCGGCGTAAAAAGCAAATGGCCAAGGACAGAAAAGCGCGGGATAAAGCGCTGGCGAAAAAGCACAAGGAGGTGTTAAAGAAACAGCCTCAGGAAAAGGTTCGGCAATCGGGCCTGGAGCGCACTGATACACCGGTGCCGGAGCAGGGTGCCGCCGATGCGGAAGCGGGGGAGCAGCATGTTCAAGCCTTGGTTACGGAAAAGCCTGCGGGTGAACGCAAGCGCATTTTTGTGATGCACTTTGACGGTGACATCAAAGCCAGTGCTTTGTCTAACCTGCGCGAGGAGGTCACCGCTGTTCTGCAGGTCGCCGAACCCGGTGATGAGGTACTGGTGTGCCTGGAGAGCCCCGGCGGCATGGTTGCGAATTACGGCTTGGCTGCGAGCCAGCTCTCAAGAGTGCGCAGCGCAGGTATCCAGCTTACAGTGGCTGTAGACAAGGTGGCGGCCAGCGGTGGATACATGATGGCCTGTGTGGCTGACCGTATTCTAGCGGCCCCCTTCGCAATGGTCGGCTCCATTGGGGTGGTGGCTCAACTGCCGAACTTCCACCGGTTGCTCAAGCGCCACGACGTGGATTTTGAGTTGTTCACCGCAGGAGAGTACAAACGCACAGTGACCATGTTCGGCGAAAACACCCCCGAGGGGCGGGAGAAGTTCCAGAGTGACCTGGAAGAGATCCACGCGCTCTTCCAACACTTTGTAGCAGAGTACAGGCCGGCACTGGATATTGCCAAAGTGGCCACCGGTGAGGTCTGGTTTGGCCAGCGGGCGTTGGATTTGGGCTTGGTGGATGAATTGAAAACCTCCGACGAATATCTTACCCACTGTGCGCAGGAAGCAGATCTTTACCAGGTGGAATATAAGGAGCGGCGGAATATCGCTAAAAAAATTGGCCTCGCCGCACAGGGGGGAGTAGAGTCAATGCTAATGCGCCTTTTTTCCCGCTTGGCAGCATGGCGTCACCAGGCGCAGTGACGACTGCCATTGCGTGGCCTGTAAGATGTATTTTTAAGAAGTTGTAGTTATGAAAGATACCTTTCGCGCAGTCTGGGTCGAGGAAGTGGCACCGGGCAAATTCGATCAGCGGATTGTTGAGCGGCAAGTTGGTGACTTGCCTGACCACCCGCTGCTGCTGGCGGTGACTCATTCATCTCTGAATTACAAAGACGCACTTTCCGCTTTCGGAAACCGCGGAGTCACGCGCGAGTATCCCCACACGCCAGGTATTGACGCTGTGGGCAAAGTGATCGAAGACAAGAGCGGTACATACGCCCCTGGCGATGAGCTCCTGGTCACTGGCTACGACCTGGGAATGAACACCTGTGGCGGCCTGGCGGAATGTATACGTATCCCCGCTGGCTGGGCCCTGCCGTTGCCTGAGGGGCTGAGCGCGAGGGAGTCGATGATCCTGGGCACCGCCGGTCTCACTGCGGGTCTCTGTGTTGAGAAACTGCTGGAGGCCGGCGCCAAGCCGGAAGATGGTGAGGTATTGGTCACCGGGGCCACGGGAGGTGTTGGCTCCATTGCCGTCGCCCTGTTGGCAAAACTAGGGTTCCGTGTGGCGGCGGTTACTGGCAAGCTGGAATCGGCGGATTTCCTCACCGAGCTAGGTGCCTGGAAAGTGCTGGATAGGGAGACACTGGCGCCATTTGCCAGTAAGGCGATGGCGAAGCCGATGTGGGCCTGGGCCGTGGATACTGTCGGTGGCGACACTCTGTTTAATGTCATCAAGTCTTTGGCCTATGGTGGCGGCGTTGCCGCTTGCGGAATGGCCGCCGGGGCTCAGTTTCAAGCCAATGTGTTCCCGTTTATCCTGCGAGGTATCAGCCTTCTCGGAGTGGACAGTGTTGAGTTGCCGTTGGAGAAAAAGGCGTCCGTGTGGCGTAAGTTCGCTGCCGAGTGGCAGAATAGTGAACTGTTGAACCGCATCGCCGAGGATATTTCTTTGGAGCAGGCGCCGGAGTTTCTCGCCAGGCTGCTCCGAGGGCATGGAATCGGTCGCTATGTAGTGGATATGGCGCTCTAACAACCCGACCCTGCAGCCCTTATTTACGCTGGCGTGGCGCATATTCCGCGCTTGCTGGCTGCTAAGCTGAAATTCCCCGGTGGAAACCCGCCTGGAAGCGGGTTTCTCATTGTGTCGATTGTGGGTACAGTTGTTCGGGCTTTGTTGCTACTGGTAGAACAGATTGTCCGCGAATAACGAATTACCAAAGTTAACCCACCAGGCTAGTGCGCTGGTTCTGTCCGGTGGTGGCGCCCGCGCCGCTTACCAGGCCGGCGTGCTCAAGGCATTGGCGGAGTTGGCACCCGAATCCAATCCACATCCGTTTCAAATTATCTGTGGCACCTCTGCCGGTGCCGTCAACGCGTTGTTACTCGCTTCTCATCCGGGTACCTTCAAGGAGGCAGTGGAGCGTCTCTGCACCTTATGGCTGCAGCTCACGGTCGATCAGATCTATCGCAGTGGCTGGTTCAGTCTGATGGGTAATATGCTCGCCATCACCCGCTCGCTCTTTAACCAGGGGGTGGGGCGCCAGAGGCCTCTGGCGCTGCTGGACAATACGCCGTTGCGGGATCTGGTTACTGAGGTGATCCAGTTCGACAATATTCAGCGCAATATCGATGCTGGAATTCTGCGAGCTGTCTGTGTCAACGCCTTGTCGTATGGCGCAGGGGAATCTGTCAGCTTTTTCCAAGGGGCGGAAACGTTGAGTGAATGGCACCGATTCCGCCGCTACGGCGTGAGGACCAGGCTGACCGTCGATCACCTGATGGCGTCGGCGGCTATTCCGACGTTATTTTCTACGGTTAAGATCGGTAATGACTACTTCGGTGACGGCGCCGTGCGCCAGCTGGCACCCATCAGTCCGGCGTTGCACCTGGGTGCCAATCGGGTGTTCGTGGTGGGGGTGTCCAATAACCGTTCCCCGGTGCATTGGGGCAAGCAGCGCAGTAAGCCGCCACGCCACTCCCCATCCATAGCGCAGATCGCCGGTCAACTGTTTAATGCGGCTTTTATCGACAGCCTGGAGGGGGATCTGGAGCACCTCGACCGGGTCAATCTGCTGCTGGATAGCGTGGAAGGGGAGAAACTCGGCGAACTGGCGCCACTGCGTCCGGTAGAATCCGCTGTGATAGAGCCTTCTCAAAGCCTTGACCGCCTGGCGGGACGCAAGGTCCGCTTTCTGCCACCTGCTTTGCGCTGGCTGTTCCGCGCCACGGGTGCCACCACATCCGGCGGCGGCGCCTCCGCCGCCAGCTATCTCTTGTTTGAGAAACCTTTTATCAGTGAGCTGGTCGAACTGGGCTATCAGGACGCCATGTGGGAGCGGGATAAACTGCGCGCTTTCTTGCAACCGGAAGCCGACTCCGTTCAGGAGGCGCGCAGAGGCCTGTTTGGCCGTAGAGTAAAACCGGTAACGGAAGCAAATGATGGCAACACGCAATCTTAAGCGCATTGGAATAGCGGCACTTTTGGGAACTGTGGTTTTTCTCTCTGCCTGCAGTAGTTCGGCAGGCAAAAGCGCACCGCAACTGGTATTGCCTCAGGCGGAGGAAAGTGAGTACAGACGCTTGCTTGCACAGGCGCGGGCGCTGTCCTTCACCCTTGATTTCGACCAGCTGCGGCGCGCTTACGTGGCATCGCCGGAATACAACCCCCGCGGTGGTGCCGAGCTGGTCGGGCTGACCGAGGCATACCGCGCGGAGGAGAGGGGCGAATACGGTGAATGCCTGAAGCAGGTGGACAGAGTGCTGGACGTTAGTTATATGAGTCTTGAGGCCCATATGATCGGTGTTCTCTGTGCTGCTCGCAGTGCCAATTTGCAGCGCGAGGATATTCACCGCTATATGACCGAAGGGTTGATGGATTCCATCGAACGCAGTGGTGATGGCCGCAGTCAGGAAAGTGCTTATCAAACTATTAGCACATCGGAATTGAACGGTTTTGTGCGCCTGAAAGGGCTCGAGGTACTGGATCAATCTATCGTTTACGACCAGCGCGGTATTTACGACAAAATACAAGTGCGGAACTTGGTATCCGGCGATGAGTACGCCCTCTATTTCAATGTCAGCCGACAGTTTGTGCACGGTGTGGAAAGTGCTGCGGACTAGGGCGTGTACGGTATGAATTTGCTGGAGGCCGTTGCGCTATTCCCATTTCGCGCCTGAGTTTGCCATCTGGCCTCAACTAGTATCGTTCACTGTCACGAAGCGACTTAATCAGAGGTTCCTTGTCTGTTAGCGGGCACTACAGCAGAAACTGTTGTAGCTTCTCCCAGACAAAAAGGCGCACCTGGCGGTCGCTGAACAGCACCTCGACCCTGTCGTCTTCCCATTTGATAACTCGCCCGTGGCCCAGCTTGCGGTGGCGTATACCTTCGCCGGGGATGGGTTTACGCACTGGTGCTCGGGGACCTTGGATTTCCGGGTTGTAATCGCAGGCCTCCATATAGCGCAGTGCTTGACGAGTGACAGGGAAGGGACTTTGGATCTGAGCCGGGCGCTCGCGCAAGGCGTTGTCGATCAGTTTGCACAGCGGAAGCTGCATTTCTTCGATAAACAGCGATGGCTGTTGTTCCGCGCCTCCACTGTTTTTATCGGGTGCCAGTGGTGGTGCGAGCAGATAGAGGCGGCGGCGTGCACGGGTCACGGCCACATACATCAGGCGGCGTTCGCTTTCCACTGAAGCCGGCGTGGTGAACTCCCGCTGTGGCTGATAGGGCATGGTGTACTGGCTTAGGGAAGGAATAATGACATCATCCCATTCCAGCCCTTTCGCTTGATGCATGGTTGTAATCTGTACGGCATCCGCTTGCGCCTGTTCACCTTCGCGGTGCTGGCGTTGCAGTGCTTGCAGGTGCTGCAGAGCTTCGGCGGGGGGCTGTTTGAGGGTATCCAGGAACTGGCAGAAGGCGAGAATCGTCTGTTTGCGCTCCTCTCCCTGCTGGCGGGTGAAGCTGTCGTCACTGATGCCGTTGAGGTAGTCCAGGGCCGCCAACTGGCGGCGGAGAAGTTCGCCGGCCAAGCCGCGCCAGTTTTCCACCTCCATCAAAAGTTCGGCGCGTTGCCGCATCCGTTTTTTTTGTCCCTTGCTTAAAGACTCCGGAATCAGTTCCAGCAAGTATTTGCCCCAGTCACTGTCGCGCTTGGCCAGTCGAACGCAGACAGGTTCCAGTACCTTGCGCGGAACGCGGATGTGGGGAGCCGTCAGCCATTCGTAGATGCCTTGTTCGCGTTTTTTCGCGGGCAGTTGGGCAAAGCGGCCGGCGGCTATATTCAGGCTCCAGAAAAGCGGGCGCAGTTCGCGCCGCGACAGTACCGTATTACTGTTGGCCGACTTGTAGGGAATGTTGTTGGCCAGCAGCGCCAGTTCCACAGGGGCGGCCACCGACCAGAGGCGAACCAGAATTGCGGTTTGCCCCAGGGGTTGAGCGTGTTTTTGGCGGCGGCGCAGGTGCTCCACCAGCCAATGAGTTTCCCGGTCTGTTTGAACCAGTTCGATATCCGTGCGCTGTTTGCAATCCGCAGACACGCAAAATATATCCGCACGCTCGCGGTTGTGACCGATAAAGTGGTTTGCGGCCAGGGACAACTGATGTCCGTAGCGGAAGGTGCGACTCAGGTGATAGACATTGGACGGTGGGAAATCGCCGTCGAAATAGGTGAGCAGGAATTTCGGTTTGGAGCCGCGCCATTCGTAGATGGTTTGATCCGGGTCGCCAATGGCGATCACATTACCGGATTTTCCGTACAGTACGCGCAGGAGAAAATGCTGTACTTCATTGATATCCTGGTATTCGTCCACCAGGATATCCTCGTAGTGGCTGCCGTATTGTTCGGCGATATCCGGTTCCAGGCTGAGCAGAAGTGCCGGATCGTAAATCAGGTCCGCATAAGTTACGGCATTCTGGCTGCGGCGCCAGCTTTCGAAAGCGCGGAATACCTTGAGGAAATATAAATACTCGTCGCCGAGCTTGAGCTCCTGGTAAGCGCTGAGGTCACCGCTGAGTATCGTCTTGGTATAGTCGATAAAAAATTCCGCAGCCTCCACTTCCGACTGCTTGCGGGCGCGGATTTCCTCCAGCTCGTAAGGCGGAGCACACTTTTCGATCGCCTTCCAGATCTGTAACTGCACCACTGATTGGGGCAGGGGAGTAAGGTTGGCCGGTGTTATATGGCCGCTGGAGATCATACGCTGGTAGAGGCGGTAGCCGAGGCTGTGGAAAGTGTGCACCGCCGGGGCTGCGCCGTGCACCAGCGATTGCAGGCGACGCTCAAAATCCTCCTTCGCGCTGCGGTTGTACATAAGCACCAGTATCCGTTCCGCGGGTACTCCAGCTTGCAGGCGTTTTTTGACATAGTGCAGCAGCGCGGTGGTTTTGCCGGAACCGGCGACCGCAATGATCTTGGCGTGGCCGCCGGGGTGGTCGGCGATGGCCTGTTGTTCTTCTGTGAGTTGCTGCATAGGAAAGGGGGGGGTCAAATACTGGATATTTTGCCAGTAGTGAGCGGTGGGGTACAAGAGCGCAGGTGGTGGTCGCTATCGCCAGCGGGATTTACTGTTTGCTTTGATCCCTGGAGAGTGCCAATTCGGCAATGTAGGATGACAAAAAGACCCGTCCGCTCAACTCCTCAAGAAATTTAGAGCGTCCCAGGCGGTCTAGTACCGGTCCCTTTACTTCCGACAGGTGTAGCCGAATATCCCGCGCGAGAAGATCCCGGTTCACCTGTTGCAATCTTTCCAGTGCGGTACCGTCGATTCGATTGACCGAAGACAATATCAGCACCAGCTCGCGGATATTGGGGTGGCGTTTCAGTTCGCTTAACAGCCGCTCCTCAACCGCACTGATATTGCTGAAAAAAAGACTTTCGTCGATGCGCAGGAAGAGGATGTTCGGTTGTGTTTCCACTGTGTGCCTGAGCACGTTGCGGAAGTGCTCCGTGCCTGGCACTCGGCCGACCACGGCGATATGTGGGCGGCTGGTGCGCCAGATCAGTGTGGCGAACGAGAAGCCGATGCCCAGCCCTATGCCCGCCTCGACCCCGAATAGCAAGACACCGAAAAAAGTGCCCGCCATGGCGACGCCGTCGGTGCGATCGTAGCGCCAAGTATTGAGAAACCCCCGCACGTCGATCAGGCTGGTTGCGGCGACGATAATAGTGGCGGCCAATACACACAGGGGCAACTCGGTAAATGGGGCGGTAGCGAACAATAGGACCAGTGCCAGCAGCCCCGCCGCGATTAGGCTGCTCATCGGAGAAACCGCGCCGCCCTCATCGTTGATAGCGGTGCGGGCGAAGCTGCCAGTAACCGGAAACCCGCCGGACAGGGCGCTGAGCAAATTCGCTGCCCCCAGACCCCGCAACTCGGCGTCAGCGTTGAGGCGTTCCCCGCGGCGCAGGGCAATGGCGTGGGCAATGGACAAGCTTTCCACAAAGCCCAGCAGTGCGATTATCACCGCGGGCAATAGCAATTTGTAAATCAGCTGCCAGTCCAGCGCCGGTATCTCCAGCTTCGGCAACCCCCGGGGAATCTCGCCGACGACAGGCATCTGCTCTTCCCAGTGAAATAGCGTTGTCAGGGCAATCGCTATCAGTACCACCGACATGGGCGCGAGCCTCGCGAACAGTCGCGCGCGCGATTCGGAAAGCCCCAGTAATTTGAGTGCTGGCGTTAGCCATATCCGTGCCGCCACCAGGGTCAGCACCGATGCCAGCCCCAGCCCGGTGGTGGCCCGGTCGGCGTTGGGGACTTCCTTTAGTGTGCTTAGAAACAATTGCAGCGCTGTGTCCCCTTCCGCCTCGCTGTTGATGCCGAGCAGTGGCGCTATCTGCCCGGCGATAATCAGCGCCGCGGCACCAGAGACAAAGCCGCTGATCACCGGGTGGCTGAGGAGGTTGGACAAAACGCCGAGCCGCAGTAACCCCATTGCAAACAGAATCAGTCCGCTCAGGGTGGCGAGAAGGACAGCGCCGGCGATGTATTCTGGGCTGCCCGGTGCGGCTAGGGGGGATAGAGCGTGGGCGGTCATCAGCGCAAGCACTGCCACCGGCCCTACTGACAGCACAGAGCTGGTACCGAATAAGGCATAGCCTACGAGAGGTAGAAGCCCCGCGTATAGGCCGATATGGGGCGGCAGGCCCGCCAGGGCCGCATAGGCGAGGGCCTGGGGTACCAACATCATGGTGGCCACCAGCGCGGTGGTGGCATCCCCCGCCAGCCATTCGCGCCGGTAGTGCTTAAACCAGTGGGGGATTAATTTTCTGGCCGGCATCCCAGGCTATCTTTCGGTTGAACAAGACTCTCAGACAAGATAGACGGGATTGGTTTCAGAGTAGGGGGCCGTCACCACTCCCACCTGTTCCGGCCCGTGGTCGCAACTTAGACACTGGCTTGTCGCCGGCTCAACAAGTGAAAGATCCCCATGCCCGCGAGCATGGCCGCGGTGAATATCACCGCTTTTATCGCGCCTGCGCCAGTTGCCACTATGGCTGGTCCCGGGCAAAAGCCAGCTAACCCCCAGCCGATCCCAAACACCAGGCTGCCGATCACTAGTGGTCGGTCAATATCCCGCCTTGTTGGCAGCTGGATATTTTCGCCGATCAAGGACAGGCCGCGCCACTTTTCTCTGCGCGCTCCTACCAGCTGGAACACCGGTAAGCCAACGCCGATAGCACCTGCCATCACCAGCGCCAGGGATGGGTCCCAGACCCCGGCCAGGTCTAGAAAGCCGAGGACTTTTTCCGGATTGGCCATTCCGGAGGCCAGCAGCCCCAGGCTGAACACCAAGCCGGCGGCAAAGGCAGAGATTAGGGAAAGTTTGGATTGATGCATCGGGTCAACCTCCCAGCAAGTGGCGAGTCACATAGACAGTGGTAAATCCTGCGCCCATAAACACCAGTGTTGCCACTAGTGATCGCGGCGACAGGCGCGACAGGCCGCAGACCCCGTGGCCGCTGGTACAACCAGACGCGTAACGAGTGCCCAATCCCACGAGCAGACCGGCGACTACCAGCAGCGGGTAGTCGGCCTCAATCTGAATCGGCGGCAGTGTGTGGAACGCGGCCCATAGGGCAGGGCCGGCCAGCAGGCCTAGGGTGAAGGTAAGACGCCAGCC
This sequence comes from Microbulbifer thermotolerans, assembly GCF_001617625.1. Classification (NCBI taxonomy): domain Bacteria; kingdom Pseudomonadati; phylum Pseudomonadota; class Gammaproteobacteria; order Cellvibrionales; family Microbulbiferaceae; genus Microbulbifer; species Microbulbifer thermotolerans. Next base: position 2,158,538 of record NZ_CP014864.1, on the reverse strand, counting down.
GGTCTCACCTGCTGCACGGTCAAACAGACCGCCCACGATACCGGAGATACCGGCGATGCGACCATTCAGCAGCAGTAGAATTACCGTTGCCAAGCCGATCAGAGCGCCGCCTGCGAGGGCGGACCAAGGGGTAAATGCGTTCCAGTCTATGGTTATCATTGCAGTTACTCCTCACAGTAGAGTTCATAAAGGGTTTGCAACAGTGCCAGCACCCGTTCATCCGCTATTCGGTAGTAAATGTGCTTGCCTTCGCGGCGAGTGCTCACCAAGCCTTCCCGACGCAGCACACCCAGCTGTTGGGACAGGCTGGGCTGATGGATACCTAGGCGGCTCTCGAGCTGGCTCACATTGAGTTCCTCCTGGCTCAGCTGACACAGCAGCAGCAACCGGTCTTGGTTGCCAATGGATCGCAGCAATTGCGACACCTCCCCCGCTGTGGCACGCATTTTGTCCAAGCTGATATTGGCGGTATCTGGCATCGGATCTCCGTAATGTCACTTTACGTAAAAACATTATATTGATTTATATATTATTTGCAAATATATTGTTTGTGTTGCTAATAGGGAGGACATGTTATGTCTGCGACCAAACCTATCACCCAAGTGCGCCCGTTTTTTGACCGCGATACAGAAACCTGGAGCTATGTTGTGTACGACCACCCGGGCGGTAGTGCCGCGGTGGTGGATACGGTGCTCAATTTCGATCAGGCCTCCGGGCGCACCAGCACCACCGGTGCGGAAGAGATCATTCAATTTGTGCGCGCAGAAAAGCTCACCGTGGAGTGGATACTGGAAACCCACGCGCACGCTGACCATTTGTCCGCAGCGCCGTATATCCGGGAACAAGTGGGCGGCAAGATCGCCATTGGCGATCAAATCCGAAAAGTGCAAACCATCTTCCGCGACTTGTTTAACCTGGAGCGGGAATTTTTGGTGGACGGCAGCCAGTTTGACCACCTGTTTCACGACGGTGAAACCTTTACCGTCGGCGAGTTGCAGGGGAGGGTCATCTATGTTCCCGGCCATACACCGGCGGATATGGCCTGGCTGATCGGCGACGCTTTATTCGTGGGAGACACTCTGTTTATGCCTGATGTGGGTAGTGCCCGCTGCGATTTCCCCGGAGGCGATGCCACCACCTTGTACCGTTCGGCACAGAAACTGCTGGCACTGCCGGAAGATACGCGCATGTTTATGTGCCACGACTACCCGCCCGAAGGCGGGCGTGAGTATCGTTGCGAAACCACCGTGGGCGAACAGAAGCGCAATAACATTCACCTGCATGAAGGGATCAGCGAGGAGGAGTTTGTCGCCATGCGAAACAAACGCGATGCAACCCTGCCGATGCCGCGCCTGATCATTCCTTCTATTCAGGTAAATATTCGCGCCGGACAAATGCCGCCCCCGGAAGATAACGGCACCACCTATCTGAAAGTGCCGATCAACACACTCTAACGAGCACTTGGTGAACATTGGGTGGGCAGGTGAAATGGCTTTTAGCGTACTCATACAGGCCCGTTCCCCTTTTCCCACCCATAAATTGAGCCACTACGGAGAGCGTTGAAGTGACGACAGAGATCAAATATTTGGATGAGCAGGTCAGTGTTTCCGAGCAGTTGGACTGTGATGCTGTAGCCCGTTTAGCGCTGGCAGGTGTAGAGCTGGTTGTGTGCAATCGGCAGGAAAATGAGAGTGAGGATCAGCCGACATTTGCAGAGTTGGAAAAAGCCGCTCGCGAGAACGGCATGGAATTTATTGCCATTCCTTTTGCTCGCGGGCAGATGACGTTACAGCACTGTCGAGAATTCTCTGAATTGCTGGCGTCCGGCAAGAGGATTCATGCCTTTTGCCGTACCGGAAACCGCTCCTGCAACCTTTGGGCAGTTGCCTGCCGGCTCAAGGGGGCGGAGGATAAGTCTCTGCTTGCAAGCGCCCGCGCGGCGGGATTCGAAATCCGTGATGTGCTGGTTGCTTTTGATGCTGAATAAACCAGATATCCACTAATAAAGGAAAACGCCATGCGTGCATTGTCGACCTGTCTGCCTGCCCTGGACTGGCTGGCAAACTACAACGCTCGCACATTCAGCCGCGATTTGATGGCCGCGATTGTCGTGACCATTATGTTGATTCCCCAGTCGCTGGCTTATGCGCTGCTGGCGGGGGTACCGGCACAGGTCGGGCTCTACGCGAGCATAGTGCCGCTGCTGGCCTACGCGGTGTTTGGTACCAGCCGGACTTTATCGGTGGGACCGGTTGCGGTGGCATCATTGATGAGCGCTTCGGCGCTCAGTGAAGTGGCGCTGCAGGGCACTACTGAGTATTTGCTTGCCGCCGCGCTATTGGCGTCTTTATCAGGTCTGTTTCTTGTTCTTCTCGGGTTGCTGAGACTAGGGTTTCTTGCCAACTTCCTCTCCCATCCAGTGATTTCCGGGTTTATCACTGCCTCTGGCATTTTGATTGCGCTAAGTCAATTGGGAACCATCCTCGGTGTTGGGGGGCGCGGTGACAATCTCCCCCAGTTGCTACTTTCGATAGCGGAAAAACTGGACAGCATCAATCCTTATACACTGGCTACCGGTGGTGCGGTCATACTGTTCCTACTTTGGTCGCGGGCTGGGGCGGTCCGGTTTCTCAAAGGGTTATCGTTGCGTGCACATACCGCCGACCTACTGGCTAAAGCCGCACCGGTGGTGGGGGTGTTGGCCAGTATAGCCGTTGCTGCGCTGTTTGATTTTGAAGGCAAGCAGGTGGCCCTGGTAGGAGAGATTCCTCCCGGTCTGCCAGGGTTACAGATTCCCGTATTTTCCCGAGAACTGTTTGAGGCACTGATAACACCGGCGATAATGATCTCCATTATTGGTTATGTGGAATCTGTGTCGGTTGGGAAAACACTCGCCGCCAAGCGCCGGCAGAAGATCGATGTAAATCGGGAACTGATCGCTCTCGGGGCGGCAAACGTCGGCTCCGGTATTTCCGGAGCTTTCCCTGTCACCGGAGGCTTTTCCCGCTCCGTGGTTAACTTTGATGCGGGGGCGGAGACTCAAATGGCAAGTGTCTTTACCGCTTTTGGCATTGCCTTGGCATCAGTATTTCTGACGCCTTTTCTCTACTATCTTCCCAAGGCCACCCTTGCGGCCACTATTATCGTTGCGGTAGTGTCGCTGGTGGATTTTACGATCCTGAAAAAGACCTGGCACTTTTCTCGCAGCGATTTTTCTGCGGTATTGGTTACCATAGCAATAACGTTGCTGTTTGGTGTTGAAGTCGGTGTATCCTGTGGTGTGGCAGCTTCCATACTCCTCTTCCTTTACCGCACTTCCCGCCCCCATATTGCCGAGGTTGGGCTGGTGGAAGGCACTGAGCACTTTCGCAATATCAAACGGCACAAGGTACTGACTGTGCCGGAGATACTGACCATCCGCGTTGACGAAAGTCTGATGTTTTCCAACGCAAGTTACCTGGAAGACCGTATCTACGCAGACTTGGCGGCCAATACGCAAGTGAAGCATGTGATATTGATGTGCAGTGCTATCAACGAGATAGACTGGAGTGCACTGGAAGTGTTGGAAGCGGTTAATGAACGGCTGGCAGAGCAGGGAATGCAACTGCATTTGTCCGAGGTAAAAGGCCCCGTGATGGACAGTCTACAGAAAAGCGGATTCCTGAAACATCTGTCCGGAAAAGTTTTTCTGACACAGTTTCAGGCATTTTCTCAGGTCCGGGCCAATTTGGTTTAGCCCATGAGCTCGAAAGGCAAGCCTTGATGAGTGTGCAATGAATTTGTAGCGGGGTGAACTTCTTCTTTGAATTCAAAATCGCTTAACGTCAGGAAGCGAATTATCCAGAGATTACTTATTGCTCGTTAAATACTGCATTAGCTCCTTATTATTCTAAGGAACCTCTGATTAATTCGCGTGAACACAATAAGTAGGTTCCGGGACGCTCAGGCAATAGGACGGATATTTCGAAAACGCGCGAGTACTTCCCTGTAGCTCCGACGGATACATCCCTGTATCCGACGGTTTCGAAATATCCGTCCTATCACCTGAGCTTCACATCCGCCCCCGAAGAACCTCTGCCACCAGGAAATGAATTAATCAGAGGCTCCTTAGGTAAATCTATGAGCCAACTGACTTTTGCCGAAGCAGAATACACAACCAAAAAGCAGAAGACACGACGGGAACTCTTTCTCGAATATCTGGATAAGCTATTGCCTTGGAAACAGTTGGAGACACCTATAGCCAAGCACTATGCCCGTGGGGGAATAGGTCGCCCTCCCTATCCACTGTCTATGATGTTGCGTATTCACATTATGCAGCTGGTTTATAACCTGAGCGATCCGGCAATGGAGGATGCCCTGTACGAAATCGAGTCCATGCGCCGATTCTCCGGTGTCCGCTTGGACAAAATCCCGGATGAAACAACAATCCTAAATTTTCGGCACTTGTTGGAGAAACACAATCTGGGCAAGAAGCTGTTCCAAAAAATCAACAAACATCTTGATCAGCACGGCTTGATACTACGCGAAGGCAGTATTGTAGATGCCACTATCATTTCTGCTCCCAGCTCAACCAAGAATAAGAAAGGTGCTCGAGATCCAGAAATGCATCAGACTAGGAAAGGCAAGGAGTGGCATTTCGGCATGAAAATGCACATTGACGTAGATGAGTCTCTGGGGCTGATACACAGTGTAGAAACAACACCAGCGAACGAACACGACCTGAATGTGGCACACAAGTTATTGCACGGCGATGAACAACGAGTTTGGGCCGACGCAGGCTACGGTGGCGCAAAGAAGCGTAAAGAGCTTAAAAAACGGAACCTGGAATGGTTTATTGGTATGCGCCCAGGCTCACGTAAAAAGCTTGGTTGTTCACATACAAAAAAGCAGAGAAGATAAAGGCCAGTGTTCGGGACAAAGTAGAGCATGCTTTCTTTTATATCAAACGCATGTTTGGTTACAGCAAGATTCGCTATCTCGGTTTGGCGAAAAACACCAATCGCCTTTATGTGTTATCGGGGTTGGCGAACTTACTTCGCTGTCAAAAATATCTGCTGGCCTAGGGCCAGTGTGCCTGAAATCCGCTTGAAAGCGGATTTCAGGCAATAAAATGATCAGTTTTGGGAAGGAATCTAAAAAATTTAGCTTCAACGTAAAAAATTTCATGAACACTATGAAATGGAGGGGTTATTCAGACCTTCCTTAGGTGCGTTGACCATGGGCCTCATGATTCATTTTGAGAGAGTGGTATTAAGAGAACCCGGGTGCGTACGGAAGGGTCGTTACACCGGATATTGTCGTACATTTGTGGGGGGCGATTGGAACAGCACCTTAAAAATGAGAAGTGCGACTACTTTTTTGACGTTTAAATTGTCTCTGAGCAGATGGCTCGGGTCAGTAGTCAGACATTAGGACAATACATACAAACGTGTAGTAAATCGTTTAGAGAGACATGCAGGTCAGTACAGGGAGGGTATCTTGGGCATCGACAGGGGGAGCTTTACCTCGCATTTTTCGGCCGATTTTGGACTGTATAAAAAAAAGCGACCGAAATATGCTCGGCCGCTATTTTTCCCCTTTTCAGACTATTAGCCGTAAGCCGCTGCCGGTACTTCATTTGTTTCCGTTTCCGCGGAAGTACGGATCAGATAATCAAAGGCGCCCAGGGCGGCGGTAGCGCCAGCGCCCATGGAGATAATAATCTGTTTGTAGGGCACTGTGGTTGCGTCGCCTGCGGCGTAGACACCGGGCAGGCTGGTGGCACCGCGTTCGTTGATCACGATTTCCCCCAGACGGTTGCGTTCCACCTCCGAATCCTGCAGCCATTCCGTGTTGGGGACCAGGCCGATTTGCACGAAGACACCAGCCAGTTCCAGCTGCTTGCTTTCACCACTGACCCGATCGGTGTAGCGGAGGCCGTTCACCTTGCTGCCGTCACCGAGTATTTCGGTGGTTTGTGCATTGGTGATGATGTCGATGTTATCCATGGATTCGGCCTTGCGTACCAGTACTTCGTCGGCGCGTAAGGTGTCGGCGAATTCCAGCACGGTAACATGTTTGACAATACCGGCGAGATCAATTGCCGCTTCTATGCCGGAGTTGCCGCCGCCGATCACCGCCACGTGTTTACCTTTGAAGAAGGGGCCATCGCAGTGAGGGCAGTAAGCGACGCCACGGGTTTTGTATTCCTCTTCACCGGGAACGCCCAGTTGTCTCCAGCGGGCGCCAGTGGCGAGCACTATCGCACGGCTTTGCAGGGTGGCACCGCTCTGTAGTTCAAGGTCAAGTAGTTGATTGCGGCTCAAATTCGCTGCACGTTGACCGGTAATAATATCCACGCCGTATTCTTTGACATGCTGCTCCAGACTGGCGGCGAGTTTGGGGCCTTCGGTGTAGGGAACAGAGATAAAGTTTTCAATACCTACGGTATCCATGACCTGTCCGCCGAAGCGTTCCGCGACCAGTCCGGTGCGGATGCCTTTGCGTGCCGCGTAGATAGCCGCTGCGGCTCCCGCCGGGCCACCACCTACAACTAATAAGTCGTAAGGCGCTTTTTCATTCAGTGTTTCGGTTTCGCGTTTGGCCGCATTGGTATCGAGCTTAGCGACAATTTCCTGCAGAGTCATACGACCCTGGGCGAAGTGTTCGCCATTCAGGTAAACGGAGGGTACGGCCATAATATTGTGCTGTTCAACTTCCTCCTGGAAGAGTGCACCGTCGATCATTTCATGGGTGATATTCGGGTTCAGTGTCGCCATCAGGTTGAGGGCCTGCACCACGTCCGGGCAGTTTTGGCACGACAATGAAATATAGGTTTCGAAGTGGTATTCGCCCTCCAAATTGCGGATTTGCTCCAGCAATTCCGGGTCGGCCTTGGCTGGGTGGCCGCCCGTTTGCAGCAGGGCGAGCACCAGAGAGGTGAATTCGTGTCCCAGGGGAATACCAGCGAAGCTTACACGGGCTTCTTCGCCTTTACGGGCGATAGCCATGCTTGGTGTGCGTTTGCCGTTGCCTTGCCGGGTTTCTATTTTGTCAGAGAGACTGGCGATTTCATCGGCCAGGGTCTCGAGCTCTTTGGATTTAGGTGTGTTGTCACCGGACACACGCAGTTCGATTGGCTCGATGATATTGCGCAGGTAGGTGTCCAGTTGCTGTTTCAGATTGGCGTCCAACATCGGTGTGTCCTGTTCATTGTGGGTTCGGTCAAAAAAGGCCCACCCGGAGGTGGGCAAATGGGATGGCAGTCCCGGTTGAGGGGGGGGTTAAATCTTGCCGACCAGGTCCAGAGACGGCGCCAGAGTTTCGTCGCCTTCTTTCCATTTGGCCGGGCATACTTCTCCCGGGTGGGCGGCGATGTACTGAGCGGCTTTGATTTTGCGCAGCAGCTCCTGGGCGTCGCGGCCGATTCCACCGGCGGTGATCTCTACGATCTGAATCTTGCCTTCCGGATCGATAACGAAGGTGCCGCGGTCGGCGATGCCTTCTTCTTCAATCATCACACCGAAGTTGCGGGTGATGGTGCCGGTGGGGTCGCCGATCATCGGGAACTGGATTTTGCCGATGGTGTCGGAAGTGTCGTGCCACGCCTTGTGGGTAAAGTGGGTGTCGGTGGATACTGAGTAGATCTCGACGCCCAGCTTCTTGAATTCTTCATAGTTGTCCGCCAGATCGCCCAGCTCGGTGGGGCAGACGAAGGTGAAATCGGCGGGATAGAAGAAGAACACTACCCACTTTCCTTTTACGTCGGCATCGCTGACGTCGATGAAGTCGCCACCTTGGTAGGCTTTGGCAGTAAAGGGCTTCAGTTCAGATTCAATGTAGCGGGACATAGATAGCTCCTTGTTCGCTCGTTTGCGTTAAATTGCTTGGACGCGATTAATACTATGGGTTAAGGGCAGTTGATAAAAATAATCTATTTAAATGGCTCTGATAGCTTCAGTTGATTAAGTGAGATCCCTCCATAGTTGATTCCTTCTTGATATCAGGATTGCAGTGTCTGCTCTCATTGCAGATACTCCGGTAGTGACCAATGGTCCGGATCTGGTCCGGTGCCAGCAGTAACCCCGGGGAGCCTATGAGATTGATTCGTTTGTTGAAAAACGACTTGGCGCGTGAGGCCAAAGCGTGGGTCGAAGAAGGCTTGATCAGTGAGGCTCAGGCGGCACGGATCTGCGATCGCTATGGCGTAGACCTCCATCAAGATGGGAGCCGTTCCCTGGGTTACAGAGTGTTGGTGGGATTGGGATATCTCTTTATCGGCCTGGCAATGATCACTTTACTCGGTGCCAATTGGGATGAGATCCCGAGGGCGCTGCGCATGTGGGGCTTGATCCTGCTGACGGTATCTACTCAGGTAATCGCGTTGCGCCACTGTCTCAGCGGAAAGCATAACGCCGGAGTCGGATTGTTTCTGCTTGGTAACTTCTTCTATGGCGCGTCGATTATTCTAATTGCACAGATCTATCATCTTGGCGAGCATATGCCGGATGGGGTCTTTTGGTGGGCACTGGGGTGTCTGCCGTTCGCTGTGATGACAAAGAGTCCCTGGCTGGCGCTGCAGGCCAACACGCTTGCGTTGATCTGGTTCTTTATAGAGATCAGTCTCGGTTATTACCCGGGCCTGTTCCCGCTATTCGTGCTCAGTTCAGTGTATGTATTGTGGAAAGGGCCTCGGAGCGTATTGCTGCTGTTGGCGGTGCTCGTCAGTAGTGGTCTTTGGCTGGAGTATTCGCTGGCCGTGCTGTGGCGGGAAGATGATCAGTTTTTCTTATTCGATTTCCACGCCGAGCACCTGGTAGTGGCAGTGGCCTTGTTTATCTTGCTGTTCGCCACGGCTCAGCGGCTTGCCAGCCTGCCATCCTCGGCAGCCCGCGACTACGCCGCAATCATTTCTGTTTGGAGCTTACGCTTTGCACTGTTGCTGTTGTTGGTATTGAGCTTTTCCGGCCCGTGGAAAGACTTGCTGGATGCGGACTGGAAGCATCTGCCGTCTATGTGGGGGGTAACCGCATTACTGGGCGGCGGGGCTTTGTGGCTGGCGGAGAAAGCAGGGCGTACATCTTCGGTTGCCGCACTGTTGGTGGCTCTTCTACTTGCCGTTTCTGCAGTGCTGTTGTCCCGAGACCAGACTCACGCGGTGTACTATCAGGTTGCAGCAAATTTCTGCCTGATCGCGACAGGTATCTGGCTGGTTGTACGCGGTATCCACAGCGGTATCTCCCATTATTTCTTCCTCGGTGTGTTGTCTATTTTGGTCACCGCGCTGCTGCGTTATTTTGACTTGATCGGTGATTATGTGGGTGGGGCGGTGATGTTTATTGTGTTTGCCGCACTGCTTCTTGGCGCCGCCAAGTATTGGAAATATCAGCAATCGAGGGAGAGGTTGCTATGAAGCGGAAAATCCTGCTCGGTCTCGCCGCCGCCATTGGCTTTCAGTTTCTGACTTTGATTGGCATGTATCTGAGTGCGCAAATGCCACTGTGGACTGGAGAGGCAATCCGTCTGGAGGCGATGCCGGTGGACCCGCGTTCACTGTTTCGCGGTAACTATGCGCGCCTGGAGTACGAAATTTCTCACTTGGATATCGCACTCTTTCCAGCGGGGAAAAGGCTGCGCGAAGGGGAGGTGATTTATGTTGCACTTACGGCTGACCGGCGTGGTATCTACCGGTTTGCCGGTGTCAGTCTGAAAAAACCACAGCAGGGCAGATTTCTGCGTGGCAGGATTGCGGGTAGCGGGTTCCGGGGTGCAATCAGTAGCTACAGAGTCCGCTATGGCATCGAGGCCTATTTCGCGCCTAAGGAAAAGGCTCTGGGGCTGGAAACGGATTTGCGCAAAGGGGGGATTGCTGAAGTGATGGTGTCAAAGAGCGGTCGGGCGCGGCTTAAGCATGTTTCGGCCAATCCCGCGAAATAGACAGTTACTGGTGGGGCGATGAGCGGCACCGGAATTTACCCCCGCGATATTTTCAGATTGATTCTGCTGCTGGAACTGGTGGCTCTAGTGGTGGGGTTGGTGGGTGTTTTCGTCTCTGGCGTTCAAGTGTATTGGTGGAGAGAATCGGTTTACGGGGACACTCTAACGGGCCTTATTTTCGCCACAGTCAGCTTTCTGCTTGTGCTCTGGCTGATTCGCTCCAATTCGCATATTGGGGGCGTATTACGCAGGCATTGCGCTGACCTGCGCCACTTTATGGCCGCTTGTTCCGCCGTGCAGATTGTTGTGATTTCTCTTGCCGCCGGTATTTGCGAGGAGGTCTTGTTCCGCGGCTTTTTGCAGTCTTGGTTATCCCACCTCAGCTCACCTGCGGCTGGTTTACTGGTGGCGTCGCTGGTATTTGCCTTACTCCACTACGCCTCCTTTATCTATTTTGCCGCTACGTTTCTAGTGGGCATCGCCTTTGGGGTCTGCTACCGGATGACGGAGAGCCTGCTCTGTGTCGCGGTGTGGCATGCCGCCTACGACCTGTTTGTTCTCACGGTTATGCTCCGCTTTCCGCATCTGCTGCGGTTAGCAGAGGCGCGCTGAAGCGCATGTTCAACTTCAACTCGCACAGGTATCGAACATGCCCTTTCAATAACATTCCCTATAACGCTTCCAAAACACCCCACATTTACGGTTTTTAATTCCCATTTGTAATAAAAATATGATTTTAATAACCAAAGTATTCTAAAATTTTTCTCCTTTCTATTGCAATCGATTGCAATGCCGAATTATAGTGCAGGGGTGGTGTACGACCTTAAGAAAGCCCATTCTTGGTGCATGCAATCGTTTGCATGCGGTCGCAGTATAAAACGACCTGTTGTCGGAAAAATGACACCGCGAACAATAACTTGCATAAAAGCGAGGACGAGAGGGAAGAGTAGATGAATAAGAATCCTTTGGCCCAGGCGGTATCCCTGGCTGTAATTTCCCTGGGGTTCAGCGGGGGCCTGGTGGCTCAGCAGCTAAGCCAGGAACCCACTTCGGACACTATGGTGATTGAAGAGGTGGTGACCACTGGAACGCCCGGTGGCGCCAGCATTCGCAAGCTGGATGCCAGCTTCTCCATTACCACCTTGAATGACGATGAAATCGCAAAAGTCTCCCCGACCAGCACCGCGGATTTGATGAAGTCGATTCCCGGGCTTTGGGTAGAGAGCTCTGGCGGTGTTTCGGGCGCCAACATCGACGTGCGTGGCTTTCCCGGCGGCAGCGACGCACCTTTTGTAACCGTATCTTTGAATGGGTTGCCGGTTTATCCCGCCCCGACATTGTCCTTCCTGGAAAACTCCTCGCTTTTTCGCATCGATGAGACCATTCAGCGGGTAGAGGGTTTGCGCGGTGGCCCCAACCCAGTCTACTCCAATGGTCAGCCGGGGTTGACCACGAACTTTATCCTGAAAGAGGGCACCGAGCAGACAGAAGGACGGCTGAAGTATTCCACCTCCGACTACGATCTGCAGCGGGCGGATGCACTGCTGACCGGCAAGCTGAGCGATGATGTCTACTACATGATTGGCGGCTATGTTAGCTCCTCTCCGGGGGTTCGCGACGCCGACTTCAGTGCAGAAGAAGGGCATCAGCTTACAGTACACCTGACTGCCGAGCTGGATAACGGTAAGGCCGGTTTCTATCTGCGGGATACTGACGATCACGGAACCTGGTATCTGCCTGGGGCCTCCACGCTCCCGGCGGATTACACCCAAGTAGGCCCCAGTAACCGCCGAGTACTGGTGCCCGTCAGCCAGGCGGATGGCAATGGCGGCTCCAGCACAGCGTGGCAGAGTTTCGATATGGGCGAAGGCCGTGGCTGGGATGGTAGTATCGGCGGCGCATACTTAGAGCTGGATCTTGGAGACGGCTGGACGCTCAATGAGCGTTTCTCTCTGACTTCTGGCAATGCGGATACTCTCGGTTTTGTACCCGATGGCAGCCCCGTGCGCCTGGATAGCCTGACGGATCTGAATGGCGACGCCATCACTTCTGCAACCACTGTCTCCGGCGCTACCGTCAGTGGAGATACCTTGGTGCAGCAGTTCGGTGCCTGGGTTGTACGCAAGGACATCGAGGCCGTGACCAACGACCTCAGCATTGCCAAACAATGGGATACGTTCAAAATCACTGCGGGCTATTACACTTCCAGTTGGGAGGTCAATGAGTGGTGGTCCATCGGCAACCAGAAATACTATGTCCTGGGGCATGACGGTGAACAGATTGCCAGTGTTGGCGGTGTTGGGGAGATCGCCTGTAATGCGGCCGGGGTGGCAACCTGCGGCTGGAGTTACGATGTAGATGCGAGCGGTGACGCCCGTGAAAACGCGCTTTACCTCGCCGGTGAGTTTTACCTTGGAGACTTCACATTCGACCTAGGGGTGCGTTCCGCAAACCGCGAAACCAATTATTCGGTGGATGATGGCGCGCTCGACGGGGTCTTCACCACCTACAAAGCAGACGAAGATGGTACAGCTTATACCGCTGCGGTGGACTGGGCGTTCGCCGACAATATGGGCAGCTTCTTCCGAATCAATTCCGGATTCAAATTTGCCGACTTCGATAACTACCGCGAGTTTGGCGATAGCTTCCGCGCTGGTTCCGATTTGGTGATTGATGTGGACCAGGCCGAGCTGGGTTACAAGTTGCAGGACGACAACTACTCTCTGTTCGCGACCTTGTTCTACAACGAGACCCAGGGGATGCCCGACTGTGTTGTCGGCAGTGATGTTTGCACCCGGCTGGAAACCGAAGCCACGGGCCTGGAGCTGGACGGCAAACTGTATTGGGGCGATTTCACTCTGGGGCTGAATGCCACCTTCCAGGACGCGGAAATCACCAGTGGCGAGTTTCAGGGCAACCAAGTACAGCGCCAGCCCGAACACCAGGTACGCCTGACTCAGAACTATGACTGGACCTTGAGCAACGGGGTGGAGGTATCCCTTTACGGGGCGGTCAGCCGGGTTGGCGAACGCTATAGTGATAGCAGTAATCTCACAACCCTGCCTGCCTACACCAAAGTGGATTTGGGCACGGTCTTTTACATCAATGACCTCAATGTTCAGTTGGCGGTGAACAACCTTACTGACGAAGAAGGTGCGACCGAAGGTGATCCCCGCGACCCGCTCGCAGCCAACGTGCGCTACATTTTGCCGCGCAATATCAAGTTGAGCGTCGCTTACGACTTCTAAACGTTTTATTGGCAGCACTAGTGCTCTCATCATCGCTTGCCGCATGGAACCCCACCATGCGGCTTTTTTTGTTTTGAGCACATGGGATGCGCTTGCGCAAATGAAACAGCGGTTCCTTGGTGCGGATTATCGATAAGTTGAAACTTCAGGCGCCGGGGCGGGGTATGTGGCAGATTTTCATCCCCAGAGGGGGAAGCCGGAGGCGGGCATTGCCTCCGGACTGGCTGCTTTAGGGAATCTCTGATTAATTCGCTTGAGCGCTATCGTTGGTTGCGGGCGCTCCGGCGACGGGATGACTATTTCGAAAACACACGATGATTTCCCTGTAGTTTCGACGGATAGCTCCCTGTATCCGGCGGCTTCAAAATAGCCACCCCATCAACCGATCTTCTCATTGTGAGTAGACGTCTCGTTATCGTCAGGAGCGAATTAACCGGAGGCTCCTTAGGCGATAGAAGCGGAGATTGGGCTCGGTGTGTTGTGCGCTGAAAAAAAAGCGTTCAGGCTCGAATTCAACCAGGCTGTTGAGAAGGTGGTCTGCGCTTTGTAGGGCGTTCCGGTCGCCGACTCCGACCGCAGTCATGCCCGCGGCCTGAATGGCGTCCACGCCCGCGGCCGCGTCCTCGAAGGCCAGACAGACGGCCGGCTCCGCCGCGAGCCCTGTGGCGGCGGCGAGGAAAATATCCGGTGCCGGTTTGGGGGCTGCCGCGCTTGGGTCCGCGATATAAGTAAAACAATCCGCGATTTCCAGGGCGTTGAGTACCGCCGGTGCATTTTTGCTCGCGGACGCAAGGCCGATGGGGATATGGCGGCTGCGGAGCCAGTGCAGCAGTTCCCCGGCACCGGGCAGAAGATCGGCCGGCGAGAGTGTCTCGATCAGCGCCCTGTAGCAGTCGTTTTTACGCGAGGCCAGGGCCACTTTTTCCCCGTCGGTAAAATCCGGGCTGCGGTGGCCCAGGATCACTTCCAGTGAAGCCATGCGCTCAAGGCCTTTGAGGCCTTCTTCCATGGCGTCGTTCCAGGGCAGTTGCAGCTCTTTAGCCAATTGACGCCATGCTTGCAGATGCAGTCGGGCGGTATCGGCGATCACGCCGTCCAGGTCGAATATAGCCGCGTGGAAGCTCATACCAGTGCCTCCTGCACATTTGCCTGTTGGGCGGTAAGCGACTGCCCGGGTTGGGACAAGAGCAGGGATTCCCCGGCGTGGCGTAGTGTCAGCGGCGCACCGCTGACCAGGGTATAACGGGTTGATTCCCTATCCGCATCCAGCTCCAGAATGCTTTCCCGGAATTGCAGGCGGAAGCGGTAGCCTTGCAGCCCGTCGGGAATTGTTGGATTGAAATGTAAGGTGTCGCCGTGCAGCCGCATTCCGGCGAATCCTTGCACCAGGCACAGCCAGGTGCCGCCCATGCAGGCAGTGTGTATGCCGTGCTGGGTATTATTGTGGAGGTTGTCCAGATCCATACGGGCTACTTGTTGAAAGTAGCTGAGCGCCTTTTCGTGATAGCCCACTTCATTGGCAATAATGCTGTGGATGCAGGCGGATAGGGTGGAGTCGTGGGTGGTTCTCGGTTCGTAATAATCGAAATTACGGCGCTTTTGCTCCACGGTGAATTCCGGGCTCTGTAGAAAGAGTCCCAGAATTACATCTGCCTGCTTGCATACCTGGTGGCGGTAGATCACCAGAGGGTGATAGTTCAGCAACAGCGGATAGTGATCTGCGGGTGTATTTTCAAAGTCCCATTCCGGCTTGCCCAGAAAACTGTCGTCCTGGGGGTAGATGCCTAGGGTCTCGTCCTGCGGCAGGTACATGGCATCCGCCGCGCGGCGCCAGGCCGCGGGTTCGTCGGCGTCCAACCCGATGCGCTGCGCGAGCGCGGCGGCGGCTTGTGGTGCCTGGGCTTGCAGCCATTCATAGACTTCACAGGCGTAGTACAGGTGCGCGCGCGCCATCAGGTTTGTGTAGAAATTATTGTCCACCAGTGCCGTGTATTCATCCGGGCCGGTGACTTCATTGATGCAGAACTGGTTGTTGCGGCGCGGATTGTAGTGGCCGATTTCCAGCCACAGGCGCGCGCCCTCAATCACAATTTCCGCGCCCTTGTCTCGCAGGAAATCCGTGTCGCCAGTGACGCTGCAGTATTGTCGCACTGCGTAGGCGATATCCGCATTGATGTGAAATTGCGCGGTGCCCGCTGGATAGTAGGCCGAGCACTCTTCACCGCCGATGGTGCGCCAGGGAAAAAGTGCGCCTTTCTTGACAGCCAGTTCGCGAGCCCGGGACCGGGCGGCGTCGAGAATAGAGTGGCGATATTCCAGCAATCCCCGTGCCAGCTGCGGTTGGGTGTAGAGGAAAAATGGCAGGATGTAGATTTCCGTATCCCAGAAATAGTGGCCTTCGTAACCGTCTCCAGATAGTCCCTTGGCGGCGATATTGGTGCGGCCGCCCCGTCCCAGAGACTGGAACAGGTGGAAGAGGTTGAAGCGCATACCCTGCTGCAGGGTGTCGTTTCCGCGCAGCTCCAAATCGCTGCCGGCCCAGAATTCATCCAGCGCGCGGCGTTGTAGCGCGGCGTAATCTTCGAAATGCTTGCCGCTGCACCGCTCTAAATAGTCGCTCAGCTGAGTGGTGCTGATTGCGCTTCCATCCCGGCTCGCGAAATGTGCAACGTATTTGGTTAGCTGTATCGGCTTTCCGCGTTGGGCAGCCAGGCGGTATTCCACTGACACGCGGCAGTCATCGACAAAATAGCGCCGTGTACAGTCGGAAGCGCATTCCACCCGGTGCAGTGCCCCAGTGCCTAGGGTGAAGCCGCTGCTGTGGACCTTTTGTATGAGCGCCAGGGAATCGCCTTCAGCCAGTGTTTTCTGCAACTGGATATCTGAGCTATCGATGGGGGAGGCCAAGCGTGGATCATCGCTTTTTTCTGCTTGCGCGAGTCCTGCGTCCACCGATGAGACAAGCCGCACTTCGGCGTCGAAATCCAGCGGTATAAGGCGGAAATCCAGCGCGTAAAGATGCTTTTCAGTGAGCGACACCAATCGGCGGCTGTGCAGCTCCAGTGTCTTGCCCTGGGGAGAGCGCCAGCGGAGTTTTCTGTGCAGCAGGCCGGAAGCCATATCTAGGCGTCGTTCGTAGTCGAGTAGTGTTCCCTCCGCCAGGGAAAAGCGTTCCCCATCCAGCCATATTTGCAGCGCTTTGCCATTGGGCACGCTGAGCATGCGCTGGTTGTTCTTGGCATAGCCATAGGCACTCTCACCATAGGTGATAGGCTCACTGGCATAGACACCGTTGAGGTAACAGCCGTCGGCAAAGGGTTCCGGCTCATAGCCTTCCTCGAAAGCGCCGCGCAGACCGATAAAGCCATTGCCCAGGGCAAACAGGGTGGCGTTTAGGTTGTAGTCCTGCGGCTGGAATTCGGGCTCCACCAGTTCCCAGGGATGCACCTGAAGTTTTGGTTGTTGTTGCTGCATAGCACCATCGCTTGTCGGATCTCAGAATTGGGGGCTTCCCCTTAGGCATGGGTATCGCCTTACTCTCAGTTTATCGTCTGTCCAGGCCTAAATGCAATCGATTGCAATGCGCTGGATGAGACGCTTTGAGGGGCGGGCAATCGGCATCAAATTGCCTAAATTTATAGATAACCTATTGTTTTATAAGAGTTTTATAGAAAATCAGGCAACGGAGTGGTGAATTGGAGACGGGTTTTGGGTTCACTCTTCGGTTGTTTGTCTGCAAACGATTGCAGTAGTATCGCAGGACAGTCGCCCAATCGCTGTGCCAGCCGCAGCCTTAGCCATTCGCGGTGTGGGTGAAAAATGTACAATAACGGGCCGGCGAAGTCCCGGCCGCAGCAATGATGAAGAAGCCGCTATGAAGAACCCACGCGTACTTTTGTCCCTGTTCGCTATTTATCTGGTGTTCGCGATTTTGTTGAACAGTGTCGGCACTGTAATTTTGCAGGTGATCAATACTTATGGTGTCAGTAAATCCGCTGCCAGTGTGCTGGAGGGGTTTAAGGACATTCCCATCGGCATAGTATCTTTCCTGGTGGCCTCCCAGTTACCTCGCTTTGGTTTTAAAAACGCCATGCTGGTCGGGTTGGCGATTGTCACCGCGGCCAGCCTCTGTATGCCTTTGGTTCCCGCTTTCTGGACTGCAAAGTTGCTCTTTTTTTCTGTGGGTGTTGCCTTTGCGTTGGTAAAGGTCGCGGTCTATTCCTCTATCGGCTTATTGGCACGGGACCGCAAGACACACGCATCCATGGTAAACACACTGGAGGGGGTGTTTATGGTGGGTGTACTTGGGGGTTACTGGTTGTTCAGTGCATTTATCGACTCCTCCGACCCTGAGTCCACCGCGTGGTTGAACGTATACTGGGTGCTGGCTGCCATTTGCGCGCTCACCTTTGTGTTGCTGTGGACGACAGCACTAGATGAAACCGGTACGCGTATCGAAGGTGAAAGCCCCATGCGGGAATTTTTTGCCATGCTGCGCCTGGTGGCCAGGCCGCTGGTGTGTATTTATATTATTTCAGCCTTTTTTTACGTGTTGATAGAGCAGGGCATAGGCACCTGGCTGCCTACTTTCAATAACGAAATCCTAAAACTCCCTCCCGCCATGAGTGTGCAGGCCACGAGTATTTTTGCCGCCGGTTTGGCGATCGGTCGGCTGGGGGCGGGCGCGATGATGCGGCGCGTGCATTGGTACCCCGTATTAAATGGGTGCCTGGTGGCGATGGCGGTTTTGATTCTGCTGACTCTGCCGCTGGCGGAGGGGATAGTGCCAAAGGCAGAGATCAATTGGCTGAACGCGCCGGTGGCGGCCTTTATTCTGCCGTTGATTGGCCTCTTTATGGCCCCCATCTACCCGGCGATTAACTCCGTGATGCTGAGTTCGCTGCCAAAGCACCAGCACTCGGCGATGACCGGTTTATTGGTGATTTTTTCCGCACTGGGCGGTACTACTGGCTCATTGATTACCGGCACAGTCTTCGAGGCATTTGACGGTCGTTTCGCCTTCTATCTGTCACTGGTACCAATTGGCGTCATCCTGTTGAGCCTGTTCTTTTTCCGCCGTGCGGTGGAACGCGTGGGCCGGCCAGATTACCCCGAAGCTGCGCTCTCCTCTTCCCAGTGAACGCGGTTTTACAAACCCCTGAAGCGCGCCTAAGATGGCGCCTTCTTTGTTTTTCTAGGTAATGGCGCCATGCGCAAGGATAGCTCTGCTCCTGTATCCATGTCTGATATTGCGCGTTTGGCCGGGGTGTCTGAATCCACCGTGTCTCGCGCGCTGAATAACAGTCCGCTGATCAACGAAAAGACCCGTGAGCGCATTCAAAGCATTGCTCGCTCGGTGAATTACAAGGTCAATGAAAGCGCGCGCAATTTGCGCCTGCAGCGCAGCCATACCGTTTCAGTGGTTATCAATACCGGCAAAACTGGTGGCCAGTCTTTTTCCGATCCTTTTATGATCGATATGATCGGGGCTATCGCCGATGAGCTGGCAAGGTATAAATACGATCTGCTGTTTGCCAGCAGTGTCGTCACCAGTGCCGACTGGCACTCTTACCTGTTGGGTGCCCGTCGTGCGGATGGTGTTATCGTGATCGGCCAGGGGGTCGATGACACCCCGCTGCGTGAATTGCAGCGGCTCGGCGATCCGCTGGTAGTGTGGGGAGGGATGCACAGGGCTGGGGCGGATTACTGCATCGTCAGCAGCGACAATAAAATGGGTGGCCGTCAGGCCACTGAGCACCTGATCGGCCTGGGGCGCAGGAAAATCGTCTTTCTCGGCGACATCGCCCACCCCGAGATCGAAGCGCGTTACCAGGGCTATCTGGCCGCTCTGGATGGTTCTGGTCTGCAAGCAAGCGCCTGGCAGGTAGGCTCCGCTTTTTCCATTGAAGCCGGCTACCAGAGCGTGACGGATTTGATCAAAAGCGGGCCTGCCGGTTTCGATGCTATCTTTGCCGCCAGTGACAATATCGCCATGGGGGCGATCAAGGCGTTGCAAGACTGTGGTTATCAAGTACCCCGAGATGTTGCCGTCGTTGGCTTTGACGATATTCCCATAGCCCCTTTCTACACTCCGCCGCTGACCACTGTGCGACAAAATATCCACCGGGGTGGTGAACTGCTGGTAGACCGGATAATGCGCCTGGTATCCGGGAAACAGGCGGATTCGGAGGTCCTGCCCACTGAGCTGGTGGTCCGAGCTTCCTGCGGTGCTGGTCCGGGCTACCAGCCCCCTACGGATGCGCTGTAGGGGGCCAGGTCTGGCTGATTCTCCGGCGGTTAAAGCAGCGCTCCGGCGATCAGTGCGAAAACCAGTGCGGTAAAGGTAAACGCCAGAACAGCAAGCACGCCGTCGTGGGCCACCAGCGCCAGTCCAAAGGCGGCCAGTGCCATACCGGCAAAAGTCGCGGAGAAGGGCACTATTTCCATTACCGGCAGCCCCAATGCAATCACGGTGCAGATCACCGCTATGACATAGGTGCCCGAGCGGTGTACCAGGAACATCAGTCGCGGCCGCAACCAGAGGTCGGTCCAATAGGCTGGTTTATGCAGCCAGTCCAGTGTTTTTAACAGTTTTTCTTTCGACATTGACCGGTTCAGTAACCAGTGCGGCAGCCAAAAGCGTCGCCGCCCCAATAGCAACTGCACGGTAACGAGCAGTACCAGAATAGCCATCAGTGTGGGAACGCCGGGAATTCCGGAAAGCGGTGAGAAGAGAATAATCCCAGCCAGCAATAACAGCGGCGCAAATGCGCGTCTGCCAACGGCCCGGACCACCAAGTCCAAAGAGACGCGTTTGCGGCGCTTGGCGGTTTTTTCAATGTGTTCCAGCAGCTGGGTCAGACTGGTGAATTCTCGAGACATCTGGGCCTGCCGGTAGGCGATTGTGAGCGAGCAGTGCAAACCGAAGCGGCGATTCCAGTATATCTAGCTGAACTTTCTACCAAACCGCCATAGGGTCCCAGCGCGCTTTGAATAACAATAGTTTATCAGGGTTAACAAAAAAATTTATTTAAACTATAGCATGCCTTCCGCTATTCTGGCCGGGCGTTTGAGAAACGAGTAGAAGAGGAGGCTCACATGAAAACCCTGATCAACATCGTCAGCCAATCCATTGGTGCCGGCAATCGCAACCGGGCCGAGGCGGTCAAGTGCAACTACGCGGACAATTACTACGGAGACCAAGTCTGCACACTGAGCCGCTAAGACAAGCTTGTAACCGCTCTAGCGAGATTTGGACACAGCTGGCCTTGGTCCGCGGGGGACACACCTCGTGGCCGTTCCACCTGGGGGCATATGTTAGCCACGTTGCGCAGCGCATAGGGCAGGGGGCAAAGCGTGGGTGGCGATGCCCCGCAGTCTGGTGTAAGTGCTGGAGCGCCCTTAAGCGGTAGTGGCATTGAGCCAGGCTTCCGCTTCCGCCCGCTGTGCGCGGGTAAACGCTTTGATATGCAATCCAGGGATCAAGGCGCCCTCCAATTCGCTGATTTTGGCGATCCAATTTTGGTCGGTGAGCACGGCCGCCTTATTGAACTTGCGGATGAAGCGCAACATTTCCGGAAGGCGCGCGAGCTCGATTCCGATAGCTCCGAGTGAGGGTAGGTAGTATTCGATAACATCAAACAGCATAGTGCCATTTTCTATGCCATCAGACTGTTCTACCAGCGCATTCAACGCCCGCTTCATCTCCTCGGCGTCCAGTTTTCCGCTGAAAATAATATCCAGGCGATTGTCCGCGACCCTTTTGACATCAAACATATATCCTCCTTAGAACTGCATCCTAAAGTTCGGCTTGTAGCTACACCCAATGAAAGCGCTAACCCTGATTCGCCATGCGAAATCCAGCTGGAGTGATCCTCGGCTGGCAGATTTCGACAGGCCACTCAACAAACGCGGGATACGGGACCTTCAATCCATGGCACGGCGTGTGCGTGACTTCGGGCTAGCGCCGGATCAATTGGTGACCAGCGGCGCTAAACGCGCGCTTGAAACGGCTAAAGCGCTAGCCTGCGAGCTGGCATTAAGGCCGGATCAAGTGCTCGTACAACCTGAGTTCTACACCGCAGGCTTGCAGGAACTATTGTGCCTGCTGCGGCGGCAGAACGATCAATGGCTGCACCTTATGGTAGTTGGGCACAACCCTGGCCTCCAGGATTTGGGTGGCTATCTCACTGGCTGGAAGCTGCCTAAATTTCCCACAGCTGCCGTGGTGCATATGCATCTGCGTATTGACCGCTGGTGTGACCTGGATTTGGCGCATGGTACAGTCGAACTTCTCGACTATCCCAAACTGCACCGATAATTTATCCATTGGACAGGCTGTAGGAGCGCTCCTTACCGGCGCGGAGTATCATAAAGTGCAACAAAATTGGACACCCATCAATTGAAAATTTGATGGAAAGGATCTGCATATTCAGTCCGCTGTTGCCAAGACGGTCTATTTGGCTAGGTGGGCTCAGGCTTCTGTGTGGAGTTGCGCCAAACAGTTTTGTTAAGGTGCAGCAGTCCTTCTCAGAAGCCCGCGACGGCATTTTTCAAGGGAAGGCAAAATTTTAGGAAGCGATCGGCGGGGAGAGACAGCGCACGCAGTCGCGGATTCCTTGAGAACAGTGTTTGCCGAGATGCTCGCAGACGTTGCGCATTGAGTGTGCGGCGCCAACCAAGGACTTGAAGTGGCTTTCAAAGTTTCGGTTCAGGTAGAGCCTGTGCCGCGGGTCGATCTGCAGCCGGTCGAGAATCGGCGGCAGTTGCTCGTCGATCGCGCCGCGCTTGTCTTCACGAAGGCAACGGTCACTCCAGCCCACTAGTTCGAGATAGTCCTGTATCTGAAACGGCAGTTCCGTTGGTATGGATTGTCGGGGTTTGCCAGAGAAGAGCAAGCGCCGCTGTGGCTGTTTGCCATCCTGAGCGGTAGGAATACGCCGTTGGGAGATCAGGGGTTTTCGCGGGCTTTCCATTCGCACTATTTACCTGGATGTATAGATAAGCAGTATTTTCGGTGAGGTAGAGAATGTTGATGAACTGCTTTCTTCGGTCTCAAGTAGATGCTGGCAATGGTCGATTCGCCCGGATGGTTCAGGGGGGGCATACGAAGATATACTCAATGTTCTACTAAATAGTGATAGAGCGCTAATCGCCTGTTGAGCGCCTTTTAGATTCTCCGCTTCCTCTGGCATTTCACTGAAAGGTATGCCATTCATGACTGTTTCTCGGGTCTGCAGTTTTTCAGGACGATTACAAGTAGGGCGCATTGGAGTGGGTAGTAACAACCACAGCTTTTAGGCAGTCTCAGAAGTTACGGTTCAGATGCACTGGTATCGCGCATCGCTTTTTTCCCAATATAGAGTCAGAGGCGTTTTTTCGTAGATAGTAGCGCGTCTATATTCACGAAACACTCACGCTGTAATCTATATCGGTATTGATGACGTCGAAAGCTTCTTGTGAAGTCTATTCATCGACTACAGTGCTTTACGAGTATCTCCAGGAGTTAACAGAAGTCGCATAAACAAACAGAACGTTTCTGAATAAACAGTTGCAGTAATATTTTGTCGCTTGAGACTTTTATTTGGCGGAATTCGTTTTCTCATCTTTCGATAGTTTTTCTTGAAAGCCAATAGCAAGGACTCATTCCGGTCGATTCCCGTTGGTACTCTAGCTGGCGTTTTATTTCTGTTGTCAGGTTTGGGAACTATTGAGACTATGATGGAGCATCTTGCACAAATCCTGTTGCTTCTGTCCTTGGCGATTGCCGTCGTAGTCATTTTTCAGCGTTTACATATTCCCACCAGCTTGGGGTATCTATTAGTAGGTATTATTCTCGGCCCGTACACACTAGGGCCGACACTTTCCGTTCCTGAGTTCGATTCAATCGCCGAGTTTGGTGTTGTCTTTCTGCTTTTTACTATTGGGCTTAATTTCTCCCTACCGCAGATACACGCATTGCGACATCAGGTTCTCGGTCTGGGAACAGGGCAGGTCGTACTTACAACACTGATTATTGCACTTGTTTTATGGCTTGGTGGATTTCCCGGTTCTGCTGCGTTTGTATTCGGTGCAGTGTTTGCTCAATCTTCGACCACGATCATTGCCAGCCTTTTGAAAGAGCAAGCTGAGGAAAATACCCGGCACGGGCGCTTGGGTCTCGCTATGTCTGTTTTTCAAGACGTCACGGCGGTTCCGTTTCTGGTGATTATTCCGGTTTTGGCTTCAACTGTAGATATCGGTTTGTTAGCTGGTGCTTTGGGATGGGCGCTCGCAAAAGCCATACTGGCACTCGTTTTAGTGATTCTGGCGGGAAGATTGCTGCTTCGTCCATTATTTCATCTTGTTGCTGAACGAGGTTCACTTGAGATATTCACTCTGGCGGTGCTCATGGTGGCATTGCTCGCAGCATGGACAACAAACCACTTGGGCCTTTCTTTGGCATTTGGGGGATTTCTGGCTGGTATGATGTTGGGGGAAACAGAGTTCCGCCATCAGGTGGAATCAAGTGTGCGCCCGTTTCGTGATGTGTTGCTCGGTATGTTTTTTGTGGGGATTGGTATGCGTTTTGACCCGGCGGCAATACCCCCAATATGGCTTTGGGTTGTGCTAGGGGCATTGCTCATATTAGTAAGCAAGATACTGATCGTTGCTGCTCTGTTACACCGGACTCGGGTTGATCCCTATGTTGGTTTGCGCACAGGCCTACTGTTGAGTGTGGGTGGTGAGTTCGGTCTTGCGCTCACAGCCATTGCGCAGGACTCCGGCGTCATCGATATGCGACTGGGGCAAATTGCCATCACTTCGGTATTGCTCGCGATGATTGCGGGCGCAATACTCATTCGCTTTAATAAAAATATCGCATCATGGTTGATAAGAAAGCCAGAAGCCAAGCAGCTTCCAAGTACTGAGCTACCGGATGTACCGGAAAAACAGGTGGTAATCGGCGGATATGGGCGGGTAGGGCACACAATCGCTGTCTTATTGCATGAAACAGGTATTCCGTTTGTGGCCTTTGACTGTGATCCGAAGCGAGTGGCTCAAGGGAGGTCTGACGGTTACGCGGTGTCTTTTGGTGATATTTCAGACCCCGAATTACTATCAGCAATCCATGTGGAGCGGGCTTCACTGGTTGTGATTACTGTCGATTGCCCAGGCACGGCTTTGCGCACTCTATCTTATTTGAGAGCCAGCTGTCCGCAGGTCCCGGTGATTGCGAGGGCGCGAGATCTGGAGTCCAGTACAAGATTACTGGAGGCCGGAGCGGCTCACGCTTATCCAGAAACAATTGAAGCCAGCCTTCGACTCGGCGCGGCAGCTTTGGAAATGTTGCAAGTTTCTTCTTCAAGTATCGATGATGTTATCCAGGGGGTGAGGGATTGGGGCTATAAGCCGGTGCAGGAAGAAGAGGGCGAAGAAAAGAAATAAGCAACTGTATTGCTATCTATCCTTTGGGGTGTATTTCTTGGAAATTGCACAAAGTCGGAGGTTAGAAAAAAACGGGTACATCCCTGTATCCGCCAGTTTCGAAATATTCATTCCATCACTTGAGCTTCCTCATATGGCCCCGATGTGTCTTTATCATTGGGGCGTGAATTAGTCGGAGGCTCTTTAAGCTTCTTTGCCGATAATGCACAGGGAAAGTGGAAAAATTTTACAGGACTGGCACCAGGGCTCCATAACCTCACGTGTACTTCATCCTGTACTGTATTTGTATGGGGCTTATTGCTTGCTCTGCCTCATTTCGTACTGTTCTTTTGCCAGCAAGTTGTAGCGTTCGAGCAAGCTGAGCTCCGAAACCTCTTCCGATAACTGGATTAAGTCGATCTTGAGGTTTCCCTCACTGTCAAACTGGCTGGCGAAGGTGCCCATATCCGGCATTTGCACCTTCCACCCTGTCAGCCTTCCGATCACATAGTTCCCAAACTGGAAGGCTTCGTATTCATTTAACAGTGTCAGAAAGTCACTGAAGGAGAACCCCTTCAGTGACTTCTGTGCCTTAAAGGCATTGGCGTAGCCTGAGGTGATCGGGTCATCCACCTCAGGTCCGGTGGAGAAGGCTCTCTGGAATTGGTAGGAGTGGCGTGTTTCGTGGATCAGGAATGCCAGAGAGTCGAACTTGTCCCTTTCGGCCAGTTTGTCTGGATTCAGATAGACGGTTCCTGTTGAAGGGGCTTCCGGATCAAAATCAAAGTATACGGTTCGGTCAGGGTAGCTATGGTTGTCGATCAGCAGTGTCGGCGGCTCTATGCCCATTACTGCGGCTTCCAGTTTGAAGAGGCGCTTAAGGTGGGGGATTTGTTCTTCAATCGTGAGGTTGGGCCATTGCGAAATGGCTTGTTCGAGCTGCTGGTCCTTGCGTATGGCGGAGACCAGTGCATCACCCTGTTGCTGTGTTTGCCTGAACGCAGGTTGGAGAAAGCTCTGTGCCTCTGGCTGCAGTGCGAAGGCGCGGGGCATCTGTCTCTGTAGCTGCGGGTTGGCGTAGAAGTTGGATGCGGCCACTGCAGCCGAGCTACAGAGGATCAGGATCAGGGGGATGATACGCATGGCTACTCCTGAGTTGCTGATAGGGTACGCGCACATAATGAATCTACAGGTTAGGAATTAAAGGCGGGTGCATTGGGTGGCTCCCGCAGTCTGGGCGCTGCGTATTTTTATCGTCTGAGAGCGAATTAATCAAAGGTTATCTAGATATCGTGAGGTAGGATGAGTTGGTTTTGAGGTGTGGCCTCAGTAGCTGTGGTTAACCGTAGGTGTTTATGGGTTTC
Source organism: Microbulbifer thermotolerans (assembly GCF_001617625.1). NCBI lineage: Bacteria > Pseudomonadati > Pseudomonadota > Gammaproteobacteria > Cellvibrionales > Microbulbiferaceae > Microbulbifer > Microbulbifer thermotolerans. The sequence goes on along the minus strand of NZ_CP014864.1, from coordinate 2,132,605 downwards.
CCTAGGCTCAAGGTGCAATAAATGTAAAGGGGACGGCGGGTTTCAGCTTCCCACTAATCTCTCCGCCCGCATCGTTCGGGGCGTTGAGGTTGAGGGTCAATACCTTTCCGCTTTGACTGAGGTCGAGCTTGTCGAGGTCCACCCAGAGGACGACCGGATTGATCACGGAATCGAAGTAGTAGCGTTTAGACTCATGGTCGGTGACCGAGCGCCATAGGGTGGGGGCAATATTGGGCTTGTTCGGATCGCTCATACCCAGGGGCGTGCTGACCCAGCGCATCTGGGAAAAAATGGAGGCAACTGCGTCTCGTTTGTCTTTAAACTTCGGGCTGGTTTTCAGGGCGTAGCTGGCCCGTACATAGCGGTCGGGAGCGGAGATGGTGCCAGGCAGGAAGTGGTCGCCACCAATAAGGTTCCAGTAACTATTGATCGCTAGCTGCTGGTCGTAAACCGGTGAGTTGGTCATTACCTGGTATTGCCGACCGTGGTGGATATTTAACTTGCCGTCGATGAACTCCAAAATTGCCGAATCGCCACTGGGATCTGACAGGGATAGGTGCGCCAGGGCTGGGGCCCCATTCGGCGCTGTGGCTGGAATAACCGTAAGTGGGTCGGAATGCATGGCCTTTACGGCTTCGGCCACGGTGGCGTAGTTGTCGAGCATATACTGCAGCCAGGCGCCAACGGAGATCAGTGGTTTGCCGCGGTTCTTGGCGTTGCCGAAGTCTGATTCCGCCAGATAGAGCATATTACCGGCCAACCCCGCCTCGTTGACACCATCAGACGTTACGCTGTCATAGATACTGATAATCACTGAGCCGTATTTCGAGGTCCACGTAGTGGAGCCCTTGCCGACACCGCCGTTGCGCTGCATTCCGCTGGGGAAAACCCAGAGATCCATCTGCGCTTTCATGTCGCTCCAATCCATATTGCGGCCAGTCAAGTAATTTCCGCTACCTGTCTCATAGAGTACCCGGGTACAGGCATCTGCCTGGATTGGGATAGCGCTGCTCAGTGCAGTGATACCGGCTGCGGCCAGGCAGCTTCTCGCCCGATTTGCCGCCCAGATTTGAAGACGAAGGGTCATTCTGTGAACTCCTTGGACTTGTGAGCGCCGGCCCTATAGTGAAGGTCGTAAAAGGGCTGACGAAATAAGAGTAGCAGTCTGGGTTGGATATACAGGAAGCCGGTTTTACAGGGCTAGAGCTGCCAAAGGGTACGGTCGGGAGCGCCACTATTCGGGGGGCTGCAGTTGTGCAGGGAGAATCGGCTTGTTTATGTATGGGATACGCGGGCTCAGTGACGGAATGGATACATGTGGTCGCAGTGGGTAAGGGGCTGGGCGGAGTCTTCCTAGCTGGACCACATTGCCTGAGGCTCTCATCGGACTCCGAAGTATCTTTACCGTCAGTAAGCGAATAAATCAGAGGTTCCCAAGTAAGTGCTCAAGCTTTGAACTCACTTTTGTGCGCTGATAATCATCTTGGTTTGTCCGCAGTTATTTATATTCCGCCAAGTCAAGACTGCACTTTTATTTTTAACTCTTTAGAATGCGCGCCCTTTTAGCCTTTCAGAGTATTCTGAATCGGTGGTCTAATTTTTTTCGTTAAAAAGTTGTTTAAGGTTCTATGATCGTATTTACCCTTGTAAACGAGAGGACAGATGAAGTTTGGGTCGGCACTACGCGGGAAGGTGTGTCGCCGGAAGCCCGGTTCAAGCAATTCCAGGAGGCGCTCGCCCTTGGTATCGACCATCCGTTTTATGAAGAGCTAAAGACATTTGGTCCGGATGCTTTCTCGGTGAATATGTTCGCAGCGGCTGAAGACCCGGCGGAACTGAAGATGTACCTGGAAGAGGCGCTCGAGACCTATGGCGGTAAAAGTCTTGCTGGTATCAAAACCGTCCGGCCCGGTACAACCAACGCATCCCTGACTCCCAAGCCAAAGTCCAGATCTGCATCCACAGCTGCCAGGAAGTCCGCGACACAGGGGAAATCGCGTGCTGGCACAAAGCCAGTCAAGGAGAAGCTGTCGAGCGGTCGCACTGGCAGCGCCGCTAAAGAGCGCAGGATCAAGGAGGCCATAGAGGCAGAAAAGGCAGCCATCGCAGCCGCCAAAGCCAAACAGGCGGCGGAAGAGGCTGCTGAGATGAGGGCGATTATGGCGCGCCTGGATGCCCGTGGGTCGACCCTCAGAAAGCGCTGATACAAAAATTGGCGCTCATTTTCCACGCGCGATGATTTCGGTGTTACTGTCGTCGCCAGGGCCCGCGCCGCTTGGTTTTGTCGGCGATCGGTGAATGCATGAATTGGCTCATCTCGCCATGAGTGGGGCAGAGGTATATTTCACTTTATTTCCAGATGTTTTGCCCACCGTACAAAAAAGCCCCGCTCGTCAGAGCGGGGCTTTTTAACGTGGTTCAGGTTATCGCTTAAGCAGAGACTTCCTGAATTTCAGTGGCGGCGATGCGCTTGCCTTCTTCGGCAGATTTTTGGAATTCCGCAATCTGGTCGAAGTTCATGTAGCGATAGATCTCGCCCGCCATGGAGTTGATGTTTTTCGCATACTCCATGTATTCCTCTGGAGTGGGCAGTTTGCCGAGGATAGCGCCCACAGCTGCGAGTTCTGCCGAGGTCAGATAGACGTTGGCACCATCGCCCAGGCGGTTGGGAAAGTTGCGGGTGGAGGTGGACAGCACGGTGCTGTTGGGGGCCACGCGAGCCTGGTTACCCATACACAGGGAGCATCCAGGCATTTCGGTGCGGGCACCGGATGCGCCGTAGATGTTGTAGTAGCCTTCCTCCATCAGCTGGTGTTCGTCCATCTTGGTGGGCGGTGCTATCCACATGCGGGTGGAGATGCCGCCTTTGTGCTGGTCGAGCAGTTTGCCCGCAGCGCGGAAGTGGCCGATGTTGGTCATACAGGAGCCGATAAACACTTCGTCGACCTTGTCGCCGGCCACTTCGGAGAGCAGGCGGGCGTCGTCCGGGTCGTTGGGCGCGCACACGATCGGCTCTTTGATCTCGGCCAGGTCGATTTCGATCACTTCTGTGTATTCAGCGTCGGCGTCCGCTTCCAGCAGCTCCGGGTTTTCCAACCAGGCTTCCATGGCGCGGGCGCGGCGCTCCAGGGTGCGTTTGGAGCCGTAGCCTTCGGCAATCATCCAGCGCAGCAGGGTGATGTTGGAGCGCAGGTACTCGGCAATGGTCTCCTCGGAGAGCTTGATGGTACAACCGGCACAGGAGCGCTCGGCAGAAGCATCGGACAGTTCGAATGCCTGTTCAACGGTCAGGTTCTCCAGGCCTTCAATCTCGAGGATGCGGCCGGAGAAGATGTTTTTCTTGCCTTTCTTCTCTACGGTCAGCAGGCCTTGCTTAATCGCGTAGTAGGGAATGGCGTGTACCAGGTCGCGCAAGGTAATGCCCGGTTGCATTTCGCCCTTGAAGCGTACCAGTACGGATTCCGGCATATCCAGCGGCATAACGCCAGTGGCGGCAGCGAAGGCTACCAGGCCTGAGCCGGCTGGGAAGGAGATGCCCATCGGGAAGCGGGTGTGAGAGTCGCCGCCAGTACCGACAGTATCGGGCAGCAGCATGCGGTTCAGCCAGCTGTGAATAATGCCGTCACCGGGGCGCAGGGAAACGCCGCCACGGTTCATGATGAAGTCCGGCAGAGTGTGCTGGGTGTCGATATCCACCGGCTTCGGGTAGGCGGCGGTGTGGCAGAAGGACTGCATTACCAGGTCTGCAGAGAAGCCCAGACAGGCGAGATCCTTCAGTTCATCGCGGGTCATGGGGCCAGTGGTGTCCTGGGAGCCCACGGTGGTCATCTTGGGTTCGCAGTAGGTGCCGGGGCGAATGCCTTCGACGCCGCAGGCCCGGCCAACCATTTTCTGTGCCAGGGTGTAGCCCTTGCCGGTGTCTTGGGGCTGCTCAGGCTTGCGGAAGAGGGTGGAGGGCGGCAATCCCAGAGATTCGCGGGCTTTGCCGGTCAGGCCGCGGCCGATAATCAGGTTGATGCGCCCGCCGGCTTGGACTTCGTCCAGCAGTACTTCGGACTTCAGTTTGAATTCGGACAGTACCTTGCCGTCTTCGCTGAGGATCTTGCCGTCATAGGGGCGGATCTCAATGATATCGCCCATGTTCAGCTCGTCCACCGGCGCTTCGAATACCAGTGCGCCAGCGTCTTCCATGGTGTTGTAGAAGATAGGGGCAACCTTGCCGCCGATGCAGATGCCGCCGGACTTTTTGTTCGGTACGCCGGGCATTTCGTCACCGAAGTACCAGAGTACGGAGTTGGTTGCGGATTTGCGGGAAGAACCGGTGCCGACCACGTCGCCCACAAAGGCAACCGGTAAGCCCTTGGCTTTTACTTCCTCGATTTGCTTCAGTGGACCTTTGACCCCGGGTTCTTCCGGCTCCAGCCCTTCGCGCGGCATTTTGTACATGGCCAGGGCGTGCAGGGGGATGTCTGGGCGGGACCAGGCATCGGGAGCTGGGGACAGGTCGTCGGTGTTGGTTTCGCCGGTTACTTTGAACACGGCGACTTTGATGCTTTCCGGTACTTTGGGGCGCTTGGTAAACCACTCGCCATCCGCCCAGGACTGCAATACAGCCTTGGCGTTTTCATTGCCGGCCTTGGCCTTCTCTTCCACGTCGTGGAAGGCATCGAACATCAGCAGGGTGCCTTTCAGTTGCTCAGCGGCCAGGGCGCCCAGGTCGGCGTCTTCCAGCATTTCCACGAGGGTGGCGATATTGTAGCCGCCCAGCATTTGGCCGAGCAGTTTCACGGCGTGTTCACGATCGATCAGCGGGGAAGATGCTTCGCCCTTGACGATGGCGGATAGAAAGCCGGCCTTGACGTAGGCGGCTTCATCCACACCAGGCGGCACCCGGTGGGTGATTAATTCAACCAGTTCCTCTTCCTCACCGGCGGGAGGGTTTTTCAGCAGTTCCACCAGGCCGGCTACTTGCTCGGCATCCAGCGGTTTCGGGGGTATGCCCTGTTCGGCGCGTTCGGCTACGTGTTTGCGATAGGCTTCAAGCACGGATAAGTCCCTCTTGGTGTGTGGGGTGGCACCAACAGCGGATGGAATTCCCGATCGTTTTTTTCTGTGCCGGGATTTCTTTGCATTCGTGCCGCTGGAGGCGGGTGGCGAATTCTACAGCAAAGCCCTATAGCTGTTAAGTTTATTGAAAAATCAATAACTTGCGCGAATTGTGGCTATTTGTTTGATGAATTTTGGTTGCTGCGTGTGCAGCGACCTTTTCTTCCGCATCCAAACAAAATAGTCTAGCGGCCAAATTTTTTGACCGGTTTACACCGGGCAGGCGGATTTGGTTGATTGATGTACAAAAAGGTCCGAACGCCCTGCATAGGGGTCTGTTCCACTGGTATTGGCGACGATGTGTGCCGGGGTTGTAAGCGCTTTTCCCACGAGGTGATCCACTGGAATGCATACTCGGAGGAGCAGCGGCGCATTATTGCCGAGCGTCGAGAGGGTTATTTAGCCAATGCGGTGCGTAGTCAGCTGGAAATTGTAGACCGGGATCTGCTTCTGGCGCAGTTACGCCACCAACAGATCCGCTTTGATGAGGACCAGAACCCCTACTGTTGGGTTTTCGAACTATTGCGGGCTGGTGCCAGCCAGATAGATGATCCCGCTCAGTATGGTCTCAGGCGCACTCCCCAGGCGCGCGGAATCTCTCTCGTTGCTCTGCGCAAGCGCATTGATGAGGACTTCTATGCCTTATCGGTTGCCTACTACCAGCGCTATGTGGTGCCGGGGCTACAGAATGCCGGCGAAGGGTCCTCTGATTGATGCGCTTCAGGAGCTCTGCCCATCTCCTGCGGTCCTTGTCTTGCGCTTTGGCTCCGGGCGCTAACTGTGAAGTGGCCGAAATGTGTTGTTAACCGTGTATTCCTGGACCTTGCGCCGGGGCACGCGCCCTCTATCACGTGGAGTCCGATTGTCGCAGGAAGACGCGTAGAGCGGGCAGCAGTGGCTCAGTGGGAAGCGCCAGATCGCGCCGTTGCCGCCGCCGGCCAGGGCCGGGCTGGTGGTCTACGCGGGTGAAGTCAGGCAGTTGTCCCCGTTCGTCGGCCGGAACAAGCACGGGCATGGCTGAGTAGCCAACCTGGCGGTAAGTTTCTCCCTGGTCGTCGCGGAATATCTCAGCCACCTGCAGGTTGGGGCGGCTTTGCACCTGAACCTGGCGCAAATCATCGTGGCGGTTATTGGGCAACTCGGCCAGCAAATGGCGCTGGTATTGAATACCCGGATCGGCGCCTTGTGGGTCCAGCTGTACCAGTTTTCTCTCACACCACTGAACCGTGACTTTACGAATTGACTTGCGCGCCTTGATCCAAGACAGCGCGATGGCGTCCGGCCGTTTCGGGCACAGCAAAATTTGGCGGTAGCACTGGCGCAAGTGCGCACGGGGATAGCCGGCAGCACTGAGCAGTTCCCGTACACTCAGGTCCCGCTCCGGCGCGGTGCGGTCTTTGAGGGCGGATTTGAAATCGCTGACCGCCTGAGCAAAGGCGGCTTTGTCTGTGTTCAGTTGACGGGCCAGGGCGATAGTGCTCTCTGGAACGGCCAGCAGACCGGGAATCTGCAGGGTGCTGCGGGCGTCCCCCGCTGTATCGCAGTAATTCAGCTGTGCGAAGAGGGCGCCGGTCAGCGCGAAGGGGCGATCAAACGTCATATCCAGTTGTGCCGCTGCATCCCGGGCGAAGGGGGGTTGAAGTAGATAGGACTGCCAGGGCCTGGGGGATTCCTGCAGTTGTTCTAGGCTGCAGCGCAGAGCGGCAGTGCTGGTGTAGAGTTTTTCCAGCAGCGGCGGGATGGCTGCCGCGAGCTTTTGATGATCAGTCATTTCCAATGCGTACAAAAATTTACGCATAATATTATCCACTTAATAAGTCGTTATCAATTTGCGCCGCTGATGCCAACCCCAAGAATCGTGCCACACAACAAGTCGCCAGTGTGCGTGTACTGGGCGAGATGGCGGGGGCCTATCATTGGCCCATGAACCGCTGTGAATTCAAAGAGGGACTGCTGCGGGTGATGGAGCGCAAAGTCCACTGGTCCTGGCCGGCATTCACTGGCGGGCAGGTTGCAAAGGAGTTATTGCATATCCACCTGGAACAGGAATACGGCACTTACGTGCGTGACTATCCCATTCTGGTCGCTCGGGCATATGTGCAATGCCCCGTGCCTGCCGCGCGCCGGGTATTGGCTGAGACCATTTACGAAAGAGAAACTGGCGGTCTGAGCGGTAGTGAATCTCATGCGGCGTTGTTTCTCGAATATCCGCGGGGCCTGGGTATGAATCTGGAGCGCTTCCGGCATATACGTCTTTTGCCCGCAGCGGCGCGCTTTCGGGCGCTCTTGGATGAAGCCTGTTGTGGGCATGGCTGGGAAGTCGCGGCGGCGGTGACAATGATCTTTCTCGAGGGTTCGGAATACGAGCGGGGTGTGCTGGAGCCGAAGGTAGAGCGGCAGCCGCAATTTGCGCCGTCGGAGCACCCTCTAGTCAAGTATTATGGGCTGCCGGTTCAGAACCTAGCGCTCAGCCGGATTCATCGGCAGGAAGTGGGACGCCATCGCAAGGCCGCTTGGCACCTGATGCTGAACTGTGCGAGTGAAGCCGCGCGCCCGCAGGTGCTGCAATGGATGGGGCAGGTGTTGCACGCCTGGTACAGCTACCGCGACGAGGTGGCTGAGCATTGTGGGTTGGTGCGGGCTGTGCAGGCGCGGCACTGAAAATCCCGCTTTGGACGGATATAATGCGCCTCTTTTTTTGTTGTTGCGTTTCAAAGCCTATGAGCGATCCGATACCCGATCTGTCCGCTATTCGCGATTTCCTGCTGTGCCCGACGCCAGACGCCTGGGTGCAGGCGGCCCTCGCAGAGCCTGAGCTGATGCTGGTGGACCACGCCAATTGTGAGAAGAAGGCGGCAGGTACGGCGTTAAATCTGATGTTCCGCTATCTAAATGACTTCGAATTGTTGAACAAGATGTCGCGCCTGGCGCGAGAGGAGCTGCGCCATTTCGAACAGGTGTTGGCGATTATGGAAAAGCGGGGCATTGACTATCCGCATATCAGTGCATCGCGCTATGCGGCCGCGTTGCGCGCCGAAGTGCGCACCCGGGAGCCGGACCGCCTAGTGGATACGTTGATTTGTGGGGCGATTATTGAGGCGCGCTCTTGCGAGCGGTTTGCGCGAGTTGCTCCCTATCTGGACGAGGAACTACAAAAATTCTATGTGTCACTGCTCAAGTCCGAGGCGCGTCATTTCCGTGATTATCTGTCTCTGGCGCGCAAGGCGGCCGGGCGGGATATCTATTCGCGTGTGCAACAGTTGCTGGAAGTGGAGCAGGCATTGGTTGAGGGTGAGGATGGCGAATTCCGTTTTCACAGCGGCGTACCCGCAGCCCGGCCAACCGCTGAATCAGTCACATAAGCGTTGTAGCTGATAGCGGGGCACTCAGCCAACAGGGCGCGAATTCATCAGAAGAGCCCAAACTAGTCGCGGTCGAGTATTTGAAGGAGATCCACGAACTCCTGCAGGTCGCGCGCACTACTGTACTCGACGGAGTACTTGTTGTGAAAAAATATCGTTAATGCCACTTTGGCGGATTTGATGAATACGGTGTAGCCATCAAAATCCGCGCTCGTGGTCAGCCCCCGGTAGCGCCATTGGTCGCCTTCTTTTTGCCCCTCCCTGGTGATTCGGTTGAACACCCGCAGCGCCTGCTTGACGTCGATCTTGTGCTCTTGTTCCACGATTGCGCTCTTTTTTCAAGGTTAAACCACACTATAGTGTCTCAAGTTAGGGGCTTTGTTCACATTGGAGACCGTTATGGGTGAGAGACTTCCCGAGGCGTCCCTGAAGCAGTTATTCACCGAGGCGCGAACTCACAGTCACTGGCTCGACAAGCCGGTGAGCGATAAGACACTGAAACAGCTTTACGATCTGATGAAAATGGGTCCCACCAGTGCCAACTGCTGCCCCATACGCATAGTGTTCGTTAAAACAAAGGAAGGCAAGGAGCGATTGAAGCCGGCGCTGAACGAGGGAAATGTACAAAAAACCATGGCGGCGCCGGTTACTGCGATCATCGCTTATGATCTGAAATTCTACGAATATCTGCCTAGGCTGTTTCCACATGCGCCGGCGCGGAACTGGTTTGTGAATAATCCAGAGTTGGCAGTCACCACGGCTTTCCGCAATGGCTCACTGCAGGGCGGATACTTTATTCTCGCTGCCCGTTCTCTCGGGCTGGATTGCGGTCCCATGTCGGGTTTCGACAACGCTATGGTGGATCGGGAATTTTTTAGTGAGAAGGCGTTTGGGCGGGATTTCCAGCAGGAGTGCTGCTCAGAGGGTTACATTAAGTCGAACTTCCTGTGCAATCTGGGTTATGGAGATCACAGCATACTACACCCGAGAAGCCGCCGGTTTGAATTTGACGAGGTTTGTAAAATCTTGTGACGGGCGCGCGGCAGTCGATATCTACAGTTCCAGTCGTTCAGTAGCGGTGACGATGGGGTAGGGTGTCAGTTCCGCCAGGATCTCCTCCAGGTCGAGCAGTTGCCAACAGGCGCTGGCACCGATGAATTCAGAACCTTTGTGCAACAGTTTGCGGGCCATGACGGCCGCCGGAGCGGCGGCCATCCACGGGCCCTGGCCGTTCAATCCGAGCATTTGCCACTGAATGCCCGCCGGGGCGTCGCGGGTATCTTTGCCTTCGGCGCGGATCAATATGCCGCTGTGTCCGTTAGTGCGGGCTCTGTAACGGGCCAGATTGAGGCTGAGGCTCCTGCCGGGGGTGGGGAAATTCATTTGCATTAAATGCGCACAGAGGGTCGATCCGATTTGAGTGATACGTGATTCGACGCCAGTGGCGAACCGCACGCTGCGCAGCGCGGGTATCCATTGGACACAGAGTTCCAGGTCCGGCACATCGGCATCGAATAGCCAGCGTTTCCCAACCGGGTGCGCGAGACTGATCCTGCGCAGGCGGTTGCCGGTAAAGGTTTCCCGCCACAGGCCGTCCTGCAACTGTGGGAATGGCTCGCCGATAGGCGCTGCCGGAGCCAATTCGTTGTCATTTGCCGGTGCCACCGCGATGTTCACAGTGTGAATGAGCGGCAGTTCCCGCCGGATTTCCTTTAGGACTGCGGAACTGAGTGCCGGGCAGAGGCCTGCGCCCGAAATCATGGGAATGTCAGCGGCGTTGGCCTCTGCAGACAGGCGGCGAAAGTCGCAAACAAAACGACGGGCATTGGCGATATCGAGATAGGGGGTTCGGGATTCGATACAGGCGCGCGCCACCTGGTAGTCCGGCTCGCTGCAAAAGGGGCCGGCGCAGTGAATCAGCAGGTCCGGACTCAGCGCTTTGAGTTGCGCGGGCAGGTCCGTGGCGTCCCAATCCAGATGCAGACTCTCAGCTGGGCCCGGCAGCTTGGAGGCGCAGAATTCCGCCCGGAGTTTGTCTCGCCCGGCAATGGTCAACTGTAGGTTTGGATCGGCGCTGAGCAGCCTGGCTATGTGTGTGCCGAGGACGCTGTAGCCACCGAGAATCAGTACGCGCTTCCTGTTGTTATTCTTGACCATCCCGGTAATGCGGACCTTCTCTTGCGTCTTCTATTGTCCCTTCTCCACCGAAGAAGGGTAACCTTGTCGGATTGCTCGATCATCCTATGGGCCAGTGCATCAATTCAAGGTGATGTTCGCTCACCTTGACGCACCAGCCGTGCTCACCCCAATCACCCAGTACGATACGTTCGCCCGGTTCGCCTTTGACGGACAGCGGGTGGCGGGCAGGTCTGTGGGTGTGGCCGTGAATCAACAACTGTACTCCATGTTCGCGCATCACTCTCTCGACTTCGTCCTCGGTGACGTCCATGATGTCTTCTGCCTTGCGACTGTTCATGGTTTTGGAGACGGCGCGGATCTGCGCGGCGATGGCGCGGCGTTCTTCAAGGGGCTTGGCCAGCAGGTTCTTTTGCCAGTTCGGATCTCTGGCCTGCTGCCGGAACGCTTGGTATTCGATATCGCGGGTGCACAGGGTGTCACCGTGCATTAACAGTACTTTTTGGCCATTGAATGTGACACAGCTGGGGTCGGGCAGAAGGGTGGCACCGGCCCGCTGGGCAAAATCATGACCCAGCAAGAAATCCCGGTTTCCGTGCATCAGGTAGACTTCCACTCCTGTACTACTGTATTCGCGTAGCGCCTGTGCCACTTGGTTGGCCAATGGGGCGTCGTCGTCATCGCCGATCCAGACTTCGAAAAAATCTCCCAGAATGTACAGCGCTTTTGCACCGGCGGCGCGGTTGCGCAGGAAATCGAAGAAGGCGGCGGTGATTTGCGGACGGGTTTCGTCCAGATGCAGATCGGAAATCAGGTAAGTGGTCACAGCGAGTGCCTCTTGGACGCCGGCATAGCAGTCTGGTGCTTTGGTAGGTGCGGTCCCCGGCTGCGGTGCCTTTGATCTATGGGGTGAATCGCAGCCTATTGGGGCTTCCGCACAGTGAAGGCCGAGGTCAGTCCTCGGCGATGGTTACACCGGTAATCTCAATGGTTTCCAGCGGTACGTCCTGGTGGAAGCCTCTGCTGCCGGTTTCCACGCTTTTGATTTTATTGACGACATCCATGCCCTCTACCACTTTGCCAAATACACAGTATCCCCAGCCCTGCGGGTCTTTGCTGCGGAAGTTCAGGAAGTCGTTGTCCTGCACATTGATAAAGAACTGAGAGCTGGCGGAGTGAGGGTCCATAGTGCGGGCCATGGCAACGGTGCCTGTGTCGTTCTTGAGGCCGTTGTCCGCTTCGTTCTCGATGGGATCGCGGGTCTCCTTCTGTTGCATGTCCGGTGTCATGCCGCCGCCCTGGATCATAAAGTTGTCGATCACCCGGTGAAAAATGGTGCCGGTATAGAATCCATCGCGGCAATACTGCAGGAAGTTGGCCGCCGTCTTGGGCGCCTTGTCGAAATTCAATTCTATTGCGATGTCGCCGTAAGTCGTGTGCAGGGTGATCATAAAGTGTCCTGTTGGATGAATTTGCGGCGGCATAATACCTTGTCGACCGGGGCAGTAAAATGGCAATGCCATCTCTGTGTAAAAAATGAACTGCTTTGATTCGAGTCCATGACTCAAAACCGGTATTCTGTGTCTCAACTAGGCTATAATCCGCCGTTTCAATTCGCACAGCTGTAGTAGAGAATCCTATGACTTCCGAGAGCAAGCCTGCTCACTTTCTGCAGAACATCATTCGCGAAGACCTGGCTGAGGGCCGGGTGTCTCAAGTGGTCACGCGTTTCCCTCCGGAGCCGAACGGCTACCTGCACATTGGCCACGCCAAGTCCATCTGCCTCAACTTCGGTCTCGCACAGGAATTCGGCGGTAGCTGTAACCTGCGGTTCGATGACACGAATCCGGCCAAGGAAGAGGAAGAGTACGTTGAGGCGATCAAGCGCGACGTATCCTGGCTCGGTTATCAGTGGAACGGTGAGGTCAAATACACGTCGGACTATTTCGACCAGTTGTACGAGTGGGCTCTGCATTTGATTCGGGAAGGCAAGGCCTACGTCTGCCATTTGACTCCTGAAGAGGCGCGTCAGTACCGGGGCACTTTGACTGAGCCGGGTACCAACAGTCCCTACCGGGACCGCTCCGTAGAGGAGAACCTGGCGCTGTTCGAGCAGATGAAAAATGGTGAATTTGCCGAGGGCGAGTGCAGCCTGCGCGCCAAAATCGATATGGCTGCGCCCAATATCAATCTGCGCGACCCGGTCATCTACCGTATCAAAAAGATGGCCCACCACCAGACCGGGGACAAGTGGTGCATCTATCCCAGTTACGACTTTGCCCACGGCCAGTCCGATGCCATCGAGGGGATCAGCCACTCCATCTGCACCCTGGAGTTTGAGGACCACAAACCGCTCTACGATTGGTTCCTGGACAATCTGCCAGTGCCGTCGCACCCGCGCCAATACGAATTCGCGCGTCTGAATTTGAATTACACAGTGGTCTCCAAGCGTAAATTGAAACAGCTGGTGGATGAGGGGTACGTGGATGGGTGGGACGACCCGCGCATGCCCACACTGTCCGGTCAGCGCCGGCGTGGCGTGCCGCCCGCGGCGATACGCAACTTCTGCGAGATGATCGGCGTAACCCGCTCCGATTCCGTGGTGGATGTGGGTATGTTGGAATACTGTATCCGCGACGAGCTGGACAAGACGGCACCCCGTGCCATGTGTGTACTGGAGCCGCTCAAGGTGACACTGCGCAACTACCCGGAGGGCAGAGAGGAGGTGCTCAGTGCCCCTGGACACCCGGTGCGCGATGATCTGCCGGCGCGGGAGCTGCCGTTTACCCGTACCCTCTACATTGAAAAAGAGGATTTCCGCGAAGAAGCCAATAAAAAATACAAACGCCTGGTGTTGGGCAAGAAAGTGCGTCTGCGCAATGCCTATGTGATTCAGGCGGAAGAGGTCGTCAAGAACGAGGCCGGAGAAATTGTCGAGGTAATCTGTTCCGTAGATCTGGACACCCTTGGCAAGGACCCGGCGGACGGCGTCAAGCCCAAGGGCGTGATCCACTGGGTTTCCGCAGATAAGCATGTGGAGTGCGAGGTGCGCTTGTACGATCGCCTGTTCAGTGACCCGAATCCGGACGCCGGTGGAAAGAATTTCCTCGATAGTGTGAATCCGGACAGCCTCAAGGTTCTCGAAGGTTGTAAGGCGGAAATCGGTCTTGCCACCGCAGCCGCTGGTATCAGCTACCAGTTCGAGCGCAACGGGTACTTCTGTCGCGACAGTGAATACGGCAGTGCGGAAAAACCGGTGTTTAACCGCACTATTGGTCTACGGGATTCCTGGGCCAAGGAGCAAAACAAGTAAATGTTTGGCTGAAAAGCCGAACGATCGCAGCCGTGCGCCGCGGGCGTACGGCAAAAAACGTTACGTGGCGCGGCCCTTGAGGGCGCGAAAGACCGAATTTATGGCCTTACAGCTCTACAACACTTTTTCCGGAAAGAAAGAAGTTTTCAAACCGCTGGTGGAAGACCGCGTGCGCATGTACGTATGCGGCCCTACCGTCTATAACCGGGTGCACATAGGTAACGCCCGCCCGGCCGTGGTGTTCGATACTCTCTACCGTCTATTGAAGAAGCGGTTCGCCGATGTCGTCTACGCGCGCAATATCACCGATATCGACGATAAGATTATGAAGGCGGCAAGGGATAAGGGGGAGGACATTGGCACTTTGAGCCAGCGCTACGCCCAGGCTTATTTCGAAGATATGGCCGCCCTCAACAACCTGGAGCCGGATGTTGTCCCCTATGCCACTCAGCATTTGCCGGAAATGATCGCCTTGATTGAGCAACTGGTTGAAAAAGGGCACGCATATGCCGCGGAGGGGCATGTGCTCTTTGCGGTGGAAACCATGTCGGATTACGGCAAGCTCTCCAAACGCTCCCTGGACGATATGCTCGCCGGGGCCAGGGTAGAAGTTGCGCCTTACAAAAAATACGCGGGCGATTTTGTACTCTGGAAACCCTCCAGGGAAGATGAACCCGGCTGGGACAGCCCGTGGGGACGCGGCCGTCCCGGTTGGCACCTGGAATGCTCGGCGATGATCAAGAAGCATCTGGGGGACACCATCGATATTCATGGCGGTGGCCGCGATCTCACATTCCCGCACCATGAAAACGAACGGGCCCAGAGCTGCTGCGCAAATGGCGTTGACTTCGTGCGCTACTGGATGCACAACGGTTACGTCAACATAGAAGGCGAGAAGATGTCTAAATCCCTGGGCAACTTCCGTTTGGTTAACGACTTGCTGCAGCAGTACCCGGGAGAAGTCCTGCGCTTTGCACTCCTGTCCGCCCATTACCGTTCGGAATTGAACTTTAGCTCAGACCTGCTCGACCAGGCATGGCGCAGCCTGGACTCCCTCTACGGCGCGCTGCGCGAGGCCGCGGATGTAAAAGCCAGTTGCGAGGATATAGAGGGCACCGCATTTATGGCGGCACTGGAGGACGACCTGAACACCCCGGTTGCCATCGGCGAGCTGCACCAGATGGCCAGAGCGCTGAACAAGGCAAGCGATGTGGAAAAGGCACGTTGGAAGGGCATGCTGCTCGGGGCCGGCCAGCAACTGGGTATTTTGCAGCAGGACCCCGAGGGCTGGTTCAAACAGGCCCGCGGCGGCGCCGAAATTTCCGAGGAGGAGATCGAGCGGTTGATTGCCGAGCGGGCCCAGTGCAAAAAGGAAAAAAACTTTGCCCGTGCCGACGAAATCCGCGCGGAGCTGAAATCCAAGGGGGTGGTACTCGAAGATAGCCGCGAAGGTACCAAGTGGCGTCGCGAATAGTCTTCCCACTCTATGGCAGGATAGAAATCATATTTGGGGTAGCACTGTGGCTATCTTTTGCAGTACATACGGAATCCGAATGAAAAAATTACTCGTCACCGCCATTTTCACCGCCATTTTGCCAATGCTGACCGCCTGTGAGCCCGAGCGCGGTTCAGATCAATGGTGCGAGAAAATGGACGAAACGCCGAAAGGCGAATGGACTCTGAATGACGCCACTGACTACACCAAATACTGTGTGTTCAATCAGAAACCTGAAAAAGAGTAAGCGGAATCGACAACTTGTTCTTTGCCGACTCCTATCAGCACTTCTTCCGCCCGCTGACCGGTAAATACCGCGAGCAGGTGGTAGAGTGCCTGCGCCTCCTATACGAGCGGCTCTACACCGCCAAGGCGGATTACGGCGAGTCCCTCGCGCGCGAACAAATTCTCGAAATTTTTTCTGAGGCACTCACTCGCGCTCCGCAGTTGGACAGCGATGACACCACTCAGGAACCCGAGGGTCGTTTTCGCAATCTGCGCGAGCAGGCTGGCTGGATCCTGAACACGCTGGTGGAATACGGCTGGCTGGAAAAGCAAGTGGACAGTGCCACTTTGCTTGTTTCTTACCCCTTTAGCCGCCGCGGCCGCCTGTTCACCCAGCCGCTGGTGGAGGTGGACAGCACCCGTGTCCGCACCCGCCACCGCAATACCCGAAATACCTTAAATGCGCTGGAGGCCTTTGCGGGCAGGGGAGAGATCTACGACCTGATCGACGCCTGGGAATATTCAGAGCGCATCGTGGCCGATTTCACCGATATGATTGCCGAGCTGGAAGAGCGCAAGCGTGAACTGGTGCGTGAGGTGGAGGCGCAACTGTTGGTGCAGCAGGCCACAGAAGAATTTTTCACCTTTATGGAAAGCCGGTTTCAGCCGGATCTGGCTATCCGCTTGTCCGCCGACAGCGTGGAAAAACATCGAGACGCTATCCACCGAGTGATTGCGCGTATCCGCCGTAAGGATAAGACCCTAAAGGCGGAGTGGGAGAAGCGTCTGCGGCAGTTGCTGCCGGAGCTGGTAGAAGAAGGGCGCTCACTGCTTTGGCTGATGCTCGACACCATTGAGGACCGCATGCGCCGGGCCTGTGAGGTGAAACTGCCGGCGTTGCGCCGGGCATTGCAGGGGTTTACTAAGCGCGCCGATATTATTATTCGTCAGCTGAGTTATCTGCACAGCCGCTCCGAAGGCGGTTTTGCCGAGTTGTGCCAGCGTCTGGGTGACAGCGAAGAGCGGTCCGCGTTGTTGACACAGCTTGGCCGCGATCTGGCGGGTTTCCAATTGCGCCTGTTTGATCCCCGGCAGGTGCGGCTGTGGCGGCGCAGCCGCCGACCGGTGGAAACCCGTGTGGACGAGGAAGTGCCGCTCGCTGAGGAAAGCCGGCGGGAAATTCTCTTACAGCAGCTGCTCGATCAGGCGTTCAATTTCAACGGCAGTCACTTGCGTGAATATCTGCACAAAGCCCTGGGCGCAGGGCGCCGTATCAACAGTCGCGATCTGCCGCTGGCAGATGCCCGCGACTTACTGGCGATGAGCCACGCCCTTGAGGCGGCCGCGGTGAGCCAAAACGGAGAAGCGGCGCTCAGGGTGGAATTTACTGGCGAGAGCGCGAGTAACGACTACTTTGACCGATTCGATGAATATATCTTGGAATTGAAAGAAAGTGATTGAACAGGCCTTGGAAGAAGCGCTGGCCGAATGCCGCTTGACCCGTGGGGAATTTTCCGAACTGCTCGTGCGCCTGCTGGATTACGGTGTTATCTGCCGCGATGAAAGCCAGGTGGAGACGGTTTTGTACGACCGTTTCCAACGCTGCGAACAGCTGATCCGGGAATGGCTGGCCCCGCTGGGACTGCGCCTGCAACACGACAGCCGCTTCCAGTTTATTCGTATTTATCCCCCCGGTGCCGAGGTGCCAGGGATGCCGGATCAGGAAGAGCCCCATCACGGCGGTTTCCGCGCGCGCCTTACGCAGCAGGAGGTGGCGGCCATATTGGTACTGCGCGTCGAATATGACAAGGCGCTCAGGGAAGGCCAGGTGGATGACAACGGTTGTGTTGCGCTCTCACTTGAGGCCCTGGAACTGGGATTGCGCAACCTGCTCAAGATGTCGTTGCCAGACAAGATGGCGGAGCGCAAAGGCCTGTTAAAAAAATTGCGGCAATTGCGCCTGATCCAGTTCACCGGTGAGGAAGCGGAATCGATGGCGGAAATCTGGCTGCGAGTACGCCCGACCATATCCCACTTCGTCAGTGAATCAACATTACAGCAGTTGCTCGGTGGGCAGACGCCGGAACTGGAAGCGGAAGAGACGGAACCGGAACGCATTACTCCGGAAAATGAAGATCACAGCCTTTTTGCTTCCGGCGAGTCGCTATAACAATCGGAAGATTTCCGGCTGCTTACCAAGGCGCCGAATAGCAACAACACACCGATTGACAGCGATGCGTTGTGGGCGAACAAGGATCGTAGTACTGCGATCACTGATTGCAAACGGATTCCCGACGGCACTAATGTGCACCTGAGATGGCATCAATAACATGTTTCTGAAAAAGCTGATCTTGATCAACTGGGGAAATATTCCCCAGTTGGAATATGAATTCGGCCCCATCAATCTGTTTTCCGGTGGCAACGGCTCCGGAAAGACCACGGCCGCCGATGCGATCCAAACATTGATGACCGCTGCCCACGACACCTTGTTCACCTTCAACCCGGGGCAGGATGAAACGACGCAGCGGGGCCGCGGTGGCAAGCAGGTGCGGACACTGGCTTCTTATGTACTCGGCTGTGACGATGGCAGTTACGCCCGATTGGCGCCGACGGACTGCTACATCGCTGGTGTTTTTTACCCCACCAGCGGCGAGGACAGCGAACCTTTTACGGCGGTGATGGCAATCCGCGCGCACTTGGACAGCAGTAGCAAGCCGGCGCAGGCACGTCAGGATGACCTGCGTTTCTTTATCTTCCCCGGAGAGCAACTGGCCATCGGCGATTTTATTCGCGAGTACAAGGACGGAAAACACCTGTTGCCGTTGGACAAATTCCACGCGGTGTTGAGCCGGCAATTTGAAAAAGTCGAGCAGTACGACAAGAAAAAGGCCTACCTGCGTCGCTTATACGGCGCATTGCGCGGGCGCCGCGATGCCGTTCCAGATAGGGAAGCCATGCATGCCGCGCGCACCTTTTCTAACTTTATGGCCTATAAGCCGGTCAAGAGTATCAACGACTTCGTTGCCCAGGAAGTGCTGGAAAAGCGCGATCTGGGCGAGGCCATTCGCTCCGTATCGGAGTTGATGAAAACCATCCACGCGATGGAACAGGAAGCGCGTCAGATTGTTGAGCGGGTGACCTCCCTGGAACAGATCGCCAAATCCGCTGAACTCTACCGCGGGCAGTGGCAGCAATTGCGCCTGCAGGAATATTTGCTGGCGCGCCACCGCCAGCTGCGGGTACAGAGAGGCTACCTCGCCGGCAAACAAAATCAGCAGCAGTTACGCGCCGATCAGCAAAACAATGCTCGCGAGGCACGTTTGGCGGCGGAGCGCGCCGAGCAGTTGAACCGGCAACTAATCGAGTTGCAAGCCCAACGCCTCGGCATCGATGCGCTGCGCACCAAGGACGAACTGGAACAGCGCATCAAAAACGCGCACCGCCAGCTGTCGCAGTTGAGCGGCCCGCTGGCGGCTCAGGAGCAGCGCTGGCAGGGCAACCGCAATGCCGCCAGTGAAATGCTGCAACTGCTCTCCGGCAGCGCGGCAATATTGGATATTCCTGCCCTCGGCAACAAAACGTTGACCCAGTGCATCAAGGAGGTCGCGAAAGAGGAGACACTGCCGGACCTGCACAAGCTATTGGGCAAGGATTGGATTGATCTCTCCGCGCTCGATGCGCTGCGGCAGCAGGCGGCGGCGACAGAGGCGCGGCACAACCGGCTGCACGGTCTGGTTACTGATGCCGACAGCGGTCAGCGCTCTCTGAAAGCGTTGATAGAGCAGCAGGTATCGCACTGGGATCAGAAAGTGCAGCAGCTACAAAAGCAGCTGCGCAACCAGGAACAACGCATTCAACACCTGCAGGCCAACCGGGTGCGCTATCCGCAGTCGGTGGAGCAGGCGCTGGCTGCTATCCGCGAGCAGTGTCCCCAGGCCGAGCCGCGGGTATTGTGTGACTATGTGGAAGTGCTGGATGAGCGCTGGCAGATGGCGGTGGAAGGCTATCTCGGCGGCGCCCGCTTCTCCATTATTGTTGAACCCGATTACGAGGCGCAGGCCATCCGTATCGTGCGCAATTTGCCCGGCCGCAACAACCGTGCGCGGGTGATTCAGGGGGACAAGGCGCGCCGGGATGCGGAGCGCGTGCCCCTGCCCAAAGGGTCCATTGTCGAGTTGATGGCGTTCAACCACAAAACCGCCGAATACTATCTGCGCGCCTCATACGGTTCTGTGTTGCAGGTGCGTGACGAACACGAACTGCGCGGTACCCGTCGCGGTCTGACCGCAGACGGCATTGCCAGCGGAAACTACAGCATGTGGCGCTGCGATATCGACGATGCGGAACTGGTCTTCGGCCAAGGGGCCCGCGCGCGCGCGCTGGCGGCGCAGCAGCGGATGCTGGAGCAGATGGTGGTCGAAGCGAAACAGGTCAATGAGCAGCACCAGCTGTACCGCCGGGTTGCCGCCGCGGTGCGGGACCTGAGCGATCTGGAATTGGTGTCGACGGTGGACGCCGCGCTGGCCGCCCAGCGGGAATGGCGCAGTGCCGAGCAGGCGCTGGAAAACCTGGACCTTTCAGATTGCGAACAGTTGGAACGACAGCTGGGGGAATTGACCCAACAGTTGCAGGCACAGCAGAAGATCCAGTTGGACCTTCAGCACGAGGCCGGCAAGCTGGAGCGGGACCTGGAAAATACCGGCAAACAGTTAAAGGCACTCGCGGACGAACTGGAAGCACTCGACGAGACACTCGGCGACTGTGAGGCCGCGTTACATCGCATCGCTCAGACCTCCCCGGAATATGATGTTGAGAAGGTGTTGGAGCTGGCGGATAAACAGGTTGAAGGCGCTGGCGATAACTTTGATTTCGGCGCCGATATCGAGCAGTGGCAGGGGCAGTTGGAAACATATTGCCGCCAGTTGGATCGCTCGGTAATGGAATACAATGCCAACTGTGCCGCCGGTGACACGCTGGTTTTCGAGCCGGATCTGAGTGATGGGCACAACGAGGTGCTGTTTAAACTGGTATGCGGTCTCTGCGATCAGGTGGAGGCGCTGCGCAACCGCTTGAAAAACAATCTGCTAGTGGACCGTCACGAGCAGTTGCAAGGACTGAAAAAGTCCTTTAACACCACTTTCGTCACACACCTTTGCCATGCCATTTATCAATCCATCAATGATGGTAAGCGGGTGCTGGACGACCTGAACAAAGAACTGGAACACCACCGGTTTGGGGCCGACCGCGAACGCTTCCGCTTCGCTTACAGCTGGGTGCCCGAATTCAAGGAGTACTGGAATTTCTTTAAAGCCGTCATTGAGTTGCCAAACCTGGGAGAAGAGCAGAGCCTCTTCGACGCGGATCTGGCACCCAAGCATCAGCAGGTTCGGGACAAACTGCTGGATATGCTGCTCAGTGAGGACGAGCAGTTGGCGCGACGCGAGCTTGAGCGCATCAGTGACTACCGCAATTACCGCAACTACGAAATCTACAAAGAGCCCGAAGGCAAGGAGCCTATCGCGCTCAGCCAGTACGGCACCGGCTCAGGAGGGCAGCTGGAAACTCCGGCGTATATCATCCGCTCCGCCGCGGTGACCTCGGCCTTCCGCTTCAACGAGGGTAGCAGCCATCTGCAAATGGTATTGGTGGATGAGGCCTTCTCTAAGATGGATGAATCCCGTTCCAGAGAGGTGATCCGCTATCTGACCGAGACATTGGGACTGCAATTACTCTTCATTATGCCGAGCAGTAAATCCGGTCCTTTCATGGATTTGATTTCGAATCAATTTGTGTTCAGCAAATGCCCCAGTCCCAAGCCCATTGGCCAATTGAACACGCGCGTCTATGTGGACCGCAAAGTCTGTAACCGGGAAAAAATTGCCGAATTGTGGGCCAACCACCGCCGCACAATTCGCCGTCAGGCGTCGTTGGATTTTATGGAACTGGTTGAGACTTGAGTCGCTGTTGCCAACGCCCAGGAAACAAAGGCAGCACTTATGCGAATAAATCAGAAGTTCCCGAATGGGAGGAGATGATGGCGAGGCGGATTCCCGATCTGGCTGCGGCAAACCCTGTGATTATGGGACTGCTGGAATATGTCCTCGACAAGCGGGACGATCAGATACTCTCAGGAGAAGAAAAAAGCATCGCTATCACCCTGGGGTCGCCCAAAAGTGCTCCCCGGGCACTGAGAGCTGCACTGACCCCATTTACCGATCCCGCCTACGACGACTGCGAACTCTGGGACGAGCTGGTGTGGCTGTCCCGCGATTACCGCTGCTTCAAAATCAAGGAACCGGCGCGGCGACCGTCCGGCTCCGCGCCCTGGCAGGGGGTACGCCTTTTTTTTGAGGACAGCTGTGAGGCGATGATCCGCGAATGGCTGGACAGGCCGCGGCCGCATCGGGTGGACCCGGAGTGGCAGGCGGCGCTGACCCGTTTTGCTACACGTTTTGAAAACCCTGAGGCCTTTCCTCCAGGGGGACTGGAACTGGATGCCGGCTTCGATGGTTACGAGCAACTGCTGGCCTGTTGGGCCCGGTTGGGCGAAGAGTTGGCCCACAGTGGTGGCATGTCATGGCGCCAGTTGTCCGCGCGTTGTTTTTTCGGGGACTCCAAATATCTGGATGCTGATGGGCATCAAGCGCTGGCGCGCGCACTGTTTCCGGAACTCTGCGAGCGGGTACAGGAGCGCCCGCTGCTGATGCATCTGTACTTGCCGTCGCAGTCGGAGCGGGTGGTGATGGTGGAAAACCAGGACTCCTTTCTGATGTTGGCGGACTGTCAGCCGAAAGCCACCGCTCTGGTGTACATAGAAGGTTATCGCGGTGGCGCCGCTCGGGTGAGGTTGCCGGGAGTGGCTCGTTTCAGCACCCTGAACGATATAGCGGAGCCGGCGCGTCGAGAGTTTATCCGCTGGTGGCAGGGGCAGGCCGAGCAGGAGTTGCCGGCATACTTCTGGGGGGACTTGGATTACGAGGGGATGCAGATCGCTGCCGCTTTGCGGCGCAGCTTTACCTCTCTGGACTGCTGGCGTCCGGGGTATGCGCCTATGTTGGAACGACTCTGCAGCGGGGGAGGTCATCGGCCATTGCAGGCAAAGAAGAACCGCCAGCGCGCCATTGAGAGCACCGGTTGTGACTACGCTGACACTGAATTGATCCCAGCACTCTGGCACACTGGCTGTTATGTGGATCAGGAATCGGTCACACCGGAAGAATTGCACGCGGCAGCGGCGAAGGTGGACTTTTGATGGACTGGATTTTGCGCGCTGGCGCTTAGCGGTATTTAAGGAACCTCTGATTAAGTCACTTTCGTTTAGCAGAGGCGCTTCGGGGGTGGATTTGAAGCTCAGGTGATAGGGCGGACATTTCGAAACCGTCGGATACAGGGATGTATCCGTCGGAGCTACAGGGAAGTACTCGTGCGTTTTCGAAATGTCTGTCCTATTGCCTGAGCGCCCCGAAAGCAACCATAGTGTTCACGCGAATTAATCAGAGGTTCCCTAAATAGAACCTCCTGATCATAGCCTGCTATTGCATTTTATGCACAGGTTCTCGGAAGATGGGACCACTTTGCTGTAAATAAAGATTTTTTGCATAAAAGGGAATTCGCGGAGGTTTTTATGCGTCAGTTTTCTATCCTGGTCGTCTTCGCTCTCGCCTTTGGTGGCGCCGCGGTGATGTATGAAAAGGAGAGCCGCAAGGTCAAGGGCGTGCTGACACAGATCACAGAGCTACAGGCGCAGCTGGGGGATTTGCAGGCGGAAGTCAACCGGCTCAGTGGTGAGCTGGAAGCCGTCAAACTGGCGCAGCGCCGCCATCCGGACTTGAAGACAATTTCTCGACGTATCCACAGGAGTGAACGCGCCGCTTCTAGTGTGTCGGAACCGGCGCGAACAGAGGCTAAAAGTCATTCCGGCAAGCTGATAGCCTCCGATGTAACTACGGCACCGCCAGCGATCCACGGGCGCCGCAACGTTGAGGGTGAGGACTCAGAATGGGATGGTCCGACGACGGATGCGGAGCCGGAATCACAAGAGTTGTTGGACCCATACCAGTAGCAAGCGCCCTCTACCTGTGGGAAGACGAACAGCTTTTTGCGGGTATAAGTTTCCCGCTGTCGAATGTTTAAGTACACCTGGATAAGGGTTCCTTATGTCATTGAACGCTTTTTATACATCGCTCAGCGAACAGCTGGCGGCATTGTTGTCCGGTGAGCGGGATTGGCTGGCGAATACCGCCAACGCCAGTGCGCTGCTGTTTATGGAACTCGAAGATATCAACTGGGCCGGCTTCTATTTTTTGCATGGTGACGAATTGCGTCTGGGACCTTTTCAGGGCAAGCCTGCCTGTACGCGTATTGCCGTCGGTGCCGGAGTTTGCGGCACCGCTGTAGCCACTGGAGAGGCGCAGCTGGTGGAGGATGTGCACCAGTTTCCCGGTCATATTGCCTGCGATGCGGTTTCCGCATCCGAGATTGTGATCCCACTCTATGCCGATGGGTGCTGTCTCGGTGTGCTGGATATCGACAGTCCCACCCGGGCGCGATTTACCGGTGAAGATTTGGCGGGTATGCAGGAATTTGCCCGAGTTCTTTTGCGCTGCTCGGACACTCCTTCGGTCTCGGGTATTTGAGGCACCAGAGCCCATGGCATTGTTGTGGCAAAAGCGGGCAGGGGATAATCACTACCAAGTGCGCAGTCACGGCGCCAGTGTGCGTTTGTACAGCAATGGTGTCTTTCACTCGCAGTGGAATCCACGCGATCCCCTGAAGGGATCTCTGTGGGAAATGCTGTTACTGCCGGCTTTTTTTCTCCCGCGGCGGCAGATTCGCTCGGTGCTATTGCTCGGTGTGGGCGGCGGTGCCCTGATACGGCTGCTACAGCGCTATATAACACCGGACAGGATTGTCGGTGTGGAGCTCGATGCGGTGCACCTGCAGATCGCACGCAAGTATTTTGGCGTGCGCGACGTGGAGCTGGTGCATGCTGACGCACGGGATTATGTCGCTGCACAGCTGACAGCCGGGGACAGATGTGCTTTTGATCTGATCATTGATGATCTTTTTGGCCACTGTGGCGGTGCCGCAGAGCGCGCTGTGGTGGCGGATCAGCCCTGGTGCAAACAGTTGTTGCAGTTGCTGAGTCCAGAAGGCTTGTTGGTTGCAAATTTCGGCAGTCGTACCGAACTTCTGGCTTCTGGCTGGCGCGCTGCCGCCATCCGCAGGCAGTTGCGTGGAGCCTGGACTGCGGAGCATCCCGCCTATGAAAACTGCATACTGGCCGCCAGTCGCAGTGTGCTGTCTGTTGCGGATCTCACCGCCCAGGCGCCAGTCCCGATCAGTCCAAGTAATCCCCGCAGCCGCCTTCCCTGCCAATTGAGGCGCCTTCCTTGAGAATTTGCCGGTCCCGGGACCTTTGTAGTGCTACCGTCGATTGGCGCCACTTGTCACCCCGGGCCTATACTGAAGAGAGGCATACTGTGTTCCGGGACCGGGTAATGCGTTATAAGACTGTGGAGGATGTGATTCGGGAGGGGCGAGACTTTCATGCTAGGCTGGCGCGCCAGTACGGCGAGTACGAACAGTTGGCCACCGATAAGCGCATCGAGTTGCTGCTAGATCAGCTGCGGCGGCGGGAGGAGTCGATGAAGTTCTCGCTGGAGAATTTTCACGATGATCTGACTCCGGGTGCTCTGCACACTTGGGTTCAGTTCGCGCCCGAGGGGCGGGAGAAGGAACTCCTTCAAAGACTGCGCAATATCGATATCAACAACCTTGATGAGATTGCCCAAGTGGCGATGGATGTCGAGGTGTATCTATCCGATCAATACCGGGACCTGGCCCAAGGCGCGGAGACTCAGTCGGCACGGGAGGCCTTTGAACGGTTGGAGGAGTTGGAGGAGCTGGAGGAGCACACCTTGTCCATAAACCTGTTTAATCTGCGGGATTATTAAACCTCCACTTCTAGGTGCTCAGTTTGTAAACGCAAAAGCCGTTTTCCTTCGCCAGTAGATGCACTTCGGAAAAATATTCTCCCGCCTTTCTCGGCAGCGGGATAAACGCATTGACCACAAAAAGCGCCGGTGCGCCCGGCTTGAGCAGGCGCGCGGTTTGGGAAAGAAACCGATCGGTCAACTCTCCCTCCACTTGGAACCCCTGGTGAAAGGGCGGATTGCAAATGATCAGATCGGCTGTGCCGCTGGTTAATTCGGCACCTGCATTGGATGGGACCACCACACCTTCGATACCCAGCTCGCGGAAATTTTTACTGCAGGCAAGTAGGGCAGCGGCATTGTTGTCGGTGGCAGTAAAGTGAAAATGTCCCTGCTGGGCAAGTTGCGCACAGAGATAGCCGTAACCGCAGCCGAGATCGACTACACAAGCGCCATCCGAAGGCGTCAGCTCCGCAAAGTGCCGGGCGAGCAGGGCGCTGCCGCGGTCGATTTTATTCCAGCCAAACAGGCCGGGCTTGCTGTGTAGACCGTGCAATTCCTCCAGCGGGCGCAATTGCGTGTAGTTCTGGTCGTCCACCGCCTCACCGCCACTGCGGTGCAGGGGATTGCAGCTGATATATTCGGTGCCGTGTTTCTGCAGCTGCTTCGCGCAGCCAAAACGCTGTGCCGCTTTAGTGGCGTAACTTTTAATACCGCTTTGCTTGCCGCCCAGTAATACCAGTTCGCCCGGATTTCCGCTTTCTTCTTCTAACAGGTGTGGTGCCCGGTTAATGACATGGTGTACCACCGCTTTTTCTTTTGAGACCGGGTAAACAATGCGGCGGTAACTGCGTTCCAGTACCTCAAACGCAAAGTCGTTAAAAAAGCTGCGCCCGACTTTGCCTTCTGCCAGTTTGGCGACATCCCAGCGATTGCTGAGTAGGTCACCGGCGAAGGTGAAGCCCTGCATCAGCAGCGATTTGCTGTTTTCATCGGCGATCCAGAGGGTGTCCCGTGGAGCGACTTGCAGCTCTTGGCTGAGTAGGGTGGCCATTGTTTTTCCTGGTTGTATCGTGGGCAAATGCAGGCTGCGCCGGTGGAATTACGGCAAGAGCTGCCGATTATTTTACCGAGGCGATTTCTTCCGGGGTGAGGGGGCGGTACTCTCCCTCCTGTAGTGTTTCGTCCAGTACTATGTCGCCGATGCGCTCCCGGTGTAGTTCCAGAACTCTGTTTCCGAGCGCGGCGAACATCCGTTTGACTTGGTGGTAGCGGCCTTCACTGATAGTGACGCGCACCTCGTTGGCAAAGAGGATTTCCAGTGTTGCCGGTTTGGTCCGCTTCTTCTCATTTTCAAGCCAGATGCCTTTGGCAAATTTTTCTACCGCGCTTTCATCGATTCTTTCCGCCAGGTGGGCATAGTAGGTTTTGTCGCAGTGATGTCGTGGGGAGGTAACTTTGTGTGACCACTGGCCATCGTCTGTGAGTAGCAGTAGTCCAGTGGTGTCGATATCCAGGCGTCCCGCGATATGCAGTTTGTGTTTGTTGGGCTCATCGATCAGGTCAAGTACTGTCGGGTGCTCACTGTCCTTGGTGGCACTGACGCAGCCCCGCGGCTTGTGCAACATTAGGTAGCGCGGCCCCGGTTCCAGCAGTGGTTCTCCGTCCAGGCAAAGCGTGTCCGTTTCTACCACCTTGGAGGAAGGGTCCGTCACAATATCCCCATTGACAGAAATACGCCCCGCCTTGGCAGCGCGTTTTACGTCTGAGCGCGAGAGATCGGTGACCTGGCTGACTGCTTTATCTAAACGCATGGGTGGTCTGGCTCCCCAATCCAGTGACACAAATTCTGATCAGGTGCAGTGATTCGAGATCTTCCATAGGCCTTATCTCCTGGAATGGGGTGCCCCGGAGGAGATAGGCGTTTGGCTGACTGAGGTATTGCAGCCCTCTCCCCCTCAGTGGAAGAGGGCCGGGACGGGGTTACCCCCCGATCTTGCGCTCACCCGATTCCACGGATTGATAGATCAGGGTATTGATGGTCATAGGGCCGACACCGCCGGGCACCGGCGTATAGGCGGCGACGCGCTCCACCAGCGGTGCCAGTTCGATATCGCCTACGCCGCCGGGGTGGTAGCCGGCATCCACAACCACAGCGCCGTCCTTGATCCAATCGGACTTGATAAATTCCGGTTTGCCAACGGCACCGACAACGATATCCGCCCGGTGGATGTGCTCTGCCAAATCCCGGGTGCGGGAGTGGCAGATGGTGACCGTGGCGTTGGCATTTAGCAGCATCGCGGCCATGGGCTTGCCCAATATGGGGCTGCGACCGACAACCACGGCGTGCTTGCCGGCGATCTCAATACCGTAGGCCTCCAACAGCCGCATAATGCCCTTGGGCGTTGCACAACCGTAGGCTTCTTCTCCCATTGCCATACGGCCGAAACCGAGGCAGGTGACGCCGTCGACATCTTTGTCGAGCGCGATGGCGTCAAAGCAGGCGCGCTCGTCGATCTGAGAGGGTACCGGGTGCTGCAGCAGAATGCCGTGCACATTGGGATTGCCGTTGAGTTCCTCTATCTTGGCCAGCAGCTGTTCGGTGGTGGTGCTTGCGGGCATTTCCACTTGCAGAGAGTCCATACCGATGCGGCGGCAAGCGTTGCCTTTCATTTTTACGTAAGTCGCGGAGGCGGGGTCGTCACCCACGAGGATAGTTGCCAGGATCGGTGTCTGGCCGCCACTTTTTTCTTTCAGCGCGGCTACACGGGCCGAGAGTTCTTGTTCCGTTTTCTGTGCCAGGGCTTTGCCGTCCAGAACCAGTGCAGACATAGATGTATCTCAAACAATGTGAATGTTGGGCTCGGGCCGGATGCGCTCCTCTGGAGCACCAGTGGCTGGGGCGGCTTTCAGGTAAGCCTGGTATAGCCTCCCTCTCGCCGCCAGTGTCCATCAACGCTGAGCCAAGCCGTCCGGCCTAATTGGCGAAGCCGCCTATTTTCGCACAGCCGCCGATTAATTTCTCGATTTGGCCACGCCTTCCGATTGCTCAGCGGGGCGGAGATCTTCGCCGGACTAAACTTCTTTAAAAAGAATGGCTTGGCGCCGTTGACTCCCCGCTAAGCTGTCAGTATTATGCGCGCTCCTCGCAAGGGAGGTGGCTTAAAGATGGCGCTGCAGCAGTTGCCATAAAGCGCGTCCAGAGCGATGGAGCAAAGAGTTTGCGGGGCATAGCGCAGTCTGGTAGCGCGCCTGCTTTGGGAGCAGGATGTCGGGGGTTCAAATCCCTCTGCCCCGACCAGACGCTTACCGGGTTTACCTTGCGCCCGTAGCTCAGCTGGATAGAGCATCCGCCTTCTAAGCGGATGGTCGCAGGTTCGAGTCCTGCCGGGCGTGCCAACCATGTTCGGTGGCGTTGAGCTTGGCGGTTTCGAAAAGCTTACTGCCAGTATCGAGTCGCAGGACTATTCCGGCCAGTCAGCAAGGCTGGCTGGCGCCAGAGCAACCGCAAAGCAATGCTTTGCAGACGGTCGCTCTGACCCTGCCGGGCGTGCCAACCATGTTCGGTGGCGTTGAGCTTGGCAGTTTAGAGGAACTTGCTGCTGGTATTGACTCTGTCTGGTTTTGGTGGGAATTATTGTTATTTCCACCAGTTGCGTCGCCACAAGGCGCAATCATATAGCACTTTCTATGGTGGCCGTAGCTCAGTTGGTAGAGCACAGGATTGTGGCTCCTGAGGTCGCGGGTTCGATCCCCGTCGGCCACCCCATTCACCGAAAGCCCGGTTTCTACCGGGCTTTTTTGTATCCCTATTCCCGTTAGCACCTAAAAGCGCAGCCCTGCTTTTTTGTCATGGATTCAGACCCGAATGCTATAAAAGGGTGCTTTACGCTGCTTGCGCCAGTCCGTGATAATAAGCGCTCCTGAGTTTTGCTGGCTTTTGGTTATAACAATTGCCCACTCGGGAAGGAAGAAGAAATTACAAAGTTGCAATTGGGAGTAACCGGTGACCGTAACTGTTGAACGCAAGGCGACAAATGTACATTGGCACGAGGGCGATGTGACCCGTGAGGACAGGGCCAGCATCCTCGGCCATAAGGGCGTGACCCTTTGGTTCACCGGTTTGTCTGGTTCCGGCAAGAGCACCATCGCCGTTGCCGTGGAGAAGGCGCTCGCTGCCCGTGGGGTACTGAGCTACCGCCTGGACGGCGACAACATTCGCCTGGGAATCAATTCCAACCTGGGCTTTTCTGCAGAAGACCGCAAGGAGAATATCCGCCGCGTGGGAGAGATATCCAAGCTGTTTGCCGACAGCGGTGTGGTGGTGTTGAGCAGCTTTATCAGCCCCTACCGGGAAGATCGTGAAATGGTGCGCCGCATGCACGAGGAAGGCGATCTGCCTTATCTGGAAGTTTTCGTTGACTGCGCTCTCGAAGAAGCGGAGTCTCGAGATCCCAAGGGGCTTTATAAAAAAGCCCGCGCCGGAGAGATCCGTGGCTTTACCGGCATCGATGATCCCTATGAAGCGCCGCTGTCCCCCGAGCTGCATCTACGCACTGACCGCATGAGCCTGGAAGAAGAGGTGGAAACGGTTATTTCCAGCCTCCAGGCCCGAGGAATCATCGCTTAACCGCATCGTGTTTTTGCCCCGCATTCAATTTGCGGGGCAGTGATCATTTCTTATTGAAGTCCCCTTCGGCGCCAACTGCCGATTGGCCCGCCCGTCCGTACATATACTCAATCTGTACCATTTAGCAGCAGTGGAGGCAGATATGTCGGTTCGGAGAGCGGGGTTTCTCTCTGGAGGCCTTTTAGCACTGGCGTTGTCAGTTGGACTTGGCGCCTGGTATGGATACCGTGAGCTGCCCCGGCTACCCGATGTGCCAGATGCGCCTGTAGTCGGAGTGCCAGAGGGAGCACTGGATCACCGTCCCGCACCCGCCTACACCGGTCCACATCCGCGGGTAATGGAGCGCCCGCCTGAGTACTTTCCTTTTCCGATCACAATTGGGGAGGTCGGGCCTGTGGAAACGCTGTTTGCGGGCCCCTCCACCTATCCTTTTTACTGCGGTTCCAATGCCATTACCCGCCGCCAACCGCTGGTGGACAATCAGCGGGGCGAGGGTGTACCCGTCTTTGCCCTGGACGAAGAGGGCAATAAAACCGGAGAAATTATCGGCTACAGCCGTGATTGCAGCCATCCAACAGAGGTTGTCTATTTCTACCGAAGCACGCGCGACGGTAATTTTCACCCGCTGGAAGAGGCCAATGGCGATATCGATCAGGTGACTGTCAACGGTAGAACCACCGATTTCGTGGTGCGCCTCGAGACCGGTACTATCAATCGGTTTTTTTACGCCATTGCCGCGTTGCGGGGAGAGGGGGAATCCGCGGACAGACCCAGCCCCAGCAACTGGAACCGCCGGCTGATCTATCAGATGCGGGGTGGCGTGGGGATAGGCCGTCGTCAGGGCGATATCAGCAAGGGAGATATAGTGACCCGCCGCGCTGATCAGCTGGCGCGGGGCTATGCGGTTGTCTACTCAACCGCCAACCAAACCAGCAACCACTACAATATTTGGCTGGCGGAGGATACGGCGCGCCGGTTGAAGAAACAATTTATAACGCTCTATGGTGAACCTCTGTACACCGTTGGTCTCGGTGGTTCCGGTGGCGCTATCCAGCAGTATTTGTTTGCGCAGAATGCGCCGGGCCTGCTGGATGCAGCCATTCCTCTTTACTCCTATCCTGACATGGTCAGCCAAACCATCTATGTATTTGACTGCGAGCCTTTGGAGTATTTTTTCGATGTGGTGGATGCGGCCAATCCCCGTTGGCGCGACGCGGCCAATCGCACGCTCATTCAGGGGCTTTCCGCCAATAATGAGATAAACAGCCGCTTCCGCTTGTTAACAAGGGCTGCGTCTTTGTTTGACGGCCGCTATCGCCATGTCACGCGGGGAGCTACCGAGTGTACCCAGGGGTGGCGCGGGTTGGTGCCACTTGTGAACAACCCCAACTTTGTGCACTTCATTAAGAACTTTGCCGAAGAGGTGGCGAGCCGCACACATTGGTCCCACTGGGAAGACTTGCGTCAGTTCTATGGAGCCGGTGACGATGGCTATGCCAACAGTGCCTGGGACAATGAGGGTGTGCAGTATGGTTTGCAGGCTTTGGTGAATGGAAAAATTTCTGTGGACACCTTTCTGGCTCTGAATGCCACCATCGGGGGATGGAAGTCGCCGCGGGACCAAAGCAATGAAAAACTTTGGTTCGTCAATGGCGGCCTTTTTCCGGTGGAGTTATCCATTTGGAGTGAGCAGAACATGAACCTGGGAAGCCTGGATAAGCCGGCTGAGCGCACCAGGGCTAGCCGGGAGGCAATAGAGGGAATTTACCGCTCTGGCCACGTATTCCTCGGTGATGTGGAAATACCAATCATTGACCTGCGCCACTACTTGGACACAGATCTGGATATGCACCACAGCGCCGCCTCTTTCGCGGCCCGTGAACGTATCCGCCGTGCTAGGGGACATGCCGACAATCAGGTAATTTGGATCAGCCACAAGAATTACACCCCTCTCAATGAGGCGCTCGACACTATGGACCGCTGGATGATGAACATCATCGACAACCCCGAGGCCGGTGTCGCCGCCAATCGCCCGGAGGACGCCAGCGATCGGTGCTTTGACAAGGAAGGCAATGTGATGGCCGCAGGGACAGGTGTGTGGAATGGGGCCTGGAACCGGCAGGCTGTGGGCGAGTGTATGCAGGTTTATCCGATTTACAGTACACCGCGCCAAGTCGCAGGGGCGCCGATTACCGGGGATGTATTCAAGTGTGCGTTACAGCCGGTGGAGCGGGCTATCGCCAAAGGGATTTACGGTGCGTATACGGAAGAAATCGCTGCTCGAATCGACGATATGCGGCGGATCTTTCCGTCCGGTGTTTGCAATTACAATCAACCGGATATCGCTCGACCGAAAGAAGAGCTGATTCCTGGCGAACGTCCAGTGGAAATTGCCGGACACTTGATAAAACCGGACTACCGCCGTCCCATCGATCAGCTTGCGGAGGAAGATTCAAAAGAAGTGGAGCCGCAGCCTTTGCCCGTGTCTTTTCCACGCGGTGAAAAGGAAAATCCATAGCCGCAAAAATTTTTGGCGTATTTTTGTTGACAGCCCCGCGCAATCCGGTATGATGCGCGTCGCTCGAGGGGCAAGGCCCTGAAGCAATAAGGGTGGTTAGCTCAGTTGGGAGAGCGACGGCCTTACAAGCCGTAGGTCACAGGTTCGACCCCTGTACCACCCACCACTTCCTGATAGGAAGTGCATCTACTGCGGACCGGTAGTTCAGCTGGTTAGAATGCCGGCCTGTCACGCCGGAGGTCGCGGGTTCGAGTCCCGTCCGGTCCGCCATATACGCAAAAGCCCACACAGAAGTGTGGGCTTTTTTTATACCTGTACGACCGAGTGTGTTCTCGGCAGGATCTCAAGCCCGCTTGAGTACCTAAAGCGCTCTTAAGTTGCATATTGACCGTTTTAACCCTATATTCGGTCAAGTGACCAGTCTCAGTTGAGAGAAGGCGCCATGACTTCAATTCCCAATTATCAGCCTCACCCCAGTGGTGACGCGGTACTTCTCGAAGCCCTGTTGAACACCGCTGACCACCTTGGGCTGAAAAAGAAAGAGCTCGGCGAAATCATCCATCTGGACGATCGTACCCTGAGGCGCAGAAGCGGGCTTGACCCGGAAAGTGCCCCCGGCCAACTGGCTCTCCTGCTAGTGCGCGCATACCGAGCGGCCTTTGTGCTGATGGGGGGAGCGGAAGGCGCTCGCTATTGGTTCTCGACACCCAACCGCGCTCTGGGAGGGGTGCCCAAGACACTGGCGTGCCGCATTGATGGGCTAGTCCGAATTGTCTCCTACCTGGATGCCATGCGGGGTAAGGTGTGAGCGGCGATTTATTGCAGCGCATTCACTCCAATTGTCAACGTCTGCTTGGCCGCTTGTATCGGATCGTCGAATCTCAGGAGGAGGTCGCTACCCGTAGCCTGGTCGACAATCTGCAGAAACAGCAAGTGCTGGAAGAACTGCTGGAACAGAGCAAGCCACCGCGTTTGCCCGGCAGTGAAAATCTGCATTATCTCTTGGCAACCCCTTTCCGCTATCCGCCTTTACCTTGGGGTTCCCGCTTCGGCGGTACAGCGGAATCCGGCATATTCTATGGCAGCAAAACAATTCCCACGGTGCTTGCCGAAGCTGCCTACTACCGATTACTGTTTTTCCATGACATGGACCCGGTGCCCCTGCACCCCATTACCAGTTACCACCTTATCTTTTCCGCCAAGTACTGTGCTGATCCCGGTATCCGGCTACAAGACCCGGCCTGGGCAAGTGACTGGTCGAAAGTGACGCACCCGGAGGACTACCAATTTTGCCAAAAGCTGGGCAGTCAGCTACGCCAAGCCGGCATCATGGGTCTTGAGACACCTTCAGCACGTGCTTTGCAAGCGGCGTTGGCACAATTGCCCCCCAGCAACTCAGAAGGCATTAATGTCGCCCTGTTCGAACCCGGGGCGTTGCTCAAGCGTCCGCCCATGCAGGAAGCAGATGTCACAGCGGATACCAGCGAAAAGGAAGTGGTTTTTCTGGTGAAGTTCGGAAACCGAACGGAGACGTGCAGTTTTGCCCTGGAAAGCTTTCAGGTCAATGGACGGCTACCGAGGCCGGCATGATGAGTCCCCGCTACCTGACGCACCTCGATCCGGTATATTTGCAAGAAACTGCGCGGCAGATCCCCTATCAGCGCATCCACTGTGATCTTTTCCCAGCCATAGAGGTGTGGATTCGTCGCGATGATCTGCTAGACCCGGTCATTTCTGGCAACAAGGCCTATAAGCTCCTTTTCAACTTACTCGAAGCGGA
Organism: Microbulbifer thermotolerans; assembly: GCF_001617625.1. Taxonomy (NCBI): domain Bacteria; kingdom Pseudomonadati; phylum Pseudomonadota; class Gammaproteobacteria; order Cellvibrionales; family Microbulbiferaceae; genus Microbulbifer; species Microbulbifer thermotolerans. Next base: position 2,098,105 of record NZ_CP014864.1, on the reverse strand, counting down.
AGAGCAGGGGGCCCACACCATAGTTACCTGTGGCGGCGCCTGGTCTAACCATATCCACGCAACGGCGGCCGCGGGGGCACGATTTGGCTTCCGCACAATCGGAATCATCCGTGGTGAACGGCGTCCAGTATTGAGCGCTACACTGCAGGATGCTGAGCGTCTCGGCATGCAGCTTCGGTTCGTCAGACGGGAAACCTATCGCCGACGCAACGAACCGGAATTCCTGAGTGAGTTGGGCCTGGCGCAACCGGGCATTTTGTACATCCCCGAAGGTGGAGCCAATCTTGCTGGTGCCAGGGGGATACAGCTATTGGGGCAAGTAATTGAAGAAACAGCCCCCATAGATTTTGACCAATTGTGGCTTGCTTGTGGCACTGGTTTGACCGCAGCCGGCCTGGCCGCATCAATCACGCGCTTTTCTGTCTGCGGTGTGGAAGTGCTGAAAGCCGGCAGCTCAATTCAGCGGGATGTAGAGCAATGGTTGAAACGACTGCCTAAACCCTATGGCGCCATGCGTGAGCCAGGGTGCACCTCAAATCACACCGAAGCTGATCTTTTTTTGAACAGTACATACCACTGTGGTGGTTACGCGAAAAATCCTCAATATCTGAGAGACTTCCAGAAAGTCTTCGAATGCCAAACCGGTATACCGCTCGATCCTGTGTACACCGCGAAGCTTATGTACGCGTTACATAGAGAAAGCGAGGGAGGGCGAATTTCTTCCGGAAGCCGAATGCTTGTATTGCATTCTGGCGGGCTGCAAGGACGGCGCGGATTTCGGGAAAAAGTCCTGTCGAAAAGGCTACAGAATTGACCCATAACTTCTCATTTGAACTCTCCGGGTCAGTTCGACTCATACTCTAAGCTCAGGCATAATTGCCGGTTCCTAATTAGGGGGGCCTGTCGGCATGCAGAGGTGCACTTACTAGGGCCGGCTAAATAAATGTCAAATGCTGGGCCCGTTATGGGGCACTATGGGGGAGTGGTGTCGGAATTTCATAATATTGGCTTAATTGGTCGTACAGGAAGTGACAGTGCTGTTCTCTCGCTCAAACGTCTGATGGCGTTTCTGGAACGGGAAGGCTATGCAGTGGTTCTGGAGCAGGGAACCGCTGGGGCTGTTTCTGACCACTCTGCCCGTGTTGCTCCAAAAGACAAGCTCGGAGAACTCTGTGATCTGGTCATTGTAGTAGGCGGCGATGGCAGCCTACTCGCCGCTGCGCGCGCTCTGGCCAAATTCAGCGTTCCTCTCCTAGGCATCAACCGTGGACGCCTGGGCTTTCTAACCGATATCACTCCAGATGAGATTGAACAGAAAGTCGGTGAAGTGCTGGCCGGCAAATACATGGCTGAAAGCCGTTTTCTGCTCGATATGTCTGTCACCCGCGATGGGAAGCCGATTGGGAAGGGATCTGCTTTGAATGATGTGGTCATTCACCCAGGTGAATTCATCCGCATGATTGAATTCGATCTCTACATCGATGGTCAATTCGTATACACACAGCGATCGGATGGGTTAATTGTATCCACTCCGACGGGTTCTACAGCATATGCCCTGTCGGGTGGTGGGCCGATTATGCATCCGAAGCTGGATGCGATTGTTTTAGTGCCATTGAACCCGCACACGCTGAGCAGTAGGCCGATTGTGGTAGAGGGTAGTAGTGAGTTCAAGATTGTTGTGAGTGAACACAACACAGCGAATCCGCATGTGACTTGTGATGGGCATGATCAATTGATTACGGGGCCGGGAGATATAGTGCGGATTCATAAAAAGCCACACCGTTTAACATTGATTCATCCTCTAGATCATAACTTTTACGAAACTTGCCGCACGAAACTTGGCTGGGCAGAGTGAAATGTGCGAGCTTGTAAAACTTTTATTTTCTAATAGTCAGCAGAACTTCACTTGGGTGCGGTCCTGGTACGGTTACTCAATTTAAAACATAACTTATGTTGAAGTTGAGTACATTATGTTGGCTAGTATAGATATATGAAATATTTAAAAGGCTAGACAGTTATAATTATGTATTGGCGCAACGTGAAAAGCTCTGATGAGAGCGCTGATAATATTCTTGATAATCAAACGCCTCAGCCAGGGCTTAGATTGTTAAAACCAAGACAGCATAGAAATATTATCGACTTTGCAGATCTTGTTTGGACAAAAGCTCGCCTTAATTTAAAAAGCGAAGCCAATCGTAACTATCTTAGTTATGCTTGGTGGATAATTGAACCAGTAGCTTATATGGTGGTCTTTTATTTGGTGTTCGGGTTATTAATGCAACGTGGAGGCCAAGGGTTTATTGCCTATTTGCTTACTGGTTTGGTTCCGTTTCAGTGGTTTGCAAAAACGGTTAATCAAACTGCCAATTCAATCGTTGCAGGTCGCGGGCTGATGAATAAAGTCCGTATCTCTCCTTTGTTTTTTCCTCTTGTCGGGGTGGTGCAAAATCTGAGCAAGCAGTTTTTCTTGTTCATAGTGCTTTTTATATTCTTAGTTTTATATGGGATTTCTCCGACGATACATTGGTTGGCAATTTTTCCAATTATTATTGTACAGCTTTTGGTGATTATTTTGGTGAGTTGTTTTATTGCCATGCTAATTCCTTTCTTGAGAGACTTGATTAACCTGGTGCCAACAGGTATCCAGTTTGTCATGTTTTCAAGCGGCATTTTCTTTAAGCCGGAAAAAATCCCAGAGGAATGGAGAGATCTATTTTTCATTAATCCTATGGCTAACCTATTACATCAGTATAGAGTGGTGTTTTTAGAAGCGTCCTGGCCGGATTGGGCAGCTCTTTTTTACCTGACTGTTGGTACGTTGATACTACTATCTATTACTCTGCATTTTTATAAAATATTTGAGGGTAGGTTTGCGCGTGTGGTGCTGGAATGAGTATCAATCCTAAAAAAGAAATAGTGATTTCATTAAAAGATGTTGGTATTCAATATCGACGCCGAAGTGGAATTTTTAAGAAGGCTGAAAGTTTTACAGCCTTAGATTCGGTTAGTTTTGATATATACAAAGGGGAAACGCTTGGGATTTTAGGGAGAAATGGTGCAGGAAAGTCTACTCTCTTAAAAGTTATCGCAGGAATAATTAAGCCGGACTTTGGAAAAGTTGAAAATTATGGAGTTACAGTGTCGCTGTTGGCTCTTCAGGCTGGATTTGATTCGGAGCTTACAGGCTATGACAATGCGGTAATTAGCGGGATGCTGATGGGGTTTCGCCGCAAAGAAGTAGAGGATCGTTTAGAGGAAATTAAAAAGTTTTCCGGCCTTGGAGAATTCATGGATAGACCAGTTAAAACATACTCATCTGGAATGCGATCCCGTCTTGGTTTTTCAGTGGCCATGTATCTTTCTCCAGATGTCTTATTGCTCGATGAAATTCTGAGTGTGGGAGATAAAGAATTTCGTGAAAAGGCAGAAGCTGAAATGTTAAAAAAAATACACTCTGAGCAAACAGTAATTCTAGTTTCTCACTCGGAAAGTCAAATTAAACGACTCTGTGATAGAACAATTTCTTTAAATTAGTTTGGAGGAGATATGGGTTCTGCTAGTGAAGTGGCTGTTGTGATTCCTGTTCATAATGAAAGAAAAAGAATCATTGAAGCTATTTGTTCTATTGTTGATCACAACGACGCCTCTGTTAAGTTCTATATCGCTGATGATAATTCAAACGATAATACTGTTGAGGCGGCAACAGACTTTTTAACAAAAAAATCAATTCCATTTGATATTTTTTTCGACAATAAAAAAAGAGGGGCCGGATATAGGAGGAATCAGGCATTTGAGCATGTAATAGAGCCGTATACTTTGTTTTTTGATGCCGATGACTTTGTCTACCCGGGTATGTTAGATGAAGCATTGAAAAAGGCAAAGCATGACGACAGTGAAGTTTTGCTGATGAAATATGAAAGAGTTTTTGCTCTTAATGATAAAAAACTGGGCATGATTCCAGAAGACCAAGTTATTTTTGAGCGGCTAAATAAACAATCTGCAAATAATACATCCTGTTTTTCTACAATAAAGCATGGCTACATTCTGAAGCTCACAAATTACCCTTGGAATAAGCTGATAAAAACTGATTTTGCTAAGCGTATAGGTCTGAAATTTTCAGAAACTCCTGTGCACAATGATGTGTTAGGTCACTGGATCTTGCTGATGAACGCGGAGCGTGTATCAATACTTCCAGCGGCCTTTTGTGCGCATAGAGTATCTATAACAGCAAACCAAATTACCAATATCTTTGATGAGCGGCGTTTAGCTATGCTGGATGTTTTTCAGGATTTGGAAGATTATTTTAGTTCACATGACAATTTTAAATATAGCTACTATCACTTCTTTGTCAATTTCAAGTTAAAACTGTTCTATTGGGCGTGGCAGAGGTTGGATGACGGTCTCAAAGATGATTTTAAATCAGGCTTTTCTGAGAGCTTTAAGTCGATGACAAAGCTTGATTTTATTAGATTGTCTGAGGGAATGCCGGCAACAGCAAATAAAGCATTGCGATTTCGTTTGGGGCTTTCTTGAGTGGTACTTATATGATTTCCGTAATTGTTACTTCGTATAATATAGAAAAATATATTCAGCGGTGTCTACAAAGCATATTATCGCAGACATATAAAGATATTGAAATTATTGTGGTAGATGATGGATCAACGGATGCTACTCCATCTTTAATTAAACAAGCCGCAAACAGTGATAATCGAATTGTCCCTATATTACTGCCGGAAAATACTCCTGGCGGCGTGGCAGTAGCCGCAAATATCGGTCTTAGAAAAGCATCAGGAAAATATATTGGCTTTGTCGATGGAGACGACTGGTGTGAGTCATATATGTTTGAGGAGCTCGTTAAAGCTGCTGAAGAACACCAGGCAGAGGTCATTATAGGGAATTATAAGAATTATGACGAAAAGGAAAATGAATATTACGAACCTTCTGATGCAAAGAGATGGCGGCATGGCTTACCATTAAATACGCATATCTCCAGTTTGGAGGAAAGAAAAGAAATTCTTAAATTCAATCCGGTTCCATGGAGAAAGTTATACCTGAGAGAATTTCTTTTTAACAAAGAAATTTTTTTTCCCGAGGGTGACTATTTCTATGAAGATAATCCCTTTCACTGGTTTTGTGTTACACAAGCCAAGAGCTTTGTGCTTGTGAATAAATGTCTCTGTTATCACCGGATGAATAGAGTTGGCCAGACGATGGGAGCGGCTGATAAACGTCTTTTGGCAATGTATGAACACCATAAAACAATAATGGATTGGTTGCTTGCCTCAGATAGTTACGACACTTTCCGTGAAGAGCTGATTCTTTGGATAGTAAACAATACTTGCTGGATCTATGATGCAATTAGAGATGAACACAAACCTGATGTAGTGCAGTGCTTGTCGGAAGCTTTATCTATGCATGACTTGAACTTTGCATATTCAGTTACTATGTCTGAAAAAATGGGTAACCGAGGCAGGGAGCTGGCGGGATATGCGTTTAATTTAATTAATTTTATGCCAACTGATAAGAATGTTAGAGGATTTAAAGTCTCACTGGTCGGGCAAGCATATGATAATTACAAAGAATATGGATTAAAGGATACTCTAAGAAAGATAAAAGGTTATGTTTACCACAGGTCGCCTGCACCGATAAAAAGAGTGCTAAAGATGATAAGTGGCTGCCTACCTAAGAAAGATATTAGCAATAAGGAAATAATGGGTAAGTTGGAAACGATTAAATGTCAAGTTGAGTTTCAGAAATATATGTTAGCTTTGAATGATGAATTTGAAAAAACTGTTCTTAAAGAGCTTTCACAAATTAGATCTGAAATAGAAGTATTAAAGGCTCAGGGTAGGCAAGTTGAACAAAAAAATGATCTTGACAGTGTGAGTTGCTAACAGATTGATATCTGTGGATATAAGAAAAGCCTTAGCTGTAAGTACGGAGTGCGGGATACAATGCTCACCCGGCAGGGTATTCTCCTGACGGCATAAGATTTGACAGTAACCCTAGGAGTTATTAACAGTGAAAGTATTTTTTAATGAAATAGAAAATAGAATATGGGAATTTTCTGTTGAGCTGGAGGAGGGTGAGTCAAAAAAAGCTTTTAGTTTCAATGCTGGCCGTCAAGAAATGGAGCTTCAAGATACAAGTTGTAGATTTTATTTCGACTTCAAGCCGAATTTCCCGCATCCGGATCTTCTTGCGCTCGGATTATTGAAAATTTTTTCACCCTTTGTGCATAGAAAAATCTCCTTTCCGTATCCTATTAGTCCTGCTTTTAATGATGCGATTAAGCAGCATTATGGTTTTTTCAGCGATACCGTAGATGAAAATTTACTACCAAGGAAAAGCAGCAGTGGGCGTAAAGCTGTTTCTTTTAGTGGCGGTGCTGACTCGGTGGCCGCTGCATCTCTTATGCCAGATGATACTGTGTTAATTCAGTGCTGCCGAGTTAAGCACCAGAATATTCCATTAAGAGAAAGATGGTATAAAGTTGATGCAAATAAGAAAACGTTGGAAAATATGCCAGAGTGCTATAGCAAGATTTTGGTAGAAACGGATTTTGAATATTTGATGTGGAATGGATCCTACTGTGTGTATCCTGATAACTACTCATTCACCATTCCTTGTATTTTTCTTGCGGATCATTTTGATATTGATTTTATTGCTACAGGAGATATTCATGCTGGCTTGACTGGCAATGAGACAATGTTTAATAAGAAATTCGAGCCAAACGGTAAAGCTCTTTATAAGGCTGTTGGTTTGGAGCTGGACTCTCCTGTTAAATCGATTTCAGAAGTTGGGACAACCTTGATTAATGTAAAAACTGGATTGCATGAAATTACCACTACATGTGCTTATGGCGAATTTAAAAAGCCTTGCATGAAGTGTATTAAATGCTTTAGAAAGTACTTGATTTCTGCCGCCGTAGGGGAGGTAAGCTTGGATGAGGCTGTGCTGAGTAGATTTTTTCAACATCCGCCTGTGATTAAATTTTTGACAAATACTTCGAGGCAGGGGATTGAATGGATACCAACGCTTAAGTATATTTTTAATAAAATAAAAAATAAAAATCCTATTATGAGGCTGTTAGAAGAAAAAGTATCTATCTATCCAATTGATCCTGGTTATGTAGATAAGTATTACTCCCCGGCAGTATCTGGTTTATCTGACGTGGATGTAAAAAAATCTGTTCAGTCAAAGATCAAAAACATACTACCTAGCATGACAGATAAAGAGGAGTCAGAATTTCAATCATTAAATACTGTAAAATTTTTTGAAGAAAAAAAATATAATGCAGAATTGGCTGAAAAAGTGAGGGAAATAGAATTTTTCTTGGCGATTGAGCGATATATAAATAATAGAAGTTCAGAAAAGAGAATAAAGTTTAACGATGTGAACTATCTTGTAAAAAAATATTTTTTTTTACAAGGTGATCTTTATCCAAATATTATATCCACGTTAGCGTCGGGTTTGTATAGTAAGGTTGCTGGTCGAATATCCAAAATTTTATTTGGTAGACGATAATCGACTCTACTAAGGAACCTCTGATTAAGTTACTTTCTGGTGGCAGGGGCGCTTCGGGGGTGGATGTGAAACTCAGGCAATAGGACGGGCATTTCGAAACCGTCAGATACAGGGAGGTATCCGTCGGAGCTACAGGGAAATACTCGTGCGTTTTCGAAATGCCCGTCCTATTGCCTGAGCGCCCCGGGAGCTACCATAGTGTTCACGAGAATTAATCAGAGGTTCCCTAAATATTTTGGGATATGCGTGGCCTCTCAGTATATGCCATCTTTCAGAGAAGCTAAGAGTTGTATTCGGAATTCTGAAATGTGCCAGTGTCAACAAAATTTCGAGTGGCATTGTTGTATGAAGATGCAAGTCGGCACATATAAACGTCGGTTAGTTTGCAATGCTGATGCAGTATGCTGAAATAATGGCGGCAATACGAAAGATCTGAAAGAAAATGCAAACTATTGTGCAGAGATGATTGATTATATTATATTTAGGCTTTCGTGGTTTAATAGGAATACAGTCGTATTTTTATGTGTTAGAGATTAAACGCTTTCTTTTTGGTCCAAATGCTTGCTGGCTTGAATTATCTAGGTAGAAGGCCAACAAGATACAGATTGTAGGTATGAAAATAGAGAGCTTTCTGAGGGAATCTATTTGGATATTTGACTTTGATTTAAAGGAGATTTATTTTTTATTTGGCCGGTTGTTCTGATGCTGCTTATATGTGCAGCCAATGCGAAATGATATTTTTTAATTTTTAAACTATTATGAAAATACTACTGGTAGGTGCAGGCCTTAGTAACGCGGTTATAGGTCGAGAGTTAGCTAGTGCAGGTCACTCTATTGTTATTGTTGATAGTAGGTCACATATAGCAGGCAATTGTCACACCGAGCGTGACAGAGAGACGGGTGTTTTAGTTCATGTATATGGGCCTCATATTTTTCATACCGACGATAAGGAAGTGTGGGAATATGTTAATAGATATTCTGCTTTCAAGCCATATACCAATCGAGTAAAAACAACAGTAAAAGAGCAGGTTTTTTCACTTCCTGTCAATTTGCATACGATTAACCAGTTTTTTGAAAAGGTTATGCGCCCTGATGAGGCTCGCGTCTTTTTAGAATCTAAAGCTGACACTTCTATAGAAGAACCGAAAACGTTTGAAGAACAGGCTTTGCGCTTTGTAGGCAGAGAGCTTTATGAAGCCTTTTTCAAAGGGTACACCCAGAAGCAGTGGGGATGTCATCCCAACGAGTTACCTGCAAGTATTTTAAAACGGTTGCCGGTGCGTTTTAACTACGATGATAATTATTTCTTTCATCGTTATCAGGGAATGCCTGAGCATGGATATACAAAGCTTGTTGAAAAAATCCTTGATCATCCTAATATAGAGGTTATTCTGAATAAAAAATTTGAGCGTGGAGACGGAGCTGAGTTCGATCATGTTTTTTATTCCGGGCCGCTTGATGGATACTTTAATTATGAATTGGGGCGGCTGGGCTATCGTACTCTGGATTTTGAGCGTTTTACTTTTGATGGAGATTATCAAGGGTGCGCTGTCATGAATTACGGTGAGGAGTCAGTTCCTTTTACACGTATTACAGAACATAAACATTTTGCACCCTGGGAAGAACATGATAAGTCAGTTTGCTATAGAGAATATAGTAGGGCTTGTGGAAAAGATGATATTCCTTATTACCCTATACGCTTGGTAAAAGAAAAAGAATTGCTTGCCAAATACGTTGAGTTAGCGAAAAATCAGCAAAAGGTTACCTTCGTTGGTCGCTTGGGAACCTATCGCTATTTAGATATGGATGTGACTATTCGTGAAGCACTGGACACTGCCCGAGAGTTTCTTTTGTGTATGAAAAACGGAAGGCAGATGCAATCTTTTTACGTGAACCCGCTAGGATGACTGATATTTGCTCAATAGTTGCGGTTGTGGTTACCCACAACCGTATTGATAAGTTAAAGAAAACTCTACAATGTTATCTGAAATCGCCTATACAAAAAGTATTGGTGGTGGATAATGCCTCAACTGATTCAACAGCCCTCTATCTAAAAGAGTTAGAATGTCTGGAATCTGATCGTATTTCTGTTCTAAGTCTGGAGAAAAATGTTGGTGGGGCAGGTGGCTACTATTATGGGTTGGAATATGTAAAGAATAATTGGGTATGTCAATGGGTGGTTTTGTCGGATGATGACAGCTATCCCGATATTAATGCGATAGATCGATTTCAGAGTAGTGAAATGATCAACAGCAATTATAAACAAATAATTGCTGCAAAGGTACTATTTCCTGATGGCCAAGCCTGTCCAATGAATAGGCCCATGGCCAATCCTACCTTAAGTTTATTGCTGAGAAATTTTATTGCAAGAGATAGTCTATTAGCACTGTCGGATCCATCATGTGAGGGGGATAGGCTGAAACCTGTGATGGCTTCTTCTTTTGTGGGAATGTTTATTCCACTAGAAGCTCTAAAAAACTCTGAAGTCATGCCTTGTAAAGAGTATTTTTTGTACTGGGATGATATTTCATTTTGTTTAGATATGAGAGCTGAAGGTATCATGGTAAATTATTGTGAAGAACTGATTTTTTACCATGATTGTCCCAGGCGGTCTGGGAAAATATCCGGCACTCGTTTTTATTATTTTGTTCGAAACGGATTAAAAACCATCAAAAAGTTCCCGGCTCTTATTCGATATCCCGCATTGGCGATAAAGGGCGCTAGCTGGTTTTTGCAATCTATTCGTCAAAGATCTTTAAAGATTTACCTGCGTGCACTTCGCGATGCATAAAGAAATTTTTAGAGGTAGGTATGAGATTGGCCTCCGAGTCTACAGACTTGACTAAGGAGAGAGTTAAAAGAACTTTGGTTTTTTTGATTAATGTAGACTGGTATTTCTTGTTGCACTGGAAGGAGCGTGCAATTGCAGCTAAATTCGATGGCTGGGATGTCTGTATTGTTACTCGGGTTACAGAAAAAAAGTTTCGAGATGAGATCGTTTCTTTAGGGTTTAAACTCTTAGATGTGCCAATAGTGCGCCATTCTTTTAATCCGTTGTTCGAATTAAAATCATTGGTCTCGATAGCACGTGCGCTGTCATCAATAGATGTAGCGCTGATTCACGCTATAACAATAAAACCAATTTGTTATTCTTTATTAATCAGCAAAGTTTTAAAAAAGCCGATCGTTGCCAGTTTTCCTGGTTTAGGAAAACTTCGGTCAGATGTTTTTATATCAAGAAGTGTATGGCTTTTTTTGAAGGTGCTGTTAAAAACAACAAGTGGGAAGAAAAAGAAAAGGGCTCTGGCCACATTCGAGAATGGTGATGATTATGCTTTGACAAAGAAAAAAGGTCTATTGTTTTCTTCCGTTGAAGTGCTTCCAGGTGCAGGTGTTAATCTAAATGAATACCCTTTACTCTGTCAGCCAGAGAAAGGTGAAACTGTCCGAATATTATTCGCTGCACGCCTGTTAAAAAGCAAGGGCATCAAGTTATTAGAAGATGCTGTGGCTAGGCTGGTTAGAGAAGGATATAAGTTAGAGCTGGTTATTGCCGGTATACCGGATGAATCCCATATTGATAGATTGGATAAAGAAGATATACAGGCTTTAAGGAATAGAGAATTTATCAGATGGCTAGGGCGAGTGGAGGATATGATCCCCACTTTTTCACAATGTGATATCGTCTGTTTGCCTACTTCTTATGGTGAAGGTATACCGAGAATACTGATAGAAGGAGCTGCATGTGGAAGGCCATTAGTCGCAACAGATGTTCCGGGTTGTCGGGAAATTGTACGACACCGTCTCAATGGGTTACTTATCCAGCCGGGTGATGTGGACTCATTAGTTATCGCACTGAAGACTTTGGTGACAAATAAAGATTTACGTTACCAGTTCGGTCTTGCTGGAAGGAAGCTTGTCGAAAATCATTTTTCTAGCGAAAAAGTTATTTCGCAGACACTTAGGCTATACAAGAGTTCAATGAGACTTTAATTTAAACCACGCTTTCTTATAGATCTATTTGACAGATCTTTAATAGTATTTTCGCTTTATGTCATTATGCCCCCAGCTGTTCAGCGGGTAATCAGAGGAACAGATCTGGGAGTGGATTATCACTCGTAATTTTGGCTTTTTTAGGCTCCCGCTTGAGCAACCTCCCCACCAAAATCACCACCTGTTGACGGTTCAGCGGCTTCGGTGGTGTGGCGTATAGGGCCGCGTCCAGTAATCCCTGTAGTTTTTCCAGTTCCTCAAATCCCAGTTGTCGGTTTGCTTCCTCCAGCCCACTTGCCGATATTTCTGGCCAGCGGGCACGCAGCCATTTGAGGGTGGCTTGTTGGATGGTGGCTGGGTCCCCCGTGTCGGCCGCTTTTTCCAGGTTACGGGCTTGTTGATTGGCGTTTGGTTGTTTTTTTGTTGCGCTGCTGTTTTCAGGTTGGACGTTGCGACGCCGCAGGAAGTACAACAGCCACAGCAGGTGAGAGGCGAGGGCGGCGATGGCGAGGTTGCGCCAAAAATTGCTTTGCATTACTGATGGTGCGGCCGTGGTTGAGGTGGCGCCAGGGATAAGATCGGGAGTGGCGCCGGGCTGCTGAGGCATTGTGGCTGTGGCACTGCCGCTGACCGTGAAACGGAAGGCGGGTAGTTGAGTGGCGCGCTGGCGCCCGGTTTTGGTATCCCACCAGGTGAGTGTAATGGGCGGCAACTGGTAGTCGCCTGGTTTGGTGGCGACGATGGCGGTGGTTTCCGTGCGGCTGCCGGTGATGCCGTTGAGATCGGCCTGATCATCCTGTTGGGGTTGATCTGGGTAGGTTTTAAGGCCCTCGACATTGAGTTTTGGCAGCGGTGGCAACTGGGCCGCGCGCAGGCCCTCGGCACGCAGGGTGACGATGCGTGTGATCGGTTCTCCGACGGTAAATGTCTTTGGATCCTGGCTCCAGCTTTGCACTATGCCGAGACTGGCGGCAGGAAGCCAGTGAGTGCCGCTGTATGTATCAGGCTTGGGTTGGACTTCAATGGTTTTTGGCTGCGACCGCAGGCGCAGCCGTTGACTGTTGCGATTGAACAGGGAAAAGGGATCGCGCCTGCCTGCGATAGCAACATAATTGAGCGCCGGTATGGTTAGTTCTCCGGAACTTTCCGGGAACACGGCATAGGTGAGTTCATACACCGCGTGGGCGACACCATTAATGCGGCGCTCATAGCGCTGCTCGTCCACCTTTTCGATATGGGCGCCGGGAATTTGCAGCGGTTCCGTGGCGATATCGTGGAGGCCGATAGTGGTATACAGGCGCACCTTGACCAGAAGCTGTTCCTGCACGTAGAGCCTTTCCTTATCCAGCTCTACTTCGAGAAATGCCTGACGGTTGTCGGCGCCGGGGCCGCTGCCGGCTTCGGTGACAATAACTGGTATCGCATCGGATACCTCTCCTTTGTAGTGTAAGGACGGCACGAATAAGTTGCCCTCACGTTTCGGTGCCAGAGTCAGCATCCATTCGACAAAACTTTCGGCGTGCCCGTTGATGACCCGATACTGGTTGGATTGTTGGCGGGAGAGGATATCGAAGTCCTGTTCCAGCAGTTCGAAATCCGGCTGGCCGCCCGACTCGTCACCGGTGTAGCGCAAGCGCAGGTTCAATGTTTCATCAATGCCGATTTTATTGCGATCCACAGTAGCGGTGAGATTCCCGGCTGCCTGGGCGAAATTGGCCAGCACCATCAGCAGCATTGCCTGGAGGAAAGTGGTTAACCAGTGTGCGTGCTTGCCAAGTCGTTTATTGGACTTGGTGGGTGTGGCACTTGGATTTGCCGCTGCCAATTGCTCCGTGCTCCGCATTTCGCATTTACTTACCATCTCTGCGTGGCTCCGTTTTCCGGGGGTTGCCATTCGCCGCTGCGGTAGGCGCGGCGGCGCTGCAGGCTTTCGTATTTGAATTTTTCGCGCATCAAGCCGGCGGGGTCGTCGGGAATCTGGCGCAACCATTGATCCAAGGCCTGCTGCGTCTCGGGGTCCAGTGGTTGCTCATCCACGCCAACTGGCTGTTGTTCTCCATCTGTCTGTTCCTGATCCTCGCTTTTTTGTTGCGAGGCACTTTGTTCGCGTTTGTTTTGCTCTTGTTGGCTGTTATTTTTGGATTGTTGTTCGGATGATTGCTGGTTGTCGGGCGATTGCTGAGATTGCGGGTTTCCGCTCTGTTGTTGATTCTGTCCCTGCTGCTGATCCTGCTGTTGATTCTGGCCCTGTTGCTGATTGTCGCCCGGCTGTTGTTGTTCCTGTTCTCCGGATTGTTGCTGGTCCTGCTGTGATTGTTGCTGTTGCTGCTGTTGTTGCTGCAGTGCTTTGAGTTTCTCGGCAATTTCTCGATTGTGCTGAGCGTCGGCGAATTGTGGCTGCTGTTTCAGTGCCTCGTTGTAGGCGGCAATGGCTTCGTCGTAGCGGCCTTGGTGAGTCAGACTGTTGCCGAGGTTGTAAAGGCTTTCAGGGGCGTCGCCACGGGCAAAGTTTTGCGCCGCAGCAGGGAAGTCTCCGGCGCGGTAGTTGGCGGTACCACGCCACTCGGGGTTACGGAAGGTTTTTGCGGCCTGCTCGGCTTCGCCTTGTTGCAACAACTGTTGGGCTTGTTGATCTTTGCGCAGCCAGAGATCCTGCCATTCAAAGGCTTCGGACTGCTGGGGAAGCGAGGTCAACAGGACGAAGGGAAGTGCGCAGGCGAGGGTGCCGCGGCGGAAGAGCAGGGCGATAAATGGCAGTAATAGCAATACCAGCCAGGGCCCCTCTTCGCGCCATTGATCGAATTCACGTTCCGTGAGCCTGGCCTGTGTCGGCGTCTCTTTTTCTGGAAGCAGTTGGGCGATATCGGTGTCGTCCACACTGATTGTGGCGTAGTGGCCGCCGCTGCGGCGAGCGAGTTTTGCCAGGGCGCGGGCGTCGAAATTGGAAATAATGATGGCGCCGTTGTTATCCGTGATAAAACCGCCGCCGTCTCCACGGGGAATGGGGCTGCCCTCGCCACTGCCCACAGCGAGGATACTCAGTGCTACTCCCGCATCCGCCACCTGTTTCGCAACCGTGTCTAAAGCTGCATCGTCAATACCGTCAGTTACCACTAGTAGTTGCCCTCGGCCGGTGGCGCCATCTTTGAGCAGGCGAATGCCGGTTTCCACCGCCATTTCGATATTGCTGCCAGATACCGGCACTATGGCTGGCGACAGGGCCGGGACCAGATTGGCGATGGTGGCGGTGTCTTCCGTTAAGGGCGTGACTACGTGGGCCTCTCCGGCATAGGCGACTAGGGCGGTGAGACCGTCTTTGCGCTGACGGAGAATATCGAGAATTTTTAACCGCGCACGGGTCAGGCGGTTGGGGGATAAGTCGGTAGCCATCATCGAAGGCGACAGGTCCAGCAGTATTACCAGTGCGTCCTGGTTGCTGTAGACGGGGGTCGGCAGTTTGCGCCAGCTGGGGCCGGCGAGTGCGACAATCGCACCACAGAGGAGGGCGAAGATGAGCGTGAAGAGCCAAGGCCGCTGTTCTCCACCGCGCAGCAGCAGATGGGGCAGGAGTTCCGGGTCGATAACTTTTTGCAGCTGCCCACTGTTGAGAATGGTGCGCGCCAGGCCCCAGCAGAGCATTACGGCTGGAACTAAGAGCCACAATAGCTGTGGGCGCAGGAAGTGAAACTGATTGAGGTCTTCTATAAACATCAGCTTGTGCGCCTCCGGCTGTCGCCTGCTGTACTTCCCCAGTTAAGACCATTGGCGAGCAGTGGTACTGCAGCCCAGAGGAGGGCAATCGCCAGAGCGGCGCCTAGAGGCAGGATGTAGAGGGATTTTAGCGGACGGTAACTTTCGGCCTCTTGCTCCACGGGTTCCAGGCGGTCCAGTTCAGCGTAAATTTGCATGAGTTCCTGGGGATTGTGAGCGCGGAAATAACGGCCTCCGGTTTTGTCTGCGATAGCCTGCAGCGTTTCACTGTCCAGATCGCGGGAGGGATTGATGCGCCGGCTTCCAAAACGCCCACCGAGCAGGCCAGGCTGTACCATCTCCTCTGCGCCGACGCCGATTGTGTAGACGGTTACTCCCGCCTGTTGGGCCAGTTCGGCGGCCTTCAGCGGCGCAACCTCTCCGGCGGTATTGGCGCCATCGGTCAAAAGGATCAACACTCGGTGTTCCGCCGGGCGTTGGGTCAGGCGCTTTACTGAAAGTCCGATGGCGTCGCCAATGGCGGTGCCCTGGCCGGCAAAGCCGATTTGCGCCTCCCACAACAGGGTACCGACGGTTTCGCGGTCATAGGTCAACGGCGCCTGCAAGTAGGCGCGCGTGCCGAAGAGCACAAGGCCGAGGCGGTCGCCCTGCCGCCGCTGGACAAAGTCGCCGACAACTTGTTTGACCGCATCGATACGCATGGCGGGGTGGCCGCCCAGCAGCATGTCCGGGGTCTCCATGCTGCCGGAAATATCCACCGCCAACAGCAGATCGCGGGCGCTGCTGGTCTGGGTAATGGGTTCCCCGTACCACTGGGGACGGGCAGCGGCGCCGACCAGCAGCAGCCAGATGAGGGAAAGTAATAACAAGTTCAGTAGATTGCTCTGTTCTCCGCCGCCATGCTGTGACAGTTCCGCATAAAAGGGAACCTTCACTGCACTGCTCAGTGGCTTGGCGCGTGGCAGCAACCAACGTGCCAAAAGGGGGAGCGGCAGCAGGAGGAAAGCCCACGGCGAGGCGAATTCAAACATTCTCCGCCTCCATTGCGGTTAAGTTCCCGCCGTTGGCGTTGCGCTGCCCGTGCCGCTGGACCCAATCCACGGCGTAGTCCAGGAAAGCCTGGTTGCCGGAAATATTGATACTGCTCTCCCGGTAAAGATCTTCCAGCAAAATTTTTTGTACTTCCTCCGGGCAGCCAATCGCGACCCTGGTTTGAAGAAATTCAAGCCACTTGCGGCCGGTCAAATTGCCACAAACGCCGCGACCGTAATGAGTGACCGCCACGCGCTTGAGAATTTCGTTGATATCCTGGGTGGCCCGTGCCTGTTTAATGTCTATACCTCGCAGCAATTTTATGGCTTCGGCCCGGTAGCGATTTTTTCGGCGCTGTCGGCGCTTGTGCCGCAACCACAGGAACGCCGCACCGGCACAAGTCAATAGCAACAGGGCGAGGAGCCACCAGCCGGGCGCCGGTGGCCACCACCCGACCGGAGCGGGTTCATGGATATCGCGTAACTGAGCCAGCAGCTCCTGAGCCTCTGGCGACAATTGCGGCTGAAGCGGCTGCTGTTGCGCGAGTACGCCTCCGCTCGCTATCCCGCAGCCAAAAGTGAGTAGAAGAATAGCTGCGGTGAACCTCATCGTTTTGTTCTCCGCGCGGCAAGGGCTGAATCGCGGCTTCCATATTTGGCGACTAATGCCGGTATCAGCGGCTGCGTGTTATCGAAGTCCAGTAATGGCAGTCGGTGTTTGCGGCAAAGCTGTTCCACTCTTGCTCGGACCTGGGTTTGGTGTTCGGCAAAGTGTTCGCGCAGTGGACGGCTGCCGGCGTTTATGAAGGTGCGCTGGCGGCCGTCGGAGATGGTAAGGGATTGATCCGGCAGATGCCGCTCCAAGGGATCACTGACGCGGATCACTTGCAGATCCGCGTGGCGGGTGAGCAGATACAAGGGTTGCGCACAACTGTCATCCAGGTCGTGACAATCGCTGATTAAAAACAGGGCGCTGCCGGGGCGGGCGATACGGCGCGCCTCTTCGAGCATGTTTTTCAGCGGCTGTGAGTTGCCGGTAACAGGACTGGTGAGCTCGCCGGCCCGGGCGACGATATTGTGAATCATGGCCAGCACCGCGTGATGGCTGCGGCGCGGGCGCACTGTGTCTATGTTGCTATCGGTGAACAGCAGAGCGCCAGCGCGATCACTGTGCTGTAATGCGGCCCACCCCAGTGCCGCGGCTATGCCGCTGGCGACTACGGACTTGAAAGCCACTTGGCTGCCAAAGAACATCGGTGCGCGCAAATCGAGCAGGATCACCACCGGACGTTCCCGCTCTTCTTGGTACAGTTTGGTATGTGCCTTTCCGGTGCGCGCAGTGACACGCCAGTCGATGGTACGTACGTCGTCACCCGGTTGGTAGTCGCGCACCTCTTCAAAATTCATTCCGCGGCCGCGATAGCGGGTAAGCAAATTGCCCGCCTGATCACTTCTGGCCAGGCGCGGCTTGAACAGCTGCAATTGACGGGCAATGTGGCGCAGGCGCACCAGGGGTTCCACCTTAGGGTAGGCGCCGCGGATTTCCAATTCTGTGTGGTTCACTGCTTGAAGCAAGGTTCTATTGCCTCTCTCCGCTCCCGTTAGTGCGTAGTGCGCAATCTGATGATCTGCGCCAGAGGACGCCAAAGGCATTCAGCTCTGCTCTGTCGGATTTCGCCCCGCAATAGCGTGGCAGGGATCGTTTCAGATTGCCGGTACTTGCTGCAGAAGTCGCTCAATGACCTGATCAGCCGTTACCCCGGCGGCTTCAGCTTCAAAACTGAGCAATAGTCGATGGCGTAAAATGTCTGGCGCCACGTCCATGACATCGTCCGGAGTGACAAAGTCGCGGCCCGCGAGCCAGGCTCTGGCGCGGGCACAGCGGTCGAGCGCAATAGTTGCCCGTGGACTGGCGCCAAAATCTAGCCAGGAGGCAAGCTCGCTGTCATACTTTGCCGGCTCTCGTGTAGCAATGACAAGTTGGACAGTATAGGTCTCCACCGCTTCTACCATTTGCATCCCTAAGATCTCTTGGCGGGCGCGGAAAATGGTCTCCTGGGTGATGATTTCGGAAGGGTGATTTTCGCCATGGCTTGCCTCGGATCTGGCCAGGCGCAAAATTTTCGCTTCCGCCTCGGCACCGGGGTAGGCAAGATTCACCTGCATCAGGAACCTGTCCAGTTGTGCTTCAGGAAGCGGATAGGTTCCTTCCTGCTCAATGGGGTTCTGTGTCGCCATGACCAGGAATAGTTTGGGCAGGGGGTAGGTCTTGCGCCCCACGCTGATCTGCCGTTCTGCCATGGCCTCCAGCAGCGCTGATTGCACTTTGGCGGGGGCGCGGTTGATCTCGTCGGCCAGTATCAGGTTGTGGAACACAGGCCCGGGTTGAAAGTGAAATTCTCCGGTTTCCGGTCGGTAGATATCGGTACCGGTTATATCCGCCGGCAACAGATCCGGCGTAAATTGGACGCGATGGAAATCACCCTCAATAGCCTCGCTCAATGTCTTGATCGCCTTGGTTTTGGCGAGTCCCGGAGCGCCCTCCACCAAAAGGTGGCCGTCCGCCAGCAGGGCAATCAGTATCCGATTCACCAGCGTCTCCTGGCCGATAATCTGTTGTCCGAGCCAGTCGCCGAGGGCGATGAGGCGCTCCCTGATGTTCTGGTTTTCCATAGTGTCAATTTCACTTCTGTTGTGAGTGGTGCCGCAGTCGTCCGGCCGGGCGGCAATCTATCATCTTCTATATATAGTCGCCGCCGATCCAGCGGCGCGTGTTGATTTTAGCGGCGCTCGTCGGCGAGGCAACCGATGAGCGGCCTATAGACCTGTCTGGTGGCTCAAAGTTCAACCGGGCACGCCGAGTAAACAAATGAGGTTCCGGCAAAGTTTAACGCCTCCACTGTTGATGCCGGGCAAGAGTGGAGACAGAACAACAGTATTTTCGGGCCTGGCGATGACAGGCCATTCGTATAAGAAGTAAATCGGGAGGTTCCCTGTGAATATGGCGACGGTAATTACCGAAAGCCGCGAGGAATTGGTAGAACAGGTCAGCGCCTTGATACGGGAGAAGCTGGCGGATCAGGCGGAGCCAGTGGTGGCCTTCGCACAGCAGTTTTTACACCAGTACCCGCTGGAAGATCTGGCCGGGCGCCGGCTGGTCGATGTGTATGGTTGCATATACACCTGGTGGAACTTTATTCAGCAGCGGCCGGGAGACAAACCGAAGGTGCGGGTGTTCAATCCGCGTCTGGAGGACGACGGCTGGCAGTGCTCGCACACGGTGGTGGGTGTGTTGCAGCGGGATATGCCATTTCTGGTGGACTCAGTACGTATTGAGATCAACCGCCGAGACACGGTTATCCATTCGATCAAGAGCACGGTGATGCGCCTGCAGCGGGATCCATCCGACAAACTGGAGAAGTTGCTTCCGCCGTGCCGCGCGGGGCTGAAAGAAGTATCGGAAGAGAATGCCGTCGACGAGGCGCTCGTCTACGTGGAGATCAATCTGGATACTTCCCGGGCCTACGCTGCCGATCTGTCCGCGGCATTGACGGATGTGCTCGGTGACGTGGAACTGGTGGTGGACGACTATGTCCCTATGCTCGATACCTGCAGCGCTATGGAAGACCAGTTGCGTGCCGGTCTCGGCGGTGGCAACGAGGGCGGGGAAGATGCCAATCTGCAGGAAGCCTGCGCGTTTTTGCAGTGGATGCGAGATGGCAATTTCACCTTCCTTGGCTATCGCGAATACGAGTTCTGCCAACAGGG
Source organism: Microbulbifer thermotolerans (assembly GCF_001617625.1). Taxonomy (NCBI): domain Bacteria; kingdom Pseudomonadati; phylum Pseudomonadota; class Gammaproteobacteria; order Cellvibrionales; family Microbulbiferaceae; genus Microbulbifer; species Microbulbifer thermotolerans. Next base: position 2,078,075 of record NZ_CP014864.1, on the reverse strand, counting down.
GGAGAAAAAAGTACTCTGCGAGGTGGAGAAGCGCCGTCTGGGTATATTTAAAAAGCTGCAGGAGCCAGCAGAGCCGACACCGGAAACGGCATTCAACGAGGGAAAGCAAAAGTTTTACCAGGGGCCAAACTTCCTCACTTTCGCCAAGTCGTCTGTTAAATCGCGAGTGCACCGCGCGGCCTATTCCGACTATGTGACCATTAAGCGTTACAACGCCAAGGGCGAGGTGATTGGTGAGTCGGCGTTTATGGGGCTGTACACTTCCCCCGTTTATACCGAAAGTCCCGCCAAAATTCCGATTGTCCGCCGCAAAATGGCGTCGGTGATGGAATCCAGTGGCCTGGCCCCCCAAAGCCACGACGGCAAGGCGCTGCGTCGCATCCTGGATACCTTCCCACGGGACGAGCTGTTTCAAAGCAGCACCCGGGAGCTGTTTGAAACGGTGATGGGTGTGCTATCGATGAACGAGCGCGCCCATATCCGGCTGTTTATGCGCCGTGATCCTTTCGGCAAGTTCGTGACTGCAACCGTGTATGTGCCGCGGGAGCAGTTCAACAGCAGCGTGCGCGAGCAGATTTGCGCGCACATCGCCGACGCCGTCAAGGCCAAGGAATCCGATTTCACAACCTATTTTTCCGAATCCATCCTCGCCCGGGTGCACTTTGTTTTCCGTGTTTCCCCAAGTGAACCGGTGGAGTTCGATGTGGCGCGACTGGAGGCGCAAATAGTGGATATTACCCGTTCCTGGGAAGACGTATTCCAAAAATCCCTGATCGAAAGTCACGGTGAGGAGAAGGGCAACCGTCTTTATGGTATTTACGGTCGGGCTTTCCCCGCCGGCTACCGGGAGGACTTCGAGCCGCGTATCGCCGTGCAGGATGTGGCCGCGATTCAGGATCTGAGCGAAACCAACCGGGTGGCAATGAGCTTCTATCAGCCTGTTGGAGCGCCTGCCGGAAGTCTGCGCTTTAAAGTATTTAACTGGGGTAGCGGATTGACACTGTCCGACGTGATTCCAGTATTGGAAAACCTGGGCCTGAAAGTAATGGGGGAATTCCCTTATACGATTCGCCCCGCCGGCCGTACTGATGTGTGGATGCACGAATTTTATCTGGAGTTTGGCCTGCCTACCCGCATCGACGCCCAAGCCTCCCGCAATCTGTTTCAGGATGCCTTTGCCGCAATCTGGAGTAACGTGGCCGAGAGCGACGCCTTCAACCGCCTGGTTCTGGCGGCGCGCCTCAACTGGCGCGAGGTGTCGATGCTGCGCGCCTATGCCCGCTATCTGAAGCAAACCAAATTCAGCGCCAGCCAGGGTTATATTGCCGCTACTCTGGCCAACCATGTGGAAATTACCCGTAACCTGGTCGCTTTGTTCCGTGCCATGTTCGACCCGCGTATTAGTGCCGGAAAAGGCGACCAGACCCGGGTTGAGCGGCTGATCAAGAAGATCCACGAAGGGTTGGACGGCGTTGACAATCTGAACGAAGATCAAGTGATCCGCCGCTACCTGGACCTGATCTTGGCCACTTTGCGAACCAACTTTTTCCAGAGCGGAAGTGATGGAGAGCCCAAGGACTATATCTCCATTAAATTCAGTCCTCGGGATATACCCGGAATCCCCGAGCCGCGACCGGAGTTTGAGATTTTTGTCTATTCGCCGCGGGTCGAGGGCGTGCATCTGCGGGGCGGCAAGGTGGCGCGGGGTGGACTGCGCTGGTCCGACCGCCACGAGGATTTCCGCACTGAGATACTGGGCCTTGTAAAGGCGCAGAATGTAAAGAACGCGGTGATTGTACCCAGCGGCGCCAAGGGCGGCTTTGTGGTGCGTCGCCCGCCGGCCGACGGCAGTCGCGAGGCCATGATGGCGGAGGGTATCGCCTGCTACAAGACCTTTATCCGCGGCTTGCTGGACATCACGGACAACTTGAAGGGTGGCGAAGTTTTGCCGCCGGAACAAGTGGTACGCCGGGATGACGACGACCCCTATCTGGTGGTTGCCGCAGATAAGGGTACTGCCACTTTCTCCGATATCGCCAATGGTATTGCCGCCGAGTACGACTTCTGGCTTGGCGATGCCTTCGCGTCCGGTGGAAGCCAGGGCTACGATCACAAAAAAATGGGCATTACTGCCCGGGGTGCCTGGGTATCCGTGCAGCGCCACTTCCGCGAGATGGGTATCAATGTTCAGGAGCAGGATTTCTCGGTAATCGGTATTGGCGATATGGCCGGGGACGTGTTCGGCAACGGCATGCTGCTGTCCGAACATATCTGCCTCAAGGCGGCCTTTAACCATATGCACATCTTTATCGACCCGAACCCGGATGCTGCCACCAGCTTTGCCGAACGCAAGCGTTTGTTCGAGCTGCCGCGCTCCACCTGGATGGATTACAACCGCGAGCTGATCTCAAAGGGAGGCGGTATCTTTGACCGCCGCGCGAAATCCATCCGGATTACGCCGGAGATGAAAGAGGCGTTTGCCATAGAGGCGGATCAGCTGAACCCCAATGAGCTGATCAGCGCTCTGTTGCGCGCACCGGTGGATTTGATCTGGAATGGCGGCATCGGTACCTACGTGAAGGCCAGCAGCGAGACTCATGCAGAAGTGGGGGATAAGTCCAATGACCACCTGCGGGTCGATGGCCGGGAGCTGCGGGCCAAGGTGTTCGGTGAGGGGGGCAACCTCGGTATGACCCAGCGGGGGCGTATCGAATTCGCACTCAACGGTGGGCGCTGCAATACGGACTTTATCGACAACGCAGCTGGCGTCGACTGCTCCGACCACGAGGTGAATATCAAAATCCTCCTCAATAAAGTGGTCACCAATGGCGATCTGACAGACAAGCAGCGGAATCAGCTGCTCGAGGAAATGACCGACTCGGTTTCCGAGCTGGTACTGCACAACAACTACGATCAGACCTGTGCGCTTTCCGTAGCAGAGTATCAGGTGGCGGCGCGTTTGGACGAATATCGCCGCACAATTAATGATCTGGAGAGTGAAGGCCGTCTCAACCGGGCACTGGAATTTATCCCCGACAACGAACAGATCACTGAGCGCCACAATAAGGGACAGCACCTGACACGTCCGGAACTGTCGGTACTCATTTCTTACGTGAAGGTGAAGTTGAAGGAAGAGTTACTGCACGCCGAGGTTATCGACAACCCGCAAGTGCAGGAAGCGGTGGAATCCGCCTTCCCGGCAGAATTGGTGGCCCGTTATCGGGAAATGGTTTATGACCACCCCCTGCGTCGCCAGATCGTAGCCACGCAGGTGGCCAATGAGATGGTCAACAGCCTGGGCATCACCTTCTATCACCGTATTGCCAGTGCCACAGGTGCCGACGTCAACGCAGTGGCCGCTGCCTATATCAGTGCCCGCGATGTTTATCTGATGCCGGAGTTTCAACGGCAGGTGGCGGCGCTGGACTACAAGGTTCCTGCGGAACTGCAGATTGAGCTGCTCAGCTCAATGATTGGCCGTGTGCGCCGCGCTACCCGCTGGTTTATCCGCAGCCGGCGCAACGATCTGGAGCCTGCGCAGAATCGCGAACTGTTCCAGGAACCGGTGCAGCGGGTCATTCGCGCGCTGCCGGAAGTGCTCTCCGGCGCACCCCGCCGCGATTGGGAAGCCCGCTATCAAGAGCTGCTGGAGGCCAATGTGCCAGAGCAAATTGCACTGCTGGCGGCATCGCCCACGCACTTGTATTCGGCATTGGGAATTGCAGTGTCGGCGCGCGCCGCTGAGCGCCCGGTGGAGGAAGTGGCCAGCATCTACTTCCGGCTCGCGGATGCTTTGGATTTACATTGGTTCGGCACCCAGATTACCGGTATGCCGGTGGAAAGCTATTGGCAGGCGCAGGCCCGTGAAACGAGTATGGATGACCTGGACAGCCAGCTTTCCACGCTCGCGGTAAATTTGTTGCGCCTGGCCGGAGAAGCGGGGTTGGATGTGGATGGTGCAATGTCCCGCTGGAGCGTTATCATGGCGCCCGCGATTCAACGCTGGAACAGCCTTGTGTCCGAACTCAAGGCGGCACCGGCTGCGGACTTCGCCATGTTTACCGTGGCGCTGCGCGAGCTGATGTATCTGGCCAATGCCACTGCGGACCAGGAGACGCTGGCGGAGTAAACTGAGGCTTGCCAGCGCTCTTCTCCGGCCTTTTAAGGATGGGGAAGAGCGCTGGGCGCAGCGCTTGACAAGTGAAACGACGGAATAAAGGGAAATAATGTACTCATACCTGCGCAAAGCTCTATTCGCGCTCGATCCTGAACTTGCCCATACACTTTCCCTGGATGCGATCGGCGCCGCCGAGCGCTTGCGATTGGTGTCCCTGTTTAACAAGCCGGTAGCGGATGATCCGGTGGAGCTGATGGGACTGACGTTGCCCAATCCGGTCGGTCTCGCCGCGGGCCTGGATAAAAACGCGCAGGCGTTCAACGGACTGGGTGCACTGGGTTTTGGTTTTATCGAAGTGGGCACTGTGACACCGCGCCCACAACCCGGTAATCCGCAACCGCGCCTGTTTCGTATCGAAGAGGCAGAGGCCATTGTCAACCGCATGGGGTTCAATAACCTGGGCGTGGAATATCTGGTGCAGAGGGTCATGCGGCGCCGCTATGGCGGCGTACTCGGTATCAATGTCGGAAAAAATTTTGATACTCCGGTAGAGCGGGCCGCGGATGACTACTGCGTGTGCATGGATAAGGTCTACGCACATGCCGATTACATCACCGCCAATGTCTCTTCGCCGAACACCAAAGGACTGCGCAACCTGCAGTTTGGTGACAGCCTTAACCGGCTGCTGGGTGCCATCAAAGAAAAGCAGCAACGGCTGGCGCAACAACACGACCGCTACGTGCCGCTTGCGGTCAAGATCGCGCCCGATATCGAGAACGATGACATCGAGCAAATTGCCGCGGCACTACGGGAATTTGAAATAGACGGAGTCATCGCCACCAACACCACTATCGACAAATCCTCCGTTGCGTACCTGCCGCACGGCCGCGAAGAGGGCGGTCTGAGTGGAAAGCCACTGCGGGACAAGTCGACCGAAGTCATCGCTCGTCTGGCGAAAGCACTGCGCGGAGAGCTCCCAATTATAGGTGTGGGAGGAATATTCGACGGCGAGAGTGCCGCGGAAAAGATCCGCGCGGGTGCCACTGCAGTGCAGATTTATACCGGTTTTATATACCGCGGCCCGGCTGTAATCCGGGAGGCTGTCGAAGCCATTGCGCTGCTGCGCAGGCAGAGCGCAGATTGAAATCGCTTTTTGCCGATTGGAAGAGCAAGTTTAGCGGCGATGAGTTTTTCACGCCGCTATCTGCGTAAGGCGCGCCGGCACACAGACTCGGCCTGATGTTTCCTCCGGGAAAACCGCAGTTATGTGCTGCTCCAGCCATTCGGGTGGTGCACTTCACTGCTCACCGTTGAATAGATTTCCAGCTTTTGCGCCATGGTTGAACCCCCAAAACCGTTCCAGTAATCCTCCCGGCCCTCGCGCCAGCCGTTGACCCAGGCCTGATGCAGGTTGCCGTTTTCGTAGGGACAGTTTGCCAAGGCTTTGTTTTGCGTGGCGGCCAGGTAGCCTCTGTAGAAGGCCCGTTCGGATGGATCGCGTTTTTGGCGTTTCATTGTTGCAGTACCTCTATACTCGGGTGCGCAGTAGACAGGCTGTGCACAGTCGAAGCGTCACAGGGCGCCTTTTTAAAGTTTTTGTACATCTGCACTTGTAAGCGTAGTCAACCTTTTGGTCCGGTCGGTACAGCGCCTTCTGTTTCTACTTGCGGTGCTGCAAGCCTATTGTCGCTGGTGGAAAATCAAAAAAAGCGCTTATAGGGGCACACTGTTTCATTCACTGAGCCGCGTTTTCGCTCTTGGAGCCGCTGGCTCCTAGAGCGAGCGGCAATATGTGCCGTTTTCAGTAGAACAAAAAGTGATCGGCCTGTGAACAAACGCTTTTGTCTTAGCGTTATGTCTTATAGAAGAAAACTGTATAGGGATTCTCTGATTGCTTCGCTGGCCGCAGGTAAAGAGACTTCAAGGTCAGATGAGAGATCCGGATGGCGGAATAGGCATTTCGAAACCGTCGGACCTGTAGGGACGTACCCGTGCGTTTGCGAAAAAACTATCCCGTTGCCTGAGCGCCCGAAACCAATGACAGTGCCCTGATACATCGATCAGAGATTCCATCGTACTGGCACGGCTGATAATGTTTGACTTTGTACTGAGCGCTTGGAAACTTGCATTGCAAAACTACTGCACCAGCGGTTTCCGCGCTCCGATGCGAGTGAGTAACAAATTTTGACTGAATATTTAGCAGGAACACAGACATTCACCGCCACTTGCCCCAAAGGTCTCGAGGGGCTGCTCGTTGCGGAACTGCGGGATCTCGGCGCAGTGGAAATACGTGAGCAGCCAGCGGCTGTGCATTTCACCGGTCCTTTGGCGCTGGCTTACCGCTGTTGTCTTTGGAGCCGCCTTGCCAACCGCGTACTACTGTGTCTCGCACAGGTGCGTATCGACAACGCCGAAGACCTCTATCATGCGGTGGCCGAACTACCGTGGGAGCAGCATATCAGTCCATCGGGTACGCTGTGGCTGCAGTTCTCGGGGACGAACCGCGAGATTCGCAACAGCCAGTTCGGTGCCCAGAAAGCCAAGGACGCGATCGTCGACCGCCTGCGCAAGCAAAGTGGCGCGAGACCACAGGTGAGTCGTCACAACCCGGATCTGACTGTGGCGCTACGCCTGCACCGGGACAAACTGGATATCGCTGTAGACCTGAGTGGAGACAGTCTGCACAAGCGCGGCTACCGCACGCATATCGGTGCCGCGCCGCTGAAGGAAAATCTGGCCGCGGCGCTGCTGTTGCGCGCGGGCTGGCCGCAAATAGCGGCTGCTGGTGGCGCCTTGTTGGATCCTATGTGTGGCTCCGGCACCATACTCGTAGAGGGGGCGATGATGGCCGCGGACATAGCGCCCGGCCTGCAGCGCGACAGCTTTGGCTTCGAGCGCTGGCTGAATCACCAGAGCGACATTTGGAATTGCCTGCGCGAAGAAGCCCTGGAACGTCGGCGGAGAGGGTTGGAGCGGGAATTGCCGGAAATCCGTGGCTACGACGCAGACGCGAAAGTGCTGTTTGCCGCTGAGGCCAATATTGCCCGTGCCGGCCTCGAGCGACACGTGCGGGTCAGCTGCCGACCGGTATCCGCTTTTAAGGTGCCTACCCACCGGCAGGTCAAACGCGGTTTGGTGCTGACCAACCCTCCCTACGGTGAGCGGCTCGGTGAGCAGGAGGCCCTGCGCGAGACCTACGCGGAACTTGGGCGCCAATTGAAAAGAGAGTTCCCCGGCTGGCAGGTTGGAATCTTCACCGGCAATCCCGAACTCGGTTTTGACACGGGATTGCGCTCCCACAAACAGTACCAGTTATACAACGGCAGTATTCCCAGCCGCTTGTTAATGTTCAATGTTCGCGAGCATGCCGCTGACGCAAAGGTGGAAGAAGGCAAGCCGGCGCTTTCCCCCGAAGCTGAAATGGTGGCTAACCGCCTGCGCAAAAACTTGCGCACTATTGGCAAGTGGGCGCAGAGGAACGGAATCGACTGCTATCGTCTCTACGACGCGGATCTGCCTGAGTACGCGGCGGCAATCGATATTTATCAGTCTCTTGACGGCGGTCGGCACGCCCATGTGCAGGAATACCGCGCGCCGTCTACTGTCGATGAGCACAAGGCGCGCACCCGACTGCGAGACCTTGTGCGGGCGGTACAGCAGGTTTTGGAAATTCCTCAAGATGCTATCAGTATCAAGGAACGCCGCAGGCACAGCCACAAGAGCGGTGGCCAATATCGGAAGCAAACAGAGGCTGCGAAGTCTTTTTGGGTCAATGAATACGGGGCCGAACTGGAGGTGAATCTTTACGCCTACCTGGACACCGGACTCTTCCTGGACCATCGCCCGGTGCGCCAGTATTTGCGCGAACGGGCTCATGGTAAGCGCTTTCTGAACCTCTTTTGTTACACCGCCAGTGCCACTGTGCAGGCGGCACTGGGCGGTTGCCGGCAAAGTACCAGCGTCGATATGTCGAAGACCTACCAGGCCTGGGCGGCTCGCAACTTCCGGCGCAATCACCTGGACGGTCGACAGCACCAACTGGTAGAGGCAGACTGTCTGCGTTGGCTCGATTCCGCTCAGCAGAATCGGCGCGGCGGCTACGACTTAATCTTTCTCGATCCGCCGAGCTTTTCCAATTCCGCGAAGATGCGTGGCGTGCTGGATATCCAGCGGGATCACGCCAAGCTGATTCGCCAGTGTATGAACCTGTTGGGGCCGGAGGGAACCCTGGTGTTTTCCAACAATTTACGCACTTTCAAAATGGATAAGGAGCTAGCGGCGGAGTTTAATGTGGAAGCGTTGCCGCTTTTGGACAGGGATTTCCAGCGCAATCCGAAAATTCACAATGTGTGGGAAATAAAGCATCCCGAGCGTTAGCTGATGAGTGGGTGCGATCATGGATCGCACCGCGTCACACTATTTCCGTACGTTTGCAGTTTATGGATACGGCGCTCACGCGCCGCTCAGGCTCCTCACTATTCGAGCTCCATCACCACGCGAAAGCCCACTTCGCGGGACATGGCGTCTTCGCGTAAGCCTTCGCGGTAGTCGGAACTGATATTTTTGAGCGGCGAGCGCATGGAACCGCCGCGAACTGTGCGCAGCTCACAGTTGGATATTAGGACTGGGCGGGCGTCGCTGCGGTGTTTGCTGTAGCCGCTGGCAAAGCAGTCCTGTACCCATTCGGCTACATTTCCGGCAGTGTCAAATAGGCCAAAACGATTGGCCTGGTAGTGTCCCGTTGGCGCACTGGAGAAAGAAAACAGCCCGTTAAACTCACTGGCACAGCCGCGGCGGCAGTTGGCTTTTCCCCGTGGATCGTCGCCACCCCACCAGAAGGGGGCCTGTACACCACCTCTGGCAGCGTACTCCCACTCCGCCTCACTTGCCAGGCGGTAGCGTTTTCCTGTCTCCTTCGACAACCACTTCGCGTATTGCTGTGCATCGTGCCAGCTGACATTGATCACAGGCCGGCTGCCGCGTCCCCAACCCTCATCACCGGGCAGTGCGGCGCCAGTGGCGTCGGCGAAACGGTCGTAGTCGTCGAAGGTGATTTCGTGTGTGGAGATGGCAAAGGCTTTAGCGATGGTTACCTTGTGCGCGGGGCTGGAGACGGCGCGTTTGTCGTTGCCCATACGGAATTGGCCGCCTTTGACCACGACCATTTCAGGACCCTGTTCACCAGATGACAGGGGAGAACGGAATGTTTTGCCATGGTACCAGGCTCGCTTCAGCTGCACCGGAATTGTCAGGTCGCCGTCTTTGATGGTGATCCAGCGACGAACCGTTGTGTAACCCGGCTTGCTGACTTCCAGATCGTACCTGCCCGGTGCCAATTCGATGCCGGGCTGGTAACGGGGAGCGATGTTCATGATGCGCACTCTCGCGTCCCTGGGATTCGGGTGCACGGTGAGCTGGTAGACTTCCATCTCCGGGGAAGCGGCTTGGGCGGGAGAGGGGGCCTCACTCTCAAATGCGGGGGTGGACTCGGTCGCGGCAGAAATCTGAGCTGTACCTGCGACCTGCTTGTCGGCTTCCCCTTCCTCTGTCCGGGCAGCCGCTTCGCCTGTAGCGGATGTAACTTGCGCGGTATTTGGCACTGTTGGGTGTTCAACAGCTACCGGTGTCATCCGCTCCTGCGGCGTTTCCTTCGGTTTCGGTGTGCCGCTTCTTCCGGTTGTGCCCGGTTGCGGAGATCGTGCGGGAAGGGCGCTGGCCCCGTTCAATAAAGGGTAATTCTGCAGCTGTTGCTGTTCATTACCCCCTGTGCTGAAAAGCAGCCAAGCGGATACCGCGGTGACGCTGACCAGGCTACCGAACAGCCACTGGCGGTGCTTGCGCACAGGCGCTTGGCGGATTACCTGATGGATGCGCATCAGGGTTTCCTGCTCAGCCCGCACTGGTTTTTTGTTTAGTGGCTTGTCGCGCCAGCGGGCCCAGGCTCTAGTCAGCTGGTCACTGATGGTGCCGTAGATAGTTAGAAGAAGGGCGCGCAGCAGGCTGGAGACGCGCACCGGTGTATTGTTGAGTTGCGTGGTTTGGGCAGCGGGTTTGCCGGCCAGGGCTGCGAGCAGCTGGTCTATAGCGTCCACCACTTCCAGGCCCCGCTGGAAGCGGTGTTCGGGATCCTTGGCGAGAAAGTGGTCGATCAGACTCTGGTAAAGAGAGTGCCGTGCCGGCAGCCGGGGTATTGGGTCCGTCAAGTGTTTGATTGCGATAGCGACGGCTTCTTCTGCCTGGTAGGGTACGGCGCTGGTTAACATTTCATAGAAAACCACGCCGAGGCTGTAGAGGTCGGCGCGTCCGTCAATGGCAGCGCCGCGGGCTTGCTCCGGGCTCATGTAATGGGGAGTGCCAACCACCATACCGGAGCTGGTCATACGAGTTGTCCGAGCCACGGCCCGCGCCACGCCGAAATCCGTCAACACTGCGGAGCCGTCTTCGCGAAAGAGGATATTTTCCGGTTTTAAGTCCCGGTGCACGTAGCCTTTACTGTGGGCGTGGTCCAGTGCCATGGCGATTTCACGGACCACATTCAGGGCCTCCAGCGGTTCTAAAGCGCCTTTTGACAGACGGTCGGATACCGATCCGCCTGGCATATAGTCCATGGCGATGTAATTGAGACTGCGGTAGCGGCCGATATCGTGGATGCTGACGATGTTGGGATGGGACAGCTGCCCGACGATATTTGCCTCTCGCTGGAAGCGCTCGCTGAACACCGGGTCTGCGTTGAGCACCGGCGACATCACCTTCAACGCAACTTGGCGGCCCACACTGCGCTGGATCGCGAGATATACTGTGGACATCCCGCCCTGGTTGATTTTTTTCAGGATACGGTAGCCAGGAATTTCCAGAGAGCTGTTGCTGACGACTTCCATCGACCTCTTTCCGTAATTCAAGATGCGCCGATGAGTCTGGCGGCAACGACTGCGACTAGGCCAAGTGTGCCCAGAAGCAACAGTAGTTTGCCGTGCTGTTTCAGTATTTGCGCGGAAGCCCTCAGCGCACTGCCTGTGCGGGAAGTCCACTTTTTATGAGCTGTTGGCACCGCAGTCGGCGCATCGATGACCTGCACGGTGATATTGTCTTTTCCCCCGGCATCCAGAGCCGCTCCGACGAGAAGCTCGGCAGCGCGGCGGTTGTCCCTGTTCTCCGCTAGGATTTGTGCGATCTGATCCGGTTCTACCTCGGAGCTGAGTCCATCGCTACACAGCAGCAGACGCTGTCCGGGAGACCAGGGCGATGACACACGGTCGATTTCGAGCTTGGGATTGGTGCTGCCGCCGATGCAGCGGGTAATCACGTGGCGGTTTGGATGGTTGGCGGCCTCGGTGGAATTGATTGCCCCGGAATCCACCAGCATTTGCACGTAGGAGTGGTCACTGGTGAGCTGCTTCAGTTGACCGTGGCCAGCGCCGGGAGTCCAGAGATAGGCGCGGCTGTCACCGACCCAGTACACATGGAAGTAGCTGTTGTCTTCGGCCACCACTACCGCAGTGGAACCCATATTGCCGGTGCTCTGTTCGTCGCCGAGCAGTAGGGCGTGCGCTCTTTGCAGTGCCCGCTCGTAGTGGCGGTCTGTCGCGGCGGAGCGCTGAATTTCCTCCACCACCGTCTGGCTGGCAATTTCACCGGCCTGGTGCCCCCCCAGTCCGTCCGCTACCACCCAGATACCGAGTTCCTCATCGGCCCAGAAGGCGTCTTCGTTCTGTTCGCGCTTGTAGCCGGGGTGGGTTGCGCCGGCACTGCGCGGGCTGGCGCTGGCGCGCTGGGCTGTTCCTTTGTGCCGCGATACTTCACGTACTTTGGCTTCACTCACGTGCGTGCAACTACCTGTCGTTATTTTTGAGTTTACCCGGCGTCCCGAGGCGACTGTGCCGCGGTCGGCGGGACATCCCTGCGATGCGGCCGATTCCGGTTCCCTGTTCATTGGCCGGAGCGCCGGCTACCGCCCATTATGTCTCTCAATTATCGAACGCGATGCCATTGTAAGCTGCAAACCACATCATACGCTAACGAAAATCCCCGTGATAAACTTGCCGCCATCAGAGCGAGAGATAATAAACAGGCGGTTTTGCCAGGCCGCCGCAATCAAAATCCGTTGGCCCCAGGCCAAAACGGTTAAAGGAAAATGCTCCATGTTCAAACTTTGTGACCTGAAGGATGCCAGCGTGAGTGTGTGGCTGGTAGCACCCAAAGTGACCATTGGGCGCGCCGGTAACTGTGATTTGGCCATCGCCGATGAATCTGTGGCCAAGCTGCACGCTGAAGTAACCGTGGAAGGGGATGTGCTGACATTGCACCACCTCGCAGAAAGTGGCCAGACACTGCTCAATGGCACCCCAGTACAGGGTAGTTGCCCATTGAAGCGCGACGACGAATTGCAAATCGGGGGGCGGACTCTAAGGGTTGTGGACCCCAAAGTGACCAGGCTCAAGAAGGTCGCACCGGCCAGTAGTGTCGCCTGGGCTTTGCGTGCCAATCATCCGGCGATCGCAGGAAAGGTGTTCCCCATCCGCGAGAGCAGTGTGGTGGGGCGTTCGGACGACTGCGATATCACATTTTCTTTGTCTCACCTGTCACGTCGTCACGCACGCCTGGATGTGCGAGAAGGTTTGCTTTTCGTGACAGATCTGGGGTCGGCCAACGGCACTTATCTGAACAATAAGCGCATCACTGAATCCCGGGTGCGCCGTGGCGATGAACTGCGTTTTGATACCCTCAGCTTCAGTGTGGTTGGCCCAGCGGATGACCGGAATAAGACCAGTGTGCGCCCGGCGCTGGCCTCGTCTCCCGTTAAAAGTGAGGTGGGGAGTGCGAAAGTGGTTAAGCCCGCGCAGACCGCTGCCGGAGAGCCGACCCGGGAGCGCCGCAAGTACGAAAATGGCGGCGAACTGGCGGATAGTGGTGGAAGTCTGTGGCTCTGGATGGGGGGGCTGCTGATTGCTGCGGCGGCTCTGGGCTTTTTTTGGGCGCGCCACCAGGGACTTTTATGACAGCAGTACCCCGCGAGCTGATTCTCTATACCACTTTGGGTTGCAGCCTGTGTGAAAAGGCAAAGGTGGAAATCTGGCCGCTACTGGAGCAGTTTCAGCTGCGCCTGCGGGAAGTGGATATTGCCGATGACCCATTGCTGATGGAGCGCCTTTCCACCCGTATTCCGGCTGTGGGGCTGGGGGATCCCAACCAAGTTTGTTGCTGGCCTTTTGACAGTGCGCAACTGCGAGAGTGGCTGTGCCATCAATAGGCTATTTAAGGAACCTCTGATTAATTCGCGAGAACACTATGATAGCTTCTGGGGCGCTCAGGTAATAGGACGGATATTTCGAAAACGCACGAGTACTTCCCTGTAGCTCCGACGGATACATCCCTGTATCCTTCGGTTTCGAAATATCCGTCCTATCACCTGAGCTTCACATCCACCCGCGAAGAGCCTCTGCCACCAGAAAGTGATTTAATCAGAGGGTTCCTTAAATTAAAGCTTGCTGGTTGCTTCGTTCTTCCGCAGCAGTGTCAACTTGGTACCGCTGCGGTAGGCGTAGATGACTGAATAAGCCAGCACGTTTTGCACGTAATGGCGGGTCTCTCTGTACGGAATCGTCTCTATCCAAACATCGAAAGGCAAGCGGTTCTTAGTTTCTTTAAGCCAGTTGGCCACTCGCGTGGGGCCGGCATTGTAGGCCGCCGCGGCCAGTATGCGGTTGTTGTCAAAGCGGTCCAGCAGCGTATTCAAATAAAAACTGCCCAGTGCGATATTGGTATTGGGGCTGAGAAGATCCCAACTGCGCCGGTATTTCACGCCGGCGCGGCGGGCAGTTGCGCGTGCTGTCGATGGCAGCAGTTGCATCAGTCCCAAAGCGCCAGCCTGAGACTTTGCATCGTGGCTGAAGTGGCTTTCCTGCCGGGCCACGGCGTAGATAAAGTAGGGGTCAAGGGCTGTTTTGCCCCCGATTCTTTTGCTGACATCATCAACTATATCGGCAAACGCCAAGGGAAAGCGCAGCTCCAGATCGTCCAGATAGTCAGCGGCCAGAACTGATTGAATCGACTTGTGGTACCAGCCCCAGGAGCTGGCGAGTTTGCTGGCCGTGAGCAATTCTCCATGGGACATATCTCTGGTCGCGTAGTCCCATTCTCTGCGCGCGTGATAGAGCTCGCCGATGGCTTGTAACTCCCGTGCCCGTCGCATGGCCGGCCGCGCGGCCATCTCTTCGACTTGTTGAGGATTGATGGGAACCGGGCGGTCGATAAAACTGTAATTTAACCCCAGTGTATCGGCTGCCAAAAATCCGTAATAGCTGCGGTTTTGCGCGGCTTTCCTGTACAGTTGCACTGCTGCGCTGGCCCGCTCCCGGCCGTATAGTTCTTCCAAGGCACGCGCTTTCCAATAGAGCCAGCGCTCATGCTGTTGCTGCTCTTCCGGCATGCGGTCGATCCAGAAGGCGAGCTGCTCCCAGTCCAGCTCCCGCAACGACTGGCGCGCCAGCCACTCGATGGAGCTGGCATCGGTGAACTGCCGCTCTTTTACCAATTGCAACAGACCATTGAAGTTATCCTGGCGTGCGAATTGTCGAGCCAGGTATCGGAGCATCCTTTCCTGTGTTTCATCGCTGAACAGGTAGCTTGCTTGATAGCGTTGCCAAGCCTGATTGGCGCTGGTGGCGTCATTTTGAGCCAGTCGTTGAAGACCGTGTACAACGATGGCGCGGTACTCCCTTGAATAATCGCCGGGCGAGAAACTGGCGAAGCGCGGATAGTCGAGAAGTTGCTCTGGATTTTTGTGTACCGAACGCATCAGCGCCGCCAGCTTCGCGTAGGTTCCCGTCATTTTGGTGGCGATATATGCGGCCAGATCCAGGTTGCCCTTCTGTAGTGCGAGTTGATGTCGCTGCCAAGCCAGTTCCTGGGTGAGGCCTCCGTCCTGCATCCACCGCCGGAATACGGGATCGCACTCGTCTGCTTGGGAGCTGCCCACGAGCCATAGTTCTTCTACCAGCCTGTAGGCAACTGCTTTGTCGCCGTGGCGGGATAGGGCATCAGCGTAGTAACAGCGCAGCGAAGCCCGGGTTATCTTTTCTGGCCGATAGTACTTCAGGTAGGCGCGGAAGCGCGCCCGGCTGCCGAGCTCGCGCAGTACCCGGACGCGTAACCAGTCACCAATGGCGGTGTTTTCGTTGTCGGCGAGAAATTTGTCGATTTTGTCGTACGGGAGCCGGGAGAGCTCCTTGCTAAGCGCCCAGTAGTCTATGTAGGGAAGAAGAGGGTGGCCGTTCAAATCCGCTTTGAGCTGCTTCAAGCGGTTTAGGTCACCGCGGGCTATAGCCATGCGAGCGGCGCGCAGCTTTTCCCTCTGGGCGACGGCATCTTCCGCTTCACCGGCCAGTCCCGAAGTGGGAACGGCTGTCAGTAGTAGCGTAATGAAAAACGCGAATCCCTTTGCGCCAATCGACATTGCAATTACCCGATTGAAAGCTGTCCGGTCAGGCTAGCAGAACAGCGCGACAAAAAATGCGTAAAATACCCAGTTTTAGCTCGCGCTCTTTGTTGCGCACGTTCGAGCGGTGAGTGCCGCCGGTTCAATTAGTTATTGTAGTGGTTATTTATGTTGCTTCAGTTGGATGACGTAAGCCTGCGATACGGGGCGCAGGTACTTGCGGAGAACGTCAGCGCCAAAATAGAGCGCGGCGACCGCATCTGCCTGGTGGGGCGCAATGGCGAGGGCAAGTCGAGCCTGCTGAGGCTGATTGCCGGAGACATTGAGTCGGACGAGGGTGAAATTGTGCGCCCCGGGGGGATCGTATTGGCGACCTTGGGCCAGGAGCTGCCCTCGGATTGTACCGACAGTGTCTACCGCTACGTAGCCGGTGGTCTCGGTGAGGTGGGGCTGTGGCTGGTGGATTATCGCGCGGAACCAGATGCGGATCTGCAGACGCAAATCGAAGCAGCGCATGGCTGGGAATTGCTGCCGCGCATCGAGAGCGTAATAGACCGGCTCGGGCTCGACGGAAATCACATAGTTGCCGAGTTGTCTGGCGGCTGGCAGCGGCGTGCCGCGCTGGCCCGGGCACTGGTGACGCAGCCGGATCTGCTGATTCTGGATGAGCCCACAAACCACCTAGATATTTCCGCAGTGGAGTGGCTGGAAAATTTTCTCGGCGGATACCGTGGCGCTCTGTTGTTTGTCAGCCATGATCGCGCGCTGGCGCAGCGTCTTGCGAAGACGGTGTGGGATCTGGATCGCGGACACTTGCGCGTGTTCCGTTGCGACTTTGACCGTTATCAGCGGGAAAAGGAAAAACTGTTGGAGGAAGAGGCCAGGAGCGAAGCTCTATTCGATAAGAAGCTGGCTCAGGAAGAGGCCTGGATTCGCCAGGGGATCAAAGCCCGCCGCACCCGCAATGAAGGCCGGGTGCGCGCCCTGCAGGCGCTGCGCCGGCAGCGGGAGGCGCGCCGCAATCGACAGGGCAGCGCCAAGATGGCGCTGGATGCTGGAGAAATGTCCGGCAAACTGGTTGCGGAACTGACAGACGTATCCTTTGCCTATCCCGGCGAGCCGCCATTGATCCGCGATCTGTCCTTTACCTTGATGCGCGGTGACAAGGTGGGTCTGATCGGCCCCAATGGGGTGGGTAAGAGCACCCTGATCCGGATTTTGCTGGGCAAGCTGCAGCCGGGCGGGGGCAAGGTTCGCCTGGGCACAAAGCAGCAGGTGGCTTACTTCGACCAGCGCCGTCAGCAACTCAATCCCGAGCTGACTGTGCTGGACAACATTGCCGGGGGGCGGGAGTCCATCAGTATCGGTGGCAAAAGCCGTCACGCCATGTCTTACCTGGCGGACTTCCTGTTTAGTGGTATTAAGGCGCGCACTAAAGTCGGGGCTCTCAGTGGTGGTGAGCGCAACCGCGCGCTATTGGCCAAACTGTTCAGTCAGCCAGCCAATATCCTGGTACTCGATGAGCCTACCAATGACTTGGATGTGGAAACGCTAGAGCTGCTTGAACAGCTGCTGCTGGATTTTCCCGGTACAGTACTGCTGGTTAGCCACGACCGCGCTTTTCTCGACAACGTGGTGGATTCCTGTCTAGCGTTCGAGGGCGGTGGCATCGTGCGTGAATATGTTGGCGGTTATGCCGATTTCCTGCGTCAGGGAGGCAGTTTTTCGCTGCCGGAAGAAAGCGGCAGTTCCGCCGATAAATCGACGGTGGAGAAAGTGAAAAGCAAGCCCCAGTCAGCGCCCAGAAAGCAAAAGCTCAGCTATAAGCTACAGCGTGAGCTGGACAGCCTGCCGGGCCTGATTGAGCAACTGGAAGGGGAGATTGCTGAATTGGAATCGGCCATCGCACAACCGGATTTTTATCAAAGGGAGCAAGCGTTGGTCGAGGAGAGCTTGCGGACACTGGCAGCAAAACAGGCGCAGCTGGACGCCGCCTTTGAGCGTTGGGCTGAGCTGGACGGCATGGCCGGGGGCGCATGAAGCGGTGTACCGGCTCGCAATATGCGGTCGTGTGTCCGCCAGCGAGTCAGGGCGAAAGTGATCGCTGTGTGTGGCTGCGTGCAAGCGTCCCCTGGCGAAGTATCCGATTGTGTTTCACGCTTCGGTTACACCGTGAAAGCGGTTTTATTCGCTCTGGACTCTAACCGCCAGTACGTCGCAACCGGCACCGTGCAATACGCCGTTGGCGGTGGAGCCGAGTAGCAAAGCCAAACCGTGTCGGCCGTGGCTGCCTATGATAATCAGATCCGCTTCAAGCTCGTCCGCCAGCCTGTGTATTTCCGTGGCTGGCTGCCCAAGAATGACGTGCTGGCGTTCTGTCGGCACATCCAGCCTCTGAGCCGCCTTACTTAGCTGCTCCCTGGCTTGGGTCTGCAGCTGCTCTTGAACCTCGGATAAATCCATCGGAATATCACCGCCGTAGGCGAAGGTCAGCGGCTCAATCACATGGGCGAGGCTGACTTCGGCGGCGAAGGCCCTGCTGATCTCCCCGGCTTTTTCCAGTATCTGCGAGGATTCCTCCGAAAGATCTAAACCGACGAGAATGCGTTTGTAACCGGCCATAAGTCCTCCGCTCCTTCCTATTATTTCAAGTTTTTGCTGTCTAGATGCGGTTGTTCCCTAAGTCTACTGTAAAAAAACCGGTTGACATAAATAGCGCGGCGCATCGCAAAATAGGCGTCAATTCGCGCTGACAAGGAGTGATTATGGCCGGCTGGCTTCCTTTGCTCATCCTATTATTTGTGCTTGCCCTTGTCGTGGGGCCGGTGATGTGGATGAAACCGAGCGCACGCGACCGGCGTCTTGCCGCGATGCGTGCTCGGGCCGCTGCCAGCGGACTCGCGGTGCAAATGCAGGCACTGCCAGCGGCGTTGGGGCAGGGGACAGCTGCGGTTTACAGCAGCCGCTGGGGAGATGGACGCCGGTTGCAATTGGGCTGGATATTGGAGTTGCAGCGAGTCGAGCATGAATTGCATTTTGCCGGCCGCTGGGACTGGCGGAATGGCCGGCCTGCGGCACCGAAATCGGCCTGGGAGCCGCTTCGCCAAATGCTAAAAAACTTACCGGAGGACGCCTGTGCCGTAATCGCGCAAGAAAACGGATTGGGTATACAGTGGCGGGAATCCAGCGGTGACGCAGGCTTTCATGCGCTGGAAGCGGCGCTCGCGGAATTCCGTCCGCCAATAGAGGAAGCGATACGGCAAGCCGCCCCAGCGCAACCAGGGGATGCTTAATCGGTTTTAATCCTATCGGAATTGCCTTGAATTGTTGCAAATATGCCGCTATTTGAAGCGATTCTTGCCATGTGGGCGAGTGCACAAATTGTAACCTCTGTTTAAAGATTTTGTTTTACTCGCTTGACCGCACAAGGAGCGGAGCTTATATATTCGCGCAACGCTGGTGGCCCCCAACTGGGGGACGGGTGGCGGAAGGCAGTAAATTTTCTATTTGAAATCAAGAGCTTATGGGTAAATCACTGGTCATTGTCGAATCACCGGCCAAAGCGAAAACCATCAACAAATACCTCGGCAAGGACTTCGTGGTTAAGTCCAGCGTCGGCCATATTCGCGATTTACCCAGCGGTGGGAAACAGGCGGTGGATCCCAAGGAGCGCGCTCGCCGGGCTGCGGAGACGCGCAAACTCTCCCCCGAGGCCAAGGAGGCCTACAAGCGCAAGAAAAACCGCGAGCAACTGATTAAGCGCATGGGCATAGACCCGGACCACAACTGGGCAGCCCACTATGAAATCTTGCCCGGCAAGGAAAAGGTGGTCACTGAATTGCGCAAGCTTGCCGCTGAGGCGGATCACATCTACCTGGCCACGGACTTGGACCGCGAGGGAGAGGCCATTGCCTGGCATCTGCGCGAGGCCATCGGCGGCGATGACGAACGGTATCGCCGAGTGGTGTTCAACGAGATTACCAAATCTGCGATCCGGGAGGCCTTCCAGGATCCGGGCCGCCTGAATATGAACCGTGTAAACGCTCAGCAGGCGCGGCGCTTTTTGGACCGCATTGTCGGCTACATGGTATCGCCGCTTCTGTGGGAGAAGGTTGCCCGCGGTCTCTCCGCCGGGCGGGTGCAGTCAGTGGCGGTGCGTTTGGTGGTGGAGCGCGAACGCGAGATCCGCGCATTTGTTCCGGAAGAATACTGGACAATTAACGCCGACACAGAGACCACTCGGGCAGAAGCGCTCCGCCTGGAGGTAAAAAAGCAGGCCGGGGAAAATTTCCGTCCGACCAATGAGGCTCAGGCTAGCGCTGCGGCCCAGGCCCTGCAGGCCAGTGACTTCGTCGTCAGCGCAAGGGACGACAAGCCGACCAGCTCCAAGCCTTCGGCACCCTTTATTACCTCCACACTGCAGCAAATGGCCAGTAACCGCCTGGGGTTCAGTGTCAAGAAAACCATGATGTTGGCGCAGCGCCTCTACGAGGCGGGCCACATCACCTATATGCGTACCGATTCCACGAATCTGAGTGCAGAGGCGGTGGAATCCGTTCGCGAGTTTATTGGCGAGCAGTACGGTGACAGATATCTGCCGGAGCGCCCCAATGTATACAGCAGCAAGGAGGGGGCTCAGGAAGCGCACGAGGCGATACGGCCGTCGGATGTGCGTGTGCAGCCGAATATGCTGCCTGGCATGGAACGGGATGCCGAGCGGCTATACAACTTGATCTGGCAGCAGTTCGTGGCTTGCCAAATGACCCCAGCCCAGTTCACCTCCACGTCGATCGTGGTCAGTGCCGGGGACTTTGAGCTTCGCGCTCGCGGTCGAGTGATCCGCTTCGACGGCTTTATGAAAGTGGCACCACCGGCTGGCAAGAAAGATGAAGATCTGGTGTTGCCGGACGTAAAAGTTGGCGAAAAGCTGGCGCTGAAAAAGCTGGATCCAAAACAGCACTTTACAAAACCGCCGGCGCGATACAGTGAGGCGGCGTTGGTAAAAGAGCTGGAAAAGCGCGGTATCGGCCGTCCTTCCACCTACGCATCCATCATTTCCACAATCCAGGAGCGAGGCTATGTACGCTTGGAGAACCGCCGCTTCTACGCTGAAAAGATGGGGGACATAGTCACCGACCGGCTGAACGAAAGCTTCCAGAATCTGATGGATTACGGCTTCACCGCCAACCTGGAAGAATCTCTGGACGCTGTCGCAGAGGGCGAGAAGGGGTGGAAGGAGTTGCTCGACGACTTTTACCAGGATTTCTCCGCACGGCTGGAAAAAGCCCAGGCGGCAGAGGGAGGAATGCGCCGCAACACGCCAACAGACACAGATATTGAGTGCAGCAAATGCGGCCGCCACATGCAGATTCGAACTGGCTCCACCGGGGTATTTCTCGGCTGTTCCGGCTATGCATTGCCGCCCAAGGAGCGTTGCACGAACACCATGAACCTAGTGCCCGGTGACGAGGCGGTGGATGCGGACAAGGATGAAGAGGCCGAATCCCGTCTGTTGCGTGAAAAGCGCCGGTGTCCCAAGTGCGGTACCGCCATGGACAGCTATCTGTTGGACGAGCACCGCAAGCTGCATATCTGCGGCAACAACCCGGACTGCCCCGGCTATGAAGTTGAGCAGGGCACATTCAAAATCAAGGGCTACGATGGCCCCGTCATTGAGTGCGATAAGTGCGGTTCGGATATGCAGTTGAAATCCGGCCGTTTTGGCAAGTATTTTGGCTGTACCAATGAATCCTGCAAAAACACCCGCAAGCTGCTTAAAAACGGTCAGCCAGCGCCGCCGAAAATGGATCCGGTACCCATGCCGGAACTTCCATGTCAAAAGGTGGACGACCACTATATCTTGCGTGACGGCGCCACCGGTCTATTCTTGGCCGCCAGTCAGTTTCCGAAAAACCGCGAGACCCGTGCGCCTCTGGTAAAGGAACTGCTGCCGCACAAGGATGAGATAGATCCGAAGTATAGCTTTCTGTTTTCCGCGCCAGTCGAAGATGACGAAGGGCGCGATACGGTAGTGCGCTTCAGCCGCAAAACCCAGGAGCAGTATGTGCAATCCGAAGAAAATGGCAAAGCCACGGGATGGCGCGCCTTCTACCGCGATGGCAAGTGGCAGATAGACGCAGGTAAAGCCAAGCGCGCGCCCGCGCGCAAAAAGGCGATGGCGAAAAGCAAATGAGTAATCCTTATACCGGGATTGTGGCTTCGTCGCTGCGCAAGGCTGCGTTGCTGTTGGAGACTGAGAACGCCGCTCCGCTGGCGCGCACTGCGTTGTATGAGGCGGTAGTACTGCAGTTGTGGCGCGCCTATCGCGCATTTCTTGCCGAGTTGGCATTTCAGCTGCAATTGATGACCGAACCGGAGTCCGCCCAGACACTTGCCGAGTGTGCACAGGCTGCGGGTAAAACCTGCAGCCAGGCGGTGGAGCTCCAAGAGTTGTTGGCCAATCGCAACAGCTGGTTGGCGCAGATGCAGGCGGCCTGGAGGCAGTTGTGGCACTTCTCCCAAGAGAAATGCGGCGACCGGCCCCAGGGCGACAATCTGATACCGGTACAAGACATCTCGGCATCTGCCGCCCCGGTGCTGAATGATAGCCTGCTGTGGGAGTGGCACGGGGCTTTGGGGGAGCTGGTGCAACGCCAGCGCGCACAGGCGGAGGAATGGTAACGCCATTTCACCGCAGACCTGTCCTTCTTTTTCCTGTCACTGAATGATTGCCCCTGTGTTACACTGCGTGGAAATCGATGTAGAGGGAGAAGTCCATGTCCTCCGAAACTTTTGAAATTGTCGAACTGGCCAACGGCGATGTGGCATTGCGCCGGGCCGGGCACAGGGAGGACCCGCTGGTTCGCATCCATTTTTCGGCAGAAAGTCTGGAATTCCTGCGTGAACACAAAGTCGCTGTGGCGAGAGCAATGCTGGAGGCTGGAATAGAGGCTGTTCAGTATATGGAGGAGCAGGGGGCTGAGTATCTCGAGGAAGAGGAAGAAGAGGTACCGGTTAATCACACGGTACACTGACTGATGGGTGCGGAATGTTCGGTCGCGCGCAGGAGGGTGGTCTTTCCGTGCCCGGCTAGTTACTTCCGGGCCCCCGCAAGCAATGCCCCCGCGTAAGTTTTGCAAAGGCCGAGCGATCGATTAGCAAGCAAAGACTCGGCCTGAATATCAGATGTTCCGCGTCTACGGGTTTTGGCGGATCACGCCCACCGCAAGTCCTTCAATCGCAAAGTTTTTGTCCCGCATATCCACCTGTATTACTTCAAAGTCCTCGTTTTCCGGCAGTAACTGAACGGTTGCCTGATTGCCTTTGCGGCGGAAGCGTTTGACAGTCACTTCGTCTTCAATGCGGGCGACCACAATCTGGCCGTTGCGAGCCTGGTCAGTTTTTTGGACCGCGAGCAGGTCGCCGTCGAGGATCCCTGCGTCACGCATGCTCATCCCGTGTACCCTCAACAGATAATCCGCTGGCGGGTGAAAGAAATTTGCCGGCAGATCGCAATAATCCTCGATATTTTCCTCCGCCAGGATCGGATTGCCCGCCGCCACGCGGCCGACAATGGGGAGGCCTGTCTGATGATCCGGTATACGGATACCCCGGGAGGCGCCTGCCACCATTTCGATGGCGCCCTTGCGGGCCAGGGCCTTGAGGTGTTCCTCCGCAGCATTGGGAGAGCGAAAACCCAGTTCCTGGGCGATCTCTGCCCGCGTGGGCGGGTAACCTGTTTCCTCCAGATACACCTTGATCAGTTCAAGTACCTGGGCCTGGCGTGCAGTGAGGTTTGTCATGGAATCACCTGATCTTTGTCTGTATTTTTATACAGTTGCTGGGATTATATACAGATTTGACAGCAGTGCAATCCTCGGGGTGCAGCTGCTACATTGAGAAGGAAATGCAAAGAAAAGTATGTATTCTGACGATAAGTGCGACAATGAGGGAACACAATAATGTTAGATGCGAAAATGCCCGAAGCGTGGCGTGTGTTGCGTATTCAATCAGAATTGGTGGACGGCATAGAACGCCTGATTGCTCTGAGCGGTGCCGTCACCGTGTTCGGCAGCGCCCGTTTTGCGGAAGACAGCCCTGAATACAAGCAGGGCGTACGGCTGGGGGAATTGCTGGCCGCTGAGGGTATCCCGGTGATAACCGGCGGTGGTCCTGGGGCCATGGAGGCCTGTAATCGCGGCGCTTATCCGCAGCCAGGAACCTCCATAGGCCTCAATATAGAATTACCCTTCGAGCAGAAAGCCAATCCTTATCAGGACATCAGTTTACATTTTCGCTATTTTTTCGTGCGAAAATTCATGTTTGTCAAGCATGCGGTGGGCTTTGTCGGTTTGCCGGGTGGCTACGGGACTCTGGATGAACTATTCGAGATTTTGACTTTGGTACAGACCCAAAAAGTGCGCCGTTTTCCCATTGTACTGGTGGGCAAGCGCTATTGGTCTGGGTTGCGGGATTGGTTGGTGGATACAGTTTTGGAGAGGGCGTGTATCGATTCTTCGGACCTCGACTTATTCAAAATTGTGGATACCGTCGATGAGGCTGCCGAGTTGATTATCGAGCACATCAAAGAACGGGAATAAATCCGCTGTGGCCAGCTTGCTGGATGGCGGGTGATGTCAGTGATCAAGCTCGTCAGTTCCCGTAAAGCTCTCGCCTTCCAGGGTATCCAGCGGGTTGGCTGGTTCCACCGTATTTGCGTCCTGTTCATGAGCGGTGGTGCCAAAGGCGATATTGGCATCTTCAGGCGGTTCAGCGTCGACGATCGGCAAAGCCGGCCAGTGGTCCCGCTCGAACTCGCCGACGGCGCCATCCAGGTACTGTACTTCCACGGTCCCGTGTACTTCGTCGATGGCCACCACCTCGAATAACTCGCCGCTGTCGATATCTTCGTACCAATCGCCAATATCGGGTTTAGGATGTGCCATGGCTGCTTCTCCCAGTTGCTTTCCTTTCAATCTAGGGTCGGTCCACCCGTGGCAACAAGGCGCCATCCAAGCAGGAATATGCTAATCTGGCAAAACCAAACAGTTGTTTTAAATGATGGTTTAAACAGGCATGAGTCAGACGGATACCGTTAGCCGGATCCTGGATGCGGCGGAGATACTTTTCGCCGAACGTGGGTTTACCGAGACATCACTACGCACCATTACCAGTACAGCCGGTGTCAATCTCGCTGCGGTTAATTATCACTTCGGGTCTAAAAAAGAACTGATACAAGCGGTATTCGAGCGGTTTTTAACACCTTTCACCCAAGCTCTGGCTGTCGAATTGGACAGGCGTGTCGCTACCGGAGAGCCACTTACTGTGGAGGATCTTCTGTCGAGTATTTACCAAGTGGCCATAGGCAGCCTGGTGAAGCGGGGCAGGGATCCGCAGCGGTTTATGCGCTTGCTCGGGCTGGCCTATACCCAGTATCAGGGACATCTGCGCCGTTTTATCGTGTCCCGTTATGGCGATAGCTACCGGCGCTTCGCCGGTCTCCTGGCCCAGGCGCTGCCTGGATTGGACCCGGTGACCTTTTACTGGCGCCTCTATTTTATGCTTGGGGCCACTATTTTTACTTTGTCGAGCTTTGATGCCATCGAGGCTATCCTGAGGGAGGATTTCGGGGCGGAGAGCAGTCTCCAGGAGACGCTGGAACGCTTGGTACCCGCGGCATCGGCAATGCTTAAGGTCAACGGCTAGGACGCCATTGCAATACTATCTGACTCAGCGGGAAGGGAGTGGAGCGTGAAGGGGGGATAGAAGCGCACCCCACAACAGTAGCGTCAGAAAAGGGTGCAATCGGGCGGATTTACCTGGTGTCTGGCTGCCCCCTGCTGTGTCGTTCACATTTAACGAAGAGGATATTCCATGATCGGCCCGGTAATGATCGATATCGAGGGGCTGGAGTTGACTGGGCAAGATTGCGAGTTACTGCGGCACCCGCTGGTAGGTGGATTGATTTTTTTTGCGCGTAACTACCGCGATAGAGTCCAGCTGGAAGAATTGGTTGCGGCGATTCGCGAGGTGCGTCCCGAAATCTTGTTGGCAGTGGACCAGGAAGGTGGCAGGGTGCAGCGTTTCCGTAATGAATTTACCCGGCTGCCATCCATGCAAGCGCTGTGTGGTCGCGCAGATAGCGGCCAGTTACAGGACGTCGGTTGGTTGTTGGCGGCGGAACTGTTGGCGGTTGGCTTGGATTTCAGCTTTGCCCCGGTGCTGGATGCGGACGATCATCGCAGCCGCGTCATTGGGGATCGCAGCTTTTGCGCCGACCCTAGACGCCTGGCCGAGCAGGTGCGGCCTTTTATGCGGGGAATGCGGGAGGCCGGCATGGCGACCACCGGTAAGCACTTTCCCGGTCATGGCCATGTGATCGAGGACAGTCATGAGGAGCTGCCCGAGGACGGGCGCCCGCTGCAGGAAATTATGGCGACTGATGCGCAGCCCTTTATTGACTGTATAGAGGCAGGGGAGCTGGATGCGATCATGCCCGCCCACATCCGCTTTGTTCAGGTGGACCGCCGGCCGGTGGGATTTTCCCCGGTCTGGCTCCAGCAGACGTTGCGCGGGCAACTCGGTTTCAGTGGCGTTATCTTCAGTGATGACCTTTCCATGGGCGGCGCGGCTATCGCGGGAGGGTACGCAGACAGGATTCGAGCGGCTTTGGAAGCCGGGTGTGATATGGGGGTTGTCTGCAACTGCCGTGCCGGGGTTATTGAAATACTCGAGACGCTGGACGGCTATTCTCCCCGCCGCGAATCCAGCGAGCGGTTGAAAATAATGCGAGGTAGACCGGTGATTCAGTCCTGGCGGGAGCTGAAATCCTGTGAGCGCTGGCATAAAACACGTGATTGGCTGGCGTCCTGGATGTAGGGGGCTCGAGGCCGGGTTGCCGCTTTGTGAAGTATCGGCAACAAAGATGAAGCTGCCCACTGAGCGTGAAGGGGTGGCTATAGAGAGCCGTCCGGGCGGGGTAAGATATAGCGATAAACAGCGTGTAGCGGGAGTTGTATTTCGTGGAATCAGCTAAAGAACTCATGTTGTCCTGGATTGGGGACAATCGCTTCTGGATTTTGTCCATTTTTTTGATCGTTCTGGTAACGGCCCTGTCCTCCTGGTTATTGGGCCGCTTTGTTCACCGGCTCGCCGAGCGGGCGGAGCGGACTGTAAACCCTTGGGACGATGCTTTGGTCGGCGCTTTGATGCCTCCTGGGTCGGTGTTGATCTGGCTGCTCGGCCTCAGCGTGGCTGCCAACAGAGCCGGTGTAGTGACAGGGGCGGAAATTTTTTCCCTCGCGGTGCCGGCGCGGGAGATTGGCCTAATACTGGTGTTGGCCTGGTTCGCCTGGCGATTCTCGCGCAATGTGGAACACAATCTTCGCGATCCCCGTTATATGGGTAAACCCATGGACGCGACCACAGTGCGGGCAGTGGGCAAGTTGGTGCGCGCCTCAATCGTAATTACCGCCGCGATGGTGATTATGCAATTCCTTGGCTACAGCATCAGTGGTGTCCTGGCTTTTGGCGGTATCGGTGGACTCGCGGTGGGTTTTGCGGCCAAGGATTTACTGGCTAATTTTTTTGGCGGCTTGATGATCTATTTGGATCGCCCGTTTGCCGTCGGCGATTGGGTCCGTTCGCCGGACAAGGAAATTGAGGGTGTGGTTGAGGATATCGGCTGGCGTCTCACCCGTATCCGCACGTTCGACAAACGGCCCCTCTATATCCCCAATGGTGTTTTCACCCAGATTGCGGTGGAAAACCCCTCGCGTATGTTGAATCGGCGCATATACGAGACCATTGGCATCCGCTATGAGGATGCGCCTCTGATGCCGGCCATTATCGCCGACGTGAAAGCAATGCTGCAGCAGCATCCTGAAATCGATACTAATCAAACGTTGATTGTCAATTTCAATTCGTTTGCTCCGTCATCGCTGGACTTTTTTATCTATACCTTCACCAAAACCACCGATTGGGTGCGATATCACGAGATAAAGCAGGACGTCCTATTAACAATATTAAAGATTATTGAAGGTCACGGGGCTTCTTGCGCCTTCCCGACCTCAACGCTGCATATTGCCGAACTGTCTTCGCTAAAGCGCGAAGTTGCCTTGGATACTTGATGTCAATCAGAGGGTGAAAAGTATATTTTTTCCATTTACAGCGGATTTAAATCAAATTTTGACGATTTGTTGCATGTAATCGTTGAATCTTGGTATTTATTTCGCATCGAGCCCTAGACACTGGCGCCGATTTATCTAAGAATCGGAGTTCGTACACCAAGCTTGTGCTCGGTGGACGGTTCGAAACCGTAATCGCTGTTTGGGGTGATTACTGATAATGGGGTGGCGCTTGGCCTAACGCCTTTCTCGGGTGAGTGGGGTGGGCGCAATAACAATAATGAGGTTGTCTCAATGAGTGATCGCGTTACAGGTACTGTGAAGTGGTTCAATAACGCCCGGGGTTATGGCTTCATTACCTGTGGAGAAGGAACTGAGGATATTTTCGTTCACTACCGCAGCATTCGCGGCGATGGTTATAAAACATTGAACGAAGGCCAAGCGGTAGAGTTTGAAATGCAGCGGGGCGATAAGGGATTGCTGGCGGAAGATGTTGTTCCTTGTGAGTGATTCCCGCTGAATTTACTCGTTGAAATAACTTTTCTGCAAAATGGAATCCAAGGGACAGAGAAGCCCTGAGTTCCCACTGGTGTAGCCTGAAAGGCGGGTCAAAGACCCGCCTTTCTTTCGTTTTTCTCCGGCTTGTGGCCACCGGTGTATTGCCCCTTATTGCTGCGACGGGGCGTACTGGTTGGCCGCCGCCCCTGAGATCAGCCTCCGATCACCCGCAGCAACTGGCCGCAGAACCAGGATGCATAGGTGCCGAGCGCGTAGCCCAGTACTGCCAGTAGAACCCCTACAGGCGCCAACGCGGGGTGGATGGCTGCGGCTACTACCGGAGCTGAGGCTGCGCCGCCGACATTAGCTTGGCTACCTACCGCCAAGAAGAAGGTGGGGGCTTTGATGAGTTTCGCCACCAGCAGTATTAGCCCCGCGTGTACTGCCATCCAGATGGCTCCGAGCACAAATAGCTCGGGGCTATCTTTTAGAGCGGCGATATTCATGTGCGTGCCTATGGTGGCCACGAGGATGTAAATAAATACCGATCCTACGCGGGAGGCACCGGCCCCTTCCAACTGTTTTGCGGGCGAAAAGGCCATCGCCACGCCAAGGGTGGTGGCGATAACGATTACCCAGAAAAACTGACTGGTAAAGCTGAATCGTGCCAGTTGCGGGGCATTATTTTGGAACCAAGGGGCGAGTTGATCCGCCATTACATGGGCAATACCGGTGATGCCGAAGCCGACGGCGGCAATCAACATCAGGTCCGGCAGGCTGGGAATGCGTTGGTGTTTCTTCTGCAGCGCCTCCACTTTTTCTCGAAGCTGGGTGATGGCTTCAGTATCGGCACCGCGGCGCTGGTCCAGTGTCTTGGCGTTGCCCGCCATAATCAGGAGCACGGCCATCCATAGGTTTGCAATGATCACGTCCACGGCCACCATGGCGGAAAAGATCTGATCGCCCACGCCAAAGATTTCTTTCATCGCCGCTTGGTTGGCCCCGCCGCCGATCCAGCTGCCAGCCACGGTGGTCATGCCGCGCCAAACTGCATCGGGGCCGTCGACACCGATCATGTCCGGGTTTACCGCGGACACAATCAGCAGTGCCACAGGGCCACCGATCACAATACCCAAAGTCCCGGTCAGAAACATAATCAGCGCTTTCGGCCCCAGATTGATAATGCCTTTGAGATCTATGCTCAGGGTCAGTAACACCAGGCTTGCCGGTAACAGATAGCGGGAAGCAACGTAGTAAAGGTTTGAGTTTTCCGCATCGATAATGCCGAATGTGGTAAGCAATGAAGGAAGGAAATAACAGAGTAGTAGAGCCGGCACGAAGCGGTAAAAGCGCTTCCAAAACGGGTGCTCGCTACCGGCGGTGTAAAAGACAAAGCCCAGAATGGCGGCAAGCATGCCGAGAATTGTTGCATCGTTGGTAATCATGGAAATACTGGCTAGTTGTTAGGGGTTTTATAACTCTGTGTCTGCCATAGCGCTCGATGAACTGGCTTTTGCTCCGAGCGGTTGGGAAGGTTAAACCTCAGGAGTGACAGCATTTTATCCTAGAGAACCCGTGATGAAATCGCTAACTGGCACGACAGAGACTCCAGGCGCAGATGGGATCACTCGGCTGTTTTCAAAACTGTCGGATACATGACCTTATCCGGTGGAGTCTTGTGTTTTCCAAACGCCGATCTCTTTGCCTGAGCGACCCTGCGAATTAATCAAAGGTTCCCTGTATGGGATGCTTCTATCACTCGGAAGTTTTTAGTATACCGGAGTGCAACAGCTTGGGTAAGTTATTCGAACCCCGTGCCTGTTGTTTGCTGCCACACTACCTATTGGTCAAGGTATTTTTCAGTCATCATCGATAAAAGCAAGAGAATCGTGATACTTCTGCTAACCGTGAAAGCACTGACGTGGTTGCGGGATGTTCTGGCTATCGGGCTGCCAGCGGAGATGGGCTGGCAGACTTTCGCCTGTGCGGAGAGCTAGAGTGAATCAGCGTATTGGGCGCTCTACAAGCGCTAGGGAACCTCTGATTCATTCGCGCGCACACTATGAGGTTCCGGGGCGCTCAGGCAATAGGATGGCCACTTCGAAAACGTACGAGTATTTCCCTGTAGCTCCGACGGATACATTCCTGTATCCGTCGGTTTCGAAATGGCCAGCCTATCACCTGAGATTCTCATCTGGCTCCAAAGAGTTTTTACCGTCAGGAAGTGAATTAACCAGAGGTTCCCTAGGTGCCCGAAGCTTCCTCTGCCGAGGTTATTGTTCTGACCTCGATAAGCACGCCGAAGGCGGGGTGATCGATGTAGTGCAGCTCACCGCTGCGCATGCGCCGCTCGGCTTGTAACAGGGCCACATGGCGCGCGTAGGTCGTGTCTGGGGCCAAGGCTCTGTCTGCCATTGCTGGCCGAAAGTCTGCAGTGCTCATCAGGTCCAGAGGTTCTTCCGTAGCTGCTTTCGGGGGTAGAGGCAGCGGGATACCGGTGTTGTCATCGCTGGGTTCGCTTAACCACAGGTTGGTGCTCAGATGGAGATAGCGCGCCACACTTAGTGTCACGCTACCGCCCAGACGACTTTGACTTCCCGGGTTCTCGCCGCTGTCAATAATAATCGCCGGGGAGTTGCGCTTCTGTTGCAGCACCTGGCGCCAGGCTTTATGGAAAAGTACCCGCATGTCACCGCTGCGGTTCAGTGCCGCTGCTTTGTTACTCAGTTGTGTGGCCGCCGGGACCAGAAGGGGGGCACCGCCAGTAGCGGTATCGAAATCCACCCATTTGTCTGGGTAGCGCAGTCGTGGCGCTGCGGGCCAGTCTTCACTGGAGTTTTCCATGCCGCCAATGCGCTCGAAGACGATCATCTCTATCTCGAAAGTGGTGCCCGCATAGTTGACAGCTTGGGCACTTGCCGCCGTTGCTGCCAGCAGCAAGGCGGCGCAGAGTCTTAGGATGTTTGTCATGGAGTTACCGCTTTCTGGTCGTCTCGTTACTGAATCTACCGCGAAACAAGGCTGGTGCCGCGTTCGAGGACTTTGCTGCATTCGACGGCCGAAATCAGTTGGGCCATGGATGCAAGCTCCTTGCGAACGGATAGTATCACTGCGCCAGCCGTTCCAACACTCCGCTTACTTGTTGCAGGCGCTCGCTGGGCCCGCCTTCGTCGAGGGCAAAGTTCAACTGGTTGGCGCCCGCGAGCTGATAGCGTCCCGGTTCCCTCTGCACCATTTTTACCAATGTTAGCGGGTCCACCCGGGTGTCGTCCGCAAACTCGATGCGTCCCTGAGCTGCCGATGCTTCCAGCTTGCGGATACCCATGGCGTCCGCTTTGAGTTTGATCTCGGTGGTGCGAAATAGATGCTTAACCGGTTCCGGCAGCAGGCCGAAGCGATCAATCATCTCTACTTGGAGCTCCTTGAGCTCCCGGCTGTCAGCCGCATTGGCGATACGTTTGTACATGATGAGCCGCCCGTGTACGTCTGGGAGGTAATCGTCCGGGATCAGCGCCGGTACCCGCAGGTTGACATCTACGGCAGGGGATTCGAGCGGCTCATCGATATTGGGGGTTTTGCCGCTGCGAATAGCTTTAACCGCGCGGTCGAGCATTTCCATGTAGAGGTTGAAGCCGACGCTCTGGATCTGGCCGCTCTGTTCCTCGCCGAGCAGTTCGCCGGCGCCGCGGATTTCCAGGTCGTGCGTGGCCAAGGTGAAGCCTGCCCCCAGATCTTGGGCCTCGCTGATGGCTTCCAGGCGCTTGACGGCATCGGCAGTCATCGCGCGCTTGTTTGGGGTGAGCAGGTAGGCGTAGGCCTGGTGGTGGGAGCGCCCGACGCGGCCGCGCAGCTGGTGCAGTTGTGCCAGACCGAATTTATCCGCGCGCTCGATAATGATGGTGTTGGCGGTCGGTACGTCTATGCCGGTTTCAATGATGGTGGTGCAGACGAGCACGTTGAAGCGCTTGTGGTAGAAGTCGCTCATTACCTGCTCCAGCTCCCGTTCGCGCATTTGTCCGTGGCCGATTCCGACCCTGGCTTCCGGCACCAGATCCTGCACTTCCCGCGCGATCCTTTCGATACTTTTCACTTCGTTGTGCAGGAAATAGACCTGACCGCCGCGCAGTATCTCGCGCAGTATCGCCTCTTTGATCAGAGCGTCGTCGCGTTCGCGCACGAAGGTCTTTACCGACAGGCGCCTGGCGGGTGGGGTGGCGATCACCGACAGGTCGCGGATACCGGACATGGCCATATTCAGGGTTCGCGGGATCGGTGTCGCGGTGAGCGTAAGGATATCCACTTCCGCACGTAAGCTCTTCAGACGCTCCTTCTGGCGCACACCGAAACGGTGCTCTTCATCGATGATCAGCAGGCCCAGGTTGCGGAAGTCCAAATCGCTGGAGAGCAGTTTGTGGGTGCCGACCAGAATGTCGACCTTGCCATCGGCTACTTTTTCCTTGACGTTGTCGATCTCCTTGCCGGAGCGGAAGCGTGAAAGCACTTCGACGGTAACCGGCCAGTCGGCGAAGCGGTCCTGAAAGGATTGAAAATGTTGTTGGGCGAGCAGTGTGGTGGGGACGAGCATTGCCACCTGCTTGCCAGCGTGCACGGCGACGAAAGCGGCGCGCATGGCGACCTCGGTTTTGCCGAAGCCCACATCGCCACAAACCAGGCGGTCCATCGGTTTCTCCGCGAGCATATCTGCAATTACGGCTTCTATCGCCTGCTGTTGATCTGGCGTTTCCTCGAATGGGAAACCGGCGGCGAACTCGCGGTAGGCGAGCCCCGGGTCGGCAAAGGCATGGCCGCGGCGCGCCTCGCGGCGGGCGTAAATGTCGAGTAGCTCGGCGGCAGCGTCGCGGACCTTTTCCGCTGCCTTGCGTTTGGCTTTTTGCCACTGTTCGCTGCCGAGGCGGTGCAGTGGTGCCAGAGCTTCGTCAGCGCCGGAATAGCGGCTGATCAAGTGTAGGTTGGATACGGGCACATAGAGCGTGGCCTCATCGGCGTATTCCAGGGTCAGGAATTCCGCTGGTTGGCCATCGAACTCCAGGTGCTGCAAACCGCGGTAGCGGCCGACGCCGTGATCAATGTGCACCACCGGGGTGCCAATACGCAGCTCTGCCAAGTTCTTGACCGCAATCTCTGCGTCGTCTTTGGCTTTCTTGCGCCGGCGCTGTTGCATGACCCTTTCGCCGAACAATTGCGGCTCCGCCACAAGCGCGACAGGAGGTTCGCTGAGGACCATTCCCTGATCCAAGGGGGCGACGGTAATACCGTGGGGTTCGCCGCTATCGAGGAATTCGGACCAGCTTTCGAACTGCACGGGTCTCAGATTGATTCCAGCGAGCAATTCCAGGAGAGCCTCGCGGCGACCGCCACTTTCGGCACAAAAAAGAACCCGCCCCGAATAGCTCGCCAGGTGGCTCTGCAGTGCCGCCAGAGGTTGCTCGGATTTTCCGTCCACGGGCAGTGACGGGGGCGTTTCGCTGGCAAAGTTGTAGTTCCCCTGGGCGTTCGGCAGTGTATCCGGGGAAAGGATCGCCCGGGGCCGTTTTTTCAGTGCGGCATTAAATTCTGCTACGTCCAGCAGTATCTGCCGCGGCGGCAATATCGGCCGGTGCAGATCTCCGCGGCGGCTCTCATAGCGGTTGTTGACCTCGCGCCAGAAGTTTTCCAGTGGCTGTTGAATGTCTCCGAGGAGAAAGATCTGGCTGTCGGCGGGCAAATAGTCGAACAGGCTCGCGCAATTGCCGCCGAAGAAGAGCGGCAGATAGTACTCTATACCGGCGGGGGCGATGCCGGCGCTGATATCCTGATAGATGGGCACCTGGGTGGGATCGCCTTCAAAGTGCTCGTGCCAGTTCTGCAGAAACTCCGCCAGAGCTGCCTTGTGCAGTGGAAACTCCCGCGCTGGTAGCAGGTGAATACTGTCAACTTTATCGACGGTGCGTTGGCTTTCGGGGTCAAAGGTGCGCAGAGAATCTATTTCGTCATCGAATAGATCAATGCGGTAGGGCAGGGGGCTGCCCATCGGATAAATATCCATCAGCGCACCGCGCACCGCAAACTCACCGTGTTCATAAACGGTATCCACACAGTGGTAGCCGGCCTGTTCGAGTTTGATTCGCTGCGCGTCGATATCGAACCGCTGTCCCTCGTGCAGTATCAGAGCATTGCCGGCCACATAGTCGCGCGGCGGAAGCCGGTGCATTAGTGTGCTGACAGGCGCTATCACGATGCCACTTTCCATTTGCGGCAGCTGATAGAGGGTTGCGAGACGGTCCGAGATGATGTCCTGATGGGGGGAAAAGGTATCGTAGGGCAGTATCTCCCAGTCCGGGAAATGAAAAATTTCTACTTGCTCACGGCCCGCGCCATCTCCCCCGGGCTTGTTAAAAAATTTCAGCTGCAGCTCCATGCGGTGCGCTTCGAGGCTGTCGCGGGTGACCAGCAGGGTGGGGGTTGCGCGTCTACGGGCGGCATTTAATACGGCCAGCGCAGCGGCGGCGCCGTGCAGTTGCCCCCAGAATTGGCGGTCACTGGAGGAGCGGAAGGCCGGTGGGGCGACGGGATCAAAATCAGTCATCTTTCCTTAATATATCCGCATTTTTTGGGCTGAGAAGTGGTTTGGGGCGTTATTGTAGCGGTGAATGTTCTATGCTGCAGATAATCCGTAAAGGCTGCATTTTTGGCGGTCGTGAAAAGCCGCGGCCCGGGGTGGGAAACGGGCGCTTGGCAGAGGAATAAATTGGTAGTTTTACTACAATTTTTAGGCTCTTTTTTGCTCAGTTGCGCGCTTTTAGGTGAATGCTTATATTGCGCAGCCACGCGGCACTGGGGCAGATTTTTCCCGCCGCTAACCCCCGCCATCAAACACATTGCAGAGGTGTCTGACAGTGAATCAGAAGCGACCGAAGCCCGCGGATTTTTTCAAGGACTGGAAAGAGCGCGAGGCCCTCGCCGAATCCATGATCCCGATGATTGGCAAGCTCAACCGCGAGCGTAATGTCGGCATTTACATGTATGGCCGTAACCTGGTAAACCGCTCTGTGCTGAGCATTATGAAAGCGCATCGCTTCGTACGTCAGGTTGAGGAGAACGAGCTCTCTGAATTCGAGTCTTTCCCGGTGCTGGAAGCGATCTGCAAGTTGGATTTAGGGCCGGTGCATATCGACTTGGGTACCTTGACCAACAAGTATATGCGCGACAACCGCGGCCTGTCCGTGGACGAGTTTGTCAGGGAGGAGCTCGCCGATGCTGAGGGTGCCGGTAAACCACTGCCCGAGCCGCGGGATGTGGTGATCTACGGCTTTGGCCGCATCGGGCGCCTGGTGGCGCGGGTGTTGATTGACAAGGCCGGCAGTGGCGATGTGCTGCGCCTGCGCGCGATTGTGCTGCGCAAAGGCAAGGCGGATAACGACCTGGTCAAGCGCGCCTCCCTGCTGCGTCGCGATTCAGTACACGGCGCTTTCAAGGGCACTATTCGCGTGGATGAAGAGACCAACACTTTGATCTGCAACGGCAACGAGATCAAGGTGATCTATGCTAACTCGCCGCAAGAGGTGGACTACACAGCCCACGGTATTCACGATGCCATCGTTGTGGATAGCACCGGCGTGTGGCGCGACGAGGAGGGGTTGGGGCAGCACCTACAGTGCCCTGGTGCCGCCAAGGTGATTCTGACCGCACCCGGCAAGGGAGATATCAAGAATATCGTTTACGGTATTAATAATTCTGATATCAAGCCGGAAGACAAAATTTTGTCCGCTGCTTCCTGTACCACTAATGCGAT
Source organism: Microbulbifer thermotolerans (assembly GCF_001617625.1). Classification (NCBI taxonomy): domain Bacteria; kingdom Pseudomonadati; phylum Pseudomonadota; class Gammaproteobacteria; order Cellvibrionales; family Microbulbiferaceae; genus Microbulbifer; species Microbulbifer thermotolerans. The sequence continues at coordinate 2,042,109 of NZ_CP014864.1, read as the reverse complement.
TGTTCCGGTACTGAAGGCAGTGATGGATGGGTTTGGGGTGGAGCACGGGCACGTTGAGACTGTGCACGCCTACACCAATGACCAAAACCTGATCGATAATTATCACAAGGGGGAGCGCCGGGGGCGCGCAGCACCTTTGAATATGGTGCTGACGGAAACCGGTGCGGCCAAGGCTGTGGCTAAGGCTCTGCCGGAACTGAAGGGTAAACTGACTGGTAACGCCATCCGTGTGCCTACGCCCAACGTCTCCATGGCGATTCTAAATCTGACTTTGGGCAGGGAAACCACCAAGGAGGAGTTGAACGAGTATATGCGCGGGGTGGCTTTGCACTCGCCGCTGCGTCAGCAAATCGATTACACCAACTCCCCAGAAGTGGTGTCCAGTGACTTCGTGGGTTCCCGCCGAGCCTGTGTTTTCGACTCTATAGCCACTATCGTCGATGGCCGCAACGCCGTGCTTTACTGCTGGTACGACAATGAGTTTGGCTACAGTTGTCAAGTGGTGCGCTGCCTGGAGGATATGGCGGGGGTTAGATACGAACTATTTCCCAAAAAGGACTGATTCGCAGCCCGCAGTATAATTGGCCGGGCACACCTCAGGGGTGTGCCCGGTACTCCATAGCCCTCCGACACCGCTCCACCCCTGGATCATTCCTGACCAATATCCGCTCAACTGTCTGTTTTTTCAGTAATAATTTTCTCTATCCAGCTCAATTCGACCATTTGCGCACTGGTAAACCCCCAAGCCCGTCTTTATAATGCGCGCGATTTTGGCGGGGCCGCCGTGCGCCGAGAAGTTCTCTCCTCACCCGAGTCCGGGATCAAGCGGTTTAAGCCCCCGCAACGCGGGAATTCTTCAATGCAGCCCGCCGAACGGGCGCCGGCTGATGTTTGGCTGCGATCCGGTCGGCGGGCTGCATTGCATATTTTCAAACTAGAAACTAGGCATAGGCGTATGAGAAAGATCCGTCGGGGATTGGATTTACCCATATCCGGCGCGCCCGAGCAGGTCATCCACGATGGCCCTGCGCTCAAGACCGTCGCTGTGCTCGGCCCCGATTACCACGGGATGAAGCCGACCATGGCGGTGGCCGAGGGGGATAGCGTCAAACTCGGACAGCTGCTGTTTACCGACAAGAAGACCGAAGGTGTGCGCTACACAGCGCCCGCCGCAGGCCGTGTCGTGGCGATCAATCGCGGTGCCCGCCGTGTGTTGCAGTCTGTGGTGATCGAGATCGATGGCGACGAGGCTGAGCAGTTTGCCAGTTACGACGCGGGACAGCTGGCCGAACTCACCCGCGAGCAGGTGGTGCAAAATCTAGTGGAATCCGGCCTCTGGACTGCACTTCGCACCCGCCCCTACAGCAAAGTGCCGGCTCTGGATGCTGAACCCGCCGCTATTTTCATCAACGCCATGGACACCAATCCGCTCGCTGCGGACCCGCAGGTGGTGATTGCCGGGCAGCGCGATGCCTTCCAACAGGGCGTGGAAATTTTGTCCAAGCTGGCGGAAGTCACCTATGTGTGCAGCGCGCCGGATGCCGATTTGCCGTTGCCGAGCGCGAGCAATGTTCGTCACGAAACCTTTGCCGGTCCCCATCCGGCAGGATTGTCCGGTACGCATATCCATTTCTTGAGCCCGGTTCGGGCGGGCCGCAGCGTGTTCACGATCAATTGTCAAGACGTGATCGCTGTCGGTAAGTTGTTTACCACTGGGGTGCTTTTTACCGAGCGCGTCGTCGCTTTGGGTGGTCCGCGGGTCAAAAATCCACGGCTGCTGCGGACCCGGCTTGGTGCGAACTTGTCCGAATTGACCGCGGGTGAGTTGGAGGAAGGCGAAAACCGGGTTATTTCCGGTTCGGTATTCGGTGGTAGCACTGCTGTGGGGCCACTGGCTTATCTCGGGCGTTACCACAACCAAGTCAGCGTTTTGGAAGAGGGCCGTGAACGTCCCTTCCTGCACTACTTGCATGCGGGCAGCAACCGCTTCTCCATATTGCCGATTTACTTGTCGCGTCTGTTTAAGAACCGCAAGTTCAACTTCACCACCAGCACAAACGGCTCTGAGCGTGCCCTGATGCCAATCGGCACCTACGAGCGGGTTGTGCCTCTGGATCTGATGCCGACTCAGCTGTTGAGAGCGTTGATTGTCGGTGATACCCAGACCGCCCAGCAGCTGGGTGCGTTAGAGCTGGACGAAGAAGACTTGGCGCTGTGCACCTTCGTGTGCCCCGGCAAATACGAATTCGGCCCAATCCTGCGGGACAACCTGACCCGTATTGAGAAGGAGGGGTAAGGATGTTGCGCAAATTCCTCGACTCTATTGAGCCGCACTTTCACAAGGGCGGTAAATACGAGAAGCTTTATGCTCTCTACGAGGCGGTTGACACCGCGCTGTTTCAGCCGGCGGCGACCACCAAGACCACCGCTCACGTGCGCGATGGTATTGACCTGAAACGCATCATGATCACAGTGTGGGCCTGTGCATTGATTCCGATGTTCTACGGTATGTGGAATGTCGGCTTCCAGGCCAACACCATCATCGAGGGGATGACCAACCCCGAGCTGTCAGGCTGGCGTCACGCCATTATCGGCGCCCTGGGCGGTTATGATCCCAACAGTACCTGGGACAACTTCTTGCACGGAGCCGTATACTTCCTGCCCATCTATTTCGTCACCTTCGTGGTAGGTGGATTCTGGGAAGTGCTTTTTGCGGCAGTACGCGGACACGAGGTCAACGAAGGGTTCTTCGTGACCTCCATTTTGTTCGCGCTGACCTGCCCGCCGGATCTGCCCCTGTGGCTGGTGGCTATGGGCATCAGCTTCGGTGTGGTGATCGGTAAAGAGGTTTTCGGCGGTACCGGCAAGAACTTCCTCAACCCGGCACTTACCGGCCGCGCTTTCCTATTCTTCGCTTATCCGGCCGCCATGTCTGGTGATGCAGTGTGGACCGCGGTGGACGGTTATACCGGCGCGACTGCCCTGTCCGTACTGGCAAGCGAAGGTCTTCAGGGCGGGGCCGTAGGTGTACCTACCGGTCAGCTGACCTGGATGGATGCCTTCCTCGGCAATATGCACGGTTCCATCGGCGAGACCTCCACGCTCGCGATCCTGATCGCTGGCGCTATCCTGCTGCTGATGAAGATTGCCAGCTGGCGCATTGTCGCCGGTACCATGCTGGGCATGATGGCCACTGCCTTCCTGTTCAACACAATCGGATCTGAAACCAACCCGATGTTCAATGTGCCCTGGTACTGGCACTTGGTGGTGGGTGGTTTCGCCTTCGGCCTGATCTTCATGACCACGGACCCGGTTTCCGCCGCCATGACCAATACCGGTCGCTGGTGGTACGGCATCTTGATCGGGGTAATGTGTGTGTTGATTCGCGTGGTGAACCCGGCCTTCCCGGAAGGCATGATGCTGGCGATCTTGTTCGCCAACCTGTTCGCACCGTTGTTCGACCACTTCGTGGTGCAGTCCCATATCAAACGGAGGTTGGCACGTGGCTAATAAAGATTCCGTCAAGGGCACGCTGCTGGTTGCCCTGGCACTCTGTATTGTCTGCTCCGTTGTGGTGTCCACCGCAGCGGTGATGCTGAAGCCGGCGCAACAGGCTAATGCCGCGCTGGATATGAAGCGCAACGTGCTGATGGCTGGCGGCCTGATCAAGGATCCCCGCACAAGTGCCTCGGAGGTTGAAAAACTCTTCGAGAGTGTGGCCATCAAGTATGTAGACCTGAAAACCGGAAAATTCACCGATGAAGCCCCCGCTGGAGGCAGTGGACGCGCTGCGGCCAAGGTGCCGTCGGCCAGTGAAAAGCTGTCTCCAGAGAAAGACAAAGCCAAGTTGATTCGCCGGGAAAACATCAAAGAGGTGTACCTGGTGGAGCAGGGCGGTGAACTGCAAAAGATCATTCTGCCGGTGCGTGGCTATGGTCTCTGGGGTACGCTCTACGGCTTCCTGGCACTGGAAAGCGATCTCAATACAGTTGCCGGCCTGGGCTTTTATGAGCACAAAGAAACGCCCGGACTCGGTGGTGAGGTCGACAATCCCATCTGGAAAGCCAAATGGCTGGGTAAAAAGATCTACGATGCCAACGGCAATGTCGCGATTGACTTAGTCAAAGGCGGCGTCGACTTGAACAGCCCCAATGCGGAATTTCAGGTGGATGCACTTTCTGGTGCAACTTTGACCAGTAATGGCGTGGATAATCTTCTGCACTTCTGGTTGGGCAGTGAGGGCTTTGGCCCCTTCCTGAAAAACTTGAAAGCAGGGGAGGCGTAAGCGATGAAACTGAAAGAGACTCTGTTCGATCCGATTTTCAATAACAACCCCATCGCGCTACAGATCCTCGGCATCTGTTCCGCGCTGGCGGTGACCAGTTCACTGAAAGTGACACTGGTAATGTGTGTGGCGCTGACCCTGGTAACCGCCTTTTCGAACTTTGCGGTATCCACCGTGCGCAACCAGATTCCGAACAGCATCCGCATTATCGTGCAGATGACTCTGATCGCCTCTCTGGTAATTGTGGTTGACCAGATCATCAAGGCTGTTGCGTACGACATTTCCAAGCAGCTGTCAGTGTTCGTTGGCCTGATCATTACCAACTGTATTGTGATGGGGCGGGCGGAAGCCTTTGCTATGAAGAACCCGCCGGTGGCGAGTTTTCTGGACGGCATCGGTAACGGCCTCGGTTACAGCGCCATGCTGATTACTCTGGCGACCATCCGCGAGCTTTTCGGAGCAGGCAAACTGTTCGGCTTTGAAATTCTGCCAACGGTCAGCAATGGCGGCTGGTATCAGCCCAACGGTTTGTTGCTGCTGCCGCCCAGCGCATTCTTCCTGATCGGTTTGATTATTTGGGGGCTGCGCACCTGGAAGCCGGGTCAGGTGGAACAGGATGAGTTCAAAATTGCGCCCAACACTAAACCTCTACCGGCACAAGCGCAGGAGGCCTGATCGTGGAGCATTTTATTTCATTGATTATCCGCGCCGTTTTTGTGGAAAACATGGCGCTGGCCTTCTTCCTCGGTATGTGTACCTTCCTGGCCGTATCGAAGAAAATTGAAGCGGCCATTGGCTTGGGTGTGGCGGTTATCGTTGTTCTGACCCTGACGGTACCGGTCAACAACCTGATCTATACCTATCTGTTGAAAGATGGTGCTCTGGCTTGGGCCGGTTATCCAGACGTGGACTTGAGCTTCCTCGGCCTGCTGTCTTATATCGGCGTTATCGCCGCTTTGGTACAGATCCTGGAGATGTTCCTGGATAAATATGTCCCCGCTCTCTACAACGCGCTGGGTGTATTTCTGCCGTTGATCACTGTGAACTGCGCCATTATGGGGGCCTCTCTGTTCATGGTGGAGCGTGAATACAATTTCGGTGAAAGTGTGGCCTATGGCTTCGGTGCCGGTCTCGGCTGGGCCTTGGCAATTACCGCTCTAGCCGGAATTCGCGAGCGCCTGAAGTACAGTGATGTGCCCGATGGTCTGAAAGGCCTGGGTATCACGTTTATCACCGTAGGTCTGATGTCTCTGGGCTTCATGTCTTTCGGCGGCATCGACATCTAAGCGGGGGAGCACGATAGCATGAATATTGAAATTATCCTCGGCGTAGTCATGTTTACCCTGATCGTGCTGGCGCTGGTGGCGGTTATTCTCGTCGCCCGCTCACGCTTGGTGAACACTGGCAACGTCAACATTCTGATCAATGGGGAAAAGACCCTCACGGTGCCCGCTGGCGGCAAGCTGCTGCAGACACTGGCGGCGAACAATCTCTTCCTGGCCTCCGCCTGTGGTGGGGGCGGCAGCTGCGCCCAGTGTGTGTGTATCGTGAAATCCGGCGGTGGCGATATGCTGCCCACTGAGGCTGCGCATTTCACGCCGCGCGATGCCAAAGAGGGTAAGCGCCTCTCTTGTCAGGTCGCCGTGAAGCAGGATATGGAGATCGAGGTTCCGGAGGAGGTCTTCGGGGTGAAACAGTGGGAGTGCACTGTGGAAAGCAACCCCAACGTGGCCACCTTTATTAAAGAGTTGACCCTGCGTTTGCCGGAAGGTGAAAATGTTGACTTCCGCGCGGGGGGGTATGTACAGCTGGAAGCGCCTCCCCATCACGTGAAGTTCTCCGACTTTGATATTGAGGAGCAGTACCGGGGTGATTGGGAGCACTTTGGCTTCTTCAATCTCGAGTCCAAGGTGGACGAGCCGATAGTACGAGCCTACTCCATGGCCAACTATCCAGAAGAGAAGGGTATTGTGAAATTCAATATCCGTATCGCAACTCCGCCTCCGCGTACTCAGGGAATCCCCCCGGGCAAGATGTCCTCCTACGTCTTCAGCCTGAAGCCGGGTGACAAAATCAAAGTGTACGGTCCATTTGGTGAGTTTTTCGCCAAGGATACCGACAACGAGATGGTGTTTATCGGTGGCGGCGCGGGTATGGCCCCAATGCGTTCTCATATCTTCGATCAGCTCAAGCGCCTGAAAACCACGCGCAAGATCAGCTTCTGGTATGGTGCGCGTTCTTTGCGGGAAATGTTCTATCAGGACGAGTACGACAAGCTGCAGGAAGAGTTCGATAACTTCGAGTGGCATGTGGCTCTCTCAGACCCGCAGCCCGAGGACAACTGGACCGGCTACACTGGCTTTATTCACAATGTGGTTTATGAGAACTACCTCAAAAACCACCCGGCGCCGGAAGACTGCGAGTATTACATGTGCGGACCGCCCATGATGAACGCCGCAGTGATCAATATGCTCAAGGATCTGGGCGTTGAGGATGAAAATATCCTCCTGGATGACTTCGGCGGCTGATCGGAGTGTCCAGATTGCAAACTGCATTGAAAGTGCCGACAACCATAAAAACAGGGTCCGCTATTCGGACCCTGTTTTTGCTTTTTGGAGCGGTCGTAATAACGACATTGGTTTCCGGTTGTACCCCCGCACCGCAGGTTTGGCGGCTGAGCGGCGCCACGATGGGAACCAGCTACCACATAACGTTGGTCGATGTGCCTGCGACATTGGATAAGACTGGGCTGCAGCAGGAGATCGATGCGGAGCTAGTGCGGGTTAACCAGGAAATGTCGACTTATATCGACGATTCCGAGCTGATGCGTTTTAACCGTGGGCCGGTCGGTGAGGCGGTACCGGTCAGTGCTCCCCTCGCGGATGTTGTAGCGCTATCACTCGATATTTACCAGCGCAGTAGCGGCGCGTTTGATATCACTGTCGGCCCGTTGGTGAATCTCTGGGGTTTTGGTCCTCAGCCGGAACCCGACCAAATACCGACTGCTGTGGAGATAGAGACACTACTGGCACAGATAGGGTCGGATGCGCTGACCGTTGAGCGCAATCCCGATCGCATTACACGAAGCCGTCCGGTTGAGATTGACCTGTCCGCTATTGCCAAGGGCCACGGTGTCGATCGTGTTGCGCTGTTGCTGGAAGCCCGGGGCGCTCGCAATTATCTGGTGGAAATAGGTGGTGAGCTGCGTAGCCGGGGCAAGAATCCGCAAGGTCTGGATTGGCGCATCGGTATCGAAAGTCCCGATCCGTCAGGACGCGTAGTGCAGCGGCCAATTGCGATCAGTGGCAAATCCGTTGCCACCAGTGGCGATTACCGCAATTATTACGAGCGCGACGGAGTGCGCTACGCGCACAGTATCGACCCGCGCACTGGTCGTCCGTTACAACACAGATTGGCCTCAGTTACCGTAATCGCAGACGACTGTGCAGAAGCGGATGGTTTGGCGACAGCTCTGAATGTACTCGGTGCTGAGGCGGGGTTACAGTTGGCCGAGCGGGAAAATCTCGCCGTATTTATGCTGGTAAAAACTGATAAAGGGTTCGAAGAGCGTTACAGCAGCGCTTTTGCCCCCTACCTGGAGAAGTCTGAATCATGATGGTATTTGTTTTAGCTTTCGTGGCCCTGCTGCTGATTGTTACCGGTATGGCGCTGGGTGCAATTTTTCAGAACAAGCCGCTAAAGGGCTCTTGCGGCGGTTTGAATAGTCTCGGTCTGAAAGATGGCTGTGAGATCTGCGGCGGCAATGACGATGAATGCAAAAAGGAGCAGGAGCGCCAAGCCAAACGGACTGAGCTGGCTTATGATGCGACAGCGGTCGGCCCGGGTGAGAATGTGCGATAAGGTATAGCGGGCGCTGATTGTTCCTGATCCTGGCTATGGAACCTTTGAGGAATTCACTATCTGGTGGTTAAACGTCATCGGGGCCAAATGAAAAGCTCAGGTGATGGGATGGGTATTTCCAATTTGAGGTAACCCTATTGTCTTAGCGCCCCGAAACCAATGGCAACGCTTATTTCAATTCATCAGTGGTTCCCAATTAGTGGTACTTGCGAGCCTGCGGTAGAGAACATTCAAACTGGGTTCCAGTTGCCGTAGCAAGCGACAAAAGTTGACAGAGCAATTGAATGGCAGATCAAAAATACGACTTGGTAGTAATCGGTTCTGGTCCCGCTGGCGAAGCGGCAGCGATGAGCGCCGCCAAGAAAGGCATGCGCGTGGCGGTGATCGAAAAGCGGCCTGCGGCGGGGGGGAACTGTACACATAAAGGCACAATTCCGTCCAAGGCCCTGCGGCACGCGGTTAAGCAGCTAATGCGCTACAACACGCAAAGTGTTTTCCGGGCATTGGGTGAGCCTCGCCGTCTAACCTTTCCGCAGGTCATGCGCACTGTCAATAAAGTCATCAACTATCAGGTGGAAATGCACACCGCTTTTTATGCGCGCAATCGTGTCGAGCTGATTTTTGGCGAAGCCCGTTTCCGCGATGCTGGAACACTGGAAGTGCTGTTGCCCGATGGCGCCACCGAGACGATTGCGGCGGAGAAGTTTGTTATTGCCACGGGCTCGCGTCCCTATCGCCCCGGCGATGTCGATTTCTCTCACCCGCGTATTTACGACAGTGATACCATCCTGGAAATGCAGCATACGCCGCACTCTATTATGATCTATGGCGCTGGCGTGATTGGATGTGAGTATGCCTCCATCTTTGCTGGTCTTGGTGTCAAAGTGGATTTGATCAATACCCGCGGTAGCCTGCTGGAGTTCCTCGATGACGAGATTTCCGACGCGCTCAGCTATCACCTGCGCGACATGGGCGTCACCGTGCGTCACAAGGAAGAGTATGCAAGGGTAGTGCCTAGCGATACGGGCGTGATTATGGAAATGCAATCCGGTAAGCGAATTCATGCCGACGCGCTGCTTTGGAGCAACGGCCGCACCGGTAATACGCGCGGACTGGGCTTGGAAAATATCGGTTTGGAGGCCAATCACCGCGGCCAGTTGGCTGTCGATGAGCACTATTGCACGGAAGTGGAGAATATCTACGCGGTGGGGGATGTGATCGGCTGGCCCAGTCTCGCCAGCGCCTCCTATGACCAAGGTCGCGCTGTGGCGGCCGCGATAGCCGGCCGAGGCCATCGAATCATCGAGGATGCGCCCACGGGTATTTACACACTGCCGGAGATTTCATCGGTCGGAAAAACGGAGTCCGAGCTTACAGATGCCAAGGTGCCTTACGAAGTGGGGCGCGCTCTGTTCAAACACACAGCCCGGGCGCAGATTTCCGGTGAGCGGGTGGGTATGTTGAAGATTCTTTTCCACATTGATACCCACGAGATCCTCGGTATTCACTGCTTCGGCGCAGAGGCGGCGGAGATTGTGCATATCGGACAGGCGATCATGAAGCAACCTGCGCCGAATAATGTAATTGACTATTTTGTTAATACTACATTCAACTACCCGACTATGGCTGAGGCGTACCGCAGTGCCGCCCTGGATGGGCTCAATAGGGTAATGCGCTTGTGAGTGAACCTTCTCCCGGTGAATTCCGCGATTTGGTTAAGGGGTTCTTTGAGCAGATCCCCTTTAACCGTCAGATAGGGCTGGAAATGCGCGAACTGGATCTGGAAGCGCTCAGGCTCTCGGCGTCTTTTGAGCTGCGCCCGGAATTGATCGGTAATGTGTGGAAAAATATCCTGCACGGCGGTGTGATCGCCACGGCGCTCGACACCGTTGGTGGTCTTACCGCTATGGTGGCCGCCTACCAGCGCCTGGGGGATATCAGCTGGCGGGAGAAGACCGAGCGCTTGTCGAAGCTGGGAACTGTGGATATGCGGGTGGATTATTTAAAGCCGGGCAGGGGACAACACTTCATTTGCCAGGGCAGCATATTGCGTACGGGTAACAAGCTGGTGGTGGCGCGGATGGAGCTTGTTAACGACGCCGGTGAGCTGATTGCAACCGGTACTGCAACCTATCTTTACTGACCCACATTAAGATGTGTGATTCCTTCCGCCCGCCATTGCGCGAAAGTTTTTAGTCTAGTCCTTGGGAAGCCGCGTTTTCTCTCTCCAATTCATCTTCGGCGATGCGAACAAATGCTATGCCATCAAAGGTCGCACGGGTTGCGCGCGAATTTATCTATACCGAGAAATTGTTGAAACACTTGTCGAGGATTTGTGCCAGGCGCTAGCGTCGCATGCAATGTGGGACCGCTTACCCTGGGTGTAGACCATTCAGCTGACGCCCAGGTGGAGGAAATTGTTTGCTGTAGAATGACTGGACGGGGCCGGCGGGCTTGATCCGAGCAGAGAATTGGTAACGCCGGCACGGGAGTGCAGTCCCGCGCCCGCGCAGCAGGGGCAAACAGAAGAGGGCGCGGGTTAACCGCGGTGCTTCTTCACGGTATGCAGCGCCACGTCCCACTCGAAGTACACGTAGAAGTCCGGATATTCCCAGCGGGTGATGGCAGGATCACCCACGGGGCCCTCTATGCTGAGCGGCTCGCCTAGACGGGCGTTGACTTGATCTTTCTTCAGGCCGCGCAGCTGTTCGACGTGCACTTCACTTCCCTGGGCGCCGACGGGCACTTGCAGGCTTTCCGCCCGCGCTCCAAACGACAGGGAGAGGACGGCGGCGCTGATTAGGAGGGGAATGCGGCTGCGGAGTCTGATAACCATGGATTCTTCTCCGGGATTATTCTTGGTTGTCGCCAATTAAAGCAGATATTGTGCCGAAACAATTGGATTTATTCACGTTTTTTGCGTGTGGTACGTCCCCAGCGCGGCTTGCGTCTATTCTGTAGACAAAAGGAATACCCCCAGGTGGTAGGGATGCGGCGTGGACACTTTTTTTCCCCAGCAGGATTGCTGCTTGGCAGTCTCTTTTTTGCCCTTTCCCTGACGCCCTCTCTGATTCCTCGCAGTGACATCGTCCAAGGCGGTATATCCGGCGTTTCTTTGGCCGCAGGCTACGCTGTTGGCGTATTACTCAGCTGGCTGTGGTTCTTTCTCGGCCTGCCGCTGCCGGGACGGCGCGTCAGGCGGTGGTTACTGTTGATCTCAGGCGGGGTCTGCATGTTCGTAGCGCTGGCCTTTCTTTTTCGTGCCAGCCACTGGCAGAATACTGTCCGCGCGCTGATGGGCCTGGAAGCGGTTTCTGGCGAAAGGCCTTTCACTGTGTCATTGGTGGCGCTGGCATTTTTTCTCGCGATTCTGCTCATTGCGAAGTTATTTCGGCGCACCTACATTTTCCTGACGCAAAAGCTGGAAAGACTGATTCCTCGGCGGGTTTCCATTTTGCTGGGGCTGGTTGCCGCCTTTGCGCTGTTTTGGGGGATTATCAACGACTTGCTGTTAAGTGCCGCACTGCGCACGGTGGACTCCATTTACCAGCAGCTGGATGCGGGCATGGAACCGGAGTTGGCCGCGCCACAGGATCCGATGAAGGCCGGTAGCGCCCAGTCTCTGCTGCGCTGGCGGGATATGGGGCATCAGGGGCGGCGCTACTTGGCACTGGGTCCCACCGCGGCAGATATTGCAGCGGTGGCCGGTGAGGGGAAAGAACCGATCCGTGTGTACGTGGGGTTGAACGCGGCGGATACGCTGGCGGAGCGCGCGCAGCTGGCTTTGCAAGAACTCAAGCGGGTGGGGGCTTTTGAGCGCTCTCTACTGCTTCTCATCACACCCACGGGCACGGGTTGGGTGGACCCTGGGGCCATCAATTCGGTGGAGTTTTTACACCGGGGAGATATCGCGAGTGTCGCGGCCCAGTATTCCTATCTGCCGAGTCCGATCGCATTGATGACGGAGAATGCCTACGGCCGGGAGTCTGCGCAGGCGCTGTTTCGTGCGGTCTATGGACATTGGCGCCAGATGCCGGCGGACGCAAGGCCCAGGCTCTATTTGTTCGGCCTCAGCCTGGGGGCCCTCAACTCCGACCGTTCATTCGATTTTTACGACATTATTGATGACCCCTTCGACGGCGCCCTATGGGCCGGCCCGCCGTTTCGCAGCGATACCTGGCGGATGGTGACCGCACACCGCGATCCAGGCTCACCGGCATGGCTGCCGGTGTTCCGCGACGGCGCAGTGGTTCGCTTTGGCAATCATTTCGGCGGCTACGACCAGGGCGGGTTGCCCTGGGGGGCTTTTCGCCTCGCCTATCTGCAGCACGGCAGCGATCCCATCGTTTTCTTTGATCCCCGCGCACTGTACCGCAGGCCCGACTGGATGGAGCAACCGCGGGCGCCGGATGTATCGCCGGACCTGCACTGGTATCCGATTGTGACAATGTTTCAGTTGGCGGCGGACATGCACGCGGGTGCTGCGCCCATGGGCTTCGGACACAGCTATGCGCCGGCGGACTATGTACGCGCGTGGCTGGCACTGACGGAGCCGGACGGGTGGGGCGAAGTGGACCTGCGGCGGTTGCGGGACCGGCTGGCCAAGTTCAATGCGAAATAAATGTGTGGAAATATTTGGATTTCCCGCCACTTTTCCGCTTAAATCACGCCTATGATCAAACCAGTCCCTCTCTTTATTGGCCTGCGTTATGTGGCCGCCCGCCGTCGCCGGCAGTTTATCTCTTTTATCAACGGCTTCTCGTTGCTGGGCATGGCGTTGGGCGTTATGGCCCTGATCGTGGTGACCTCGGTGATGAATGGTTTTGACCGGGAGCTCAAAACCCGCATTCTCAGTGTTGTACCCCATGGCTTTATCGAGAAGGATGGCGGTCTGGAAGAGTGGCGCAGTGTTGCGCAACAGTTGGAACGGCAGGCGCACGTGGAGGCGGCGAGCCCCTTTGTGCGCGGTTTCGCTCTTCTGAGTGCCGGTGGGACCAGCCATGGCGTGGAGTTCCAAGGAGTGGATCCGAAGGCGTTGCGCGGCGTGTCTGAGGTGGGCGAGCACATGATGATGGGCAGCCTGGACGCACTGCAGTCGCGCGGTTACCGCATTGTGCTCGGCCGTATTCTGGCGCGGAAGTTGAACGTGATTCCTGGGGATACCGTGGTGCTCACCCTGCCGGAGGTTGTGGTAACGCCGGCCGGCATTTTCCCCCGCACCAAGCGATTTACCGTGGCCGGAGTTTTCTCCGTGGGCGCCCAGGTGGACCAGAGCATGGCCCTAATGCACTTGGACGATGCGGCACGACTGCTGCGTATGCCGGGTAAAGTGCAGGGGCTGCAGCTGCGTTTCGACGACATGGACAATGCCCTGGGACGTGTATCCGCTTATGCACAGGCACTGGGCGAGGACTTCAAGGGGGAAGACTGGAGCTTGTCTCAGGGCAGCCTCTTTCAGGCGGTGAAGATGGAAAAAACCGTCGTCACTTTGATGCTGATGATTATCGTTGCTGTGGCAGCCTTTAATATCATTTCCGCACTTGTACTGATGGTGGCCGACAAGCGTTCGGACATCGCAGTGTTGCGCACGCTCGGACTTACCTCCAGGCAAATAATGTCAATTTTTGTTGTGCAGGGCAGCGCCATCGGAATAATCGGCGCTTTAGCTGGTGCGTTGCTGGGGATCCTGATCGCGCTGAATCTGACGGACGTAGTCAGCTGGGCGGAAAATCTTCTGGGCGCGAAGATTTTCGACCCAAGAGTATTTTTTGTCAGCTTTTTGCCCTCGGAATTTCGCGCCTCCGATGCCGCTGTGGTACTCACCGCCGCGGTGCTGATGAGCCTTCTGGCAACGCTCTTTCCGGCCTGGCGCGCGGCACAAATAGAGCCGGCGGAAGCTTTGCGGTACGAATAAACAGCCACGGTGGCCAGCAAATGCTCGGGTGCCCAATGAACGCAGGGCGGACGAGAAGGTCAGTGTGAAGATCAACCAAAAAGTGAATTGAATTAATGAACAGCCAAGTGGAAATCCATACCGAGCAGGCTGTGCCCGTCAATACCGGCGGCGCCGACGTCGTACTCGCCTGTCGCGGCTTGCGCAAGAGCTACCGGCAGGGCAACCGTGAGCTGGAGGTATTGCGCGGCGTTGAGTTGGAAGTAAAACGCGGTGAAAAGCTGGCGATAGTGGGTGCTTCTGGTTCGGGCAAATCGACACTGCTGAATTTGCTAGGCGGGCTGGATACCCCCAGTTCTGGCGAGGTGTGGGTCGCGGATCAAAATCTCTCCGAGCTCGACGCAAACCAACGCGGTTGGCTGCGCAACCGCAGTTTGGGCTTTGTCTATCAATTCCACCATTTGCTGGGCGAATTCTCTGCGCTTGAAAATGTCGCTATGCCTCTGTTGATCGGTAAACAGGCGGTGTCCCGTGCGCGTGAAGAAGCGACGGAGATGCTGCGGGCGGTGGGGCTCGGTGAGCGCCTGACCCACAAGCCATCGCAGTTGTCCGGCGGTGAGCGACAGCGGGTGGCCATCGCCAGGGCGCTGGTGACCAGGCCCGCTTGTGTTTTGATGGATGAACCCACCGGCAATCTGGATCGCGCCACTGCGAAAGAGATCCACAAGCTGATGGAGAGGCTGAACGGGGAGATGGGCATTAGCTTTGTCATCGTTACGCACGACCCGGACCTGGCGGCCGCTTTGGACCGCTGTCTGCATTTGATAGACGGCAAACTGGAACACGCCGGGGAAAACCGTGTTTAAGCCTCTGCCCGTTTTTATCGGCCTGCGCTACGCCGGCGCTCAGCGCCGCAATGGAGATACCGGCGGCCTGGTGTCCTTTATTTCCGGTTTGTCGATGGTCGGTCTGATTCTCGGCGTGGCATTGATGATTGTGGTGATGTCGGTGATGAACGGTTTTGACCGGGAATTGCGCGAGCGGATCCTTGGAATTATGCCTCACGCCACTATCTATAATTCCGCTCCGGACATTGACTGGCCAGCGGTACGCGATCAGTTGGCTGCCGACCCCGAGGTGGTAGCTGCCGCGGAGGTGTGGCAGATCAACGCTTTGGCCCGTCAGGGCAGCGCGGTAGCGCCGCTTTTGGTGCAGGGTATTAATCCCGATACGATCGTCCGCGTGTCAAACATTGACCGCTTTGTGACCCCCGCAGCCTTCAATGCGTTGGCGGACTCCGCCGAGCCTGGGATAGTTCTCGGCAAGGGGATTGCAGAGAAACTCGATGTTCGGGTAGGTGAACATTTATCCCTGATTGTGCCGAGCAACGCCGACGGCGAGCAGGAAGCAGGCGGGCGGCATGCCGCGCGTCTGGCTGGGTTTGTGGTGGCGGATATCTTCCACTCCGGAACAGAGCTGGACCAATCACTGGCACTGGTTTCCTGGGATCAGGCCTCGGCTCTGGCGGGCGGTGGTAGTGGTGCCGGGGTGCAGCTGCGTTTTCAGGAGATGCTGGCAGCCAACTGGACATTGCGCCGACTGCTCAAGGATCTGCCGGCGCAGGGCTTCTACGGTACTGACTGGAGTAGCACCCACGGCAACCTCTACCAAGCTATACAGATGTCCCGCAATCTGGTGGGATTGCTGGTTTTACTCATTATTGCCATCGCCGCTTTCAATGTTGTGTCCACCCTGGTCATGGTCGTGATCGATAAGCACGCCGATATCGCCATACTTCGCACTATGGGTGCCAGTACCCGGGAGATTCTGCTGACTTTTGTCAGTCAGGGCGCGTTGGTAGGACTGGTCGGCGCTTTGTTCGGCGGGCTGTTGGGGATCATGGGTGCCTTGACAGTCACTGATTTGGTGGCGGGACTGGAGTCTCTGCTTGGCATTCAATTTCTGAAGTCCGATGTCTATCCGGTGGATTATCTGCCATCCGAATTGCAGTGGGGCGATGTGGCACTGGTGGTGGGCGCGGGCTTTCTACTCAGTCTTTTGGCGACACTCTATCCGGCGCTGCAGGCGAGCCGCGTTCAGCCAGCGGCGGCATTGCGCAATGAACAGTGAGATTTGAAGGGAGAGAAGAGACGGAGAGTTCAATTGGCGGTGGAGCGCCGATTAATTCGCATTTTCCAGCGTTTCACCACATGCCAGCGCCATAGCGCCTGCATCGCAAAGTAAGACACAGTCGCAAAGAAAACGCCCGCCAGTAGTGAGCCAAAAAAGAGCGGTAGCCAGATTTTCCCGATCTCTTCAGTCAGCCATTCCCAGGAAAGCTCTATTTTGAAGTCCAGCGGCGGTGTGCCGAGTATCCAGGCGCCCAGCTTGTAGGTGCTGTAGAAGATTGCCGGCATGGTTACCGGGTTGCTGATCCAAACAAGAATGACTGAAAGCGGCAGGTTACAACGGAACCACAATGCCAGTAGGGCGGCGATGACCATTTGCCCGGGCAACGGCAGGAAACTAGTAAAAACCCCTACTGCAAAGGCCACAGAAACCGAGTGGCGGTTCAGGTGAAAAAGGTTGGGGTCGTGTAGAAGAGTGCCGAGAAACTTCAGGCCGCTGTTAGCGCGAACCTGTTCTGGTGTAGGCAGCCATCGCCTGATAAAACTCTTCGGCATAATTCAATCAATCCGGATACTGGCAGCCTTAATCGCCAATACAAAGTGTCAAACAGCGTGACACACCTTTCCCCCGGGCCTATCTAAGCATAGGGTGCTGCGCGAGGGGGCGTGCCGGCGCGGGCGCTATTATGCCCCCTTCGTTGTTACAAGACTACCACTCGCCCAAAGGTCAGTTATTTCCACTGATTGTCAACACTTTGCAGGTGTTGAACGCTATTGACCTACATTTTTTCCTGGTTTATGGTCTTTCTGGATTAAAGTTGTCGACAATTAAGAGCCGATTGAGAGAGGTAAGTGTGAAAGGTGCGCAGCTGCGGGTACCGGGGACAAGTCAGAGTCTGGCGGAGCGCCTGTTTGTGACCCTGCGTGGTGAAATTGTCGAAGGGCGCATTGCGGCCGGGAGCAAAATCAGTGAACCGGAACTTGCACGGCGCTTTAATGCCAGCCGCGGCAGCCTGCGCGAGGCGCTGATGCGCCTGGAGTCCCTGGGGCTGCTCGAGCGTCGCGTGCACGTGGGGGCACGGGTGGTGGAACTGAGCGAGCGGGGCCTGTTGGAACTGTATGAGGTGCGGGAGGCGCTGGAGGGCATGGCCTGCCGCCTGGCGGCGGCGCATCGCAGTGACGAGGACTTGGCGGAATTGCAGCAAATGCTGGACCGCCACGAGCAGCAGGAAGAGTTGCAGGCAGGCAAGGCTTACTTCCAGCCGGAGGGCGATTTCGATTTCCACTTTCGCATTGTGCAGGCCTCCAAGAATCAACTGCTGATCGATACTTTGTGCAACCGGCTCTACCACCGTGTACGCATGTACCGCTATCAATTGGGAATGCCCAGCCCCCGGGCCAAGCGGGCTTTCCGTGAACACAGCCATATTATCGAAGCCATCGAGGCGGGAGATGGTGAGCTGGCCGAGCTTCTGATGCGCCGGCACATCCGCGCTTCCCGGCACAATATCGAACAGAAACTGACACAAGATAACTGAGGTAGACCCATGAAGCAGAAACTTAGCCCCGGCGCTCGTTTTCGCCGCGCACTGGAAGAAAACAAGCCGCTGCAGGTAGTGGGCACCATCAATGCCTACGCGGCCATCATGGCGGAGCGCATTGGCCACAAGGCGATTTACCTGTCCGGCGGCGGTGTTGCCAATGCGTCATACGGCTTGCCGGACCTGGGAATGACCAGTCTCGACAATGTGCTCGAGGATGTGCGGCGTATCACTGCGGCCAGTAGCCTGCCACTGCTGGTGGATATAGATACTGGCTGGGGCGGCGCTTTCAATATCGCCCGCACCATCAAGGAGATGATCCGCGCCGGGGCCGCAGCTGTGCATATCGAAGACCAGGTGGCTCAGAAACGCTGCGGTCACCGCCCCAATAAAGAAATTGTTTCCAAGGAAGAAATGGTCGACCGTATCAAGGCGGCAGTGGATGCACGTTCGGATGATGACTTTTTTATCATGGCCCGCACCGATGCTTTCGCACAGGAGGGGCTTGAGGCTGCAATCGACCGTGCACAAGCCTGCATTGAAGCGGGTGCCGATGGCATTTTTGCCGAAGCGGTTACCGAGCTGTCGCACTACCGTGCTTTTAAGGATGCCCTAAATGTGCCCATCCTCGCGAATATCACCGAGTTCGGTAAAACAAAGTTGTACAACGCCAAAGAACTGGGGGAATCCGGGGCGGACATTGTTCTGTATCCACTGTCCGCATTTCGCGCTATGAGCCGGGCCGCGGAAAATGTCTATACCAGTATTTTGCAAAACGGCGACCAACAGGCCGTGGTTGAGACTATGCAGACTCGCGAAGAGTTGTATAGCTATCTCAATTACCACGACTTCGAGCAGAAGCTGGACGAGCTGTTTAAGAAGTAAATACTGCGATGAGTGCAGGTATACAGAGACTGCTTGTTCCCGCATCAGCCAATTGGGCAATGCCTAACAGAACCTTACATAAAATCGACAAGGGGAAATGAAGATGGCAGAGAAAAAAATTGGAGGCGCAGGCCTGCGTGGCCAGGTCGCCGGTAAAACCGCGCTGTCCACCGTGGGGGTTTCCGGCTCCGGATTGACTTACCGAGGCTACGACGTTAAGGATCTGGCGGAAAATTGCGAATTCGAAGAGGTGGCCTACCTGATTTTTTACGGTGAGCTGCCTACCAAGGCGCAGTTGGCAGACTATAAAGGCGTGCTCAAAGGCATGCGCGGGCTGCCGCAGGCGCTGAAAGAAGTGCTCGAACGCATTCCCGCAGATGCTCACCCGATGGACGTGATGCGCACCGGCTGCTCCATGTTGGGTAACCTGGAAGGCGAAGCGTCTTTTGATCAGCAGCAGGAAAAAGCCAATCGCCTGCTGGCTGCCTTCCCGTCGATTATTTGCTACTGGTACCGCTTTACCCACGATGGGGTGCGTATTGAAACCGAGACGGATGACGATTCCATCGGCGGTCATTTTCTGCATATGTTGCGGGGCGAGAAGCCCAATGCGCTGCACGAGCAGGTAATGAATGTTTCCCTGATTCTCTACGCGGAGCACGAGTTTAACGCCTCCACTTTCACCGCGCGCGTCTGTGCATCCACACTTTCCGATCTGTTCAGCTGCATCACCGGTGCCATTGGCTCGCTCCGCGGTCCGCTGCACGGCGGCGCCAACGAGGCGGCGATGGAATTGATCGAGAAGTTCTCCAGCCCCGACGAAGCCGAAGCGGAACTGCTGAAAATGCTGGAGCGCAAGGAAAAAATCATGGGCTTTGGCCACGCGGTTTATACCGAGTCTGACCCGCGCAATGCCATTATTAAACAGTGGTCCGAAAAATTGGCCGCGGACGTTGGGGACCAAGTGCTCTATCCGGTTTCTGTACGTTGCGAGGAAGTCATGTGGCGAGAGAAAAAATTGTTCTGCAACGCCGACTTCTTCCATGCTTCCGCGTATCACTTTATGGGCATTCCGACCAAACTGTTTACACCTATATTTGTCATGTCCCGGGTAACCGGCTGGGCTGCGCACGTCTTTGAGCAGCGCGCCGATAACCGCATTATCCGCCCGAGCGCGGAATATATCGGACCGGAATTGCGCAAGGTCGTACCGATTTCCCAACGCGGTTAAGGATTGCCGCAGGCTGGCGCGCCGCTGGGGCCGGTGCGCTCAGGCATGGACTGGGGTTTGAAAAGTCACGAGTACTGCCTGTACTTTTGCCGGTTACCTCTATGTAGCCGAGGCTCTGGAGCTACTCATTCCAGGATCAGGGATGGCTGTAGATTTTCGGCAGTGCAAATCGCTAATGCAGTGAGTTGATATGAATACTGATTACCGTAAAAAGCTACCCGGCACGGATCTGGATTACTTCGATACCCGCGCCGCTGTTGACGCTATCGAGCCCGGTGCCTACAGCAAACTGCCTTATACCGCGCGTATTCTGGCGGAAAACTTGGTGCGTCGCTGTGAGCCGGAGATATTGGTCGACTCACTCAAACAGATTATCGAGCGCAAGCGCGAGCGGGACTTTCCCTGGTTCCCGGCCCGCGTCGTCTGCCACGATATACTTGGGCAAACGGCTCTGGTGGATCTCGCCGGCCTGCGCGATGCCATTGCCGAGAAAGGGGGGGACCCTTCCAAAGTGAATCCAGTGGTGCCCACCCAGCTGATTGTCGATCACTCGCTGGCGGTGGAGCATGCGGGTTTTGAGAAAGACGCTTTCAAAAAAAACCGCGCGATTGAAGAGCGGCGCAATGAAGACCGTTTTCACTTTATCAACTGGACCAAGACCGCGTTTGAGAATGTCGATGTCATCCCGCCCGGAAATGGCATCATGCACCAGATCAATCTGGAAAAAATGTCTCCTGTTGTGCAGGTTCGCGATGGGGTGGCTTTTCCGGATTCCTGTGTCGGCACTGACAGCCATACGCCGATGGTGGATGCACTGGGCGTGATTTCCGTCGGTGTCGGCGGCCTCGAAGCGGAGAGTGTTATGCTCGGTCGGGCGTCCTGGATGCGGTTGCCGGATATTGTCGGCGTCGAGTTGACCGGTAAACTGCAGCCCGGTATCACTGGTACCGACCTGGTGCTGGCATTGACGGAATTTCTGCGCCGGGAGCGAGTGGTCGGTGCTTATCTGGAGTTTTTCGGTGAGGGTGCTGCCAATTTGACCTTGGGGGACCGCGCCACCATCTCCAATATGACTCCCGAGTACGGCGCCACTGCGGCCATGTTCTATATCGATGAACAGACCATCGACTACCTGAAACTGACAGGCCGCGACGACGAACAAGTGCAGTTAGTGGAAGTTTTCGCCAAGCAGGCCGGCCTATGGGCCGGTACATTAAAAGAAGCGGAATACGAGCGGGTGCTGCGCTTTGACCTGTCGTCGGTGAGCCGCAACCTGGCCGGCCCATCCAACCCCCACGCCCTCTTGCCGGCATCGCAACTGGCGAGCCGCGGTATTGCTAAAGCGTGGAAGGAGGAAGAGGGCCTGATGCCAGATGGTGCCGTGATCATCGCCGCGATCACTAGCTGCACCAATACCAGCAATCCGCGCAATATGATTGCCGCCGGCTTGCTCGCCCGTAATGCCAACCGCTTGGGGCTGATCCGCAAGCCGTGGGTAAAAACCTCTCTGGCACCGGGTTCCAAAACGGTGAAAATGTACCTCGAAGAGGCCGGTTTGCTGACGGAACTGGAACAGCTGGGCTTTGGTGTGGTGGCCTTTGCCTGCACTACCTGCAATGGGATGAGCGGTGCGCTGGCACCAGAGATCCAGCGGGAAGTGATCGAGCGCGATCTCTATGCAACCGCGGTGTTGTCCGGCAACCGCAACTTCGATGGTCGGATCCACCCCTATGCCAAACAGGCCTTTCTGGCCTCGCCGCCATTGGTGGTGGCTTATGCCATTGCCGGCACCATCCGCTTCGATATTGAAAAAGACACCCTGGGCTACGACCCAGATGGCAAGCCGGTTACGCTCAAGGATATTTGGCCGAGCGACGAGGAGATAGACGAAATCGTCCGCCAGAGCGTCAAGCCGGAACAGTTCCGCCAAGTCTATATTCCCATGTTTGAAGTGAAGGAAGCGTCGGCGACGGCCGCCAGCCCACTCTACGACTGGCGCCCGAAGAGCACCTATATCCGCCGTCCGCCCTACTGGGAAGGAGCCTTGGCCGGCGAACGCACCATGCGCGGCATGCGCCCGCTGGCGGTCCTTGGGGACAATATCACCACCGATCATTTGTCGCCGTCCAACGCCATTCTGCCGGACAGTGCCGCCGGTGAGTATCTGGCCAAAATGGGTCTGCCGGAAGAGGACTTTAACTCCTACGCGACGCACCGCGGAGACCACCTGACTGCCCAGCGTGCCACCTTCGCCAATCCAAAACTGCTGAACGAAATGGTGCGGGATGAAAAGGGCGAGGTCATTCAGGGCTCTCTGGCGCGGATAGAGCCGGACGGTCGGGTAACCCGTATGTGGGAAGCGATTGAGACCTATATGGAGCGCAAGCAGCCGCTGATCATTGTCGCCGGTGCCGACTACGGCCAGGGTTCTTCGCGCGACTGGGCTGCGAAAGGCGTGCGTCTGGCCGGCGTCGAGGTCATCGTCGCCGAGGGGTTTGAGCGCATTCATCGCACCAATCTGATCGGCATGGGCGTGCTGCCGTTGGAATTCCAGCCGGGCACTACCCGCAAGACACTGGGAATTGATGGCACCGAGACCTTTGATGTGATCGGTGAACGCAAACCACGCGCCACTTTGACACTGATCATTCACCGCTCCAATGGGGAAAGTGTCGACGTGCCGGTGACTTGCCGTCTGGATACAGCGGAAGAGGTTTCCATTTACGAAGCCGGCGGTGTATTGCAGCGTTTTGCCAGGGATTTTCTCGAAGCTGAGGCCAAGGGGGCGCAATCGTGAGTTTCGTTCCGCAAATCAAGGTGCCCGCGACCTATATGCGCGGAGGCACCAGTAAAGGGGTTTTCTTCCGCCTGCGGGATCTACCTCAGGCTGCCCAGGTCCCCGGCGAGGCGCGGGACAAGTTCCTGTTGCGGGTCATCGGCAGCCCCGACCCCTACGGCAAGCAGACTGATGGCATGGGTGGCGCCACCTCCAGTACCAGTAAAACAGTCATCCTGTCCGAAAGCACAAAGCCAGATCACGACGTGGATTACCTCTTCGGCCAGGTTTCCATCGATAAGCCCTTTGTGGATTGGTCCGGCAACTGCGGCAATTTAACTGCGGCCGTTGGTGCATTTGCCATCAGTTCCGGGTTGATCGACAGCAACCGGATTCCGGATAACGGTATCTGCACGGTGCGCATCTGGCAGGCCAATATCGGCAAGACCATCGTTGCCCATGTCCCCGTCACCAACGGCGAGGTACAGGAAACCGGCGATTTCGAACTGGATGGGGTCACTTTTCCCGCCGCGGAGATACGCATAGAGTTTATGGACCCTGCGGACGGTGAGGGGGCTTTGTTTCCCACCGGTAACTTGGTGGACCAACTGGAGGTTCCCGGTGTCGGTACTGTACAGGCGACCATGATCAATGCTGGGATCCCCACTATTTTCCTCAGCGCGGACGAGATCGGGTGTACCGGTACGGAGTTGCAGGAAGCTATCAATGGCGACGACAAGGCGCTGGCTATGTTCGAGACCATTCGCGCCCACGGTGCGGTCAAAATGGGCTTGATCGAAAGGCCGGAAGATGCAGCCATACGTCAGCATACCCCCAAGGTAGCGTTTGTTGCGCCGCCCAGGGATTATGTTGCCTCCAGCGGAAAGCCCGTTGCGTCGAAGGATATCGATCTGTTGGTGCGTGCGCTCTCCATGGGCAAGCTGCACCACGCCATGATGGGCACTGCCGCTGTCGCCATTGGCACTGCGGCCGCTATTCCCGGTACGCTGGTGAATCAGGCTGCTGGGGGAGGGGGGCGCAACTCAGTCACCTTCGGCCACCCCTCTGGATCCCTGAGCGTCGGCGCTGAGGCCGAGATTATCGACGGCAGCTGGCGGGCGACGAAGGTGGTCATGAGCCGCAGCGCGCGGGTACTGATGGAAGGCTGGGTGCGGGTGCCCGGCGATTGCTTCTAAAAACACAATCCCCGCCGGGGGCCCATCCGAGGCTCCCGTTTTTATCTATCCTCTGCCAAGAAATCTCTCATTCGTTTATGCCCGGGTTTTCAAGACGCGGCACCAAGCGGCGTTGAACGCTCGAAGGAAACCAAAATGCGTGTCAATTCCAGGCAAAATAGCCGTCCGGAATACGATGGCGTGATCCAGGATATCGCCGATTATGTCCTGAAGTACCGGATAGACTCAGAAGTAGCCTGGGATACGGCGCGTTACTGCCTGATGGATACCTTGGGGTGCGGATTCTTGGCGCTGCGCTACCCCGAATGTACCAAACTCCTGGGGCCAATCGTTCCGGGGACCTGGGTACCCCGGGGAGCGAGGGTTCCGGGTACCCAGTTTCAACTGGATCCCGTCAAAGCTGCCTGGGATATCGGCTGCATGGTGCGCTGGCTGGATTACAACGACACCTGGCTTGCTGCAGAGTGGGGCCATCCCTCGGACAATCTCGGCGCAATTTTGGCGGTCGCCGATTATCTGTCGCAGAAGAATACGGCTCTGGGCCGCCCCCCTCTGATGATGCGGGCAGTGCTCGATGCAATGATCCGGGCACACGAGATACAGGGTGTACTGGCGCTGGAGAACAGCTTCAACCGGGTCGGGCTCGATCATGTGCTGCTGGTGCGTGTTGCCTCCACGGCAGTGGCCGCCAGACTAATGGGTGGTACGCGCGAGCAGATTATGGCGGCGCTCTCCCAGGCTTGGGCAGATGGCGGCGCACTACGTACCTATCGCCATGCGCCCAATACCGGTTCACGCAAATCCTGGGCGGCTGGTGATGCCACCTCACGCGGGGTGTACTTGGCGGATATTGCTATGCGCGGGGAAATGGGAATTCCGTCCGTGCTGACCCGGAAACAATGGGGGTTTTACGATGTGTGTTTCTCTGGCGGGCGTTTCCGTTTTCAACGCCCCTATGGCAGCTATGTGATGGAAAACACACTGTTTAAGATCTCTTTTCCCGCGGAGTTTCATGGCCAGACTGCCTGTGAGGCTGCGGTACAGCTGCATCCGGTGGTGAAAGAACGTATCGACGAGATCACTCGGATCGTAGTCAACACCCAGGAATCCGCCATCCGCATCATCTGTAAGGACGGGCCATTGGACAATGCCGCCGACCGGGATCACTGTTTACAGTATATGACGGCGGTAGCGCTACTCTTTGGTGAACTGCGGTCGGAGCACTACGAGGATAGTTTTCATCGAGCGCACCCGCAGATTGACACTTTGCGCAACAAGATGGAGGTGCGGGAGGACCCTGGCTATTCGCGGGACTATCTGGACCCGCACCGTCGCTCCATTGCCAATGCGGTGCAAGTGTTCTTCAATGACGGCTCTGCGACGGAGAAAGTGGAAGTGGTGTATCCGGTAGGACACCGCCGGCGCCGCAAAGAGGGCATCCCACTTCTGGAAAAGAAATTTACAACGAACCTGGGGACGCGCTTTCCTCGGCACCGCTGCGAGGAAATTTATGCGTTGTGCAGTGATCGGAAACAACTGGAGCAGACGCCGGTGGATGCGTTTATGGCTTTATTTGTCACTTGAGCAATTTCCGGTCGGCCGCAGAAATACCCGTGCGCCAGCTATAGTGCACATGCTAATCGCTCAGAGTTCTCTTGGCGGAATACAGGCATAGTATTCTCGCGCTCATTCGGTTTCCTTTGCCAAAATAAACAGCCCCGGTTTCCGGGGCTTTTCTCAGTGTTGCGCGTGCTACTGATCAGAATTTCAACTCAGTGCCTATGCCGAAATAACTGCGGTCGTAATCGTCTGCCGCGGTTTCATCGGTGTAAAATCCGAATACCTTGACCGCTCTGGAGAAATGGAAATCAAGGCCCAGGCTGAAGGTTTCCGCATCGGTTACAACAATATCCGATTGCCCGTATTGTGCTTTTACAGTCCACTGGTTGATTTTGTACGCGGCGGAGGCTAGCCAACCGTCCTGGGTGCTTCCGTCTGCCTTTTCCTGTTCTTCGAAGAGAGCGCCCACCTGTACCGGGCCTATGCCGTATTGGGCGACAAATCGCTGTACATCCCAATCATTGGCCTCGACACTCATGTCGTAGGCATAGGCTAAATATACCCCGTTATTGTCATAGGCCACAGATACGGAGGTGCCGTCGTCGCGGGTAATGTCGCTGCCCGAGTCATCAGTGCCGATCACTTCTTCACGATTGCTGATGTAGGCTGCGGACAACCTGAATCCACCAAACGATGGGGTCGTGTACTGCAGGTTGTTGGACTCCCTGTTGTCGCTTCTGGTGATAACGCTCTTGATATCGCCTTCAAGATCATTGAACTGGTCCACCTTGTTTTGGGCGACTTTCAGAGGGGTATCAAACTTGCCGGCAATGACCTGACCGAAACCGCCTTCCAGACCAGCGTAGATATTGCGTTGCTCGAAGGTCTCTTCGGCATCGCCATCGATATCCACTTGGTACTCCATCTTGTAGATCGCCTTGACACCATTATCCAGGGGCAGGGCACCCTTAATACCCAGGCGAGAGGCGTTGCTCTTGACATCGGTGACAGAACTATCGCCTTCGTCGGCGGACTGGAAGGCCACATTGGCCTTGCCGTAAAAGGTTATTGTATCGTCTTGGGCCGCAGCCAGCGCCGGTACCATGGCGACAGCCAGGTAGATTACCGTCTTTTTCATCAGTGTTCTCGCGCAGTTTTTGGTTTTTTAATCGAGAGCGGCCATGTGATGTCCAAATGTCGGCCTGCCTCGAATTGCGCGGATTTTGAGCGGGAATTATTACAAATGTGTTAAAAATGGCATTTTTTTTAAAGTTTTGTGACTTTGTAATGCCTTTTGGTGGGGCGGCAAATGACCGTTTAATGTGGTTGTTTTTTGGTCTTTTCAGGTAGATTTTGCATTCTCGGTTCGGTTTACAACGTCTAAAGGGGTAAATCAGCAGTTCCCTATAAAAGTGGTACAGCATCAATAGCGCTGATCAGCAGAGCAGGGGCCATGGAACAGGCAACTAGTGCAGTCAGACAAAGGGTAATGTCACCAACGGCCTTGCTTTGGGCCTATGCTCTGGCCATTGTCTTTGTGGGCAGTTTGCCGCAGCTCCCTTCCTGGAGCGAGCTGGCCACCTTCGGCGTCGTAATACTGGCTCCGGTACTTATACTTCCGGGCCGCGGCTGGTTGTCGGTTCCGTTTATCGCCACGTTGCTCGGGGCTGGTTGGGGCTTGTGGCACAACCAGCATGCGCTGGAACAGCGTCTACCTCTGTCTGCCCACGGTGCGAATTTCCTGGTGGAAGTGCAAGTGGTTTCCCTGCCCCGGCCAAGTTTGACCGAATCCGCGTTTGACGAGGCAGCAGCTACGAGCAGTGTACGTTTCAGTGTGCGGGTACTGCGCGTTCATGGTCGTGACTTGTCGCCGCCCTTGCAGGGGCAGCTGTTGGATCTCACTTGGTACAGTATCGACGAGGGTGTGTTGACGCAGCTGCGTGGCGGCAGCCTCTGGCTGCTGCCAGTGAGACTGAAACCTCCGCGGGGCAGCGTCAATCCACACGGCTTCGATTACGAGGGGTGGTTGTTACGGCGTGGAGTTTACGCCACCGGCTATGTGCATCCGCAAGTTCAACCGCCACAGTACCTGGGGCTCCAGCCGGGGATACCGGCGCTGCGCCACTGGCTGCGCGACAAGCTGTTGGAGACTGCAGAGACGCGGGGAGAGCTGTTGAGCGCGCTGCTGCTCGGCGACAGAGGTGGTATTGATGCTGGCGACCAGCGGTTGTTGCGGGAAACGGGAACCGCTCATCTGCTGGCGATTTCGGGTCTACACGTTGGCATGGTCACCGGTTTTTTTATGCTGGTCGGCGGCCTGCTCGGGCGGGCGATCGGAATCTGCACTGGGGCCACGCCCAGGGGCATAACGCTACTATTCGCGCTCAGCGCCTCTCTGATTTATACCCTGTTGTCCGGCGCGCCACTTTCCGCACAGCGCGCGCTGGTCATGACCTGGGTGCTGTTATTGGTTTGGCAGTGGCGGCGCCGTATCAGTAGTGGTTTCGCCTATGCCCTGGCCCTGGCTCTGGTACTGACAATTCAACCTCTGGCGTTTTACGGTGCCGGCTTCTGGCTCTCATTCATCGCTGTTGGCGCCCTCTTGTTGGGGTTCCGGGGCCGCCAGTATCTTTGCCAAGCGCACAAACGCGGGGGGCGCTTACTGGGAAGCACCGCGGGTCTGTTGCGCAGCCAGTGGCTGGTCACTGTGGCCCTGTTATTACCATCATTGGTGTTTTTTTCCGGTTTTAGTCCGGGAGGACTGCTGCTCAACCTGATTGCAATTCCCTGGCTCGGATTTTTGGTTTTGCCACCCTTGATGCTCGGCGTACTGCTGCTGGTCACGACCCCCGGGGCCTGGTGCATCAACTTTGCCGCCTGGCAGCTGGACGCGTTGATGCATTTTCTCGGCGGTGGACACAATCTACTGCCTTCCTGGCAGATATTGGGGCCTCCGGCTGAGGTGGGCTTGCTTGTGCTTTCCGCCTTGGGGGCGGTGTTGCTTTTGTTGCCACCCGGTTTGCCTGGGCGCAACCTCGGCTGGCTGCTTTTATTGCCCCCATTGCTGCCGTTTTTGCCAAGGGTGGGGGAGGGGGAATGGCTCCGTGTGACCGTGCTGGATGTTGGGCAGGGGCTGGCGGTGGTGGTGCACACGCCGCGACAGCGGCTGCTTTACGACACCGGGCCCATTTCCGGTTCGGGTTGGAGCGCGGGTAGAGAGATCATCGTTCCCTATCTGATCGGAGAGGGGGTGCTCGCTCTGGATACGGTAGTGGTCAGTCACGGGGATAGGGATCACGCCGGCGGCTTCGCGGGGCTGGCGGAATCGTTGCCGGTGGCACACTTGATCGCGCCCGGTCGACTGGAGCGCCGGTTGGGGGAAAAAGCCCGGAGGACAAGCCCTTGTGTGGCTGGTGGTGAAGAAATTTTGGGCGATTTACGGTTGCGTTGGCTCTGGCCTGATTCGACAGATATCACTGGGGAAGAAAACGATCACAGTTGCGTTGCCGTGATCGAGTGGCACGGCGTTCAAATATTACTGGCAGGAGACGTACCCGCGGAAGTGGAGCGGCAGTTAGCCAAGTCCTATCCGCTTTCGGGCCCGGTGGACCTGTTGCTGGCGCCCCATCACGGATCGCGCAGTTCATCGTCGAATGCGTTGATCGCGTGGGCCGCGCCGCGTAGGGTGGTTTTCAGCGCTGGTTTCCGCCATCACTTCGGTCATCCGCACCCGGATGTCGTTGCCCGTTATGCGGCCAGTGGTGCGGCGCTGTTTAGTACCGCTAAAAGCGGGGCATTGGTATTTACCTGGATGCGGGGCGCCGGGGCGCCTTTGGTGGAAGTCGCGCGGGCGGCACCGCGGTTTTGGTATGCGGATCACACGGATGGGGCAGATGCCGAGTGGAGACTTAGCCGCCGGAGCCAGCTGTGGTAGAGTCTCCATCCAATTTTTTCATCCGCAGTCAAGGATCTGAGAAAAGTGTTAGAGATAATAAAATCTGGCGGCTGGCTGATGCTGCCGATATTGCTTTGTTCCGTCGCTGTTATCGCCATCTGTATCGAGCGCTTGTGGAGCCTCAATCCACGCCGTGTCGCGCCGCGCACTCTGCTCGGTGACGTTTGGGGTTGGTTGAAAAATAATCAAATTAATGGTGAAAAATTGAAGGAGCTGCGGGATTCTTCGCCGCTGGGGCGCATTTTCGCCGCGGGCCTTTCCAACTCCCGTCACGGCCGCGAAGTGATGAAAGACAGTATCGAAGAAGCGGCTGGCCAAGTGGTGCATGAGCTGGAACGTTTCCTCGGCGCACTGGGTACCATCGCTGCGGTGGCGCCGCTGATTGGTCTGCTGGGTACCGTCCTCGGCATGATACAGGTGTTTACCGCCATTATGCTTGAGGGGACCGGGAATGCCGGCATACTGGCTGGAGGCATCAGTCAGGCACTGATCACCACCGCTGCGGGGCTGACGGTCGCCATTCCCGCCTTGATGGCCCACCGTTACTTCCAGCGCCGCGTGGATACCATTGTCGTCACCATGGAACAGGAAGCGGTTAAGCTGGTGGATGCGCTGCACAGTGACCGCCGTATTGAAGCGGAGTAGTGTGCAATGCAGTTTCGCCGTCAGCCCAAGGAGCAGGATGGGGTCAACCTGACGCCGTTGATCGACGTGGTCTTCCTGCTGCTGATTTTCTTTATGGTTTCCACCACTTTTACCAAGGAAAGCCACCTGAAGCTGAATTTGCCTGAGGCGGCGGGGCCTCAGGCTCAGGAGCAACCCCGAGCGCTGGAGATACTGATCGCTGCGGACGGTTCCTATTCGGTCAACGGGCGCGCCTTGATCAATAAAAAACTGTCCACGTTGAAATCGGCGCTGTCAGAAGCTTCCGCGGGCGAGTACAATCGACCTCTTGTCATCACGGCCGACGCCACCGCCCAACATCAGGCCGTGGTGCGGGCCATGGACGCCGCGGGGCAGCTGGGCTTTGTGAACCTCAGTATCACCACGCGGCAGCCGGAACAGGATTAACTGCCCAGTTGGTTTTGGAGCAATTCGCAGGTCGTACATTTGGGTATGTCCAGCCTCCGCTGGCGTGCGTGTGCTGATGCCTGTCCATGCGATAAAACCGCGAGTGGGCCCAGCCACAATATTGCATGAATAGAGTCAACACGCCCCCGAGCAAACCGCGGCGCGGGGCGGAAACCTACCGCCGTTTGCTTTCCTACGCGCTGCCGCACTGGCCGATCTTTGCCGTTTCTGTGTTCGGCTTTTTGCTGTTCTCCACTATGGGGGTCAGTCTGATTGCGGTGACTGAGCTGCTGCTCGACGCGGTTGGCGCCGGGGTTCAGGAGAGTCGCGGTTTTCTCGCCAAGTATGTCGCCGCCTGGTTCCCTGGCGGTGTAATGCCGCAGCCGACGGCGCGTTGGCTCATTCCGCTGGCCATGTTGTTGATAATTGTGCTGCGGGCCTGCGGTAATTTTATTGGCAGCTACGGACTCGCCTATGTGGCGCGGGCGGTGATTCATCAGTTGCGTACGGCGCTGTTCAAAAGTATCGGTCAGCTGCCCAGCGCTTACTTTGACCGCTACACCGGTGCTTATCTGATCTCCAAAGTTTCCTACAACGTGGAGCAGGTGACCAACTCCATCACCAAGGCGGTGAAGGTCTTGATCCGCGAGTCTTTCACCACGATTGGCCTGCTCGTTTATCTACTATTGGTGAATTGGAAACTGACACTGACTTTTTTCCTCTTTGCGCCGTTTATTGCCTTCATTGTACGTAGTGTCGGCAAGCGTTTTCGCAAACTGAGCCATCGGATTCAGAACACCATGGGGGATGTGACACATGTCACTCAGGAAGCCATCAACGGCTATCAGGTGGTGCGTATGTACGGTGGCCAGCAGTATGAAAATGCGCGTTTTGAAACTGCCAGCGACAATAACCGCCAGCAGTTTATGAAGCTGGTTGTTGCGGATAACGCCAGTGTCTCGGTGATCCAGATCCTCGTCGGGCTGTCCACCGCGACCATTGTCTGGTTGGCCCTGGCGCCGGGAATGGTTGAAGCGATGACAGCTGGCGTGTTTGCGGCGTACATCGGTGCTGCGGCGTCACTGGCAAAACCGGTGCGCAGCTTGTCGGAGGTTTTTGCCGACATTCAGAAGGGCATTGCCGCGGCAGAGAGTATCTTTGAAGTGATGGATGCGCCCAAGGAACCGCAGGGGGGGAGGGCACAGCTGCGGGAACCGGTGCGCGGTGAGGTCACCTTCGAGAATCTCGGTTTCAGTTACGACAGTTCCGCACCGCCGGTGTTGACGGATATCAACTTTTCCGTAAAGCCGGGGCAGACGGTGGCGCTGGTCGGAGCCTCGGGATCAGGCAAGAGCACGTTGGTCAGCCTGCTGGCGCGCTTCTACGAGCCGAGCAGCGGCCGCATACTGCTGGATGGGGTCGATACCGGGGAGCTTCGGCTCGCTGATCTGCGCCATCAAATCAGTATGGTGTCTCAGAATATTGTGCTGTTCAACGATACGGTTTATCGCAATATCGCTTACGGTGAGTTGGAAGGTGCCAGCCTGGAAGATGTTCAGCGCGCGGTAGAACTGGCCCACGCGCGGGATTTTATCGAAGAGTTGCCCCAGGGCTTGCAAACGGTGTTGGGCGATAATGCACAGATGTTGTCCGGCGGACAGCGCCAGCGCCTGGCGATTGCCCGAGCATTACTGAAAGATGCCCCTATATTGATTTTGGACGAAGCAACATCGGCCTTGGATAATGAATCGGAACGCGCGATTCAATCGGCCCTGGCGGAAGTAATGAAAAACCGGACTACTTTTGTCATAGCCCACCGCCTGAGCACCATCGAAAACGCTGACTGCATTCTGGTGATGGAGCAGGGCAGAGTCGTTGAAAGCGGTGATCACGCCTCCCTGCTCGCCAAAGGTGGCCGCTACGCGGCGCTGCTACAACAGCAACGTTGAGTTTGTGACGGACGGAAATCACCACAAGGGGTATCCAAGGGGCTGATTCATTATCCGCGCCTGTGATTTCTCACAAATTGTGCAACTGATATATGTCACTGGAAAACTGGTTCAACAGACGCTGGTATCCACAGGGAGGTGAGGGGAACTCGCTGCCGCTGCTGGCGCCCCTGGAACATCTGTATCGGCAGGTGAGTGCGAGACGCCGGCGAGCGGAGCTTGCGGAGCCGCCAGCGCCATTGTCTGTTCCTGTCATTGTGGTCGGAAATATAACCACCGGCGGTGCGGGCAAAACCCCGCTGGTGGCCGAACTGGGCCGGTGGCTGCGGGAGCGAGGCTGGAACC
This sequence comes from Microbulbifer thermotolerans, assembly GCF_001617625.1. Classification (NCBI taxonomy): domain Bacteria; kingdom Pseudomonadati; phylum Pseudomonadota; class Gammaproteobacteria; order Cellvibrionales; family Microbulbiferaceae; genus Microbulbifer; species Microbulbifer thermotolerans. The sequence continues at coordinate 2,009,432 of NZ_CP014864.1, read as the reverse complement.
CGGGGATTATCAGTCGTGGCTATGGTGGTCGGGCCAAACGCTATCCCTATCAGGTCACTGCGCAGTCCCATCCTCTCGAATCCGGCGATGAGCCATTGATGCTGCACCTGATTACCGGTCTGCCGGTGATGGTATCGCCGAACCGCACAGAGGCTGCGCAGGCCTTGATAGATTATCACCAGTGCAATGTCATCTTGTCTGACGATGGCCTGCAACATTACAAACTGTGGCGCAGCCTTGAAATTTGCGTTGTGGACGGCCAGCGCGGCCTCGGTAACGGACGTATGCTGCCCCGGGGCCCCCTGCGTGAGCCGCCGGAGCGGCTGCGGGAAGTGGATCTGGTGGTGTCCAACGGCGAGGCGGCGGAACATGTCAGAGAACAGTGCGGTGAGCTGCTGGCTTTCTCAATGCAGCTGCAGCCCGCTGCCTGGCATCAATTCAACTTGGATCAGATTTCGCAACTGAAGCTTGCATCGGGGCCAGGGCCGGGGCCTGTTTACGGGGTCGCCGCCATCGGCAATCCCCAGCGTTTTTTCCACGAGCTGCGCCAAATGGGTTATCAGGTGATGGAGCGGCCTTTCCCCGATCATCACCAGTTCAGTCCGCAGGAATTGCAATTCGACGGCGTGACACCGGTGATCATGACAATGAAAGACGCGGTCAAGTGCCGCGATTTTTGGCAGAGCCACTGGTGGGCGCTGGAAGTCAGTGCCCGACTGCCCGATCTTTTTTACCAGAAAATTCACCAGCATCTGAAGCAGTTTTCCGAAGATGACCAATAGTCTTTCTTTCGATGTCGTTATCCCCGCGCGCTTCTCATCCAGCCGCCTGCCGGGAAAACCATTGGCGGATATCGCCGGTAGTCCGATGATTGAACACGTCTATCGGCGTGCGCTGCAGAGCAGTGCTGATAGGGTTGTTGTGGCCACCGATGATGAGCGTGTGGCGGAGGCGGTGCGCGCTTTTGGCGGTGACGTGTGTATGACATCCCCGGACCATGCGTCGGGTACTGACCGCCTGCAAGAGGTTGCCACTATCCTCGGCCTCTCGTCTGACCGCATCCTGGTTAATGTGCAGGGGGATGAACCACTGATCCCGCCGAAGGTGATTGACCAAGTGGCGGCCAATCTGTCGGCCAATCCCCGTGCGGGTGTTGCCACCTTGGCTGAACCCATCAAAACATTGCAGGACTTCCACAATCCGAATATCGTCAAGGTAGTCGCCGCTGAATCCGGCCTCGCCCGTTACTTCTCCCGCGCCCCGGTGCCCTGGCCCCGCGATGCTTTTTCCGGCGATGCATCTGAGTTGCCCGCAGGTCTGAATGCGCGCCGCCATATTGGAATCTATGCTTACCGGGTGGCACTGCTAAATCGTTTTGTCTCCTGGCCAGTGGCGCCGTTGGAGCAATTTGAAGCGCTCGAGCAGCTGCGTTTTCTGTACCACGACGAAAATATTCACGTTGCGGATGCCTGCGAAGCGGTTCCCGGTGGGGTAGATACTGAGGCGGACCTGCATCGTATGCGGGAGTTGTTGGGCTAGTATGAGGCAGCAATTGCGCTTGGAAACCAATGTCGACCTGCAACCCCTGAACACCCTGGCCATAGCGGCGCGTGCGGCCTATTTTGTTCGGGTGGAAAGTCTCGAGCAGCTAAGGGAGGCACTGGCGTTTGCGCAAGAGAAAAAATTGCCGATTCTTCCCTTGGGTGGCGGCAGCAATATTGTGCTGACAGGTGATTATCCTGGTCTGGTGATCCATATGGCCCTCCGCGGGGTGTCGCTGGAAAAGGATTCTTGTGGCACACGTCTGTGCGCGGCAGCTGGAGAGAACTGGCACCATCTGGTTATGCATACAGTAAAGCAGGGGATTGGAGGGCTGGAAAATCTGGCCCTGATTCCCGGTAGTATGGGCGCCGCACCCATCCAGAATATCGGTGCTTATGGGGTGGAGTTGCGTGATACGTTTGAGTGTTTACAGGCAGTGCATATTGCCACCGGAGAACTGCGGGAATTTCCCGCCGCCGATTGCCAGTTCGGCTACCGCGACAGCGTCTTTAAAAGAGCAGCCCGGGACCGCTATATCATCACCCGCGTGTCCCTATTTTTGCCGAATGACTGGCGGCCGAAGCTCGATTACCCGGCCCTGGAGCGACATTTGGCCGAGCGGGGAGTGCAGACCGGCGAGCTCCGTCCCGCGGATGTCGCGCGTGCGGTGATTGAGATCCGCAACAGCAAACTGCCGTCCCCAGACGACATCCCCAATGTGGGCAGTTTTTTCAAAAACCCGGTGGTAGGCGCGGATTTCTACCAGAACCTTAAGAAGTCTTATCCGGACTTGGTGGCTTTCCCCTCAGGAGATGGGTGGAAACTGGCCGCCGGCTGGCTTATTGATCGTGCAGGCTGGCGGGGTGTGCGCCGAAACTCGGTGGGCGTGCACGATCGTCAGGCGCTGGTCCTGGTAAATCCGGGTGGCGGATGTGGGGCAGAGGTTACCAGCCTGGCGGAGGAGATAGCGGCGGATATCCGCGCAAAGTTCGGTGTCGATCTGGAACCCGAACCGCGTTACTACCCCTGAAACCGCGATGGGGATGGCTTTTGAAGTGTGCGGGGGTGTAATGCACGAGGCCGCTTTTGCCACCCGCGCGGCCGCGTTAAAGGCGTCCTATGCGGACAGCTATTGGATCAAGCTTCCTCCCGGAAAAGCTTTACTCATTCCCACCTGGATTTCGCCTCTCGAAACCGCGGTTATTTACCGGAATTGTTTGCAGGAGTTGTTATGGGAGCAGCCGCGGTTGCGTCTGTTCGGCAAGCAATATCCGATACCGCGTCTTCATGCGTTCGTCGCTGATCCCGCAGTAATCTATCGTTGGTCTGGTCTTGAGCTGAGACCGCAGTCTTGGAATGACTGTCTTGCCGCGCTTCGGTCACGCTTGCGCGCGGAAGGTTTTCAGTTCAATTCGGTATTGGCGAATTACTATCGCGGGGGCGAGGACAGCATGGGCTGGCACGCCGATGACGAAAAGGCGCTGGGAGATTGGCCGGTGGTGGCCACCGTCAGCCTCGGGCAGGAACGCAGCCTCGGGTTTAAGCCGCGTGCGGGAGGGAAGCGCCTTTCTGTTTTACTTCCCAATGGTTCTCTGTTACTGACATCCGGTGCCGTACAACGCCATTGGCTGCACGGAGTGTCAAAAAGTGCGCGCAAATTGGGCGGCAGAATCAGCTTGACTTTCCGCGCTATTAGAACCGGTTTTACCAAAAACTGAATACTGTTCCAGCGTCTAAATTTGGCGGACTTTGAACCGCTTGCTTCGCTTTGCAGCGGCTTATTTGTCTGGTATGTTGCAGCCAGCACTGTAGGTAAATTGATAGCGGGCAACAGACTCGCTGAGCAAAACAAGAAAGCAGTTAATAGAACGCATGCGGCCGCAAAGAGCGCGCAGCGTGGCCGGTGCATATATCCGTAGTTGGGGCTAATTTGATCAAAGTCTTAGTGGTGGACGATCACGACCTCGTGCGTATGGGGATTTCGCGCATGTTGGGTGACGTCAACGGCATACAAGTCGTCGGCGAAGCGAACTGTGGCGAAGAGGCACTCGCTTTCCTTCGCCAAACGGAGGCCGATGTGATCCTGATGGATGTCAGGATGCCGGGCATGGGCGGATTGGAAGCGACCCGTAAGCTGTTGAACCGTTGCCCTGAGACCAAGGTGATCGCGGTCAGTGCATTGGATGACGACCTCTTTCCCGGCCGGCTGATGCAGGCTGGTGCGAAGGGGTATGTCACCAAGGGCGCGGACCTGGAAGAAATGGTCAAGGCGATTCGCACAGTGTACGCGGGTGACGTCTACATCAGCACCTCCATGGCGACCAAATTGGCGCTGCGCAATGTCAGCGGCAATAGCGAAAAAAATACGCCGTTCGACGCGCTGTCGGAGCGTGAGCTGCAGACTGCTATTATGATCGTCAATGGCAGCAAAGTCGCGGAAATTGCCGATACCCTTTCGGTGAGTCCGAAGACGGTTAACAGTTACCGCTACCGGATTTTCGACAAGCTCGGCATCCACAGTGACGTGGAATTGACTTTACTGGCGGTAAAGCATCAGATACTGGATCCTGAGGCCGCCTTGTAAATTTCCGTATCCGATTGGCGGGGCTGTGCTCCACGTTAGCGCCCAGCGGCGTTAGCGTGGTAGCAATCGATGCGGCGGATCCGCCATCTTCAGTTGATTTTTGATGTTCGACAGCAAGCGTTTTCTGCAAACCGTTACCCGAAAACCTGGCGTCTACCAGATGTTTGATGCCGACGGCTGCATTCTTTATGTAGGTAAGGCAAAAAATCTTCGCAACCGTCTGTCCAGCTATTTTCGCGCCTCAGGTCTTACCGCCAAGACAATGGCGCTTGTTCAGCGCATCGATAGCATCGAGGTGACGGTTACCCGCAGTGAAACCGAGGCCCTGGTGCTGGAGCAGAGCCTGATTAAATCCCAGCGCCCGCCTTACAATGTCATGCTGAAAGATGACAAAGGCTATCCCTATATTTTTCTCTCCAGCCGTGACACCTTTCCGCGCATCGCCTTTCACCGCGGGGCGAAGAGAAAAAAAGGGCAGTATTTCGGGCCGTTTCCCAATGCATCGTCAGTGCGCGACAGCTTGAACTTTCTACAGAAAACCTTCCGTATCCGCTCCTGCGAGGACAGTGTTTTTCGCAACCGCTCGCGCCCTTGTTTGCAGTACCAAATCCAGCGCTGTACAGCGCCCTGTGTCGGCTTGGTCAGTGAAGAGGAATACCGTCGGGACGTCCGCCATGCGGAGATGTTCCTGGCCGGTAAAAGCGACAAAATTCTCCGCGAATTGGCGGATGAGATGGATGCTGCCGCCAGGGCATTGGAGTTCGAAAAAGCGGCGCGCCTGCGGGATCAAATCTCAGCTCTGCGTCGTCTGCAGGCAGACCAGGTCGCAGAACGGTCCCACGGCGATGTGGATGTTCTGGGTGTGGCGAGTCAGGGCGGCTCCTGTTGCATACATATTTTATTTGTCCGCCAGGGCCGCATACTGGGAAGCCGCAGTTATTTTCCCGAGGAGCGCCTGGGCCTGTCGAACTCCGAGTTGTTGTCCGCCTTTATCCCTCAGTTCTATCTTGGCAGTCAGCGCGAGGTGCCTCGGGAAATTCTCGTCCCGGAGCCCCTGGAGGATGAGGGGGTATTGCAAGAAGCGCTGAAGTCGCAAAGCGGTCGGGATGTAAGTATTGTGTATCGCCTGCGCGGCAGTCGGGCCACCTGGGTCGCCATGGCCGGCCAGGCGGCGGAGCAGAATTTGAGTAGCCGTACAGCGGCACAGCAGAAATTGCAAAGTCGATTTGAGGCGTTGCAAGACGCCTTGGGCCTCGAACAGTTGCCGGAACGGCTGGAGTGCTTCGACATCAGCCACTCCAGCGGCGAAGCCACCGTTGCATCCTGTGTGGTTTTTGATACTGGGGGAGCGGTGAAGTCAGATTACCGCCGATTCAACATTGAAAATATCCGCCCAGGGGACGATTACGCGGCCATGGGGCAAGCCCTGAAGAGGCGCTACACGCGTTTGTCGAGTGGAGAGGGTAAGTTCCCCAATATTCTTTTGATCGACGGCGGCAAGGGCCAAGTGCGGCAGGCGGTGGAAGTATTGAATCAGCTAGGTATTGTCGGTGTACAGATTGTCGGTGTCGCTAAGGGAACGACCCGCAAGGCCGGTTTTGAAACGCTGCATGTGGTTTCCAGCAATAAGGAAATGGTATTGTCCGCCGATTCGCCGGCACTCCATTTGATCCAGCAGGTGCGTGATGAAGCACACCGCTTTGCCATCACTGGTCATCGTCAACGCCGCGACAAGAAACGCAGGGAGTCACCGCTAGAAGGAATTTCCGGCGTCGGCCCAGCGCGGCGCCGGGCTCTTTTGCGCCACTTTGGCGGCTTACAAGAAATCCGCCGTGCCTCAGTCGATGAAATCGCTGGCGTGGAGGGAATCAGCTGCAAACTGGCCCAAGAAATTTACTCCGCCTTGCATAATGAGTAGGGGGGAATTACTCGCCCCAGTGAGCGGGAGTAGGGCTATAATGTTCGAATTCGCGACGGTGCTTGCCGGGTCCAGCACCGACGCAATTCAACAGTCAAAGTGGAGGCCGCTGCTCCATAATAGGTCAAATCGCGCTGCCTATCGCACATCTAGTTTAAAGTCAAACTCCTCGCGCCTTCTTCCGGCCGCCTGGAGCCTTACCGCGACTATTGAATTTAGCGTGATCAGGCTCTAAGTTACGCCTCAGTTTTTAGGAGCCTGTTTACAGGTGAAATAAAGGACCAGCAGTTAGCATGACACTCGCCAATCAACTGACACTCCTTCGCGTCGCGCTTATACCTGTATTTGTGCTGGTCTTCTATCTGCCGTATAAGTGGAGCTACCTCGCGTCCGCCATCATTTTTGCCGCTGCCGCGGCCACCGACTGGCTTGATGGTTACCTGGCGCGCAAAATGAATCAGAGCACCCCGTTTGGTGCTTTCCTCGATCCGGTTGCCGATAAGCTGATGGTTGCCACCGCCTTGGTTTTATTGGTTGGGTTGCACAAGAGTCCGTGGTTCACCATTGCCGCCGCTGTCATTATTGGCCGGGAAATTGCCGTGTCTGGTCTAAGAGAGTGGATGGCGGAGCTGGGTAAGCGCAGTAGCGTGGCCGTTTCCTATATTGGGAAGGTAAAGACAACCGCGCAGATTGCGGCGATTATCGTTCTGCTTGCCTTTGATGTGCGTGAATACCCCCTGATGGAAATCCTGGGGTATGTGCTCCTCTATGTGGCCGCCGCACTTACTCTGTGGAGCATGATGCTCTATTTGCGTGCGGCCTGGCCTGCGCTGACAAGTGAAGGGAGTGGCGACCAATCCTGATTTCCGGTTCGCCAAATGCATTGCGACAGTGTGCCGCGCGTATCGTCCAGAGGCCAAGCGGTGAATTTGTGGGGCGTGGCTTGCTACTGAATGCCCTCGATTCTCACTGGATACATTTTGCCGCCGCACTCGCCAACAGCGCAGTGGAATAGGTTTTCCCCTCTATCAAAGTCTTCCCGTAATTGGCGGATCAGCGCCCTCGCCGAGATGTCGTCTCTGGCATCGATGGGTTTGCGGCTCTCCGTGCCGCATTCCAGGCATGCCCAGGTGATTGTCGCCATAGCGCGATGCTCCCTTTTACTGCATCCGGCCTGTACTTTAGACCGCTATTTTCAGTATAGGAGGTCGTAGTTCCGCCATTTCACGGTGCGTGGAAAGTTGGTGGTTTGGGTGTGCCGGTCTAGGGATTGAATTGGGTACAATACACGCTTCTGAAAGGATTTTTGGTGCCCGGGGCCGGACTTGAACCGGCACGGCCGTGAGGCCGGGAGATTTTAAGTCTCCTGTGTCTACCGATTCCACCACCCGGGCGGGCAGCTGGGTGAGGTAGTGTGTATCTATTGCCTCACCATTTACAGACTCCACAGGGGTAAGCCTGCAAAAAGAAAATGGAGGCTAGGGTCGGAATCGAACCGGCGTACACGGAGTTGCAGTCCGCTGCATAACCACTCTGCCACCTAGCCATTGTGTCGAGATTCGAGCTATTGCTCTGCCGGTTTGATACGACCGGCGCATTATTTGCGCTCCGGATGCGAATTGCACTTCGCAGCGCACTTCGGTACCGGCGACCGGGAAGGCCCCTCCCGGAGCGGAAAACGCTGCGGATTTTATCGGATTGAAACCAAAAATCCTAGCATTTTCTTATACTTACGCGCCGCTGGCGGGTAAGAAGGCGCTATTCTAGGGGCTGGTTTGGATTAGTCAAGCAGAGCTTGAGTAATTCGGCTTTTCCATAGGCTGATATTCCGCCGGATACAGTCCCACAGCTTGAGGAAGCCGTGGAGCGGGGTGGTGAGTGGTGATTTTTTATGCAGGGCGTCTACTTAATAACGATTTGTTTTAGATGGCGGGCAGCTATTTCTAATTGTTCTAAATTTCTTTAAGACAGTGCTGGCAATTTATCAGCCTTGATCGATACTTGAATTTAACTGGCTAGCACGATTCCCCCCAAGCGTGCGCGGTAATGCCGGTAGGGCGCTCTGCTAGGTACTCGCCCGCTGTGTAGTAAGGATGAAATCCTCCAAGTTTCACTCCTAATGGTCTTGGCCCTGACGCTCTCCCCCCCCGTCGTCAGGGCTTTTTTTTGTCTGTCTGCTGGCTTAGGAATTGCGCTCGCCCAAATTTTCAATGTTCAGGGCTTCAACGGGATGTCCGGCAACTTCCTCGGCCAGTTTCTGTAGTCGTTGGAGTGTCACTTTGCCTCGTTTTTCCGCCAAGCGCCGGGCGATGTCGTCAATACAGGCCTTGCCATCAGTCGCTGCACGAATTTCCTGATCCAGCTGGCGCATAACACCGACGGCGCGCGCGGTGATCGGGCCGGAGGAACGCTTGACCAGCAGGCTGGGTGCTTGTTGGCCCCACTTGGCCAGTTTGTCCATAGCCTCATCGTAACGGCGCTGGCCGATACCGTTGGTTCGGCGCAGGATTTCCACCGCGTAGAATTCCGCTAAACCTTCGACAATCCAGTCGCTTTGGTCATCTCCGGCGCTGATCCCCGTCGCCACGTGCACCAGTTCATGAATGGTGCTGCTGGTGCGGTTGCCGCTGATCAAGGGTCTGTCGGCGTGCATAAACAGTGAGCGGGTGCCAGACAGGCCGCCGCGCCACATTGGGTTGCCTGCACTGACGATCAACAAGCGATCCGGGAACTGGGGAAATACCTCTTTCAAGGCCGGCAGGGTCCAATTGAGGAACGCCAGGGTATCCTGACGGCGAACCTTTTGCTCCTTAGGGGCGGCCACTTTTGTATAGACACCGGCGATGGTGTCCTGGCGGCTGCCGATCTCACCGATAATCATCCACCCCTTGGGGCGCACAAAGCGGCGCCCTGGGTCTTTTAGCTGGTAGTGATGTGTGCTGATTTTTTCGTAGGGAAGTTCCGATGACCACCCTTCGGGCAGCACCAGCTGTAGCTCCGCCTTGGAGTGCCCGCCACCGGTGACCGCCATTGAGGGGATCAGCTTATCGGAGCGGAGTATGGCCCATTGGTCGGTCATCAGGGAGTCGTAGCTGCCGCTGCCTTTGCGGTTGTCGACCATAAATTTGTAGCTCAGTTTGGCGCTGGTGCCCTGTGGGCGCCAGATGGCTCTGTTCTTTTGCAGTTCCAGTGGGGATTCGCTTTCAAGGGCTGAATAGCGGCCTGAGGAAATATTGAGAGACAGTTCACGGGGCAGCTTATCTCCGTCGAGGTGGATGTCCACTGCAGCCATACCGGAATCGGGGTTGAATTCTGCACGATAGAGAATGCTGTAGCTATCAGCAATTGCCCCTGTGGGCAGTAAAAATAGAAGGTAGACAACTAATCGCAATGACATAGATACGCCTATCTGGAAACCTGAGTCAGATTTGACAACGGGCAAGCGTAACGGTGCCCTGGACAAGGGTTCAAGCTCAGTGGAAGGGGATTTCGATGCCCGATGGGCGCTGTGTATGAGCGGTATAAGCGTAAGCGTGCGCCATAAGAAGCTGATAGGGCGAAGCTCGGGGAAAACCTGGGGAAGGCTATTGGTTGATATGAAGTTGGTCGGTGAGAGAGGATTCGAACCTCCGACCCCTTCCTCCCGAAGGAAGTGCGCTACCAGGCTGCGCTACTCACCGACATTTGAAGTGCTTCATCAGTGAAGCGGGGCGCATTATAGCAGCGATTTCCCCGCTGTAAACCATTGATTTACTTTTTAATTTGCCGAATCAGACCCTCCTGGGCCGTAGAGGCGACCAAAACGCCCTCGCGAGTGAAAATTTGGCCTCGGCAAAAGCCCCGCGCACCACTTGCTGACGGGCTGTCGGTCACATAGAGAAGCCAGTTATCAGCCCGAAACTTCCGGTGGAACCACATGGCGTGATCGAGGCTGGCCGGCATCAGATGCGGATCGAATAGGGACATAGGGTGGGGCTGCAGACTAGTGCCGAGCAGGGCGATATCAGAGGCGTAGCTGAGCGCGCAGCGGTGTTCCAACGGATCGTCGGACATTTCGCCCTCGACTCGAAACCAGAACATGCAGCGCGCCTCTCGAGCCTCCGAGTTGAAGTAACTGTGGGGGTCCACGGGTCGAAAATCGACCATATACCGGCGCTGGTCATGTTGGACAGTGGGAAGGCCAGCTTCTGCGGCCAGTTGCTGTGTGTTCTTAAGCCGCTCAGGTTCAGGAATGTCGCCACTGGGCATGGCTGCCTGGTGATCGAAGCCGGGCTCCTCAATTTGGAAGGAGGCGGACATATTAAAGATGGCGCGGCCCCTTTGCTTGGCCACCACGCGCCGGGTAGTAAAGCTGCCGCCATCCCGAATAGGGTCGACATCATAGATGACCGGTAATTCACTACTTCCAGGACGCAAGAAGTAAGCGTGCAGCGAGTGGGGCAGTCGCTCCTTTACAGTGCGGCTCGCCGCCATTAAGGCTTGCCCCAGCACCTGTCCCCCGAAGAGGATCTTGCGATAGTTTTCCACGTGATGACGGCTGCGGAACAGGTTGTGGTCCAGCTCTTCGACATCGAGTAATTTGCTCAGCTTGTCCAGCATGGTGGTACTGCCTTTTTTTGAAATGTTGCTAGTCAGCATGAGGAAGCGCGCAGGCTTGCCCTTTGGCTGGGGATAATAGCAATAGTTGGTGCTTTGGCCATTGCGGAATTGATCAAGGGGCATGTCCTTGTGGGCTTTCAAGCGGCCCAGTTGCCAGATGTGGGATGTCCGCACGCCCGCTCAGGGCAGCCTTGACCGGGCTTACCTCCAAATGAATCTCTCACAGGAGCGGCGGCGTTAAACCGACACTATTTTTGGGCTCTGCTTTCCCAAGCTGCGCGAATTGCCTATCATTCATGAATGAATAGTCAATTTCAGTCTCCAAGTTTAGGTATGCGGACAGGTAAGGTCGGAAGTATGGACAAGGCAAAAGAGAAAGTGCAGCGTTTTCGCGCCCGCGAGCAGCGCATTCTGGATGCAGCGCTGGAACTCCTGTTGGAGCACGGTGAAGAGAAGGTCACCGTGGAGCAGATCGCCGAACGCGTGGATATCGGCAAGGGTACGATCTACAAGCATTTCATTTCAAAAACAGAGATTTACATGCGTTTGTTAATGGACTATGAGAAGTCCTTGACCGAGCGCCTCAAGACCGCGCTGGCGGCGGCGGAACAGGGTGATATCACAGCGCCCGCCCGGGCATACTTCGAATCGCGTATGGCTGACCCTTCCAAGGACCGCCTGTTCCAGCGTCTCGAGGAGAAAATTATTGCATTGAATCTGGCGCCGGAGATGATCGAAGAATTGCACGCGATTCGCAATTCCAATGCCTCTGCTCTGAACCGGGTCTTCGAGCGGCGTATGGAGCAGGGTGTGCTGAAAAAAGTCCCAGCCTACTACTACTATTCCACCTACTGGGCGCTGGTGCAGGGTGCGGTTGAGTTGTACCACTCTAAATCCTTTGCCAATGTCATCGAGGACAGAGAAGGGTTGATGGAGTTCATCATGGATGTCGGCGTGCATATCGGCGATATCTCCGGCCGCCGTCCCGCTGGCGAGGCGGCAGATAATTTGAACCGGTGAGGGCCTGTCTTGGCTGAGAGTCTGTTTGAAACGCTGCAGCGCATGCAACGGGAGTTTTCCGGCCATCCTCCGGTACACAAGTGGAATCCGGACTTTTGCGGCGATATGGATTTGGTCATTCGACGCGATGGGCGCTGGATCCATGAGGGGGTCGAGATTCGGCGTCAGCCCCTAGTCAAGTTGTTCGCCAGCGTTCTCAAGCGGGAAGGTGATGACTACTTTTTGGTCACTCCGGTAGAGAAGCTACGTATTCGTGTTGAAGATGTGCCCTTTATTGCCACACAGGTGGCAAAGGGGGTGGAAGCCGGGCGCGAGTGTCTGCTTTTTACTTCAAATACCGGGGACATAGTACCGCTGGAATCCGGTCGCGGCTGGCAACTGAAACCCTACGGTGATCCCCCCTTGCAGATTCCCTACATAGAGGTGCGTCAAGGCCTAGAGGCGCGGATTTCCCGTCAAGTTTATTATCAGCTGGTGGATTGGGCCGAGGACAGGGCGGGCGAGAACTGCCGTCAGCTGTGGTTACACAGTGATGGTGAACAATTTCTGCTCGGTAGTTACTAGGGAACTTCTGATTCATTCACTTTCTGGTGGCAGAGATTCTTCGCGGGCAGATGAGAAGCTCTGGTGAGAGGATGGATATTTCGAAACCGTCGGATACAGGGATGTATCCGACGGAGCTACAGAGAAGTACTCGTGCGTTTTCGAAATATCCGTCCTATTGGCTGAGCGCCCCAAAACCTACCATAGTATTCACGCGGATTAATCAGAGGTTCCCTAGGTAACCTATGACGAATGCAGGTGGGGGAGTGGGCTTTGGGGTGGTCACTTCATCACCTGAGTTTCTTGTTTGGCGCCAAAGCAACCTTTCCGTCATGAAATGACATCGTCAGAGACTCCCCCGGTTTCTCACTTTGTCGCGACAAATCACTATTGGGTGAACTGGCCCGCGGGTGAGCGCTGCGCATGAATCAGTGGCTCTCTTGGGGTAGGCCGCACTTGGTCAGCGCGCGCGATATACTCTATCACTTTACCAACTGCCGCCCGGCATCCGCTGGTAATTTTCCCTTTTGATTCGACAAGTACCCCCTGGACGCGATGTCATTTCGGTTTACTGTAATAATAACTGGAAAATTGATTGCCGCGACTACCTGCAAATTTGTCCGATATTTGTACTTCTGAAACCTTATTGCAATAAAAATGTCATTTGTTTATTGAGATGAAAATATATTACAGGTTTTTTGAAAAAAAACTCCAAGAGTAACATTTTCGCAACATTCCCTTCCTAAACTCCCCCGCGTCCGAATCGCTCTGGCGAATAAAACAAGTCACAGTTTCAGGGCAGCCTGAAGATCGGAACCCAAATTCAGGACGCACAGCTGAGTTAGAAAAACAGGTTTTCAGCTGCCAAAAATTGCAACACTTCCTGTAGGGGGAAATATGAAGCGAGTAAACAATAAACTTCTGCTGGCAGCCGCAATTTCCGCGTTGTTGGCTGGTTGTGATAGTGGTGGTATCGATATTAATCCTACTACTGTCGACAATTCCGTTGACAACTCCACAAGTGGTGGCGGTAGCAGCGACAGCTCAGACAATCCCTGTGCATCTTATGAAAAGAGCGGTCAAGTCAAACAGGGAAGCTTTGATGGCACACACTGCACATACTCTGCTAGCTTCGTAGATTCCGGTAACCCGTTGACTGTCGACCTGTATATTCCGGCTCTGGACAATGGTGGTGTGCATATTTTCGAAGGAAGCCTGTTCGTCGGTAACAACTATGATGACGATGCCACTATGGCTGCGGCTGGTATCACTGAAGGTGGCGATGGCGCTAAACTCACCATCGAGGCGGGTTCGACCATCGCTTTCCCCGACAGTTCCAAATTTATCGTAATCAATCGCGGATCTCAGATCTTCGCAGTCGGTACCGCTACGGACCCGATCACTTTTACTTCCACATCTGATGCCATAGACGGAACTGTTGCCTTTGATGATGTGCAGCAGTGGGGCGGTATGGTGATCAATGGCTTCGGTATTACCAATAAATGCGCCTATGATGGCAACCTGAAAACTTCCGAGTGTCACGTGCTGGCAGAAGGTGCCGCCGGCAAGGATCAATCCAACTACGGCGGTGACAATAATGAAGACAATTCCGGCCAGCTCGAATATGTCCGTGTTAAGCACACCGGTGCCGAAGTAGCCAATGGTGACGAGCTGAACGGTATCACTTTCAGCGCCGTGGGTAGTGGAACTATCGTCAAAAACCTCCAGGTTTATTCCACTTATGACGACGGCATTGAAATGTTCGGTGGTGCGGTAAGTTTTGAGAACTATGTGGCTCTGTATGTACGTGACGACGCCATCGATATCGACGAAGGCTGGCAGGGCTCTATCACCAATGCGCTGGTGATTCAGGCTGAAGCCGACGGCAACCACTGTATCGAGGCGGATGGCATTGGCAGCTACAGTGACAGTAATGACTACTCAGCTCTGATTGCCGCCGGCTTGAACAGTCGCCCGACAATCAACGGACTAACCTGCATTATTTCCGCCCAGGCTGGTGGTACACACGATCCGGGTGCCGGCTGGCGTTTCCGCGAAGGTATCTTCCCGAAAATTACCAATTCCATGGTGGTGGCCTCTTTGACCGCTGATGAGAATGGGGCGGAAGGCAGCAATTACTGTCTGCGTGTAGAGAGTGCCGAAACGCTAGCCGAAGCCGAGTCGGGCTCAGAAGTGCAGATCGAGTCCAATATCTTCGCCTGTGAAGATAAGACCAAAGGCGGTCCTGTCGGTGCAGACTCTCTGGAAGACTGGGCTGTTGCCAACAACAACGTCTTCGCCGATGTAACTGGCGCTGTGGATGCAACAGCTATGAACAGCACGGAGCTGCAACTGCTTGAGGGCACACCGGCTGTTTACTCTATCGATACCGCCAATATGCGTGTCAACGATGCCGCTGTTGCGATTTCCCCAATTTCCCGCGCTTACTTTGGCGCTCTGAGCCAGGGTGGTACCGATTGGACTCAAGGCTGGACATATGGCTTGCATGAAGGCAGCCGCGCGCAGGCACTGTGGTTCGAGCAATAAGAAATATAAGTTGTAGAAATGGTTGGGGACTCGCTCCCTGATCCCACGGGGCGCCACTTTCTCAGCGGGAGTCGGCGCCCCGTTTGATTCTACCGCAGTGTTAACAGGAACGATTAAGAGGCCTGTGTAATGGTTAAAATCGATAAATATCAGAGAGCGCCGTTGGTACTGGCTATCGCCACGGCCTCAGCAGTTGCCCCCAACACATGGGCGCAGGTGGAAATGGACAATGTGCTGAGCCCGCAAGCCCAGCAGATCGAAGAAGTGATGGTGCAGGGGCGTCTGCGTGACTCGGCTGAATTGCTGATCAATGAACGCCTGGAAGAAGAAGTCGTGACGGATATTCTCGGTTCCGAGATGATCGGTCGTGTGGGCGATTCCACAGTGGCCGCAGTGCTGCGCAGGGTATCCGGCTTGTCTTTGGTGAACGGCAAATTTGTCTATGTGCGCGGCCTAGGAGAGCGCTACTCCAGTACGACACTGAATGGCGCTGCCGTGCCATCGCCGGATCTCACACGCAACGTGATTCCCCTGGATATATTTCCCACTTCTGTCGTGGACTCCCTGGCGGTGCAGAAGTCCTATTCCGCCGATCAGGCCGCGAGTTTTGGTGGCGGTAACGTGGATATCCGTACCAAGGGCATCCCGGATGCTTTGACCTATTCCCTTGAACTGGGTACCGGGTTCAATACGGAAACGGAAGGCGATGTACTGACCTATGATGGCGGTGACGACGATGTATTCGGGACGGATGATGGAACCCGGGCACTGCCGTCAGAACTGGCAACAGCTTTGCAGCGCTTTAAGGGGAGTCTGGGCGTCAGCGAAATCCGCACCACGCTCGAATCTGAAGGTAACGAGTACGGCTCGCCTCAAGAGGCCATTACTGCCGCACAGGCGCTGAACCGTGAACTGGCCCTGAGTCTAAATCGCGATATCGCGATCGAGGAAGAGTCTAGTAGCCCCGATAGCGATGTAAAAGCCAGTGTTGGTAATCGGTTTTACATCGGGGACAGCTGGGAGCTGGGTTTCCTGGCCGGCGGCTCCTACAAGAGCAGGTGGAGAGAGGAAGAGCGTATCAAGCGCAGCTACGGTTTTCCGGAAGAACGTATAGACACTCAGAACAAGTCTACATACTCGGTGGACCTCAGCGGCAACTTAAACCTTGGGTTGCGTTACGCGGATGAGCATGAGGTTTCCACAACCAGTCTCTACCTGCGCAATACTGACGACGAGACCGCGATTCGCGATTACTTCAACGAAAACCGTGAAGTTTCCGATGGGCGGGGCTTCCGCGAGTACACCATTAAATATGAAGAGCGCGATTTGCTTTTACATCAAGCGAAGGGGCGCCACTCATTGGGCCCTGAAACCAAGGCACTGTTCGGCTCTTACCTGGACTGGGTGCCCGAGGAGTTGGTGCTGGAATGGTTTTATTCGGACGCCACGGCCGAGACAAGTATCCCCAATGAGGTTAGCGTAAGCGCTGATACCATTACCAAGGAAAATGGCGAAGCGATAAGTTCAACCGTCAGTGTCGGTGTAAACAGCTCAGGGTTCCGCTTTACAGAATTGGAAGATGAAGTAACGAGCTACGGTTGGTCCGCGATGGTGCCTATGGAATTCTCCAGCTCGACTCTTGAGTTGAGTGGTGGTTTTTCTCGCACTGAGAAAGGGCGGACTTACAAGGAAACCGAGTTCCGTCTCGGAGCGTTGAGCGTAGCGGATCCGGATTCTTTGAGCGGATCCCTGGATCAGGTTTTCAGTGACAAGCAAATTACTGATCCAAATAACAACTATGTTTTCGACCGGGCTGGCACAAATAATCAGAGCTATATTGCCGCTACCACCACCGACGCTGCTTTCGGTAAAGTGGACTGGACGCTTAATGAAACCTGGCGTATTGCCGCCGGAGCCCGTTGGGAAGACTACAGTCAAGTCGCTCTAGACTGGAACCCCTACGGCTACAGCATCGACGACCCACAGATTACTATGGACGTTGAGGCGCTGAAAAATGCCACCTTTACCGAAGACGCAGTTTATCCTTCGCTCTCTTTGACTTATATGGGTTCCTTGTGGGCGGAAACCTTCCAGCTGCGTTTCGCTGCCAGTAAGACCGCGGTGCGGCCGGACTTGCGCGAAATCACTGATGCGATTTATATCGATCCGATTACCGATGAGCAGGTGAAGGGTAATCCGAATGTTCGGCCATCTGAAATCAATAACTACGATGTACGTGCAGAGTGGTTCTTTGATAACGGCGACAACCTCACAGTATCCGTTTATTACAAGGATATTGCGGACCCGATCGAATTTTTCGAATTGGCTTCCAGTGATACCAACGTGGCCCGCGAAATAATTAATGCTGAGTCCGGAGAAATCACGGGTGTCGAAATTGAGGGCCTGAAGACGCTGGAATTCCTCGGCGGAATCATGGATAGCTTCTTCGTGCAGGGCAATATCACCTTGCAGGATTCTGAACTGGTCGCCGGCTCTGAAGCGGATGCGCCTACCAATCCGGTAAGAGAGATGACGGGCGCCTCGGAGTATGTTGTCAATATGCTGGTGGGCTTCGATTCTCCGGACGGCGCCCATGCGGCCACCCTGGGCTACAATGTCTTCGGTGAACGGCTGTACCTGGCCGGCCGTAACGGTGCTCCGGATGCGTTCGAGCAGCCATTCCACTCTCTTGACCTGACGTATTCCTGGTACCCCACCCAGGAAATCACTGTCAAGGCCAAGATTCAGAACCTGTTGGATGAAGCCGTAGAAATCGAGCGCAGCGACGTGATTGTCTTCGAGGAGAAACCGGGGCAATCGTTTATGCTGAGTGCCCAGTATAAGTTCTAAGCAGCCAGATTTAGCAACGACTAAATCCAATAACAAGGAGAAGTTCACAGGGAATAAACCGGTTGCGGATAGCAACCGTAGGGCATGCGCTATGGAAGGCGCATTAAAACCGGATGCCGTTTTGGTATTCGGTTTTTTTATGCGCCGTCTGTGTGTAACACAAACAAAAAAGCGCCCATTGGGCGCTTTTTAAATGGCTCGCTTACATATTGGGGTAGTTGGGGCCGCCGCCTCCCTCTGGAGCCACCCAAACGATGTTCTGGGTTGGATCTTTAATGTCACAGGTTTTGCAGTGCACACAGTTCTGGGCATTGATCTGAAAACGCTGTTTACCCGCTTCCTCGACGACCTCGTATACTCCGGCGGGGCAGTAGCGCTGGGCCGGCTCGTCGTAGATGGGCAAATTGTGATTCAAGGGGATTTCGTCATCCTTTAACGTCAGGTGACAAGGCTGATCTTCCTCGTGGTTGGTATTGGAGATAAATACCGATGACAGCTTGTCGAAGCTGAGTACCCCATCGGGCTTCGGATAGTCGATTTTCTTACAATCCGCAGCCGGTTTTAGTTGGGCGTGATCCGCCTTGGAGTCACTCAGCGTCCAAGGCAGTTTGCCCTGGAAAATGTTGATATCGATAAAGGCGTAGGCGGAACCGAGGATATTGCCCCACTTGTGCTGTGCCGGACCGAAATTGCGCTGTTTGTAGAGCTCCTTCCAGGCCCAGCTGTCGCGGTACCTGTCGGTGTATTCAGTCAGCTCGTCGTTGGTGCGCCCCGCTTTAAGTGCTTCGACAATCACTTCGGCAGCGATCATGCCGGATTTCATCGCGGTATGGTTGCCTTTGATCTTGGCGAAGTTGAGGGTACCGGCGTTGTCACCGATCAGCAGGCCGCCGGGAAATGTCATTTTGGGCTGAGACTGGAGGCCGCCTTTAGTGATAGCGCGGGCACCATAGGCAACGCGCTGACCGCCTTCCAGGTACTGTTTGATCACGGGGTGATGTTTGTAGCGCTGGAATTCGTCGAAGGGGCTGACATGGGGATTGCTATAGGCTAGGTCAGTGATCAAGCCCACCACCACTTGGTTGTCCTCCAGGTGATAGAGGAAGCCCCCGCCGTGGGAGTTACTTTCATCCAGCGGCCAACCGGCGGTGTGCACAACCAGGCCGGGCTTATACTTGTCGTCGGCAACCTTCCAGATTTCCTTGATACCGATGCCGTAGTGCTGTGGGTCTTTACCATCAGCGAGTTTGAAGCGCTCGATCAATTGTTTGCCAAGGTGGCCGCGACAGCCCTCGGCGAAGAGCGTGTATTTGGCATGCAACTCCATGCCGGGCATGTAGGAATCCTTGTGAGAGCCGTCGGCGGCTACGCCCATATCACCAGTGGCGATGCCTTTCACAGAGCCGTCTTCGTTGTAGAGCACTTCTGCGGCGGCGAAGCCGGGGAAAATTTCCACACCCAGGGCCTCGGCTTGTTCCGCCAGCCAGCGGCACAGGTTGCCGAGGCTGATGATATAGTTGCCCTCGTTGTGCATGGTGTTGGGTACAAAGAAGCTGGGTACCCGCATCGCCTTGTCGGCGCTGCGCATCACGTAGATGTCGTCACCTTTTACCTCGGTATTGAGGGGGGCGCCGCGCTCTTTCCAGTCCGGGAATAGTTCGTTAAGGGCTGTGGGCTCAAAGACTGCCCCGGAGAGGATATGGGCACCGACTTCGGAACCTTTCTCCACTACACACACGGAGATATCTTCATTGAGCTGGCGCAGTTTGCAGGCCGCCGCCAAGCCGGAGGGGCCGGCACCGACTATCACTACGTCGTATTCCATTGATTCGCGTTCCACGGCGCTCTCCTCTGTTTATTCTATGGGTTCTGGGAGCCCACTTGGGCTACTTCAGGTGCGGGGGCATGCCGCAAGGCTTCCCGGCCCCTCCAACAGCGGGTATTCACAAAGGCAATAAGTTATCGGTGTGAATCCTGGCTATCATTGGCCGCGAAGTATATAGCGATTCAAACAGCCCTACCAATTGCAGGACTATTCAATTAGTGTGGCAAATACGCCGCATTTCAATGGCTTAGGTGGCTGAATTGCCCCTTTTTATA
Source organism: Microbulbifer thermotolerans (assembly GCF_001617625.1). Classification (NCBI taxonomy): domain Bacteria; kingdom Pseudomonadati; phylum Pseudomonadota; class Gammaproteobacteria; order Cellvibrionales; family Microbulbiferaceae; genus Microbulbifer; species Microbulbifer thermotolerans. The sequence continues at coordinate 1,989,729 of NZ_CP014864.1, read as the reverse complement.
CACAGAAATAGATTTGCTGAATGACGGTGTGGCTCTCTATTTGGCTATTGATTTTGAGGTATAGAAGGGCCACCATACACGCCGTTCAAACAGTTGTTTGACCGCTAGACCCTATCCGTTCGCGATTGTGAACAATCAGTCGCGGCTCCCAAAAGGCTTATTGAAGACGGGATTTCCATGAAAGTTCTAGTAGCTGTGAAACGCGTTGTGGACTACAACGTCAAGGTCCGCCCGAAGGCGGATGGCTCTGACGTCGACACCGCCAACGTAAAAATGTCTATCAACCCCTTCTGCGAAATTGCTGTAGAAGAGGCGGTCCGCTTGAAAGAGAAGGGCGTTGTCAGCGAGATAGTCGCCGTTTCCATGGGCCCCAAACAGTGTCAGGAGCAAATTCGCACTGCCTTGGCACTGGGTGCCGACCGGGGCATCCTGGTAGAGACCGACGCTGAATTGCAGCCGCTGGCAGTGGCCAAGTGCCTGAAGGCCATCGTAGAGAAAGAGGAGCCGCAGCTGGTGATTCTGGGTAAGCAGTCGATTGACGGTGACAACAATCAGACTGGCCAAATGCTCGGGGCCCTTACCGGCATGGGGCAGGGCACTTTTGCCTCTGAGGTCACCGTTGAGGGTGAGAAGGTTAAAGTAACCCGTGAAATCGATGGCGGCCTACAGACGCTGGAATTGAAGCTGCCGGCCATTGTCACCACCGACCTGCGTTTGAATGAGCCGCGTTATGCCTCTCTGCCCAATATCATGAAGGCGAAGAAGAAGCCGCTTGATACCACGACTCCGGATGAGCTCGGGGTGGATATCGCTCCGCGCACCAAGACACTTAAGGTTGAGCCGCCTGCTGAGCGTAAGGCTGGTGTCAAAGTGGAGAGCGTGGACGAACTGGTAGATAAACTGAAAAACGAGGCGAAGGTAATCTGATGAGCATTCTGGTTATTGCGGAACACGACAACGCCGAGATCAAGGGCGCTACGCTCAATACCATCGCCGCGGCCAAGGCGATTGGTGACGATATCCACCTTTTGGTTGCAGGTGCGAACTGCGCTGCCGCCAGCGAAGCCGCCGCCAAAATCGAGGGTGTGAGCAAAGTGTTGGTTGCGGACAATGCCGCCTACGAGCATCAACTGGCGGAAAACGTGGCCAAACTGGTTGCAGATCTGGGCAAAGACTACAGCCATATCCTGGCGCCAGCTACCACCACTGGTAAGAATATGCTACCGCGCGCAGCGGCCCTGCTGGACGTGCAGCCTATTTCCGACATCATCGCCGTGGAGGCCGCTGATACCTTTAAGCGCCCGATCTACGCCGGAAATGTGATCGCAACTGTACAAAGCTCAGACACCATCAAGGTGGTCACTGTGCGTGCAACTGCATTTGATCCGGTGGCGGCTGAAGGCGGTAGTGCGGCGGTCGAAAGCGTCACTATCGCTGAGGATGCCGGTGTTTCCACCTTCGTTGGTGAAGAGCTTGCTGCCTCCGACCGTCCGGAGCTGACTTCCGCCCGCGTGATCGTCTCCGGCGGCCGGGGTATGCAGAGCGGTGAGAACTTCGAAATGCTCTACAAACTGGCAGACAAGCTCGGAGCCGCAGTGGGCGCTTCCCGCGCTGCGGTGGATGCCGGTTTTGTGCCCAATGATATGCAGGTGGGGCAGACGGGTAAGATTGTCGCGCCGGACCTCTATATCGCCGTGGGTATTTCCGGTGCTATCCAGCACTTGGCGGGCATGAAGGACTCCAAAGTGATTGTGGCGATCAACAAGGATGAGGAGGCGCCGATTTTCTCGGTTGCCGACTACGGCCTGGTTGATGATCTTTTCAAAGTGATACCTGAGTTTGAAACAAAGTTGTAATCATCGATTAATATACTGAACTGCAGCTGGAAGGGCGGCATTGAGCCGCCCTTTCTTTTGGTTCAGGTCGTGTACGGCCCGAGCACCTGTGGCGCCTAAATTTTCTTTCGATCCAATAATTGCCGTAGGAAGAGGCGTGAAGCGAAGTGCGGCTAGGAATGTGTGATTTCTATGCAGTATCATCCAAAGCTTCCAGAACGTTGCCTTTCGTTAAATGACGAAAGAGAATAGGCGTCAATAATCAATAAATTCAGTCAATCGTTGCGCTGATATACAGGTTTGTTCATGTCCGCAGTAAAGCGAGCCGTTGGGGTCATCGGTGCCAGATTTGCGTCGCGAGAGCAGCGCAAACCCTTGCCGCGTAGCGCCGTTGTTTCCGTAGCTGTGATCGCCGGCTGGCTGTTGGTCAATTTGATGGCCTATGGCTCGCTGCTGATGCCCGCTGAACAGGCGGAGTCACTGCTGGTCGAGCGCAGTAGCCGTACCGCGCGAATCCAGCGGGCAGCCTCAATCCCAGATACTCCGTTCTTCGGCGTGGCCTCTGTAGAGAAGGCGCCACAGCTGGACTTGGACCTGTCGAACATCCCTATCACTCAGCTCAATCTAGTGCTGTCTGGCGTACTGGACAGCAGTGTAAAGGAAAGGGCCAGCGCCCTGGTGGCGGAAAAGGGCAAGCCGGCGCAACGTGTTTATATTGGCGACAGACTTCCGGGTGGCGCGGAACTCTATTCTGTGGCTGTTGACCATATTGTTCTGCGCCGTAACGGCAAAATGGAAAAGCTGACTTATCCAGACGAGGATGGTCGCCCCAGCGTCCCGTTGCGCAATTATTCTAATTATATTCGCCAAGCGGCTGAAATTAGCGCGGCCACCGGGGCCAATCGCTCGGAGAAGCAGCAATCTATCCGCGAACGCTTGGAAGAGTTGCGCGCCCAAGCGCGGAAGCACCGTGCTGAACGCAGAAATTAATTGAATTTTTTTGCCAAGACCATTTTAAAAAAATCAGAAGAGCCAGATACATAATGAAGAGGATGTTCTGTCAGCGGCTGCTTGCTGTCGGCCTGGGATTGTTGATATCTATCGCAGTACTGGCTCAGCCTCCGGAAAGAGTTACCCTATCTCTGGACAATGCCGACATTCGCGACCTGATCAACTGGGCCGCCGATTTCACCGGCAAAAATATCATTGTGCACCCGAATGTGAAGGGCAAAGTCACCGTGGTCGCCGGCGACCCGATGACTCATGAGGAGGCCTTTGAGGTCTTTATGTCCGTGCTGCAGGTCAATGGCTTCAGCCTGGTGGAGCAGGGTAGTACATGGAAGGTGGTACCAGACGCGCTGGCCAAGCAGCAGGCCATTCCGGTGACAGACGACGGGGTGCGTGTTCCAGGGGAGTCTCTGGTGGTGCGTACCGTGCGTGTCGAGAATATTTCCGCAGCACAACTGATCGCCATGCTGCGCCCCCTCATCCCCCAGACTGGCCACTTGGCGGCCTATGCCGACACAAATACACTGATCATTGCCGATCGGGCTGCGAACATCGACCAGATAGTGCGTCTGGTAAAACAGTTGGATCGCGCGGGAGCCATCGACATAGAACTGGTGCCTCTGCAGTTTGCTTCTGCCAAGGAAATAAAGCAGGTGTTGACTGAACTGCTGCAATCCGGAGGCAAGGCCGGCAACGAAGTGCAGCCTCTGCGTATTGCTGTTGATGAGCGCTCCAACAGTGTGCTGCTGACCGGCGACCCCGTCACCCGCCAGCAGCTTAAGAACGTGATTCACCGTCTCGACCAACCGCTGACGGGCGAAGGTAATACTGCGGTCGTTTACGTGCAATATGCCAACGCCGCGGATCTGAAACCGATCCTCGAAGGAATGAGCGGAAGTATCCAGAAGACTGAGAAGGATCAGCAGGCCGCGGATGTCGAGGTCAGTATTCAGGTCAACGAATCCCTCAACTCACTGGTACTTACCGCGCCGCCGTCCCTGCTGCAAACCATGAAAGAGGTTATTGCCAAGCTGGATGTGCGCCGTGCCCAAGTGCTGATCGAAGCGATTATTGTCGAAGTGTCTGAGGGCACCACAAGTGAGCTCGGTATTAAATGGATCGCCGGTGCCGACGACGACGTTTTTGCGGGCTTTAATAATGATGCCTCTGATGTGCCTTTAGAAGATGACGACGGCAACGAAATTCTGCCCTTTAACCCATTTTCTCTCAGTCCCGCTTCGCTCATCGGCAGCGGTTTGAACCTGGGTTATATCAGCGGCACCGATATCCGTGTGGCAATTAATGCGCTCGCAACGGAAAACAACGCGAATATTCTGTCTACCCCTACGATTATGGCGCTCGACAATGAGGAAGCGGAAATCCTAGTGGGTCAGAATGTGCCATTTATTACCGGCGAACAGCTGCTTTCCGGGAGTACCAGCGATCCATTCACCACCATCCAGCGCCAGGATGTGGGCACTACCTTGAAAGTAACGCCCAGGGTCAATAACAACAACTCCGTTACGCTGGAGATAGAACAGACAGTAGAGAATGTCCTGCCTGTAACGGCTGAAGCGGCCACCGGGGCTTCCGACATCATCACCAGCAAGCGGGAAATTAGGACCAAGGTTTTAATCGATGACGGCGCCATACTGGTGCTCGGCGGCCTGATTGAAGATACAGTTACTGAGACCAAGTCCAAGGTGCCGCTGCTGGGAGATATTCCCGGGATCGGACGTCTTTTCAGAACGAGCAACAAAGACGTAACCAAAACCAACCTGATGGTGTTTTTGCGCCCCAGAATCCTCAGTACCCAAGTGGCGGGATATGAAGAGACCCGCAGGCGTTATCTCGACCTTCAGCAAAAACAGATGAATCTGAAAGACAGGACCAGCTTGATTTGGGACTGGCATAGGGGTGACGTGCTGCCGGATCTGTTGCCACCCAGTGGCAGTTATGACGATGGCGATCAGGAGGCGCCGGTCGAAGTGCTGGAGGCGGAAGTCGGGAAATGACGTCGGAAGCTGTAGACACAATAAGTGCGGTGCGGCGTCTCCCCTATGCCTTCGCCAAGCGCCATCGGGTGTTGCTGGGTGACAGCAACGGCTGCCCGAGTTGCCGTTATGTTGAGCCGTTGGACCCCACGGTGCTGGCGGAGGTACAGCGCCTGTGCGGATGTGCGGTGGACTTGGAAGCTGTAGAAGAGGAAGCCTTTCAGGCCGAACTTCAGCGCCAGTACGAGAACCGCGAAGGTGGCAATCTGTCCGAGGTGGAAGGGCTTGGTGAAGAGCTGGATCTGGCCGCGGTGGTGGACTCCCTGCCGGAGGCGGAAGATCTGCTGGAGCAGGAAGACGACGCCCCTATCGTCAAGCTGATCAACGCAATCTTTGCCGAGTCCCTCAAACAGGGGGCCTCGGATATTCATATCGAGACGTTTGAGAAGCGCCTGGTGGTCCGCTTCCGGGTGGACGGCGTCCTGCGCGAGGTGCTACAGCCGCGGCGGGCTCTGGCGCCGCTACTGGTATCCCGTATCAAAGTAATGGCGAAACTGGATATCGCGGAGAAGCGTGTTCCCCAGGACGGTCGCATCTCTTTGTTGATGGCGGGGCGTGAAGTGGATGTGCGGGTTTCCACCATGCCGTCTTCCGCCGGTGAGCGTGTGGTGATGCGCCTTCTCGACAAGCAGGCGGGCCGTATGGACCTGACCAAGCTGGGTATGTCTGACCGGGACCTCAAGGTCATGACGGACTTATTGTCACGTCCCCACGGAATTCTGCTGGTCACCGGACCGACCGGCTCTGGTAAAACCACCACGCTCTATGCCGGCCTCGGTTCGATCAATAACCGGGAAAAAAACATCCTGACTGTCGAGGACCCGGTTGAATACAACCTGGAGGGGGTGGGGCAGACCCAGGTCAACACCAAGGCGGATATGACCTTTGCCCGCGGTCTGCGCGCTATTCTGCGTCAGGACCCGGATGTCGTTATGGTGGGGGAGATTCGTGATCTCGAAACCATGCAGATTGCGATCCAGGCAAGTCTCACCGGGCACTTGGTGCTATCCACATTGCATACCAACACTGCCCTGGGGGCGGTGACACGTCTGGTGGATATGGGGATCGAGCCTTTCCTGCTGTCGTCCAGCCTGATTGGTGTTCTGGCCCAGCGCTTGGTGCGGGTCCTGTGCCCGGAGTGCAAACAGCCCCACGCGCCAGACAGTAACGAGCGCCAGTTGTTGGGATTAGATCCCTCCGTGGAGGCCGCCATATACCGTCCCAATGGCTGCGAGCAATGTAACCACAGTGGCTATGTCGGACGGGTGGGCATCTACGAGCTGGTGCCGGTCAATGAAGTCATGCGCCAACTCATTCACGATCGCGCCTCTGAAAGCAAGTTGGTGGCCGAGGCGCGCAAGGTGGCACCGAGCATTCGCGAGGACGGTGTGGCCAAGGTGCTCGCGGGTATCACTTCACTGGAGGAGGTGTTGCGTGTTACACAAGAATCGTAAAAAAAGCACACCGTTTTGCCAGCCTGAATCTCGTTTGTCCGGGCCTGGAGGTGCCTGACGGTGGGGGCCTTTGAATACACAGCCCTGACGGATTCCGGGCGCAAGAGCCGTGGGACCCTGGAGGCAGACAGCGCGCGCGCCGCGCGTCAGCAGTTGCGTGCCAAGGGGTTGGTACCGCTGGAGGTGGCCCCGGCCACTGAAACGGGCAACGGCAGTGCCCGACTTTTCTCCGGTAGCCCAGGACTCAGTATTAAGCACCTGGCGCTCCTCACCCGCCAAATAGCAACGCTGTTGCGCGCCGGTATTCCACTCGAAGAGGCGCTCGGTGCCATTGCCAATCAGACCCGAAATCAGAAAATTCGCCGCATCGTTTTGGCTGTGCGGGGCAAAGTACTGGAAGGACACAGTTTCGCTCAGTCTTTGAGCAGTTTTCCGCGTGCCTTTCCCAAGCTGTACCGCGCCACCGTGGAAGCGGGAGAGCACTCAGGACACCTGGACGCCGTCTTGGAACGCCTCGGAGACTACACGGAAAACCAGCAGAAATTCCGCCAGAAGGTGCAGCTGGCGCTGATCTATCCTGCGGTACTGGTGGTGATCTGTATTTTGGTTGTGACAGGCCTGATGGTCTATGTGGTGCCGGATGTAATAGAGGTTTTCACTGGTACCGGCCAAGTCCTGCCCCTACCAACGCGGATACTGGTTGCATTTAGCGACTTTATTTCCGCCTGGGGCTGGTTGGTGCCGCCAGCCGTAGCGGCCTTGGTTGTCGCGATTGCAGTGTTGCTGCGCCGTCCGGCGGTGCGGTATCGCTTTCATCACAAGTTACTCGAGCTGCCAATGATCGGCTGGCTGGTACGCGGCAGCCAGAGCGCCCGCTATGTGGGAACCCTGGCCATATTGACCGGCAGCAGCGTACCCCTGGTGCAGGCAATGGGTATCGCCAGTGGCGTTATGAGCAACGATTTTCTCAAGGAGCGCCTGCAGATTGCCCAAAAGAACGTGCGGGAAGGCGGAAGCCTGCGCAAGGCTTTGGAGGATGTGGAATATTTTCCCCCCATGATGATCTATATGATCGCCAGCGGTGAATCCTCTGGCACATTGGACGAAATGCTTGGCCGCGCCGCTGAATCCCAGGAGCAGGACCTCCAGGGGGCGGTGACGGCTTTTGTCAGCCTATTTGAACCGGCCATGTTACTGCTGATGGCCGGTATCGTTTTGTTTATCGTCATGGCTATCATGATGCCCATTATGAGTATGAATCAACTGGTGGTTTAGATGCCTGTATCGAGGCGAGGAAAAAGGAAGATGAAAACTTTGCGAAAAAGCGGCGGCTTTACGTTGATCGAAATCATGGTGGTAATCGTGATTCTTGGCGTGTTGGGAGCTCTTGTGGTCCCGAATGTCTTGGGCCGCACGGGTGAGGCGCGCGTAAAAGCGGCACAGGTGGATCTCCGCGCGATCGAAACTGCGCTGGACATGTACCGCATGGACAATTTCGTCTACCCGAGCTCCGAGCAGGGTTTACAGGCGCTGGTGAGCAAGCCGTCCGGTTTTCCCGAGGCGAAAAACTGGACGGAACCCTACCTCAAAAAGGCGCCCAAGGATCCCTGGGGCAATGAATACCAGTACATCAGTCCGGGCAGCGATGGCCCCTACGACCTCTTCAGTCTCGGCGCTGACGGCAAGCCCGGTGGCGAAGGTGAAGCGGCCGACATTTTTGCCGCTGAACTCTGAGTCCGATGGGGATGACACACCGGCTTCAGTCCGTCCGGGGCGGTCGGGTTCGCAGGCAGGCAGTGTCTCGGGCCGCTGGTTCCTGGCACCCGGCCCGGCAAAAGGGCTTTACCCTGATCGAAGTGCTGGTGGTGATTGTCATCATCGCCACCCTGGCGGGCATGGCAGGGTTGTCCCTCGGCAATTCCGGTGCCCGCGCCTGGCGCTCTGAAGTTCAACGTCTCGCGGCGCTGCTGCAATTGGTGGCGGACAGGGCGTTGATCGACCGGGCCCATTACGGTGTGGTGATCGAGCCCGATGGCTACGCCGTAGTGCGTTTTAACTCCGCGCAACTGCAGTGGGAGACGCTGGAAGATAGCGGGACGAAATCAGCAGCGCGTTTTGTTGCGCATCAGCTGCCGGACAATATGCGCCTGGAAGTGCTGGAAGAAGCGCAGATGCCCGTTGCGGCCCCGGCTGAGTTCGCGGCCGAGGAAAAGAGCAAAAAAAAGCAGCCATCCCCCCATTTTGTCGCTCTATCAAGCGGAGAAATTCTGCCGGTGGAGCTGGCTTTCTATCTGTTGGAGGACAAGGATATCAGTCGGGGCGCGTTTATCTCCTACAACAGCCTGGACGGGATAAAGCTCGAGTGGCAAAGCGATGAATAAACAAAGGTTCGCGGCTTGTGGCTTGTCAGCACCGCCCGCTCAGCCCCGTGCTTTTAATTCGCACTGCTGTCCTTGTGCGCGCAGACGCTATACCGGTAACCCCAGAGTGTCTCCTGGCACTGCCTCTCGCTCCCGGAAGCAGGGCGGTTTCACCCTGGTCGAGGTGCTTGTGGCGCTGGTGATCTTCGGTGTAATTGCAGTCAGTGTTCTCAAGACAATGCAGGATAGCGTGCGTCAGCAAATGGCGATGGAAGAGCGACTGGCGGCCAATTGGGTGGCTCAGCAAGTATTGGCCGAGTTGCGAGTGAGGAGCCCCTGGCCGCCGCTGGGCGATAAGTCTGAACTGGTGCCTGTCGGTGAGCGCGAATGGCAAGTTACTGTACGCGTAGAATCCACCACCGAAGCGCGTATGCGCCATATCGCCATTGAGGTGGCGACGCCGGAGGCGGAAAACCCCACGCTCACCCTCGACGCCTGGGCGGCGAAGGAGGAATGACATGGGGCAGCGCGGCTTCACTCTGATCGAGATTCTTGTCGTGTTGGTGCTGGTATCCATTATCAGCATCGGCTCATACGCATTGCTGGACACCTTTAACGGCACAGATCGGGTGTTGGAATTGCGCGCTGAAGAACTCAGGCGCTTTTCCATGACCATGTACCGCATTGATGATGATCTGCGCCAGTTGACCGCGCGCCCCGTGAAAAACGCCTACAACGGCTACGAGCCGGCGCTGCGTGGGGATACGGACGAATTGGAATTCACCCGCCTCGGTGCCGCCAACCTGACAGGGGAGCCCCGCGGTGAGCTGCAGCGGCTGAGCTACAGCATCGGCTTCGCCGAAGGTGATGACGACGGGTTCGAGGAGGAGCCTGCGGCAGTGTTGCTGCGCAGCCGCTGGCAAGTACTCGACCGCGCACCGGACTCCGAGCCCTTGACTGAACCGCTGCTCGCCGGTGTCGAAAGCCTGAGTCTCCGCTACTACGATGCAAACACTGAAACCTGGCTGGACCAATGGCCGCCTATCACCTCGGCTTCTTCCACGGGGAATGTACAAACAAGCCTGCCGCGGGCCATAGAGTTTGTGCTCGTCACCCGCTCCGGCGGAGAAATGCGCCGCCTCTTCTCTCTGCCGCAAGTGACTCCCACGGGAAGTACTGGCAGCACTGGAACTAGCGGTGATGACGGTGAGGATGACGACAGTTCGGAGCGCGCGGATGATTGAGTCCTTCCAGCGTCAGCGGGGCGTCGCCCTGATCACTGTATTGTTAGTGATGGTGATTGCCATCGCGGCAGTTACTCACGCCATCACCCGCAACCGCGTCGCAGTGACCCGAACTGGGGCACTGCTTGCCAACACCCAGCTGGCTGAATTTGTGACAGGTGCAGAAGTCTGGGCGCGGGTGGCTTTGGAGAAAGACTATGAAGTTGACCGGGAGGCGAGTGAGTCCGCGGACACCGCGCATGAGGCCTGGGCGCAGAAGGCTCTGGCTTTTAATCCGGACAACGGAAGAATTCGCATTAATATCAAAGACTTACACTCTTGTTTTAATGTTAATAATCTTGTTAACAACGTGTCCAGTGCGGACCGTGAGGCGTTTGAGCGGCTGGTACGCAATATCAGTGGCAATACGGAGCTGGCCAAGTCAATTATGGACTGGGTCGATGCGGGCGATACGCCATTGCTTTCCGGCACTGAGGATGACGGCTATTTGGGCCGTGAACTGGCCCACAGAACCCCGGACACCCTGATCACGGACGTTTCTGAGCTGGTAGCCGTGCAGGGAATGGAAATGGAAGACTGGCAGAAGCTGCAGCCTTTTCTCTGTGCTCTGCCGGAGTCGGGCACTGCAATCAACATTAATTTTGCCCCGGCAGAGTTGATCGAAGCACTGGATCCACAGGCTAAGACGGCAGACATTCTTGGTTTCCGGGAGTCGGGTGGCGTTTTTCACGAGCGCTCTCAGCTGGCCAGCTATGGCATCACCAATAGCAATGGGTTCGTATTCCACAGCCAATATTTCCTGGCACGCATCGCGGTTCAGCTGGGAAGCGATGGGGATTACCAACAGTATTGGGAAAGTACACTGCAGCTGGACGAAGCCAGCGGTGAGGCCAGGGTGGTGCAAAGACAGCGCCGTGAGTTTTCGGGAGTCGCAATGCGGGAACTCCTGAATTACAAAACAGCTGAAGCGAATTAACAGTATTGAAGCCCTATGATTGCGATCAACAAATTTCATCCGGTAAAAAGTGCGCCGGCATCCGCGCCCGCACGACAACTGATGTTGCTGCGCCTTTCCTGCCCGGATAGCGGCGACCGCAGGTTGCAACTGCAATGCTGGAGTCGCGATGGGTGGCGCGCAGTGGCATTGGACGATGACTTTGTACGCGCTTTCTGTCCGGATGGTGATTTGGCCAGCGAGGAAAATGCGCTACAGCTCAGTTTTCCCGAGGGTGCGCGGGCCTTGCTGCTGGTGCCAGGCAATTGGGTGTGGACCGGTTTGGAGACAATTCCCAAGGCTGCACGCCGCCAGAGTAGGGCGATCGGCTACATGGTCGAAGAGCGTTTGGCGGAAGACGTAGAGGAGCTGCACTTTGTCTGCCAGGCCCGCCGGGGCGACACTTGCAGTGTTTACGCTGCGGCCACAGAAAAAATGGAAGCCTTGCACAGCCAGTTGCAACGGCTGGGATGGCCGGTAGCAGCGGTATTGCCGGAATATCAACTACTCGATCTGCTCGAGGGCGATATCGTGCTCTGGCTGGATGGGGCGCAGGCGCATATTTGGCACAAGAAGGGATATGGCCTCTCCGTGCGGCGCCAGTACCTTCAGCCGCTGCTGGGGAGCTTGCGTGGAGATGAAGAGGGAGCACCGCGCATCCAACTGCTTGGGGCTGGCGATGGGGATGGCATGATCCTCGCGGAGTTGGAATCCCTGTTCGGCGACCAGCTGGAGCTGATCGAAGGCCCTGCCGAAGAGGTAATGCTCGCTCGTTGTAAGTTGGGACCTTTGGTCAACTTGATGACCGGTGAGTTTGAACTGGCGGGCGGTGAAGAAGAGCGTAACTGGTGGCATCGTCCGGTCAAAGTTGCCGCAGCCTGCTTTGTGGCACAGTTGCTACTTTTCGCTGCCGCAGGCGGCTATTTCCAGTGGCGTGCCAGCAATGCCGAGCAGCAAGCTCGAGCGTTGTTCACCGAATTGTTCCCGCAAGACAGGCCCGGTGTGGATATCCGCCGGCAAATCGAGGGCTACCTGAAAAGGGCGAGTGCTAGTGGTGGCGGCTTTGGTAGCCAGATGCAATTGCTAAGCCGGGTTTGGGAGCAGCAAAAAGGGCGTGACCTGAAATTGCAGTCGCTCCGCTTTGACGGTAATCGGGGGGAAATGGTGCTGCAGCTGCAGGCAGCCAACCTCACGGATCTGGATACCCTGGTCAGCCGTCTTTCCGAGGGAGAATTCCGCGCCGATCTGCTGGGAGCCAACGAGCTGGAAAAAGGGGTTTCGGGAAGAATCAGGCTGCGCTGACAAGGCGTAGAGAAACTACAGTGTGGCGGTGAGCCCTCGTGTGGTCCCGGAGGAGCTGTTGGAATGACACGAAATATGTTGGTGATTCAAGCACAATGAAAGAACAAATCGAACAGTGGCAGCAAAAGTGGCTGGCTCTGCCTCCCAGCGACCAGAGAGCCTTGGGGGTATTGATCCTGTTCCTCGGTAGTATGTTGCTCATCTACGGACTCTTTTTACCGGCCAAACACTTTTTCGATGGCGCCCTGGCGCGCGCAGAGGAATCCCGGCAATTGGTAGCCTGGATTGAATCCCAGCGCCCGGTACTGGAACAGTTGGAGCCGGGAGCGGCGGGTCAGGCATCGGGCACTTTATTGCAGCGGGTTACCGCTGCGGCGAAGCAACACAAAATCACCATTAAACGCTTTGAACCCGAGGGGGATACCCGTATTCGGCTCTGGATCGAGGAGGCGCGCTATCAGGATATACAACCCTGGCTGAATAATCTGATACAGCAGCGTTTCACTATTCGTACGCTCAACATGGATGCCTTGCAGGAAGAGGGTATGGTTTCGGCACGGCTGACTCTGGAAGGGTGAGCAGCCAGTACCACCTACAGCGGTCAGTCGACTTAATCGGAGCTTCCTCTAATCATTGGTTCGATAGATTGTTGTCTATATAGACGGCTATCTCCTGTTTTTTCGATGTTTATCGTCGATAGGACGCTGAATCTTTCGATATATTAAAAGGGTTGGGAGGCTCCTAGATCGTCATGTATCGCCACCAGCCACGTAAATGGCGCCAAAATCCCTATACTTTGATAAGAGTGCTGTAATGGGTGGCGATATGCTGTTCAAAGATATAAACACCAACCATTTGGTTGAGGTGGCGGATGTCGTCACCCTGGTTAACCCCTATGAGCTAACCGTTGTCGGGCGCTATCTCTGGGGCGAGGAAATGCAAGATCCGGAGGTGTTCGATAAAACGCTGTTGCGTTTCTTATCGGGAGAGGTCTTGCCCCGGTGCTGGTACGACAGCCGCTACCGGGATAACGAGCTGCGGCGCCTGAAGTGTGGCACCAAAGTCAATGATGGCGACCACTACCAAGGCGCCTGACTGGCGGACTTGAAGAGGGGCGCCCACGGGCTTAGTCTCTTACCACTGGCCGCCAACCGCTGTACAATGCGCGCCAATTTTTTGGGGGGTAGCCGCATGTCGTTTGAGCAGTTCGAATTGTATTCCCTCTGGGTGGGAGTTGGCGGACTCATTCTTTTTATGATCTTCATCGTCTGGAACCTGGCGAAGGAGTCCAAGGCGGGACGTTTCGGCACTTTCATTCTGTTTATTGCCCTGGGGCTGGGGCTGCTCGGGTTTCTGATTAAGACGGTCCTGGTCGAACTTATGGGCATAGGCTAACCGCCAAGCAGAGAAGATTTCCATGCCGATATTCGATCGCCCCGAACTCAAGGTTCAGAAGGACCGCCGCGTCTGCCGAGTGACCGACACCCGTATGGTCAAATACAGCCGGCGCGGCATGCTGTTTTCTCTCGCAGCCCTGGCAGTCGCCGCGGCCGTCGGCGATATGCGTATAGAAGCGCCGAAACTACTGCTGGTGTTGGCAATCGGTTTCTTGCTGCTGACACTCCTGCGCGGTTATTACGTCTTCCGTTTCAACTACCTTTATTCCTCCGGTCCCCATCGCTGGCGCCGCCACTATTTTATCGCCTCCACGCTGGGGGCTGCCTGGTGGGGGGGCATTCTTTTTTGCCATGTATGGCTGTTGGGTTTTGTGCCGGAGACGCACTTTCTCTGGCTGTATTCGGTAATCTTTTGCTCCAGTGTTACCTCTGTATTCTCGCCTTATCACCGCTTCCTGACTTGGTTTATCTCCCTATCCCTGGTACCCGCGGCGCTAGTGGCCAGTCTGTCTGGTGAGATTATCGGCACTATCTACGGTGCCCTTACCATCGCCTTTGTATGGTTGACCGCCCATCAGGCGCGCCGGCGATCAGAAAACTACTGGGACCGCCTTGCGGCAATGCAGGAATTACAGCAGCGCGCTAGCCACTTGGCGGCGGAGCGGAAGCAATCACTGGCGGCGGCGGACCTGACCAATGAGTTTATTGCCAATGTGGGGCAGGAATTTCGCAGCCAGCTGTCGGATTCCCTTGGCGCGCTGGCACTGCTCGAGGCTGAGCCCCTCTCCGAACGGCAGAAGGCTTGGGTAAAGCTTGCCAAAACAGCGAGCAGTCAACAGCTCAAACTGGTAGATAATGTGGGTCTCTACACGCGGGTAGCACGCAAGAACATCCGCTTGCGCCACGGCCCCTTTAATCTCGTCAGAACGATCGAGAAGTCTTTTAAGTTCGCCGCACGCGTCGCCCACCGTCAGCGCCTGGAGTTTAACTTCCAGATCGATGACAACCTACCGGTGATGGTTACTGGTGACAACCGCAAGACTGCCCAGCTGATTCGTAATCTGGTGGATTCCGCCACCGTGATGGCACAAGTAGGGGAACTCTGGGGGCAGGTCAGCTTCACACCGATCAGCAATGCCGAGGGGCAGTTGACCATCAGTCTCAGCGACGATGGCCAGGGCGAGACGCTGCCGGATGAGAAGGCACTGTTCGGAACCTTTTCTAGCTTGGATAGCACCGAAGTCATTACGGGGCTCGGCCTGTCAATCGCCAAGGGGCTGGCAGAGGCGATGGGCGGTCATTTGCAATTGTATTCGACCCCCGAGGGCAATCGCTATCAAGTGGTGATCAAATTCGCGATGGAGCCGAACCAGCGCGTGTACCTGACGCCGGATCGGCGCCTGCAAGACAGTGAAGTGCTGCTGTTACATCAGAAAGGCCTGTTTGTCGCCGGTTTGGCGCAGATGATGCGTTCCTTCGGTATGGATGTCGGCACCGTCAAGTGGACACCGGATACCGCAGACAAGGTGGAGGAGGCGTTCCGCATGGCTCTGGAACGCAAACAGCTGGTGATATTGGCGCCGGCTATGGGAGATTCCCAACTGCTGGAGGCTGTGGGCGGATTTCTGCAGCGGGCGGACCCCGAACTTGAGGAGTGTAAACTGATATGCCTTGGGGCCTATGGGCATAAGTCGCAGTTTACATCGCTGTTACATTTCGTGTCTGGCGCTCTATACCTCGGGCGGCCGGTAACGCGCAAAGAGTTGCACGATGCGCTGATTAAACGTCTCTTCGGTGCGCCCAAAAAAGCCAGCCGACGTATCGTTTCCAGCGGCGGCGGTCAACCGCGCCAGTATTCGTTGTTACTGATCGAAGAGTCGCGCCAGCACCAGGGGGTGACTGAGGAGATGCTGCAGGCACTTGGCTACCGCGTGGATGTGGCTGCCTCGACCGAGGATGCCCTCGGGCAATTGACGGAAAGCGATTACGACCTGCTATTGGTGGATTGCCAGCAGAATACTGAGCGCAGTGCCGAGATTATCGAGAGTCTGCGCCACTGGGAGGCCGAGCACAAGCCGGAAGATCGGCTGCCTATTATCGCTTTGACTAGTACAACAGAAGAGCAGTTCGAGGGCCGTTGCCTCGCGGCGGGTATGGACGATTTTCTGACCAAGCCATTGAGCAAGGATCTGCTGCGGGAAACTCTGGATCGCTGGCTGGGTAACGCCTGAGCGCTCCGCTTCCGCGACACCGCGCAAGCGTCCACAATGACTTGTCGAATACGCGGGCGGTCGGGTTGGCAACATGCAGCAAGCCCCGGGCCACCCCTGGAAAGCTGGGAGCCGGCGCAGAGCGCCGGCTTTTGGGGATGGGGATCAGAAGTTATATTTCAGTCCCAGTTTTACTCGCCAGGTGGATTCCTCAGCCTGAAAACGGGTGTAGTTTTTCGTATTCAGACCGCCAAAAGGCTCGTAGTAAACATACTGGCCGTCTTCGTTGACGTCGTAGTCAAACAGAATCTGTTGCGGGTACTGAATGTCGTACACCTTGCCCCAGTCATCGTTCAACAGGTTGGCGAAGTTATCGATGGTCAGGTAAACCACGCCGCGATGTTCCGGTAGCAAGCCTGGTACTTCCTGAGTGATAGCCAAGTCCATAGTGGTGACCCAGGGCATGTTGTCGGAATACTTGTCCACGAAGCCGCCAGCTGCGCCTGAAACGCCCGCCGCCTTTGCAATTTCCATGATCTCCGCGTAGCTCAGGCCGTTCTCAAAATCCATGGCGGGATCGTCGGCACCGGAGGGAATGTAGGCGAGGTAGACATCGGAATCGTCGAAGTTTGTTTGATCTCCGAGGTCGCCATCGCGGTACGCGCCCAGAGTCCAGGAGAACGGGCGACCGGAGCGGCGCTCCAGGAACAGATTGAAGTTGGTGGCGTAACCGGGAACGAACTCCTTGCGATAGCCCAGATTCAGCACAAAGCGGTGTTCAATTTCGTAGTAGGCGGTATCCTCAAGTGGGACGTTGCGGTTCTCAACAACTTCGTACTGGAAATTGGATTCCGCAGTCGAGCTGGTGCCAGGATTGACTTCTGTGATGTCTTGATGGACATAAGACAGGTTGAGTGACAGTCCGTTTTCAAACGTTTTGTCCAGGCTGGTAGACCAGATGATACTGCGACCGCCATCGTCCACATTGGTTAACTCGAGATCGTAGTTGTCCTCGTACTCGGTACCCGCATAGACGTTGTCCCAGATAATACGACCGCCGTCCACAGTCCTATCGCCATTGTCCACCCGGGACAGGTCGCGCCAGAAAACGGAGTCCTGACGGTCTACGTAGGTTAGCTCTGTGGTCCAGTTAAACCCTTCTCCGACACCGGGAATATCAAAGGCGTAGTCCACGGCGAGTTGGTAGCGCCAATCTGACGGCAGCTCAAAATCCGGATCGATACTGTTTGTACTGCCGGCTCCGGGTGCTAGCGTATCCATTGCCACCTGGGGCACACTGGTAAAGTTTACCGCGCTTGGGTCCAGATCGGTGAGATAGACAGAGTCTTTGGTGGTGCCATCATTTGTGTAGGCATTGGCTACCCATACCAGCGGCATGCCGCCACTAAATCGGCCCATGCCACCGCGTAGGGTCAGATCGTCACGCAGATTCCAGTTGAAGCTGACTCTCGGTAGCCATATATCGCGCCCATCGAGATTTTCGTTATTGGCGTAGCCGTATGTTTCCTCAAAATGGCTGTTGCGGTTGGGAGCGTCGTCGACAGTGAGTGTCTCATAGCGCAGACCGGCCACCAGCTCGAAACCGGAGAATGGCTCCAGGGTGACATCGCCATAGAGCGAGTAGGTTTTGCCATTCACGTCATATGCGATATCGTCGACGTTGTTGGTGTAGGCATTGCTGTACTGGAAGTCACCGATTACACGATTTTCAAAATCATCGATGCTGTCAAAGCTCCAGGTACCGGAGGCATGGCGACCGTAGACGTTATAGTTCCAGGTGTCTTCGATTTCCGCGCCGAAACGGTACTGGGCTTTTTCAGCCATGTAGGTGCCATGCACACCAAAGTTCCAAACCTCATTCGCCAGTATGTTGGCGTGGCGGTTTTCATCTGCACCAGCCACAATAGTACCGTTGTCGGTCCGCACATTGATTTCACCCCAACTGGAGTTAGTCAGCGAGGCCTGCTCGTACTCCTTGTAGGACAGGTTCACCTCGGTACTGAACACGTCGCTCCAATCGGAGAACAAGTGCGCCGTATAGTAGGTGGTGTCCTGGGCCATGGTCCAGAGATTGGATGAGAGGTTAAGGGTGCCGTCGCTGTCAGTGTAATTTTGCGCTGAGCGGGTTTCCTGATCGCTATACGTAAAATCCGCGCGATGGTTTTCCGAGATGTTCCAGTCAAGTTTGACCAGAATTTTCTCGTCGCTGTCGGGGTCGGGAGCGGAGCCCACGGAGTCGCTGAGACCGTAGACATCTTGCATGATGTTTAGTACTCGAGACAGCTCCTCAACGCTTACGTCATGGTTTTCGAGGGTGTTGAGATTGTAGTTAAACTCGATTTCCTCTTCCCACTTCTCGTAGGAAGTGAAGAAGAAAAGTTTATCCTGAATCAGCGGTCCACTGAACGTGGCGCCGTAGGTTTCCTCTTCGTTATCGATGTCGTACTCGGTGCCATCGGACAGTTTGTCGTCTTCTGCGGTCCCTGACCAGGGCACGGACTCAAGGTAGGCGCTGCCATGGAATTCGTTGGTGCCGGACTTGGTTACCGCATTAATATTACCGCCGGTAAAATTCCCTTTGCGCGCATCAAAGGGTGCGTAGGAAAGGGAGATTTGTTCTACGGCATCCAGGGAAATTGGCGGGCGGTTAGTTGGATAGCCATTCGATTGCAGGCCGAAAGTATCGTTGATGCCCACGCTGTCGATGGTCAGTGAGTTGTATTTGGGGTTGGTGCCGGCAATGCTCAATTCGTTACCATCCGGGCTGACGACGGCCAGGGGGTTCGAGCGAATTACATCTTTTAGGTCGCGGTTAAAAGTTGCGGCGTTGGCGATCTGATCTTCGCCGAATACGCTGGTGGAGCCGCGGTTGCTGAAAATCTGTGCTTCCGCGGTAACTACGACTTCTTCGACGCCGTTTGTGTCAAGCTCAGAATCTGCCAGATCAATCGGCAATGTCAGTGGCTTGCCAAGACTTAGGTAGATCCCGTCCAGTACTTCTTCGCCTTCGTCGGATTGCACACGGATAGTATAGGGGCCACCAACCCGAAGTCCCTTTAGGTTAAAACGGCCCGAATCGCTGCTCAAAATTTCACTGCGGCTGTTAGAAGGAGTGTGAACGACGGTAATCTTGGCATTGTCTACCGGTTTACCATCCATCCCGGTGACGATGCCGCGAATGGTTGCTGATGTCTCCTGCGCAAATGCCACAGGCGCAGTGCCCATAGCGGAAACCACCGCGGCGGATAACAGCGCGCGGGGGAATATGCAGCGTTTCATGAAACTCTCCTGGTCTGATAGTGCCAACAAGGATGGTTGTGAGGAAGCCATCTATTGGCGGTTAACTTCTTTTGTTGTCGGCGCAGTGAATCAAGGTATGCATCTGAGCCAGCGCGTTTTTTAACAGTAAATATTTACGGAATAGTGAAGATTTTATTGCGCCTGTATCTCAAACCTTATGAAGGGGCGGTTTATTGTTAAATTCTTGTCATATCCAGGAGGTAAAGTGTTCGCGCATTTTTCTGGGAATTAATTCGGTGATCAAAATTAAGATGTTACTTCGCTTGGCTTTTCTTTTTGTCTTTTGTGGTGTCAGTGCTGGTGCTTTTGCCTGGGGGGCAGACGGGCACCGGATAGTTGGTGAAATCGCATGGCATTATTTACAGCCAGAGACCAAAACTAAAGTTAGCCGTTTGCTGAAAATCGCTGGGGAACCCAGCCTGGCCGAGGCATCCACTTGGGCGGACCGTATCCGTAGTGACCGGCGCTATGACTGGGCAGCCCCTATGCATTACATCAGCCTTCCGCGCCATTGGGATGGGTACCGGGAGGCGCGTGATTGTCCGCCGGCGGGATGCATTCTTAAAGCAATCGAAAATTTTGAGAAGAAACTGAGCGATCGCAATGTGATAGAGAGTGAGCGCGCAGAGGCTCTGATGTTTGTCGCGCATTTTATCGGTGATCTACATCAGCCGTTGCATACCGGCTTGGCGGCCGATCGGGGGGGCAATGATATAGAAGTTCGCTTTTTCGGTTTTCCAACCAATCTGCACTCGCTTTGGGACGTGTATTTGCCCGCTGGATTTGTGCAGGATTGGAAAAAATACGCCAGTGCACAGCTGGAAGTGATTGATGAACAACAGCAAAGCCGATGGTTGAGCGGCGATAAGACAGAGTGGGCCGCAGAATCCCAACGCTTGGTGCACAGTCACGCCTACACTACCGAGAAGGCACTCGGAGAGGACTACTATCTGCGCAATCGGGAAATCGTTGCGCTGCGACTGCGCCAGGGCGGCGTAAGGTTGGCTGCAGTTCTCAATCGGGCACTGGGTGAGTGAGTTTTTCTGCCGGGAAGCGCTGATTCATGCGCTTCCCGGTGGTAACGACATCATTCGAGACTAGGTAAGAATCCCAGGTATAGGACTGGCTTTCCCAGCCACTGAATACATTGGGGTTATCGTGCGCTCCGGAGAGGCCATCTCAATGCCTGAGCGCGACTTGATAAATGGCAGTTTTCAGCGGTCCCCTAGCTCTCAGGGTTTTGTAACGCGCGCTGGTCAATGCGTTTGCGGAACTCCTCTTCAGTTTCCTTGCGCTCTGAATAACGGTCGACAAAGTAATCCTTTTTGTCTTTCAGGAGCAGGGTAAATTTCATCAACTCCTCCATCACATCCACAATCCTATCGTAGAAGGATGATGGTTTCATTCTGTCGTTGTCATCGAACTCCAACCAGGCTTTCGGCACCGATGACTGGTTGGGTATGGTCACCATACGCATCCATCGTCCCAGTACGCGCATTTGATTGACGGCGTTGAAGGACTGCGAGCCGCCACAGACTTGCATCAGGGCAAGGGTTTTTCCCTGAGTTGGGCGCACACCACCCATCGACAGTGGGAGCCAATCAATTTGGGCCTTCATAACAGAGGTCATGGCGCCGTGTCGTTCTGGTGATGACCAAACCATGCCGTCGCACCACTGAGCGAGTTCACGTAGTTCCTGTACCTTCGGATGGCTTTGGTCGGCGCCGTCCGGTAGCGGAAGGCCGGCAGGGTTGAACATACGTGTCTCCGCGCCGAAAGCATCCAGCAGGCGGCGTGCCTCCTCTGCTGCGAGCCGGCTGAAGGATCGCGCACGAAGTGATCCGTAGAGCAGGAGTATCCTCGGCTTAGTTGCGCTTATTTCTGCCTGCAACTTGTCCTGGTCAATGGGTTGGAAGCATTCTGGTCTGACATTGGGTAGATCGTTACTGTTCATGCCGGGGCTCCTCCAAACCAATGGCGCGTGCGGTTGGCGAAGGCCACCAGGGTGAGCATCACCGGCACTTCCACCAGTACACCGACGACAGTGGCCAGAGCTGCGCCAGAGTTGAGGCCGAACAGGGATATGGCCACCGCCACTGCGAGTTCAAAAAAGTTAGAGGTGCCGATCATACAGGCCGGCGCGGCAACATTGTGTGGCAGACGTATCGCTCTGGCAGCGGCATAGGCGATAGCGAAAATGCCATAGGTCTGTATCAGCAACGGAATGGCGATCAGGACAATCGCCAAGGGCTGGGCCATGATGGTTTCCGCCTGGAAGCCAAACAGCAGAACTACGGTGGCCAGCAGGCCGGCAATGGATACCGGCTTGAGTCTGTGAATGAAATGATTCAAGCGCTCATGACTGGTGCCAGAATCCAGTTTCTTGCGTGTAATGACGCCGGCCACCAGGGGAATGACCACATAAAGCAGGACAGATAGCAACAGCGTGTCCCAGGGTACAGTGACATCACTGACGCCGAGCAGGAATCCGGCAATGGGAGCAAAGGCAAAGATCATGATCAGGTCGTTTACTGAAACCTGAACCAGGGTGTAGTTGGCATCACCTTCGGTCAAATGGCTCCAGACAAACACCATTGCCGTGCAGGGGGCTACACCGAGCAGGATCATCCCAGCAATGTACTCGGTTGCGGTCTGAGGATCGACGAGATCGGCGAAGATTACCCGGAAAAACAGCCAGCCCAGAGCCGCCATTGTGAAAGGCTTAACCAGCCAGTTGATAAATAGCGTCAGGAACAGGCCCTTGGGCTTTTTGCCGACATCCTTGATGGCGAAAAAGTCTACCTGAACCATCATCGGGTAGATCATTACCCAAATGAACAGGGCGACAGGAATGTTGACATGGGCAACTTCCTGGGCGGCAAACCACTCAAACAAGCCTGGAAACAAATTGCCCAAAGTGACACCGGCAACAATACACAGCCCCACCCACAAAGTCAGATAGCGCTCAAAAACTCCCATGGGATTAGTCCTCTTTGGCGATGGATTCCAGTGCGGCTTGCAGTTCAGATGGCGACATGCGTTCCGGCGCGAGTGCCAGCAACTTGCGAATGCGCCCTTCAATGGTGTCCATGACAGAGTTGAACGCGGATTCGAGCACTTCTTCGGGCGCGTCTAGTTTCGATGGGTCTGGTAGTCCCCAATGGACCTTGACTGTGTTGCCGAACCACACCGGACAGCTTTCGTTGGCGGCGTTGTCACAGACGGTAATGACTGCATCAGGTTCTACGTCCGAAAAAACGTCCCAGGACTGACTTTTCAGGCCAGCGGTGCTGATGCCGCGGGCTTCGAGGTACTTGAGGGACAAGGGATGTACCTGTCCCGCTGGCTGACTACCGGCACTGTAGGCAGTGATGCGGCCCTGGGCCAAATGATTGGTAATCGCCTCGCTCAAAATGCTGCGGCAGCGATTGTGGGTACAAATAAAAAGTAATTTCACGGTTTTTGGCTCTTGTGCTCGTTAAGGTCATTGGGCTTTGAGGGGGAGGTGATTTCCCTGGAGAAACGTCAGCCGGTATCACAGCAGCGGTTGGGGCGATCGACCATTAGGCTGAGACTGCGCAGGTTGTCCCGGATAAATGTCCGATTGGCGTCCAGGGTCTGGTTTAGGACAGATGTGACCCAAGAGGGCAGGGCCGGTTCCAAACGGTAAAAGATCCACTGGCCCTGACGTCTGTCCCGCAGCAGGCCGCAGCTTCGAAGCTGTGCCAGGTGGCGCGACACTTTGGGTTGACTGACCGCAAGCGCCTCGGTCAGCTCACATACACACAATTCGCCTTCGTGGGCGATTAGCAGCAGACAACGCAGGCGGGTTTCGTCGCCGAGGCATTTGTAAAACGTTAATGGATTCAAGTAGCTACCCTTGGCGCTCAAATATATACGTTTTTCATTATATATGGTTTGGCGAATATATAAAGGCACAGCAGGGTTGAAGGGAAAACACGGCGATGTCGTGGGATACAGGGGCGAGCATCATAGAGACCGAGTCGCACCCTGTTGAGTCAAGCATCCCATTGCTTGAGCCTACGGAACCAGCAACAGCACTCACGCGAAACAATCAGAAACTCTCCAAAGAGAGTATCCAGGGGTACCCAAACAGAGTATTCGGAGGCTATCCAAAGAGAGTGTTTAGCGTCTACCTAAAAAGAGCGCTATCGCTGGGCTTGTCGGTAACCGCTATATATTCCAGTATATGGCGCCCGGGAACTCTCGGGTCTGCCCCATAACGGAGGTTTTTCTGATGAGAGTGTGCCAGTTGGTGCTCTGTTTGCTTTTTGCGCTTACTGGTCTGCCAGCGGCTGCGGAGGATGTGAGAGTCGCAGTAGCGTCCAACTTCACCCCCGCGATGAAAGAGATCGCGGCGGAATTCGAAAAGTCCACAGGACACCGAGTCATACTTTCCTTTGGCTCTTCCGGTAAGTTCTATGCCCAAATCAAAAACGGTGCGCCTTTCCAGTTGTTCTTTTCCGCTGATACTGCCAAGCCCGAGGCTTTGGAGAGAGAGGGATTCACCGTGCCCGGCAGTCGCTTCACCTATGCAATCGGCGGCTTGGTCCTCTGGTCGGCCAGTCCGGATCTGCTGAGTGACGGTATCTCGGTATTGCGTGAAGGCACCTATAACAGATTGGCCCTGGCGAATTCAAAATTGGCGCCCTACGGTGTGGCCGCGGAAGAAGTACTGCACAATCTCGGCTTGCAGAAAAGCACTCAGGCAAAATGGGTACGGGGAGAAAATATTGCACAGACCTATCAGTTTGTCGCCAGTGGTAATGCGGAGTTGGGATTTGTGGCACTCTCGCAAGTGATGCATAACGGGCGTATCGATACAGGGGCCACCTGGATTGTGCCAAGCCACTTATACCACCCGATCCGGCAGGATGCGGTGCTCTTGTCAGGCAGCAATAGCGCAGCTGCTGCTACATTTCTCCGCTTCGTTCGCGGAGACAAGGCCAGGGCCATTATCCGCTCCTACGGATACAGGCTTCCTGAGTCCCGCTAGGGAGGTTGCCGGGTATGGGTTTTTCTCAAGCGGACTGGTCGGCTATCTGGCTGACGTTGCGTCTCGCGGGTACTGTTACGTTGTTGTTACTGTTTATTGGTACGCCCATTGCGTGGTGGCTGGCGAAAACCCACTCGCGCTGGAAGGGGCCCGTTGGAGCAATAGTGGCCCTGCCGCTAGTTCTACCGCCCACGGTACTGGGCTTTTATCTGCTGCTGGCAATGGGGCCGAATGGCCCGGTGGGCCAGCTCACTCTGGCCCTGGGGCTGGGAACACTCCCGTTCACTTTCTGGGGCTTGGTACTGGCCTCTTTATTCTACTCCTTACCCTTTGTTGTTCAGCCAATACAGAATGCCGTGGAGGCACTCGGAGACCGCCCTCTCGAAGTGGCAGCGACATTGCGTGCGGGCCCCTGGGATCGCTTTTTTACTGTGGTATTGCCCCTGGCACGGCCGGGTTTTGTCACTGCAACCATTTTGGGTTTTGCCCACACCGTTGGTGAGTTCGGCATGATATTGATGATTGGAGGCAATATTCCAGAAGAGACCCGTGTGGTGTCTGTGCAGATTTATGATTATGTCGAAATGCTCGACTATGCCAAGGCCCACCGACTGGCCGGCGCCATGCTGGTATTTTCTTTCATCGTGCTGCTGGGCCTGTATTTGTTCCAACACCGGGCGCACCGTCCCGGCCTGCGGTATTGGGTTTGATGCCGGACAATATTCGCGCGCGCTTTCACATCGCATTTCCATCAGAGCGAGGACAATCCTTCTGCCTGGACGTGGACGCAATGCTGCCCGGCAGTGGGATCATTGCGATTTTCGGTCATTCGGGGTCCGGGAAGACTACCCTGTTGCGCTGCATCGCAGGGCTGCAAAAAATCGACAGGGGGCGGCTGATCGTCAACGGGGAAACCTGGCAGGACGAAAAGAATTTTCTTCCAACCCATAAGCGGCAGCTGGGGTATGTTTTTCAGGAAGCCAGTCTGTTTCCCCATTTGTGCGGCCGAGACAACCTGGAATACGCGCTAAAACGCTCCGGTGGTCATTGCCAACCGAAAATGGTTCAGCGGGTAATCGCTCTGATGGGTATAGAGCCTGTACTGGATCGCTATCCCGACCAAATGTCGGGAGGAGAGCGCCAGCGCGTGGCCATTGCGCGCGCACTATTGATCCGCCCACGTCTGCTGTTGATGGATGAGCCACTGGCGTCTCTGGATATGGCGCGCAAGCAGGAAATTTTGCCGTATCTGGAGCGATTGCGTGCGGAGTTTGCTATTCCCATCCTGTATGTCAGCCACTCAATGTATGAGGTGGCGCGCCTCGCGGATTATTTACTGGTACTGGACAAAGGCAGGGTGGCGGCGCAGGGCGCGGTGTCCGATGTCCTCTCACAGCTGAATTTGCCATTGGGATTCGGCGAGGAGGCGGGAGTGGTGCTTACGGGCAAGGTGCTGGAGCGGGATAGCCGTTGGCACCTGGTACGCATCGGCTTCTCCGGCGGAGAACTTTGGCTGCCCGACAACAGCGATCTGGGGAAAGAAGCGCTGCGCGTACGCATATTGGCTCGCGATGTGAGTCTGGCGCTGGAAGCGCGCGATGACACAAGTGTTCTCAATCGACTGCCGGTTGAAGTATGTGAAATCGGGGCGGGCAGTAATGAAGCGACAGCCTTGGTGCGCTTGAAATGCGGGGACAGTTACATTATTGCCAGCCTGACGCGAAAATCACTGGCGCGGTTGCGCATTGAGCCGGGAATGAAAGTCTGGGCCCAGATAAAATCCGCGGCCATCGTGCAATAAACCGGGAGTTCCTGCTTATGCAGCTCTAGCTGATTCGTGTGAGTACGGTAGTGGGGGCAAGGCGCTCAGACAATGAGAAGAATATTTCATAGCCTGAGCGTCTCACAGGGTGAATAGTATTTTTGAGAAATGAACCAGAGTGGGCTTATATGTCGAATTGGGCCCACACGGGAGCGTGGTCTGAAGGGCGCTCCATGCTGCGGATATCATAATCCACACCGGCATCTACACATTTTTCCGCCAGTGGTTTGCTCGCCAGAATCAGATCGATGCGAAGGCCACGCTTGGGATCCCGTTCAAAGCCACGGCTTCGATAGTCGAACCAGCTGAATACGTTATCGCTATCGGGATAACGTGCGCGGAAAGTATCCTCCAGTCCCCAATCCTGGATCTTTTGCAGCCATTCGCGTTCTTCCGGTAAAAAACTGCATTTGCCGTCGCGCAACCAGCGTTTACGATTCTGTTCGCCAATGCCGATATCCTGGTCGGTAGGGGAGATGTTCATATCGCCGATTACCAATACGGGCGCCTCTGGGCTGCAGGTGGTCTGCAGGTAGTCTTCCAGGTCTGCGTAGTATTTGCGTTTATTGGGAAACTTCACCGGGTGTTCGCGGTTTTCGCCCTGGGGGAAATAGCCGTTGATAACCGTCAGAGGTTTATCGCTGCCGATATCGAATTTTCCCATGACCATTCGCCGCTGTGCATTATCGTCATCTCCGGGAAAACCGTATTCGCGATCGATAAAGGGAAAACGTGAAAGCAGGGCGACGCCATAGTGTGTCTTCTGACCGAAAAATATCAATTCGTAGCCCAGATTCCGAACCTCGTCCACCGGAAAATCCTCGTCTGTGACTTTGGTTTCCTGCAGACCGATGATGTCGGGCTGATGAGAATCAACCAACGCCTTCAGTTGGTGCAGGCGCGCGCGGATACTGTTGACATTAAAAGAGACAACTTTCATTTATTGTGTTCCCCAAACAAAGAAAAGGGCCGGGGCATGCCCGGCCTGAATCATTTTGCTGTGAGTCTGATTACCTTCCACCGGGCCCCTTGTGACTCTCGCCCGGGGACCTTTCAGAAGTTTGCCACTTGGGGTGGCGACTTGGCGATTTTGTCGTAGAGGCTGATAAAGTCAGCCATGATATAACCGGCCTCGTTCAGAATCGGGTCTTTTTCCAGTTTAATTTCCACAGGCCCGCCGATATTTGCCACTTCTTCTGATTCGCTTTCCTCATACTCTTCAAAGGTTTTATACGGCTCCAGGCCTTTGGCGGTGCGGCGGCGGTTTTCCATTGTGAGCAGGCGCTCGTTCAATTCTTTGCGTTCCATTTCGCGCGTCTTTTCGTTCAGGGATACATATTCCTGATCCGCGCGCTCGGTCTCGAACTGGAATTGTTCGCGCAGGAAAATAAAATCCGGGTCCGCCGCCGTGCGTTGCTGGTGTTTGCTGATCAGTGACGGCAGGAGCTCCTTGAGATTGAAATATTTGGCGTGGGGCACCGCGTGGATTCGGTCCCAGGGCAGGGCCGTGTCATAGGCACTCTCTCCGACAGTTTCCACATCGATCAGGCGCGGCATCTGTATATCCGGGGTTACCCCGGCGTGTTGCGTGCTGTCACCGGATACGCGGTAGAACTTGGATTGAGTGATCTTCAGCTGGCCTTCCTTCAAAGGCGCCATTGTCTGTACTGTACCCTTACCAAAGGACTGGTTGCCCACAACCAGCCCGCGATTGTAGTCCTGAATAGCGCCGGCAAAGATCTCCGATGCGGATGCGGACAGGCGGTTAATCAAAACCATCAGAGGGCCACGGTACATGGCACGGGAGCGGGAGCGGTTGTGGCGCGATATCTGTTCATTGGCATGGCGAATCTGCACTACCGGCCCCTGATCGATGAAGAGGTCGGTGAGCATCGTGGCTTCCTGCAGAGAGCCGCCACCGTTGTTGCGCAGGTCGAGGATGATGCCGTCTACTTTTTCCGCTTTCAGCTCCTCAAGCAACTTGGCGACATCGCGAGTGGTGCTTTTATAGTTGGGATCGCGCCGACGGTAGGCCTCGAAATCGATATAGAAGGTCGGCAGGTTGATGACGCCGATTTTGTACGTTTTTTCACCGTCGGAGAATTCAAAGGTCGCCTTTTTCGCGGCCTGATCCTCTAGTTTCACCTTGCTGCGCTTGATCAGGATGGTTCTGTGGGTGCCGTCCCCACCAGTGGGGATGGTTTCCAGGCGCACGTAGCTACCCGCTTCGCCGCGAATCAGGTCAACCACATCGTCCAGGCGCCAGCCGACGACATCGACCATTTCGCCTTCTTTGCCCTGGCCGACCGCGACAATCTTGTCGTTGGGCTTGAGCTTGCCAGAGCGATCGGCCGGACCGCCGGCAACCAAGCGTGCCACCTTGGTGTATTCGTCCTCCATTTGCAACACTGCGCCGATCCCTTCCAGGGACAGCGACATACTCATATTGAAGTTTTCCAGTGAGCGCGGTGACAGATAGTTGCTGTGCGGATCGTACAGACGGGTCAGAGAATTCATGTAGAGCTCAAAGACGTCATCGCTGCTTTGTTGGTGGATTCGTTTCAGCTGGCCTTTGTAGCGCCGTACCAGCAAGTCGCGGATTTCCTCATCTTTCTTGCCTGTCAGGCGCAGGTTGAGCACGCTGCTTTTAAGGCGTTTGCGCCACAGTTCATCAGCGGCGCTAATGGAGGCCGGCCAGTCGCTGTCTTCGCGGTCCAATTCGAGGTATTCGTCGCGGGTGAAGTCGAAGGCCGGCAGGCCTTTGTCCAGCTGGTTGAGAATATTGTTGAGCCGATCTGTCAGGCGCAGGCGGAAGCGATTGTAAATGTCAAAACCGGCCTTTACCTGACCCGCGCGCAGTTGGTCATCGAGCTTGGTGCGCCACTGGCGGAATTCGCTGATATCCGAGGCGAGGAAGTAGCTTTTGGTGGGGTCCAAGGCCTCGATATATTCCTCCCAGAGCTTTTCGGACATATCGTCGCTGAGCTTCAGCTTGTTGTAGTGCAGCATTTCCAGCTTGCCGACGATTTCGCGAGCGGTACTGCCCTGGTCCTCTTCGGGTTGCAGGCTGTCCAGCTCGGCCAGCGTCGCAGCGGAGAACAGGGTCAGGGTGAGAAACAAGAAGCCGGAAAACAGAGCGGCGATCCGATTGGTCTGCATAGAGAGTCTCTTTATACGTCCTACTTCACGGGCTGTCAGCGTCCGGTGGAGCGCTGGCGACCTATAGCTTAGGACAAGTATATAGGCTGAAAGCTCCAAAAGGCATGAATTGCCTCTAATCCGAGGCAAATGGTGCCGCCAAAAGCCTTTTTGCGAGAAGAAATTGCGCCATATGCCGGGTTTTACGGGTGTTGTCCTCTGTTGGCCGCATTGTGTCGATATAGAAAAGTCAGTGATAGGCGAATTTTTAACCTATTTTGCGAGCGCCCCCCTCACAACCGGCGGATTTTCCGATCGCCGCTAGCCGCTACAGGGGATAGGCTGTACGGGTATCAGCAGGTCATCTGCAACTGCATTGGTCGGCGTAGTGCCGGTGAGGCGTGGAGCATATCGATCAGCGCATCGACATAGCGCTCGCCCAATACCGCGAGGTCACCGATTTGAGGCTGCAGGAGCCAGTCCTGCAGTACCCCGACAAGCGAGCCGTGCAGCAGCGGCGTGGCAACTTCTATAGCCAGGTCGGCAGGCAGTTGTCCCCGCTGCACCGCGGCAGTGATGAGAAAGCGCATACGCTCCACCCCTTGGGCGTGCCCCTCCATTAAACGCTGGTGTATCTCGCCACTTTCTGTGACCAGCTCACAGCGGTGAAAGACGATTTCCAGGATTAGTTGCCACTCGCGGTTGCGGGCCACTTCCTGGAACATCCGCAGCCACCGGCTGCGCAGTACTCCAAGTGGATCTTTCATTATTTCATCGCAGGCGCACTCACACAGCCGCTCATCGGGGAACTGCACCCGCTCGGTGAGCGCGGCGAAAAGATCCGCTTTGTTGCGGAAGTGGCCATAGATAGCGCCCCGGGTGACGCCAGCGAGCTGTGCGATCTCAGTAAGGGAAGGGCGGACAACACCGCGTTTGTGGAACACCTCAATAGCGGCGTCCAAAATCCGCTCCCGCGTTTCCAGGGCATCTTCTTTTCTGCGTTTGGCCATTGGTTTATTAGATTCCGTTGAGGTTGCGATATTCAGTTGGTCCCAGTAGACAGACGCCTGGTCGCAGTGAAATTGAACTGTGTCGATCCAGAGCAGTTAATAGCGACCAAAAGGTCGGATAGCATCGGGGCACCTGCACGGAACAGCATACTAGTTTATATTCATTCATGAATGAATAATTGATGTTTGTTCATGCATGAATATAAAATGCCGGTTCCCTATAAGGGCCTAACTTGTCTGTCCGTACAAACCTGTTCAATTCCATTGGCCGCGGGGACGGCCTACCCCCTGTTGAGGTAGTCATGCTGAAGAAGAAAGTACTAATCAGCCTGCTGTTGTCATGCGCACTGCTCAGTGCATGCGGCAAGGAGGCCGCCGCGCCGCCGATGATGGTGCCGCAGGTGACTGTAGTCACTCTCAAGGCAGAACCCGTAACACTGACCCGGGAGCTGCCGGGCCGTACATCGGCGTTCAAAGTGGCCGAGGTACGCCCTCAGGTCAGCGGTATCGTAAAAGCGCAGCTGTTCCGGGAAGGTGGCATGGTAGAGGCCGGCCAGGCCCTCTATCAGCTGGATGACGCCACTTATAAAGCGGATTACGACAGTGCCCGCGCCAATCTGCAAGGTGCCCTGGCGGCGTTGAACGAAGCGAGTCTGACCGCGGAGCGGACTGCGGAACTGGTAAAAAGCGGGGCTGTGAGCAAGCAGGATAACGACAGCGCCCAGGCCGCACTGCAGCGGGCGGAGGCGGATGTGGCGGCAGCCCGCGCAGCGGTTCAGCGCAGCAAAGTGCAGCTGGATTATGCGCGTATCAGTGCGCCTATTGGTGGCCGGATCGGTAAGTCTTCCATTACCCAGGGCGCGCTGGTCACCGCCAATCAGACCTCGGCTCTTGCAACGGTGCAGCAACTGGATCCCATCTACGTGGATGTGACCCAGTCCACCGCCGAGTTGCTGGCACTGCGCAAGGCGCTAGAGGCGGGCACTGTGGAGAGTACGGAGCTGCCTGTAACCATCCTGCTGGAAGACGGCAGCCAGTATGAACATAAGGGCAAGCTGGAATTTGCCGAGGTTAGTGTGGAGCCATCCACGGGCAGTGTGCTTTTGCGGATTATTGTCCCCAATCCGGACAACATATTGTTGCCGGGTATGTATGTGCGCGCCCTTTTGGGCAGCGGAGTGCGACAACAGGCAATACTGGTGCCCCAGCAGGCTGTGGCCAGAGACCCGAAAGGCAATACGTCTGTGATGGTCGTCAGCGGAGAAGGTGTCGTGGCTCAGCGCTCAGTAGTAGTGAGCCGCACGATTGGCGACAAGTGGCTGGTGGAAGAAGGACTGCAGGCCGGGGATAAGGTGGTTGTAGAGGGGCTGCAGAAAATTCGTCCGGGCGTACCGGTGCAGGCTGTCGAACGGGAGGCACCGCAAACTCCGGCAGCGGGTGATGCTGTCGCCGGTGATGCCAACACTGAATCACAAGTTCAAGCGCCGACCGCTCAAGAGTCGTAAGGGAGCCCGGCAATGGCTAGTTTCTTTATCAATCGCCCGATTTTCGCTTGGGTGCTGGCAATTATCACCATGCTCGGCGGTGGCCTGGCCATTACCCAGCTGCCGGTGGAGCGCTATCCGGATATCGCACCGCCAGCGGTCACCATCGGCGCCGTGTATCCCGGTGCTTCCGCTAAGGTGGTGGAGGACTCGGTTACCCAGATTATCGAAGAAAATATGAAGGGGCTGGACGGATTGCTCTATATGTCCGCCACCAGTCAGTCCAATGGTACCGCTTCGATCACTTTGACCTTTGAGAATGGTACTGACCCGGATACAGCTCAGGTACAGGTACAGAACAAGCTGCAACTGGCGACCCCTCTGCTGCCGGAAGAGGTGCAGCGTCAGGGGCTGAGTGTCAGTAAAGGTCGTACGGGCTTTTTGATGGTACTCGGCTTTGTGTCCGAAGACGGCAGCATGTCTAAAGCCGATATCGCCGACTATATCTCGTCGAACCTGGTGGATCCGATCAGCCGGGTACCCGGAGTCGGTAGTCTGCAGGTCTTCGGCTCCAAATACGCCATGCGCATTTGGCTGGATCCGCACAAACTCGAGACTTACCGCCTGACACCGGCGGATGTCGCTGCAGCAGTACAGGCGCAAAACCAACAGGTGGCAGTTGGCTCCCTGGGTGGTACCCCGGCCGTACCCGGTCAGCAGCTGAACGCGACCATCAACTCGCAGGGTCGTCTGCAAACACCGGAGGAGTTCCGCAATATTGTGATCCGGGCCAACGATGAAGGCTCGGTGCTGCGCCTCGGAGACATCGCGCGGGTGGAAATCGGTGCGGAAAGCTATGAGACCCTGACCCGCTATAACCGCCAGCCGGCAACCGGCGTGGCGGTTACTCTGGCCACCGGCGCAAATGCACTGGAGACTGCCGAGAATGTCAAGGCGAAGCTGAAGGAGCTGGAGGAATTCTTTCCCACCGGATTGAAAGCGGTAGTGCCCTTCGACACAACGCCTTTCGTGCAGGTCTCTATCGAGGGGGTGGTCCATACCCTGGTCGAAGCGGTGGTTCTGGTATTCCTGGTGATGTATCTCTTCTTGCAGAATCTCCGCGCCACATTGATCCCGACTATCGCTGTGCCAGTCGTGCTGCTCGGCACATTCGGGGTACTTTTCTCGCTGGGTTACTCCATTAACATGTTGACCATGTTCGCCATGGTGCTGGCTATCGGTCTCTTGGTGGACGATGCCATCGTGGTGGTGGAAAACGTCGAGCGGGTGATGAGCGAGGAGGGGCTGTCGCCGAAGGAGGCGACCAAGAAGTCGATGCGGCAGATCTCCAGCGCCCTGGTGGGTATCGGTGTAGTGCTGTCCGCGGTGTTTGTCCCCATGGCGTTTATGAGCGGGGCCACGGGGGTTATTTACCGACAGTTCTCTGCGACTATCGTTTCCGCAATGGCGCTGTCTGTGCTGGTGGCCTTGATTCTCACGCCCGCGCTGTGCGCCACTATTTTGAAGCCGCTGAAAAAGGGCGAGGCTCACGGCCACAAAGGATTCTTTGGTTGGTTTAACCGCAATTTCGAGCGCGGCACTGACCGCTACCAGCGGGGTGTGCGCGGACTGCTTGCGCGCGGTGGCCGCTTTATGGCCATCTTCGCCGGGCTGTCGGCCGTGATGGTCGTGCTCTTTTTAAGGCTGCCGACATCCTTCCTTCCGGAAGAAGATCAGGGCGTGCTTTTCTCCATGGTGCAAACCCCAGTCGGGGCCACCCAGGAACGCACCATGGAGTCCATCTATAAGATTGAAGATCACTTCCTGAACAATGAGCCCGACAATGTGGTGTCCGTGTTCTCTGTGCAGGGGTTCAGTTTCGCCGGTTCCGGCCAGAACAATGGCATTGCATTTATCAAGCTGGCGGATTGGGATGAGCGCAAGGCGCCGGAGCAGGGGGCCAGCGCGATCGCCATGCGCGGCATGGGGGCGCTGATGCAAATTAAGGATGCCATCGCCTATGCCTTCTCGCCACCGGCACTTCCCGAGTTGGGCACATCCAACGGTTTCAATTTCTACCTGAAGGACAATGCCAACCTGGGACATGTGGCACTGACCAACGCGCGCAATCAGTTTCTCGGTATGGCTGGTGAAAGTCCTCTACTGGCGAATGTGCGTCCCAATGGGCAGGAGGATACCCCGCAGTTCCGGGTGAATATCGATACTGCCAAGGCAGCGGCCCTCGGTCTCTCGATCGCGGATATCAACTCAACCCTGAGCGCCGCCTGGGGGGGAGCCTATATCGACGACTTCATCGATCGCGGCCGGGTGAAGAAGGTCTATCTGCAGGCTGATGCGCCTTTCCGCATGGTGCCCGAGGATTTCCGCTTGTGGTCGGTGCGCAATAACCAGGGAGAAATGGTGCCACTTTCCTCCTTTGCCAGCTTTAGCTGGGAGTATGGCTCACCGCGTCTGGAGCGCTACAACGGCGTGCCGGCGATGCAAATCAACGGTGAAGCGGCGCCCGGTGTCAGTTCCGGTGAAGCCATGGCCGAAGTGGAGCGCTTGGTGAAGCAGCTGCCGGATGGAATCGGCATGGAGTGGAGCGGTCTCTCCTATCAGGAACGGGCTGCCGGTGCGCAGACACCACTGCTCTACACCTTATCACTGCTGATCGTGTTCCTCTGTCTCGCAGCGCTTTACGAAAGCTGGACCGTTCCCACCGCCGTTCTGTTGGTGGCTCCTCTGGGGATCCTTGGCGCAGTGTTGGCGAATACCTTCCGCGGAATGGAGCGGGATGTCTACTTCCAGGTGGCGATGCTGACAACCGTGGGATTGACCAGCAAAAACGCGATTCTGATCGTGGAGTTTGCCAAGCAGAACCTGGAAAGTGGTATGGAGTTGATTCAGGCGACGATGCGCGCAGTGCGTGACCGGCTGCGCCCCATCCTGATGACATCCCTTGCTTTTGGCCTCGGCGTATTGCCATTAGCGGTGGCTACTGGTGCCGGCTCGGGTGCGCAACGTGCTATCGGCACTGGCGTCCTGGGCGGAATGATTGTCGGTACACTGCTGGGGATCTTCTTTATCCCGCTGTTCTTTGTGGTAGTGCAGCGACTGTTCGGCAGCAAAACGGCCGCAATGGAAAGCTCTGAGGTTGAATCAGAGAAGCAGCGCCGAGAGGCCGCTGAAGCTGTTTGAGCCTTGTATTAGCGAAGATATCGCCTGTCTCAGTCAGGCTGTCATAAAACAAACGGCCGGTGGCTGCGATCGATGGAGGATGTTTTCGATCGCGGCCACCGGCCGTTTGTTTTAGGCGGCTGAAGACAAGGGGCTCGCCTTGGTTTGTGCCTCCTTAAACCAACTCAGCGATTTTTTCGCGGGCAGTTTTGACACTGTTTTCCTTGGCGTCCTGACTTACCGATAAGCCTTCAGCGTGGACAACCTCGACGTCGGTGATGCCGAGAAACCCGAGGAACTGGCGCACGTAGGCAGTTTGGGAATGATCTTCTCCGTGGAAACCACCGCGTGTGATAAACACCACCGCGCGTTTGCCTTTGATCAGTCCTTGGGGACCTTCGGGCGTATAACGGAAAGTCACGCCCGCGCGGGCAACATGGTCGAAGTAGGCGCGCAATGTGGATGGCACACTGAAGTTATACATCGGAATGCCCAGTACCAGCACATCCGCTGAGGTGATCTCTGCAATGAGTTGATCGGAATAGTTCACCACGGCCTTTTGCTCCGCAGTGCGCTCTTCTTCCGGAGTGATAAATGACTGGAAGCGCGCCAGATCGAGATGTGGGACTGGCTCAGCGCCGAGGTCGCGGGTGATTACCTGGCCCTGAGGGTTCTGTGCCTGCCATTGGCGGGCGAATTCATCTGCCAATTGAGACGATACACCGTCATTCTGAAATAGGCTGGTTTGGATCTTAAGTAGCTTTTGCTCTCGGTGTGTCATTTCGGTATTTCCTCACTGTATTCCGAATGTGAGGCCATTTAAACATTGATTAATTCGATAAAAAAATATAAAAAACTGCTAAAACTCATCGAACGGATAGATTTAATGGCCGACAAGAAGCAGATGGAGACCCCTTTGACACCGCGTATCAGTCTGGAACAGTGGCGTTGTCTGGTAGCGGTTGTCGAGGAGGGCGGCTACGCCCAGGCGGCGGCGCGCTTGCATAAGAGCCAGTCATCGGTGAGCTATTCCGTGCAAAAGCTGGAATCTGTGCTGGATATCAAGGCTTTTGTCATAGAGGGACGCCGTGCGGTTCTTACTAGGGCGGGAGAGATGCTCTACCGCCGTGCTCGCCAGCTACTGGAAGATGCCGCGGGCTTGGAGGTAGCGGCACGCAAAGCGTCAGCGGGCTGGGAAGCGGAGATTGCGATTGCCGTGGAAGTCTTGTTTCCCACCTGGTTATTGCTTGGCTGCCTGGATGACTTTGGCCGCGAGAGTCCGCAAACCAGGGTCGAGCTCTACGAAACGGTGATTGGTGGCGCGCCGGAGGCCCTGGAACAGGGCAGAGTGGATCTCGCGATCACACCACATGTGCCCAGAGGCTTTGTCGGTGAAATGCTTCCCCGGCCGGCGCAGGTGATTCCAGTGGCACATCCCGATCACCCCCTGCATCAGCTGGGACGCGAGGTCTCACTGCGCGACCTGCGCCAGCACCGGCATTTGGTGGTTCGGGACACAGGTTCTCAGCGCACCAGCAAAACCACTACCGTTGAAGTGACACGGCGCTGGACGCTGACCAATATGGCGACTTCTATCGGTGCCGCTTGCCGCGGTTATGGATTTGCCTGGCTGCCGAAGGAAAAGATCCTCGCGGAACTCGAGAGCGGTTTGCTAAAACCCCTGCCCATACGGGGTGGTAGTGCGCGCAGTATTCCCTTGTATTTGATCTTTGCCGATAGGGATGCCCCCGGACCGGGCGCTCTACGCCTAGCCGAGATAATCCGTGCGAAACTACAGGAACCCGGCGTTGGCACCTAGGGAACCTCTGATCCATTCGCGTGAACACTATGGTAGGTTCCGGGGCGCTCAGGCAATAGGATGGCCATTTCGAAAACGCACGAGTACTTCCCTGTAGCTCCGTCGGATACATCCCTGTATCCAACGGTTTCGAAATGGCCAGCCTATCACCTGAGCTTCTCCATCTGGCTCCAAAGAGTTTTTACCGTCAGGAAGTGAATTAATCAGAGGTTCTCTAGGGGAACTTCGATTAACTCACTTCTGAGGGTAAAGGTAAAAAAAGCCAGACGAGAAGTTCGGGTGATGGAGGAAATGTTAAAAACGCCGGATACCTTGAGGTAATCCGGCGGAGTTGCAGGGATGGTCTCGACTGTTTTCGCAATGCATTTCCCATCGCCCGGCGCACGGAAACCAATATAGATCGGGAGCCGGCTTTAAGCTCCGGAAGCTGATGTATTGGCCCCACCCCGGGAGGTGGCTTCAAATTGTTGGTGCCAGAAGTTGAAGAAATCCTCGGTAACTTTCTGTTCGATCTCGTGCGCCTCTTCTCGCGGACAGAAGACGGTAACTGTCAGCACATCGTGCCCCAGTTCATTGGTAGTGATGCGCACTTCAGCATCGGGACCGGATAGTTCAACGCCCATGCGGTGCTCAATGAGTTTGCAGTAGCGCTCAGCCACTTCCCGAAAAGGTTCGCAGTGCTCGCGTATGCGCGTGCTGATGTACTCTTTAGCCGCCATGGGGTTCACGCCATTACTCTCGCGCACCAGGGCGAAAGAATGTTCTATATAGCGGCGCATAAAGTTCAGGTTTTTTACCGGCTGTGTAAAGAAGGCGCTGTTGGGAATAAATAAGGTCGCCCCTGTGTATCCATTGCCGAGTCCGTGGGGATCTATTTCTAACAGGGTGGTACTGAGCCAGTCACTGTCGATTACTTCACCGAATTTATCGCCGATTTTAATCCAATCCCCCACATTGAATGCGCGCATACTCCGCTGAAAAACGCCGCCGACGAAGCACTGAACGAATTCCCGCAAGGCAAGGACAATCGCTACGGAAAATGCGGCGATAGACAGGGCAAACTCACGCAGCTCGGTGATCCATATGGCGATCAGGCCAATGACCAGCAGCAGATTGCTGTAATTGTGTACCGTGCTGATACGGCGGCGCTTATCTGCCTTGGCCCAGTTGCTGCGCGCTATAGCAGCGGCGAGCAACCAGCGCAGCAACAAAATAGTAACGATAGTCGCCAGGGTAAGGACAAATTTGTGCGTCAAAAGCGCTTCCAGCATTTCCGGTCCTGCTCGATAAAAACTCATATTGCTGGCGGCTTGAATCTGCGCCGCGCCGGTGTCTTGAATGCGGCGCACAGTCTTCCCGCGACCTCACTTGGTAGAAATACACGCCTCTCCTCGCCGGCCACACTGTAGCGCTTCGTGCCCTGTTAAGTAAATAGACGGTTGAGCCCCGCGCGTGTGCCATTGCGCGAATCAAAGACAGGGGGCAAGCCGGCGTTGCCCGTATTGTGGAAAAAGGTCAGGCTGAGGTTACTGCACTGCCGCGACCTGTTGGTGATCTGCAAACTCCAGGTAGTAGGACATATATTTGTGCATTGCCTGAACGGCTGCCGGGCTGCCATACATGAGCTTCTCAAAGTCACTGTTGTAGGCGATGGTGGCCGCCATCGCCAAGTGATAATCCGAGTACCCCAGGCTTCGCAATGATTTCGCTGCCACCCGTGCCATTTCCTCGGCATCAGCGCCTGGAGTACCGTCGCTGGTCAGCGCGTCCTGGAAGGCGAGCTCGAAGAGGTGGTAGTGAGGCTCTTCCGCGCTGAACAGCTCAACCGCCTGATAGATTCTCTCTGCTGTCGTCATGGGTGTGCTTCCCCGGGGTAGAAGCGGCGCATACTAAAGGAAGGGGAGGTCAGTCCAAACAGGTTTTCCGAACAAGATCATGAATTAAGCGACAATATTTTGCTAAGAGCGCATCGTGTCTCAGGCTTGAGGCAGCGCCGCAGCAGGATGAAAGGCACAAGTGATGGATAGCGATTGTAAAACCGCCGGCTACCGGGGGCTATCCGGGCCCTCCTAACACCGGCCCCTGCCGCCGCAGTAGCTTCTATTCTTTGAGATAAATCCATCATCATTGAGTACGGTCTGATGAAACGCGTTGCCATCAACGGTCTGGGCCGCATTGGCAGGTTGCTGTTGCGCCGCTATCTACAGGTGGAATACAAGCACTTTACCCTGGTAGCCGCCAACGAACCGATGCCTGCGGACAATCTGCGCTATCTGCTCGCCTACGACTCGGTACACGGCCGACTGGATGCACCGGTCTCCGTTGAGAATGGAAAGCTGACTGTGGGTAAACTCAGTGTGCCGCTGTTTAGCGAAACGCAACCGCAGAAGTTGCCCTGGGGCTCCGAGCAGGTGGACCTGGTGATCGAATGCAGCGGCCACTTTACCAAGCGCGCGGCCGCGGCCAAGCATATCGAGGCCGGGGCAGGGCGGGTTCTGATCAGCGCACCTTCGGCTGACGCAGACGTGATCTTGGTAATGGGGGTCAACGAGACCGACTATGTGCCGGAGCGTCACTATGTGATATCGAATGCTTCCTGCACCACTAACTCTCTGGCACCGGTACTGAAGGTGCTGGATGACGAATTTGGTATTGAGCAGGCCTCAGCCACCACTATCCACGCCTATACGGCCAGCCAGAGCGTAGTAGATCAGGCTGCGGGGAAGAAGATCCGTGGGCGCGCCGCGGCGCTCAACATAATCCCTACGAGTACCGGTGCCGACGCCGCCACAATTCGGGTTCTGCCGCAGTTGCAGGGCCGGCTAAATGCACTCGCGGTGCGGGTGCCGGTTGCGGACGGCTCCCTGAGTGATATATCAGCGCAATTGAAACGCAGCCCCAGCGTGGAGGATGTTAACGCTGCTTTCAGCGCCGCCGCACACGGTCCGCTGCAGGGCATTCTGGCATACAGCGAGGAAGAATTGGTTTCCAGCGATATCATCGGAGATGCGCATTCCTGCATACTGCACGCCTTATCCACGCGCGCACAGGGAAACCTCGTGAAGGTCCAGGTGTGGTATGACAACGAATTCGGTTATGCCTGTCGCTGTCTTGACCTGCTGGAGCGGGTGTTACTGAATGGCTGATCCTGGCGGTTCTCGGCCTCCGCACGCAGAGCCGTTCCGAGTGCGGTGAAATAGTTGCTGAATGCGTTGTTGATACGCCTGCGTTGCCCGGCATTTGGGTATAGCCCCATTTGCGCCTCCTCGCTCACTTTGGTGCCGGATACAAGAAAGTTATTGCTGATCGTTGCATCTTGGACAAAGGCTTCAAATGCTCGGGCGCAGATCTCTGCGGGCCTGCTGTAATACAGGCGGCCTGTTTCCCGGTCGATCCGGCAGGATGCACGGAACAGCTCACTGGGCTTTTCCCCGCTTTCATCCAACATGATGGACTTGAAGCAATCGAACAACCGGTCGTTGAGGGGGTGGGGAACCGGCGTGGCGTCTCTCAGCCACGCCTCGGAGGCAAATACACTGCCATCTGTATCGCTGAATGCCTTATCGCCTAGATAATGATCTAATGCGTGGAACCACTCGTGGGCAATAGCGCCGGGGCCGGCATTTTTCGCCAGCGAGAAGCATCGGCTTGCCGGTTCATAAAAAGCCGATACACCGGGCCGTCCTCCAATACCGTATTGGAAGGACAGGGTACCGCGCAGTGAAATGACTATTTCCGGGCCGCGCAGTATCGCCATAAGATCGGAGAGCGCATCGTAAAACAGGCTGGCCGCGACATCGCGCTCTTTCCTCGTTACCCAGCGGCCGATACCGATGGACCTAAAGCCAAACCGCTTCCGGATATCCGAAAAAGATACAGGGCCCGATTCTCTTCGAGTGGGACCGCGCCGATAAAATTTTCGCGACAGCAGCATGGATTGATTCACTCCGTTTTCCACAACGGATAAAGTTCTCTCGATGTTTCTTTCCGCGGCCGTATCTATGCAGCTGCCAGTGTGACGGATACTGCTCCCTGTAAAAGGGCGGGGTAAAGCGGCTGTCGGCCAGTATCAATACGCCGCGATCCGAGTCGGTGCGGATTACCCGATCCGCGGCTTGAGGCACTCGCATCATTCCCGGCTAGCGGTAGTCGGGGAAAGGAAACGCCAACCTGCGCGTACCTGTTTACGGTGTTGCTGACAGCATTTGGGACCTGTGAAGATCTCTGCATGATCTCCGTATTGCCGCTGAACTTCCAGCCTGTACTCTGCTACCGGCAGCCGCAAGATAGTTTCGGAACCCGCGGTCTGTGCTTCCCCTATCGGGGTTTCGACCTCGTTCACAGTTATTGCCACTCCACATGCAGGACTCCGTGGGGAATCTGATGCTGGGCAAAGAAGGTCAGCCAACGCAACTGATTCGGTTGCAGGCGATCGCCCGGCCCTTTGACTTCCAGCAGGCGATAGCCACCGGATTCAGGAAACAGAATCAGGTCCGGCAGGCCGTTTCGGTGATGGGTAATATCCGCGAGGAAGCGCCGAAACAACTGGTACCAATGCGGTGCGGGAATGTGTGTCAGTGCCAGTTGCAACAGCTTATCCGATAGGGCCTGCCAGATCACCAGCGGATTGGTGATGCCCCGCTTTTCGCGGTAGCAGCGCCATACACGCTGCGTCAGAGTTTCTGTGTTGAGCTCCGCGAGGCGTCGATCGAACGCCCACTGCCGCGAGGGATAAAAATCAGCTGTGCGAAAGTCCCCCGGTTCCGCCTGAAACGGGTTATAAAATGCTCCGGGTATCGGTTTGAAGACAATATCCCAGCAATAAAGCCCCAATACACTGCTAAGCAAGTTGTTTTCAACATAGTAACAGCAGCCCCCGTCCGACTTTTCCAGGTGCTTCATGACCAGCAGTTCCACCCGCTCCAGGGATTTCGGCAGCCTGATGGTTTGCGCTGGTGGCCGGTATTGGATGGGAGGGGGCCAGTCGTTTTCGAACACTGTATTTTTGGCTGTGCGGTGGCCGAAGCGTTCGGCAAATATCCGCTCGGCCTCGTTGCAGGGCGTGGCCAGAATTTCCCGGCACAGGGCGAGCCCGTTTTCGATATCTCCTCGCTTGACGGCGATACGCGCTCTGCGCTCTTTCGCAGGCGGATGGGTGCAAAGGCGGTACAGGCGTTCGGCATCCTCCAGCGCTTCCAGCCG
Source organism: Microbulbifer thermotolerans (assembly GCF_001617625.1). Taxonomy (NCBI): domain Bacteria; kingdom Pseudomonadati; phylum Pseudomonadota; class Gammaproteobacteria; order Cellvibrionales; family Microbulbiferaceae; genus Microbulbifer; species Microbulbifer thermotolerans. The sequence goes on along the minus strand of NZ_CP014864.1, from coordinate 1,947,878 downwards.
TTCGAGCTGTCGGGCCAAGCTTAAACGCAGGCGATCCAGGCGGCGCTGAAGGGCGGCGTCCCCGTCAATTCCGGATGGCAACCGCTCGGCCAGTGCCAGAATAGCGTCTTTCCCTTTGTCGAGCGCGTCGCCCAGCTCTTCCTGGCACTGATAATAGAGCAGGTGCTGTTCGACCTGCGCCCGGCTCCGGAAGGGCAAGTGCCGCTGTTCCAGGGGATAGGGCTCGTAGCGATAAAGCCCCAGATCCCGCAACACAAATTCGCTCAGATCCTGACTTAGATTGCCGAAAAAAAGGAGGCGAAAGGTCTTGAAGTGCTCCGCCTTCTGCACGGCCAAGACCGGGCCGAACCGAGATAAGGCTTCCTGTAGGTTTAACGGTTGTGGACTTTGCTCCAGTAGTGCTCGCACCAGTGCCTGGCGTTTGAGTGAACGGGGGAGGGGGATGGGGCTGAGCGCGGCCAGTTCCGCTCGGTTGTATAGTGGCAGGTATGCTTCCACGGGCAGTTTCGGGTTGCGCTGTAGCAGACCCGCATCTATTAAGCGCACCACGGCCCGTGGCAAATGCTGAATTTCAGCGTAGTTGAGCTTGTCCTGCCGAAACAGCGCTCCGGCAGAAGAGGGTACCCCTTTACGCAGTAATAGCCGCACAAAGAGTCGTCGGCTGTTGATGTCTAGAGCTTCCAATCTGCGTCGGAAAGCCAGCTCCTTCTCCGAGAGTAAGTGCTGGTATCGTTTCACAACGAAATCGACCAATGTCTGAAAATTGGTCAGATAGTAGTCCGGCTTCAATTCGGCGGGGGAAGGCATTTTGTTGCTTATCTCGTAATGCAGGCACTGCTTGCGACCAGGATTGCATAGCGAGGACTGTATATTTATGCAGTATGATAAGGCAAGCCACTAAGGAATGCCTGGTTTTCTCCCCATGAGCGCAGTAGCCAATCCTGAGGAGACTGAGGCGCTCCTTTCCACGTTGACGATTGTGGTCGTGGGCTGTGAGCAAGTAATATAGTGCCTAAACGACACTATATGATGGGCTTTTATGAGCGAAGAAAAGTACTTACAGAACTACAAAAAAACGCTGTTCGAGAGTCCTTTGCTTACGGTGGACGCGGTTTTATTCACCTACCACCAGGGCGATCTCAAGGTACTGCTCATCGAGCGGTCCAACCATCCGGAGAAGGGGAAGTGGGCCTTGCCAGGTGGGTTCGTTGACGAGAAGAAAGACCGCTCTCTGGAAGACACGGTGATCCGTATCCTCAAACAAAAGACTTCGGTGGAGCCGCCTTATATTGAACAGCTGTATACCTTTGGCGGACCTGACAGGGACAAACGGGGTTGGTCGGTGACAATCAGCTATACCGCCCTGATTGCGCACCAGGCCTGCCGGAGCCATATTGAGACGGTATCGAATGTGGACTGGATGAATGTTGCGCGGGCGGAAAAGATGGAATTGGCATTCGATCACCAGCAAATACTGTATCGCGCCCGCGAACGCCTGCGCCAGAAAGCCTTGTACAGCATAGTGCCCGCTTATGCGCTTCCTGAAACCTTCACTCTTCCGGAGTTACAGCGGGTGCACGAAGTGATTATCGGCAAGCCGTTACAGAAGAAGTCCTTCCGGCGCAGGATCGAACAGGCCAACCTCTTAATTGATACTGGCGAGAAACGCTCCGAGGGTGGACGCCCAGCTGCCCTGTACCGGATGCGGGAAAAGTCTGGTGACTACACCTTTGTGCGCAATCTTGAGCAGTAGTGATTTAACGCCATTGCGTTGTCAATGAACGGTTATCAACTTATACGCATAGACGTTCCGGCGGGCAGCGGCGGCTTCCTCGAATATACATAGGTTCCCGGTATACAGCGTTATTGCGGTACTTTTTAACCGGTACGGCATACAGTCGGTGGGGACTACCCCTGTCAATCTCCTGAGGTGGCTGGGTTGTATTGGCGAAGTGTGAAACAACAAAAGCCCGGTTTGGCCGGGCTCTCGTCGCATAACTCCCTTCTGGGTTTATACGGATTGGTTGAAGATACGCTAAGAAACAGCTGCCATGACAAGCTCGTCCTCGTTGTGGGGGACTGCTGCGCGTCTACGGATATCCTCTAGGCTTTGCTCAGTCAGTAGCTTTCCATTGCGGAACACCGGTTGCAGCAGGTTTTGGCGATTTCCAAGGTCCTGTTCACGAATTGTCCGAAGTTCACCGTTGCCCCGGCGAATCAGAGCCAGGCGTCCTTTTTTTGAACGTTTACCGGTATCTGTAACTGGGTCTTTGAACACATCGCGCCATAGCCCGTTGACCCGTACTGCGCTCGCCTTCATGGCAAATTTCATAGTGTCCCGGTGTACTTTTTGCAGTAGCTCCGCCCCCATACCAAATGCGATGTTATCTGCGCTCTGCTTGCGGGCTTTCATCGCGGCCAGAATACCTTCGATGGTGTGCAGTGAGATACCATCCCCCTGGATTACGCGGATATAATCCGGCAGAACCCGATAACCTTTGCTATTGATTCGGGCTCCGAAGATACGCATCAGGCGCTCGATGGTTTGGGTTACCACGTCCACGGGATCACCGCTGTCGGGCCGAATCACCAGGGTGCCGCCGTTATTTTCCACCCGCTCTTTCAATTCACCGCCCCAGATATTATCGATGGCATTCCACAAGTTGTAGCTATCACTGACTACTGCTACGACGCGTCCGTCTCCGGCGAATTGGGTCAGCATATTGGCGTAGGCTTCGGTTTCATGCTCTCGCCCCCAGCTGGTCATAGTGCTGTGTTCTGCCGCCGGAATAGAGAAGCCGGCCATTGGGGCATTGTAGAAGCGGCGACCGGCAACCAGGGCTGCCACAGTGTCGGTACCCTGGAAGTTCACCAGGTGGGCAAGCCCGCCCAGGGCGGCGGTTTCCCCGCTGCTTGCGCCGCGCGCGCCGAAGTCATGTAGCTTAAAGGGCAGGCCGTCCAAAGTATCCGCGGTTTCCTCCAGGTAGCGCTGAATAATTTTTTTCGCCTCCCGGCTTTGTGTTGCCACTGTGGTCGGATACCAGATAGCGCGCAGCAGCGCAGTCTCAACATAACTGGTAATCCAAAAGCATTTGGGGTCGGTATTTACAACTTGCGCCAGCACATTTTGTACCGGTACCACGGTGCCCTCGGGCACGGCCTGTATTTCAATGGGCAGATAGCCTTGATGGGCTTCCAGGATATACTCCCAACCCGCGCGGTTGAACGGAACCCCATGGGCCAGGCAGAGCTCCTCCGCTTCCTCGATGTCATTCCGGGTAATGGGTTGGCTCAGGTATTGCGTGATAAAAGCCTGCAGACCGAAAAACACCGCTTCCTTGAACTGCCCGCCGCGGCTTTCAATATAGCTGCTTACGTATTGGGTACCCTCCGGGTATTGGAGGTAATGACTGGTTTTGTAGCTGTCTACGTTCAGTATCGGGTTGTAGTCTTGCATCGCGGAAACCCTCCGTCGAAAGAATTATTAGTGCCGGTCTATCCGGTACTCCGTTAGAGAAAGAGGCCACTTAGTTAGTGACGTTTCGTCTCTAACGCGAATGGTGTCTTAGAGACACTATCCTGTCAAGGGGAAATTGGTGAAAATTTTACGCAATGACGAAGTCGGGGTGGCTGGCAGGGGAGGACTGCAGAAGGTACGTAGCAAGGGCTGCGTTACGCAGCCCCCATCAGTGATTGAATGATAGCGTAGTGATCCTCAAACATCTCTCGTGGGTTCAGTGCGCCCAGAGGTACCCATTTGGCGTGGCTGGCGTCATCACCACCTTTTACCTTGGGCAGCTGGCTGTTGGGCTCCAACTCTATATAAAAGGCATGAGTAATGGTTCTGCCTCGGGCAGAGCGATGAGGATCGTCAAACACTTTCTGCCGGCGGATTGAACCCTTTAGCACTGGCGCCGGTACCTTGAGACGGGTTTCTTCGCGCAGTTCCCGTAAACATGCATCTACCAATTTCTCATGGGGATCGACAAACCCGCCAGGCAGGGCCCATAGGCCGCGTCCGGGGTAAGCGCGCCGTTTTACCAGCAGAACGTGCCCGGACTGCACAACCACCGCGTCGACGGTAACATGGGTTGGCGGGTAGGGAGCGGCGGCCCATGATGCTTTGTATTTGGCAACAAATTCCGCCTCTTTGCGTATTGCCTGATAGGCGGGATCCGCCTCCACAAAAGAGTGCAGTGCCTGTGCTACGGGCGGCGGCAGCACTCGTGATTCTTCTAAGTCATGCAATTGGCCAGTGGCGTTGTCGGAGAATATACGTTCCCGGATAGCTGTGGCACTGATCCCGTTAAAGTTTCCGATACCCACTGAATCCCACTGTGGAAACAGGCTCAGGTAGAAACCGGTGTGATCCTTGCGATGACCGATCAATGCGATTTTCGGTGGTTTGTGTGGCACTGAATGATGCGCCGTCACTATGCCATTGACTGAAGTCTGTACATTGCGAACCCATAACTCGTCGTTGTAGGGCACATCCATCAGGGGTAGGCAGATCAAGCGGCGGTTGTCTTCTGCCGGCAGACAAGCTCTGATTTGGGCTTCCCGCTCCTCATGCGTCCACGGGTTGCGGAGGTTGCGGGGTTGAAAAGCCGAGCCGATCAGTACTATCAGGTGCTCCGCTCTGGATAACCCTTCCTCCACTACTTTGAGGTGCCCCGCGTGAAAAGGCTGAAACCGGCCAATAAAGACGGCAAAGTCGTAAGTTTTGAACATGAAAGCAAGCTCCTTGCCAGATGGGCGGTACCGGTCTATCCAGTGCCGCAGTAATTTTCGCGATCATTTTTGTCTTTTAGCCACTAATAGTCAACGATCAGAGTTATCTGTAAGGCGGTTGGAGGTATAAGCGGTCAGGCTCTTTTCAATGCGTTGACGTGAAAACGGGTCGGGGGTATCGATGTAACGCATTGCAGACTGAACATCCCGCCAACCCACATATTCCATGAGAGTCTTGGTATCCCAGCCGTGACTGCTCGCCCAGTTGGCAAACCCCCTGCGCAATGAGTGGCTGCTTATTCCGGTATCAGCGGCGAGGTCGGACTCTGCAAACAAATGGCGGAGAAGGGGGGAGATACTATTGGGACTAAGGCTTTGCCCGGACAGCTGCCCCCAGCGGTTGATAGCGCGAAAAACGGGGCCTTCTCCGATCCCGGCGAGCCGGATCCAGTCCTCATAGGCGGCAACAGGGCATAGCCGGCTCAGAGCCGGTACCCTGAACTCCCGCCCCGCGCTTTGTCGATCCCCTTTGCTGCGCGGCAAGAAGAGAGTCATCCCTTCTCCGGGGCTGACAGTTACAAACTCCACCTGTAAACGGCAGAGCTCATCGCTGCGGAAACCGCGCCAAAAACCCAGCAGCAATATCGCCTTATTGCGAGTAGCGGCGAGTAGGGTTTTGCGGTCGTTCCTCGTTTCCGCCTTTTCACGCGCACCTTCCAGCCAGTCAGTAATCCTATCCAGCTCCTCCACTTGCAGCGGGCGTGCGCGTTTTTCTTGCGCAGGGTGGAGTTCGCGGATGCCCTTCAAAACCTTTCTCACAACAGGAGCCTTGGTTGGATCGGGAAATCCCTGCTCCCGGTGCCACTGGGCCAGTGCGGCGAGGCGCAGTCGAAGTGTGCTGACAGCCAAAGTATCTGCGTGTTCGGCTAGGTAGCGGGCAACACTGTCAGCGGTGGCTGGCAGGAAGCCACCCCAGGTTACCTCGAAGTGGCGGATTGCGGATTGATAGCTGCGCCTTGTGTTTTCGCGGGTGGCCGCGTGGATGTACTGCTCAATTTTGCTCATCGCTGCACCTCGGGAGGCGGTAGGGCAGGGGCCTGAATCGGATGGGTTTCGTACTGAAAATGCGCATTGTACGGTTCAAAAAATATATAACAATGAATAATTCATTATTATCAAAAGTAAGTTTTTCTAAAAATTGGCAAGAATTACATTATAATTTAGTATGTAAATACATAATACGTATTATGGTACAAAATAATAGAAGGACTTTGTATGGCGCGGGCAGGTATCAATAAGGTCCAGGTGGCGCGGGCTAGAGCCGCTTTATTGGCGAGAGGGGAAAATCCATCAATTGATGCAATACGTATTGAGCTGGGCAATACCGGCTCAAAATCCACCATTCACCGCTACTTGAAAGAGCTTGAAGCGGAGGAAAATACCCGGCTCGACGATGAGCAGCTGCTCAGCAAGGCATTGCGGGAGATGGTGGCGAAGATGGCGGCCAAGCTGCGGGAAGAGGCTGAGGAAATCGTCTCGGCGGCGGAAAAACGCCACGCTGAGCGGGAGGCGCAATGGAAAAAGGAGCGCGTTGAACTCGAATCCGCACTCAAGGAGAGCCGTATAAACGTAGATAGGCTGAATCGCAGCCTGACAGCTACTCAGGCGTCGCTGGAGGAATCCGCTGCGTCATTACAAGCTGAACAGGTCAGAAGTCAGCGCTTGTCACAGCAGGTGGAAGGGCTGGAGGCGCACTTGGCAGACAAAGATGCTCACCTGAGTTCTCTGGAAGAGAAGCATCGACACGCCCGAGATGCGCTTGAGCACTTCCGCCAAGCCAGTAAAGAACAGCGGGAGCAGGATATCCGCCGACATGAGCAGCAGCTGCAGCAGCTGCAAGCCGAGCTGCGACAAGCCAATCAAACTGTGATCGTAAAACAGGAGGAGCTCACTCAGCTCAACAAGGACAACGCGCGCCTGCTCAGTGAACTGGGGGCAGCGCGCAAACAGATGGTCAGTCTGGAAGGCGCTGTTGAAAAGTTGGAGCATCAGCTGCCGCCACTGCAAAAACAGCTGAGCGACACCGAAAAGGCCCTCAGTGTAAAAACAAGTGAGCGGGACTTGCTGCGGGAACAGCTGGAGCGCACAGAGGGGCAATATCGAGAATGTGTGCAGCGGCAGCGCGCATTGGAGGTGACTCTGGCTGAAGCGCAGGCTAACCTGGCACATTGTCAGGCCAACTTGGCACATTATAAAGCGCTCGCGGAGCGCAAAAAGGCCGACCCCTCGGGGCCGGCGAAGACTGGGAGGATGGAGAAAAAGTCAGGGCGAAAGCGGGAATAAATGGCGATGCATCGTGAGAGCTCAGTCCCAGGCGGGGAAGGGGTCTGGCAGGCTTCGCCAGAATCTCTCACCGGCGGCGATTTCTTCATCGTTAAGGAGGCATGAGTCCAGCTGCTCTTGCAGCCAGGGTTGTTGCAGATTCTGGCCGATAAAGACCAATTCCTGCCGTCTGTCGCCGTAAGGTTCCCGCCAGTTTTCGAGAATATATTGCACTTGCTCGGGATTTTCCGGCCAGCGGTCACGGGGTACGGCACTCCAGAAATAACCTGCGGCGCCGTGTTGCGCTATGCCTCCCGCCTGGCTCCAGCTGCCGGCGTAGTCAGGGCGGCTGGCGAGCCAAAAGAAACCCTTAGAGCGCAGAAGCTTTCCACTGAGTGCCGGATGGTGGAAAAAATCGTACAGCTTTTGCGGGTGGAAGGGGCGTCGCGCGCGATAGGTGAAGCTCCGAATGCCATATTCCTCAGTCTCCGGGGTATGTTCGCCGCGCAGCTCCTTGAGCCAGCCCGGCGCCAGCTGGGCCTGCTCAAAATCAAACCGCCTGGTATCGAGGATCTTGGCAATAGGGACATTGCCGTTCTCCATTGGGATAATCTCCGCACGGCGGTTCAGGCTGCGCAATACCGCCTTGAGATCAGCCAGCTGTGAAGCGGTCATAAGATCTGTTTTGCTGATGAGTAGCAGGTCGCAGAACTCTACCTGTTCCGCCAATAGGTCGGCCACATTGCGCTCATCATCATCGCCAAGATATTCGCCGGTTTGCTTGAGATAGCGGGCCGCATGGTATTCCTGCAGAAAGTTGACGCCATCCACGACCGTGACCATATTGTCCAGGCGTGCCAGATCGGAAAGACTGTTGCCGTTTTCGTCGGCAAAAGTGAAGGTCTCTGCTACCGGCAGAGGCTCGGATATCCCGGTGGATTCGATCAATAAGTGGTCAAAACGCCCGTCCCGGGCCAGGCGGCTTACCTCTTCCAACAAGTCTTCGCGCAGGGTGCAGCAAATACAGCCGTTGCTCATTTCCACCAGCTTCTCCTCCCCGCGGTGGAGGTGAATCTGACTGTGTACAAGGCCGGCATCAATGTTGATCTCACTCATATCATTGACAATTACCGCTACACGTCTGCCGGCACGATTATTGAGAATACTGTTGAGCAAGGTGGTCTTGCCGGCGCCGAGAAAACCAGACAGCACTGTTACCGGTAAGCGATTATCCATCACTGTTGCCTCCCAAATTCTGGACATTTCATATGTTATAACATAACATTTGATGCAACACGACATGACTGTAAAGAGACTTAATGGCCCGATGACAAAACTCGGGTGGTGAAATGGGCATGTCAAAGCCGTCGGAATCACGGGGGTTGCGGAGTTATAGGGGCGTGCTCACACGTTTTCGAATCCACTGTCTGCGGACCCGGGAATCTAGGGAAACGCTCATGCGAATGAACGGAGGCTTTCTATTATGATAACCTCGAAAAGTCAGCCATAGTGGCATCGCCTTGGGGACTTTTCCTTAGGGCAGACAAACATTGCACAGCAGGTGAATCGCCACCTGGTGCGAAACAAGTTGAAATTAATAAATCCATGAATGCATCCGAGCTTAAACGCAACTTGAGTGCCGCGGAGCAAAGCTGCCGCATTTCCGGGGCCCGTCTGACCGAAAAGCGCAGAAACATCCTCACAGTACTGCTGCGCGCGAAAACGCCACTGTCCGCCTACGAGATTGCAGATCAGTACCGGGTCGATTTCGGTGAGCCGATTCCCGCCATGTCCGTGTACCGGATGTTGGATTTCCTGGTCGATGAGAATCTCGCGCATAAATTAAACTCGGAAAATAAATATCTCGCCTGTGCCCATATTGCCTGTGACCACCGGCATGAAACTCCGCAATTTCTCATTTGCAGCCGCTGCAGCAAAGTGCGGGAAATTGGCATTAAACCTGAAGTGATCGCTGCGCTGCGGGAGACAGTGGAAGCGGCCGGTTACCATTTGCAGACGTCTCAACTGGAACTGGACTGCCTGTGCGATGAATGCGGGCGGAGTGCGGCCTGAATGAAGATAGAAGACCCGATTCGCCAAGTGCCGGCCAATGTGATTACCGGCTTTCTGGGGGTTGGCAAGACGACAGCTATTCGTCACCTCCTGGACAATAAGCCCACCGGCGAGCGTTGGGCGGTGCTGGTGAACGAGTTTGGTGAGATCGGCGTCGATGGCAGCCTATTTGGCTCAGAAAATGACGGAGAGGTCTTTATCCGCGAAGTACCCGGTGGTTGTATGTGCTGTACAGCCGGCTTACCCATGCAGGTGGCTCTCAATCAGCTTTTGAGGCGGGCGAGACCCCAGCGGCTGCTGATAGAACCCACTGGCCTCGGTCACCCCCGCGAAGTCCTCACCGCACTTTCTGAGGCTGCATCCAGTGGGGTGCTGGATTTGCGCGCGACTTTGACACTCGTGGATGCGCGCTGTCTGGCGGATGAACGCTACCTGAGTAACGATACCTTCCGCCAGCAGCTGGAAGTGGCGGATCTGGTGGTGGCCAATAAATCCGATCTCTACGGTCCGCGCGACCTTGAAGCGCTTCGCCGTTTTCTTTCCAGCAGTGCGCACGGCCCTACTAAACCGCTAAAGGTGGTCGAGCAGGGCAGGCTTCTGCCGGAATGGCTGCATTCCCCCAGTGGTTTCACGCTGCCGCAGGCTCAAACGCACACCCATGCCACGCATCCGGAGATAAATGAGCAACCGATACCGGAATGCGGCTATCTACGTCTGGAGCACAGTGGCGAGGGCTTTCATAGTTGTGGCTGGCGATTTGATCCCACCTTGGTATTTGATTTTCACAAACTGTTTTCCCTAATTAGCGGTATCGGCGCGGATAGAGTTAAGGGCGTTTTTATCACCCAAGACGGGGTGTTTGGTTTCAATAAGGCGGATTCCGTACTGAGCGTTTTGGAGCTTGACGATATATCGGAAAGCCGCGTAGAGGTGATCGACGCGCAGCCGGGTGAGTGGACCCGGATGGAAAGCGCTTGGCTGGAAGCATTGAGTGCTGCCTGAGCAATCGGTCCACAGGTCTCTGACTAAACTGCGTGCGCGCTGTCGCTGGTATCGAGGCACTTTGCCGGTGGGATGAATATTTCAAAAACGCACCAGAAAGTGTTTGTAGCTCCGCCAGAATCGCCCTGTATCCGCCGACTTCGAAATGCCCATCCCGCCACTCGAGCAGGAAGTATCTTTGCGGCCAGGGCGCGAATGCGTCTGAGATTTCCTAAAGCCCTTATTCCCGCACAAGGCGGAAGGTATCCCCAGGGATAAACGGTTGCATCGCTGCGACAAATCACTTGCAGAAAAGTTTCGCGCCACTCTTCGGATGATACAATGTCTCCCTATTTTTTTGTAACTTTGATGATTGTGTGATGAATGTAAATTCACTCCGCCGCTGGGGAGCGGCAATCTTTGCCATGGCTGGGGTGAACCTGGCCATGGCCTCGGACCCCTTGAATGTCACCGGTGATAAGTTCCGGCAATTAGACGAACTCTTACCGACCCCCAATGCCTATCGCACCGCCTCTGGAGCACCAGGGCACGCCTACTGGCAGCAGCAGGCGGATTACGATATCCAGGTATCCCTTGACGATGACAAGCAGTTAATCACGGCTTCTGAAACGGTGACTTATACCAATAATTCACCGGATACCCTGCGCTACCTTTGGTTACAGCTAGATCAAAACCGATTTAAGCCGGACTCCATGGGCAATCTGGCAACGCCAGTAGACCTCGAGTCTATTGCGCCTGACACAATTCCTTTTGGCGTTTTTCGACGGCAAGTTGTAGCGGATGAATTCCCCGGCGGCTACCAGATTTCGCGCGTGGCTGACAGCAAGGGACGCGAGCTTGCCCACACCATCGTCGACACTGGTATGCGCATCGATTTGCCGAAACCTCTGAAGTCGGGAGAGCAAGTGCGTTTCCAAATCGACTGGAGCTATAAAGTCATTGAGCAGAAGGCGCTCGGCGGGCGCTCCGGCTATGAGTATTTTGAGCGCGACGACAACTATCTCTACGAAATCGCGCAGTGGTTTCCGCGCATGGCCGCCTATAACGATGTCAGTGGATGGCAGAACAAACCCTTTTTGGGGCGCGGTGAATTTGCACTGGAATTTGGCAACTATCGGGTCGCTATCAATGTTCCTGCCGACCACGTGGTGGCTGCCACCGGTGTTTTGCAGAACCCTGAGGAGGTGCTGACCCGGGAACAACGTGCACGCCTGAAAAAAGCGCGTACCGCGCAGAAGCCAGTGATGATTATCACGAAGGAAGAAGCGCTCAAGAACGAAAAGAGCCGCTCGAAAAAGCGTAAGACTTGGATTTTTGAAGCGGAGAATGTCCGCGACTTCTCCTGGGCGTCCTCGCGCAAATTCCTGTGGGATGCACAGGGATATAAAAAAGGCGGGACCGATACCCTGGCCATGTCTTTCTACCCGGAAGAGGGCATGCCACTTTGGGACAAATACTCGACAGAGACCATCATCCATACCATGGATGTGTACAATCGCTATAGCTTCGACTATCCCTATCCCGTATCCATATCCGTTAACGGTCCTGTCGGCGGGATGGAATACCCGATGATTACTTTCAATGGCCCCCGGCCGGAAATCGATGACGAGGACCGAAGCAAGCGCACTTATTCCCGCACTACCAAATATGGACTGATTTCAGTCATTATCCATGAAGTAGGGCACAATTATTTCCCTATGATCGTCAATTCAGACGAGCGGCAGTGGACCTGGATGGATGAAGGGCTGAATACCTTTTTGCAGTTCCTTGCAGAGCAGGAATGGGAAGAAAAATACCCATCCCGCCGTGGTGATGCGCGCAAAATTGTCGATTATATGAAGAGTGATAACCAGGTTCCGATTATGACCAATTCGGAATCTATTCTCCAATTCGGCAACAACGCTTACGGCAAACCGGCCACAGCGCTCAACATTTTGCGCGAGTCAATTATGGGGCGTGAGTTGTTCGACTTTGCGTTTCGCGAGTATGCCCAGCGCTGGAAATTCAAACGCCCGATGCCCGCGGACTTTTTCCGCACCATGGAGGATGCCTCCGGCATGGATCTCGATTGGTTCTGGCGCGGGTGGTTCTATACCACCGATCATGTGGATATCAGTCTCGACCAAGTGCGTCATTACACAGTAGGTACGAAAAACCCAGACATCGAAGGTCCCTGGAAACGGGAGCAGCACAACAGTGAGCCTGAGAGCATCACAGCAATTGAAAATCGGGCGCGTAAACTGCCCCGGATTGTTGATGCCAAGCCGGAGCTTGCGGACTTTTACAACAAACACGACGAGTTTGATGTATCCAATGCCGATCGCAACAGCTACCGGGATATGCTCGCTGGACTGGAAGACTGGGAAAGAGACATGCTCAGCGTGGAAAGCAATGTCTATGTCCTGGACTTCTCCAATATCGGCGGCTTGGTTATGCCGTTGTTCCTGCGTCTGGAATATGAAGATGGCACTGTGGAGGACCTCCGGATTCCTGCCGAGATCTGGGCGAAAAACAGTCGTAAGACTTCCAAAATGTTAGTGCGGAATAAAAACAAGATTCTAAAATCAGTCATTCTTGACCCACACTGGGAAACGGCAGATGTTAATGTGGAGAACAATTACTACCCACGCCGTATTATCAAGTCGCGCCTTGAGCTATTTAAAGAAGAAAAGCGGCGCAACCTCATGAAAGACTGGGACACTGAGTTGAAAGAGGAGGGCTGACCTTCTCTTCAGAGAGCCCCTAGTTGCAAAAATGCCAGCTGGGGGCTCGTGCTCCATTACATCTCCTCGTATTCTGATAATCCTGGTGACACTCAATGAAGATTCCTTTTTCCTCTTTCATCTTCCTAGTGATAACAATGGCCTTCTCTCTGAATGCGCAGGCCCATCGATATCACTTTGGCCTTACCGAGCTTTCGGTGAATGAAAGGACACAGATGCTGGAGGTTTCCCACCGTTTTTTTGTCGCCGACATGCAGAGGGCGCTTTCACTGAAGGCAAATAAGGACCTGAAGGATGCTCAGGCTCAAATCGAAGAGTATGTCAACTCCCGGTTCCAGATGCGGGATAAAAAGGGGACAGTCTTAAAGCCAACATGGGTTGGTATGGAGGCAGATGTGCATAACATCTGGATCTATCAGGAAATCCCTCTAGCGGATATTCAGGGCAACCAACTGACAGTGCGGCAATCCATGTTGATGGATATTGAGCGAGATCAAGTAAATACCCTCAATGTGACCAGTGGTGGAAAAACGACCAGTCATACACTCATGCCCGGTGCCAGTCAGAAGGTGGTACATTTACAGGTCCACTGAAAAAATACGCACTCCAATTAAAGCCTGTGCGCTCTATCTTATTCTGCTACGGCTGCAATCTCGGCCCCACACAGACCGCCAAATCCATCAAGGGCATCAGCCGTCGGCAGGTCTCCTGGCTTAACCTGAAATACGCCTCAGAGGACCGGCTCGAAAAAGCCATTGAGAAGGTAGTTAATGCCTACAACAAGTTCGACCTGTCAAAATAGTGGGGCAGTGGTAAGCACCTCTCCGCAGACGGCACCAAGCTGGAATTGTACGAGGAAAACCTCCTCTCGGAATACCATATTCGCTATGGCGGTTACGGTGGCATCGGCTATTACCACGTATCCGACACCTATATCGCGCTGTTCAGCCACTTTATCCCCTGCGGCCACTATGAGGCTGTCTATATCCTCGACTGGCTCCACAAAAATCAATCAGACATCCAGCCAGACACCCTGCATGGCGATACCCAGGCTCAGAGCTACCCGGTCTTCACTCTGTCGTACCTGCTGGGGATCGACTTGATGCCCAGGATCAGGAATATCCCCTCGCTGGCGTTATACCGACCGGACAAGCGCTACCGCTATCAACATATCGACCCGCTTTTCAAAGGAAACATCGACTTCAAGCTGATCGAAACGCATTTGGAAGATATGTTGAGGGTGGTTATATCGATCAAGCTAGGAAAGATTACAGCTTCCACCATTTTGCAGATGCTTGGCACCTACAGCCGTAAAAACAAGTTGTATGCCGCCTTCCGGGAGCTCGGAAAAATCATCAGGACGATTTTCCTGCTGCGTTATATCTCAGATCCAGAGGTGCGCCAAGTGATTACCGCAGCCACGATTAAAAGTGAAGAATTCAATGGCTTTCGCCGCACATTGTTCTTTGGCGGTGACGGCATTATTGCTGAGAACGTCCGTCACGAGCAGCGCAAAATTGTGAAGTACAACCACCTGGTGGCAAACATGGTCATTCTTTACAACGCGGAAAAGATGACCAGAGTCCTCAAACTGCTTGCCGAAGAGGGGGAAGTGATCTCGCCTGAGATACTTGCCGGCCTTTCTCCATACAGAATTGCGCATATCAACTGGTTCGGCGACTACATTTTAGATATGGCCCGAAAGCTCATCCCGCTGGATTACACAATAAGAATTTTGTGACACGGTTTGCATTTTCCGATTGATATGGTCGCCTTGCGAGCCCTAAAATGGTTAACCCGCGATCCAATTGCTGAGGCAGGTGGAATCAATATTTATGGGTATGTGGGTGGAAATCCTGCCAATTGGATTGATCCGCTTGGCTTGGTCGATATTTCTTATCTAAAGGTATTTACTGTACAGGGAAAAGGTGCTGCAAAAACGAATAAGCCTGATGCGTTCACAGTCGCAGCACACGGAACCCCAAATTCTTTAGCCAAGAAATCTGGAGCGAGACTAAGTCCTGAAGCGTTAGTAAAGGATATTATGAGCCATCCGAAGTATTCTCCAGGGATGCCCGTCTATATCTATGCTTGTAATGCAGGAAATACGGAAGGCGCTTCTGGCGGAGAACCTTTCGCACAGAAAGTTGCCGACCTGTTGCCGAATAGTTCAGTTTATGCTCCAGATAGTTTTGGCTGGTTTTCCGAAAACGGGTTTGCTGGAATATATGACAAGTCCAATGGCACCAATGAGCCTGACTATTCCAAGCCTGGTAGTTGGGTTAAATATGAAAGGCAGTCCGAACAATGATGGTCGTACTTCCATGTGAACAAATCTCTGAAGGATTATAATTGAAATGATTTCGATCAAAATGCTGTTAGGGTGTAAAATTTGTCGAAATAGAGTTCTATGTCTGCTTCTCTCAGCTCTAGCCTGCGTCTACTCATCTGCAAATGAGATTGAAAGCTCTGCCAGCGCCTATTTTCTAACCGACAAAGAACTCTTGAAATTAAAGAATAAATCCTTAAAAGGCGATGGGGATTCAGCTTTTAAGGTGGCTCAATTTTATACCTTTAGTCAAGCGGATGAAGATGAGGCCTTTTTCTGGTATAGGTTAGCCTCCGAACTTGGCCACCAAATTGCAATGACCAATTTGGCGTATCTCTACCATGAACGATTTGATAATGACGAAAAAGCAATAGAATGGTACTGTGAGGCCGAAAAGGACGGATATACCGGAGCGCATATCGAAATAGCTCGTATCTTTGATTCGAAAGGGGTATATAAAAATGCACTAAATCACTACTTGCTGGCCTATTTTAATGATAACGAGAAAGAAGCTTCAGAATACCTAACCAAGCATTACTTAGAAGACAAATATCAATTTAAAGATCTCGTCAAAGCATATGCATGGTCCTTGATTTGGCTAAATAGTTTGCCAGTGAACACCTATGCCTATGACAAGTCTCTAAAGGTGAATAAAAGAATAGACTCCTTATTGGACGGTGCTGAAAAAGAGGCCGCGCTCAAGTTAGCTGGTGAATATAAACAGTTTAAATCGGAGGCGGAGATAAGCTCTGCCTGTACGAGAGTAACTACAAATCGAACTATGTGAAGGTCACGTGTGCCAGAAGCCTGAAACGTTAGTTTCGATCAGATCGAAGTCGGCCAGCCCAGCAGCTGGCTTCTAATTCAACAATGAGGATAGCTTTCAAGGGGGTCGCCAGAAAAAAAGCCTTCAGAAACAATGAGTTAATCCAATTTTGGCGAAAATTTCCAGAATCCCTGCCGGCCCTCTGGTATCCCTGGCCGCCGCGACTCTGCTCGGCGGAGCATTTTTTCATATGCTGCCGAAGGGATTGGGTAGGGCTACGCCACTCTCTGCAAGTCTGTGGATGGTGGCGGGCTTTACGACTTTTTTGTTATTGGAACAATTGTTGCACTGGCACCACTCGCACAGCACCAGGGAGGCGGACGCGCCTCCGGTGACTTATCTCATCCTTCTCGGCGATGGCATTCACAACTTTATTGGGGGACTCGCTATCGCCAGTGCCTTTTTAATTGACCCCCGAGCGGGCATCTCCGCCTGGATTGCAGCGGTTGCCCATGAGATCCCTCAGGAGCTGGGGGACTTCGGCGTACTGGTCCACGGTGGCTGGTCGCAACGTCGTGCACTGATTTGGAATTTTCTGTCTGCGTTAACCTTTCCGCTGGGAGCGTTGATTGCCTACGGGATTTCTCAAAGCTTTGATGTGACTGGGCTGGTGCTTTTTGGCGCGGGCAATTTTATTTATATCGCAGCATCGGACCTGATACCAGAAATTAAGCAGCAGGCATCATTGCACGCTGTATCCTTGCATTTCGGTTTTTTTATCACCGGACTGGGGTTGATGCTGATTTTGGCGCTATAGCAAGTACAGATTCAAGGGCTCAAGCGGCTTGCGTGCACGTGCATTCCCTCCTTATTGCCTCATTTATAGGGAATAAGCGCCAGCATTCACTCAAGCCGAGGAAAGGTTGATTTAGATCAATGCCTTGTGAGGTAAGTGCCGTATAGGTTTTCGACTAATGTTGCAGAATCGGAGCCTGTATGTTCACCTCGATCACTGCGCAGCCAGACAGCGCCAAAGCCAAAATGACCGACACGGATGCACAACGCCAGTGGCATTGCTTACCAGCAAAGGAAGCCGCAAATCGCCTCGATAGCGGTGAAGAAGGGTTATCGGTGGAGGAGGCCAACCGCCGCCTTGCCGCATATGGCCCCAATACATTGCCACAGCCCCGGCTGCCGGGGTTTCTCCATTTGTTTCTGCGGCAATTTGTCAGCCCGTTGATATATGTGCTGCTGGCGGCAATGGTGGTTTCATTGATTGCCGGTAAATTTGCCGACGCCACATTTATCGGATTGATTCTTCTGCTGAATGCGCTAATCGGCGCACTGCAGGAGTATCACGCGCACCGCAGCGCCCAGGCACTACGCAAACTAATGGTGAGTCGCGCGCGGGTTATTCGGGGCGGAGAAATACTGGAGATTGATGCGGAGTCGCTGGTACCTGGTGACCTGCTGCTGCTTGCCTCGGGCGATCGGGTACCTGCTGATCTTCGCTTGCTGGAGTCTGTCGGGCTCGAGGTCGATGAATCTGTTTTAACTGGAGAATCGTTGCCGGTTAGCAAGAACAGCGACCTGCTGTGTGACGCCGATACACCGGTGGCAGAGCGAATCAATCAATGTTTTGCAGGCAGCCTAGTTACAAGTGGCCGTGCCCGCGGTCTGGTGACAGCCACGGGACTGCATACGGAAATGGGTAAATTGAGCCTCACCCTGGAATCCGCCGAGACGGTTCAGCCACCACTTTTTCAACGGATTGAGCGCTTTAGTAAAAAACTCACAATCGCACTGCTGACGACAGTGGCCATTCTCGCCGCAATCGAACTGGCCAGAGACACTCCGCCACTGGTGATTTTCATGACGGCAGTTGCTCTCGCTGTGTCCGCTATTCCCGAGGGGCTGCCGATGGCACTGACCGTGGTGCTCTCCATCGCCACCCGCCGCATGGTCAAGCGCAATGTGATCGTCCGCAAACTGGTGGCGGTAGAGAGTCTCGGGTCCTGTACCGTGATTGCCGCAGATAAGACCGGTACTTTGACAGAAAATCGACTCACCGCCAGTGAAGTCGCTTTCTGTGATGGCGAGGGGTTTACCGTGGACGGCGGCATACTACCGTCGCATCCGCAGTCATCCCCTGTCGATCACGCCATAATGGCGCGGGTAGCCCGGGCCGCCGCCCTGTGCAATGAGGCAGAGTTGCACCCGCTGGAAAATGGTCAGTGGCACAGCAGCGGTGATGCTGTTGACCAAGCGCTTCTGGTTATGGCCCACAAGACGGGATTTAGTCGGGCGCAATTGCTGCAGACATATCCGTTAAAGGGGCAGATACATTACGAGCCGGCGCTTGGATTTGCTGCTACATCGCATGCGAATCCGCAAGGGCAGGGGGGGCGGCAGCTGGTTTGCGTGAAGGGTGCATTGGAAAAACTATTACCCATGTGTAGCCGTATGGCCACCGCCGACGGTGATGTCCCCCTGGACAGTGCATCCATTACTGAGCAAATGCATCGTCTCGCGGAAAGGGGCGCTCGGGTGCTGGCACTTGCGGAAGGAGAGTTGGGCGAATCGGAAACGCTATCGCAAGAAAAATTGCAAAACCTCTGTTTGCTGGGATTGGCGGCGATGTTTGACCCTCTGCGCCCAGAGGCCGCCGCCGCCGTAGAGGAATGTAAACAAGCGGGCATCCACTTGTGTATGCTCACCGGCGACCACCCGCATACCGCGCTCAGCATTGCCCGAGAGCTAAAACTGGCAGAGCAGGGCGACAAAGCGGTTACCGGCACCGATTTAGCGCAGGCCGAAGCAAGGGGAGAAGCGGCAGTGGACGCGCTGACCGCCGATACGCGAGTTTACGCGCGAGTATCTCCAGAGCAAAAATTAACCATTGTGCAATCGCTCCAGCGCCAGGGAGAATTTGTGGCGGTCACCGGTGATGGCGTCAATGATGCGCCGGCGCTCAACAGTGCCCATGTTGGTGTGGCCATGGGGGAGCAAGGAACGGAGGTGGCAAAGGAGTCCGCGGATCTGCTGCTCGCAGACGACAATTTCGCCTCGGTGGTGGCCGGAGTGGAAGAGGGGCGTATCGCCTATCGGAATATCCGTAAGGTGATCTTTTTCCTGATATCCACCGGGGCAGCGGAGGTCGTACTGTTTATTCTTACCACCGCATTCGGTCTGCCCTTACCACTGACCGCCGTGCAACTATTGTGGCTCAACCTGGTCACCAACAGTGTGCAAAGTATCGGACTCGCGCTGGAACCCGGCGAGGGTGACGAAATGCAAAGACCGCCCCGTTCCCCCCAAGAATCTCTGTTCGATCCACTGATGTTACGCCGTGTGATTACCGCCGGACTTGTGATGGGTGGGCTTGCTTTCGGCTGTTTCTACTGGTTGTTGGAGCAAGGCTGGGAGGTAGATGCAGCGCGCAACAGCGTGTTGCTGCTGATGGTGCTGTTTGAGAACGTACAGGTATTCAATAGCCGCTCCGAATACCGTTCCATATTCCGCCAGCCACTGTTTTCCAACCCAATACTATTGCTGGGAACATTAGCCGGGCAGGGAATTCATATCCTGTCACTGTACTCACCTTTGATGCAGGACCTGCTCGGGGTGTCTCCGGTGAGCGCCAGAGAATGGGTAACGCTTTTGACAGTGGCACTGCTGCAGCTTTTAGCGATGGAGCTGCTATTGTCTATCACTCGCTGGCGCAAGCGGAAAAAGGCTGACAGTCTGAAGACATACATAACCTAAGATCAGCGGGGGCAAAGCCTTACTAGGCTATGCTTGAAAAGCTCGCTATGTATCCGGATTCCGCTTGTCGTTGGAGTGACTGACACTGAAGTGGTCGTGGAGAGGGAAGGGCCTATCGATATTGGGAAGCGACTGGCGATTGAGATCTTCACCGCATACCGGTATGAGCTGCTTGGCGCCCAACTACCGCCGCAATACGCAGCGATGACCTTTCGCAAATGTGGGGTTCAGCGTTGATCGGGCTATGTTGCACTTAGATCCAGGGTGAAGATGACCTGAGTATGGTCCTGCGGGTCCGTGTGGCAGTCCCACCCCATACTGCGTGCCACATCGCGTAGTTTGATATTCTCTGCCGAGTCAATGGAATAAAGGTGTTTAACACCGCGCGCACGGGCCGACTCTATCAGGCGGTTGAGAAGCAGGGTCCCCAATCCCTGCATCTGCCAATCGTCCGCCACCACTACGGCGCATTCCGCCGCTGTGCGCGATGCTTCCAGAATATAGCGCGCCGCACCGATTTCCAGCGGCCCTTTGTCACTCTCCAGTAGAGCGATAAACGCCTCCCGCTCGTCGTGGTCAATATCCGTCAATTGCTTCAGCAGCTGTTCACTGGGCTCGCCGATACCCCCTAGAAAACGGAAATGGCGGGATTCCGGTGATAAATTGGTGATAAATGCCCGCTCCAACTCTATATCGCTCTTTTCCATGGGACGGATTGTCACCACCTGACCGTTGCGCAGCTTTTCTGTCACGCTTCTGGAAATCGCCGTATGCGCTTGTTTACCGGACATTGTCAGCAGTCTCCTTGCAATCGGGGCCGATGGTTGATGTGATTCATCTTCCAATAATAGGTCTGTCAGCTTGATGACGACCAACCTGATGCGGGTATTTGTGCGCAGGAAGGCCGGAGTGGCGGAGAGATCCGTATCCCGCGCTGGATTCCACAACAATATTTAGTTCGCATAATATATATTATGTTAAATTAATAATTCCTACATCAATACTCCATCACCCACCTGGGCTTCTCGCCTGGCCCCATGGCTCCAAGGATATCCCAAAACCAATCGAAATGTCTTAGCTCAGATCGCTTGCGCCTTTACTTTATCGAAAATCACCTTCACACGGTGTTTTGTACCGTCATCCACGAGCGGGATCCGCTCGTCGTCCAGTGTTACGCCGTCCAGGGTCACCTCAGCCATTCTCGAAGGACAACCGCCACAGTTGTGCACATCAATTTCATAGCAGCTGCTCTTGAATCTTAAATGCACCCGGTAGTGACTCCAGGAATCCGGCAGGCAGGGTCTAATTTCAAGGGTGTCTCCACCGACCATTTGCAGGCCGAGCAACGCTTCAATGGCCCCGCGGTACAACCATCCTGATGCCCCGGAATACCAGGTCCAACCGCCTCGACCCACATGCGGCGGAACGCCATAAACATCACCCGCCAACACATAGGGTTCGGTGCGGTAACGGTGTACGCCCGCGGCGTCGGAGGTATGTGTGATGGGATTGATCAAATTGAACAGATGCCAGGCGCGTTCACTCTGACCGAGCCCGGCGGCAGCCCAGACCGCCCAGGTGGCGGCGTGGGTATACTGGCCGCCATTCTCGCGTATGCCCGGTGGGTAGCCTTTAATGTAGCCCGGGTCCTTCTTGGTGCGGTCGAATGCCGGTGTCAGCAGCAATATCTGCCGCGCCTTCTCGCGCACTAAATGCTTGTAGGCGGATTCCATCGCCTGACGAGAACGATCGGTCGGATGCTCCTGCGACAGCACCGACCACGTTTGCGCAATAAGATCGATCTTACATTCGTCGCTGTCCTTGGAACCTACGGGGGTACCATCATCGTAATAAGCACGGCGGTACCAGGCTCCGTCCCAACCGCTCTTCTCCACCTGCTGGCGGAGATTTTCGCCAAGCTGACGGTAGTGGTTTGCCAGGGCGCTGTCACCTATGTAGTCACACAAAGGTGCCATATCCCGGCATACGCGCAGAAGGAACCACCCCATCCATACGCTTTCTCCGCGGCCAGTGGTGCTGATACGGTTAAAGCCATCATTCCAGTCACCGTTGCCAATGACCGGCAGTCCGTGCGGGCCCACTGCGCCGGCACGCTCAATGGCGCGGCAGCAATGCTCGTACAGAGAGCCTGACTCCTCACTGCTTTCATATTCCGCATAGCGCTCATGCTCGTCCTTGGCCAGAGGTGCTCCCTGCAGATAGGAAATCTGCTCGTGCAAAATCCCATAGTCCCCGGTACTGCGAATATATTGAGCAGTGACAAAAGGTAACCACAGGAGGTCATCGGAGCAGCGGGTGCGTACGCCACGCAGGGGCTGTTCATGCCACCAGTGCAGTACGTCTCCGTCCTGGAACTGCCGTGAGGCGGCGCGCAGTATGTGCGCCCTCGCCCAATCCGGGCGGGTCCATAATAGAGCCTGCACATCCTGCAATTGATCGCGGAAACCGAAGGCGCCACTGGATTGGTAAAAGCCGCTTCGGCCCCAAAGCCGGCAGGCCAGTGTCTGATAGGGCAGCCAGCGATTCAGCATCAGCTCGGTTGCGCGATCGGGTAGCTCCACTTGTATTGTGCCAAGGTAGTTTTCCCAAAAGTCCTCGATTTCCGCGCGCGCCTTCTCTGCCATCTCCGGCTGGCGGAATTTCGCCGCAAGCGCCAGGGCCTTGCTGCGATCTGTCCCCTCCCCCATTACGAAATAGATGTGCTGGGATTCCCCCGCTTTCAGGTCGATGTGGACCTGATACGCGGCGCAGGGGTCGATACCGCATTGTACCCGGCCGGAAAGGCCAATGCGGAAAAGTGCTTCCGGTGCCTGGAGCCCACCGGATCTACCCAGGAATTCGTGGCGATCGGTGGTCAGCCCATGTGCCGGCAGGTTTGACGTGAGGAAGGCCACCCCCGGTTTTGCATCCGGGACAAAAGCGTTGCGTGCCAGTAAAACGTCCTCTTCTGACACATACTCACTGACGAGATGCGGCCAGCTGGTGGCGCGGACCAAGCCCTGAACCCATTCTACGTAGTATGTGGCCGTGAGCCGCCGCGGGCTGTCCCAGCAGTTGGTAAGGGTGAGGCGCCCTATTTTCACTGGCGCTTCACGATCGACAAAAATCCGCCAAGTCTGCTTCAGACCGTGACTGTTGTGCCGGAACTCGCTGTAGCCCGCACCGTGACAAACCTGGTAGGCGGAATCGGTGGGCCGCGGTGCCGGCGTCGGCGTCCATACCTCCGCCGTCTCTTCGTCCCGCAGGTAGAGTACTTCGCCACTGGGGTCGCGCACCGGGTCATTATTCCAGGCGGTCAGCCGGTGTTCACCACTGTTGCCGCTCCAGGTGCAGCAGGAGCCGCCCTCGGATACCAGACAGCCAAAATTTGGGTTGGCAATAACGTTTACCCAGGGCGCCGGCGGGCGTTGCCCAGGTTGCAGATGCAATATGTATTCGCGCCCATCCGCACTGAAGCCTCCGATGCCGTTGTCAAATTGCAGATCGGCAGGCCGCTCCAAAAGCGGTGTGGGCTGAGGCACACGATCCGAGGGGTGCACGGGCACAAAGGGCGGCAGTGGCTGTAACTGTGCCTGCAAAGACGAAGCCGCCGCTTCCAGCTGCGCAGTCACGGGACCGGCCGCGGAATCCAGAATGACCCGGGCCGCCGCCAACAGGCGAA
This sequence comes from Microbulbifer thermotolerans, assembly GCF_001617625.1. Classification (NCBI taxonomy): domain Bacteria; kingdom Pseudomonadati; phylum Pseudomonadota; class Gammaproteobacteria; order Cellvibrionales; family Microbulbiferaceae; genus Microbulbifer; species Microbulbifer thermotolerans. Next base: position 1,924,485 of record NZ_CP014864.1, on the reverse strand, counting down.
TGCGTTCCACGCCGGGTAACTCCTGACCCGCGACAAGCACCACTGAGCCAGCCAGTTTGCGCAGTGTGCGGCCGCGTATATCGGCGATCATGTCTTGAAGCCGGTCGCGGGTTTGCTGTGCGTAACCCGCGGACTCTTCGTCAAGTATGACCAAGTCCACCGCAATGCCGCGCCCACACCAATAAGTGTGCGCCTCTAGTATGGGCTCGGCGAAGCTGATTTCCTGGTCGCTGCGAATTTGCACCAGCAGTATGGGATTGTCTCCAGAGATGCCGCGACTCCATAACCCCGGCTGGATATGGCGGCTGCGGGCCAGCACGCGCGAAGGGGCGCGCATAGTGCCGGAGGGCGCCAGTACTGCGGACAGCAGGTCCATCATCCAGCGCATATCCCCACCGGATATTTGCAGGTTGCGCACTTCATGCTCTGACTGCATGCGCGCCAGATCAAATATCCAGCGCGCTTTGGGTTGGGAGCGGTAGCTGCGCATGGCGGAGAGGATTTCGCGCCGCGACCTGCTCACACCGGTCAGATAGATGACTTCAATTTCCGACTGCGGGGGGATGATCACCTCTTGTCCGGTGGCGATGACCGGGTCCAACACCGGGCCGGTGGTGCCGCTGAACCCCTCCAGGCCGTTCTCCAGTGCACGAGGATGTGCGGGATCACCACCGCGGCCGAGGAAACGCAGGCGGTCTGTTTCCCAGCCGAGCCGGTGTTTCACACCGGGCTGAACCAGAATGGAGTGTGCCAAATACACCGGCTTCTCAGCGTTGCTGCGGGGGCGGCGCCGGTAGAGCATCACCTGTTCGTCATCCAGAAAACGGCTTTCCACAAATAGCTTGGCAAACGCCGGGTGGCGCTGGTCTTCTTTGTCCGGCGCGAGCACCACCTCCGCGTAACTCGCCAGCAATAAGCGGCGCTTGTGGTCCCTTTCGTTCTTGATGATCAGCTGACGCACCTCCACGTCGTGCTGGGAGCTGAGGGCGACGCGCAGACGACAAAATAGCCCGGCCTCTCGGCGTTGGAACTCCACCTGGTGGGGAGAGAAGTTGGCATTGCAGTGCCCTGCTTCGCCGCCACACGGTGCCAGCCCCAGGGAGAAAAACTCACCGCTGTCCAAATCCCGCACATAGTTCCAACGCCCCCACTGATGCTGAGTTGGGTCCGGCTGCCAGCGGGTGAGCGCGATGTTATGCCAATAGGCACCGCCAGCTCCGTCCGCAGCCAACACCAGGGTGTAGTGACCGTTGGATAACAGGTTGTAGTGCGGCTGGGGGCTCGCCGGTGACACTGTCCAATTTTCCAGCGCCACTTCTGCGCGGAAGCTGCGCTGGACGCCGGGCCGCCTCCAGGGTTTGAGTGCTGGCGGCGCGGATGGCAGGCGTTCGTACAGCAGCGGAGTCAGGCCCGAAATCCGTACATCGCTGTGGAAGCGCTGCAACATTATGTCGTTGTGCAGATAATTATTGATTGCCAGCAGGATCATGCCTTGGTGGTGGCTCATATAGGAGCGCACAGTACGTGCACGTCGGGGCGCCGGCTTAGCGGTGCGGCCAAAATCGATGGCTTCGTAAAGACCAAACTGACCATAGCAGCCGTGAGCCCTCAACTGACGGAGATTTTCCATCACCGCATCGGCGCCGAACGGCAGTGCCATCAGGGAGGCGTAGGGTGAGACGACAATGCGCTCACCGAGGTCGCGCCGGAAACCGATCCCCGGCACGCCGAAGGCACGATACTGGTAGTGCAGATGGCTATCCAACTCATAATACCCGGATTCGGCGATCCCCCAGGGAAGATCGAATTCGGCGGTGAACTCCCGATGTATTTCCACTGCGTTGCGGCAGGCCCGCCCCATCAAACTGTTGTCCGGCGTCTCCATCAGCAGGCGCGGCATTAGATACTCGAACAGGGTCGCGCTCCAGGACATGAGTACCACCCTGCGATGCACCCGCCGGAAAGGGCGCTCCAGGTGGCGCCAGTGGCGCGCCGGCACATCGCCCTTGGCAATGGCCAGAAACCCGGTAAGGCGCGATTCCGAAGCCAGCAGATCGTAGTAGTTGGGGTCCAGTGCGGCATCGGTAACGTTGTAACCGATATGGAACAGGTGCCGGTCCGGGTCATAGAGAAACGCAAAATCCATTTCTTCGACCCATTGGCGTGCCCGCGCCGCCAACCGCTGTAGATCGCTTCTGTAGCCGTCGACATTTGCCTGCGCTTCCCGCAGAGCAGCGCGCAATCTGTTGTTCCAGGCAACGGCGTCATCGCGATGCTCTGCCCCTTCCGCATTGAGCGCACTTTCCAGATCTGCGAGCAGTGCCTCTGCCACCTGACATTTCTGGGGCAGCGATGCCAGAGTCAACGGTGCCCGGAGAACTTCTTCAAGTTCTTGGAATCCATCCGCCAAGGCACCGTCTTGCCGGTATAGCAATGGGGGCGATTGCAACAGGCGCTGCCAGGGTTCCAGTTGTTCCTGGTGGCGCCGCGCGGCCACTGTCTGCTGCTGCAGCTCATCCAACCATTGACGCAGGCGTCCCAATGCTTCGGCGCTGAAATTGATCTCATCGCTTTCCACCACCGATAGCACCCGTTCTTGCAAGACCGGCATCTGCCGTTCATAGATTTTGTCGATGCACTCCCACCAGTTTTTCTCTTGGGCCCCGGATTCCAGGTTTCTACGCAGCTGTTCGATCTCGGCGATCACTTTGCGCACTTCCGCCGAGGCGGTCGCCGGCTCCGCGGGCAACAGGGTCTCGGCCACCACCCCGAGTGTGTCGGCGATCCCCATCACCAGCTGGTGGCCACTGAGCGGCTGGGTCTGCAATGACTCCAGGCCCTGGGCTAAGGTCAGCAGGCTCGCAGCCAGATTACCGCTGTCCACCGTGGACACATATCGGGGGTTCAAGGGGTGCAGCTCACGGGTTTCATACCAGTTGAGGAAGTGCCCCCGATAGCGCTCCAGCCCGCGCATGCGTTCGAAACTGTTATTGAGTCGCGCCAAGAGCAGGTTGAGGTCTAAGTAGCCAAAGTCATAGGCAGTGAGAATACTTAGCAGGCCCAAGCCGATATTGGTGGGCGAAGTGCGCCTTGCCAATGCTGCCAGTGGTTCCTCCTGGTAGTTGTCCGGCGGCAGCCAGTGGTCATCTGGGCCCATGAAATATTCAAAAAAGAACCAAGTGCGCCGACTCAGCAGACGCAGTTCGCGCCTGTCGCGCGCGGACAAGGGGGGAGCCACCTGTCGCCGGTAGGGACGACTGATCCAGTGGACCACCAGGGGCACCAGTAGCCATGCCGCCAGCAGGGGGGCGGCAGGTAACAGATTCAGCGGAGCCACGGCCAGAATGCAGACGATGGAGGCTATGGCCAAGGCCGGCGATATCCACTGTTCACGCCAGGCACCATTGTTTTTCAGGCCGTTTCCAAAGGCGCGATTGGTATGCGCCGCGGATGTCCACTCCAGTAGATGGCGGCGGGAAACGCCCAAGCGATAGAGTGTGCGCAATATCGCATCCATCGCATTGAAGGCCTGGCAAGGCAAAAGCGCCATCGAAAGAATCCAGTGCAGGGCCCGCTGTCGCAAAACCCCTGGGCCTCCGCGCAGGTGCCTGTGTACATGGCGGGGATCGGCCAGGCTGCGCCAGAGCATGGACAGCATTTCCAGCCACACGGGTGCGGCCGCCAGCACCAGTAATCCTACGGTCCAAAGCCAAGCAGCACCGGGCAGTAATCCAGTCCAAGCAAACAAGAAAAGAATCAGTAGACAGGGAGCTTCCAGGCTCCGGCGCAGATTGTCGGCGATCTTCCAGCGGTGAATTGACGGCAAAGGGTTTTTAACCTTTTCGCCACTGGAGACCGTCACCCGCTGGCGCAGCCAGGGTAAGAGTTGCCAATCGCCGCGTATCCAGCGGTGGCTGCGCCGCAGCAGCGCGAAAATGTTGGGTGGATATTGTTCATAAAAAACCGTATCCGACAGCAGGGCGGCACCGCCAAGCGCACCCTCCAGCAGGTCGTGGCTGAGCACCGCGTTTTCCGGCAGCTGGCCGGCCAGTGTCCGCTCGAATACCTGCGGGTCATAAATGCCCTTCCCGGCGAAGATGGCCTCGCCAAAAAGATCCTGGTAGGCATCGGATACCGCGTGCGTATAGAGATCAACGGTGCGATCACCGGAGAAAACTTCCGTGAAAACGGTATCCGGTGAACTGCCGGGGTCAATTTCCAGGCGCGGTTGCAGGAATCCGTAACCGGCCACAACGCGTCGGCCGTTACTGTCTACCTCCGCCCGGTTCAGCGGATGGGCCATGGTTCCCACCAAGCGCCGGGCGGTACCCGGGGGCATCTGAGAATCCGCATCCAAAGTGATGACATAGCGGACTCCCCGCAACTGTGCCTTATCGCCGCAAAAAGTGGTAAAGCTGGTGTCCTCGCACCCCCGGAGCAGCTGGTTGAATTCAAGCAATTTGCCGCGTTTGCGCTCCCAGCCCATCCAACAATTTTCTGCGGGATTCCAGCGGCGTTCTCGGTGCAGCAAAAGGAAAGGCGCCCTTCCCTCGCTATCGGCGTAGCGTCGGTTCAGTGCATCCAGGGCTTCCCGGGTCGCTTGCAGTAGAGCTTTATCACTCTCGATGTGCTGCTTATCGGCGTCGGCAAAATCACTCAGTACGGCATAGACGAGATTGCGGTCATCATTATTGAGATAGTTGATCTCCAGGCACTCCAGAACCTTGCGCATATCCTCCGCATCCGCAAAGAGGACCGGCATTACCACGGCACTGCGGAAGGTGTCCGGTAGGCCTTTGTCGAAATCCAGTTTCGGTAATTTGTGCGGTGGGAGACTGTGGGTAATCAGCCCGTTCACCAGCGCCAGGGCCAATCCGGTCAGCGGCACGGCGGCAATCGCTGATATCAGCAGTATCAACAACAGCGGAGTGCCTTGTTGCAGCAGATAGACAGCGAGGGCAAGCAGTGGTGGTGCGGAGAAAAGCGCCAGCGCTGCAAAATAGGCGCTCGGCGCTTTACGCAAAAGCAGGCGATAGAGACCCGGGAAAAAGTCGGGCCGGAACCCGAGACGTTTTTCCAATTCCGGACGGCCATCTCCAATCAGGTAGTAGCCGATATGGCGCCCGCGGCTATCGGGGGCCTGGCTGTCGCTCAGCTCAATCACCTGCCGGGCCACCTGCTCTTCGGAACAGCCACTGCCGCGGGCGAGTTTTTCCACCACGTTGCGATAGGTATCGCGGGTCTCGAAATCCATGTCGCGATAGGCGGCGGCCGGATCCTCTCGCAGAACTTGTTCAACCCGGCTTAAGGATTCTACAAAGTCACGCCAATCGTGGGAGCGGAGTTCCCGCAAGCTGATAATCGCGCTGGCTATACCTACACCACAGGCCTCACTCTCTGTCTCCGCACAGTCCAGTGCTTCTTCCGCGAGTTCCACCAACTGCTGCAGCAAGCTCAGGCGCAGAAGGGCTGGCAGCGCCCAAAGCTCTCCTGTGGTCAGGATGGTCTCTGTTTGGTACAGGTCAACCAGCTGAAGAATGCTTTCCATATCCAGTGGCTGACTGATGTCAGCCACCAGCGTTTCCGCCAGGGCCCGCGCGCGCAGATCGATGTGTCCGTTTACCGAAGTGACTTTCGGCAGTTGACGCAGAAACTTGCGGGGAAGGGACTCGCGTACAAGTGCGACAGTTTCCTGCACTATGTGGCGGTTATCTAAAAGCCACTCTTCGTTGCGGGTCCCCTTCTCTCTCGCTTCCACGCGTGCAGACAGACGGCGGTAGATTTCCTGAAACCGCCCTTCCAACAGCCAGAGGTGGTATTTAAGCCGGTACCTGCGTCTGCTTTCCGTCAGACGTTGATGGCCTTTAGCAAGGGTGATTATGTCATTCTGACGCTGTTGTTCATCGTCCTGCTCACGCTTGGCTCCACTCTGGCCTGCGGATTTATTGGCCGAGGGCGTAACTTTCGTTGATTTTGGCCGCAAAAAGGACCGGAGTCCGTGGAGGGCCCCATTTTTCTTCCAAAATCTGAGTTTCATCGCTGGGCAGCGTCACTTTCCGGAAGTGTCGGGTGGCGTATTTGGCAGAAGTCGGCACCGGCGCGCAGTGCCTGCAATTGAGCTTCGGGCAGGTCCTGGAAGACCAATACTGGACGGTCGCTGTGACTCATTACCGTGTGGCAGACGGTGCCGGTCACTTGCTGCGCCCCGCTCTGCCAGTCGTGGGCGCTCATGGCGATGAGATCGACTCTCTCTTCAATAGCTGTAGCGTTTATACGCTCGGCAACATTTTGAGCGACAACTAGCAGCGGGCGTACCGTGATGCCGTTTTGCAGCTGGCGGGCAACTTCATCGAGGTAGGCCCGTGCCGCGCGTCGGTTACATTCAACAAATTTCTCCCTGGTAGCACGCTCCTCCTGGGTGATTGGCATACGCCGCGGCATATCCGGTACCGCAATGACCTGCAACAATATCAGTTCCACCTCCTGCCCTCGCATCATGGATGCTACCTGACAGGCCACCCATTCGGATCTCGGCGATCCGTCCATGGAAACGAGCACTCGGCGGTAAGCAGTCTTTTCGGGATCCGCCGGAGTCTCCCCTGGCCGTACCACCATGAACGAGCGCCCGGAACCGCTGAACACCTTTTGTGCGGTACTGCCGAAAGCGAAACGGCTTACCCCCCCTTTGCCAAAGGCGGTGAACACAATGAGGTCAATCTGCATTTCTTCGCAGTATTCGACGATTTGCTCGGCAGGCCGCCCTTCTACAACGGATACGGTCACGGGGATATCGCGCCGGGTAAGGCGCTCGGCCAGCCGGTTCAAATAGCTGCGCAGCTCTGCCCGCCGCAAGCGCCAGTCAACAGGATCGACACTGGGCTCGCCGGTGTGGGATCTCTGAACATGCAACAGATGGATCTCCGCGCCGCTGGTGTTCGCCAAAGTCACGGCGTGGGCAACAGCTTCCTCTGCAGTGGAGGAACCGTCTAAGGGCAATAAGATGTGCTTGAATGGCATGCGTGTTTCCTCTGCCCGGTGTTGTGCAGTCCTTTTATCTATCTGTGATTGCAAGAAAAATAACGGTGTCGACGCGTTATTGGATTACCGGTTTATTGCCGACTTCCATGAGTGTGAGGCCCGATTAGCCCGATCTGAGCTTAGCCGCTCTGGAGGTAAGAGTACCCGTACGAGGCACAATCCGGGTTGAATGAGGAGTCAATTTGTTGTTAGGTGCGCATCGCCACAAAAAGCGCTCGGGCTAGGTGCGGATTCACATGAGCAAGAAACCTCTGGATAGATGCGAGCGGGAGGTCGGAGCTTGCCCCTAGATGGTGGGTCAATCTACGTTTGTGATCCGTTTAAGCCCTCAGCCACCGGAATCCTCTTCACGCTGAGGTTCATCTGCGGCTCCGCGGACATAGGCCCGGGATATACGGCGCAGTATGTCTACCTGGCTGCCAAAATTCCGGCAACCGGAACAGATCAATGTATGCAGTTTGACACTGATGCGCTCACTGGGTGTCAGTTCACGCTCTTGCGCCTCAGAAAGCAGACGTGTGATATCCCTGCACTTCTTCATGACAGCTACCCCTCCCTAATAAACCAGTTGTTTTCAAGACACTCCCGCAGCCGAAGGCGTGCGCGGTGCAGGATGACATTCAGGTTAGTGACAGAGATTTCCGCAGCGGCACAGATCTCGTGGCTTTCCAGCTCGATAAATTCGCGCATCATAAACACCTTTGCCTGACGGGCGGGCAGATGCTCCAGGCAGGCCTCGAAAATGCGCCAGAAATGCTTATCGCGGATTGCCGACTCCGGGTTCTCCCAATGCGCGGGGCGTTCCTGGCGGTGCCAGTGGCCGCTTTCTTTAAACAGTGTATCGACGATATCCTCTTCCGCGTCGCTGCGCAGAAGTTGGTCAGCATCCACAAAGCGGTGGCGCTGGCGCAGCGTATCGGCGATCTTGTTTTTTAATATTGCAAACACCCAGGTTTTTAGTGCCGCGCGGCCGCCAAAGGTCCGGGCATTTCTTAGAGCTCCTAGCAGAGCCTCCTGTACAGCGTCTTCCGCAAGCTGTGGATCATCCAGCTGCAGCAGGGAGAATCGATACATCTGCTGGCGCAGCTGCTGCAAGAACTCACCATCCATCAGCGCGGAAGGTACCGTATCATCGCTTAATTTGCCGGCATTTTGGGCCGTACTTTCGCTCAAAGCCTTCTCCTGGGACAAGCAACACTGAGGCAGGCAATGGTAACCGATGTCGGCGAACCTTCTCAGTGTGTGGTGATTTCTTTGTAGTTAGTCGTTCGTTTAGATGTTTCGTTACAAAAAGGCTGAGGGAACCTCTGATTAAGTCACTTTCTGGTGGCAGAGGCGCTTCGGGGGCGGATGTGAAGCTCAGGTGATAGGACGGGCATTTCGAAACCGTCGGATACAGGGATGTATCCGTCGGAGCTACAGGGAAGTACTCGTGCGTTTTCGAAATGTCCTTCCTATTGCCTGAGCGCCCCGGAAGCTACCATAGTGTTCACGCGAATTGATCAGAGGTTCCCTGAGGCTCAGGGAGCCTCTGATTATTCGCTTCCGGGCGGTAATGAGAATGTAACCTTTTTAGCGTCGGTTCAGGACTGATTCGAGGAAGTTTGGTATCCGCTGCTCCAGCCAATACACCGGCCGCAAGAGGCTGCCTCCGATAAAGCCCACATGACCACCCTTTGCACTCACTTCCAGACGGATACAGTGACTGAGTTCTGGTTTAGTGGGTATCGCGCTGGGACAGATAAAGGGATCGTCTTCCGCGTGGATAATCAGCGTAGGAACCTGGACATAACGCAGCAGTGGTTTACTCGATGCACGGGTGTAATAGTCGTTTACATCGCGAAAGCCATGGATGGGCGCCGTGAAAGCGTTGTCGAAGTGGCGGAAACTGCGAAAGTGTGCTTCCTCATCCAGGTCTGGCATAGCCTCTGCCAATTCCGGGTTCGCGGCCTTTATGCGCAAGCTACGGCGCAGACAGGCCAACAGGTGTTTTTGATAAACCCGGGACAAGCCGCGGTCTATTCGCCGGGCACAGGCATGCAGATCCATTGGCGCGGATATTGCCACTGCTGCAGTGAGGGGACTCTCTTTCCCATCCTCTCCCAACCATTTCAGCAAGACGTTACCACCGAGAGAATAGCCGACCGCCACTAATGGTGTGTTCGGCAGCTGTCTCTTGAGCTGCTTTGCAAGCCAGCGCGGGTCCTCACTGTCACCACTGTGATATGCGCGCGGCAATCGGTTGGGAACACCGCCGCAACCGCGGAAGTGCATCACTGCAACTTGATAACCCCGTTCCAGCAGAGATTCCATCAGCCCCTGGGCGTAAGGAGACGCCACAGATCCCTCCAGACCGTGCAGGATCAGCACCAGGGGCCTCGTCGCGTCATCTTTAAGCTCCCGCGGTGTGTGCAGGGCCAGCCGGTCGCCATCAGGTGTATCGAACCAGTGGCAATCTGTGGATACCCAGGGCTGTGGCCGGTGAAAGCGGGCAAATACCGTCTGCAAATGGCAGTTTCCTAGGCCGGCAGCCGGGGAAAACTTCTCGGTCATACATCCACTCAGAAATCGTCTGAGGCCAAGATACCCGTTCGGTGAGGGAAACAAAAGGCGCTTCCCTCACCCACTGCTTCAATAAGGTTTGCCCCTTTTTATAGCGGGACAACCTCGTCAGCCCTCACAACGTATAAAGATAAGCCACCAGGTCCTTTTTCTCCTGTTCGGTCAATTGGGTACCGAGAACAATATTGAAGAACTCCACTGTGTCATCCAACGTCATTAGGCGACCGTCGTGCAGGTAAGGCGGAGAATCCTTGATACCGCGCAGTGGAAAGGTTTTGATTGGGCCATCCGCACTCGCGAGACGCCCGTTGATCATCTTGGGCTTGAAGAAGCGCTCAGTGCGCAGATTGTGCATCAGGTTGTCGGTGAAGTACGGTGGCATATGGCAGACAGCGCATTGCCCCTTGCCGAAGAAAATCTCTTCTCCTCGCAGCTCTTGCTCCGTCGCCATATTTTTGTCCAGCCGGCCCAGCAGGTTGAGCTTTGGTGCTGGAGGGAAATCTAAGAGCTCCTGTAGCTCCGCCATAAAGTGCACTTGGCTGCCGCGCTCGAGAATGTTCACACCTTTCTTGGTGGCGATCACAGGGTCGCCATCAAAATAGGCGGCTCGCTGCTCAAACTCAGTGAAATCCTCGACAGTTTTCAGGGCACGTTGAGACCCGAACAAACGCTGTATGTTAACGCCCCGCAGCGTAGGGGTATCTATGCGGTGGCGGTGCTTCTGCGGACGTATATCGCCCACAAGGTGCGTGGCCGCATTGGTATGACCGTTGACATGACAGTCGAAGCAGGCGACTCCCTGGCTTGGCTTTACGGAACGCCTGTCCCAAGTGGCATTGAATTGTTGCTGCGGGAATGGAGTCACCAGTAAGCGCAGACCTTCCAGTTGTTTTGGGTTGAGGATGCCATTGAAAAGGTCATAGTAGTTGGTCAGGTTAACCAGCTTCCCCTGGGATACATCCCCCAGATCAGGGCGGGTAGTCAGGAAGATTGGTGGCGGAAATTCCGGCAGAAATTCGTCTGGAAGCACAAAATCCAGATCGAAGCGGGTGAGGTCCCTACCCTCCAATTTCTTGACTTCATCGATGTGAAATTGGGGAAAAAGCATTCCGCCTTCATTCTGATTAGGATGCGGCAACGGATAAAAGCCCTCCGGCCACAACCCTTTTTCTTTGATCTCAGACGGCGACATTCTCGCCAGCTGGTCCCAAGTGGTTCCACGGGGAAGTTTGACTCTGACGCCCCCCTGCACCGCTTTACCTCCACTCATGGTCACACCTTGAACCGGGCGGTTGGAGAGATCGTAACGCTGGTTGAGCAGAGTCTTGTGACGTTTGATGATATCGGACTTTTCCGCCCGCATCCGCTTAAGAGTGGTATTGAAGCTTTCCTTGTCCACCACTGGCATATAGCTGCTTGGCGGGGCAGCCATTTGTGCAAGTACCGGGAGAGAAATGGCGGTAATACCGGTGAGTAATATCCGGGCTAGTGCCGTGGACTTCAGGCTATGGCTGAACATAAAACTCCTCCGCAATTTGTTATCAGAGTGCTCTCCATGCGCCGGGTGACGCTACCACTGCGAGAGGTATTCAATCCAATAGACCATGGATATTGAGCTTGCCAATAGATTATGCCTTTTACGGCAATAGATATGGGCTAACAATGCGGTATTGACGTATAAGTACTTATTTACTCGTCAGCAATCGTAAGATGAAAAAGTCTGTCGGAGTTATTCCTATTCCGGAGCTTCAACGCGGGTGTAATAACGGTAATCTCCGTCCCGCAGTAGCAGATATATCGTATAGGGTTCAAAGGTTTTTCCATCGTACATTCCGGGGCTGCCGACAGGCATTCCGGGTACGGCCAATCCGAGGGCGCCGGGCGGGGGATCAAGGAGGAAACGCCGAATATACCTTGCCGGGACATGCCCCTCAAACACATATTGCTGCCGCCAAACGGCAGTGTGACAAGATGTCATCCCCGGCGGAAGATGCCAGTGACCTTTGATGCCACGCATATCCATGCGCGATATGGGCTGTACATCCAACCCTTTTTCTTCCAGGTAGCGTATCCACTTCTTACAGCAAAAACACAAGGGGTGCTTATAGACCACCATGTCTGGAGGTCTTTTCGTTGCCTCAAAGTCCGCTGCAAGTGCAAATGTACCCGCATAAAGGACTGTCAGAAACGAGAGGCCGATAAGAACGTCAATTGACCTGCGCATAGTGGACCGCGTAGCGCCGCTGTATATCACTCCAGTGACAGACTGGAGTAAAGCCGGTTTTTCCGAGCAGGCAGTTGAATCCTGCGACAGAATACTTATGACTGTTTTCAGTGTGTATCGTTTCACCTTCCTCAAAATACACTCTTGTCCCAGCGATATGGACGCTATGGGTCTTCAAACTGACCAGATGCATTTCCACCCGTTGCCGTAATGGGTGGTAGAAAGCGCGGTGGGCAAAGAGCGCAAGGTCAAAATCTGCATTCAGTTCATTGTTGATGCGAACGAGTATGTTCTTATTGAAGGCGGCTGTGACATGCTCACTGTCCGCATACGCCCTTTCCAACACAACGGCATCTTTGACCAGATCGGTCCCTATCAGCAAACCATCTCCCGGTTGCAACATAGACTTAAAGAATGCGAGTAAATCCTCCGCGTGTTGCGGTGAAAAGTTTCCGATGGTGGATCCCGGAAAAAACACCACTTTTTTACACGCGGGAAAATCCATCAGCCCAGTCCAAGCCTCCGGGTCACTAAAATCCCCTACCGCGGCCCGAATGGTGAGTCCGGGGAGCTGTGCAGCCATCCTACCCTGAGCGGCCATCAGTATTTCCGGAGAAATATCAATAGGATAGTAACCTGTTGGACTATCGAGCTGTCGAAGCAACTGCTGAACCTTTTTACAATTGCCTGCGCCCGGTTCTACGATCAGCGCAGCGGGGCCAATCCGCCGGGCCATATCGGTAAGATATTTCGAGAAGATATCGGCTTCGGCTCGGGTCAGGTAATAGTCGTCGAGTTCACAGATACGCTCAAAAAGGCGGGAACCCGTCTCGTCATAGAGATATTTGCACGGCAGTGCTTTCTGTCTTCTTCCCAGCCCTTCCAGTACATCCCTCAGAAATTCTCGGTCCTGTATCTGTTCTTCGCTCTGGGAAGGCAAGGCCATAGTCACGATTCACTCTCCAGCAAGGCGAATTCCGGTAAACTGCCAAGATTGATGAGGATAGAAGAAGTTGCGATAACTGATCCGTATATGGTCTGCAGGCGTGACACAGGATCCTCCGCGCAAAACCTTCTGATTGCACATGAATTTGCCGTTGTATTCACCGACAGCACCGCTATTGGCGCGAAAGCCCGGGTAAGGTAGATAGGCGCTGGAGGTCCACTCCCACAAATCACCGAGAAACTGCGTTTGACCGGGGGCTGGCGCCACAGGGCGGAAGCTGCGCTGCTCCAACATATTGGCGGTGGCCAGTTGATCTGGTTTACGCAATATCCAGACCGCCGCCTCCCACTCGAACTCTGTTGGCAGTCGACATCCCGCCCAAGCGGCATAGGCATCGGCTTCGTAGTAATTGATATGGCAAACAGGCTCTTGCTCAACGATGGGTTGCAAGCCGGATAGCGTGAATTGATACCAGCGCCCTTCCCTTTTTTGCCAGTAAAGTGGTGCAGTCCGCTGATCCTGCTGTATCAGTGACCATCCGTCTGACAGCCACAAGCGGGGTTCACGGTAGCCACCGTCTTCGATAAATTCCAGGTATTCACCATTGGTAACCAGGCGCGATGCAATACGGAAGTCCCGCAGTAATTGCTGATGCGCCGGCCCCTCATTGTCAAAATAAAAATGCTCACCTTCAGCGCCGATGCTGTAGAGACCACCGGGAATTTCCAGCCATTCCAAAATATGAGCAGGCGCTTGACTATCGTCCTCGTGAGAGCTGTCCGTATAGGCGGGTTTGACGGGGTTGATGGAAAAAGCGTGTTTGATATCAGTAAGCAACAATTCCTGGTGCTGTTGTTCGTGGTTCAGTCCTAAGATGATTAATGCTTCGAGTTCCTTATTCACTGGACCATCGGTCAGTAGCTTTTCCATGGCACTATCGATGGTATGCCGATAGGCGAAAACAGTGTCCAGATCAGGCCTGGAAAGCAGGCCGCGCTGCGGGCGTTGGAAGGGGGTACCGAGACTATTGTAGTAGGAGTTAAACAGCTGGTGGAAAGAGGGATCGAACTGCCGATAGTCTCGTAAGTATTGACGCAAAATAAAGGTTTCAAAGAACCAGCTGGTATGCGCCAGGTGCCACTTGGTGGGGCTGGCATCCGTCATCGACTGGATTTGCATATCTTCCGCCGATAGCGGATCGGCCAATTGTTCCGTCTCCCCGCGTATCCGCCTGTAATGTGTGAGGAGTTGTTGCCGGATTTCGATGTCTACCTCACTGGCGAGAGTCGTCATGAGTGCCGCCGCTTGGGATTCCTTTTCCAAAGGGTGCTATTGATCATACGCAGTTTTTGTCCAATTCCCACAACAATGCCAACCTATAAGTAAAAATCCGTGCCACTTTCTCTCAAAAAGCGGCGATAAATATACTGGAATACCTTATCTGCAAGCACTGGATGGGAAAATTGCGCGTTATGGGGAGGGGGCGCCTAGGAGGTCTCCGCTGAATTTGCGTCCTCTAGGGAACCTCTGATTAATTCGCGTGAACACTATGGTAGCTTCCGAGGTGCTCAGAAAATAGGACGGAAATAAAAAAGGAGGCGAGAGTGTCGCCTCCTTTTATTACAGCATGTGGCTGCTTACTTAGAAACGCACGGTGAAGTCGGCACCGTACATACGCGGCATATAGCGCCACGCCGGGCTGGCGCCAATTGCGGAGCCGGTACCACCGTAGCCGCCAACGATTTCCTCGTCTGTCGCATTCTGGACCCAAAGTGCCGCGGAGTAGCGGTCTGACGCACTGTTCCACCCCAGGCGGAGATTCAGCAGTTGATAGTCATCCACGACACGAGTGGGGTCGTCAACCGTGCCGACGCGCTCGTCGGTCCAGTTGTAGTCGCCGCGCAAAACCACGTTGGCACCAGAAGCCAGCTCAAAGTTGTACTCCGCCATTAGGTTAAACTTGTTCTCCGGCGTGCCCACTCGCGGTTCGCCAACGAGGGAATCCTCTTCAGTTTCACCGGCGGCTTCGAGGATCTGATAGCGGGTATATTCAGTCTCCAGATGCGAGTAGTTACCAGCGATCAGCAAGTTATCGGAAGCGGCCCAGACTACCTCCAGTTCCATGCCCTGCCCTTCCGCGTCGGCATTGCGCAGGTAGTAGTTGGGGATGGGTTTGCCCACCAGATCCAGTTCCTGCAGGTTATCGTACTCATAGCTGTAAACCGCCGCATTGAGCTGCACACGGTTATCGAAGAGGTTGCTCTTCAAGCCAATTTCCAGATTGGTGACATCTTCCTGGTCGAATGACGGATCAATGCCCTCAGCCGCACTGAAGCTGTTGAATCCACCGGCCTTGAAGCCCTCTGACAGCGAGACATAGGTCATGATCTCGTCGTTCCAGCGGTAGTCCAACACGATACGGCCAGAGATATCACTCCAGGAGTCATCCAACTCCTGATACAAATCGGCAATGCCATTGTTGTTAAACGCCATGCCAAAGCGCTCTGCGGGGATACAGGGAGCCGAGGCCGCGGTATCACAGGAGGGCACAGCAGGGATTGGCAACTGACCGATGACACTGCCATCAGGACCGATCAAGTCAACGGCACCTCCGGCCAGCGCAATCGGCAGGGTGTTTTGGTAAGAACTTTCGATAGTAAAGTCTTTTTCATCGGCGGTATAGCGGGCGCCGATAGTCAGATCCATCCTGTCAGTCAAGCTCCAGGTAAAGTCACCATAGATGGCTGCGGAACGATAATCCCCTGTATTGAAAACGGATTCTGTCCAAGGGATATCCGCCATTACCCAAGGGGCGATGCCAGCCATCAACTGGGCAATCATTTGGTTGCGATCCAGCATACTGGCGGTGACGCCACTCGGCGCCCCCAACTGCTGTAGTAGCGCATCCGCCTGTCCCGACTGCACCAGCAGGTCGTAGACGAAAGTCGACACCGCGGCCCCCTCCGGCATAGCCGGGATTCCGCCTGCTGCCATAGTGGAACGAATCTGAGCCGCCAAGTCCTCTTTTTCCGTTGTTGTCATCTGGTCAAACACGGACTGAGGAATTCCAAAAGCTTCAGGATTTCCCTTCAGCCCTTCGTATACCGCAAAAGACTCAAGGGACCCGGAAGTAAAGTAAGCGTCGGTCAAATGCTCCAGTTTTTCCTGGGAGTAGGAAAGACCCAGGGTCCACTTCAATGTATCGGTAGCGCCGTTGAGACGGAACTCCTGGGAGAATTGTTCCTGCTCGTCAAAGTTGGCGGAACCAAACATGTAATCCGGATTTGCCGTGCCGTCTTCGTCCTGCTGCAGGTGTGCGTCAAATTTGCTGAAGGCGGTAATGGAGGTAAAGGTGAAGTTGTCAAAATCACTGGTGATGGTGAGAGAAGTGCCAAAGGAATCGCGGTCTTCGATAGTCGGGGTATCCAGCGCATAGTCTTCGAATACATCGCTCCCGCCATCCATTGCTTGCAGGGTGGGTACAATGCTCGAGCGCAGCGCACTTCCCTGATCCATTACGCCATACTCAGCCCGCCACAGTACTTCTGTATCCGGCGTAGGCTCCCACAACAGAGAAGCGCGGTAGGTCTGGGTATCTTGGTTTCCCGCAGTGAAGTCCCCGGCCAGGTTGTCAGCAAAGGAATCTCGGCGGTTGGTAGATGCAGTGATACGACCGTACAGGTTGTCACTCAGCTGGCGGTTGACGAGTAGGTCCACAGACTGGCGACCATAGTTACCGGCAGTAATATTCAATTCGGTTGTATCGTCCGCTTGTGGCTTCCTGGTAATGATATGGATGGCCCCCCCCGTGGCATTGCGGCCAAAGAGGGTACCCTGAGGGCCCTTCAATACCTCAACCCGCTCGATATCCGCCAGCGGGACCTCCGCCCCGGCGCCGCGACCGTTATAGACACCATCAATATACACAGCTACGGCAGGGTCAGAACCCACGGTAAAGTCGGAAGTCTGAATGCCGCGGATGTTATAAGTGGGTTGCAGCGGGGTGTCGTTGTTCATTTCAACGCCGGGTGTTGATTTACCCAGGTCAGTCAGGTTTTTGATCCCCATAGCCTTCATATTTTCACCGGTAACGGCGGAAATGGCGATGGGTACTTCCTGCAGGTTCTCCGCACGCTTTTGTGCGGTTACCACGACTTCCTCGATTTCGGCCGCATATGCCGTGCCGCTGATCGCAGTGGCAAAGGCAATAGCTCCGGAGAGAGTCGACAGCCTGAATTGGCGGGTTTTCCAGCTTTGATCGGCGTCATGCATCATCGCGTCCTCGCGTTTGTTGTTATTGAAAAGCGTGATGTCCAGTAATTTTTTGTTATTGGGCGCCATCTTACGATCACCGCAGAGGATTTGAAAGTCTGTATGACTTTTTTTGAGTGACTAGTCAGTTCTAGACGCTATCAAAAAATCTACCCGTATACATTTGGCGCACAGAAGAACAAAAATAGGGCTTTTGTGACTGTGCAATGTCCTCGGGTTACTACTTTTATGCTTTTCTTCATTGCTAGAATCTTCAAAAAATAAAAAGTCCTTCGGAGTTTCCATGGCGTACCCTCTCTTGTCCCGTCGCCGCATTCCCCACCTACTGATTGGTCTAACCGCTCTATTTGCAGTTACCGTTTTTGTGGGTAGAACCTGGCTGAGCCAAAGCCTGCCGATACTGGAAGGCGAGGTGGACACCGGTGGATCCCTGCAGGCTCCGGTTACGATTCACCGGGACGCCCAGGGAATACCGTTGATAGAGTCAGGGGATCGCAATTCAATTGCATTCGCGTTGGGGTTTCTCCACGCTCAGGAGCGTTTCTTCCAGATGGATCTGTTGCGCCGCAATTCCGCCGGTGAGTTGTCTGAGTTAGTGGGAGAAGTAGCGCTTGAACAGGATAAGGCCGTGCGCCGACACCAGTTCCGC
The DNA here is from genome assembly GCF_001617625.1 of Microbulbifer thermotolerans. Classification (NCBI taxonomy): domain Bacteria; kingdom Pseudomonadati; phylum Pseudomonadota; class Gammaproteobacteria; order Cellvibrionales; family Microbulbiferaceae; genus Microbulbifer; species Microbulbifer thermotolerans. Next base: position 1,906,794 of record NZ_CP014864.1, on the reverse strand, counting down.
AAACGTGCCGAGCAAAATATCGCCGCCCTACCCCAGGCCCACAGGCAACTTTTAGACAGCTATGTATCGGGAGTGAATTTCGGTCTGCGGCAGCTGAAATCCAATCCCTGGGAATACACGCTTCTCGGGCAGGAACCGGAACCTTGGACCAGCGCCGATAGCCTGCTGACGATCTTCAGTATGTATCTGACATTGCAGAGTCCCATCGGCAAATTCGAACTGCGGGATACCGCCCTTGCGGATTTGCTACCCAGGGACCTATACGAATTTTATTTTCCCGAGGGCGGCAGCTGGGACGCGCCATTGATCGGTGAAGCCCGCGGACCGGTTACCATCCCCGACACCTCCATTACTTCTCTTCTTAACAGTGGTGATGCCATCACCTATGAAAGCATGGAGAGCGAGGACAATATTTACGGCAGCAACAACTGGGTGGTTGGCGGCGCCCTCACAGCACACAATGGCGCCATTGTGGCAAACGATATGCACTTGGCGCTGAATGTCCCCAATATATGGTACCGGGCCGGTTGGAATCTGCCCGGCACTGGCCGGGTGATCCGTGGGGCCACCCTGCCCGGAGGCCCCATCATGGTGGTGGGCAGCAATGGCAAAGTGGCCTGGGGCTTTACCAATACCACCGCCGATTGGGGCGATCTGATTCCCCTGGAACTGAGCGAGAGGGGCGATCAATACCTGACACCGGAAGGTTGGCGCAACTTCGAGATAGAGCGGGAGACGATTGAAATCAAAGGTCGAGAACCGCAAGTCTTCCAGGTGAAAAAGACCATTTGGGGCCCGGTCGTTGCAGAAAACCACCGCGGGGTTCCCCTGGCCTACCGCTGGGTCGCTCACGATATTCAAGGCGCCAACCTGAACCTGCTGCGCTTGGAAACAGCTGCCTCTGCGAAAGAAGCCCTGGATCTCGGACCATCGCTCGGAATTCCACACCAGAATATGGTAGTGGGCGATGCGAAAGGACATATCGGCTGGACAGTGGCCGGCCCCATCCCGCGGCGCGTCGGCCTCGACGGCAGCCGCTCCGTTTCCTGGGCCGACGGCTCAGCTTATTGGGATGGCTACCTGTCCGTAGAGGAGCAGCCCCGTATCTATGACCCACCTTCGCACCGCATCTGGACAGCCAATGCCCGCACCATGGATGGCGAATACCTCAAAGTTATGGGTAACCGCGGTTACGCCCTGGGTGCCCGCCAACAACAGATTCGCGATCGCCTCTTTGCCCGCGATACTTTTAGTGAGCAAGATCTACTGAATATACAGTTGGACGATCGTGCTATTTTTCTACAGCGGTGGCAGGAGCACCTACTGGAGCTATTGGATGGAGAAGAAAGCTACACAGACGTGCGCCACCAAGTGAAACACTGGGGAGGTCGGGCCAGTGCCGACTCCGTCGGCTATCGCATCGTCCGAAATTACCGCCTGAAGTTTATGGAGCTCACTACGGCGCCAATACTCAGCTACATGCGCCGCTATCAACCGGATTTTTCCTTCGGCCCCGTCAAACGTCAGTTCGAATATGCCTTGTGGGAAATGGCTCAGCGGGAGCCTTCACAGTTGCTAAACCCGGATTACGAATCCTGGCGCGCGCTCAAGTTCGCAGCCCTGAACCAGGTATTACAAGAAATGTCAGCGGACAACCGTTCGCTACAGGAACAAACCTGGGGCGTGGAAAATACGGTACGTATTCAACACCCACTGGGTAAGGCTATAGCGGCGATCAATTGGTTCACTGCGATGCCTGCGGACCAACTCCCCGGCGACACGCATATGCCCAGATTCCAATCCACGACTAACGGTGCCTCAGAGCGCATGGTGGTAGCCCCTGGGCGCGAGGACAAGGCCATCTTTCATATGGCCACTGGCCAAAGCGCACATCCGCTATCCCCATTTTTTGACCGTGGTCACAAAGATTGGGTAGAGGGGAATCCATCGCCGCTAGTGGAAAGTGAAAGCCGTTACACACTCAGGTTGCGTTAATCAGACGGTCTCATCCAGGATCGCAAATGAGAGAAAAGAGGTGAGCAGACCGATTACCAATACAAAGGGTAGTAACGGGAAGCAGAGCATCAGCAGAGATGTACCTATCCAGAGGTTTTTCACCCAACCTCTTTTCAAGCGATAGCGGTGGCTGTACCTACGCGTGTGACTATCGTGGGGATTGGGAAGGCAGATTTCGCCCATCCGGGGAAGAAAGAAGCGCACCAAAAGAGTGCAGTGAAAACGGATCAGGGCGATAAACATTGAGAGCACCGCGTACAAACTTCCTTTGCAGTATAGATGCCCTACCGCGCCCGGGGTGTGGACAATCGAATGCCCTCCCAAAAGACTCCGCGGAGTGCAGCTTTACCGGGAACTGTACCAGCGCAATTTCTCGTGCAGACTGACAACAGTGCCAATGATTGCCAGTGCTGGAGCCTCTACCCCTTCCGACTTCGCCAGTTTTGGGAGTGTTGACAGATTCCCCACAACCACACGCTGCTCCCTGGTGGTTCCCTTCTCCACCAATGCCGCCGGGGTTCCCTCAGGCATGCCGTGCTCTTTCAGCTTGGCACAGATAGTGTCAATGCCGGTCAGTCCCATATAAAAAACCAGCGTCTGTCCGGGAGAGACAAACTCCGCCCAAGGCAGCTCGAGCGTCCCTTTCTTCAAATGCCCGGTGACAAAGCGGACCGATTGGGCGTGATCCCGATGTGTGAGTGGTATGCCAGCGTAACTCGCACAACCGGAAGCCGCTGTAATCCCAGGCACCACTTGAAAAGGGATTCCCGCGTCTGCCAGCTTGTCGATCTCCTCTCCGCCCCGACCGAAAATAAAAGGATCACCGCCTTTCAGACGCAGCACCTTCTTTCCCTGCTGGGCCAAATCCACCAGAAGTTGGTTGATATTGTCCTGCGGCACTGAGTGGAATTCCTTTTTCTTGCCAACATAGATCCGCCTGGCATCGCGACGTACTAAGTCGAGCACCTCGGGAGAGACCAAGCGATCGTAGAGCACCACGTCGGCCTGTTGCATGAGGCGCAGGGCGCGGAATGTCAGCAAGTCCGGATCTCCGGGGCCTCCACCGACCAAGTACACTTCCCCAGAGGGCGCCGGGCTGCCCTGCCACGCGTCCAATGCTGTAAGTAGTTGGGCTTCCGCCTCGGCATTTTTTCCCGCATCGACTTTCGAGGCCACAGGACCAGTAAAAACCCACTGCCAGAAATCCTTGCGGCGCTCTTCTGGCAGTACGGCTTTCACACGATCTCGCATACGCCCGGCTAGCGCCGCCAGAGAAGCAATACCTGGTGACAGGAGTGCTTCCAACTGCGCGCGTATCAAGCGCGCCAGCACCGGAGCCGAGCCACCACTGCTGATACCAATGGAAAGGGGGCCGCGCTCGAGGATGGCTGGAAAGGTATAGGTGCACAAATCGGGGGCATCCACCACATTGACCGGCAAGTGTCGGGCACGGGCATCTGCGGAGACAATGCGATTGATTTCCCTGTCCCCTGTGGCGGCAACCACTAAATCGACGCCATCGAGATGCCCCGAGTGATAGTTGCCCTGGAAAACCTGCCCGTTACTATCCGCGACCAGTTGCTCCAACTCATCAGTTGTCGCAGGTGAGATTACCCGCAAGCGCGCACCACCCCTGACCAGCAGACGGGCCTTGCGCGTGGCAACGGAGCCTCCGCCCACGATCAGGCAGAGGCGATCTTGGATGTCGAAAGCGAGCGGTAAATAGCGCAAGGCAGGCTCTTGGATAATTGTGGGGTGTGCGGTGCCAGCGGTCTGGCTGCGGCCATTTGGCCTCTAGCCAGCAAAACCGATATCCGCAACACCCAGCTTCGCTGTCAAAATTGGGCCCTTGCTGTGCGCCAGAACACAGGCACTCTGCAAGCGACCCCCTCTCAGGACTCGGGAGCTATAACTTCGAGCCCGCGCATATAGGGGCGCAGTACTTTCGGTACTTCGATGCTGCCGTCTGCGCGTTGGTAATTTTCCATGACCGCGATCAGAGCACGCCCCACAGCCAATCCGGAACCATTCAGTGTATGCAGCAGCTCCGGCTTGCCGGTTTCCGGATTACGCCAGCGGGCTTTCATACGACGGGCCTGGAAATCCCCGACCAGGGAACAGGAGGAGATTTCCCGGTATTTATCCTGGGATGGAATCCATACCTCGATGTCATAGGTTTTACCTGCACTGAAACCAATATCACCGCCGCACAGAACCACTGTGCGGTAAGGCAGCTTCAGCTTCTGCAATATGGTTTCGGCGTGTTGCGTCAATGTTTCCAACGCCGCTTCCGACTGATCGGGGCGTGTTACCCATACCAGCTCCACCTTCTCGAACTGGTGCTGGCGGATCATGCCCCGTGTATCGCGACCGTGAGAGCCTGCCTCGGAACGAAAGCAAGGGGTATGAGCGGCAAACTTATGCGGCAGAGACTCGGCGTCTTCTACGATGACATCGCGATAGAAGTTGGTCAGCGGAACTTCCGCTGTGGGTATCAGATAGAAGCCGCGCTCGTCGGTCAGTTTGAAGAGATCCTCCTCAAACTTGGGCAATTGCGAAGTGCCGAAAAGGGAGTCGCCATTGACGATTGCCGGCACATTGGCCTCGCAATAACCGTGCTCCTCAATATGGGTATCGAGCATAAACTGCGCCAGGGCCCGGTGCAGTCTGGCCAATTGTCCCGTCATCACCGCAAAGCGGGAACCGGTCAATTTTGTGGCCATCTCGAAGTCCAGCCCGCCCAACTGCGCGCCCAGATCCACGTGATCCTTGATGTCGAAATCAAACTGCCGCGGTTCACCCCAGCGACGAATCTCGACATTGTCCTCCTCGCTTTCTCCCTCCGGTACTGAATCGTCCAGCAGGTTCGGGATCGCGGACAAAATCGTATCCAGCTCTTCCTGCAGCTCGACCAGCGCCTGCTTGGCCTGGTTCAGCTCACTGCCGAGTGACTCCACCTCTTTTAGCAGGGGCGCTATATCCTCGCCAGCGGCCTTGGCGCGGCCGATATTTTTGGATTTGCTGTTGCGCTCGTTCTGCAGCCGTTCGGTGAGCACCTGTTGTTCTTTACGGCGCTCCTCGAGACTTTTCAGTTTCGCCGTATCCAGCTCCATGCCGCGCTTTCGCAGGATCGCGGCCACCTGATCCATTTGGGTTCTGATGAGTTTTGGGTCGAGCATTTTGGTTGTGTTACTGCGTTAAAAGTATTTCATGGTCAGCGCAATGGCGCCAAAAGTGGCGGACAGGCTCAGCATCAGGCTGACAAGGATATTGGCCAGCGCCGTCAAAGGCTGGCCATTGTGCCACAACATGACCGTTTCCAGCGAGAATGTGGAAAATGTGGTCAGAGCGCCGAAGAATCCGGTGGTCAGCATCAACCGCCACTCCTGCCCCAACAGGGCCCTTTCGACGATCAGGACATAGGCGATACCAATCAAAAAAGAGCCAATGACGTTGACAATCAATGTGCCGTAGGGAAACCTTCCCCCGAACAGATTAAAACTGCCAATAGTAACCAGGTGCCGGAGCATTGCTCCCAGGGCACCGCCGACCGCAATCGCCAACCACTGCATACCAGTCCTCAGTTTTTTTCGCTACTTGGGTAGCGCTGCCTGTCGCTTTCGCGGTTTAGCCGGCGCAAGTGCTCCAACTTCTCACCAATCTTCAGCTCCAGCCCCCGTGGCACGGGATGATAGTAACTGCGCCCGGCGATTTCCTCGGGGAAATAGTTCTCACCCGCGGCAAAGGCCTCCGGTTCATCGTGGGCATAGCGGTATTCGGCACCATGGGCCATGCTCTTGGCCAGCTTGGTGGGCGCGTTGCGCAAGTGAATCGGAACATCATAGCTGGGATCGTGGCGGACATCCGCCAGAACACGCTTGAACGCGGTATAGACCGCATTGCTCTTCGGTGCCACGGCCAGGTAGGCCACGGCCTGAGCGATTGCCAGCTCTCCCTCGGGGCTGCCCAGACGCTCTTGCACATCCCAGGCGTTAAGCGCCAGTTGCAGTGCCCGCGGGTCCGCGTTGCCGATATCCTCGCTGGCCATGCGCACCACACGGCGGGCGATATACAGCGGATCGCAACCGCCATCGAGCATGCGCGCAAACCAGTAGAGAGCGGCATCGGGATCTGAGCCGCGCACGGATTTGTGCATCGCCGAAATCTGGTCGTAAAAGTAATCGCCACCTTTATCGAAGCGACGCACATCCGCGCTCAGTACCTCCGATAATACGGTGTCGTCAACCAGTTGACGGCCGCCCTCCTCTCTCGCGAGATCGCAGGCAATTTCTAACAAATTGAGCGCACTGCGCGCATCGCCGTCGGCCGCTCTCGCGATTTTCTTCAGCACTGGGTCACTCACCGCGATATTGCGCTTGGCCAGTTCTTCGTCTTCGTCCAGAGCACGCCGCAGCAGTCCCAGTAACTCCTCCTCGGCAATTGAGCGGAGCACATAGACCCGACACCGCGATAGGAGCGCATTGTTCAGCTCAAATGCGGGGTTCTCTGTGGTGGCGCCGACAAAAGTAACCGTACCCTCCTCCACATACGGAAGAAATGCGTCTTGCTGTGCCTTGTTGAAGCGATGCACTTCGTCCACAAAAAGGATGGTGCTGCGACCGTATTGTGCCCAATGTTGCTTGGCCTCTGTGACCGCTTGGCGTATCTCTTTGACCCCGGCAAGCACCGCGGACAAAGTGGCAAAACGAGCGTCGCACTCCTTTGCCAACAGGCGTGCAAAGGTGGTTTTCCCCACGCCTGGGGGGCCCCATAGCACCATCGAGTGTAACTGGCCACGCTCCACGGCCTCGCGCAGCGGCTTCCCTGGCCCTAGCAAATGTGCCTGACCCACATAGTGAGCCAGGGAGTCCGGTCGCATGCGCGCGGCCAGGGGCTGTCCCGAAGGCGACGGCCGTGGGACTGATTGAAACAGATCACTCATCGCGGATGATGTCGGTACCTTTCGGAGGTTTGAAATTGAATAGGGAGGCAGCCAGCTTAGGGTTGGCTTGAACACCGCTAAATTTGATCTTGGTGGTCTGCCCCATGCCATCGCGCACGCTCATCGCCGACGGCAAGCCGTTTTTGCCGAAACGGATTTCCATGGACTTGAAGGGGGCCGAGCCATTCTTCGGGGTCAACTGATAGGCGCCTTTGGCTGCCTTAACACTGAAGGAACTGCGAATTTCCTCCACCTTGCCACCGAGCAACAGCGCCGGAGTTTCTTTCATCCGCTTGTCCACCGGGCGGATGGTGACTTGCTCAAGGTCCGGGTCGTAAAGCCACAGCTGCTTGTTATTGGTCACCAAAAGCTGCGAAAAGGGCTCGCCGGTCTCCCAGCGCAACTTACCGGGGCGTTGTACGGAGAATTTGCCACTGCTCTTTTGCACCACTTTGCCGCGCTCATCGACCAGGGTCTGTTGAAATTTGCCCGACAGGCCTGCCAGGGGCTGCAACAGGCGGCTCAGTTCATCAGTAGCGTCGGCCCAGGTGGTGGATGCGACAAGTCCCAGGGCCAGTAACGAATTGCGCAAGAATTTCTTCATGACGGCATTCCAGTTTGAGGGTTTCCTTTAAGGCTAGCGCCCGACAGGTGAATTTTGGCTGAATCCGCCGCGTGCGGCGGCCTCTTCGTGTGCCGACCGACTTCAGGGGGGCGGTGGCGCCAATACCTCGCGGTTGCCGTTGTGGCCCGCTGGAGACACAACACCAGCTGCCTCCATCGCATCGATAATGCGCGCGGCCCGGTTGTAACCGATACGTAAATGGCGCTGAACCGAGGAAATAGACGCCTTGCGTGACTTGGTGACAAAGGCCACCGCTTCGTCGTAGAGCGCGTCGGATTCCGAGTCTTTCTCATCCCCGCCCTCGGTCTGCAAGCCGGGCACTGGAATGCTGTTGTTACTGTCATCGACGATGCCATCGATATATTCCGGCTCTCCGCGGCGACTCCAGTCCGCCACGACTTTGTGTACTTCGTGATCATCGACGAAGGCGCCGTGCACCCGTACAGGCACGCCGCTACCCGGAGGCAGGTACAACATATCGCCATGTCCCAGCAACTGCTCTGCGCCGCCCTGATCGAGAATGGTACGGGAATCGATTTTGGACGATACCTGGAAAGCGATGCGCGTGGGGACATTGGCCTTGATCAGCCCCGTGATGACATCGACAGACGGGCGCTGGGTGGCCAACAGCAAGTGGATGCCAGCGGCGCGGGCTTTTTGCGCAATGCGCGCTATCAGTTGCTCCACCTTTTTGCCGACGATCATCATCATATCGGCAAATTCGTCGATCACCACAACGATAGATGGCAGTGGCTTGAGGTATGGGCGTGTCTGCTCCTCTTCCGGTACACTGGACATAGGGTCCGGCTGCCAGATCGGGTCTTCCAGGGGTTCCCCCGCGGCAATGGCCTCTTTTACCTTGCGGTTGAAGCCCGCCAGATTGCGCACTCCCATGGCCGCCATCAACTTGTATCGCCGCTCCATTTCGCCCACACACCAACGCAGCCCGTTGGCTGCGTCATTCATGTCGGTGATCACCGGCGTCAGCAGATGCGGTATCCCCTCATAGACCGACAGCTCCAACATTTTGGGGTCCACCAGAATCAGGCGCACTTCTTCCGGAGTGGATTTGTACAGCAGAGAAAGCAGCATCACGTTGATGCCCACCGACTTACCGGAGCCGGTAGTACCCGCCACCAGCAGGTGTGGCATCTTGGCCAGATCCGCCACCACCGGCTGACCAGAGATGTCGTGCCCAAGGGCCAGGGTCAGCGGGGACTTGGCATTCTCGTAGACATCTGCCGACAAAACTTCACTTAAACGCACCATCTGCCGGTTTTCATTGGGAATCTCGATACCCACTACAGACTTGCCCGGAATTACCTCCACCACCCGCACGCTGATTACCGCTAGTGAACGGGCCAGATCCTTGGCCAGGTTGGAAATCTTACTTACCTTGACGCCCGGTGCCGGCTGTATTTCGAATCGGGTCACCACGGGTCCCGGCAGCACCGAGACCACTTCGGCAACCACGCCGAAGTCTTTCAACTTGAGCTCGAGCAGGCGCGAGAGTGCCTCCAGGGACTCGCGGGAAAAACCCGCCTTCTTGTTTTGATCCGCAGGGTCCAGTAGAGAAAGCGCGGGTAAAGTGCCGGTGACTGGACCGGCAGAGAAAAGCTCGCCCTGTTTCTCCTTGGCGGCGCGAGGACTCTGCTTGGGCTTCGGGGCGGCGGGCTCTATTTTGGGCGGCAGCCGCTTGGCACTGCGTTGCTTTTCTTCCTCCACGGCGGCCTTGCGCACCACGATGGCTTCTCGCGCCGCGCGCGCCTCCTCGCGCTTCTGCCGCATGCGCCGGTAGCGGTTGCCCAGCCAGGCAAGGAAGCCGAGCACATTGCGACCGATCGCATCCGCCAGCTTCAACCAGGACAACCCGGTAAACACTGAAATACCAATCGCAAACAGCGCTAACAATAGAATGGTCGCCCCCACGTAGCCGAGGCTGCTCTCCGCCGCCCCGGCGATGGCCGCACCGATAATGCCACCATTCGAAAACGGCAACGGCTCTTCCCCCTGGGCAAAGCACAGTGTGGCGATACCAGCGCCGCTGGCCAGTAAAAGCCCCAGACCCGACACTCTTATGGCAAACAGAGGGCCGTGAAAGCGCGCGTTGCGGTCGCGCAGGATGCGAAAGGCACGCCAACCGATCAGAACAGGGAACAAATACGCCATCCAACCGAGCAGAGATAAGCAGACATCCGCCAGCCAGGCACCGGTGGGACCAATGGCATTGTTCACCTGCCCACTATGTCCGGTATGTGACCAACCCGGATCCGCCGAATCGTAGCTGATCAGACTGATTGCCAATAATAGGGCCCCGGCAAGTAATGCGATCAGAGCCCCCTCGCGCAACAGGCGAGCGATCAATGAATCCGGCGGAGTTCCGCTTTCGTCGGCGGATTGGTCTGTGGTGCTTTCAGCCTTCAATGGCATACCTCAGTGATCTTGTGACTGTCTTCACCTGTTCGGGCGGTTCTTCCAGGGGCAAAGGCGGCAATCGCCCTTCCCCGGCAGCCGACTGTGTACTACAGGAGCGGTCCAAATGCTACCTGCAGCCGACTTAAGACATTACTTTAAAAGAAAAAAATTTGCTTTAAATCAATAGGTTACAGCTTCTTATTAATGTAAAAGTTGACTAACTTAATGTGATTTAGCGCCAGAGAATTTACCCTGGAAAGCATGGGAATTGGCACCTCCAATAGTGCAAATAAAACCAAACTATTTCGCCAAGCCAGGGGTTTCGCCTATCATGAACGCCAATTTGATAGCCCTGAACACCATTGCCGAAGGGCATTGACAACCCTTAAGCCGCCTGGCGATTTGACGCCTGGGCGATTTCCTCATTTGTCTGTATACGAGACCTCTATGAGCAACAACCACCATCGACTGATTATTCTTGGCTCCGGCCCTGCCGGTTACACTGCCGCCATCTATGCTGCCCGCGCCAACCTCAAACCGGTCGTAATCACCGGCATGCAGCAAGGCGGCCAGTTGACCACCACCACCGAAGTGGAAAACTGGCCCGGCGGCTCCGCCGATTTGCAGGGCCCCGATTTGATGGTGCAGATGCAGCAGCACGCCGAGCGCTTCGATACACAGATTATCTTCGATCATATTGAGTCGGTGGATCTGAAGCAGCGCCCCTTCACCCTAAAGGGCAATGACACCTATACCTGCGATGCATTGATTATCGCCACCGGAGCCTCCGCTCAATACCTCGGCCTACCCTCCGAGGAGGCATACCAGGGCCGGGGTGTCAGCGCCTGTGCGACCTGTGACGGTTTCTTTTACCGCGATCAAAAGGTCGCCGTTGTCGGCGGCGGTAACACTGCCGTCGAAGAAGCGCTCTATCTGTCAAACATTGCCAGCGAGGTGACGTTGATCCACCGCCGCGATGAGCTGCGCGCTGAGAAAATCCTGCAAGACCGCCTCATGGACAAGGTAGAAAACGGCAATATCAATGTCTGCTGGAATCATACCGTGGAGGAAGTACTGGGCGACGATAACGGCGTAACTGGCGTGCGCCTGCGCAGCACACAGGATGACAGTACCCGCGAGCTGGAAGTATCCGGTGTGTTTATCGCCATCGGGCACAAACCGAACACTGACATCTTCGAAGGCCAGCTGGAAATGAATGGCGGGTATATCGTCGTGCAAAGTGGCCTGGAAGGCAACGCCACCCAAACCTCTGTACCGGGAGTTTTCGCGGCGGGCGATGTCTGCGACCATGTATACCGCCAAGCGGTCACCTCCGCTGGCACCGGTTGCATGGCGGCGCTCGACGCGGAACGCTTCCTGGACGCACAATAACGCAGCCTACCGGGTTGTCGCCTTCGGGCGGCAACCGTCGAATACTTGTGGGCCATATGGATTACTGCTGCTATCGGCAGAGTTCTTTGTCTGCAGACACCTGTCAGCCGCGACATCCACCGCATAGGGCCTTGTGAGACCCCATTACCTTTGATTAATCTCAGAGCTAAGAAATCACAGCGGCGCAACTGAACGTGACCAAATCCACTGGCGGCCATTTGACACTGCTCAACCCTGAGCAGATAGAGTTCCCCCCCACCCAATTTGCTCTAAAAGACCCCAACGGTCTCCTTGCGGTTGGGGGCGACCTCTGTGTCGACCGGCTGTTGGCAGCCTATCGGCGCGGCATCTTTCCCTGGTATTCCGACGACCAACCGATTCTCTGGTGGAGCCCATCGCCACGCTGTGTGGTTATCCCGAGCGAATTTCGCATCGGGCGGAGCATGCGCAAGGTGCTGCGCCGCGGCGATTTCTCGGTAACGTTCGACCAAGCGTTTGACCGGGTGATCGAAGCCTGCCGCCTACCGCGGGGCGACAACGAAGGCACTTGGATTACCGAGGAGATAAGCGAGGCATACCGGGAAATGCATCGCCTGGGCTATGCCCACTCAGTTGAGGTTTGGCGAGGGCAGGAGATTGTCGGCGGCCTCTACGGCGTGGCCCTGGGGCGCATCTTCTTCGGAGAGTCGATGTTCCACCGGGAAACCAATGCCTCAAAAGTCGCTTTTGTGCACTTGGTGCGGCAGTTAGAATTGTGGAACTGCCCGATGATCGATTGCCAGGTGACAAACCCTCACCTTCAAAGCCTCGGAGCGGTAGAAGTGTCGCGGGAAGAGTTCGAGCGCTTGCTGGAGAAGGGCGTCACACAGACACCTTTCCCACAGCCGTGGAAACTGACATGGACTTTTCCAGAAAGCTGCGTTTGAGCGTGTTCTGTATTTCCGGAGGCCTAATGGAAAGCCTGTATTCAAGTCCGCAGTGCCAGATTGATAAGCGTGCTCATTGCACCCATCTTGCGCAGTAGCACGCCCAGCCATAGGACGATGAGCAAACCCTCCCGCCTGGATTCGGTGCGCCTGCTGGCTACCCTGCCCCACCCTTGTGGCTATCTGCCAGAGCGTGAGGCCACCACCGTATTTGTGGATCCGCAAACACCGGTCGACCAGCAGTTATACACTCGACTATCTGAACTCGGTTTTCGCCGCAGTGGCGCCTACCTCTACCGCCCTCAGTGCGCCAGCTGTCAGGCTTGTGTGCCCGCAAGGGTACCTGTGAACCTCTTTGTACCGGACCGCAAGCAGCGCCGCTGCTGGCGCCGCAATCGGGACCTGGATATCTTCCACGTGCAAACCATCGATTCCGATGAGCACTTCGAGCTTTATGCGCGCTATATCGAGCAGCGGCACGCGGATGGCGAAATGTACCCGCCGCATCGGGATCAATTCCGCAGTTTTCTTACACAGGCCTGGGGCAGCACCCACTATATCGAATTTCGAACTCGCGGCAGGCTGGTTGCCGTCGCCGTAACAGATATGCTCACCACTGGTTTGTCGGCCATCTATACTTTCTTCGACCCCGGCGAGAGCAAGCGAAGCCTAGGCAGTTACTGCATTCTTTATCAAATTGAATGGGCTCGGCGACTCGGCTTGCCCAGCCTCTACCTGGGATACTGGATCGAACAGTGTCAGAAGATGGCCTACAAGACGCAGTTCCAGCCGATCGAGCTGCTCAGAGAAAACCGCTGGGCGCTGAAGTCTCACTAAGTACCTTTGCTCTATCCCGGCTTTTCGTGCAAAATGCACGCCCGTCGCGCCGCGGCCCTGGCCGGGGTAAAGCTCAAAACTGGTTATTTTGAAGGTTGCTGCCGCATGGCAAAAGACGATTACATTGAAATGGAAGGCGAGGTGATCGACACCCTGCCCAATACCACATTCCGCGTGAAACTGGAAAATGGACATGTGGTGATAGCGCATATTTCCGGAAAAATGCGCAAGAACTATATCCGTATACTTACCGGTGATAAGGTCAAAGTAGAGCTGACGCCCTACGACCTGACCAAGGGCCGCATCACCTATCGGGCCCGTTAACGGAAGCGCTCGGCAGCCACCGCAAAGCTGCCGTGCAAACAAAAAAGCCACCCGAAGGTGGCTTTTTTGTTTGGCTTGAGAATCAGGCTGGCACTGCGGTCTTGATCGTAAGCTCGTCGTTTTCGATCGTGACCTCCACGCGGCCGCCCCCCTCTGCCAGATCTCCGAAAAGCACTGCTTCCGCCAGCGGTTTGCGCAGCTTGTCGCGGATCAGACGGGCCATTGGACGCGCTCCCATCTTTTCATCGTAGCCATTGACCGCCAGCCACTCGCGCGCCTCTTCGCCCACCACCAGGGTCACGTGGGACTCGTCCAGTTGCGCCTGCAGCTCGACAATGAACTTATCCACCACAGTCTTGACCACATCCAGATCCAGAGCGCTGAACTGAATAATGCTGTCCAGGCGGTTGCGGAACTCCGGGCTGAACATCTTCTTGATCTCTTCCATTCCGTCGCTGGAGTGGTCTTGCGGGGAAAATCCGATGGAGCGGCGGCTCATCAATTCCGCACCGGCATTGGTGGTCATAATCAGTATGACGTTACGGAAATCCGCTTTGCGGCCATTGTTGTCCGTCAATGTACCGTGGTCCATTACCTGCAGCAAAAGGTTGAAGACCTCGGGGTGCGCCTTCTCAATCTCATCCAACAACACCACACTGTGCGGATGCTTGGATACTGCGTCGGTCAGCAGCCCACCTTGATCGAATCCCACATAGCCCGGAGGGGCACCGATCAGACGGGAGACGGTGTGGCGCTCCATGTACTCCGACATATCAAAACGGATCAGCTCAATCCCCATTACCTTCGCCAACTGCCGGCAAAGCTCTGTCTTGCCCACCCCCGTCGGACCGGCAAAGAGGAAGGAGCCAATCGGTTTTTCCTCGGCGCCCAGACCGGCACGACTCAATTTGATTGCGGTACTCAGTGCCTCAATTGCCTTATCCTGGCCAAACACCACCATTTTGAGATTTTCTTCCAGCTTGGCCAGCTGCTCCTTGTCGGAGGCAGAGACGCTCTTGGCTGGAATCCTGGCCATTTTGGCAATGACCGTCTCGATCTCGGTGACGCCGATCAGTTCCCGCCGCTCCTCCGGCGGCAACAGCGACTGGTAAGCCCCAGCCTCGTCGATAACATCGATCGCCTTGTCCGGCAGGAAACGCTCGGTGATATGGCGACTGGAGAGCTGTGCCGCAGCCTCCAGCGCGGCATCTGTGTAACGCACCTTGTGATGATCTTCAAAGCAACTCTTCAAGCCGTGCAGAATCTGCACAGTTTCCTCTACCGAAGGCTCGTTGATATCGATCTTCTGAAAGCGCCGCGACAGAGCGCGATCTTTCTCGAAGATGCCCCGATACTCAGTGAAGGTGGTGGAGCCGATACAACGTAGCTGGCCACTGGAGAGCAGCGGTTTGAGCAGATTTGAAGCATCCATAACACCGCCAGAGGCGGCTCCAGCACCGATAATGGTGTGAATTTCGTCGATAAACAGTACCGCGTTCTGGCGCTTGCGAAGCTCCGCCAGCAACGCCTTAAAGCGCTTCTCAAAATCACCGCGGTACTTGGTGCCGGCCAGTAACGAGCCGAGGTCCAGCGAATAGATTGTGCTGTTGCTCAGGGGCTCGGGCACATCGCCGTCCACAATACGGCGAGCCAACCCTTCGGCGATAGCGGTTTTACCCACGCCGGACTCGCCCACCAGCAGAGGGTTGTTTTTACGTCGGCGTGCTAAAACCTGAGTAACCCGCTCCACTTCCGGCCCCCGACCAACCAGCGGGTCAATCCGGCCGAGTATTGCCTCTTGGTTCAGATTGGTCGCATAGCTTTCCAGCGGGTCTGACCCACCGGGCTCTGCACCCGCGCCGATATCCTCATCCGCCTGTTCCGGTGCGGGATCGGTATTGTGATGGTGGTGGTGATTGTTGCCGCTGGAGCCAACACGGGAAATTCCGTGTGTGATGTAATTAACCACGTCGATTCGGGCAACGCTCTGCTGCTTCAGGTAATAAACCGCCTGGCTTTCCTGCTCACAGAAGATCGCGACCAATACGTTGGCTCCGGTAACCTCTTTCTTGCCAGAGGACTGCACATGGAATACAGCCCGCTGCAGTACGCGCTGGAAGCCCAGAGTGGGCTGAGTTTCCCGGTCGACATCCGCTTCCGGGATCAGGGGCGTAGTGGAATCCACGAATTCGAGCAGTTCACGGCGCAGGGCACTGAGGTCGGCACCGCAGGCGTGTAACACGTCCGCGGCCGACTCATTGTCCAGAAGCGCCAGCAACAGGTGCTCCACGGTCATAAATTCGTGGCGTTTTGCACGTGCACCTTTGAACGCTAGATTGAGCGTTACCTCTAAATCCTTGCTGAGCATCTAAACCTCAAACCCTAATCGCCAATGTCACCCGCCCGTTCACTGGACAATGCGCCCGGTTGGCGTCTTGTGTGTGTCCGGCTCCGCCACTGGACGGATCCCATCTGCCAGTCCAGTGTCAATCATCCTCGCTTTCATCCGCTTCGATCTCGCACAGCAAAGGATGCTGATGCTCCCTGGCGAACTGATTGACCTGTGCGGCCTTCGTCTCCGCTATATCCCGAGTATAGACACCGCAGACTGCTTTTCCCTGTGTGTGCACTTGCAGCATCAACTGGGTGGCACGCTCGCGGTCGACGCCAAAAAAAAGCTCCAGCGCCTCAACCACAAAGTCCATGGGGGTGTAGTCATCGTTAAGCATGACCACCTTGTACATCGGTGGCCGCTTGAGTTTGGGCGGTGCCTCTTCCAGCACCAGATCCCCGCCTATACCCCCCGGATATTGGAAGCCATTATCGCTGTCGTCCGAGTGTAGTTTAATGGCCTGTGAAATTCCCATAGCGTTTATCAATAAGATCCTGAAAGTAATTTGGTCTAGCGACTCGGAATTGTAACCTCATTTCCTCCGAGGCACAGCGGGCGCCAGAAAGCCTTGACATTCGGAAACCAGTTGGCTACAAGAGGTAGTGCCTGACTCAGGCGCAAACGCGATATAAGGGAGTGCTTTCGCGGTCGAATTGCAAGCACAGATAACTATAAAGAAATGACACTGTAAGGCGGCTAGCTGTCGCCCCGGCAATTAGAGGGAATTCGCCATGCCTACCGGTACCGTCAAGTGGTTCAACAACGCCAAGGGATATGGGTTTATTCTTGCGGATGAAGGGGGGGAGGACCTGTTCGCGCATTACTCCGCGATACAGATGGACGGGTACCGCACCCTCAAAGCCGGCCAACAGGTCACTTTTGACATTGTCAAAGGTGAAAAAGGCTATCATGCAGCCAATATATCCACAGTAATCCCCAACGAATCAGCTAGCGGAGAGAAGAGTTCTGGAAATACCGGCCTCTCCAGTAGCGATCAAGGGCAGGTCCAGCGAGAAAAAGAGGCGGAAGCACTCGATTAAGCTGCTCACCCTGAACAAAAAGCCCCGCACCGGTAGGTGCGGGGCTTTTTTGCGGCAATCCTGGACTTGCCTCGGCAATCAGCCCATGTGCTTGATCACTTCCTCGCCAAACTCGGAGCAGGATTTCAGCTCTGCACCGTCCATCAGGCGTTCGAAGTCATAGGTTACGGTTTTAGCCTCAATGGCACCTTCCATGCCCTTGATTACCAGATCCGCAGCCTCGTTCCAGCCCAGGTGGCGCAGCATCATCTCCGCGGAAAGAATCAGGGAACCCGGATTGACCTTGTCCTGACCGGCATACTTGGGTGCAGTGCCGTGAGTTGCCTCAAACAAAGCCACTTCGTCAGACAGGTTGGCGCCCGGGGCAATACCGATACCACCAACTTGAGCTGCCAAGGCGTCAGACAGATAGTCGCCATTGAGGTTCAGCGTGGCGATCACGTCGTATTCTGCCGGGCGCAGCAGGATCTGTTGCAGCATGGCGTCTGCAATAACATCCTTGATAACAATCTCTTTGCCGGTTTTCGGGTTTTTGAAGCTGTGCCAGGGGCCACCATCCAGAGGCTGAGCGCCGAACTCATCGCGAGCCAGTTCGTATCCCCAGTCCGCAAAGGCACCCTCGGTAAACTTCATGATGTTACCCTTGTGCACCAGAGTCACAGAGTCGCGGTCCTGATCGATAGCGTACTGGATAGCCTTGCGCACCAGGCGCTTGGTGCCCTCAGCAGATACCGGCTTGATGCCGATGCCACAGTGCTCGGGGAAGCGGATTTTCGTGACTCCCATTTCCTCTTGGAGGAACTGAATCACTTTCTTGGCCTCGTCGGAATCCGCCTTCCACTCGATGCCAGCGTAGATATCCTCAGAGTTCTCCCGGAAAATCACCATGTCGACTTTGTTGGGCTCTTTAACCGGAGAAGGCACCCCGCTGAACCAGCGTACAGGGCGTTGGCACACATAGAGATCCAGCTCCTGGCGCAGGGCCACGTTCAGTGAGCGGAAGCCACCACCCACCGGGGTCGTCAAGGGGCCCTTGATACTCACCACATACTCTTTAATGGCTTCCAGAGTCTCCGCGGGGAACCAGTCGCCGGCATAGGTTTCCGCCGCCTTCTCACCGCAGTAAACCTCCATCCAGGCAATACCTTTATCGCCCCCGTAGGCCTTCTGCACGGCCGCGTCGATCACCTTGCGCATTACCGGGGTGATATCCACGCCGATACCGTCACCCTCAATGAAAGGAATAATCGGGCGATTCGGCACATTCAGCGAACCGTCGGAGTTGACTGTAACTTTTTCGCCGTCTGCCGGCACTTGGATATGACCCATATTGCTTAAACTCCCAAAACTCTGTGACTGTTTAGGTCGGGTGTTGCTTGCCCCGCCCCCCGAACTCCGTCGACACTAAGTCGGGGCGGAATGAAAAAACGGCGGGATTATACCAATATCGCCCCGCTTTTGTAGCTGGATTACATGCTGGTGCGCATTCATGAGTCAAATCATTCTTTTCAACAAGCCTTACGGCGTATTGAGTCAATTCACCGACAGCAGTGGGCGCCCCACCCTGGCGGACTTTATCCATCGAAAGGGCTTTTACGCCGCCGGGCGCCTGGATTTCGACTCCGAAGGGCTGCTGCTTCTCACCGATGATGGCGCATTACAACATCAGATCAGCCATCCGCGGCAGAAACTGCCGAAAACTTACTGGGTACAGGTTGAGGGAGAAATCGACAATGCGGCGCTCGGCGAATTGCGCCGCGGCGTCAAACTAAAGGATGGCTTGACCGCACCGGCCAAAGCCCGGCACCTGCGGGAGCCGGCGGTATGGCCGCGGGTCCCACCGGTGCGAGAGCGCAAGGCTATCCCGACCTCCTGGCTGGAGTTAACCATCAGCGAAGGGCGCAACCGGCAAGTACGGCGCATGACCGCGGCGGTTGGCTTCCCGACGCTGCGCCTGATCCGCACAGCCATCGGCAATTGGCAACTCGGCGGTCTGCGCCCCGGAGAGCAGCGCGCCGAGGAGGTATTTGCAGCTCCCGCACGACCCGCGTCTGTGCGCGGCCAGCGCCGGCGCCGCTGGCCGCGGTAAGCACGGTCTTGGTCACAACCCCTAATCACGGGTAAAATTCGCCCCCTTTTGTGTAGTTGCCCATTCTCATCTATGTCTGATTCCACCTCTGCAAAGCCCCAACGCGTGATCGTCGGAATGTCCGGCGGCGTGGACTCCTCCGTGGCCGCCCTGCTGCTGAAACAGCAGGGGTACCAGGTCGAAGGCTTGTTCATGAAAAATTGGGACGAAGACGACGGTACCGAGTACTGTACAGCCAAGGCAGACCTGGCCGACGCAGAAGCTGTGTGCAAACGGCTCGGCATCAAACTACACACGGCAAACTTCGCCGCGGAGTATTGGGATCAGGTGTTTGAGCACTTCCTGGCCGAGTACAAGGCTGGCCGGACGCCGAACCCGGATATCCTCTGTAACCGCGAGATCAAGTTCAAGGTCTTCCTTGAGTACGCGGAAGTGTTGGGCGCTGATGCCATTGCCACCGGCCACTATGCGCGCTGCAAAACCGAGAATGGCCGCACCTGCTTACTGAAAGGCCTGGATGGAAATAAGGACCAGAGTTACTTCCTGCATGCGGTGGATGAAGCGGCTTTCGCCAAGTCGCTATTTCCTCTGGGTGAGCTGGAAAAGCCGGAGGTGCGCCGGATAGCCGAGGCGAACGGCTTTGTCACCCACAACAAGAAAGACAGTACCGGCATCTGTTTTATCGGGGAGCGCCGTTTCAAGGATTTTCTTGAGCAGTATCTGCCGGCACAACCGGGCGACATGGAAACCCCGGAAGGCCAAGTCATGGGGCAGCATTCCGGTCTGATGTACCACACCATAGGACAGCGTCAAGGGCTGGGAATCGGCGGCGTTCGCGGTGCGGGTGATGCCCCCTGGTATGTGGTCGGCAAGGATCTTGGACGCAATGTGCTGATCGTTGCCCAGGGAGCACACCACCCACTGTTGTACGCTACCGGCCTCGAAGCGAGCCTGGCACATTGGATCAACGGCAGCGCACCCGCATCCGAGTTTCGCTGCAAGGCCAAAACGCGTTACCGTCAGCCCGATCAGGACTGTACAGTCAGACTGCGTGCAGATGGCGGTCTTATAGTGGTCTTTGACGAGCCTCAGCGGGCAATTACACCGGGACAGTCTCTCGTACTCTACGACGGCGATATCTGTCTCGGTGGTGCTGTCATCGAAAAGCCCACCGGGGTGGGCACATCCTTGCCGAAAAAATATCAGGAAAATTAAGGAGTACCTTTGAGTAAGTGGCGGGATCAGGCACTGGCACTGGCGGGTATTTTTCAATTCGCAACCCTGGTGGAGCGCCTGGCAAAAACAGGTACTGCACCCCAGTCGCAACTGGAGACTGGTGTTTACAGCCTCTTTCAGCAGAATCCGGAAAGTGCCGAAGCGGTCTTCGGCGGCGCGGATAAGCTGCTGCCGGGGTTGAAGGCAGCCCGGCAACTGCTGCAGTCACGCCAGCACCCGGAATATACAGACTGCCTGCGCTACGTTCTTTCAATACTTTATTTGCAACGGCAGCTCGCCAAGAAGAGAGAGCTGCTCTCAATTATTGGAAGCCGCCTGGAAAAGGCCCGGATTCAGGCCGAGCATTTCAGCCTGACCCACGAAAACGTTTTTTCCAATCTCGCTGGTATCTATAGCGACACACTCAGTACCTTCCGTTTCCGCATCCAGGTGCTGGGAGATTTCAACTATTTACAGCAACAGCGCATCGCCAACCAGATACGCGCCATGTTGTTCGCTGGGGTGCGCGCGGCCACTCTTTGGCGGCAGCTCGGCGGCAGTCGCCTGCACTTACTGTTTCAGCGTAAAAAACTGCTGACCGCGACCAACGCATTGATCACGCAAATCGAATCCTCAATTTCACAATCCGGAGATACACTATGACAGTCGAGCTATCCGCCCTTACCGCGGTCTCCCCTATCGATGGACGCTACGAGAGTAAGACCTCATCACTGCGGACTATTTTCAGCGAATACGGTCTGATTCGCGCGAGGGTGGAAGTCGAGGTACGCTGGCTGCAACAGCTCTCCCGCCACCCGCAAATTAAAGAGGTGCCTCAGTTCGGAGCGGAGGCCGACCAATTGCTCAACAATATTGTTGAGAATTTTTCCCTGGCAGATGCCGAGCGCATTAAAGAAATCGAGCGCACTACCAACCATGACGTAAAGGCTGTTGAGTATTTCCTAAAGGAAAAAATCAGCGCTAACAGTGAGCTTGATAAAGTCAGTGAATTCGTGCACTTCGCCTGCACTTCGGAGGATATCAATAACCTGTCCCACGCACTGATGCTGCGTGCTGGTCGCGATCAGGTGGTGCTGCCGGCAATGGAGCAACTCGCCACTGAAATCGCGCAACTGGCCACAAAATTCGCGGACATCCCCATGCTTTCGCGGACCCACGGCCAAACAGCCAGCCCCACCACCGTCGGCAAAGAATTGGCGAATGTCGTAGCGCGCCTGCGCCGGCAAATCAAGCAGGTTCAAAGCGTGGAACTGCTGGGCAAAATCAACGGCGCCGTGGGTAACTACAACGCACACCTGTCCGCCTACCCGGATGTAGACTGGGAAAAGAATGCCGAAGCTTTCGTCACTTCCCTGGGCTTGACCTGGAATCCTTACACCACCCAGATTGAGCCCCACGATTATATTGCGGAACTATTCGATGCCATCGCCCGTTTCAATACCATTCTGATCGACTTCGACCGGGATATCTGGGGCTACATTTCCCTGGGCTACTTCAAGCAAAAAGTGATCGCGGGTGAAGTAGGCTCTTCCACCATGCCCCATAAAGTGAACCCGATCGATTTTGAGAATTCCGAGGGCAACCTGGGCCTGGCCAACGCGGTATTCCAGCACCTGAGCGCCAAACTGCCCATTTCCCGCTGGCAGCGGGATCTGACCGATTCCACGGTGTTGCGCAACATGGGGGTCGGCATCGGCTACACCGTCATCGCCTACGCAGCCACCCTGAAAGGACTCGGAAAGCTGGAAATCAACCGGGAACGTCTGTCCGAAGATCTGGACAACGCCTGGGAAGTGTTGGCAGAGCCCATTCAAACGGTCATGCGGCGCTACGATATTGAGGAGCCCTACGAAAAACTGAAAGCACTGACACGCGGCCAGGGCATAACCCAGGACACCTTGAAAGCCTTTATTAACAAGCTGGAAATTCCGGAAGATGCGAAACAGTCACTACTCGCACTGACGCCCGCATCTTACATTGGCAACGCCGCAGTTCAGGCAAAAAGAATCTGAGTGTGGAGTATCCCGGTGAGGTGGGCGACAAAAGCCGCCCACCCCGGTTCAAATCTATCCAATCAATCGGTGCTGATTGGCATCTCTGGGAAGCTTTCCGTGGCCAAACCATTTACCCATCTCGGCAACATGCCCGTTGAGGAATTCCTCCGCGATTACTGGCAGCAAAAACCCCTGCTGATCCGCAACGCCATACCGGGCTTCGTATCGCCGATATCCGGCGAGGAGCTTGCCGGTATGGCGCTGGAAGAAACCGTGGAGTCGCGCCTGGTACTGGAAAATGGCAGCGAAGGGCCCTGGCAATTGCGTACAGGCCCCTTCTCCGAAGAGGATTTCCTCTCCCTGCCCCGCAGCCACTGGACTTTACTGGTACAGGCGGTGGATCAGTGGCTGTCAGAAGTCGCAGCGCTGAAAGAACACTTCCGCTTTATTCCGGACTGGCGCCTGGACGACGTGATGATCAGTTACGCCGCGGACAAGGGCAGTGTCGGCCCCCACTTTGACTATTACGATGTCTTCCTGCTGCAGGCAGAGGGGAAGCGTCTCTGGCACCAGGGGGCAAAAGCCAATGATGATAGCCCGCGGGTCGAAGGGACACCGCTTAATATTCTCAGAGACTTCGAAGCGGAAAACAGCTGGCTTCTGGAACCCGGTGACATGCTCTACCTGCCGCCCCAGTTCAGTCATTGGGGGATCGCCGAAGGCCCCTGCACCACAATTTCCATCGGATTTCGAGCTCCATCGGCAGCGACGATTCTGGAAGACTTGGCAGCAGAACTGGCGCAAGGGCTGCCGCAGCACTTGCGTTACTCGGACCCGGGCATCGCTCCTGCGCGCCATCCGGCGGAAATAGACCCCGCCTCAATAATCCGCCTGCAGGAGCAATTGAGCAGCTGGCTGCAGCAGCCGCACAAAGTCGCCCAGTGGTTGGGTGCAGTAATGACAGAGGTGAAGTATCCCGAGACAGTAGCACTCGACGCCGGTGATGCCGAAGACTGGCGTACGCAGCTGTCGGCAGGTGCAACTCTGGTCCTTAACCCCGGTTCCCGCTGTGCCTTTTGCCGCGAACCACAGACGCTATTCGTGGACGGAGAACCCTACTCCGCCCCGCTTCCCTTCATTGAGCGCTTCTGTGAAAACCGGGTTATTACGCAAATGGATACCGACAATTTCCCGGAATTGGCTGCAAATGATGGGCTAATCGATCAGCTTGTTTCCCAAGGCAGCCTGATCTACCCGCCGGAGGACTTCTAATGGCCGACACGGAAATCCGCCTGGCGGCCTGGGAAGCGGATCTTGCGTTGATTCGCCAGGTACGCGAAGCGGTATTTATCCATGAGCAGAATGTAGATCCAGACATAGAGTGGGACCAGGAAGAAGAAACAGCACAACATTTCCTGATTGTGCAAGGCAAAGAACCCCTGGCGACCGCCCGCATCACCACCAGCGGCAAAATTGGACGCATGGCGGTGGTGAAAAAGGCTCGCGGCTGCGGTCTGGGTCTGCAGCTGCTTACCTTTATCTGTAACTATGCGCGGGAACACGGCTTCAGCAGCGTTTACCTGCACGCGCAGTCCCATGCAGAGGGCTTCTATCGCAAGGCGGGATTCCGCTCCGAGGGAGAACCCTTCATCGAGGCGGATATCCCACACATCAAGATGGTGCGCCTCCTTGACTGACGCACAGCTGCTGGAAGACATCGCCGCCTTCCGCGCGGCACTGATCACACTCGTTGGCAACGCCCGCAGAGAGTGCCTGATTTTTTCCCAAAACCTGGCCCGCCCTCTCTACCACGACGAAGCGGTAACACAGGCACTCTCAGATTTCGCCCGCGGCAGCCGGTTTGCGCGGGTGCGCATTTTGATCCGGGACTCAGACCCCATTGTGCGGCAATTCCATCGCACCCATGCCCTGGCCCAGCGGCTCAGCTCGCGCATACAGATCCGCAAGATTCAAGCCACAGTGGACACCGCAGACTGGGAGTTCGCAGTTGCGGATGGCCGCGGTGTACTGCAGTGCGATGACAGGGAGCGCTGGTCTGGCAGCTACCATGCGCAAAACCAGGTTCGCGCACACAAGCTGCAAGATATATTCGAACGCGACTGGGACCTGGCCACAACAGACCCCAACCTGCGGTGCCTGCAACTCTAACCCACCGATAGCTTCCCGCCGCAAGCGCGCTCAGCAGGAAGTGGCGACCACACATAGCGGCATGACCGTGAGAAGCATCTCCCGCCAATACTGTGCGCTGCAGCGCAAATTTTAAATGCCCCACCCAATCCAAATCGAATTGGCGCCGAAATGACTTGGCATCTAACAGTTAACACATAGCATAAAAACAAGATGTCAGCGCTGTCATTATTTTTTTCCGCGTTCTTAATGCCAACAAAAAGAAATATATGCACAGGAGAAACCGCATGATGCGCAACCCCCTGCCCCTGCTTTGTACCGCGACTCTTATGCTTTCCGCCAGTCAGGCGCTCGCGCACGGCACCATGGTGGTACCCGAAAGCCGCGTCTACAACTGTTTCCTCAATAACCCAGAGAACCCCTCAGACCCGGCATGTGCCGCGGCCAAGGATTTTGCTGGAACCCAAGCATTTTACGATTGGAACGGCATCAATCAGGCCGCCGCCAATGGCAACCATCGTGCCGTGGTGCCGGATGGCCAGCTATGCGCTGGAGGCAATGCCAAGTTCGCCGGATTGGACCTTGCCCGCGCCGACTGGCAGGCAACCCCCATTGCCCCTAAGAGTGACGGCACTTTTGAGTTCGAATTCTGGGCCACAGCGCCCCACGCAACTCAGGAATGGGTCTTCTACGTAACCCGTCAGGGCTATACACCGGACACGCCGTTAAAGTGGAGCGACCTTTTCGAATTCTGCCGCCTGGGAGAAGTACCGCTCAGTGCCAACAATCGCTATAAACTCAACTGTCCTCTGCCACCGGTCAGCGGCAAACACGTGATCTATACCACTTGGCAGCGCTCCGACAGCGGAGAAGCCTTCTACACTTGCACCGATGTTATTCTGGGAAATTCCGCCAGCCCATGGGCCGATGAGGGCGACTTTTCAGCGCAAACAGACTTAGCTGAAGGCAGTAGTGTGACCCTGCGCCTGTTCAACAGCAGCGGCAACGATATGGAAAGTGTGCGTTATACGGTGACTGCCGGCGCCACATCCGCCGCGGACTGGGCCTACGGCTTTGCACGGATGGTCAACAATCACTCCCAATACGCGCGTATCGGCGTACTGGACCCAAATACCGGAGAGGTAACACCGGTGAGATCCGCCGATGGAAACCGGGTGTACACCCTCGCCGACCTCAATCTCAGCCACGAGATCGACATTCAGGTTCCCCGCGGCAACAACCCGCCTGTCGCGGCGCTTAGTGCTGAATCGAACGCACTTAGCGGCGCCGGCAACATAACCCTGTCCGCAGCGGCCTCCAGCGATCCCGATGGCGATCCACTCAGCTTCAGCTGGACCGTAATCGCCGGCAGCAGTGCCAGCCTCAGCGATGAAAGCGGTGATTCCGTAACACTTCACCTCAGTGAACCGATACAACACCAGACAATCACGGTAAGGGTCACCGTCAGCGATGGGCAACTCACCGACAGCACAACAGTGGATATCGATCATAGTCCGGGCGGGACTGGCGGCTACGATTATGTCTACCCGGAAGCGATCGGCAGCTACGTGCCCGGTGAAACCATAGTTCTGGGCAGTGACGGCAAGCGTTATCAGTGCCGCCCCTGGCCATATGGAGACTGGTGCAATGTTAACAGCGCCTACCATTATGCGCCGGGAACAGGCGCCAACTGGCAGGATGCCTGGACACAGTTGTAAGCACCGCGCCCGTCTCCAAGAGACGGGCGTTTCACTTTTAATAAAATTGCCGCCACAGGCAATCGCGGTTTGCAATGGCCCTGTTTACGCGCTCTCTCCTCGGGCAAACAAGGCCGCAAAAGCATGCGTCACCTGCTGTCCGGCCGGCAGTCTAATGCCGAAAACATCGGCGAGTGCTTCGCATAGCTCGCGTGGATTCGCCAGCATGGAAATGCTACCCGCTCCCTGATGGGGATAGCTACGCAGTTCCCTGCCGCGCAGAGTATGGCGGCCGCGATCATGTGCCCGAGCAGCGATCAACTCCCGTACAAACTGGGATTCCGGGTAGGTGGAGCTGTACCAGTTGAAGACCTTGTAGTCTTCTTGTGTCTGGCGCTGTAGATCAAAGCGGTACAGCGGCAGCCATTGCCCGTCAATCTGCATCTGCAAAACGAAATCCTCGCCGATCCGGAGCAGACGGTAGACACCGTGACTGCACACCTGCTCGCCTTCAGTATCCAGTCGCAAAGGTGCCGTAGGTGTCCGCGCCCCGAAGCCGACATCAATCAAGTGGGGTACACCACCAATTTTGGAACAGAGGATCATATGTGTTTGAGGCGGCCGGCAGTTTTCCGGGGCCTGCCAGAGGACCCTTGCAGCCAGCCCTTTAACATGCAGCCCCATTTCTGTGAGGACTGCTCGCAACAGGGTATTCTGTTCAAAACAGTAACCACCCCGTCCTCCGCGCACCAGCTTGTGCTCGACACTCGGCAAATCAATGGCCACCGGCCGGCCGAGAAAGGGATCTATATTTTCAAACGGAATGGATCGGACATGGCAGCTGACAAGCGCACGCACAGTTTCCGGGACCGCCACGCTTTCACCGGTGTAACCGATACGCGCAAAGTATGCCTCCATATCGATTGCTGTATGCTTCATAGGGGTTGTACCTTTGAGGCAAATCAGGGAAATACGCAGCTTAAAACCTCAACTATTCTTTAGGTCAAGCCGCTCCCCCAGACCAACAACGCAAAAAGGCCCCGAGGGGCCTTTTTGCTAGATGGTTTCCCGGCGACTTGTGCTCCGAGGGGGCAGCCCCCGAGGCATTATGCAGCGGCTTCCTCAGAGTATTTCGCCTTAAACTCACGGCGCCGGCGGTGGAGCACCGGTTCAGTGTAACCGTTGGGCTGGGTGCAGCCCTCAAACACCAACTCACAGGCCGCCTGAAAGGCGATACTGTTATCGTAGTCCGGCGACATGTCGCGGTAATTGGGGTCTCCGGCATTTTGCCGGTCCACTACCGCGGCCATGCGCTGCATGGTTTCCAGCACCTGTTCCCTGGTTACGACACCGTGCTTGAGCCAGTTGGCGATATGCTGTGAGGAAATGCGCAGTGTCGCCCTGTCTTCCATCAGGCCTATGTCGTTGATGTCCGGCACCTTGGAGCAACCGATGCCCTGCTCCACCCAGCGCACCACATAGCCGAGTATTCCCTGGGCATTGTTGTCCAATTCGCGTTGAATTTCCTCGGCGCTCCAATCCGGAGTTTCCGCCACAGGCACAGTGAGGATGTCATCCAGGCTGGCGCGGGCGCGGCCGGCCAACTCTTCCTGGCGCTTGGCGACATCGACCTTGTGGTAGTGTAAGGCGTGCAAAGTGGCCGCGGTCGGGGACGGCACCCAGGCAGTGTTCGCCCCAGCCATTGGGTGGGCCAGTTTGGCATGCATCATTGCTGCCATCTGGTCCGGTATGGGCCACATGCCCTTGCCAATCTGCGCTCGCCCCTTGAGTCCGGTGGCCAAACCGATATCGACGTTACTGTCTTCATAGGCGCTGATCCACTTGGACTGTTTCATATCTCCCTTGCGGATCATCGGGCCAGCCAGCATCGAGGTGTGTATTTCATCCCCGGTGCGGTCGAGAAAGCCGGTATTGATAAACACAACCCGCGCTTTTGCTGCTGCAATACACGCCTTGAGATTTACGGAGGTACGGCGCTCCTCGTCCATGATGCCCATCTTCAGGGTGTTGCGCTCAAGCCCCAGGGCATCTTCAATGCGGTCAAACAGTTCGTTGGAGAACGCCACTTCCTCAGGGCCGTGCATTTTCGGTTTGACGATATAGATACTGCCCGTTCGGGAGTTTTTAAAGGGGCTGTTGCCGCGAATATCGTGCATTGCGATCAGACTGGTGACCATGCCGTCGAGAATGCCTTCGGGCACCTCATTGCCATTCCCATCGAGCACGGCGTCGTTGGTCATCAGATGCCCGACGTTGCGCACAAACAAAAGACTGCGCCCGGGCAGCGTGAAAGAATTGCCGTTTGGGGATGTGTATTCCCGGTCGGGATTCAGTGTGCGCTCAAAAGTCTTGCCGCCCTTGGTGATCATCTCCTTGAGATCGCCTTTCATCAGGCCGAGCCAATTGCGGTAAACAACCACTTTGTCCTCAGCGTCAACCGCTGCAACCGAGTCCTCACAGTCCATGATGGTAGTGAGTGCGGCTTCCATCAGAATATCTTTGACACCCGCCGGATCCGATTTGCCAATCGGACTCTCGCGATCGATTTGAATCTCAAAATGCAAGCCGTGGTGGCGCAATAGTATGGCTTCCGGCTTTTCACTGTCCCCGCGGTAGCCTGCAAATTGCTTGAAGTTTTGCAAGGTGGCGATATCGCCCTCGGCGAGCTCCACTTCCAGCAGAGACCCGTTGATGCGGTACTCCACCGCATCCTTGTGGCTGCCGCAGGTCAGCGGCGCGGAGCGGTCGAGAAATTCCCGCGCGTAGCGGATAACTGCCGCGCCGCGCACCGGGTTGTATTCGCCTCCCTTTGTGGCGCCATTCTCTTCACTGATGACGTCGGTTCCGTAGAGCGCGTCGTAGAGGCTGCCCCAGCGGGCGTTGGCGGCATTCAGGGCGTAGCGGGCGTTCATCACCGGCACAACCAGCTGCGGACCGGCCAGAGTAGCGATTTCCGGGTCGACATTTTCTGTGGTCGCCGTGAAATCTTCAGGCTCTTCCACCAGGTAATCGATCTCGCGCAGAAACGCCTTGTACTTATCCAGATCCCGGTAGGCTCCGGGATTTTCCGTGTACCAGCGGTCTAGCGCCTCCTGCATGCGGTCGCGCTTTTCGAGCAAAGCACGGTTTACCGGTGCGAGATCGCGGACAATTTTTTCGAACTCTGCCCAGAAAACATCGGCACTGACGCCAGTGCCGGGAATCACTTCCTCGGTAACCAGGTTGTACAACTCTGATGCGACTCGCAGTTCTCCGATTTGGACTCGTTCCGTCATATCCGGGCCTCTCGCTGATTGTGGGAACTCTGTGATTGAGATTCGGGCATTCTAAACAGCCGCCCGCTCATATCGCTAATTTATAGATGGAATTTCCACTATTCACACTATGAATTTTTCGTAACAGACGCTCGCTCACTTTTCACAGCTGCCGGCCGATATCCAGAATCAAACGCCGCAACCAGCGGTGTGGCGCACTCTGCTGCAACAGTGGACTCCACGCCATTTTTAATTCCAGCGGCGGGATTTCCAGCGGTGGGTCCCGGCGCACCACACGCGGGTTATCCCTCGCCAGCTGTGCCAACCGTGTGGGCACAGTAACAATCAGGTCACTCTGCTCCGCCAGCAGCATCGCGACCTGGTAATGGCGGGTAAAAACGGCGATTGTTCGTTTTTCTCCCAAGCGACTTATCGCCTCATCAACCCAGCCCAGGCGCTGCACATCTTCCGGGTTGACGCCCACCCCCACCCCCATGCCGGTCTTGCTGACCCAGATATGCTGAGCGCGCAGGTAACTCTGCAGATTGTAGTCGTCCAGGATGGGATTATCGGCACGCATCACGCAGGAGAAGGAGTCGCGCCACACCGTGGCCTGGTGAAAGCTCTGCGGCATGCTGTCGAAGCGGTTGATCACCATATCCACCTTGCCCTGCTCCACATCCACGAAACTGACGTCACTGGGCGTCATGATATCCAGGCTGATACCGGGCGCCCGCTCCCGCAGCTCTTTCAACAGCGGTGGAATCAGTGTGGATTCGGCGTAGTCACTGGCCATGATACGGAAGGTACGGCGCGCGTCAGCCGGCTCGAAATCCCGGTTCGGCTGAATCACCCGGTCGATCGCGGCCAGTGCCTCGCGCACCATTGGTTGCAATTCCAAGGCCCGCTCCGTCGGCATCATCCCCTCGCGGGTACGCACCAGCAACGGGTCGTCAAAAAGTTCCCGCAGGCGCTTGAGGCCGTTACTCATCGCGGGCTGGGACAACCCCAGATAGTTCGCTGCACGGGTCACATTGCGCTCCCGCAGCAATACATCCAAATGAACCAAAAGGTTCAGGTCGGCGCGTTCGATATTCATAGAGTATTCGCTCTACTGATAGTGAAAATAAGACCAATAAATTGGGCAAATTATGCCAGAGCGACTAGCATACTCAACACTTATTCGCAGTCACCGCATCGAGGGAGATCTAAGAGATGAGCATCGGCA
Source organism: Microbulbifer thermotolerans (assembly GCF_001617625.1). Lineage (NCBI taxonomy): Bacteria > Pseudomonadati > Pseudomonadota > Gammaproteobacteria > Cellvibrionales > Microbulbiferaceae > Microbulbifer > Microbulbifer thermotolerans. The sequence goes on along the minus strand of NZ_CP014864.1, from coordinate 1,876,218 downwards.
ACTACGACCGCAAAGCGGAAATCGCCGCTATTGAGAAAGACTGGGCTGAAAATCCGCGCTGGAAAGGCGTTAAACGTACCTACAGTGCCGAGGACGTTATTCGCCTGCGCGGTTCCATTAAGCGCGAAAATACCATCGCCAAACGCGGTGCCGAAAAATTGTGGCAGCTGGTAAACGAAGGCGGCCGTCCGAGCTTCCGCCCCGACAAAGACTTTGTCAATGCCATGGGCGCACTGACTGGCGGCCAGGCGGTTCAGCAGGTAAAAGCCGGGGTACAGGCCATTTACCTGTCTGGCTGGCAGGTAGCGGCGGATGCCAACACCTCCGAGACCATGTACCCGGACCAATCCCTCTACGCCGTGGATTCAGTGCCGACTGTGGTGCGCCGCATTAATAACGCCTTTGAGCGGGCCGATCAAATCCAGTGGAAAAGCGGCAAAAACCCGGATGATGAGGGGTATATCGATTACTTTGCGCCCATCGTCGCCGATGCAGAAGCCGGTTTCGGCGGTGTCCTGAACGCCTACGAGCTGATGAAAAATATGATCCGTGCCGGCGCCGCAGGTGTGCACTTTGAGGACCAGCTGGCCTCGGTGAAAAAGTGCGGCCACATGGGCGGCAAGGTACTGGTCCCAACCCAAGAAGCGGTACAGAAGCTGATCGCCGCACGGCTCGCCACTGACGTGGAAGGTGTCCCCACCATCGTGCTGGCGCGCACCGACGCCAATGCAGCGGATCTGCTGACCTCCGACTGCGATGAATACGATGCACCCTTCCTGACCGGAGAGCGCACTTCCGAAGGTTTCTACAGGGTGAAAGCTGGCATCGACCAGGCAATTGCCCGCGGTCTGGCATACGCCCCCTACGCGGATTTACTGTGGTGCGAAACTGCCACTCCAAACCTGGAAGAGGCGAAGAAGTTCGCCGAATCAGTCCGCAAGGAGTACCCGGATCAACTGCTGGCTTATAACTGCTCGCCCTCGTTCAACTGGAAGAAAAATCTGGATGACACAACCATTGGCAAGTTCCAGCGCGAGCTCTCTGCGATGGGCTACAAGTTCCAGTTCATCACCCTGGCCGGTATCCACAGTATGTGGAACGCAATGTTCAACTTGGCCTATGACTACGCCCGCGAGGATATGAGTGCCTACGTGCGCCTGCAGGAGAAGGAGTTCGCCGACGCCGAGAAGGGCTATACCTTCGTTGCGCACCAGCAGGAAGTGGGCACCGGTTACTTCGACGATATGACCAATGTCATTCAGGGCGGCCAGTCTTCTGTGACCGCGCTGACCGGCTCTACCGAGGAAGAGCAGTTTAAGTGAGCGGCCATCGCTCTACCGCACCAAATATCCCATATATTTCACTCATGGTTTGGGCCGCAATTGCGGCCCCTTTTTCGATCAATCCCCCCTGAGCGGACGTCGCGGATCAATAGCGTCATGCAATGCGCCGGCTACCGCATAAGCTTCCAGCCGGTGTTCGTAGGTATCCGCGTAATCATACCCCATACGCTCCAGGCAGCGGTGAATCCAGGCGTTTTCCCCTGAGGAATCCTTGCAGATACGACGCCCCGCGAAAATTAGCAGCAGGGCTTTCCACCGGGGTTTACTGACTTTCTGCAAGTGCTCAAGGGCTACAGCAAGCAGCGCCTCTTCGTCGGTAAAGTCGCTTCCCAGCGGAAAATAAGGTAGCAACCGCAAGCGTGTCTCATCGTTAAAGACAGCGGCAATTCTGTCCGGTGTATTGGACGTGAATTGCAGTGGTATCGCGTAGTCCTTCTCCAGCTTGCCTGCGCTCTTGGCCTTTTCCATCAAAGCTTCCTGAAAACGGGAATCACAGATACAGAGCATCGCCGCGATAACGTCGCGATCGGATTTTCCCCGCAGATCGGCAACTCCGTATTCGGTAACGACAATATCCCGCAGATGCCTTGGGACAGTGCAATGTGGGTATTCCCACAGGATATTGCTCCTGCACTGCCCGCCGTCTTGCCATGTGCTCGGCAGAGCAATGATTGAGCGGCCGCCGGGCAGCTCCTGAGCCTGAGCGACAAAGTTGTACTGCCCGCCCACACCGCTGACCACTTGGTTGTCCGCCAGACCGTCAGAGATGACTGCCCCGGTCACAGTAACCATCATCGCCGAATTGATAAAGCGTGCCTTTTGCCGCTGTGCCACCTTGAGGTCCCGATCCCGCTGCAAATCGTTAATGAAGTCGATGGCAGTCATACATATACCCGCCCGCTCTTCATCCGTTAACCTGCGCAACTCCCGATACATAAACTCGGGACCGAGGAAGAAACCTCCGTGCAGCCAGGTACCACCACGCAGTTTTTTATTCAGGCAAGAACCGAGCAGTCGACGCCGGCCGTGTTCACTGTGCAAATCGCACTCCTCTTCTTCCCCCTGAGGCGAAAGCAGCTTGTGCCCGCGCCAGCTGTAATTGGAATCGATAATGCCCAGTGCTTGTAGAAAAACCGTATCGGCTGGCGTAAGCGGACAGTGGATGCGACCGGCCTCCTTTAAAGCCAACAGCATCTCCTCATTGACAGTTGTGGATATCTCACCGGCGTCCAGCAGCCGCTGCAGGGCAGCATCCGGGTAAACCTCCCGCTTCATCACCCCCGCGCGGCGCAAGTGCAGAAAGCCCGGCGGCACCATTTCGCTGGCGCCGTAGAGCCCCTTCGCAAAAGGCCCTAATTCTGGTTGTAAATTTTGCCGCAGTTGCAGAGAGTCATCACTGGTGAGATCGCGCACTATGGATCGGTACTGTCGATTATTCGTCTGACGTAATCGCAATACGTGGCAAACCGCATCGCCAAGCGCGCCTATGCCCACTTGCAGTGTGCCGCCGTCGACAACCAGGCTGGCGATGTGAAACGCCAGCGCGTAGTGAGTCAAGTCTACTGGCTGCGTGGGCACGGCGAAAAGCGGTTCATCGAAAGCTTCACCGTCAAGCAAAAAGGTGAAGCTGCTCGCAGGGATTTCCGCGTCGCCCCCCATATACGGCAGTTGCGGATTGACCTCTCCCACCAGCACCGGTGGCGGAACACCCCGCGCAACCGCCATATCCATCACAGGAATGGTCAGATCCGGATTGCAGCTGAGGCTGTATTTGTCGCCGCCTGCAGAGGGCGCCACCATCTGCGCAATGACATTGACACCGAGGTCCAGCAAATCCCTCGGTACATGCGTGTAATTCGAACAAACGTAATTTCGCTGAGCCTCGCTGTTTTCGAGGAAAGCGCCGGGCTGCATAAAGAATTCGTAAACCTCGATATTGGCTGGCAACAACCCCTTGCGCCGCGCCGACGCGTAACTCAGATCCCGCCCCTGACTGTAAAGGCGATCCAGTAGCGGCAGCACAAAACGGCGGGCGATTTCGCTGTGTCCTTCGGGACGTTCCAGAGTTAGGCCAGTGAATATCGTCAGCGAAATACTGGGATCGGCGGCAGCGCGCGCGTATAGGGCGTTGACAAAGTGATTGGCCTTTCCGAGTCCGAGCGGCAGACCGAGCACAATCCGCTTCCCCACCATCTCCAGCAGAGCATCCACACACTGCTCAGCACGGTCGAAACTCCGGGGGCTATCAGTGATTAGAGTCATCGTTTTCCAGTGGGCCTTTGACGATTACGGCAGCATCACCAACGGTTAAGACTAATGGGCAGCGGATTCCGACCCCAGCTTGTCAAAATGATCCACCTGGATGGCGAGATTGACAGCATCCGCCGTTTCCCTCAGCTGCTCCGCCTCCTCTTCACTGATCAACGCTTTTTGTATCCCCTCGTCTATTGCAGCGTGGTTCAGTGTTCGGATCCCACCTTTTTTCAGCTTGTCCCTGATCGATTGTGTAGCACAGACTTTGATAAAAGCCTGCTCGACCAAGTCAACGCCATCGCCGGGGTTTCCGAGAAAAACCCCTTTAGTCAAGCGATCCCGCGTTTCCGATGGAGCCATCAATAGCTCCGCACAGGCTCGGGCCTGACGGTCTGAAGCCGGATTAATGCTGTGCCCCCAGGGCATAGTGAGAAAATGCATCAGCTGGCCGAGGAAGCGGTGCGGAAAGTTTTGAAACACTTCCAGAAGGCGCTCTTCTATCCGGTGCAGACCGGCTCGCATGGCAAATTCCAATAAGGGCCTATCCGCCCTGGGGCTGCCATCATCCTTAAAGCGTTTCAGGGTGCAGCTGAGTAGATAAAGTTCGCTGAGCACATCACCGAGGCGTGCGGAAATCAGTTCCTTGCGTTTCAATTCACCGCCCAAAGACATCAGTGAAAATTCGGTGACCAAAGTCAGCACCGCAGAGTAGCGGTTCAACTGACGGTAGTATTTTGCCGCCTTGCCCACCCCCTTGGGACTGGTGGCGAAGAGTCCCACTGTCCAGCCGTGCAGCACTGCGCGAGCGAAGGTTTTCACCTGAAACCAGAAGTGTTTGGGCAGCAAGCGGTCCAAAACTTCAACCCCGGCCTCGCTATCCGGATTTTCCGCCGCCAGCATTTCCTCGAACAGATAGGGATGACAACGGATAGCGCCCTGGCCGAAAATCATCAAGCTGCGGGTGAGAATATTGGCCCCTTCGACGGTGATGGCCACCGGCACCGCCCGATAGACATTGCCGATATAGTTGAGCGGACCGTCCATTATTGCCTTGCCTGCGTGAATATCCATGGCGTCGTTAATCGACTGGCGCAATCCCTGGGTGGCGTGGGCCTTCATAATCGCCGACACCACTGCGGGTTTCAGTCCCTCATCGAGGGCCCGTGTGGTGGTCTTGTGGGCGCTGTCGAGTACATAGGCAATGCCGGCAATTTCCGCCAATCGCCGCTGCACCCCCTCAAACTTGCCAATGGGAATACCAAACTGTTCGCGGATACGCGCATAAGCGCCAGTAGTGCGCGCGGCCATTTTTGCCCCGCCGGTAGACAATGACGGCAGGGAGATACCGCGCCCCGCAGCTAGCGCCTTCATCAGCATATGCCAGCCGCGGCCGACGTTCTCCCGCCCCCCGATCACCCACTCCATGGGCACGAACACATCTTTGCCCCAGTTGGGGCCATTCTGGAAAGCCTGCATGGCCGGCAGGTGTCGCTGACCGATGGTGACACCTTCGGTATCTGTCGGCACCAGCGCTACGGTAATACCCAGCGCTTCCTTGTCGCCGAGAATATGGTCCGGATCATACAGTTTGAAGGCGAGTCCGAGAATCGTCGCCACAGGACCCAGCGTGATATAGCGTTTGTGCCAGTTCACGCGCATCCCCAGGGTTTTTTGGCCTTTGTACTCGCCGTAGCAGACTACTCCACTATCGACCATGGACGCTGCGTCGGAACCCGCCTCGGGACTGGTGAGACCGAAGCACGGAATTTCTCGACCATCGGCGAGACGAGGTAGATAATAGTTTTTCTGCGCTTCGGTTCCATGAGCGATCAACAGCTCGCCCGGCCCCAGGGAGTTGGGCACCATTACGGTGACGCCAACACAAGTGCTACGGGTGGAAATCTTGGTGACGATCTCTGCGTGTGCACTCGGTGAAAAGCCCAGACCGCCATAGCTTTTGGGAATGATGATGCCGAAAAACTTCTCCCGCTTGAGGAAATCCCAAATCTCCGCCGGTATACAGCGGTCCTCGAAGGAGATCTGCCAGTCGTCCAGCATGCGGCAAAGCGCTTCCACCGGACCGTCCAGAAAAGCTTGTTCCTCCTCACTCAGCTCGGGAGGACCCATACCGAGAAGCTGCTCCCAGTCCGGCTTCCCAGACAGCAACTGGGCATCCCACCAGACTTCCCCCGCCTCCATTGCCTCCCGCTCAGTTTCAGAAATGGGAGGTAGCACTCGTTTAATCAGCTTGAGCAGCGGACGGGTAATCCATTTTTTTCGCAGATCGCTCATTGTCACCTTCCATAGCAGTTAGCGCGGGGCGCTAAATTCAGGGGGAAATCCCCCCCCTGACTCAACCAGAGTACTCATGTGAATACGCAGAGGCCCCGGCCTCCAAAAGGGGCATCAGCACACAATGATAGGTGAGAAAATACGGACCGGCGCCAGCCTGTGGGCGTAGAAAAGTTGATCAGCGCTCCAATCAACCGGCGGAGAAAGCGCGGATTACGCACCAGCAGCAGGCTACCGAGACGGGCCGCCCTAGGGAATCTCTGATTAATTCATTTCCTTGTGGCAAAGGTTCTTCGGGGGCGGATGTGAAGCTCAGGTGATAGGACGGACATTTCGAAACCGTCGGATACAAGGAGGTATCCGGCGGAGCTACAGGGAAGCACTCGTGCGTTTTCGAAATGTCCGTCCTATTGCCTGAGCGCCCCGCAGACTACCATTGTGTTCACGCGAATTAATCAGAGGTCCCCTAGGTCAGATCAGGGCTTGAGATGAAACAATAACGCCATTGTTATCCGCGTACAGGTATTCACCGGGACGAAAGGTGACACCGCCAAAGGTCACATCCAGATTCTTGTCGCCAATCCCTTTCTTTTCAGTTTTCATCGGGTGGGTACCCAGCGCCTGAACCCCCAGGTTCAGTTTGCCAATTTCATCCACGTCGCGGATACAGCCGTACATAATGATACCCTCCCAACCGTTATTGCAGGCTTTTTCCGCGAGCATATCTCCGAGGCACGCACGGCGCATGGACCCGCCGGCATCCACTACCAACACCTTGCCGCGCCCTGCTTCGCCCACCATTTCCCGCACCAGTGAGTTGTCCTCAAAACATTTGATGGTAACGATCTGTCCCCCGAAGCGCTCGCGGCCACCGTAGTTGTAAAACATAGGCTCCACGACCCGGACCAGCTCCGGGTGCGCATCGCAAAGATCTGGAGTGGAAATCATCCTGGCTCCCCCTTAAATCCGCCTAACCCGAGTCCGTGGATAATAGCGGCTTCCCTGCCCCGAAACATCTGCGCGGCACTTATACCGGCCATCAGCCCGGTGGATAATCCTCTCAGCGGGTGACTTTTACCGGTGTCCCAACGCGGACATACTGGAAAAACTTCTGCGCCATATGTGGCGGCATACGTACACAGCCATGAGATGCCGGATAATTCGGCACATTGTTCGACGCGTGTAGACCGATACCACCGTTAAAACGGATATAGTTGTTCATTTGCGCCCCGCGGTAATAGGTGCCCGGAGGTCTACGGTGCTTGCGTGTATTGACGTTCGCCCTGACCACTCGCCCGGTCCGCCGGTCGACATAACTGCCGTAAACAGATGAACGGTGATAGGGATGCTTGGACAGTACGCGAAAGTTTCCCGGACGGGTGCTATAGCCCGGTTTTCCGGATGACACCTTGGATACAGCTATCAGTCGGCTGCCTTTGTAGAGGTAGGCACGCTGTTCCGTGAGGTTTATTGTGACAGAGACTGGACCGGGTGCTGAGGCCGCTGCCTTGTCATCAAACCAGTTGACTCCACGGGGCTTGGCCAGCGCTTCATCCGCTCCCAGTAGCAACAGCAGAAAAAATGCCACAGAGGCATACCACAGCGGTATTCTTTTTTCGCTTCTCGAGTGCATAACTCACCTCAACAACGCTCTCCACTCACTGAAATTGCCGGCCGATACAGCAGTCCGTCCGACAGCGATGTAATCCCGCCAATGTTTCTCTGACGGGGCAATGCATTTACAGGAAAAGTGCAGGGCCGCTTTCGCAGTGATATCCGACCTTGACACTGATTCGATTTTATTGAGGGGAGCAGCGTTGCTTAGATTGAAATATTCTCTGCAGAAACGGCGATATTGAGAGGCGACTTGAACATAAGGTGTAGTTCGCAAATCGACAATACAATATAGAGGAAATCGTTGCCGAATGTGTGTCAAGTACGGCAACTAAAGTCTAAGAAACCACTGATTAATCCGCGCAAACGCGGAAATTACATACGATTTCTATCCAATTGCCCGCGCTTCTCATTTGGGATTAAAGAGGCTTTACCATCCGGAGGGAAATTCGTCAGAAATTGCCGAAATCAACAACGCCCGGCAATAAAATGTGAATTCATATCGACGTTTCTTATGGGCCACACAAAAAAGCGGCCCTAATGGGCCGCTTTTTATACAACGTCAACCTTTCTGGTTAGCCAAAAATAGCCAAGTATCAACGGCCGTATCGGGATTCAGGGAAACACTATCTATTCCCTCCTCCATCAGCCAGCGGGCGAAATCCTTGTGATCCGAAGGGCCCTGACCGCATATACCCACGTACTTGCCGGCTTTTTTGCACGCCTGTATGGCTCGGGACAGCAGTACTTTGACGGCGGGATTGCGCTCGTCAAACAAGTCTGCCACCAAACCGGAATCCCTATCCAAGCCCAGCGTCAACTGGGTCAGATCATTGGAGCCGATGGAAAAACCATCGAAGTACTGCAGAAATTCCTCCGCGAGGAGCGCGTTGGAGGGCAGTTCGCACATCATAATAATCTTCAAACCGCCTTCGCCGCGCACCAGGCCATTCTCAGCCAGCAAATCGATCACTTCCGCAGCCTCTTCCGGTGTGCGCACGAAGGGGACCATGATTTCTACATTCGTCAAACCCATTTCATCGCGCACTTTTTTCAGTGCGCGGCACTCCAGTGCAAAGCAAGGACGGAAATCCGCCGACCGGTAGCGGGCCGCGCCGCGGAAGCCGAGCATCGGATTCTCCTCGCTGGGCTCATACAGCTGACCACCCAACAGGTGTGCGTATTCATTGGACTTGAAGTCCGAAAGGCGCACAATGACGCGATTCGGCGCGAAGGCCGCGGCTAGGGTGGCAATTCCCTCCACCAACTTCTCCACAACAAAATCTTCCGGAGAGGCATAGCCACCGATACGCTCGCGGATTTTCCCCTGCAATTCCTCTGGCAGGCTGTCCAGCTCCAAAAGTGCCTTGGGGTGGATACCGATCATGCGGTTGAGAATAAACTCCAACCGCGCCAGACCGACGCCCTGGTTCGGAAGATGGCTGAAAGCGAAAGCGCGATCCGGGTTGCCGACGTTCAGCATGATTTTGAACGGCAGGTCGGGCATATCACTGACTTCAGTCTCTTCCCGCTCGAAGTTCAGTTCCCCGGCCATCACAAAACCGGTGTCCCCTTCCGCACAGGAGACAGTGACCGGAGTGCCAGTGGTCAGCGTGTCAGTCGCGTCGCCGCAGCCCACCACCGCGGGAATACCCAGCTCCCGGGCAATGATGGCTGCGTGACAGGTGCGTCCTCCACGATTGGTCACAATTGCACTGGCTTTCTTCAGTACCGGTTCCCAGTCCGGGTCTGTCATATCCGTGACCAACACCTCGCCTTCCTGCATAGCGGCCATATCATCAGCCGACTCCAGCACACGTACTTTGCCGGCTCCGATGCGCTGGCCAATGGCGCGCCCTTCGCACAATACTTCTCCCCGCTCCCGCAGGTGGTAGCGCTCAATACTGGTGCCCGCATCGCGGGAGCGGACAGTTTCCGGACGCGCCTGGACGATAAACAGCTCGCCGGTTTCTCCGTCTTTGGCCCACTCAATATCCATCGGGCGGCCGTAATGTTGCTCTATCTTGCGCGCCTGCAGTGCAAGCTGAGTCAGTTCTTCATCGTTAAGGGCGAAACGGAGGCGGTCCTCTTCCGGGACTGGCACGGTTTTTACCGAGCGGCCGCAATCCCCACCTTGCTCATAGACCATTTTGATGGCCTTGCTGCCCCGGTTGCGACGCAATATCGCCGGGCGGCCGGCATCCAGGGCGGGTTTGTACAGGTAGAACTCGTCCGGGTTAACGGCGCCCTGCACCACCGTTTCACCGAGGCCAAAGGCCGCGGTAATGAAAATCACATCGCGAAAACCGCTCTCGGTGTCCAAGGTAAACATCACGCCAGAAGCGCCGGTTTCACTGCGAACCATATGCTGTATACCCGCGGATAAAGCAACGCCGGCATGCGCATAGCCAGTGTGTACGCGGTAAGCAATGGCGCGGTCGTTGTACAAAGAAGCGAAGACTTCTTTCACCGCTTGCAGCACAGCGTCGATTCCGCGGATATTTAGGAAGGTTTCCTGCTGGCCGGCAAATGAGGCATCGGGTAAATCCTCCGCTGTAGCCGAGGAGCGCACCGCCACCGGTGTCTCCCCTCCCCCCAGCGCTTCATAGCCTTCACGGATTTCCCGCTCCAACTGTGAGGGGAAAGGTGTGTTTAATATCCAGCCGCGAATCTCTTCCCCAGCCTCTGCCAGCGCAGCCACATCTTCCACATTCAACGCCTGCAGACGTTCAGCGATGCGCTGTTCCAGATTTTCGTGCACGAGAAACGTGCGGAAGGCCTCAGCCGTGGTGGCAAAACCGCCGGGTACGCTGACCCCGGCGCCGGACAATGCGGAGATCATTTCGCCAAGCGACGCGTTCTTTCCGCCGACCTTGTCGACATCTCCCATGCCCAAATGCGCGAAATCAATGGTGAAATTCGTCAAGTGAAGGCCCTCTGCAACAGGAATTTAGGCGCCGATTATAAGGATGAGGCTTGTAAAAAATAGCCCATAAAAAGCGCCAAAAATGTTGTAAATTTTCTACAAAACACAACGAGACCGGAGAGACAAAACCCGCTACACTGCGCGAAGTGAAATCTTTCGGTTGCTTCAATGGCAAAAAACAAGCGCACAGCATTCTTTATTTCCGACGGTACGGGCCTCACCGTGGAGGCCATTGGTCACAGCCTGCTGGCGCAGTTTCGCGATCAGCAGGTGGAACAGGTTACCCTGCCATATGTTGACTCCCCTGAAAAAGTGGAGCAGGTATTGACCCGTATCGAAAAGGCAGCGCAGGAGTCGGGACTGCAGCCGATCGTTATCTCCAGCATCGTCTCCGATCGCATACGAGAGCGGTTGCACCGCAGTTCAGCACTGATGCTGGATGTCTTTGAAAGCTACCTTACACCGCTGGCAAATCTGTTCGGCAGCGATCCCGCACAGTCGGTCAATATCTCCCATGGTATCGATAACGACCGTCGCTATAGTGAGCGCATTGATGCGGTACATTTCGCGATGGACAACGACGATGGCCGCCGGGTGCGGGAGTTTGAGCGCGCGGATGTCATTCTCGTGGGCGTCTCCCGCTCCGGTAAAACCCCAACTTGTATCTATCTGGCATTACAGTTTGGGCTGCGCGCGGCCAACTATCCAATCACAGAAGAGGATATGGACTCCACCGCACTGCCCAAAATCCTGCGCCCATACCGCCACAAGCTCTTCGGCCTGACCATAGATCCCGAACGCTTGATGCAGATCCGCCAGGAACGCCGCGCCAACAGCCGCTACGCTTCACTAGAACAATGTGAGTTTGAAGTGAGACAGGTGGAGCAAATGCTGCGGAGGGCACAGGTGCCTTATCTCGACGCCACCCAACTGTCTGTGGAGGAACTGGCCACGCGTCTGATGTCCCAGGCTGGCATTGAGCGGCGAATCGGGTAAAGTAGCCGCCTCTTGCAGATTGGGCAATTTCGCGCCAATCCCGTGGTCGTCACTACCAACTATGCGTATCGTCTCTCTACCCTACTCCACAAACACCGCCGCCGCCTTTCAGGCTGTCGCCGATCTGCCGGCCCCCGTTTGGCTTGACAGCGGGCGGCCGCTGGCAAGCGGCGGTCGCTACGACATCATCAGCGCCGATCCCATACAGACTCTAAAACTGCCAGCGGACAGTAAAGACCCTTTTGTACAGCTGGACGACCTGCTGTGCGAGCTTTGCCCCCAGGACATGGACGCACAACTGCCGTTCTGTGGCGGCGTCATCGGCTATGCCGGATACGAGCTTGGAATGGGCGGCAACTATCTCCCCCTAGACACCCGCCAAACGGGCCTGCCGGCAGGCTTTTTCGGCCTTTACAGCTGGGCGTTGATTGTCGATCACAAACTGGAGGCCAGCCACTTAGTTTTTCACCCCGCCAGCACTCAGGTCCAGATCGACGACCTACAGGCCCGCTTTGCCGCCGTGCACTGGCGAATTGCGCCATATCGGGAAAAGTTCCGGCTTCTATCTGCCTTTGAACATGAACTGAGCCCCAGTGAGTACCAGGCCAGGATCGCCAAAATTCTCAACTACATCGCCGCCGGCGATATCTACCAGGCCAACTTTACCCAGCGCTTTTCCGCCGCCTATGAGGGGGACCTTTTCACCGCATACCTGGCCCTGCGCGAATGCGCCGCGGGCCCATTTTCTGCGTATCTGTCCCTACCGGAAGGTAGCCTGTTGAGCCTGTCGCCGGAGCGCTTTATCCGCGCTGATGGCGGCAATCTGCAAACCGAACCGATCAAAGGCACCGCCGAGCGCAGTGCCGATCCTGCGGAAGATGGGCGCAGAAAAATCACGCTATTGAAGAGTGCCAAGGATAAGGCTGAAAACCTGATGATCGTAGACCTGTTGCGCAACGATCTGGGCAAACTCTGCACCCCAGGCAGCGTGCGGGTTCCGGAACTGTTCCGGTTGGCGAGCTTTGCCAATGTACACCACCTGGTGAGCACAATTACCGGAGAATTGCCACAAGACCACAGCTTTGCAGAGTTGCTTGGCGCCTGCTTCCCCGGCGGTTCCATCACCGGCGCCCCCAAACGCCGCGCCATGCAGATCATCCGCGAACTGGAGCTGAGCCCTCGGGGTGCCTACTGCGGCAGTGTCGGCTATATCAGCTGCTGCGGCCGTGCCGACACCAATATCGCTATCCGGACCTTCTCCGCCAGTGGTGGCCGCATTTCCTGTGGTGCTGGCGGTGGTATTGTTGCCGATTCAGATCCTGCCGAGGAGCACCTGGAATGTCTCGCCAAAATTCGGCTGATGTTGGAGACACTCGAACAGTTGGACTGATCCCCAGCGTCTGCAATCGGTACTTCGCCCCCAGGGCCAGTGTCGGACCTTAGGGATCTTGGTTATAAAACTATCCACTATTGATATTTCAAAGTTATTAAGCGCTCTGTTATCTTCTGAGGCTTCGCTGATCCAGATGGGTCCAGCGCCGAAGCAAAGGTAGGGATTTGTAGTGAAGATAACGCTGGTCAAGAAGATACTCGCCGACGGCTCCCCCTGCGCCAAATGCCGCGATGTACAGCAGAAGCTGGAGGAAAACGACCAGCTGCGCTTTATCGATCAAACCCTGATCGCCGACATGCGCGACGAGCAGAGCCCAGGGTTACAGCTGGCTCGGAAATACAACGTAGAGCGCGCGCCCTTCTTTGTGGTGGAGGAAGAAGGCCGGGAACCGCAGATCTACACGGTTTATTTCAAGCTCGTCAAAGACGTACTGCAGAAAAAAGCCGAAGAATCAAAACTGGCGAGTTAACATCTCTTGTGCACTACGCCCCACTCATGTGCGGGTAATGTGATAAGTGCCTCGAAGACAAAAAATGCGGCCCAAGCCGCATTGTTTGTTTTTGCCAGCTGCTGAACGAGCACTGTCAGTACACGGGCAATTCCAGCTTGGCGAAAAGCTCGTCCACTTCCGCTCTGGACGCCGCGTGAGCGGCTTTATCCACCAGCTCCCGGTTTAAGTGCGGAGCGAACCGCTGAATAAAGTCATACATAAAGCCACGCAGAAAAATTCCTTTGCGGAATCCGATTTTCGTCACACTGGACTCAAACAGTGCACTGGCATCCAGAGCCACGAGGTCCTCATCCGCCTCATCCACTGCCATATCGGCGACAATGCCAATACCCAACCCTAAGCGCACATAAGTCTTAATCACGTCTGCATCCGCGGCGGTAAAAACCACCTTAGGCGACAACCCCTTTTCCATAAACGCCTCATCCAACTTGGAGCGGCCTGTGAAACCGAAAACGTAGGTTACTATCGGATGCTTGGCCACCTCTTCCAGGGTCAGCTTATCCACCTGGCACAATGGGTGGTCTTTAGGAACTAATATGCAGCGATTCCAACGGTAGACCGGCATCATCACCAAGTCGCTAAAAAGTTCGAGCGCCTCGGTGGCAATGGCGAAGTCCGCGGTTCCGTCGGCAGCCATCTCCGAGATCTGCATTGGCGTACCCTGATGCATATGTAGAGACACTTCAGGGTAATGGGCGATAAACGATTTAATGACTGGTGGCAGAGCGTAGCGGGCCTGGGTATGCGTGGTGGCGATGGACAAACTGCCCTTTTTATCGTTGCTGAATTCCTGCGCAACCTGCTTGATGTTTTCAACCTTGCTCATGATCTCGCCGGCAGTCTTGAGGATAGCCTCGCCTGCGGGCGTGATCCTGGTCAGGTGCTTGCCACTGCGGGCAAAAATTTCCACACCGAGTTCATCCTCCAACAGGCGAATCTGCTTACTGATGCCCGGTTGTGAGGTATATAGGCTCTGTGCTGTCGCAGAAACATTGAGGTCGTGGTGAGCCACTTCCCAGATATAGCGCAACTGCTGCAGCTTCATAGATTCTCCCTGCTCCCTAGCCTGCGGTCGCCGCGGCGACAGGACCGCGGTCCCTGGCAGTTATAAAAACCATCTTAATTTATGCGGGAAAAGAATAGCAGTGAATCCGCCAGCTAGCCAATGGAAAGAGGTATCAATCCCCGTGAAACGCCCGACACAAACTGTCAGGGCGTTGTCCCCGTAGGCGTAAAACAGAAATTTGTTGATAAAGCCATCTATCGCGCTGTGGAACTCTGCTAGGCGGCCGCCAAACAACCAGGAGCCCCTCTGGAAGTCAATCTACCTCGTTGGCCACCCCGTGGGGCACATGGCCTGTAGCTACATGCTCGGCGGCGGAGACACAGTGGCTGGGCTGATCGTCGAAAAAAACATCGGCACCAAATGCGCGCAGAAATTCCCCCTTGGGCAACCCACCTAGAAATATCGACTCATCAATGCGGACATTCCATGCGCGCAAGGTGCGGATCACCCGTTCGTGTGCCGGCGCCGAGCGCGCAGTGACCAGGGCCGTGCGGATCGGACAAGTGTCGGCGCTGAATTGGCTCTGCAAGCGCTGTAGCGCCTCGAGAAAACCTTTAAAAGGGCCTCCGCCCAATGGTTTCTGCGCCGAGGCTCGCTCGGCGGCCGCAAAAGCAGCCAAACCATCACGCTTGAAAATTTTCTCTGCCTCGTCGGAAAAAATTACCGCGTCACCGTCGAAGGCAAAACGCAAAATATCATCGCGATGCTCGCGGGCACCGCCGGCAATCAGGGTAGCTGCGGCCACTCCCTGCTCCAGTGCCTGGCGCACATCGCGGCCGTCGCTGGACAGGAACAAATGGCAACCGAAAGGCGCGATATAGCGGTAGGGGCTTTCCCCGTTGCAGAAAGCGGCGCGGGTAATATCCAGGCCATAATGCTCGATGGAATTGAATACCCGCAGCCCCGTGTCGGCGCTGTTGCGAGACAAAAGAATCACTTCCACCTGCGGTTCACCCTCTAAGAGGTGATTAATCTGCAAAAATTTTTCCACTAGGTGGAAGGCTTCCCCCTTTTCCAGAACATCGTTTTCACGCTCTATTTGATAAGCGGAGAACGCCTCAAGCCCCTGCTCTTCGAATACCCGGTGGCTGTCTTCGAGGTTAAACAGGGCGCGCGAAGATATGGCAATGACCAGTTTGTCCGAACGTCCGGCCATCAGGGTGCCTCCACGTCATCAAGTCCACCCGGGCGACCCTCTCCCCGGTGGGACTCCAACATCGTCAGCAACATCCGCTGTAGGTCCTCCCGGGTGCGCTGAGAGCGCAAACCCGTCTGATTTACGATGACAAGAAGCAATGCGTGACAGGTTTCCAGGGTGGCGCGGGCCAAGCGGTTCATTTCGTTAGGCGGGCATACGAAGCCCAGGCGCCTGTACATGGCGATCAAATGTGTGATGATCAGCTCATCGTGGCGCTCGTCCAATTCGTGCAGCTCGGGAATCCCCCACATGGCTTGCACCAGTGGCAGCAGACCACGCTGCTCCTGATATACCCTCAGCAGTCGCTCCAGCAGCTCAGAGATAAAGCTTTCCAGCGGCATTTGTTCCAGCTCCTGCCCGGCCAGCTCTTCCAATACCGCAGTCATACTCGCCAGCCACTGCTCCCCCATCGCATAGAGAATCGCGTGCTTGTTCGGGAAATAGTGATAGACGGACCCCACTGACACGCCCAGTTCCTTGGCGATCAGAATGGTGGTCAGATCGTTGAGCCCCACCTCTTCCAGCAGGCGCCCTGTGGTGTCGAGAATCTGCTTTGCCCGCGCCCGTGCGCGGGCTTGTACCGGCTCACGGCGCGGACTGAGTTGGCTCTTGCGTTTTTTCCGCTCGGCGTTAGACAAGGCATGTACCTCGGTTTGAATTGGCGCAAGTTTACCACTGAAGCCCCCCCGGCTTAATCCATCCAGGGCGCCGGGATAACGTCAGAGACAGATGGGCAACGGGACGGATCGTAAAAAACAGGCGAGTAACGACCGTCCGCATCCCGGATCCAATGGATTTGCAATATCCACCCCAATTGATGAACTGTCGGCCGAAATGCAAAAACCGGCGCAGAGCACCGGTTTTTGCCCGATCGTGCGAGCGGGTGACAATCAGAAGCGATAGTCCAGATTTACCCCCAGCAGTCGGCCACGGGAGGGGTCTGTCTTGGTTGCCGGCAGGTTGTACAGTGCCTCTGCGTAACCCCAGTGATAATACTCTTCGTCAAACAGGTTTTCCGCGTAGATACCTGCGGTCCAGCTGTCGTCCGCGGATGTCAGTGCCGCGCGCAGATTGATGACATTGCGGCTGTCCAGCCTCACAGCCTCGGTGTTTTCCAGGTCGGACCACTGCTCACCGGTAAAGGTGTATTCCGCAGAATAGGAGATTTCGCCCAAGCTCGTTTGCTGGCTGTATGTCAGCACAGCCGCTGCGGAAAAACGAGGCGCAAATGCCATTTCATTGCCATCGCAGTCCTCACAGAGAGCTTCCGGAGCGCCACTGAACTCTGTGTCCAGCCAAGCCAATCCCAGATAAAGATCCAGGTCGTCGGTGATCAGCCAGCGGGCATCCAGCTCTACCCCCTGACCAGTGGACTCGCCTACATTGCGGGTCACGGCGGCGGCACCAATGAAAAAGGCTTGCTGCAGGTCGTCATAGGTGTACTGGAAGGCCGCGGCGTTTACAGCCAGGCGGTTGTCGAGCAGGCGCGCCTTCAGTCCAAGCTCATAGGACAGAACCTTTTCTTCATCGAAACGGCTCGGTTCTGCGTTATCCGCATTGACTTCGTAACCCTGCTCTTCCAGCCAGGCATATTGGCTATCTTCATCACTGCCATAGGCGGGGTCCGTAATCCGGTATGACAGATAGTCGAAACCGCCGGATTTGTAACCAGTAGCAACACTGGCATACCCCGTGACGGCGCTGTCGAAGTGGTGGGTGAGCGTTGCGCGACCGGAGACATTGCTCCAAGTGCTGGAACCGGTAATGGGGCCATCAGTGTACATCGACTGATAGTTCCACCCCCCGGTCCAGGTGTCCGGCCAGGGCGAGTCGACACTATAGGACTTTTTATCCCTGGTATAGCGGGCACCGAGGCCGAGACTGGTGGCATCGGTGAAGTCGAAGGTGGTGTTGGCAAACACCCCCCAGCCGGAATAATCTCCGACGGTATCCGCAGCTTCAACGGATAGCATGTCCGGAGCATATTCCCAGGGGTCACCCTCAAGGCCAAAGAATTCATCCAAGGCTTCCTGAGGCAGCGAGGCGCAGGTGTCGAAAGTATCGAGGCCCTCCTCCCACTCATCGGCATAGATGCCGTCACAAATAAAGTCCTCGTGATCGACGCCGGTAAAAAAGGCTTTCAGGTCCTCCTGATAATAAGAGGCACCGACAACATAGTTGAAGATGCCGCTGTTGTTCGAGGCAAGGCGGAACTCCTGACTGAAAAAATCGCCGGATTGATCACGCGTATACACATCGATTGGGCTGGCGGTACCGTCGAAGTCCTCGACATAGCTGAAATTGTGCGTCTTGTAACCGGTGATGGCACTCAGGGTGGCGCCACCGGTCAGTTCGTGCTCCACCGTCAGGATTAGGTCGCCGATCTCGGACTCATCCTTGCCACGGGTGTCGTTGTACACCTGATCGTAGTCAGCATTGGTATCCAATGCCCGGTAAATGGTGCCATCGCCAGCGCGATCTTCATACTGAGCCATTAGAGTGATGCTGGTATTCCGCAAGCCGCTGTAGACAGCGGTTATGCGCATGGCATCCGTTTCGCTGGCACCGAGATCCGGACCGCCAGCCAGATTCTCGATATAACCGTCTTCCTGCCGATGCATACCCGCAAGACGCACCGCCAAGTTCTCACTTAAAGGGATATCCAAAGCGCCTTCCATCTCTTCGCGCCCGAACTGGCCGGCGCCCACGGAGATCTCACCGGCAAGTCGATCTCCAGGCTTGCGGGATACCATGGAAATGGCACCGGAAGCAGTGTTACGGCCGAATAGAGTACCCTGTGGTCCCTTGATCACTTCCACCCGCTCCAGGTCGTACATACTCGGCGTGGCACCGGTGCGACTCTGATAAACGCCATCAAGGAATACTCCCAAGGCCGGGTCACTACCGCTACCGAAGCTGTTGTTGTTGACACCACGCACAGACACAGCGTCGAAAAAAGAATCGTTGGTTTCCCCGGAAACCCCTGGGGTTAGCGCGAAAAGATCTTTGAAATCGCTCAGATTGCTGTTTTTCACCGTGTCGCCGGAAAAGGCGCTCACCGCCATGGGGACATCCTTGAGAGACTCGGTCCGCATTTGCGCAGTCACCGTCACCTCCTCGATTTCCCCCGCCGAAGCTCCAGCACTGACAATAAGCGCCGCGCCTATTACCACTGCCAGTGTCTGTCTTTTGGTGTGCAAAGCTTTCGTTAATTCAGGCATGGTTGTCCCCGTACTATTTTTATTCAGGGCTGTGCGTTCGATGCTGCTGAAGACTTTAGCCCAGGCGTGAACAGGTAAGTGTCTTATCCCATAAGCCGAGCAATGGCTCAAGATCCAATTCAGTCATAGCGCTGTGGAGCGCTTAACGAAAGCGCTGTCAGCCCCACAGCTTGTCCCTCAGACTGTAGTAGAGCATCCCCGCCACCAATCCCGGCCAGCGCAACAGGGTACCGCCCGGAAAAGCAGGGGTCGGAATGCGCGACAATATATCAAAACGCTCCTCAGTGCCTGAAATCACCTCGGCGATCAACTTGCCGGCAAAGGTCGCGGTGGGCACGCCGTGACCGGAATAGCCCTGACTGTAATAGACATTGGGTTCCAGCCGCCCCAAATGGGGCATGCGGTTCAATGTAATCGCCAGCGTCCCTCCCCAACCGTAGTCGATACGCGTGTCTGCCAACTGGGGGTACACCCGCAGCATATATTTGCGCACAAAGCCGCGAATGTCCTGGGGGAATCTCGAGGTATAGTTTTCGCCACCACCGAATATCAGCCGGTTGTCTGCGGATAGCTTCCAATAGTCGATCACAAAAAGGGTATCCTGCAATGCATAATCATTGGCAATCAACTCCCTCGCCAAGTTTTCCGGTAGCGGTTCCGTGGCCAGAACAAAGTTGTTGATGGGCATTATCCTGCCGGCCATACGCGGTTCCAGGTTTCCCAAGTAGCCATTGCAAGCCAACACTAGATTGCGCGCTTTCACCTGGCCTCTCGCCGTCTCTACGATACAGGGACTTCCGGTGCGATACCCCTTCACCCGGCTGTGCTCGAAAAAGCGCACCCCGGCAGCAGCAGCTGCATCAGCCAGCCCGAGCGCGTAATTTAGCGGGTGGAGATGCAAAGAGCCGCTATCCAGCTGTCCACCAAAATAACGTTCGGAGCCCACCAGGCCGCGCACCTCATCTTCTTCCGCATAGCGGATTTGCTCGTATCCGTAGCGCTCCCGCAGCAGCTCGGCCTCCGCTCGCAAATCTTCGTTGTGACTGCGCTTTGCCGCCAGGTGCATAATCCCGCGCTTCAGATCGCATTTTATCCCGTGCTTATTAATCAGTGACTCAACCAGCCGCACCGCCTCAACGCTCATGTCCCACAATAATTTTGCGGTATCCAGTCCGAGCATCTTTTCCAGATCCCCCTGGGCGCGACGTTGCCCTACCCCGACATGCCCGCCGTTGCGACCTGAAGCCCCCCACGCGATCCGCTCAGCCTCCAAAACCACCACACTGTATCCACGCTCCGCCAAATGCAGCGCAGATGAGAGTCCGGTATAGCCTGCGCCAATCACGCATACATCCGCATCGACTACCGTATCCAAGGGCGGGTGGAGCGGCGCAGGATTTGCACTCGACGCATAGTAGGAATCGATATGGCCGAAAAGCTTGTTCACTGCGCCATGGGTAACTGCGGCGGTCATATGTTTCACTCCAGATCGCACTCAAATATCAGCCGGAAGCAAAATCGGACTAAAATTCATAATATATTGAATAATAATTCGGTTTATTGTCATAATCAAAACAGCCCCGGCTGCCGGCGGATTCACCGGCAGCTACTGGTGCTGTTACTGAGTATCCGGGCGTATACTGGGGAAGTCCGGATTAATCCGCTCCCAATGCTAATGATGTTCCGAGTCCGGACGCCAGGTTCGGCTAATGGGGCCGCATTTCGCAACCGTCGAGCGCAGGAACACATTCGGCGGAGCGATCTGGCAATCCCCCGCATCCCCCGCTACCCAGCGCCCGGAGGCAACCTCAGCGCTCATGCGGATTCCTCAGAGGTTCCTTAGAAGTAGATCACTTTGATCAAGGTGCAAAATGGACAAGATCACTAAGTGGCTGGCAGATCACAACATCTCTGAAGTGGAATGTCTTGTGCCCGACATGTCTGGTAACGCCCGGGGAAAATTCACCCCGACGGACAAATTTCTGACTGAGGACAGTCGCCTGCCGGAAAGTATTCTCGTACAAACCGTTACCGGCGACTATGTGGACGAGCACAACGAACTGGTCGACCCCGCCGACACTGATATGTTGCTGGTACCCGACCCCAATTCCGTGCGTTTAAACCCTTGGGCCAATGAGCCCACAGCGCAAATTATCCACGATTGCTACACCCGGGATGGCAAACCTCACCCGATCAGCACACGCAACATCCTCAAATTTGTGCTGGAGAAGTACGAGTCGATGGGCTGGAGGCCCATTGTGGCCCCGGAGGTGGAGTTTTACCTGGTCAAACGCAATCTGGACCCTGACGAAAAGCTGTCCGCCCCGGTGGGACGCTCCGGGCGCACGGAGAAAACCCGGCAGTCCTACAGTATTGACGCCGCCAACGAATACGAACCAATCATCGAGGATATGTACGATTTCTCCGAGGCCCAGGGGCTGGACGTGGACACACTGATCCACGAATCTGGCACCGCGCAAATGGAAATCAACTTCTTGCACGGTGATCCACTCAATCTCGCTGATCAGGTATTTACCTTCAAACGCACCGTACGCGAGACAGCCCTACGCCACGGCATCTACGCGACATTCATGGCAAAACCAATGGAAGACGAGCCAGGCAGTGCGTTGCATATCCACCAAAGTATCGTCGACGCGGAAACCGGCAAGAATCTATTTGTCGACGAAAATGGCAAAGAAAACGATATGTTTATGCACTTTATCGGTGGCATGCAGAAATACACCCCCGGCTTTATCAGCTTTTTTGCCCCAAACGTTAACTCGTACCGACGTTTTACCCCGGAGATGGCCGCCCCCACCAGCCTCCACTGGGGATACGACAACCGCACCACGGGGCTGCGAGTGCCCGACAGCCCACCCCACGCAAAACGCCTGGAAAACAGGTTCCCGGGGGCCGATTGCAATCCCTATCTGGCACTGGCTGCCTCACTAGCCTGCGGCTACCTGGGCATGATCAACAAAATAAAACCCAGTGCACCTTATCAAGGCGATTGCTCCGTGGAACCCATCACCCTGCCCCGTACCCAGGAACATGCACTGAGCCTGCTCGCCGACTGCGAAGAAGCCGCGGATATGTTCGGGGAAAAATTCGTGCGGGCATGGAGCGCCATCAAGCGCGACGAATATGAGGAATTCAATCGGGTCATCAGCTCCTGGGAACGGGAATACCTACTGCTGAACGTATAGTGCCCGCATAGACGCGGCAGCCCCATTCGTGCAGAAGCACGGTTTTCAAACAAACACAGGCAACAAGCAATAAAAAGCCCCGCTCAGCGGGGCCTGTGTTAAAAGCATTCTTGTATGGGGCTTAATGCCTCTATGCATTTACGACCGATCCCGAGACATCCAGCCCTACCGCTCTCTATTTATGACTGGGATCCCGCCAATATTCTTTGACCGTATCTTTCATTTCTTTCGCCAGCACCGAGATACCGAACAGGTTCGGCAAGGTCATAATCACAATGGCAACCGCCGACAGATTCCAGATAACCGTGGTGTCCTCTATCGCGGCCCAGAAAAAAGCCACTACATAGACCAGTCGGTACGGCATCACTGCTCGGGGACCAAAGAGATAGATCATCGAACGGTCACCGTAGTACGACCAGGCAATAGCCGTGGAGAAAGCAAACAGCAGAATCCCCAAAGTTACAATAAGGCTGCCATAATCGCCGAAGAAGCCGCGCTGGAAAGCGATGTTTGTCAGAGCGACCGAATGCACCAAGGACTTACCCCAGACATCCACATCCGGATTGGCAAATCTGCCATCCACCACCGTCAATACACCGCTGAAGTTATCTTCCCCCACCCGGAATTCGACATCCTCCGCTACCGAACGGGCGTGAATCAAAGTGAACTCTTTTTCATTTAGTGCAAGGCCGTCTGCCACCACGACAGATCCGCTATAGGGTTGTACGTCACTCTCACCGCCGCTCAGGAACTTGAACAACTTTTCAACGTCCTCTGGATTGCTGTCGGTATAAGTACCGGCAACGGCCACCATATCGGCACGCTCAAATTTGTTCATGTGTTTTTCCGTCCAGACACCGGACGACAAAATCACCAGGCCCGTGAGAGTGCAAATCACAATGGTGTCGATAAAGGGCTCCAGCAGGGACACCATTCCCTCGGAAACCGGTTCATCGGCACGGGCCGCAGCGTGCGCGATGGGCGCAGAGCCCTGCCCGGCTTCGTTGGAGAAGAGACCCCGATTTACCCCACGGTTAAAGGCGTACGCAAAAGTGGCACCGAGGAAGCCACCAGTAGCGGCACTACCGGTGAAAGCCCCCTCAAACACTGCGAGGAATGAGGGAATAATATTCTGATAGTTATAGATAATCACCGCCAGAGCACCGATAACATACAGCACAGCCATGACGGGTACTATCGTAGAAGTCACCTTGGCGATGCGGCTGATGCCACCGATGATGACCATACCCAACAGAATTGCCAAAATGCCGCCGGTGAGCGCCTTGTTCAGGCCAAAGGTATCGTGCATCGCCTGGGCAATATTGTTCACCTGGGGCAAACTGCCAGTACCAAAGGAACAAATCACAGTGGCGATCGCAAAGAGCACTGCCAGCCACTTCATGTTCAGGCGGCGCTCCATGAAGAACATAGGCCCACCGGCGTAGTAGCCGTCGGCCGCCTTGATCCGGTACTTGTGGGAGAGGGTTACTTCCACAAACTTGGTCGTCATCCCGAGGAAGGCCGTGACCCACATCCAGAAGAGCGCTGCCGGACCACCGAGAAATATCGCCAATCCCACACCGCCGATATTGCCAGTGCCTACTGTGCCGGAAAGCGCGGTAGAAAGGGCCTGGAAGTGAGAGGTATCGCCGGGGTCACCGGGTTTGTCGTACTTCCCCTGTACAATTTTTACTGCATGCCCGAAATAGCGGATCTGGGGAAAGCCAAGATAGATTGTAAAGAAGAGGCCGACACCCAGCAGCACCCAAGGGAACCAGGGCGCCGAACCGAGTACTCCATCCAGCGCTAACAGGAATTGATTAAAGGATTCCAAACTAACCCCCCACTGCTCTGAGTTATTTCTGATTATCTTTTATACAAAAATAAATGCAAATTTTTGCGCAGGTTAGCAGTTTCCACAGAGTCATAACAGTCACATTCCTGTTATAGAAGAAAAGGGAACATCTCGCGATGGGGAAAAAGCCCAAACTGGCCGCCCGTATGCACAAATACGAGGTTCTCACAATCCCGGTAACTGCCCTTCCTCAGCTCCTGTAGCAGGCCGTAGAATGCCTTCCCGGTATATACCGGGTCCAGCAGCAGCCCCTCAAGGCTGGCAGCTTCCGCGATCGCCCGGTACACAGGCTCCTCCGCTTCCGCGTATCCCGGCCCTATATAGTCAGCATTGACTCGCACGTCTAGTGACGTTTCATCGACCGACTGACTATTTAGGGTCTCCCAGTGCCGAATATCTTCGAGCACCTTGTGTTGAAAATAATCAGCGCTGTCGCAAACCGCATAACCGGTCACGCGGGCGTTCGCCCCCAGTAGGTGACATCCGAGGGTCAGTCCCGCCTGGGTTCCGCCACTGCCGGTGGCGCAGATAATATGTTCCGGCTCGAAGCCCTGCGCACGGCAATCTGCAAGAAGCTCTTCCGCAGCCGCTATATAGCCCCAAATACCCCAGCCATCACTGGCCCCCGTCGGGATACAGAAAGCCTTGTGACCCCGGCCTGCATAAAAGTCACACCAATGGGCAAATAGTTCAGGAAGCGTTTCGAAATACTGGCGCGCAGGATAAAAGGCGGTGGAAGCACCAGCTAGTCTATCGACCAGCAGGTTGCCATCCGGGATACCCTTCTCTTCTCCCCGCAGGATCAACTGCACGCGCATCCCGAGACGGGCACCAACGAGCGCTGTAGTGCGGCAGTGATTTGACTGAATCCCGCCACAGGTAATCAACGTATCGCAGCCCTGGGCCCGGGCTGCGCCAGCAACAAATTCGAGTTTGCGCAATTTGTTGCCTGACATAGCCGTCTCAGTCAAGTCATCACGCTTGACCCAAAGGCGCGGCCCACCGTGGGGCGTGGAGTATTTTTCCGTAATGCGGTCCAGGGGCTGCAGCGGCGTCGGCAGGCGCGCAAGCGGGATTCTCGGCGGCAGAGAGAGGTTCATTGGCTGCCCACTGTATAAGTCATTTTTTACTCAATTACCTTTGGGGTATCCGAAAGATAATTCATGAAACCTTGGGGAAACCCTGCGAGAAGGCTGTGCGCAAACTGTATCAATACGCCCGGCTACACAACTGATAATACAAGAAACCCGGCGAGTTGCCGGGCTTTCCAATCCAGTGTGCAACTGGCGTCAAATCTTCTTAATCGTGCCTTTAGGCAGTACCGCGTGGACGGCGACTTTCTGAAACTTGAGTGACATGTTGTCAGCGACCTGCAACACGATGTAGTCGTCGTCAACCTTGTCGATGCGGCCCAGCATACCGCTGGTCATCACTACTTCGTCCCCCTTTTTGAGGGATTCGACCAACTCCTGATGTTCCTTTTGGCGTTTACGCTGCGGGCGGATGATAAAAAACCACATAAACGCAAACAAGCCAGCGAACATCAGCAGGGTTACCATAGGGTTGCCCTGCGGCGCCGGAGCCGCCTGTTGTGCCACGGCATTGGGAATAAAAAAGCTCATGCAAAACCTCTGAGAGTCAGACGTATAAAATTGCGCACAACTCTACCGGGTTTGCTCTGCCGAGGCAATCCGCGCGAAGCCATCAAAAGCGCTGCCGCACCTGGCGGCGATAGCCAGTCGGCGACATGCCCGTCCAGCGTTTAAAGGCGCTGGTGAAACTGGTGCGGTCGGAGAAATCAAGAATCCGAGAAATACCATCCACGCTGAGCGCCGTATCCTTGAGGAAATGCACCGCATGGCGAAAACGCACATGGTCGCGCAGAGAGGCAAAACTGAGATTGTGTTCCTGCAGGCGCCGCTGCAGGGTGCGGGTGGACATACTGAGATCCGATGCCACCGGACGAATGGCCAGCGAAGCCTTGCCGATGCGTTGCTCCAAAACATCGATCACTCGCGCGGCAATGCCAAAGCTTGTAGCTTCAGGCGGGGCGAGCAACTGGTCCAGAATATTGGGATCTCCGGATATTCTGGCTTGCTGAAGCGATTTATCTTCTGCGAGAGAGGCTTGATCTGGCTGTATATGGTTCATAGAGCTGCTCCTTTTAAGTTCCGTGAGCCGCAGTTATTTTTCTATGCCCGCTTCCTGCGAATCCCTATTGCCTCAACCTGCCCAAAAACTGCCTACCAGAGCGGGTTACAACCCGGGTGCCGGGATACACCTGAAACAGACACCGAATCCTTCACAGAGCTGAACATTTTTTAAACACATCATTCCGGCAACGTCCCATCGGGAACAAACCGATGCCGGCGTACCTTTCCTTCACACTGGCCAGTATAGACCAAGATTCCGCAATGCAAGGGACGACAGTGAGTTTTTTTAGACGCTGTCACAAAAGGCAGTGATGCGCCAATTTGAGGCTATGGCACATCCTGTTTTGGAGTGTGGCATTTAAACAAAGATTTTAGACAAATAATATCGATGGGGAGCGCCCCCAAGTCTTTTTCCCTGCCTGGAAGCGCTGCCGGAATACCGTGGTCAAATGAGATTTTTGTCGATCCACCGCAAGACATCATCGTGGTGGGTCTTAGTCTTCACCTTATCGATAATATGTTGCAAACGACCATTTTTGTCGATGATAAATGTGGTTCGCAACAATCCCATATACTCCTTACCCATAAATTTTTTCAGCCCCCAGCAACCGTATTTATCGGCAATTTTATGATCTTCATCAGCAAGGAGGTCAAAATTCAACGCATGCTTCTCGATAAATTTTTGCAATCGGGCAACCGGATCCGGACTCACTCCCAGCACCACCGTATCCCGTTTGTCGAATTCAGCGGCACTATCTCGAATCCCACAGGCTTGGGTGGTGCACCCTGGCGTCAGTGCCTTGGGGTAGAAATACAGCACCACATTGCGCTCCCCACGAAAATCCTTGAGTGCCACCTTTTCACCCTTTTGATTAGGCAGAGTAAAAACTGGCGCCAGGTTGCCGATCTTTGGAAATGCCATTAAAGCCCCCTAAATCAAATCCGCTTGAAAATGGCCGAAAATTATAGCGGAAACAGCAACTAAGAATCCTAACCGAGCGTCAAAACTGGCGAAGCCTGTAACCTCTTTCCTTGCGGGCATAGATGCCGCACTGGCTCAACTTCTGTACCAAATCAGCCCGCTCCGCATCAGTCAGGAAATCACCTACCTGCAAACAGCCTTCCGGACCGCTGAAGCAGAGGGAAGCCGGCTCATTGACGCCATCCCCGAGCCTCACCAGTACTGCCAAGCTGCTCCGCTGGAATTCTCGGTGATAAACGCTCTGTTGCCGGGGGCCCCGGCACCAATCCAAAATCACCCGCTCACCGCTGATACGTATCACCTGCCGACGGCTTCCCTCCACATACACAAAACCGAAGAGCACAAACAGCAACAGCATCTCCAGACTGGCAAACGGTAATATCATCCAGGCACCAGCTAAAGCGAACGCGAGGCTGATTCCCAATGAAAGAGCCAATAGGGAGGTAAATACCCACAGGCTGCCTGAACGAGATATAGACTGGTTCGGCGCGAGCAGAATACAGGCACTGCCCGCTGAGCTGCTTCCAACTTGGGTGACCATAGAGCCTACCCCCGGATACTACACAGCCTGAAGTGTAGCATCGCACTTACAGCTTCCCGACCCGAAACACAGTGCCTCTCCAACCCTCCGGAATATCTGTCACCCAAAGCAATGCGCTACCGCCACAGAAGCTTTGCGACCTCTGATTGATCCGCTTGTTGAGCACCATCACTGAATTTAAGGCTGTTCAGCCAAAGAGAGACGCAAGATACACCGGCTTTGCAAACGAGCACGGATGACGCGAAAGCAGCCTTTTTTCGTGCTTGCCGACAACAGCAAAGTTTTCACCAATAAAAAAACCCGCACCGAAATGCGGGTCTTTATTCAAAGGAAGGCTGAATTTACGGTAGCAAGTGCGCCACGGCATCGCGTTCTTCAGCCAACTCCTGCTCAGTGGCCTTCATTTTCTCACGGGAGAAATCGTTAATTTCCACTCCCTGAACAATTTCCCAGTCACCATTTTTGCAAACGCAGGGGAAAGAGTAGATCAGCCCTTCCTGGATGCCGTAAGAGCCATCGCTGTATACAGCCATGCTGGTCCAGTCGCCCTCTTTACTACCCAGTGCCCAGTCGCGCATATGATCGATGGCGGCGTTGGCTGCGGAAGCGGCGGAAGAGGCACCGCGCGCCTTGATAATCGCTGCACCGCGCTGCTGCACCGTGGGGATAAAATCATTCTCGTACCACTCCTGCTCCACCTTGCCCATGGCGGCTTCGCCGGACACTTTGGCCTGGTGCAGATCCGGGTACTGAGTGGAAGAGTGGTTGCCCCAGATTGTCATGTGGGTGATATCGTTTACGGTAGTGCCCGTCTTGGCCGCCAGTTGAGACAAGGCGCGATTATGGTCCAGACGAGTCATGGCGGTGAAGTTACGTGGATCCAGATCCGGTGCGTTGCGCTGGGCGATCAGCGCGTTGGTGTTGGCCGGGTTGCCTACTACCAGCACCTTCACATTGCGCGATGCAACATCGTTCAGCGCTTTACCTTGCGCAGAGAAGATAGCGGCATTGGCCTCCAGCAGATCTTTGCGCTCCATGCCCGGCCCGCGCGGACGCGCCCCCACCAACAACGCGTAGTCGGCATCTTTAAAAGCAACAGTGGCGTCGTCGGTTTGAACAATTCCAGCCAGCAGCGGGAAGGCGCAATCTTCCAGCTCCATAGCCACGCCTTTGAGCGCCTCAAGGGCTGGTGTGATTTCCAGCAGTTGCAGGATCACCGGCTGATCTTTGCCCAACATTTCGCCGGAAGCGATACGGAACAGCAGCGAATAGCTGATCTGACCGGCAGCGCCGGTAACAGCAACACGAACAGGTGCTTTCACGATAGTTCTCCCTCGTTTGTAAGCGGCCAGCATTATAGAGGCTTACAGGTAAATTTCATCACGCCCGAAGAGATTCCAGACCAAAGTCGTAGAACCACAGGTGCACAATTATTAGACAAAGCAGGCTGTGCAAATCATCTGAGCGTGATTTCACGGTAGCGAGCCTCAAGCGCCCGATATACCTGATCACTGTAATCCGGTGAAGAAGTGTCCAACTGTCTGGAGATCTCCGCCAGGTGCTCGTTGTCCTCGCGTCCACCCCAGTTTTTTACATAAGTACCGGTTTTGTAGCCGTTATCTTGACGGAAACGGTTGAGAACATTTTTTCCCACATAGCGCTGATAGAGTTCATCGAAGCTCATATTGACATCTGCCAGCAGCTGGGCAAAGCCCACCAAGTCAAATCGCTTGTCGGCCAGGGTGTTCAGCGTGAAAGTTTCGAGATCTGTGCGGAAATCGCTCGGCTGGCATACGCGCATCTTCAGCGCTTGGCACATAGACGCCGCCACTTCTTCCGGACATCCGGACTGCAACTCTAGGCTAAGACCGAAATGCCATATGTCAACCAGCTCGAGCTTTACCTGATCCATATCCGGCACCTGCTTTTTCCACCACTTCCAGCCGTAGTGGTCCAACAGTTCAGCGCTCTCAACCCAAATAGCGCGGTACCAGGCAAAATTTTGTTCGCGCCAGTTATCATTGACCAGAGTATTAATCTCGTCCTGCAGAGCCAACATGGTCTGCAACTGCTGTTTCATCATGTTGATTGAATCCGGTTGACGGGCTCAGGCAGCCCGGGGGAAAAGTCTGTAGAAATTTTCAGTGGTAATTTCAGCCAGCTGCTCGAAAGCTATGCCGCGCAGCTCGGCGATAAACTCCGCTACCTCGCGCACATAGGCGGGGATATTCGGCTTGCCGCGGTAGGGAACCGGGGCCAGATAAGGAGAGTCCGTTTCTACCAGCAGTCTGTCCAGTGGCAACTTTCGCGCTACATCGCGCAGTTCTTCAGCATTTTTGAAGGTGACGATACCGGACAGGGAAATATAAAAATTAAGATCCAGTGCCGCTCGGGCCATATCCCAGCTCTCGGTAAAGCAGTGCAACACACCTGCGCACTCGCGATTGGCATGCTCGCGCAGTAGATCGATGGTGTCCTTGCGAGCATTCCGGGTGTGAACTATCACCGGCAGGCCGGAACGACCGGCCGCCTCCAAATGGGCAATAAAACTCTGCTGCTGAACTTGCTTCGTTTCGGAGCTGTAATAGTAGTCGAGACCGGTCTCGCCAAGGGCGACAACTTTTGGCCTCTGTGCTAGCGCCATCAGCATACCGACATCAGCGAGGCCTGAGTCCACATCCAGTGGATGCACACCCACGGAACAGACCACATCCTCATAGCGGCTCGCCAAATCTACAACTCGGTCAGCGTTATCCAAGCTAATTCCTACACATAAGAACTTGCCCACGCCGCGGTCACGTGCCAAATCCAGCACCACGTCGAGATCGCCGTTAAAGTTATCCAGTTTGAGTCTGTCGAGGTGGCAGTGGCTGTCTACAAGCATAAATAGTTACAACGTATGCGTGGGCCGGCTGGACTCGAGTGATCCAGCGAGATAGGTCTCGATCTTGTTTTGCGCGACATTGTCCTTTTCGCTGAACTGGACTCCGATACCCGGCGTGCGGTTACCTTGGGCACCCTTCGGCGTAATCCATACCACCTTGCCAGCAACCGGTACCTTTTCAGGCTCGTCCATCAGGCTCAAAAGCAGAAACACCTCGTCACCGAGGTTATATGACTTGTCAGTGCTGATAAACAGGCCACCATTTTTTACAAATGGCATATAGGCTGCATAGAGCACCGATTTATCCTGGATCTTCAGCGAAAGGATGCCGTTGCGGGCACCGCCCCCCATGGCTTTCATGGCTGGACCTCTTGTTTTTTTCAATTGAGCGCTAAGTTATCCGAGCGAGTTGGTCGTGTCCAGACAGAATGACGAGTCAGACAGCGAGCCAGTCACACTATGCGTAGAGTCTCGCCCACCGGATCATCAACTCCTCTATCAACAGCCGCTTATTCGGGTTTGCGCCGCTCATCAGAACCTGCCGTGCTTGTAGCAGCAGATCATAAAAATCAAACAGCGGGCGCAAACTCTCCCGCCCCGTCCCCGGCAACCGCTGCAGTAACCCCATCACCTGCTCATCCGCAGTCAGATCACAACTGCGGGCATGCAGCATCTGCGCCAGCCATTGCTGCCAAGAGCGCAGAAGCTCCGCCAGCTCCACTCCCTCCGGTGGATTCTCCCAGCGCCCGGCCAGGGACACAGCCCTGCCCGCACCTTGTGCCAGCGAGGTGAGGTCGGCGAAAAACTGATCGCGGGCTTCACTGGCTTCCGGTTCCATCAGCGCCAGTGCCAACAAAGGCGCACCGCCCGCCAGGGCCAGAGCGCGGCGGGCGGCCAAGCCCTCAATTCCGCCCTCTTGCAACCAGTGCAGTGCGACTTCTTCCGTCGGGGCGGGAAAAGCGACTGTTTGACAACGGCTGCGGATAGTCGGTAGTAGGCCGGAGGGCGAATCGCTGATCAGCAGGAATATTACGGAAGCCGCAGGCTCCTCCAGGTTTTTCAGCAGCGCGTTGGCAGCATTGACATTCATGGCTTCTGCGGGGGCAAGCCACACCACCCGGGCGCCCTCCCGGCCACTGGTCCTGCTGACAAACCCACCCAACTGGCGAATCTGCTCCACTTTCAGCGGCCCACCGGGCTTTTCTGGCTCTACACGCAGAAAATCTGGATGAGACCCGGCCTGCCAAAGGCGGCAACCGCGGCATTCACCGCAGGCGAGTCCATCCCGCGGCTGTTCGCACAGCGCGAGGGCGGCAAAGGCCTCTGCAAAACGCCGCTTACCAAGACCGGCCTGCCCGCTCAACAGCAGAGCGTGCGGGCAACGACCGGCCCGCCACTGCGCACCGAGACGCTGCCATTGAGGGGCCTGCCAGGGCAGTGGCGAAGGGATTGGGGAAGGTTCTGGTTCGGACACTTACTCAAGCCATATGCGTTGTTGTCAGGCCATCCGGCGGGCGCGGCCGGAACCACTATGGAAGAAGTTTTTCCAGTTCACTGTGCAGCTGCTGCTGTACCTGCTCCAGTGGACGGCTCGCGTCAATGACGGCGTACCGCTCCGGAGCGGCGTCCGCGCGTTCCTTATAGGCGGCGCGCACCCGCTGAAAAAAGGCCAGCCGCTCACTTTCGAAGCGATCCGCGGCACCGGTACTGGCAGCGCGTTCAAGCCCCGTTTGCGGGTCCAAATCCAGCAGAAGCACCTTGTCCGGACGCAAACTGCCCTGGACCCTTTGCTCCAGCTGTTCTATCAGTGCCCGATCCAGCTGGCGTCCGCCTCCCTGGTAAGCGTAAGTGGCATCCGTAAAGCGATCGCAGATGACCCACTGCCCCTGCTCCAGGGCCGGAACAATCACCCGGGCGAGATGCTGTGCCCGTGCAGCAAAAACCATCAGCAGCTCCGCGACAGGATCTACGACCTCTTCCCGCCGGCGCAACAAGAGTTCTCGCAGCTCTTCAGCCAGTGGCGTACCGCCTGGCTCACGGGTTTGAACAAATGAGATGGACCGCTCTTGCAACCAGTTGGTTACAAACTGCAGGTTGGTGGACTTGCCGACACCCTCTCCGCCTTCTAGAACAATAAACTTTCCACGCCGCAACGTCAGTCTCCTCTTGCTGGACTGGAGCGATAATCGGCACGCCTTTTCAGCTGGTATTCACGCACTGCCCGGTTGTGTTCCGCCAGTGTCGCGGAAAAGTGATGGGAGCCATCTCCCTTGCCGACAAAATACAAACTGTCGCCGTCCTTGGGATTCAAAGCCGCGTGTATGGCACCACGCCCAGGCAGCGCAATAGGTGTGGGGGGAAGCCCATCGATCACATAGGTGTTGTAGGGTGTCGCCTGACGCAAATGGGCACGGGTCAGATTGCCGTCAAACGCATCACCGAGCCCATAGATCACCGTAGGATCCGTCTGTAAACGCATACCTCTCTTAAGGCGCCGAACAAAAACACCTGCAATCTCACTGCGCTCCGATGGCAGGCCGGTTTCTTTTTCAATGAGAGAGGCCATGATCAACGCCTCATAAGGCGTACCGTACGGCAAATTGTCCGCACGCGCGCGCCACTCTTCATCCAGCACCTGCTGCATGCGCTGATGGGCCTGTTTCAAAAGGTCGATATCTGTGGTGCCTGAACGGTAGATATAAGTGTCGGGAAAAATCCAACCCTCGGGGCTCTCACCATCGCCAAAGCCCAACGCCCGTGCGGCCGTCTCCAGACTACCGCCCGCCTCCGACTGCACAATGCCCCGACCCGCGCGCACCTGAGCGAGTGCTTGGCGGAAACTCCAGCCCTCTACCAGGGTCAACCGGTAGCGGGTGACGTCGCCCCGATTAAGACGCGCGACCAAGTCCATTGCGTTGCTGCCTTTAGGCAGCAGATATTCACCAGCGTGGATCCCCGTCTGCTCACGCCAATAGGCATAGATCAGTACCAGGCGGCGCCCCTTGAGTACGCCACGCTGTTCCAGTTCCCGCAATACGCGCGATAAGTTGCTGCCGCCACTGACCTCGAAGCGCAGACCATCTTCACCGATGGCAAGCGGCTGAACCAAGGCCATTTTCAAGGCCCAGAGGCCACCACCAAGCGATAGCAATATCAAAAGGAAACCGCCGATCAGGTAGCGCCCTACACGTGTGCGGCGCTGTGCTCGCTTTGCTTTCACCACAATTCTTCCGCTATCAGCTGCTGCAACCGCGGCACCTCAAGCCCAGTCTCCGATCCCAGAGACCAGCGGTGCAAGCCGATGATTTCCCGCACAGGCATAACACCGCGCAGGCTGTTACACAGTGCCACTTCCTGCGCCGCACACAGATATTCGAGATCCATATCCGCTTCGCGGAGCACAATACGACTGCCAAGCCACTCCCGCATTACGCCACGCACACCGCAACGGTGCAAATTCGGCGTCACCCAAGCGCTACCCGACCGGATCAATAAGTTGCAGCGCAGGCTCTCAATCACCCTGCCCTCGCAATCCAACAGCAATCCATCGCAGGGTTCGTCACTAGGCAACTCCGCTTTGGCGCGATTATATCGCGCGCGCGCCAGTGTTTTGCATCCCGGGTTGGCAGATTCGATTGTCGGCAGGCGCGTATCACAGACATATAAGCGAACCCCCCGGGACAATCCAGGTGTCTGCTCCAGGGGAAACAAGCTCAAATCCCATTGGCGCCTGCCGTCGATAATGCCCCAACGCAAACGCGCCCTCGCAACGGGAACTGGGCAGGCAGCCGCCAGCTGCGTTATCAGCGCGTCAATCTCGGCAATTTCCGACTGTCTCAGACTTTCGCCACGCAACAGGCGTGCACGGTGCAGAGGCCACAGCGGCAGACTTCCGGATTGGCAACGCATGGTTTCCAAAAGACCGTCGGTGTAGTCGTCATCCGGAGGCAGAGCAGCCACGGCGCGGCCGCGAAGAAAAAAAAGTGGGAGTACAGACATATGATCCCGTATAAGTAAGCGCCCTCCACATTGTGGAAGGGCGCAACGGATCAAACGCGCCGGAATATCAGCGAACCATTGGTGCCGCCGAACCCAAAGGAATTCGACAAAGCTGCATCAACCACCCTCTCTTGTGTCTCCCAGGGCACCAGGTTGACGTCATTGCAAGCTTCGTCTGGATGGTCCAGGTTGATAGTCGGCGGCGCCACTTGGTCCCGCAGAGTGAGCACAGAGAAAATGGCTTCGATCGCACCCGCCGCCCCGAGCAGGTGGCCGGTCATGGATTTGGTGGAACTCACAGCGAGCTTATCAGCAGCTTCCCCAAAGACCGCCTGCACCGCCTTGATCTCGGCTTTATCACCTGCAAGCGTGGAAGTGCCGTGGGCATTAATGTACTGCACACCCTCCACATCCAGTCCGGCATCCCTGAGGGCATTCTGCATGGACAGCGCCGCACCGGCGCCATCCTCCGGTGGCGAGGTCATGTGATGTGCATCGCCGCTCATACCGAAACCGGCCAGCTCGGCATAAATAGTGGCACCCCGCGCTTTCGCGCGCTCGTATTCTTCCAGGACCAGCACGCCGGCCCCCTCCCCCAGCACAAAGCCATCGCGGTCGACATCCCAGGGGCGGCTGGCAGCCTGTGGGTCATCGTTGCGAGTGGAGAGCGCACGGGCCGCACAGAATCCCCCCAGGCCTACCGGAGTGGTAACCATTTCCGCTCCACCACACACCATGACATCTGCGTCACCATACTGAATAGTACGCATACCCAGCCCGATAGCATGGGTTCCAGTTGTACATGCGGTGGTGGTAGAAAGGTTCGGGCCTTTCATACCGTATTTGATCGACAGATTGCCCGCAACCATATTGATGATCGCTCCCGGGACAAAGAATGGGGAAACCCGGCGCGGCCCCTTTTCCGCGATCAACATCGCGTTGTGTTCAATTGCCTGGATGCCCCCCATACCAGATCCAATACAGGTACCGACCCGTGAGGCATCCTCCTCAGTAATTTCAAGACCGCTGTCCTGCACTGCCTGAATCGCCGCCACCAAACCGTATTGTAGAAACACATCCATCTTGCGTGCTTCCTTTGCCGGCATATAAGGGGAGGGATCAAAATTTTTCACCGTAGCCGCAAAACGAGTGGGGAATGCCGAGACATCAAAAGTTTCAATCGGCACAACACCACTGGTGCCGGCGAGGATGGAAGACCATGTCTCATCCACAGTATTCCCCAGCGGACTGACCATACCCATTCCGGTTACGACGACTCTTCTACGCGACACTCGTGCTCTCCCGAAAATTTAACTACACGCGGCTGCGCTTTGTCAGGCTGCCGGACAGAGCCTGTTCCAGCAGTCACAATTTTTCAGCGCAAATAAAAGTAGAGCCGTACTATGCGGCATAGAACGGCTCTTCTGAAAACTTGCAAATAATGCAGGCTCCGGGTGGCAAGCAAGCTCCCGGACCCTCAGCTGCTCAGCAGCAATTAACCAAGATTTTCCTTGATGTAATCAATGGCCAACTGAACAGTAGTGATTTTCTCGGCTTCCTCGTCGGGAATTTCAGTTTCAAATTCCTCTTCCAGAGCCATTACCAACTCAACTGTGTCGAGGGAGTCAGCGCCCAGATCTTCAACAAAAGAGGCTTCAGGCTTAACGTCTTCTTCTTTTACGCCCAGTTGCTCAGCGACGATCTTTTTTACGCGCTCTTCAATGCTGCTCATGATTCAATTTAACTCCTAGTGGATAAAAATCTGTTGTAGTCGTTATTGTTACCCTGCTTTTGGGACATGCCGCATTGAGTGCGGAGATAACGACCGGCTCACACAGCTTCTGGATAATGCGAGGCGGCATTGTACCCCAACTTTTTAGGGATGTAATGCGCTGCCGCGCGGCACCTTCAGCCTTGACAAAAAAAACCGAAAAATCAATTACTTACAGAGATTTTCTATAAAAACCCTCACGCCATATACATGCCGCCATTGACGTGAATGGTCTCTCCGGAGACATAGCCACCTGCGTCACTGGCTAAAAATGCAACAACGGAAGCAATCTCCTCCGGCTGCCCCAAGCGCCCCAGAGGTATTCTGGACAGCAGTGCTTCCCGCTGGCCTTCCGGCAGCACCTTAGTCATATCGGTATCGATGAATCCTGGAGCCACGGTATTGACGGTGATGCCGCGCGAGCCAACTTCCGCCGCGAGAGAGCGCGCAAACCCGGCCACCCCCGCTTTGGAGGCCGCATAGTTACTCTGGCCGGGATTCCCCATGCTGCCCACTACGGAGCTGATATTGATAATCCGCCCCCAGCGGGCTTTAGTCATGTCGCGCAAGCAGGCCTTACTCAAGCGGTAGACAGCCGTAAGGTTGGTATCGATAACGGCCTCCCACTCCTCATCCTTCATACGCATCAGCAGATTATCCTTGGTGATGCCAGCATTGTTAACCAGGATAACAGGCGCCCCGAACTCTTTTTTGGCAAATTCAAGCACCCCTGACAGGCTCTCCACGCTGGTTACATCCAGCACCGCACCAGAACCCTTGATACCCTTTTCGGCAAAGCGGGCACTGATTTTTTCCGCACCGGATTCGCTGGTGGCAGTTCCGATAACTGTAGCTCCCAAGCCACCGAGCATGTCGGCGACAGCAGAACCTATGCCGCGGCTCGCGCCGGTAACCAGCGCCACCCTATCGTTCAGAGAAATCGTTAGTGTCATTGTTGCTCCAAAGTTTACTCTGCGGTGGCAATCAGCGCGTCGTGGAACTGCGCCGGCACCTCGATATTACGGCAAGTCAGGCCTCGATCAATACGCTTGGCCAAGCCAGCCAGCACCTTACCGGGGCCACACTCCAGCAGTTGTTCAGTACCTTCAGCGGCCATTGCCTGCACACAGGCAGTCCAACGAACCGGGCTGTAGATCTGCTCAACCATCAAGGCCTTGATTGCCTCGGGGTCTGTTTCCGGTTTCGCATGAACGTTGTGAACTACAGGAATCTGCGGCGCGTGAAAAGCCGTGGCTTCAATCTGCGGCGCCAGCTTTTCAGCCGCAGGGCGCATCAATTCGGTATGAAACGGCGCGCTCACGGGCAACGGCATAGCACGCTTGGCACCCGCCGATTTGCAGAGATCAATGGCCCGATCCACCGCAGCTGCGGCCCCGGCGATAACCACCTGGCCAGGAGAGTTGTAATTTACAGCGGCAACCACTTCACCTTGCGCCGCCTCCGCGCAGGCCTTCTCTACGGCAGAATCATCCAGGCCAATTACTGCCGCCATTGCCCCTTCTCCCGCAGGTACTGCCTCCTGCATCAAACGTCCGCGTTCACGGACCAGGCGCACGGCATCTGGAAAAGACAGTACGCCCGCGCAAACCAACGCGGACCATTCTCCCAGGCTGTGTCCAGCCATACGAGCGGGGCGCACACCGCCTTTGGCACACCAAGCCCTGTACAGAGAGACGCTCGCAGTCAGCAGCAGTGGCTGGGTTCGTTCAGTGAGATTGATATCCGCCGGCTCACCGGTCTGGCACAGATCCCAAAGATCGTAACCCAGCACATCGGACGCCTCATTAAAAGTGGCCAGTATCTCGGGAAATTCAGCCGAGGCGTCCGCCAGCATTCCGATCTGCTGGGAGCCCTGGCCAGGGAAGACGAATGCGAGCCTTGCATTGGTCATGGAACATCCTTAAACCTAGTTGCGTTGTCATAGGGGAAGTTGTCTACGGATCTATTCACCCGATGCCAACTCAAGACTTATCCATAGCGCGATTCCACTCTGCTTCCGCCATGGCGCGTCCGACTTTCGCGGCCAGATCGGCCTCGGCACACTCCTTGGCGGTGATCATCGCGCGATAAAAAGCCTCGCTGCTGGCGCCACCGTGACTTTTAATCACGTTGCCTCTCACCCCTAAAAAGCAGGCGCCATTATAGCGGGCGGGTTCGACCTGTGTACGCCATTTTCGCAACAGCTTTATGGCTAACTGGCCAAAAAAACGCTTGAAGGCGCCTTTTTTCTCGATGGTGAACACCTTTTGACCCATCAGTCGAATGACGCCTTCCGCGGACTTCATCGCCACATTCCCCATCAGGCCATCGCAGACAACAACGTCCACGACCCCAGTAAAGATGTCGTGCCCCTCGACAAACCCTGCATAGTGAATTTTCGGGTCAGCTTCGAAAAGCTCGGCGGCTCGACGAATCTCCTCGGTCCCCTTATGGGGTTCAGCACCAATATTCAGCAACGCTACCGCAAGATTGCGCCTTCCAGTATGTATCCGCTGGGCCTCGATCCCCATTCGGGCAAACTGCAACAGATCCTCTGCGCTGCAATCAATGTTTGCCCCCAAATCCAACAAATAACAAAACCCCCGTTCTGTCGGCAGCGCCTTACCCAGTGCCGGTTTGCGCACTCCTTCTATATTGCCAAGAATATTTCTGGACAGCGCCAACAAGGCACCGGTGTTGCCCGACGTCACCATCGCCTGGACCTCACCACTCGCAACCGACTGCAGCGCGCATGCCATAGAGGAATCGCGCTTATGCCGAACTGCCTGCAGGGGATTGCAACTCTGAGTGATAACCTGCTCGCAGGGCACGATCTCGAGCCTGGACGCGAGCCGCGGCTGGCGCTCATCATCAATCAGGTTTTGGAGTTGAGCTGACGGGCCAAACAGTTTCAGTTCAGCCTGGGGGAATTTTTTGAGAAATCTGATACAGGCCGGAACGACAGAGCGGGGACCTAAGTCCCCGCCCATCGCATCCACGGCCAATCGCAATTGGCTGGACAAAGCTTACTCTTCTTCAGAGGCGCCGACTTCGATCACCTTGCGACCGCGATAGAAACCATCTTTAGTCACGTGGTGACGACGATGCTTCTCGCCAGTAGTCGGATCAACAGACAGCGCCGCACCGGCACCCAGAGCGTCGTGAGAACGACGCATACCGCGACGGGAACGAGTCTTTTTGTTTTGCTGAACAGCCATGGCTTGCTCCTAAATCAACAATTTAAGCTGGAACCGGGGCGCCCACCGGCGAGCCCAAACTCACCCAACTTCCTTTATGGCTTGTTGGATGAACCCTTCAACTGTTCCAGCACTTTAAAGGGGTTTTCCCGTTGCCCATCCGCCTCACCAGCCTCCTCGCCACTATGAAAGTGCTCTCGTGCGACACACTCCGCAACGTGGTAGGCCACCATGGGCAGATTGAGCAAAATCTCATCTTCCAAAGCTTGGTGCAGACCCAGCTCATCGCCATCCTGCACCACAGGGTCCAATTCGCGGGGCAATGCCTTACCCTGCTCCTCAGACCAAACTATCCCCCAGAGAAACTCCGCCTCGACCTGTTCCGGCATCGGCTGCAGGCAACGCTGACAAAGAAGCTGCACATCGCAGCTCAGCTTGCCACTTACCGTCAAATGCCCTTGCAGATCCCGCCCGAACAGAAGCTCAACGCGGACATCCCCATCCATCGCCTCCACGGCCGCACCCACGCGCTCAAGTGACTCTCGAGGCAATACACCAGCCAACTGCTGCTCGCGCTGGGCCAATTTACGCGCATCAACGGTTTGGGGAAGCGCGGCATTAAAGGGGGAGATCGACATAAGCGCGCAATTCTATGGACAAGCCCCACCCTTGTCAAAACAAATCAAGCGCCGCAGTATCGCGCTCCGGCAGACAGCTTTATTGATAGCAAAAGGATTGATCCGAAATGGCCCGCCCACTGATTTTAGCCTCCAGCTCCACATACAGGAGAGGGTTACTGGAAAAACTGCAACTCCCATTTACCTGTCATACCCCCCATATAAATGAAGAAGCATTACCTGGGGAGGCAGCGCAGGCGCTCGCTCAAAGACTGGCCGAAGAGAAGGCGCACGCGATTGCAAACAGCCACCCCGAGGCGCTAATCATCGGCTCCGACCAAGCGGCGGAATGTCGCGGTCGCATACTGGGCAAGCCCGGTACCCGCGAGCGCGCCCAGGAGCAGCTGCAATTCTGCAGTGGCCACCCAGTACACTTTTACACAGGCATTTGTCTGCTGGATGCGCACAGCGGAAAACAACGCTCTGCTGTCGAAATTTTTACCGTTTATTTTCGCCAACTGGACGAATCCCAAATTCGGCGCTACGTCGAACTGGAAAAACCTCTCAATTGCGCAGGCTCGTTCAAAGCGGAAGGTTTGGGGATAGCTTTATTCGAAAAAATGGAAGGATCTGATATAAATTCGCTGATTGGGCTTCCATTAATTCGACTAATTGATTTTCTGCGTGAATTTGGGGTAGACCCCCTGGCCGATTAGGGCACCAGGGGAGGCCAATCCAGCAACTCGGAAAAGCGGTCGATAATAGCGCTGGGGCGAAGAGCGGCGAGCCGCTCCGGCTCGTGCACCCCGTAACTGACGCCGATTGACGCGACCCCTGCCGAGGCCGCCATTTCCAGGTCATAAATGGTGTCGCCCACCATTACCGCATCCGCCGCTGCGACTCCAGTTTCGTCAAGCAACTCCCGCAACATCAGCGGATTCGGCTTCGAAGCTGTCTCATCGGCACAGCGACTGGCGGTAAACAGACTGCCGATACCATGCTCCTCAAACTCCCGGTTGAGCCCTCTCCGACTCTTGCCCGTAGCCACCGCCAAGCGGTGACCAGCACCCAATAGCTGATCCAGGGTTTCCATCACACCATCAAACAGCGGCAGCGGCTCCTTACGCGCAGCCATCCACTCCTCGGAGTAGTAATTGCGCAAACTGAGTTGCTGCGCCAAAGGCTCATCGGGAAACAGAGTGGCAACCGCCTCCGGCAACCCCAAACCAATAATATTGCCAATTGCATCCGGAGATCGCTCTGGCAATCCCGCCCGCTCCGCAGCGCGCTGCATACAGGAAACAATGCGCGCCTCCGAGTTGCAAACAGTCCCGTCCCAGTCGAGGATGACTAACATAAGACCCCCTTTAATTCCGACACCGCAATGCGGCCAGCACCGATTGCAGCTCCGCAGGGAGCGGCGCCGACACTTCAACCTTCTCGCCGCTGGGCAAGCTGCAGCGCACTGAAGCAGAATGCAGAAACAGGCGCTTTAGTCCCAACTCACGAAATACCCGGTTCGTTCCATCAGCGGTATATTTGGCATCACCAGCCAGGGGGCAACCAGCGAACTGCGCATGGACGCGGATTTGATGAGTCCGGCCGGTCACTGGCTCCGCCGACAGCAAGGTCGCACCCGCAAAGCGCTCCAAAACCCGAAATTGAGTCTCAGACGGCTTGCCTTCTGGGTCCACCGATACCATTCGTTCACCGCTCTTGAGAGTATTTTTGCGCAGCGGCGCCTCCACCACGCGCCGGCCACGCGGCCACTTACCCGCGGCCAGCGCCAAATAAGACTTACCCACTCTGCCCGAGCGCAATTCCGCCTGCACATGCTGCAGTACTGATCGCTTACGCGCCACCATAATGGCGCCACTGGTATCCCGATCTAGACGGTGCACCAGCTCAATAAAGGGGCTCTGTGGATACATCTGCCGCAACGCTTCAATCAACCCCAAGCGCACGCCACTGCCACCATGTACGGCCAAGCCGGCCGGCTTGTCGATAACCAGCAAACCATGCGCATCATAGAGCACGGAAGCCTCCAACAAGCGGCGCAACTGATCGCCCGCCACCGGGACCTCCCCTTGCTCACCTGCCCGGACCGGCGGCACCCTAACCACATCACCCGCAGCCAGCCGGTACTCAGCCTTCACTCTTCCTTTATTTACCCGCACTTCGCCCTTGCGCAAAATGCGGTAAATACGCGCCCGGGGCACTCCTTTCATACGCGCCAACAGGAAGTTGTCGATACGCTGCCCTGCCAGCTCATCGGGCACCGTCAAAAACTGCACACCGCCAGAGGGGTTCCAGGTATCGGTTGGGGCGGCCTCGGAGGGCCTTTCAATAGGGGGGTTACTTCGCATGGGGCGCATAATAGCGCCCCCACCCATACAATTGAAGCGCCCATAGAGGCGTGCTATATTCGACCGGCCTGAGTTGGGCTGGTTTTCGCCACTGGCGGCTTCTCCTGTAACGGACCCAGAAGTGACAGCCGTGGTTTCTGAGAAAATACCGCCAATCGGCCGGTGCGCGCCTCACTATCGACATTTGGCCGCGTCATTGAAAAAAACTCCGCCGGCAAGGTCCGCCATTTAAGTACCTCGCCGGTTACACAGCCCGCCCTAAACGCGGGCAGCAATTATCGCGAAGGTAAGACGGGCTGAAGCCCGCAGCGCTTGAAAGGACAACTCATATTTCTGCGTCCCGCTCTGTAGCAGCAGCCAGCGACCGCACTGGCATCCCCGGATGGCAATGACCAGCCCGGCGAGACAACACACAGAATCAGAGGAGGACGGCCACAAGCCGATCCAACAGAGCCGAATGTCAGGACGCATAACCTCACCGCCCGCAACGACCACAGACTGAGGGCGGTGCCCAGCCTGAACGCGCCTCGAAGCAAATGCACCAGGCGCTCAGCCGAAACTGGGTAGTACTCGACAAACAACGGTGCTATAGGTACCAACGGATGCAAGTCAATTTACACGCATCCGGAGTTACAGCAGTGTGACACCAGGGTAGTAACTCGCATCGCCCACCCGAACAGGTTTCCGGGCAGCGCTCCCCCAAGTCCCTGCCCGTCCCGCGGCTCCGCCGCGCGGCAGCCTCACAACAAGCCTGCGAACTTCGGTGTCCTACCTTTGCGCAAAGCAAGGATACGAGACACATATGAAGAGAATGCTGATCAACGCAACTCAACCAGAAGAGTTGCGCGTCGCCTTGGTCGATGGCCAATGGCTCTACGATCTGGACATCGAAAACCGCACACGGCAACAGAAAAAAGCCAACATCTACAAGGGTAAAATCACCCGGGTCGAACCCTCCCTCGAAGCTGCCTTTGTAGACTACGGTGAAGAACGCCACGGCTTCCTGCCTCTGAAAGAAATTTCCCGCGAATACTTCCTCAAACAACCCAAGGAAATCGAAGGCCGCATCAAAATCAAAGATGTAGTCAAAGAGGGTATGGAAGTCATTGTTCAGGTGGACAAAGAAGAGCGCGGCAACAAGGGGGCAGCGCTGACCACCTTTATCAGCCTTGCGGGCCGCTACTTGGTACTGATGCCCAACAACCCCCGCGCGGGCGGTATTTCACGCCGCATCGAAGGAGAAGAGCGCGCAGAGCTACGGGACGCTCTCGCCAGCGTCGAAGTCCCTTCCGGTATGGGTATCATCGTGCGCACGGCTGGCGTCGGCCGCAGCGGCGAAGAGCTGCAATGGGATCTGAACTACCTGCTGCAGCTTTGGAGCGCCATCAAAACAGAAGCGGATTCCTCCAAGGCTCCCCACTTCCTGTTCCAGGAGAGCAACGTCATCATTCGCGCTATCCGCGACTACATGCGCGACGATATCGGTGAAGTCATTGTCGATGACAAGGGGGCCTACCAGCTGGCCGCGGAATTTGCCCGGCAGGTCATGCCTCAGTATGCCAACAAGGTAAAGTACTACGAAGACGCCATTCCGCTCTTCAACCGTTACCAGATCGAAAGCCAGATAGAAACCGCCTTTGAGCGCGAGGTTAAACTGCCTTCCGGTGGATCCATTGTGATCGACGTCACCGAGGCCCTGATTTCCATCGATATCAACTCCTCTCGAGCCACTAAAGGTGGCGATATCGAGGAAACAGCGCGAAATATCAACCTGGAGGCCGCGGACGAAATTGCCCGCCAGCTCCGCCTGCGCGATATGGGTGGCTTGGTGGTCATCGACTTTATCGACATGCAGAGCAAGTCCAACCAGCGCGAGGTGGAAAAGCGCATGGAGAAGGCGCTCAGCATGGATCGCGCACGTGTGCAGATCGGGCGCATCTCCCGCTTCGGCCTGCTGGAAATGTCTCGCCAGCGCCTGCGCCCATCCCTGGGGGAAACCACCTTCCGAGTCTGCCCCCGCTGCAGTGGACAGGGCACGATTCGCGGCACCAAGTCTCTGGCACTCTCCATATTGCGGCTGGTGGAAGAGGAAGCGAAGAAAGAGCGCAGCGCTGAAATCCGCGCCATCACTCCAGTTAACGTCGCTACCTATCTGCTGAATGAAAAGCGCAAGACCATCTCCCAGATAGAGGCACGCAACGGTACCCGCGTCGTCGTTGTACCCAGCGCGGACCTTGAGACGCCGCACTTCGAAGTGCAACGCTTGCGCGACGACGACACCGGCACCCTGGAGACCTCTTATAAGATTTCCGGCAGCGTGGAGGACACCAGCACCAGGGAAGAAGAGCCTGTGCGCCAGCCGGTACAACCCGCGGTGCAGCAGATTGCGCATACCGCCCCTGCCCCCACCCCGGAAAAGAAACCACAGCCCGGGTTGTTAAGCCGTTTGATCAGTGCGCTTGCGGACCTGTTCTCCACCAAAGAAAAAACCAAGAAACACAAGAAAACCAAAGGGCGCGGCAAGGACTATCAGAAACAGCGCCGCCGCGGCCAACGCGGAAACCGCAACGGCCGGAATCGCCGCAGAGACGAACAAGGCAAAAAAGAGGTC
Organism: Microbulbifer thermotolerans; assembly: GCF_001617625.1. Lineage (NCBI taxonomy): Bacteria > Pseudomonadati > Pseudomonadota > Gammaproteobacteria > Cellvibrionales > Microbulbiferaceae > Microbulbifer > Microbulbifer thermotolerans. Next base: position 1,831,223 of record NZ_CP014864.1, on the reverse strand, counting down.
AAACGCGAAGAACGTCGCGAGGAACAGCGGGAAGACAAGCGCCCGCTGAAACCCGAGGAGTCCCGTGACGCCACCGAGCGCAGCGAGAGCCAGCGTCGCCGCCGCCGCCGTCGCAGCAACGAAAATCGCCGCCGCCGGGAGGAAAACCAACTCCCGGGGCTGGAGTCGGAAACAACAACCGAAACTGCTGTAGAGGCCTCAGAGCCCGAACAGGTCAGTGCGGAGGAAGCCGGTGGACAACGCCCGGCCCGCCGTCCCAACAACGTGCGCGGCCGTCCCCAGCCCCGCCGTCGCGGCCGCCGCGATAACGCCGCCGCGGCCGCCGTGGCCCAGCGCCAGGAGGAGCTGGAGCAAGAAGTCAACGAAGCCATTGATGAGGCAGAGGGTGAAGCATCGGTTTCAGCAACCCGGGCCATCGAGTCCCGAGAAGAAGCCCAGGCTGCGCAGATCGAAAAAGTAACGCCCGCGGAATTGGTAGCCCCGACGCCAGAAGAGGAGGCCTACGAGGAGGCTGCTACTGAGGGACAGGTGCCGGAGCAGACATCCGATGTCGGTGGCGAAGAGGCTGCCTCGAAACCATCGGCCGAATCGGAGCCAGCGGCCGAAGAAGCGGCCGCGGAGCCAAAGCAAGCCGAGTCCATCACCGAAGAAGCGGAAGCCAGCGCGGAAGAATCACTGGAAGAAACGCCGGTTTCTGCCGATGCCACCACTGCGCCCGCACCAACGGTCGAGGAAGCAGAGCCGGCAACCGAAGCAATTGAAGCTGTAACCCCGGAGGAAAAGGCACCGCTGCACAAGGAGCCAATTGTGGAACCCGAGGAAGCCACGGCCGCAGATAACGAAGCGTCAGCGGAACCGTCGAGTACCACAGTCCCGGTAGAACCGAGCGTTCCGGTTAAAGCAGCTCCCACCCGCGCTGTGAACGATCCGCGGGTCAACCCGCAGCCGCTGAGAGAATTGGCCATTGTCACCGAGCGCCGTGATATCGGTTCACAGCGCCCACTGGACACAACGCAGCCTGCGGGTGTCGAGCACAAACCACGCCCCCTGCCACGCCCGGCCAATGACCCCCGCGTCGCCCGCCAGGCAAAAAGGGTGGGCGAAAGTGCACGCGATGACTCTGCGGAAGCCAGCTAAGGGGGCAAGTGCACTGGGTTAGCTGGTTAATAAATCAGCTAACCCTTTGAACTACTTAAAAAAATTGATCAGCACCCTTGTGCCTGAGAACACGCCCGGTATAATGCGCCGGACAATTTGGAGGGGTGGCTGAGTGGTCGAAAGCGGCGGTCTTGAAAACCGTTGACTGTAACAGGTCCCAGGGTTCGAATCCCTGCCCCTCCGCCATAAAAAGCCTTGCAACTCAATGAGTTGCTAAGCACAGAAAGGCGCGATCAACTGGTTTGATCGCGCCTTTTTTCGTTCTGGGGCCACCAAAGTATCCACGCAAACGCGGGAACTGGACCTCACTCAAAAAATTTAACCCAAGGGTGAAGTTCCAGCTTCCCAGCCCTCTACCCTGTCAGCTCGCGCGTCAATTGAACAAATCCGCAGTAACTGACTTCGCTGCACATCTAAGCTTGAACAAGCTTTATGACTCACTCGGCTCCCGGTTGCGCGGCATCCATAAAGCCCGGTATGGCTTTTCCATACTGCCATCTGCCTTGCCGGCGTTCCCTTTTCGGCCGGACATGTGCACTTCATCAATAACCGCATATACGCCCAATAAAATCGCTGATCGAGCCGTTCCTGGGTAAATCTGGTAATTCGACACCTTGGGCCAGAAGTGCGATCCGCCCTATTGCAAAGCGGTAACGCTAAAGCCGCTAACTGCACTGGGTATCGGACACTGGAATCATCCCCAAACTTAAATCATGCGCCAGGCGCCCCCTTCGCCATGCCCCCAGGCGTCATAACACACCGCGTTCGATTGACTAGGCTATAAGTTGGCGACTCACAAACTGCGGTGCTACCGAGTAAAACGATGACGGTGAAGTATTTTCCTGTCCTGATTATTGTGGTCTGCGCGTTGGTGGTCGCCGTTGTGATCAGCCTGATGCTCTATTTCGATCTAGACGATCGCATCATCGCCATATTGCAATGGCTGGATGATCAGGGCTGGCAAGCCAGTTTGCTGTTTATCCTTATCGTGGCGGTGGCAATTGTGCTCATGGTCCCCGGGGTCATCTTCACCATGGGGGCCGGATTTGTATTCGGTGTTGTTAAAGGGACATTGCTCGTTGTCACCGGCACAGTACTCGGGGCCACTATGGCCTTCCTGATTTCACGCTACCTGTTCGGTCCCCGTCCATCCCGCTGGCTGATATCTCATATTCAACCGCCGGAACTGGTGTCGACCATCCGCGACGAGGGCTGGCGTCTAATTATGCTGACCCGCTTAGTCCCCCTGTTTCCATTCAAGCTCTCCAACTATTTTTTTGGCCTGACCCCCATACGCCTTGGGGACTTTATGCTGGGTAACGCTATCGGTGTTATTCCCATCACCCTGCACAACGTCTATCTGGGCTCCATCGCAGCCGACCTGACCACGTTAGGGCAGGTAGAAGAGCGAACGCCGCTGCAATGGTTTTTTTACGGCACGGGCTTTCTGCTGGCGGTGGCCGCACTGATTGGGCTGATGCGCATGGCACGCCGCGCACTGGCACAAAAATTAGATAGGAAGGACCTCTGATGCCTTGGATGAAATGGCTCCCCTGGCGCTATCTGGTGCGACGCTTTGCCACCTCACATGGCTTTCTCGATCCATTAGCGGTAATGGCTCGCCTGCAGCGTTTTGCAGAGCCCTCGGAGGTCAACGAACCCATCGAACTCCTGCGCGCAGGTGCGGTATTCCATGCGCGCGCGCTGATCAACAGCAAGGTGATTCAACACAATCTGGACTGGATCTGGCCGCACTGGATTGAACGCCAGTTCAATCCCCGCGATGAGTCCTTTATTCCCCGCGCTTTCTCTATTACTCACTGCAACCTCAGTCACCGCAACTGGACTGCGGTGGGTGTACCCGACTGCGAGGAGATGCCCATCGTCGACCCTCGCGGCCTGGTCACACCGCACTACGACGGCTGGTCCATAGATGCTTGGGTGCTGGGGAAGAACGGCCGCCAGCTGCTCCCTTCCAAGCTGAAACAGTGCAGCCAACGCCTGGAAATGGATGAGAACATTTCCGTAGTCACCGAAAGCAGCCTGGATGATCTTCAGCTCCAAAGCCGGGTCAAAGTAGAGAGAGACAGCAGTGACAGCCACTGCCTGCTAGAGCTGATCGCCGAAAGTGGCGACGGGGGCTGGCTGGTAATAACCCTGCGGCCTTGCAATCCGGAGGGAATAAGCTTTCTACACCAGGTCCGCCTAGACAAAAATCGCCGCTGCTGGCTAATCGAAGACAAAACGGCAGTGATATTTGAACGACCGGTGGAAAAACACCTGGCATCCAACTACCGCCAAGGGGATATCTACCTGCACCTACGCGACGAGACCGAATGTCTGCACGGCGAGTGCGAGGTCGGTATGGCCTCGGCAGCAGCGATGTTCAGTCTGGCGGCGGGTACACCTCTGCGCATCGGCGTCAGGATCCCTCTACACAGCAGTGGCCGCGACGCCTCACACCGCGATCATCCATCCGGAGGCTGGCAGCACAACCTTAAACACCACTGTACCCTGTCGGTACCGGACAGGAAATTTCAGTTTCTATACGATGCCGCCATCCGCACTCTGATACTGCACTCCCCAAAAGAGGTTTACCCAGGCCCCTATACCTACAAACGTTTCTGGTTCCGCGATGCCGTGTTCATCATCCAGTCACTGCTTCAGGCCGGCCTGACAGCCCGGGCGGAGCGGGCCCTGGACCAGTTCCCGAAACGGCAAAAGCACGACGGCTTCTTCCTCTCTCAGGACGGCGAATGGGACTCTAACGGCGAAGCCCTTTGGATCTTCGATCTCTTCTGCCAGATGACCAACCGGCCTCTGAAAAGAGAGTGGCGCGAACCGGTACTGCGCGGTGCCCGCTGGATTGTGAACAAGCGGCTGCATAAAAATGGTGGCCGTTGCGGCGGCCTGCTGCCCGCGGGCTTCAGCGCCGAACATCTGGGTCCCAACGATTGCTACTACTGGGACGACTTCTGGGGTGTGGCCGGCCTGCGTGCGGCAGCCAGAATCTGCAAGCGAGAGGAACTTTTCCGGGAAGCCCGCGCGTTTAGCGCCGAGGCCGACGATTTCCAAAAAACCATTGAAGACAGCCTGGCCGCGGCTGCGCGGCGGCTGGGCCGTGCGGCCATGCCGGCCTCTCCCAACCGGCGCCTGGACGCAGGTGCCATAGGTTCCATCGTCGCCGGTTATCCGCTGCAACTCTACCCGGCGCAAGACCCGCGCCTGACCGATCTGACGGAATTTCTACTGGAAAGGTGTTTCGTCAGCGGCGGCTTTTTCCAGGACATGGTCCACTCAGGCATCAATGCCTATCTGACGCTACATATTGCCCAGGTACTGCTACGCTCCGGCGATTCCCGCTGCTTCGAGCTGATGCGCAATGTCGCGGCACTCGCCTCCCCCACAGGCCAGTGGCCGGAAGCGATACACCCGCACTCCATGGGCGGCTGCATGGGGGATGGCCAACACGCCTGGGCCGCCGCCGAGTGGGTGAGCATGATGCGAAACTGCTTTGTACGCGAAGAGGGCGAGTCGCTGATACTTATCTCCGGGTTGCCGTCAGAATGGCTGACAGGCGAGTCCGCCCAAAAACCCATTCACTTCGGCCCTGCACCAACCCGCTTCGGCACCATTGATCTGGAAGTAATTCCCGGGACCGAACCGCAAGTTTCCTGGACAACCCACTGGCATAGTGATACACCGCGAATAGAGATACGCCCTTTCGGCTTCCGGCCTATAGGCGCATCTCCGGGGGAAAATCGAGTAACCTTGTCTCCTCTGTGAGTTGCCAATGAACATCGTCATGCTCACAAACACCTACCTGCCGCATGTAGGGGGTGTTGCACGTTCGGTGGCTGCTTTCTCTGAAGAATACCGGAAGCGAGGCCATCGGGTTTTGGTAGTAGCACCGGAATTTCCGGAAAAAATCAAAGGCGAGCAGGATGTAATACGCATCCACGCACTACAGAACTTCAACGGCAGTGATTTTTCGGTGGCTCTGCCCTTCTCCGGCCACTTGCGTGAGCGGTTGGAAGCTTTCCGGCCGGACATTGTCCACGCCCACCACCCCTTCCTACTCGGCATGACCGCCCTGCGAATCTCCCGCGCCTGGGAGCTGCCACTGGTATTTACCCACCACACACTCTACGAGCGCTACACCCACTATGTGCCCGCGGACTCCCAGGCGCTCAAGCGCTTTGTGATAGAGCTGGCCACCCGCTATGCCAACCTGGCGAGCCTTGTATTTGCACCCAGCGCCAGTATCGCTGCCCTGCTGCGCAGACGCGGTGTCAAAACAGCGATTGCCGAAGTTCCCACCGGTGTGCAAAGACAACACTTTATCGCCGGCAACGGCAATAAAGCGCGGGAAAAATATCAGATTCCGCAATCCGCCTTTGTACTCGGACACCTGGGGCGACTGGCACCGGAAAAAAATCTAACCTTTCTCTCCGCGGTAGTGGCGGAGTTTATGCAAAACAATCCCCATGTACATTTTCTGCTGGTAGGCGACGGCCCTATGGCAAAGGAGATAAAGGATTTATTTGCCAGCAGGGGGCTATCGGCGCGCTTGCACATGCCCGGAACCCTTCAGGGCGCTCTCCAGAGCGACGCCTATGCAGCGATGGATGGTTTCATTTTTACGTCCACCAGTGAGACTCAGGGCATGGTACTCAGCGAGGCCATGGCCTCCGGAGTCCCGGTCATCGCCCTGGATGCAAACGGGACCCGTGAAGTGGTACGCGACGGTATCAACGGCCGTCTTCTGCCTCGAGAGAATCGCGGTGATTTTATCGCCGCGCTGCAATGGCTTTGTGAACAAACGCCACAACAGCGCCATAAACTGAAGCAAGAGGCACTGCGCACCGCGGAAAATTTTTCCATGGAAAACTGCGCAACCCGCGCTCTGGCGCTCTATGAACCCCTGCTGAAACACAATTGGCCACTGGACGACTCCCTCTACGCCCAATGGCACCGACTGCGTAACCTGATAGGTGCCCAGTGGGAAATCCTAGAAGGCGTAACGGGGGCAGCGGGGGCCGCATTTCAACACACACCGCCAAGGTGGCCCTGAAGATGCTCACGCGTATAGAGACGGCGCTGCGCCGCTGGCGCCGGCGATTCAGCCGCAGTGAATGGATGGTGCGCCTCCTCAAGCTCCCCACCAGCAAGTGCCCCCCCAGCGCTCACGGCCTAGTACTCATCCAAATAGATGGTCTCGCTTATCCGCAATTGCAAAAAGCCCTGGCGAAGAATCGCATGCCTTTCCTGCAACGCCTGATCCGCAAGGAGCATTACCATCTGGAGCATATGTTTCCCGGTGTTCCCTCCACCACCCCGGCTGTGCAGGCGGAACTCTTTTACGGCGTGCGAGCCGCCGTACCCGCTTTTGCCTTTATGATGCGCGATACGCAGCAACTGGTACGTATGTATGATCCAGACGCAGCAACACGGGTTGAAGCCCGCTTGCAAAACATCGCTTCCGATCCGCTACTCAAAGGTGGCTCTTCTTATTTAAGCCTGTTTCGCGCCGGCACGGATGAGGGTGAGGCCCATTTTTGTCCAGCCTCCCTTGGCTGGGGACCGGCACTCCGCAACGCCAGCCCGTGGAAGCTATTGGCCCTTCTGGCGAGCAATCTTTGGGGGCTCTTGCGCACAGCCGGCCTGCTGATTGTGGAGACCGTACTGGCACTGGTGGATCTGGTGCGCGGTGTTATCCAAGGGCAGAACTTCCTGCGCGAACTCATGTTCGTACCCACCCGGGTTGCGGTTACTATCCTGATGCGCGAATTGTGCACCTTCGGCGTCAAGATGGATATTGCCCGCGGCATGCCGGTGATCTATATCAACCTGCTCGGTTACGACGAACAATCTCACCGCCGCGGCCCCGACTCCGCCTTCGCCCACTGGACACTCAAAGGCATAGACGACGCCATAGGGCGCATCTGGCGCGCCGCGCACCGGTCCGAGCGGCGACACTATGACGTCTGGATATTCTCCGATCACGGCCAGGAGCATACGGAACCCTACGAAACCCGCTACGGTCGCACTCTGGGCGAAGCCCTGACCGAAGCCCTATCCGAACTGCCCGGCCTTCCCAGGGAGTACCGGTCCGCCGGCCGCCGCGCCGTACAGCTGGAGCCAGCGCGCCTCTTTGGCGCCGAATGGATCGAAAAATTTATTCCGGGCGAAGGCCCGGAACATCCACACAGCCAATCCCCTCTGGCACTGACAGGGCTGGGGCCCATGGCCATGCTCTACAACCTGCACCTGGGCGGGGTACCGCCAGCTCAGGTGGCGCAGCGGATCGTCGAGCGGGCTGGTGTCCCTCTGGTCCTCTACCGCTCCGGCCCGGAAGATGGGGCGCCGGTGCACGGCTGGTGTAAAGACGGGCCGGTAAAACTGCCTGAGGACGGCCTCCGCCTGATGGGGGAAGATCACCCTTTTGCTGCGGAAACCACCGCAGATCTGGTCCAACTGTGCCGCCACCCGGACGCCGGGGACTTTATTATGTGCGGCTGGTGTGCCGGTGAACGTCCCATGACCTTTGCGGTGGAAAACGGCAGCCACGGCGGGCCCGGCCCCAACGAAACCCACGCCTTCGCCCTACTGCCCGCGGACTTCCTTCCGCCGGAACAAGGCTACTGGCGCGCGGAAGACCTGCGCCGCTGCGCGCAAACATTCCTGCGCGAGATAGAGACACCACCCGCGCCGCGCCCACAGACAGCAAAGACTCTGCGGGTAATGACCTACAACGTGCACAGCTGCCTGGGGTTGGACGGCAAATATTCCCCGCGGCGTGTCGCCCGCATTATCGCCCGCTATCGGCCAGATGTAGTGGCGCTGCAGGAACTGGATGTCACCCGCTCCCGCAGCGGCGGTGTGAATCAGGCCGAGCAGATCGCCAAGTACCTGGCGATGGATTACCACTTCCACCCGGCGATTCACATGGAAAATGAGCGCTACGGCGATGCAATTCTCAGCCGCCTGCCAATGCGCCTGGTCAAAAAAGGCATACTGCCCGGCCCGCCGCCGCGCAGCGGCGTGCGCCTGGTACCCAAGGTGATCGAACCCCGCGGCGCCATATGGATAGAAGTGCAACTGGAAGGAGAAAAGCTACAGATACTCAATACCCATTTGGGACTGGATAAGCTCGAACGGCTGCGGCAGATAGATACGCTGCTAGGCCCCGAATGGCTGGCACACATCGACTGCCAGGGCCCCACAATACTGATGGGAGATTTCAACGCCCTGCCCAACTCGGTGGAATACAAGCGCCTTTGCGGCCGCCTCCACGACGTACAATTGCACGCGCCGCGCCACAAACCCAAAGGTACCTTCCCCAGCCGCATGAAGCAGGTCCGTATCGATTACATTTTTGTAGAAAGGCACCTCAGGGTGAAGAAAACCCTGGTGCCGCGCAACGAACTGACCAAGTTAGCCTCGGACCATCTGCCTCTGATCGCAGACATTCAACTGCCGTAAAGCAGCTGGTACACAGAACCAAGGGCGAAAGGCAGCGACTCTATTCCTATTTTTTGTGGCCAAATCACTGCAACGCTGGCAGCTGGTCAAGGAAATCGTCAACGAACGGCCTGTTGACTTGATGGTCCAATCTAGCGGCTATATGATTCAATACAATTGTTCACTAGCAGGAGTCGCTAATGCAGCCGCAAATATACACACAGTCCGGAGCGCTGGACCGCCAGGATACGGCCAAGGTTCTGCGCAACACCTACGCCCTATTGGCGATGACCGTACTCTTCAGTGCCGTGACCGCCGGTATCGCGCTGGCGCTGGACATGGGTCGCGGTATGGGCCTTATCTGCTCCATCGCTGCCCTGGTACTCATCTGGTTCGTGCTGCCGCGCACCGCCAACTCTGCCTCGGGTATCGGAGTGGTATTCGCCTTTACCGGTCTGCTGGGCGCTTCTCTCGGCCCGATGCTCAAGCATTATCTCGGCCTCGCCGGGGGCGGCCAGATCGTCATGCAGGCACTGGGAACCACGGCGCTGATTTTCTTCGCCCTGTCCGCCTATGTTCTAACCACCCGCAAGGATTTCAGCTTTATGGGCGGCTTCCTTTTCGTGGGGCTGATCGGTGTGCTGGTGTGTAGCCTGGGCATGGTGATCGCCGGTTTCTTTGGTGTATATATGCCCCTGGCCAGCGTAGTATTAAGTGGTGTAATCGCCCTGCTGTTTTCCGGCTTTATCCTCTTCGATACCAGCCGGATTATCCACGGTGGTGAAACCAACTACCTGATGGCCACCACTGCGCTGTACCTGGATATCCTGAACCTGTTTACCAGCCTGCTGCACATCTTCGGCTTCGCTTCCGACGATTAATCCGCAGCCCTGCTTTCAGGTCCACCCAATGCCCCGCTTGTGCGGGGCATTTTAATTGCCAAGCCTATGAAATTTGCCCTAGCCGTCCACTCAGCCCCGCACACATCCCAGTCCGCGGCCAGCGCACTGCGGTTCGCCCGCGCTCTGCTCGCCCAGGGCCACGAACTCTACCGGGTGTTCTTTTACTGCGACGGTGTGCACAACGGCAGTGTCCTGGCCGCACCGCCACAGGATGAGGCAGACTTGGTCGGCGAATGGCAGGCGCTGCAACAAGCCCACGGTCTGGACCTGGTGGTCTGCATCGCCGCGGCCCAGCGCCGGGGCGTATTAAGCGAATCCGAAGCCGGACGCTTGGAAAAATCAGCAGCAAACCTGGCACCCGGTTTCGAGCTGGCCGGCCTCGGCCAGTTGGCTGACGCAATCGCCAATGCCGACCGGCTGGTAACCTTTGGAGGCTGACACGGTGGAGGGAAAAAGCACACTGGCACTTTGCCGCCAGCCGCCCTACGGCAATGCCCTGGCCCGCGAAGGACTGGAAGCCGTGCTTGCCGCCGCGGCAATGGACTTGGTACCAGACCTGTTATTTCTATCAGACGGTGTTTTTCAGCTGCTCGACAACCAGTCCCCCGCTGAAATACACCAAAAAAGCCTGCAGCGAAACCTACAGGCACTCCCAATGTTTGGCATCGAACAAATCTTCGTCTGTGGGCGCAGCCTCATTGAGCGCGGCATCAGTGCGGATCAAATTACGATCCCTGGCGTGGAAGTGCGCCAAGTACAGGATACCGGTAAGCTAATCGCCGCTTACGATACGGTTTTGAGTTTCTGAAAATGACTCTGCATATCGTCAGTAAATCTCCCTACGGCTGTAACGCCCTGACCGAGTGCCTCGCCACCTTTGCCGAGGGCGATGTACTGCTGTTGATTGAAGATGGTGTCTACGCTCTGACCGACCACAAGTGGGAAGCGGCCCCCGCGGGGTCTGTCTACTGCCTGAGAGCAGATGCGGAAGCCCGCGGAATCGCGATACCGGAAAAGGTCGAGGGCATTGATGACACCCGCTGGGTAGAGCTCTGTACCCGGCACAATCCCATTGTCAGTTGGTACAAGTGATGAACAAGCTCCTGGTGCAAGGGCGCGAAATTGCGCTGGACAAAGAGGGCTACCTGCGCAATCTGGAAGACTGGAGCCCTGCGGTAGCCGAACAACTCGCGGGTGCCGAAAAAATTGAGCTCACAGAAGCACACTGGGAAGTCATCCGGCTGTTGCAAGCCTTCTACAAAGAGTTCGAGCTGTCCCCGGCAATGCGCCCGCTGGTGAAGTACATCGGCCAGCACCTGGGGGCTGAAAAAGGGAAAAGCATCTACCTGATGCAGCTGTTTCCCCCCAGCCCAGCAAAGGTGGCAAGCAAAATCGCCGGACTGCCGAAGCCGACAAACTGCCTGTAGCCCCCCCTCGCCCGTCAGATATGCACAATCACGCGCCGCCTGCCGCGGCAGTGCCTGTGCTCCCACAAATAGATGCCCTGCCAGGTGCCCAACAGCAGGCGCCCGCCTTTCACTGGAATAGAGAGGCTCGTTGCCGTCAACGCCGCTTTGATATGCGCCGGCATATCGTCGGGCCCCTCAAGCGTGTGTGTATAGAGCCTGTCACCTTCGGGTACCAGCCGGTTCAGCCAGTTTTCCAGGTCTGTGCGCGCCGAAGGGTCAGCGTTCTCCTGGATCAGCAAGCTGGCGGAGGTATGCTGGATAAACAAGGTGCACAGCCCTTCATCGACATTCTGCTTCGCCAGCCATTCAGCCACCTGCGCGGTGAATTCGTGCAAACCCTGCCCCCGTACCGGGATGCTAAGCTCCCCTATCGCCATAGAGATTCCTCAATGCTTTTCTTACAATGCGCGCCCGCTTACTGATCCAGCACGGCATTTTAATATGGCTATACATCGCGTTAACACCGGAGACTATGAAAACCAGCTGCGGCAAAAGGCCGAACGGCTGCGCGAGGCCTACAGCGGCTATACGGACCTGGAACCGGAAGTTTTCCCGTCACCGCCGATCCACTACCGCCTGCGGGCCGAGTTCAAGATCTGGCAGGAAGGCGGCCGCGCCCACTACGCCATGTACCGCCAAGGTGAGTACAAAAAGCCATTTGTTATCGAGGAATTCACCGTCGGCTCCGAGCTGATCAATAACCTGATGCCAAGGCTACTAACCGCAGTCAACGACAGTGAAGTATTGCGTAAAAGGCTGTTCTCAGCGGAATTCCTGACCACCTTGAGCGGTGACGCACTGATCACCCTGATCTACCACAAGAAATTGGATGATGCCTGGGTGGCGGAAGCCCGTGCATTGCAAGAAAAACTCGGCTACCCGGTTCTCGGCCGCTCACGCAGGCAAAAGCTCGTACTGGAGCGGGACTATGTCACCGAAGCGCTGAAAATAGGTAATAAAACCTATCACTACAAGCAGGTAGAAGGCAGTTTTACCCAGCCCAACGGCGAAATCTGCCGCGCCATGATCCAGTGGGCCAAAGATGCCTGCGGCGATAGCGGGGGTGACCTGCTGGAGCTTTATTGCGGCAATGGCAACTTCACCATTCCCCTGGCTGAACATTTCAACAAGGTGCTGGCAACAGAGATTTCGAAGGTTTCGGTCAATGCGGCGCAGGAAAACATCCGCATGAACGGCGTAAGCAATCTAAACATCGTGCGCCTGTCCAGCGAGGAGTTTACCCAAGCCATTGACCGGGTGCGGCCCTTCCGAAGACTACGGGACATCGACCTGGACAGCTACGACTTTTCCACGGTGCTGGTGGACCCGCCGCGGGCCGGCCTGGACGCGGAGACCTGTGCCATGGTCGCGCGCTTTCCGCGTATTCTGTACATCTCCTGCAACCCCCATACACAGCTGGACAATCTAAAGGCTCTGAGCAAGACACACAGAATTGAGCGCTTTGCCTTATTCGATCAGTTTCCCTATACGGAACATACTGAAACGGGATTGTTACTGGTGCGAAAATAGGCGCGGCGCAAAAGCCGCACCGACAGAGCAGCGATCAAGCCTGGGAACCTCTGATCCATGCGCACTGCAACTGTGGCCGCCCCGGTCCGCCAAGGAAGCGCGATTCTTTCACAAAGGGAACCTCTGATTAATTCGAGGGGATACTACGGTGGGTTCCGGGGCACTCAGGCAACAGGATGGGTATTTCGAAAACGCACAAGTACTTCCCTGTAGCTCCGTCGGATACATCCCTGTATCCGACGGTTTCGAAATATCCATCCTATCACCTGAGCTTCTCATCCACGAAGAATCTCTGCCCCCAGAACGTGAATTAATCAGAGTTTCCAAAGGTCGCGGATACCCCCGGCCCCTGGCACCGTAACACCGCACACCTGTCAGAAGGTGCGACCCAAAATCCGCCGCGCCGCATCCAGGGCAAAATCCCGGTACTCATCTTCGATTTTTGCCATTTCGCGCTCAAACTGAAACTGCTTTTTGCGCGGCAGTTTTTTCCATTCCTTCAGGATTGGAATATGGCTGGTTTTCTCAGCGACCGTATAAAAAACCACAAATTCCTCGCGGACGCCCTGCTCCACCTGCAGGGCATCCAACAGTACGCGAATACGGATCGACGCCTCCGTCAGCCCTACACCATCATCCAACAATGTGCGCGCAATTATCTGAATACTGTCGTTAACCCGCTGGCGCTGGTCTGCAGCGGCCTGTTCCAACTCCGCCAGCTGCTGCGCCTGCTGTTTTTGTGCAAGATGCAGTTTGCGCAGGTAATAACCAGCCACCACCGCCAAGGCAAATACGATCAGGGCGGCCACAATCAGTACCCAAACGGGAAAAACATTCATTGGAAAAACACCTCTAACAACGCCAGCCCTAGGCTCGCGGTAATAATGGAAAGGAGTGTACTGAGGGCAACAACATTGGCGGCAAGCTGACTATTGCCACCCATTGCGCGCGCCATAATAAAGGAAACCGTGGCGCTCGGCGTACAGGCAAGCAATAACAACACCCCCATGGACTGTGCCGGCAGCTGAAAAAGCCAACCGGCGGTGAGCATGACTGCGGGCACCAGCACTAATTTGAAGCCGACCGCCCCCAAAGCGGCCAGGGAGCTGCGGCGCAACAGGCTAAAATCCAGACTGGCACCGATGCACAAGAGCGCCACCGGAAGCGTAATCGATGCCAGGTATTCCCCTGTTTGCAGCAATATCTGCGGCAGCGCCAATGCCAGTTGTTTACAGATCAGCGCCAGCACTATGGCAATAATCAGTGGATTCTGGGCAATATCTCTCGCCAGTTTGCGCCAACTGAACTTGATATCCTGGCTGTACACTGAGAACAAAATGACGGCTGCCAGGTTGTAGACGATTGTCACCACCGCCATCAGCAGCGCCGCCTGCGCCAATCCACTATTGCCGTAAGCATTGGCCGCCCAGGCGAGGCCGATAATTCCCAAATTGCCGCGAAAGGCGCCCTGAATAAATGCACTGCGATCCCCCCGTGTCAGCGGTCGCGCCGCCAGCCATGCGAGAGGAATGGTCACCAGGGTACCGATCAATCCCGCCGCCAGCAGCGGCAGTTCGCGCCGAAGCTCCGCCTCTGCGGTAAAAATATTGATAAACAGCAATATCGGCAGAGTGATCAGAAACACCAGGCGCGACGAGTCGTCGACAAAGGCGCGCCGCAACAAACCGATCTTCGCCAGCCAGTAACCGATAATCAGCGTCAGAAAAATCGGCCCGGTAACAGAGAAAGCAAAGGAAAATGTCTCCATCTGGCTCAGCCGCCGTCCGCTTCCGGCTCTGGCAGAGCTGCCTGTTCCTCCGCCGCCGCGCGCTCGCGCAGCTCCGCGGCAATCTGCTTGCGAGTGCGGGCACCCAGCTTGCGCAGGCTGTCGATACGCTTGACCGCATTGCCGCGGCCGGTGGCCAGGCGCTTATAGGTCTGGTCATAGGCATCCTGCGCCTGGCGCAGGCGCCCTCCCAGTTCATCGAGTGATTCCAGTACCATGGCGAACTGATCGTGCAGTTTGCCCGCTTCCTCGGCAATCTTCTCCGCGTTTTTATTTTGTTTCTCATAACGCCAGATATTCTCCACCGTGCGCAAGGTGGCCATCAGGCTGGTGGGGCTTACCAGCACGATCTGGCGTTCATAGGCAAAGCGGAACAACTCCGGGTCCGCCTGCATTGCCAGCATGTATGCCGCTTCGATGGGAACAAAAATAAAAACGAAGTCCAGTGTGCGCACACCTTCCAACTGCTCGTAGGCTTTTTTATTAAGGCCTGTAATGTGGGCGCGCAGGGAGTTCACATGCTGCTTCAGTGCCCGGGCCCGCTCCTCTTCAGTTTCCGCGGCGCTGTAACGCTCGTAATCCACCAGTGAAACCTTGGCATCGATAATCAGATCCTTGTTCTCCGGCAGGCGCACGATCACGTCCGGCTGGCGGCGGCGGCCATCTTGGGTAATGGTCACCTGGGTCTCGTACTCGCGCCCTTTTTGCAGCCCAGACTCCTCCAGCAACCGCTCCAGCACCACCTCGCCCCAGTTTCCTTGAATCTTGCGATCCCCCTTCAGGGCCGAGGTCAGATTCAACGCCTCCTCGCTGATCCGCTGTGTCTGTTCACGCAGTGCCTTTATCTGCCCCAACAGGCTATTGCGCTCCGCGTTTTCGCGGTCGTAGACATGTTCCACCCGCTTGCGGAACTCTCCCAGCTGGCGCTCCAACGGGTCCAGGCTCTTGCGCAGGCTGTCCTCGCTGCGGCGCACAAACACCTGTTGCTTTTCCTCGAAAATGCGATTGGCCAGATTTTCAAACTGTTCCGCCATGGCCCTGCGGGTCTGCTCGAGCAGCGCCTGCTGCTCTTTCAGGGCCGCCTCATTTTTTTCCACCAGCACCTGACTGCGGGTCAGACGTTGCAATTTGTCCGCAAGATCCTCGCGCAGCCTTTTCACCTCACCCTCGAGCTGAGTCTCGCGCTCGCGGCTGCTGTCCAAGCGCGCTTCCACGATCTTCAGTTCCGCCCCGGCAGCCTGCAACTCCGCCTCTGTCTGTGCAAGCCGGCGCCCCAGCGCCGCTCTCGCCAGCCACGCGGTCAAAACGACGAGTATCGCCACGGCGGCGGCGAGCAAAATAACGAGATCCAGGCTTAACTGCAGCGGAAACAATTCCATATAAAACTCTTGGATTTGAGGTATTCTTTTCTGACCGGATTGAGCAGTCGGGATTAATTTGTGAACAATGACGGAAGCCGCGTATTCTAACAGCTTGCCCCCCAGCGCGCTGATCTTCGATTCCGGAGTGGGCGCCATCAGCATAGCGCGGGAGATACGCCGCCTGCTGCCCGGTCTAACCCTGCACTTTGGTATAGACAACGGCTTTTATCCCTACGGTATTAAAAGCGAAGACGAGTTGCGCCCGCGTATCGTCGATCAAGCCTACAGAATGATGTCCCGCTGTCGAGCCGACATCCTCGTAGTCGGCTGTAATACGGCCAGCACCCTGGCCCTGCCGCAGCTGCGGGAAGTGCTCACTGAACCAGTGGTTGGTGTCGTACCGGCCATCAAGCCGGCGGCGGCGGCAACCCAGACACGCACCATCGCCCTGATAGCTACCCAGGGAACCGTAAACCGCAACTACACCCGTGAACTGATCGAGCAGTTCGCCAACGGCAACCGCGTTATCAATGTGCCGGCTCCGGAACTGGTACACCTGGCCGAAGCCAAGCTCCGCGGCGAAACGGTAACCGCAGAAGCATTGACGCCCGTACTGGCGCGGATTTTTCACACTGCCGGTGGCGACAAGGTGGACATCGCCGTGCTGGCCTGCACCCACTTTCCACTGCTCCGCGAAGAGCTCGATCGCTTCGCACCGCGCCGCATTCAATGGCTGGATTCCGGAGAGGCAATCGCGCGGCGGGTGCGTTGGTGGCTCGAAGAGCTGAACCTGAAGACCGGCGCACAACCGGAGCAAAGCCTGCTGTTGACCAGTGCCCCCGATCCCGGCGGCCGCATTGCCGGCGCTTTTTCCGAATTTGCCCCCCTGCTGATTTCCAGCGGTTCACCCGCTTGACACCTGCCAGCGAAACCGGGTTAATCCAAGCGACACGTAAAACCGAAATCCTGATTCCATGCTGCAACCGGCATTCCCCGCCCTGGATATCCTTGCCGAGCTTCCCCCGGGAGGCCTGCTCCTAACGCCAAACAACCGCTTGCGCAACCGCTGTCAGCAAGTCTTTGCAGCCCAGCAGCCGCCCGGTGGCAGCTGGGTACCACCGCCGGTGGAATCCCTTTCAGGCTGGCTGGATAAACTGTGGGATGACTTGCAGCAACGCGGCTGGAAACCCGCCATGAAACGGCTGCTGAACCGCGAGCAACGGGAACTGCTGTGGCAGCGGGCCCTGGATGAAGCCCTTGAGCGCCCGCTGTTGAACGCGCCGCAGCTTTGTCGGGATGCGGACAACGCCCTGGCACAACTGCTTCAGTGGCAGCTGGTGGACGATATTGAACAACTGGATACGGCGCTGGACCCGCTGCTGGAACGCTTCGCACTGACCCTGAATAAAGATCAGTATCCGCTCTTTGCAATGATCCGCAGCTTCGCCCGGCAACTTCACAATCACCAGGCGATCACACCGGATCAGCGCGACCAGCTGATTCTGCGCGCCCTGCGCGAGCATGTCCTGCAACCACTGCCGCGCATCGACACCGCGGGGTTCGCGCAGATGCCGCCGCTGGCGGCAGCCATCATTCACAGTGCGGCGGACAAAGTGGTCAAACACCAGTCCAGTCAACGCCGTGCGGAAATCCGCCGCGCCCCCTGCCGCGACCTGGAAGACGAACTCTATCAGGCCGCCCGTTGGGCCGCGCAAAAACTGGCGCACTCTCCCAACGCCAGTGTCGGTATCGTGGTCAACAATCTGGGGCAGTGTCGCGCCCAGGTTGAGGCCGTCTTCGCCCGCGTACTGGAGCCACAGTTCCTAAGTCCTGCCCAGCACCGCTACACCCTGCCGTTTAACTTCTCCGCCGGCACACCACTGGCCCAGACACCGGTCGGGAGTGCAGCCCTGCAACTGTTGGAACTGCTGCGGGACGACTGGGACTGCACCCAGCTCAGAAACCTGCTCTTCAACCCTTTCTGGCATACCCCCGATGAAGCGGAAACGGATGGCCTCTGGCTCAGAAGTGCCCTTTTCCGCCGCCTGCAACAACTCGAGCTGCGACGTATCGATGGCGCCACGCTCCGCTACTGGGCCGAGCGCACAGCGGAAAAACTGGGGCTGGAAACCGCACAGCTGCCGCGCCAACTGGAACAGATCGGTGACCGGCAGCGCCGCTGGCAGCGTGCTCCGGCGGAAATTTGGGCGGTGCGATTTTCCGAGGTGCTCGCAATCCTCGGCTGGCCCGGCTGCCGCAACCCGGACAGCCAGGAATATCAGCAGCTGCAACAGTGGGAAAGCGCGCTCGAAGACTTGGCCGCCCTGTCCGAGTTTGCCGGCAGCCTCAGTCTGGCCCAAGCCCTGCAGCAACTGCGCCAGATCGCCAGCCGGACCCCCTTTCAGGCAGAGACCCGCGACGGGCCACTGCAGATTCTCGGCGTGCTCGAAGCCGGCGGTCTCGCCTTCGATCACCTGCGCCTGGTGGGATTCGGCCAACAGCAATGGCCGCCGGTACCCAATCCCAACCCACTGTTGCCCATCCAGTGGCAGAAACACTGGAAAATGCCCCGCGCCACCGCCGAGCGGGAGCTAGAGCTGGCCACTGAGCTGACCGCCGACCTGCTCAACGCCAGCCCGGAAATCGTCGTCAGCTATGCCTGCGAAGAAGATGGCGTCGCACAGGAACTCAGCCCCCTGTTCGGCAAGCTGGAAACAGCAGGTCCAGTGGATGGCGACCCTCTGAGCACGCACTGCGAACAACTTGCCGCCGCAGTGGCGCTGGAGAAAATCACCGACGACCGCCTTCCGCCTCTAACCCCGGCAGACTGCCGGCGCGTGCGGGGCGGCGCCTCGGTACTCCAGGCCCAAGCCCGCTGCCCTCTCAACGCGCAGCTGCGCCACCGCCTTGGCGCCGTGGAATTCCAGCTGCCGGATATAGGTCCCAGTCCCGCCGAGCGCGGCAATATCGTGCATCAGGTACTGGCGGAGTTCTGGCAACAGTGCGGCGATTCCGTGCGGCTCCAGTCCGTGGACAGCGAAGCGCGCCAAGGGATCATAGATGCGGCCATAGACCGCTCACTGCGCGGCGCACGCAAAAAGCACGGACAACTGCCCGCGGGCTTCTGGGACATGGAGAAACAGCGGCTACAGCGCCTGCTCCAGCAATGGCTACAACTGGAAGCCGCGCGCCCTGCCTTTGCGGTGGAAAACATCGAATGGGAACAGCAGGTGGAAATCGGCGGACTCAAATTCAGCCTGCGCCTAGACCGCCTCGACCAGCTCGCCAGCGGCGAGCAGCTGGTTATCGATTACAAAACCGGCCAACCAAATATCAACGACTGGCTCAGCGAGCGTATTCGCGAACCCCAGTTACCCCTCTATGCCCTGACCCAACCTAAAGCCCGTGCCATCGCCTTTGCTCAAGTGCGTACCAACGATTGCAAATGGAATGGCTGCGGCGACCTGCAAGACCCCATCGACGGGATCAAGGCTGTTGTCGATACCCAGAAAGACGCCCCCTACAGCACTTGGCAGGAGTTGAACGACCGCTGGCGGCAGAGCCTGCAAATGCTGGCCGAGGAATACCGCAGCGGGACCGCCACCCTGATCTTTGATCGCCCCGCGGACAACGATCCGCAACTCTGGCCCCTCAACCGCTGGCCGGAACGGGAACAGGACCGCTAACTGAAAACTGCGCATATGAATGAAGTGCTCACCACATCCCGGCCCATCGACGCCGAAGTCCGCGACCGCGCCCTGGACATCACCCAGAGTTTTGCCGTATCCGCTCCCGCCGGCTCGGGGAAAACCGGCCTGCTCACTCAGCGGGTGTTAAAACTGCTCGCCACCTGCCAGCAACCGGAGGAAGTGCTGGCGATCACATTTACCCGCAAGGCCGCCGGAGAAATGCACCAGCGCCTGATCGAAGCGCTGCACATGGCCCGCGACACAACACAGCCACAAAATCCCCACGACGCTACTACCTGGGAACTGGCCAAAAAACTGCTGGCCCGCGACGCGGAACTGAACTGGCAACTGCTGCAAATGCCGCAGCGACTGCGCATTCAAACCATCGACGGCCTCTGCCGCAGCCTCGCCAGCCAGCTGCCGATCGAAAGCGGCCTGGGCGCGCCGGGAGAGCCACTGGAGCAAACCCAGATTGCCTTCGAAATGGCCGTGGTCAACCTGCTCAAACACCTGCAGGGAGACACACCCGATCCCCACCTGCAGGACCTATTACTGCATCTGGACAACGACCTCGGACAACTCAACAAGCTGCTGCAGACACTACTGGAAAAGCGCGAGCAATGGCTGGGTCCGCTGCTCAGCGTCAGCCAGGCGGGCGCACAGGACTATTTCCATTTCGTGATCGATGAACTGGTGGCGGAGCGCCTTACCCAGCTGGCAGAGCGTCTCGTTCTCTATCGGGGTGAGCTGCTGGAGTTGGCGGATTTTGCCGGCGCCTACCTGCGCGAAAACGACAGCGGCCATCCGCTTGCCGCCTGCGCGGGCATCGACGAACTTCCCGGCGCCGATGCCAGCGCCCTGCCCCGTTGGCTGGCTCTGATCAATATGCTGGTCACCGACAAAAACACACCGCGCAAGCGGGTGGATAAACGCCACGGATTTCCGGCGGAAAAAGAAGTCCCGGGTGCCAATTGCTACAAAAGCCGCCTCTATGCACTGTCCCAGGAAATCTGTGAAAACTCGGCCCTGACGGAGGCCTTCGATGAGGTCCGCGCCCTGCCGACGGGGCTTCAGCAAAACCAGTGGCAACTGCTGCAATCACTCGCGCAGGTGCTGCCGAAACTAGTGGCGGAATTAAAGCTCGTCTTTCAACAGCTCGGCGCCACCGACTATACCGAAGTGGCCCAGGCCGCACTGGTGGCACTGGGCAGCAGCGAAGAGCCCACCGACCTGGCACTGAAAATGGACTTGCAGACCCGGCATATCCTTGTCGACGAATTCCAGGACACTTCGCAACTACAGCTGCAGCTGCTGGAAAAGCTCACCACCGGCTGGGAGCCGGGCGACGGACGTACCCTGTTTATCGTCGGCGACGGCATGCAGTCCTGTTATGGGTTCCGCAATGCCAACGTGGGCATTTTTCTCGAAGCCCGCGCACACGGCATCGGCCAAGTACCGCTCACACCACTGGACCTTCAAGTCAATTTCCGCTCCGAGAGCGCGGTGGTGGAATGGGTGAACGAAACCTTCCAGCACGCCTTCCCGGCCGAAGACAATATCGGCCGCGGCGCAGTGCGCTACCTGCACTCCCATGCCTTCAAAAAGACCCATTGGCCGGGGCCGGCGGTGAATTTCTACGGCTGTATCGACGACGATGAACGCATCCGGGAGGCCCGACAAGCGGTCGAGCTTGTGAAAACGCTGCAGGCAAATGATCCGGAAGCCCGCATCGCCATACTGGTACGCAAGAAAAAACACCTGGGGCGCATACTGCCCGCACTCGCCGCCGCCGGTATTCCCTACCAGGCGCCGGACCTGGCGCCGCTGGCGAGCAAAATGGTGGTACTGGACCTGCTCAGCCTGACCCGCGCCCTGCTCGACCCCAGCGATCGCATCAGCTGGTTGGCCGTGCTGCGCGCTCCCTGGTGCGGTCTGCAACTGGCGGATCTTAACCATTTGGCCAACTGGGGCAATGGCGAGACACCCGCAACCGACACCGCCGCGCGGCCTTTGCTGATGGCACTGAGGGAAATCGATACGATCCAACCGCTCAGCGAAGATGGGCGCGCGCGCCTGCGCCGCACTGCCGCACCAATTCTCGATGCCTGGGAAGAGCGCGGGCGCAAACCCCTGCGCCTCTGGATCGAGGGCCTTTGGCTGGCACTCGGCGGACCCGCCGCTGTCGCGGACAAAAGCGAGCTCGACAACGCACAAGACTTTTTTCAGTTGCTGGAGCGACACGACAGCGGCGGCACCATCGGCGACTGGCAAGCGTTCTACAATGCTCTGGAAAAACTCTTCGCCCGCCCCGGCCAGGATGCCGGAGTACAAGTGATGACAATTCACAAATCCAAGGGGCTGGAATTCGAACACGTTCTGATTCCCGGCCTGGACCAGGGCGGCAAACCCGGTGGCGACCAGCTGCTGCGCTGGGCCGAATGGTTGAACCGGGAGGGCGATCCCCGCTTTCTGCTGGCTCCGAAAAGTGCCCGCGGCGAATCCGACCCGCTGTTCGACTATCTCAAGCATGACAACAGAGAGCGCGAGCGCCTGGAAGGCACGCGCCTCCTCTACGTCGGCTGCACCCGCGCTATCCGCTCCCTGCACCTCCTCGCCTGCCTGAAACGCGACGAAAAAAAAGGCGAACTAAAGGCTCCCGGCCCCGCCGCCCTGCTCGCCGGGATCTGGCCATCGATCGAACGCGATCAAGCGAACAACTGGTGCCACTGGCTGGAAGCTGAGGCTGCGGCTGAAGCACAAGCAAAAGGCGCCGGCGAGCTCGACTACCTACTGCGCCTGCCCCGCGACTGGAAGACCCCGGAGCTGCCCGAACAAAACTGGCTGGCCCGCTACCGCATGCCGGACTATCAGCCTCGGGAAAGCGAAGCGCCGAACTACCCCGAAATGGGCCAGGTGGCTCTGCGCTGGCTGCGGCACGCTGGCACAGTGGCCCACCAGACACTGGCCGCTATTGCCGAATCTGACCTGAACGAATGGAATTCGGAGCGCATTCAAAACCAGCGCCCCCTTTGGCAACTGCGCCTGGGACAACTGGGGCTCTACGGCGGCAACCTGGAAAAAGCCAGAGAAAAAGTCGAGCAGGCTGTCGTGAACACCCTGAACTGCGAAACCGGACGCTGGCTACTCGACCGCAATCACAAATCCTCCGCCTGTGAACTCGAACTTCACAGCGGCGGCCGCCAACTGCGCCGCGCCATTGTCGACCGCACCTTTATCGACGAAAACAATGTGCGCTGGATTGTGGATTACAAAACTGCAGAGCCGGGCGCTGGCGAAAACGAAAACGAATTTGTCCACTTGCAATTGGAGCAATATCGCGGCCAACTGGAAAATTACCGCAAACTCTTTTACGCCAGAGGAGAGCGCAATATCCGCTGCGCACTCTACTTTCCCCTGTTAAAGAAACTGGCTGAACTCAACTAGGAAAGCTCGGATACGTTCACTCCCAGCACTTAAGGAACCTCTGATTAATTCGCGTGAACGCTTTGGTTAGTTTCGTGGCGCTAAGGCAATAGGATGACCATTTCGAAAACGCACGAGTACTTCCTTGTAGCTCCGACGGATACATCCCTGTATCCGACGGTTTCGAAATAGCCATCCTATCACCTGAGCTTCTCATCTAGCTCCAAAGAATTTTTACCGTCAGGAAGCGAATTAATCAGAGGTTCCTTAAAAAACTTCCCGGTCAGGTAATTGGTTTCGATGAACACTGGCAATGAGCCCCAACACAGAAGACAACAATCCGATCCCTCCATGTCGCCAAAAGATAGGAGCTTGTTTGCAATAATGTGCGCGCTTGAAAACCGGCATTTGGTTTCAAATGAAACCCTCGCCCTCCCCCAACCCAGCAAGTAGCATAGGCGCTCCCTCTGCGCGCCAGCCAGAGTATTGGAAAGGACCAGACTGATAGCGAGCCCCATGACCACACAGCAGTTCGACGACCTGAACGTCGTCTCCCAGGAAATCCTGATCAGCCCCGAGGAGCTCAAGGCCGAGTTGCCGGTAACTGATGCCTCCGAAGCCACAGTGGCCGCCGGCCGGGCCGCCGTGCGCGATATTCTCGACCGCAAAGACCACCGTCTAATGGTAGTAATCGGCCCCTGCTCCGTTCACGATGTGGACGCAGCCATCGACTATGCCAAGCGAC
Organism: Microbulbifer thermotolerans; assembly: GCF_001617625.1. Classification (NCBI taxonomy): domain Bacteria; kingdom Pseudomonadati; phylum Pseudomonadota; class Gammaproteobacteria; order Cellvibrionales; family Microbulbiferaceae; genus Microbulbifer; species Microbulbifer thermotolerans. The sequence continues at coordinate 1,807,696 of NZ_CP014864.1, read as the reverse complement.
TGAAAAAAGTGGCGGACCAGGTATCCGACACGCTGCTGATTGTTATGCGCGTCTATTTTGAAAAGCCGCGTACCACCGTCGGCTGGAAAGGCCTGATCAACGATCCTTTCCTAAACGACACCTTCAAGATTCAGGACGGCCTGCATATCGGCCGCAAACTGTTGCTGGATATCGCCGAGCTGGGGTTGCCCACCGCCACCGAGGCTCTGGACCCCATCTCACCCCAGTATCTGCAAGACCTGATCTCCTGGTCCGCGATCGGTGCGCGCACCACAGAATCCCAAACCCACCGCGAAATGGCCAGTGGTCTCTCCTCCGCCGTGGGCTTCAAAAACGGCACCGACGGCAGTTTGGACGTGGCCATCAACGCCCTCCAGTCCACTGCCAACCCGCACCGCTTCCTGGGTATCAACAAACAGGGGCAGGTTGCCATCATTCACACCACCGGCAATAAATACGGCCACGTAGTGCTGCGCGGTGGTAACAACAAGCCCAATTACGACTCCGTCAGCGTCGCCGTGTGCGAGCAGGAGTTGCGCAAAGCAGGCCTGTGTCCGAACATCATGATCGACTGCAGCCATGCCAACTCCAACAAAAATCACGAGCTACAGCCACTGGTTGTTGAAAACGTGATCCACCAGATTCTGGATGGCAACCAATCCATTATCGGAATCATGGTGGAAAGCAATCTCAAAGCCGGCAACCAAAAAATCCCAGAAGATCTGAGCCAGCTGGAATACGGCGTATCGGTAACCGACAAGTGTATCGACTGGGAAACTACCGAGACCCTTCTATTGAAGATGGCTGAACAGTTAAAGGAACCCCTGAAGGCCCGCAACTCTTAAAAATGGATTCGGGTCAAGTGGCCGTGAGGTCCGGCATTCCGGTGCCGGGCCTACCGCCACCACACGGAAATCCCTCCCCCTACCCCTGCACCACCCCGCCTCATCACGTTGAATTTTGCGTCACGACGCCAGTGTGGTAAAAATCGCACTTTCCAGTGGAAAACGCATGAAAAACAAGTAGTTACCTGCGTTTACAGGTGAAATGCAGTTCGGAATTTAGCGGCCAACCGCCCGTAACACACCGGGATCCGCCGCAGCTTTATGCACCCAACAGCAAATCCCCGTCGGAAAATTATCCACCCAACGTATACCCATGCATCAATTGATATGAGGAAATCCAGATGTATACCATGTTCACTTTGATAATCACTCTGCTCCTCGGAACATTCGCCGCTCTGATCCCGGCAGCATGGCTTGCACATCGTGTTCACCCCCTTGCGGGCATCATAGGGTGGATTGCTGTTTTCCTGATGATTTCCGGCCCCACGGTGATCCGTTGGCTGCGATGGCGCAAGCTGCCCACCTTGGCAGACTATAAGTCACAGAACCCCGACGCCAATACAAAGCGCGGTATTCAGTGTATTCACTGTGGTGGAAAGCGAATCCGCAACTGGGGAGTCTGGAACGCCCAAGACACCAAGCGGACCCATATCTGCGAAACCTGTAACAGCGCACTGTACCGGAGCTATGGGAAGCGCTGATTCTGTTTCAGCGGGCTATCTGGCCCAATTCGCCGATGGATTCCCTTCCCTACGCTACATTCCACGGTATCACCTACCGCGCAGTGGTTATTGAAGGAAAAATTCACAACGATGACCCGAATGCCGCTCCAATGTGAATGCCGAGCGGCTCTTTCTGGACACAACCCAAAGGAGAGGTGTAGGGTACGGCGGCACAAGGCCCCACCACTGTCACACTGGTAGAGATTAACAAGGCCCCTATCTCTTACACCCGCCCAAAGACGCATTTGATAGGGGCGAAAGGTCCGTCAATATTGCTGTGGCAAATATTGTATGGACCGTCCCTCCCGAGCATACTTACTCTAAGCTAGGCCCCCAAATCGCCTGTCTATGGAGTAAACTACAGCCATGTCAAGTCTGCGGGTCCTTTGTCAAACTCCCGAGGATTCAAAAGGTGAAATACAGGCCCATGTTGACACCTCCCGCGCCGTAGTGATTAAAGACAGTCAAGTAATCAAAGAACAACTAGCCATAGCCCGACTAATACTGCAAGCGAAAACCAGGGAATCGGAAACGGGAAAACAAAATGAAATCAATTGGAAGATTGGTAATTCTGGTAAAGGACTATGACGAAGCCATTGAATTCTACAGGGATAAGCTGGGATTCGAAGTTTTCGTTGATATAAACTCAGAACCTCACAGGTTTGTACACCTTCGCCTGCCGGGGCAACCCGATGTTGGAATCTGGCTACTAAAAGCCTCTTCTGAACATCAAAAATCCCAAGTTGGTCAACAGACTGCAGGCCAGCCCTGTGCAGTGCTATATACGGATAACCTTCAAGAGGACTACAGAGAACTTAGCGAGCGCGGGGTTATCTTCAATAGCAAACCCAAAGTAGAATCAAATGCGGAATATGCGCATTTTTTAGATTTGTACGGCAATGAATTTGTTCTGGTCGAGCTAAAACAATAACTCTGGTTACAAATTACAGCATCTAATGCATAAAATTATTATCACTTTAAAAATCCCAACTTAATCTCTTTTATCTGAAAACTCTTCACCCTCTTAACCGAAAAAATGAACATCGAATACAAAATAAATGCTGACCTTAGCCCAGAGCAGTTTATCGACCTGCTAAAGAGGTCAACCCTCTCTGAACGGAGACCAATCGACGACAAAAACTGCATAGAAGGAATGCTAAAAAACAGCAATCTTTCCGTCACCGCATGGAACTCGGGAACACTAATTGGCATAGCGAGAAGCGTTACGGATTTCAGCTACGCATGCTACTTATCCGACCTTGCTGTAAGCAAGTGCCATCAGAAAAAAGGTATCGGGAAGCAACTGCTGTCAATCACGCAAAAGCAATTGGGCCCAAAGTGCAAACTTATCCTTGTTGCCGCTCCAGCAGCAAACGCATACTATGAAAAAATTGGATTTCAACGCAATGAGCGCTGCTGGATCCTCGAACGCAGCCACCGCATCGGACAACGATAATCAGCTGAAGAAGTTCAGGCGAGGGTGTTCAAAATTCTGTGTCAGCCAAATAGTCACAGACTGATGTATTTCTCCAAGCGCTCTGGGAAGTGGATCGCCAGCTGTGACAGCGTCAGGTTCCAGTTCTGGATTGGGTGCGTCCAGCGCTCGGAGGCTTTCAGTATACCGGCGTACAGCAGCTTGAGTAAGCTGTTCTCATTGGCGAAGCCACCCTTGGTTTTGGTCAGTTTTCGAAACTGCCGGTGCACGGCTTCAACGGCGTTTGTGGTGTAAATTGGCTTGCGTACGTATTCCGGATATTTGAAGTAGGCCGATAGTGTGGGCCACTTGCTGCGCCAGGACTTGATCACCATCGGGTATTTGTCGCCCCACTTGGCTTCCAGCTCGTCCAGTGCGCTCTCGGCAGCATTGAGTGTTGCCGCCTTGTAGACACATTTGAGATCCGCCATAAAGGCCTTCTGGTTCTTCGAAGCCACGTACTTCATCGAATTGCGGATCTGGTGGATCACGCAGTGTTGGATCTCAGTCTTGGGGTAGATACTCTCGATGGCTTCGGGGAAGCCCTGGAGGCCATCCACACAGGCGATCAGGATATCTTTGACCCCGCGGTTGTATAAGTCGGTCAGAACGCTCAGCCAATGGTGTGCGCCTTCCTGGTCGGACAAGTAGAGTCCCAGCAGCTCTTTCTTGCCTTCGATGTTCAGGCCGAGGATGGTGTAAATAGCCTTGCTGATATAGCGGCCGTTTTCCTTGATTTTATAGTGGATAGCGTCGAGCCAGATGATAGGGTAGATAGGCTCCAGGTCGCGCTCACGCCAAGCCTGAAGCTCGGGCAGCAGCTTGTCTGTAACGGCGTTAATGGTGCCGTTGGAGAGTTCCATACCGTAGATTTCGGCAATGTGTGTGCGGATGTCCTGGTAGCTGTTACCGAGGGCAAACAGGGCAATCACTTTGCGCTCCAGTTCGTCGGTAAGCTGCGTCTGATGCTTTTTGACGATCTGCGGTTCGAAGGTGCCGGCACGGTCCCGCGGCGTATCCAGTTCAAAGCTGCCAGCGGAGCTCTTCATGGTCTTAGATGTATGGCCATTCTTGCGGTTGGGCTTGTCCTCGCTTGCGAGGTGCTCCTCCAGCTCCGCCCGCATGGCCGCTTCGGTAAGCTGTTTGATCAGTGGGGTCAGGATACCGTCTTTGCCACTGAGGTCTTTGCCCTCACGCAGTGCCTTGATGGCGGCATCCATATCGAAGGTAGGTTTGGTCATAGGTCATCTCTTTTTTGTTAATGGTAAAGAAATGACACAGAATTCTGAACACTACCCGCTGCATAAAAAGTTGCACTTATTACTTGAAACCAAGTCATACTGGCGCCCTGCAATCCAACAATTCGATATACCATCCCATCACCTGTGAGACTCCTACCTGCCTTTCAAGTATCTTTGCCGTTAGAAGCAGTTTAACTACAGCCCTCTAGAATTGTTCCCATACCCTCTGCAACACCAGAAACAGAAAAGCCGTGGAACATCCAAACATTAATAAGCCATTGATGGCGACCAAGGGCCCAAGCACTCTCCAGGGATGCCGCAAAACCAAATCTCCATAGCCCAATGCGGTAATCGAGCTTGCTGCGAAATAAATTCCATCACTCAAGCAGACCACCATTTTTTTGCGCCACAGAAAACTCCCCCAAAATACAGCTTCGATAATGTGGGTCAAAAAGAGGATAAAGAAGCAGATACAAACCAAAATCCTGCCGGCATTTGCGGCGCCGTAATTACCCGTCAACCAGCGGTGCAACCACGCCAGATTGCGAGCCACTTCCAGTAATACAGCTGTGTGAAACAGGAAGATGCAGGCAGCCAGTAGTAGGGCTGCGGCCAAAGTCCTACGCCAATGACGCCGCTCTGCCCGCGCCTTCATTTGCTGAGCCCCCCTGGCGCGGCCAGTCCTCCGCCAAAACTACCACCTAGGGCGAGGTGCAGGCGGATGCGGTTGGCAATCCGAGCATTGCGCAACTGAATCACTTTCGCTTCCGCGGCGATTTGTCCCGCCTGCAACTCCTCTACCCAAAGTAGATCTCTCCGCCCAGCGCGATACTGCACTCTGGCAATCTCCACCGCCCTGGTGCGATCTGCCAATGCCCGCTGAGCATATTCGAGTTGGCGTGCCAACAAAGCTTCACTGGCGATTGCATTTTCCACTTCACGGAATGCATTGAGCACCACGCTGCCGTAGTGGGCCACCGCCTGTGCCTGTTCCGCAGTGGCGATATTGAGATAGGCACAGAGGGCGCCGCCTTCATAAATAGGAACAGTCGCGCCCATCTCCACCGACGCGCGGTACGGACTGAGATGCAGAACCTCCAACAGGTGATCACCCAAACGTTCCGCGGTCAGCGAAAGAGAAAAATCCGGCAGCAGAGCGAGCCGCACGGCTTCTCGCTTGCGAAAAGCCGCAAGCACCCGGTATTCGGCGGCGAGAATATCCGGGCGCCGCTCCAACAGGGTGGCCGGCAAACCGGCCGCGACCGGAGGCGGCAACGGCGGATAGTGCGGTGCTGCCTGTATTTCTGCCGCCGGGTACCTGCCGAGGAGCACTTCCAGAGTCCGTCGCGCGCGATCAAAATCGATACGTGCGGACTGCAATTCACTCATGGCGGTTTCCATTCGCGCCCGAGCATCTACCACATCCAGATCGGTGCTCTTGCCACTATCTCTTCGGATTTCGGCCAGCTGCAACAGGCCAGCATAGATTTCCACCGCACGTTCAGCCAACTGGAGTAGCTGGTAAGTCTCTGTGGTCAAATACCAGTTCAAAGCCACCGTCGCCGCCAGGGACTGCTGCGCGTAGGCGTATTCAAAAACACCGGCATCGTATTCAGCTTCCGCCGCGGCGCGCTGGCTGCGCAACCGTCCCCACACATCCATTTCCCAAGCAATATTAAGTGCTGCAACTGTGTGGCTGTGCGTATGCTTTATATAATCTTCGTCGCCGAAATCATGCGTGCGCTTGCCGGCAATCTTGCCTCCGATCTGCGGCAACAGCTTGGCGCCAACCACTGTCACCATCTGCCGCGCAACTTCCACCTTATCCGCCGCCTGGAGCAGATCCAGATTGTTGGCGAGCGCCTCCGCCAGAATGGCGTCCAGTACCGGATCATTGAAAGCGCTCAGCCAGTCGTTCGTCACCGCCCCAGGGTAACGGTCTGCAATCCATTCATGGGGAATAACCGTTTCCGCCGGGAGCGCGCTTGCGAGGATTTCCGGCTGTGATGGCGGCGGCCGCAGCGCGCATCCGGCGAGTGCCAGAACCAAGGTGAGAGCTGCTCGTGATATGCGCATTATCCGGCAAAGGGGTAGAGCCAGTTGGCCCAGGAGTATGCGCGGATTCCAATCTTGCGCAACACTACGAAGCCACTGGAAGTATCAGTGTAAATAGCCGCACGCCCCTGTGTGCCGATGGGAAACTTGGACTGGTCTTCCTCGTCGAGACGGATGGCGACTACAAACTGGCCCTGGGGTAACTCGGTGGGCCTGAAGAAAAAATCTGGCAATTTGCCGCTAGGCAACATTTGTCCGTGGCCACTTCCGCGCCAAATGGCCTCTACCCTGCCGGTAAATATTTGGCCGGGGTAGAGGTCCAAGGCCACCTCCGCCTCTTGCCCTTCCTTCACATGCTTTAGGTTCTCCAAAAAATAATTAGCCAGCAAATAGCGGTCAGAGTCGCATATAAATGTGGCGATGGCACCAATACGCAAAGCCCCTGCCACCATTCCAGGGCGCACTTGTAAATTGATGATATACCCATCCTCTGGCGCCACCATCAGGGTGTTGTCAAGATAGTAACGGGCAAGATCCAGCTTGGCCTGAATAGCGGCCACCGTAGTGTTCACACCATCAATTTGCGATTGATAATTAAGCTCCGCTCGCTTGAGTTCCGCCTGCGCCTCGCGGATAGCCGCTTCATTGGCTGCTACTCGCGCCGCCCACTTTTGCACATCCTCTTCCGGACCTGCACCGCGACTGGCCAGATTTTGTGAAAGCTTCTGCTCATAGCGGGCATACACCAGTTCGCTTTGCAGCTGAATGACCTTTTGCCTGGCGACCTCGATATCCGCCTCCAGGACATGCACATTTTGCTTCGCTTTGGCGAGTTCCGCCTCTAGCTCCCGCACCTTGTACTCGTATGGCCTGCGATCAAACTGAAACAACGGTTGCCCCTTTTTAACCGGGACATTGGGCTCTACCAGTACGTCCGTGACTAAAGTGGGCTCGGTAAGGCGCGGTGTCAGTTGAATGGTGTGTTGAATAATCCGCGCATTAGTGGAGTAAGGTGTGATAAAACGCAGGCCAATCAAAAAAATAATCAAAAGGTGCAGTCCAACTGATACGGAAACTATGCCCCAGGTAATGTTGAACTTCATCCATTTGAATTTGAAAAAGGTCAGCCACACCACAATGATGTAGGCAAACAGGATGACAAATCCCAGGAGCACGGGATCCTCCTCAGCCGCTGTTATCGCTATCCGAATCTCGCCCGTCCTTGTCTGGTGAGCGGGATTCCCCTTGCAGGCGACCAATCTCTTTCTCCATTGCCCGCGCCTCCTCTTCCGGGAAGCGCCGGATATCAACGGTATCGGTCGGTTTAAAGGCCCAGATAAACGCGTTGATCCAGGGCACCACGGCAAGAAATCCCGCATACCCCATAATCTTTACCGCCTCTGCGTCGGGATGCCTCCGCGACAAAGCAATTTTGCCCGGTAATCCCGCAATCCAAAGCAGAATCAAAAGGATAGATATCCCCGCGGCAATGATGACCAGGAAGGTCAGATAGTCCCAGTGGTCGAGTTTAAACCCCATCGCGTTCTCCGTTATCTGTGGCCTCCAGGCAGATAATGACAGGCGCCAAGACTAATACGGTCGTACCAAACTACATAGGCACCGCGCAGCTCAGCCATGTCACACCTTGCAGCAGCCTAAGGTTTAGTTCAGCGGTCAGCCTACTGTAAAGGCGCTCCGCGGCAGGTGGCGCACCACTCGTTACCTGGACATCCAAATACAAAAGGCCCGCATCATCTTCGTCTCAATAAACCAACGCAGTATCTCAGCCGGGGATAGGCAATCTTTACAGCGGCTTTTGGCGACAATATTCTGTTCCGGTTGATCATGTGCGATCTCAATTTCGCAGCAATCAGTTCCCAAAGGTTAATTCATAATGAGTACAAAGTTTCAACAGCTGGCGATTGCGGCATTGGCCGTTGCGGCCACGCCCGCGGTTTGGGCTGAGAAAGACCCCTATTTGTGGCTAGAGAACGTCGACGGCGATCGCGCCATCGAGTGGGTGAAAGAGCAGAACGCCGAAACCCAATCCACTTTGGCGGAAAGTGACTTGTACAAATCCCTCTATGCCGACGCACTGGCGGCTTTGAGCTCAAAAGACCGCCTGCCGGAGATCACCCAGAAAGGAGATTGGCTGTACGAAAACCATCACAGCGAAAAAAACCCGCGCGGACTGTACCGCCGCATCCAGGCAGACAAGTTCGATCGCGGCAACGACCAGTGGGAAACGGTGCTTGATATCGACGCCCTATCCCGCACGGAAGACAAAAAATGGGTGTTTAAGGGCATGGACTGCCAAGATAAGGCCCAGACCCGCTGTCTGGTGGCACTTTCTGAAGGCGGTGGCGACGCAGTGGAATTGCGCGAATTTAACGCCCGAGACAAAAAATTCGTGAAAGACGGTTTCTTCTCGCCGATGGCCAAGCAGTCCGCGGTGTGGATCGATGCAGACCACCTGCTGATCGCCAGCGCCCGGGGCGAGGATGCGGCGACCGACTCCGGCTATGCCCGCAAGGCCAAGATTTGGCGCCGGGGCGAGCCTCTGGCGAAAGCGGAAGTGCTCCTGGAAGTGCCGAAATTGTCCGCATGGCTTTCTCCCGACGCAGTCGGCAGCGGCGATCAGCGCACCATTATTCTCAACGAGGGACTGGATTTTTGGCATTCCCGCACCTTTGCCTACCGCGATAACAAAACCCTACCACTGGCCCTACCACAAACAGCAGTCATCAAGGGTGCCCTGGGCGATTCTCTGGTGGTGATGCTGAACGAGGACTGGAAAGTGGGCGGCAAGCAATGGCCACTAGGTAGTCTGGTACTGGTATCCCTGGATGCACTGATCGAGGGTTCCCCCCGAGTTTCCGCGCTGGTCACCCCAAACGAGCACGAAGTAGTGGAATCCGTGGCAGTTTCTGAAGCCGGTGTACTGGTGACCATGCTGGACGACGTCAAAGGCCGCGCCTACTTTTATCGCCGTGACGACAAAGGCTTTAAAAAGATTCCTGTCACTTTCCCCGACAACGGCAAGTTGGTTATCGCCACCTACAATGATGAAAGCGGTAACGCCTACCTGACCTGGGAAAACTTTGTCACGCCACCGAGCCTCTATCACTACCGTGCCGACAGCGACAAACTCGACCGTATAATGGTGCAGTCGCCAACCTTCGACGGAAGCAAGTTTAAAATTGAGCAGTACTTTGCCAAGTCTGCTGACGGCACCCGGGTACCCTACTTCGCGGTAATGGCAAAGGACATTGAACTGGACAGTGACAATCCCACCCACATCTTCTCTTACGGCGGCTTCCGCAATGCCCTGTTGCCTTCCTACTCCGGTTCCTACGAGCCACTAAACGGCGCCTACGGCAAACTCTGGCTGGAGCGCGGCGGTGTCTTCGTGCTGGCCAATATCCGCGGCGGCGGCGAGTACGGGCCCAGCTGGCATGCAGCGGCTCTGCGCGAGAATCGGATCAAATCCTATGAGGACTTCGAAGCGGTGGCGGAAGATTTAATCGCGCGCCGTATTACCCGCCCACAGCGCTTGAGCATCGAAGGCCGCAGCAACGGCGGGCTGCTTGTGGGAGCGAGCATGGTTCGACGTCCGGACCTTTTCAACGCGGTCATTTGCGGTGTTCCCCTGCTGGACATGAAGCGCTACCACAAGCTTTTGGCCGGTGCCTCCTGGATGGGGGAATACGGCAATCCGGACACCGACGACTGGAAGTTCATCAAGGAATATTCCCCCTATCAAAACCTGAAGCCCGGGGTCGAATACCCGTCGATATTCTTCTTCACCTCCACTCGCGACGACCGGGTGCACCCGGGCCACGCGCGTAAAATGGCTGCCCGCATGAAGGCAATGGGCCAGCATGTGGAATACTTCGAGAATCTCGAAGGCGGCCACAAGGGAAGCGCGACCAACGAGCAGCTGGCGCACCGGGTTGCACTGATGTACACCCACCTCTGGAAAGCATTGGAGCGGAATGATCAGAGCGAAGCACTGAGTGCCGGGCATTAAAACCTGTGAGTAAACCACTTCATAGCGGTAAAGATGATTTTAGGCCAGATGCCAACTCAGGCGATGGAGTGGACATTTCGAAACCGCCGGATACAGGGAAGTATCCGGCGGAACTACAAGAATGAACTCGTGCGTTTGTGACATGCCGACTCCGTTACCTGAGCGCTTCGCTATCAACTACAGCGCTCATTCAAATTTCATCGGAAGTCTCTGAGCCGTGCCCAGCTGATAGGCCCACAATCCGTCATAAGCCGGAGTCTCCCTCCGCATCCTCCCGCTTCACCAGTTTGTGTTGATCCTCGCTGAGTCCCTTTTTCCAATAGCTGGAAATATAGCGGTGGCTGTTTGGTACACCACGCTGGCGAAAATAGCGGCGCAACTGCTGCATTTCGCTGAACTCACAGGCAGCCCATACCGAAGCCTGACCTTGCAGCCAATCGAGCTTCTCGATTTGCGCCAAGATGGTGAAATCATTCTCCCCCTCTTGATGATCAATCACCCACTGAATATCCACACCAGCCGGGTGGTGTAACGGCTGTATATCCGCCTCATCAAGTACTGAGATAACTGCATACCCGCGGGCCGATGCCGGCAAACTTTCCAGGTTCACGCTGATCGCCGGCAGCGCGGTCATATCGCCGGCAAGCAGGAACCAATCCGCCTCCGGATTAATCAGCTTTCTGGCGCCGGGGCCGCCAATCGTTATCCGATCACCCGGCCGTGCACGCCTAGCCCAGGATGACGCCGGGCCCGTATGCTCATGCATCACGAAGTCGATATCAATTTCCCCCTCGCGCTGCTGACGGATGGTATAGGTGCGCATCAACGGGCGGGCCTGTCCAGGCTGGGGAAACAGCAGTTTGACATAGGCACTTTCCTGATCCGGTGGAAAGCCAGCCATTTCCTCTCCGCCCAAAGTAAGGCGTAACATATGGGGGGTGACATAGGCGCTGCGCAGCACCTGCAATTCTCTCATCATAGGTTTGGCCATAGCGTGCTTTCCTCCGGTTCAGCGCTGTGGGGACTCTGGATCGCCGCCGAGGTTTTTGGCCATGGCAGCGGCGAGGCGGACAAATTGCGCCACCTCTTCCCGATCGAGATTCTTTGTCATGGCGGCAGCGGTTTGCCGCTCTATGTTCTGCAGCTGCCCCATGAGTGCCTCTCCTTTTGGAGTGGGAAGTAACAGCTGGCTGCGGCGGTCCGCAGGGTTGTCCCGCTTTTCAATCAAGCCCTCGCCCAGCAGGTCATTGAGTACCCGGGTGATTTGCGCCTTGTCCCGTTGCATCCATTGCGCCACTGACTGGGCGGTGCAATCCGGATGTCTGCATATACCCTTGAGAGCCCGGATATGAGTAATGGGCACCCCCAACTGCTCGTCCTGTAGTGCCCGGCGCATACGAGACTTGTACGCGTGCATCAACCTGAGCAGCGCTTCACTAATGGATGGAGATGACATTTCGCCTCCGACAAATATGTTGACAATGTCAACCATACCGCCAACTAGTTGACATTGTCAACCACTGTATCCGCGGCATATGTCAATCCCCTATAATCGCCGCCATGTCAGAATTACCAATTAACTCCGTACTGCCCCAGCTAATGGCGGCAATGAGCCACAACAATAACCTTGTCCTCCAGGCCCCACCCGGTGCGGGCAAGACCACCGCAGTGCCCTTGGCATTACTGCAATGCGACTGGCTCGGCGACAGGAACATCATCATGCTTGAACCGCGGCGGCTGGCGGCGCGCAGTGCGGCCACGAGAATGGCGGAATTACTAGGGGAATCCGTTGGGCAAACCGTGGGCTATCAGATCCGGGCCGAGCGCAAAGCGAGCGACAAAACTCGTATCTTGGTTGTCACCGAGGGCATACTGACACGGCTGCTGCAATCGGACCCGGAACTGGCACAGACGGCCCTGGTGATCTTCGACGAATTTCACGAGCGAAGCCTGCAAGCAGACTTGGCTCTGGCACTCTGCCTGCAGTCACAGGAATACCTGCGCGAGGACCTGAAGCTCCTGGTAATGTCCGCCACCCTGGAGACAGAAGCGGTCGCCGAGCTGCTCGGCCAGGCACCAGTGATAACCAGCGAGGGCCGCAGCTATCCGGTGCACCTGCACTATTTGCCACAGGAGCAGATACCGGACGATACAAAGCAGCTGCCGCCGCTGATGGCGCGCAAAATCGCTCAGTGGATGGATGAACAAGATGGCAGCCTACTCGCCTTCCTACCCGGCATTGGCGAAATCAAACAACTGGATACGCTACTCAAGGAGCAGCTGGGAGACCGGCCTGAAATCACCATAGCCCCGCTGTACGGTGATCTTAACCGGGAGCAGCAGGACGCAGCGATTGCCCCCACCCCGCCCGGCCGGCGCAAAGTGGTGCTCGCCACCAATGTGGCCGAGACGAGCCTGACCATCGAGGGTATCCGCATGGTGGTGGACTCGGGGTTAATGCGGGAATCCCGCTTTGATCCCAACACCGGGATGAACCGACTGGTAACCACCGCCATTTCCCGCGCGTCCGCCGCCCAGCGCTGCGGGCGCGCGGGCCGCCTGAGCGAAGGGCACTGCCTGCGCCTTTGGAGCGAAGCCCACCACCGTCAGCTGGCGCCAAAAAATACACCGGAAATACTGCTCAGCGACCTGGCGCCCCTGGTACTGGAGTTGGCCAAGTGGGGCGTGCGCGATGTGAACGAGCTCCGCTGGCTGGACCCGCCACCGCCGGGACCGGTGGCACAGGCCCGGTCGCTGCTGCAACAGCTGGGCGCGTTGGATGAAGAGATACGCATAACCCCTCACGGCAGTGCCATGCTGGCCTTTGGCACCCATCCGCGCCTGGCCCATATGATGATCCGCAGCCAGGACCTCGGACTAACAGAAGAAGCCTGTCTACTGGCTGCTCTGCTGTCGGAGCGGGATATTTTCCGCGGTGAGGCGCGCTGGGACAGAGATATCGGTAAGCGCATCGACGTGCTGACCGGCAAAAGCAAACATCACGGCGCAGACCGCGCTGCCGTGCAGCGGATCCGCAAACAAGCAAAGATCTGGCAGAAACAACTGGAGAAAAGTCCACAGCAGTGCGCCGTACACATAGACGATGAAGACCGCATCGGCATTCTCCTCGGTCTCGCCTACCCGGATCGCATTGCACAAAATCGCCGCGACCGGGAGCGACGCTTCCGCCTTTCCGCTGGCCGCGGCGCACGCTTTTCCCACGACGATGCGCTGGCGCTGGCAGACTACCTGGTAATCGCAGAGTTGGATGGCCAGGGGCGCGATGCACGTATCCACCTGGCCGCGCGCATTTCGGAAAGCGCACTGCGGGAACACTTCACCGACCTGATTGTACAAAGCGAGTCTGTACGCTGGGACGACGAGGCCGGGCGCGCCGTTGCCAGCCTTCGCACCCAGCTTGGATGTCTGATACTGGACGAACAACCGGCCCCCACCCCTTCTGCGGAACAACTGAGCCGCGCCCTGCTCGACGCAGTGCGTCAGAAAGGGCTGCACCTACTGCCCTGGAGCAAGCAGGCAAGTGCCCTGCGCGCCAGAGTGGAATTCCTGCGCCGCAACGCGGACCAATTTCCGCAAATGCTCTCGGATCTGCCACTACCAGATTGGAGCGACGCTGCGCTTTTACATTCACTGGAGGAGTGGCTACTGCCACACCTGCAAGGCGCCAGCAAACTGGACCATCTCAAGCAACTGAATCTGCACACTATTCTGCTCAGCCAGCTCGACTGGCCGAGCCAGCAAAAAATCGATGAGCTTGCGCCGGACCTCTTTAAAGTCCCCAGCGGCTCCCGAATCCACATCGACTACGGCGAAGAAGTTCCCGTTCTGGCAGTGCGGTTACAGGAGATGTTTGGCCAGAAACAAACACCCGCGATATTGAATGGCTGCTATCCACTGATGATCCACCTGCTCTCCCCCGCCGGCCGACCGGTGCAAGTGACGCGGGACCTGGCCAGTTTCTGGGTCAATACTTACAATGAGGTGCGTAAAGAACTGCGCATTAAGTACCAAAAGCATTTCTGGCCGGAGGACCCACTGACGGCGCCCGCCACATCCACAACCAAAAAAAGAATGAAGATTTCGTGAACCCCTGACACCGCATCGAAGTCCAGTGCCGAGGCAGGGGTTCAATACCTTTGGAGATAATTGATGAAACGGATTGTATTCACTTTTCTATTCCCCCTGGCTCTTTCGGGTTGCGATTTCGATGATGTTCCGCGTTTCGTACCCGAACAGGGGCATACCGATTACCGGCAAGAAATGCGGGATTTGGTGCAGGATATCAGCCGCTACGCGAAGAGTGTGGACTCTAGCTTTATCATCATTCCCAACGGTGGCGTCGAACTGATCACCACCAATGGCAAAACAAATGGCACTCCCGACAACGCGTATCTGAATGCCATTGATGGCATCAATCAGAATGGCGTTTTTTACGGATATTCCATTATCGACCAACCGACGCCGGAAGCTGAACAGGAACGTCTGCTCGATTTCCTCGATATCGCACAGGACGACGATGTCAGTATACTGGTTACCGACTTCGCACTAAGTGAGGTCAATATCGATGACGCATACGAATTGGCCGAGGGAGCCGGTTACAACGCTTTTGTTACCGACAGCCGGACACTGGACGATATCCCGATCTACCCCCCGGAACCCAATGAAGAAAACCGCAACGATATCGAGCAACTGCTGGAAGCCAGAAACTTCTTAAGCCTGACAAATACACGGCTTTACTCCACACCTCAGGAACTGGTGGACGCAATCAACGATACCAATTATGACTTGATCATCATCGATTTCTTCTTTAACGGCGCCGCCTACACCGAAGACCAGATTGAATCATTAAAAGTCAAGAGCGACGGCGGTAGTCGCCTGCTGTTGACCACCATGAATATCGGCCAGGCGGAGAATGACCGTTTCTACTGGGAAAGTCACTGGTATTCGAGCCCCCCATCCTGGCTAAAAGAGGAAGACCTCAGTGACAGAGGTCACTATTATGTTAATTACTGGCAAGAGGCTTGGCGCGATCTGTTGTTCGGAGAAACCTCTGATTATCTGGACAAGATATTGGACGCGGGATTTGACGGCGTATTCCTGGAAGGCATTGAGGTTTACGAGCACCTCGAAGAAAAAAAGGAATCTGACCAGTAACGAGAAATGTCATTTCCGGTTGGCCAGAAACGAAATCTATGCACAGCGTGCATTTTTCGTGACAGAAGTCAAAGTCCGGAAATGACCCACTCTAAATTCAAAAAATTTCTAACTAACTCCTGCCGACGGCAAACCCCAACGTCTCCCGGTGCACCTCTCTTTATTCGGCACGACGATTAAACACACAAAAAACGCAATGGATGAGCTGGGAAATCCATTAACGTCAACTACAGGAGTTAATACGACAGTAAATTACCCGCGGTGTTTAACGTGATTATGCCATTTTCCGGCCCGCCCAAATCAAGCACACCCCTCCTGTAAATGATTCCAAAGCCTTTCAGCCATCATCCCGAAATGGCGCGAGTTTAAACCAATAAAAATAGATTTTATTTCCAATAGAAAAATTTCCGCACAAAACCAAGTTCACTCATGTGCCACTTTGCGATTTTTGTACTTTGTGGGTCGCTACCGCCCCAACAAAACCCAATAATTCCGCGCGCAGCGTGACGCTGCAAAAGCACCAATTAATATGTCCAACAAGTGGACCACTCATGCATTATGCAGACGGTGCGGTCCATAAAAAAATCAACATAGGCTGACAACTATGACTAGTTTCAGAGTCTTGAAAAAAACCCAGCTATTGATTATGGGCGCCGGCCTACTAGCCGGTGCTTCCATTGCCAACGCTCAAACCACAGTGTTTCAGGCGGAGGATTATGACAACGCCTACGACACCACCCCCGGCAACAGCGGCGGGGCCTACCGCAATGAAGACGTGGATATTGAGGTAACCACGGATACAGGTGGCGGATACAACGTCGGCTGGATTGACGCCGGTGAGTGGCTCGCATACTACAACTTGAATATTCCGACCAGCGGCAAGTACACAGTGCGCTTCCGCGTCGCCAGCGAAGTCGGCGGAACCCTTTCCAATGATCTGAATGGCGGCTCCATCGTGCTCGGCAGTCTGACAGTGCCCAATACCGGCGGCTGGCAGAACTGGCAGACCATTTCCCACACCGTGCATATCGACGCCGGTACCTACTCCCTCGGCGTCTACGCCGTGACCGGCAATTGGAATCTGAACTGGATAGAGGTGGTCCCGGAAAACAGTCAGGGCGGCGTCGCCACTGTCCACGAGCATTGTGACTATAATGGCTGGTCTGCCAGCCTGGATGTGGGTTCGTACAATCTGAGCGCCCTTCAGGCACTAGGATTCGTCAACGACGCCGCCTCTTCCATCAAGGTCTCTCCCGGTTACCAGGTAACCCTCTATGAGCACGATAACTTCACCGGCGCTTCCGTCACCGTCACCGGCGATAACAGCTGCCTGACGGACGAAGGCTTTAACGATAATGTGTCCTCCATCGTCGTCAGCCCGACACAGAGCAATGGCTTGGTTTGGAGCGATGAATTCGACACTATTGACATGAACAACTGGTCGTTCGAAACCGGCGGCGGTGGCTGGGGCAACAACGAACTGCAGTACTACACCAACGGACAGAATGCCTTCATCGAGTATGATCCCCAGGCGGGCAGCAATGTGCTGGTTATAGAGGCCCGCCGCGAAGGCGGCAACAGCTGCTGGTACGGTGCTTGCGAGTACACCTCATCGCGCATGATTACAGCCGGTAAGAAGGACTTCCAATACGGTCGGATCGAAGCGCGCATCAAACTGCCCCAAACTCAGGGCATCTGGCCGGCCTTCTGGATGCTCGGCAGTGACATCTACAGCACTGGCTGGCCCAATTCCGGGGAAATCGACATTATGGAACATGTCGGCTATGAACCCACCCTGTCTCACGGCGCACTGCACGGACCCGGCTATTACGGCAACACACCATTCGCCGGCACTTACTACCACAGCGCCAGTGTCGATACCGACTACCACGTATACGCCGTGGAGTGGGACAGCGACTCTATCCACTGGTTTGTAGACGGCAACAACTTCTACAGTGTCTCCCGCGCTCAGGTGGAACAGTATGGCAACTGGGTCTTTGACCACCCCTTCTATATCCTATTGAACGTTGCCGTGGGCGGTAACTGGCCGGGCAGTCCGGATGGAACGAGTGTTTTCCCTCAGCGGATGTATGTGGATTACGTTCGGGTCTACCAGTAACATCGACCTTAGAAGCCAACAAAAAAGGGCGAACCAAATGGTTCGCCCTCGCATCAACGGCTTCGCACTGGCCGATCAATAATAGGCTTGGGATTTATCGCTGTGATCGGTAATGTCCCTGACCCCAGCGAGTTCCGGAATCTTTTCCTTCAGTGTTTTCTCCACACCTTCTTTCAGGGTCATATCCACCATACCGCACCCCTGACAACCGCCGCCAAATCGCAAGACCGCGAACATGTCCTCGGTGACTTCCACCAGGCTCACCTGTCCGCCGTGGGCCGCGAGCCCAGGATTTACATCGTTGTACAGTACGTAATTGATACGGTCCTCTATGGGGCTGTCATCCGTAATCTTGGGCATACGGGAATTGGGGGCGCGGATCGTCAGCTGCCCTCCCATCTTGTCTGCTGAGTAGTCTACCCGCGCCTCGTCCAGGTAAGGGACGCTACGCGCTTCGAAGTAGGCCTTGAAGCCATTCATCTCCATCACCACATCATCCTCCTGCTCTTCACCAGGGCGGCAGTAGGCAATACAGGTCTCGGCATTCGGCGTGCCGGGGTTGGACACAAACATGCGCACAGCAATGCCCTCGCAGTCCTGTTTCTCCAGCAACTCGCGCAGATATTCCTGGGCGGATTCAGTGATGGTGACATTCAGTTCTGACATAAGACTTCTCAAATAACCGAGCTTCTTTGTCGGGTATTCTACTCCCAGTTGCAGGCAAGTTAAACTGGCACGAATGGCCCCAGCTCGCAGGGAGCTCAAGGAGCCATCAGGGACAGTAATGACTCGGCAGCCGCCGCTGAAGAGGCGGGATTCTGACCGGTGACCAGCTTGCCGTCTACCACCACATGACACTGCCAGTCATCCGCCCTTGAATAGTTTCCCCCATTTTCTTTCAACATCTCCTCCACCAGAAAGGGCACCACATCCGTCAGCTGGACAGCCTCTTCTTCCGAATTGCTGAACCCGGTAACTTCCCGTCCGGCAACCAGGGGCGTGCCGTCTGATCGCCTGGCGTGGCGAAAGATCGCGGGCGCGTGGCATACGGCACCGATCGGTTTACCGGCCGCATCGAAGGCTTCAATTAATGCGATTGAATAGCGGTCTTCGGCGAGATCCCACAAAGGGCCATGACCACCGGGATAGAAAACGGCGTCGTAATCTGCGGGAGCTATTCGTGCCAGCGGGACAGTAGTCCCCAACGCTGCCTGCGCATCCGAATCCTGGTGAAAACGCTGCGTGGCCGCGGTCTGCGCGTCGGCATCGTCGCTCTTGGGGTCCAGCGGCGGCTGACCGCCCTTCGGCGACGCCAGTGCCACCTCGGCACCGGCATCTTTAAAGACATAATATGGTGCGGCAAACTCCTCCAGCCAGAAACCGGTCTTGTGCCCGGTATCACCGAGCTGGTCATGGGAAGTCAGCACCATCAGAATTTTCATTGCACATTTTCTCCTCTAGGGGAACCTGACATACACGCATATCTAACCGTTGCTCCAGGGGCATCAGGTCGTATCCATCCCATCACCAGGCCCCCTTCTCAAGTGACCGCGAAGTCCCTTTATCGCCGGGCAGTGAACGGCCCAGAAATCGCCCGGAGAAAGCCAACACCCTCACAGTGTAGGAGTGATTGCCGTAGGTCTGGTATCCCGGGAGCCCCTCAACCTACGCGAAACTTCAGCCAATTAAACCTCCTGCAAGATCTCTGTCACTGCCGCTTCCCAACTCAGCGGGCCAAGCCCATGTTAATATGGCCGCCCCCTCAATTCCGCGAATAAGGAAGCATCCATGTCCCAACAACCCCGCAGTCAACGCCTCGAACAGATCTACGCGGCCCTCGGCCAGCGTATCCTGATTCTGGACGGGGCCATGGGCACCATGATTCAGCGGGAGAAGTTGACTGAAGCTGACTACCGCGGTCAGCGCTTCGCGGATTTCCATAGGGAATTGAAAGGCAATAACGATCTTCTGAGCCTGACCCAACCGGAACTGATCGAGCGTATCCACCGGGACTATCTCCAGGCCGGTGCGGATATTATCGAGACCAACACCTTCAACGCCACCCGCCTGTCGCAATCGGATTACGGTATGGAGGCGCTGGTGCCGGAGCTGAACCGGGCATCGGCGCAAATTGCGCGCCGCGCCGCGGACGCCATTTCCACCCCGGACAAGCCCCGCTTCGTAGCAGGCGTAATCGGCCCCACCTCGCGCACCGCCAGCATCTCTCCGGATGTTAACGACCCGGGCGCACGCAATGTCACCTTCGCAGAGTTGGTGGAAAACTATATCGAGGCCGGCCGCGCTCTGATTGAGGGCGGCAGCGATCTGATACTGATCGAAACTATTTTTGACACACTCAATGCCAAGGCGGCCATCTACGCGCTGCAACAGCTGTTCGAAGAGCAGGGCTTCGAGCTGCCGATTATGATATCCGGCACTATCACCGACGCCTCCGGACGCACCCTGTCGGGGCAGACCACCGAGGCCTTTTACTATTCCGTAGCCCACGCCAAGCCGCTGTCCGTCGGTCTCAACTGCGCTCTCGGCGCCAGCGAATTGCGGCCTTATATTGAGGCACTCTCAAACGTATGCGCCGACTATGTGTCTGCGCATCCCAATGCCGGCCTGCCCAACGAATTCGGCGAATACGACGAGACACCGGAACAGACGGCAGCCGTCGTGGCCGAATTCGCCCGCAGCGGCTTCGTCAATATTCTCGGCGGCTGCTGCGGCACCACGCCGGATCATATCCGCGCTATCGCGGAAGCAGTAGCGGACCTGGCGCCGCGCCAACGGCCGGAAATCAAACCGGCGCTGCGCCTCTCTGGCCTTGAGCCTTATGTCGCCGACGAAAACGCACTGTTTATTAATGTCGGCGAACGCTGCAACGTGACCGGCTCCGCCCGCTTCAAGCGGTTGATTATGGAAGAGGACTACGACACCGCCCTGCAGATCGCCGCCACCCAGGTGGAAGACGGCGCTCAGGTAATCGACGTCAATATGGATGAGGCGATGCTCGACTCCGTCGCCGCCATGCGCCGCTTTCTCAACCTCGCCGCCACTGAGCCGGACATCGCCAAGGTGCCCTTTATGGTGGACTCCTCCAAATGGGAGGTCATCGAGGCTGGGCTGCAATGTATCCAGGGCAAGCCGATCGTCAACTCGATCAGTCTGAAGGAAGGGGAAAAAGACTTTATCGATAAGGCGCGCCTATGCCGGCGCTACGGCGCCGCGGTAGTTGTCATGGCTTTCGATGAAGACGGCCAGGCGGACACTTTCGAGCGCAAGGTAGAAATCTGCAAACGCAGCTACGAGATACTGGTGGAGCAAGTCGGTTTCACACCGAGCGACATTATCTTCGATCCCAATATTTTCGCCGTCGCCACCGGCATTGAGGAACACAATAACTATGCAGTGGACTTTATCCAGGCCACCCGCTGGATTCGCGAAAACCTGCCCGGCGCCAATGTGTCCGGCGGAGTGTCCAATGTTTCCTTTTCCTTCCGTGGCAACAATCCGGTGCGCGAGGCCATCCACTCGGTATTCCTGTTCCACGCCATTAAAGCGGGCCTCAATATGGGAATCGTCAACGCCGGCCAGCTGGCCGTGTACGACGAACTCCCGGCGGAGCTGCGCGAAAAAGTTGAAGATGTGATCCTAAACCGCCACCCCGGCGCCACCGAGGCATTGCTGGAAATCGCGGAAAAGTACCGCGGCGAAGGTGGAGGCCAGGCGCGCAAGGAAGATCTGAGCTGGCGCCAGCTGCCGGTAAACAAACGCCTGGAACATGCGCTGGTCAAGGGAATTAACAACTTTATCGAAGAGGACACAGAAGAAGCCCGCCTCGCCGCCGAGCGCCCTCTGGATGTTATCGAAGGTCCGTTAATGGACGGCATGAACGTGGTTGGAGACCTCTTCGGCGCCGGCAAGATGTTCCTGCCCCAAGTGGTGAAGTCTGCCCGGGTGATGAAGCAGGCAGTGGCTTATTTGCAACCCTTTATCGAAGCGGAAAAAACAGCCGATGCCAAGCCCAATGGCCGTATCCTGATGGCCACAGTTAAAGGTGACGTGCACGATATCGGCAAGAATATCGTCGGCGTGGTACTTGCCTGCAACAACTACGAGGTCGTCGATCTGGGTGTGATGGTGCCCTGTGAAACCATATTGCAGACGGCACGGGAAAAGCAGTGCGACATTATTGGTCTGTCCGGCCTGATTACTCCCTCCCTGGATGAAATGGTCCACGTGGCGGCAGAGATGGAACGCCAGGGCTTCGATATACCACTGCTGATCGGCGGCGCCACCACCTCCAAGGCACACACCGCAGTAAAAATCGATCCCCAATACCGCCGCAGCCAGGCAGTCTATGTCGCCGACGCATCCCGTGCAGTGGGTGTGGCCAGCCAACTTATCTCCGATGAACTGCGCCCCGCTTTTGTGGAGAAGGTGCGCGATGAATACGAAAAAGTGCGCACCCGCACCGCCAACCGCAGGCCAAACGGCACCCGCCTCAGCTATGAGGAAGCAGTAGCGGCGGCACCCAAGTTCGATTGGCACAGCTACACGCCGGCGGTGCCGCGTAGATTGGGCGTTACCGTGATCGATGATTTCCCGCTGGAAAAGCTTGTCGACACCATCGACTGGACCCCTTTCTTTATCTCTTGGGATCTTGCGGGCAAATTCCCAGCAATACTGAAAGACAAAGTCGTCGGCGAGGCCGCCACCGACCTGTTCAACAACGCACAGCGCATGCTGCAGCAAATCATCGACCAAAAACTGCTTAAAGCCCGCGCCGTTTTCGGACTCTGGCCCGCCAACAGCATCGGAGACGACATCATCGTCTTCAAAGACGAAAGTCGTACCGAGGAACTGGCGCGCCTCCACCATATGCGCCAACAAGTGCAGAAACGCGGCGGCGATGGCTTCTGCCGCTCCCTGGCGGATTTTGTCGCCCCCGTGGACTCCGGAGTAGGTGACTATGTGGGGGGCTTTGCGGTAACCACGGGCCATGGCGCAGACGAACTGGCGGCGGACTACCAGGCCAAACACGACGACTACAATGCGATCATGGTAAAAGCACTGGCGGACCGCCTTGCAGAATCCTTCGCCGAGTATCTGCACAGGCTGGTGCGCAAAGAGTACTGGGGCTACGCACCGGAAGAACAACTCAGCAACGAAGAGCTGATCAAGGAAGCCTACCGGGGCATCCGCCCTGCCCCCGGCTATCCGGCCTGCCCGGATCACACTGAGAAGACCACATTGTTTAAACTGCTCGACGCCGAGCAGAATACCGGGGTCAACCTGACCGAGCACTTCGCCATGCTGCCTGCCGCCTCGGTCAGCGGCTGGTACTTCGCCCACCCGGAGGCTAAATATTTCAATGTTGGCAAAATAGGCCGCGACCAACTCGCAAATCTGGCTAACCGCAAAGGCATGGATGAGCGGGAACTGGAACGCTGGCTACGGCCTAACCTGGAGGATCAATCAGGATGAGAGATGAAGATAACAATCAGAAAAAGCCCTCTGCCGGTCAGGTTTTGCTCAGCACCCTGGCCGCCGCCATCGGCGTGCAGAGCAATAAGAATCGGGAGCGCGACTTCAAAGGCGGCAGCATCAAGACCTATATTGCCGCGGGTATCATCTTTACCACACTGTTCGTCGTCACCTTGGTACTGGTGGTAAAAACCGTACTAAGCAATATGGGCTAGCGGCAAAGCCCAAACTGGATCCTTGCGCCTCGGGGGCACCTGGTAGAAACGTCAATAGGAGAGGTCCCGCCCGGCACCACCCTGCTCCGGGCCAGGAGTGGTATCTACTGGGAGGCCACCCAGTAGACGCAGGTCACAACGAAAATAACCACAAGCGCTACAGCGGCAAAAGCATCTGCGACGTTATCGCTTTCACTGGATACAACTACTTTTTCTTCCATCGAATAGACTCCGATTGTGCATTATTGTTATTCAAAGTAGCAGGGCCGTCGGGAACGGCCAGTCAAGTACAGCAAATCCCCGTCCGCCGCGCAAGCAAACCACACCCAATCTGCCTCAACTCCTTATAACATTTAGTTAGATACCTAGCGAAAAATATTGTTATTTTTCGCATAAGCGCGCTGGTATGTTATGCGCCTCCGGGACTTGTGCCGGGGCCACCGTACGCACAAGAATCCTTTTGAATGCGCAAAAACGCAATGGAATCAAGCAGTTATGTACCGATATGACGAACGCGACCGCGCAATCATCCGCGACCGTGTGACCCAGTTTCGCAGCCAGACCGAACGCTACCTGGCTGGTGAATTGACGGAAGAAGAATTTTTGCCGCTGCGCCTGCAAAACGGCCTCTACATCCAGCGACTCGCTCCTATGTTGCGCATCGCCGTACCCTACGGCCTACTGAACAGCACTCAGCTCAGGCGCTTGGCACGCATCACTCGCGATTACGACAAGGGCTACGCCCACTTCACTACCCGGCATAATGTCCAGCTCAACTGGCCACAATTGGAAGATGTACCCAGCATCCTCGCCGAGCTGGCAGAGGTGGACATGCATTCGGTACAAACCAGCGGCAACTGCATCCGCAACACCACTTCCGACCCCTACGCCGGCGTGGCCCGGGACGAGATTGCCGACCCCCGCCCCTACTGCGAGTTGATCCGTCAGTGGTCCACCTTCCACCCGGAATTCGCCTTTCTACCGCGCAAATTCAAAATTGCCGTCAGCGGCTCCGAACAGGACCGGGCGGCCATCCGCGTACACGATATCGGCGTACAGATCGTCAAACGCGGCGGTGAAATCGGCTTCCAAATACTGGTCGGTGGAGGCCTCGGGCGCACACCGATACTCGCCGAAGAAATCCGCGATTTCCTGCCGGAAGAGGACCTGCTCTCCTACCTGGAAGCCATAGTGCGTATCTACAACCAGCTCGGCCGGCGCGACAACAAGTTCAAAGCCCGCATCAAAATTCTGGTAAAGGCACTTGGAGTTGAAGAATTCGCCCGCCGTGTGGAAGACGAATGGGCGCGAATCAAAGATGGCGCAGAGAAGCTTACCCCCGAGGCCCTGGCCTGGGCAAAGTCCTTCTTTACTGCACCGGAGTACGAAACCTTCGATGGCGCCAGCAGCGATGCCGACCTTCAAACACAGGCAGATGGGGACAAGGCCTTCAGCCGCTGGCTCGAGCGCAACACCTTCCCCCACCGTGTCCCCGGATACCGGGCCGTGCGGTTATCCACCAAGCCCACCGGCGTCCCCCCTGGCGACGTCACCGACCGGCAACTGGAAGCCATTGCCGACCTGGCCGACAGTTTCAGCTTCGGCGAGGCCCGCGTCACCCACGACCAAAATGTCGTATTAGCAGATGTGCCGCAAAACCGCCTCTACGAACTCTGGCAGGAAGCCCGTAAATACGGTTTCGCCACACCCAACATCGGCACACTGACCGATATGATCTGCTGCCCCGGCGGCGACTACTGTTCCCTGGCCAATGCCAAGTCCATTCCAGTAGCCGAGGCGATTCAGCGCAAATTCGATGACCTCGACTACCTCTACGACCTGGGCGACCTGAACCTGAATATCTCCGGCTGCATGAACGCCTGCGGCCACCACCATGTGGGGCACATCGGCATTCTCGGCGTAGATAAGAAAGGGGAAGAGTTCTATCAGGTGCAACTAGGCGGCAGTTCATCGGAAAATGCCAGCCTGGCCAAAGTCCTGGGTCCCAGCTTCTCCCGCGCCGAAGTGCCGGATGTGATTGGCAAGATACTCGATCTCTATATAGAGCAGCGCCAACCGGAAGAGCACTTTCTCGATACCTACCAGCGCATCGGCCTGCAACCGTTCAAGGAGAGCGTCTATGCCAACGCCAAATAAACAGCCGGCCAATCCAGCCGAACTGATCATCGACGAAGCCATAGCCGAGAACCAATGGCGCCTACTGCCGCAGAGCGAGGAAGGAAGCGAGATCAGCGCCGAAACTCTGGCGCCGGGCAAGGTGATTCTCCCCTTCTCCATCTGGAGTGCCCTGAAAGGCAGCCTTACCGAACGCGCGAGTGAAATCGGAGTTTGGCTGGACAGCGATGAAAGTGCAGACTTGATCGGCACAGACGCCACCACCCTGCCCTTGATCGCCGTCAACTTCCCAGCCTTTACCGACGGTCGTGGATTCACAACCGGGCGCCTGCTGCGCGAGCGCTACGGGTTCCAGGGAGAACTGCGGGCAGTAGGTGCCTTTATCCGCGACCAGCTTACCTACCTGCGCCGCTGCGGCTTCAACGCCTTTGCCTACGAGGGCGAGCAGCCACTGAAAAAACTGCTGGATTCAATGTACGACTTTAGCGAGAGCTACCAGACCAGCGTGGACCAGCCGCTGCCGATGTTCCGGCGTCGCTCACTGTAAGCGCACCCCCCCTGATCCAGATGGATCGGGGGGATCACCTGCTTAAATTCGCACTGAAAGAGACGAGCGACCGAAAAGTTTGTCTGCAAAAAACAGCTGCATTTCCTCTGCTTCGGGAAAGCTAGCCTCTGATAACCCCAGGGTAATTCAAGCTGTCTATGCTTTGATCATTGAGTTTCGGACAAAAAACGATCAACCACTTCAAACGCTAATCTTTCACGAACACTCCATTCACTCCCGCCAATAACCATATAAGGTAGCTTTAAATTTTCCAATTGCGTTTTCAGAAAGTTAAACATATCCAGCCTAAACTGCTCGCCATACCGAGTGCCATCATCAATCCAAGGCACCTCAGGTGACATTAGCAAATATAGGTCAGAAAAATCTTGTAAGGGATAGCTGTCGCAATTCACATCCCCCAACAACGCCCTCTCCCAGGCCATAGTTTGTATAACATCCGTGTCTTCTATTAATATGTGGCCCGCGTGCTGGGCTAAGGCTTTACGCATAGCGATGTGCGTATTAGCAATGACCTGGAAATCTTCCCTACACCAAGACCTACCTTTTTTCATGGTTACATCATAAGTACGCCCATACTCATTCATCAAATTACTTAACTCGCCGGTAAAATTGAAACGTTTTGCCAGCGCAGCTGCAAGTGTCGACTTGCCACTGCTTTCAGGACCTAAAAGTGTTACTCGACGTTGAAAATAAGGCCTAACAGCAGGCGGAACATACGGCCATGAAGCACTGGGATTTTCTCGGATCATAGTGGCTGAAATATTTATTGTATCTCTACCTAATGGGATGGGCGTAGCACCAATCTCTTCTGCCAGCCGCACAACATATTCTTCACCGCCAAAAACTTTTTCAAAGCTACCATACTGATTAATAGCCTTTCTCCAGATTGACCAAAAATTTACATCATCTTCTGGCAACTGAGGCATCTCTTCATGAAGCTCTTGCACCACGACACCTTGAGGGACACTTGCCCTAACCCATTCTGCACGCAACCTCCCATCAATTGGCTCACTTTCTACCGAGCAAACAAGTACCGTAAGTTCGTCAACCATCTGAGATGCCACCTCTATGATATAAAGATGGCCTTTATGTATAGGCATAAATTTGCCAAGGTATAACCCTCTAATCACGAGGCACCACTCTCCATTGTAATAAACCAATAATCGCCAATATAAGAAACACAGCATACAAAACTGCTGTTGGTGTTAAATCTTTCACAATAAATAATCCTATAGCCAACAAATCCACCATAATCCACAAATACCAACTTTCTATATGTCTGCGCATAAGAAGTATTTGTGCAGTTACACTCAGTGCCGCAATAGCACTATCCCAATTCGGATGTGTAGCATCAGTATATAGACGCATCAGAACACTAATCAAAAGCCACAACACCGTGGTTGATAACATTCCTAATACAAAAGACTTTTTCCCCAAATCAGCAATAAGCACTTTTCCATCAGGCGCCTTATGATTTACCCAATAGAAAAAACCATAGACCTGAGTAAAAAAGAAAAACACCTGAAGCAAGGAATCACTATACAGCCTGTAGTCATAGAATATCTTCGCGTAAAGAATAACCATGACAAAGCCAAAAAGATAATTCCATATTGACCTTTTAATAATAAAATAAACATTTAGGAGGCCACATGTCACGGCGACATACTCAATAAGAGTACTCCCAACCATTTGTTCGATAAAATTCACTAAGACTCCCTATGTATAACGCAGAAGAAAGTTGCGACTATGCAGCAAATTGTTTTTGGTGGCCGCATAGCGGATGCCACCAAAAACAAGAGAAAGAATACGAACCATGGACACCCAAAAAATAAAACGCTTTCTACGCCACTCATATTGCAACATTTCTCACCTCATAGAAAACACTGTCAATTCATACAGCAATATGAACCCAAACCACACCCTACTACCATTGCACCTCTCTCAGTGTGCAAGGGATGAGTACACAGGACGCGGTTTTGAGCAACAGAGATAGTGAATCGACGATCGGCTGTTGGAACTGGCCCGGCTGGAGGAAGTAGTTGCAGAATCATTGCCCACCAAGCCAATCGAGAGGATGGCTGCACCGGTCGTTTCTGGGAAGGTAGATTCAAGTCTCAGGCCTTGCTCGACGAACGGGCCCTGGCGGCCTGTATGGCCTATGTGGATCTGAACCCGATCCGGGCCAAAATGGCCGATACGCCCGAAACCTCAGACCATACCTCCATACAACGGCGTATTTCAGCAGTTCAGGATGGCAAACAGCCACAGCAGCTCTTTCCCTTCGCTGGTAACCCACGAGAACCTATGCCAATGAATGGGGCTGTCGTTTCACTTTCAGGACTATCTGGAGCTGGTGGACTGGAGCGGTCGCTGCCTGCGTGAAGACAAGCGAGGCGCTATCGATGAACAACTACCACCAATTCTCGAGCGGCTACAGATCGATCCTCGACACTGGCTCTACCTGAACCGAAACTTCGAAAGCCGCTTCAAGTCTCTGGTTGGCGCCGCGCACTCGGTACGCAATGCCTGTCAGCAGCTCGGCAAACGCTGGGCGCAAGGTATTCGCGACTGTGAGCGCTATCTATCTCCACCGATCATCTCCTAAATTTTTGCCTCTCCTTGAAAAATACCATCGCGGGCTTCTGCGAAGGACTGCTGTGCCACAACAAAACTGTTTGGCACAATTAAACACGGAACATCAGCTCTACTTACTCGAATAGCAAGCTATGGCAATAGTGGACTATATATGCAGCAATTTTCTCATCAATTTTTCAATTAGTGGGTATCCAATTTTATGTGGCCAGGGACGACAAAGCTCCGGCAGATTACCCTGCCGGAGCTTTGATGATTCTTACTCCGCTAAAAATCAGTGGCTTTTAATAGGTATCCCGGATACTCTGCCCCAGAAACTGCCGCCGCAACTACCTTCCGCAGTTAAGTTTAGTTTCTTCGCCTATTTCTGCCTGCTTAAAAATTTCAATAAAATCACTTGTATCAAGCATAAGAATTTCAGGAATAGATTTTCCATCACCATAAGCGGCTTCTAGCTGGATATCTGATATTTCTCCTTGGCGCCTAACTGCAACAATTCCAATCTTTCGGTAGTTCCCCTTTTTTTCTGGGACAATTTCAAAAGTGGTTGACTCCCCACCACCCGAAGCAACCCTCATGTTCGCCATTTCAAAATTTCGTTTATTGAATTTGTCAGGGAAGTGAATATTTACAAGCAAATGAGATGATCCTGTATCTTCAAACTTCACACACACTCCAGCAAGACTAAGGTTGGAAGGATCGACCGATAGAGTGTTTGCCTCAACTTCAACCTGAGATGCCGAAGCAAACGGGGATATCAAAATCAAAAACCATAGAGATTTTTTTATTGATCTAATCACTTGGCATCCCCCTATAAATCAGATGGTCGCTAGTATTTCTAGGACTCATATTTACCATGATTGCATTGCTTTTCAGGCCGTAGATCAGGTCCGCCTGAGAAGGTAACAGTTGTCTTTGATACGGGTTCCTGTTTCGGCGAATCATGGACACCCACAAAACAAAAAGCTTTCAACGCCATCCATATTGCAACATTCTCTACCTCACAGAAAATACTGTTTATCCATACATGTTAATGGATAGCCAAAATGGGACGCCCGTGCAAATCCCTGATCTCTCTCGAAGCTACACCCTACTATCATTGCGTCTCCCGCTGCGTGCGCCGCGCATTCCTGTGTGGCAAGGATGAGCGCACCGGGCGCTGCTTCGAACACCGAAGGCAGTGGATCGCTGGCATCGACTCTGTAAAGACTCTCCACTTTCCCAACGTTTTGCCCGAAACAAAGCCTTGCACGCTGCAGAACTGGCCCGGATGGAGGAGCTAGCCGCAGAATGGCGCGCACGGCAGATGGATATCAGCTGGTTTATGCGGATACTCAATGAATCCATTGCCCGGCAAGCCAATCGGGAGGATGGCTGCACCGGTCGCTTCTGGGAAGGTAGATTCAAATCCCAGGCACTGCTCGACGAGCGAGCTCTGGCGGCCTGTATGGACTATGTGGATCTGAACCCTATCCGAGCCAAAATGGCTGATACACCCACTTCCATACAACGGCGTATTTCAGCAGTTCAGGAGGCAAACAGCTACAAAAACTCTTCCCCTTCGTTGGTAACCCACGAAAACCTATGCCAATAGGACTGCCGTTTCAGTTACAGGACTATCTGGAGCTGGTGGACTGGAGCGGCCGTTGCCTTCGTGAAGATAAGCGCGGCGCGATCGACGAGCAACTGCCGCCGATTCTCGATCGGCTGCAGATCGACCCACGACACTGGCTCTACCTAAACCGAAATTTTGAAAGCCGCTTCAAGTCTCTGGTTGGTGCCGCCCATTCAGTGCGCTCTGTCTGCGAGCAACTCGGCAAACGGTGGGCCCACGGAATCCGCGACTGCGAGCGCTACCTATCCCCGCCGATCACCTCCTAAAATTTTTCCTGTCACGGAAAAACGCCATCGCGGGCTTCGGCGAAGGACTGCTGCGCCACAACAAGGCTGTTTGGTGAAATTCCACATAGGACGCAGGCCTGCTTGCCCGAATAGCAAGCTCTGGCAATAGTGGACTGAATATGCAGCAACTTTCCCATCAATTTTTCAATTGGTGGGTGTCCAATTTTGTTCAACTTCGAAAGCCGCTTCAAATCCTTGGTTGGCGCCGAACATTCGGTGCGTAATACCTGTGAAAAGCTCGGCAAACGTTGGGCACAGGGCATTCGCGACTGTGAGCGCTATCTATCTCCGCCGATCACCTCCTAAAATTTTACCTTTCCTTGAAAAATACCATCGCGGGCTTCTGCGAAGGAATGCTGCGCCACAACAAAACTGTTTGACGCAATTCCACACAATACTCTGAGATTACTTACCCAAATAGCACGCCTTGGCAACGGCGGGCTGAATATGCAGTAGCCTTCATTTTGTGTCGCCAGCACAAAAAGATCCACGGAACAAATTGTCCGACTGGCACGTATTGTTATGTGATTTTTTTACAGCTAAGCCGCTCATTTACTACCTTGCATTGAAACTTCCACAACTTAGGGTATTCGCTGCCAAACACACCTATATTTTCCTCCCAGTAGTAAGTATTACCACCCGCACCAACTGCGCATATTTTAATTGGCTTATACGAATCTACTGGAACAAAATAAGCCGCTTTTAGCCATCCATATTCTGGTTCGGAAACAAATCTATCTGCTACAAGGCTTAATACTTTTCCACCTTCACATGTTCCAGCCTTAGCATCTAGTGCCGAAGTAATTCTGACGATTTCGAATTCATCACCACTAATCCAAACTTCATACCTAGGTTCTGAAACATACCTTACCGGATAGACAACACAACCTGAAAGAAAAAGCGTAAAGGTTAATAAACAAAATACCTTCAAGCTGACCTCATATAACGCCTCAATAACCGGCGCGCTTTAGCGCGTCCGGCGCCGAAAGCGCGAAGTTGATTGATTTGTTAAATGGCATACCTTCGCACTCGCAGCGGATTTTGTAGAACTGAACTACCTTCGGGCTTTCATTCGAAAGATCCTGGCTTCGAAGTCTACGCTTGCCAAGCCGAGAATCTAGCATTGCTAGGCACCTTATAAGGACGTTATCCGACGCCATAGATGTATCAATTGAGTTGTTACAGTAATCATCTAGCGAATCATAGTAGGTGTATTGGTTAAACTTACCTTCAGAGGCAAGCTCTTCATGAGCGATTTTCTGAGCCTCATATGGGGTTATTCCTTCACGGGCTACTATCTCATCAATTCGTTCGTATTCGATCGAATAGAATGAAAGTGTGCACATGCTCCATATTTCATATTTATCGAATGTAATATACCCACGCCCCTCTTCATCATGGGTTCCTCGATAATGAGTAGAACGCAATTCGACTCTTCCACGCACTGTATGAGAGAAGAATTCTTCTACTTTTTTCTTTCGTTTACTCCATTGCATGACTATGCCATTTAACGCCCAGCGCAGCCGACGCGGAGCGCCTTTTGTGTTAATGTTTGAGCGACAGCGAGTGACACAAAAGGTGCGTAGTATTGGCTGTCGCTCTGCCGCTGCTCGTTAAGCGATTTCTTGCTCTACTGCATCTTCTAAGCGTAGGTAACAGAACTCTTCGCTAAATATGCCTTTTAGCCTACTCAGCAATTCAGGAACACTTGGTATTTCACTTACCAAATAAATACCATTTCCGTCTCTTTTGGCGCTTTGAATTTCCTCGATTGATTCTATTTCCGATATGAGTTTTTCGAAGTGAGCCTCATACTCAACATCATCAGGGGGAAATGGACAATCTCTATTCAGATCAGTTTCTACTACTTTCCGAATGGACAATAAAAACTTCATAGTTCCCTCATTGCTTAACGCCGCCAGCACGCGCGGCTTTGTAGTGGAGGCGAAGCCGCAACAGAAAAGACGTCGCTGTGCCTGGCCTTGTTAATGGGCATTGGCTATGACCACATTTGCACGATAATCGTAATGGCTACCCCACCTGCACCAATACCAAATAAAACCATCTGCCACCAAAACAAACGCCACGACAAGTTTCCCAGCGCTTTGGTTTCTTGCCGGTCACTGGACCTTACTGGCTCATCTTTGTAGCGGGAACGTGCAATTTGCGTGGTAGCACGAAAATCCCGGAGGCCGTTGATGGCACACCAAACAGCCAGACCAATTGAAACAGTCAATAAGACCATTGAGCATGTTGCGAAAATAAGCAAGCAACGACTAGCAGGTTGTGCTCCAACCAAACCAGAAACTATAAATGCCAGAAGACCTGTAGATAAGCCAAGCACAAGATTGGATACGGACGAAAAGTAGTCTCGCGTAATACCTTGCCACCGAATGAAGCTTTCTTTATTTTCTGCTGCCACTTACTTGCTCCTGCCCATTAACGAAATAGCGAAAGAGCGCCGCGTTTTTTGCGGGGACTCTTTCCGCGTCTTGTTAGATTTAAGCCCAATAGGATCGCCATTTCTTTCAGTAACCTCCAGACTATTTTCCCTCTGCGTAAGCAAAGCTTAACGAACTGTGTGGAGGTGAAGTTACTACTGGAAGGGATAGTAGATGCGACAAAATGCCTTGCCGTGAAGTGAGGCTTACGTCCGCAACCACGTGTGCTTGCGTGCGTAAGCTGCGCTTCACGGTAACATAAAAAGTTTTTGCTCGCCATCTTCCTTTTAGAAGTGTTTCCACTATCCCATTTGTTTATTATTTCTTTACTGTATTTCCATACAGTATTAAGATCTCTGTATCATCAAAAAGCCGACCGCCCCGTTGTCGACAAAATCTAACAATTTTATTCACAAGCCACCGGCTCTATATCATATTGGCCCTTGTTCACAGGCGCGCAATGCCACATTCTAGAAAACCTTCATTGAAATCAATTAGATAACTTACAGCTCTCTTTAAATTCAGGAGTTAAAGGGGCCTGATGCTCAGTTATTTTTTGTTTATGCAGCTCAAAGTTTTATCACTATGTCCTTTAAAGTCAATAACTTAGCGGATGCTCATCGGTGAACAAGAGCCACTGGCTACTGAACACAAGCTTGACATAGCCGTTCCTGCAACAGCGCTGCATATAAAAACAGTTCCCAAGATCTCTACCATGATCATGGATGACGTTCACCCCTAGATACTCGCCAGCACATTTTTTAAACAGTGTGCAGCTACGTATTTCCTCAGAACGGCTTAATATTTAAGATCAAGCGCTCCTATACCCATTGGGTGCGGCGTTTTATCTGATTTCATTAACAATGGCACCCTCAGGAAATAGACTCCGCGGCAGATCGTCCTGTCGGGGCTGCTGACGCCACCCGTACTTGAAGATCAACAGGCGTCCGGGATCTTCTCCCCCAGCGTTAAGTACCACTCCTCCGCAAGAATCGGTGCGCAGGCGTGAGGAGTCCAAGGTGGACACGCCACAGGAAGGCTTGATTCTGACTTGCTGGGCGTAGTTGCGGTCGGTTTTAACCTTGTACGCAGCCACGCCGATCTACGTCCCGCTCCCCCTGCCTGGGGACTGGATTTCCCAGCGCCAAAACGTCAATATGCGCAGCGTAACAACCTAGGGGATGCCTCCCCCAAAAGAACCATTGTTAAGAGCAGATACATGCAAGTTGAATCCGTAGATTCCCTGTTGAAATCCAGCGGCCGCGAGGGCAGTGAGGCCCGCGTGCAGGGCTGGATCAGAACCCGTCGCGATTCCAAAGCGGGCTTGTCTTTCCTGGCCGTGCACGATGGAAGCTGTTTCGACCCGATTCAGGTGGTGGTCGAGGCGGACCTACCCAACTATCAGTCGGAAGTGCTGCGCCTGACTACCGGCTGTGCAGTGGATATTACCGGCACGCTCAAGCCCTCCGAGGGCAAGGGTCAGGCCATTGAATTGCTGGCGAGTGAGGTTCGGGTGGTCGGCTGGGTCGAGGACCCGGACACCTACCCCATGTCCCCCAAGCGCCACACCATGGAGCACTTGCGCGAGCACGCCCATCTGCGCCCGCGCACTAATGTCAGCGGCGCCGTGGCGCGGGTGCGCAACTGCATTGCCCAGGCCATTCACCGCTTTTTCCATGAGCGCGGTTTTTACTATGTACACACGCCGATCATCACCGCTTCTGACTGTGAGGGCGCGGGCGAGATGTTCCGGGTGAGCACCCTGGATCTGCAAAATCTGCCGCGCAACGACAAAGGCGAGGTGGACTTCAGTAAGGACTTCTTCGGCGAGGAGAGCTTCCTCACCGTGTCCGGCCAGCTGAACGTGGAGAGCTACTGCCTGGCGCTGTCAAAGGTGTATACCTTCGGCCCCACTTTCCGCGCGGAGAACTCCAATACCACCCGCCACCTGGCAGAGTTCTGGATGGTGGAACCGGAGGTGGCTTTCGCCGATCTCGCAGACGTGGCCAATCTGTCTGAGGAGATGCTCAAATACATCTTTAAGGCGGTGCTTGAGGAGCGCGCCGACGATATGGCCTTCTTCGCTCAGCGCATCGACAAAGAAGCCATTTCCCGCCTGGAAAACATCATCGAGAACGACTTTGCGCGCATCGACTACAGTGATGCCATCGAGATACTGGAAAAATGCGGGGAGAAGTTCGAGTTCCCTGTATCCTGGGGGATCGATCTGGCTTCGGAACACGAGCGCTATCTGGCAGAAAAGCACTTCAAGAAGCCTGTCATCGTCATGAATTATCCGAAGGATATCAAAGCCTTCTATATGCGTATGAATGATGACGGCAAAACAGTGGCAGCCATGGATGTGCTGGCACCGGGCATCGGCGAGATCATCGGCGGTTCTCAGCGCGAAGAGCGGCTGGAGAAGTTGGATGAGCGCATGGAGGAGATGAACATTCCCAAAGAGCATCTCTACTGGTACCGCGACTTGCGCCGCTACGGCACTGTGCCCCACTCCGGCTTCGGTCTCGGTTTCGACCGCATCGTGGCCTATGTGACCGGCATGGGTAATATCCGCGATGTGATTCCCTTTCCGCGCACACCCAAAAATGTGGCCTTCTAATCAGAAAGCCCCGCAAATGCGGGGCTTTTTTTATTCTGAAAGAAAGCGTCACTCCATCACTTAAACAGTGCCGCCTTTTTTCAGTTGAGCGATCTCGCTATCGCTTTTACCCAGCAGCTCTCGCAACACCTCCTCGGTGTGCTGACCAAGCAACGGCGGCGCCTGCTCGTACTCCAGCTGGGTCTCGGAAAACAAAACCGGATTGCGTACGGTTTTTACCCTGCCTGCTTTGGGATGCGGTTGTTCGACAACCATCTCCCGGGCCTTCACTTGCGGATCGGCGAAGACTTCCTCCAGCGTATTGATGGGGCCGCAGGGTACATGGGCATCGCTGAGTTTTTCCAGCCACCAGGCGGAGTCCTGCTTGCGGGTCGCCTCTTCAATCAGCGGCATCAACTGTTCCCGCGCCATCACCCGAGCGGCATTGGTGGCATAAGCAGGATTTTTGGCCAGCTCTTCTATTCCGGCGATATGGCAAAAGCGCTTGAACTGTTCGTCATTACCCACCGCGAGCATAAAATAACCGTCTCGGGAGGGCACCGCTTGGTAGGGAACAATGTTCGGGTGACCGGTACCCTGGCGCACCGGGCTTACCCCGGAGGTGAGGTAGTTCTGTGCCTGGTTGGCCAGCCAGGCGACCTGTGTGTCCAGCAGGGCCAGGTCAATATGCTGGCCAACGCCAGTTTTATCGCGGTAAATCACTGCGGCGAGTACTGCGGAAACCGCGTACATACCGGTCATCAGATCCACAACCGCCACCCCCACTTTTTGCGGGCCGGCGCCGGGTTGCCCCTCGGGCACACCGGTAATACTCATCAAACCGCCCATGCCTTGAATCATGGCATCGTAGCCAGCTCGATTCTTGTAGGGACCTGTCTGACCGAAGCCTGTGATAGAACAGTAAATGATGCGCGGATTGACTTGTTTTAGGGAGTCATAGTCCAAGCCATACTTTTTCAGGCCGCCCACCTTGTAATTTTCGAGCACAATATCACAGTGCTGAACAAGCTCCTTGATCAGCTTCTGCCCCGCCTCAGTGGTTATATCCACGGTGATGGACTTTTTACCGCGATTGGCGGCCAAATAGTAAGCAGCATCATCCGTATCGACGCCCTTCCCGTCCTTCAGGTAGGGAGGGCCCCAGTGGCGGGTGTCATCTCCCCGCTGAGGGCGTTCAACTTTGATCACTTCGGCGCCGAAATCGGCAAACACCTGGCCGGCCCAGGGGCCGGCCAGTATGCGGCTGAGATCGAGAACTTTCAGGTGTGCGAGTGGACCTGCCATAATTTCCTCTTTTAGCTTGCCCATTCTCCCCGTGGGAGAAACCTGCGCAGCCTACCAGATTTGAACCGACGCCGCCCGATTTGAACTTAAAACGCGAATAGCCGTAAACTCACCCAAGCTATAACAATAAGGAACTGTGACATGACCACAGCGCAACCGCGAAAATTCCAATCCTTCCGCGACTTTTACCCCTTTTACCTGCAAGAGCACAGTAACCCAATCTGCCGCCGCCTGCACTTTGTCGGCACTGGCTTAGTGATCCTGCTCTTTGCCACCGCCTTGGTTACTGGCGAACTGCTACTCTTCGCTGCCATGCCCATTGCCGGTTATGGGTTTGCCTGGATTGGGCATTTCTTTTTTGAGCACAATAAGCCGGCCACCTTCAAAAACCCCTTCTACAGTCTGTGGGGAGATTTCGTGATGTTTAAAGATATGCTGCTGGGGCGGATAGCCCGCTAGAGGACCTCTGATTCAATGGCTTTCTGTCGATAAAGAAGTTCCGGGGTAAGATGAAAAACCCTGGTGATGGGATAAACTTTTCGAAACCGACGGATGCAGTGCGCTATCCAGCAAAGTGCTTGGCGTCGTGCAAAAGCATTTTTGCTCTCCTCCCCTACTTAAAAATTCCGTATTTACGCAATTTATTGGCCACCGCCGTGTGGGATATGCCCAAACGCTTGGCGAGCTTGCGGGCGGATGGTTGTTCCGCGGCCAAGTCGGTCAACAGCGCCCGTTCCACCTGCTCCATCATCTCCCGATAACTGAGTCCGCGCCCCCAGTTCCGCCAGGGTAGCTCCGCTCTCACCGCCAGGTCGGGCAGATCCTCGGGCTCAACCCGATCGCCTCCGCGCGCCCTACAGCGACGGACAGCGACGGACAGGTAATCCTTCAGGCCATTGAAATTATCCGGCCAGTCGTGTGTGCGCAGCAGGGGCAACACATCCTCGTGGATTGGCAGTGGATCGGCCCCGCCATCGGCTGCCGTCTCTTCCCGCACTATGGCCGCGGCAAAACGCGCAAGCGACGGACGCATGGTACGCAACGGTGGCAGGCGAAGCGCCAGGCTTGAGAATAACTGCACCAGCACCGGTTGCAGGCGATCCGTTGTGGTACAAGTCGCCACCAGCCTTATTTCTCGCGGCAGATCCCAAAGATTCCGCACCAGCGCGACTTGCGCCTCGGCACTGGTGTGGTGCAGGTCTTCGAGTATCAAGGTGGCCGGGGCGCGCAAGCTCGCGGGGAGCTGCAGGCGGCCTTCGCAGGGGGTACAGCGGTAACATCCGCCACTTGTCCCCAAAGGGGACAAGTAATGCAGGGCAGCGGCAAATGTGCTCTTGCCGCTACCGCACTCGCCAGCGATCAGCAGGGGGGAGCCAAGGGTGGCCATCTCCTGGAGTTGGAGACACGTCTGCCGACGCTCGCCAAAGTCCCAAAGCGCCGCGGGCCGAGGCTGTTCCGCCAGGGGCTGGCCCGAGCCCCAGGGCTGCATCGTCAACACCGCGCCGGCCAGCGAGTCCACTGCCTCGAGCTGACTGCCGGGGCAATGGCCACCGTCGGCGAGTGCGATGGGCGCCCAGTCCATGCGGTAAGAGCGACCGCGCACCACAACCGGCAAGCCGTACCGGGGCACAGTGAAGTCGCGCAATAGCTCCGCTACCTGCATCAGCGGCAAGAAACGCTGCAACTGCAGACCGGGAACCCGGTCCAGGTTGACCCCGAAAGCCCGCGCCGCGGCCAGATTGGCGGCGACCACCCGCCCCTCCCGGTCCACGGATAGCACGGGATCGGCCACATGGCGCAGCAGGGTATCCAGCTCGAAGTTGCGCCGTTCCGATGGAATCAGCGCAATGCGCCTCACCCGTTGCACACCCGGCACCTTGTACAGGGATTTCTCAATGGTTTGGTATTGAGTAGCCAGCATGCCCGGCGCCGACAGATAGACCTTGTCCCCACTGTCTCCACCCAGCTCACCAGAAGTTACGTTTATTCGGTATTCACCGAAAATATCCATAATTTCCGACAAAATACCGACTCGATTGGCGCAAGTTATCTCAATTCTCACCGTGCACCCGGCAATAATTATTTACAAAAAGTGTAGCGCTGGCGGCACTCATCTCACAAGAAAAGCCCCGCAACTCTCCCCGTAGAGCCCACTACGCCCTAAAAATAGACGCATAGATAACAACAAAGACAGAGCGGCGCGCCTCCACCCGGTCTTCCCGCCCGCAGGTGGACCGCCGCCGGGAGTACAAAGCCATGACCAAAAACGCCAAGAAACCCAGCAAATATGTGGCCCGTGAACCGGATGAAAAGGGTTTTATCCACTACACCGATTTGGAGCACGATACCTGGCAGCGCCTGATCGAGCGCCAGCTCAAAGTGATTCCCGGCCGCGCCTGCGACGAATATCTGCGCGGCCTGGAGCTGCTGGATCTGCCCCGTGATCGCATTCCCCAACTGGACGAAATCAGCTCGGTGTTGAAGCGTGAAACCGGCTGGGCAGTGGCACGGGTTCCCGCACTGATCGGGTTCGAAACTTTCTTCCGGTTGTTGGCGGAGCGCAAGTTTCCTGTGGCTACCTTTATCCGTACCCCAGAAGAGTTCGACTACCTGCAAGAACCGGATATCTTTCACGAAATCTTCGGCCACTGCGCCATGCTCACCAATCCGGCGTTCGCCAACTTCACGCAAAAATATGGCCAACTGGGCTTGAAAGCGACCCCTAAAGAACGCGCCTTCCTGGCCCGCCTCTACTGGTTTACGGTGGAATTCGGCCTGCTGCATACCGATAAGGGGCTGCGGATTTACGGTGGCGGAATCCTCTCTTCGCCAAAGGAAACCCTCTACGCCCTCGGCGACGAGCCCGAGCGCTACGACTTCGATGTGCTGGATGCCCTGCGCACCCCCTACCGCATCGATATAGTGCAGCCCATCTACTATGTGCTCAATGATTTGCAACAGCTGCAGCAACTGACCGAGAGCGACTTAATGGCAATGGTGCGGCAGGCCATGGAGCTGGGGCTGTTCGAGCCCCGCTTCCCGCCCAAGGATGCCGCCTGAGCGATAACGATTTGTCTTTCCCCGGGAGCTGGCTTCGGCCACTCCCATCTCAATTTGCCCCCCCCCCAATTGGATACCGCGGCAACATTGCGCTACCGGCACGATCAATCGGAGCCTATCGTTACACCAGTGAGTACCGCGTGAGCCCAGACACCCCCGAGGGGGTACCGGGCGGCGCTGACTCTAAGTAATCGGGTATTTTCACAGGGGTACCGCGCCATTGACGGCGCTGCGAACGTCACTAAGGAATGCACGGCCCCGACTTCTGGGAGCTTAGTGGAACCATGTCCTTACTCGACGCCATTGATCGACAACTTCTTGCCATACTTCAGTCCGATGTCAGCCTCTCTATAGAAGAACTGGCGGACCGTGTGGGGCTGACCAAAACCCCTTGCTGGCGGCGCATACAGAAACTGGAAAAGAGTGGAATTATCCGTCGCAAGGTAGCACTGCTGAATGCCGAAATCCTGGGACTGCCAGTGTCGGTATTCGCACAGGTCAAGGCTGGCCAGCAGACTCCGGAATGGGCTGATTCCTTCGCCGCCCACATGGCAAAACTGCCGGAAGTTGTGGACTGCTACCGCATGGCCGGCGACTATGACTATCTGCTCCGAATTGTGGTCAGGGACATCGCCGCCTATGACCGCTTCTACAAAGAGCTGATCCAGCATGTGGGGATCAGCGATATTGTGTCCAATTTCGCACTGGAGCAAATTAAGAGCACAACGGAACTACCGATACCACCGGTCGAGTAGCGCGCGCCGCTGAGGGGTCCCCCTGCAGCTAACCACCACGGGATAAGAAAGCGCGCGTTCCGGCCCGCCCCACAACGGGGTGCAATGCCCACCGGCAAGGGATGTCTAGTGGCGGAACAAACTCTTTTTCAGTCATTTTTTCTGATCTTCACCGGCGCCGCCATTG
The DNA here is from genome assembly GCF_001617625.1 of Microbulbifer thermotolerans. Taxonomy (NCBI): domain Bacteria; kingdom Pseudomonadati; phylum Pseudomonadota; class Gammaproteobacteria; order Cellvibrionales; family Microbulbiferaceae; genus Microbulbifer; species Microbulbifer thermotolerans. The sequence continues at coordinate 1,766,803 of NZ_CP014864.1, read as the reverse complement.
TCGCTTCGCTGTTTCTTTACGGGCGACAGCCCTTATTGGTTGCCTACATTGCCCTGGGCGTACTGCTCGGCCCTTCGTGCCTGGCCGTTGTAGGCGACGTCAAGTTATTGGCGGAAATGTCGAGCATCGGCATTGTCTTTTTGCTGTTTCTACTCGGGCTGGAAATGCAGCCAAAAGCCCTGGCTTCCGTATTACGCAAGGTCACGGTGGTAGGTTTGGCCAGCTGTACCCTCTTTCTTGTCCTCGGCTTTGCCATTGGGCGGCTGTTCGGCTTTACCGATATCGAATCCTGGGTAATCGGTATGGCACTGATGTTTTCCAGCACAATTATCGGCATCAAGCTGCTACCCACCACAGTTCTGCACCACAAGTATCTGGGAGAGCTGATGGTTGGCCTGCTACTGTTTCAGGACTTTGCCGCCATCCTCTGCCTGGTGATACTGCTCTCCGGCAGCGCCGGTGCGGTGGATTTTGCACGGCTGATCCTTTCCTTCGCTGCCCTGCCCCTACTGCTCGTTTTGGCCTGGTTATTCGTAAAGTTTCCGCTGCGTCCTCTTTTCGCCCGCTTTGACCGCTTTCACGAGTATGTCTTTTTGCTCGCGCTAGGGTGGTGCATGGGGCTGGCGGAATTGGCGGAAGTACTGGGACTATCGCGGGAAATTGGTGCGTTTATCGCTGGTATTAGCCTCGCTACCAGTTCTATCTCCCAATACATCGCACTCAACCTGAAACCCTTGCGAGACTTTTTTCTGGTCATGTTTTTCTTCAGCCTCGGGGCCCAGTTCAAACTTTCGATGGTGCCGGAAATCGCCCTTCCCGCTCTGGCCACAGCCGCAGCGGTGCTGACGATTAAGCCGCTGGTCTTCCGCTACCTACTGGGCAACCAAAGCGAACAGAAAGTGCTGGCCTGGGACATAGGCTTTCGACTGGGGCAAATCAGCGAATTTTCATTGCTGATTGCCTTCCTCGCTTTTAAACAACAACTGATCGGGAGCGCCGCCTCGCACCTGATCCAGGCCACGGCGATCCTGACCTTTCTGGCCTCTTCTTACATTGTGGTGCTGAATTTCCCCAATCCCATTGCCATCAGGGACGAATTGCGCAGAGACTAGGGATTAAAGAACAGGAGGTAAACCCAACCCGCCGGACCGAAGGTAACCGGCGGGCAGGATAAGCAGCGCTAGGGAACCTCTGATTAATTCGCTTCCCGACGGTAAAAATTCTTTGGAGCTAGATGAGAAGCTCAGGTGATAGGATGGCCATTTCGAAACCGTCGGATACAGGGATGTATCCGACGGAGCTACAGGGAAGTACTCGTGCGTTTTCGAAATGGCCATCCTATTGCCTGAGCGCCACGGAACTAACCAAAGCGTTCACGCGAATTAATCAGAGGTTCCCTAGACCCGCGCTTTGGCCGGTTTTCTGCCATTGCGCAACAGGCCGAAAAACTGCGGAATATCCTTGGCAAACATCAGGTACAGACAAGGCACCAGCAATAGGGAAATGGCGGTCGCCGCCAGTATGCCGTAGCCTAGGGAGATGGCCATTGGAATCATAAATCGCGCCTGTACCGATGTCTCAAAAATCATCGGCATTAAGCCGCAGAAAGTGGTCACCGTAGTGAGGATAATCGGGCGGAATCGGCGTGCTGCAGCCTGTTTGATTGCGTTAGTGATATCGACACCCTGCTCCCGCAAACGGTTGCCGTATTCAATCATCACCAGCGTATCGTTAATCACCACACCGGCCAGCGCCACCATCCCCAGCAGGCTCACCATGCTCAGGCCATAGCCCATCACCAGGTGTCCCAGTAGTGCGCCAATAACGCCAAAGGGAATCGCTACCATCACGGTCAGAGGCTGGATATAGCTCTTCAGAGGAACAGCCAGCAAGAGGTAGAGTGCGGCGATCGTCAGAGAGAAGGTCAAGCCCAGTGAGGCGAGTCCCTCGCGCTCGTCCGCCTGGCGCCCCTCATAGGAAATCGTGAGCCCCGCGAACTCCGCCTGCAGCTGAGGCACCACACTGCGGTTTAGTTCATTGATGACCAATGCGGCCTGATCCGGCGGATCCACATTGGCGGTGACCGTCATTACCCTGCGCCCCTCGCGCCGGCTGATGGTGGCATAGGCGCGGCCCTTATCCACTTCGACAAGGTCCGGCAGCGGCAGCCACAGGCCATTGCCAGCACGGATCATAATGCTGGACACATCATCCAGGGATACTCGCTCCTCCTCGGGCAGGCGTACCATCACTTTGACTTGATCGCGGCCGCGCTGCTGACGCATCGCCTCGGCGCCGTACAGGGAGGCCCGCAACTGCCGCCCGATATCCTCCGCGCTAAGTCCCAGGCTCTTGGCAGTTTCGGTGAGTGTCAGATCCAGTTGCTGCTTGCCCAGGGAAATACCCGCATCGATATCGCTCACTGCGGGAAAGGCTTCCAGCTCCCGTGCCAGCCGCTGTGCCGCCTCTTCGAGTACATTTGTATCCGTGTGGCGCAACTCCACTGTCAGCGCGGCGCCCGCACCGGGCCCACCGCGGTCGGCGGCAAAGCTGGAACTGAGCGCACCGGGCACGATCCCCACCTCGCGGCGCCAATCGCGCACGAATTCTCCGGTGGTGAAATCCCGCTGATCCGAAGGCACCAGATAAACATCCACCACCACCGAGTTATCCCGGACAAGTCCGCGCATTCCGAGAAATACCTTGTCGCGCTCCCTCTGCGCCAGCACCCGGTCCGCTGCGGCCATAATCTGGCTGCGCGCCCTGTTCAGCTGTTGCTCGGCGATACCCGGAGGAAAAGTGACCTCAACCCGGCCGGAATCCCGTTCCACCTTGGGCATAAGGGTAAAGCCCATGCGCCCGCTGGCGGCGTAGCCGCCCACCACCAGCAAAACAGCGATCGCCACAGCGATTGAGGTGTAGCGGTGGCGCACACACAAATCCAGTAACGGCTTGAAGCGCATCTCGACAAAGCGGTCCAATCCCCGCGCAATTAGCTTTTGTCGCGCCGCGACACGGCGCGCCCAGCCTTTGCGGTAACCACGGCGGGAATAGGCCAAGTGCGCCGGAAGAATAAACAGAGCTTCCACCCAGGAGATCACGAACACGGAACCGACTACCAGGGGGATGACACCGAATATCTTGCCCATAAAGCCGGGCAAATACATGAGGGGAATAAAGGCGACAATATTGGTGAGAATCGCAAAGGTCAGCGGCACCGCCACTTGGCGCGCGCCCGCGATGGCCGCCTGCAGGTTACTGTAACCGCGGCTGCGCCATTCGTGAATGTTTTCACCGGCAATGATCGCGTCATCGACCACAATTCCCAACGCGATGATGAAGGCGAACATACTGACCATATTCACCGAGATACCCATCCCCGGTAAAAACAGCAGCGCGCCGAGAAAACTGGTGGGAATACCCAGCGTCACCCAGAAGGCCAGGCGCAGCTCGAGAAAGGCTCCGAGCACGACAAACACCAGCAGCAAACCGACAAAAGCGTTTTTCAGCAGCAGCGATAAACGCTCCTTGAACACCAGTGAATCGTCATCGCGGATGGTCACGTGCACGCCCGGCGGCAGTGTGCTTTCCAACTCCGCCAGCACTTCGCGTACAGCCTCGCTGACACTCATCGGCGTTTGATCGCCGATCCGATATACGTCAATACCTACCGCCGGTTGGCCGTTGTAGAGCATATTGCGCGGCTCATCCACCAGCGCGTCGCGAATGCGCGCAATATCCCGCAGGTAGACAGCGCCACCCCCGGAGCCCTGGGCCACAACAATATCACCGAACTGCCGCGCCCAGTCGCGCCGCTCGGTGACCCGGACCAGAATCTCCCCCCCCTCATCCGATTTGACGCCGCCGGCCGGCACATCCACCGCGGCATTGCCCACCAGCTGCGCGACCTCCGGCAGCGAGAGACCGTAGCGGCGCAAATCGTCGCGCTTCACTTCGATGGCCACCTCGAAATCGCGTACACCGGAGGCCTCGAGCTGGGTAATATCCGGGTGCGCTTCCAGCTTGTCGTACACCTGCATGGCAACATCGCGCAGGGTGCGGTCATCGAGATGTCCGTGGACCACCAGATCCATCACATCCCGCTTGCGTTCGGCGAGGCTGACCTGAGGGCGCTCGATATCGGATGGAAACGTGGTCACCCGATCTATCGCCTGCTGCACATCCTGGTAAACCTGGTTGGCATTGGCGTCCTCCTCCAGCTCCAGGGTCAGGCTGGCGCTGCCTTCGGAGGCGTTACCACGCATTTCCTTGATGCCGACGATTCCCTGTACCGCCTGTTCAGCGGCCACCAACACGCCTCTTTCCACCTCCGCGGGGCTGGCCCCTGGGTAAGAGATGCTCACTGTGACGGTGTCCAGGCTGAACTCGGGGAAGACCTCTTTCTTAATGGTGAGAGAGAAAAGCAAACCGCCGAGGATAAACACCAGCATCAACAAATTGGCGGTGACGTGATTGTGCGTCATCCAGGCGATAGCGCCGGTGCGGGTATCCACCGGAGATTTGGAGAGCTTGGCCTGATTCATTCCCCCCTCCTTCCCTGCGGCGGCATCTGTCTCTGCCGGGGCTCACCTTCCGCTCCAGGCGCACGCATACCTAGCGCCTCCGGGCGCTGCACGGGCTCCTCACCGGCAACCCTGACCGGCATGCCGCTGGTCACCGTGGTTAGGCGCGTGGTCACCAGCCGCTCCCCGCCGCGGAGGCCGCTGGCGAGCACCGCGTAGTCATCACTTAGGTACTCGATATTTACCGGCCGTATCTGGATGCGGTTGCCTTGAACTATCCACACCACATCTCCATCCTGCACGGCGGTCAGCGGTACCCGTACCCTATCGGACGTTGTACGCGCGGTGATTTCCACCTGGGCAAGATCATTGAGCAGCAGTTGCGGCTGGGATGGATCATCGATCGCCAGCGGATCCTTCAGTTCCACCAGCACCCGCGCCAGTCTGCCCTGCTCCTCCAGCACCGGGATGGCACGCACGAAGTCGCCCTGCCGATACTGGTCCTCCGGCCACTGGCTGCCGCGGATACGCACTTCGGTGTCCGGGCTGCTGACATACCGCAAGCGGGATGCCGGCACTTCCACCTCGATCTGAAAACGCTCGGCGCCGGCTAGGGTATAGAGCTCCGTGCCCGGGGCCACGCGGTCCCCCACATCCACACTGCGGCTCACCAGCAGAGCGGTAAAGGGAGAGGTGATGCGGGTGAGGCGCAGATCCCGCTCGGCCAGGCGCACCTGAGCTTCCGCCGAATCCACCCGCGCCCTGGCTGCCGCCAGTTGCGGCTCGCGCAGCACTAGGGCCCGGTCAGCCTCCGGCAAGGTGGCCCCCAATAAGGCGTACTCCTCCTGTGCCACCGCCCGCTGGCCCTCTTCCTGCTGCAGTTCGGCGCGGCGCTCGGCCAGTGTGCTACGCGCTGTTTGCAGGGCGAGTTGGTAGGGCTCGGCTTCAATGCGCAGCAACGGTTGACCCCGCTCCAGGGTTGAGCCCGGTCCCAGTCCGTAATCGATCCACTCCACACGGCCTTCCACCTGCGGCTGCAGTTCTACCGTTTCCCTTGCGGTAACCAGCCCGAGCCCCGTGACCGTCAAAGGAAACTGTCCCCGCTCGGCCACCACTGTGTCCACCGTGGGCGGCGGCGTCTTGCGATCGCCGCGGCTCATGGTGGGCTTATCCCGCAACAACCAGCTGGCGATCAATACCGCCAGCAGAATCAGCGCGATGGGCAGGGCAAAATTCCAGTTCAACCGTTTCAACTGCTTAAGCATCTAGTTCCCCCGTCCGGTACAGCTCCAACTCCACCGGCTCCGCCGCGGGCAGGTCTTCCCACGGAAGACCGCCGGAGAGCGCGCGATAGAGCGTTACCCGGTTTTCCAACAGTTCTCGCTGGGCGGTCAGTATCTGCCGCGCCAGACTTTGTTGTGAATTAGTGGCGGTCAACACATTGAGGAAATCCACCGTACCGCGGGCATAGTTGCGCCGCTGGCGTTCCACAATCATGTCCGCCAGCCGCTCGCGCTCGCGCAGATGACGCAAGCGGTCGAGCACCGCCTGCTCGCGGATAAGAGCCTGCTCCACTTCGGAAAGGGCCTGAATCACGGTGCCGCGGTAAAGGGCCCAGCGCTCCTGCAGTGCCGCATCCGCCTGTTCCTGAGCAGCGGCCAACTGCCCTCCGTCGAAGATCACGCCTTCGACGGCGGCAGTGAGCGTCAGAAGCCAGTCGTCGACGATATCCGAGATGGCCGGGCCACCGCCCGAGGCCACGGCGGACAAGCTGATCACCGGCAGGCGGTCCGCCCAGGCCTGCTCCGCCGAGTAGTAGTCCGCGAGCAGTTCGCGCTGGGCTTGTTGCACATCCGGGCGACGCAACAGAAGGCGTCCAGGCACACCTGTGTCCGGAAGCGCGGGCATAGATGGCATTCCCGGAGCGGTTTGTACCAAAGGCTCGAGCCGCTGAACACTGATACCCAGCAGGGCCGCCAACTGCACTTTGAGCGTCTCTATATCCGCCTCTGCCTGCTGCAGCTCCTGCTCGGATTGCTGTACCAGCTGACGCTGCTGCAGCACGTCAGCGGCGGCGGAAACACCGCGGCCAAAACGCATCTCCAAGACCTGCAGTGTCTGTCGGTTGATTTCCAGCTGCTGCGCCAAAAGATCCCGCTGTCCCCACTGTTCACGCAGCTCCAACCAGGCAATGGATACTTCCGCGGCAAGGCTGAGTGCGGCAGTCTGTAGATTCTGCTCCTGGGCCAGGTAGTCCGCTTCGGCGGCCTTACTGCCGGCGCGCACCCTGCCCCAGAGGTCCACCTCATAGCTGGCCGCCAGACGCCCGCTCCAGGTGTTGCCCTCATTCTCACTGCCCTCGAAATCAAAGTCACCATCCGCGCGACGCTGCTCCGTGTTCTCCAGTCTGCCAGTCAGCCGCGGCCAAAACCCCGCGCGCGCGCCGCGCGCGGCGGCGGCCGACTGTTGCAGTCGCCACAGAGTGGCCTGAAGGTCAGGGCTGTCTTGTAGTGCTAGCAGTACCAGTCGATCCATCTGCGGATCATTGAAGCTCCGCCACCAGCGTATTTCGGCCATTTCAGTGCCGGAAGCGCGGAAGGTATCAGGCAGGCCAAGACTCTCTTTTGCCAAGTCCGGAGGCAGAGTCGGGGAGGCACAAGCGGTGAGTAGCGGCAGACAAAGCGCAATTAACCGATGAAATCGCAAAGATATACCACCAAATTATCTGTATTAGTGTGGATCTTGGAAAATTTTTGCGCTTATTATCGGAAACACCCCTGCGCCCGCAAGGTAATTTACGGTTGTTTACGTTTCGGGGGGTGAGGCTTGAGACAATCCGGCCGTGCCGAGTGGCCTCTACTTAGGTATGATGCGCCACACTAAACTGAACGGTCACACAGCGGCCGCAATCAAGTTGGAAGTAGACGAGAAATACAATGAGTAAACATCAGCCCCTGGCCCACTGGGACGACATTCTCCTGCTGGACCGCCAGCTCACCGACGAAGAGCGCATGGTGCGCGACACCGCGCGCGAATACTGCCAAACCAAACTCATGCCCCGTGTCCTGGAGGCCAATCGCCACGAAATCTTTGACCGCGAAATCATGCGCGAGATGGGCGAGTTGGGTCTGCTGGGTTCGACCATTGAGGGCTACGGCTGCGCGGGCCTGAACTATGTTTCCTACGGCCTTGTGGCCCGCGAAGTGGAACGGGTGGATTCCGGCTATCGCTCTGCTATGAGCGTACAGTCCAGCTTGGTGATGTACCCCATCTCGGCCTACGGCTCCGAAGAACAAAAAGAAAAGTACCTGCCCAAGCTGGCTACCGGTGAATGGGTCGGGTGTTTCGGACTCACTGAACCGGACGCTGGCTCCGACCCAGGCGGCATGAAGACTCGCGCCAAGAAAGTCGACGGCGGCTATCGTCTGACCGGTTCGAAAATGTGGATCACCAACAGTCCCATCGCCGATGTATTCGTAGTCTGGGCCAAGGACGACGAGGACGTCATCCGCGGCTTTATTCTCGAAAAAGGCATGGAGGGGCTGTCCGCACCGAAGATTGAAGGAAAGTTCTCTCTCCGCGCATCCATCACCGGCGAAATCGTGATGGATAATGTGTTTGTACCGGAAGAAAACAAGTTCCCGGAAATCGGCGGCCTGCGCGGCCCCTTCGGCTGCCTGAATCGAGCCCGCTACGGCATTTCCTGGGGCGCCATGGGCGCGGCGGAATTCTGCTGGCACGCGGCTCGCCAGTACGGGCTGGACCGCAAACAGTTCAACCGCCCTCTGGCACAAACCCAGCTGTTCCAGAAAAAGCTCGCCGATATGCAAACGGAAATTGCCCTAGGCCTGCAAGGTTCCCTGCGCGTTGGTCGCATCATGGATGAAGACAAACACTTTGACCCCACCATGATCTCCCTGGTCAAGCGCAACAACTGCGGCAAAGCACTGGAAATCGCCCGCGTGGCTCGCGACATGCACGGCGGTAACGGCATCGCCGACGAATTCCATGTAATCCGCCACGTGATGAACCTGGAAGCGGTCAACACCTACGAAGGAACCCACGACGTCCACGCACTGATTCTCGGACGCGCACAGACGGGCCTGCAGGCGTTTTGCTGACATCTGGGCGCAAACCCGAGGCTCCGCTCGGAGGGCAACCGGACTACCGGGGGCCATCCGAGCCTTTCCATGCCCGTTATGGACGTAAACAGCTGTGGACTCGTATGCGCCGCCTCCGTAAATTCCCACCTGTGCGGCCTTGCGCCACATACAAACGCCGTCGCCACCCCGGAAACCAAAACTTATGGAACAATTGCTCCACTGGTTCGACCTAATCGGCATCGTGGTCTTCGCCTTCACTGGCGTGCTGGCCGCCGGGCACAAACAGATGGACCTGTTCGGAGCAGTGGTGCTCGCCTGCGTTACGGCCACTGGCGGCGGCACCACCCGGGACATGATTCTGAATATTCCAGTATTCTGGCTGCAGGATACGCACTATCTGTGGATCGCCGCAGTCACTGGTGTAATCAGTTTTTACCTGATCCGCTATTTACAGGTCCCCATGCGCCTTCTCATGGTTGCCGATGCCATGGGGTTGGCGGTCTTCGTCGTTATCGGGACCCAAAAAGTACTGGAGCTCGGCCACTCCCCGACAATTGCCATTGTCATGGGGGTAATGACCGGTACCTTTGGCGGTCTGATCCGCGATATCCTTGCAGGCGATATCCCGCTTCTGCTGCGCCGAGAGATCTATGCCACTGCCGCGCTGGCCGGTGCTGCCACACTGGTGCTGCTGCGAGCCAGCGGCAAGGTGCCCGGCGAAGCGGTAGTGGCCACGGCAGTCTTGGTAACTCTGGCGATACGCCTGGCGGCATTGCGCTGGAATCTGTCCGCGCCCATCGCGCGATTCGGCAACAAATGAACGGCATGCAGTTTTTTACGAATTTCCCGGCGGAGAACCGCTTCCGCGCTGCGAATATTACTCTTCTTATCATCTGCCTCCTGCTCGCCGCCTGCGACCGGGAGTTGGCTCAGGATCAGGCCGTGTCCCCTGCCCGCCTGATTCCCAAGGCCTGCTGGTTTGAAACCGATGACAGCTGGCCGGAAAGCCAGTGCTTCATGATGGAGGTACCGGAAAATTACGCCCAGCCGGCGGACCGCACAATTCGCTTTCCAGTGGTACGTTTTCTCGCCCCGGAGCGCGACCCCGACAAACTACCCCTGCTGCATCTGGGCGCTGGCGGCCCCGGCGCCAGCCTCGGGCTGGAGCCGGAAAACGCCAGCGAGTGGCTGTGGATCAACTACGCCGCAATGACCGTCGACAACGGCCGCGACCTGATCGTAATGGACCCACGAGGTACCGGCATGGCCCAACCGCGGCTCACCTGCGATGAATTTATCCAGGACGCCGATACTGCATACCGGCAGAATTTGTCACCGGACGAGGAAGCGAGGGTATTCACCTTCAGCATGGAACGCTGCTACAGCCGCCTGTCGAAAATCGCCGACCTGACACAGTACAACAGTGCCACCGTGGCCCGGGACGTAGAGGAGTTGCGCAAACAACTGGGGCTGGAGAAACTCAACCTCTACGGGGTCTCCTACGCCTCCCGCTACGCCCTCACCCTCGCCCGCGACTACCCGGATTCCGTGCGCGCCCTGGTACTCAACAGCGCCGTGTTCCCGGACATCAAATATACCCAGCAGCTGGCCGATGACGCACTGGCTGCCTACGAACGGGGTTTGCGCTACTGCAGCGAAAACAAAACCTGTAACAGCCGCTATCCCAATCTCAAGCAGAGACTGGAAAACCTGGTGCAGTCGCTGGATGAAAATCCGCTTACCGTAACCGTCAAACACCGATTCAGCGACAGTGAATACCCCTTTGTGCTTAACGGACAAAGGCTGTTGCGGGTACTGTTTCAAGCTCTGTACGATGAAAACTTCTACAGCGACCTCCCCCAACTGATCGAGGCCCTGGAAAACCGCGAAGAGGAGCCGGCCCGCGCGGCTGTCGCCAGCTTTATGGAGATACTGCTCGACCCCTATTTCGGTGACGCAGCTGGCATCAGTCACTTCTGCTATGAAGAAGCCCCCTTTGTGGACTTCGACAAAGCCCGCGCCAGTGCGGCGGAAAGCGGCATTCTGGGTGGTGCCGTGCGCAGCGACATCGATCTGATTCAAATGCAGTGCCGTATCTGGGCCATCCCCTCCGCATCGCTACGAGAATCCCAACCGGTGGAGACATCATTGCCGGTGCTGGTGATGCACGGCGCACTGGACCCAGTGCTCCGCGCGGACGATGCCGACAAAGCGCGGCGCAAACTAGCCAATCACCAATGGCTGCTATTCCCGCAACTGGCGCACGATGTCGTATCCGCCAGTAACTGCGCAGAGCAGGCCGCGGCCCGCTTTCTCGACAACCCTCGAGAACCCCAGCGGGAAACAGTCCTGGTCTGCCGCGAGGAAGAGCTCGCGGGTCAGCGCTCCGCGAACGGCGCCTGGTCTGTGCCCGCCGTGGACGGCCAGGCGGAGTGAAGCGCGAATGCCGCGCGTTTTGCGGTTCAGATAAAAAAGATCAAAGACAACTACAGCAACACGATGAGTATGGACACAAAGGAAGTGATCGAGGTCCGGGAACTGGCGGAGATAGCGCCATCCTCTAAAGTGGTGATCCTAGACTGCCGCTACGACTTGGCCGATCCCGAGGCCGGTGCCAGAGACTATGCCAAGGGGCACATTCCGGGAGCGCATTACGCCAGCCTGCACCGGGACCTCTCGGGTCCCAAGGCCCGCTATGGCGGCCGCCACCCGATGCCCAGCGCGGAAGACTTTCAGCGCTTCGCCCGCGCCCTAGGCATTGAACGCGACTCTCTGGTGGTGTTATACGACGATCACCGCCTGGCCTTCGCAGCCCGCGCTTGGTTTCTGTTCCACTACTTTGGCCACAATCGCATCGCGATATTGAACGGCGGGCTGAACGCCTGGCGAAATGCCGACCTGCCCCTGCAACACACGGTCCCTGCCCGACCTGACGACGGCGACTTTACCGCGATTCCACGCCAGGAAATTCTGTTGGATCACGGGCGTATATTCAGCGCCCTCGACAACCCGCCCTGGCAATTGATTGACGCCCGCGATCCCCGGCGCTTTGCCGGTATCGAAGAGCCGATTGATCCGATCGCGGGTCATATCCCAACTGCCATCAATAAACCCTGGCAGGGAGTGACCCGGAAAGACGGCAGCCTAAAGAGCCGCTCCGAGCTGCGGAAACACTGGCAGGATATTCCCGCCGACGATCAATTGGTGAACTACTGCGGCTCCGGTGTCACGGCCTGCGTAAACTACTTCTCGCTATATCTGATCGGCCGCACAGATGCCCTACTCTACCCAGGCAGCTGGAGCGATTGGTGCGCACATATGCTCTATCCGCAAACCGAACAATCGGAGTAATCCAGCACTGTACGCACCTATAGTCAGTCATCAGCGAAGCAAGCAGGCACCGGTGCCCGCCAGGCCACAGTAGCCATCCGGATTCTTCGCCAAGTATTGCTGGTGGTCTTCCTCCGCATAATAAAAAACAGGCGCTTCTGCGATCTCAGTTGTGATGGCGCCTAACCCTTTCTCTTCCAGCGCTTGTTGGAACAGCGCTTCCGAGGCCTGCGCTGCCGCCAGCTGTGCATCGCCAAAGCAATAGATACAAGAGCGGTACTGTGTGCCCAGATCATTGCCCTGACGCATGCCCTGGGTCGGGTCATGCTCTTCCCAAAATCTCCGCAACAATTCCTCGTAGGAAACTTTGTGCGGATCGAAGACGACTAGCACCACTTCGGCATGACCGGTACCTCCGCTGCATACCTCCCGGTAATTGGGGTTGGGCGTACTTCCGCCCGCGTAGCCCGCTGCCGTGCTGTAGACACCCTCTATCTGCCAGAAAAGCCGCTCGGCTCCCCAAAAGCAACCCATGCCGAAAATCGCTTTTTCCAACCCCGCTGGAAAAGGCTCCTTCATTGTATGCCCATTCACATAGTGCACGCCGCTGATGGGCATCGGCTGGTCTCGGCCGGGTAGAGCTTCTTCCGGACTGGGAATGGTGAATTTGTCGTATTGCATTGCGTTTCCTGTCTACAGCGTTAGCGAGGTCCGGCCACAAAAACCGCGCACCTCAAATGTTAAAGGTCCCCACCTGCGATCAACAGACAACCACTGGCCTTCATCGGTCGGGTTACCGCCCAGTCAATAAAATCGGCGCCCAGTCTTTCCTGCGCGCGCGCCCCCAGGCGCAGAAACGGAGAGCGCCCGGGGTCCGCCAGAATCACTTTTCGGACACCGGACTGTAACGCACGCCGGGTCAGGTTGTACAAGGGATTCTCCAGCTGATCCCAAAAACAGATATCGGTGCCGATCAATACATCAAAGTTTGCCAGATCCACCCGCGTGACTCGCTCATAGCGGCAGCGCCAGGTTTTTACTTGAACACCATTGAGCTCCGCGTGATATTCCACAAAGGGAAAAACACTCGGATCTGCATCCAGCCCGGTGACATCCGCCTGGAAATGTTTCGCGCAAAATATCCCGCCGAGCCCCCAACCGCAGCCTAGATCCAGTACCCGTGTGCCCTTTTTTAATGGATTTTTCTTCAGATAATCCATCATCAGACAGCTGCTCTTCCAAAATTTGTTGCCATGCAGTGCCGGCTCCCCGGCCTGCCGCCGCAGTCTGCGCATATCCGGATGGGCATTCTGACGGATGGTGAGCCCGAACAAGCGCCGACTGTATTTTATTTGTGTCATAACTTGGCAGTGACTCCTCACAGAAAGAGATCAGATGATAGTTAAGGGGGTCTGATGATCGCGTAAAGTCCCCGCTGGGCGGGATGCACTTGTTTCCGGATTTAAGGAACCTCTGATTAATTCGCGTGGACACTATGGTAGCTTCCGGGGCGCTCAGGCAATAGGACGGACATTTCGAAAACGCACGAGCACTTCCCTGTAGCTCCGACGGATACATCCCTGTATCCGACGGTTTCGAAATGCCCGTCCTATCACCTGAGCTTCACGTCCGCTCCCGAAGCGCCTCTGCCACCAGAAAGTGACTTAATCAGAGGTTCCTTAAATTAAGGCTTTGCGGCCAAATGTTCATTCCATTGCCTGAGCGCCCCGAGAGCAACTACAGCACTGCTAAGAATTAATCAATAGTTCCTCAATGCCCCAACACAGAGATTCCAGCGATCAAATCCGCTCAATTTTATCTTTTGGCGAACAAAGCTTCATCTGTCGCGAAATACGCGTCGCGCAGAACAAGAAACTGTTCACCGCGCCTTTACGGCAGCTCTTTTGTCGCGGGGAAGTACCGGCTGGCGGCTTCAACATTGGTTATGCGGCATTCCACCTTCCACACATCGATGATCTACCCTATAGGACGCGGATAAAAAATTGTCCGTACAACACAACAGGGAAGTGGTATAGAGCAAAATGCGCAGATGTATATGGATTATCCCCGCCTGTGGCGGCCTGCTGTTTTCAGGGATCGGCAAGGCCCTGCCCCTATATGAATCCGATCTGGTATCCCTTCACATCAACGGCTACCTGACGGCTCATCAAATCAATATCGACGGTAACACGGAACTGATCGACGGCGCCTCGCGGCTCAGTTTAAAACTGGAGACGCCCGCGTACGATCAATGGAATGTCGGGTTCTTTCTCGAGTGGGGCCTTCTGGCCGTTTCCCCCGATCAGGAAATCGTCATATCCGGTGACCAGCAGGCGGAATCCGGCGAGATCGCAGACCCGCTCTACATCCGTCACGGCAACGCGTTTGCGCAACATGACTTTTGGGGCGACTTCCGTGTCGGCAAGCAGTGGTCGGTTTACTACGACATCGCCTATATCACCGATTGGTACAACGTATCGGGCGCACTCGCCAGCGGTGCCTTTGCCTTGGGGGGAGATGGCGGCGTCACCGGTACTGGGCGTGCCGACGCGGCTCTCACTTGGCGCAAACGCTGGAAAGGTTTCGGCGGCGAGTTTCAAATAGGCCTACAGTACGCCGCGCACGCGGGAAAACTGGACTATATGGTGCAAGATGCCAGGGGACCGGACACACTGCTCGTATGCCCGACAGATGACTGCGAGTACGGCATTTCACGCGGCGCCTCCCTAACCTACACGGTGGATATCGGCGATGGGCTGTTTCTCGGCACTGCGTACAACCGGGTGAACCTGGATCTCTTTACGGAAGATGGCATGCTGTTCGATATTTCCGACCCGGCCTTTCCTGTACTGATCCGCGACGACGAAGAAATTAACGAAAGCGGAAATGATTTCGCCTTTATCGGCGGTATCGCCTACGGTAAGGGCCCCCTGGAAGAAGGGCTGTATGCCGCCTTTAACTGGCACCGCTCCCACAACAATGAAATCGCCCCGCCGAACTCAACCATGGGTGTCCTCAATTTTTTCAACGCGATCGGCTCTGAGTCCTACGTCAGCTGGACCTGGGGCGCCTTGAACTGCTACTCCATCTACGGTGGACACAACCTACTGAAATCCTATGACGACGACGAGTTTGAAGAGGGGCTGGTGACAGGGGATAAATACCGCCTGGCCAAGTACTTCCTGGGATTTAACTACAAGTGGAATTCCCACGTACGCCTCTATATCGAAGGAGGTATAGACGACAGTAACCGGGTGGCGGAATCCTCCGGTGACTTTATCGCGGCGGGCGTAAGGGTCGACATCTGATAAGCTAGCGGACCGGAGTTCGACGCAAGAGGATTGACCTTTGGCCCGCATCATTCTATTGATCGCCGTCGGTATCTTTGCCTGGCTGGCATGGCAAAAATTCAAAGCCAGCGCTCCGCGCGAGCGCCGCAAATTGTTGCTGCAATGGCTGCTGATCGGTCTGGCGCTAGCGGCGGTGCTGCTCGCCATTAGCGGCCGCCTGCACTGGGTTGGCGCCGCCGTGGCAGTCGCATTGCCGTTGGCCGGGAAAGCGCTCGGCTGGCTCGGCCGCCACCTGCCGTGGCTGGCACCGCTGTTGGCCCGCCACGCCCAGGCCAGAAAAGAGCAAACTGAGCGGAACGGCGGCGATACCGACCGCCAGCCGCCGCTAACCGCCACCGAGGCGCGCCGCATACTCAATGTTGGCGAAAACGCCAGTCGCGCTGAAATTATCGATGCGCACCGCAGGTTGATCCAAAAATTGCACCCGGACCGGGGAGGCAGTGATTATCTGGCCTCGCGGGTCAATGCCGCAAAGGAGTTGCTACTGCGCGACCTTTAGAACACCGCAGGTACATTCGCTGCCTGGCACAGAAACCTCTGCAGGCCCCAGTAACTCACGCGCCTTCCATCACGCTGGATACGCCTAAGGAACCTCTGATTAAGTCACTTTCTGATGGCAGAGGCGCTTCGGGGGCGGATGTGAAGCTCAGGTGATAGGACGGGCATTTCGAAACCGTCGGATACAGGGATGTATCCGTCGGAGCTACAGGGAAGTACTCGTGCGTTTTCGAAATGTCCGTCCTATTGCCTGAGCGCCCCGGAAGCTACCATAGTGTTCACGCGAATTAATCAGAGGTTCCCTAAGGCAACATACAGAGCAGGTGGATATAGCGCGCCAGCTGCCGGTAAGGTTCCACACGGGAATAAGCCAGCTCCTTTTCCACGATCGCCGCCGCGGGCAGGCGGTCGCGCATTTCCGGCGTCATAAAATCGTGGAAACAGCGAATGCCACTGTGGGCGACAACCGCGAGCCCCGCCTGGGCCACCCAGTCCCCCACCCATTCCAGCAACAGCGGATTCTGCGGCGTAAGGCTGCCAGGATGGCCGCCCCAATGCCCCGTTTCGATATTGTGGTCCAGCTGCCGGAAACTGCCCCGCTGCAGCAAACGGAATTCCAAGGCGCGCCGATTGTAGAAGGTCAGGGACAGATGCCCACCGGGTTTCAGCAGCGCGCGCAAACGGTCGATCGCTTCCTTGGGCCGTGCCAGCCACTCCAGCACAGCGTGACAGATCACCAGATCGGCGTTTTGCAGCTCCGGCAATTCCACCAGCTCCTGCAGTGGCCGCTGCAACAGGGTCACCCGTTCCTGCAGCTGCCGCTCCTGCAACTGTTGCTCGGCTTGCGCCAACATCTGCGCGGAAATATCGGCCAGGAAAACGCGATGCCCGGCGGCGGCCAGATCCATCGCGAACTGCCCCTGACCGCCGCCGGCATCAATCACCTTCAGGCTCGGCCCGCCCTCCTCGAGCAATGGCGCCAAATCGCGGTTCAGCACGGCCAAGCGGATGTCCCCTTTGAGACCACCGTAGATGCGGTTGCAAAAGCGGTGCGCCAAATCGTCAAAATTGCGGTCTGAGGTCATCCGGGATAGACCTCCGCAGTTTTATCCGCGCAGCGGCGTCGGTTTTCAGCAATCTTTTCGGCCAGAGCCTTCTCCATATCCACGTCCAGTATCGCGGCCAATTTCATCAGGTACATCTGGATATCCGCCAGCTCTGCCGCCACCTCGCCCGCTTCCGGGGTGCGCATCATAGCCTCTATTTCCCCGTCACTGCGCCACTGCAAGTGCCGGCACAACTCGGCGACTTCCACGAACAGTGCCATGGCCAAATTCTTCGGCTTGTGCAGCGGCTGCCAGCCGCGGCGGCGGGCAACGTCGTCAAAGGCTGCGAGGATCGTATTGCTATCCATTTACTTATCCCATCGCTGTTCCATTGCGCGCCCCTTCGCGGCCAGTATGGCCTGGAGAGTGCGCGAACGGAATTCCCGCTGGTAGAGCACCCAGACCACCATCAGATAGCAGGCGATAAAAAGCACCGGATGAATAAACCAGCCCATGACCGCCATCGCAAAGTAATAGGATCGCAGGCCATAGTTATAGCTGTGCCCAGCCTGATCAATCACCTTGGCGGTACTGATGGCAAAGCGGCGCCGCTCCTCCTCAGTAATGTCATCGGCATCCGCTGGCGGCGCGGCGCCCATCAGCACATTGGCGAAAGAGTACTGGCGCAGGGACCAGGTGAAATTGAAAAACGCAAAGATAAAAATGAGCACTAACAGCAGTATCTTCAACTCGAACTGCTCCGCGGTTTGCTCGCCGAACGGCAGGCTGCTCAACACCTCTATCGCGGCCTTGTTTGCGGAAAGCGCCGTCACCAAACCCGCCAGGATCAGAATACTGGTAGAGGCGAAAAAGCCGATCACCCGTTCGAGGTTGCCGATAATAGCGGCATCCGGCATGCGCATATCCCGCTGTAGCATGCACAGCATCCACTCCACCCGATACCACTGCAAGGACGAAGACAGGGACCAGGTCACTTTCGCCTTCCTACGCGCAAACACGGTATAGCCCGCCCAGGTAATCATAAAGCCACTGACGCTAGCGATATCCAGCCAAGTCAACGCATTACTCCGTCTTCGTCTACAGTTATGCTCGGTCTACTCGAGTATCGCCAGTTTCAGTCATAAATTAAAGGCGTCGCGATACTTGGCCACCAGTGGGAGAACGCAGACCGCTTGCCGACGATCCCGTAAAATTACCCCTCCGCGATCTTTGTGCAGCGAAGTCTTGGCCCAGCCGACAACCGTGTCAATACTGTTATTCCCCGCGGGGCAAACGGTAGAATAGTGTCCCAATGCCGGCTTGGCCGGCCGCAGAATTTGCATAAATCAACGGAGCTGTCTTTTGAGCAACTCACACCCTGCTTTCGAACTGGTTACCAGCGCGGAAATCGAATCTCTCGGTGTACGCGTGGAAGAGTACCGCCACATCAAGACCGGCGCCCAGCACCTGCATATCGCCGCAGACAATCCGGAGAACGTCTTCCTGGTGGCACTGCGTACTGTCCCCCAGGACTCCACCGGTGTGGCCCATATTCTTGAGCACACGGCGCTTTGCGGCAGCGAAAAGTACCCGGTGCGCGATCCTTTCTTCACTATGATACGGCGTTCCCTGAACACTTTTATGAACGCCTTTACCAGTTCGGATTGGACCGCCTACCCCTTTGCCAGCCAAAACCGCAAAGACTTCAACAACCTGCTCGACGTCTACCTGGATGCGGTCTTCTTCTCCCGCCTCGATCCGCTGGATTTTGCACAGGAGGGCCACCGTCTGGAGTTCGCGGAGATGGACAACCCGGACAGCGAGCTGGTTTACAAAGGTGTGGTCTACAACGAAATGAAGGGCGCCATGAGCTCTGTCGGCTCTCAACTGTGGCAGACACTGAGCAAATACCTCTTCCCCAGCACTACCTACCACTACAACTCCGGTGGCGATCCGGCGGATATCCCCAAGCTCACCTATGAGCAGCTGGTGGATTTTTACCGTTCCCACTATCACCCGAGCAACGCTATCTTCATGACCTTTGGCGATATTCCCGCCGCGGAACACCAAGCGGTGTTCGAGGAAAAAGCGCTGCACAAATTCGAACCATTGCAAGAGACCATATCCGTCGGGCGCGAAGACCACTACCTGGCACCGCTGCGCGTCGAGGAGCACTACCCGCTCAACGAGGAATCTCTCGAAAAGAAAACCCATATTGTGCTCGGCTGGCTGCTCGGTGATGTCACCAACCTGGAAGACGTACTGACCGCCCACCTGATATCCGGCGTGCTACTGGACAACAGCGCTTCACCACTGATGAAACTGCTGGAGACCACGGACCTGGGGACCGCCCCGTCGCCACTGGTGGGGCTGGACGACTCCCAGCGCGAGCTGGTCTTTGTCTGCGGCATTGAAGGCAGCGAACGGGACCGCGCCGACGAGCTGGAAAAACAGATACTCGCCGTGCTCGAGGAAGTGGCCGAGAAAGGGCTGCCCTACGAACAGGTGGCCGCCAGTCTGCACCAACTGGAACTGCACCAACGCGAAATCACCGGGGACGGCTATCCATACGGCCTGCAGCTGATACTGACCGCGCTAACCGGTGCCACCCACCGCGGCGACGCCATCGGCCTGTTGAATATAGACCCCACGCTGGAGAAATTGCGCGAACAGATCAAGGACCCCCGCTTTATCGCCGATAAGGTGCGCCAACTGCTGGTGGAAAATCAGCACCGGGTACGGCTGGTGTTGACGCCAGATAACAAGCTGGCCGAGCGCCGCGAAGCCGAGGAAAAAGCGCGTCTGGCGGCAATCAAGGCTGGCCTCGATGAAAACGAAAAACAGCGTATTGTGCAGACTGCCCGCGCTCTACAGGAGCGCCAGCAACAGGAAGACGACATATCCATCCTTCCCAAGGTGGGCGTCGAAGATATTCCCTCGCAACTCCCCGAAGTAGAAGGTGAAGAGGTTTCTCTAAGCGACCGGAAGCTCACCCGCTACAGCACAGGGACCAATGGACTCGTCTATCAGCAACTGATCTGCGCGCTGCCCGAATTCAGCGAGGAGGAAAAACAACTCCTGCCCTACTACTGCCAGATACTCTGCGAAGTGGGCCTCGGCAATAAGGATTACCTGGAAGTGCAGCAGTGGCAGACCCGCGTCGCCGGCGCCCTGCACGGATATACCAGCAGCCGCACCGCCATCGACAACTTGCAGCAGCTCTCCGGTCACTTCGTGCTCTCCGGCAAGGCCCTGGCCCGCAACCAGGCTGCACTTACCGAACTGATGCAGGCGACGGTGGAAGAAGCGCGCTTTGACGAACTCCCGCGCATCAAGGAGCTACTGCTGCAAACGCTGGCCCGGCGCGATCAGAGCGTCGTCGGCAATGGCCACGCCCTGGCCATGGCCGCCGCCAGCGCCGGCTACAACCGCGCCGCCTACGAAAGTCACGCCAGCGGCGGCCTGCTGGGTCTGCGCCAGCTGAAGACCCTGGTCCGCGATATCGACCGCGAGCAGGCCCTGGAGAATCTCGCGGCCACTCTGAGGGACATTCACAATAAAATTCTCAAGGCCCAGCGCCAGTTCCTTTTGATCGGCGAAGGCGACAGGCTGCAGGATTTCAGCCGGGCACTGGCGCCCCTCGCCGCCGCACCGGCCCTTGCTGCGGCGGATCCCAACGCCCCCTTCGATCCCCGCCAGACGAGAGAGTTATGGATCGCCAACAGTCAGGTCAACTTCTGCGCAAAAGCCTATGCCACAGTGCCCTTCACCCATCCGGATGCCGCGCCACTGGCTGTACTGGGGGGATTCCTTCGCAACGGCTTCCTGCACCGGGCCATCCGCGAACAGGGTGGCGCCTACGGTGGCGGCGCCAGTCACGACAGCAATATCGGTGTGTTCCGCTTCTATTCCTACCGCGATCCGCGCATGGCCGGAACCCTCAAAGACTTTGACGCATCCCTGCAGTGGCTCGCAGAGGAGCCCCACAAAGAGGAACAGGTGGAAGAAGCCATACTGGGCGTGGTGGGCGCTCTGGACAAGCCCGGCTCCCCCGCTGGCGAAGCCAAGAAAGCCTTCCATTCCGCGCTTTACGGTCGCACCCATCAGGTGCGCCAGGAATTCCGCCGCCGGGTGACCGAGGTGCGCCTGGAGGATCTCAAGCGAGTTGCCGACACCTATCTCTCACCGGACAGAGCGAGCACCGCAGTCGTTACCGGACAAGCGGGACGCGCGGAAGGGCTGGATCTCGGCCTGACGGAGGAGAAGCTTTGATGGGGCGAAACTCCGACCCGCAGAATCACGGGACCGCAATCCGACGCGACAATATCTACGCGAGCCCACTTGGCGAGGTGAGCGGCTTTACCTTCGACCAGTCCGTCGTTGACGTTTTCCCCGATATGATCCAGCGTTCGGTGCCCGGTTACACCACCATAGTGGCGATGATCGGCACTCTGGCCGAGCGCTATGCCCAGGCCGGCAGCCGCTGTTACGATCTGGGCAGCTCCCTCTGCGCGGCCACCCTCGCCATGCGCCACCGGATTCCGGCGGCGGATTGCGAGATTATCGCCGTGGACAATTCCGAAGCCATGGTGGAGCAAGCGCGCAAAGTGCTGGCGGCGGACAGCGGCAGGATACCGGTGCAGCTGATCTGTGACGATCTGCAAAATGTGCGGATTGAAAACGCTTCCGTGGTGGTGCTCAATTTCACCCTGCAGTTTGTCCCGGTGGCGGATCGCCTGTCTATCGCGCGCAAGATTTACGACGGCCTGCGTCCCGGCGGCATACTGATCATCTCGGAAAAGGTGGACTTCACTGACCCGGACCACCGCGAACTGATGATCGATCTGCACCACGCCTTCAAACGTGCCAACGGCTATAGCGAACTGGAAATCGCCCAGAAACGCACCGCGCTGGAAAACGTGTTGATCCCGGAAACCCTCGATACCCACCGCGAACGTCTGAAAGCCGTGGGCTTCACTAGCGTGGACGTCTGGTTTCAGTGTTTTAATTTTGCCTCTCTTATTGCGATTAAAGCGAAGCCGACGCCCTCACATAGCGGCGCTAGTGACGCCAAGGAGCCTCTGATTCAATCCCCATGAGCGCTGTAGCTGATTCCGGGCCCTTCGGGCCCCGAAGTATCTTTACCGCCAGGACGCGACTTCTTCAGAGGTACCCTAATCGATGATCGACTACACTCCGCTCTACGCCGCCCTTCAGCATATTCCCGAGCTGCGCCCCTGGCTGGCACAACTCCCGGCACAAGTGGCCGAGGGCCTGAGCCCGCACCGCTGGGGCGACCTGCCGGACTGGCACGCGGCCCTCAGAGCACTGCCGGACATTGCCCCATCCACCATCGACGTACAATGTGCGGTAAGTATCGGCAGTGCAGAAGACGCCTCTCCAGAACAATTGGCGGAACTGGAGCAACAGCTGCGCAAACTGCACCCCTGGCGCAAGGGGCCCTGGGAAGTATTCGGCCTCACCATCGACACCGAGTGGCGCTCGGACTGGAAGTGGGACCGGGTGTTGCCGCACCTGGCGCCACTCAAGGATCACTTGGTACTGGATGTCGGCTGCGGCAACGGCTACCACTGCTGGCGCAGTTTCGGCGCCGGCGCACGGCGGGTGATCGGCATCGACCCCTCGGCAAAATATGTGGCGCAGTTTTACGCTCTGAAAAAATACCTGGGCGAAGATCAGCCAGTGGACTTACTGCCTCTCGGCATTGAGGCCCTGCCCCCCAGATTGCGCGCTTTCGATACCACCTTTTCCATGGGCGTGCTCTACCACCGCCGCTCGCCGATGGATCACCTGCGCGAACTGCGCGAAACTTTGCGCCCCGGCGGTCAGCTGATCCTGGAGACGCTGGTCATTGAAGGTGAATTGGGCGAGTGCCTGGTTCCCGAGGGGCGTTATGCCAAGATGCGCAACGTTTGGTTTATTCCCAGCTGTGCCACTTTGGAGAGCTGGCTGCGCAAATGCGGCTTTGAAAATCCACGCACAGTGAACCTCAACACGACCAGCATTGAGGAACAGCGTCGCACCGACTGGATGCATTTCGAATCTCTGGCGGATTTTCTTGACCCCAAATCGCCACACAAAACCATTGAAGGGCATCCGGCGCCTCTACGGGCCGTTGTGGTCGCAAACGCGACCTAATAGTCAGAAACTGTTGTAAGCGCCTGCGATTTTGCCGGCGCTTCCCTCATCCAAGCAGGATTCTGTACGCGTAAATGCGCTAGTTTCAGAGTTTTCTATCTTTTCCTCGCCTGCCTCTTGATCAGTGCCGCACGACTGGCACAGTCTGCGCTCAAATGGTGCATTATCCGGGTGTCCAGCCCCGAGAGCGTTTATGAGCATTAGCGTATTTGAACTTTTTAAAATCGGCGTTGGCCCCTCCAGCTCCCATACCGTGGGGCCCATGGTCGCCGCCCGCCAATTCGTCCACGACCTGGATAAACGCGGGCAACTACAGGCAGCCGAGCGGGTGCAAGTCCACCTGTACGGGTCGCTGGCCCTGACCGGTGTGGGTCATGGCACCGACATGGCGGTGTTGATGGGCCTTCTCGGCGAGGCGCCGGATACCATCGATGTGGACAGTATCGACGACAGGCTTGAAGCCATAGCGCGGGAAAGCCAATTGGCACTCGGGGGCAGCCACCCCGTTACCTTTGATCGCAACCGGGACCTGATCTTCCACGGCGACCAATTCCTACCGCAACACGCCAATGGCATGACCTGCCAGGCCTATCGGGGCGGCGAGCTGCTGTTCGAACGCAGCTATTTCTCTATCGGCGGCGGTTTCGTGCTATCGGAAGAAGATTTCGCCCACAAAGAGGAAATCGCCACCTTGCTGCCCTTTGACTTCAGCTCCGCCCGCCAGCTGATGGAATTGTGCGACAAACACGGCTGGACCATTGCCGAGCTGGCCATGGCCAACGAAAAAGCGTTTCGCAGTGAGCGGGAAGTAACCGATCGTCTGTGGCATATCTGGCAGGTGATGGACGCTTCCATCCAACGCGGCTGCCGCCGTCAGGGCATACTGCCGGGCGGTCTCAATGTGCGCCGTCGCGCGGCTGAGCTTTACAGGGAACTCAGCGGGCAATCGGAGGAAGAGCGCAGGAGCGGTCTCGCTATTCTCGACTGGGTCAGCCTCTATGCCCTTGCGGTCAACGAAGAAAATGCGGCCCGCGGGCGGATCGTCACAGCCCCCACGAACGGCGCCGCCGGCGTGATTCCTGCGGTCATCGCCTACTATGTCAATTTTGTCCACGACCCAGCGGTGCACGGCGACCTGAAAGATCAGGTGGTCAAATTTCTGCTCACCGCTGGCGCCATCGGCATGCTGTACAAGAAGAACGCCTCTATTTCCGCGGCGGAAGTAGGCTGTCAGGGAGAAATCGGCGTGGCCTGCTCCATGGCGTCCGCGGGTCTGGCAGCGGTTCAGGGCGGCAGCAACCAGCAGATAGAAAACGCCGCCGAGATCGGCATGGAGCACAACCTGGGCCTTACCTGTGACCCCATCGGCGGCCTTGTACAAGTGCCCTGTATCGAGCGCAACACCATGGGATCGGTCAAGGCAATCAACGCCGCACGCCTGGCACTGCGGGGAGACGGCGCTCATGTTGTCCCGCTGGACAGCGTTATCGAAACAATGCGCCAGACGGGTATCGATATGCAGAGCAAGTACAAGGAAACCGCTCTCGGCGGACTGGCGGTAAACGCGGTGAACTGCTAGGAAGCCTCTGATTAATTGGCTCCTGGACGACAAAGAGATATATCACACAAATAAGAAGCTCAGGTGGTGGGATGGATATTTCGAAACCGTCGGATACAAGGAGGTATCCGGCGGAGCTACAGGAAAGTACTCGTGTGTTTTCGAAATATCCACCATTACCTGAGCGCCCCGGAATCAACGACTGTGCTCAGGTGAATTAATCAGTGGCTCCCTAGAGAACTTCTGATGCGTTTAATTCCTGTCGGTAAAGAGACTTCAGAGCCTGAGCGTCTCGATACTAACTACAGCACTTTTGCACATAAATCAGAGGTTCCCCGAGCGGCAATCCCCTCGATTGGTCACCATTGTCCCGTGTTCCCACACGGCATTACCAACGGTCAAGTCGGTATACCGTGCTTGGTATAGATATCAAAGCGCCCCGACTTACCCTGCAGTGACAGGGCAGGTTTTTTACCGGCCAGGAAGGGGGCGACACGCGGACGCTTGACCACCACCCGGTAATAGCAGGCGGCATAGGCCGGCGCCAGCAGTGCGTCCGCGTCCTCGTCAGAACCGACTAACTGATGAAAAGCCGCCATCTCCTTTTTCACTTTGGCACTTTTGTCCCGCGCGGGGAACATCGGGTCCAGATAGACTACGGGTATTGAGTTCGCCGGCTGCTGCGCGAGCCAATCCAGCGCAGAAATTGGCCGCTCCTCCAAGGTCATGCGCGCGGCGATTTCAGCCAGTGTCGGATCTTCGCTCGCCGCCCGCCGCAACCTTTCCAATCCATCCCGTAACAGTGCGCGCACAACCGTATTGCGCTCCAGCATATGCACTGCACAACCGAGAGACGCCAGCACAAAGGCATCCCGCCCCAAGCCTGCGGTCGCGTCCACTACGCGCGGACCAAATCCGCCCCGTATCCCCACCGCCTTGGCGATCTGCTGTCCCTTGCCACCGCCATACTTGCGCCGGTGCGCCAGCGTGCCACCGACAAAATCCACCAGTACCGGACCGGGTGCCTTGCGCCCGGTAGCGCACAGTTGCAACTGCGCACCCAGCTGCAGCACATAAGCCGGCTCGGCGATATCCACCGGATCTACGCAGTCCAAACAGGGGATTTTCAACTCGTCCGCCAGTGCCCGGGCCTCGGGCAAGCATTCGGCCGCACCGGCGACCAGGGCCAATGGATTTCTCACATCCTGTCCAGAGGTTGTTTCAGAAGAGCGGAATGCTAACCCGGCTCGGCGAGCCACTCCAGCGCCCGCGTATAGTCCGCCGAGGGAAAAGGCCGGACCTCGGCACTGACGAAATGGTCGACCAGGCGCGGCATATAACCGAGCAGGCCGTGATCGGAGACCACCGCGATCCGGTGAATATAGCGGTGGTGATCGCGGACAAATTTACAGTGACAGACAAGCGTGGCAAAACTCTCCCAGCCGGCAAAATCCCTCGCATCAACCAAGAGCCCGTTCAGCCGGCCATACTCGCTGATTACCGGGTCCACCTGAGCTGCCAGTATCCGGAAATCTTCTTCCTCCAGAGGGCCCGAGGGCCGCACTTCGAGTACTTTGTGTCCCCAGTGCCAATTATGATCAATCATCTGTCACGGTATAGCGGAAGCCGCGACGGGTGCGCGGCTTCCACTGACTGTGGTGAAATTAAAGTATCAGTTCTGCGGTTCATCATCACTGTCGCTGTCAGAACTCTCATCACTGTCGGTGTGCTTGCCCCGCAGCTTGTCCGCCGCATCTTCAGCGGCCTTCTTGGTGGCATCACCAGCGTCCTTCACCGCCCGTCCGGCATCTTCCGCAGCGTCGCCGACAGCCTTTCCGACATCCTTGGCAGCTCCCTCCGCTTTATCCATCAACGAGGGATCACTACTCGCTCCCGGCGGCACAGTATCCGGCCGATCGGATTCCTGTGGCATATCTGTGCCCATGCCATCGGGTGGTGTCTCAGTATCAGTTGGAGGGGCGGTGTTGTCCGGTGGAGTGGTATCCTCCATATGTTGTTCGGTTCCGGGCTTATCGAGCGAATCATAGGCATCTTTGGCCTTGTGATCGCCGCCGCGCGACATAAAGTAACCGATAATCAGCAGCAAGATTATCAGTGGAAGCAAAAGCTTTTTCATAAACCCACCTATTGACCCCTGGCTGTTGCGTATTGAGACTTTTGTAGCGAGGCATGCTGCAGCACCGGACCCCGGTGGCCAACAGTAACTCTGCACCCTCCACTCGCCCCTTGACGCCAAGCCGTTCTCCGCGATACGCGGGTTGGCAAAAGAAGTTGACGCCAATATTGATAAGAATAACTCGGCCTTTGGGTTCTTCAAGGAACATGCTTCCCCTTGTTCAGCACCAATTGCTATTAAAAAAAGCGAAATTACAACAAGAGGATTTATCAGTGTGCAGTGCTGGGAAACAAAAAACCACTAGCTACGGCACTTTGTTCCCGGGAAGCTTCAGTGCGTTACACCCTGGGGGTGAAGATCCGCTTCAGCCACACCAAAAAGTTATCTGATAAAGCGACAGAGAAAATTCCGCGGGCTTTCCACCAGCCCTCTTTGCCAGCACACAGCGAAGGAGATAAGCGGGTGAACCAACACTCGCCCTGTCCACCCGCATAAGTATCCAGGGGCTCTACCCCTGTAGCTGAAACTGTTTTAAACGCGCCAGCAGGGGCGCGGCCTCGGACTCTTCCATCACAGCATCACAACCGCGCAGCTGCAGGCGGCCCTTGCTGTCCGGACTGGCAAATATCAGGTACCGGGCGCCCTTTTCCAATTTCTTGTCACAGGACTCAAAGCCGAGCCGGAAAGCGATCAAACCATCGGCCTTACCCTTCCAGACCCGCATGGAGGTGGCTGAATAGACGTAGCCAGAAATGGCTACCATGCCCGGTTCGGACAGGGCGTTATCCACATCCCGGTGAATAGCGTTAATCTGCACCTGCGCGACCAGCTCCGCTTCCGCAAAACGCTCAGCGAGCGTGTCACCGTTCTCAACCTGCGCCGCCGCAAAAAGGGGCGCGATCAACATCGCCAAACCGAGGAAAATTGCCCTTGCGGACAGGCGCCTTCCACTTCCGTTGTTATCCACTCCACGCCTCCTTATCTTGTCTTGCGCCCACAAAAAAGGGCACCAGAGTGCCCTTTGTTCCCGTGTTATTTGAGCGGCAACAGCTCCAGCTCCACCCTGCGGTTGGCTTGGCGGCCAGACTCTGTGTCGTTGCTGGCAATGGGGTAGCGCTCTCCGTAGCCCACCGCTTGCACGCGGCCTGCCGCAACCCCACGGCTGACAAAGAAGTTGGCAACGGAATTGGCGCGGCGCTCACTCAGTGTTTGGTTATAAACATCAGAACCTGTGCTATCGGTGTGACCACTGACGCGGATTGCGGTCTGGTCAAACTCCTTGAGTACCAGAATGACGGAGTCCAGGGTGTCATAGAAGTCGGAGCGAATATCCGCGCGGTTGGTGGCAAAGGTAATGTTGCCCGGCATAATCAAACGGATGTTGTCGCCTTCACGCTGTACTCGTACGCCAGTTCCCTCCAGGCGTTGGCGCAACGCCATTTCCTGACGATCCATATAGTAGCCGATACCACCGCCGATGGCCGCACCGCCCAGTGCGCCGGTAATAGCGCCCTTCTCACGGTCTTTTTTGCTGGCGGTAGCCGCACCGATGATGGCTCCCGCCACGGCACCGATACCGGCCCCCTTTGCGGCGTTACTGGTCTTGCTCTCCCCGGTGTAAGGATCCAGCGTGGTACAGCCTACCAGCGAGCCCAGTGCGAGAATTGCTACCATTTTTTTCATCTAAGACTCTCCTAACGCTTTTTTTCGATGAAATGTGTCGAGTGAGGGGAAGTATGCCGGATACAGCTGTCTGGCAGCTGAATCGCCCCTTCATTTCGGTAGCGAAGCCTATGGCGAAAAAGCAGGCACGTCTACTGCTTACCGCTCAAATCTCGACGGCAGAAGTGTCAGGGATTGTTAAGATGCCGTCGACCCATACGCCACCCGAAGCGCGCTCTTTCTTCCACAAATTCTGTGGATAACTCTGTGCAAGAACCGCTTAATGTCAGCGCTAGCCAGCGAAATTTCTTACCCTTAGCGAATCGAACACTTTTTAACCTTTTTAAATTTTTCCTTATAAATCAGTAGCTTACGTCGTATTAAAGTGCTTTCGTACCACTTTGGCGCAAGCTGAGGATAAACACGCACAATTGCCAAATACATGTGGAAAAAATTTTGTCAATACTTGACTTCCAGGTGGGAAATAAATTTTTAAGAAAAATTTATGATTAGATGACAGTGGACTATAGCGTGCTGGTAATTAAGGTACGTTTGTACCAATCAGAAATCCCCCTGGCGACTACTCATTCTGTCGTCTCCGCTTCCGCGCAGGGATAACACACGTGCCGAGTATCACGAGGCTGAAACTTTGCCCCCTCGGACACAGGCCCTGAGCGATGGGGAAGAAAAGATGCGTTTTCCCGCTATCCCCCCTTGGCCCGAGCGCGCGAAAGCGGCATAGCTCCCGTGTGAATTCAGCAGAAGATCCTAAGGAGCCTCAGATGAATTCACCTGAGCACAGTCGTTGGTTCCGGGGCGCTCAGGTAATGGGATGGATATTTCGAAAACGCACGAGCACTCTCCTGTAGCTCCGCCGGATACCTCCTTGTATCCGACGGTTTCGAAATATCCATCCCACCACCTGAGCTTCTCATTTGGGTGATATGTCTCTTTGTCGTCCAGGAGCCAATTAATCAGAGGCTCCCTATCCCTAATAGTGCGGCGGCTTTTCGTTCCGGCTACCGGCGCCACCTTGTATCTCAAACGTCAGATCCCGGTACTTTTCCGCCAGCTCACGCACTTGTGCCACCAGCTGCCGGATATCCGCATCCTGTGCGGCAATCACATCGTTGAGCTGCCCCAGGAGGTCCTCCTGGAAGGCAACGCGGCTCTCCAACTCCTCCACCCTCGCCGACAATTCCGCCATACGTTGTTCCATAACCGTACCGCCCTTCACAACAATTGATACAGGTGTTCCACCAAACGCACCGAACGCCGATCCATAAACAGGCTTTGGCCCAGGCGCGTGGTGACATACCCGCAGCCGAGGCCCCGATCCGGATCGGCGAATCCGACACTGCCACCGGCACCGGGATGGCCGAAGCCGTGCTCGCCGCCAAAGCGCAGATCCGCAGCCCTGCCACTGAGGATATAACCGCAACCAAAACTCACTTCTGCTTGCAGCACCGCGTCGCGCCCGCGACTCTGTTCCCGCCCGGCCTCTTCCACCAGCACTTTGGGCAGAGTCCGCGGTTGTTCTGCAGCGAGATCCCCGTAGATTGTGGCCAGGTCACGGGCACTGAAGTGACCGTTGGCGGCAGGTATCAGTGCACCGCGCCACTCGGCACTGTTGGTGCCCATCATCAGGCTCATGGGATTGGTAAAGGCCATGGCCACCGGACCCTTGCGATCCTCCTTGATCGCCCGGCCCACGGCATTCTCACGCAATTCAGGCAACGGCTGTTTGAGTGGCCCCACATCCGCAATCCGGCTTGATTTATGGCCCACGGCGCCGAAGCCCCCATCCAGATCCAGGGTCCCCCCCAGCCCTTGCCGATACAGTTGCAGCAGTCCGGTGGCGGCGACACGCTCGAGCAGACCGCCGAGACTCCAGCCGTATAGGAATGGCGCATAGCCCTGCTTGCTGCCGGGCTCCCACCAGGGTTCGGTAGCAGCCACCTGGGCACAGGCCCCGGGCCAGTCATAGATCAGGCTGTCAGCAACCTTTTCGCGGAATGCCACCAGGCCCGCGCGGTGGCACAGTAACTGCCGCGCAGTAACTTGCGCCTTGCCGGCCGCGGCAAACTCAGGCCAGTAATCCGCCACTGGCCGATCCAGATCCAGCCTGCCCTCTGCCACCTGCTGCAGTACCAACAGCGCCAATACCCCTTTAGAAGAGGAGAAAACATTGGCCAGAGTATCTTCGGTATAGGGAGTTTCACCGTTGCGGTCCGCGCTACCCGCCCACAGGGACACGACCAGTTCACCGTGCTGACGCACCGCAAAAGCTGCACCGCTGTCGCCGCACTCGCGGAAATTGGCGGCAAAGGTATCGTACAGCGGCTCCAAACCGGGGGCGCAAAAACCATAGATCTCCATGGGTCTCCATCCTGCGGGGTAAAATGAGGCGCAATAGTAGTTTCTTCCACAGCCCGGCTCAAATCGTTAGCATGGCGCCGAATCAACTGGGAACACAACAATGAGTGAACAAAAGGCAATACAGGATCAGATCCCGGGCAACCACTGTTTCGGCTGCGGCCCGGAAAATGAACGGGGACTGCGCATCAAAAGCTACTGGGATGGTGAAGATAAAACCCGCTGCGAGTTCCTGCCGCTCCCCCATCACAATGCGGGCCCACAGCAATACCTAAACGGCGGTATCATAGCCACCGTAATCGATTGCCACACGGTGTGCACAGCCATCGCCGATGCCTACCGGCAGGCGGGACGAGACCCGGGCACAGGAGACAAAATCTGGTATGCCACCGGGAAACTGGAGGTGAACTACCGCGCACCGGCAGCCATCGACAAGCCGGTCATTCTCGAGGCAACCATCATCGAACGCTCAAATCGAAAAACGCTGCTGCACTGCACCCTCTACAGCAGTGGACGCGTTTGCGCCACGGCCGAGGTGGTGGCAGTGCGGGTGCCGGACAACTGGTAATCCGGGCGCGGCAGTGCCGTAACGATAGCGCAAATGCGACGGCTACAGCTCCGCATGGAGGTCCTCCAACTTGTAGCCACAGTACTTACAGTACTCCGCATCCCGATCGTGCCCCGCCCGGCTGCAGTTATCGCAGCGGCGCAGACTGCGTTCCTGATGCAGCTCGGAAGCCAGTTCCGCGGTCACTATGCCGGTGGGCACGGCAATAATGGAATAGCCGATCAACATGGTCATGGAGGCAATCGCCTGCCCCAGCACGGTGTGTGGCGAAATATCGCCGTAGCCCACGGTGGTAATGGTCACAATGGCCCAGTAAACGCTCTTCGGGATACTGGTGAAGCCGTGTCCGGGGCCCTCCACCAGGAACATCAGCGCACCGAATATCACACACATTACCAGTACGCTGGCGTAAAAGACCAATATCTTGCGCCGCGCCAGGCCAAATGATCGCAACAGCACATTGGCATCGCGCAGATAACGCACCAACTTGAGCACACGGAATATGCGCAACACCCGCAACAACCGCACAACCAGCAGATAGCTTGCTCCGGTGTACACCAGTGCCAAATAACTCGGTAATATCGCCAGCAGATCGACAATACCGTAAAAACTGAAGATATAACGGCGGCGCTCCACGGCACAGTAGATACGCAAGAAGTACTCGACGGTAAACAAAGCGGTAAAAAACCACTCGAGCGCAAAGAGGGTTTCACCGTAACGGCCGGCAATGCGCTCCACCGAAGCCAGCAACACCAGCCCGACACTGACCAGGATGGCCCAGATCAAAAAAACATCGAAGTTTCTTCCGGCCGGTGTATCCGTACCGAAAATCACCTCATTGAGCCATTTTCGTCTACCTGTCAGTGCCATGGTTCCTCCGGAAAAAACCGCACTATAGCGCCGGCGCCTTTTTACCGGAAGCGACAGGTGACAGACCCGGCCTGGTACCGTACCCTTGCGCGGTCGAAAACGGGTGAAATAGTGGTTGCCATGAAAAAAGAAAGCCGCCTCGTCTACTCCACCGACCGGGGGCGCATCAAGGAAACGTCTAAAACGGAAATCCGCCGCGAGGGCGATGGCGTAGTGCGCATCCAGCGTGAAACCAAGGGGCGCAAAGGCAAAGGAGTAACCTGTGTGCGCGGCCTCGGCGGCACCGATGCAGAACTGAAGCTGCTGCTGGCGGAGCTGAAGAAACGCTGTGGCTGCGGCGGAGCTCTCAAAGACGGGGTGATCGAGATCCAGGGCGACAAGCGCAGCGAAGTCAAAGCCCTACTCGAGGCGAAGGGTTTCACAGTGAAGATGGCGGGCGGCTGAAGCCGCCTCTACACCTGCTTCACCAAGCGCAGCGGGCGAATCTGCAGCGCCTGCTCTCTTTTCAGGCAGAGTTCCACCAACCGCGCCAACTGTATCCGGTAGTGTTCGTAAATGGCCGCACAGGCATTCTTGCTTCTGAGTTCCAGTGCCTGCAAAGCATCCACGAGTTCCTGGCGCCGCTGCGGCAGTGCCATTGACGCAGTGTCACCCAGGCGCTCCCGCAGCGCCGTATCCAGGCCCAGAGCGCGCAGATCCGCGGAAGCCTTTACCGCTGTGAGGAGCCCCTCCAGCGCCTGCCCCGCCATTAAAAAATATTTTTGTACCAGTTCGCGCTGAGCGGCTTGGAGAGACAAGCGGTCGATCATCAGGCTAAGAATGTCCACGTAGCTCTCCAACTTCTCCAATCGCAGCGCCAGATCCGAATAGGCGCGCAATGCCGCAAGCTGCCGCTGGGCCGGCTGCCGCTCAGCTGCGGACATGGATTGTAGCGCGCGCTGCACGCGCAAAAAGAAAACCCGGTGAATCTGCGTTAACTGTTGCTGCAGCTCTCCCCGCTGGACCCGGTTGTCGCGGATACATTCCTCCGCCGCCGCCGGCGTGGCACCGCTGAGGAAGAACGCCCGCGGATCGATCTTTTCCTGAATTTTGATCAGGCCTGTGCCCAGCTGCATGGCCGCGCCGCGTGCACGCAACTCCTCGCCGCGCTGTTCCAGCTCCCGCAGCTCGACCAGCTTGCTCCGCAACCAGTCAACCGTCTCTTGCAAATCCATCGACTGCATCGTCTCACCCGCGGGCAGCTCCAGCGCCAGGAAGCGGCGCGGGGGCATTTGATTGAAGTACTCTCCCAATACCTTTTGCGCCTGCTCCGCCTCCTTGCTGACGCAGAGCAGCTGCCGGTTTTCCACTGGGCGTGCCCCATCGGGAGCCACCAAAGCACTGACCGCCTCGGCAGCGGCCTCGGGGTTGTCAAACAACTTGCGGAAGGAAAAATCCCGCCCGACCAGCGGTTGCAGATTAAGCGCCTCGACCGCGGCAATACGGTCGTTGTCAGGCGGCTGGGTAACATCCCAGGCATCGCTGGTCTGCGCCATTGCCAATTCGATATTGGAGCGGGTCTCGCCGTCGAGGTTGTTCAATATCCAGTGCACCGCCTCGGGGTAATCCCGCAGCCGCTGCCCTGATACCGATGCCTCGCGGTTGATTTCCGATACGAGCAACTCCGCGTGAATCAACTGGTGCCACTTTTCCGCGAAATGGGCATAGCCTTCGCTGCCGAGTATTTGCGCGGCCCAGGCATCGCCCCTACGCACCAACAGACGCGCAAGAGCCCCCGTCAACAGGCGGTGCCATTCACACAAGCGATCCACCAGGGGCAGTAGTACCCCACCACAGGCAGCGAAGAAAGTGTGTAGTGATTTGAGCCCACGGGGCTCCCCCTTGGGGGCGAGTATATGGCGCTCGTTTTCCAGCGCCCACTGCATTCGCTGCAGTCGCCGTGCGCTATCCAGTACCAGCCAAGTGGCAAGCCCGCTCAACTGGCCCCGGTAAATCCCCAGTGCCTGGGCGACCAGGGCCAGCATTTCACCACCACTCAGCGAGCGCACCGCTGCCAACCCGATGTTGAGAGGCAGTCGCTGGTGGCGAATATCCGTCAGCCCGGGCTGCGTCAGCACCTCTACACCGGCAGTTACGGATATGCGGTCCGCGACTGGCAGGCCGGCCTTTTCGGCCAACACCTCCAGTAAAAGGTATAAACCCGGCGCCTCCTGCCGCTTCAGCGGCACCGCGCGCCACTCCGGCTGCGCCAGACGCCGACCGGCAAAAAAAGGCCAGACGAAAAGTGCTGCGACAAATGCGGCCATCAATATCGCAAACAAACTACCGACAGCGGTGAGCGCACTGAATTGCCCCGCAAAAACCGCCTGGGGAATCCGCCACAGCGCGCTTGCCGCGCCGTATGCACACACTCCCGCCAAAAAAACAAACAGCGCCGGAACCAGTGCCGCCGGGAAGAGCCCCAGCAACAGCTGCATTTTTTCCGCCGGAGACTCGCTCACGGCCGGTGACGCTTCGACAAATAGCGCATCGATCTGCGCTCTGGCACTGTCGCGTGGCTTCTCTGCCGAAGGCGCCGCCGCCGTAGGGGAGTCCGGCTTGACCCGCGCCGCTTTTTTTACTGACTGGGCGGAGGCTCGCGCCCGCCGCTTCTGCGCGAACTGCATCCGCGCAACCAGTGCTCGGTTATCAAACTTTCCGGCCGGAAACACCTCCACTTTGAGGCCGATTTGCTGCAGCCGTACGCGGTATTCCAGCGCTTGTTTCGACGATAGTTGGTCCTTGATCACCCAACCCTTGAGCAACAACCTACGCGCCTGGGACAGAGGAATGGAAAAAGCCTGTGCCGCATCCCGCAGCACCTCCTCCGGCGCCCTGGCACGCAGCGTCTTTCCCGCGGAAACCAGCTGATATTTTTCCTGCCCGGACATTGCGCGCTCCCCAGACAATAAGTGACAGGCAGTGTCACATTTGAACCGAATGAGCGGCGGAGCCTAATGGATTCCGCCAGCATAGGGTGAGCACTGGTTCTCAACGGAATGGCCACTGGCGGCGTTTTTTACAAAAGCCGGTGGGGCGCACAGATTCAAAGAGAAAAAAACCCGTCTTTACTGAGTAGCACGCCCCATGCACGACGTGAAAATACACACGGAGAGGGGCTTCCCCATACGCCGCGCTGCTACACACACGCCTCTCTTTCGAGGAGCCCACATATTGATCCGCGCGCGCACTAAAGTAGATGACCAGCGACCGCCTCCCCAACGGCTTGTATTGCCTGCCGGCGACCGGCAGAATTCGCCGCGAACCGCCCCAGGCAAAAAAAGGAAGCAACCCCATGAGCGACGCCACCGCAGTAAAAACCGCTCCATTCGGCAGCTGGAGATCCTCCATAGATGCGGATCTGCTGGTCCAAGGCAGTGTGCGCCTGAGTGAAGCCAGCCTGGTGGACGGGCGCTACTATTGGCTGGAATCCCGCCCGGCGGAAAAGGGCCGCTCTGTGCTAGTGCAGTTTTCCCCGCAAGAAGGCAGGCGCGATGTGCTCCCGGCGCCCCTTAGTATCCGCTCCAAAGCGCACGAATACGGCGGTGGCAGCTATTTGGTCGACGGCAACACCGTCTACTTTGTACTGGCGGACGACCAGCAAATCTACCGCATGGATTTGAACAGCCAGCTGCCAGAACCCATTACCGCGGAAAACAACAGCCGCTATGCTGATCTCACCCTCGACCGCAAACGCAATCGCCTATTGTGCGTGGAGGAAGACCACACTCCATGCGCCCGAGGCGGACAGCCGGTGGCACGCATACTGTCCATTGATCTGGACCGACCACTGCAGAATGCACCACGCATTCTCGCTCAGGGCGCCGACTTTTATTCCAATCCCCGACTGAACCCCAAAGGCGACCGGCTCTGCTTTCTGCGCTGGCACCACCCGGACATGCCCTGGGATGCCACTGAACTCTGTGTGGCCGAACTGGATGCCGATGGAAACGTAAGTGATGTCGCCCAGGTCGCCGGTGGCAGCGGGGAATCGATTTTCCAGCCACAGTGGTCCCCGGAGGGGGAGCTGTTTTATGTCTCGGACAAAAGCAACTGGTGGAACATCTACCGCCTGGGCAGCGAGCGTCCACTGTGGGAAAAAAAAGCCGAATTCGCCACACCGCAGTGGGTATTCGGTATGTCCACCTACGGTTTTCTAACCTCAGACGAAATCCTGTGCACTTTCACCGAAAGCGGCCGCTGGCAATTGGCAACCATCGATATTCACAGCGGCGAGCACCGGCTGCTGGCACTCCCCTACTGCGACATCGAAAGTGTCCGCTGTGAAAGCCACAGCGCCGTGATGATCGCCGCTGGCGCCGATCGCTTCCCGGCGGTGGTGTCCTACAACAGCCACAGCGGTAAATTCGAGACCATCGCCAGCAGCAATAACACCACTCTGCAACCAGCGCTTTTCTCCATTGCCCAAGAAATTGAATTCCCCGCTGGCGGACGCAGTGTGTACGGCTTTTACTATCCGCCACACAATCCGGCCTACACAGCGCCGGAAGGTGAAAAACCACCGCTGATTGTATTCAGCCATGGCGGTCCCACCGGAGCCACCTCCGCCGGGCTAAATCTGAAAATCCAGTACTGGACCAGCCGCGGCTTTGCCATTCTGGATGTCAACTATTCCGGCAGCACCGGCTTTGGCCGCGCTTACCGGGAACGTCTGCGCGGCAGCTGGGGAATCACCGATGTAGAGGACGTCTGCGCCGGGGCTGAATACCTGGTCGCCAAGGGGCTGGCGGACCCGGAGCGGCTGTTGATCAAGGGCGGCAGTGCCGGCGGTTACACGGTACTCGCGGCACTGACTTTCCACAATACATTTAAGGCCGGAGCCAGTCACTATGGTATCGGCGATCTCACCACACTGGCTCGGGACACGCACAAATTCGAATCCCGTTATCTGGACAAGTTAGTGGGCCCCTGGCCGGAAGCGGAAGCCATTTACCGAGAACGGTCGCCGATCCAACACGTGGAACAGCTGAACTGCCCGGTAATCTTCTTCCAGGGTTTAGAAGACAAGGTAGTGCCTCCCAGCCAGGCGAAAACCATGGCCGATGCGCTGAGACGGCGCGGTATACCGGTGGCTTATATTACCTTCGCAAATGAAGGGCACGGATTCCGCAGTGGCGAAAACATAAAAATGTCACTGGAAGGCGAGCTGGAATTCTACAGCCGCATTTTCAATTTCCCTCTGCCGGAATCCGGCCCCGGCATTACCATTGAGAACCTGTAATAACGAGTAATACACAATGGCAAGATGGAGACCACCGCGCCCGCGCGGCTCCCGCTATATCACACCAGAAGGCGCGCGGCGTATGCGCGCTGAACTGAAACAACTGTGGGAAGTGGAGCGACCCCGCGTTACCCACGCTGTCAGCGAGGCCGCCAAGCTGGGGGATCGCTCCGAAAATGCGGACTATATCTACGGCAAGAAACGCCTGCGCGAAATCGACAGCCGGGTGCGTTTCCTCACCAAGCGGTTGGAGGAAGTCACTGTGGTGGACCGCATCCCGGAAGATACGGAAAAGGTCTTCTTCGGCGCCTGGGTAACTCTCGAAGACGACGAGGGCAATAGTAAAACCTACCGCATCGTCGGCCCTGACGAATTCAACGTAAAGGCTGGGTTGATCTCCATGGACTCCCCCGTGGCCCGCGCCCTGCTGGGCCGACGTCTCGATGACGAGGTGGAGCTCAAGAACAGTGACCGTTGGACTCGCTACTACATTGTAGATATCCGCTACGAGCAGCCCGACAAGACATAGATACTCCGCAGGCTGCCCGCCACTGAACCCCGATGGTTCTGTTCTTACCGGCCTATCCAGCGGCTACGAAAAAAAAATCATTTCGCGCCCTTGAAAAATTCGATTTCACACCCACATCTCGCCCCTGTACGCGCCCCGAGGAGGCGCGCACATCTTTTTACCATTTGATTTTTTATGATCTTTACGGAGGTTGTATGGAAAAATCATCTGGTCACCCAAACCACTTCATGACGTTTTCCTTTGGCGGGGATTCCACTCCCGCAACGAATCCGCCCTAGTTGATCTCCGGAGCCGACCTTTTTTCGACGGCCTCCACTTTCTGTAGTCCCTTCATTTGCCAACGGCGCACTGTCCCGATGGCCGCTGCTCCTTTGTGTTCAGCCGGGCCGTGTCCGCTCCGTGGCGAAAACAGGGAATCCAGTCTTGTTGACCAACACACTGAACAATACAGAGGTGAAGCATGAAAAGAATCAAGGTTGCCATTGCCGGCATTGGGAACTGCGCCAGCTCTCTGATTCAGGGTATCCACTACTACCGCAACCGGGATCCACAAGAGGCGGCCGGACTCATGCACCCGGTGATCGGTGGCTACGGTGTCAGTGACATCGACATTGTCGCCGCCTGGGATATTGACGCCCGCAAGGTCGGGCAGGATGTTGCTACGGCCATCTTTGCCCCGCCCAACTGCACCCAGGTGTTCTGCAAGGACATTCCGCCCACTGGCGTCAAGGTGCGCATGGGCCGAATCCTCGACGGTTATTCCGACCACATGGCCCAGCATCCCCAGGAGCACACCTTCGTACTGGCGGACCAGCCGGAGCCGGACAAGGATACGGTGGTCTCTCTGCTCAAGGAGAGCGGCGCCGAGGTGTTCATGAACTACCTGCCGGTGGGATCCGAGGAGGCCAGCCGCTTCTACGCCGAGTGTGCCCTGGAAGCGGGGGTCGCCTTCGTCAACAACATCCCCGTATTCATCGCTTCCGACCCGCAATGGGCCAAACGCTTCGCAGAGAAAAAGGTGCCCATCATCGGTGATGACATCAAGGCGCAGCTGGGAGCGACCATCACCCACCGCACCCTGACCGACTTGTTCAGGAAGCGGGGGGTCAAACTGGAGCGCACCTACCAGCTCAATACCGGTGGTAATACGGACTTCCTCAACATGAAGAATCAGGACCGCCTCGCCTCCAAGAAGGAGTCCAAAACCGAAGCAGTACAATCCGTTGCCGCCAAGCGGCTGGACGAAGCCAATATCCATGTGGGTCCCAGCGATTACATCCCCTGGCAGAAGGATAACAAGGTCTGCTTCCTGCGCATGGAAGGCAAGCTCTTTGGGGATGTACCCATGAACCTGGAGATGCGCTTGTCCGTTGAAGACTCCCCCAACTCCGCCGGGGTGGCCATCGACTCCATCCGCCTTGCCCGACTGGCGCTGGACCGGGGTATCGGCGGAGTTCTAGAGGGGCCCAGTGCCTACCTGTGCAAGCATCCGATGAAGCAGTACCCGGATGACGAAGCCTATCGCATGACAGAAGCCTTTATTCAGGACAACAGGGTGGACCTCGATGAAGTGCGTCATACTGGCCGCTGGACAAGGCCGGCGGCTGAAGCGGTCTGACAGCAAACCCCTCACATCCCTGTTGGGTCTTCCCCTGATCGAGAGGACCATGCGCACCGCCATGGAGGGCGGTGTCACGGGATTTGTCGTGGTGACCGGCTACCAGGCCGAGCGGGTCAGCACCTTTGTCAGGGCTCTGGGAGAACGGCTACAGGTCGAGGTCACCACGGTAAACAACCCGGATTGGGAACACCGGGAGAACGGCTATTCGTTACTCTGCGCCCGCCCGTATCTGCAGCAGGCCCCCTTTCTGCTGACTATGGCCGACCACCTCTTTGAGGCGGATACGGTGCGCCGGTTGCTGGGCGCCTCCCTGCCGGAGGGCGGCATCCTGCTGGCCTGCGACCACCACCGGTGCAATCCGCTGGTGGATCTGGAGGATGTCACCCGAGTACGGGTCGATACCCACAGCGGAGCCATCCAGGCAATCGGCAAGGGATTGGCGGACTACAACGCCTTTGACACCGGCCTGTTTCTCTGTGCACCCGGTTTTCTCGACCGGCTCCAGGAGGCCATCGACGCCGGTGACAGCACCCTTAGCGGTGCCGTGCGCAGACTGGCTGACCAGGGACAGGCGCGAACACTGGATGTGAGCGGTGCCTTCTGGATCGATGTAGATGATGACGCCGCTTTCCGCCGGGCGGAAGAGGCCCTGCTGGGGCTGGCTCGGGGCAAGGAGCGGGACGGCCCCGTCTCCCGCTATCTGAACCGCCCCCTCTCGGCGCGGCTGTCTAAACGCTTGGCCTACACCGGGCTGACGCCCAATCAGATCAGTCTGTTCTCCTTTGGGCTCTCGCTGCTCGGTGCAGCGCTGATGCTGATCCCCCACTACTGGGGGCTATTACTGGGCGGCATTCTGGCCCAGGGGGCGTCCATTGTGGATGGCTGCGATGGGGAAATCGCCCGGCTCAAACACCAGCAGAGCGACTACGGCGGCTGGTTGGATGCGGTACTGGATCGCTACTCCGACGCCCTGCTGCTCACCGCGCTCGCCCTGCACTGCTGGCAGATCGGTACTCCGGCTGCCATCCCCATCGGCTTTCTCGCGGTCACCGGGGCTCTGGTGCTCAGCTATACGGCGGACAAGTACGACGGCCTCATGCGTGACAAGGGCGGCAGTCGCTTCCGCCTGGGGCGGGATCTGCGCCTGCTGGTGATCGCCCTGGGGGCCCTCTTCAACCTGCCCCTCACCACCCTGGTGGTGATCGCCACAACCATGAACGGGGAAGCGATCCGCCGCATGGTGGTCTGCCGTGGATAGGGTTCTGCAACAGGCCATGGCGGCCATTCGCCGCTATATCGCCGGCTCCTCCACCGAGGAGGATCCGGCCCATGCGGACAACACTCTGGAGTGGTTGCTGCGGCTCAGGGCGGACGCGGATCCAGCCCTGCAGCTGGCGGCTCTAGGGCACGATATCGACCGAGCCTCCCCCGACAAGGTCCGCCGCCAGGACTTTGCCGATTACGATGCCTTCAAAGCGGCCCACGCCCACCATGGGGCACAGCTACTGGAACGGCTGCTGGAGGAACAGGGGGTGGAGCGGGCAATCATCGAGCGCTCCTGCCAACTGGTACGCCTGCATGAGGTGGGCGGTAACGAAGATGCGGACCTGCTCCGGGACGCGGACAGCCTCTCCTATTTTGATACCAACCTGCCGCTTTATCTGCGCCGGGAGGGGGAAGCGGAGGCCCTGCGCCGCAGTCTCTGGGGCTTGCGGCGGCTCTCCCCTCGCGGGCTGGCGCTGCTGCGACAGCATCCGGTGACAGACCCGGCAGCGGCGGCTGTCCTGACCCGCGCCCTGGCACTGTTCGACCGGCTCGACAGCGGCTGACCGGGAGCCAGCCTTCGCTATGGCCAGAAGTCCAAAACTATCGCCCACTGCTCTGCAAACCTCGGCCTGGCTCTACGCTGCCTCCGATAAACACAAGGCTTACCCACCACCCAGTGTGCAGTCTCAAAAGGCGATAGCCACTCGGGGTTAAAATCCGCTGTCCGGTGGAAAGTCAGGCGCCAGCTGCGCAAAAATCCAGTCCGGATTCTGAACCGATGATCTACATTGATAGCGGCCTGTGATCGGACCATCAGTCGCACAATGACATCCGACCGGGTGCTGTAATTCCCCCCAAGGTTCATCGTTTCCCACCACTGGTTGGCGTTAGCCGCAATGCCTCGGGACCGGTGGCGCAATCGATGTGTGGTTCAAATACTCCCTGAACAAAAATGCCGGGTGGCAAAGGAGATTCATATGGGAAGTTCAAATTGGTTTGAGAGCGCAATCGCCAAGGCGGATGCGCAATGGGAACTATCCAAGTCCCACATTATTGGCAATACCTACAGCGATGTTCGCGACGACGAGGGCCATCAATATGTCGACCTGGTTCTGGAAGGCGGTGGTATGCTGGGCATCGCGCTGGTCGGCTATACCTACGTCCTGGAAAAAGCCGGCATCCGCTTTCGCAAAATAGCGGGAAGTTCGGCCGGCGCCATCAACGCTC
The DNA here is from genome assembly GCF_001617625.1 of Microbulbifer thermotolerans. NCBI lineage: Bacteria > Pseudomonadati > Pseudomonadota > Gammaproteobacteria > Cellvibrionales > Microbulbiferaceae > Microbulbifer > Microbulbifer thermotolerans. Next base: position 1,724,699 of record NZ_CP014864.1, on the reverse strand, counting down.
TGCTCCTCGCCGCAGCCGGTAAGCCCAATGAAATCAAGAGCGAGCGACTGTTGACGATTTTGTCCAATACTGACTTCTCCAGTTTCGAAGACGGCAGGGATTTCAGTAAGAAAACGGTCCAGCGACTGCTCTCCGGCAAGGGTTTCTTCGGCGCCCTCGCCTTGCATCCGATCGATGCCTTCCGCACCCTGCAATACCTACTCAAGCACAAGGGATTAAATCCCGGCGACAACTTTAAGCAGTGGCTGCAGGATCAGCTCAAGCAGTTGGGCATAGAGTCCACCGCGCAACTCAACACGCGAATTAATCAGTTTCCGGCCCTGAAATACCGTGGCAAGAAGGACACCCAGGTGGGCAATGGCGCCGTTGCCCTGGTCGCCGCGGATATCCGTACGGAAACCCGGGCCATATTCCCAGAGATCGCTCAGCTTTACTTTTCCAATCCCGATGCGGTCAACCCCGCGGAGTATGTGCGCGCGTCCATGTCGGTACCCGGTTTCTTCGAACCGCATCGAGTGCGCAATATTCCCCATATCGAACTCCACAGCGAAGTGGCGGAGAACTGGAAAAAGTTCAAGGGGATCAGGAACCCGAAAACCTTCTTTAAAAAGGGTTTCCCCCAAAGCGTGGAGTTTGTCGATGGCGGCTTGGTCTCCAACTTTCCCTTTGATATTTTCCATATCAAATCCGGCGTACCCAAGCTGCCCACCTTCGGCGTCAAACTGGAACTGGATCTGTACCAGCCGACTAGCAACAAAATCGGCCGTTTCACCATGGGGCTGATCAACACTTGCCGGAACATGCTCGACAACCACTTCCGCGCCAGTGTGAACGCGGAGTACAACCAGCTGGTTAAAGAAATCGCAATCACCAGACTGGCGAACGGTGAGCGCCCGCACTGGCTGGATTTCTCCATGCCACAATCACACTTGGAGCACCTGTTCGTGTGCGGCGCCCGCGCAGCCATCGACTTTCTGCGCAAGGACCCGGCCGACCCCAACCAGGGTTTCAGCTGGGATAAGTACCTGCAAATCCGCATGACAGAGGCACCCCTGCCCACAGTGGTCGAACCCGAAGTGGAGAAGCAGGAGCAGTAATCCGCTTTCTCTGGCAGCGCCGCGCCCCGCGCGCGGTGCTGTTGTGCCCGGAATATTGCCCCGCACCTCACAGCAACCCGACACTTACCTCGAAAAGCAGTCTCCTGTCGCGCATTCGCACACTTCAATCAGAGGTTCTCTAAAATCATGCAATGGCATCTTTGAGAGGCCACCGGAGTAGCGATGCAGCAACCCCCACCTCCAGCCAGCACCAAAGACGCAATACCTGAATCGCTAAAAGCATTTATCGACTCGGAAAGTGTCATCGCCTTTGCCATTGCGCTGGGACTGGGCCTGTTAATAGGACTGCAGCAGGAAAGGACGAAAGACCGCCTTGGCGGGATTCGCACCTACCCGCTGATCGGTATTTTCGGCGCCCTCGCCGCTAGAATCGGCGCACTGAACGACATTCCCTGGCTGGTACCCACCGGACTGCTGTGCATGACGACACTGATCGTACTCGGCAATCTGGAGCGGATTCGCGGCGAGCAGGAAAGCAGTGGTATCACCACAGAAGTGTCCGCCCTGCTGATGTACCTGCTGGGCGCTTTTCTGATTCTCGGCGATTTGTCGGTGGCTGTTGTCCTCGGCGGCACCACCGCCGTGCTGTTGCACTTGAAGCCCAGCATGCACCGGTTCGCCCACAAGCTACCGGAACAGGACCTGCATGCCATCATGCAGTTTGCGCTGATCTCAATGATCATTCTGCCGGTACTGCCCAACCGTACCTTCGGTCCCTATGACGTGCTCAACCCTTTTAAAATCTGGCTTTTAGTGGTCTTGATTGTCGGCATTGGTCTTGGGGGTTACGGCGCCTACAAGCTCGTGGGCGCACGCGCCGGCACTCTGCTGAGCGGCTTGATCGGTGGCCTGATCTCCTCTACTGCCACCACAGTCAGCTACGCGCGCCGCGCAAAGACCGAAAAGGGGGTGGTGAACATGGTGGCACTGGTGATACTGATCGCCTCTACCAGCATGTTTATCCGCATGTTTGTCGAAATTGCCGTGGTAAGCCCACACATGATGTCCAGGCTGCTGCCACCGCTGGTATTTTTACTGGCGGTCAATGTCACCACCTGCTCGGTGGCTTACCGCTTCGCGGAACACCGCAATAGTGAAATGCCAGAACAGAGCAACCCCGCGGAATTGGTGCCGGCGCTGCTGTTCGCCGCACTCTTTGCCGTCATTCTGCTGGCCATCGCAGCCGCCCGCGATTATTTCGGCGACCGGGGGATTTACGTAGTCGCCCTGATCTCTGGTTTTACCGATGTGGACGCCATTACGCTTTCCAGTGCCAATCTCGCCGAGCGCGGCACGCTTTCCCCTTCCACCGCATGGCGTGCCATGGTTATCGCCCTGCTGGCCAATCTGGCATTAAAAGCCGCAGCAGCGGGTGTGCTTGGTGGCCAGTTACTGTTCCGCCGACTGCTACTGCTTTTTGCCGCGCCATTTGTTTCCGGACTGGCAGTGATTCTGCTCTGGCCCTGAGCGCGCCGACGCAACGGCAGCGCTCACGCCAATGATCAGAAGGCTTTAGAAGGAGCGGCGGCGGTAGTGCCGATAACAGGGGGTCCAGAAATTGCGTTCGATAGCGCGCAAAAGTCGCTCATCGTCCACCACTGGAGCCACACCATCTTCCTGGGCCTGCTTAGCCACCGCAAAGGCGATGCTGCGGCTCAAGTCGCGGATTTCCGAAAGTGGCGGCAACAGTGCCCCCTCCCCTTTTTTCACTACTGGCGATTGCTCCGCCAACGCATTGGAAGCCGCCATCAGCATATTATCGGTCACCCGGCGGGCACCGGCGGCGATCACGCCGAGACCGATCCCAGGGAAGATATAGACGTTGTTGCACTGTGCAACCACATGGCACTGCCCGTCCAGTTCCACAGGCTCAAAAGGACTTCCGGTGGCCACCATTGCCCGGCCCTGAGTCCAGTTGAAGATATCCTGAGGCCTGGCTTCGGCACGGGAAGTGGGGTTTGAGAGGGGCAGCACCAGGGGCCGCGCGCAGCCCTCGTGCAAGCGCTCGATCACCTCGCGGGTAAACAGTCCACCCTGCCCCGACACGCCGATGAGAACGGTGGGCTTTACCTGCGCAATCAGATCGGTCAGCTCCCACTCAGTCGAGCCTTCCAGTTTGGCGGGGTCCTGGGCCAGCCGGGCCTGAAAATCATGCAGCCCCTTCATGTCTTTGGTAACCAGACCGTAACGGTCAAACATATAGATGTGGCTTCTGGCCTGCTCTTCACTCAGCCCCTCATCCACCATGGCGGTAACTATCTGCTCAGCGATACCACAGCCGGCGGACCCGGCTCCCACCACCACAACGCGCTGCTCGGCAAGACTTTCCTTTTTCGCTTTACAGGCCGCGAGTATGGTTCCCAGACTCACGGCGGCGGTGCCCTGAATATCATCGTTGAAGCAGCACAGCTCATCTCGGTAGCGCTGTAACAACGGCATCGCATTGGCCTGGGCGAAATCCTCGAACTGCACCAATACCCGCGGCCAACGGCGCTTGACCGCGGCGATAAACTCGCCCACAAACTCGTCGTACTCCTCCTGAGAGATGCGCTCGTGCCGCCACCCCATATACATGGGATCGTCCAACAGCGCGCGATTATTGGTGCCCACATCCAGCATCACCGGCAATGTATAGGCCGGGCTGATGCCACCACAGGCGGTGTACAGGGACAGCTTGCCAATGGGGATACCCATGCCGCCGATCCCCTGGTCTCCCAGACCGAGAATGCGCTCGCCATCAGTCACCACGATCACTTTGACATTCTCCTTGGTCGCGCTGCGGAGTATGTCGTCCATATGTTCACGATCGGGGTAGGAAACGAAAAGCCCACGGTGATTGCGATAAATATTGGAAAATTCCTCACAAGCGGCACCCACCGTCGGCGTATAAATAATCGGCAGCATCTCTTCGATATGCTGCTCGATCAAATGGAAAAACAGTGTCTCGTTATCATCCTGGATAGCGCGCAGATAAACATGGCGATCCAGATCCGTCTTGCACTGCTGGTATTGACGGTAGGCCCGGCGGGCCTGCTCCTCGATAGATTCCACATTATTCGGCAGCAGGCCGATGAGGTTGAATTCAATCCGCTCCTTCAACGTAAAGGCACTGCCCTTGTTGAGTAGCGGCATTTCCAACAGAGAAGGTCCGGCGTGCGGGATATAGAGGGGGCGTTTATCTTTGGTGCTCATAAACCTGCTTACATCTTGTGCATTTGGGCTGCCACTGCAGCAAAGCGGGAAGACTAGCGACTGCTCCCGGGGATCACAAGACCCAAACAGAGTTCATCTAAGAAACCTCCGATTAAGTCACTTTCTGGTGGCAGAGGCGCTTCGGGGGCGGATGTGAAGCTCAGGTGATAGGACGGGCATTTCGAAACCGTCGGATACAGGGATGTATCCGTCGGAGCTACAGGGAAGTACTCGTACGTTTTCGAAATGTCCGTCCTATTGCCTGAGCGCCCCGGAAGCTACCATAGTGTCCACGCGAATTAATCAGAGGTTCCCTAACAGGTCCGTAGAAGGCAACAAACGATTCTATTGTGCCGCGACTGTTCTATGGACTTTTCCTCTGCCCGTGACCCATAGCGCACTTTTGAGTCATATCTCCAATTTATCCAACAACAGATCCTTAATGACCGCAGTTTGGCGGGCTGAATCACGATGATATACCCACGACCGCAGAATACTGTGCCCCGGCACCCGCTGAAAGGTAAGAAGACGCGCCCCTTTTTAATAGCACAAACAGAATGACCTATTGTTTAAGAAACTTCTGCTGAATTCGCTTTCTGGCTGTAGTGACATATTGGGTCCCTATGAAAGCCTCCGGTGATGGGTGGAAAAGCACAAAATGTGCCCGCAAGCGCCTATCCCAATAGCGAATGGTTTCGCAAGGCCCAAAACCACATTGCCGAGGCGGGATCGCGCAATGTTGCGGATGCGAATGCGGTGTACTTATCTGAAAAGCACAGAGCGCTTCTTGACCCAACAGTGGTGAACAACCCATGAGAGCTTACCGCCACTCAGTTTTACTCAGCCTTTTAATGGCATCCACAACACTCATATTAAGCAATACGCTTCTTGCAGCAGCAGATCCCCTCCCCTCATGGAACGAAGGCCCGACAAAACAGGCCATCACCGCCTTCGTGAACCGGACAACCAACCAATCCAGCCCAGACTTTATCCCGCAGGAGCATCGCATTGCCACTTTTGATAATGACGGCACTCTCTGGCCATCCCATCCCATGTATACCCAGCTCGCGTTTGCCATAGAGCGTATAAAGGCAATGGCGCCGCAACACCCGGAATGGAAGACAAAACAACCTTTCAAAGCGGTCCTGGAAAATGATATGGACACTCTGGCGAGTTCGGGCGAGGAAGGTGTCGCACAACTCGTAATGGCCTCCCACGCGGGAATGAGCACTGCCGAATTCGAAGCCATTGTCACAGAATGGTTTAAAACCGCGCAGCATCCCCACTTCAAAAAGCGCTACACTCAACTGGCCTACCAACCGATGATCGAGCTGCTCAAATATCTGCGTCACAATGGTTTCAAAACGTATATCGTTTCCGGGGGTGGCATTGAATTCATGAGACCAATGACACAAGCAGTTTACGGTATCCCCCCAGAACAGGTCATCGGCTCAAGCATAGAGATCAAGTACGAATTGCAGCAGGGAAAGCCGGTTCTGATGCGGCAGGCTAAAATCGATTTTATCAGCGACAAAGCCGGGAAACCCGTTGCCATTAACCGTTTTATCGGCAAGCGCCCTGTCGTCGCCATAGGCAATTCCGACGGTGACCGCCAGATGTTGGAGTGGACCGATGCAGGAAGTAAATCAAGTCTGAAGATGCTGGTGCTCCACGATGACGCCAAACGCGAATACGCCTACGGACCCGCAGAAGGCCTGCCTGACACCAAAGTCGGCGCTTTTTCCGAATCATTGTATAAAACGGCGAAAAAAAGAAACTGGATTGTGATCAGCATGAAAAGAGATTGGAAACGGATATTTTCCTTTGATTCCGCCGAACAGCTTGGCACTCAAAATACGGGCGCTAAAACATTTAGCACCAATGAGTAATAGAGATGATGATGTGGAAAATTTTCGGGCACAACCCCAAATCGCACAGTCTCGAAATATCCAGTTCACCAACCGGACTTCCGGTCCCAGCATATCTCCCGGAACCCCAAATACATGAATTCTCAGCACAGCAAATGCACCGCCAAACCATCACCCCGAGGCAGCCATGAATAGGAAGAGATCGCAAACGGTTCTGTTACTCAGCCTACTGATACTGATCGCTGCGCCTGGAATTCTAACCGCCCAGTCGAAGCCCAATATTGTATTTATCATGGGCGACGATATCGGCATGTGGAATATCAGTGCCTACCACCGAGGCTTGATGGCGGGACGCACACCGAATATCGATCAACTCGCCAACGAAGGTGTTTTGTTCACGGATTACTATGCCGAGGCGAGCTGCACGGCGGGGCGAGCAAACTTTATCACGGGTCAGCTGCCCATTCGCACCGGCATGACTACCGTGGGCCAGGCTGGCGCCAAAATCGGACTGCCCGCCCGCGCGCCGACCCTTGCCACCGCGCTGAAAGAACTAGGATACGCAACGGGCCAGTTTGGCAAAAATCACCTCGGTGACAGAAATGAGTTCCTTCCCACGGTCCACGGTTTCGACGAATTTTTCGGATATCTTTACCACCTGGACGCCATGGAAGACCCTTTTCACCCCAATTATCCGAAAGACCTGTTAAATACCGTTGGACCGCGCAACGTTTTGCACACCTTTGCCACCGATAAGTATGACGACACCGAAGACCCGCGCTGGGGCAAAGTGGGACGGCAAAAAATCATCGATAAGGGCCCCCTTCCGCCGCACCCTATGGAAGGCATAGAGTACAACATGGAAACTTTTGACGAAGTTATCCTGCAATACACCTTTAACTTTATGAACAAGGCCCAGAAGGAGAATAAGCCTTTCTTCGTATGGCTCAATCCCACACGAATGCATGTGATAACACATCTTTCCCCCAAATATAAAGCCTTGCGAACCCCAGAAAATAATTGGAGCCTGCAGGAAGCTGGTATGGCACAGTTCGACGATATCGTCGGCAGTGTGATGAAGCAACTAGAGCAAATGGGTGTCGCCGACAATACCATCATCGTTGTCACCACAGACAACGGCGCAGAAGGCTTTACTTGGCCCGATGGCGGAACCACACCATTCAAAGGCTGGAAAGGTATGGCAACGGAGGGCGGCTTTCGCGTTCCCTGCATCGCCCGCTGGCCGGGCAAAATTAAGCCCAACCAAGTGAACAATGAAATCATGTCCGGGCTTGACTGGTTTCCCACCTTCGTTGCCGCGGCGGGATACGATGGAGATATCATCGAAGATCTCAAAAAGGGAAAAACGCTCAACGGCAAGAAATACAAGGTCCATCTGGACGGATACAATCAAATGGATATGCTCACCAAGGGCAGCAAGTCCGCTCGCAATGAAATCTGGTATTTCACAGAGTCCAGTCTGGCAGCGGTCCGTATAGGGGATTACAAATACACCTTTCTAAACCAACCTCAAGGCTGGTTTGGCCCCAAAGTTCCAATGGACTGGCCGGGTATTGTGAACTTGCGCCTCGACCCGTTTGAAAAGATGGGACTCAATGAATCCCTTTTTGCCGCGAATTGGTGGGCCTACGAATTCTGGCGTTTTGTCTTTGTCCAGCAGCAGGTTGAAAAGCTGGCTAAGACCGCCGTTGAATTCCCCCCCATGCAACCCGGCGCAAGCTTTAATCTCACCAGTGTCAAGCGGCAGATCGAAAAAGCTATTTCCAGTCGAACTGGCCAATAGCGCCGACAGACAGGAAAGCACTGTGACTATGACATCTCTAGGGTACCTTTGATTTATCTGCCTTAAAGCAGGATTTGATTTTGAGTCGCTTATGCGAACAAATCAGAGGTGCCCTAGTGTCACCGATAGAGCGGAAGCTTGAATACAAACATTTACAACATAAATATTTTATTACACCGTATCTACAGCGCTCTATCGCTCAAGGGTAGCCCTACCGCTATACCCGGTCAGCTGTTACCACTGCTATTGACAGCTTTGGTTTTCGTCGGATGCGATCGCAATGCAAATTCTGACCCGGACCAGCAGGTCAGAAAGTCAGCAACCCAAAGCGTGCAGGGTACCTCCGATGCAACATCCCAAAAGCTGCGCTTTGTCGGCTCTTCCAAATGTGCCGGCTGCCACCAGCAGCAATTCCAGCAATGGAATCGATCGCATCACAGGTTATCCATGCAGAAGGCCGACGAGCATAGAGTCCTCGCAAATTTCGATCATTCCGAGTACACACATTACGGACAAGTGTCTACGTTTTATAGGGAAAATGACGCGTATTTTGTGCGCACTCATGGACCAGACGGTGCCCCACGCGATTACCGTATCGCCTACACCTTTGGCGTCCATCCCTTGCAGCAGTATTTAATCGAATTTCCCGACGGAAAACTGCAAGCATTCAGCATTGCCTGGGACAGCCGCGAAAAATCCGAAGGCGGCCAGCGCTGGTTTCACCTCCACCCCGATGAACCCATAGCCTACGGCGACGAACTCCACTGGAGCGGCATCAACTACAACTGGAATTTTATGTGCGCCGATTGCCACTCCACCGGTCTGCAGAAAAACTTTAGCCTGGCAACCCAGAAGTACAACACCGAATGGGCCGAAATCCATGTCGGCTGCGAAGCCTGCCACGGTCCCGGCTCCCGACACCTGAACTGGGCGCAGAATCCCGATTTATCGCTCGGCAACAAAGGCTTATCGGTTTCCTATAGCAAACGCCGACAAGCAGTCTGGGCCATGGATACGGAGAGCGGCATCGCCACCCTCAAAGAACCCGTGGAAACACAGCGAGAAATCGAGACCTGCGCCCAGTGTCACGCACGCCGTGCCGCCAGCTTTCCAGGCGCACAGGCAGGCGATCCATTTTTGGACCATTTCAATCCCGCTCTGCTGCAAGAAGATCTCTATCACGCAGATGGACAAATCAACGGCGAAGTTTTCGTCTACGGCTCCTTTTTGCAGAGCAGGATGTATGCCGCCGGGGTAACTTGCAGCAACTGTCACAACCCCCACAGCCTGCGCCTGAACGCGGAAGGCAACGGTGTCTGCACCCAGTGCCATCTACCGGCAAAATTTGATACGTCAGAACACCATTTCCACCCCGCCGGAAGTACCGGAGCCCAGTGTGTCAACTGCCATATGCCGGCAAAGACCTACATGCAGGTGGATGCACGCCGGGATCACAGTTTTCGGAAACCGCGTCCAGACTTATCCGACAAGCTCGGCACCCCCAATGCCTGCAGCGGATGCCACCGAGATATGCCTGTCGCCTGGGCTGCGGAAGTATTGAAAGAACACTTTGGCTCTCCCAAAGAGCGGCACTTCGGTGAGGCAATTTACGCGGGGCGTCACGGCTTGCCGGGTGCTGAGGATCAGCTGGTGGCGTTAATCCTGGACACCAGCCAGCCGGCCATCGCCCGCGCTACTGCCACCAGTCTGCTGACCCGCTACCTGTCACCGGCCTCTCTGCAACTGCTGCAAACCATTGCCCAGAGTGATGAGCCTCTCTTGAATCTGGGAATCGCACAATCGCTGGAATCGGTATCGCCGCAGTTGCGCCCCTCACTGGCCATTCCACTGCTCTATAGCGACCACCGGGTAATTGCCGCAATGGCGGCCAACAGCCTATCCGGCCTGGTCACGCGCGATTACCCGCCGGCAGTACAAAATCAATTTAACCGGGCCATGAAAGACTATCTGGAGTCAGAAACATTTAATGCCGACCGCCCCGAATCCCTCTCCAATCTCGCTGCACTGCACGCACAACGCGGCAATCGCAAACAGGCAGAGGCTTTCTATCGACGCGCCCTGACTGTCGCCCCCTTCTATACTCCGGCTTATGTCAACCTGGCCGATGTATACCGCACCGAAGGACGGGAGCGGGAAGCGGAGATATTGCTGCGACAGGCACTGGACAAGGTCAGAGCCCGGTCGCCAGTTGAGCATGCATTGGGGCTTTCCCTGGTGCGCCAAAAGCGCCTGTCAGACGCCCTGCCTCACTTGCGCCGGGCCGCCGAAGGGCAGCCCGGTAGCCCGCGTTATATCTATGTCTATGCAATCGCCCTGAATGACAGTGGCAATCCGCAGCAGGCCATTGCTGTGCTGGAACAGGGGTTGAAACGATTCCCCGGAAACCGGGAAATTCTCAGCGGACTGGTGGCCCTGCTGCGCTCCCAGGGAAACTTAAGTCTGGCGGAGCAGTATCAGGAGCAACTCAACTAAGCCCCCTTTTGGACTTTCGGGCGCTCGGACCTCGAAGTATATTTGCCACCATCGAAGGAATCTGTCGGAGATTCGCAGGATAAGTACACCTGAAGCCGTTTTACTCTGGCGTATCCTTGTCGACAATACGGCTTCTCACCACAATTTCGGATGTCAGTGTGCGGTGTACCGGACAGTGATCGGCGATTTCCAACAGTCGCTGCCGCTGTGCTTCGCTCAGCTCCCCGATCAATGTTATCTCTCGCACAATTTCATCAATCTTACCCATTTTCGACTCGCAGTCCTCACAATCATCCGCATATATTTTTCGGTGAGAGAGTGTTACCTGAACTCTTTCCAACGGTATTCCTTTGCGGTCCGCGTACATGCGAATCGTCATCGATGTACAAGCACCAAGCCCCATCAATACATACTCATAGGGCCCCGGTCCTTTGTCATCGCCCCCGTATTTTTTCGGCTCATCCGCCACCAAGTGGTGTGAACCGGAGCATATTTTATTGACGAACTTCCCCTCCAGAGTTTCCTCTACGGTAACTACGGTTTTCGGTGGGCGGGACATAAATGCATTCCTCAATATTGTGGCTGGGAATTCGCTGTTGTCAGGGAAGTCTATTGCAGTCGTGCCCAGCTGCAAAAATTCTGCAATGTGGCCGAATAACCACATATATCAAGGCTTTCCGGCAGCAAGCGAAAGTATCCAGCCTTGGCTTCAAGCGATTAGCGCCCTTGATCAGGACGCAGGCATCAATCGGGGTGAGCACCTAATTACCACAAAGCCCGCAGTGTGTCACGCGGCCTAAAACTGGAACTGCACCGAGGCACCCAAAAAATGTAACGCCGTATTCTTGTAGCTGCCCTCCAGGCGCGGGCTAAACGGTTCCCTGCCAATCTGGTCAATATCAATATCGCCAGACCATACCAAGGTGTAGCCGACATCCAGGTGAATACCGGGGCAAACCTCTTTGCCCGCCCCTACCCCAAAACGCCAGGCTTTCCACGTGGGTGTATCCGCTGTCACCTGGGCCTTAGTGCTCATGGAGCTGTCATAGGCAAACCCTGTGGACATGGACCAACCTTTTAAATAGCCGCTTGCGATAGCGTGGCGAATCCCTAGCGCAAAGTGACCCGTATCCCTGTAACCGCGATTCACTCGAATGGTAATCTGTTCCGGACTATCTATCGCCAAAGTTACACCCGCATATTCGGTCCATCCCTGCCAGGCAAGATTTGAATAAAGTGTTGTCGAAGCAGTCAATTTCTGCTGCAGACTCACTGTTGCGGTGGCGGGTATCGTGATATCGATTTCAGTTTTTGCGCCATTAAACCGCTCGGCAAGTGGCTGAAAAAAAGGGCCGAAGTTATCTAGCGTTAGCCGGTCTGTAAAATCTACTTCGACTTCAGAGGTGTAACTCAATCCCAGTGTTGTTCCCGGAACCGGCCGGTACATAATACCCAGATTACCGCCATAACTGATTTCGACATCGCGGTACTTGAGCTTGGCATCCTCAGGGATCAGCCCTGCCCGGGGAGCAGACAGGTATTTGAAATAGACACCCATGATGTTCAAGCCCGCGCCAACTGACAGACAGGGGTGAACCTTCCAGCTCAGGGAAGGAATCAGGCTCAAGCCGATCAGATCCACCTCCTGTGCAAAGCGTCTCCCAGCCCAGTCTTCATCATAATCCAACCCCAAGCCAAAGTTTCCAGCCAGTGCCACCCCCCAGCCAAACTTGTCCGATAGCCGGCCCGCCGCATAACCGCCGCCACCGGGAAACCATTGGATGGGGTTGCCGCCGTCATTGCCGGGAACATTCGTCAAGCCGCCGTTGGAAAAGCCGATATCGCCGTACAGTGCCTGCCCCGCCGCGCGCACTTCGGTATGCTCGCGCCAGACGGTCCCTGCGGGGTTGGTGAAGGCAGTGGCGGCATCCTCTGGCGTAGCGGCCCAACCGGCACTGGCGGTGCCGAGTGTGGGCGTGCCTATCTCCCACAGCATCAAACCGCCCGCTGCAGCGGGAAGGGAAAACAGCGATAGAATTACGGCAACAGCGGATACATTTGCGCTAAAACAAAAGCCCCCAAAAGACATCTCCTGACCCCTCTATATCCAACTGTGCATATAAGTGCTAAAGAACCACTGATTCAACCGACTTGCGACGGTAAAAATACGTTGAGGCCCAATGAATAGCCCGGATGATAGGCTTGGCATTTTGAAACCGTCGAATACAGGGACGGGAGCTGCAAGGATGTTCTCGTGTGGTTTTGAAATGCTCATCCCTTTGTCTGAGCACCTTAAGATTCTTTACCGTCAAAAAGTGAAGTAGCCAGGGGCACCCCGGCGCCCACCTCTCTTCCAATGGAAAAGCGCAATGCCATCAAGCATAGAAAAGATTTTCAGGGTAAAACGGAGGATGGGCGCTATGCGGATCTTTTAACTGACAATTTTCAAAAGTGAGCACGGCGGAAAGAGACCCGCCGCGCTCTCTGCTATGCCCCGCGAGCATAGGGGAAAGCCCCAAAGGGCGCGCGGTCAGCGCACCCCTTCCAGCAAGTGCCGCGCAATAATCAGCCGCTGTATCTCACTGGTGCCTTCATAGATAGTAGTGATACGCACATCGCGGGACATGCGCTCCAGGGGAAATTCTCGTGTATAACCAACCCCACCGTGCATTTGCAGAGCTACGTAACAGGCCTCATTGGCTTTCTCAGAGGCATAGAGTTTTGCCATGGATGCCCGCGGACCAAAGTCCATGCCGGCATCCTTCTGCCACGCCGCCTGCATCAGCAACAGGCGCGCCGCTTCCATTTCTGTGTACTTGTCTGCCAGCTGCCACTGCAGTCCCTGGAACTGCGCTAGCTTCTTGCCAAATTGCTCGCGCTCCTGGATATAGTTGCGGGCGCAATCCAGCGCTTCCAGCCCTATGCCCAGTGCCAGCGAGCCTATGCCTATCCGCCCCCCAGCCAGCTCTCCCGCCGCGATACGAAAGCCGCGGTTTTCCTCCCCGAGCAGGTTTGCGGCCGGAATGCGGCATTCCTCAAACACCACCTCGTTGGTGACGGATGCCTTCTGCCCCATTTTTTCTTCCGCCTTGCCGATCACCAGTCCCGGCGTGCCCGCCTCCACCAGAAAGCAGGAGATCCCCTTGCCTTTGGGCGCTTCAGGGTCGGTCACGGCCCAAACCACAAACACACCGGCATACTCGGCACTACTGATAAACAACTTGCTGCCATTCAGCACATAGTGATCACCGTCTCTGACCGCCCGGGTACGCATGGCGGCGGCATCGGAACCGGAACCCGACTCTGTCAAACAAAAAGAGCCTGCAGCGTATTCGCCGCTGCAGATTTTCGGCAGGTATTTGCTTTTCTGTGCTTCATTACCCTGTGCCTGGATGACTTCCGCCACCATATTGGTAACGGAAGTAGTAGTGGCGGTAGAAGCGCATCCCCGGGCCAATTCGGTAATAGCGAGACTGAAAGCGACGGTGCCGGCACCAGTACCACCGTATTCCGGGTCGATGTTGATCCCCATAAAACCGAGCTCCGCCAGTTGCTTGAGCTTTTCCAGCAGGAGCTGGCGATTGCCAGTCTTGTCCAACTCGGCGGCGACGGGCTTTAGTTCGCTTTCAGCAAACTGGCGCGCCGCCTCCTGGATCATCAGCTGTTCATCGGTAAGTGCGAAATCCATACAGTACCTACTTATTCTTAGTTGCCTACTGATTTCAGAAATGTAGTTTGTCGATCAGCCGGCGCAACATGCCCTGCTGAATTGCTACGCCGAGCATAATCAAAAACAGACCGACAATGGTTGCCATATGAATCCGTTCCCCGACCAAAAGCGCAATGAATAGCAACGAAAGCGGCGGCGACAGATAAATCAAGTTACTGATGCGCGCCGTATCGGTGCAGAGCGTCATTGCCCCCTGCCACAACAGAAAGGCAATCCCCATTTCAAACAACCCCACATAAAGGGCGCCGAACCAACCCGCCAACGGCGGCCACTGCCAGCTGCCCTGCACTGCCAGGGCGGCCGCCAGCCACGGCAATCCACACAGAAAGCTGAGCAGCAGATTGATCTCCGCACTGCCGCCGATACGGGTATTCAGCAGCCAGTAGCAACACCAGATCAGTGTGCTAAACAGGGCCAGCGCCACTCCCAGGGGCTGATCGAAGTGCATGCCCAGCAGGTCGCCGCGGGAAGTGATAACCAGGACACCGCTATAGCACACCAGCGCGGCCAGCAGATCGCGACGTCGCAGCTGCTGTTTCAACACCGGCACCGAAAGCAGGGCTAACAGAATGCCCCAGGTATAGTTGAGCGGCTGCGCCTGTTGGGCGGGCAATAAGTCGTAGGCATTGAACAGCACCAAGTAATAAAGGAAAGGGTTACAAAACCCCAGAGCGAGGTACCAACGCCGGTTCCGCCGCCAAGCGCCGGGCACCTGACCCCACTTGTGCCGCCAGCTAACCACTGCCGCCATCAAAAAAGTGGACGTCAGTGCGGCAATGGTCACCAACTGTAGAGGCGACACATAGCGCAGAGATAATTTGAAGGCGCTGGCAACAGTGGACCAGCAGAGAACCGCCGCCAGCGCCATCAGGTAGGCGCGGCGGCTGCGGTAGACCGGGGTATCAGTCATGGGCAGTTACTTCAGCTCGGCTAGCCGGTACGCGTTGGAGAGCGTCCGTGTACTGCCAGCGGCAGTGGGCTCAGCGCTTGCTGCCCTTAGCCTTGGGTTCGGGGTCCGGCACCGCAACAGCGGTATCCGTCTTGACCTCTTCGATCACCACATAGGTGTGGGTTTCGCGCACACCGGGAATGGAGGCCAGCTTTTCGCCGAGGAAGCGGCGGTAGCCGAGCATATCCTTAATACGAATTTTCACCAGGTAATCGAATCCCCCGGCGACCATATGGCATTCCTGCACCTCTTCCAGGTTGGACACATGCTCGTTGAAGGCCTCCAGGGCTTCAGTGGCAGTATCGGTCAGCGTCACCTGGATATAGACCACCAAGCCGGCGTGCACCTTCAGCGGGTCCAGCAAGGCCACATAGTCGCGGATAAACCCCTCGCGCTCCAGGCGTTTGACCCGCTCAAGACAGGGGGTGGGACTCAGATTCACCCGGCGCGCCAACTCTACGTTCGGCAGGCGCCCATGGCGCTGGAGGATGCGCAGTATCTGCCGGTCGATACGGTCCAGATCTTCCAACTTTCGAGACATAGCAACATACCCTACTAGCAACAAGCCAATTCGGCGCTATATTTAACCACAACTAGCGGCAAAATGGCGATTAATTCTGAGGAGTTTCGCACATAATCTGGTTTTTTCTACTGGCCCCAGTTAACAGAGTTCGGGAGAAAGTATGTCTACAAACTTCGCCGGAGATCTGCACGCAGCCCGCCAACGGGCCCGCGAATATCTGCACGCCGATGAAAACCAGTGTGTCGGTGAGCTGCTGGCCGCACCGCGTCCCGGTGACGCGCTGCGCCAGAAGATTCTGCGCACCGCCCGCGAGCTGGTTCGCCACTCCCGCCAGCACCGCAGCAAACGCGGCACCCTGGACGCCTTTCTGCAACAATTTGGCCTCTCCAACAAGGAGGGTGTCGCCCTGATGTGCCTGGCGGAATCCCTGCTCCGGGTACCGGATGCGGATACCGCCGACAAACTGATCGCCGAGAAAGTGCACTCCGGCAATTGGGCCAGCCACCGTGGCCAATCCGACTCTCTGTTCGTCAACGCCTCCACCTGGGGCCTGATGCTGACCGGCAGCATCGTGGAATTGGACCCGGACATCACAGAAAAACCCGCATCCTGGGTGAAACGCCTGGTCAGCCGCCTGGGTGAGCCAATGGTGCGCGCCTCCATGATGCAGGCAATGAAAATTATGGGCGGTCAATACGTGCTGGGCCGCACAATCGAAGAAGCCCTTAAGCGTGGCCCGGCGGAAAACCTGCCCGGCACCCGCTTCTCCTTTGATATGCTCGGTGAAGGCGCCCGCACCATGGCGGATGCGGAACGTTACTTCGACGCCTACATGAGCGCCATCGAGACCATCGGCAAAAACAACGACAAACGCGACGTCGTCGAAGCCAACGGTATCTCCATTAAGCTTTCCGCCCTGCACCCCCGCTACAGCGCCCTGCAGCGCGAGCGGGTGATGAACGAACTACTACCGCAGGTAAAAGCGCTTTGCGCCGCCGCGGCCAAGTACGACATGGGCCTCAATATCGACGCCGAGGAAGCAGACCGCCTGGATATCTCCCTGGACATTTTCGAAGCCCTGGCACGGGATCCGGAGCTGAAAGGCTGGCAGGGACTAGGCTTTGTAATGCAAGCCTACCAAAAGCGCGCGCCGCACGTGGCGGACTGGCTCATTGCACTGGGCCGCGACACCGGGCGCAAACTGATGGTGCGCCTGGTTAAAGGCGCCTACTGGGACTCAGAAATCAAACATGCCCAACAAATGGGCCTCACCGATTACCCGGTTTACACCCGCAAATGCCACACCGATCTCTCTTACCAGGTGTGCGCCAAAAAATTGCTGGAAGCCCGCGACGCCATCTACCCGCAGTTCGCCACCCACAACGCCTATACAGTGGGCCTGATTCTGGAGCTGGCCGGTGACCGCGACGATTACGAATTCCAACGTCTGCACGGCATGGGGCACCTGCTGTATGCACAAGTGGAAGCGGTACATGGCAAACGCGTACCCGTACGTGTCTACGCTCCCGTGGGCGCACACCGGGACCTTCTGCCCTACCTGGTACGCCGACTACTGGAAAACGGGGCCAACAGCTCTTTCGTCAACCGCTTTATGGATGAAAAAACCCCGGTCGAAGAGCTGGTACAGGACACCATCGAACTGAGCGAAGCCTGCAACCCCTATCGCCACCCGCAAATCCCAGTACCGGAAGATATCTATATGGGCGCTGAAGCGCTGCCTCGCAAAAACTCACACGGTCTGGAACTAACGGACCCCATCGCCACCAAGCCTCTGCTGGAGGCCGTGGAAGCCATACGCGGCAAGCAGTTTAAAGGCGGCCCCATCATCGACGGAGTGATGGGCGAAGCGGACCTGCCGGTACACAACCCGGCCACTGGGGACTTGGTCGGCTATACGGCCAACACCGACAAACATCTGATCGACCGCGCCTATACCGCCGCGGTAGAGGCGCAAACAGCTTGGGACCGCCTGGGCGGTAACGAGCGAGCGAAAATTCTCGACCGGATTGCCGAACTCTACGAAAAGCACATCCACGATCTGACCGCCCTGATCTGCATGGAAGCCGGCCGCACCCTGAATGACGGTATCAGCGAAGTGCGCGAAGCGGTAGACTTCTGTCGCTACTACGCCAACGGTGCGCGCCAGCATTTCAGCGAACCTCAGCCCCTGCCCGGCCCCACCGGCGAAAGCAACCAGCTGTACCTGTGCGGCCGCGGTGTTTTTGTCGCCATCAGCCCTTGGAACTTCCCCCTGGCCATTTTTACCGGCCAGGTCGTTGCGGCACTGGCGTCGGGCAACGCCGTACTGGCCAAGCCGGCGGAGCAGACCCCACTGATCGCCGCCCGTGCCGTACAGCTAATGCATGAAGCCGGCGTACCCGAAAAAGTGCTGCACTTGATTACCGGCACCGGCGCCGCCGTGGGCAAACCCCTGATCGAAGACCCGCGCCTCTCCGGCGTGGCTTTCACTGGCTCCACCGAAACAGCGCGCCTGATCAACCAGCAACTGGCAATGAAAGAAGGCCCGATTACCCCACTAATCGCCGAAACCGGGGGCCAAAACGTGATGATCGTGGACTCCACCGCCCTGCCCGAACAGGTAGTGGACGACGTCATCCAATCCGCCTTCCTCAGCGCCGGCCAGCGCTGCTCTGCCCTGCGCATCCTCTGTGTACAGGACGTGATCGCCGACAACCTGCTGGAAATGCTCAAAGGCGCCTGCAAAGAACTGACCCTGGGCGACCCCTCCAAGCTGGAAACCGACATAGGCCCGGTAATCGACGAAAAAGCCCTCAGCATGCTGGAAAGACACCGCGCGCGCATGCAAAAAGAGGCCAAACCGCTGTTCACCTTCGACGACAGTAAAAAACCAGCCAAAGGCACCTTCTTCGGCCCACAGGTGGTGGAAATCGAGGACTTCTCCCTACTCGAGCGAGAAGTGTTCGGCCCTTTCCTGCACGTAGTGCGCTTTAAGGCAGAAGAACTAGAAGACGTCATTCGCCGTATCAACGCTACCGGCTACGGCCTCACCTTCGGCCTGCACTCTCGCATCGAAGGCCGCGCACACGCGGTATTCAAGCGCGTGAAAGTCGGCAACTGCTACGTAAACCGCGATATGGTCGGCGCAGTGGTAGGCGTCAACCCCTTCGGTGGCCAGGGTCTCTCCGGCACCGGCCCCAAAGCCGGCGGCCCCCACTACCTGTTCCGCTTCGCCAACGAAAAAACCAAAACCATCAACACCGTGGCCACCGGCGGCAACACTCAACTGTTTACCCTGGGCCAGTAATCTCCCAGGGCTCTGCCCTCTGCGGGCAAATCCAATCCATGGGGCGAACCTTGTGTTCGCCCTTTTTTATTGGCAGCACAGCAACCGTCACATCAAAAAACTATAACTAATCTGCTTTCAGGAGGCAGACTCTTCACTCCCAGACCTGAAGCCCACCCCATTATCTGGCTCAGAACCAACTACCATTATCAAATGAATCCATCAGAGCCCCATTAACTATTTCCATCTCGCAACCACAAATATTTATGGGGCAAAATATTATGGAGCCTCTGGTTAATGACTCCTGGACGACAAAAAGGTATATCACCCAAATGAAAAGCTCAGGTGGTGGGATGGATATTTCGAAACCGCCGGATACAAGGAGGTATCCGGCGGAGCTACAGAGAAGTACTCGTGCGTTTTCGAAATATCCACCCCATTACCTGAGCGCCCCGGAACCAACGACTATACTCAGGTAAATTAATCAGAGACTCCCTAAGCCTCTTCAAATTCCAATGAAATTCCAGACCTGGATTCTGACCTTAACTTTATTTTATCTTCAAAAGGCCACTTTATTGAAATACACCTAACAAAACTACCCGCATCACAGAATGCAACCACCTCCCCCTCTATGCTTTTATCCCACGAAGATCCGTTCCAATTTGCAAAATCATAACATCCCGCCTCAGGACCCATTCGAACAGCAATAAAATACAAACCCTTCAGAAAAGGAGTACCATATTTCCATTCAATTTCCAGCATAAAACCCTCAATTTCTTCTGAAGAATCTAAAAATCACACTGAACTGCCTTGAGGCTCTTCTCTTTTAAATAGCGACAAGACAGCCACAACCGGCATTCAGCAAGGGCTACCAATCCAGGAAAATTCAATATCCTTGCTATGCAGATACCATCTCGATATCACCCAACCATTTGCAAAGAGAGGATAGAATTAAGATTTCTCATTAACCTTGAGCACCCCACCCTGATCCTCCCACCGTACTTGCACTTCAAGCGGGCTGAATTGATAGAGGTAATCGGAGATATCTCGCCCCTCAAACTTTCGTTGAACAAAGTCGTACACCTGAGGTTCCAGAATGGGGCCGAGGTGGATATAACCCTGGGGTTCCCCCCGCTTAACAAAGAGCACAGAGCAAGGCGTAGCGATAACGTTGAGCTCGATCGGCAATTCGGAAGAATCTGCCAGTGAATTCAGGACAAAAAAGGCCCAGTTGTCCCCTGCTGAGACCGCGAAGTCATTCAGGTAATAGGAGAAGTCACCGTAGGTTTCATCAGTCTTATTGAGACTACTATTGAGGGTAACTACGATGGCTTTACCGGACGCCCAGGCTTCCGCCATTGACCGGCTGGCGGTGTCGGCCGAAGCGCAGGCAGTTACCAAAAGCGCCAGACTCAGGATAATTGATGAATGCAGCATTTTCATAGTCATTTCAAACTCTTTAGCGGGATCAGCTGGCCTCAGATACCCCCCCCCAACTTCATACGCCGACTCCAAAGGGGGCAGCCGAGATATTGTATATTCAGCAGAACACCTTGACCGGGACACTAGTCTCACCTTCTGCCAAGATTGGGATGATCAGCTTTTCGAAAGATTGTCTCTTCATACCTATCACCTTCACTGGTGATGAACATTACTAGGATCGAGATGGATTAGAAAGTGGTGAGCAAATCATGATTTCCTGTCTTTTTTCTACATCTCTCTTATGCGACAATTAGGCGATGAAGAAATTAATAACTACATTCCTATTTCCGATTGCAGCTTCAGCGGCAGATTTGGAAACAAAAAGCTTCCTTGTCAGCATAAAGTCAAATTGTGGCGAAGGCGATGTTTCTTGCAACCAACTGATTTACAAAGGTACCAGCAAGAAAAGTGGAAACACCATTACTTTAAAAGGAAGCTCTTGGCATACCTTATGCTCTGATGGCGTTACCCCTTGCCGCTTTCTCGGCTATAAGTTCAAGAACGGAAACATCACTTATTATGTACATCAAGATGGTTTGCTGGAAGTGGTACATGATCGAGGCAAAATCTTAGTTAGCGAGCAAGGGAAGTGGCAAGAGTAGCGTCATCAAATAAAAAGCAGCCAAAGACACGCTGGTGCGTAAAGAAATTATGGCACATGCTTTCAAGCAATAAGTGCAATTTTTTATGCAGCGAGCAAATCGTCTCGCCGCCTAATAAATAACTCATCCGGAGGCCGGCCGCCTCTACTTGCTCTTGGTCTACCGTTTAACCACTCCATAACGAATTGAACTTCCTCATCTGTCACCTTGGTAAAATCTGCATCCTTCGGAAAGTACTGCCGAATGCGGCCATTGATACTTTCGTTGATCCCCCTCTCACAGGATGCATAGAGGTGAGCCAAGATAGATGTCCGCTTCTAATCCTTTCGCTATCACACCGTACTCAGAAAACTCTAGCCCATTGTCAAACGTGATCGTTTTGATCTTATCTTTCAGGTGTATCGTGTGATCAACTGCGGCCCCGGATAACAGACCAGCTCTTTTCCCAGTTAAGCGAACAACAACTGTGTAAATAGTATCCTCCCTGTCCAGTGTTACGGCGTAGACCACGGCTGATTGTGGAAGGGTGTCACCCCAGGTTTTTGGCAATCTCAACTTGAGAGTGCCCGGCTGTTTTCAGGCTGTAGATCTGCTATCGTTCATTCTCGGCCAGCTGGTTGTAGTTCATCAGTGCTTTTCTCGTGGTGGGGAAAGGCGTAGCTCTACCAACTGGCCGTTCCCTTACCAATTGCACTTATTATCCGAAAGCGAGAAATGATTAATTCAATAGAAGAGGCTTATCAGCTGTTAGACAGCATGAATGCCCCAAACCGCCTGAAAACTCATGTAAGGCTGGTTGGAGAAGCTGCAGAGATACTAATTCAAAAATGTGAAGATCTCGGTTTGAATCTAGATTTCAATTTTATTCACATGGGCGTAGCCATTCACGATATTGGAAAAATCGTTCACCACCAAGAAATGACAGGCCCAGGATCTAATCATGAGCCGGAAGGCGAAAGAATTTTACTAAACAAAGGTGTTTCACCTAAACTGGCTAGAGTTTGTTTATCCCATGCCAGGTGGCAGGAAATGGAGTGTTCCACGGAAGAGCTCATTATCGCGCTTGCGGATAGCCTGTGGAAAGGTAGGCGCGCTGAATTGCTTGAACTCGAAATCATTGATCGGTTTGCCAGAAAATTAAATCTTGACCGCTGGGAAATTTTTTCAGAACTGGATTTGGCATTTGAGGATATTGCATCCGGTGGACATGAGAGATTAGAGCGTAGTATTAGTGGTTAATTAAATAGCCTTTGACGAATTCGAGAGCGAATATAGTAAATTTATGAGTGCACAGACAACGAGAGAAACAACGGGAGCATAAACTGCTCCCCGCATCGACTTATTCATATTTTGGCCACTTCTAGTCTCTTACCGATTTTTGGCCACTAACGCATCTTTAGCTATCAGGGCATTGACGCAGGTGTCGTGGAAGTCCCAAAGTGTAAGGTCAAATCAACTCACATAAGCTCCAAAGAGGCAGCTTTCTATTATCCGCTTTGATAATCTGTGGCGCTTGTATCTGCTAAACTCTTCTCTGCTTTGTATTTAAAACGAGGAAATTCAGATGAGAGCCCGACTACTATGCAAGATACTTGTTATTACCTTCGTTTCTTTCGTTCTCACTATTCCCCAGGCTTTCGCAGGCGAGCGTCCTCCGGCAGGAGCTAAGCCTTTAGTTGAAATCATCCAGAAATTGGAAGCGGAGGGGTACTCGCCAATCACCGAGATATCGATGGACAACGGGGTTTGGGAAGTGGAGGCATACAAGGGTAACGAAGCGCGTGAGCTGAAGGTTAACCCCCTAACTGGTCAGATTGTTTCAGACCGAAAAGACGACTGAAACTCCACAAGTGCCAGGAAGCGCTGATTGAACCGCACGAACACTACAGCAGCTTCCTGACACTCAAGATCGAGTTACCCCTCGATCAATATGCACCCTCGCTATAAATCAGCTCATAGCTATGGCTATAGATTTCTACGATGTTTCCAAACGGGTCTTCCATATAAATCATACGATAGGGCTTCTTTCCGGGATAATAGTAGCGCGGTTTCTCCATACGTTTTTTTCCACCAGCAGCGACGATGCGTTCAGCCAGATCTTCAAGATTCGGGTCTTGTACACAAAAGTGGAAAACGCCGGTTTTCCAATATTCGAAGTTATCATCTGGGTTGGTCTGATTTTTAAACTGGAATAGCTCCACGCCAATACGGTCTCCCGTAGACAGATGCGCAATTCGGAAGCTTTCCCACCCTTTACCGAATACATCTGTGCACATTTCGCCAATAGGACTGTCGTCCTCCACGATATCTGTCGGCGCCATAATCAGGTACCAGCCCATCACCTGGGTATAGAATTCAACCGCTTTCTCCAAATCCGGGACCGAGATTCCTATATGTGAAAAGGTTCTTGGATACACATTGTTCATCGCTAGTCTCCCTGTATTGACAATAAGGGTAGGCTACGCGCAGTATTTGATTACGCAAAATTATTATTGCTTATTTAAACAAGTACATTATGTGATGCTAAATACCACTTGGTTACGCACCTATTGCACCCTGGTCGAGGTAGGTCATTTCACTCGTACTGCTGAGCGGCTCCATATGACGCAGTCGGGCGTGAGCCAGCAGGTGCGCAAGCTGGAAGAGCAATTAGGTGTCGAGTTGCTGGTTCGGCGAGGAAAAGGGTTTTCTCTTTCCGACGCTGGAGAGCGGTTATATAACGAAGCACGAGATATCTTGTACGCCTTGTCGGCACTGGAGCAGCGCATTGGTGAAGATCCCCCGTACAAGGGCCTGGTGCGCCTGATGTCTCCGGGCAGTGTAGGGCTCAAGCTTTACCCTCATTTGCTTGCACTGCAGCAGCAGCACCAGGAACTCATTATCGACTACCGGTTTGCACCGAATTCCGACATCGAGCACGCGGTTGCCGACTCCAAAGTGGATATTGGACTTATGACTTCATGCTCCAACCTGGCTGATGTCACTTGCCAAGCTGTTGCCACTGAACCGCTGCTGCTGGTCACACCGGAAGATGTAATGGAGCCGGATTGGAAGACCTTGATGGCACTGGGTTTTATAGACCACCCGGACGGCAGCCACCACGCTGGACTACTGCTCAGCGCCAATTACCCTGAATTCCAACACTATGGGCAATTTCAAAAGAAAGGGTTTTCAAATCAGATAAGCCTGATTCTTGAGCCGGTTAGTATGGGGTTGGGTTTTACTGTGCTGCCCGCTTATGCTGTTGAGGCCTTTCCCAAGCCCGGCAGGATAAAGGTCCATAGTCTAGCCCAACCTGTCAGCGAGACGCTCTACCTTTGTCTTCAACGCCGTAAAACCCTACCGAAAAGAGTGGAAACAGCAATCTCTGAAGCCAAGCAGTTATGGTCTTTCTAAGGAGCTTCTGATTCATTCACACGGGACCAGCAATTTCAACGCACACAAAAAAAGCCGGGGCTATACCCCGGCGCAGACCAGATCCTGTGAGGTTGCCGAATATCAAAGGAGGCTCGTGTTCCTTTGACCTCCCGTGGTCGAAAAAGATCAATTCAATACGCGATATCCGCGACTGAGCAGACAGTTTTTGGTAATCCGGTCTGCTTCGACGTGCGCACTGCCCACACCGGAGACGCCACCGAGTACTGCGCCGGCACCGGCACCGGCCGCAGCTGCACTGCTGGTGTCACCGATAATGGCCCCCAGGGCACCGCCAAGGAGGGCACCGCCGGCGGCCCGTGTTATACCCCGGCGCCCTTCATCGGCACGGGTGGCATAAGCCAAGCTTTTGCAGTCCGCCAGGTCTACCTGATACTGACGCATATTCACGCCATAGGTGTCGATCACTATGCCTCCGGCACCAGGCACCTGCTCCGGTTGCGCGGCACAGCCGATGATCAATGTCGCACTGAGGCCTAAGGCGGCAGCAACAAACTTCATCTGATACTCCTCTCAAGCTCAATTTTTCAGCGCAGTGGGCGCGCCGCTGAATGTCGCGTCGTTCTTCATTAGGTTTAGCTGCTGGTTGAAGTTGGCGCCAGCTGAGGAGAGGAAAAAGATTGACTGAAGGTCCGCAGACGAATTGCTGGAAATGTCAGAATGGATCGGTGGCCGCACAGCCTGTCCATAAGCCGCGCGGCCCCGACGTTACCGCAACGCTATGAGGAAACGGTAGCCAGTGACACCCCGCCATCTCCATCGGCGAAATAGCTCGCCAATTGTTGCCAACGCGCCCGCACCTGAGCCAGTTTTTGCGCGCGCACATGGCCGTAGCCACGCACCTGAAGCGGCAGTGCGAGCAATTCAGCGGCGAGCCCGGCGTTGTCGCTGTTCAGGCGCTGGGCCACGGCGTTGACCGAGCGGTGTACCTGTCGGGCCCAGTCGCGCTCGACACGCCGCTCACGGGTATAGCCAAAGGGGTCAAAGATAGTTCCGCGCAGCCTTTTGCCCTTCGCAAGCAGAGGCATCAGCTTGCCCATCCAGGGACCGAATTGCATTTTCTTCACGCGGCCACTGGCATCCGGGCGTGCCAGCAGCGGCGGTGCCATATGGAATTTCAGTTTGTAATCGCCGGTAAAGGTCTCTTGCAGCTGATGCTGAAAATCCTCGCCACAATAGAGGCGCGCAACCTCGTACTCATCCTTGTAGGCCATAGCCTTGTAGAGGCTGTTGGCGGCAACCCGGGTAAGCGACCCATCGCAGTTCGGCAGTTTTTTCTCCGATTCATACAAGCGCTCGATACTGCGGGAGAAATGGCGCGCGTAAGCGGCGCTCTGGTACTCGGTCAGCTCCGCACTCAACCGCGCAATCAATTGTTCGACGGTTTCTTGCGGTTCTACCAGCTTCACCGGCTGTGCCGGTACCGCCAGCTGCTCCACCGTCTGAGGATCGACTGCCAGCAGGCGACCAGCGCGGAAAGCGCGCAGGTTGTTTTCCACCGCCACGCCATTTAACTCTACTGCCCGCTCCAATGCCGCCGCACCAATGGGCAGTAGGCCTTTCTGGCATGCATAACCCAAAATCATTAGGTTACTGGCAACGGTATCGCCAAACAGAGCCTGGGCGTATTTGTTCGCGTCGAAAGCGAAATACTCCGCACACAGGGATTGGATACTCTGCTGGGTGGCATCAGCGGGAAACGCCAGCTCATTGTCACGAATAAAGGCGGCCACCGGAACTTCAGCGGTATTGACCAGCGCGCGCATTCTGCCGGAAGCAAACTTCGGCCGCTGACTGGCTGCGGTGACCATATCGCAACCCAGCAGCAGTTCCGCGGCACCGTCGCGAATGCGCGCAGTGGTGATTTGTTCCGGGCCCGCAGCGACCTTCACATGCGCCACCACTGCGCCGTTCTTTTGCGAGAGGCCGGTGAAATACAGGGTGGTACTGCCCTTCTCTTCCAAATGCGCCGCCATACCAAGCAACGCGGCTACGGTCAGCACACCACTGCCGCCGATGCCGGCCACGAGGATACTGAGGGGTTTGTCCAGATCCGCCTGCGGCGCCGCTGGCAGGCTGGAGATGGCTTCGTCCAATGACTCCGCCAAAGACTGCACCGGCGGCTTTTTCAGTTCTCCGCCCTCAACCGTGACAAAACTCGGACAAAAGCCATCTGCGCAGCGCATATCCTTGTTGCAACTGGACTGGTTCACTTGGCGTTTACGGCCAAAAGCAGTCTCCAATGGCTCGATGGCTATACAGCTGGACTGCACACTGCAATCGCCGCAGCCTTCACAGACGCGATGGTTGATCAGCAATCGGGTGGGCGGGTCGGCCATCTGCTTTTTCTTGCGCCGGCGGCGCTTTTCCGCCGCGCATACCTGTTCGTAGATAATCGCCGTCACGCCCTGGGTTTCACGCAGGCGGCGCTGCAGGCTATCCAGTTCCGAGCGTGGCTGTATTTCCACCGCCGCAGGCAGCTGGTTGCGATGCTTGTGCCAGTAGCCGGGATTTTCACTGACCAGTACCACTTCGCGCACGCCTTCGGCGAGCAGCTGCGCTGCCAGGCTGGGGGCAGTCACTTCGCCATCGGCGGGCTGACCACCGGTCATCGCCACTGCGTCGTTGAGCAGAATTTTGTAAGTGATATTGACTTTACTGGCCACTGCCTGGCGGATCGCCAGCAGGCCCGAATGATTGTAGGTACCGTCGCCCATATTCTGAAAAATATGGCCCGCGGAGGAGAAGCGGTGTAGCCCCACCCATTGGGCACCCTCACCTCCCATATGGGAGTAAGTGTCGGTGCGCAGGCCTTTGCCTAAAGCCATGATATGGCAGCCGATACCGGCGCTGCCGAGGCTGCCCTCTGGCAGTTTGGTGGAGGTATTGTGTGGGCAACCGGCACAGAAAATCGGCTCGCGGGCGAGCAGTCCCTCGGCTCTGGCAGGAACATCGCCGCCGAGCTTTTCCGCCAGGGGCACAATTCTCTCCGCCAGTTCGGTGTCCGCCAGCCAGCGGGCGATGGCCTTGGCCACCTGATCCGGGCCGAACCCCCAAATAGCCGGCAGCAGGTCTGCGCCATTGAGATCTTTTTTGCCCACCACTTTGGGGCGGCGGTTGTCTTCCCAGCTGTAAAGAAGGTTTTTCAGCTGGTCTTCCACCAGCGGGCGCTTTTCTTCCACAACCAGCAATCGCTCCATTCCATCGGCAAAGGCACTCATGCCCCTGGACTCCAGCGGCCAGCTCATGGCGACTTTGTAAATGGAGATGCCTGCATCCAAAAGGTCCTTTTCTCTCAACCCCAGTAATTCCAGCGCTTCCAGCAAATCGCCGTGCGCCTTGCCCACTGTGACTATGCCAAAACGTTTTCGCGGGGCGGAGACGATGGTTTTGTCGAATCCGTTGGCATAGGCAAAGGCCTGCGCCGCCGGCAGGCGCTCTTCCAGCATGCGCCGCTCGTACTCAAGGCGCTCTGCGGGCCAGTTCAGGTGTGGATCGTAGTTGAGGCCGTGGGCGGGAATCGGGAAATCTGCCGGAACCGTAAACCGCGGTAGCGTTGGCACCATTAGGGAAGCACCGGCCTCGACGGTTTCGGTGATCGTCTTGAAGCCAACCCAGAGGCCAGAGAAACGCGACAGGGCTATCCCCGCCACACCGAGAGTCAGATACTCGTCGATGGTGGCTGGGAACAACAGGGGCATCATAACCGATTCAAAGATTTGATCGGTGTTATGAGAGAACATAGAGGACTCGGCGGTGTGGTCGTCCCCACACAGGGCGAGAACACCGCCCAGTCTTGATGTGCCCTGGATATTGGCCTGGCGGAATACGTCGGCGCTGCGGTCCACGCCGTGGCCCTTGCCGTACCAGATGGCAAAGACACCGTCCCGGGTGGCCTGTTGGCGGTAGTGATCCAGTAACTGGGTACCCCAGATATTGGTTGCGCCCAAGTCTTCGTTGATGCCCGGTTCAAAGTGGATGTCCCGCTCCGCCAATAGCGCCTTGTGCCGCCAAAGTGCCTGGTCGTATCCGCCCAGTGGGGAACCCCGATAGCCGGAGATAAAACCGGCAGTGTTGTGTCCGTCCCGCTCGTCCATCTGCTTTTGCATTAAGGGCAAGCGCACCAGGGCATCAATACCGGTCAAAAACACCCGGCCCGCTTCGCGGGTAAACGCGGCCTTTAGGGAGTATTCGTTATCGAAACCCAGTTCCTGATCCGTTTCGACCATTGCCATGGGTGCCACCTCGTCAGCGTATTTATTATCCGTTTGTTATACGCCGGTAAAATTAACACCCTCCGACCAAGCAGGTCATACCAAAATAGGCACCAATAAGGCATAATACCGGCATAAGTCACCAAAGACCGGCCTAGAACAGCAACGAATCACTCAATTTGCACCATTTTAGGGAATGTAGCTCAAACCCGGTTTTCCGCTTCCGGCCCCGGGCCACCCTGGCAGCAAGCCCGGTGCCCTCACCCAACGAGAGAGATGAATAGAACAATGGCCTATATATTGGATGCCACTGATAAAAAGATTCTGGAGATACTGCAGCAAGACGCCACCATCCCCAATATCGAGCTCGCGGAGAAGGTTTGCCTTTCGCCCTCTCCCTGCTCCCGCCGGGTGAAGAACCTACACGAACAAGGCTTTATCAAGCGTGCCGTGACCTTGCTGGAGCCGGAGAAGGTGGGCCTGCCAGTGAGCGTGTTTATTCAGGTAACCCTGAACCACCAAGTGAAGCGGGAGCTGCAGGATTTTGAGTCGGTCATCGCCCAGTGGCCCGAGGTGATGGAGTGCTATCTGATGACCGGTGACTTTGACTATTTATTGCGCGTAGTAGTGCCGGACCTGCAGGCCTATCAGGAATTTCTGGATAAAAAGCTCACCGAATTGCCGGGTATCGACCATATCAAGAGCAGCTTTTCCCTCAAGCAGGTGCGCTACCGCACCGAGTTGCCTCTGGACCAACTGCTGGGGAAATAGTTTTCTGAAGTTCCGCAACGTACCGCTTAGCGCGCAGGCGGCGTAGCCATTGCGATCCTACACGGGCAAACCCGCGCATCCGGCATAAGCACCACAACCGGTGCACTCGGCGCCGATTGTGGCCCAGGGCCTGCCGGGGAATTAGGCCGCGGCAGGCCGCCGCTCGACCAGGCCGCTGATAAAGCCGGCGAGCAGAATTCCGAGCAACAGCAGCCACAGATGAACCCTGGAATCACTGTCTGCCGAGGGCTGCGCCACCTCTTCCAGCTTTTGTCCACTGACCTGCTGGGTCGGCGCCGCGGCCGCTTGCGGAGCCGGGGACACATCAGCTGCCTGAGCGGTCGCCAGGGGCGCCAGGCCGAAACCTGCAGCCTGCGCGTCGACAAATGCCTTGAATTTCTCGTTGTCGGTGGCCACGTCGAACGCTTCCGCTAACTCTGCGTAAGTTTCCACCATTTTCTTGACCGTCTCCGCGTCCGCTGCCCAGTAACCTTTGCGCACGGATTCCAGCATGCGCTCCAGAATTTGCGCCAGGGCTTCGGCATTGTGGGTCTCGAAAAACTCGCGCATCTCCAGCTGGTATTTGTCGTTCACGTAGACTTCAAACATTTCCTGCCACTGATCGTCGCGCACCGCTTCCGGCGTCATGACTTCCCAACCCCACATGTTATTAACCCTGTCCAGTATCGCCGTGGCACCGGCGTAGCCGGATTCCTGCATGGCCTGAATCCAACGCGGGTGGAAATAGCGGCTACGCATTTCCTGATTGATAAACTCATCCAGTGTCTGGGTTTTGATGTCGTCCGTGCGACGCAGGTTGGACACATACATTTCCGGTGTTTTGCCATCCAGGTTGCGTACCGCCAGACCGACGCCGCCAAAATACTGGAAAGGGTCATCGTTAGTCATCAGCGCGTAAAGGTTGGTGGAGCGGGAAAAAATCACCCCATCCGTGCCAGACAGCACTCTGCCGTAAAGACCTGCGTCTCTTTGGTCTTCGCTCCAGCGCGACTCGTCTTTGCCGTAGGCAAAACCCATGCGACGCATATAGAGATCCGCCAGCTTGTCGTCCGTCTCCCAGGTATCGGAGGCCAGGCTGGCACCGCTCAGGCCAGTACCGTAGGCACCTGTCTCATTAGAAAAAATACGCACCGACGACAGGTACTGCGCATCCTCCTCGCTCTTGCCCTCTTGCAGCAATTCCTTCTTCAGGGACTGGCTGTGTCGATAGACAAAGTTGTTGTCGTCTTTCATCTGCGCCACCTTGTCGATGGCCTCTGCCAGCCACAGGATCACGTTGGGAAACGCATCCCGGTAGAGCCCTGTGGCTGAGATCACCACATCGATGCGCGGCCGCTTCAGCTCTGAATAGGGAATGACCTCGGTACCGATCACATTGCCCTGTTGATTCCACTTGGGCTTTAAGCCCAGGGCGTGCAGTATCTGCGCTTCCAGGGCGCCCTGGTGACGCATGGTTTCCAGGGACCAGAGCGTAAAGGCCAATTTATCCGGGTAGCGGCCGTGTTTGGCACGGTAGTCGGCAATGGTTTCTTCCATCAGTTGCACCCCGGCTTCATAAGCCGCTTTGGACGGTACCTTGGCCGGGTTGAAACCGATCAGGTTGCGCCCTGTGGGTACTGCCTTGGGGTTGCGTATCGGGTCACCACCGTGGCTGACCGGGATATAGCCGCCGTTCAGAGCCGACATCAGGTTTTCCAGCTCGGCAATACTGGCGAAGTTGTCTGCGTACTCGCGACCCGCTTGCAGTTGATTCCTCAGATTTTCCGACAAGTGCGGCAGTTCGCCACCGGAAAGGTAGGTATCCAACAGTTGATAGCCGGGCTGGGCTTGCAGCGCTACCACATTGCGTTCGTCCCTGGCCCTCTCTGCGGGCAGACTCAGACCATTTGCCCGCTCGTATTCGGCGGCGGCCTTGATATAGCCATCCCCCAGCATCTGCAACAGCGTACTGGTGACATGCTCGGGCTTGGGCAGTTGGCCAAAGCGGTGCACCCCCAGGGGCTGACTCATTTCCGCCAGTTGATTCAGATAATCCTGCAGATGGTTGAGCTGCGTATCGAAGTCTTTATTTAAGGCTTCCTTGGACAGCCCCAAGTCCGCGAGCATATTGAGTTTTTCTGCCAGGGCCGCGATCCGGTTGCGGGTATTTTGTCTCGTCTG
Organism: Microbulbifer thermotolerans; assembly: GCF_001617625.1. Lineage (NCBI taxonomy): Bacteria > Pseudomonadati > Pseudomonadota > Gammaproteobacteria > Cellvibrionales > Microbulbiferaceae > Microbulbifer > Microbulbifer thermotolerans. Next base: position 1,693,051 of record NZ_CP014864.1, on the reverse strand, counting down.
CCCTTCCCCCAACACCTGATAGCTGCTGATCAGCTCCGAAAGCTCCGCCACCTCGGCGTACAGACCGGCCTTGGCAAAACCGGGCGTCAGGTGGCTGATCATGGTGGCGCGCCCGCGTCGCTTGGCCTGCATCGCCTCGCCCACATTGTCGATGATGTAGGGGTAAAAAACCGGAATATCACCCACGGCGAGGTTGGGGGCATCGTACACCGAAAGACCCCGCTCCTTGCCCGTCAGCCACTCCTGGGAACCGTGTGTGCCAAGGTGAATATAGGCGTGGGCACCAAAGGTCCGGCGCGCGTAGAGATAGACCGCCAGATAAGCGTGATTAACCGGAGTTTTCATATCGTGATACAGGGAGGCATGGTCTTTCGCATTGTCCGCGCGCAGCCCCTGTGGCAGAACAATCAGGTTGCCGAGCTTCATGCGCGGTATCACGAAAGCCGGCTCGCCGTTGTGCTCGGCGAGCATGGCGTTGTCTTCTGGTTTTCCCCATCGTTCGACAATGGGATCACGCACCTGCGCAGGCAGGGTGTCAAACCATTCCCGATAGGTGAACAAGGGCATCCAGTCCGCCAAGCCCTTGTCAACGAGGGCGGTGGTATCTTCGCGGCGATAATAAGGGCGCAACAGCTGCCCAGCCCAGTCAATCAAGGTGTCTGAATCCCGCAATTCGATCTGGTAACCGCGCGCTTTCATCTCTCTGGCAATGGCTTCAATTGACGACGGCACGTCCAAAAAGGCAGCGCCTATATTCTTTTCCCCCGGAGGGTAATTCCAAATAAAGGTAGCCACCTTTTTCTCGGCGTTGGGAATATGCGCCAGACGCGCGTGGTTCCAGGCGCGCTCCACCAGCGCGTTCAACTGATCCTTCATTACCGCCTTGATGCCCTTGTCGTTGGCGGCGATCAGCACCGGATCGATGCTGCCGGTATCTTCCGGCATGACCAGGAAAAACGGCGTCAAAGAGGGGGATACACCGCTGTTATCCGCCGCATAAGCCGCTTCATCACCCTGTGTGTAGTTGAGTGCGTGGATCACCGGCACGCCGAGTTTCTCAAATTCGGCGCGGCGTTTGGTCACATAGTGCAGCGCCCGATAGTTGATCATCAGATCGATCCGGGTCCGGCCTTTGTCATCCTGCAACAGTTCCGGATAGTTGAGCGGCAGGTCTTCACCCTCAAAGAAAAAGCCAAATGCTTTGGCGCCCTTATCTTGTAGCCCGGCAATTAGTGCGTCCACCACTTGCCGCTGCTCGTAGTCAATAACGGAACGGTGAATGGCGACGGCAATCACCGGCTGTTCATCTCCGGCCTTGAGCCAGTTGAAGAAGGCGGTTTCCTTGTCTGTCATCAGATTGGGGTAGTCCGGATGGTAAAGTCCCACCTCCGGGACTTCTATAGGGACAGGCACCGATACGTCCGTAAGAGCAAAAACCTCTGATGACAGGTAGCGCATCAGATTGCGGTAATTCTTGCGCCCCGCATTGTTAAAGTAACCACCGATGCGACTGCGCTGTTCACCATTCAGGCCCTGATTCATCGCACTGTTTTCCAAGTCACCCAGGGAGATGACCGGAACCTGCGGGTACTTTTCCAGCAGCGGTCGGAATTTGGCAAACAGGTACTGGGACAAGGCTGGATTAATGCCATCGAGCATTATCAAGTCCGCAGAAGACCAGGCTTGCTCAATCTGTTCCTCACTTTTGCCCTTGCTCTGGAATACCTCGAGCGTAAATGGCTGGTCCGCCGATACTTCCTTCAGCAGTTCCCCTTTGGCCACCGCCGTGTGGCCGGACATCATCAGCAATACTTTGATTGAATTGGCCGCGCCGGATTCATTCGCCTGGGCCAACAGGGGCGACAGCAGTCCAAACAGTAATCCCAAGCAATACAGACTGTATTTTCTCATTGCGATTTACCTCCAGCGCCCTGGGATGTACCAGCCCCCGCACTTCCCTTTTTATTGTTTTCCGGTACATAAACCAGGCTGCCGTCGGCCATCTGGTAGGCAACTCCGGCACGAGTGCCTTCGCCGGAGCCAATCTCTCCTGTGGACTTATACTGTTTGATCTCCTTGCCGTCCTTAACGATCACTTCCATTTCTGGCTCACCGGCATTTTTAATAACCGTAACCTTTTCGCTGGAAAAGATATTGAGCGGATTTTGTGCAATGGCGATCAGTAGTGCGGCAATGATCACCAGAAACACATCAATCAAATTAACCGCGCTCAGAATCGGATTCAGCTCCTCATCCTCCTCCAGAAAACGCATCAGGCGGCCTCCTTCAGTTTGCGGATGTTGATCAGTTCTGAGGCAAACCAGCGCTTTTTCACGGACGCCGGCCAGAAGGTCAAGGTAGAAATGGCCAGTCCCCAGATCACCGCGGCGAAGGCGATAATCAGATTTTCACTGATCCCCTGTATATTGCCGTCCGCCAGCGCGCGCAGTGCCGGCCCCATCGGGACCATGGTCGCAATCAGGCCCAGCATGGGCGCTATGCGTGTAGCCAGGCGCAGCAGTTCCAGCCTCTTCAATGCGAAAACTTCCAGCTCATCTTCGCTCGCCTGGGGATTGCGCACATAGTAATTGTGTACTTGGTAGCCGGGCAGCCATTGCGCCTCCCCGCGCTGAAGAGCCCGTTCATAGGCCACCGCGTTCTTCCTGCGCAACATCCAAAGGGAGATGAAACGGCCGCAGGCGTAAAGGGAATAGACAAATAACCCCAGAATGGCCAGTAGTACGGGGGCCATAAAGAGGTCGGCCACGCTGGCCATCAGATTTTCAATTGCCTGAATGTTCAAAGAGCACCTCGCCAGCTTTATTGGTATGCATTGGACGGGGGCGCAACTTACCGAAAGCTACACGCCGGGTCAATCCAAATCTTTTTGATAATTGTTCTCATTTAGCTTTACATTGGTATACGCATATCTATAATTCGCCGCTATCGGGGCCGCAAACTGCGACTCTCTGCCGCAATCGGCCTCCAAAACGCTCACATAATGATCAACAAGGACCTGACCATGAAACGCCATCCCCTCGCCGCAGCCCTGTTTGGGCTGCTCTCCGCCCCCGGCCTTTACGCAGAGGAAACCAGCTCGGCTGACGATGATCTGGAGCTGGTTGTTGTCAGCGGTCGCGCGGAAAAACCGTTGAAAGATGTCACCGGCAGCATCTCTGTCGTCACTGGAGATGAGATTGAAAAGCTGCAAATGAACGATATGAACCAACTGTTCAAATATGAGCCGGGAGTGGAAGTCACCGGCCGCACCGGCGGCGCCCAGAATATTTTGGTTCGCGGCATGGGGGCCGACCGGGTATTGATGATCAAAGACGGTATGCGGATGAACGAGGGTTATGGTGCCAACGGCCTTAACGATGTCGTGGGACGCGGCATGATCGAGACGGACACACTGAAACAGGTTGAGGTCGCCAAGGGGGCTGCCTCTTCCCTGTACGGCTCCGATGCCCTGGCGGGCATCGTAGTCTTCACCACCAAAGATGCCAGCGATTACCTGGCAGATGGGGAGCAGTTCGGCGGCGCCATCAAAACCGGTTATGACGGTATCAGCAGCCAGACACACGTGTCCCCGACCCTGGCCTTCCGCACAGGCAACTTCGAACAATTGCTGCACCTGACCTACCGCGACGGTAGCGAGGAGCAAAACTACGCGGAAACCCGCGATCCCTTCGAAATCGAATCCGACAGCTTACTTTACAAGGCCAAATACCACCTCCAGGGAGAGGACTTTCTCAGTTTCAGTGCGGAGCAATGGAAGCAGGAAAGCCTCGGTGAGGCGGCGGACGGGTTACTTTACTATTTCCGCGGCCTGGCCGATTACGGATACAACATTGTCGACGAGCACTCAATATCTGAGAAAGAAACCCATGCATACCAGCTCCGCTATCACAGCGAAACTGCAACACCACTATACGATCAACTGAATATCAGTCTGTACCGGAACAAGTCCGAACAGACAGACGAGCAGTACGGTCAACTGGACATCAATGCACCAATGTTTGGCGTGATGGAGCTGCGGGACATGTGGGAAACCGGTGTTTACACTCAGACAACCCACGGTTTCCTGTCGAATGCCTTCAAGACCCTCAATGAAAGACACACCCTTGGTTATGGGTTAGACCTGGAAACCACAGAGAGCATCCGCGAAGTGCACGAATTTCGAGAGGCTCTGACTACCGGCACCTCCACACCTCAAATCACCTTGGATGAAACCTCGGAAAAATTCCCAAAGAACGATGTCGATAGAGCCGGACTGTTTGTGAACGATGAGATCACTCTCGCTGGCAGCGCTCTAACCGTAACACCGGGCCTGCGCTATGACTGGTACGAAATGGACCCGAACGGCGCCCTCAAGTCCGACGGCACCCCCTATGCCACCATCGAAGAAAGTAATGTTTCGTTTAACCTCGGCGCACTCTACCGCCTCAGCCCAAGGCTCACCGCTTTCGCCCAATACGGCCAGGGCTTCAAAGTCCCCGCCTATGACTTGGCGTACCTAGAGCACTACCTGCAACCCACGGCATCCTATATTTATGAAGTCGTGCCGGCGGACGACCTGTCCCCGGAAACCAGTGATACTGTCGAGCTGGGCCTGCGTGGCCATATTGGCAATATCGCTTTCAGCTCCGCCCTTTTCTACTCCAGTTACGACGACTTTCTAGAAGTCCAGCTGATCGACAGTGACACCTTCTTCAATAGTGACGGTAGCTTTTCCCACGTCTATGAAACTTATCAGTACCGGAATATCGACTCGGTAACCATCAAAGGCATAGAGGTCGCCGCCACCTGGTATTTGACCCCGGCAGTAGAGCTGTTTGCCAACGCCAGCTATCAGCGCGGGGAGAACGACACAACTGGTGAATACCTGCAGTCCATCAGTCCCCTCTCCGGGGTTCTGGGCGCAGCCTACAGCGGCGACCAGATCTCCAGTCAACTGATTCTGCGCTGGGCGGACCACATGGATCGGGTCAACGAGGGCGAAGCGGAAACAGCAGGGTATGGAGTAGTGGATTGGACCGTCGGCTATCAGCCAACGGCACAGCTCTCCTTCCATCTAATGGCCAACAACTTATTGGATAAGGAATATGTGCCCTACCTCAATGTGGCAGGATGGGATGAGGATGCAGATCTGTCCGTCAACTCGGCTGCAGGCCGCACCTTTGCCGCTTCGGTGAAGTACGAGTTCTGATTCCGGGCGACAGAAACGAGAGAGGGCCAACTAGACGGCATCTCCATGCCGTCGAAGTGGCCCTCACAAAATGGGTTGAAATGGTAAAGCGAACGCCCGGCGTCAGCGCCGAAAAAGATTGATAATCACGCTCAACACCAAGCTCAGCACAAGCATTGACACTACCGGAAAATAAATCCGACTGCGTCCGGATTCTATCCGCACATCACCCGGCAGGCGCCCAAACCAGCTGAAGAGACCGGGAAAAAAATGCAGTAACACACCGGTGGCGAGCATAACGCAACCGGCAATCATCAGCCATTTCGCCATGTTCACTCCCTGTCGAATGCGCTGTGCAAGAACCGCTGATCTCTACCCGCGAGCGCCCCGAACCAGTCGTGGCGCCCACAAGGCTGTATCAGCGATTTCCTAACCCATTATTCCTGGGCGGCAACCGTATCGGCCTGCTTCTCCGGTACCGGAAAACCGCGGTCCCGCATCAATGCGTCAATACGGGCATCCCGGCCCCGGAATGCGCGGTAGGCTTCCGCCGGATCTATGGCGTTGCGTGGAGCAAAGAGGTATTTCACCAGTTTCGCAGCCACTTCTTTGTCGTAGAAGCCACCTTCAGACTCCGCAAAAGCTTCTGCAGCATCGGAGGTCAGCACATCCGCCCACAGATAACCGTAGTAACCGGCAGAGTAACCTTCACCAGAGAAAATATGCCCAAAATGCGGGGAGCGGTGGCGCATCACCAATTCGTCCGGCATACCGAGTGCCTCCAGAGTTTCACGCTCGAAGGCATCCGGATCGATATCTTTGGGATCGGACGTATGGAACTTCATATCCACCAGCGCGGAAGCGAGGTACTCCGTGGTTGCAAATCCCTGGTTGAAAGTCGCCGCCTTCTTAATTTTGGCCACCAGCTCAGACGGAATCGGCTCGCCAGTTTTGTAGTGCACCAGATACTTGTCGATCACCGCATCGGTAGACAGCCAGCGCTCCAACAGCTGCGACTGAAATTCCGTGTAATCCCGCACACCGCTGTTGAGGGTCGGATAAGCCACGTTGGAAGAGAGGAAATGCAGAGCGTGGCCGAACTCGTGGAAAAAGGTTTCCGCGTCGTCCCAGCTTACCAGCACCGGCTCCCCCGGAGCACCTTTGATAAAGTTGGAATTGTTGGAGGCCAGTACGGTTTGCTTGCCGTCGAAAGTGGTGTGATCCCTGTACATGGTGGCCCAGGCACCGGAACGCTTACCGGCACGGGCGAAGGGATCGAGGTACCACAGACCGATATGCTCACCGCTGGTCTTGTCTTTTACTTCCCAAACTTTAACGTCTTCGTGGAACACCGGTACACTGCCTTCTTCTACCGGCGTGAAGCTGAAATTAAACAGTTCACCGGCAACAAAGAACATAGCTTCGCGCAGTTTATCCAGTTGCAGGTACTGCTTGACCTCGTCCGAGTTCAGATCGTACTTGGCCTTGCGGACCTTCTCGGCGTAGTAACGGTAATCCCAGGGCTCGATGGTAATATCAGCACCTTCCGCATCTGCTACCGCCTGCATATCGGCAACTTCTTCCTTAACGCGGGCAATCGCCGCCGGCCAAACCGCCTCCATCAGTGCCATGGCGCGTTCCGGAGTCTTCGCCATGCGATTTTGCAGACGCCATTGGGCGTAGTTGTCGAACCCTAACAGCCCAACGCGCTCATCGCGCAGTTTCAGAATTTCGGCAATGATAGCGTTGTTATCGTGCGCATCGCCGTTATCTCCCCGGCTGTAATAGTTCTTCCACACCTTCTCGCGTAGCGCGCGGTTGTCAGAATATGTAAGGAAGGGGTCCATTGAGGAGCGCGTATTGGTGATCGCGTATTTGCCCTTCTGACCTTTTTCCTCTGCCAACGCCGCCGCCGCGGCGACAAAGGATTCGGGAAGGCCGCTCAACTGATCTTTAGTGAGAAAAATATCGTACCCCTCTTCGTCTGCCAGCACATTGTTGGCAAATTGGGTATACAACTCCGCCAAGCGTTGGTTGATTTCCGCATAGCGCTTTTTCGCCTCCCCCTTCAGGGTCGCGCCGTTCATGGCGAAATCGTCGTAAATCAACTCCACCACACGCTTCTGCTCGGCGTTCAGATCGAGATTTTCCCGCTGGTCATAAACTGCTTTCACACGTTGGAACAGCTGGTCATTCTGCGTGATTTTTGATTGGAACTCCGCCAACTTAGGCGCTATTTCACGCTGAATAGCGCGGAATTCCGGAGACGACAGATTGGAGCTCCAAATACCGTAGTAGACAAATACCCGGTCAAGATCCGAACCACTGCGCTCCAGTGCTTCAATCGTGTTGGCAAAAGTCGGCGCTGAGGGATTGCTGACAATTGCCTCAATATTCGCCAGCTGATTCGCCATTGCGATTTCCAGTGCCGGTTTCAAATCTTCCAGGCGCATGGTGTCAAATGCCGGCACGCCACCGTATGGCCCCGTCCATTCCTTGAGCAGGCTATTAGCGGCAACGGCGCCACCATCGGCCTTGGCCCCTGCAGTCTGCTTAGTTTGTACTTGGTTATCCGCGGACGGGTTTTGACCTGTGTCCTTGCCACAACCCGCGGCAGCTGCCAAAGCGGCGGCGATAGACACAGCGATCAGCGTCTGGCGCATCGACAATCTCCTCTCAGATATTTTCTTTTGAAACTGTTAAACGACCGAGTGTAACCCCAGTTATGGCGCCGTGGTCAATCCCCGCCGCCAATCTCCTTCTCCGATAACGGTATAAGGACTGTTTTTGTCGATAAACGCCCTGCCCTGATTAACGCGTTTGGCAAGGAAGTTGCTAATGGGATTGAATGCGCCAATTGATAACGACTTTTTAAGTGTATTCTTTTTAGGGGCACTGAATACCGCTACTAGCCGATCAACGGTTATTCACGGCGCGAGAAATAAATGAGGCTATTCGCAGTGTGTACGACTGCTGGAGCCGTATGCGTGATGTGATCTATCGGCAGGCTTGCCACTGGTAAGTGAATGAATCGCTTGATCTGACCCGCCCCGCGCGCCCCGGCCTCCCCCAAGATAAATCTGAGTTTTCCCGACAGTGCTCGAAGCGGCAGTCACTCGCGGAGCCGAAGCTCCGCGCGGGTTCAATGATCAGGTGTTGCGCCCATCTCTCAGCCACTCGGCCACATTGAAGGCCAGCTCCAGCACCTGATCGGCATTGAGGCGTGGATCGCACTGGGTGCGGTAGCAGCTGGCCAAATCGGCCTCTGATATTTTCCAGGCCCCGCCGGTGCACTCGGTGACATGCTGACCAGTCATTTCCAGGTGAATCCCGCCCGGGTGGGTCCCTTCGGCGCGGTGCACAGCGAAGAAATCGCGAATTTCGCGCAGTATTTTTTCAAAGTCGCGCGTCTTGTAGCCACTGCTGGCTTTGACTGTGTTGCCATGCATGGGATCTGTACTCCAAACCACAGAGCGCCCTTCCCTCTGCACCGCCCGCACCAGGGCCGGCAACTTCTCTCCGAGAGTTTCCGCGCCCATCCGGGTAATCAAGGTCAGACGGCCGGCCTCGTTATTGGGGTTGAGCTTGTCGATCAGCCGCAGCAACTCGTCTCCGTCCATCCCCGGCCCCACCTTGACGCCGATCGGGTTCCAAACACCGGAGAGAAATTCAACGTGAGCGCCGTCCAGTTGGCGCGTGCGCTCACCAATCCACAGCATATGAGCCGAGCAGTCGTACCACTTTCCGGTTAGGCTGTCGGTCCGGGTCAGTGCCTGCTCATAATCCAGCAGCAACGCCTCATGGGAGGTGTAGAGTACTGTCTCGCGGATAGCGGGCGTGTTTTCGGAAGTAACACCACACACCGCCATAAATTCGAGTGCTTCCTGCAGCCGCTCTGCCAGTTGCGCATATCTCGCCCGCTGGGGATTGTTTTCGAGGTAGCTCAAATTCCAACCGTGAACCTGATGTAGATCCGCAAGGCCACCTTGGGCGAAAGCGCGCAGCAGATTAAGCGTGGCCGCCGATTGGTTGTAGGCGGTCAGCATACGCCGGGGATCAGGAACCCGGGCATCGGCGGTAAATGCAATATCGTTGATAATGTCGCCGCGATAACTGGGCAACTCAACACCGTCGACAGTTTCCATATCCGAAGAGCGCGGCTTAGCATACTGGCCGGCCATGCGCGCTACCTTGATCACCGGCATGTTGCCCGCAAAGGTGAGCACCACTGCCATTTGCAGCAAGACTTTGAAGGTGTCGCGAATGCGATTGGCATTGAAGTCCGAGAAGGACTCAGCGCAATCGCCCCCTTGTAGTAGGAATGCCTTGCCCTCGGCGACCTGTGCCAGTTGCCGGCGCAGCTCACGGGCCTCGGCCGCAAAAACGAGGGGCGGATAACCGGAGAGTTCTTTGGTGATTTCCGCCACCTGCTCCGGAGATTGGTAACTGGGTTGCTGCCTGGCCTCGAATTTACGCCAACTGTCGGGGCTCCAGCACTGGGAGGGGGATTCAGACACGGGGGTATCTACCTCAATATCCATTTTCGGCTCTTTGTGTTTACAACTCGTCGATGCCTGCTCGGCTAAGTGTTAAGTGCCTTTCCGCCGCCCTCTGCAGTAATGGCAGCACCGCGCGGGAAGTACCGCGCGGGTAGTAGGGCCAGCCTTTCAGCCAACGGCGGGTATTCGGCAATAGGGCCAAGTTCAGAGTATGCTGGCCACCGCCTTACAGAAATAGTCCATGTTGTGCTGACTCAAGCCTGCAATGCTGATGCGGCTGGAATCCACCATGTAGATGGAGTATTCCGTCTGTAGACGCTGCACCTGCTCGGGTGTGATACCGAGGAAGGAGAACATCCCCTTCTGACGCTGAATAAAGCTGAAGTCGCCGGAAGCGCCGGCTGCCGCCAAGTTCTCTACCAGACCCGCGCGCAGGCCGTTGATGCGCTCGCGCATCTCGGCCAGCTCCTCCATCCAATTGGCTTTGAGCCCGGCGTCAGTCAGAATTGACTCGACGATGGCCGCACCGTGGGATGGCGGCATGGAGTAGTTGCCGCGAACAACGTTGAGCATCTGGCTCTGCCCCTTGTCCGCATCGGAGCCATTATTGTAAATCGCCATCGCCAGACCAACGCGCTCCCGATAGAGGCCGAAGTTTTTGGAGCAGGAGGCCGCCACCAGCATTTCCGGCACCGACTCTGCCATCAGGCGCAGACCCCAGGCATCATCGTCCAGGCTGTCGCCGAAGCCCTGGTAGGCCATATCGATAAAGGGCGTGAAACCCTGCTTCTGCGCCATTTCGGCAATCACCTGCCACTGCTCCCGGGACAAGTCGGCCCCACATGGGTTGTGACAGCAGGCGTGCAACAATACCAGATCACCCTCGCCCACCAGCTTCAGGGTTTCCACCATCCGGTCGAACTGCAGGCTGCTGCTGGCGCGATCGTAGTAGGGGTAAGTTTCGATCTTCAAACCGGCATTGCCGAGCAGTGGCACATGGTTGGCCCAGGTGGGATCGCTGACCCATATGGTAGCGCCCGCTTTCGCGCGGTTAACGAATTCCGCCAAGACCCTCAAGGCACCGCAGCCACCGGGTGTCTGCGCTGAGCGCACGCGTCCAGCCCGCAAAACCGGATGGTCGGCTCCGAGTATCAGCTCCTGCATTGCCGCATTGAAACCGGGGGTTCCCGCCGGGCCGATATAGGCCTTGGTCTCCTCACTCTGCAACAGGCGGGTTTCGGCTTCCTTAACCGCCTGAAGCACCGGCGTATGACCAGCCTCGTCTTTATAAACACCAACACCCAGATCGATTTTGTTAGGGTTTTCATCAGCGCGGTAGCTGGCCAACAGGCCCAGAATGGGGTCCGGCGGCAGGCTGTTCAGCTGCTCAAACATCGCAAACTCCTTCAATAATCTTCGCTCTTTTGTCAATCAATCAGACCCCGCTCGGCCCATGCCTGAGCGCGGCTCATCAGCTTTTCGATAATGCCATCCAGCTGCTCGCGCTCTTCGACACTCAGCGATGAGATCAAATCACTCTCGTACTGCTGCGCCAGTGGCACAATGCGCTCGTAGACCTTCCACCCCAGCTCTGACAAGTTCAGCACTTGGCGGCGGCGGTCCGCCGGATCCTCGCTGCGGGTAATGTAGTCGTTTTTCAGCAGGGACGATACCGCGCGGCTGATTGCCACCTTGTCCATTGCTGTCTGCTCCACCAGCTCAGCCGCAGACAGCCCGGGATAACGCCCCAAAATTGCCATCACCCGCCAGGCGGGAATCGTCAGATCGAACCGCGCTCCATAAGCCTGGGCAATGGCATTGCTCACACGGTTGGACAACACCGACAGGCGGTAGGGCAGAAATTTTTCCAGATGCAGATCGCCGCGCGCAGCGGTTCCAGTCTCCATTTGCATTTGGGGCACATTATTATCAGTCGTCATGGCTGTTTTCTAACCTGTATTACTCTGGGGAGTATCCACCAGTGTCACACCCGGACAGAAGCCCGAGGTTGTACCGGGTTACAAATGTAACTAACATTGGTTTCAATTGTAACCACCGCCGCCAGATATTTTCCCTAGGGAAGGCGCAGGTCATCAGGCAAAATCGACCGCGCATTATACGGCTTTACGCGCCATTTTTGGTATCGAAAACGCATTATGACGATAACTATTTGCGCGGCGAGCGAAACATATCTCCGGACCTTATGCGGCACCTCGGGTCATCAGTAGACGGGAGTGGCTTATGAAGCACTGGATTCACTTCCCCCGCGTCGAGGGCGACACCAGTCGTCAAGCCGCTGCGGACGCCCCCGCCAATACTCTTCGCGGCCGGAACAAAAAACTCCTATTGCCCGACCGCTTGCCTCAAAACAACAGAAAAAGGAATCAAGATGGAACTTCACGGCTATTTCCGCTCCTCCGCGAGCTACCGGGTACGTATCGGCCTCAATTTAAAAGGGCTGCAGTACGACTACACACCAGTAAATCTTTTACAAGGTGAACAGCGGGGAGATACGTACCGAAAGCTCAACCCCCAAGGGTTGGTACCGGCGCTGGTGGATGGCCGCACTGTGCTCACCCAGTCTCTGGCAATACTGGAATGGTTGGACGAACAATATCCGGAGCCGCCTCTGCTGCCGGGCGACCCGCTGAAACGGGCGAAGGTCCGCGCGCTGGCCTATAGCGTCGCCTGTGATATACAGCCTGTCCAAAACCTGCGCGTACTTCAGTACCTGCAATCGGAGTACGCCATCAGCGATAAGCAGAAGATCCACTGGATTCAGCACTGGATCCATGAAGGATTTACCGCGCTGGAAAAGCAGCTTGATCCGGCACCTTTCGCGGGCGGGGATAGACCGGGACTCTTCGAATGCTGCCTGATACCGCAAATTTACAGCGCGCAACGCTTCGGCATGGATATATCCGAGTATCCCGCCATTCACCGCATCATGAACGCCTGCAGTGACATAGCGGCGTTTGTCGATGCACGACCGGAAAACCAGCCTGACAGCACGCTATGAGCTACAAGCGGGGCGTCAGCGCGCCCATGTGCCGCGCCCCGGTCTCCCCTTGAACAATAGTGCTCCCGGTGTTGTCAAAACGCCATCGCTTGCACCGCTCGCCGGTCCGCGGACTCTTTTCGCTGGGAGTGATATGTTCAGAGGCGCCCAAAGGATAATTTATGACCAAACTCTACCGCCCTTTTTTGTTATTTTTTCTGCCCCTGCTAATCGGCGGTTGTGCCACCCTCTCTCCCGGTTTCCAACAGCCGGAAGTCGAGGTAACTGCGCTCGAACCCATGCCGCCCGGCCCCGGCAGTGATCTGCGCTTCCGCATTCACCTGCGGGTATTCAACCCCAACGATACGGAACTGGCATTATCCGGCCTTTACTACACCTTGAGTTTGGCCGGGCATAAAGTGATCACCGGAACTTCCAATGATCTCCCGACCATAGCAGCCTACGGTCAGGGCGATATTGCGGTGGATGCGACAGCGAGTCTGGTGGGATCACTATTTGCCGCCGCTGAACTGATCGGCGGCCGCAGTGATAGGGTGCCTTATGAGCTGGAGGCGAAACTGGGACTGCGCAGGTCGATCGTGCCTTCGATCAAAGTGCGCAGAACCGGGGAGGTGCGGCTGAGCCCTTACCTGTGAGAGCGCAGCCGGCCGATGGGAAAGGGCTCCCTACCGACGCGCGGCGAGAATGCCCCCGGTCATGGCGGCAAGGGAGGACAAAATACCCAGGCCGATTAGGCTGTAGAGACTGATAGACTGCCTAGCCGCCTCACTGAGGACTTCACCAAAGGGGAACTGCCAGGCAACAATCGCGGAGGCGGCAACAACCGCTGCGTATTGAATGCAGGTGGCTCGGCGCTCGGCGCGCCTGGAGGGCGCCGGTAGCTGCTCCATCACGCGTTCGCAAAAACCGTCGTCATCCAGGTAGGGCTCATTGAACTGCAGCTGCTGGCTGAGCCAGCTGTCGAAGTCCGGATCTTTGCTTTGAAAGGTTGAATCGCTCAAGGTGTCGGTACCGCCTTTCCGCTGTTCAAATTTATCCATTGACTAGATCCTCCCGCCACGCCTGCAACATCGTCTGCAATTTGGCCCGCGCGCGATTGACATGGGATTTTACCGTACCCAGAGGCAGCTTCATAATGCTGGCAGCCTCCTCGTGCGAAAAGCCCCGCTGCATGCACAGGTGTACTGCCTGGCGCTGGGCCTCGCTCAGCGCGCTCATTGCGGAATTTAAATCCCGCGCCATGCCGAGCTGATGAGATTCCTCAACACTTTCCTGGGACCTCGCCCGGTCCACCGCTTCCTGATCGACCTCTGGTGCATTCTTGCGCTTATGACTCATGACGAGATTGTATGCGATGCGGTACAGCCAGGTACTGAAGCGCGCATCCCCCCGAAAGGCCGGCAGCGCCTTGTAGGCCTTGATAAAAGCCTCCTGGGCCATATCGTCGGCCAGAGCCTGATCTCCACCACATAGCTGGCGAAGAGAAAAGCGCAGCTGGGACTGATAGCGGCGAACCAGCTGAGCATAGGCCCGCTGGTCCCCTTCGTCGACGACGCGCCGGATCAAATCCTCATCAGAGAGGTCCATACACCCCTGCCCTTACGCCTGCTTGTTATCCAGTTTCCAATTGATAAAGCGGGCAATACCGATAAACAGCGGTATCAGGCCAAGGCTGCCAACCTCGGGACCGGCAGCGACGGTAAGCCAGATAAAGATTGCCAATCCCACCGCGATCAGGGTGAAACCTCTATCCTTCATATTGCGGGGAGACTCCCCTTCCATGGCGTCCAGCAACTCTGGCGGGATATCTCGGCCCTCGGCCACCATGCGATTGATATTGTCCATCAGCAGCTGCTTCTTGCGGTAGCTGTTGCGGGTCACCAGCCATACGATCATTATCGGCGCCCCGAACACTGCGAGGATCGCCACCACACCGGTCAGCCACTGCATGCTACCACTATAACTGCGGTGATCGTGCAGATCTTCCAGGTCGCCACTGATCCCGATACTGATATTTTTCGGCACGCTCTCCAGCGCATCCTCGACGACCAACCCCTTCTCATCGAGAACGCCCTTGCTTTCCAGCCGCTCAATAATGCGCCGGCTCAAGGCGCCGCCGAATTCCTCGCCCAAATCCACCCGCACTTCACTGCGCTCGCCGTTTTCGTCCCGGGTCCTGATGGTCAGGTTACCGTGCTCGTCGCGCAGTATACGTACCTGCTTTTCAACCTTTTCCACTTCCGAAGCATCGGCGGCCGGCACCCCGGCGGCCGGCGCCCCGGCGGCTGCCGGCTCAGGGGGCTTGGGTACGTCTGGATCCGCAGAAGACGTGTCCTGCGCCCAACCAGTGGCAACGTGCAGCGCCACCACCAGAACCAGCAACCAGCGTGCGCAGCCGCGCAAGGGGTAAATGACTCTCGCTCTCATTTTCTACTCTCGATGCAGTGCTCTTGTTCAGTGAACTAACGGACAAATTTCATTCATATTACCGTCAGGCGCGCTCGCGGTAGCAAGCCCGGCGCGCAGGACTCCCGTTTTTCAGCGGTATACGCCTGACAATCTCGCGTATGACGAAGCCGCTCACGGCGCTCCTTTAACTTCCGCGAGAAGATTTCATCGCTCAGCTCGGTCAGCTGCTGCCGCACCTCCTGCAACGGTAGTTGCAGCTCTCCGGCTCCCACCGGCATCACCCCCAACAACAGAGCCAAGCCGGCACAGAATTGTATCTTCTTCAGCGATCCAGCGGTTACCATAGTCCCCTCCAGACGGATTGTCCTTGTATGCTCGTTGGACGATGGCAAAGCGGCATTTGGATGCAGTGGCCAAAACAATCTTTCCCGAGCTGCCCCAGGACCCGCCGCAAAACAGGTCGCAATACCCCTTGCCAGCGGAGGAATGACGAATCATGTCAACGCCCAATGAAATACTGACCTTCTGGTTCGGAAGCGCACAACTTAATGCCATGCCCGGCGACGAGCTCCGCCGACGATGGTTCGCGGTTGACGAAACATTTGACCAGACTATCGCCGACCGTTTCCAAAACACTGTGGAAGCGGCCGTGAACGGAGAGCTCTCCCAATGGCGCCAGACACTGGAGGGCGAAATGGCCCTGGTACTGGTCTGCGACCAGTTCACGCGCAATATTTATCGGGGAACGGAACGCGCCTTCGCCGGTGACCCGCAGGCGCTGGAGACAGCCCGGGGCGTTATAGAACGGGGCGATGACCAAACAATGGGGCTCTATCAACGTGCCTTTCTCGGCCTGCCGCTGGAACACAGCGAGGACCCGGAAATGCAACACCACTCAGTAGCTTATTTCCACCGGCTGCACGCCGATTACTTGGATGACGCCGAGACTGCAGTTCAGTCGGAACGCTTTCACCAATACGCCCTGGCCCACCGGCAAGTCATCGAGGATTTTGGCCGTTTTCCGCACCGCAACAAGGCCTTGGGGCGCGCGTCTACAGCGGCGGAGCAACGTTGGTTGGAACAAGGCGGAGGCTTCTGATGGACTTTATATCCTGGCTTTCCCTCGCGGGAATCTGTGCCCTGGGCGCCATGTCCCCCGGCCCCAGCCTGCTGATTGTGCTGCGTTGTGCTGGTGCTGGCGTGCGCCATGGATTCGCCTGCGCCCTGGCCCACGGCTTTGGGGTCGCTATCTACGCCGGTCTCACCGCCTTTGGCCTGGCCGTGCTGATTCTTCACTCGCCGCTACTGTTCAACATCTTGCAGTGGGCCGGCGCAGCCATGCTCATTTATCTGGGATGGAAGGCACTTCGCGCACCGGCACCCACTACCGAGGGCGAAAGCTCCCCGGCCCAAGCGCTGTCAGTCGGCCGCGCGGCGATGCAGGGATTCGGGATTACCTTTTTCAATCCGAAGATTGCGGTCTTCTTTACAGCACTTTTCAGCCAATTCGTTGCCGAGCAACAAGCGTTCTCAGTCAAGCTGGGCATGGTATCCCTGGCTGCGGGAATAGACGCCGGCTGGTACTGCCTGGTGACCCTGATCGCAATCGCCGGGCGAAACCGCGGCTGGGTGCGCAGTACAACCGGCCACAGGATGCAGCAGCTGTTTGGCGCCCTGTTGATCGGCCTGGCGGCGAAATTGGTATTTTCCATTTAGCCGCTACCGAATCCGAATAAAAAACAGGCCCGCTTTGCGGGCCTTAAACGTCTTACTGCGGGGTCGGAGCTAACTGCCCGATGGGGGGAGTAAAGACAGCTAACTTCCGCATCTATTATGACAGCTTCTCCGCTTTCGCACAGGCGAGCCACCGCAAACGTCGCTCCACTTACCGCACCCCACAGTCCCCTCCTATTCCCTCGCTTTAGTTGACACTGAATATCTATACAGATACTGTATACTCATACAGATCAATCAACTGCCGCAAAATAACCGGAGACAAACTATGGCCGTAGTAGCTGTATGGAAATGCGATAGAGACGGAGCAATGTTCGACAACAAAAAAGACGCCGAAGAACACGACAAAATGCTGGAGCTGGCCGCCAATATCACCTCTTTGATCGAGCGCCATATCGACGGCATTCCGGAGCAAGCCGGAGAGGAAATCGGTCTGCTCTTGGCCAAGCGCCGCGAGGACCTGGCAAAAGCCTGCAAGGGCAAACCAGAGTTACTGCTGGAAGAACAAGAAGAGAGTGCAGCGTCCGAAATGCAAGACGACCGTGTCACTCCTTTCGCCGCAAACCAGTAAGTAAGAATTCCATCCCTGTACTTTGTGCCCGGAGAAATACCGGGCTTTTTTATGCTGCGAATTCGCGCAGGGTGATGGGATAGGCACTTCCAAGCCGCCGGATAGAAGGGCCTACTTGTGCATTTTCGATATGCCCATCCCATTGCCTGAGGGCCGCGAAACCGATTACTGCAAGATTAAATCAGAGGGTGCTAGTGTTTGTAACCCACCTGATGTCCCTGCTGCGGCTTCAAGTAACGGTCGCGCAGACGGGTTGAACGGGTTACCAGGGATTGCGGCACCCCATCGATCAACACCTCCTCGGCATAGCTGGTCACCTCCAGCGGGTCGCCGCTCCAAACAACAATATCCGCCACCGCACCCGGATCCAGGGTTCCGCTTTCAAGACCAAAAATTTCTGCCACATTGGCACTAATTGATCTGAGCCCTTCTTCATAGGGAAGACCGTAGGCTACCGCGTTGCCAGCGGATTGACGCGCGAGGTAGAGGTTGTGCGTCGCGGCGTACTCCGGTCCACTAATCGCCACTTTGACCCCCGCCTTTGTCAACAGCGCTGCATTGTCCAGACGGGCTCCCAGAGTGGAGAAGGAAATGGGCAGATTGTTGATTGCATCGATGATGACCGGCACCTCGGCAGCTGCCAACTGCTCCGCCACCATCCAGCCTTCCGCCGCACCGGCGATCACCAGTTTGATATTGTACTCATCCGCCAGCTCAATAGCCCAGAGGATATCACTGGCACGGTTGACGGTTACCAGCAGGGGCTCCGCACCACTGAGTACCCCCTGCAGCGCTTCCAGGTCATCAATGCTGTGATTCAGTTCGCGCCAGTCGCCACGGCGAATTGCCGCCCTGTTATCGCGATACTCCCGAGCCTCGAACAAGGCCGTCTCTATCTTGGCGTAGGCGCTTGCTCTGCTCCCGCCGGCAAGCCGTCCGCCAGCCTCCCCGAGGTACGCTTTTTGCGCCAGATTACGCTTCACCACACTGTCAAAGGCCCCATTCAATTTGATAGCGAAGCCCCGGCCCGCAAACACCCGCTGCAGGCCATCGCTGTCCCCGCCCCAGAGGCTGATGCCGGGAAACACCAGGGCACGGGTGACGCCGCCAGCACGGTTGAATGGAATCAATGTGGATTTTGGGTTGTAGGCCGGCAGCGGGTCAAAGGCACTGCCGATACTTGCACCGTTAACCGCATAGTCATTGGTGGCGCTCGCCGCGCCAATTTCCACCAGCCCCAATTCTGAAACCGGAGCGATCACACCCGGCGTCACCACCTTGCCGCGGGCGTCGATCACGCGGTCGGCATCCTCATCCAGTGACAGGCCCACAGCGACAATGCGGCCGTCGCGAACCAATATATCCGCCGCATCGAAGCTGCCCTTCTCCGTCAGGGTGTGCACCTTGCCGCCCTGGATTAATACAGTTTCTCCCCGGACCACGCCAGTCGCCAGGCCCAGAGTCAGGACGCAAATTGTAAACAATTTCTTCACAGCCGTTCCCCCTCTGCGTCGAGAATACCCAGCTCAAAATCACTGCGCGGTTGGCGCGCCCTGTCGGCGCGGTCGTACATAAGTTCGCCGTCGATAAACACCTTTTCGGCCTGGCTGTATACACTGAAAGGGTTGCCGGACCAAACCACGACATCGGCCATCTTACCCTTCTCCAGGCTGCCCGTCTGGTCGTCAATACCCAGTGCTTTGGCGGGATTCAGAGTCATCCAGGCGACCGCGTCTTGCGGCTGGATATCGAAGCCAGCGCGCTGCCCTGCCGTCATGGCCTTTGCCACCTCTTCGTTGAGGTGTTGAATGCCGATGGCGGAATCCGAGTGAATCATTGCACATGCACCGGCCTGGTCGACAATGGCGATGTTGGCCTCCGTCATATCGAAGGCTTCGTGCTTGAAGCCCCACCAGTCCGCCCACATAGCCGCGCAAACGCCCCGCTCTGCCAAGAGGTCGGCCACTTTGTAGGCTTCAACGGCGTGGTGGAAAGCGGAAATCTGGAAATCAAACTCCTCGGCGATGTCCATCATGATGGCCATCTCTTCGCCGCGGTAACAGTGGTTGTGCACCAGAATTTCCCCGGAGAGCACACCAGCCAGTGTCTCCAACTGTAGGTCACGCTCCGGCATGTCACCGCCATTTTCCCAATAGTTCTCCCACTTCTTTTTATAGGCAGTGGCCTCGATCCAGGCCTTACGGTAGCCGGCCACATTGCCCATGCGCGTGGAGGGCGCGCTGCCCTTGCTTCCGTAGACGCGCTTCGGGTTCTCGCCGCAGGCCATCTTCAGGCCGTAGGGTGCGCCGGGAAATTTCATCTCCTGCACACTGCGGCCGGGTACGTTTTTCAGCGTAACACCGCGGCCGCCGAACAGATTGGCAGAACCCGGCAAAATCTGCAGGGTGGTCACGCCGCCGGCAAGCGCCAGAGCAAATTGCGGGTCTTGGGTCCATACAGAGTGCTCCGCCCAAACCTCCGCAGTGTTGGGCGCCGTCATCTCGTTGCCGTCCTGAGTGGACTCAATTTCCGGAGCCGGGTAGTCCCCCAAATGGGAATGGGCATCAATAATACCCGGAGTCACCCATTTACCCGCACCCTTCACCACCAGTGCATCCTTTGGCGCTTCCAGGTTATCGCCGATCCTTGCGATTTTGCCGTCTTCCAGCAGCAAGTCGGTGTTGTCCAGACGCTCACCAGTGCCAGTCAGCACCGTTGCCCCCTCGATCAGCACCGGACGGGACTGTTTAACGGAATAGGTGGACGGGAAAGCGTTCTGGCGGGCGAAATCGGTGGATCGATGCCCCTCCGCCTGCTTGCCTCCTCCGCACCCCGGCAGCAGTACTGCAGCGCAAATCAGGGCAGCGATACAGCGCCCGGCCGCTCGAGAATAAAGCTGCATAGTCAGACTTCCTTTGTATATCACCGAAATAATTTCGTTAAATCTTATCAGCTCGCGATCACTTTTCCATTGCCAGATTACTTTCAGGGATCGACCGCCTTGCGCGGTGAAGATGCGCGGCTTCTAATCGCGGCCCGGCTGCCAGCCACATCCTCCGCGAGTTGCGCAAACAAAACATCAACTTTGTCGTCACAGTTCAGCGCGACCAACAGTTGCACCAGAGCGGCCAGATTACACCCCTGACCGTTTTCCAGCCGCTTTAATGTACTGAGTCCGACGCCCGAACCGGATGCCAAATCTTTCTGGGAAATATTATGCGCAAGGCGCAGGTGACGGACCTGCTTCCCCAGCCGGCACAGCAACCGTTGCTCCCGCATTTTTCGAGTGTTAACCGATTGCATTTGAAACAATATCCAACGTGATTTGGAGATGGATTATAGAGTGCCAAGAAACGGCAAAAAATGTGTTCTGACTCGCAATTGCCATCTGGACTTTGTCACTACTTCATGGTGGAATCCTGACGAAAAAATACCCAGGAAGGGGGCCAAGGGGAAGACATGAATAACAAAGTACCCGTATTGAGCTGCGAGGCTTGGGGATCCGCTCCTCCCCCGGTCACACTGCAAGATTCCCGGCAAATTTACGAGGCGCTGCGCAAGAGTGAAGAGCGCTATCGCGAGCTGGTGGAACATGCGAATTCCATCATTATGCGTTGGGACAAGAACGGGATTATCACCTTCTTTAACGAATACGCCCAACAGTTCTTCGGTTACAGCGAAGAAGAAATCATTGGCAAACATGTTGTCGGCACTATTGTTCCCGCCAACGAAAGCACCGGACGCGACCTGCGCCCTCTAATGGAGCAAATCTGTAACCACCCGGAAGAACATCACTACAACGTCAACGAAAACATCACCAAAAACGGTCGCAGGGTATGGGTCGCCTGGACGAACAAGCTACTCACCGACGATCAGGGTAACGCCATCGGCGTGCTCAGTATCGGCACCGACATCACTAAACAACGGCTCCTGGAAGAGGAACTGCGCCAAGCGCACAAAATGCAGGCAATCGGCGAACTGGCCGGAGGTATCGCGCACGATTTCAACAATATGATCCACGGCATTATCGGCTATGCCGAGGCGATACAACAGCTTACTGACGACCCGCGTCTCGGTGAGTACAGCACCCATATTCTGACCACCGCGCACCATGCGGCGGAACTCACCAAACAACTGCTCACATTCGCGCGCAAAGGCAGCTATCAGTTGACAGAGTGCAATACCCACGAAATTATCCGCGATGTGTGCGCCATACTGGAACGCACCATCGACCGGCGCATTCGCGTTAGCCAGCAACTGGACGCCAGCCGGCCACACGTGATGGGCGACCCGGCGCAACTGAAGAGCGCCCTGCTGAACCTGGGTATCAACGCCAAGGATGCCATGCCTAACGGAGGATCGCTCCGTTTCTCCACCCGCAATATTTCCATCGACAGTCCCACCAAAATTTACGATTTCGAGATTGAGGCTGGAGAGTATCTGCTGATCACCATCTGTGACAGCGGCACAGGCATGTCCGCAGAGATACGCCGCCGTATTTTCGAACCTTTTTTCACCACCAAGGAAAGCGGCCGTGGTGCGGGCCTGGGACTAGCCGCGGTCTACGGCACCACTCACCTGCACAAAGGTGCTATCCGCTGTCGCAGCAGCGAGGGGCAAGGCAGCAGCTTCGATCTCTACCTGCCAATCATCAGGGATTGCGCCAAGCATCTACGGCAGTCCCCCAAACCATCCGGAAAAGAGAGGAAAATCCGCATCATGGTTGTGGACGATGAGGCCATAGTGCGCAACTACTCAAAAACGCTATTCGAAATGCACGGCCACCAGGTACGGACTTTCGCGGGTGCCGAAGAGGCGATCAATTTCTACCGCCGCTCCTACATGAATGTTGACCTGGTATTATTGGATATGATCATGCCTCGTATGGATGGCCAGCAGCTGTTCAAGATTCTCAAAGGCATCAACCCGGAAATTAAGGCGATACTGTCCACCGGGTACAGCGTCGACAGCAAAGTGCAGGAAACGCTCACCGATGGCATTCTGGATTATATCCAGAAGCCCTTTACCTATGAGCAGCTCCAGGAAAAAATAGATGCAATGGCCAGCGCCGGACATCTGTAGCATTAACCGGTATACCAGACACCCTGGTCGCAATCCGGA
This sequence comes from Microbulbifer thermotolerans, assembly GCF_001617625.1. Lineage (NCBI taxonomy): Bacteria > Pseudomonadati > Pseudomonadota > Gammaproteobacteria > Cellvibrionales > Microbulbiferaceae > Microbulbifer > Microbulbifer thermotolerans. Next base: position 1,670,510 of record NZ_CP014864.1, on the reverse strand, counting down.
TCAGTAGTGCAATAATTTGATGACCGGTTCCCCATCATCACACTCGCCGACTACTTCCGGTTCAGACAGCTTGGCGCCGGCTTGAATCACTTTATTACTCGGATAGGAGACAAAACAGGCATAGTTGAAGTTGACCGCCCAGTTGCATAGCAGGCGGCCATCCTCCTCTTCGTAAAATCGTTGCTGGCAAAAACTCAAATAAGGGCTCTGCCCTTCCCCCGGCTGGGGTCCGACGATTATCGTCTGAGTATCAAAAGAAACCGGCACCAGCAGACTGGTGGCGAGCAACCACTGCCACATAAGCACACCACAACTGCATCCACTCACTCCCGATAAGCGTAGCAATAGCCGGCGTAGTTTTCCTCCCGAACCTCCCGTCTACTCTAGTCCCGAGTCCCTATAACCCATTCGGATACGCTCCTGTATCCGAGAGATGCCCTCTGGAGAATCTCTGATTAATTCACACGATAGCCGTATTAGACCGGGAGGCACTCAGGCAATGGGATGGGCATTTCACAACCGCACGAGTACACCCCTGTAGCTCCGACGCCCCCTCTATCAGAAACAAGATATCGTTAACCGGAGGTTCTCTGTGAATTTGCCGCAAGTGTTTCGAAGTGGCGAATTTCTGCCAAAGTGGGCTTGAGCCCGTATTTCTGTACTATGGCCATAAACCTCTGCACATAGATTTGGGCAACCGGCTCATAGGGCGGCATCCATTCATCGGGGCCCCGATCGCCCTTACTCTGGTTGTGACCGTCGTCCACCAACCAAAGATTATCTGGATCTTCAGCGAACCGCCGCTTCTGCGCACGACTCCAGCCGGCACCGCCGTGGTCATGAGCCCATTTCAGCGGCACTATGTGCTCCACATCCAGGTCCGATGCCTTGGTAAAAAAATGGCCGGTGTAGGGGTCCATCCACAGGCCCGTAGCCACCTTGCAATTATCGACGCGTGTGAATGTAACCGGAGCCAGGGAGTAACGAATCAGAAGTTCGTGGCGGGTGTCCTGACAATCACCGTCGAAATCCGACCAACGGGGTAACCACTCGGATCTTTTGTAGGACGCCGCTGATGCCGAAAAAACAGAAAAAAAGAATAAAACAAAAGCAAAATGCCGACAAATTGATCGAATGCGCATACCACTACTACCAATCAAAAAAGTGGCACAATCGTACGAAATTTCAATCTATTTGGGTATCGATCAATTCACCGGACAGGAAGGTGGCAAACGAAAATTCACTGTGTCCTACGGACTAGGAAAATGGATTACTCTTTCCTTTATAGGGAGCCTCTGATTAATTGGCTCCTGGACGACAAAGAGACATATCGCCCAAATGAGAAGCTCAGGTGGTGGGGTGGACATTTCGAAACCGTCGGATACCAGGAGGTAGCCGGCGGAGCCACAGAGAAGCACTCGCGCTTTTTCGAAATGGCCACCCTATTGCCTGAACGCCCCGAAACCCACCACGGCACTCAGGCAATTTCATCATAGATTCCCTATGCCGGCTGCGGGGATTCTTTCCGGATTTCCTCCGTTTGCCGAGAATCGCGTGAGGAAACCACTTCGTCTGCGCGAACCTTGTGAAACATTGCATAGAGCACCGGCACTGCAATCAAGGTGAGCACTGTCGCAAAACCGAGCCCTCCCATTATGGTTACCGCCATATCTGCGAAGAAGGCATCAAACAGCAGTGGGGACATACCGAGAATTGTAGTAGCCGCGGCCAGGAATACCGGGCGCAGACGACTGACACTTGCCTGCTGAATCGCGGTTAGTCGCGGCAATCCCGCATGGGTCTGTACCTCAATTTCGTCTACCAGCACCACCGCATTCTTAATCAACATACCGGACAGACTAAGTACGCCCAGCAGTGACATAAACCCGAATGGCAGACCGGACACAAGCAAACCGACCACTACCCCCACCAGTGACATGGGCACCACCAGCCAGATAATCACCGGTTCCTTTACAGTACCGAACAGCAACACTGATGTCAGAATCATGACCAGGAACCCCAGTGGCAAACCTTTGCCCAGGGACTCTTGCGCATCCGAGGAACGCTCGTACTCACCACCAAACTCCATCTTGTACCCTTGGGGCAGAGCTAATTCCTCTATTTCCGCACGAATGCGCGCAAAAGCCGCCATCGCAGTGACCCCATCCGGCGCGTTACCACTAATAGTAATCGTCGGCACCCGGTTACGACGTTGAATCAATCCCTCTTCGGCTGTGGTTTCGAACTGGTCCACCAGCTGCCCGGCAGGAATATAGTTGCGCTCATTCGGGCTCCAAACCAGGCGATCCTGCAGGGCACCCGCCTGATTGCGCTCCTCCTGGGACAGGCGGGCAACAATGGGGATAATGCGATCGCCCCTTTCAAAATCACCAACACGGTAGCCTTCAGTGGCAAATTGCAATGTGCGGCTAATATCAGTCGCCGTTACCCCCGCCACCCGCGCCCGCTCATCGTCGAGGTGAGCGCGTATGGTCGGCTCCCGATCGCGCCAGTCGTGGCGGATGTCTTCCAGTCCCTTGCTGCGGAAAATCGCCTTCACCTCATCAGCAGCGGCCCGGAGCGTGTTAAAGTTGGGGCCGGAAATACGCACCTCCACGTCCGCGCCCCCACCCGGGCCAAATACCAGTCGTTTAAATGTCACCAGGGCTTCCGGATGCGCGTTGCGCAATTCCACTTTCGCCCGTTCGATCACCGCAGGGATCTGATCGCGGTTTTCCGTGCGTACGATCAGCTGTCCGTACGAGGGATTGGACGGCTCCGGTGCATAGGTGAGCATAAACCGGTCCGCGCCCCGCCCTGCAACCGACGTCACGGAAACCACCTCGTCCTGAGCCAGCAGATATTCCATCGCCTGCTGCAGTGCTTTGTCCGTGCGGTGGATATCACTGCCCTGGGGCATAAAGTAATTCACATAGAACAGGGGCGCGTTGGAGTTGGGGAAAAAGCCCTGCTTCACAGAACCAAAAGCAAAATAACTCACCAGTGTCACCACCACGAGTGCAACTACCGTGCGTCCCCGGTGACGCAAGGCACCGGAAAGCGCCTGCGCGTACATCCGGTAAAAGCGACCCGCGTAGGGATCTTCTGCGCCCGCGTCAGTGCCGGGCTTAAACAGGTGATGCGCGAGGTAAGGCGTGATGGTGATAGCCAGCACCCAGCTTAACAAAAGGGAGATACCGATCACGGCAAACAGGGAAAACAAAAATTCGCCGGTGGCATCACTGGACAGACCAATACCGGAAAAGGCCATGATCCCGATCACCGTGGCACCCAGCAGGGGCCAGAAAGTCTGGCGTACCACGCGCGCTGCCGCACTTTGCGCGGTTTCTTTTTTCTGCACCCCCATTAGTATGCCTTCGGCCACCACAATGGCGTTGTCCACCAGCATCCCCATGGCAATGATCAGGGCACCGAGGGAAATCCGCTGCAGATTGAAACCAAACAGGTTCATGATCAATACCGTTCCGAGAACAGTAAGCGCCAGCACCGTGCCGACGACAACGCCGGAACGCCACCCCATAAACAGGCACAAAACCAAAGTGACAATCGCCACCGAAGAGATCAGGTTGAACAGGAACCCATCGACACTATCTTCAACCACCCGGTGCTGTTCATAGACCGGCTGAATCTCGATTCCCAGAGGCAGACTTTGCGCCAGTTCTTCCAGTTTCGCTTCTACGGCTTTGCCCACGTCCACGATATTGGTATTCATCGCGCCCGCTACGCCGATCAAAATGGCCGGCTCGCCATTGAAACGGGCAATAAAATCAGGATTCGTATCGTAACCCAGCGACACCCGGGCGATATCCCGCACCGCCAGCATGGAGGTGGAACCGGGAACCCCGAGCAGAATATTGCGAATTGACTCCAAATCGCTGGCCTGGTTGTCCACCCGGATCCTGGTACGCAAATCCCGACCTTCTAATTCGGCCACCGGCTGGGTGGCGCTTTCGGTCTGCAGAACCTGCGCCAGATCGTCCAGGGAAAAGCCGAATTGCGCCAGACGCGCTTCGTCGATATCCAGATAGGCGACTTCATCGATCACTCCGGAGCGCGACACCTTGGCGACGCCATCAACGGTGAGGAGCTCCCGGCGAATCACCTTGGTGATATCGCGCATCTCACTCTGGGAAAAGCCCACCCCCGTCACGGCGTAGTAAATCCCGTAGACTTCTCCGAAGTCGTCGTTGACAATGGATTCCATGGCGCCGCTGGGCAACTCAATTTGGGCATCACTGACCTTGCGGCGCAGCTCATCCCAGATTTGCGGCAACTCATCGGAATCGTAGTGATCCTCAATTTCCACCCGGATTTCAGACATCCCCGGACGGGACGTGGAGGTAATCCGCTTCAGCTGCCCCAGCTGCTGGATGGCAACCTCGAGCTTTTCGGTTACCTCTTCTTCGACCTTGCGCGCACTAGCACCGGGATAGGCGGTAAAGACACGAGCTTCTTTGATAGTAAAAGCGGGGTCCTCAAGGCGGCCGATATCCACCACACCCCACAGGCCCCCGATCAAGCAAATCAACATCAGCAACCAGCTATAAACAGGCCGCTGAATGAATACATCAGAAATTTTCACAACGCTTTCCCACTCTTATCAGTGACCTGCAGAAACATCGCACGAGTTACTGTGCATAGTTACGCACCTTTGCACCTTCGTAGAGGTGCTGCCCGCCAGCGGCCACCAGCTTCATGGATGTATCCACGCCGCTCTTGATTTCCACCACCTCGCCATCGGTACGCCCGAGTTGTACAGGCGTTTTTGATACAGATTGATCTTCGTTGATTCGCCAAATATACGGCGAGCCATCCGCACTGCTCTGCACAGCGGATAAAGGTACCCACAGGTCATCCTGCGCCTGGTTAAGTTTCAGGTTCACACGGGCAGTCATGCCCGGCAAAATCTGCACATTCTCTGGTTGTGGCATACCCAGCTCCACAATGTAAGTCTGGGTCACGCTGTCTGCTTCGGCCTGGTGCTCTCGGTACTCCAGTGGGAATTCTCTACCAGGCAGAAATTCAAATGTCGCACTTACAGAATTCACCCGCTCGCGGTTCACTGTGGCCAGCAGGTTCTCCGGCACCGATACCTGAATCCGGACTTCCGACACATCTTGCAGCCGCACAATGCCCTGCCCAGCCTGCACGTTAGTATAATTTTCCACCAACTGACGCGTAACCAGTGCATCGAAGGGGGCCTTCAATTTTGTATAAGATAAATTCTGTTCCGCTTTTTCGAGCGCAACCTTGGCAAGATCGTAATTGGTCTCAGTTTCGTCCAGCTGTTGCTGGGAAATCACATTGCGCTCGGCCAAAGAGCGCTGGCGGGCTAGCGTTTTCTGTAACAAATCAAGATTGACACGCGCCTGTTTCACCTCGCGAACAAAATCGCTCTCATCAAGAGCTGCAATCAGCTTACCCTTTGGAATAATTTCGCCTTCACGGAATTGCAGGTAGTTGAGTTTACCTCCCACCTGAAATGACAAATCCACCGTCTGCACCGCCTTGACCCGACCGGCGAACTGGCGCTGATCGATTGTGTCGTTGGTGGAAACCGTGGCGACTTTTACCGGCCACTCGCGCTCGACCTGCTGCTCATCCTCAGCGGAGCCGGAACAACCAGAGACAACCACCGCAAATGCCAACAGCAAAATTAAAGGGGAACGAACATTACCAGGGATATTCATATGCAATACTCAGAACATCGAGTGGGGAGTTAACAGAACTTAATCAGAAATTATTCCAGCTCGGCAGCAAGATTCAGCAAGCGCTCTCGCAGCTGATTGAAAATTGGGTCATCGGGGTCCAGCACACCAAATTGGCGGCCGAGAAACAGACCGCGCGTTGCCAAAATCAGCAGGAGCGCCAGCTCTGGGTCTCGACAGTGCTCAGACAGGGTCGCGCGAATCTTTGCTTCTTTGGCCTTGATGGGCTCCAGTAGAGCGGGATCTTCCGCCACCGCGGCAATCAAAGCGCGAGGGAGCTGTTTTTCGTCCTGCATTAACGCAAACGCAGAATAAATGCGGGATGCGAGAACGCTGTTTTCGTGGTTCGCGGCGTACTCAGCAGCCAGAGCCTCTTCACTAGCGATCGCGGATTCGAGCATCGCCTGCAGCAGGGATTGCTTGCTCCGGAAATGGTGCAGCAAGCCGCCTTTACTCAAGCCACACCGCGCTGCCACCGCATCGAGGGTCAAGCGGCGCGCCCCCTTCTCGCGCAGCACCTCTTCTGCTGCACGGATAATGTCTTCTTTGTCGACCTTCGACATGTGACTCTCCAGAGAACCTTAGTCATAACCGACCAACTGGACGGTATGTTAACAGCCCGCGGGACCGCGTCAAGAAGTAACTTTCAATGGACAGTATTCAGCACTCGAAACCGCCCACCTGCCCGCCGACGGACGAGACAGCAAGTCCCAGGGGCTTTAGAATCTGCCGCAGCCCATCATCAATAGCGAATGATGGGCTCCGCAACACCACAACCTGTAATACAACTATGTCAGACGTAAAATGCCCCTGCGGCTCCGGATTGCCCCTTAAAAGATGTTGCGGTCCGTTTCTCGACGGAACAGCCTACCCTGATAGCGCCGAAACCCTGATGCGCAGCCGGTTCACCGCCTTTACTCGCGGCAACTTGCCCTATCTGCGCAAGACCTGGGACCCAAACACCTGCCCCGAATTAACCCCCGATGACCTGCAAACCCAGTGGACACGTCTAGAGGTTCTTAGGAGTACGCAGGCAGCGGATAAAGCAATTGTGGAGTTCCGAGCTTGGTACCGAGACAACGGCACGGAACAGGCAATGCATGAGATCTCCTTGTTCAAACTGCACAAAAAGCGCTGGGTTTACGTCGCCCCATTGCAGGGTTGACCGCACAAGCAATCCCAAGCGGAATATAAGCGGCATGCATCCTGAAATCCTCTTCGAAGACACCCAGCTCATCGCGGCCTACAAACCGGAAGGATGGCTTGTGCACAGATCAAACATAGATCCCCGCGAGGAGCGAATCCTATTGCAGCACTTGCGCGACCGCACCGGCAAACACCTCTATCCTGTCCACCGGCTGGACAAACCCACCTCCGGGGTTATCGTCTTTGCAAAGAGCGGAGAAGTTGCCGCAAAAATACAAGTGCAGATGGAAAGTGAGGAATCCTTAAAAAAATATGTCGCCGTCTGCCGCGGCTACTGCCCGGAGGAAGGTGTGATCGACCACCCCTTACCACCAGTCGCTGACTTCAAGCATCAGCGCAAGCGCCGCAGAGCCGAACTGCCGCGGCAGCCTGCTATCACAAAGTTCCGCAGACTAGAGACCGTCGAACTGCCCTACGCCGTGGATCGCTACCCAAGCAGCCGCTACTCCCTGGTAGAGATAACTCTGGTCACAGGGCGAAGACATCAGATACGCCGTCACTTCAAACACATTCACCACCCGTTGATCGGCTGCCCCAAATACGGTAAGTCAGTCCACAACCGCTTCTTTGCTGAACATTACAACTGCAAACGGTTACTACTACATGCATTGCAGTTACGCCTCAGCCACCCACTAACCGGCGAGCCTCTCAATTTGCTGGCACCGCCGCGCGGGCAATTTCACTCTCTGATCCAGGCTTTTGGCTGGCAGCTGCCGCAATAAACACTCCCGGAACAACTAACTATACTGCTATTCGGCACAGGCCGATTTCTTCCACGCGACTCCTTCCACGCATAGAACCATGAACGATCCGTTTAACCTAGAGCGATTTGTCTCAGCCCAAGAAAAAAATTACAACTCGGCATTAAAAGAGCTAACGGAGGGAAAAAAGCGTTCCCACTGGATGTGGTATGTATTTCCGCAAATTGTCGGCCTGGGTCACAGCGCCATGGCTCAGCACTATGCGCTCAAAAGTCTGGATGAAGCGCGGGCTTACCTTGATCACCCGCTACTGGGGCCCAGACTCAGAGAATGCTGCACACAGCTGCTGCAACAAGAACGCACAGCCCAGCAAATTTTTGGCAGCCCGGATGATTTGAAACTCAGGTCTTCCATGACCCTGTTTTCCATCGCAGAAGGTGGGAAGGGGCTGTTCAGCCAGGTTCTGGACAAATTCTATAAAGGCCAGCCGGATTACCGCACACTGGAAATTTTGCGCAAACCCCAGTGAGATGGCAGACAGCGTGCGTATCGTGACCGCAAGCCCACTACACTGGGAGCGTTGCGCTATACCCACCACAAAAACAAAAAGCCCTTGTAATCTGAGAATTACAAGGGCTTTCTGCGTACTGAGTATATGGTCGGAGCGGCCGGATTTGAACCGACGACCACCACACCCCCAGTGTGGTGCGCTACCAGGCTGCGCTACGCTCCGATTGAGCAAATCGCACACTAAACAACATAAGTGCTTGATTTATAAGGGGCACCGAATTGCGATGAGGCGCAAATCATACATGAGTGACAGGGGAATGCAAGCCTGGATTTACGCCTTTTTTGAGTTGCAATAGCCGGCCTAGGTCTCCAGCAAGCTGAGAACACTTTCAAGCTCGGCGATAACTTGTGGAATCACCTGCTGTAACTGGACAGTCTCCGCCTTCTGGCTACCATTCTCCATCTGCAGGCGGGCGCCGCCGATGGTGTACCCCTCTTCGTACAGCAACGCTCGAATCTGGCGGATCAGAATGACGTCCTGATGTTGATAGTAACGGCGATTGCCGCGGCGTTTTACCGGATTCAGTTGGGGAAATTCCTGTTCCCAATAGCGCAGAACATGTGGCTTGACCGCGCACAGCTCACTGACTTCACCAATGGTGAAATAGCGCTTGCCGGGGATGACGGGCAATTCGCTATTGTTGCTCGCTTCCAGCATCTTCTTCTACTCGTGCCTTGAGTTTTTGTCCCGGTTTGAAGGTGACTACCCGGCGTGCGGAAATGGGGATTTCCTCGCCGGTCTTGGGGTTGCGGCCAGGGCGCGGGCTCTTGTCGCGCAGGTCAAAGTTACCGAAACCGGACAGCTTGACCTGCTCGCTGTTTTCCAGCGCGTTGCGGATCTCCTCGAAAAAGTACTCGACGATCTCTTTGGCTTCGCGCTTATTAAAGCCCAGCTCTTCGTACAGCTTTTCAGCGAGCCCGGCCTTGGTCAGTGCCTCTGTCATTGGTTCCTACCAACAGATTCAGAGGCGTCGACTCCAGATCGGAAGCGGCCCAAACCGCGGCGGCTTTCAACCCGGAAGCAGACGCTCTCGGGATGCCTACCGCCCGCACCCCGGAGCTATTCGCCGGTATCAGCGCAGGCTGGCGTTGTATTTTTGTTTTAATGTTCCGACCACCGCATCTACCGCGGTATTGATTTCTTCGTCATTAAGGGTGCGCGACGGATGCTGAAACGTCAACCCCAAGGCGACACTTTTTCTATTGAAATCAATACCTTTGCCCTGATAAACATCAAAAATCTTGAGGTCCGTCAAGGTTTCACCCGCAGCCTCAAGGGCACTCTGCACTAGGTTGGCGGCGGGCACATCTGCATCGATCAGAAGGGCCAGATCGCGGCGTACTTCGGGGAACCTGGACAGTGGCCGGAAACTGGGAAGCACCGCCTCTCCCAGGGCCTCCAGGTTCAACTCAAACACCAATGCAGACCTGGGCAGATCCAGTTTTTTCTGCAGCTGTGGGTGCAATGTCCCAACTACACCGACTTCACGATCACCCCGATAGATTCGGGCGCACTGTCCCGGGTGCAGAGCGGGATGTTGGCCAGCAGCGAAGCGGAACTCCTTCTCAGCTGACTCTCCTATAGCATAGTGAGCCAGTAATGCCTCCACATCCCCCTTGATATCGTAGAAATCGACGTCATCCTTGCTGCCGGTCCAGTTCTCGGCAAAACGGGCGCCGTAAGCCAGCCCCGCCAGCATCGGCTCCTGACGCAGCTCACTTCCCGGCACAAAGCGCAAACCCGATTCAAACAGGCGCACACGGTTCTGCTGACGGTTGAGATTGTACTGTAGTGCCTTGCACAGACCTGGGATCAGGGAAGTGCGCATTACCGCCAGATCAGCACTGATGGGGTTCTGCAGGGCCACCGGCTGTGTATCCGGATCAAAGAGCTCGGCTATCTCACGATCGATAAAACTGAAGGTAACCGCCTCGGAATATCCGCGGGCCAACAGTGTCTGCTCCAGGATGTCCCGGGAAAGCGCTCTCTCCGGCCGAGGTTCAATATCCAGAGCCGCAGTGAGACTGATACTCGGAATACGGTTGTAGCCATAGACCCGCGCCAGTTCCTCGAGCAGGTCTGCCTCTATCGCGATATCGAAGCGGAAGCTCGGAGCGAGGAAGGTCCAGCTTTCGGCATTTTCATCGATTTTCTCCAGGCCCAGACGCGTCAGGATATCCACTATTTCGTCGGCAGCCAGGGTCACGCCAAGACGCTGGGACACACTTCGTCTGCGCAGAGTAATATGCCGTTCAGTGGGCATCGCTTCACTCAGTTCGCGCAGGTGTACCGGGCCAGGCTCCCCGCCGACAATTTCCAGTAACAGCTGAGTGGCGCGTTCAACAGCCCTCTCCTGCAACCGGTAGTCAACCCCTCTCTCGAAACGGTGCGAGGAATCAGTGTGTAGGCCATAGGAGCGCGCTTTACCAGCAACGGCCAGGGGGTTGAAGAAAGCACTTTCCAGGAAAATATCCCGAGTGTCCTCTGTTACCGACGACTCCAACCCTCCCATAACGCCCGCAATAGCCAGCGGCTTATCCTCATCGGCGATCAGCAGGGTGCCCTCTTCCAGCTTCACTTCCTGGCCATCGAGCAGGGTCAATTCCTCCCCCTTCTCCGCCATACGCACCTTGATTCCACCGGACAGCTTGCTCAGATCGAAGGCGTGCATCGGCTGCCCCAACTCCAGCAAGACATAGTTGGTCACATCCACCACCGGATCAATAGAACGCAATCCGCTGCGCCGCAGCCGCTCCTGCATCCACAGGGGTGTAGGGGCAGTAATATCGATATTGCGGATCACTCGGCCGACGTAACGTGGACAGGCGTCACCAGCGAGCAGGGAAACCGGCACACTGTCGTCAATCTGTGCGGCAACCGGAGCAATTTCCGGCCCCTTTACCGGGCAGCGGTTGAGAACACCCACTTCGCGGGCAATGCCGGCTATGCCGAGGCAGTCTGAGCGATTGGGGGTCAGGTCTACTTCGATAGCAACGTCGTCCAGCTGCAAGTATTCCCGCAGGTCTTTGCCTGTAGGAGCATCTTCCGGCAACTCCCAGATGCCATCCCCGTCTTCGCCCAACTCCAATTCCGTTTGCGCACAGAGCATGCCAAAACTCTCAACACCGCGCAGTTTGGCCTTTTTGATTTTGAAGTCTCCCGGCAACTTGGCTCCTACCAACGCAAAGGGGACCTTGATACCGGCACGGGCATTGGGGGCGCCACAGACCACCTGCATCTCGCCGTCCGGATGACCGGCAACGGTACATACGCGCAGTTTGTCCGCGTCAGGGTGCCTTTCACAAGCAACGATTTCTCCCACCACAACACCGGTGAATTCACCCGCGACGGCCTCAACACTGTCCACCTCGAGGCCGGCCATGGTGATTTGATCGGCCAATTCTTGTGGGGTCAGCTGCGGATCTACCCATTCCCGCAGCCAGGAATTGCTGAATTTCATAGTGCTGTCTCTTTTTGAATTCTGTTTTGCGCTGTCTGCCTTTCTCTATGGGGCGAGCCACTACCTAGAGGCAGGCCCCGATGCCCCAGTCAAAACTGCTTGAGAAAGCGCAGGTCGTTGTCAAAAAACAGTCGCAAGTCATTGACCCCGTAGCGCAACATTGCGAGGCGCTCAACGCCCAACCCGAAAGCAAAGCCCGAATAACGCTCACTGTCGATATCACATGCGGCAAAGACGTTGGGGTGCACCATGCCGCAGCCGAGGATTTCCAGCCAGCCCGTACCGGAACAGACACGGCAACCTTCACCACCGCAAGCGGTGCATTGAATATCCGCCTCCGCCGACGGCTCAGTAAATGGAAAATAGGAGGGGCGGAAGCGCACCGGCACATCGGCTTCAAAAAACGCGCGCAGGAATTGGTCGATACACCCCTTCAGGTGCGCGAAGCTGATGTTCTCGCCTACGACCAAGCCCTCAACCTGATGAAACATCGGCGAGTGAGTGACGTCGGAATCACAGCGATAAACCCGGCCCGGACAGATAATACGCAGCGGCGGCTCTTTCTTTTCCATGGTCCGTATCTGCACGGAAGAGGTGTGCGTTCTCAGGACCGTCGTCGGATCTATATAGAAGGTGTCATGCATTGCCCGCGCCGGATGGTGTGCGGGAATATTGAGCGCCTCAAAGTTGTAATAGTCCTGCTCAATCTCCGGCCCCCTTTCCACGGAAAAGCCGATTCGCACAAAAAACTCCTCGACGCGGCGCAGAGTGCGAGTGATCGGGTGCATTTTTCCCTGCACCTCTCCACGGCCCGGCAGAGTGACATCAATGGTTTCCTCCGCCAACTTGGCGTTAATAGCCTCTTCCTCAAGCTGCTTCCTGCGCGCGTTGATCTTTTCCTGAACTTGCTGCTTTGCTTCGTTAATCCTGGCACCGGCAGCAGGGCGCTCTTCCGCCGACAGCTTGCCAAGACCTTTTAGCAGCGCGGTGAGCTGACCCTTCTTCCCCAGGTAATCCACGCGCACCTGATCCAGTGCCGCCAGGCCTTCGGCCTTCTCCACCTGCTCCAGCGCCTGTTCGGTAAGGGACTGCAAATCTTGCATCGAACTGTTCCCGTTCAAAATTAACTCTGGTTGTTTATGCATCGCTCTACCGGCGTTCAGTGCACCGGCGGGCTGCTCCACCCATACCACGTAAAAGTAGCGGAATCTTTATAAAAAAATAGGGAAGGGCCACCACAGCCCTTCCCTATTTTTAATACCCAGTCTTGCAACTGGAGCGACAACTTACGCTGCCAGGGCTGCCTTGGCTTTTTCAACTACGGCAGCAAAAGCGGCTTTGTCGTATACCGCCAGATCAGCCAATACCCGGCGATCCAGTGCGATACCCGCCTTTTTCAGACCGGCGATCAAGCGGCTGTAGGACAGGCCTTCCGCACGGGATTGTGCGTTGATACGAGTGATCCACAGTGCGCGGAAGTTACGCTTCTTAACACGGCGGTCGCGGTAAGCGTATTGACCGGCTTTGATCACTGCCTGCTTGGCGACACGGAATACGCGTGAACGCGCACCGTAGTAACCTTTTGCCTGCTTCAGAATTTTCTTGTGACGACGACGCGCCTCTACACCACGTTTTACACGGGCCATAATGCTATCCTCTTAAATTCGTTGCGAGTGAGCCAATTACTTGGCGCGCAGCATGCGATCGACCAGAGCTGCATCAGACTTATTCATAGTCTGAGTGCCGCGCAGCTGACGCTTGCGCTTGGTGGTCATTTTGGTGAGGATGTGGCTCTTGTTGGCGTGCTTGTGCTTGTAGCCCGCAGCCGTCTTTTTGAAGCGCTTGGCAGCGCCGCTATGGGTTTTTGCTTTCGGCATTTTTTACTCCAAAAAATTAAAGGTTTACCTGCAAGCAGGCACCTACAACAAAAATAACCGCCGGGTAACGGCGGCATGTTACGGGAGTGAAGAGGCAGCCGTCGCCCAATCACTTCCCAAAGAGATTCCGCGGCTCAGCCGCGGCCTCACTTTTTCTTTTTGATAGGAGCAATCACCATGATCATCTGGCGGCCTTCCAGCTTTGGCCGCTGCTCCACAGTACCCAGCTCCGCCAGATCTCGCTCAATGCGCTGCATCATCTCCAGACCCAGCTCCTGGTGCGCCATCTCTCTTCCGCGGAATCGCAGAGAAACCTTGGCCTTGTCACCCGCCTCCAGGAAGCGGGTCAGATTGCGCAACTTGATCTGGTAGTCACCAATATCAGTGCCCGGGCGGAACTTCATCTCCTTGATTTGCTGCTGCTTTTGCTTCTTCTTGGCAGCAGCTTTGGCCTTCTTGGCCTCAAACACATGCTTACCGTAGTCCATGATTTTACAGACTATCGGCTTGGAGTCCGGCGCAATTTCAACGAGATCCAGATTGGCCTGCTGCGCAGCTTCAAGCGCCTCATTGAGGGAAACAATTCCCACTTGTTCGCCGTCGGCGCCAATGAGGCGGACTTCCGACGCCTCTATCTGATCATTGATGCGGGCCTTTTTGGACCGTCCCTTGCTGTCTCGTTTAATAGCTGTCGTCTCCTGTCAGTTTCACTTCTGAGAACCAATAGACACACGGCCGCGGCGATCCACGTCCTGCTTGAGGATCTCCAGGAATGACTCGAACGTCATAGTTCCCAGATCTTCCCCACTGCGTGTCCGCACGGCGACTGTTTGGTTCTCCACTTCCTTATCGCCGATCACAAGCAGATAAGGAACACGCTGCAGCGTGTGCTCGCGGATTTTAAAGCCGATCTTTTCGTTTCTCAAGTCGGCTGCGGCTCGGTATTGGAGGGCCCCGAGTTGCGCCTCCAGATCACGGCAATAGTCCGCCTGGCGGTCCGTGATATTCAGTATTGCCACCTGCTGGGGAGCCAGCCAAGTGGGGAAAGCGCCTTCGTAGTGCTCAATCAATATACCGATAAAGCGCTCAAAGGAGCCCAATGCCGCCCGGTGCAACATTACCGGCGTCTGCCGCGAACCATCTTCCGCCACATACTGAGCATCCAGACGACCGGGCATGGAAAAATCCACCTGTATGGTGCCACACTGCCAGACTCGTCCAAGGCAGTCCTTCAAAGAGAACTCTATCTTGGGACCATAGAAGGCGCCCTCACCCGGCAATTCCTCCCAGGGCAGGCCCGCAGCGTCCAGCGCATCAGCAAGCGCCTTCTCCGCTTTGTCCCAGCTCTCGTCGGAACCAACCCTCTGTTCCGGGCGGGTAGACAGGCGGTAAATAACTTCCTCGAATCCGAAGTCCTTATACACAGAATGCAGCAGGTCCATAAACGCGGACACTTCTGACTGGATCTGCTCTTCGGTGCAGAAGATATGGCCGTCATCTTGAACAAAACCACGCACCCGCATCAGACCGTGCAGCGAGCCGGACGGCTCGCTGCGGTGACAAGAACCGAACTCTGCCAGACGCAGAGGCAGGTCGCGGTAACTGCGCAACCCCTGATTGAACACCTGGACATGGCAGGGGCAGTTCATCGGCTTTATTGCGAACTGGCGCTCCTCACTGGTGAGGGAGAACATGTCGTCAGCAAATTTGTCCGCATGGCCGGACTTGCGCCACAGGGTAAAATCCACCAACTGCGGGGTCTTGATTTCCTTGTAGCCATATTCCCTCTGACGGCGACGCATGTACTGTTCAATAGTACTGTAGATGGTCCAGCCGTTCGGGTGCCAGAAAACCATACCGGGCGCCTCTTCCTGGATATGAAAGAGGTCGTATTTTTTCGCCAACTTGCGGTGGTCACGCTTCTCCGCCTCTTCAATACGGCGCAGATATGCTTTGAGATCCTTCTTGTTTGCCCAGGCTGTCCCATAGACACGGGTTAACATCTCATTGTTCGCATCCCCGCGCCAATACGCACCGGCAACTTTAGTTAACTTAAAGGCCTTGAGGCGACCAGTAGAGGGCACATGCGGGCCGCGGCACAGGTCTTCGAAATCGCCCTGGCGGTAGAGAGAGATATCCTCTTCACTTGGAATATCGGCAATAATCTTCGCCTTGTACTCCTCTCCCATACCGCGGAAGTATTCGACCGCTTCTTCACGCGGCATCAGCCGGCGGCTGACCGGAATGTCTTCCTTTGCCAGCTCCTCCATGCGCTTCTCGATCTTCTCCAAATCTTCCGGCGTGAACTGGCGCTCATAGGCAAAGTCGTAATAGAAGCCATCTTCTATCACTGGGCCAATGGTGACTTGGGCTGTCGGATACAGCTGCTTCACTGCCTGCGCCAGCAGGTGCGCTGTGGAGTGCCGGATAATTTCCAGGCCTTCCGGCTGCCGATCAGTGATAATGGCCAGTTCCACATCCCGGTCAATAACATAGCTGGTATCGACTTCCTTGCCATCCACCACACCGGCTAGTGCAGCTTTGGCCAAACCAGGACCAATATCGGCAGCAACTTGACTAACGGAAACAGGGTTAGGGTATTCGCGGCGGGCGCCGTCGGGGAGCGTAACAACAGGCATTGTACTTCCTTATCAGTGGCGATCCCTACCAAAGACCGCATGAACCAATTTGAATATTGCGGGGCTTCCACATCTGGCGGAAGCACTGCGAAGATGGTAGACCCGAGCGGACTTGAACCGCTGACCTCTGCCATGTCAAGGCAGCGCTCTAACCAACTGAGCTACGGGTCTGCAATAGCTTTTAAAAATTGCAGCGGGAGACCCTTGCTGCAAGGAGCGCGAACTTTAGCACCCAACCTTAAGGTTTTCAACAACTTAGTGAACACCAAAATAAAAAAAAACGCCGCGACCAGTATCAGCACCTCTTGTTAGGGAACCTCTGATTAATTCGCTTCCTGACGGTAAAAATTCTTTGGAGCCAGATGAGAAGCTCAGGTGATAGGATGGCCATTTCGAAACCGTCGGATACAGGGATGTATCCGTCGGAGCTACAGGGAAGTACTCGTGCGTTTTCGAAATGGCCATCCTATTGCCTGAGCGCCACGGAACTAACCAAAGCGTTCACGCGAATTAATCAGAGGTTCCTTAGGTGACCAAACCAATCAAGCCTCCCCACCCTCTTTGAGGCGGGCAATTTCGTCACGCAGCTTGGCGGCCGCTTCAAATTCGAGATTTTTGGCATGTTGATACATCTGCTCTTCCAGCGCCTCGATCCGCATCCAGCGCTGCTTGTCAGACAGCGGCTGCCTGTCCACTTTGAACACACCCTTTTTCTCTGCCACCTTGCGTTTCGACTTGGGCACACCCGGCGCCACCGCACCCTCCATGATATCGACCACACTTTTGCGGATTCCCCGAGGAGAGATGCCGTGCTCCACATTGAACTGCAGCTGCTTGTCACGGCGACGCTGGGTTTCCTCCATAGCGCGCCGCATCGAGTCTGTAACCTTGTCCGCGTACAGGATAGCCCGCCCCTCGAGATTCCGCGCCGCGCGACCTATGGTCTGAATCAGCGAACGGTCTGAACGCAGGAAACCCTCCTTGTCGGCATCAAAAATAGCCACAAGGGCCACCTCGGGCATATCCAACCCTTCACGAAGTAGGTTGATTCCCACCAGTACATCGAACTCACCGATACGCAGATCGCGGATTATCTCAACGCGCTCCACCGTATCAATGTCCGAGTGCAGGTAGCGCACCCGCACTCCGTTTTCGTCCAGATATTCGGTTAAATCCTCCGCCATCCGCTTGGTAAGCACAGTGATAAGCACCCGCTGATCGGCATCCACACAGCGGTGTATTTCCGACAGCACATCGTCCACCTGGGTCGAAGCGGGACGCACCTCTACCTCCGGGTCCACCAGGCCGGTGGGACGCACCACCTGCTCGACCACTTGCCCGGCATGCTCTTCTTCATAGGGCCCTGGAGTAGCGGAAACAAAAATAGTCTGCGGTGCCAGCCGCTCCCATTCCTCAAACTTCAGCGGGCGGTTATCCAATGCCGACGGCAGACGGAAGCCGTACTCCACCAGTGTTTCCTTGCGCGACCTATCCCCTCGGTACATGCCCCCGATTTGCGGCACTGTGACGTGACTCTCATCAATAAACAACAGAGCGTCATGGGGCAGATAGTCAAACAGAGTCGGAGGCGGCTGACCGGCGTCACGGCCGGAGAGGTAACGGGAGTAGTTTTCCACCCCATTGCAATAACCCAATTCCTGCATCATCTCCAAATCGTATTTGGTGCGCTGCTCCAGACGCTGAGCCTCCAACAGCTTGCCGTTATCGCGCAACTGGGCAAGACGCTCGTGCAACTCCGCCTTTATCTGCTCCATGGCGTTGAGAATGGTTTCCCTCGGCGTTACATAGTGCGACTTGGGGAAAATAGTGATTCTGGGCACCTTTTTCAGGAGCTCGCCAGTAAGCGGATCAAACAGAGTGATCTCTTCAATTTCCTCATCGAACAGAGACAGGCGCACCGCCTCCAAGTCCGAATCCGCCGGGTAAATATCAATAATGTCACCTCTCACACGGTAGGTGGCCCGGCGAAAATCCGCATCGTTACGCGTGTACTGCAGTTCTGCCAGTCGGCGCAGGATGGTGCGCTGATCCACAAGATCTCCCCGATCCAGGTGCAACACCATTTTCAAATACTTATCCGGATCCCCCAGGCCGTATATGGCCGAGACAGTCGCCACCACAATGACATCGCGGCGCTCAATCAAAGCCTTGGTCGCGGATAGGCGCATTTGCTCAATGTGTTCGTTGACCGAGGCATCCTTCTCAATGAAGGTGTCAGACGAGGGCACATAGGCTTCCGGCTGATAGTAGTCATAGTAAGAAACAAAGTACTCCACCGCGTTCTTGGGGAAGAACTCCTTGAACTCACCGTATAGCTGCGCCGCCAGCGTCTTGTTATGCGCCATTATGATGGCCGGACGCTGTAACCGCTCGATGACATTGGCCATAGTGAAAGTTTTACCAGAACCGGTCACCCCCAGCAGGGTCTGGTGGCTGAGGCCATCCTCCACTCCCTCAACCAACTGCTCTATCGCGGCTGGCTGGTCGCCTGCCGGGCTGTACTTACATATCACCTGAAAAGGACGAGACTCCATAACCTCACTGCCGACTAGAGTTTAAAGGCAATCCGCGATTGTAGGTTGTCGCCATGGCCACCACAAATGCCCGCACAACGTCAGTAGAATTCGCTCAACCAACGATCCTGCGCCGCTTTTTTAGACAGCCGGAGGGTAGAAATTAAATTACTGGCAAATCAATAAGTTAAAGTGAAAAAAAAGGGTTGACCAACAGAGAAAGCGCCTATACTATACGCGCCATCTGAACGGCAACGGCCGCAAAGATATTCCGCCTTAGCTCAGTTGGTAGAGCAAGTGACTGTTAATCACTGGGTCGCTGGTTCGAGCCCAGCAGGCGGAGCCAAACAGAAAGGCCCCGGCGAAAGCCGAGGGCCTTTTTTATTGTATTGCGGCTGAAAAAGCAACCCAGTCTGTTGCCCACTCGCAGAAAATAAAAAGCCCCGCTGAGGTACAGGGGGCTTTCGCATCAGAATAAAAAGTGGAGGGAGACGCGCGGTTTAATCCGCTCGAGGCTCTATCGATGGCCTTCCCCTATATAAATAGGAATTAGGGGGCCTCTAATTAATTCATTTCCTGGTGGCAGAGGTTCTTCGGGGGCGGATGTGAAGCTCAGGCGATAGGACGGCCATTTCGAAGCAATCGGATACAAGGCGGTATCCGGCGGAGCTACAGGGAAGTACTCGTGCGTTTTCGAAATATCCGTCCTACTGCCTGAGCGCCCCGGAACCTACCATTGTGTTCACGCGAATTAATCAGAGGTTCCTTAGAGGTTTATCAGCGCCGCGCACCATCCGTCGGCAGCGGCAAGCGCTCTACCTGCCCCACCTTGGCCCGAGTCTGCCTCTCCCGCTTCTGCTCCCAAACCACATCCACCAAGTTTTGCTTGGGTGCGTAGTCTTTTACCGCTTCCCGCAGAATCCGGTGTACCTGCTCGCAGTCGTGCCGGCTACAAGCCTCCCGCAACTCCCCGACCAATATTTGCAAACGATCACTGGAAAGCCGCTCTTCCTCGGCACGCATAATCATAGGGTGGTCCGTGCCGGAGACATTGTCACCGAGCAGCAGCTCTTCGTAGAGTTTCTCACCCGGTCGCAGACCGGTAATTTGAATTTCAATATCACCGTCAGGATTTTCCTCATCCCGCACGGTGTGCCCCATAATCTGGATCAGGCGCTTGGCCAGATCGTAAATGCGTACCGGCTCGCCCATATCCAAAACAAAGACCTCGCCGTTACGCCCCATGCTTCCGGCTTGCAGCACCAACTGAGCGGCCTCGGGAATAGTCATAAAATAGCGGGTGACCTTGGGGTGGGTAACGGTGACCGGACCACCAGCGTTAATCTGATCTGTAAATAGCGGGATAACAGACCCGGAAGATCCTAACACATTGCCGAAACGCACCATGCACACACGAGTCTTTGCAAAGCGCCGACCAAAATCCTGGCAGACCAATTCGGCAAAACGCTTGGTCGCCCCCATTACATTGGTCGGGCGCACGGCCTTATCCGTGGAAATAAGCACGAACTGCTCCACCCCATAAGCCTCTGCAGCCTCGAGCACGGACAGAGTCCCAAGCACATTGTTATCGGCGCCTAGCACCACATTCTGTTCCACCAGTGGCACATGCTTGTATGCCGCCGCGTGATAAATAGTGTTGACAGAAAAGCTTTCAATAATTTCCGCCATTCGCGTGCGGTCGCGCACATCGCCAAGCAAAGCTGTCACTTTTAACGGCTGCCCTTCGTCCTGCTGCTGCTGTTCGAGCTCACGCTCAATTTGATAAAGGGCATATTCGGAGTTTTCCACCATCACCAGATGCGCGGGCCCCCAGTGTGCGATCTGCCGACACAGCTCCGAGCCAATGGAACCGCCGGCACCAGTGACCAGAACCACCTTGCCACTGATGGAGCCGGCGATCAGCTTCTTTTCCGGCTCCACCGGTGCACGGCCAAGGATGTTCTCGTAGATTTGCGAGACATCCGCCACCCGGCCAGCACCATCGACCAGCTCCTCAACCCCTGGTATTACTTTTACCACTAGGCCGCGCTCGCGCAGCCCACGGGTGATCTCCCGGCGACGGCGCTTAGGTACACCTGGCATCGCCAGGAGCACCTCAGCAATATCCCGTTCGGCAACGACTTCGAGGATATTGGCCGGATTGTAGACAAGTACACCATCTATCAAGGTGTTCTGCTTGGAAGCATTGTCGTCGAAAAAGGCCACCGGCTTGTAGATCTCACCGTGAATTAGTGCCTTGTACATTTGAAGGCCGGCAGTACCAGCGCCGTAAATAGCGACGCGGGTCTTGTGGATCTCCAGTGCCATCTGATAATAAATTCGTACTAGCCAGCGGGAACCGCCCACAGCAATAAGCGCAAAGCACCAATAAATCACCGGCACCGAACGCGGCACGCCAGCAAAGGTCAGGTAGGAGGCCACCGCCAGTACCACAGCAGAGGCTGTAACCCCCTGCAATACCGCCACAATGGCCTGCTGCCCCATATACCGAATAACGGTACGGTACAGCCCCAAGCGCAGAAAGATAAAACTGCTGGACCCCAGTGTAAGCACCAGACAGAGCAGCACTTCCACTTCAAATAGCGGGGACAACCCGTTGAGACGAATAGCCATAGCCACAAAAAAAGCGAGGCTCAACATCAACTGGTCGAACAGCAGCATCAAAAATGGCTTATGGTGTTTTTGCACCGCCCGCCAGATGCGTATCACTAGATCCCCCCAAAATTATTCCCAACCGCGGGGGACTCTCCCCCATCGCGGCTTTATCCCCACTACGCCATACCAAGCCAGACCAGCGAAAATGCAAGTATAGATGCGGCCAACATTAATCCCAGCTGCCAATAAAGGGTCTTTTTAACCCCTATTCGAAGGGCACTACGCTGATAAATATGTTCGCGATGGGGCTCCCACCAGCGTTTTCCCGAAATAATACGCCGCATCAAGGTGAGAGAGGCATCCAGCCAGAATGGAGCAAAGATTACAACTGGCACCAACAGGCCGAAAGCCCCCTTTTGCCAACCGAGCAGGCTGACGGCAACCGCGGCCAGGCCAAGCGATGTAGAACCCGCATCCCCGAGAAAAATACGAGCCTCAGGCCAGTTGTAGCGCAAAAAAACCAATGCGGAGACCACTAGCAATGCGCAGACTCCCGCCAGCTCTTCCTGCCCCCGCCAAGCAGCCACCAGCCCCAGGGCGCCAAAACCGACCGCCGTCATGCTACCTGCGAGGCCGTCCATACCATCCATAAAATTGTACAGATTGACCATCCACACGCCGCCCAGCAACAACAGGGGATACCACCACCAGGAAAGGCTCCCCGACAGCGACAAAAGCACCAGGGCCACTGCCAGCAAATGCACGGCAAAACGTACTGGCACGGCGACATTACGCAGATCGTCGATTACAGACACAGCCAGAAGCAGAGCAAACCCAGACAGCAGCGGCATTGGCATGGATGCAGGGCTTATCGCCAACGCGACCGCACAACCTGCTATCAGCGCCCAGCCACCTGTACGCGGCACCGGCGTTTGGTGCATAGAACGGTGATTGGGCAGATCCAGAGCCAAATCACCCATACGAGACAACAATACAGCGGTCAGGCCGTAACTCACCGTCGCCCCCGCCAACACCGCGACAATCCACTCCACCATAAACACTGTCACGAAATACTCCGCAAAAAGTGGCAGTAACGCTCTTCCGCACGCCACCGCAGTGCTTTGCGCAACCGGGCAGCGCTATATAGCTCGCTCTCCTCAAGCTCAAGCAGGGTCCGCGCAATTGGCAGCCGACGCAATGGGCGCGCCGCCGCGAGCAATAGCCGCATCAGGCGAGAACTGGCTCGCACACGGGCACCGCGGATCGCGCTCACAATAGCTGCCAAGTCATAAAAAGTGGGCTCCGCGGCAATAAACACTTGCCGATTACAGTGCTGCGCCTCCGCCAGTAGGACAATAGCCTGAACCAGGTCTGAAAGGCTGATAAAACTGCGCCGGCCACTGGCGGGAAGTAGCGGCGCAATGTTTCCGACAAATCCCAAAAGTCCAAGCCAGCGCCCGGCCCTCCCTCGGGAACCTCTGCCCCCCGTATCAATACCGTAAACGGATGCGGAGCGGATCAGGTTGACACGGCAATTGCTAAGCTCAGCAAGCAGTAATCGCTCGCCGAGCCATTTACTATGGCCATACACATCGGTGGCCGGCACACCATCGTCTTCACCTGCTACTCGCCCCCTGGGCGGACGCTTCGCCTTGACACTGGAAATATAAGTAAAGGACTCCGCGCCAGCGCGCTCAGCACAGCGCAGCAACATTAAGGGGCAGTCGCTATTGAGCCAATAAGCCTGTCTCGGATGGCGTTCACACTCTGCGCGGCTTGCCAACCCGGCGGCATAAACAACACGATCCCCCGCTTGAAAAATATGTGAAAAGTCGCTGCCAGGTGACAGCTGTAGAGATAAATGCTTACAGCCTACAGGGCCATCAGGCGCACGTGATACAGATAAAACCCGCCAACCGCTTGAATTCAGGCGGCGGCACAATGCCCTTCCAATATAGCCTGTACCGCCAACCACAACCCAGCGCGCCATTTTCTATTTTCCCCAACAAATCCTTATAATGCGAATTTCTCACCTGTACAGAAAAAAGCCCTAAGGTGCCGTACTGGCCCTACCTCACTCCCACTGCAACTTATCGGCAACTGCCAACCCGAAATAAGAAAGCAAGGCAATGAAGGGCTTATGATTCACAATCAAAACTCATAGCTCCACAGCCGCCCCACTGTTTTCGATTATTTTCGGCCGGGAAAAACGATTACCTCAAAGCCGCGACACTTTATCAGATTTGAGCGCTAATTTGTTCCTCAGTTGATTACACGGTGTTACACAAAAAAGAGTTCCCTATTTTTTTTCACCGAGCTCAGCCAGGATATTCCGCAAGGCCATCATGGGATCTGCCGCAGCGGTAATCGGTCTACCAATGACCAGATAATCCGCCCCCCAGGCTAACGCTTGAGCTGGTGTCACAATACGCCGCTGATCATCAGCGGCAGCTCCGGCTGGACGGATCCCCGGTGTAACCAGCGCAAATCCATCTCCGCATTGCCGCTTCAGTGCTTGTGCCTCGCGCGCGGAGCAGACGACACCATCCAAGCCACTGCTTTTTGCCAGATCGGCCAGGGCTAATACCTGCTCTTCCAGTGGTCGGGTAACACCAACCGCAGACAGCTCTTCCGGTGCTGTGCTCGTCAACACGGTTACACCGATCAACAGTGGCTTGCTGTCACCGAATGACTGCAGAGCGTCCACAGCGGCACTCATCATTCGCGCGCCACCACTGGCGTGGACGTTGACCATCCAAACACCCAGTTCAGCCGCGGCCCTGACTGCCGCAGCGACAGTATTGGGGATATCGTGAAACTTGAGATCGAGAAAAACCTGGAAGCCGCGCTTCACTATATCTCGCACAAGTCCAGGGCCAGCGGAGGTAAAAAGTTCCTTCCCCACTTTTACACGGCACAGGGCGGGATCCAACTGATCCACCATACCCAGCGCAGCTGCAGCCGTGTCATAGTCCAGCGCGACGATGACGGGAGAAGAAACGTGACTAAACGAATTTCGGGATTGCAAAACAGTACCTCTCAGAGATGCGCAATACGCACGCTGTTTATCATCAAATTCAATGGCGCAATGTACCGCTCACTCGCCTTCCACCCCTTTTACTGACCGTACAGAGTCCCAGTGCTTACAGCTGGGACATAGCCAGTGGAGTTGATTACCGGAGAAACCGCAATTGCTACAGCGGTACTGAGGGCGACTGGCGATCAACTGATCGATCAGTGTTTTCAATAGGGACAGATTCTCCCGCGCGCGTCCCTGGGTACTGTCAATATGCAAATCGAGGAAATAACCCAGGCCACGCAGTGACGGGCGCAGCGCCAACTGCTTGCCCATAAAGGCGGCTGCGGCCGCCTCACTCTGCTGATGTTGAATACGCTCTGTTAGGGCGATGAGCACACTGTTGGACGGATGCTCGCGCAACAGGGATTCCAGGTAGCGATCCAACCCTTTTTCATCCCCCACCTGCTCGTAACAGGCAATCAACAACTTGAGAATCTCGGGAATATAATCCGGATTCTGCTTGGGGATCCTCTGAAGCACCTTTATCGCCTCGCGAGGCCGGTTGAGCAAATGCTCCAAATTGCCCCAAAGCAAATTGGCCCGCACTGAATTGCGATCATAACCAAGTGCCGCATCAATATGCCGGCGCGCGCTCAGATAGTCCTTACTGTTGATTGCCTCCTGCGCGAGCTCACAGCAGAAATGTGCTTGAACAGGCGCCCACTCCGGCGAGAGACGTTTGAAACGGCGGCCGTGTAGTAAATTTACCGCGTGAATTGCCTTGGCCCACTCCCGCTCGTCGCGATATACCTCCACTAAGTGTTCAAGGCTGGTATTACGCAACTCTGGGGACGTCTCCACCAGCTCCTGGAGCAAACGTTCAGCCCGATCCAGCCAACCAGCAGCAATGTAGTCCCGCGCCAATTCCAGCTGTGCCTTTTGCTGACTCTGGCGGGCCAAACTGGGCCGGGCGAGAAGGTTCTGATGCACACGAATGGCCTGATCGTACTCACCGCGTTTGCGCAGCAAATTGCCGAGAGCCAAATGGGTGTCGAAGGTGGCGCTGCTGACTTCGAGCGAGTCAATAAACTTATCAATAGCGTCGTCGTGACGCTCGCTCAACAGGTAGTTGAGGCCCTGGGCATAGGAATGCGCCAATGCCCGCTGTTGTTGACTGCGCTCCGCATTCTTCCTGGTGCTGGACCGCCCGAGCCACCAGCCTATGGCAACGGCGGCGAGCAGAAAAAAGAAAAACGTGAGATCGGCCATTCAGTCTCCGGACACTTGGCGTCGCACCGTGTGCAGTTCCCGCTCCAGTCGCTGCAACTGCCGTTCCAATCCGCGCGCCCGTCGCCGCTCGGCATAAAAAGGCAACAGGCTGGCCACGAAGCCCAGCAGAAGGCCAATCAGCAGAAAGCCGATCAACCAGAAGCCAACACCCCCTTCAGGCAGGGCGAAGCCCGCAAGCCTGGGAGCGATGACATCCGGGTTGTCCGCCGCGAAATAAACTCCGGCAACAATACACAGGAGGGCCAACAGCCCATAGATGAGACGCATCAGCCAGCGCAGAAAAGACAAGGGAACCTCCGCGTTCCGCAGGGAGTGGTTAAAGCGACAATCGCACGACTGGCCCAATCATACTTCGGTCTCGGTTTCGCCGTGCATACTCCGGTTGACTCTGTCGCGTAACTCTTTCCCCGGTTTGAAATGAGGCACATACTTACCCGCGAGAGCCACTGCATCCCCGGTCTTGGGGTTGCGGCCGGTTCTCGGCGCGCGATAGTGCAGGGAAAAGCTGCCAAAGCCGCGGATTTCAATCCGCTCCCCCCGAGCCAGTACATCTGACATGGTATCCAGCATTACCTTGACCGCCAGCTCGACATCCTTGACCGGCAGCTGATCTAACCGCAACGCAATCCTTTCGATCAGTTCAGATTTGGTCATGTGCCCCACAACCTTTTGTAAGTGCTTGATTATTCTAGCTTAAGGCGGCAATCATCTAATAGAAAGCCGGACTGGGCAACCCCGGTCCGGCTTTCATATTACCCAGAGCTATTAGCCAAGGGCACACAACAAATGAGCGCTATTACTCTTTGTTGTTCATCTGCGCTTTGATCAGGTCACCGATAGTCGCGGGCTGAACCTGCTCAGCCTGCTTCTTGCTGTGATCCTTGATCGCCTGCTTCTCTTCATCCTGATCCTTGGCTTTGATAGACAGGCTGATCACACGGTTTTTGCGATCCACGCTGGTGATTTTGGCTTCGACTTCGTCGCCTTCTTTCAACACATTGCGTGCATCTTCCACTTTATCGCGGCTGATTTCGGAAGCGCGCAGCACGCCTTCCACTTCATCTGCCAGGGAGATAACCGCCTGCTTGGCGTCAACTTCCTTCACGGTGCCCTTGACGACACTGCCGCGATCGTTGGCAGCCACATAGTCTGAGAAGGGATCAGACTCCAGCTGCTTGATGCCCAGAGAGATGCGCTCGCGCTCGGCGTCGATACCCAGGATAACGGTCTCGATTTCGTCGCCTTTCTTGAACTTGCGCACCGCTTCTTCACCGGCCTCGTTCCAGGAGATATCGGACAGATGCACCAGACCATCGATGCTGCCGTCCAAGCCGATAAAGATGCCGAAGTCAGTAATTGACTTGATCTTGCCAGAGATACGATCGCCCTTGGCATATTTGCGCGCGAAGGCATCCCAAGGATTCTCCTGGCACTGTTTGATACCCAGAGAAATACGGCGGCGCTCCTCGTCGATATCCAGAATCATCACCTCGATCTCGTCGCCAACCTGGACGACTTTGGACGGGTGGATGTTCTTGTTGGTCCAGTCCATTTCGGAAACGTGTACCAGACCTTCGACACCCTCTTCCAGCTCGGCAAAGCAGCCATAGTCGGTGAGGTTGGTTACAGTCGCCTTCACGCGGCTGTTTTCCGGATAGCGCTGCTTGATGGATACCCAAGGATCCTCGCCCAGCTGTTTCAGGCCCAGGGAGACACGCTGGCGCTCGCGGTCGAACTTCAGCACCTTAACTTCGATTTCATCGCCAACATTGACGATCTCGCTCGGATGCTTGATACGCTTCCAGGCCATATCGGTGATGTGCAGCAGGCCATCGATACCACCCAGGTCGACGAAGGCACCGTAGTCGGTCAGGTTCTTCACCACACCTTTCACGGTCATGCCTTCCTGCAGGCTGGCCAGCAGGGCTTCGCGCTCTTCGGAAGTCGCAGCTTCCATCACGGCGCGGCGGGACACCACCACATTGTTGCGCTTGGCATCCAGTTTGATGACTTTAAATTCGAGCTCTTTGCCTTCCAGGTGCGAGGTATCGCGAACCGGACGCACATCGACCAGAGAGCCCGGCAGAAACGCGCGGATACTGGCCACATCGACAGTAAAGCCACCTTTGACCTTGCCGCTGATAACACCCTTGACCACTTCGTCCGCGGCATGGGCCGCATCGAGGATCTTCCAGGCTTCAGCGCGCTTGGCTTTCTCACGGGACAGACGGGTTTCACCGAAACCGTCTTCCACCGCTTCCAGGGCAACCTGTACTTCGTCGCCCACTTGCAGGTCCACTTCGCCCTTCTCGTTCGCGAATTGGGAAGCGGGGATAACGCCTTCGGACTTCAGGCCTGCGTGTACGGTCACCCAGTCTTTGTCCACGTCGATTACCACACCGGTCACAATGGCGCCGGGGGCCATCTCTACGCTTTTCAGGCTCTCTTCAAAAAGTTCAGCAAAGCTCTCGCTCATTACATTACCTATATAAATGGGCCCAGCCGTTGGTAACTCTCTAGTCTAGTCAACCGCCAGCCACTGCCCCACCGCGCTGCCAGCACGCGGGTCGGATTACAACAACGGCCGGGCGATTCTGGCTGAACCCGGCCGCTGTCTTTCAAAACAAATTGTCGATCTGCCGGTACTCAAGCGCCCGGAAGGCGGATCCGCTCAAGCACCAGCTGCAATACCTTTTCCAGGACTCCGTCGATTGTCACCCCGGTACTGTCCAGCTCCACCGCGTCTTCGGCGGCAACCAGGGGCGAAGCGGCGCGGTTCATATCGCGGGCGTCGCGGGCGCGGATGTCCTCCAGCAGGTCGCGGAGGCTAACAGAAACCCCCTTCTCCCGCAACTGCTCGTAGCGCCGCCGGGCGCGCTCTTCCGCGCTGGCAGTCAGGAAAACCTTGACCGGTGCGTCGGGAAACACAGTGGTGCCCATATCGCGCCCGTCTGCCACAAGGCCCGGCGGCTTCAGAAAATCCCGCTGACGCTGCAGCAAAGCTGCCCGGACGCCGGGCATGGCGGCCACCTTAGAGGCCGCCATACTGACCCGTTCCATACGGATATCCCGACTCACATCCCGCCCTTCCAACAGTACCGCGACCTCACCATCGCGCGGCTCGAAACGGATATCCAGACCTGAGGCGACCTTTGTCAGCGCAGCCTCGTCGGCCAAATCAATATCGCGACTCAGCGCCGCTAGCGCGGTGAGCCGATAGAGCGCACCGGAGTCCAACAGTGAGAATTTCAACTTTTCCGCCAGCAGCTTGGCAATGGTCCCCTTACCCGAGCCGCTGGGCCCGTCGATAGTAATAACAGGTGGTTGATTATCGGCTTCACTCATCAAGATTTAGTTCCCTGAGGCCCGCATTCCAGACCCCGACATCATTTAAACAACCTGCAGCCGAAGGCCCGTCTTTCCAGCCAACTCGGCAAAATTCGGAAAGGACGTCGCCACATTGGCGCAATGGAGAATGCGGATTGTATCGCTGGCGCGCAGGGATGCCACAGCGAAAGACATGGCGATCCGGTGATCGCCGAGACTGTCGACGGTACCACCACCGAACACGGCCCCCTCGCCTGCACCGCGAATCACAATGCCATCCGCTGTCGGCTCCGCGCCGATGCCGAGAATCCGCAGACCGTCCGCCATAGCCTGAATACGGTCACTTTCCTTAACCCGCAGCTCTTCAGCCCCGGTAAGCACCGTCTCTCCCTCCGCACAGGCAGCGGCGATAAATAGCGCCGGAAACTCATCGATCGCCAGAGGAACCTGCTCCTCCGGGATACGGATACCTTTTAATGGCGCATAGCGTACGCGGATATCCGCCACCGGTTCTCCACCCACCTCGCGGGGATTTAGCAACTCAATATCCGCACCCATCAGGCGCAATATGTGAATTGCACCATCCCGTGTTGGATTGATGCCCACATGCTCCAGCAGCACATCGGAGCCGGGCGAAATGGCCGCAGCGACCATAAAGAAAGTGGCGGAGGAAATATCCGCAGGCACATCGATTTTGGTGCCTGTGAGTCCGCCACCCCCGCGAAGGGTGGCCCGGGCACCATCTCGCTGCACTTGATAACCAAAGCCAGCGAGCATTCGCTCTGTGTGGTCGCGGGTCGGCGCCGGCTCGACAGTGCTGGTTTCACCTTCGGCATAGAGCCCGGCGAGCAATACACAGGACTTCACCTGAGCGCTGGCCATAGGAAGGCGGTAGTCGATCCCGCGTAATTTGCGCCCACCTTTAATCAACAACGGCGGCCGCCCTTCCGGGCCTGTCTCGATCTCCGCCCCCATTTGACGCAAGGGCTCGGCCACGCGGTTCATGGGACGCTTGGACAGGGATTCATCCCCCGTCAGCGTCACATCAAAATCCTGACCGGCGAGCAGGCCGGCAAGCAGTCGCATGGAAGTTCCGGAGTTGCCCAGATACAGCGGTCCCGGAGGCGCCTTCAATCCGCGCGGCCCCACACCGTGAATCACCACGCGGCCGTCCACCGGCCCCTCGATCACCACCCCCATGTCGCGGAACGCCTGCAACGTCGCCAAAGCGTCCTCCCCCTCCAGAAAACCCTCCACTTCGGTAATGCCATCCGCCAGAGAGCCGAGCATAATGGAGCGGTGGGACATGGATTTATCGCCGGGCACTCTCAGCTTGCCGCTGACCTTTCCCCCCGGCTGCGCGATATAAGTAACTTCCTGTGCTTGCATATTTTCTGTGTACGCTCTTCTGGCCAACATTTTTGTAAAGTGGTCCCGCGCCGCCTTGGCCCGGGTAAAAATCCCCATCAGATGCTCGCCGTCTCCAGCGGCAATGGCCCCGCGCAACGAAGCGAGATTCGTGCTGTAAAGATCGATTGCCCTCAAGATCGCTTCGCGGTTTGCCAACATAATATCCCGCCACATCACCGGATCACTGGAAGCGATACGCGTGAAATCGCGAAAGCCGCCCGCGGCATAGCGGAATATATTTTCGTTCTCGGCATCGTGCGCCAGGGTATCCACCAGGCCGTAGGCAATTACATGAGGTAAGTGGCTGGTGGCAGCGAGCACCTCGTCATGCTCCCGCACCGGCATACTCAACACCTCCGCCCCCGTCGCCTGCCACATTTCTACAATGCGCCTCAGGTGCTCCGATCCGGTATTCTCCAGCGGAGTCAGGATAATGCGGTGGGCGGCATAGAGGTCGTCGCGCGCAGCGCTGACCCCGCTCTTCTCAGAACCGGCAATCGGGTGACCGGGCACCAGAAATTCCGGCACCCCACCCCAGACTTTTTCCGCCGCGGCGACAACGTTGCCTTTGACACTGGCGCCATCGGTAACGGTAACACCAGCCGGCAGCCCCTCACGGAGCGCCACAAATACTTGCTCAACTGCCAGGGTAGGCACCGCGATAAACACCACGTCACCCGGTTCAAGCTGCGGCAGAATCGCGCCGAGATCCGTCACTGCCCGATCGACGACCCCCAGCTCCAGCGCTTGCTCACAGGTGCGCTGACGCCGCGCAACGCCGATTACCTCGCGACAGGCGCCGGCGGCCTTCAAAGCCAGGGCCAGACTGCCGCCAATCAGGCCGATACCAACCACCAGCAGACGGCCAATCTTCACCGTTCCCATCACAAAACACCGCGGGGATAAGAACCGAGTACTTTCATGTCCGAAGCGCAGGCACCCACTTCTTTCAAAGCCTCTGAGATCTCGGGCTTGTCGCGGTGACCTTTGAAATCGATAAAAAATACATAGGTCCAATTGCCGGACTGGGACGGGCGCGTCTCCACCCGCGTGAGGTCGATATTGTGGCGGCGGAAAGGTTCCAACAGATCATGCAGTGCGCCAGGCTCATTGCGCATGGATACCATCAGGGAAGTTTTATCGTCACCACTGGCGGGCACCACCTGGGTGCCGATAATCAAAAAGCGGGTGGAATTATCCGGGCGATCCTCGATTTTTTCCGCCAACACCTTGAGGCCGTACAGCTCAGCCGCCATATCGCCGGCGATGGCCGCCGCATTCCACTCCCCTTTCACCCGCTTTGCCGCCTCGGCATTGCTGGCCACCGCCACCCGCTCAACATTCGGGTAGTGAGAATCGAGCCACTTGCGGCACTGGGCCAGACTCTGGGCGTGGGAATAAATGCGGGTAATCGCATCCGGTCGAGTAATATCCGAAATCATCAGGTGGTGGTGGATACGCAGCTCCACCTCACCGCAAATCTTCAGATTGGAATTCATAAAATTATCGAGTGTGTGATTGATCACCCCCTCGGTCGAATTCTCTACCGGTACGACACCATAACTAACCGCTCCAGCCTCTACCTCTCGAAACACTTCGTCGATCGCAGCCAAGGGACGGCATTGTGCCGAGTGCCCAAAGTGTTTCAGCGCTGCCTGCTGGGTAAAAGTACCCTCCGGTCCCAGATAGGCGATTTTCACCGGCTCTTCCAGAGCCAGGCAGGCGGACATGATTTCACGGAACAACCGCGCCATTTCCTCGTCGGTCAGCGGCCCCTCATTGCGCTCCATCGCCCGGCGCAACACCTGCGCCTCCCGCTCCGGACGGTAATAGAGAACATCCTCGCCGGAAGCTTTTTTTACTTCCGCCACTTCCAGCGCACACTTTGCGCGCTCACTGATCAGACGGCCAATGTCGCCGTCAATCTCATCAATGCGATTGCGCAACTCCAGCAGGCGCCGGTCGCTGCTCACAATTTCTTCTGTCATCCGTTTTGCCTACATATTTCCTGAGTAATTGCAGAGCGCGCTGAGGAACCAGCACATAGCACACGAAATCCCGGCACCAGTGCCCTCCCCTTAAAACACCCTATGCGACTACTAGAGCGATATTCGCCCAAGAGCGGCAGTGCAACCTACGCACAGCGCTTTTCGAAATCAGCCATAAAGGAAACCAGCGCCTCCACCGCTTCCAGCGGCACTGCGTTGTATAGAGAGGCACGCATGCCACCCACGGAACGGTGCCCCTTGAGATTCAGCAACCCGGCCTCCTCAGACTGGCGCAGAAATTCCTTGTCCAGGCGCTCGTCCGCCAATACGAAGGGGACATTCATACGCGAGCGGCTGGATTTCTCCACTGGACAAGAATAAAAATCACTGCGATCGATAAATTCATACAACAGGGTGGATTTCCTGTCCGCCAGAGTAGACATCGCCTCGACGCCGCCCTGCCCTTTCAGCCAGCGAAATACCAGCCCAGCCAGGTACCAGGCAAACGTCGGCGGCGTGTTGTCCATGGAGCCCGCTTCCGCCGCGACCTTCCAACTCAAACTGCGGGGAATACCCTCCATGGCCCGATCCAGCAAGTCGTCGCGCACAATCCCCACTGCAATGCCGGAGGGACCGATATTCTTCTGTGCACCAGCATAGATCACACCAAATTTCTCCACCGGAATAGGGCGCGACAGGATATTTGAGGACATGTCTGCGACTAATGGACAAGTCACATCCGGCACATAATCAAATTCCACCCCGCCGATGGTTTCGTTGGGCGTATAGTGGAAATAAGCTGCGTTGTCACTCTGTGTCCAACTTTCCGCTCCCGGCGCATAGGTGAAACTGCGGTCTTCACCGGAAGCCACGATATTGACCTGTCCATAACGCTTGGCCTCACGAATCGCCTTGTCCGCCCACTGACCAGAATGAATATAGTCAGCAACCTTGTCACCGACACCAAACAAGTTCCAGGGCACGGCACTGAATTGTGCGGTAGCGCCGCCCTGCAGGAAGAGCACCTTATAATTGTCCGGAATTGACAGGAGGTCGCGCAGGTCCTGCTCGGCACGCTCTGCCACCTCGAGAAATTCCGCTGACCGGTGGCTGACCTCCATCACCGAGCAGCCGCGGCCACCCCAATCGAGCAGCTCTTGCTGCGCCTGGCGCAAAACTGGCTCCGGCAACGCAGCGGGGCCGGCGCAGAAATTAAACTTCCTCATAAATCAACTTCCAGAAGGGCTAAATTTGGTTTCAAAATAAACTAGATATAGCGACGCAAAAAAACACAAAAAAGGAAAGGAACATCATTCGTAAACGGCATTTTTTAGGGCACCAGAGTCAAAAAAGGCCGCGAGAATCGCAGCCTTTTTTGAGAGTCCTTACGGGAATCACTCTTCATCCCCCTGGTCTTCCGTCTCCTGAACCCGGGCCAGCCCCACCAACTGTTCACCCGTCTTGAGGCGAATCACGCGCACGCCCTGGGTATTTCGGCCCAGTACTGAAACTTCATCGACGCGGGTCCGCACCAGCGTACCTTGATCGGAAATCAGCATAATCTCTTCACCGGGGAACACCTGACAAGCACCGACGAGGGCGCCGTTGCGCTCGCTCTCGGCAATGGCGATCACTCCCTGGGTGCCGCGACCCTTGGTGGGGAAATCCGCGGTGGCAGTGCGCTTACCGTAACCGTTTTCAGTCACCATCATTACTGTCCCACCCTCTTCCGGGATGACCATGGCGATGACCGAGACTCCATCTGGCATACGGATACCACGCACACCACGGGATACACGCCCCATAGGCCGCACATTCTCTTCCGCGAAGCGCGCCGCCTTGCCGGCGCTGGTCAACAACAACACATCGCGACGGCCGTCGGTAATGGCAGTGGCTACCAAGCGGTCCCCTTCATCCAACTCTATCGCTTTCAACCCCACGCTGCGGGGGCGGGCGAAAGCGGAAAGCGGCGTCTTCTTCACAGTGCCATTGGCGGTAGCGAAGAAAATAAAATGATCTTCGTCATATTCGGACACCGGCAACATACTGCTGATACGCTCGCCCTCCTCCAACTGCAGCATGTTAACCATCGGTCGCCCGCGGGAAGCACGCCCAGCAGTGGGGACTTCGTAGACCTTCAGCCAGTAGACCTTACCCTTATTGGAGAAGCAGAGAATCGTATCGTGGGAGTTGGCGATCAGCAGATGCTCAACGAAATCCTCATCTTTTACCTGGATAGCGGACTTACCCATACCACCGCGGCGCTGCGCCTGATAATCGGCCAGAGGCTGGCTTTTGGCGTAACCACTGTGGGAGATAGTTACCACCTTGTCTTCCGGAGTGATAAGGTCCTCTACAGTCAGATCCTGACGGGAGGCCACTATGTCAGTGCGGCGCGCATCTCCGAACTCTTTATCAAGCTGCTCAAGTTCCTCGCGGATCACCTCCATCAGGCGATCGAAACTACCGAGGATATGCAGGTACTCTGCAATCTGCTCAAGGCGCTCCTTGTATTCGGCCAGAAGCTTGTCGTGCTCCATACCGGTCAGGCGGTGTAAGCGCAACTCCAAAATAGCCTGGGCCTGAGCCGGCGACAGATAGTATGCGCCGTCATCCCGGAGACCGTATTCCCTCGGCAAATCATCCGGTCGACAGGCATCAGCGCCGGCGCGTTCCAGGAATTGTTGCACCTCTCCAACAGCCCAGCCCCGGGCCAACAACGCCTCGCGGGCATCCGCCGGGGTGGCAGAGGACTTGATCAGCTCGATCACAGGGTCGATGTTGGCGATGGCGATTGCCAGCCCCTCGAGGATATGCCCCCGCTCCCGCGCCTTGCGCAACAGGTACACGGTGCGGCGAGTAACCACTTCCTGGCGGTGGCGGATGAAGTGCTCAAGCAACTCCTTGAGGTTTAACACCTTGGGCTGCCCTTCTACCAGGGCCACCATGTTAATGCCAAAGACACTCTCTAATTGCGTCTGCGAATAGAGGTTGTTCAACACCACCTCGCCGAGCTCGCCGCGCTTCAGCTCAATCACCACCCTCAGGCCGTCTTTGTCAGACTCATCGCGCAGCTCGGAGATACCCTCGATCTTCTTCTCCTTGACCAGCTCGGCGATGCGCTCTATGAGGCGCGCCTTGTTCAGCTGGTAAGGAATCTCGGTGATAATAATCGTCTCGCGATTGGACTTGTCATCGCGGACTACTTCCGCTTTTGCCCGCACGTAGATGCGCCCACGCCCAGTGCGGTAGGCCATCAAAATACCAGCGCGGCCGTTGATGGTAGCGCCGGTAGGGAAATCCGGCCCCGGAATATGCTCCATTAGCTCATCGACGGAGAGATCAGGGTTATCGATCAACGCCAAACAAGCGCGCACCACCTCACCCATGTTGTGCGGCGGGATATTTGTGGCCATACCCACAGCGATACCCGAGGAGCCATTTACCAACAGATTGGGCACCCGCGACGGCAACACTTCCGGCATCTGCTCGGAGCCATCGTAGTTGTCGATAAAATTGACTGTTTCCTTATCTAGGTCAGACAACAGCTCGTGGGCCAGCTTGTCCATGCGGATCTCGGTGTACCGCATGGCCGCCGGGCTGTCGCCATCGATAGAGCCGAAATTGCCCTGGCCGTCAACCAGGGGGTAGCGCATGGAGAAGGGCTGCGCCATGCGCACAATAGTGTCGTACACCGCAGTATCGCCGTGGGGATGGTATTTACCGATCACATCGCCAACGACACGCGCCGACTTTTTGTAGGGCTTGTTCCAATCGTTTTTGAGTTCATTCATGGCGAAGAGCACTCGCCGGTGTACCGGCTTGAGGCCGTCGCGCACATCCGGCAGCGCACGCCCCACAATCACGCTCATCGCATAGTCGAGATAAGACTGCTTGAGTTCTTCTTCGATATTGATCGGAGAAATTTCTTTGGCTAATTCGCCCATAGCTTACCGCGTTCCTTTTATAACGCAGGCCGCTGAAACCTGGCCCGGATAAGCGGGCGATTCTACCACAGATTTGAGTGTGGGACTCAGTCACCACCGGGGCGAGTAGCTACCCCGGCCTTAAAGGGCGACAACCGTATATCCATGTTTCTGCCTGGACTTCCGCACCGCGGCATTCAGCCTTCCCCCAAAGGGGCTGGTATCATCTGTCGGTCATCCGCATCTTCCACCCCGAATATGATCGATACACTGATACACGCACGCTGGATCATCCCCGTCGTACCCGAACAAAAAGTGTACGAAAACTGCTCTCTTGCAATCGATAAAGGGAAAATCATCGGCCTACTTCCCTCCCCGGAGGCCGCCGCGCGATTCGAAGCCAGCGAAGAGATTCACCTGGATCAGCATGCACTGATCCCCGGCCTAATCAATACGCACAACCACGCTGCCATGACACTGCTGCGTGGGTTTGCCGACGACCGGCCATTGATGGAGTGGTTGGAAAATCACATCTGGCCTAATGAGCGCAAATGGGTGGACCCGGAGTTCGCCACCGACGGCAGCCGTCTTGCGGTGGCGGAGATGCTTCGCAGCGGCACCACCACCTTTTCGGATCAATACTTCTTCCCCGAAGCCACGGCTCAGGTGGCCAGGGAAACGGGAGTGCGCGCGCAGATCGCCTTCCCCGTTATCGACTTTCCCACCCCCTGGAGCCGGAACAGCGAAGACGCCTTGCAAAAAGGCCTCGCTCTGCGCGACGACTACAAAGCCAATGAACGCATCGATGTGGTCTTCGCTCCCCACGCCCCCTACACGGTCGGCGATGCCACCCTGGAAAGAATCGCGGTATACGCCGCCGAGGCCCAGATCGCAGTGCAGATGCACCTGCACGAAACCGCCACTGAAGTGGAACGGGCTCTTGCTGAAACCGGTGAGCGGCCAACCGAACGGCTGCTGCGCCTGGGGCTGCTGGGCCCACAGACCCTGTGCGTACACATGACAGCAGTAAACGAACGGGACATCGAGCTGTTACAAAGCAGCGGCGCTCACGTAGCGCACTGCCCCAGATCCAACCTGAAACTGGCTTCCGGCTTCTGCCCTACGGCCAGACTTCTACAGGCTGGCGTCAACGTGGCCTTAGGCACCGATGGCGCCGCCAGCAACAACAGCCTGGATCTTTTCACCGAAGCCAATACTGCCGCCCTGCTGGCCAAGGCAGTCAGCGGTGACGCCGCCGCCCTACCCGCACATCAGGTACTGGCCATGGCAACAATCAACGGCGCGCGGGCATTGGGAATCGACCAAATCACCGGCAGTCTTGAAACCGGCAAAAGTGCGGATCTGGCCGCCATCCACCTGGGCCAATTGGAGCAGCAGCCGCTCCACGACCCCGTATCGCAACTCATCTATACCGCCGCCGGTCACAACGTCAGTGATGTGTGGGTTGCCGGTAGGCGGCTTCTGAGAGACCGCCAACTGCAAACAATAAACGAGATTGAGGTCATTCAGCGGGCACAGCAGTGGCGTGCTAGAATCGCAGGCCAAGCCTGATGGGAGTTACAAAGAGCTCCGTATCCTACACCGATGCGGAGATATTGCCTCCCGTAAGCGCCATAGAGCCCAGAAGTAAGCACGGACACCAGATGACCAATCTAGACCCGGTAGAAATCGCCAAGTTCGAACAGATCGCCAGCCGCTGGTGGGATCTTGAAGGCGAGTTCAAGCCACTGCACGAAATCAATCCGCTGCGTGCCAACTATATCGACCGGTGCGCCCCGGTAGCCGGGAAAAAACTGCTCGATGTAGGCTGCGGTGGCGGCATACTCACGGAAGCCATGGCCCAACGCGGCGCTGAAGTAACCGGTATCGATATGGGCGAAGCGCCGCTAAAAGTGGCCAAGCTGCACGCGGCCGAGAGTGGCGTCCAGGTGAACTACCAGCGCCTGACGGTGGAAGAGCTGGCCGCAAAGCAACCGGGCAGCTTCGACATCGTTACCTGTCTGGAAATGCTCGAACATGTGCCAGACCCGGCCTCGGTAATCCGCGCTTGCGCACAACTGGTCAGACCCGGCGGCCACCTGTTCTTCTCCACCATCAACCGCACAGCCAAAGGGTGGCTCTTCGCCGTAGTCGGCGCGGAATACCTATTGCGACTCTTGCCCAAAGGGACCCATGAATACGGCAAGTTTATCCGTCCCTCGGAACTCGGCGCCTGGCTGCGCGAAAGCGGCCTGGAGATCCGCGATATAACCGGTATGACTTACAACCCGCTGACCCGCAGCTACAAGCTGAACCCGCGGGACGTGGACGTAAACTACCTGGTACATGCAAGCAGACCGGCGTGAAGGCCAGGAACAGCTGATCGGAAACAGAATGAAAGCGGTTTTATTTGACCTGGACGGCACTCTCTTCGACACAGCTCCCGACTTTATCCGGGTGCTGAATCAGTTGCGCAGAGAAGAGCAGCTGCCGCCACTGCCCGACAGCGAAATACGCGCAGTGGTCTCCAACGGTGCTCGCGCACTAGTGACACTTGGATTTGGAACCGACGAAAACCATCCCACCTTTGAGGGGCTGCGCCAGCGCCTGCTGGACCTGTATCTCGCACACTTGGCCGAAAAAACCCAACCCTTCCCGGGCATTGAACCCCTGCTCCACAGACTTTCCGAACGGGGGATCGCCTGGGGCATAGTGACCAATAAACCGGAAGCCTACACAACACCGCTGATGCGGGCCTTCAGTCATCTGCCGACACCAGGTGCCGTGATCTGTCCCGACCATGTCGCCAACCGCAAGCCCGATCCAGAGCCCATACTACTCGCCTGTCAACAGATCGGCTGCCGCCCGGAGGAGGCCATCTACGCCGGTGACCACGAACGGGATATTGCCGCAGGTCGCGCGGCAGGCCTGCCGACCATCGCCTGCAGCTACGGCTATATCGACAATGGCGACGACCCGGCGCGCTGGGGGGCCGACCACTTGGTGCACTCCGCGGAGGAAATCTGGCCCCTGTTGCAACGCCACTACATTGAAAATAGTGAATTGGGCCCCTTCAACACCTCTGGGCTGAAAACCTCTCTTTAGGAGACTCCCGAGCAGGCCGGAAGATCGCTCCCCGAGGCTCCCCCCTATCGGCGAGCGCTGTCAGCCCGGCAGAACTACGGAAAATAGGAAGAAATCTGGAAGCCTTATGTCTGAGTTTATCGGCGACTACCACGCCCCCAAAGAACTTCTCAAAGACAAGATCATACTGGTCACAGGTGCCGGTGACGGCATAGGCCGTACCGCCGCCAAAACCTTTGCCGCCCATGGTGCCACAGTGATACTGCTCGGGCGCACCACACCTAAACTGGAAAAGGTCTACGACGAAATTGAAGCCGCCGGGGGTCCCCAACCGGCCATCTTCCCGATGGACCTGAACGAAGCGCGCATCGAAGCTTTTGAACACTTTGCAGAAGCCGTAGACCAGGAATTCGGCCGCCTCGACGGTCTGCTACACAACGCCGGTTTGCTCGGCCAGCGCACCCCGATCGCCAGCTATCACTTCGACACTTGGCAGCAGGTGATGCAAGTCAACGTCAATGCGGCCTTTGGCCTCACTAAAGTCCTGCTGCCGCTGTTGGAAAAGTCTGATGCGGGGTCGGTTGTCTTTACCGGCTCCGGTGTCGGCCTCAAAGGACGCGCCTACTGGGGTGCCTACTCGGTCTCCAAGTTCGCAACCGAAGGCCTGATGCAGGTACTGGCGGACGAACTGGACGGGGTTTCCAATATCCGTGTCAACAGCGTCAATCCCGGCGCCACCCGCACCAACATGCGCGCTGCGGCTTACCCCGCCGAAAATCCAGCTTCCGTTACCACTCCGGAAGAGATTATGCCCACCTATTTGTACCTGATGGGCGACGACAGCCGGGGCGTGAGCGGGCGGCAATTCAACGCCCAGCAATAGCGGCCACCTTTTTCCCGGACAATACACTACCCGGCCACTACGACTGGCCGGGTATATACGAGGCCCTTACGGCAGGAGTGGATTACCCCTCCGTGCGGCCGGTCGCCTCCTGCGGCACACCTTCATCCACCGTTTCTCCAGCGCCACCATTTTGGCCCGCGGAATCCACCATATGCTCGGGGACATCGGCAAATACGTCACCCTCGAACTCCATCATCTCGCTGTCGGCGACCATGTCTGCCCCCGCGGACATCTCCGCCCCTGCGGCCTCTTCCACCGCAGCCTCCAGCTGTCGGGCAACGGTTTCCTCAGCGCCAGCGGAATCCATGTTTTGAAAGTAAAGGTAGCCCCCGACAGCGGCAACGGCGATCGCGGGAACAATCAGTTTTTTCATTTTTCGACCCCTGCATAGTGTGGATTTATCATTGCTATCGGCTTCAATTGGTACGGATTTATAGTTGTAATCGGCCTCAATTCTTCCACGCTGGCCTTGACAAAAATGTGATGACGGACACGTTTTTGTTTGTCGATCACCAGTTTAAAAGGCAAAATTCACTGATATATCCGCAGATTCGTGCGCGCATGCTGTAGCACCCCTTTAGCAGCGCTCTCAGAGAAATGAACATTAGGGGGCACACGGACACACTCATTTGCGGCCAAACCTGGCTCATCGCCCGAACAGTCGCATGAGATGCAATATGCCCCGAAAAGCAGATGAATCACAAACTCACTCAACAGCCCAAGCAGAAGTTATGCGAACTCTACTGATAATCCCTACCCTGGTCCTTGCCGCGGCCGGCGCCAGTGCCGACACCCTCAGTAAACAACTGCGAGCCTGCGCAGCCATTGAGGCAAGTGATAAGCGCCTGGCCTGCTACGACACCTTGAGTGGAACCCTCGACCAGCGCGCTGAACAAAACTTCGGCCAAGAACAGTTGCGTATCACTGAAGACGCTCCTGACACCATAGAGGCTGCCATCGCCGATATCAGCAAGACCGCTTACAACAAGGCTCTGATCACTCTGGACAACGGGCAGGTATGGCGGCAGAACGACAGTACGCGGCTGACCTGGAAGGTTGGCGATGCAGTCGTCCTTGAGCGCGGCCTATTGGGTTCCTTTTTTATGAAGCAAGCCGATGGCGGGCGCAAGATCCGCGTTAAACGCATTCGCTAGCGCCCCGCTCAAGTCGTATGAGCGCTGTCGCTGATTGCGGGGCGCTCATGCGAGAACTGCCCGGTAAAAGGACGAGCCTACAGGGAAGTGTCCGCAGACACCCGCAAAGCCTCCTATTACTACAGGAGCCCCCACTCGGATCTTTTCCCACAGTCCCCCAGCCCCCATTTGGGCGATTATAACCGCCAGCTTTTGTCATTTAGCGAAAGTTCACTTTGGCCCAATCAAAGATAAAACTCCCTGGTCAAACAAAGTAAGGCGCCCCATTCCACATTCATCTATATTAAAAATGAATTCCGCGCCATCCTATTGCGGGTGCTGTCGCGGCCACGCCAACAGCCAATAGAAGGTTTTGCACTTGTCCCGAGACAATTTTTACTCAAGGGATGAAGCCTGGCTGAAGGATGCAGACACCCCTCCTCCCGAGGCATCGCCGCTGGATGACAATGCCATCGAGGATTTGAGCAAAGCCCCCCTGGTAGAGGACAACGGTACGGAGGGCGGCAGCTCTCCAATGCAAAATTACCTAAAACATCTATACCGCCTGCAACTGCTCACCCCCGAGGAGGAGCAGTGCACCACCAGTCTATTGCGGGAGCTTGAAGACAAACTGATTGCACTGCTGCAAAAGCGCGGGGTGGAACTGGTGGCACTGCGGAGCGAGGGCGTCGAGCAGCGCGGCAGCACCGGAGCCTACGACCACGGATTGATCATCGCCCACGCAGAGGAGCTACTCGCCTCTGAGAGGCTATCCAAGCGAGACCGCAACAGCCTAAGGAGCCTCTTGCGGCGTTTCCGGGAACAGCGCCAAAAGCTGATTCAGTGTAACCTGCGCCTGGTGATCGCCATTGCGAAACGCTTCCGAAACCCATCGATCCCCTTTATCGATTTGATCCAGGAAGGCAATGTGGGCCTGATGAAGGCCATAGAGCGCTTCAAGCCGCAAATGGGTTACCGCTTCTCCACTTACGCCTACTGGTGGATACAGCAGGAGATCCAGCTGGCCCTGCGCCGCAACGACGACCTGGTGCGCCAACCCGCCAATGTGCAGGATGACCTGCGTGCCATCTACCGAGCAATCGCCGATGTGCACGCGCAAGGGCTGCCCGCCTCCGATGAAAACCTGGCCAGACAGTCCGGTCTTGACCTCGAAAGGGTTCAGGCACTGCTCAAATTACCGGGACCCACGGGGTCGCTGGACGAACCCTTGGCTGAAGATCAGAGCAGCACCCGTCTGGACTATGCACCAGCGGACGAGCTCTACAATACCGATGAACTGGTTACCAATCAGGAGCTGGCGGAGCGCCTTCGGGAAGCGGTAGCGCGCCTGCCGATGCGGCAGCGCACAGTACTGTACCTGCGCTACGGCCTCATCTCCGACCACGACTGCTCCTTCCGCGTTATCGGCGAGCAGTTGGGGCTCAGTCAGGAACGCGCGCGCCAGCTGCACGCAGATGCACTGCGCCAGTTAAAGCGCCAGTGGAGGTGATTTCGACATCGACGCCCGATCACGCTTGTCATCGCCGAATATACCGCTAGGCTTATGGAATCTCTGTTCAGTTC
The DNA here is from genome assembly GCF_001617625.1 of Microbulbifer thermotolerans. Classification (NCBI taxonomy): domain Bacteria; kingdom Pseudomonadati; phylum Pseudomonadota; class Gammaproteobacteria; order Cellvibrionales; family Microbulbiferaceae; genus Microbulbifer; species Microbulbifer thermotolerans. The sequence continues at coordinate 1,627,512 of NZ_CP014864.1, read as the reverse complement.
CGCGATAAACGTTCCATAAGTCATGTGTAACAATCCGCCCGCGCCCGCCTTTCTGTCCCTGCTGGCTTGCACACTCTGCTGCGGATTGTTGTCTTCCCCCCCTGCCTTAGCAGAACGGGAGCTAATTCTCAGTGCCGGAAAAGGACTGGGGGACGCACTGATTCAGCAAGATTCCATTGCTGACGCCGAAATGGCGGGGCTGAACTACGCGCAACTTTTCTCCGAGCACAGCTTCGGCTCCGGCCAGTGGCAGTGGTGGGCTCAAGGCAGTTACGCATTTTTGCATCAGGACTATCGCGGCGAGACACAGCAACAAAATATTATCGAACTGAAACCCGTACTGCGCTGGTACCCCCACCAGGAAGCTTATGGCCTCTTCGGAGAATTCGGCATCGGTGCCGCCTACCTGACGAACAAAGACTTCGGGGACATCCACCTATCCACCAAGCTCAATTTTGCCCTGCACTTTGCCGCAGGCTACCGGCTGCGCAACGGCTATATTCTGTCACTGCGCTACAGCCACTTCTCCAATGCCTATACCAACACCCCCAATCCCGGGTTCGACTTTGCCTCTTTGAATGGGCATTTCAGTTTCTAATCTCCGCCCTGCCAGCGCACCGTCATCTCTGTCACAGCAGAACTCGTTGAAGCATCCAAGCGCGGATTAACGGCGCGCTTCCACTTGCTGGGAACCGCATACAGGAACCGTCACATCCCGATCAAAATTCTGTAATGTCACCGAGTCAGAATACCCCGCACAAGAACACGGGGGGACCTATGAGCCTTAAACGTTCGGCGTCACAGAGCGGCGATTTTACGATTCCGCCAGTTGGCCCTGCGCCCCACCCTGCCGCAGTCAAATCAGCGCCTCGAAAAGATGCCCAGGACGGCGACATCAAATCGATTCAACGCATTTGTCACTTGGTGGCGAGCCGCGAGCACGGCGAGCTGGAAAAACACGTGGCAGACCTTTCCCGCTGGCAGGCGCACAACACCAACGCGCAAGTCTCGGTTATCGCCCACCCCCGCTACCAGAACACGCTGGATCAAAGGGTCAACTTCATTCCGCTGAATACCGACCGCAGCCGCCACCACCCGACTTTGATCTGGCGCTTGGCCAACCATATCCGCGCCGGTGGCTTCCAGATCGCCCACGGGCACGGCAGCAAATCGGCACAGCTGCTCGCGGCAGTACAGAAATACACAGACGCCCGACAGGTTATCACCCGCCACAATGTGCGCCACCCTAGGGACAAACTCGCCAGTGCCTTCGACGCGAGAATCGCTGTCAGCCGCAGTGCCGTCGCCAACTCACGGCTGGATTGGAATATCATTCCCAACGGTATCGAAGTAAAGTGGCAAGCGAGCGCTCCCCTGGACCTCCAGCTGTCCCCTGAGCCCAAAGCTCTGGTGGCCGCACGCCTAATCAGGCTCAGGGGCACCGAGCCGCTGCTGCAAGCGTTGAACCAAGTGTCCGGGGTACAGTTAATCATCCTCGGAGACGGTCCCGAAAAAAGCGCCCTGGAACAGCAAAGCCGCGAATTAAAGCTCGACAAACGGGTAATATTCGTTGGCCGCACCGACAAGGCCAGTGCCTTTCTGCGCACTGCCGATCTGCTGGTGATATTGTCGCGCAATGAGAGTCCCCCTTACGCCCTGGCCGAAGCGCTGCAGAACCGCTGTCCAGTCATTGCCAGCCGCGAGGGAGACGCAGAAGACTATGTGCCCCCGGAATACCTTTTGGACAACCTGGACCCGGCCCACTTGGCGAAAAAACTCCGCTTCGCACTGACGAACAAAGATCGGCTGCACAAAGACTTCAGCACCGCCTTCGAACGCGCCGCCAATGAACTCTCACTGGACAATACCGCACGCGCTATCTGGCGCGTCTACGCACAACTTGTGTCTTGAGTGATACGCATGGGAATCTCTGCTGTATTTGGCTTCCGGGCGATTAGCTTCGCAAGCGATTGTCAAGCAAGCGTCACGCGGTCTGCAGCAGCTCACGGTACAGTGCCAAGGTCTGCGCCGCAGTATCCTCGTGGGTAAAATCGCTAAAGCGGACCATCTGCGGCTGATCGAGGATACGCAGAGTGGTTTCCACCAAGGCATCGGGGTTGCCGCGCTCCACCAATCCCTGGGGAAAACACCGCTGCAGCACCTCCGCAGAGCCGCAGTCTGCGTAGGCTACAACCGGACAGTTCATCGCCAACGCCTCGGCGGCGACACGCCCGTAAGGCTCCGGCTGCTCAGCCAGGCTGTAGCAGACCTGCGAGCTCGCGTAGAGTTCGCGCATATCCCGGCGCGGGCCGAGAAACAGAACCCTGTCGGCAAGCCCCAGCTCCACGGCCATTTGTTCCAGTTTCCGCGAGTACTTTTCTCCACCCGCACAGGAATCTCCAACAATCAGACCGAACACATCCCGCTGCGAAACCACAGCAGCCAGCATCCGCAGAAATGGAATCAGCCCCTGGCCAGGCTCCAAACGTGCGGGCATCAGCAGCCAGTGCCGGCCCTCAAGCTGTGGGTACTGATTGAGCAAACGCAGCTGCCACTGACCGGATACCGGCGCATCGCGATCAAATTCGCGCGTGTTTACACCGTAGTGCACCACCCGTGGTGGCTGGTTCAATTTCCCACTAAAGTGCAACTGTAGGGAATCTGCCACACACCGGGAGACAGCGGTTACACGCTCCCCAGCGGCAAGCGCCGCACCATAGAAACTCTTGCGGTAAAAATCGTGCGCCCCAGTAACCAGACGCGGCCGCTTGTCAGCGGGCATCCCCCGCCAAGCGCGCCAGGCGATCCACGCGGGAAGCGCACCGCGGGCGTGTACCACATCCACCTCCAATTCCGCCAACGTCCGCCTCAAGCGACGGACAAGGCGCAGCGACCACAAGGGGTTTCCCTGTAGTGGCATACGGATATGGCGCCCGCCGCGCAAAGTGAGACGCGGCACCAGCTCGCCACCATTGGATATCACAATGGCTTCATGGCCGAGCCGCAACAGTTCGCCGGCAAAATCCAGGGTGGTGCGCGCCAGATCCCCCGAATCAAGCTCAGGCAGCAATTGAACAATTCGCATAAATCCCGCCCGGTTTCCCGGGTACTCTCAACTTTGTTACATCTAGCCTTGTTAAGTGGCGCCTATTTTGCGGTATTCCGCGGCGCTTGCCGAGCAGCAAAATGCCCCTCTCATCACACTTCTTGGGATCAGCCCCCATTACGGCGCAAAGCACTATCGAATTTGGTGTGGGCAAACCCTAAGATGTTGTATTCAATCACTTGACGAAAGGTCTCCCATGGAAATCTCGAACCCGATCAAGCTGCTCAGGTACGTCTCTCTCACCGCGTTATTGCTCTTCAGCGGATACGCATCTAGCGCGAACGACAAGGGGCTTTTCTGGCTTGCACAGAAAGACGGCCACAGCGTGTATCTACTGGGATCAGTGCACTTAGCCAGCGACGATTTCTACCCTCTGCGCAAAAAAATCCAACAGGCCTACAAAAACAGTGACGTTCTGGTAGTCGAAGCCGATATTCTGGCTGCGGAAAGTGATCCGGCGCTGCAACAGCAAATCATGCAAGAATCCCTCTATCTGGACGAGCGCACCCTGCGCGACGACCTGTCGCCAACGGTATACAGCCAACTGCAGAAATGGCTGCAAAAACATCAGCTGCCGGAACCGATGTTTATCCGTCAACGCCCCGCCATCGCAATGATCACTATGAGCATGATGGAGCTGAAGGCACAGGGGCTAAACCCCGGTCTCGGCATCGATCGCCACTTTCTTCAGCAAGCGAAACAGAGTGGCAAACCCATTGTAGAACTGGAGGGCGTACTGCAGCAGCTACGACTGTTAAATCAACTGGAAAGTCCAGATCTGCTGATGCAGCAGACACTGGAACAACTGGATGAGATCAAGACATTTGCACCGCGCATGGTAAAGGCATGGAAAAATGGCGACGCAGATCACCTCTACCAACTGATCATTGCCGACAGCCTGAACGAACACCCGGAATTCAAGCCACTCTATGAAACACTGTTCTTTCGCCGCAACCGGGACATGGCCAAACGCATCATCCATACAAGCGACTCGTATAAATCGCAGTTCGTAATTATCGGCGCCGGCCACCTGGTGGGAGAACACAGCGTCATAGAATTGTTGCAACGACAAGGCTACAACATTGAACAACTGTAAGGCGTACTCCTGCGCCTCTTGCGACAGAAGGCGTTTACTTGACATCAATATTTAATACAAGCCGCGCCTTGCGCCGTTGCTAAACTCAGGAGGCATTGAGCAGGGAAACATTCGCTGAGCTGGCACACAGGGAGGTGTCCGGTGTATTGCCGCGGCTTTATTTTTTCTTTTATGGGGGCCGCATTATTTCATCCTGCGGTTGCGGATCAGCCGGAGACCAAAAGTTGGTTAAAGATTTCTGCAAACGAAGGAAACTTCTCCGCCGAACTTGGCGGTCGCATCCACTTTGACACCTACCTATTCGACAGCGATATCGAAGATCCCATCAGTACGACGGAATTCCGCCGCGTGCGCCTGGCGGTGACGGGGCATCTGTGGAAATGGAAATACAAACTGGAACGGGATTTCTCCTCCAGCGGCACCAGTGGTCTGCGCGATGTATATATCGCCACGGAGGTACTTGGCGGCAAACTCACCATCGGCAATTTCAAACCCTACCGCTCCATGGAAGAGCTGACCAGCTCCAATGAAATTACAATGATGGAACGCTCCTTCACCAGCGCCAGCGGTATTTATTTCGATCGATCGCGCCAACAGGGTATCGGCTGGCACACCCATTGGGGCTGCTACACCTTCGGCGCAGCCGGATTTAACCTGCGCAATCCCGGTGCCCCTCGCAATGAAGGTCTTGGCGCCGCCGGGCGTATTACCTGGGCACCGATCAACGACCAAATCAGCACAGTGCACCTCGGTATCTCCGCCAGCCACGAAAACGCCAACCGCAATTCAAACCCCATTGAAGCCGATGTCGCATACGCCGGCCGCCGCGGCCCCACTCAGCTGACCGCACTGACACCAGGGGGCAGAGACTTCTTTTTCGATATAGTCAACGATAATGGCGATCAGCTCTTCTTCTTTGGCAACCAAGGCGGCAAGGCCGATATCGCGGGATTGGAGTTCGCGGCTACCTACGGCCCCGTTTATCTGCAATCAGAATACGCCTACGGCAAATTTGACGGCGACTACTATCTGTCAGAGGTTGTGTTCGAGGACTTCTACGGCATACCTCCCACATTCGCCTGCGACCCGGACAACGGCTGCTTTATCGGCGATCAGGATGTGAAGACCTGGTACATCATGGGCAGCTGGATGATTACCGGGGAGCACAAGCCCTACGACAGCGCGAAAGGCGTATTCAGATCCGCCAAGCCTCACAGCGACTGGGGTGCCTGGGAGCTGACCGCCCGCTATGAAACCATCGAGAACAAGGACATTCCCGACCTGGAGGCGGACAGCTTCAGGCTGGGTGTCAATGTCTACCTCAACCCCCGAGTACGCTTTATGCTCAACATTGTACTGGGGGACGATGAATTTACCGGCGACAAAACCAGGCAACTGGCGTTTCGCGCTCGGGCGAGCTGGTAACCCGCCCGCACGAATTAACCCACCTGTTGTGCCTTGGCTGGATCAAAAACCGCCACTGGCGCTGATTCATTTAGCTCCGCCCCCGGATTTTCAAAGCGCCGCAGAGCGGCCGACCGCAACTTCCGCGCCCGGTCCAGACTGGCTTCCTTGACCGGACCATAACCGCGTATCGCATCCGGATAGCTGAGCAGCTCAATCGCTGCGGCGTGGTTCTCGGCGTTCAGTTCTCCGATCACCCTGTCTACCAGCTGCTCGTACTCGCCGATCAAGGCGCGCTCGATTTTGCGCTCGGCCGTGTAACCGAAGATATCCAGCGGCGTGCCGCGCAGGACTTTGAGTTTTGCCAGCAAGCCAAAAGCTTTGTACATCCAACCGCCGAATTTGAGCTTGCGCGGACGGCCCAATGCCTTATCAAAAGGAGACAGCAGTGGTGGGGCCAAATTGAATTCCAGGGCAAAATCGCCGGAGAAATTTTCCCGCAGAGCTTTGGCAAACTCGCCGTCAGTGTAGAGCCGGGCCACTTCGTACTCATCCTTGTATGCCAGTAGCTTGGCGTAATTGCGGGCGACGACCTCCGCTAGCGCTTCACTGCCAGGCACTTTGAGAATTTCCGCGGCTTTTACCCGATCCACCAGGTCGCGGTAGCGTCGCGCGAGCTTGCTGTTCTGATACCCGGTGAGGTGGTGCACGCGGTGAGCAACGATTTCTTCCAAGCCTCGGGGCAGTCCGACCTCTTCAGCCGCCCCCGCCAAGAGAGCGTCCAACTTGTCACGGTTAGCCGCGGCTAAGCGGCCGGCGGCAAACCCTTGCAGATTGGCCTCCACCGCTACACCGTTTAAGGCAATCGCCTGTGTCAGAGCCTCCCGACCGAGAGGGATAAGCCCCTTCTGCCAGGCAAAACCGAGCATGAAAATATTCGCAGCCAGAGTGTCGCCCAGCGCCGCGCTGGTAAGCTTGTGCGCTTCCACTGTTTCCAGCACTTTCACCGCCGCACCCAGGCTATCCAATACCACTTGCGGCGAATGCACATCTTCACGACCGAGCACCGACGCCGCAGTGGGCGTCAGGTGTGTGTTCACCACCGCACGGCTGTGGGTTTCGTCCAGCTTGGCCAGACAGGCCTGGAGATTGCCCGCAGCTATCAGGTCGCAGGCCATCAATGCATCCGCACGACCGTCGGAAATACGCACCGCCTTCAGTTCGCCCGGCGCCGCGGCCAAGCGTACATGGGAGTATACCGCCCCTCCCTTTTGTGCCAGACCGGTTTGATCCAAGGTGCTGCTGGCCTTGCCTTCAATGTGCGCCGCCATTGCCAGCAGTGCACCAATCGTCACCACGCCGGTGCCACCAACGCCGGTCACCAGTAGATTGTATGGCGCATCCAGTGATGGCAACTCCGGCTGCGGAAGCTTGTCCGCCTCGGTGAGCAACACATCGCCGACACCTGCCCGCTTCGCCAACTCGCCACCCTTGACTGTGACAAAAGATGGGCAGAAACCATTGACACAGGACATATCCTGATTACAGCCGGTTTGGTTAACCCGGCGCTTATCGCCAAATGCCGTCTCGACCTTTTCCACCGCAATACAGCTGGACTGTTGCACACAGTCTCCACAGCCTTCACAGACCCGCTCGTTGATAAACGGGCGCCCCTCGGCCTTCGGCAACAATCCGCGCTTGCGCTTGCGGCGCAGCTCCGTGGCACAAGTCTGGTCGTAAAGGATAACGGTACAACCTTCGATTTCGCGCAGCGCCTCCATAACCACCGGCAGGTGGTCCCGGTGGCGAACCTCTACTTCTCTGGGAAAGTGCAAGGCGCCTTTATATTTGTCCAGGTTGTCCAGAACCAGCACAACTTTGCGCACGCCTTCCGACAGTACCTGGCGGCAAATCATATCCGGCGTCAGCTCGCCGTCATGGGGCTGGCCGCCAGTCATGGCCACGGCATCGTTGAACAAAATCTTGTAAGTGATATTTACCTTTGCCGCCACTGCCGCGCGGATGGCGAGAATACCGGAATGGAAGTAGGTACCGTCCCCCAAGTTGACGAACACGTGTTTTTCCCGCGTAAACGCGGACTGACCAATCCAGTTCACCCCCTCTCCACCCATCTGGGTAAAAGTGTAGGTTTCGCGGTCGAGCCACTGGGCCATATAGTGACAACCGATGCCCGCCAAGGCCCGGCTGCCCTCAGGCACCCGGGTGGAACGGTTGTGTGGGCAACCGGCGCAGAACATCGGCAGACGCGAAACGTTAGCACCGGCATTCTGCGAGATCCGCTGGGCCAGCGCGTCCAGGCGGCTCAGCCTGTGCCGGGCCGTCTCATCGAGTTTTTCCCCGAGAATCTTGCCCAACACCTGCGCCACAATCGCCGGGGACAGTTCGCCGTACATGGGCATCAGCGGGCGGTCATTTTCATCCACTTTGCCCAGGATGCGCGGGAAATGGGGATCTTTCAGGTGTACGTTGTACAGCTCTTCCTTAAGCTGCACTTCCATCAGGCTGCGTTTTTCCTCAAGCACCAGCAAGGTGTCCAGGCCGCGGGCAAACTCCTGAATGCCTGGTACATCCAGTGGATAGGTCATGCCCACTTTGAGGATGCGAATGCCGAGAGCTCTCGCCTTCCGCTCATCGATACCCATATCCTCAAAGGCCTGCATTAAATCCAGGTGCGCCTTGCCGGTACTAACAATACCCAGGCTCGCATCGGGGTTTTCCAGCACCACCCTGTTTAATTTGTTGGCGCGGGCAAAGGCTAAGGCCGCCGGGCGCTTGTAGCGCCAGAGACGCTCTTCTTGCTCCAGTGGGTTATCCTGTTTGCGGATGTTGAGCCCGCCTTCCGGGCGCTCTATTTCGGGATAGGAAAACTGCACCCGCTCCGGGTCAACATCCACGGTAGCGGAACTGTCCATATTTTCCGCCAGTGTGATCATGGCCACCCAGCAACCGCTGAAGCGGGACAACTCCAGGCCGTAATGGCCATAGTCCAGCACCTCCTGCACCGTGGCCGGATTCAGCACCGGGATATGCATATCAACAAAAGCGAACTCGGACTGACCGGGATAGGAAGAGGATTTGCAACCGTGATCGTCGCCGGCAACGATCAATGCGCCGCCATGTGCCGAGGAACCCGCCGCATTCGCATGGCGAAAGGCATCGCAGGAGCGGTCCACTCCGGGGGTCTTGCCGTACCAAATGCCGCAAACACCGTCCACCTCGGCACCTTCAAACAGGCCCACCTGCTGTGAACCCCAGACCGCCGTGGCCGCCAGCTCCTCGTTCACTCCCGGCTGGAAACGAATATTGTGCGCATCGAGTAATTTTTTCGCCCGGACCAGCTGCTGATCGTAGCCACCCAATGGGGAACCGCGGTAACCGGAAATAAATACGGCCGTCTTGAGCCCCCGGGCCCGATCCATACGCATCTGGTCGATGGGCAGGCGCACCAGCGCCTGAATACCGGACAATAGTACCCGCCCTTTGAGGGTGGTATAACGATCGTCCAGGGATACTTCTCTCACAGGACCGGACTCCTGCGCCCGGGCGGTATCTTGCACACCGCTCGCGATTTCACTCATAGGCCTACTTCCGATTATCTGTCTAATTCGAAACCAGTTTCGAATTTTTAGTCATTATTTTTTCGGCTATTCCGCCGTCTGCCGTCCCGTACCGGCAAGCGGACTGGCGGGCAATCACAAAAAAATCTTCCAGTGCGAAGATTTGTCCAGACCATACTAGTGCGTTCAACGCAATAGAGCATTGCTTTATTTACGCATATATGCGTAAAATTATGATAGAAATCTCGAACAACACAATTATTATAGGATAGGAGTTTATATGAAGCGTTCAGCGGACTTGGATGATTTCGACCGCAAGATTCTGCGGGCGCTGCAGGAGAACGCCGATTATTCCATGGCGGAACTCGGAGACAAAGTGGGCTTATCCCACACACCCTGCTGGCGCAGAATTAAACGCCTGGAGGCAGAGGGCATTATCCGCGGTCGCGTTACCCTCTTAGACCCCCGAAAACTCGACCTGGGGGTCACAGTATACTGCTATGTCACCATACACAACCACGACGAGGAGTCCCTAAACAACTTCGAGTCAGCGGTGCAGGATGTGCAGGAAGTAGTGGAATGCTATTCCACCAGTGGTGACAAGGATTATGTCCTGCGAGTGGTTGTGGACAGTGTAGAGCACTACGAACAGCTGTTAAAGCGCTCACTGGTGCACCTGCCCAATGTTGCTTCCGTTAACTCCACCTTCGCCCTGAAGCAGGTGAAGTACACCACTCAGCTACCGCTTTGATTCTGCTTGGGGAAAGCGCACTGAGACCGAGGTAAAGGTCCCGCCAGTATCGGCGGGGCCCGGTCCGTGCACAGGCCTTGCCACCTAGATCCGGGCCTCCAGCTCCCTGCATACTTGATCCAGCACTTGCTGCAGACTTCTGCCATCGCAATCAACGGTAATATCCGCATACTTGCGGTACAGCGCCTGCCGCTCGGCGAACAATTCCTCGAACGACTGCCCCGGCGCCTTGGCGATACCGCGCTGTTCATAATTGTGAATACGCCGGCGCAACTCCTCTGCAGAACAATTCAGGAAAATCGCGGGCCCGAACCGCTTCAAGTTGGCCATTCCCTCCTCGCTATACACGGCACTGCCGCCGGTAGCAATCACATGATTTGGCAGATCGGCAGACGCAATCACCTCTCCCTCTATGCGGCGCAGATTCAAATAATCGCTCTCATTAATGATCTCCTGAAGCGTCTTACCCTCCCGCAGCTGGATCAACATGTCGGTATCGACAAAATCCAATGCCAGCTCTTTGGCCAGCAATACTCCCAAAGTACTCTTGCCGGCACCCGGCATACCGATTAATACGATGCTATTGTATTTCTTCATTTGGCTATTCTATTACTTGCCCGGCGGGCAGTCAGTTACTGCTGCAACCATCAATCGCCCCGCCTCGGCAATACCAGCGAGCGCAACCACCCCCAAAGCGAATTGCCATCCAGTAGCATCTTATCCAGCGCATCCATATTGTGAGCCTGGCGGAAGGCGTCAGCGAACAAGGCCTCGCGGGTGATCATTCTCCGGCGGGGATTGAGCTTTTTGATCTCGCGGGCGGGGTTGCCAGCCACCACAGTATTATCGGGCACGTCTTTTGTCACCACGCTACCCGCGCCGACAACCGAATTGTCTCCAATATGAACTCCCTTGCAAATTATTGCACTGTCCCCCACCCAAACGTTATTACCCAGGCTCACGGGTGCCGTACAGCGGAAAGGTCGTGTTCTGTTGTACAACCCATGCCAGTCGGAATCGGAAATGTAGACATTGGCAGCAATCATACAGGCGTCGCCGATGGCGATCGATTCAGCTGCGGAAATTCGCACACCGGGGGAAATCAACACATAATCACCGATTGTGATAAAAGCATCCGCGCCCTTGTGGCCCAATGTAGTCAGGCGGATACAATTGTCCGGCGTGGAAATCAGATGCGGGTAATCTCCCAAACGGATATTCCCACCAAATACGTGCACCGAACCTGGATTCATAATTTCCGGATCCTTCCCCACGGAATCAAATTGCGGCAATAAAAAATACCGCGCACGCCATTTTCGCAACTTATATTGCCAGCGCTTTAACCAGTAGGGCTTATGATCCCTGCGCATCTTAAACTCCTCTGATTAATCCCGGCATATTATGCACGCTCACGGAAAACAACGCGCATTTGGAAACACAATTGCATTTCCTCTCCATGCGGTTTAGTGTGTGCGCCACTGAAAAAAAAAGAGCGGTATACCATGTCTCTCAAACTGCCAATAAATATTCACAATATCAAAGGTTTTCTCGCCGCCCGCGAGGGAGAAGCCCTCTATCACTTAGCTGCAGAAGCCAGCAGTCTTGGTCCCAGCCTGGAGGTGGGCAGTTACTGTGGTAAATCCACAATTTATCTCGCCTCAGCGTGCAAACTGACAGACAGGGTGCTGTTTGCAGTGGATCACCACCGCGGCTCAGAAGAACATCAACCAGGCGAGGAATACCACGACCCCGATTTGTTCGACAAAAACACGCAGCTCATGGATAGCTTTCGCACCTTCCGCGAAAATATCCGAGCGGCGCACCTCGAAAACTGGGTGGTACCCATCGTTGCGCCTTCCGCGGTAGCTGCGCGCTGCTGGAACACCCCCCTGGGCCTGGTATTTATCGACGGCGGACACTCGCTCGAAGCGGCCATGACAGACTACCGCAGTTGGTCCCGCCACATTGTGCCCGGTGGCTACCTCGCCATTCACGATATATTCCCCGATCCCGCCGACGGCGGACAGGCGCCCTATGAAATCTATAAAATGGCCCTGGCATCAGCACAATTCGAACTGGTGGAGATGGTGGATACTCTCGGAATTCTGCGGAGGATCTGAAGGGCCCCGGATTCGTTCGCACCCGGGCCGCTCCCTACAAAAAGTGTTTCAGACACAGGAGCGGTCCGAAACTATCCACAGTCCTCAGGCGTATTTGCAGAAACTCGCTAGCTCAGCGCCACCAGCGCAGGGTCCTGCAACAGCCGCACAGAAGTAAAAAGTTTACTTGCCGGCGTCAGTCCGGCCAGGGCGTCAGCGGCAAGTAACATGGCACCCACTGTCCAGGTGGTTTTCTCCTCCGGCCAGATGGCCATATCCCGGTAGACATAACCCGTCCAGTAACCGCCATCCCTGTCCTGCCAGCGGTGCAGGCCACGGTAAAGTTTCGCCGCACGACCACGCTCTCCCACCGCCAGCAGCGCCATGGTCAACTCACAACTCTCTGCCACCGTCACCCAGGGCTCGTCGTTTACACAACGGCAGCCGAGGCCAGCAACCACAAATTCATCCCATTTTTTCTGTAGGCGCGCGCGCGCAGCAGCGCCGGAGAACACACCAGTCAACACCGGATAAAACCAATCCATCGAGAAGCGCGCTTTGCTCTCCCAAGTGCGATCAAAACGCTGTGGCTTCTCTCGTAGGGCAAAACCAAGTGCCCGTCTGGCGTGCATCCAACGGGGGCGGGAACAACCGAGGCGGTGCGCGATATTGAGCGCACACTCCAGGCTCTTATAAATGGAGGAACAGCCGGTGATCAACGCGTCCTGCAAAGGGCGTCCATCAGTGTCAACGGCCCAGTGAATTTCTCCGTGCTCCGTCTGCAAGCCGAGTACAAAATCCACCGCGCGCTCAACCACGGGCCAGTAGCGCCGCAAGAATGCTTCGTCGCCACTAATTAAATAATGATGCCAAATACCCGTGGCAATATAGGCAACAAAATTACTTTCCCGCCGTTCGGTGTTGTGTGCCCTACCGTTTTTATAGGCTACCCACCAACTGCCGTCGGGCAACTGGTTGTCCGCCAGCCAGCGGTAGGCCTTTTCCGCCGCGGCAAATTCACCAGCGATACTGAGCCCCATGGCCGCTTCCACATGATCCCATGGATCCGCATAATGGCCATCGAACCAGGGTATGGCGCCGTCAGTTTGCTGACGTGCCAGAATATATCGAGCACTGTCACGCACAAATCCTGCCGGAAAAAATTCTGTAGGAACAAGGGCGGGCATTGTGAGACCGTTCAAGACCGCCCCTCCACTGCAACAGAAGCACCCGCTCGAGGGTATTCGGCACCAGCCGTTTCACAATCGCGGGGCTTCACAAAATAAAAGACAATGCTCTTGCCCAACAGGGGATTCAGTAGTCGCTCCAAGACACGGGTCAGCCGCGGTTTTTGCATCATGTCCCACACCAACAGCTTGTGGTACGCCGCAAGGACTCTGGACTCCGGCTTGTGCCAGAGCAGGCATTTCAGCCACCAATAAGGGGAGTGCAGAGCATGCGCCTTGTGCCGGAAGTAAAGGCGGTGCCCCAGGTCCTCAATACTGCCGCGCAGTACCCGCTCACGAAAAATACGGATATGGCCACCTTCCACCTGATGGTATTCGTCGCTCAGGCGCCAACAGATCCACTCGGGAAAAAATGCGGGCACACTTGCGGAGAAAACGCCCGCAGGCTTCAAAACCCGGTCGATTTCCGCCAGCAATCCGCGGTAATCCTCGATATGCTCCAACACTTCCGAGCAAATCACCACATCAAAGGTATTATCTGCAAAGGGTAACTGTTGCCCGTCGGCGACGCCGAGAAGTAATCGTCCGGGAGGGGTCGCATTTTCAGCAAATGGCCGGGCGCGGTCACAGGCTGTGCGTACATCGGTAAAATTGAGGTCAACCCCGACAACATCCACTGCATCGGAAAGCCATAAGTGAATTGCATGGCGCCCCTCCCCGCACCCTAGATCCAATACTTTCTGCCCCGGCTGTAAGTGCAGTCTTTGCGGCTCCACTGTGATCATCAAGCAGCCTCCACACGACTGTTCCCGGCGGCCCCTCGCTCCCGCAACGGCAGTGATTTAATTTTTTTCTGCCCCAGAATCTCGCGGTAATAATTTACCAAGTGCGCTGCGGCCAAGCGCCAAGAGAACTGCTGCTCTATACGCTGTCGGCCCTTCTCACCAAGCTCCGCGCGGAGTTTGTCGTCAGACAGTAATTTTTTCAGAGCTCGCACCAGCGCCGCGCTGTCTCCGGCAGGCACAATGATGCCCGCATCGCCGACAACTTCCGGCAGCGCGCCGCCATCGCTGGAAATCACCGGCACACCACAGGCCATGGCCTCCCCAGCCGGCAGCCCAAAGCCCTCGTAAAGTGAAGGGCATACCACCACGCTGGCACTCGCGTAGTAGTCCACCATTTGCTGGTTGGAAATACCGGAAACAAAGTGCACCGCATCCTGCAGTCCCAATTGATGCAAGAGCTGTTCGGTAGCGCCCCCCTTCTGCAACCGTCCCACTACCAGCAACTCAAGCTCCGGCTGACTGTGGCGCAACTGAGCCACTGCCTGGAGCAAAAAACGCAGGCCTTTGAGCGGCTGATCCGCTGAAGCGGTGGTCATAATCCGCTGTGTCCTGCGCTGAATCTGGGGTTGGGGCTTGAATACATCGGTATCTATACCGTTGTAGATAAGCCGAATCTGCTCAGGCTGCACACCGAATTGATCGATAATATCCCGCTTAGACTGCTGCGAAACGGTAACTATGTTGCGCAGCTTCCGCGCCACCTTTATTTGCATATTCAGGAAGCTGTGCCAGCGACGCACCAGCAGGCGATAGCGCCAATCGGGCGCTGCCTCCAGCGCCAGCTGGCGATCGCGGGTAATCGGGTGATGGATAGTGGCGACAACCGGCAAACCGCTCTTTTCTATATTGAGCAGTCCGTAGCAGAGAGATTGGTTATCATGCACTATGTCGTAGCGATGGCCGTGTTGGCGCAGATATTTTGCCGCGCGCCGGCCGAACGTGTAGGGTTCGGCGAAGCCGCCACTCAGCTTGGTCCACCACTCGTAGAAATCTGTCCAGGACAAGAGATGCCGCCAGCGCAGAGCGCGGGTCGGGTTTTCCACCTCAAAGAGGTTCAGGCCCGGCATCTTGATAAGCTTTACACGCGGGTCCAGTTCCGGATAAGGCTGGCCGGAGATCACATCCACCGAGTGGCCGGCCTCTACCAGCGCTTTACTCAGATAGTGAAGGTAGATTCCCTGACCTCCGCAGTACGGGTGACTGCGATATCCCAGCAGGCATATTTTCAGCGGCCGCGTGTCCGCGGCCGGCAGACCGTCTGCACAATTCTCCAAGGCGGTCATGAATTCCCCATTTGCGTTGTTATGGTGCCGATGGCGAGTGCGAAGAATACACTGGTGCAGAAATGACTGCCAGAAGGAAATAATTCACATTAATGGAACACTGCTAATACCGAACAGGCGATTCCTTCACCTTTCAGTCACCTCAGGTGGCGCTCTCCGACCGCCCGGCAAAGTGCGGGTGCCCGCCCGGCCAGCAAAATCACGGCGCCGTCGCGAACCGCAGCTACACAGTGGTAGTGCAGGCCGCCCCGGCTGCCGGAGTGTAAAACGGCGCCTAGAAGCTAAAGCGGTAACCCACCCCCAGATTGATTATCCACGGATCGAAGTCCAGATCACTGCGGATACGTACCGGAAGCACTACCGACTCACCAAATCCAGCCGGCTGAGTCGTGGTATCGTAGCCCAATTCGAGACTGGGGTCGGACTTCACGTACATTGCAGAGAGATTGATCAACCAACCATTGTCGCGGCCAAAGTTAAAATCCACACCTACCTGCGCGGACCAATTGAAGTCGCTGCCGAGACGGAGTACTCCAAATTCTTCCCCAAATGCTCGGAACACCGGTCGGATAAATTCATCCTCGAAATCGACATAACTGACGCCAATACCCACATAAGGCTGTATCAAACATGTCGGGTCCATTGGATACCAATTGGCATACAGGCTGGTCGTATAGCTGTCAAAATCGCTAATTCCCGTAGAAAAATCACCGACAAAAGCCCCCTCACTTCGAGCCGACGAAAAAAGTGACGCATCGTGGCTGCCATCGGCTGCAAAGTACAACTCCAGGCCAAAGTGTTCTATCGGTAACCAGACACCGCTGATATACCAGGTGGTATCGTCGTCCAGGTTCACTCTGGTAAACACGTCTACCGGCACCTCACCGACAACATCACCGGACGGATCCTCCACGAGGAAAGACTGAGTACCCTCGTATACATCCTTATTGTCTGGCTCTATGTAAGCAGCGCCAATGCGCACTAAAACGGTACCGGCGGTGTATATCCCTTGAGGCGGCGCCTGAACCGGGTAACCGGAAGGACCCGCCAGCACCGATGGGGCGGCAAGGCCGGTGAAAACCGCCATTGCCAGTGGGACTAGGAGGGACTTCAATCTCATGGGGCAACTCCTTGTAACGCTCAAAAGCTCCTTTGCCGCCGCTGCGGCTACCTCCAGTATAGGCAGGCTGTTTCCGACTGCAGCCAAGCGCATCAAGTCCCCAGTAAAATTGAGGAAAGAAATACCGTCAAATTTCTGCAGTAAAAAAATGCCCGCCAAGAGGCGGGCCAGCTTTCTCGAACACACTTTCAGGAGGAGAGTCTCAAGCGCGTCACGCGCTTAAACTAGGTATAGCAGAGGATGCTCCACCCTGCCTCGCTTGTCGCTAAAGCCGTTTCCCAGGCTATTGCGGACCGACTCACTAGTCCAACATCTGCAGGGATCCGATGTCCGGGGCCTGCGCAATACACAGCGAAGGCAGCGAATAGCTGAAAGCCACCAATTTCACACCCGGTGCAGGTAGCTCTGATACTCCACGTCTGTAACGCGCGCGCCAATCTCCGCCAGCTCCTGGTGTTTCAACAATAGGAATAGCTCGACAAACCGCGGGTCAAGATATTCCTTCCACAGGGCACTGCGTGCAAAGCGGTCGAGCGCACCGCTCCAGGTATTGATGAGCTGTTCACTCTCCACCTGATAAGCATCGCCCTCGACCGCTTCCGGCGGCTCCAGCTTGTGCTCGAGCCCGTGACAAACAGCGGCGAGAATCGCCGCCAGCACCAGATACGGATTGGTATCGGCACCGGCGATGCGGTGCTCGATACGGCGCGCCTCGGGCTGGCTCGCCGGGACACGCAGTGTGGTCGTGCGGTTGTCGTAACCCCAGCACAGGTTGAGCGGCGCATGCGAACTTTCCTGAAAACGGCGGTATGAGTTGCTGTGCGGCGCAAAGAAGGCCATAGCATCATTGGCGCTGGCCAGCATGCCAGCAACAGCGTGACGCAACAAATCGGACCCCCGCTCACTGCCGTCATCGAAGACATTCTTGCCGCGGCTGTCGACCAAACTCAGGTGCACATGCATACCGTTGCCGGCCTGCCCGCCAAACGGTTTGGCCATGGTGCTGACGCGCAGTCCGTGGCTGCGCGCCACCCCTTTGAGCAGACGCTTGAACAACAGCGTCTGGTCGGCGACCTGCACCGCATCGGCACTGTGCAACAGATTGATCTCAAACTGCCCCGGAGCGCACTCGGAGAGAATTGAATCCGCGGGAATCCCCTGCTCCACACAGGCTGCGCGCACATCGGCGAAGAAATGCCGCTGGGCATCCAGCTCGGACAAATCATAGACATCGGTGGAGGGCACCAAGTCAGCGTCATTGTCACTGACCGGTCGCGGCCGCTCCAAGTGATCTACTTCTTCCCGCAGCAGATAAAATTCCAACTCGGTGGCACACACCGCCGTATATCCCAGCGCCTTCAATTTCTCCACCACCCGCTGCAGCTGGGTGCGTGGATCTGCATAGAGGGGGGAGCCATCCGCCTCATGCAGCTGCATATGCAGCTGTGCCGTCGCCTCCCGGTGCCAGGGTGCCAGGCAGATTGGGGATACCGGGATACAGACCCCGTCGCTGTCGCCACTGGCAAACACCAACGGGCTGTTTTCAATATCCCGCCCCCAGATATCCAGGCTGACCGCACTGCGCGGCATTTGCAGGCCGCCCTTGAGCAGCTTCTCCGCCGACGCCGCGGGCAGCCATTTGCCACGGGGCACGCCGTTGATATCGAACACAAAGCCCTCAATCCATTTCAGCTCGGAGTGTTCATCAAGGAAACGCCGCGATTGCTGCAATAACCCTGTCTGCGGAGCAAGTTCTTTTTCTGTAGACATAAATTGCCTTTTCGGTGTCCCCGATCCCGGGACCATTACGCCAGTGCCTTGGCGGTATCATCCAGTGCCCGGCGGGCTTTTTCCACCAGCTCGTCCACCTGCTCTTTAGTCAGAATCAGCGGCGGAGCAATGATCATAGTATCGCCAGTAGCCCGCATGACCAGACCGTTTTTGATGCTCAGATCCCGGCAGACGCCGCCAGCAGTGCACTTGTCGTCGAAGCGCGCGCGGCTGGACTTGTCCTTGACCAGTTCCAGCGCCCCCACCAGACCGAGGCTGCGCGCCTCACCAACAATCGGATGATCCGCCAGTTCCGCCCAGCGCTTGGCCAGATAAGGGGCGGTATTTTCGCGCACGTTTTCAATGATCTTCTCGTTGCGCAGGATATTGATAGTCGCCAAACCGGCTTTACAGGCCGCCGGGTGCGCGGAATAAGTGTAGCCGTGGGTGAACTCTCCGCCCTTGGCTTTGATCACCTCCGCCACACGGTCCCCCACCATGGTGCCGCCGAGCGGGAAATACCCGTTGGTCACCGCCTTGGCGAAAGTCATAAGATCCGGCTGCATGCCATAGTAATCGGCGCCGAACCATTCACCGGTGCGGCCGAAGCCAAAGATCACTTCATCCATTACCAGAAGGATATCGCCGTACTGATCCAGCACCTTCTTTACTTCCGGCCAATAGGTTTCCGGAGGAATAATTACGCCGCCGGCCCCCTGGATGGGCTCGGCAATAAAAGCCGCCACGTTTTCGGGCCCCAGCTCCTGGATTTTTTCATCCAGACAGCGGGCAGCGTAAACGCCAAACTCCTCCGGGGACATATCCCCACCCTCACCAAACCAGTACGGCTGCTGGATGTGCTCAATATAGTCCAGGGCCTGAAACTGCTTGTGCATGCCGCTCATGCCTCCCAGGCTGGCACCGCCGATGGTGGAACCGTGGTAAGCATTTTTGCGTGAAATAACAATTCGCTTCTCGGGCCGCTCCATCAAGTCCCAGTAACGGCGGATAATGCGCAGATTGGTATCGTTCGCCTCACTGCCAGAGCCGGTGAAGAAGACATTATTCATGTGCGCCGGAGCCACTGCCGCCAATGCATCCGCCAGCTCAATAGATGGGACGGTGGTGCACTGGAAGAAGCTGTTGTAGAAAGGCAGGGTATTCAGCTGTTCATAGATGGCATCGGAAATTTCCCTGCGGCTGTAGCCGAGGTTACAGCACCAAAGGCCGGACATGCCATCGAGCATTTTGTGACCATCGATATCGGTGATATAGACCCCCTCGGCACCGGTGATCACCCGGGTGCCCTGCTCACCCAGCTCGTGGAAATCGGTAAAGGGGTGCAGTAAGTGCTCCCGGTCCTGTTGTTGCAGTTCGCTCTTGTTCATTGCTCACTCCTGGCTATCTGGCTGCAACGACCGGCAACGGGCCGGCCTCTATGCGATTCGTCATCAGTCATTCACGGCGGCCAAGTCCAGCCCGGCCCGTTTGTGATCACATTTTAGGGGCGGGTTCGGGCGGAGCGCAAGATCTGCCGGAACCGCACGCACTGGTTCCGCTGTTGGGTAAGAGGCACCGGTGACGGAGATAAAAGCTTTGCAATCAGCAGCTAGGGAGCCTCTGATTAATTCATTTCCTGGTGGCAGAGGTTCTTCGAGGGCGGATGTGAAGCTCAGGTGGTAGGACGGACATTTCGAAACCGTCGGATACAAGGCGGTATCCGACGGAGCTACAGGGAAGTACTCGTGCGCTTTCGAAATGTCCGTCCTATTGTCTGAGCGCCCCGGAACCTACCACTAGGTTCACGCGAATTAATCAGAGGTTCCCTAGGGGGATACAAGTGACAAGGGGACACCAGCGCCTTTTCGACAAGCGCATGGCTTGAGCGCCGAGAAACCAACTTCAGCGCCCACAGAGGCCAAGCAGCCCTTTAGACACCACAGTCCAAGGCATCCAGCAACATATGGGTAACCAGACCGATCCCCAGGTAGCGCACCGGCTTCCAGGGCAGAAACATCATGGCACCGTAAAGAGAGATCGGCAGCATCTTGTGTAACGGATGAAAGTTGATACTGCAGCGGTTAGGGTCGTACACGGGACTGGCGAGAAAATGGTCCAAATCGACCAGATTGGCGGCGAGCATGATCAACGCGGCCCTTTTCCAGTCCGTGCGGAAGAAAAACCAGGCAATGCCCACCGGCACAAGAAAGTGCAAGGCAATATGGAGATATGCAAACATCGTTATAAAAGCTCTTCTGCAGAGATGGAGCCAAGCCCCTCCTCGATATCCTGACGGATGGCGGTGCGCACCCGCACGGGGTCACCAGCGGAGATGGCCTCGAGAAGATCCCGGTGCCGGTCGGGCAGTTCCTGCACGCCAAAGCGCCGGAAAACCAGGTGCTGCAGAGGCGCCGTCTGCAGCCACAGACTCTCTATCAAGGACAGGATGATATGCGGTCGACCTAGACGGTACAGGGTGAAGTGGAACTCCAAATTAGCGGTGACATACGCTTCCGTATCTCCATCCGCAAGCGCCGCACTGACCCGGTCGTCCAGACTGCGCAGCCGTTCCAGCTCGTCCGGGCCCACATAGGGCAGTGCCCGCTCCGCGGCCTGGCACTCGAGCGCCACCCGCGCCGCGCAAATCTCGGCCAGCTTTTCCGGGGTCATAGTGGGCACCGTCACCCGCCGCGTGTCCGACAACTCCAGCGCACGCTCGGAGGTAAGGCGGCGCAACGCCTCGCGTACCGGCATGGGACTACAGCCGAGCTCCGCGGCCAGCCCACGAATCGTGACTGGATGGCCAGGCAAAAATTTTCCACGCAGAATAGCCTCCCGCACCTGGTGGTAGACCCACTCCTGGGTGGTACGGAATTCCTCCTGGGACACTCCCAGTTCCCGCGCACCACTCATATGGCTGCCACCTGCGACAGCTTGTGAGGACTTTCATCTCGCCCAACTTCGATCAAGTGATCGGCGACGGCCCCCGTCTGCCAGAGCTCATAGAAGTCATCAGCCACCCGCCTGCCCATATCCACCACGGTATTCCAGTACTTCAACCGTTCATCGGTGCCGAGCTGGTAGAAGTCGTTGCGGTCAGGAATCTTGCCGTAGGGCAAGCGAGCAACGAACGCCGGGGACGGCGCTACCAGTAATGTGTTTTCCATGGCATCCCCCCTGACGCGGCGCCAAGGCAGGCTTTTATCAAACCAACCTGGCACAAGAAAAGGGAAAAAGTGCGGATAAAAGACCAGCCCCTCCGGATGCTTGAAGCGCAGATCGAAGTGATAGTCGGTGATACCGCCATCGCGATAGTTGCCCGCTGGCGCCCCCCGTGGATTTTGCACCCCGGCCATTACCAGCGGAATCGAGCCACTGGCCAATACGGCATCGCAGACATTTTCCTCCGATAGCGCCGCATTGATCGTTCGCAGCTTGTCGAAACGAACACCGGCGGCGCTGCCCGAGTGGAATACCACCCTGTCCCAGAAGCAACTCAAGCTGTCTCTGGACAGGGCGTTTGCCAGCATTGAGGCAAGGAGCGCCGGCGCCAGCAGTGCGCGCCGCTCGCTGGCCAGAAGGCCGCGCCCTCGCACAGTGACAAAGTGGCTGTGCCAGAGGCGGTTTTCCGCGACTTCTCGTGCCCCTCCCCGCCTCAGAACTTCTTTAAGGATCTTCTCAGCGGCAGCGGTGATCTCCGCGGGCGCGGGTTTTGCGGAGGCATAAGTTTGGTTGATATAGCCGTACTCGAGGCGCTCCAGAGCGCCCAGGGAGTCCTCCATCGCATAGCACAGGTTGCGGAAACTGCCTATGGATGAACCAAGAGTTACGATGGGCCGACTGCGCCCCTTGAAAAACTCTCCTATAAGCACCCTGTCAAGCTGACTGATCACCAGCCACTTGGGCCCTCCGGAAGCCCCCACCAGAGTGGAGAACTGCTCCTGGCGCAACCCCTCCGCGCGGATGCGATCCGCTGCCGATTTACCGGCCAGTAATACGCAATTAGATCTTTTCACTGCCTTTCTCTAACCTTGCGGACGGGCACTGCGCCCGCCCCTGCAAGCACTCCTGCCGGTATGCTTACCACTCGCCAGTATTTTCCATGGATGCCCAGGGCTCCTGCGGTTCCAGCGGCTCACCTTTCTGCAACAACTCAATGGAAATGCCGTCCGGGGAACGCACAAACGCCATATGACCGTCCCGCGGCGGACGGTTAATGGTGACACCCTTATCCATCAGCTGCTGACAAGTTGCGTAGATATTATCCACTCGGTAGGCCAAATGGCCAAAATTGCGTCCCCCGGTATAGGTTTCCGGGTCCCAGTTGTATGTGAGTTCAAGGCAGGGCGCCAGCTTCTCCCGCGCAGTTTCCGCATCGCCCGGAGCGGCCAGGAACACCAGCGTAAAGCGGCCCTTTTCGTAATCCTTGCGGCTGACCTCCTGCAACCCCAGTTTGTTGCAATAAAACTCCAAAGACTCATCCAGATCCGAAACTCGCACCATCGTGTGCAGATATTCCACAGTACTACTCCTTCTATCCGTCACCATCTAAAATGCCGGCAACAATTTATTACACTCGGTTTGCCGGCGCCAAAACCAAATGTATCAAAAATACTATCGACAATTTTTACAATCCCAGTGCAGCCGCTTTGAAAACCCACTGCACATGGCGTGCCACTCCCACCACTACTGGCCGGACGTGACCTTCGAAGCAGCGCAACAGTATTGGCGCGACGCCGCTATGCTGGCCGATGACAAGTGGCGCCTTCTGTTCGAGAAGAAGATCCCGGCCTGGCAAGCTGCGGTGGCGCGCACCCTGCGTTTACCAGCCCCCGACCGGATCGCTATAGCGCCCAATACCCACGAGTTGGTTTTCCGCTTGATCAGCGCCTTCGATTTGACCAAGCCGCTGCGCATTCTCACCACCGATGGCGAATTCTACAGCTTCGCCCGTCAACTGCAGCGGTTGGAGGAGCTGCCAACGATCGAAGTCACCCGCGTTGCCAAAGAACCCTACGCTACCCTGGCCGCCCGCTTCGAGCGGGAACTCCAGCGTGGTGACTACCAACTGGCCTACGCGAGCTTGGTTTTCTTTGATTCCGGCGTCGAGTTTCCCCAACTGCTCAAGATCGCCGCGCGCAAACCGCAATCCACAGAATTTGTTATCGACGGCTACCACGCTTTTTTCGCCCTGCCCATTGATCTTAGCGAAGCCGCGGACAAGGTCTACTTTACCGCAGGTTCCTACAAATACCTCGGTGCCGGCGAAGGTTTGTGCTTTATGACCATTCCCGCCAACTGCCAACTGCGCCCCTTGAATACCGGCTGGTTCGCCGAATTAACGGAGCTGGAAAACCGCAGTGGCAGAGTCCAGTTTGACGACAACTGGCTGCGTTTTGCCGGCGCCACCATGGATTACTCAGCCCTTTACAAAGGCCTTGCGGTCTTCGAGCTGTTCGAGCGCGAGGGCATCACCGTAGAAAAAATTCATTCCTATGTACTGGCCGCACAGCGGCGCTTTCTCACCGCGATGGACCAAGCCCATCACCCGCTTCTGAACCGGAGCAACCTCATCTGTCACGATCTGGAAAACGGCCACGGCCATTTCTTTGCCTTCGACTGCGGCAGCGGGGAAAAATCGGAACAGCTGCAGCGGGAACTCGAATCCCGCGGGGTACTGTGCGACCGACGCCAGCGGTTACTGCGCCTGGGCTTTGCGATCTATCACGGCGAAGCGGAAGATTACCGGCGGGTATTCGGCTGACGCAACCCGCTCAGTGCCTGTTCAGCTAACGGAGGTTACTGTTCCGCCTTCTGTTTGTCACAAAATTTTCACTGCAACCCACAAGGAAAACGTCATGAAGGTTGTCAAATTGTCCACCATCGCCCTGTTCACCCTGCTGGCCACTGCCTGCGGCGGCGACCGCTCCCCGGCCGAGCGCGGCACTCTCATTTCCATCTCCGCAACCGGCGAGGCAAGTCAAGCACCAGATGTAGCCAACATTTCGGCGGGCGTGGTCACTGAATCGGAAGACAGCGAGCAAGCTATGCGCGATAACGCCACGCAAATGGACAAACTGATAAAGGCGATCAAAAAAGCCGGCATCGACGAAAAAGATGTACAAACCAGTGGCATCAGCCTGTCGCCGCGTTATGACTACCAACAGGGCCGCAAACCCCAAATCACCGGCTACCAGGCTAGAAATACCGTCAGTATCAAGGTGCGCGATCTGCCGGCGCTGGGCGAGGTGCTGGACACATTGGCCGCAGCCGGCGCCAACCAAATCCACGGGCCCAGCCTGGAAATCGGCGAGCCGGAACCGGTGTTGGCCGAAGCGCGCAAGCGGGCACTGGACATAGCCCGCGCCCGAGCGGAAACCTACGCCAAAGCGCTAGACATGAGGGTGCGCCGTATCGTCAGCATTTCAGAACAAGGAGGCCGTATCCCCCAACCAATGCCGATGATGCGCGCGGAGATAGCGGCAGCAAAAGACAGCGCGGCCACACCGGTAGCCCCCGGAGAAACCACCCTGTCCGTCAACCTGGACCTGGTATTCGAATTGCGATAACTGTGGCCCGGAAGCGCTGATTACTCAGGGCTTCCGGACCTTATCAAGAAATATTGCAAGCGCTCAGTAGCGTCATGGGGCCTTGTAAATTTTTCCGTCCTTCATCACGAAGGCCACCCGCTGCAACTCAGTGATATCTTCCAACGGGTTACCACTTACCGCGACAATATCCGCTCTCTTACCTTCACTGATACTCCCCAGCTCATCCCCCATTTTTAGCAGCTGCGCCGCATTCCAGGTGGCGCTGCGGATGGCGTCTGCAGGGGTCATACCAGCGGCCACCATCAGGGCGAATTCACGCGCATTGTCGCCGTGCCGGCTGACACCACTATCGGTACCAAAGGCAATTTTCACGCCGCGCTTGTAGGCATCGGCGAAGGTGTTTTGAAGCAGTGGGCCTATGGTGGACGCTTTTCCCCGCACCACCTCGGGGAAAAAACCGTCCAGCATAGCTTTCTGTGTAACCCATTCACCCGCCAGTAGTGTGGGCACATACCAGACGTTGTGGCGCCGCATCAGCTCAATGGTTTCCCCATCCATATAGGTGCCGTGTTCAATGGAGTCGACACCCGCGCGTATGGCGCGATCCATCCCTTCTTTGCCGTGGGCGTGTACCGCCACTGTAAAGCCGTAATCCCTCGCCGCGGCGACAATGGCCTCCAGTTCATCCTGCATAAACTGCGGATTCTGGCCGCTCCTGGCCACACTCAATACACCACCGGTCGCGGTGATCTTGATCAAATCGGCACCGTCCTTATAGCGTTGCCGCACGGCCTCGCGAGCACTGACCGGACCGTTGATAACGCCATCCGCGGGGCCGGGACTACCCATCAGGTCGTAACGGAAGCTGTTGGTGGGGTCGGCGTGACCACCGGTGGTAGCGATGGCCTTGCCAGCGGTAAAAATCCGCGGACCTTCAATGGTGCCGGCCTCTATCGCCTTGCGCAGACTGATGGTGACATTGTCGC
Organism: Microbulbifer thermotolerans; assembly: GCF_001617625.1. Lineage (NCBI taxonomy): Bacteria > Pseudomonadati > Pseudomonadota > Gammaproteobacteria > Cellvibrionales > Microbulbiferaceae > Microbulbifer > Microbulbifer thermotolerans. The sequence continues at coordinate 1,601,736 of NZ_CP014864.1, read as the reverse complement.
TGTCACCCAGGTCCCGCACCGTGGTAAACCCGGCCCGCAGAGTGCGCCGCGCCGTATCCACGGCACGCAAAGTGTAATCCGCTGGATTCCAGGTGAAGGGCTCCATATAGGTCCGCGGGCCATACTCATAGGCCAAATGGGTGTGCATATCCATCAGCCCCGGCAACACTGTGTAGTTGCGCAGATCCACCAAACGCTCCCGATCGCGCTTGGCAAACCCTTTCTGCACCGACTCGATACGGCCATCGACAATATGAATAGTGCGATTTTCCAACAGCTTGCCACTCTCGCTGTCGAACAGTTTTCCCGCATAGACCGCCGTAGATTCCGCCGATGCCAAACTGCTACACAGGCCGCTCAATAAGGCCAGCAACAGAGCAGCAGCGCGGTTGCGGAAGTGGCCTCCTTTGGTATTTGTTGTCATTGCCCCACCCGTTTAATCCCTCTTAAAGTCGTTCGTTCAGGCGAACCTCTGATTCTTTCGCGTGAGCGCTGTAGTCAGCTCTAGGCGCTCTTCAAAAGCGCTCGAGTACTTTCCTTTAGCGCCGCCGGGCACCTTCTTGTATCAGGTATCAGGCAGTTTTGAAGTGCAGCCCATCACCCGCACAGCTCATTTGACTTCCAACTATCTTTACCGCCGGGAAGCGAATGAATCAGAGCCCCTGACAAAGCGTACAATGTACCCCAAGCTTATGCTCACCCCAAGAATCGCGTCGAGAGGAAACCCAATGAAAATCTACGAGTTCGCCAGCGCGCCCAACTGTCGCCGGGTACGCATGTACCTGGCGGAAAAAGGCATCGACAATATCGAGTTTGTTCAAGTGGACATCACCAAGGGGGAAAATCTCACTGAGGATTACCGGCGCCGGGACATTAACGGCAAAGTTCCGGTGCTGGAACTGGACGACGGTACCTGCATCGCGGAATCCGTCGCCATCCAGCGCTATTTCGAAGAGCTGTACCCAGAACCACCCCTCTTTGGCCGCGATCCCAAAGAGAAAGCACTGGTAGAGATGTGGCACCGCCGCGCCGATCTGAACATGATGATGAATATCGGCGGCTGCTTTCAGCACGGCACCGGCTTCTTTAAAGACCGCATGAAAGTATTCCCCGACTTTGGCGAAGAGTGCGGCAAGAAGGCACTGCAATTTTTTGACTTGCTGGACCACCATCTGGCGGATAACCAATACTTGGTAGGGGATTACCTATCGGTAGCGGATCTCAGCATGCTGTGCATACTGGATTTCGGCAAAGTCGTGCAATTGCGGCCCACCCCGGAAAAGTACCCTCACCTGGCGCGCTGGCATGGACAACTGAGCGCACGCCCCAGTGCCAAGGCCTGAGCCGCCAAATCAACTTTGCACCTACAGCAACTGATTTCGGGGCGCCCGCCGGGAAACCGGCCGGGGCCCCTTGCTTTTACCAAGCGCAACCCGCGCCCAGCTAATCGCCGGGAGACAGCACTTCCACCGGCCCTATATTCAGTGCCTCCACTTCTTTTTGTATCCGACTCAGGTCTCCGATGATTACCCAGGTAAATTGATCTGGTTGCAGGAACTGCCTTGCAGAGGACTCCACCTCATCCACCGTCAGTACCTCCACCCGCTGTGGATATTCGGAGATATACTCCGGCGGCAAGCCCTTCTCCACCTGCCAGGCAATACTCGACAGCAGCTGCCCCTTGGTCTGGAAGCGAGCACTCTGCTTGAGTACTTCATCGTCTCTGTAGTCCGCCAACTCCCGCTCAGTGACCGGCTTATCGCCGAGGAAGCTGCGGTATTCCTTCAACAATTCAAGAATGGCCGGGGCCGTCTTGTCGGTCTGCACAGGTGCAAAGAGGATATAGGGGCGCTGCCCTTCTGTGTCCAGAGAAACAGCGCGGGCACCGTAAGTCCAGTGTTTGTCTTCACGGAGGTTCATATTCACCCGTGAAGTAAATTTGCCGGCGATTACCGCCGCCATCGCCTCAAAAGCTTCCGCTCCCTGCGGCTGCCAAGGCGGCATCACCAGGCCGGCCATAATATAGCTCTGTTCGGCACCGGGACGGTCCACCAAATAGATCCTGGTCTTTTGCGGCCGCTTCACCGTCGGCACCTCGATACGCGCCAATTCAGTTTTTGGCGCCCGCCAATCCGCCAGTGCACGGTTCAGCGACGCCTGGATCTCCTCCCGGGTGACATCACCGACAACGATCAGAACCGCGTTGTCCGGGCGCACCCAGGTATTGTGGAAGCGCACCAAGTCATCGCGCTCAATTGCTTCAATTCCCTCAACAGTGCCGGAACCGGTCAACGGTGCCCCGTAGGGGTGCTTGTCGCCAAACAACAGCGGCGGCAGCGTGCGCAACGCCAGTCCCTGCGGCTGCGCCTTCTCCTGGGCAATAGCATCGAGCCGGTTGGACTTAACCCGAGCAAGATCTTTCTCCGGGAACAGCGGTTCCAGCACTACCTTGGCAAACAGCTCGAGAGAGGGCTCCAGCTGATTTTTGAGGGCACTCAAAGTGATGTTGTTGTAATCCAATCCACTACCGGTGCCAATGCTGGCCCCCAGCTCCTCTTGGCGCGCGCTGAACGCCAGCGCATCCAGGTCTCCCGCACCCTCGCTCAACATGCTTGCGGCCATGGAAGCCAGACCCGGCTTGTCGCCATCGGCAGCCGCGCCGCTTTTGAATTGCAGGTTCATCAGCACGACCGGCGTATCGTGGCGTTCCGCCAGCACCACTTTCAGGCCATTATCGAGTGTGAAGGACTCCTGCTTGGGCAACTCCAGCTCCACCTTTTTATCCACCGGCGGTAAACGGCTGCGATCGACCTTTTTTTCCGAGGTGGCATACTTTTCCCGCGGGCGAATGATCAAGGTATAGCTTTCCGGTGTGAGCCAACGGGCGGCAACAGCTTGAACTTCCTGCGCGGAGACACCAGCGTAGTGCTGCAGGCCTTCTATCAGCGCACCGGGGTCACCGTAGTAAAACTCGGACTGAGCGAGGATATCGCTTTTGCCTCCGAAGCCGCCGATTTTTTCCAGTCCTTTTACCAAGCTGGCAAATTCACTCTGCTTGATACGGCGCAATTCCCGGGCATCCACACCATTATTTACGAAAGCCCAAAGCGACTCATCCAGCACTGCCTCCACTTTTTCTACCGACTGACCGGGTTTGACATCCACAATAATCATCAGCTGGCCCGCCAGCTGACGCCCGTAATAAAAGGCGCTGACGCTGGTAGCCAGTTGCTCATCGCGCACCAGGCGGCGGTATAACAGCGAGTTTTTGCGGTTCGCCAGCAGAGAAGTGATCAGGTCCAAAGCATCCTCTTCCTCACTGCCGACCGCCGGAACATTCCACACTTTGTAGATGCGGGTCTGCGGCACCTGATCAAACATCTCTTCGCGCTTATTGGGCTGCACTGGCAATTCCCAGTTTTTCAGTCGCGGCTGCACGCCACTGCTGGGAATATTCCCGAAGTATTGCCGCGCCTTGGCCATGGCTTCTTCGACAGTGATATCACCTGCGATCACCAGTATTGCGTTGGCTGGCTGATAGTAGTCCCGGAACCACTGCTTCACATCTTCGAGGCTGGCGTTGTCCAGATCCTCCATGGAGCCGATGGTTGTCCACGAATAGGGGTGGTACGGCGGGAAGGTGCCACTGGCAATGCGCTCGAAAGCCTGACCATATGGCGTATTTTCGCGCTGACGTTTTTCGTTTTTGACTACACCGCGCTGCTCATCCAGCGTCTCCTGGGTAATCGCCCCCACGAAGTGGCCCATCCGGTCAGACTCCATCCACAGTGCCATATCCAGGGCCCCGGTGGGAACTGTCTCGAAATAGTTGGTGCGGTCATTATTGGTGGTGCCGTTCATATCCGTGGCACCGGAGCGCTGAAAGGGTTCGAAGTACTCGCCGGGATAGTTTTCCGAGCCGTTAAACATCAGGTGCTCAAATAGGTGTGCAAAGCCCGTCTTGCCCGGCACTTCATCCTTTGAGCCCACCTTATACCAGATATTGACCGCCACCACTGGCGCCTTGTGGTCCTCGTGCACAATTACTGTCAGACCGTTCTCCAGCTTCTCCTTATAAAACGGAATATCCAATTCGGGCGCCGCCACATAGGCGGGGTTGTCGGACTGCGCGCGGGCGCCATCCACCGACTCGCCAGCCACAGCCTGTACACGATGGCGCCCCTCATCCGGCTTACCGCAGGCACCGAGAGAGAGCGCTCCTAGGGACAGGAAAATGATAAGAATGCTGCGCAGTGTCATAGATCGGATATCTCCAGAGGTAGTTCGGGCGGCCGCCGGCTTCCGTTACAGCGGACTCTAGCACTTCAGTCAGCGTAGCACCGGGCATTTGGCCATATTGCGGTGTATCAGACAAAAAAACGGGCACCGAAGTGCCCAAATAAATACCTCAAAGAGAAGCGATGACGCAAATCGCTCCAGGGGAGAGAGTGACTCAACGGACTTATGCCCGCTCAATAATCAAGCGGCCGCCGGGTCAATGTTTTTTGACGCGTCCTCGTGACCAAAACGCTCTTCCGCGATGCGGTCGGCCACGTGCGCAGTGGTCTCACCTGTCTCGGCCGCGCGCTGGAAAATTTCCTGCATGGTGCTGCCGATGGTTTCAATATGTGCCTTCACACGCGCGGGGTCGTAGTCGCCCTGCTGCTGGTAATAAACATCGATAATGCCGCCGGCGTTGATGACATAATCCGGCGCATACAGAATGCCCTTCTCACCGAGGGCCGCAGCGTGACGCATCTCCGTCAGCTGATTATTTGCCGCGCCAGCCACTGCCCCCACTTTTAAGCGGGCAATGGTATCGTCATTCAGTACGGCACCCAGGGCACAGGGGGCGAAGAGATCCACGTCCAGGTCGAAGATCTCATCTGCACCGACCGCCGTTGCGCCCAACTCGCTGACAGCGCGGTCGATATTGTCCTGGAAGATATCTGTAACAAAGAGTTCAGCGCCCGCGTCCTTCAACAGCTTGGCCAGACGGAAGCCCACATTGCCCACCCCCTGCAGGGAGACCTTGAGGCCACTCAAATCACTTTTGCCCCAACGGTGCTCCACCGCCGCCTTCAAGCCGACAAATACACCGTAAGCGGTAGAGGGCGATGGATCACCGCCGTGCTCCGACTCGGCGATCAGGCCGGAAACATACTGAGTTCGCTCGCCGATGATATGCATATCCGCGACGCTGGTGCCGGAATCCTCAGCGGTGATATAGCGGCCGCCCAACGTGTTGATGAAGTCGCCCATAGCGCGCAGCAGCTCAGGGGTCTTCTCCTTGCGCGGATCTCCGATGATGACCGCCTTGCCGCCCCCGAGTTTCAGCCCGGCCATAGCGGATTTATAAGTCATACCTCTGGAGAGGCGCAGTACGTCGTTCAGCGCTTCACCGTCATCCGCATAGGGCCACATACGGCAGCCGCCCAGCGAGGGTCCCAAATTGGTGTTGTGCACCGCAATAATCGCCTTCAGGCCGCTTTTGGCGTCCTGGCAGAAAGCCACCTGTTCGTGCTTGTCATAGGCGGGATGGGAAAAAATACTCATTTACTGTTCCTCTCCGGAGACCGGTTCCACTGCTGGGGAACAACCACAGTCTTTATCTGTTTTATAAGAAGCTAAGATTATATCCACCTGGGGCAGATAGAGTTTGCAAATTTTGCTCGCCAACATCAAATCAAAGCGAAAACATCACGCAATAACAGCCAATTTAGGATAAACAACCACACGGAAACGCTCTTTGCGGCCCAGTCATCAAACCGCCCCTGGCGTCCCCGCGACGGCGGCAGGCCGCTACCAATGCGCCGTACGGAGCGAAAACCGGCGCTGGCGCGTTACCCCGTTTCACTGGGGTCTGGTAGAATCCGCGCGCAAAATCGACCCGCAGAGACTGTTTCAATGCTGAATGCCGACGCGCTCCAAAAACTCAAACAACTGAAATCCGACATCCGCTCCAACAAGGAATTCGCCGAAGGGCGGGTACGTGGCAGCAACGGCAAGTTTGGTTTTGTCGTGCTGGACGACGGGCGCGAAGCCTTCCTGCCGCCGGCAGAAATGGAGCGTGTGTTTCCCGGTGACCGGGTGCGCGTCAGCCTTACCGAAGAGGACAAAGGCAAGCTGTCAGCCGAACTGGACGAACTGCTGGAAAGTGAGCTCAAATTCCTTGTCGGCCAGTATGTACAGCGGGGCCAGGGGCACTTTGTGCAGCCCAGTGAAGTGGGGCTGAACCGCTGGATCTTTCTGCCGCCCAAAGCCCGTGGCAAGGCGCAGCCGGGGGAGTTCATCGCCTGCAAGATCAGCCGCCACCCGTTCCGGGACGGCAAGGCCCAGGCCAAGGTGGAAACCGTCATCGGCAAACCGGATATGCCCGGTATTGAACACGCCTACGTGGTCGCCCAACACCAGTTGCCGGAGCGCTTCAGCCCGGCGGCAATGAAGCAGGCGGAAGAAATCAAAGGGCGAATCGAGGCAATCACCGCCGAACGCACAGATCTCTCGGAGCTGGGCTTCGTTACCATCGACGCCCCCACCACACTGGATATGGATGACGCCCTTGCCGTCAGCAAGCGCGACAGTGGCTGGTCCCTACACATTGCCATCGCCGATCCCTCCTGCCTGATCGAAGAAGGTAGCCCGCTGGATAAAGAGGCATTCAAGCGCGCCCACAGCCAATACCTGCCCGGCGAAACCCTGCCGATGCTGCCCAACGATCTGTGTGAAAACCTCTTTTCACTGGTGCAGGGCGAGCTGCGCCCCGCTCTGGTGCTGCATATCGATATCGAAAGCGACGGCACCATCGGCGACAGCCGCTATGAGTTCGCGGCCATCCGCTCCCGCCACAAACTCAGCTACGAGCAGGTAGCAAACTTTATCGAAGGCGATGACAGCGCCGTGCCCGAGGACCAAAAGGAAAGCCTGCGCAACCTGTCCGACCTCTGCACAGCGCGTACGGCCTACCGCGCCAGCCACTCGCTGACTATGGAGGAGCGCCCCGACTACGCCATCTTCCTGAACGAACAGCGCAAAATCGAACGCATCGAGAAACAGGAGCGCAACGTCGCCCAGCGCATGGTGGAAGAGGCAATGCTCGCCGCCAATATCTCCGTCGGGCGCCAGCTCGCAGCGATGCAACAGGGCTGCTTCTCCGTGCATTTAGGTTTCCGCGACGAACGCATGGGTGAAATCAGAAGCCTGCTCAAGGAAACCCTGCCGGAATACGCAGACAAAGATCTGCACCAACTGGACAATTACCTGGCGCTGGTCAAGCATCTGGAGAACCACAGCGAACCGCAAATGCAGGACCTGCTCGCGGTGCTCAAGCGCATGCTGCGCCCCGGCCAGCTCGCCAACAAACCCGGCGCTCACTTGGGCCTGGGCCTGGAAGCCTACGCCACTGTCACTTCACCGATCCGCAAATACAACGACCTGCACAACCACCGGGTACTGCGTGCCGCCGCGCAGAGTCAGCAGGCCAAGGCTCTGAGTGACGAACAAGTCGAGGCCCTTCAAGACAGCCTGATCCGCGGCCGCCAGGCCAACCGCGCCCTGGAGCAGTGGCTCTACGCACAGTATCTGCAAGACAAGACAGGCCAGGTCTTCGAAGGAAAAATTACCCAAGTCAACGGCGCAGGCCTCGGCGTAAGGCTGGATGAAAATGGCATTGACGGCTTTGTTCGCCTAAATGGCGACAAGAAAAACCTGCCCGAGTTTGATGGCAAATACCTCAAACTGACCCACAACAAAGTCACTTACAAACTCGACCAGCCAGTGACCGTGAAGGTAAGCGCTGTCGATATCGACAAGCGCCGTATTGCCCTGGAACTGGTCGCCACCGAAAACGCATAAGCCTCCAGCAGAACCCCGGTGCGCCAATGCGGTTGCACCGGGACTGCAGAACTCGGTAAACGGGCACAATTCCGGTCCCGGGCCAAAAGCCCGGCGATAACCCAGACCGCCGCATCCGGCGGTCCAGATAAAAAGGAAGCACTATGTCATCCATTGCCGAACTATCCCCTAAACCTCTGTGGAAACACTTCTCCAAACTCTGCGCGATTCCCCACCCTTCCAAACACGAAGAAAAAGTGGTCGCCCACGTACTCGACTTCTGTAGGGAACGCGGGCTGGAAGTGAAGCAGGACGAAATCGGCAACGTCATTATTAAAAAACCTGCCACGCCGGGAATGGAGGACCGTAAAACTCTTGCCCTGCAGGGGCACCTGGACATGGTGCCGCAGAAAAACGCCGACTCCGACCACGACTTCCTGAAAGACCCAATTCGCCCGCGCATTGACGGTGAGTGGGTTACCGCCACCGGCACCACTCTGGGCGCTGACAACGGCATCGGCGTGGCCGCCATACTCGCTCTTTTGGAGAGCACCGATATTCCCCACCCCGCGCTCGAAGCCCTGCTCACTATCGACGAAGAGGCGGGCATGACCGGAGCCAAGCATCTGCAACCGGGCCACTTCGAAGCGGAACTGCTGCTGAACCTGGATGCGGAGGGTGAGGGAGAACTGTATATCGGTTGTGCCGGCGGCGTGGATATCAATGCACTGCTGCCCTACTCAGCGGAACCGGTGCCTGAGGGGCACTTGGCCTTCGAACTCAGCGTTCGCGGGTTGAGAGGCGGTCACTCCGGCCTGGACATAGATAAAGGACGGGGCAATGCGAACAAAATAGCCAACCGCATTCTCGATGCGGCCAATCGCGCTATCGCCGATCTGCGTATCGCCGCTCTCAATGGCGGCAGCCTGCGCAACGCCATACCGCGGGAGTCATTCAGTGTTGTGACCGTACCGGCGGACAAGGCTGCCTTGCTAGTGCAAATCACCCAGCGGGAAACACTGGACATCATTGCCGAATTCGACAACGAAAGCGGGCTGACCATTTCACTGGATGCGGCGGAAATGCCCGCTTCTGTGATGGACCGCGACACCCAGCAAAAATTGATCCGCGCTATCCGCTGCTGCCCCAACGGCGTGGAACGCCCGAGCACCGCGCTGGAAGGCATTGCCGACACTTCCAACAACCTCGCCCGGGTAGTGACGGAAACTGCGGACGGAAAAAGCCAAGTGCACATCCAGAGCCTGGTGCGCAGCCTGTCCGACAGCGCCCGAGACCAGCACGGCCTCAATGTCGCCGCCGCCTTTGAACTGGCCGGCGCCGAAACCTCGCTGGACAACGCCTACCCCGGCTGGAAGCCGAATCCCCAGTCGCCACTGCTGGCAGTAATGAAAAGTATCTACCGGGAAATGACCGGCGAAGAGCCGGAGGTAAAAGTCATTCACGCCGGCCTTGAGTGCGGCCTCCTCGCCAAACCCTACCCGCACTGGGATATGGTCTCCTTCGGCCCCACCATCCGCCGGGCCCACTCACCAGAGGAGCGGGTGCATATTCAGAGCGTGGCTAACTTTTGGGAATATCTCTTGCAAGTGGTGCAAGCCATTCCCGCCAAAGACTGACCGGAGCACAAAGCAAAAGTCCAGCGGCTCCAGCCCGCTGGACTTTTGGATTTGCCCAGCCAACAAAGGAAACTCTGATCAACCTCCCCGCTAAAGCGCCTTTAGATCGAGATAAACCACCCCATGCCCGGAAAAAATCTCTCTAAGGGACCAGCTTGCTACGCTGCCAGATACAGTGAGCTACTGGCGCACTTGCAATAACTACTTTGCAGCCATGGCTATCCGTCGGGCATCCGTGCCAAATCATCAACACAACCCCACAGGCCGCCACACACCAGGTCACAGCAATGCAAGCCATAACACCTGGATGTTATTTCTCGCCTTCCGCATAATTGCCGCCTGCTTCGAACAACAGAATCAACGGCCGATCTATGTGGTTTAAGAATCTCCGCGTCTACCGCCTCACCAAAGCATTCTCCCTTACCGCAGAAAAATTGAACGAACTGCTGGAACCGCACGCGTTCGTGCCCTGCGGCAGCCAGGACGCGGCCCGTTACGGCTGGGTTCCGCCCCTGGGGCGCCACGGCAACCAACTGGTGCACGCGGCCAACGGTTACCTGATGGTGTGTGCCAAAAAACAAGAGAAAGTGATCCCGGCTGCCGTGGTAAACGAGAAAGTGGAAGAGCTAGCTCAGGCTATCTCAGACAAAGAGGCGCGCCAGGTGGGGCGCAAAGAACGGCAGAACCTAAAAGACGAAGTGCTGCTGGAAATGCGCCCCAAAGCCTTTGCCAAATCGCGCCTGCAATACGCCTATATCGCGCCGAAAGACGGCTGGGTCGTGATCGATGCCGCCTCAGCCTCGGCTGCCGAAGAGCTGCTGGAAAACCTGCGCGAGGCCATCAGTAGCCTCGCAGTGGTGCCACTGGCAGCCAAAAACCTGCCCCAGCAAACCATGACCCACTGGTTAACCGCACCTGAGGCACCGGCCCAGTTCGAATTCGGTCACGAAACAGAACTGCGCGATCCCAAGGACAGCGGCAGCGTGATTCGCTGCAAAAACCAGGATCTCTGCGCAGAGGAAATCCACAATCACCTAGTGGCGGGACTGCAGGTTCACAAACTGGGGCTCGTCTGGCGCGGGGGTGTCGAGTTTATCGTCGACGACCAGCTGGCGATCAAAAAGCTGAAATTCAGCGATGCGCTGCTCGAAAAGGCAGACAGCATTGATTCGGAGAATGCGGCCCAACGCTTCGACGCGGACTTTTCGGTAATGACACTGGAAATCTCCGCCCTACTCAAAGATCTGCTCGCCGCCTTCGGCGGTGCAAATACCGAATCCGTCAGTGTCGAAGAAGTCATGGTGCGCGCCGCACGCGCCGAGGCCGAGCGGCATGCGGCGGAAGTCGAGGAAGTGGCCTTCTAGTCAGCCCCACCGCCGGATACAGGCCCCTGCGGCGGAGCGACAGGGTTCACACTGTCACCACCGGCCGCTCCGGCCGGCTCCACTGCACGTGGTATTTCTCCTGCTCCGGGCGATCTACCCGCGAGAAGGTGTGGGCCCCAAAGAAATCCCGCTGCCCCTGCAGCAAATTGGCGGGCAGGGACTCGGTGCGGAAGGCATCGTAATAGCTCAGCGCCGAAGACAGGGCCGGCACCGGAATCCCATTTAGAGTCGCATCCGCCACCGCCCGGCGCCAACTTCCCTGACGCTCGGCAATCTGCCCGGCAAAGAAATCGTCCAACAGCAAGTTGGACAGCTTCACATCGCGCTCATAGGCGTCACTGATCGACTGCAAGAAAGCCGCGCGGATAATGCAGCCAGCACGCCAGATACGTGCAATTTCAGCAAAATTCAGCTGCCAACCCTGCTCCCGTGCCGCCAACTTCATCAGGTCGAATCCCTGCGCGTAAACACAAATCTTGGCGCAGTAGAGAGCATCGTGCAGCTGCGCAATTACCTCGGCACGCCGGGCCGGCCCGACCGCCTCCAGCTCCGGCCCCTGCAGCTTTTTGGATGCCCGCGTGCGCAGCACCTTGCGGGTAGACAGCGCGCGGGCGAAAACCGCCTCGGCGATACTGGGCGCCGGGCAGCCCACTTCCAAACTGCTGACCGCAGTCCACAAGCCGGTGCCCTTCTGGCCCGCGCGGTCGAGGATCACATCCACCAGCGGCTGCCCCGTCTCTCCATCCTTGGTGGCCAATACCTCTGCACTGATGTTAATCAGGTAACTGTTGAGCGGCCCTTTATTCCACTCCCGCAGCACCTGAGCGATATCCGCCGGCGCCATGCCCAGCGCGCTGCGCATCACGTGGTAAGCCTCGCAAATCATTTGCATATCGGCATACTCGATACCGTTATGCACCATCTTCACATAATGGCCGGAACCTATGGGGCCAATATAGGCCGCACAGGGCTCCCCTTCTTTTACCGGTTTACCCGGTACAGAACGCTCTATCGGCTGGCCCGTGGCCGGATCCACCTTGGCGGCAATGGCGTGCCAAACCGGTTCTATACGGCTCCAGGCGTAGGGATCGCCGCTCGGCATCAAAGACGGCCCAAAGCGGGCTCCCATCTCCCCACCCGAAACCGCGGTGGTAAAGAAAATCAGCCGCCCCTCGTAGCGCTTACAACGCTCCACCGAATCGCTCCACAGGCTATTGCCCGTATCTACCACGATATCGTCCGCCTTCAACCCGGCATCCAGCAGCTTGTTGCAAACATCGTCCACCGGTGCACCGGCGGGGACAGAGAGAATGATCAAATGTGGTGCTTTCACCTTGGCCAGCAATTCAGTGTAGGAATTGCACGTCTGCACCAAGGGCGGCAAATCACCGCGCTCTCGGATATGCTGATCCAGCAACGCATTGAGTCGGCTCTGGTCCAGATCAAACGCACACACGCGGTAACCATTATCGGCCAGGTTCAATATCAGGTTTTTACCCATCACCCCGGCGCCGATAAAGCCGATATCACAAAGAGAGTCACTCAGGGAATCAGACATGGAATTCTCCGAAAACACGCGCTGCTGGCGCCAAAAGGCGCGGAGTATAGCAATAGGAAAGCCGGGGTGGGAGAGTGAAAGCGGCCACCACTGCGGCTGCCCGGACAGGCTGCAGGGACTCCCGATAAGCGATTCTGTTGCGCCAATGAAGCCTTGCTCAATCCCCATAAGCGCCGCGATTAGCTTCCAGGGCACTCAGGCAATGGGATGAACACAGCAGAAATCAGAAGAATATTCCGATAGCTAGCAAACGGACGCTACTTGCCTCCAAAAAAGGCGGCTATAGCAGCAATTTATCTATATGCAATTGCAGCCGATGACTTAAACTGCAATACCCCTGCCGCGGAGGTGCGCCATTCCCGCCTCCCTGCCAAACAGATATCCTTGCTCCAACAACTCCGCCTCCCGGGTAAAGCGCCCTACGGGAAAGTGTGCCGGCGGAGCAATCACACGGATACGGCAATCGGCTGGTGGCGACTGGATAAATTCCAAGGCGCGGTTGTAGCGCTCCGCTCGCCCGAGTACTGCTTCAAACAGACGCGCGTGGCCATGGAAAAATTGCTGAATGAATTTCGGGGCCGGGCTCACCCTTTTGCGATACCCCAAGGGGCGCGACAGCACTACAGCGATATCCCGCGCACCCTGCTCGTAGGCCCGGATCACAGGGATAGAATCCGCCAGCCCCCCGTCGGTCATCGGCTCACCATTCACTCGCGGAAAGTCGCGGTAAAAAAGCGGAATAGCGCAAGAAGCGGGAAAGACCTCATGCATATTTTCCTCGGTCACCCGCAAATAGCAGGCCTCTCCAGTCACAATACTGGTTGTCACCGCATAGAGAGGTACATTGTTGTCGAGATAGCGACGGACATTGAGCGGCACTTCATCGTAAGAAGCGTGCCACAACCAGCTAACATCACAAAAATGCCCACCTCTCAGGTAGCGTCGCCAATTGATAAAATCTGTCCGGCGGGCATGATCCAGAAGAATCCGGCGGCTGCGGCCATGATCCCCCGCCAAATAACCAATCAGGTTGGTCGAGCCTGCGGAAACACCAATAGCAAAGTCGAATGGCAGATAGTCCGCTTCGATAAAAGTATCCAGAACGCCCGCCGCGAAGATACCGCGCATAGCACCGCCCTCCACTACCAGAGCTGACGGCTGCCCTTCCCTCGAAACCGGCATATCCATATACAAACCTCATAGTTGCCCTTAAGGTCATTGTAAAATTAACCCGGGAATATTTTCCGACCAAATTGACTGACCTTTCCGTTCAAATAGCAGCACACAACACTTTGGCAGCAACACTACAACAGGGTTATGATTCCTCCCATTGGCAAACTCACGATTGATGACCAATGACTCCGACACAATTCCGCGCGCCCTGGAGCCGACAACTAAAATGGATCACGACAATTACTGCCAGCCTGCTGCTCGCTATCCCTATACTGCTGCTCAGCAAGGCACCTCAAGCGCAATCCACACTGTATAACGTCGCAATAGGGTTGCCGCCGGCCACTCTTTTACTTAGCGCCCTATTCGCTATTCGCGGCTACCGCATCGAAGGCACCAATCTGTTTATACTGCGGCCCGGCTGGAAAACCCGTATTTCTCTGCAGGGTCTGAGCGAAGTGAAATCAGATCCACAAGCTACGCACGGCTCGACCCGCATCTTCGGCAACGGCGGACTCTTTGGCTACATCGGCCTGTTCCACAATAGACGCCTGGGCCGCTACCGTGCCTTCGCTACCGACCTGAGCAAATCGGTTGTGCTGCGCTTTCCCCAGCGCACCCTGGTAATTACACCGGACAAGCCAGAACAGTTTGTTGCCGAGATCACGCCTACCTGACTTCCACGTTAGCGCCAGTGATCCACAACCTACCCCCGACCACAAAAAGCTGCCGAAAGCGTGCAGGCAGATCCCCAATATCCATGCTCTGTGAAATACTACGACGAATATCACCCCAAATACCTATAGATTGGGGGACTTCTGATTAATTCGCTCTCAGATGTCAAAGAGATTTCGCCCTCCCGAACCCTCTACGCGCTCACGCGGATCAATCACTCCAGCTGGCAGTTTAAAAAATAGAAGTACAAATGGAAGTAAAAGACTACTTAGTAACCTCTGCGCCACTAAAAGATCAGATTAACCACTACTTAGAACTTTGTAGACGCGGTCGCTATTTGGATGCACTCGCCCGTGCAGAAGAAGACCACGGCCCTATGGAGAAATGGCAGCACACAAAACTGCGCATTCTCGCCATCAAAGCACTAAGCCATTTGGGATTACACCGTTCAGCAGATGCCATCATTTTCCGCACTTGGAGAAGATACGGTCGTGATCCATTCATCTTTCCCTACTATCTGCAGGCCTTATTGACACGCAAAGGACCACTGCGCGCCTGGGAAATATATGAGTCACATGAGTTTAGCGGAGCGCCCGACGGATTTCCCGAGGGTGCAGACCGCGCCTATTTAATGTGCATCAAGGCCGACATCTATTCCAGATTCCGGGACTTCGTCAACGCAGACCTCTACTTGAAAAAGGCCGAAAAGCTCGACTCAGGGCTCTGGATAAAACTCCGCCGGGTTCACCGGCTACAGGAGGCCGATCAGCACGAAGCGGCGCTGAAACTGTGCAAACAGATTTGCGACGCAGAGCCCGACTATCTCGACGCAATCCATACCTATGCCATTCTCCTGCAGCGCAACGACCAAAGCCAACAGGCCCTGGAACTACTCGAACACCACTGGGCTAACAGCCAGTCTCTGCTAATGGGGCGGCTCCTGTGCCAAATCGCCATAGAACTACACCAATTCCAAACAGCCCACGACAGCCTGAAAAAAATGGAAAAGCTCATGGCAAGGGGCTGCCCGAAATACCTACGCCAAGAACAAGACAATCTCTGGGCGGACTTTTACTGCGCACGCGGCGACTATGACGCAGCCCTCCCCTACCTGGAGCAAAAAGGCTTCTACCAAAACCGGGTTTCCGACGCCATCCGCCAACGGAAAGAAGACGATCAACGCAAGATTCTATCGCTGCCCTATATACAGCAGCGCCATATGACCTGCGCTCCCGCCAGCATAGCAACCGTATTGCAGTACTGGGGACACGCCGCTGACCAGGATGAAATTGCCGAAGCCATCTGCTACCACGGCACCAGCAACTACGATCAGCGCACCTGGCTTATCGAACAGGGCTGGCATCTGGAGGAGTTTGAGCTCAACTTTCCCCAGATCAAGCAGCTGATAGACCGCGACATCCCTGTATTACTCAGCACTGTAGAGCCGGGCAGCGCACATCTCCAGGTCATCGCCGGCTACGACCACACCATGGGCACCTACCTGCTGCGCGACCCATCGCACCCACGCCTGCAGGAAATATTGATCGAAGAGAGCGAGCGCTACTACGCTTCCAGCGGTCCGCGCTGTACCGCAGTTGTGCCAACAGCAAAAGCACACCTGCTAGACGATATGGAGCTGCGTGCATCCGCCCTGTATAACGAGACCTATCTGCTGCAACACGAACTGAGACAGCACCGCTACTCCGCCGCACAGGCCACCGCTGAACGCATGCGCGCGCGGGCTCCTCACCACCGGCTGACGCTACACGCACAACTGGAACTCGCCTATTACAGCCAAGACGACAACGCAATCCTGCAAGTCACTGAGCAACTGCTCGAACAATTTCCCCAAGACGTCAACCTGCAGCTGGGAAAAATCGAAACACTCTCGCGCATAAACGCGGTGCAAAAATCCCTGCAATATATGGAGTCGCTGGAAGAAAGCGGGAAAGCCCATTTCTTAATCCGCAGCCGGCTCACCGACAGCCTGCGAATTGACCACCGAAACAGAGAGCGTGTGGACAAGATGCTGTCAGAGCTACTGCGGCAAAACCCTCTGCACCCACAAACACTTTACCAGTATGCCTGTCAGACCTGTGACGCTATCGAGTATGAAATCGGCAGCGCCATTTACCGCTTTGTCGCCTGCCTCGAAGAAACCAATGAGCACTACGCAAGCAGTTACTTCAGAGCAGAACGCTACCGCCAATGCCCCGACAGAGCCATTGAATTCTTGCGTGACCGCTTCGAGCGATTTGGCAAAAAGTCCCCCGGCCCCGCAATTTCCCTATTCCAAGCGCTCGACGCACTGGAGCGGACAGAGGAGGGGCTGCAAACTCTTTACCACGGCATGACATTGCGTCCCGATGACGGAGAGTTAATGCTAGTTACTGCACGCCGCCTGCTGCACCTGAACCGCACTGATGAAGCAGAGCGAATTGCCGAAAAAGCCAAACCCCATACAAAAACCAACCGATACCTAGAGGTAGCGGCTGAAATCTGCGCCCACCGCCTACAACGCCGTGAGGCTATCGATCTGTGGCAAAATATTCTCAGCAGTGAACCGCTCAATTATGAAGCCTGCAATTCTTTAACTCGTCTATATATTGAATTGGGCCACTATGAGCAAGCCATTACCTTCCTGAACAATAAAATCGCGGAATTTCCCGGCAATTACCAGCTTCAGCGCATGCGCCTGAACTGGCTGGCCACCCAAGATATAGATCAGATAGAAAATTACTGTCAGCTATTGATTGAAAGCCACCCGGATGACAACTGGGCCTATCTCAAACTGGCAGACATCTGCTTGCAGCGCGGTCGCTTGAACGATGCACTCAACTATGCGTTGGAGGCCACCCGCATCTCCCGCACGGACAGCAACGCATGGGCACAGTTGGGCCGAGTGCATCTCCAGCGCCAGGAAAAAGAACAGGCCTTTAACGTGCTCCAGCGGGCTATCTATCGGTCTCCCGACTGCACCATGGCCTTTGAGCCACTACTGCAATGCGCTCACAGCCAGGAGCACAAAAAGGAGCTGCTCGCCTTCCTTCAAATGATGCTAACATCTGCAGTGACTTTTGGTGACGGAGTGCTCGCCTACCAGAAGATCGCCAGTGACTTACTCCCAGCAGAAGATCTGCTCGACTCCCTGCACCAGATTCTACAACAGTGCCCTGACCTCTGGCAGTCCTGGCTGGCGCAGGCCAACGGCTATCAGATTCAGGGCAACCTAGAACAGGCAGAGGAAACACTGGCTACCGCCATAGAACGCTTTCCTCTAGTGCCCCAATTACACCTGAAGCTGGCCGAAATATTGCACTTGCAGGGGAATCTAAGCGGAGCGGAAAAGCAACTGCGACACACACTGCAACTCGCCCCCAATTGGCCAACAGCCTACAACCAACTGGCAGACCTGCTTGAATATCAAGGGAAATACAACGATGCCATAGCCTTGCTGGAAACCGCCATCCAGAGAGTTCCCTGCGATGCCATCCCTCATGGTTACCTGGCAGACTTGCTTTGGAAACAGGGAGAAACTCAGCGAGCTCTCGACACCGTAGCCAAAAGTGTTGAGCTGGACCCCGCCTACGGGTGGGCCTGGCACAAACTCTGCCAGTGGTCTCAGGAGCTCGGTCAAAGAGAAACAGCCGAAAAGCACATTGCCACAGCGCGACAAACCTATCCCAACAGTGCCCTGCTGGCAGAGATAGACGCAGAGTTTCGCCAAGACCTGCATGAGAAAGCCGAAGTCCTGGCAGCCTTTGCCAAGGTCCAACCGCAAAATATTGATATCGCCTGCCGCCTAATCCAGGCACTCGGTGAAACCGGACAGTTTGAGCGAGCGATTCAATACTGTACAGCAGATTACTGGAAGGGTGCCGTCCCAATCGAGATCCGCCTGCGCAGCGCCTGGCTGACTAAACAGCAGTGCAAGACCGCCCAGGCCATCGAACAAATCCGGGAAGTCGCCAGAGAGGCGCCCCACCTCTACGATGCCTGGCGGCTGCTCGCCAACTGGGCGATGGATAGCCATGAAAAAAACCTGGCCCTTGAAGCGCTTAGCCATTGCCAATCGCTCTATCCAAACGACGCCTCAGTACTCACCTTCGTCGCCGAAGGGCTGCAGCGCCTGGAGCAAGATAGCGCGGAAATCCTGCCATTACTGGAACGGGCCTTCGCACTGGAGCCATCCAATCAGTACAACGGCCTCACCTACCTTGACCTGCTGATTGAAACCAAAGACTGGTCCCGCGCTCGCGAAGTGTTAGATCTGATTAAGGCCTACAGTGAAGACGCCTTCGTTCTGACCCGTGAACTGCAAATCTTAGCTGCCGAAGAGCGCGGTGAAGCAGCACTCCTGGAAACATGGTCGCAACTGCTGGTTCACGAACAAACTAACGATTGGGTGATGCAGACCGCCTGGCAGGTCATAACAGACTGCGAACTGCAGGCAGCAGCCAGCCAAAAAATCGAGGCGCTGCGAAGCCAGGATCACAACGTGCATCCCTACTCGGGCTATTGCCTGGCGATATACCAATTATCGCACATGAGTTTCAAAAAGTTCGAAAAGCAATTCCTGAAACTCAAACACGCTGACGCCTTCACCCAACGCGCCCTGGAATACTACCTGGACCTGCTGAGACATCATGAGGTATTACCTTCACGCCACTTTACCCCAATCCTGGAAACACTGATTGCCTCAAATACCCCCAACTGGGGCACCTACGGATTACTATGGGGCCAGAAACTCAAGTGGTTCAAAATGAGACATTGGTATTCCACCTGGCAGAGCCAAGACAATCTCGAAGCCTGGATGGTCTACTTTGTGAGCCTGAGCCATCGCGAGTGTGGTGACTACCAATCTGGCGTAGAGATTCTCGAGGCAGCCTATCAACTGCCGAAAGACAACTATCGCGGAGATATCGTCTGCCTGCATATCCTCGACAGGATACTTACGAATAAACGCGTAACGAACGAAATGGTATCGGAAATATCAGAAATTTACTTAGACAAACTGGACCCCTTGGCACACTACGCTCTAGCCCTCTGCCGGGCCATCATGGCAATACACAACGGAGGCTTTATCAGCCGCTTCAACAAAGTAAGCCCCCTGCTGCGTGAAGCACAGCGCCACTACCAGAAAATCCCTCACGCGAGGTCCGCACAGCAACTGAAACGCCAGGTGCGCTCACTGATCAAAGGCACCCTCCGCGTAACTGGATTGAAGAAGTTCTTTTGGTATTGCCGCTTATCAAACCACTTCTGATTACGAGCGTCGAATGGCCCAGGTGTTCAATTTTAACACCTGGGCCTGCCCGCCAGATTGCATACGACAAGCTAAGTAGAAGACGGGGGCACTGAATAAGCACAGAGGAACACCGCCTCACAAAACCACAGCTAGCAACCCACCGCCCCGATCACGTGAAGAAACACAACAATCTCTGCACTTATCTGGTACAGCGTGTCGGTTATATATTTTTTGCTTTACCAATAAGCCCTAAATGCGTATAACCAAAACCGCGCTGATACTTTAATCCATACCCCAACAGTCTATCGAAACCAATATGGGCAAGCCATATCAGCCCAAGCAACTGAAGCAATTGCACCTCATTGAAAAAACCCAAACCTAAAATCAGGATTGCCCCCACCAAGCTATGAGCAAAATTGTAAGCAATAGCGCCAACCTTGTTATTTATAAGGTAACCCAAAAATGAGAGATCCGGAATAAGAAATAGAATAGCAAAAGTCAACCAGCTAAATTCAAAATTCGCATAAAGGCAGAGGGCAGCAATAAACAGCGCAGCCCCCTCAGCTCTTAACGTCCACCTTACAGCACCAACAACATTTCCCAAAATCATTCCTCCAATGGACTAACTGAAAAGCGTCTTACCCTCCCACGCACATCACGAAAATCGTTTTTGTGCAAACCGAAGCATAGCAACACACAAAAAACAAGCGTGGGAGCGCAATCACCGTGCAATGCTGTTAGATCGCCACCACAGTCAAGAGCAAAGCCGCAGAACACTATAATCGTTTATAAATACCTACGGATATAAATCCATCCGTCACCAGAAAAGAAAAACATTGTTTTACATGACCCTACCTTCAGTGCAAAATGATTGCACCTCAAAACAACAATCCATAAGGAAATCTCCAATCAGCAACCACCTGCAGAACGGGTGATATGAGACCCCCCCCCAGAGGGGGCTATTTACAACCCCATGGGAGCCCATGAAATTCCTGCACTGCATATGGCGACACTTAGTGCAGTCCAGCGTAACCCAGCAATCTGGCAGAACCTATCGACACTTGGTTAAACAGGGGAAACATAAAAATGTCACCATGACAGCCGCAATGACGAAGTTTTTGACGATTTTTAATGCCATAGCATGAAATGAACGGAAGTGAGCGTACTAAATATTTTCGCTAGCATTTGAAGCACTGCCGCTTGCATTCCTGTATTCTTCAGTGATGGCTAATCTAATCCTAACTTTTTCCGAATGCGTTTAGCCCATGACGGTCTTTGTATTTTGTAGCTATATATACTTTCTGGAACAATGATGTTCGGATTGGCCAACACAAGTGCGTCAAAAAAAGCTCGTCGATCAAACCCGTGATAATTTCCGTACATTAGCTGCTTCTGCTCTCCATTTTTGAGCACTATCAAGTTTGAAAAAAACTCTTGCCTTGTATCACTTACTTGCTTTAATTCCGCAATATCGCAAATGTCGACCTCCCAGCTCACATCAGTGAAGGTAGGGTCAAAATAAGACAAAGTGGTTGGTGTAACACAAACCCTAACCTGCTTATTTTCAATCCAAAACCACAGCGCCAACCCAAGCAAAATAACTTCAACAACCCAAATGGCGATATCAAGAACATCAAGAAGTTGTATTAACGCAGCTTTATCGCTCGTCAAATCAGGGAGATACTTGTGTGCGGCCAAATATAGAAGAAGCGCCACGCCAGCATTGAAAATAAGCAACAATGCTGAAGAACGTTGCTTCCTGGTAAAAAGGAAGTAATTTTTCATATTTCCCCTCTTCGCGGAGACTATAAATTAAATTCTGTAACTGCTCATGCCCCGTACTCTAACCGGAGAAACGAATCATGGACATCCATAAAACAAAAAGTTTTCAACGCCACCCATATTGCAACATTATCTACCTTATAGAAAATACTGTTTATCCATACATATGAATGGATAACCAAAATGGGACGCCCATGCAAATCCCCGATCTCTCTTGAAGCCACGCCCTACTATCATTGCGTCTCCCGCTGCGTGCGTCGCGCTTTTCTATGTGGCCGGGATGAGCGCACCGGGCGCTGCTTCGAACACCGAAGGCAGTGGATCGAAGATCGGTTGTTGGAATTGGTCGGGGTATCTGCGCTGGATATCTGTGCTTATGCAGTCATGAGCAACCACTACCATGTGGTACTGCATATCAATGCCGCACAGGCTGAGGCCTGGACGCTGCGCGAGGTGGTGGATCGCTGGCATCAACGCTGTAAAGGCTCTCCGCTCTCTCAACGTTATGCTCGCAACGAAGCCTTGAACGGCGCAGAACTGGCCCGGCTGAGGGAGGTGGCCACAGAATGGAGAGCAAGGCTGATGGATATCAGCTGGTTTATGCGGATGCTCAATGAATCTATTGCCCGACAAGCCAATCGGAAGGATGGCTGCACTGGTCGCTTTTGGGAAGGTAGATTCAAATCCCAAGCACTGCTCGACGAGCGGGCTCTGGCGGCCTATATGGCCTATGTGGATCTGAACCCCATCCGGGCCAAAATGACTGATAGGCCCGAAACCTCGAACCACACTTCCATACAACGGCGTATTTCGGCGGCTCAGGATGGCAAACAGCCACAAAAACTCTTCCCCTTCGTTGGTAACCCACGAAAACCTATGCCAATAGGACTGCCTTTTCAGTTACAGGACTATCTGGAGCTGGTGGACTGGAGCGGTCGCTGCCTGCATGAAGACAAGCGAGGCGCTATCAATGAACAACTGCCGCCGATCCTCGAGCGGCTGCAGATCGACCCGCGACACTGGCTCTACCTGAGCCGTAACTTAGAAAGCCGCTTCACTTCCTTGGTTGGCGCCGCACACTCGGTACGCAATGCCTGTCAGCAGCTCGGCAAACGTTGGGCGCAGGGTATTCGTGACTGTGAGCGCTATCTATCTCCGCCGATCACTTCCTAAAGTCTTTACTTTCCTTGAAAAATAACATCGCGGGCTTATGCGAAGGACTGCTGCGCCACAACAAAACGTTTTGCGCAATTCCACACAGGACGTCGGCTCTACTTGTCCGTATAGCAGGCTCTGGCAACAGCAGACTGAATATGCAGCAGACTTCCCAACAATTTTTCCATTGGTGGATATCCAGTTTCCATCCAATTTCCAATTTGGCTTTTGCTATATGACATGCTTAAAACTTCCCTGGTTTTTGCTTTTCCAGAGCCACGGTGTGACGCCAATAACAACCCCAAAAAAAAACGTTTGTGCTTGTAATGGAATACTGGAACTAATTACCTTCAAAGAATATAGAGAAAAAGAGTTAATACCAACATTGCTAACCATAATTATTAACACAAACAACAAACCTAAATTGCGATACTTTAGAAGCAAAAATACACTAAAAAAATCCAATAAACCTAATAACGACCAATATACATTTATCCATTTTGGGGCGAATTGATAGGGAAATAAGCCAAAATATATATTGTCAAAAATATGAGTTGAACCAGCGCCTGCCAAACAAACGCATAATATCCCTATTGTTATTTTTTCCATATAACCTTGATCTCCCCAGACACAGTAAGCGGTAAATCTACCAACCCATTGCCATTACTCGCCTGATATGCAGGCAAGATTCCATCGAGTCATGGACACCCATAAAACAAAAAGCCTTCAACCCCAGCCATATTGCAACATTCTCTACCTTATAGAAAATA
The DNA here is from genome assembly GCF_001617625.1 of Microbulbifer thermotolerans. Taxonomy (NCBI): domain Bacteria; kingdom Pseudomonadati; phylum Pseudomonadota; class Gammaproteobacteria; order Cellvibrionales; family Microbulbiferaceae; genus Microbulbifer; species Microbulbifer thermotolerans. Next base: position 1,578,523 of record NZ_CP014864.1, on the reverse strand, counting down.
CTGTTTATCCATACATATGAATGGATAGCCAAAATGGGACTCCCGCGCAAATCCCCGATCTCTCTTGAAGCCACGCCCTACTATCATTGCGTCTCCCGCTGCGTGCGTCGCGCTTTTCTATGTGGCCGGGATGAGCGCACCGGGCGCTGCTTCGAACACCGAAGGCAGTGGATCGAAGATCGGTTGTTGGAATTGGTCGGGGTATCTGCGCTGGATATCTGTGCTTATGCAGTAATGAGCAACCATTATCATGTAGTACTGCATATCAATATTGGAGAGGCTGAATCCTGGACGCTAAGCGAGGTGGTGGATCGCTGGCATCAACTCTGTAAAGGCTCTCTGCTCTCCCAACGTTTTAACCTTGAACGCTGAGGAACTGGCTCGGCTGGAGGAAGTAGCCACAGAATGGCGGGCACGTCTAATGGATATCAGCTGGTTTATGCGGATGCTCAATGAATCCATTGCCCGCCAAGCCAGTCAAGAGGATGGCTGCACCAATCGCTTTTGGGAAGGTAGATTCAAATCCCAGGCACTGCTCGACAAGCGAGCTCTGGCGGCCTGTATGGCCTATGTAGATCTGAACCCTATCCGGGCCAAAATGGCTGATACGCCCGAAACCCCAGACCACACTTCCATACAACGGCGTATTTCGGCGGCTCAGGATGGAAAACAGCCTCAGCGGCTCTTTCCCTTCGCTGGTAACCCCTGAGAACCTATACCAATAGGACTGCCGTATCAGTTGCAGGACTATCTGGAGCTGGTGGACTGGAGCGGACGTTGCCTGCGTGAAGACAAGCGCGGCGCGATCGACGAACAGCTACCACCAATACTAGAACGGTTGCAGATCAACCCTCGGTGCCACCCATTCAGTGCGCCCTGCCTGCGAACAGATCGAAAAACGTTGCGCCCACGGAATCTGCGACTGCGAGCGATATCTCTCCCCCCGATCACTTCCTAAAATTTTTCCTGTCACGGAAAAGCGCCATCGCGGGCTTCTGCGAAGGACTGCTGCGCCACAACAAAACTGTTTGGCGCAATTCCACACAGGACGTCAGCTCTACTTACTCGAATAGCAAGCTATGGCAATAGTGGACTGAATATGCAGCAGATTCCCCACCAATTTTTCAATTAGTGGGTGTCTAATTTTGTTGCTGGTTGGGGCCGCCCATTCAGTGCGCTCTGCCTGCGAGCAACTCGGAAAACACTGGGCCCACGGAATCCGCGACTGTGCGCGCTACCTATCCCCGCCGATCACTTCCTAAAGTTTTACCTTTCTTTGAAAAAACTCCATCTCGGGCTTCTACGAAGGACTGCTGCGCCATAACAAAACTGTTTGGCGCAATTCCACACAGGACGTCGGGTCTACTTGTCTGTATAGCAAGCTCTGGCAATAGAAGACTGAATAGGTACTAGGGCCTGTTAACACTAATTGTTGTATAATCGCGTAATGGAACTCACAGCACAACAATTCAAAATCATCGAACACTTGCTGCCGATCCCTCGTGGTAACGTGAAAATGTCTAACCCACAGTTCTTAAATGCCATTCTCTACGTGGCTGAGCATGGCTGTAAGTGGCGCGGCTTACCTAAACGGTTCGGTCGCTGGCATAGTATCTACATGCGAGCAAATCGATGGGCCAAGCAGGGTGTATTGGATCGGGTATTCCTTGCACTTCAAGAAAATGATGTGATCAATATTCAGGTTGATCATGTTTCCCTCGATTCCACGGTTGTAAAAGTACATCCAGACGGCACAGGCGCGTTAAAAAAACGGTTCTCAATCTATCCGCAAATCACGAGGCGGATGGACAACCAAAATTCATATGGTTGCAGCGAGCCACAATAGCGCCGTAACGTTTTCTCTTTCTCCAGGACAAGTGGGTGATGCTCCAGAAGGGAGAAAACTGTTAAAAACATTGGAAAACTGTGGCTGGGAAGGAACCAAAGTGATCATGGATAAGGCCTATGAGGGAGATGAAACTCGACAGTTGGTATTTGATCTTGGAATGGAACCCGTCGTACCACCCAAAAGTAATCGCCTGAGCGTCTGGGAATATGATCGTGAAATATACAAAAAACGGAATGAAGTGGAGAGACTGTTCCGTCGATTGAAGGGATTCAGAAGAATTTTCTCTCGTTTTGACAAATCAGATGTCATTTTCAAGTTCTTTATCCATTTTGCATTGATAGTAGATACGCTAATTAGTGTGAACAGACCCTAGGCTTCCCACCAATTTTTCAATTAATGGGCGTCCAATTTTGTTAATCTTGATTTTTTCTAACGATCCAATTCTCTACATCAATTTTTTCATCATGGTAAAAATATTTACTAACTGAAATAAGTCCTTTCTCTCCCGAGTATAAGAACAAAACTTTTCTCAAAGCGAAGGAGCTATTTTTAGTTCGAAACACCTCTTTTAACGAATCCGATAACCTACTCTCAATAAGGTACAAATCCTCTGTACTTGAGTACCCCACCACCTGGAAATAATACCCCTCAAATTCCCACCTAAAATCTATCTCCAGACCTCCTTTGGGAACAGCAAATTTCAAAAACGGCGTATCGGTAACAATACATGATTGATAATTCTCTGGCTCAGCGCACTTCCTGAATCTTCTCTCAACATCACTTTCACTTCCATAAAATGATCCATCAGAGAAAAACCTAAATACGATGGGAGTAAAATATAATTCACTAAACCCATACAATTCAAACTCGACTTTCCTCTCTGCGGGAAAAGCATCCATAGAAGCAAAAATAAAAAGTAGAAAAAAATATTGTTTAATGCCCATACACTCGCTCCGCCCAATTTACTGCTCTATTTGTCGCATCTATTTCCCATTCGGCATTCGCTCTAGAAGGAGCCCGCCCTACCCAGTTGTCCAACATTTTCACATTCTCAGGATGCATATGCGCCAACTCATGCCTAAATACAAACATTTCTTGCTGTTGAACCGACAAGGATTCGATAAATGCAGCCTGTGCACTTGTTGCTTCATCCGGAGCGTACCCGATGTCCGTAAAGAATCTCTGGCCCACTCTCATTGCACCAGTTTTTCCATAAATTAATGGACTCCCACAAAACAAAAAACTTTCAACGCCAGCTATATTGCAACATTCTCTATCTCATAGAAAATACTGTTCATCCATACATATTAATGGATAGCCAAAATAGGACTCCCGCGCAAATCCCTGATTTCTCTCGAAGCTACGCCCTACTATCATTGCGTCTCCCGCTGTGTGCGACGGCTTTCCTGTGCGGCCGGGATGAGCGCTCCGGGCGCTGCTTCGAACACCGAAGGCAGTGGATCGAAGATCGGTTATTGGAGCTGGCCGGGGTATTTGCATTGGATATCTGTGCTTATGCAGTCATGAGCAACCACTACCATGTGGTACTGCACATCAATGCAGCACAGGCTGAAGCCCGGACGCTACGCGAGGTGGTGGACCGCTGGCATCAACTTTGTAAAGGCTCTCCACTTTCCCAACGTTTTGCCCGTAACGAAGCCTTGCACGCTGCGGAACGGGCCCGGCTGGAGGAAGTAGCCACAGAATGGCGGGCACGACTGATAGATATCAGCTGGTTTATGCGGATGCTCAATGAGTCCATTGCTCGCCAAGCCAATCGAGAGGATGGCTGCACCGGTCGCTTTTGGAAGGGCCGGTTCAAGTCTCAGGCATTGCTCGACGAGCGGGCCCTGGCCGCCTGTATGGCCTATGTGGATTTGAATCCAATCCGGGCCAAAATGGCTGATACGCCCGAAACCTCAGACCACACTTCCATACAACGGCGTATTTCTGCAGCTCAGGATGGCAAACAGCCGCAGCGGCTCTTTCCCTTCGCTGGTAATCCACGAGAGTCCATACCTGTGGGACTGCCGTTTCAGTTACAGGACTATCTGGAGCTGGTCGACTGGAGTGGCCGTTGCTTTCGTGAAGACAAGCGAGGTGCTATCAACGAACAACTACCACCAATTCTCGAACGGCTGCAGATCGACCCACGACACTGGCTCTACCTGAACCGAAACTTCGAAAGCCGCTTCAAGTCTCTGGTTGGCGCCGCCCATTCAGTGCGCTCTGCCTGCGAACAGCTCGGAAAACGCTGGGCGCAGGGTATTCACGACTGCGAGCGCTATCTATCTCCGCCGATCACTTCCTAAAGTTTTTCCTTTCCTTGAAAAATAACATCGCGGGCTTATGCGAAGATTTGCTGCGCCACAACAAAGCTGTTTGGCGCAATTCCATACAGGACTCCGGGTCTAGTTGTCCGTATAGCAAACTCTGGCAATAGTGGACTGAATATGCAGCAGATTTCCCACCAATTTTTCAATTAGTGGATGTCCAATTTTTTCTCACAATTAGTGGGTGTCCAGCTTTGTTCTCTTAAGTTGAAAAGACAGTCTGCTTCTCAACTTTTTGTTTGAGAATGAAAGTTATACTTTCAGTGCCACCACCAACATCATAAAAAACAGTTAAAGACAACTCCCCACCTGTACTTACAACCGACTTCAAGTCACCCTCATCCACTTCAAAAAGCTTCAAACCTTTATCAAACCTGAACAATTCATGATCATCGACATAGGCATCTAAAACCAATTCTCGGTTAAAGTTTTGGCTCTTTTCCCAACCATCACCAATAACCATAGCACGCTCAATATTTATAGATTTTCCGGCTTTATCTGAATATAAGCCTAGCCAAACCAAATAGCTAGTGTGGGTTACCTTATTTATATCAACGACAAGTAAAATATCATCAACTTTGAAAGCGTTGAGGGCACTATCTCCAAACTCAAAGTTCTTATAAAACTCTGCTGACTGCTCATGCTCGTACTTAATAATTTTTGCTGTCTTGCAGGATGAAAGGCCACAAAAAACTAGTACCAACAGAATAAATCCAAACTCTACTTTTTCACTGATATACACTAATCCTTTCCTCTTACGTTGCCACCCACAACATATAGAAAAACATCTAAAACAAGGTGCCCCAGACCTTTCGAATCATGGACACCCACAAAACAAAAAGCTTTCAACGCCAGCCATATTGCAACATTCTCTACCTCATAGAAAATACTGTTTATCCATACATATGAATGGATAACCAAAATGGGACACCCGCGCAAATCTCTGATCTCTTGAAACTACACCCCATTATCATTGCGTCTCCCGCTGCGTGCGTCGCGCATTCCTGTGCGGCCGGGATGAGCGTACCGGGCGCTGTTTCGAGCATCGGAGACAGTGGATCGAAGATCGGCTGTTGGAACTGGCCGAGATATTTGCGCTGGATATCTGTGCTTATGCAGTCATGAGTAACCACTACCATGTGGTACTGCATATCAATGCCGCACAGGCTGAAGCCTGGACGCTCCGTGAGGTAGTAGACCGCTGGCATCAACTCTGTAAAGGCTCTCCACTCTCCCAACGTTATGCCCATAACGAAACCTTGAACGCTGCGGAACTGGCCCGGCTGGAGGAAGTAGCTGCAGAATGGCGCGAACGGCTGATGGATATCAGTTGGTTTATGCGGATGCCCAATGAATCTATTGCCAAGCAAGCCAATCAGGAGGATGGCTGCACTGGTCGTTTCTGGGAGGGCCGATTCAAGTCTCAGGCCTTGCTCGACGAACGGGCCCTGGCGGCCTGTATGGCCTATGTGGATCTGAACCCGATCCGGGCCAAAATGGCTGATACGCCCGAAAGCTCAGACCACACTTCCATACAACGGCGGATTTCGGCAGCTCAGGATGGCAAACAGCCACATCAGCTCTTTCCCTTCGCAGGTAATCCGCGAGAACCCATGCCTGAGGGACTGCCGTTTCAGTTACAGGACTATCTGGAGCTAGTGGACTGGAGCGGTCGCTGCCTACGTGAAGACAAGCGCGGCGCGATCGACAAACAACTGCCGCCGATTCTCGATCGGCTGCAGATCGACCCACGACACTGGCTCTACCTGAACCGAAACTTCGAAAGCCGCTTCAAGTCCTTAGTTGGCGCCGCACACTCGGTGCGCAATGCCTGCCAGCAGCTCGGAAAACGCTGGGCGCAGGGTATTCACGACTGCGAGCGATATCTATCTCCGCCGATCACCTCCTAAAGTTTTGCCTTTCCTTGAAAAATACCATCGCGGGCTTCTGCGAAGGGCTGCTGCGCCACAACAAAACTGCTTGGCAAAATTCCTCACAAGACTCTGGGCCTACTTACCCAAATAGCGCGCCCTAGCAATAGCGGACTGAATATGCAGCAGCTTTTCCCACCAATTTTTCAATTGGTAGGTGTCCATTTTTGTTGCTGCTGCGTCCGAGTGCTTTGACTTGTTAGCAGCCTTATCTGGCACCACACTTGGGTAGCTTACCCAACTCTTCACTACTTAAGTGAAGCGCATTACAGCCGTTACCCCAGCCTCTAAAGCCTTCGCCTTCCCCTAAAAACCAGCAAGAACATGGCTCATCTATTAAATTTCTTTCAGACAGCAAAGGAAAGGAGCAAATGACGCCGTCATCTAGGGCAAAAAACTTCATATCGTTACCGGCTCCACTTTCCTGAATTTCGATGAGCCCTGCCATGAAAATAAAAAGTAAAAGTGTGCAGAAGCAACCTAGAGTAAAGCTAAATACTAATTCTTTTTTTATCACGAGATCTAGCTGCTAACGCCTATATAACCGGCGCGCTTTAGCGCGTCCGGCGCCGTAGGCGCGAAGTTGATTGACTTGTTATGTGTTGATCGCAAGCTCGGGATAACTTTCACGCTCATGCCTTAGAAATACAATATGTTTTAAATGAGGGATTTCATTCGGAACCTTTTGCTCCGAATCTCGAAATCGCACCACTATGTACTCTTCCTCTATCTTCGTTGGCGGCTCAAAATCAGCAATTAATTCTGCGGCTGCTTCCGAAAGTAGCTCCCATTGTGACTCCTTTGCTACCTCTGAACCGAATACGCAACGCCACTTAACAACATTATTTGATTTCTCTACCGATACAGCCCTAAGACCCCTCGTGATACGGCCTAGTAAAGCTCTTTGTGCTGATAACCTAAGATGCTCGTCCATGCTTACCTTACACATAACAGTTTTATTCAAAAGCCAGTAGCTCTATATCATCTTGGCTCTTATTCACAGAGCGCGCAATACCACACTCTAGAAAATCTCCATTGAAATCAATTAGATAACATACGAGTCAATCTAACTTCCGGAGTTAAACGAGCCTGGCGCTCTGTTATCTTTTTGTTTACTTGGCTCGAAGTTTTATCACTACGTCCTTCAAAGTCAATAACTTAACCGCTCTTCAGCGGTGAACAAGAGCCACTGGCCACTGAACACGGTCTTGGCATAGTAGTTCCAGCGGAAATACTGTATACAAAAACAGTTCCAAAGTGGTTTATGGACACCCATCAATACCCCCTCCCATCAATACCCCCTAGACTTCCAGCAGCTCCTTCAGAGACAAGGTTAGCCCTTTGATTTCCAGTGCCTGCCAATCGTCCAATTGACCTGCCCCTTTTTCGGTCCCCCCCTGCCATATCCCTATACGCTTCCCATCCCACAGATACCACTGCCAGTACCACCCGCGCCGCCACGAGTATCCTGCGGCATCAGCCCGGCCTACCCCCTTAACCCGTTGTTAACCGCGCCACCGCTAAGTTACAGCGTTACAGCCTGAATCCTTTTGCCCGGGCCGGTTTCCGGCCCGCTAAATCAAGCGGTAGCGATGTACAAAAGAAACAATTTGCGAAGGCCCCTGTGCAGCCTGCTTGTCACTCTGCTGGTCAGCGCCTGCAGTCACCTGCCGGACAGCTCGGAAACTCTGGTACAGGCAGATGCCGACCGGCAGAGCCTGTCCCACTGGTCGGAGCTGGATAGTGCAAGCGACGCCAGTTACCTGAATGAGCTGATCAGCGCTCCGGAGCTGGACGCGCTGATCCAGGAAGCACTGGCGGCCAATCCAGATCTGCAGCAGACCCTGCTCTCTCTGAAGATCCTGCAGGCGCAGTATCGCCAGACTCGCGCCCTGCAGTTGCCAAGTGTGGATGCCGCTGTGTCGGCGGACCGGGAGGAAAGCTCCGATACCGCTTACACCGGTGCACTGGCGATCAGTTGGGAGCTGGATCTCTGGGCAAAACTTGCCGATGAGAGCGGTGCGGCAGCCCGGGATGTGGCAGAGCAGCTGGCGCTCTACCAGTCGGCCCGGGACACGCTGGTGGCCGAGGTGATGCAGGGTTGGCTGAAGCTGATCAATCTGCGGCATACCGCAGCGATTGAATCGGAGCGGGTTGCCGTACTGGAGAAAAACGAGCAGTTTATTATTCAGCGTTACCGGGCGGGTCTGAGCACGCTGGAAGACCTGGACACCGCCCGCAGCTCCACAGAAAGTGCCCGCGCTTCTCTGGTTGCGGCACAGGAGTCCCTGCGCCAGCAACAGCGAGCCATGAATGTACTGCTGGGCCGACCGCAGGGAAATACGGTGGTCGCCTCGGATTATCCCGAGGTATTGCTGCCGCTGGCGGACCTGCCCGAACAGACGCTGCAGCGCAGGCCAGACCTGAAAGCGGCCTGGCTCGCGATTGAGGCAGCGGAGCTGCGCACCCGGGTGGCCTACAAGGACATGCTCCCTTCCCTGAGCCTGGAAGTGGCTCTGACTGAAACGGCAACTTCATTTTCCGATGCACTGCTGAAAGATCCCCTGTGGTCCCTGCTGGGACAATTGAGCGCCCCCCTGTTTCAAGGCGGTGAACTGAAAGCCGCTGCGGATGCCGCCGAGCTGACCACCGCTCAACGCTACCAGGCCTATCGCGAAACCCTGCTGACAGCGGTGCAAGAGGTGGAAGACGCCATCGGCCAGGAAACCAGTCTGGCACAGCAGGAGGCGCACACACGCCTGGCCCTGGACAGCGCCCAGCGCACCTTTAACCAGTATCAGGATAAGTACCGCCAGGGGCTGGTCTCCATTCTGGATCTCCTGAACGTTCAGCAGCAGCTCTTCGATCTGGAAGAGCAGCTCGACAATCTGACCTATCAACGTCTGAACAACCGTATTGCCCTGGGGCTGGCCCTGGGTCTCGGCATTGAAGAGAAGGACCCGCAATGATCAAGCGCTATTCGAAGTGGTTCGCCCTGCTGGGGGCATGTCTCTTTTTACTCTTGGTCCTGGTCTACAACGGCCACAAAATGGCGCAGCAGGGCAACCGCCCCATGCCCCCCAAACGGGACGCTGTCCTGGCTGCGGATGTGGTTGTAGTGCGGGTCAATACCGAACGCTATACCCCGCCTATAGAAGCCTTTGGCGCAGCGGAGAGTCATTATCAGCTGACGCTGGTCAGCGAGGTTGAGGGTCTGGTTAAAGCGGTGTCCGAAAACCTCGAGTCGGGGCGGATGGTTAAAAAAGGAGAGCTGCTCGTCCAGCTGGAAAACAGCGACTACCGGGAAACGCTGGCAACGGCTGAAGCGGCACTTGCCAGTGCCCGCCTGGATCTGCTGGAAGTGGAAAGGGAGGCGGATCAGGCGCAGGCAGAATGGAAAGCTTCCGGGCTGGAGGGAGAGCCGGATTCACCGCTGGTGCTGTACGAACCACAACTGGCGGAGGCCAGGGCCAGCGTCGCCGAAAATGAAGCCGCCGTGGTCAGGGCACGGCGGGATCTGGCGCAAACAGAAATACGCGCGCCTTTTGATGCGCTGATCGTCAGCCGCGGCATTGCGCCCGGTTCCTATCTGCAAAGCGGCGGAGAGGTCGCCGAGCTGTATAGTACCGATCGGGTGGAGATTGCCCTGCCCCTATCGCAGCGAGACTGGAATGCGCTACCAGATAGTAAAACCCTGGAACAGGAAGGTTGGCCGGTTGCCCTGAGTTCGGTGGAGTCCGGCGCGCAGTGGCTGGGATATGTCCGCCGGGTTGAGCGCCATCAAGATGATACCAGCCGTCAACGCTCTCTGATTGTGGCCGTGGATCAACCGCTGGCACAGGAACCGGAGTTGACGCCCGGCACCTTTATCCGCGCCGAAGTTCCGGGGCGGGAACAATCCGACCTCTGGCGTCTGCCGCCATCATCCCTGAGTCAGCGCGGTGAAATCTGGTACGTGACCGATGGCCTGCTGGCAAAATTCGCCGCCGAGGCCGTGGCCAGCGATAAGGAAACAATCTACATCCGGCCACCGGAATCCCTGCGGCAGCAGGAGGTCAGCGTTCTGGTTCATCCGCTGAGCAGTTATGTCCCGGGTATGGCGGTCAACGCAGTGGAGGCCGGCGATGAGTGATCTGGACTGGAACAAGGGGATTATTCCCTGGTTTGCCCGCAATCCGGTAGCCGCCAACCTGCTGCTGGCACTGGTGATCGCGCTCGGTCTGTTCCAGATGGGCAGCCTGCGCAAGGAGGCTTTTCCCAGTATGGAGCCGGACAGTATCACTATATCGGTCACCTACGACAGCGGCTCTGCGACCCAGTCGGAAGAAGGCTTGGGGCTCAAGATTGAAGAGGCGCTCGAGGACGTTACCGGCATCAAGCATATCACCACGGCTGCCACCACCAGCGGCGTTACCGTTATTGTGGAAAAGCAGAGCGATTACGATCTGGATGTGTTGCTGCGGGATGTGAAAACCAAGGTGGATGCCATCTCCAATTTCCCCGCCAACGCCGAAAATCCGGTGATTGAGAAGGCCGAGCGGGAGGAGCACTCCCTGTGGTTGCAGCTGCACGGCGATACCGACCGCCACACACTGCAGCAACTGGCAGAGCGGTTGAAGTCGGACCTGCTGGATCATCCGGACATCAACCGCGTGAGCGAATCCGGCTGGCGCGACCCGATGATCGCCATCGAGGTGGATGAAGGCCAACTGCAGGCGTATGGGCTGTCTCTGTCGGACGTGGAAGACGCCATCAATGAAGGCTCTTCGGACACCATGACCGCAGTGCTGAAAAACCAAAATGTCTATCTACAGCTCAAGGCCTCCCAGCAGGCATACCTGAAAGAGGATTTCGCCGCTATTCCCCTGCTGACCACGTCGGATGGCGTCCACCTGACCCTGGGGGATGTGGCGAAAATTAAAGATACCTATGATGACGACAGCCCTGTCTTGTCCCGCTTCAACGGCGAAAACAGCGTGGCTCTGCAGGTGGTCACCACTGGTCTGGATGACATCACCAAGACCGTAAAAGCTGCCCGTGAAGTAGTGGAACAGTGGCATGCCGAAGGCCGCCTGCCCCAGGGGGTGGAACTGAGCAGCTGGTACGACCGCAGCGAAGCCATTACCGAAAGACTGCAGCTGCTGGTCAGCAATGCCCTGACGGGTATCCTGCTGGTCTTTGTACTGCTGGCACTGTTTCTGAATCTGACGGTCGCCTTCTGGGTGGCTATGGGGCTGCCGTTTATTTTCTTCGGCACGCTTTATTTTATGGGTGACAGTTTCGCCGGCCTGTCCCTGAATGAATTTACGACCTTCGGATTTATCCTGGCACTGGGGATCGTTGTAGATGACGCCGTGGTGGTAGGCGAAAGTGTCTACACGGTGCGCAGCCAGGAGGGCGACACCCTGCGCAACACCATCAAAGGCACTCTGCGGGTGGCGGTCCCTACCCTGTTCGGTGTTTTCACCACAGTGGTGGCCTTTTATTCCCTGTCCAGTATCAGCGGCCACCTGGGACAGCTCTACGCACAATTTGCCGCTATTGTCACCATCTGCCTGCTGCTGTCAGTGGTGGAATCCAAACTGATCCTGCCCGCCCACCTGGCCCATTTGAACACCCGCAAAACGGTCAGCGGCAACCCCCTGCTGCGCCAGTGGCAGCGCATCCAGCACGGGGCCGATGCCGGACTGCAATGGTTCAATGAGCGCCTCTACAAGCCCACCATCGAATGGGCGCTGACCTTTCGCTACGCGGTGGCCGTCGCCTTTATCGGCCTTCTGATCCTGGTGATGGCCATGCCGCTCACCGGCGCGGTGCGCCTGAGTTTCTTCCCAGATATTCCCGGAGACACAGTGCGCGCGTCCATCGCCATGCAGACAGACGCCAGCTATGGCCAAACCCATAGCGCCCTGCTGCAACTGGAAGCCAAAGCGCTGGAAATCGACCGCCGCTTAGTCCGCCAGGCCGGTGCCGAGGGTTCGGGCATTGCGGATATCCAGGTGCTGGCAGAAGCCGATCAATCGGGACAAGTCACCATAGAATTGGCCGACCAGTCGCCCTATGACATTCAGACATTTACCCGCCAGTGGAAACAAGAAGCCGGTATTCCGGAAGGGGTGCGGACGCTCAGCATTGCCAACCGGCGGGAAATGGTGGATGCGCTGCGGATAGAATTGCGCGCTAACGATGACGAACTACTCACCGCCGCCGGCGCCGATCTCAAAGCGGAGCTGGAGCAGATTCCCGCAGTCAGTGGTATTGAAGACAACCTGCAAGCCAGCCAGCCGCAGCTGTTTCTGAAACTGAACGCCCAGGGTAAGTCCATGGGGCTGACCACAGACAGCCTGGCGGTACAGGTTTTACAGGCCTTCAAGGGGCAGGTTGTGCAGCGCTTCCAGCGCAACAGTGACGAGATTGAAGTGCGGGTCCGCTACCCGGAAGAGGCCCGCCAAAACCCGGTGGACGTACTGCGGGCACGCATCCGCACCGATGACGGAACAGTCCTCCCTCTGTCCTCGGTGGCAACCATCGAATACGGCTACGCCCGTGACACCATCACCCGAATCGACGGCAAGCGGGCACTCTATCTCTCTGCCGATGTGGACAAGGAGGCCATCTCCGCAACAGAACTGGTAGCCAGCCTGAGCAGTAATCTGGTACCCAAACTGGAGCGCCAATACCCGGGGCTGGATATCCAGTTTACCGGAGAAGCCGAGCAACAGGCGGAAACCCAAACCTCCATGGTTTCCGTTTTTATCACTGCCCTACTGGTGATCTACATACTGCTGGCCGTGCCGCTCAAATCCTATATCCAGCCGGTGCTGATCATGACCGCTATTCCCTTTGGGGTGGTTGGTGCCATTCTCGGCCACTGGGTCAACGGCCTGCCCATGAGTGTTCTGTCGTTCAACGGCATCATTGCACTCAGCGGTGTTGTGGTGAATGACAGCCTGCTATTGGTCTCTCGTTACAACGACCTCAAGCCAGATGCCGATCACCAGCTGGAAGCCATCAGCGAGGCCTGCCGCAGCCGCCTGCGCGCGGTTCTGCTGACCTCCTTCACCACTTTTGCCGGCTTGGTGCCGCTATTGTCCGAGACCTCCACCCAGGCGCAGTTTCTGATTCCAGCCGCCGTGGCGCTGGGTTACGGTATCATGTTCGCGACTGTAATCACTCTGATCCTGATCCCAGTACTGGTGGCCATACAGCACGACGTGAGCGAGGTGCTGGGCAAACTGAAACGGGCATTCACCATGCAACTCAAAGCGGGCGACGCCAACCCATGCTGAAACTGCTGCTTGTCGAAGACGATTTGGACCTGGCCCAGACCCTGATCCAATACCTGGAGCTGGAGGGAATACTGTGCGATCACGCCAGCAACGGCGTGGCGGGACTCAACCTGAGCCAGACCAATCACTACGACGTGTTACTGCTCGATATCAACCTGCCGCGCATGGATGGCCTCACCCTGTGTCAAAAACTCAGGGAGCAAGGGGACGACACCCCAGTACTAATGCTCACCGCCCGGGATCAGCTGGATGACAAGTTGCAAGGTTTCGGTGCCGGCAGCGATGACTATCTGGTAAAACCCTTTGAGCTGCAAGAATTGGTGGTCCGTGTCCAGGCACTGTCCCGACGCCGCAGCGGTGAAACCCAGAAGCTCGGCTGTGGCGGATTGGAAATGAACCTGCGCGAACGCACCGTACAGCGTGACGGCCAACTTCTGAAACTCTCCCCCACTGGCTGGCAGCTGCTGGAAAAATTGCTGCGCGCCGCTCCCGCGCCGGTTTCCCGCGAAGCCTTGATGGACGCGGTCTGGGGCGAAGATCACCCGGACAGCAATAGCCTCAAGGTGCATATCTTTAATCTGCGCAAAGCCATCGATGGTCCCTTTCCTGTGCCCTTGTTACACACCATCAACGGCGTCGGCTTTGCCCTGCGCCCGCCGTCAACCACCGGGAAGGACCGCAATGAAACCCAGACTCAGCCTTAAAGGCCTGTTGCTGGCCTCTTTTGTCTCCCTCGGGCTGATTCTGATGGCCGCTTACTCGATCGTCTCCACGGAATATTTCGTACGTGGCCTGGACGCTTCCATGGCCAACAATATGGAAAAGGCCGCCCGCTCCTTCGTGCGCCTGTTCGACCGCGAGGCGCAGCACCAGGGACGGGAATTCAGCGGTTTTTACCTGGCATCCGACTGGGCCCATATGCCCGAATATGTGCATAAATCCTTCCCCGCACCGCCGGAAAAACCTCTGAGCCTATACAAAGAAGACAACGGGTCCTGGTTCAGACGACCCGATCACATGGTATTCCTGATGCGTTATGACAGCCCAGCCGGACCGCTTTATATCGCCCGGGAAATGACACATCCGGCCAAGTCCAATGTGGTTGATATCACCGCCCGGCAAAATCGCAAACTGATGGTGATGATCACACTGTTGGCGCTCGGCTTCGTCGCCCTGATCAGCTGGCTGCTGCTGCGTCATATCTCCCGCCCCACCGCCGCCCTGCGGGCATGGACCCACTCCCTGGACAGCGACAAACTGGCCCAGCCCATTCCGGATTTCGGCTACCCGGAACTCAACGAGCTGGCGGCGCTAATCCGCTCCAGCCTGTCTTCCGTACAGGCGGCCCTGGAACGGGAACAGCGCTTCCTGCGACACGCCAGCCACGAACTGCGCACGCCGATCAGCACCATCCGCTCCAACATCGAACTACAGCGAAAACTCGATGCGCAAAAGGCGCATCCCCCTGCACATCAAGCCACCCTGGACCGCATCGATCGCGCCAGCCTCACCATGCAGCACCTGACCGAAACGCTGCTGTGGCTCAACCACCAACCGGACGAACCACTGCAACCCCAGCCGGTCTCTCTCGATGCGTTGATCCGGGAACTGGCAGAAGAAATGAATTACCTGCTGACCGGCAAACCGGTTGACACCCGTATCCATACCCAGCCTTATAGCTGCAATGCACCGCCGGTACCGGCCCGGATTATTCTCGGCAACTTGATCCGCAATGCCTATCAGCACTGCTGGCAGGGCACCGTAGAAATTGAACAGAACGGCGGGCATATCGTGATCCGCAACCCGATGACCGAAGACGCACAAGACGAACCCAGCCCACAAAAGCAAACCGGCTACGGTCTGGGCCTGGAACTGACAGAACAACTGACTCGGCGCCTAGGATGGCGCTATTGCCATAGTGTCGGCGATGGCTACTACCAAGTGGAGCTCAGAACCGCCACAGGTTCAGCCAGTGTGTCATAGTTGAAACAGCAACTCTTTTTAGGCATAAGAGGGTTTGGATAAAAGCGTTCAAATAGATTTTCCCCCTCTTGCTCAAGCAGGCTGCTATTTACCTTTTATATGGCAAACTTTGTGGAATAATTATAGATATAGCCCACAACCAATAAGCACAGAACATTTGTAAACTTGTTTATCAAGGATGATATGAATACTTCACACGGAAACTGTGGCGAGCCTCGGGCTCTCCGGTAATGAGATACACATTTAGAAAACGTGCGAGAGCATTCCTGTATCCAGCGATTTCGAAATGCCATCCCATCACATTAACTTCTCAACCGCACCCCAAAGTACCTATACCGCCAAGAAATAGGTTAACCATAGGCCCAAAAGAACATAAAAAAGCCCGGCAAGTACCGGGCTTTTTTACATTATTTTACGCTATTGTCCTCACCGTTATCGCTCACCTTACCCTCACTAGTCCCAGTGATATCTGAACTGTATTCAGTGAGAACCATTGGGTAATCAGTGTAGTTGTGAATTTCGATATCTCTGGCGGTATGACGATATAAATCATCAGCACTATAATCCCAACGGTCCCATGCGTACCCCACGGCAATAGAGTTAGAACCTTGTACACTACCGCCACCATCGCGCAGGATTATCTTATGACCAGAACCAGCAATATTGGTTAGGTTAAAATTACCTGTAGTATGTTCCGGCTCTAATACAGTGATATCTAAACTGATATTTTTTTCATTGCCGTAAGGCATCTGAATCAATGGTGCGTAGGCCCAGTCTCCGCGACTGTTGGTTACCACACCGTAAGATGGAAGCGAGTAGCCATTCTCTGCACATCGGGTAGCCTCTACGTTATGTAATTCAGCGTATGAAGCCGCAACCAGTGCAAAACAGTTACGCATTTTATCAACTATGGTGTTTTCAACGTAAACCGAACCAGTGTTAACAACGGAACCGTCATACTTAGTACCACTGGAATAAGCGCGAATACCGTCTTCAGTCAGGTTGTACATACGGTCTTTAACTATAGGAATACCAACATACCAATCAGGTGATTGCTGCTCGTAGTTCCACTGGGCAGGCAGTGAATTAGCACCATCTTTATACATATCTGCACCCAAACGCAGCACACCTTCGACTCGGCTATTGCGAATGACAGTATTATCTGCACCCTGCATAAAGATTCCGTGGCCAAAAGCCAATACCGTTAGGTCCACACCATCAATAACAGTGTTATCACCAATCACATTGATACCGGCATGTTTACGTAAATAAACAACGGAACCACTGCCCTTACCAAACATATCTCCGTAACCGTAGGGATACGATCCACGGATAATGATCTTATTACCGCGCAATTCGTTGTTATCGCCCCAAATCTTGAATTCTGTCATCTGGCGTGCTGGCCAGTAATCACTGTGAGAATCGTCGTTATGCTCACCAAAGTCGGTGACATCATGCTGACCGTTTGGATAGATATTTTCGAAGGTGCCATTCACGATTATATTGCCATTACCAACAATACTATAAGTAACATGAGAATGGACTGGTGTACGACTCATACTAGCCAATAAGGCTGTCGGCACCTGAACGGTGACACCTGTCATATCCAGATAGTTATCATCGCCTTCGAATTTGAAAACAATATTTTCACCTGAAATCAACTCATCAGCAACATAAGTACCACGACGCATACGCAAGTGCTGACCACTGTTATTCATAGCAGACTTTAGTTCATCCAAGTTGTTTATAACTGTATATTCCCGATTGGCAGGCCGAATCCAACACGATTTGGTTTTCCCTTTGAAGACATCTTCCAAATACGAGTTGTTACAAGGCACACCGTCAACTTCAATAGAAAAACTCCAGTTATCTTCCGCACCATATGCCAGCTCCTTGACACCGGAGAATTCACAAGTTTCACGCTCAGCGGAACAGTACGTCCATGAACTGTCAGGGGCATCAGGAATAGCACTAGATGTTGAATCACCGGATTCAGGACCTTTTACGACAATCTCGGTTATATTGGTCCATTCTGTACCGTCTGTATTTTCAAAGGTTTTAATACGAATCTGTCGTGCTTCGATATTATCAACATCGTAGTACTCTATTTCCGCCGTTTTTCCCGAACTTACGCTATCGTAGACCTTAGTCCAAGTATCACTGCCGCTAGTGCCAGGACGAGCATAAATTTCGAAGGTGTGTGCCCGAGCATCTCCCCTGCCCCAAGCCACACCCACTTCAGAAATCGTTGTTGCTTCCTCTAGCTGAACAGTAATATTTGCCGGAGATCCACTTGCAGCCCAACGTGAAGCAAATGAGGTATCACCATCAATTACATTGCTAGCCGGATATTTCGCGTGACTGCTACCATCATCAAAGGCCTTTTCAATACTGAGATTATCTCCAGAACCTGAGGCCAATGTATTATCGTAAAGCACAACTTCCTGAATATTAGTCCATTCCGACCCCGAAGTATTCTCAAAGGTGCGAACGCGTATTGTCTTAGCGACAGCGTCATCAATATCATAAACTTCGATATCATTTGTTTTTCCGCTACTTTCACCTTCATAAACTTTGGTCCACCCACTGGCAGAGGCCCAGGCCCAGATTTGGAAAGTATAGGCGCGTGAATCACCTCTTCCCCAGGATATCCCCACGTCCGTTACGGTTTGCTCTGAATCCAAGTGCACCAACAAGCTAACTGGAGAGCCACTCGCAGCCCACCGCGAAGACCAGTCCAAATCGCCATCAATAGCATTGGTAGCAGGGTAACTTGAATGGGTATTTCCCCAAGAGCTGGCGCTTTCTATAGTTAAGGATTTTGCATTAACAAAAGATGGCATTACTAGTGCAAATGCAGCCAGACCGATCAAGTCTTTTAACCTCATTATTGGCTCCTTATATTTTGCCTTTACATTTAAATGAAGAACGAAGGCTCGTTCTTATTCCCATACGATCTACTACTCAATCGCAATTCGACCAAAAAATTAAAGGCAGCCTGGCTCTAAACCTCAATTAACTCTTAGAAACCCAAAAAGTACAGGCAAAGCAAACCCTGATCAGAGCGGCTGCTCCAATAACAAACAAAACCAGAATTTACTCCACCGAAATTTAAATCGTATTTTTATAGCCAGAAGAAAAAGACTCTGAATTATTATTTTTATGAATATAAAACGAATCGTTACAGTACGCTGTTATATTATTTATTGATTGATAAATCTCGTATATAGATGCTATATCTATCGATCATGCCATTCCGTGATTGAGGACAAATATTCTTGTCGATTTATATGACGGGAGTTTAGAGTGATCCAGTTCACCATCGACCTGCTTTGACCACTGAAATCCAGCGCGGCAAGGATGAGTGCACCGGCGTAGCTTCGAACACCGAAAGCAGTGGATCGAAGATCGGCTGTTGGAATTAGCCAAGGTATTTGCGCTGGATATCTGTGCTTATGCAGTCATGAGTAACCACTACCACGTGGTATTGCATATCAATGCAGCACAATCTGAAGCCTGGACGCTACGCGAGGTGGTGGGTCGCTGGCATCAGCTCTGTAAGGGCTCTCCACTCTCTCAACGTTTTGCCCGCAATGAAGCCTTGAACGCTGCGGAACTGGCCCGACTGGAGGAGGTAGTCACAGAATGGCGTGCGCGGCTGATGGATATCAGCTGCTTTATGCGGATGGTCAATGAGTCCATTGCCCGGCAAGCCAATCGGGAAGATGGCTGCACCGGTAGCTTTTGGGAAGGTAGATTCAAATCCCAGGCTTTGCTCGACGAGCGAGCTCTCTCGGCCTGTATAGCTATGTTGACCTGAATCCAGTTCGGGCCAGGATGGCTGATAGGCCCGAAACCTCAGACCACACTTCCATACAACGGCGTATTTCGGCAGCTCAGGATGGCAACCAACCACAGCAGCTTTTTCCCTTTGCAGGTAACCCGCGAGAACCCATGCCTGTAGGACTGCCGTTTTGGTTACAGGACTATCTGGAGCTGGTGGACTGGAGCGGCCGTTGCCTTCGTGAAGACAAGCGAGGCGCTATCGACGAACAACTACCACCAATTCTCGAGCGGCTGCAGATCGACCCACGACATTGGCTCTACCTGAACCGCAACTTCGAAAGCCGTTTCAAGTCTCTGGTTGGTGCCGCCCAATCAGTGCGCTCTGTCTGCGAGTAACTCGGAAAGCGCTGGGCCCACGGAATCCGCGACTGTGAGCGCTTCTATCCCCCCCTTAAATTTTGCCTTTCCTTGAAAAATACCGTCGCGGGCTTCCTCGACGTGCTGTTACACCCCAATAACGCTGTTTCGCGCAATTCCATACAGTACGTCAGATCTAATAACCCAAATAGCAGCCCCTAGAAACATCAGAGTAAGTGTGAAATGGTCTTCCCATCAATTTTTTAATTTATGGGTGTCCATTTCCATTTTTACTTGGGTGTCCATTTTTACTAGCTGGTGTTTTTACTAGCTGGTGTTCGAGGAGAGCGAGCGCGGCCCCGGCGAGCGCATGAAGCTGCTGTTCGAGGCAGTGGAGCGGCTCAGCGAGGAGGAACAGCAGATCATCCGCGAGCTGCTGGAGGGCATGATTGTGAAGTATGAGGCCCGGCGCTGGACCAAGACCATATAGTAAAAAGCCCCGGCAGAGTAATCTGTCGGGGCTTTTGGGATTTTGCGTTGCTAAAAATAGCGGCTAATGATGTAATGCCTAATGTGTAATCAAGATGGGACCCCCGATCTTCTTTGGCCCCCGACTTCTTGCACTCGATTGTAGGATTCTCTGCTAATAAACGGCCATACGCTGTAATCACCAGAACTCATGAACTTACGCTCTTTCGCTTTGGAACCAAATAGCTTTGACCATAATCCGTGGCTGAGTGGGCGAACACCAGGATATGTAAAGGGTGGCCACTCATATTCAACATCTGTACTTAAAAACAAAATCCATCTTTCTACATTGGACTTCATTTCTTCAGATAAAGCCTTCTTGCCAACTATCTTGTGCTCTTTAAAATCATCATAAAAACACCAAGCAGAGTTAGCTATGGCACCAATGGCCAGGTCCCGAGAGTCTGGTATATTTTCTTCAAATTCAAAATTTGTGATTTTTCCAGCCAAAAACTGTTGAAGTAATTCAGCAGTTTTTTTCCTTGCTTCCATGTCAATCATTGAACCGCACACTCATTTTCTTTACATTCTTTTATACACTTATCGTAGGCATGCAGGTCATAAACAAGCAATGCCGTACCGACACCAGGGATCGCTCGGGTAAAAATTTTCCTCCCAGCGGCTCTCACAATTCGCGTAGCTTTAGTTTTTCCAGAGCGTTTATTTACACGGTGAACAGCCTTGCTTAAATAGCTGGTTCTACTACCGGATGGACCACCACCCGCCGCACCTGTTCTTGGTTTGCTGGCAAATGGACCAGTTGCAGCTCCAGCTACCCCCAATCCGGTAACCGTTGCAGCATTACGTATACCTAGAAATGCAGTCTCAAAACAACCGCAAGGGTCTTCAGCGCCTGCACCATCAAAGTCATAGCCGGCGGAATAATTTCCGTTTCGATAATTTGCATAATCAATATCCCACCTATCTAGCCCTGTTGGATCGATGTACTTAACCGGATTCTGCCCAACGTAACCGTAGATATTTATCCCCCCATCCAATCCAATCGGGTCGGGTCGGGTCGGGTCGGATTCCAAGTACCTGCCCGTCCCCGGATCGTAATCCCTAAAATAGTTGTAGTAAAACGTCGCCTCACCACCCTGCATCTGCCCCGGAAACCGCAAATTTACAACAGTCTGCACTCCATCGCTATCCGGATCAGTATCCGCCGCTGTCTGCCCAAACGCATCACTGTCCCAGCGCCAGACAACAACTTCATTACCATCAGTTCCAATACGCGGTGAGTTAAGGTGGTCCGTGTGCAGATAAGTCAAGGTTCTACCCGTGACACCGGCACTACCTGAATCGCAACTTCGAAAGCCGCAAGTCTCTGGCTGGAGCCGCCCATTCAGTATGCTCTGCCAGCGAGCAAATCGGAAAATTCAGAGGCCTCGGAATCCACGATTGTGAGCGCCACCTATCCGCGCCGATCACTTCCTAAAGTTTTTCCTTTCCTTGAAAAATACCGTCACGCGCTTCCTCGACGTGCTGTTACACCCCAATAAAGCTGTTTGGCACAATTCCATACAGGACGTCAGATCTAATAATCCAAATAGCAGACCCTAGAAACATCAGAGTAAGTTTGCAATGGTCTTCCCATCATTTTTTTAATTTATGGGTGTCCATTTTTACTAACCCTTTCCAATTGCACTTATTATCCGAAACCGCGTAAAACTGAAATTTATCGTTTTCTTAACAGTCTTGCAGCATCTTTGTGATTTCCAAGTTCAGCAACCTTAAGCGGTGTTTGTCCAAGTTCATTCTTTATTCACAAAACATTGAGATTAATACTTTTACAGTAACAAGCCACCTCAATTCCAACCGATGGCTCTATGTACATTATGCAAGAGCGTGAATCGAAAGAAACCGTTTTGAGATTTAGCATTTTTTTACAGTATTCTAGATAATCAGAAGAATCATTTTCCTCAAATACAAGCACATCAAGAATGACATTTTGTAGCATCATTCCTGATGCGAAAAAACGCTTTACTTCGTTGCATACAAGAACAGCATTTTTATTATCCACTGGTTCCAGTAAATAAATTTTGAGGCTTTTTTTATCATGATCGACATCAATGCCTCTTATCTCCCAATCATGCAAATAAGATAGATTCATTCGCCCTGTCTCTAAAAAACTACTATTTAATCACTGTAACAGGAACACCAGGACCACGAACACCATCATTCCAGTTGTGTGAATGTGGAGACCCCTGCCCGTGATCATACCCGTAGTCTATATCCACTGCAGGAGTAACGTCATTACCATAGAGCCGATCTTGCTTTCCGTGGGGATGATCAACCCATTCTCCCGGTTCACCGTTAAATGGATTACCTCTCTGATTGGAATCACCTTCTGGAGGACAATGCCCACCCACGGCAACAGAATCAGCAGAGTCATCAATTTCTTCCGAACAATAACCCGTTAATATACATGCTAAAGCCGTTACAGCAACGGGACCAACAGACTGTTTTAGCGCACGAGAAATTGCAGCACCGGCAGCGCGATCACCTATGACTCGGATGCCAACACCAACTGCTACGCTTACCCAAAGCCCGTAGGGATCATTGTACATCAACGGGTTGCCACCTACATATGCGTAAGTGTTCAACCCACCGTGAAGCCCAATAGGATCAGATTGAAGATACCGTCCAAGACTCGGGTCACAATCTTTGAAGTAGTTGTAAGATGCAAAAATTATAATATCAAAACGCGACCCCTACGCCTAGTCTAGCCCGATTTATTCCTTTCCAACTCCCTCTCCAATATACGGATTCCATCTACTGCAAACCCCCGCAAATTACTGTCCTTTTCCGCTTCTATAGCTTTCAACTTATCAAGAATGAATCTAGCAAAAACTTCTTCATAGTTTCTCGCAACAAAATCGCAGACGGCAAGACACAGGTCTTCATTAAGATAGAATCGGTAGTGATCAATGAATATCCTCCCAAGGCTCTCATAATGAAATCGCTTCATCTTTTGCTTTTCTGTTCCGAGAACCATTAGAAAATTCCACAGACCCGGTTTTAAATAAAAACTTTCCTCAGATAAAAGATTTATTACAAACTCAAAGTAACCATCCGGAAACTCATCGTAATCAAGAAGATCATCCTCAAACGAATCAGCTACTTTCTGATATACAGATTCAGCTTTCTTTTCAGGCGCACCGCTTATTTCATTAATGTATTTTTCTATTTTCATAGCCATAATCACGCCAAAAAGCAGCTGCACTCATCCTCAAACTTTTTCTGCAGCTCCTCAAACCTTCAAAGCTGCCTATTCAGAAGCTTTTCATGTCCACGCACAGTGTCTCTAAGCTTCTCTCCTGGCCCCATGTACTGTGGAAGATTGCCCGGATTCTCCATTAAATCAGGATATCTTTTTTTCATAAACCGCGAAGAATGAATTTGACCAAACACCGCTTAAGGTTGCTGAGCTTGGAAATCACAACGATGCTGCAAGACTGCTAAGAAAACGATAGATTTCAGTTTCATTCAACAATTTTGCAAGTTCAGTTGGGGTATCTCCATCAGTGTTTTTGATGTCGATACTTGCACCACGATCAACTAACAATTTCACCACATCGATATGCCCTTGCTCCACTGCATCATGGAGTGGCGAGTATCCATGCTCACCTTTAGCATTAATATCTGCACCACTGTCAAGCAAAATCGAAACCTCTTCAATTAGTCCACGTGTTGCCGCAATGTTGATTGGATAATCGCCAAACAAACTTTTTGTATTGACCGTTGGTATAGGCATTTCACTGTGCTCTGGTAATCCGGCATAGTCGCGCAATATACTTTCCAGTCTTTTATCTCTTTGATTATTCACACTGATCACCACAGTTATCTTGAATCCAATTTTCAAGATTCCGAATTGCATTACGTGTATTCTGAATCTCAGTCATATGACCAGCATCACCATCGTTGTACCATTTGCGGCTGAAGTTCTCACGTAACTGAAGACATTGCTTTAGCCTGTTCAAGTTGTTTTTAGCGTCTGTACATGGGTCTCCAGTTGGAGGGATTGGAGTTTTACATATTCGACTATATTCCTTTCTTTCCCTTGCTTTATCCGCTTTGTCCGTTGGCGTGTCACCGGGAGTGCTGAGGATTGCAGCCAACGCTATACCACCAGCAATTGCAGTTCCAATTCCAGCACCGACACCGCAACCAACTGGTCCACCCCATGCTCCAGCAAGGCAACCTGCGGCAGGATTTAACCCATTCGGGTCGGTATACATTACTGGATTTTGGTATGCATATCCGTAAGTATTGATGCCACCTTGAAGCCCAATCGGATCAGACTGAATATATCGTCCAAGACTGGGATCGTAATCCCGGAAGTAGTTGTAGTAATAAGCCGCCTCACCGCCCTGTATCTGCCCCGGAAACCGCAAATTTACAACAGTCTGCTCTCCATCGCTATCCGGATCAGTATCCGGCGCTGTCTGCCCAAACGCATCAGTGATTGCCAATTGGTTTAAGCGGTTGTATTCGGATATGGGCTATGACGGCTGTTCCAGCCATTCCGGGCGGCGCACGTTTATCACCAACGCGGCAAAGAACATCACCCGTGTGGGTGGATCACTGCGGGATGTACAACTGTTGGCAGGACACACCAATCTGGCAACCACCCAGCGATATATTCAAAGTGACAGCCATGCCATCCGAAA
Organism: Microbulbifer thermotolerans; assembly: GCF_001617625.1. Lineage (NCBI taxonomy): Bacteria > Pseudomonadati > Pseudomonadota > Gammaproteobacteria > Cellvibrionales > Microbulbiferaceae > Microbulbifer > Microbulbifer thermotolerans. Next base: position 1,553,794 of record NZ_CP014864.1, on the reverse strand, counting down.
GATCGTGAATTTAGTTTGATTATTTGAAAGGGAAATCAGCCCCGCGAATTAATGCCACGGGGCTGGGAAGGGAGACTCCTTACATGCAATCGCCGGATGCCATCATGATGGCACCAAACTTTCCCATGGCTTCCTGTTCGCTGCATTGGTTGCTGTCGATTTTGCCAAAGTCACCGGTGCCATCCGTGGCTGTCATATAGGCATCATGGTCAGTGCCTGACCAACCTTGATTACTGAGGAACAAGGATAAACAGGCAACCATGTTTTTGAATTCCGGTTGCTGCTTGAATAGCTCCAACATCTGCCGACTTTCCCCACCCTTAGCCAACCCGGAAACTACAATGGCTTCCGCCGTGGCATCGGCTGCGCCATTGGAGCTGTCACATCCGGTCAACAGCATTACCGGTACAAATACAGCCAACAGCGTGGCTTGGATCATTTTCTTCATAGTTTTTTTGTTGTGATACGTGATTTCATCGTGGTGATCCACGAAATGTGACTCATAGTCGTCACGCACAAGTATAGCCAATTTCTCGCCATATGTGACTTATCGTCCGTTGGTTTATGAGTCACACCAAAAGACCATGTTTCCCATTTGAGGGTGAATATGGCAAAAGAGAAAAAACCCTTTCCCTGCCCGGAATTTGGACAGTATCTGCGGCAATTACGGGAAGCAGCGGACTTAACACAAGAACAGTTTGCGGAAGCTGCCGACTTTGACCGCACCTATGTCAGCGGTGTCGAACGGGGGGAGTGCAACGTCAGCTTGGTCAATATCTGCCGATTCGCGGATGCCCTGAGCCTGCATCCCGCCAAGCTGTTTGATTTTTATAAGAATCCCAAACGCCAGAAGAAACCCGGCTAAGCCTCTACACAAAAACGGTGGTCTCACCCTGATCTGACCTTGGTTTCACGATCTATCAGGGTGTACAGGTCAGGTCTGACGGTGCGTAGACCATGATTGCAGTTTGGATGTAGGCTTATGCCGGTGAAAATAAACTATAGGGATGGTGAAACAACGGTGGGGATCGTAGCGGGGTGAACATACTGATCCCAGTCTTGGACGATACCTCCAAAGTGATCCGATTGGGTTAGCTGGGGGGATAAACACCTACGCTTATGTAAGTGGAAACCCCGTTAACCTTTACGACTTCTTTGGTTTGTGTGCTTGTCAGCGCCCAACGTCTAATAACTTTTGGAACGCTTATCCAAATTACAACGCATTTAACGCAACTTCAGTTTGTTGCTACCACAATCGAGAAAGACATTGCCTCATGGATTCCCGCATCAACCGAACCTACAATTTCGTCCCAGTCCTGATTTAAAAACGGGCACTGAAAAGCAATGGGATCAATACCAATAGGAGTAGAATCACATGCATATGAATATTTTGCAAGAGTAGTGCACGTTTTAACCAAAAGATCAGACTTTTGAATAGCACCAAGTAACGCGAAACCGGTCGACTTATCTTTATGCATCACCACGCCGCTATTAGTTTTCGCTGACTCTTTTACCGCATATACACTGTCATTCCAGACCTCAGAAACCAGTCGTAAATCAAGCTGTATTTCATTTAAGGATACTTCCTTACGATTTGCTACTTCAGTAAGTATTGAACTCACCAACTCGATAAATGCACTGACTGTAATAGTATTCCCACTTTTATTCGACTCCGCTGAAGTTAGTCTCATACCGGTTGAAGACTTGAGTTGCAACAACCATCTTTTCCCAAGGTTCTCGTAACGAAGATGAATACCATCGAGTTCTACGCCCTCTGGAAAAGTGGCTTTAAACCTAATATCACTGGGATCACTGTCAAACACTTCCAGCTTCAATTCTTTTGGTGAAGCATTACAGCCACACGCAATTAGGGTAACTACAATTATTAATGCAATTTTATTCATAACATTTTCCTATGGGCAATTACAGCCTTGAGTTGGGGTAGTGGGTAGCAACCAAACATTACCCAAGAATCCCGCAACATAAGGGTCAGTATAAGTGCTCGTCACAACCGCTGCATGTCCATTAGAAACCACCAATGCAACTTGACCACCACTCAAACTATTTTGAAGCGCCTGAAGTTGATTGCACGAAGTCAAGACTTGGTTTGGCGCTCCCCAATTTGCCTGTAGGTAGCTGTTAAGTTGTTGTGCTGAGATAATATAACGCTGACCATTGTTATTTCCGCCCCAATTTCTATTAGTCTGGTGCTGAGGACTATTTTGAATCGGCGCACCGCTATTATTTAATCCATGGCTAACCCTTGCAGCACATGAATTTGAATAAGGTCCGTAACTCTGATTTAACGAACCTCCAATCAAATTCCAAACTGAAGTTGCGTTAAATGCGTTGTAATTTGGATAAGCGTTCCAAAAGTTATTAGACGTTGGGCGCTGACAAGCACACAAACCAAAGAAGTCGTAAAGGTTAACGGGGTTTCCACTTACATAAGCGTAGGTGTTTATCCCCCCAGCTAACCCAATCGGATCACTTTGGAGGTATCGTCCAAGACTGGGATCGTAATCCCGGAAGCAGTTGTAGTAATAAGCCGCCTCACCGCCCTGTATCTGCCCCGGAAACCGCAAATTTACAACAGTCTGCACTCCATCGCTATCCGGATCAGTATCCGGTGCTGTCTGCCCAAACGCATCACTATCCCAGCGCCAGACAACAACTTCATTACCATCAGTTCCGATACGCGGCGTGTTCAAGTGGTCTGTGTGCAGATAAGTCAAGGTTCTACCTTGAACCTCCCCTTCGCTAAAGGTCGTTACAATCTGTGCTACCGGCATGTTATCCAGGTAGATGTAGTCAGTCTGGCTCTGGATATCTGTGCCGTTGGCAGCGATATTGGTCTCAGCAAGATACTGTCCACCCAAGTCGTAGTGATTTAGGTCTTTTACCAGGAAGACCAGTGATATTTGTGTATTAGGACGTCATTTTTGTCAAAGCAAAAAGAATACTTACTCGGCACAAAACTAAGATAGTATTCATACCAAACCTCTTTTACACAACCAGGTATCAACTGACCTGCTGATTTTTTAAATTCTGGTTTCACGTCTACAGTTCCATCTGTGACATAATCTGGATGACCAGCAACGGATATTAACTGATCATATGTACTACCAATCGGCAACTCCCGCATGGCCTTACTCGGATTTTTAAAGTTCAAAATCAATATCACTCCAACAAAGACAGCTAAAATTAAAAAAACTGCTTTTGGTATATATCCACTTTTCTTTATTTTATCCAAGAGAATCCCGTTTTTTAGATTAACCGTTATTTAGGATTAAAGATCTTCAGTTCTGGAGGAACTGTGCCGCCCTTAGGAATAACATAAGTTGCCCCTCCTGTTTGTCGACTCCAGAACGCTGCTTGCGCTGCAACATCTGTTGGGAAAGAAGGGCCAATAGTAATAAATGGATCGATCAAACCTGCCGAGTTCAATGTCTCACTTGTTCGGGTTGAACAGGTGTCAGTCGGGTCAGGAATTATTCCGAAGAGCCAAGGAGGCAGATCATCGCGCTTCCCACTCAAATAATCGTTTATTGCATTCTCCTGCTGTTGTGAAGTATCGATCACGATAACATTTGTATTTCTTTTCAGGGCCTCTCGCTCCAAATAATCCGTTAGGCTACTTCCTAATTTGGTGCTATTTCCGAAGCTGTACACACCAGAACCTGAGGTTGCAATTGCCGTATGTCCAAATGGATTGCCAGGGGTTGTGCCATTGATTACCACTGCCGTGTATAAACCCAACGGATCAGCAAAACCAATTGGATTTCCTCCGACATAGGCATAGGTATTTATGCCGCTGGCAAGCCCAATAGGATCACTGGTGAGATACCTTCCGAGACTCGGATCATAATCCCTGAAGTAATTGTAGTAAAACGTCGCCTCACCATCCTGTATCTGCCCCGGAAACCGCAAATTTACAACAGTCTGCACTCCATCGCTATCCGGATCAGTATCCGGCGCTGTCTGCCCAAACGCATCACTGTCCCAGCGCCAGACAACAACTTCATTACCATCAGTTCCAATACGCGGCGTGTTCAGGTGGTCCGTGTGCAGATAAGTCAAGGTTCTACCTTGAACCTCCCCTTCGCTAAAGGTCGTTACAATCTGTGCTACCGGCATGTTGTCCAGGTAGATGTAGTCAGTCTGGCTCTGGATATCTGTGCCGTTGGCAGCGATATTGGTCTCAGCAAGATACTGCCCACCCAAGTCATAGCGCTCTGACCCAGCGCGTTGTAGAAGTAAGTGGCTTTGAGTTCGCCCTCTTCGCTATAGGTTTTTAAGCGGTTGGCGTGATTTTAAACGGCTCCAGATAAATCCTCGACACTGGCGCTACCTGAACTGCAACTTCGAAATCTGCTTCAAGTCTATGATTGATGCCGCGCACTCGGTGCGCAATGCTTGCGAACAGCTCGGAAAACACTGGCCTCACGGAATCCGCGACTTTGAGCGCTATTTATCCCCTCCGATCACTTCCTAAAATTTTGCCTTTCCTTGAAAAATACCGTCGCGGGCTTCCTCGACGTGCTGCTACATCCCAATAAAGCTATTTGACACAATTCCATACAGGACGTCATATCTAAATAACCCAAATAGCAGACCCTGACAACATCGGAGTAAGTATGCAATAGCCTTCCCATCAATTTTTTAATTTATGGGTGTCCATTTTTACCTTTTTTACCCCCATGAGCGTCATCTATTGATTCGCTGGTGTTCGACGAAGAGGAGCGCGGGCCGGACGAACAGCTGCGGCTGCAGTTTGAAGCTATCAGCCAGCTGCCGCCGGAAGAGAAAGAAATCGTCAAGGAGTTACTGGATGGGATGATTATCAAGTATCAGTCCCGGCGCTGGGACACTTCCCGGCGGCAGGCCGGCTAAACAAAAAGCCCCGGCAGATGGCTCTGTCGGGGCTTTGGCGGGTTTCCCTCGCGCCCTATGGCGAGTGCCAGTGAGCCTTGTGAATCACTCGATTACTGCTATCCAGCTCAATCGACCAAGCCTCTATATTCAAACTAAGACGATTCTCGAACCATAAGCGTTGTCTGCATTCGCCTTGACACGGCTTAGAAGAATAGCGAATGAATGGCGCATCCGACGTTTCCCTAACGGACGGATTTCCCAAAATACGGACAACTTCCTCTTCTGAGTCGCCTATGTTAACGGACTCGTACGCATTAGATTTACTGGTAGAAACGTACGAACAGGCAGCAACATACAGAACTGGGATTGTGATGCAAAACCAGATGATAACTTTCACGACCGCTCCTTCATCCACTATCTATTGTGCTGGAGGTTAAGGATTAAAGTTAGGCAGTACATCGAGCACCGGCTGGGGAATCGGCCCTCCCTTCGGAACAAAGAATGTCTCTGCGCCTGGCAGGGAAGCTGCGTTGCGCGTCAACCCTCCGGGGAAAGGATATTCTTGCGATGGGAATCCTGCTGCCATCAACCCCTCATTTGTTCTAACTGCACAGTTGTCCAAGTAGCCAACGCCATTTGGGTCCGGATAATTCTGGGAAAGGTAGGCTGCTGCCGCTGCGTCTTGATCTGGCGTGGTCGGGATGATCACAACCGTTTGATTGCGGAACTGACTTTGACTTTGAAGGTAATCCGTGACAGAGCTTCGTAAAGGGGTGTCATTACCATAACTAAACGTTCCGTGCCCGGTGATTGCCAACCCCACATGGCCGAAGAAGTTGTAGCTACCAGTACGCCTTCCGCCGCCAATCACCATGATATCCAACCCTAAAGGATCAATGGCGTTAACAGGATTCCCCCCGACATAGGTATAAGTATTTGGTCCGCCCGCCAGCCCGATAGGATCACTGGTGAGGTATCGTCCAAGACTGAAATCATAATCCCTGAAGTAGTTGTAGTAATGCTGTGCCTCACCACCCTGTATCTGCCCCGGAAACCGCAAATTTACAACAGTCTGCTCTCCATCGCTATCCGGATCAGTATCCGGCGCTGTCTGCCCAAACGCATCACTATCCCAGCGCCAGACAACAACTTCATTACCATCAGTTCCAATACGTGGCGTGTTCAAGTGGTCCGTGTGCAGATAAGTCAAGACCCTACCCGCGACACTGGCGCTACCTGAACCGAAACTTCGAGAGCTGCTTTAAGTCTCTGGCTGGTGCCGCCCATTCAGTGCGCTCTGTCTGCGAGCAACTCGGAAAGCGCTGGGCCCACGGAATCCGCGACTGCGAGCACTACCTATCCCCGACGATCACTTCCTAAAGTTTTGTCTTTCCTTAAAAAATACCGTCACGGGCTTCCTCGACGTGCTGTTACACCCCAATAAAGCTGTTTGGCACAATTCCATAAAGGACATCAGATCTAAGGAACCTCTGAATAAGTCCCGGACGGATGGGTTAAAATAGCATCGAGTCAACGACAGTAGCAAAAGCCATGCACCAAGTCAGCTTTGCTAAAGCCGAATATCGCAACAAGCGCCGCAAGACCCGTCGGGAGATGTTTCTTGAGCGGATGGAATCCCTTGTTCCATGGCAGCTCCTGGAAGCGAAGATCGAGCCCTTCTACCCCAAGGCCGGATACCCACTACGGGTCATGCTGCGAATCCATTGCATGCAACTGTTCTACAACCTCAGTGATCCCGCAATGGAAGACTCACTCTACGAGATTGAGTCTATGCGCCATTTTGCGGGATTGACGCTGACAGACCGAATTCCGGATGAAACCACCATTCTCAACTTCCGCCACTTGCTTGAACAGCACCAGCTTGGTCGCCGGTTGTTTGAGGAGATCAATAATCACCTTAAGAACCTTGGCATGCTGCTGAGAGAAGGCAGCATCGTGGATGCCACCATTGTCGGCCTTGGCTGCTGGGCCCATGTACGACGCAAATTTATCGACGCCCAAAAAGCCACCGGCAAAGGCAAGCGCAGCCGTGCGGACACAGCCATCCACCTGATCGGCAAACTGTACAAAACCGAAAAACAAATCCGCCACCTGCCTGCGGAAGAGAAAACCCGGATACGACAGGAAAGGGCAAAACCACAACTGGAAAAGCTCAAAACCTGGCTGGATAAAAACCTCCCACAGGTCCCCCCGAAGAGCACACTGGGCAAAGCCCTGCACTACCTGGCGGGACAGTGGAAAAGGCTGACCATCTATATCGAAGACGGCCGTCTGGAAATCGACAACAACGGCATAGAACGGTCCATCCGCCCCTTTGCCGTTGGCAGAAAAAACTGGCTCTTTGCCAACAGCCAGGCTGGAGCGAAAGCCTCAGCGGCACTCTACAGCTTGATTGAAACCGCCAAACTCCACGGACACGAACCGTACCGCTATCTCAGGCAGGTGTTTACAGAACTGCCCAAGGCGCAGAGTGTGGAGGAGATAGAGCGGCTGCTGCCGTGGAATCTTGCCTGCATATCAGATGAGTGATGGCAATGGGGTGGTAGATTTACCGCTTACATGCTACTGATGGTGCCGGTGAAGATGACTGTGGTTGTTGGAGAATCCTTGAACGCCGCAATAGTTGGTGGGATGGGGATCAGATATACTACGAATACCTTGAATGCCTACGCGAATGTAGGGAAGAACAAAATCAGTGTGAAAATTAATCAATAAGTGGTCAGATATGAATAAAGAATTAGCTGAATTTGTAGCGCGTATAGCCTTCAAAAATTCGTCGGAACTATCAAAGTTGATACCGTTTCTGAAAGATCATCTTGATCAAGATGAATATGAAGAATATGCCAAAACAATTTCAAAAATTACAGGGTTGGTTGGCACTGAAATTTTGTTGAAAATTTTTGAAGAACACCCTGATATTGATGAAAGCTTCAAGGACACCATCAAAAAATATGGAAGACTACCCTAACAGTTTGGCTTAGTCTTCCATTAGATACTTGACCATCTGTTCGTGACGATCAAGAAAGTCTTTAGTAACAGCGTAGTGTTCGGTATCTTCATACTTAACCACGTCAATGCCAGTTTCTGTGAATTGGTAAATTTTGGCGCGTGGGTACGCCAATAATATTGGGGAATGGGTCGCAATAATAAACTGTGACTTTTCTTCAACTAACTGATGAATAGCAGACAGTGCAGCCATTTGACGCGATGGCGATAAAGCTGCTTCTGGTTCATCCATGATGTACAGACCATTACCTTGCAGCTTGTTTACAAGGGTTGCCATAAATGATTCACCATGTGATTGCTGGTGAAGCGATTTCCCGCCATACATTTTCAAGTACCCAGTTTCATCCATTAGCGTGGCAAGGTTGTAAAAACTTTCAGCGCGTAAAAAGTACCCATCTTCAGGATGCTTGAAACTTTTTATCGTCTTTAGATAACGATGAAGTGGCGAATGTGTACGCTTTGTTGCAAAAGTAGATTGTTTAGTTCCACCTTCAGGATTGAAGCCCATTGCAATAGCAATGGCTTCAATTAATGTAGACTTCCCTGTTCCATTTTCACCAACAAAGAACGTTACATCAGGGTGAAACTCAAGGAAATCCAGTTCCCTAACTGCTGGAATGCAAAACGGATAATCGTTATGGGCATCTACTTCATCACGTTTGAACTGGATTTCACGCAGGTATGGCTTTTCATCAAATTTCATTGTGCCATCTAATTTTCACACTGATTTTGTTCTTCCCTACATTCGCGTAGGCATTCAAGGTATTCGTAGTATATCTGATCCCCATCCCACCAACTATTGCGGCGTTCAAGGATTCTCCAACAACCACAGTCATCTTCACCGGCACCATCAGTAGCATCATCAATTGCATCGGATATGGCTTCACCAACACCTTGTGCAGCTTCCGAACAAGCAGAATTTAATGCGCAATATGCCGCTGCTGCTGCGGCAGCAATCGCTTCACACCCACCCGCAGCACATATACCCGGAATGACTAAAGGCGCTAAAAGCCCTGATGGGTCTGTACGATCAATCGGGCTGCTTTCAGCATAGTTGTAAAGGTGATTCAAACCACCATTATTCGGAATGGTTAAAACGCCTATCTGTTGGGCAAGTCTTAACTGGGGATCATTACTGCGACCCAATACATCCAACAAGTCTGACTGGATATACCTTCCAAGACTCGAGTCATAATCCCTGAAGTAGTTGTAGTAATGCTGTGCCTCACCGCCCTGTATCTGCCCCGGAAACCGCAAATTTACAACAATCTGCTCTCCATCGCTATCCGGATCAGTATCCGGCGCTGTCTGCCCAAACGCATCACTGTCCCAGCGCCAGACAACAACTTCATTACCATCAGTTCCAATACGCGGCGTGTTCAAGTGGTCCGTGTGCAGATAAGTCAAGGTTCTACTTTGAACCTCCCCTTCGCTAAAGGTCGTTACAATCTGTGCCACCGGCATGTTGTCCAGGTAGATGTAGTCAATCTGGCTCTGGATATCTGTGCCGTTGGCAGCGATATTGGTCTCAGCAAGATACTGTCCACCCAAGTCGTAGTGCAGCAGGTTGTCCTCGCTCTTGGCCGTACGCACACGCTGACCCAGAGCGTTGTAGAAGTAAGTCGCTTTGAGTTCGCCCTCTTCGCCATAGGTTTTTAAGCGGTTGGCGTGATTGTAGGTGTATTCTTTCTGTCCATCATCAGCACTGATGATGTTACCTGCGGCATCGGTGATCCAGGATTTGGCGTTTTTTTCGATCAAGCGATTGGAGGTCGTTTCGTAGTTGTAGCTGGTGTCCGCCTGGCTTTGATCCGTCTTGATCCAGGTTTTCTGCAGGCGATTGCCGACCGCGTCGTATTGGTAGCTCTTTTCACCTTCGACATAACCTTCATCCGTCAGCCGGTTTAGGGGGTCGTAGATATAAGCTCTGTCTTTGCCGGCATCCAGGTTATCGGCAATTCCGGTGATATTGTTGGCGAGATCATAGGTGTAGTATTCAGAACGGATATCACCGATTCCAGTGGCGGTTACCGTTTCCAACCTTCCGTCCAGGTCATAGGTGTAGCTCTGGGTGATGCCGTTGCCGTAATCCATGGATGCAATACCGCCGTAGGGGTGATATTGGATATTGCTGACGATGGTCTGGGTGGTGGCTTGTGCATTATCTTTAGTGGTGATGGCACTGATGCGACCTAATGCATCGCGACTATAGGTGACGCTGCGGCCAGATGGGTAGGTAATGCCGACAACGCGCCCCATTGTGTCGTAGCTATATTCGGTACTGAAGCTCCAACTGGCAATGGCATCTTCCTGCTTGGTAATTCGGCCCAGGTCATCGTAGGTGATTGTCGTTGAACCCGAGTCGTTGCTGTAGCCAGTGAGACGGCCGACACCCTTGTTTCCATTTTCAGTGCTGTCGTAGGTGAACAGCGCATTTTCGTTGGGATTCCCAGGGTAGCTGATTGCTGTTAGGCGATTCAGTGCATCATAGCTGTAGCTGGTCACGATGCCTCTGGCATCTGTGCGCTTTTTGAGATTGCCGGCCTGGTCGTATTCGTAGGTGGTAACACCAGTATCCGGGCTGGTGAGTTTGGTCAGGTTGCCGGCGAAGTCGTACTCATAGCTGGTGGTATTACCGCGTTGGTCTGTAACGGATTTGATACGATCGGCACTGTCGTAGGTGTAGTGAATCTGGTTGGTGACGGCATCGGTAATGGTTTTAACCCGACCTAGAGCATCGCGCTCTTCAACCGTTGTATTCTGATTACCGTCCGTAGTGGAAATACGCTCACCGTTCTTATTGTAAGCGATAGACGTATTCTGCCCATTATTCCCATTTACGTCGATCAGGCGACTCAGCTCATCGTAGCTGCGACTGACGGAACGTACCAATGTTGTACCGTCAGCGGAGAAGACTTTTTCTTCTTTTATATTACCAGCGGCATCCAGGAGATACTCCACACGTTCACCGAGGGTGTTTTCTATCGCCGTTAGGCGGTGTGCAGCATCGTACTCGAAAGTAACGCTGGAACCGTCCGGGTATTCGATATTGGTGAGCTGTCCTACAGCATCGTACGTGTAGGTGGTTACCAGGTCACCCTCTTCAGCTTTCACCGTGGCAGTTTCCATCCAGCCGCGTGCTGTGTAGGTGTAATGAGTCTGCAAACCGTTGGCGTCCTGCACTTTTGTCGGACGTCCGGCGGCGTCATATTCCAGGATGGAATCCTCTTGCCCCAATGCATTGGTCGTTTTAATTAAACGGTTATTTTCATCATATTCATAGGTTGTAATATCGGAAACATCGGTACGTGGCCCATCGGCAGTTTCGAGCTTTCCCGCAGTGGTATAGGTGTAGGACCAGTTCTGTTCCGTAATAGCCGCATTGGTTCCGTGAATTACCAACAGACTTATTGCCCCAGCAATAAATGATTTTGTGAAGCGCATATCCATTCCTTGAGTTTTTTCAATTATCCATAAACGATACAAACCAAAGTATTCATCACCACTTATGGACTCACCACGGGTGTCACTTTCCGCCCCATAAGGCGACCTGAGCTATCGTAGCTGTATTCAGTAATACTCTCCGGTGTGGTGATTTTTACCGGAAGATTGAACTCAGAATGCCATTCGGTGAGGATTGTACGCGCCTCGGGTGTACCGGCAGCCTCGGTGCGAGAGAGTTCCCGGCCGAGGTTGTCACGCGTGTAGGTGGTGAGATTCCCTTCCCAGTCAGTTTCACTTGCGATAAATCCGTTATCATCGTAGGTGTAAGCTTTATTTGCCGCTGCGCAATTGGCCGATGCCTCCCCTTCAATTTCAGTGATTAGCTTAACGCCGTTCACCTCTGTGTAGTGATAAGTGGTCTGTTTGCCCAAGGCATTTGTTAAACGCCTTGTATTGGCATCTACATAATCCACTTCGACCGAGTCAGCTCCACCATTGTGTTCGGTGCGAATTGCCCGCCCCTGCTCATCGTAGACGAATGTGCTAAATACATTGCCAGACTCATCGGTAACACCGGTCAACGCATTGGGGAAGCGGCTGTCTTCGTAGAGAAATACCCGCTGCGGATTGTCACTGCCCGGGAAAGTAATGGATTGCAGCAAGCCGTTGGCGTTGTAGGCGAAGCCATAAACGGTCCCGTCGTTGCGGGCGATCTGAGTCAGATTTCCATCGGTGTAGTCCAAAGTGATACTATTACCGTTATCATCGGCTATGGACTCTTGATGCACACCTTCCCCATCATAGGTGTAGGTAATGCCCTGCCCTTGTTCATTCTCTACTCGTAGAATACGTCCAGCGGTATCGTACTTCTCGATACGACCAGCGACTTCCAGCGTCCAACCCATGTGCTCTTGATTTTCATCGAACTCCTTACTTACTCGCCAATCGCGATTGGCCAAGGCAACAAAAATGCCACCTTCATCTGCAAAATGCAGATCACTTCCATCAGGGCGATAAGCAATCAGTCGCTCCGTATCACCATCAGGGAGTGTGTAATACGCCAGGAAGTAGCTGTGATTGTGGCGCCAGTGCTCACTGGAGCTGCCGGTATATTCTTGAGTGGGATCTTTATCGAGCGGCAGGGAAATCGGTTGCTCGTCATCTGCTAACGGCTGTTCAGTATGTACTGCTGTCTCACCAGACACTCCAGCCCCAACACTGTAACCGGCACCTGTTTTCTGATGATTGCCAAAACTATTGTAAAGCCATGAGAAAGTCAGGGGAAAATCACCATTGGCTTCAAAAATCGTCTCCCGTTGCAATTTATGACCCGAGAGAAAGTTAATTGGATTGCCGGCCAAGTTATCACAACCTTGACGCTCTGGTGGTGCAACGCAGTCCCGCGCGGTATCGTCCCAGGGTTTATCTGCCGGGCATACCTTTTCACATAGCCCACTAGATTCATTCCAAATTGTTGGAGGCTGACATTCAGGTGGTTCAGACGGGTCGCTGGGGTCATCTGGTTCCGGCTCTTCATAAGTAATTGTCATGCTGTCAGCAGCACTGCAGCTTCCCGCACTCCCTGTGACCGATAGAAAGTTTTCCCCTGGCTGTAAAGTAACAGCAACACCACGACTTTGAAGAAAGCTTACTGCCGCTGTGAAAGACCCTGAATAAGAAAAAAACACTGATCCGTTGAGGGTGGCAGTAACTGATCCTTGATCTCCATGCTCTACATCCGCACCGCCACGGCCATATACCGTAATGTTGGGCGAATAAACTACGGCACCATCTTCAGGCGATGTAAACTCGAGTATGCAGTCAGCTTTTGTCGATAGTGCAACTCCCTGAGCGGACAAGCCGATAACAACAAGGGACAGCAGCTTCTCTATTCCAGATTTTTTCACGGGATATCCTTATAAGTGTGAATGACTGATCCATCAGTACCTTTTTTAACACAATAAAAATTACAAAATCAACCACGAAAAAAACACATAGCAACCCCATACAGTCGGAACAACTTATATAATAGCCTTGTTAAAATTAGGCTCAAAAAAATCCCCACAACCAAAAAATTTATATTTGCAAGAAAAAATCACCTAAATTTTATGATAAATATTTTCCCAAAAAATTAGCCAATGGAGTTCTGATTAATTCTCTCTACGAAAAAACATTCTTTAACTACAGGCGAGAATCTCAGATTGTGGGATTAAGACGTCGAAGCACTTATCCTATTGCCTGAGGATACCGATGCCGACTACAGAACCTATGTAAATTATTTAATTTAGGGTGCCGCTACAGTCGCATCAAAGCGATCTTAGGGAACCTCTGATTAATTCGCGTGAACGCTTTGGTTAGTTCCGTGGCGCTCAGGCAATAGGATGGCCATTTCGAAAACGCACGAGTACTTCCCTGTAGCTCCGACGGATACATCCCTGTATCCGACGGTTTCGAAATGGCCATCCTATCACCTGAGCTTCTCATCTAGCCCCAAAGAATTTTTACGGTCAGGAAGCGAATTAATCAGAGGTTCCTTAGACGTATTTTCTGGAGCAACTCTGAGTAAAGGCCGACTCAATGCCCAACATTTTTTGAATAAAGATTGAGCACTATAACACCGGCAATAATCAACCCCATACCGATTATCGCGGGTAGGTCCGGGACTTGCTTGTAAACCACTGCACCCGCAATACCGACCAACACAATCCCCAAACCAGACCAGATTGCATAGGTCACTCCCACTGGGAGGGTGCGGAGTACCAGTGTCAACAAATAAAAAGCCGTGCCATAACCGATTGCAACAATCAGGGTGGGAATCGGCTTGGTAAATTGCTCGGAGGCTTTTAGCGCTGTGGTGGCCGCCACTTCAGCGATAATTGCTATGGCCAGGTACAGGTAGGCTGATTGCATTTTATATATCACTCAATCAATAAGAACAGAGGCCGGAAGGCCTCTGTTCTTTACAGATTGTTAAGGATAGGAATAACTGGCTTGCAGCCCCAGTGGAATACCCAGGGACCAGTAGATCACTAAAAACACAGACCAGCAAAGCAGAAACACCAGTGAATAAGGCAGCATCATGGATACCAATGTGCCGATACCCGTGCTCTTCACATAGCGTTGACAGTAAACCACCACCAGTGGGAAATAAGGCATCAGCGGGGTGATGATATTGGTAGAGGAGTCCCCCACGCGGTAGGCGGCTTGGGTCAGATCTGGAGAGAAACCAATTTGCATCAGCATTGGCACAAAAATGGGCGCCAACAAGGCCCATTTGGCAGATGCGGAGCCGACAAACAGGTTGACGAAGGCCACCAGCAGAATAATGCCCATTATGGTGACCGGCCCCGGCAGGTTCATGGCCGCGAGCAGGTTGCCACCTTCCACCGAAAGCAAGGTTCCCAACCCGGAGCGGGCGAACTCTGAGATAAATAGCGCGCAGAAGAAGACCATTACGATGTAATAAGCCATGGAACTCATGGTCTTGGACATGGCGTCAATCACGTCCTTACTTGTTTTAAACGTGCCGGCCATATAGCCGAATACCACGCCGGGAATAACAAACAGCAGGAAGATCAACGGCACAATGGACTTCATCGCCGGCGCACTGAACGAGGCCAACTGCCCCTGAGCATCGCGCATGGCGGACGTTTCCGGCAGCATCCAGGCCACCAGGGTGACGATACCAGCCGCCATCACCACCAACGCCAGATAGAGCGCTTTCTTTTCGCGTCCACCGAGGCCGTGCATCACTGGCATGTCTTCTTCGTCACCGTCAATGGCGACCTTTTTCAGGCGCGGTTCCACGACCTTGTCTGTCAGCCACCAGCCTAGCAAGGTGACCAACAGGCAAGAGGCCGATGTAAAAAACCAGTTGTTGAGCGGGTTTACCTGTATCTGCGGATCAACAATTTGTGCCGCCGTCTGGGTAAAGCCTTGCAGTAATGGGTCTATAGCGGAAGGGACAAAGTTGGCGGAAAAGCCGCCGGACACACCGGCAAAGGCGGCGGCAATACCGGCCAGCGGGTGGCGTCCAGCAGCATAGAAAATAACCCCACCCAACGGAATTACCAATACATATCCGGCGTCTACGGCAGTGTGGCTGACAATTGCCACCAGGATCAGCATGGGAGTCAGCAGCATCTGCGGTGTAACGGCAAGCAGCTTTTTCAGTACCGCATTGATAAAACCGCTGTGCTCAGCCACCCCCACCCCGAGCATGGCCACCAACACCACGCCGAGAGGGGCGAAGCCGGTGAAGGTTGTCACCATACTGGAAAGGAAGCGGGCAAGTTCATCTCCGGAAAGGAGGTTGGTCACCTGTATTGCCTCGCCAGTGGCTGGATGCACAGTGCCGAAGCTGACCCCCGATAGAAGCCAGGACAACACCCAGATAATGACCATCAATGCGAGGAACAGCACTGCGGGGTCCGGCAGTCGGTTGCCCACCACTTCTATAAAATTGAGCGCTCGGTCAACCCAGCCACTTTTGGCGGCGGCGTTGTCAGAGGGATTGGGATTTGTCGGTGTTTTGTCCATGTCAGATCCCTGTTGTTATTAGTCTTAATTATAGAAAGGGCCCAAAGCCGCGATCAGTCTTTGTAAGTCCAACCGCAACCGTGGGCCACTGGGGAGCCGGAAATTGTCAGCCTATTTTTCGAATACCTACCGCGTGGCGCAGCTGCTCGATAAAAGGCGCAGCATAAGCGCGGGCTTTCTCAGCGCCCTTCTCTAGTTCCACTTCAATCTGCGCCGGGTTTGCCAGCAGCTCATAGTAACGCTCGCGCGCCTCGGCAATCTGGCCGTTGATCAGCTCGAAGAGCTGGCGCTTGGCCTCGCCCCAGGCAATGCCCTCCTCAAACGCCTTGCGCATTTCCGCAGTCTGTTCCTCGCTGGCAAACGCCTGCCAGATCTGGAATACGGTGGATGTGTCCGGGTCTTTCGGCTCACCCGGCTCCAGCAGGTTGGTTTTGATCTTGTTGATATGCTTCTTCAGCTGCTTCTCCGGCAGGAACAGAGGAATGGTGTTGCCGTAGCTCTTACTCATCTTGCGGCCATCCAGGCCCTGCAATACAGCCACATGATCGTCCACTACCGCCTCTGGCAGAACAAAGTAATCACCGTAGTGATGATTAAAACGCTGGGCGATATCGCGGGCCATTTCGATATGCTGCACCTGGTCCCGCCCCACCGGTACCTTGTTAGCATTGAACATCAGGATATCCGCGGCCATCAGAACCGGGTAGCTGTAAAGCCCCATGGTTATACCGAAGTCAGGGTCCTCACCCTCGGCGCGGTTGGCGTCCACCGCTGCCTTGTAGGCGTGGGCGCGGTTCATCAGCCCCTTGGCGGTCATGCAGGTGAGCAGCCAGGTCAGTTCGGGAATTTCATGGATATCGGACTGGCGATAGAAAACCACATTGTCAGTATTCAGTCCGAGAGCCAGCCAGGTGGCGGCTATCTCCATGGTGGACTGGTGTACCTTCTCAGGCTCCTGGCATTTGATCAGTGCGTGATAGTCGGCCAAAAAGTAGAAGGACTGGTTTTCCTCTTGCTGACTGGCGGCAATAGCGGGGCGGATAGCGCCCACATAGTTACCCAAGTGAGGAGTTCCGGTAGTCGTAATGCCGGTCAGTACGCGCTGCTTAGTCATAAATCCTTCGTGATCCGTGCTGCATATTGGGGAAATGAAAGGCGAATAATAACCTTTTAACGGCCCCGATTGTATGGGACGGCTCCGCACCCCAGACCAGCGAGCAGTTCACGGTAAGTACTTGTCAGGCTCGCCCAACTAAGCGCGGTCACATCTGGAATATCAAACTTCTCACCACCTGCGACGCGATCGGCACACTGGCGCATAGCCTCGCACAAGTTGGCCGCACAGACATCCACCTTCTCGGAAAACGGATAACCGCCACGTCCAAACCACTCTGGGTAAGCCAGGCTGTCCGGCACCAGGGGCTGACAACCGGCAGCCACCGCTTCCAAGACCGCCAGCCCCTGAAAATCGTGGCGCGCGGTGGAGAGCACCGCGTGGCTCCTGCGCAGCAGGCGCCGGTAATCCGCCGTCTGCGCTTGGTAACCCCAGGCTCCCAGCGCGTCATTCTCCCGCAACAGATCGCGAATCTGCGCGAACTCCGGTGGCTCGCGGCGGAACTGCTGGCCCACCAAGTGCAGTGTAAAAGGCCGCTTGTGCTTGGTAAAAAGGCGCAGCGCCGCCAATAAAATATCCGGCCCCTTGTCGTACTCCCAGCGGTGATTCCATATGAATGTCGGCCTGTCCGGGCGTTTTTCCGGTTCCACAAATATGTCCGTTTCCAGTGGCACCGGCAGCACCCGTGACTTGCCCTCTATCTCTGTACAGAGATCCGCGGGCACACAGTCCGGAAAGCGCTTGAGCAGCGCCGCCGCCCCCTGGATCAAGGTGCGGCGGTTGTATTCGGAGTTGAACAGCAGCAAGTCGCCCGCCAATGCTGTGTAGATATTCAACAATTGGGGTTCCACGGACTGAAAAGCTTCCGGGCTTTGCGGATAGGCGAATTGATTTTCGTGGAAATAAACCGCAGTGGGAACGCGGGCAATCTCCGGCACCAGGCCGCGCAGAGCCGCCAAATCGGTCATAGAGGTGGCAAGGATCAAATCCCAGGGGCCGCGCAGTGTTTCCTGCGCATCCCCCCTGCCCCAGCTCAGACTGTTACCACGGATGCGCCAGCTGAAATAGCGCGGCGGCAGTGTGAGTACCGTCCACTGCCATTCCGGTATCGCGGACACTAAACCTCGGCGCCAGCGCTTATGGCTGTCGGCGTCGTATGCGGATAACAACAGGACTTTCATTGCTTTTTGCGGTGCTCTTGCACTGCTCCCCTGCGACAGAAGGGGTACAGGCCCCTTCAGTCAAATGCGCGCAGGTTCATCAGCCGCGCGAACAGGCTGGAAGTATCCCAGCGGCCGCCACCCAGCGCCTGCACTTCACTGTAGAACTGATCCACCAATGCGGTAACCGGCAGCAGGGCGCCGTTACGCTGCGCCTCACTCAGTACTATGGCCAGATCCTTGCGCATCCAATCCACCGCAAAGCCGTGCTCATAGTCGCCGGCGAGCATGGTTTGGTAGCGATTTTCCATCTGCCAGCTCTGTGCCGCGCCCTTGGAGATAACCTTGATAACCTGCTCCGCATCCAGCCCGGCGGCCTTGGCAAAATGCAGTCCCTCCGCCAGCCCCTGCACTACGCCGGCGATGCAGATCTGATTGACCATTTTGCACAACTGGCCGCTGCCTACCGGCCCCAGCAGCTCCACGGCGCGCGCGTAACAGTCAATCACGGGTCTGACGCGCTCGAATTCGGCCGCTTCACCGCCCACCATCACCGTCAGCACACCGTTCTCGGCACCGGCCTGGCCGCCGGATACCGGCGCATCCAAAAAGCCGATACCTTTTTCTTTTCCAACTGCGGACAGTTCGCGGGCCACATCGGCAGATGCGGTGGTGTGATCGACAAACAGGCTTCCGCCGGTCATTCCGGCGAAGGCCCCCTGCTCACCCGCCACCACTTGGCGCAGGTCATCGTCATTGCCGACGCAGGCGAAGACAATTTCGGCGTCTCGCGCGGCATCCGCAGGGGTCGCGAAAGCCTCGCCGGAATAGTCCACCAGCCACTGTTGTGCGCGGCTAGAGGTGCGGTTGTATACCCGCACTCGGTGGCCCGCCTTGGACAAGTGGCCGGCCATCGGGTAGCCCATAACGCCCAGACCCAAGAATGCGACTGTTGCCATGTTCCCACTCCTGTTTTCGATAAGGTGGTGTAACCGGGGCTCTCGCCTCACCAGCAAGAAAAGAGCCGTATTTCGCGTAGCGGAATTTATCCGACAATCATCCAGATCAACGCAGCGCCCAACAACAGACGGTAGATCGCGAAGGGGGCCATACCGATACGGTTAATAAACTGCAGGAAAAAATGGATACAGAGATAAGCGCTAATACATGAGAGCACGGTACCCAGCACCAATTCAGACCAGGGTACCTGCTCCAGAGACAGCAGGTCGAACGTCAATAACAGGGCACTGAGGGCGATCACCGGAATCGACATCAGAAAAGAGAAACGCGCGGCCGCTTCGCGCTTCATACCCAGCATCAGGCCAGCGGTTATGGTAATGCCCGATCGGGAAGTGCCGGGAATCAAAGCCAAGGCCTGGGCCATGCCGATCCACAAGGCTCTTTTCCAATTCAGCTGCGCCAGCGCCTGAGTACGCGCACCGCGCACATCAGCCCACCACAGTAAGATTCCAAATCCGATGGTAGTAGCGGCAATCACGCTCGCGTGGCGGAGATGTGATTCAATAAAATCCTTGAAGGCAAGCCCGGCCAGACCGGCGGGGATCGTAGCCAGCACAATCAACCAGGCCAGTCGTCCCTCGTCCGTATAGCGGTTGTTCACCAGCCCTCCGAGCCCATCGCGCAGCAGTGCCCAGACATCGCGACGGAAATACACCACCACCGCAATCAGAGAGCCGAAGTGTACCGCCACATCGAAAGCCAGCCCCTGGTCGGGCCAGCCCAGTACCTCCGTGGGTAGAATCAGGTGAGCCGAGCTGGAGATGGGCAGGAATTCGGTCAGCCCTTGTATCAGAGCCAAAGCCACTATCTGAAAGAGTTCCATAGGCGCGCCAGTGTTACTTCGAGCGGATTTTTTGCCGTTTTTGCCAGGCGACTTCATCGCGCAGGTACAGCGGCTCGAGATCCTCCGCCGCCACGGCGGCACCGCTTTGCCACAGCGGCAGCGCCAGTTCGGCAATATCCCGCGCATGGATTTCTGCCTCCACCAGCACTTCCGCTACCGGCACCTGCGCCAGTTCCGGGTAATGCCAGCCCGCGCCCGCCCCGTACACTGGCGTTGGCAGGCTGGATTGCGCCAAGCGCTGTGCCATCTGCTGGGGATCCTGTACCGCCTCTGGCCAGAGGCTTGCATTGGGCGCATCGGCGGTATAGACACCCCAGTAGACTTGCTGCATGCGCGCATCCAGCGCAGCGACAATGGGCGCAGCGTCCCAGTGTGGCTGCTCTCTGCGCACACCGGCCGCCAAAGCGGCCAGACTGGAAACCGGCAGCACCGGCTTATCAGCTGCAAAAGCCAGCCCCTGGGTACAACTGATGGCAATGCGCAAGCCGGTGAAAGAGCCGGGGCCACGGCCCACCGCGAGGGCATCCAGCTGACTGAGCGATACCCCAGCTTCCCCGAGTACTTGATCGATCATGGGCAGTATCCGGCGGGTATGGTCCCGCTCAGCCCGTACAAACTGTTCGCTGGTGTGTCCGTCGCAGTGCAAGGCAACGGAACAAGCGCCGGAGGTTGTGTCCAGGGCAAGGATTTTCACAATAAACTCTATCGATTGCCGCAAAGGAGCGCATTGTGTCACGGTCACGGCGGCGAGTCATGTACGGCGCGCCATAAAAGAAAACCCCCGGCCAGGCCGGGGGTTCAAAGGATCGATTGGCTATTGTTGCTTGGGCGGACGACCTCTGCGCGCCACTTTCTTCGGTGGGCGGCCCCGCCGGGCAGCCGTTTTCTTTACCGCGGCCTTTTTCGGGCGACCCGGACCAGCCTTCTTGACTGCCGCTTTCTTTGGACGCCCCGGCCTTTTCTTCGCCGTTTTTTTCGCTTCAGCCTTGGCTTTGGCTGCGGCCTTCTTCTCCAGCGCCTTGACTTTGGCAGCAGCTTTTTTGGCAGCAGCTTTTACCTTGGCTTCAACTTTTTTCTCTGCGGCCTTTATCTTTTTGATGTTGGCTTTAGTCCTGGCCTTCATCCAGCGGGTCTCAAAAGCTTGCAACGCGGCCGCCAGGTCCTGTTCCGCCTTGGTGGAGAGGTTCTCGGCCATTTCTGCAATTTTCTGCTTGGCCGTTTCCTCTACCTGACGCACCGTATCCATCGCTTTCGCCTTGGCCAGATCTAACCTTGCCGACGCGACCTTGGCGCGCAACTCTTTGGCTCTGGCACTGGCGTTACTCAGGGCGTTTTTGGCCGTGGCGGTATTGCTCTTCTGAACCCTGGCCCGCGCTTTGGCAACACGGTCCAACTGCGTATCCAGTGCCGCGGTGGCCGCTTCCACTGCTTTCTGTGCTTTCGCGACTAGCGGTGATATATCCGACGCAGCTTTGACGCTCACTGTGCGTTTCGCCCGCACCTTCCTTTTTGCTACTCGTGCCATCCCTCTCTCCTCTCTGAGATAAGAAGAAGTACATCCAAAAGTGTATTGGCGATATCGCCATTGCGCTGCTTATTAAAGCAGTTCCGGAGACAATTCTGGATGTTTCCGGAGTGCGCTGCACCCCTTAAGGGACCTCTGATGAGATGCAACTGTATCTAAGTTAATAAAAAAAAAGCGCTTTGCAAGAAAAAATGCAAAAAAAGAGAAGTTTTTATTAAAAATTTGCACTTTTTACCCGCTGTCACACTTTGGAGAGGCACCGCCGCAAGAGGTGAGAAATAATCACTGCGCCTTTCACGCGGAGCTGCAACTGTTCGGCAGCTGCTCCTGAACAATTGCCGCAAGTGCCTCGATATGGTCACCGCGCAAGTTTAACGCGGGGATATAGTGATACGCCTTTCCGCCTGCCTGGAGAAAATTAGCGCGATTCTCCACCGAAATTTCCTCCAGGGTTTCCAAACAGTCGGCGGAAAATGCCGGGCAGATGACGTCGACGCTGGTAACACCACTCTTCCCCCATTCCATCAGTGTCCTGTCGGTATACGGTTGCAGCCATTCCGCCTTGCCAAAGCGGGACTGGAAACTGAACTGCCAGCGGTCATCTTCCAAGCCCAACTCTGCGGCCAGGTGCTCCGCGGTTTCTTGGCACTGCTGGTAATAGGGGTCCCCCTTTCGAATATTGGCTTTGGGGATACCGTGGAATGACAGCAGCAACTTTTCCGCCGCGCCGCGTTTTTCCCAATGCTCCCGCACCGAGTTGGCCAGGGCACGGATATAGAGGGGGTGGCGGTAATAATCGCGAATGACTCTAATATCGGGAATATCCCGGTTGCGGCGAAAGATGTGCGCCACTTGATCGTAAATGGGCCCAGTCGTGGTTGCGGAATACTGCGGGTAGAGAGGAAAAACAATAAAAGAGACAAAACCTTCTCTACGCAAACGTTCAATTACCGTCTGCAGACCCGGTTCACCATAAGTAACTGCGTGGCTGACAGTGATATCCGGACGCTCTTCCGCCAACCGCGCCTGCAACAGCTCCGCCTGGCGGCGGGTGTAATAAAGCAATGGAGAACCTTCTACAGGCTCGCCGTCAACGCTGCTATCCCAGATTTGTGCATAGGCCGGCGCTATGCGCCGCGGGCGCAATGGCAAAATGAAGCCGTGCAAAATCGGCAGCCACAGGGGACGGGGGATTTCCACTACGCGGGAGTCCGAAAGAAAATCGCGCAGAAATTTCCGCACTGCCGGCGCAGTGGGTTCCAGCGGCGTTCCCAGATTCATCAAAATCACAGCTGTGGACATAACTTGCCCCCCATAAGTATTTCGAAAAGGGAAATAGTACCTGTCATCAAAAAGCGAAATATAGCCACCAATTGGCTGGAAACGCCCCATGCAAAAAAGGCCCCCATCAGGGAGCCTTTTTCGTTATCTCGCCAGTTCAGGATCAATCCAGAGCGGCGATGACTTTTTCGCGGATTTCATCCATGGAACCCACCCCGAGCACCTTGCTGTATTTCGGTGCACTTTCAGGGCTGCGCTCCGCCAGCTCGCGATAGAAGCCTACCAGCGGCTCCGTCTGCTCGTGGTATACAGCCAAGCGCTTGCGCACGGTTTCCTCGGCATCATCACTGCGCTGGATCAGCGGTTCACCGGTGACATCATCCAACCCTTCCTGCTTGGGCGGATTGTAGACAAGGTGGTATACGCGCCCGGAACTCTCGTGTACACGGCGGCCGGACAGACGCTTGACGATTTCCTCATCGTCCACGGCGATTTCCAGCACGTGGTCGATGCCGACATCCGCGTCCAGCAACGCCTGCGCCTGGGGAATGGTTCGGGGAAAGCCGTCGAACAGGAATCCGTTGGCGCAGTCCGGCTCGGCAATCCGCTCCTTGACCAGGGCGATAATCAGATCGTCCGAAACCAGCTTGCCGGCAGCCATGATGTCCTTGGCCTGCAAGCCTAGGGGCGTGCCAGCTTTAACCGCGGCACGCAACATGTCGCCAGTGGAGATCTGCGGAATGCCGAACTTCTCTGTAATAAACTGAGCCTGAGTCCCCTTGCCGGCCCCCGGCGCCCCCAAGAGAATGATTCGCATAGTCAAGTCTCCCCAGAAATGTCGGCGGATCAGAGTCGACACACGCATCAAGTCCCGCCGCGCCAAAAGAGCGCTACCTTACACGCTGACCCGAAGAAGGGCAAGGCAGATAAAGCAACCGCCAGGGGCGAAATCCTGTAGTAAAACTACCAGCTAAGCTATGGGAAACAAGCCATCGCAACCTGAATCGGGGGTCAGACATCCATGAAAATCGCCATCTACAATGCCCGGCGTTATGACAAGCAGTACTTCGACAGCTTCAACCGCCAATTCGACCATGAACTGCACTATATCGACACCCATTTGGACAGCGATACTCTGATTTTAAGCGACGGTGCCGAAGCTATCTGTGTCTTTGTCAACGACCCGGTTCAGAGACCGCTGCTCGAAAAGATGCGGAATCAGGGGGTGAAAATGCTCGCGCTGCGCTCCGCCGGCTTCAATCACGTGGATATCCGCGCAGCCAACGAGTTGGGCATAGTGGTGGCCAATGTGCCCGGCTATTCCCCCTATGCCGTGGCGGAACACGCGGTGGCAATGATTCTGTGTCTGGTCCGCCGCCTGTTGCGCGCCCACGCGCGGGTACACGAAGGTAACTTCTCCCTTGAAGGGCTGATGGGGTTCGATCTGCACGACAAAACAGTGGGAATTGTCGGTACAGGCAAAATTGGCACCGTCTTCGCGCACATTATGCACGGCTTCGGTTGTCGGCTTCTGGGGGTTGATCCGGTGGAAAGCCGCACTTGCCGGGATCTCGGAATGCACTATGTATCTATGGAAACACTGTGCCGCCAATCGGACATCATTTCCCTACACTGCCCTCTGGTGCCCTCGACCAAGCATCTGATCAACGACGACACCATTGCCGAGATGCGTGACGGCGTCTGCCTGATCAATACCTCCCGCGGTGCGATTATCGATACCGCCGCGATTATCCGCGCGCTCAAGCGGGGGAAAATCGGCTACCTGGGACTGGACGTGTATGAAGAGGAAGAAGATCTGTTTTTCGAAGACCACTCAAACAGCGTACTGAACGACGATGTCTTCGCGCGCCTGCTGACATTCAACAATGTATTGATCACCGGCCACCAGGCTTATTTCACCCGGGAGGCAGTCACCAATATCGCCCGGACGACCCTGGCGAATGTGACTGAATTCGAGCAGACGGGCAGTTGTGCAAACCAGCTGGTAGCGCCCAAATAATACCGTTTTGAATCAGGCCTTTTGATTTTCAGCCCGCTTGACGCGCTGCCAAAGCTGATCCAATTCCTCCAGACTGGCATCCGCCACGCGGCGGCCCTGTTTTTTCAGACTTGTCTCCACCGCATTAAAGCGGGTCTCGAATTTACGGTTGCACTGGCGAAGCGCCGTTTCCGGGTCCACCTTCAAATGGCGCGCGGCGTTGACACAGGAAAACAACAGGTCGCCCAGCTCCTCCCGTGCACTTTCAGAGTCCCCGCTTTCCACCGCTTCACGCAATTCGGCAATTTCCTCTTCGATCTTGTCCAGCACACCGCTGATATCATGCCAGTCAAAGCCGACGTTGGCCGCACGCTTTTGAAGTTTGGCGGCACGGGTCAATGCCGGCAGCCCCAGGGCCACGCCGTCTAGCGTACCGCTTTCGCCCTTGGCACCGCGCTCGGCGGCCTTGATGGCCTCCCAATTCGCTTTTACTCCATCTTCGTCTGTTACTCCGCCGCGGTTGTCTCCATAGAGTTCGCCGCTTGGAAAGACGTGCGGGTGGCGCCGCAATAGCTTGCGCACCAGCGTGTCGACGATTGCAGAAAAATCAAAGTGACCGGCCTCCCGGCCGAGCTGCGCATAAAAGATCACCTGAAACAGCAGGTCGCCGAGCTCTTCGTGCAGGTGGTCGTAGTCTTCCGCCTCTATCGCCTCGGCGACCTCGTAGGCCTCTTCGATGGTAGAAGGGACGATAGTGGCAAAGCTCTGTTTTCTGTCCCAGGGGCAACCGCCATCCGGGCTGCGCAGCCGAGCCATCAAATGGAGCAGATCTTCGATGCTGTATTTTTCCCGCCGCATAAATTTATCCGTGTTTCGCCACCGGAGTCAGTGCAGTATCCGCCGCCGCGCCGAAGCCACATTAGGTAGCTGGTTGATCCTGTGCAGCACGCGGGACAACTCCTCGAAATTACGGATTTCCGCAGTCAGCACCATGTCCACCGTATGCTTCTGTTTGTTGGTGCGGGTCTGCATTGCGGTCACATTAATACGCTGGTTGTCGAGCATGGTGGTGATGTCGCGCAGCAGGCCGTGACGGTCGTAGGCCTCGATCATTATCTCCACCGAATAAACTTCCTTGGGTTTCTTGGCCCACTCTACTTGCAATACCCGCTCGGATTCTTCCGCCTGCATACGCAGCATGTTGGGGCAGTCCTTGCGGTGAATGGAAACACCGCGGCCGAGCGTGATGTATCCCATAATGTCATCGCCCGGCACCGGATTACAGCAGCGGGCGATATGGGTTAACAGGTTTCCGACCCCATTGATGTAAACATCCGCTTTGCCCTCACCTCGCGCGACCGGCGCAGTGAGGGACGGCACGGGCTCCACCTTGTCAACCTGCACCATACGTTGTGCCGCGTTGAGCACCTGTCCCACACCGATATCCCCTGCCCCGACAGCGGCGTAGAGGTCATCCAGCGATTGCATGTTCAGTTTTCTGGCGAGCTGTTCGAAGTCGAAATCAATCAGCGCCAATTGCTTGAATTCCCCGTCGAGAATACTGCGACCATCGGCGATATTCTGGTCGCGGGCCTGCTGTTTGAACCAGTGGATGATTTTGGCGCGGGCGCGGGAAGTGGTGATATACCCCATTCCCGGGGAAAGCCAGTCGCGACTCGGCGCCTCGCGCTTGCCAGTAAGGATTTCCACCTGGTTGGCCGTCTGCAGTTCGCAGTTGAGCGGCACTATGCGCCCGTCCACCTTGGCGCCGCGGCAGCGGTGGCCGATTTCCGTATGGATCTTGTAAGCAAAATCCAACGGCGTAGCCCCACGCGGCAAGTCCACCACGTGGCCGTCCGGGGTAAACACATAAATGCGGGTGTCGGCATCGCTGCGCAAATCATCCTGCAGGGGATTGCCGCCCACTTCCTCGTGCCAGTCGAGTACCTGCCGCAACCAGGCAATCTTCTGCTCGTAGCCGTCCTGGCCCTGCGGATCGCGGTCAGTACCCTTGTAGCGCCAGTGCGCGCAGACACCGTATTCCGCCTCCTCGTGCATGGCGAAAGTGCGTATTTGCACCTCCAGCACCTTGCGTTCCGGGCCGATCACCGCGGTGTGCAGCGAGCGGTAGCCGTTTTCCTTGGGAGAGGCGATGTAATCGTCGAACTCGTTGGGAATGTTGCGCCACAGGTTGTGCACTATACCGAGCACTGCATAGCAATCGCGCACTGTGGGCACTAGTATGCGCACGGCGCGAATATCATAGACCTGGGAGAAACCGATATTCTTGCGGCGCATTTTGCGCCAAATGCTGTAGATATGCTTCGCGCGGCCAAAGACCTCGCCCTGAATTCCCGACCGTTCCAGCTCTCCGCGCAGCAGCTCCAAAACTTGGTCGATATATTTCTGCCGGTCCAGGCGTTTTTCATCGAGCAGCCGGGCGATCTGCTTGTAGTCGTCCGGCTCCAGGTAGCGGAAAGAGAGATCTTCCAGCTCCCACTTGATGTGCCCGATTCCCAGCCGGTGCGCCAGCGGCGCGTAGACATCGGCTACTTCGCGGGCCACCCGCCGGCGCTTGGCCGGCTCGGCATTTTTCGCCGCGCGGATGGCACAGGTGCGCTCGGCCAGTTTAATCAGCGCCACGCGCACGTCGTCCACCAGGGCTACCAGCATGCGGCGGATATTTTCCGAGTGCTCGCCCACCGCAGCACTCTGCCCTTCAGAGCCGGTGTCGGCGGTGCGGCTGCGAATGGCGGCCATGCGCAGGACTCCGCGGATCAGCTTGGCCACCGTTTTGCCAAAGGTGTCTTCGACCACCTTCAGTTCCAGGCGCTTTTCCCGCACCGCGCGGTAGAGTACCGCCGCGCACAGGGCCTCGGCATCGATCTGCAGCTCGGCGAGTATCTCGGCCATTTCCAGGCCCGTGCGGTAGCTGCTGGCCCCCTCGGCCCAGATATTCTCCGCGGCGATAGCCCGCTTCTCTGCCTCAGCGCTCATATCCGCGGCCTGGCGCAGTGTTACCAGCGCGCCGCCCTCCAGGCCGGCGAGCGTCTGGATATGGCGCAGCCAAGCCTCCAGATCCAGCTCTCCGTCACCGCCCAGGGAGTGGTGTTTTCTTACTTGAACCATTGCTTAGCTGGGTTTCCGGTCAAACAGCCCCGAGGACAGATATCTGTCTCCGCGGTCACAAACAATGGCAACGATTATGGCATTTTCAACCTCCGCCGACAGGCGCAGGGCCCCGGCGACGGCGCCGCCGGAGGAAACACCACAAAAAATGCCCTCCTCCCGTGCCAGGCGGCGCGTCATCTCCTCGGCCTCGGACTGGGCCATATCGATTACCCGATCCACCTCTTCGGGCACGAAAATCTTCGGCAGGTAGGCCTCGGGCCAGCGGCGGATACCGGGGATACTGGAACCTTCGGTCGGCTGCAGACCGACAACCTGGATATCCGGGTTCTGCCGCTTGAGATAGCGCCCACAGCCCATAATGGTGCCGGTGGTGCCCATGGAGGAAACAAAATGCGTGATGCGTCCACCGGTCTGGCGCCAGATCTCTGGCCCCGTGCCTTCAAAGTGTGCCTGCGGATTGTCATCGTTGGCAAACTGGTTCAAAACCAGGCCGCGCCCTTCCGCTTGCATTTGCAATGCCAAGTCCCTCGCCCCCTCCATGCCGGCCTCGGCGCTCACCAGAATCAGCTCGGCACCGTAGGCGGTCATCGCTGCCTTGCGCTCTTCGGTGGCGCTCTCAGGCATGATCAGGATCATACGATAGCCTTTAATGGCCGCGGCCATGGCAAGGGCTATGCCGGTGTTGCCACTGGTGGCCTCGATAAGGGTGTCACCGGGCGCGATCTGGCCGCGGGCCTCGGCCCGGGTGATCATCGACAGGGCCGGCCGGTCCTTGACCGAGCCGGCTGGGTTGTTCCCCTCCAGCTTGAGCAGAATCGTGTTGCTGGTTTCGCCCTGCAGGCGTTGCAACCGCACCAGCGGCGTATTGCCTACGCAATCGGCAATCGTGGGGTAATCCATAGTCGGTCCAAAGCCAAATCAGAAAGTTGGGCATTCTACCCGCCTGGCGAAGTGCTGCGAACCTCGACGCCAGACTTATTCGTCAGTTCGATGGCCCGCCAGCATCGTCTTCTGGTCCGGCTAAGGCTTTGCAGACAGTGGACCAGCAACACGGATTATGGCGCCATGCCGGAGCATATTGGAATTATTTTCCTCAACTGGACCAATATTGCGTCCATAAAAGCAACACCAATGCATTATTTGGAATGGAGGCGTACAATCGCGCAAAAATACAACACCACTGCTCACCTTACACCATGGCCGCCCCGACGCTTCCCCAGCCGATACAGGATTTGCCGCCCGCTCTGCGCTCCCTGCGCTCGATTCTATTTCGCTTCACCGTGGCGCCAGCATTGGCGCTGGCGCTGATACTCGGCGTGGTGTTCACACTGCAGCAGATGCACGACCGCCGCCAACTACTGCTGAGCCACGGCCGCGCCAGCGCCGAGCAACTGGCAGAGTTGATCGAACTATCCGGAGGTCAACCGGCGAAGCTACGTATGGAGTGGCTGCACCGCAGCCTGCTCGCGCTGACGCTGGAAAAAGACATGGTACGTTCGGTACAGATTTATTCTTCCGAGGCGGCTGCGGGCAAGCCCCTGGACCCGGATACCGGCCTGCGCCTGCTGGCGGGCGTAGGTCCGCGGCCAAGGGAGCGAATCTCCGCGCGCGACATACACGGTCGCGAGGCCTTTATCTTCGAAACGCACGAGAGTCTGCAGATACTGCAACCGCTCAGAGGTGAAGTACCCAGCTGCTGGATCGCCATTGAATTGCACCGCCCCTATTTCCTGGTAGGCACCTACCAGGTGGTATTGATCGGCCTGCTGGGTCTGATAGTTTGCACTTTAGCGGCATTCGTATGGTCGATCTTTCTGTCCGAGCGCTTCGCCCACAGCCTGGCCCGCCTGGGAAAAATCATCGAGGCCATAGGGCTCGGCCAGTTCGACAAGCGGGCGGAGGAAACAGACACCCGTGAACTAAATGTACTGGCGCAACAAATCAACGAGATGGCGGAGAAGCTGTCGGCCCACCAGGAGGAGTACAAAGCCAGCCTGCTGCAATCGATGGAGGACCTGCGCCAGTCTCTGGACAGTATGGAAGAGCAAAACATCGAGCTGGAGCTGGCACACAAAAAAGCGCTGGAGGCGAGCCAGATTAAATCCGACTTCCTCGCCAACACCAGCCACGAGATACGCACGCCGCTCAACGGTATTATCGGTTTTACCAACCTGCTGCTGAAAACCGCTATCGACGAATTGCAACAGGATTATCTGCAGACCATTCTCCGCTCGTCGGAAAACCTGCTCACCACCATTAACGATATCCTGGACTTCTCACGCATCGAGTCCGGCAATCTGGTGCTGGACCACATTCCCTTGGACCTGGGCCAACTGCTGGAAGAGACGCTACAGATTCTCGCGCCCTTCGCGTACGAACATCACCTGGAGCTGGTGCCTTTGATCGACACCCAGTTGCCACAAACCCTGGTGGGCGATCCGCTGCGCATCAAGCAAATACTGACCAACCTGGTGGGCAATGCGGTGCGCAGCTCCGAGCACGGCAATATCCCCGTGCGGCTGAGTGTGCAAAACAACAAAGACTCTGAACTGATGGTCCGCATCAGCGTCACTGACCTCGGCAACCGCATTGACGAAGAGCGCCGCCGCGAGCTGCAACAACTGCTGGGCGGCAAAGGCCGCGAACAGGGCCGGCAAATCAGCTCCAGTGGTCTCGGCCTCGCCATCGCCCGCAGTCTGGTGGAACGGATGCGCGGCAGTATCGGTATAGACGAAGCCGCCGGCGGCGGCTGTACCTATTGGGTACATCTGCCGCTGCTGCTGGAACGCAACCGTACCCTGCTGGTGCGCGAGCGTTTCCCCGGATGCCGCATACTGATTGCCGACCCCAACCGCATGACACGCACCCAGGTGGCCCAGCTGCTGAAATACTGGGAGGTCGCCGCTATCGAACTGGCGGATACGGACACCCTGCAACCGGCCATAGAGCAGATGTGGCGCCACGACGCCCTACCCGACGCAGTGATCATAGACACCGCAATCGCCGACCCCGGCGACACTAGCGACAGAGGAGATTTCGAGCTGTTCGTGGAGACCGTCCAACAGTTGGTGGACACCTACCAGTGCCGGGTCATCGTGCAGGGGTCCCCGGTGGAACTGCGCCGCTGCTACGAACAGCTGCGCACACGAGTGCTCACTTTCCTGGGCAAACCGGTCACGCGGGACAACCTGCTACGCGCCCTCAAGCGGGTGGCACCACAGCAGAGCCCAAATCAGAGTCGCGCCAACGGAATCCATTCCATCCCCCCCTGGCGCACGGCGCCAAGAATTCTGGCTGTGGACGACCACCAGGCCAACCGCCTGCTGGTCAGCGAGT
Organism: Microbulbifer thermotolerans; assembly: GCF_001617625.1. Classification (NCBI taxonomy): domain Bacteria; kingdom Pseudomonadati; phylum Pseudomonadota; class Gammaproteobacteria; order Cellvibrionales; family Microbulbiferaceae; genus Microbulbifer; species Microbulbifer thermotolerans. The sequence continues at coordinate 1,522,498 of NZ_CP014864.1, read as the reverse complement.
TGCTGCGCACTCAGGGCGTGGAGGCGGCGCTTGCCGCCAGCGGCGGGGAAGCGCTCGAGCTGTGGCAGCGGGCGCGAGACCAAGGGGAACCGTTTGACTTAATCTTCATGGACATCCAGATGCCCGGCATGGACGGCTTAGAAGCCACGCGCCTCATTCGCGAGAGAGAATCAGAGTCGCAGGATTACAGCGCCCGTATTCCAATTATCGCCCTGACCGCGCACGCGGGCGCAGAGGAAAAGGCGAGACTGCTGTCCGCCGGCCTGGACGACTACCTGAGCAAACCGGTGAGCGAAACGCAGCTATCTCACATGATCAAGCGCTGGATGAAGATTCTGACTCCGGCCGCCCCCCAAAAGCAAAAGCCCCCCAGCCACCGCTTGGTGGATATCGGCAAAAGCTTGCAGCTCAGCAACAACAGCGCCCACCTGGCGCGGGACATGCTGAAGATGCTGATCAAGGGACTGGTTGCCGATGAGCGGGAGTTGAACCGCCTGAATGCCGCCGGCGACCACCGAGGGCTGTTCGAGCTGGTACACCGAATCCACGGCGGCTGCTGCTATTGCGGTGTGCCGCGCTTGCAAGAGGCCACCAAACGGCTACAGGAGGAACTGCGCCCGTTGTGGAAGCAGAAAACTGCGGAGATCAATCAAGACAGCGTGGAAGCAGTGGTGCAGGAAATACGCGCGCTGCGAGAATGGGCTTCGGAGCAAAATCTGGACGTGCTGTTCGGACTCGATGACAGCGCCGGGGAGCAGGCAGAACTTCCCATTGAAGTCCCCTCTCCCGCCCCTGAAAAAGCCGCAACAGGGACACATCCCCCCTGATCACCGGCTTTCGAAAACGGCAAAGGCCAGCGCGAAATCTTTTTCATCCGACAAACTGAGATGGATGCGCTCCACCCCCATGGCATCGGCACGCACTTTCGCCTCGCCGGAGAGCACCACCTCCGGCGCCTCGCCGCGGCGGCGCCGAACCTCCATATGCTGCCAGGAAATGCCGGCACCAATTCCGGTACCCAGTGCCTTGCCCAGCGCTTCCTTGGCGGCAAAGCGCTTGCAAAGATAGGCGGCGCGGTTGGCAACCGCCAGCTCGTAAAAAGCCCGCCGCTCACCCGCAGACAGTACGCGCTCGACAAAACGGTCGCCGAACCGGCGCCAAGCCGATTCGATGCGGGACAGGCTGCAAATGTCGGTGCCGATACTGACAATCATGATTCCAGATCGTGGTTGCTGCGATATACCTGTTTAAAAAGCTCTCGACTGGCAAGCGGCCGGCCTCCCAGCAGCGGTGCCAGCAGGAGGCGAGTCAGGCGCTTGGCGGTCACCAGCAGTTCCGGGGCAAATTTCCCGTCCTGCACCGCCCGCTCCAATGCCAGCAGTTCGGCACCGGAAAATTCACAAGCACCTGCCTGCCCCGCGCGGTAAACCGGGACAAAGCCGCTTTCATTCTCCAACCGGTAACAGGCCTCCGCGCTGACAGGCGCCATACTGTGGGCGCAATAGCCTAGTTGCGGACAGCTGCCGAGGTTTTGCAACACATGCAGTTCAAAACGCCGCAGCGGCGCCTCCAGCTGGTCGCTGCTGTCTCCGGGCAGAGCCGCCAGGTCTTGCAACAGCACCTGGTAGCTGGCGAATATCTCATACTGTGCCTCTCCCGCGGCCAACAGGCGCAGGAGCAACTCGTTGGCATATAGACCTGCGTAGACAGCCCGACCTTTCAGCCACAGGGCACAGCCGCTGTTTTCCACGCTCCCCAAAGTCTTGAGGTCACCGCGACCGAGCAGGCCAACCAGCAGTGGCGCGAACGGCTGCAGAGACTGTGTGCGGCGCTGTTTGTCCCGCCGCGCGCCCCGCGCAACGCAAGCAATACGGCCGTAATCCGGTGTCAGCAGCTCCAAAATCAGACTGGAGTCCCGGTAGGGGCGCGAGTGGAGAATGTAGGCGGGTTGTAGCGGCTGCGATTTCATACCCTGCGACGCAGTCCGCCTTATTCATCCCGGTAACCGAGACTGCGCAAAGCCCGCTCGTCATCGGACCAACCGGATTTCACTTTTACCCACAAATTCAGCATGATCTTGCTTTCAAACAGGCGCTCCATGTCCTGCCGCGCCTGGGTGCCTATCTGTTTGATACGTTCACCCTTGCTGCCGATAATGATGCGCTTCTGCCCAGAGCGCTCCACCAAAATGGCGGCGCTGATATGCAGAATTTTGTCTTCTCGTACAAACTCTTCCACTTCCACGGTGACTTCATAGGGCACTTCCGCACCCAGTTGGCGCATGATCTTTTCACGCACGATTTCAGCGGCAAGGAAACGGGAGCTGCGATCGGTGATCTGATCCTCGGGAAATAGGTGCGGGCCCTGCGGCAGGTGGCGCAGTATCACTTCTTCCAGCGCATCGAGATTGACGCCCCGCAGCGCCGATACGGGCACGATTTCTGCTCCGGGATGACGCTCCGCCAGCGCCTGCAGTTGCGGCAGCAACGTGCTCTTATCCTCCAGCTGATCGACCTTGTTCACCGCGATAATCAACGGACACTTAATACCGCTCAGCTTGTCGGCAACCAGCTGATCCCCCTCGGTCCAGCGAGCGCGCTCCACAACAAAGACCACCGCGTCCACATCCCGAGCGGCACTCGTGGCGGCGCGGTTCATATAACGGTTGATCGCCTTGTCCTGTCCACTGTGGAGCCCCGGCGTATCCACAAACACAATCTGATCCGCCCCCTCGGTCTTAATACCGAGCATATTGTGACGGGTAGTCTGCGGCTTGCGCGAAGTGATCGCCAGCTTTTGTCCCAGCAGGTGGTTGAGCAAAGTGGACTTTCCCACATTGGGGCGGCCGACGATGGCGATATAACCGCAGCGGGTGGGTTGTTGGTTCACGAAAATACCTCTGGTGGGAAAGCGCGGATTACACCGGCACATGTTACCCCGGCAGCCCGACAAGTGCCGACAGGGAGAATTTGGGTTGCTCGATTCACCCCGGACGGCCCTTCACGGAATCTGTCCCCGGGGCATCAGTCAGCCGGTGGTAGGCTTCACTCGCCGCGCGCTTTTCCGCCGCCCGACGGCTTCCCGCGCGCGCGCGCACCGGGTCTACCAGACCACTGACCTGGCATTCGATGACAAACTCCTGAGCGTGCTCGGCGCCAACGATATCCACCACCCGGTACTCCGGCAGCGGTCGCCCTCGGGCCTGCAACCACTCCTGAAGGCGGCTTTTGGGGTCCTTGTCGATTTCCAGGGACAGCTGCGCCATCCGCGGCGCGTACCAGGCCAGTATCCGCTGGCGCGCAGTTTCCAGGCCGGCATCCAGATAGATAGCGCCAATCAACGCCTCCACGGCATCGGCGAGAATAGATGCGCGGCGATGACCACCGCTTTTCATCTCACCCTCTCCGAGGCGCAGGCAGTCCCCCAGTTCCATTTCCCTGGCCAGCTCGGCCAGCGTCTCCCCACTGACCAGCCGGGCGCGCAGGCGGCTCAGCTGCCCTTCCCGCCCTTCGGGAAATTTGTCGTACAGGGCGGCGCCGATGGTGAATCCGAGGATGGAATCCCCAAGGAATTCCAGGCGCTCGTTGTTGCGGCTGCCGTGGGAGCGATGTGTCAGCGCCAGTTCCAACAGGTCCCGGCGCCCAAACTGGTGGCCAAGGCGCAGACAAAGGCGCTCGAGCAGAAGATCAGTTGTCACGTTTGCGGAATTGCTCCAGGTCTACCAGAGGCTCGCAGCAAAGCTCCGGTTTTGCGGTATTGAGCTGCTTGTCGAACTTCATTACTACATCGACGTTATAGATCAACGGCTGGCGCAATTCGTAGTCGATACTCACCAACATACTGTCGGCGCCGCGGATGACCTTGACTGACTTGGTGGGCTCGCCGCGCACATTGTTAATCAGAAAGAAACGATCCAGTTCCTTTTTGATATCGGCCCGGGAAAGTTCGCGCAAGTTGGGGTTTTCGGCGAGCTTTTTCAGCCCTTCCTCCACGTAGCGGGCATCGATATAGGCCGGTGCCATTTTGGAGACGCAGGTCAAAATAAAACCGAACATCGCAACAACCAGCAACCAGCCCCAGTAACTCATGCCGCGCTGACGGAAAAGAGAAGTACGGAGTCGCACGCTCATGATTGTTCCCTCGATTATTATTGCTGTAGTAGGTTCTCTTGTGATTACTCAATCTTACCCGCCCGGTCAAAGCTGGGCAGACTCAATAATTTGTCCCAGTGCATCCATATGGCGAAGGCCTTGCCGACCACATCCCGCTCCGGCACAAAGCCCCAGGAGCGGCTGTCGAGACTGTTGTCGCGGTTGTCGCCCATCATAAAGTAGTGTCCCTCGGGGACAGTCGCACTGAAGTTGCTGAAACGGCTCGGCGCTATCTCTTTGGCCATCAGGTGGCGGTGTCCGCCGACCTCCTCCCAAAGCACTTCCACCTGCGGATTGGCTGGCGGCAGCGCCTGGATCAATTCCTGGGGTGCCAATTCGCCATTGATGTAGAGCATATTGTTTTTCAGCTCGATCTTATCACCCGGCAACCCGATCACCCGCTTGATAAAGTAGGTATCGTTCATATGCGGGGGGAAGAACACCATCACATCGCCGCGCTTGGGTTCACCGATATCCAATACCTTGGTGCGCGACACCGGCAGGCGCAGGCCGTAAGCGTACTTGTTCACGAGGATGAAATCCCCAACCTGCAGTGTTGGCACCATGGACGCGGACGGGATCTGGAATGGCTCAATCACAAAGGAGCGCAATACGAACACAATTGCCAACACCGGAAAAAAGGACTTGGCGTATTCCACCATTACCGGCTCGGCCTGCTCCCCTCCGGCCTCTTTTCGGCGCCGGCGTGCGAAAAATAGGCTGTCGATCAGCCAAATGCCGCCGGTGATGATCACCAGCCAGAGCAGAATCAGGGGGAAGTTAATATCCATTCGCTATTCTCTGTTGTCCCTCGGCACAAAGCGCGGCCGATTACTGGTCCACTTTCAATACCGCCAGGAAAGCCTCCTGGGGGACCTCAACCCGCCCCAGTTGCTTCATGCGGCGCTTGCCTTCTTTCTGTTTTTCCAGCAGCTTTTTCTTACGCGTCACGTCACCGCCGTAACACTTGGCCGTGACGTTCTTGCGCAGCGCCTTGACTGTGGTCCGCGCGATCACCTGACCGCCGATGGCTGCCTGAATGGCGACATCAAACATCTGACGCGGAATCAGCTCCTTCATTTTTTCCGCCATGGCGCGCCCTTTCTGCTGGGCGTTGTCGCGGTGCACGATCAGAGCCAGTGCGTCCACCCGATCGCCGTTGATCAGAATATCCAGGCGCACCAGTTTGGCCGCTTCAAATCGCGCAAAATTGTAATCCAGGGAAGCAAACCCGCGGCTGACGGACTTGAGACGGTCGAAGAAGTCCATCACAACTTCGCTCATCGGCAACTCATAGCGCAGCGACACCTGCCCGCCCACATAGTGCATATCCTTCTGGATGCCGCGCTTTTCCACACACAGAGTAATCACATTACCCAGATATTCCTGCGGCACCAGGATATTGGCCTCGGCAATGGGCTCGCGCATTTCGTCAATGCTACCGGGATCCGGCAGGCGCGAAGGGTTGTCCACATACACCACGGAACCATCGTTCAACGCCACTTCGTAAACCACGGTGGGTGCAGTGGTGATCAGATCCAGGTCATACTCCCGCTCGAGCCGCTCCTGGATAATCTCCATATGCAGCATACCGAGGAAACCACAGCGGAAGCCGAAACCGAGGGCATCGGAAGTCTCCGGTTCATAAAAGAGCGAGGCATCGTTCAGCGACAGTTTGTCCAGGGCATCGCGGAACGCCTCGTAATCATCGGAACTGACCGGGAAAAGCCCCGCATACACCTGCGGCTTCACTTTCTGGAAGCCCGGCAGTGCCGGAACCTCCTCTGCGCCCTTGGCGTGAGTAAGGGTATCGCCGACAGGTGCGCCGTGGATATCCTTGATACCGGCCACTACAAAGCCCACCTCGCCGGCGCGCAGTACATTGGTGACCTTGCGCTTCGGGGTAAAAATCCCCACTTCGTCCACCACGTGGGCACGGCCGATAGACTTGGTCGCAATTTTGTCCTTGGTTTTCAGAGTGCCCTGTACTACCCGCACCAGGGATACCACGCCCAGATAACTGTCAAACCAGGAGTCGATAATCAGTGCCTGCAGCGGCGCGTCCGCGTCGCCTTCAGGGGGCGGTACCAGGCGCACCAAGTCCTCGAGAACGTCCTCCACCCCGAGACCGGACTTGGCACTGCAGCGGGTGGCCTCGCTGGCATCGATACCGATGATGTCCTCGATCTCCTCGGCCACTCTATCCGGATCCGCCTGGGGCAGGTCCATTTTGTTCAGTACCGGAATCACTTCCAGTCCCTGCTCAATGGCGGTATAGCAGTTGGCGACCGACTGGGCTTCCACGCCCTGAGCCGCGTCGACAACCAGCAGTGCGCCCTCGCAAGCGGCCAGGGACCGGGAGACTTCATAGGAAAAGTCCACGTGCCCGGGGGTGTCGATAAAGTTCAGCTGGTAAGTTTTGCCGTCGCGCGCCGTGTAGTTGAGGGTCACGCTCTGGGCTTTGATGGTGATGCCGCGTTCCCGCTCCAGGTCCATGCTGTCCAGCACCTGCTCAGCCATTTCGCGATCGGACAGGCCGCCGCATACCTGGATAAAGCGGTCCGCCAGGGTGGATTTCCCGTGGTCGATATGGGCAATAATGGAAAAATTGCGGATATGGGAGAGATCTGTGGCCACTGCGGAGTAGAAATCCTTAAAAATCAGAACGTTAGCCGGCGGATGTGCCGGCTGTGTGGCGCAAGTCTATCAGGAGTCGCGAGCCGCGACCATCGGCATCCCCACACCGGGGACACGGAATGTCCGGAACTCCGCATTGTTCTCATTTCCGAAGTCGATATCGCCACTTTTGGAACTTGTGACACTCCGGGAGCGGCGCTCCCGGAAGTCCCTGAAAAGGGCTAGTCGTCGATTTGAATAGTTCGGAAGGTGGGCTGTCCGGCGCGGAAGAAGCGGATAGGCAAGAGCTCATCGGCCGGAAGGTCCTCGACCACTTTGTTGTAGTCCTTGAGATCTTCCACCTCCTCAAAGCCCAACTGGGCGATGATATCGCCACTGCGCAACCCGGCCTTGGCTCCGGGCTTGCCGGGTACGACCCGTTTCACCAGAACCCCGGACTCCACACCCCAGCGCTGTTTCAGCGTTTCGGGAATCTCGTCAACGATCAGGCCCAGTCGGCCACCGACACCGCTGGGCACGCTGGTTCCGGCCTGATGCTCACCCTCGTCACCCGGCAGCGCACCCACTGTCAGGCGCACAGTTTTCTGCCGCCCCTCGCGCATCAAGTCCACCGCAACTTCACTGCCCGGGCGGGTTTGCCCCACCACGTGTGGCAGATCCCCGGACACCATAATTTTGCGGCCGTCGAAACGGGTGATGATATCCCCGACCTTGATGCCCGCCTGATCCGCCGGCGCACCCGCCTCCACCTGAGCAACCAAGGCGCCATTGGGTTTACCAAGCCCCATGGCCTTGGCCAGGTTGCGATCCACGTCCTGGATGGCCACCCCCAGCCAACCGCGGTCCACGCGACCTTTTTCTTTCAACTGTTCCACCACATCGCGGGCGACACTGGAGGGAATGGCAAAAGACAGGCCGATGGAGCCGCCGCTGCGAGTGTAGATTTGCGAGTTAATGCCGACCACTTCCCCCTTCAGGTTGAACAGCGGGCCGCCGGAGTTGCCCGGGTTGATGGCCACGTCAGTCTGAATAAAAGGAACGTAGTTTTCGCGATTCTCGTTGGGAATACTGCGCCCCATGGCACTGACAATCCCCGCGCTGGCGGAGTAGTCGAGGCCGAATGGGGAGCCGATGGCCACTACCCACTCGCCAACCTTGAGCTTCTCGGAATCCCCCCAGCGGATTGTCTGCAGGTTATCGGCGTCAATTTTCAACAACGCAAGGTCGGAGCGAGTATCGGTGCCGATGATTTTGGCCTCGTATTCGCGGCGGTCAGTTAAGGTCACCACCACTTCATCGGCCCCATCCACCACGTGATTATTGGTGACCACATAGCCGTCCGAAGAGACGATAAAACCGGACCCCATACTGGCGACGGGACGTTGCTGGCGGCGCGGTTCCAGCAAATGACGGAAAATGTCCGGGATTTCCTGGTACTGAGGCGGCAGACCACCGGTTGTGCGGTTTCGCTCAACAGTGTTGATCTTCACCACCGCCGGAAAATTGTCGTCGATCAGCCCGGTGAGGTCGGGCAACCCCCTGGCACAGGCGGGTACCGATACCAGAAGGCACAGGGCCAGCAAATACTGCGTGCAGCGTGTAACCATACGTTTGTTACCCCTAGTGATCCCTAGTAATATGCAATCTATGGATTTCGGTGTCCCCCTTCGGGGCTGGCTTCAAAAATTGGGGCGCAGCGAGGGACAATCAAGCTACTTATTAGTAGCAATCTGGCCATAAAAGTTCTCTATCCAGTGTAAAGCAGCGTTAAGGCCCCGCCATGTCCGCACTGCGCCCGCGCTCCGACCGCGGCCACTTTTGCCACCCCCACACTCAGTACGGCGCCACCGAGCTGGGAGCCCCCCTCTTTTACTTTCCCGCGCAAAGTGGTGACAAACACGGTATTGTGATGGCCGGCACCCACGGCGACGAAGTTGCGGCAGTGGTGGCACTTTCCTGCGCCCTGCGCGCACTGCCGCCGTCAGCACTGCGCCACCATGTGATACTCGCCGTAAACCCCGACGGCTGCCAGCTGGGGCTTAGAGCCAACGCCCGTGGCGTAGACTTGAACCGCAACTTCGCCACCGCCAACTGGGACGGCAGCGGCACCACCTACCGCTGGAACAGCGAGGCGGAAGCGCGCGACGTGCGTCTGAGCACCGGCAGCAAACCGGGTTCAGAGAAAGAAACCCGAGCCCTCTGCCGGTTGATTGCCGAATTACAGCCCGCCTGGGCAGTATCCATCCACGAGCCCCTTGCCTGTGTCGAAGCCCCCGATGACAGCACCCTCGGCCAATGGCTGGCAGGGCAACTGCAGCTGCCACTGGTCAATGATATTGGATACCAGACTCCCGGCTCCTTCGGCACCTGGTGCGCCGAGCGCAGCTTACCGTGCATCACAGTGGAGCTTCCCCCCGTCTCCGCGGATGCGGCCAGTGAAACCTATCTACAAGCGCTGATTCAGTTGCTGACTTACGAGCAGTAACCCCACCTCGGCCGGTGAACCGAACGGTGGGCCGCCCCGCAGGCCTGCGATATAACTAAAGAGTCTTTCATTAATTCGCCCTTACAACGACAAGGTTATGTCGAGAGCAGATGAGAAGTTCAGGTGATGAAATCGGCAGCTCCGCCGTTTGTAGCACTCATTTCATTACCGGAACACCTTGAGTGCACCAAAGCACGCCCGCAAAGGCACCCGAATGTTGAAGGAAAGAAAAGATGAGCCCCTGTCAGCGGGACGTTTCCAGATGCAGAAGTACTGGTGCATAGGTAGGATCGGCGGCGTGGCGACGACTGTGCAACCGTACCACAGCGGCTCCGCCGAGCAATCCTATGAGTGCGCCAGCCATGGCCCCGAACTCACCGGCCAGGGCCTGGCCTCCCAGGGCCGCCAGCACCAGGGAAATCAGCGGCAACAGGTACACCAGCAAGGCCCCACTGGCCAAAGCGTTTTCACCGATACCAATCACAACGGTATCGTGCAAAGCGATATCGTCTGGGTCCCAGCTGTTCAGTGCCACACGAATACGTGAAGCCGATGAGAAATAGCCGCTCAGCAGCCCTGTACCGCAGCTGCCCTGCGAGCTGCAACCGCTACAGCCTCCGCGCTGGGTGGTCTCCACCCAAATGGCGTCCGGCTCTATCGCTACCACCCTTCCTCGTTCTTCCAACAAACCGGCACTCTCCGTTCAGCCACCCACAGCTACCGCGCCCGCAACACGCCGGGCAGTTGTGTCGGGAATTTCGCCCACAACCGTAACTGTGTAGTTGACACCATCCACTACCAGACGGTCCATATAGGCGACTGTAGCGCCGCGAATAGCCCGCCCTTTGAACTCCAGCTTTGGAGACAGGCGCTGCACGAACACAGTGAAAACACTGATTCCGTCGCTAAACACCAGCATGTCACCATCGGACAGAGGTTTGACCAGCACGGCCTGGAAACCGTCCGGCAACCAACGCAATTGCCAGCGGCTTTGCGCATTTGCACAGGGATTGCGGTTATCAATACGGCGCGCATCTTTGGAGTGCGGCTGCAAATCGGCGTCCTGCACCGGTGAAAGATCCAGCTGCACAAACTGATAACGCTCCAGTACCCGCCCCTTGGCACTCACGAGCATAGATTTCAACGGCAAGCCCGTCTCCCGGTCGAGACTGACCACCAGCCCCAGGCGGTGATGATCCCGCGGGCGCGCCTCGATCACCACGGCCTCGCGATCGGCGATACGCTCTTCACCGCGCAGAATAAACTGATAGTTGCGCTGCACCTTTTGCTGACCGGCTTGAGTCCATAGCGCTGTGCGCGCTACGGGGCTGGTGGGCTCTTCGCAACCCCGTGCGCTACCATGGCTGATCAGCTCGCGCGGCTCACCGCTCAAATAACGCACCCGCTCTACCGAATCGCCATCGCGCACAGCGTGCACAACTTGTATGGTCTCCAGCATACCCGCGTGCTCGAAAGTCACCAGGCCGTGGTATTCAAGCTCGGAAACCGCACGGGCCAACTTGCCCAGCCAATGCTCCACCGGCACTTCGCCGTCCTGGGCTCGGGAGGCCGGAGCCAACAGAAACAAAGCCAACAGCAGGCTGTTGGCTTTTATAACGATTGCAGAAAAAGACCAGCGATCGTTCACAGGCACTCCAGGGCTACATATCAAGCTGTTCACCATAAGTGGCGCGTGCAAAAGGCACCATTCCCTGGCTACCCACATGGGCGGCCTGCTCCGAGTGTTGAATCATCACCCGGTTCAGGTGGCGCATCAGCTCGGGGGTGGGGACCTGTTGAATCACGGCCTGGCCACTGCCTCCCGGCTGGTAGTCGGGCACCAAGCGCGGAGACGCGGTACTGACAGAGCGGGCACTGGGCGCGGGGACATAAAAGCCGGAAGGCTGTGATGCGGACTGCACCGGCTGCTGGGCCGGGCGCTCCACTTCCGCCACCAGCTCGGTACCGGAGTCCCGCTGCACCGAAGAAATTTGCTGCACCCCGAGAATCGCCGCGAAAGCCACTGTCGCCGCCACCGCACCCCGGCTCATGGGACGCCACCAACGGCTGTCACGCCATCCGCCAGGTGCTCCGCCACCACCGCCACCGGATTGCATGGGCGGTTCCTCCCTTTCTATAGCAGCGGAAATGCGCGCCGCCAAGTCACCGTCCACTGGAGCAATCTGTTCCCGGCGCAGCACACTGGCCGCCAACTGATAGCGTGACCAGCGCGCCCCCACCTCGGAGGAAGCCGCACTTGCCTTAAGCAACCGCTGCAGCTCCAGCTCGCCGACCTCACCATCCATCAGCGCTGACAGCGACTCGTACAGACGTTCCTGATGCTTTCCGTGGGACATAGGGGGTAACCCTCTCTGCTCTGTGCGATATTTTTTAGTGCCCGGACAGGCACCCTTTTGGTTGTTACTTTTGACCAGGGATGCGGAGCTTTGTTTCGCCACCAGCGAAAAAATTCAACCGCGGTCTCCCAGCGTCTCGGGCTCACCGGCCATGACCGCCTGAACCGTGCGGTCTATGGCCTCGCGAGCGCGGAAGATACGCGAGCGCACCGTGCCCACAGGGCACCCCATTACCTCTGCGATCTCCTCGTAACTGAGCCCCTCCATTTCGCGCAATGTCACCGCCGAGCGCAGATCCTCCGGCAGGGCGCGAATAGCTTCGTGAACCGCGGCCTCAAGCTGGTCGCGAAACAACTGGTTCTCCGGCGTCTCATTGTCCCGCAACAGATCGGCACCGGAATAAAACTCGGCATCGTCCAAGTCCACGTCCGAGGATGGCGGGCGGCGACTGCGGGAAACCAAGTGATTTTTGGCGGTATTGATGGCGATTCGATACATCCACGTATAGAAAGCGCTTTCGCCACGAAAATTGGCCAGCGCCCGGTAGGCCTTGACAAAGGCCTCCTGTGTTACGTCCTGCACCTCGCTGTGGTCTTTGATAAAGCGGCTGATTACCGCGACGATCTTGTGCTGATATTTCAGCACCAACAGGTCGAAGGCGCGCTTATCCCCCTTCTGAACCCGCTCCACCAGCTGGCGGTCACTCTGTGGCGCCGATTGCGCTGTCATCCCCTACTCCCTTTACGCCCAAAAACAACAGTCGCACCGCAAGCTCCGCGACTGAAAATCGCGGGGATGCCGACGCAGGCGCTTCTTGTATCGTGTTGATGACAATGGCAATAGGGCATAAGTTCCGAGCCAAATCGACGAATTCAAAGGAAGCGCTATACTACGCGACCCCTAAACATAAATGAAATCTATGAAAGCACAGGTCCCACCCAATCCCAAAGACTTCGATGTACTGGTCATCGGCAGTGGTGCCGCGGGCCTGACACTGGCCCTGCACCTGGCGAGACGCCACAGTGTGGCCCTGCTGTCCAAACAACGACTGCAGGACGGTTCCACCTGGTTTGCCCAGGGAGGCATTGCCGCGGTACTCGACGAAATGGACTCGGCGGACTCCCACATCGCCGACACCCTAGACGCTGGTGCCGGTCTCTGCCACCCGGATGCCGTGCGATTCACCGTGGAGAACAGTGCCGCCGCCATCCGCTGGCTGATCGAACAGGGCGTGGACTTTACGCGCGAGGAGAGCGGCTATCATCTGACCAAAGAGGGAGGCCACAGCCACCGCCGCATAATCCACAGCGCCGACGCTACCGGCCGCGCCGTGCACAGCACCCTGATCGAGCGAGTGCGGGAAGTCAAAAATATCCACTGCTTCGAACACCATGTGGCACTGGACCTGATCCGTCAGCCGGACCCGGTCAAAGGCCGTTTCCGCTGTGCGGGCGCCTATGTATACAACAAGGCCACAGAAGATGTGGAACTGTTCCAGGCCAAGGCAGTGGTTCTCGCCACAGGGGGCGCCAGCAAGGCCTATCTCTATACCAGCAACCCGGACGGTGCCAGCGGCGACGGCATCGCCATGGCCTGGCGCGCTGGCTGCCGGGTCGCCAATATGGAATTCAACCAATTCCACCCCACCTGCCTCTACCACCCCAAAGCCAAGGCTTCGCTCGTCACCGAGGCCCTGCGCGGCGAGGGGGCGCAACTAAAACTGCCCAACGGCAACCGATTTATGCATCGCTTCGATAAACGCGGCGAACTGGCGCCGCGGGACATAGTGGCGCGCGCCATAGACCATGAGATGAAGCGTATCGGTGCCGACTGCGTTTACCTGGATATTTCCCACAAGGACCCGCAGTTCGTGCGCGAACACTTCCCCACCGTTTACAAAAACTGCCTGCAGTACGGTATCGATATCACCAAAGAACCTATCCCGGTGGTACCCGCGGCGCACTACACTTGCGGCGGCGTCATCGTCGACCAGTTTGGCCGCACAGACCTCGACCAACTCTACGCCATTGGCGAAACCACTTTCACCGGCCTGCACGGCGCCAACCGCCTGGCCAGCAACTCCCTGCTGGAATGCCTGGTCTACGGCCGGTCCGCCGCACTGCACCTGGAAGAGACGCTGGACTCGGTACAACCGCCGCGCCGCGCCCCGGCCTGGGACGCCTCGCGGGTAACCGATTCAGATGAAGACGTGGTGATCTCTCACAACTGGGAGGAGCTGCGCCGCTTTATGTGGGACTATGTGGGCATTGTGCGCACACGCAAACGCCTACTTCGAGCTCAGCACCGGGTAAAGCTTCTGCAACAGGAAATTCGTGAGTTTTACGCCAACTATAAGGTCAACAGCGACCTGATTGAGCTACGCAACTTGGCACTAGTGTCCGATCTCATCATCCGCTCGGCCCTAGACCGCCGCGAAAGCCGCGGCCTACACTACTCCCTGGACTACCCGGACCTGCGCGAACTGGCGATGGACACCATTCTGGTGCCGGAAAACTTCGCCGGACAGCGGCAATTCGTCTGACCACAGAGGGCGGAGCTGCCCGCCCTTTCCGGCCCGAGGTATTGCAGGACAACCTTCTTCCTGCCTCCCCAGAACCAACAACCGCGCTCCCGCAAATGCTTTTGCGGCTTCCCCCTTAATAATTCGCCTCCTGACGGTAAAGGCTCTTCGGTGTTGGATGAGAAGCCTAGGTGATGGGATGGACATTTCGAAATCGTCGGATACACGGATGTATCCGCCGAAGCGACAGGAACGCACTCGTGCGTTTGCGAAATGCCCATCCCATTGCCTGAGCGCCTCGAAGCCAGCTACAGCGCCCAAGCGAATTAATCAGTTCCCTAGCGCGAAAACCGCAGCGCCACCTGCAACCGCCGCCAGTCATCCCCATGCATGGAATCCCGCGCTAACACCAGCCGCAGGCGGCGCCCCCGCAGATCCCGGCCATTAATCACTATCAACCAGCGCCACAGCACCAGCTCGCCGCGCAACGTAAACTCGCTCTCCACCCCGTCGCCCTCGCGCCAAAACCAGCGCCGCTCACGGGTGCTCAGCACGCCGGACATCGAGCGCAGCCGGCGGTATTCAAAGCCCATATAGATCAGCACCAGGGCCACCGCGGGCAAGAAGAGATAAAGCGGTAAACGGCACCACCAGAGCAGTGCCAGCGCTTGCAGAAGTGTCAGAAGAAGAAGGCTGAAAAGAAGGCGGGAAGGTGCCACGGCACAGGACAGCCGGGCACTGCGTTCGGAGGACAGGGAATGCGCATTACTCCTGCAGACCGGTGTTGTCACGGATAATCTGCACTATTCGCAACAAATCCGGATCCGCCGGGTCCTCGCGGCGCAAAAACCAGGCAAACAAATCCTGATCCTGCTCGTCCAGCAATTTGATATAGCGCTGCTGGTCAGCCTCGTCCAGGGTATCGTAGACATTCTCCAGAAACGGCAGCAGTACCAGGTCCAGTTCCAACATGCCGCGGCGACTGGCCCAAAACAGGCGATTGCGATCCATAGGTTAAATTCCACCCCGTTAAATATGCGCGCAGTATACTCCCCTCCCCCGCAAAGTTGAAAAGTCGCATGAAGCTTGAAAAGCCCTCACCGATCCCCAAATTATCCTCCTCATCAACCCAGAGGCGTGGAATATATGGATCAACAGCAATGGCAGGACTTTCTCACAGGCGAAGGCGCCATTTGGGAAGGACCTAAAGCGCACTTTCCGGAAACAGAGGCGGACCTGCATCTGGTTGACCTGACCCCGCTTGGCGCCATCTCCATCAAAGGCCCCGACAGCCAAAAATTCCTCCAGGGGCAGCTCACCTGCGACCTGATCACTCTGCCGGACGGCCGCAGCACCCTGGGCGCCCACTGCAACCCCAAAGGCCGCATGATCAGCGCCTTTAACGCCCTCAAGGTGTCCCAACAGGAATTTGTTTTCCGCATGCCTAGGGATCTGACCAACATCGCGCGTGATGCCCTGGCCAAGTACGCAGTTTTCTTCAAAACCGAGCTAGCAGACATTAGTGAACATTTCCGCTGGCTGGGACTGCAGGGTAAAAACGCCCCCCAGGCTACCACAAAGCTATTGGGCCTGAACGATCTGACGGCCGGTGAAGTACGCACGTTTGACTTCAAGGGCGAACGCATCCTGGTGCAGGCACTGAACGACCGTCAAGTGGCACTGCTCGTACCCAGTGTGTCAGCTCCAGGCCTCTGGCAGCAACTGAGTGACAAAGCCGATCCCGCTGGCTACGACCGCTGGCAACAACTGCAAATTGAAAATGGTGTTCCCCAACTGTACGCCGCCACCAGTGAACTGTTTATCCCGCAGATGACCAACCTGCACCTACTCGGGGGTGTCAGTTTCAAGAAAGGCTGTTACACCGGCCAGGAAGTTGTGGCGCGAATGCAATTCCGCGGCGCCGCCAAACGCCGCCTCTACCGCGCCATCTGCCCCTCCGGAGAAATACCTACACCAGGACAACCGGTCTTTGGGGAAGGCGAGCAGAGTATCGGTAATTTGGTGGAATCCTGCCGCAGCGAAAAAGGTATCGAATTGCTGGCCGTACTCACTATCGCCAAAGTGGCTGCCGGGGAACAGATGCGGCTTGAGGATGGAAGGTCACTGGAACTGCAGGAACTACCCTACGACGCGGACGCGGACCCACTCGCTTGAGCAAGCATCCATCCAGCCTTTGGTGGTCGAGGTATTTTCGGGCGGAAACCACCGCCCGCGCCGATTAACGGCATAACCGCAACCGGCTGTTTTCAAGCAGCATGGAGCAGCCGATGCAGCCAGATTCCAACCATGAGATAGATCAGCCAGGCGCATTGCGCTGGGAAGGGTCCCTCCTGAAATCTCCGACCATCTCGTGCGGATCCACCTCTGCCCTATGCGCTCTCGCGGCCTGCCCCCACCAAACCATCTGGTTGAAAGCGCGGCTGAAATAATCAAACCAAGATTCCTTATCTTCTCCCGCCTTGGGCGCCCCATCTTCGGCAAAGACCTCCTGAGCCTTGGGCACATGGATCATTGCAGAAACCGGTAGGCAACCCAGCTCCGAGAGAAATGTACGCATACCAACCGCGGCACGCATACCTCCCCACTGTCCGGCTGAATAGGTCACAATCACACTGGGCTTGTAGGAAAACAGGGAGCTCCCGAAGTGATTTAGCAGGTTGGCCAATGCCGGGCTCATGGAATGGTTGTACTCCGGGCTGACCATGATATACCCGTCGGCAGACGCAATCTTCTCGGCCAGCGCCTCTAACGCGACCGGCGCTTGGCCTTTCGCGTAAGCAAAGTGCGGTTTGAACACCTTCTCCAACGGATATTCCAGGGAATCGACCAGCTCCACTTCATGCTCACTATAACGGCTGCCCAAACACTCAAGGCAAGCCTTGGCCACCCGCACGCCAAGACGCGCAGGCCTCGGTGGTGCACTTTCACGAACGGTGCCTAGAAAAAGCAGAAACTTCATCGGCAGTACTCCAGTAATCACTGAATCCGCAGATTAACATACATAAAGAGTCGCTATGAGCAGAAGGCTAACGTTCAGGATATGGTGTAAATCATTCCGGACTTATCGGAGGTGAACTCGCCTCGAGAATGGAATCTATGAAAAATCTGAGATGATTCCCAAAGGCAGTTTATTGGCAATCAGTAGGATTGATCAGCAAACTCAATCATAAAACGGTTTAGTGCAGGTCCGAGTTACGCGTCGAAATAATCCAGCTTTTCGCTGCTGTCTGTATCGTCACAACCTCTCCGTCCAACGGACTTGTAATCCCCCCAGAAAACTCTTTTCAATGCGTTACAAACCGCGTGTAGATGCAAGCTGTATCTTGGTATTGGAGTTACTCCGCCGCAATGGCATCCGGAAAGCCTGTTAGGGAACCTCTGATTAATTCGCGAGAACACTATGATAGCTTCTGGGGCGCTCAGGTAATAGGGCGGATATTTCGAAAACGCACGAGTACTTCCCTGTAGCTTCGACGGATACATCCCTGTATCCGACGGTTTCGAAATATCCGTCCTATCACCTGAGCTTCACATCCACCCGCGAAGAGCCTCTGCCACCAGAAAGTGATTTAATCAGAGGTTCCTTAGGGAGTGGTTCTTTAGCTCGGCCCGAAAGCAGCCTATACCGTCATCTCGACAAGCTTCTGAGTAGAAGTGTTCAAGCCAGCCCCGGTCTTAACGCCTTTGGCACGCTTGGTGAAATGTTCTTTGAATGTTGTTCGAGACCCCAATTGCTCATGGTTCCGCTTGTGCTATTCTCCGGTTAGGGCGCGAGGGCATGGGCAGTTACACAATCTAAATTACAACCTTCGATGCATAAAAAATTGCACTTATTACTTGAAACCAAAATTCACGAGTTTCAGCGATAAAACCAGTGTTTATCCATTAGTGATAACGACTACAGATAAATGGCCCACCCCACACCCAGAGCATTCCTGCCAAAGCAACAGTGCTCACGCTCTTATCAAAGACTGCGCACGAATACTCATAACTTCCATTATCTTTGTAGACGGAAATTTACATTTCCACAGCCACCCGCTGCAATGCCGAAACCGGCGGCAAAGCCCAGTTAATCGGCTGCTGACCGTGCTGTTGCAGCCACTGGTTGGTCTGTGAAAATGGTTTGGTTCCGAAAAAGCCGCGGTGTGCGGATAAGGGAGAAGGATGCGGAGCGCGCAGAACCAGATGTTTGTTGCGATCGATAAAGGCACCCTTCTTTTGTGCGTAGCTGCCCCAAAGGATAAACACCAAACCCTGGCGCTGTTCCGCCAGCTTGTGAATGGCGGCATCGGTAAAGCGCTCCCAGCCGCGGCCCTGGTGGGCTCCTGCCCTGCTGCGCTCTACGGTGAGAGTCGCATTCAGCAGCAGAACGCCTTGTTCTGCCCAAGGCTGCAGGCAGCCGTGGTCAGAGGGGGAGATGCCCAGGTCGGACTGCAATTCCTTGAAAATATTTTGCAATGATGGCGGCAGCGGTACGCCGGGCATCACGGAAAAACACAGGCCGTGGGCCTGACCGGGGCCGTGGTACGGGTCCTGGCCGAGGATGACAACTTTGACCTGCTCGAAGGGGGTAGAGTTAAAAGCATTGAAAATCTGCGGACCAAGGGGATAGATCACCTTGCCTGCGGCTTTTTCCGCGCGCAGGAACTCGCGCAGCTCCGTCATATAGGGCTGCTGGAATTCATCGCGCAGTACCGCGTACCATGAGGGATGTATTTTTATATTTTCCGGAACCTGCATGCTATTCCTTTAAAAGCCATCATCCAATTTTAGGGAAAGATTTTTTGTATCTGCCGGCGCAGTGCCGGTACGACTTCCTGCTCAAACCAGGGCCTCTGTTTCAGCCACAGAGTATTGCGCGGACTTGGGTGCGGCAGCGGAAAGTAGCCTGCCGGTAGCGCATCCCGGTAATGGCGTACATTTTCGCTGATGCTGCCGTACCAATGCGGCAAATAATACCTTTGGGCATACTGCCCCACCAACAACGTCAACTGTAGATTCGGCAACAATTCCAGCAGCCGTCTGTGCCAGGTATCCGCACATTCGGGTCGCGGCGGCAGATCGCCACCTTTACCGCGGCCGGGGTAGCAAAATCCCATGGGGATAATGGCGATACGGGATTCATCGTAGAAGGTTTCACCATCCATCTGCAGCCAGTCCCGCAGGCGGTCACCGGAGGGGTCATTCCAGGGAATACTGCTCGCGTGCACTTTGGTACCGGGAGCCTGGCCGACAATCAGCAGCTGCGCGGACTCGGCGGCGCGCAAAACTGGATTGGCCCCCAGGGGCAGGTGTTGTTCACAGAGGCGGCAGGAACGGACTTCTTCGAGTAGATTAAGGAGTTGACGGGCAGCCAATGTTTTCCTCTAGGGGTTGCAACCACGCGGTTGTTTTGCCGCGTGCCCTACCGGACTTCGGCGGGAAAGGCCAAGTGTAACAGCAATGCCCGCTTGTCCGCAGTATCCGCAGCGCGGCCGACGTTGTTGTTGTCCAGGACCACGTAGATGCCACTGGCATCCACCGCCAGCCCCTCGCCCTTGCCGTAGCGGGTCTCCGTGTAGACAAATTCGGGGGATTCCTCAATCGCTCTGTAGTCGATGCACCACTCGGCCCGTAGATCGCGCAGGGCGCGCCGGCACACGGCGAAGGCATTGCGCTCCAGGGTAAAGAGAGCGCCGTCATAGTGGGCGAGACCGGTGATATCCTCGGCGCGGCCGCGGAAGTCGAGGCCAGCCACCGCGGGAATGGGGAATACTTGTGCTTCGCCCCCGGCAGGCAAGTGCAGCAATCCCCGCGGTTCGCGCTCCATGGCGACCCAAAAGTCACTGCCGATTCGAACCAGGCCTTCGGTACCGGCGTTGACTTTCTGTAAATATCCCTGCCGCCGCACCTGAAAAACCCAGTCGCCCGCCAGCCAGGCGGCACCATCAACAGTGAGTTGGGCAATGCGGCTGTAGCGCTCGCTGACAAGGTAGACGCCGTCACTATCGCAGCTGATGCCCTCAAAATCCATTGCCGTGTCCGGTCGGATTGCCTGCGACAGCGCCGCCAAAAACCCTCCCGGTGCCTCCTCTGGGATCGCCAGCCCGGCGACCTGCTGATAGGCTTTCAGCGCCGCACCGGACGGCGACAGTTCCAATGCGTAAATTTCCGACGAGTTCTTATCAGATACCGCCAGCAGGGTGCCATGGCAAAATGTCAGCCCGGAAATATCCAGGCCCGGGCTGTTGTCCACCCAGTAAGCGGAAAGCAGCTGTGCCGGAGTAACGGAACTGGCCGCCGCGAACGGCGACAGCCAAAGAATAGAAAGAATCAGATATCTCAACAAAGGATTTCCAGTCATCAATCGCGGAAATTGGTGAACTGCAAGGGCTGATCCAGTTCCTTGCCTTTAAGCATTGCGATCACCTGCTGCAAGTCGTCGCGCTTCTTGCCGGTAACCCGAACCTGCTCGCCCTGGATAGATGCTTGCACCTTCAGTTTTTCGTCCTTGATGAGTTTAACGATCTTTTTTGACAATTCTTTTTCCAGACCATTTTTCAAGGTGACGGCCACTTTTATCTGCTTGCCGGATTGTTCCGGCTCGCCAACGGTCATCGCCAGCGGATCGATACTGCACTTGATCAACGCCGCGCGCAGCATGTCTACCATTTGTGTGACCTGAATGTCCGCCTCGGCACGTACAGTCAGATCAAAGCCGTTCATCTCCACCTGTGCATCCACGCCCTTGAAGTCGAAGCGATTGGCTACAGTCCGGTTTACTTGGTCAACGGCATTGGTCAGCTGGTGTTTGTCCACTTCGGACACTATGTCAAATGAGGGCATCTATCGCTTGCTCCGTTTTTCTTTCCCGTTTCTTATTGCAGTACCTGTGGAGTAATCTCCACCGTATGTCTGGCGTCACTGAGCCAGATATGGCCATCCTGAATGGTCACATTTAAATCCATGCTGCGCTCGGCCATCGCCGCTAAGGATTCCGTCGCATCCGCGCACAACTGATAGACGCGCAAATTTTCAAAGCGCGCCAGGGCGCCGCCCTGCTTCTGCCACCACACAGGCGCGGTGCGGCGCCCGTAACTGTACACCAAAACCCGACGCGCCCTGTTACACGCCTTGCGTAGACGCTCCTCCGCCGGCAGCCCCACTTCAACCCAGAGCTCCAGTTCACCGGCGAGATCCCGCTGCCACAAGTCGGCCTCATCATCGGAGCTGAGCCCGCGGGTAAACTCGAGTTCTCGTGCCGCATTGTGGGCAAAAGCCAAGAGGCGCACCATCATGCGTTCATCGGTTTCCGACGGATGGCGTGCCAGCGTGAGCTGATAGTCGCCATAGTGGTCCCGATCCATATCGGCGACCTGTAATTGGGCTTTGAAGATAGTCGCTTTTAACGCCATTTCGGCTCCGTGTATGCGCCAGCTCCAGCAATGGAGGAACGGCGGGCTATTCTTGGGTGGTTTCCTAAAAAAGTAAGGAACCTCTGAGTAATTCGCTCGCGCCCTGTTATTGCCTGCAAAGCGTGCAATATCATTTCCGCCCGGAAGCGAATTATTCGGCAGTTCCCTAGACACAGGGGCACTCCGTATGAATTTCGCCATCGCCGGCAACCGTCGGCTCTGCACAGGTACCCTGCTCTGTTTGCTGTTGCTCGGACTCGGCGGCTGCGGCATCAACAATATTCCCACCAATGACGAACAGGTAAAAGCCGCCTGGGCCCAAGTGGAGAACCAGTACCAGCGCCGCGCCGATCTGATTCCCAACCTGGTGAAAACCGTGAAGGCCTACGCCGCCCACGAGCGCGAAACTCTAGAGGCGGTGACCGAGGCTCGCGCCAAAGTGGGCGCAATACAAGTGGACCAAAATCTGATTGACGACCCGGCCAAGTTACAGCAGTTCGAGGCTGCTCAAGCGCAGCTGTCCAGCGCCCTGGCGCGCCTGATGGTGGTGGTGGAACGCTACCCCAACTTGAAGGCGGATCAAAATTTCCTCGCCTTGCAATCCCAGCTGGAGGGCACCGAAAACCGCATCAGTGTGGCGCGGCGGGATTATATCCAGGCTGTGGAACGCTACAACCGGGAAATCCGTACCTTTCCGGGGCGAATCTGGCATACGATTCTCTATAGCGATATGCCGCTGCGAGAAACCTTCAAAGCCACCGGAGAGGACGTGGAAAAAGCGCCGCAGGTCGATTTTCAGTAACCGCGTCGCGAATTTGCCATGAGTCGCCGCATCACAACGGTCACATCAGCCCTCGCCGCTCTGATCTGCGCCGCAAGCGCATTGGCCCAGGTACAGTTCCCGCCACTGTCCGGACGCGTGGTGGACAGGGCCGGATTACTCAGCCCCGAAGCAGAGTACAGACTGACGGAAATCATGCAGAAGCATGAAAAGGAGACCGGCAATCAATTGGTAGTGGCCACCCTGAACGACCTGCAGGGCCTGACGATCGAAGAATACGGCTACCAACTTGGACGCCACTGGCAATTGGGCCAGAAGGATAAAAACAACGGCGCACTGCTGCTGGTGGCGGCCGATGAGCGCAAGGTAAGGATTGAAGTGGGCTATGGCCTGGAGGGCGCACTCACCGATGCGCTGGCGGCCAACATAATCCATACCAAAATCCTGCCTAAATTTAGAGCCGGCGATTTTGATAGTGGCGTCACTGCGGGTATCGAGTCGATGATCGCTGCGATCGGAAACGAATATGTAGCCGAACCGACGAAAACCGGGGGCGAACGCCGCCTGGCAATTTTGGTCGGCCTGTTCCTGTTGCTGGTGATGCTGCAACTGTTCGGCGCCTCGGTACTGGGCGCCCCCGCGGGCAGCCGCGGCTTCAAACGCGGCCGCTACGGAGGCTATTACGGCGGAGGTGGATTCGGCGGCGGCGCTGGCGGGGGTGGTTTTGGCGGTGGTGGCGGCGGCTTTGGCGGGGGCGGCGCATCCGGAGGATGGTGATGGCCAGGCAGATACTCAACAGCGACTACCGGCGCAAAGTCGCCGAAACCATTAAGGAAGTGGAATCGCGCACCGACGCGGAACTGGTCACGGTGCTGGCGCGGGAGGCGGACAACTACTTGTATATTTCCACTCTCTGGGCTGCTTTTCTGGTCCTGTTGCTGACTCCCCTGCTACACCTGCTGCCCCAATGGCTGAGCCACCAGCAAATTTTTACCCTGCAGTGGATTCTGTTTATCACGCTGGCAGTGCTGTTCCGCTGGCGCCCGCTGACCATGCGGCTGGTCCCCCAAAAAGTGAAATACTGGCGCGCCGCCAACCTGGCCCGACGCCAATTTCTCGAGCAAGAACTGCACAGCACCGAGGGGCGCCTGGGGCTTTTAATCTTTGTCGCCGAGGCAGAGCACTATGTCGAAATACTGGTGGACCGGGGACTGGCGGAGCTGATTAACAACGAAGCCTGGCGGGAAATCATCGAAAACTTTATCCGCGAAATCAAGCGCGGAAAAACTGGAGAAGCCTTTATACACTGCATCGAACAGTGCGGCGAGCTGCTACAGGAGGCTGCTCCCGCCACAGCGATAAAAAATGAATTGCCCAACCATCTGATTATTTTGGATTAAGTAGCATGCAGATAGGAAAATCCCCATTGATTGCCGGAACCACCCTGCTGCTGATACTGGCCACCTACTCCGTCTACAGCGCACTGGGCCAAGGCGGCGCTGAAAACGACGGCAAACCTCGATTGTCATCACTTTTCTCTGCCGACAATCACTTGGCGCAACGGGTGCAACAGCTGGAAGAAGCCGTAGAAAACACCAACCGACTGCAGTCCGAGCTACTGGAACTGGTAGAGGATCTACACCGGCGCCTGGAACATTTAATGCCGCCAATACCGGAGGAGGTAAACGACGCTGCGCGCACCGGTTCAGTGGACAACAGCTTGGCAGAAAGAGAAGAACACCTGAGGCGGAATCCCTATGCGCGGCACCGGCAGATGCAACTACAGCGCCTGATCAATGCCGGTATTAACCCCGACCGGGCCGAACTGATTCTGGAAAAACAGGAGCGCTTTCAGTACGACCATATGAAGCTCGCCTACGCGTACCGCCACCTACAGGACAAATCCTCCGCGGAAGCGGCGGCACTCCGCGAACAGCTCAGTATCTACAGTCATCCACGCAAAATGCTGGAGCACGAGCTCAGCGAGGAGGAATTTGAACTCTATCTGCAAGCCAACGGACAACAGGAAATGCGGGTAAACCGGGTGATCAGTGACACGCCAGCCGCAAACGCGGGGCTTAGGCCCGGAGACAAGATCATCTCCTACAACGGCGAGCGGATTTTTCACATGGGGGACTTGCGCGCGCAAATCTACCGGGTAGCCCCGGGGCAGACTGTGGCGGTGGAAGTACAGCGCGCGGGAAGCGGCAGCCGGGAAGTGATCTATGTGCCCAGCGGGCCGCTGGGCGTGCAAGGCTAAAGGCCTGTCCCCCGGGCGGGGGAAAGGCCATAGCGTGGGTCGACTATTCCCCCGAGGTTTCCGGACGCATATGCGGGAACAGCAGTACGTCGCGAATTGAGGGAGAGTCAGTCAACAGCATTACCAACCGA
Source organism: Microbulbifer thermotolerans (assembly GCF_001617625.1). Taxonomy (NCBI): domain Bacteria; kingdom Pseudomonadati; phylum Pseudomonadota; class Gammaproteobacteria; order Cellvibrionales; family Microbulbiferaceae; genus Microbulbifer; species Microbulbifer thermotolerans. The sequence continues at coordinate 1,497,760 of NZ_CP014864.1, read as the reverse complement.
TCTATACCGATACCTTCGCCGGCGGTCGGCGGCAGGCCATATTCGAGGGCGCGGATATAGTCAGCGTCGTAGTGCATGGCCTCATCGTCCCCGGCCTCTTTCTCCGCCACCTGCGCCTTGAAGCGCTCGGCCTGGTCTTCCGCGTCGTTCAGCTCGGAAAAGCCATTGGCGATTTCGCGGCCGCCCACAAAAAACTCAAAGCGGTCGGTGACGAAGGGGTTATCGTCATTGCGGCGCGCCAGCGGCGATACCTCAGTCGGGTATTCGGTGATAAAGGTCGGCTGATCCAGGCGGTGCTCAACGGTCTTCTCGAAGATTTCAATCTGTACCTTGCCCAGGCCCCAGCTGTCTTTGAGCGGAATATCCAGGTTTTCCGCCACTTTGCGCGCACTCTCCAGGTTGTCGATATCGGAGTGCGACAGCCCCGGGTTGTAGCGCAGGATGGCATCGAATACCGACAGGCGCGCAAACGGCTTGGCAAAATCGTAGCTGCTGCCCTGGTATTCGATCGTGGTTTTGCCCAGTACTTCCGAACAGATGCCGCGCAACATTTCCTCGGTCAGGTCCATCAGGTCCTTGTAGTCCGCATAGGCCTGGTAGAACTCCAGCATGGTGAACTCGGGGTTGTGGCGGGTGGAGAGGCCCTCGTTGCGGAAGTTGCGATTGATTTCATACACGCGCTCAAAACCGCCGACCACCAGGCGTTTGAGGTACAACTCCGGCGCGATGCGCAGATACATATCGATATCCAGCGCATTGTGGTGGGTGATAAACGGCCGCGCGGTGGCCCCGCCGGGAATCACCTGCAGCATCGGTGTTTCCACTTCCATAAAATCGTGGCCGTTCAGGAAGCGGCGGATATAGTCGATCACTTTCGAGCGGATGCGGAATACCTCGCGGGATTCCGGTGTGGCAATCAGATCCACGTAGCGCTGGCGATAGCGCAGTTCCTGGTCTGCAATGCCGTGAAATTTTTCCGGCAGCGGGCGCAGGGCCTTGGTCAACAGGGTGTACTCGTCGCAGGTCACGTAGAGATCACCTTTGCCGGATTTGTGCAGCACACCTTTGACGCCGACAATGTCGCCGATATCCCAGCCACCGAAGCGCGCCTTGATGTCCTTCTGCGCCGCTTTGTCCGCGTACAATTGGATTCGCCCGGACACGTCCTGAATCACCATAAAGGGGCCGCGCTTAGCGAGAACACGCCCGGCCACACAAGCGCTCACCCCCAGCTGTTCCAGCTCCTCCTTGGTTTTTTCGCCGTACTCGCTCTGCAGGTCGGCGGCGAGATTTTCGCGGCGGAAGCTGTTGGGGAAGGCATTGCCCTTTTCGCGCAGCGCACTCAGCTTGGCGCGGCGCTCGGCGATCAGTTTGTTTTCGTCATGCTGGATGTCGGTCATGGGTTCTTCCAATGCGGAAAAATGGATAGGGAATGCGGCCAAACCGGCGCTGTTGCCGGCTTGCCCAAACTTAAAGCCCGGCTTTCAGGCTGGCCTCGATAAATTGATCCAGGTCGCCGTCCAGCACCGCCTGACAGTTACTGGTCTGCACACCGGTGCGCAGGTCTTTGATGCGCTGGTCATCGAGCACGTAGGACCGGATCTGGCTACCCCAGCCGATATCCGCCTTACTGTCCTCCATCGCCTGCTTCTCGGCGTTGCGCTTGATCATCTCCTGCTCATACAGTTTGGCGCGCAGCATTTTCCAGGCCTTGTCCCGGTTCTGGTGCTGAGAACGCTCACTCTGACAGGCCACCACGATACCGGAGGGAATGTGGGTCAGGCGCACAGCCGAGTCGGTTTTGTTCACGTGCTGACCGCCAGCGCCTGAAGCGCGGTAGGTATCCTCGCGCACCTGGGACTTGTCTACCGCGATCTCGATATTGTCGTCGATTTCCGGTGAGACAAATACCGAACTGAACGAGGTGTGACGGCGGTTGCCGGAGTCGAATGGCGATTTGCGCACCAGCCGGTGCACCCCGGTTTCGGTACGCAGCCAACCGAAAGCGTATTCGCCCGCAAAGTGGATAGTGGCACTCTTGATGCCCGCCACCTCCCCGGCAGAGACTTCCTCCAGGGTGGTTTTGAAACCGTGGGCCTCTCCCCAGCGCAGGTACATGCGCAGCAGCATCTCGGCCCAATCCTGGGCCTCGGTGCCACCGGAGCCCGCCTGGATATCCAGGTAGGCATTGTTGGGGTCGTTTTCACCGGAGAACATGCGGCGGAACTCCAGCCCGCCCAGCTGTTGCTGCAGGTTTTCGATTTCCGCGGACACATCCGCGACCGAGTCCTCGTCCCCCTCTTCCACGGCCATTTCCAGCAGTTCGCGACAATCGGAAATGCCGCTATCCAGGGTTTCGATGGTTTTAACCACGGCTTCCAGGGAGGCGCGCTCGCGGCCCAGTTCCTGGGCCCGCTCCGGCTCGTCCCAGACGCTGGGTTCGGCGAGTTCCAGTTCTACCTCGGTCAGGCGCTCTTTCTTGTTGGCGTAGTCAAAGATACCCCCTAAGAACGTCGGTGCGTTCTTCGAGGTCTTTCAATTGGTTGAGAAGGGGATTGATTTCCATGAACTCTCGGATTCCGGACTGTCTATAAAGCGGCGCGCATTCTACCGTAGCGCGGGTGGGCGGTTCCAGTGGGGCGGGAAGCGGTACCGGGCCGCGGCAATTGCCGCGGCCCACCTACCCGGAAGGCAATCTGCCTCAAGCTCCAAATCCGTTCATCAACAATCCGACAAGGATGATCTGCGGCAGGGTCAAAAGCGGTAGTGCAAAACCGATTTTCCAGGAGCCAGTGGTGTCTTTGATAGACATCAACTCGGTATAGTCTGTGGACACCCCGGCCATCAGAAACGCAAAGGCATTGCCCGGTGCCGTGGCGCGGCTGAATATATCGGCCGCCAAAGGCGTGGCTCCTTCCGAGCAGACCTCAAGAATCGTCGCCGCCACCAGGGTCGCCGCGAGTCCTAGCGCAGACGGGCCAAACCACTGCTGAAACACTGCCGGGTCCACAAAGGCCCGCACCAGTACCGCGAGGACTATACCCACCAGCAGCCAACGCACCACCATCTGGGAACCGCGAATACCCTCCCACAACAGACTGCCGATACTGGTGGGCGTCAATTCCGCCCGCTGCCAGAGGCCCACCACCTCAGTGCGCCAGTCGTAGTCCTCCGGCAACTCCACCTTGTTGGGATTGGGCGGTAATTTACCCTGCTCCACCAGCCGGTCGGCGAGATAGCCGCTGATCAGCGCGATGGCCGCAGAGCACAGAATAAACAACAGCGTCCACCAGAAACCGATCAGTGCGATCAGGATCACTGTCAGCGACAGAGAATTCCATGGGCTGGCGATCAAGAAGGCCATCACCTGGCCGATGCTGGCGCCGCGCTTATACAGCTGCATCCCTACCATGAGGATGCCGTGGGAGCAGAGATCAAAGAATAGTCCCGCCAAGGTGGCGCGGAACAGACCGCGTTTGCTGCCCCCCCGCCCCAGTGCCTTAATTACCAGCTCCTGGGGAATACGCCCCAACAGCCCCACGAAAAGCGCACCCGCCACCACGCCCCACCACATGGTGTGCACCAGTTCCACCACACCAGCGGACATATGGTGCAGCCACTCCGGCATAGCGTCCAAATCCACGACCCAGTATATGCAGTAGAGAATGGCAACCACGGACAGACTAATCCACAGCAACCAGTCGAGGTGGCCGCGAGGCTCGTCGGCACAGCAGGCGGAGGTGTGCGCTTCCACCACCTGCCCGCCATCAGGGGGGCGGGGACCACAGCACTTATCCGTCACACACACCTCCGCAAAGACTATCCAAAATCGCACACTCGGGAGACTCGTCACCGGCACAGCTGTCCGCCAGGCGGCGCAATGCGCCGCGCATCTCCCGCAAATCCCGCAGTTGCGCTTCTATGTGCGTCAGCTTCTCCTCCACCAACGCCTTGGCGTCGTGGCTGCGGCGGGAAGGGTTGTGGTGCAGCACCAGGAGGCTGCGCACTTCGTCCACGGTAAAGCCCACCGCGCGGGCACGACGAATAAAGTGCAGTGTCTCCAGGTCCCGCTCACTGTAATCGCGGTAACCGTTGCCCGCACGCTTGGGGGAGAGCAAATGAATGGATTCATAATAGCGCAGTGCCTTGGCCGTCAGGCCCGAGCGCTGCGCCGCCTGGGAAATATTCATACGACCGTACCTGTTAAACAGTGAATACGATGCAGGAGGTTAAAGATTACCGCAAGGGGAAGGTCAAGAGACGGAGGGGACAGGCTGTCCCGCCCGGATGCTGCCGGGCGGGCAATTGCTGTGGATATCAGCGGTTGCGGATTTTATCCCGCACCCAGCGGCCGGCCTCCTTCAAGCGTTCTGCGGTCCAGGGGCCGCTACTGCAGGTACCTGTCTGCCAAACCGCCCCGGAGCGGTGGTCGTCGGAGTAATTCCAGTTGGTCCAGCTCACCTGATACTGGTCCAGAAGATCCAGGTAGGCCTGGGCACTGGCGAAATCGTTGCCGCCGTCACCCGTGTAGGTCTGAGAACCCCATTCGGTGACGAAGATAGGCAGACCGCGGTCCAGTGCCGACTTCAGCGCATCGCGGTAATACTGGCCGTGGGAAGCGGCGTAAAAATGAAAGCCGTACATGATGTTATCGATGGTCACCGGGTTGTCGATAATATCCTGTGCGCTGCGACCATCCGAAACGCCCAGGGAAGCCCAACCGTGCGTTCCCACCACCACTACCGCGTCCGGGTCGTACTGGCGGATAACCGGAATTATCTGCATGGCATAGCTGCGAATGTCATTCCAGCTGACATTGTTCGGCTCATTCGCCACATCGTAAATAATATTGTTTTGATCCGCGTGTTCGCGGGCGATATCAGTGAAGAAGCGGCGGGCATTTTCCAGGTTGTAATTGGGATCCCCGGGGTCCAACTGGTGCCAGTCTACCAGCACATACATGCCCCGCTCGGTGACCTCGTCGATGATATGGCTGACCTGTGCCGTGTAGCCGGCGGGATCGGTTTCATAACCGCCCTCTTGCACATAGAGGGATACGCGCAAAATATCTGCCCGCCAGTCATCGGCCAGCGCATCCAACGAGGCGTCTGTCACACAGTCACCCCAGCCATACCACTGCAACCCGTGGGTGCTCATACCGCGCAGTTGCACCGGCTCACTGTCCTTGTTGCAAAGCCTGGTACCGCAGACATGCAGCTGCCCGTTGCGGCCGACGGCAGTGTCACCACCAGACGAGGAACCGCTGGAAGAGCTGCCGGAGGAGGAGCCGGTACCGCATGCACCGCTGTTACTCCACACTTGGTAGGGGCCGGAGTTTTGCGCGGGATTTTCGCCCTGAGTCCACCAGTTTGCCACATACTTCACCCCCTGATACTGCACCGCGCTGCCACCGGTGTAGACAGCACCGATATCCCAGTGCGGCAGCCCACCGCAATCGGCGTCGCCACCAGAGGAAGTATTGCCCGAGGATGAGCCGGAGCCGGAAGAACCCGAGCTCCCGGAAGAACTGCCGCCGGAACCGCCACCGCTGTCGCAGCTTCCCAGACCATCCCAGGCATAACTCCAGGCCCACCCGACACCGGGCTCGTAGGGCCCGCCCTGACTGCACCAGCCACCGACTTTGCAACGGAAGGCTTCACCGGCATTGACTACATTATCACCGCTTTGATAGCCGCTTCCCCCGACATAAGCCGGGAGTGCGCTGCAGTCGTAAGAATGGGCGAGGGGAAATACCATCAGGAAAATCAGGCTGGCCCCTAATTTGAGAATCGTTTTGTTCATTGGCTTTTCTCTCTTGACGGCCAAGGTCAAAATTTCATTCGCAACTTATCCATTCCCTTTGCCTTGTCGGTGGCACCGGCTCGCAAAGGGAGTTAAAGGTTGTCGAGGAATGTCCGGTGCTCGGTAGAAAATTCATAATTGTTGAATTTGTCCCAATTGATCGACCAGGTCATCAAGCCACCGATGCCCGTCCAACCAGTGCTGGTATGCGGAGTGTAAGTAGCACAACCCTGCAGCTTGACCAGACAATTGAGCGCCGCGTGCACTTCCTGCACAGAGGTGAATCCGCCACCGGCATTGACGCTCGCGGGCAAACCGATCAAAACCTGTTCCTGGCGTAGGGGTGGGAAGTAATGGTCGGGATTTCCGCCCACGTTGAAGCCCGTCAGTACCATATCGGCCATGGCGATATGAAAATCAGCCACCCCCATGCTGTGATACTGATTATCCAGCCCGATAATGGGCCCCGAATTGTAGTGTTGCACTTGCAGCCAATTGAGATCATCGCGCAGTGCATGGATAACCGGGAGGTAGGCGCCGGCACGGCGGTCACAACCGGAACAACTGCCACCGTAAAAGCTGTACCCCAGCTGTACAAAGAATGTCTCCGGGGCCATGGTCAGCATAAAGTCAGGGCCATAGTGTGCCTTTAGCGCCTTGAGCGCTTCGATCAGGTGCACAATAACCGGCGTGGTGGGATTGCGGAAATCCACATCCCCGGCATTCAACTCCAGCGAGTGACCTTCAAAATCCACATCTAAACCGTCGAAACCATATCGGTCGATAATGCGAATCATCGAGTCGACAAAATTGTCGCGGGCCTGGGTTGTCTCAAGACGCACCTGACCATTGGCGCCGCCGATACTGATGATCACTTTTTTTCCATCGGCCTGCTTGGCCTGAATACCGGCGATAAATGACTGTTCGTTGAACAGCGGATCCAGCTTAAAACCGATTTCCCCCGGAGCCGCGCCCGTGGGTTCGGCGAAAGACACATTGATCACATCAAAAGCATCCGACACATCGGCTATCGGGATAACACCGGAACCGTTATCAAAATTATGCCAATAGCCGGAAATAATCCGCTTGCTGCCTCCATTACCGGGCCCGCCGCTGCCACTGCCGCTGGAAGAAGAGCCCGAACTACTGGACGCACCGCCACAGCTGCGCACCTGGGTCCAGGCATCCTGCCAGTGCATCCCTTCGCCGGGCGCATAGGCCCAGGCCGCGGAGGAAGAACACCAGCCGGCAATATCACAGCGGTATTCGAATCCCAAGTTCTGCACTGTTTCACCGGCACTATAACTGGTCCCCGCGCGGTATTGCGGCGAGCTACAGGCGCCGCCGGAAGAACCTCCAGAGCCGGATGAGCTGCCGGAACTGGATGAAGAGCTAGATGAAGAACTGGACGAAGAACTGCTCCCCGCGCCATTGCATTGGCCCAAGTTGGTCCATTCCTGCCACTGGCCAGAATGACTTTCAGGGTTGGCGCCCTGGCTCCACCAATTGGCCCTATAGGCAAAGTTGTTGTATCTCACCTGAGCACCACCGGTGTAGGCGGCGGTGCTATCCCACTCTGGCAAACCACTGCAATCGAACGCAAAAACGCCGCTGGCACCCAGAGGTAATAACAGGGCAAACAAAAGCCGGTGCATGCGGAAAACAACGGCATTGCAAACTCTGTTCATGACGACTCTCCGTAAACTGATACGACCGCCCACCGCAGCCGCTATTGACGATGCTCTTTCCGCCTGACATTCCAAAACCCCAGAACCGCAACAGCAGACCGGGCGCACCACGCCCTGAAGCGCCAGACTGATAAAAGGCCTGACAGGAAAACACCCGCCCGGACATTCAACTTTCAGGGAAATACATGCGCTTTAATTGGCTGCCGCGCTCGATGCTGTCCTGGTACCTGCGCAGAAAGCCACTTCACACTACGGACACACTGACAACGCTGTCAAACAAACTGATGTTTACCGCGCCAACTGCGGCATAATTTGGGATCTAGCTCTCGGATACGGCACGCCCTCCGCGGAGGGCGAGGATTTTGTAGGAATAGTGATAGGTCGCCGGGTAACGCGCTGTAGCGGGAAAATCTTAGGAATCGTTGTCGGGACAACTGCCGCGCTGCTGGTACTGAATCTGGTCAGCGGGGTCAAACCCCAACTCCAGAGCCGCGTCCAGCGCGTCCATGGGGATCAGGTGCATCAATATGTCACCGGTGGGCGCTCCGCACACCGCCGGGTACATACGATCGGTGCGGGTGGCACAACGGGACTCCTCAACTTCCACACCGCTATCGGCCAATTTGGCGCGACTTTCCTCCAGAGAAAGACCGCCGCCCTCGCACTGACGGTTGCCGCGCCCCTCAAAGACCCAGACCAGCTCCTCCGCCTGTGCCGGCGGCTGCTCCGCCTCCGCGCTGTTTTGCTTCATCTCTGACATCGCCTCGGATTGGGATTCCTTTTCCGCCCGCCGCTCGCAGGCACCCAGGGACAGGGTGAGAACGGGGATCAACAACAGCAAGGGAATTTTTCTGTTCAATTGTGCTTCCTCCATAAAGCTGGTGAGTTCTGCAATCAATCAAATGCGAGCCAGATACCGACGCCCATCATCAAGCTGCCGGCAATGCGGTTGATCAATCGCAGGTTGTCGCCTCTGGCCAACAGGCGGCTCAGGGTGCGGCCACCACCAGCGTAAATCAACAGGCACAGGGATTCCAACAGCAAAATGATAGCAACCAGGAGTGCCAGCTGCGGCGCCAGGGGCCGACTGTCGCTGATAAAGGGGGGTAACAACGCGATAAAGAAGGCCCACCCCTTGGGATTGGCCACTGCGGTGATAAATCCCTGGGCCGCCAGCGCCCCGCGGGTGGGCGGCGCCGCGGCCCCCTCCTTCGATGTCGCAATGGCCATGTGCCCCCGGGCGCGCCACATCTGCAGACCGAGCCTGGCCAGATAAGCACCACCACAGTATTTGAATATCTGAAAGGCGCCGGGGTACTTGAGCATCAGGGCTGCGATTCCCAGTACCGCGGTCACCGCCACCAATGCCACTCCGGTCAACTCCCCGGCCATCATCCACAGGGTGCGGCGCACCCCCAGCGTCATTCCCATGGTCAGCGCCAGGGTCATGCAAAGCCCCGGAGTCACCGATACGAAGAAAAATGTCGGCACAAACAGCGCTAGCAGCGAAAAGTCGATCACGTCCATCAGTGATGACTTCCCGCGTGAGTCCCATAGCGGCTCAATAGCATTCCGGCGAGCATCAAACCGCAGCCGAGCAGCTCATGCCCGCTGAATACCTCCCCAAGGATCATCCAACCCGCTAGCAGGGCGAATACCGACTCCAAACTCATTATCACCGTGGCGTGAGAGGTGGCCGCGTGACGCAGTCCCAGCAGCTGGAAGGTGAATGCCACCGCGGTGGAGAAGATCATCATATAGGCGATGGGCCAGGCGGCGTCCACCGCGCCCTGCAGACTGGCATCTTCCACCAACAGTGACGCCAGCGTGGAAAAGAGGCCGCAGAAGATAAACTGCACCGCGGCCAGGCGCAGTGCGTGGCGGCGTTTTACCAACCGGTCCGCAGTCAGTACCTGTATCGCAAAGGCGAAGGCGCCGGCGAAGACCAGCAGATCACCGATCATCTGTGATTCCTGGGAAAAGTCTCCCAGCACATAGAGGCCCGCCAGTGCCACCCCGATACCTGCCCAGGTCCAGCGGTTGGTGGCAATTCCCAGGGAGAGCCCAATTAACGACACCAGCAGCATTTCCATACCGGAAATAAAACCGGCGCGCCCGGCACTGGTATATACCAGTCCCCACTGTTGCAGCGCCGCGCCGAGGAACAGCCAAAATCCCAGTATCGCTCCGCCGGCAAAACTGTCGCGCCAGCGGCTTTTTATCTGGGTGCCCGCCTCCGGTGTCGCCACCTCGCGGCGGGACGAAAGCCAGTAAACCAGGGGAATCAGAATCAAGCCACCGAGCAGAAAGCGCCAGGCGTTGAACGCCAGCGGTGGCATATATTCCATCGCCACCTTTTGTGGGACAAAAGCCAGCCCCCAGAAAAAAGCGGCAAACAGCAGCAGTAATTCGGCTTTCGCCTGTTGTCCTTTCATACTATCACTTGGAAAAAAATAGAGTTTTGAGCACAGCGCCCGTGTTTACCCCACAGGTCGCATCACATCGCTTCGAGATAAGTTACCAACAATTGCAGGGATTCACGGCCGCGGAATTCGTTGATATCGAGCTTGTAAGCCACCCGGACCCTATCCACTGGCCGCGGCCACTGCTCCGTATCCACATTGAAGGCGATGGCATCCAGTGCCTGCTGCGGACTTTGCAACGGGGCAAGGACCATTTTCAGGTGGCGCTCGCCGACAATACGCTGCTGCAGCAACAGGAATTCACCATCGAACAACGGCTCGGGGAACGCCTGTCCCCAGGGCGCACAGGCGCGCAGGGTCGCAGCCGTCTGCAGTGTAAATTCGTGCGGCTCCAATTCGCCATCGGAGTCAATCACCGCCTGCAGCTGCTTTTCTGTCAGTCGATTGCGCACCGCCGCTTCAAAGGCATCTACAAACGCGGGAAACTTCTCCGCCGGAAGGCTGAGTCCAGCGGCCATGGCGTGGCCGCCGAACTTGGTAATCAGCTTGGGGTGGGCTGCGTCCACGTCGCTCAGGGTATCGCGGATATGCAATCCCGGAATCGAACGGGCGGACCCCTTGATCAGACCGTTGTCCCCGTCCGCAAAGGCGATCACTGGACGGTGAAATTTTTCCTTGATGCGACTGGCGAGAATGCCAACCACACCCTGGTGCCAGTTTTCATCATACAGGCACAGGCTCCAAGGGATCTCGCCCTCCAGCTGCAGCTTTTCCAGCGCCGCCATGGCTTCGCGCTGCATGCCCTGCTCTATCGCCTTGCGGTCGCGATTGAGGGCGTCCAGTTCCGCGGCCAGTTCACGGGCCTCGGATGGATCGCGGGTCAGCAGGCAGCGGATACCGGTACCTATGTCATCCAGGCGCCCGGCGGCATTGATACGCGGACCGAGGATAAAACCGATATCTGTCGTGGACAGTCTGCGCTGATCCCGCCCGGCCACTTCCAGCAGGGCGGCGATCCCGGGCCGGCAGCGGCCCGCGCGGATGCGGGCAATACCCTGGTGCACCAAAATACGGTTATTGTGATCCAGCGGTACCAAGTCAGCGACTGTGCCCAGCGCCACCAGATCCAGGTAGTCGGCCATATTGGGCGGGCTGATACCTTGATCCGCGAACCAGCCGCTCTCCACCAGGGCGGTGCGCAGGCGGCTGAGCAAATAAAAAATGACCCCCACACCGGCCAGATTTTTACTTGGGAACTGGCAACCCGGCTGGTTGGGATTGACGATCGCATCGGCATCGGGCAATTGTTCTCCCGGCAAATGGTGATCGGTGACAACCACCTTCATACCGGAGGCCTTGGCCGCGGCCACGCCGTCTATGGAGCTGATACCGTTATCGACGGTAATCAGCAGAGCGGGCTCATATTCCTTTGCCACCATCACGATTTCCGGTGTCAGGCCGTAGCCGTAATCAAAACGATTGGGAACCAGGAAATCGACACTCGCCGCACCCATGGCACCGAGAGCTAACACCGCCAGGGTACTGCTAGTGGCGCCGTCGGCATCGAAGTCACCGACAATCAGTATTTTTTCCTGCGCCCGAATCGCTTCGGCAATCAGGCGCACGGCGGTGTCCACACCGCGCATGGTCTGGGGTGGATGCAGCCTGGCTAAACGGTGGTCCAGTTCCGCCTCGGAAGTGACTCCGCGACCGAGCAGCACCCGCTGCAGAATTTTGGGGGTATCAGAAGCAAAACGGCCAGTGGACAAATCCACTGGCCGCCGCTGAATTCTTGTATTCATTCTTGCTCAGCAAATTTCGCAGTGAGGGCAAGGGTATTCGGCCCGCCCCTACTACAGGTTGGCTGTCACCCGCCGAGCGCCATTGCCATAAATTCGTGGACCCGCTTGAGGTCGTTGGGCAGAACCTTCATACGCTCCTCGCGCTGAAACAAATCCTGCATATGGGGCGGCAGGGGAATTTCCTGTGTTGGCAGCGCACGGGCCACCGCCTGAGGGAATTTTGCCGGATGCGCGGTGGAGAGGCAAACCATGGGCTGGTCCTCCGCTCTGCGCACCTGGCGCGCCGCCTCTACACCGATCGCCGTATGCGGATCGAGCAGATAGCCGCTCGATTCGTACACCGCCCGTATCACTTCCACGGTGCGCGTATCGTCCACTCGATAAGAGGAGAATAACTCCCGCGCCCTGTCCAGGGCTTCCTTACTCAGGTGCATGGGGGCACTGCGATCCGCCAACAGGGCCGCTACCGCAGCGCCGTCACGGCCGTAGAGGTCAAAAAGCAAACGCTCGAAATTGCTGGACACCATGATGTCCATACTGGGCGACAAGCTGTGCACTAGCGGCCTGGGGGAGTGGTCGTTGTCACTGATACAACGGTGCAGGATATCGTTTGCATTGGTGGCGATCACCAGCTGGCCGATGGGGAGCCCCATCTGCCGTGCCAGGTAACCGGCAAAAATATCGCCGAAGTTGCCGGTGGGGACCGAAAAATTGACTGTCCGCTGTGGTGCCCCCAGGCGCAGGGCGGCGTAAAAGTAGTAGACGATCTGCGCCATGATGCGCGCCCAGTTGATGGAATTGACCGCCACTAGGCGACGGCCATCGGGCAGGAACGACTGCTCGGCGAAACTGGCCTTGACCATATTCTGACAGTCGTCGAAGTTGCCCTCCAAGGCAATATTGAACACATTGTCCGACAGCACCGTGGTCATCTGCCGACGCTGCACTTCCGACACGCGGTTGTGCGGGTGCAGGATAAAAATATCGATATTTTCACAGTGCCTGCAGCCTTCGATCGCGGCTGAACCGGTATCGCCAGAAGTAGCGCCCATCACCACAACGCGCTCACCGCGCTTCTTCAGCAGGAGATCGAACAGCTGGCCGAGAAACTGCAGAGCAAAATCCTTGAAGGCCAGTGTCGGGCCGTGGAACAACTCCAATATCCATTCATTGGTATCCGTCTGCACCAGCGGCGCTATGGCACTGTGGCGGAATGTGCTGTACGAACGATCGATAATGCCGCGCAATTCCTCTTCGCTGACGTCACTGCCGACAAAGGGTTGCATGATGCGGAAAGCCAGTTCGCGGTAGTCCAGGCCCGCCATGGACGCGATTTCCTCACGGGAAAACGCCGGCAGGGATTCCGGCACATAGAGACCGCCATCACTGGCGAGGCCGGTGAGTACTGTATCGGCAAAGGAGAGTGACGGCGCGCGGCCGCGGGTGCTGATAAATTTCACGATGCTTATTGGTACCAATCAAATACAGAATTCTTTCCGGCAGCGGCCGGTTTACCGCTGCTGCCGGGTCCGGCCCAGACGGGGGCCTGCCCAAGATTTGCGGATCAACCGAGCGGCTCTACACGAATCCGCACCACCTCACCTTCGACAGTGTCCAGCGCATCAATTTGCGCCACTGCCTCGCGCAAGCTGGCCTCCTTGGCGCGACTGGTGAGTATTACCACCGGCACCAGGGTCTCCCCCTCGGCGGGCTCGTGCTGGATCAGTGCCTCGATACTGATACCCTGGTCACTGCAGATCTTCGCTACCTGGGACATGACACCGGGCTTGTCCTGTGCGGAAATGCGGAGATAGTAGCTGGTGAGCACTTCTTCCATCGGCAGCACCCGGGGGCCATCCTGATTGCCCTCTGCCACACCGGCAGCGGGTACTCGCTGGCAGGGGTCGGCCTCTAGTGTGCGCGCCACATCGACAATATCTGCGATCACCGCCGAGGCGGTGGCCTCTGCACCGGCGCCGGCACCATAGTAGAGCGTGGGCCCCACGGCATCGCCATTGACCAACACCGCGTTCATGACACCATCCACGTTGGCGATAAGGCGCCGCTGAGGGATCAAAGTCGGGTGCACCCGCAACTCGACACCAGCCTCGGTGCGCCGCGCCAACCCGATATGCTTGATGCAGTAGCCGAGTTCGTCCGCATAGCGGATATCCTCTATGGAAATGCGGCTGATGCCCTCGGTATAAACTTTGTCGAACGCCAGGGGGATGGCAAAGGCCAGAGAAGCCATGATCACCAGCTTGTGCGCCGCGTCTATACCCTCGACATCAAAGGTGGGGTCGGCCTCGGCGTAGCCCAGGGCCTGCGCCTGGGCCAAAGCCTCTTCAAAACTGCGGCCTTTGTCGCGCATTTCGGTGAGGATATAGTTGCCAGTGCCGTTGATAATCCCCGCCAGCCACTGGATGCGGTTACCCGCCAGCCCCTCACGCAGGGACTTGATAATAGGGATGCCACCCGCCACGGCGGCCTCGTAGGCGATGGTCACGCCCTTTTCCGCCGCGGCGGCAAAGAGTTCATTGCCGTGTTCGGCGATCAGTGCCTTGTTGGCGGTGACCACATGCTTGCCGCTGTCAATGGCAGCCAGCACCAACTCCCGTGCTACAGTGGTACCGCCGATCAGCTCCACCAGAATATCCACATCTGGATTATTGGCTACATCGAAGATCTCGCGGGTGACATTCAACCCGCTGGTATCACACGCCGGATTGTCGCGGCGCGCGCCTATCTGGACGATATCCACCGGGCGCCCGCAACGGGCAGCGATCTCCGCACTGTTGCGCAGCATTACATTGACTGTGCCGCTTCCGACCGTGCCCAGACCGCAGATACCAATACGCGCGGCGCGCCGCGGTTGCTCTGTCTGAAGGCGTTTTGCCAGTTCGGTGGTTTCTTCGACGGGTGCGCTCACAACTTCCCTCCGCGCAGGCAGCTCTGTTCTCCGCTGGTCGAACCAGAGCTGGGCAACAGCGCAATAAGTGGCAACAAAAAACGATAAAAGGACGGCAACCTTACTGAGATGAAGGGGAAAATGTCAATAAAATTGCGCACCGTCGCCGCTCCTTTTTGCGCTTTACACCGATTGCTCGCTTCCCACCCTCATCCAATCCGCCAATAGAGACTGACGCTAATTGACACAAAAAAAGCATCTACTAGCATCAGATACCACCAAGGCGCGAAATTGCGCCCAGCGCGGCTTTACGCAAAATAGGCGGCCATGAAAGAGCGGGCCGAAGGCGGACCTATGAAAAAAACTCTGATTCTCTATACAGGCGGTACTTTGGGTATGCGTCGCAGCGCATCCGGCTATGTGCCGGATGCAGACCTAGAGATCCAACTGCAGCAACTGCTCGCCGGTTCGGCCGATCAGCTGCCGGAATACGATTTCCACGCCTTTGAACGCCTTCTCGACAGCGCCAATATGCAGCCGGCGGACTGGTACCGCATTGCCGCCTGCATCCGCGACCAGGCCGAGCACTATGATGGCTTCGTGGTTCTGCACGGTACAGACACTATGGCCTACACCACCTCCGCCCTCTCCTTTGCGCTGCGGGGACTCAACAAACCGGTGCTGGTCACCGGTTCACAGATTCCGCTACGGGAAATGCGCAGCGACGCCCACAACAACCTGATCGCCGCCCTGCTGTTAAGTGCCGATGAAGCTCTGAACGAAGTCTGCCTCTACTTCAACGGCAAACTACTGCGCGGTAACAGGGCCATCAAAATCAGCGCCGGCTCTCTGGATGCCTTTGCCTCTCCCAACTATCCACTGCTGGGAGAAATCGGCATTCAAGTGAATATTGACCACAGCAGCCTGCTGCCGGCTGTGGCTGAGAAGGACTTTCAAATCCCCGCAAACGCGGACGGCGGCGTAGTGGTGCTAAAGCTCTTTCCCGGCTTGTCACCTCTTTTTCTGGGCAAGGTGCTGGAATTCCAGCCCCGGGGCCTGGTGCTGGAAACCTACGGCACCGGCAACGCGCCAACAGAGAATGCGGCCTTCACCGAACTGCTGAAAAAAGCCACTGACCGCGGCACCGTCTGTGTGGCCGTATCCCAGTGCATGGAAAATCGCGTGGACCTGGGCAAATACGCCGCCGGCTCGGCACTGCTGGATGCTGGCGTCATCGGCGGCCTGGATATGACCACCGAAGCCGCATTCACAAAACTCAACCACCTGCTGGCCATGGGGATGAGCGCCGAACGCGTGCGGGAAATCATGCCGGTTGCACTCTGCGGCGAGTGCACACCATAAGATTAATCACTGGATATCGATGCAATGAGCAGTGATCTTGCACAGAACCTGCGCCTGCTGTGCAGCTACTACCGCTCCATCGCGGAAGTATGTCGGCGCATAGGTATCAACCGGGCGCAGTTCAATAAATATCTGAGCGGCCACACCCAGCCCTCTCGCTACACCCTGGCGAAGATCTGCGATTTCTTTGGCGTTGAACCTCACGAAATCGTGATGCCGAGCGAGCAGTTCGCCCAGATAGTGCGTGTGCGCAGCACCTCCGGCAACCGCCAAGCGCCCCGCTCCCCCTACGCAGCCGATATCGAAAAACTGACACAGGACTCCAAAGGTCACGCAGACAAATATCTGGGATTCTATTTCGAGTACCACTACTCGATGACTTTCCAAGATCACATCATCCGCAGTCTTCTACATATAGAGTCCGATGGCGACGGTTACTACTTTCAACGCTTCGAGCGCATGCGCTACCCGGACAGGGATGAGTGGTACAAATCCCGCTACCGGGGCATGCTGTTTTTTCTCTCCGAGCGCATTTTTCTGATCGGCTACGAGGCGCTGACCCGCAATGAAATCGCGCAGACGATTCTCTACCCCACCTACAAAAGCCGTGTCAGTTATCTGTCCGGCCTCAAATTAGGGGTCTCCGCCAGCGACAGGCGCGATCCAGTTTGCACCAAGGTAGTACTGGAATCCCTGGGACGCAGCATCAGTGTCAGAAGCGCTCTCAAACTGTGCGGCGTTTTTGGCCCGGAATCGGAGGAAATTAATCCCAATATCCGCAAAAGCATCCGCGCAAACACAACCGACGGGCCACAGAGCTTTTTCGCCACGCCGCTATAGATATTGCCCAAAGGAAACCGTATGACCAGTAACTTTCACACACTGAAACCCACCCCACTGTTCACCGCTGGCTCCGCCAGCCGCCCGGAGCGGGACCTGCTCGGCGAGCGCCAAGTGCCCGCCGACGCCTATTTCGGGATACAGACACTGCGCGCTCTGGAAAATTTCCAGATTACCGGTATCACTCTGAACCACTTTCCCAATCTGGTGAAAGCGCTGGCCATGGTCAAGAAAGCCGCCGCCCGCGCCAACTGTGAGCTCGGCTACCTGCACAAGGACCTGGCCGAATTTATCGGCATAGCCTGCGACGAAATTATCGCCGGCAAACTGCACGACCACTTTCTGGTGGACATGATCCAGGGCGGCGCCGGCACTTCAACCAATATGAACACCAATGAAGTGATTGCCAACCGCGCGCTGGAACTGCTGGGCCACGAAAAAGGAGACTACAAAAAGGTTCACCCCAACAATCACGTAAACCTTTCCCAGTCCACCAACGACGTCTATCCGACGGCCATCAATCTGGCCATACTGCTCAGCTACAGCGATCTGGTAGACGCCATGGAGCAACTGTGCCAGGAGTTCGACAAAAAAGCCGCCGAATTTTCCAGTGTCATCAAAATGGGCCGCACACAGCTGCAGGACGCCGTGCCCATGACCCTGGGGCAGGAATTCGCGGCTTTTGCGGCCACGGTGCGCGAGGATGTGGACCGCGTCAAAGAGCTGGTAGAGCTATTCAAGGAAATCAATATGGGCGGCACCGCCATCGGCACGGGCATCAACACCGACCCCGACTACGGCCAATTGGTGGTCGCCGCTCTGTCGGATATTTCCGGTATCGATTTCGTCTGCGCGGAAAACCTGGTGGAAGCCACTTCGGACACGGGCGCATTCGTGATCTTCTCCGGCGTAATGAAACGCATTGCGGTGAAAATCTCTAAGATCTGCAATGACCTGCGCCTGCTTTCCAGTGGCCCGCGCGCCGGCCTCAACGAAATCAACCTGCCGCCGATGCAGCCCGGCTCGTCCATCATGCCCGGCAAGGTCAACCCGGTAATTCCCGAAGTAGTGAATCAGGTAGCCTACCAGGTTATCGGCAACGACCTCACCATCACTCTGGCTGCAGAGAGCGGACAGCTGCAGCTGAACGTTATGGAACCGGTGATTGCCTTTAACCTGCTGCAGTCGATGCGCCTGATGACCCAGGCCATGAATACTCTGGCACACCGCTGCGTCAGCGGTATTACCGCCAACGAGCATCGCTGTCGGGAGCTGGTGGAAAACAGTATCGGACTGATTACTGCCGTCACCCCCTTTATCGGCTACGAAAATGCCACCCGCATTGCCAAAGAAGCGCTGAACAGCGGACGCAGTGTCAAGGAGCTGGTTCTCGAGGAGGGACTTCTGAACGAAGAAGAGTTGAACGATATTTTACAGCCAGAGAATATGACCCGGCCGCGCAAAGTGGCGCTAAAGGGGAAAGCTTGAAAAAGCCCTGAATAGCATGCTCCAGGAAATGAAAAAGGCCTTTACAGGCCTTTTTCGAACTCTCTTCAGATACCCAGAGCGCTGGCCATCCTATCCGGTGGCACATAGCCCGGGACCACACTCCCATCCTCCAGCACGATGGTAGGTGTACCGCGCACATCGATTACTTCATTGCCCAGCTTATACTGTTTCGCCACCGGGTTGTTGGCACACACGTTAAGTGGCACCTTTTGGCGGTTTTTCAATGCAGTCAAGGTACTGTTGCGGTCCTCGGCACACCAGGCAGTGGCAATCTTGCGATAGCTGGGCGATTTCAGACCAGCACGCGGAAAAGCCAAATAACGCACCTCAATACCACGCCGATTCAGTTCCGGCACATCGTTGTGCAATTTACGGCAGTAACCGCAGTCCACATCGGTAAACACATAGATATGTGCTTTCTTTTCCCCCTTGGGAGAGAAAACGATCATATCGTCAATATCCTGTGCTTCCATGACCTTCGCCCGCCGACTGGTACGACGCTCCTCGGAAAGGTTTGCCAGGCCGCCCCCACTCTTCACCTGGTAAAGATCACCGAAGATGAAATGGCTGCCGTCTTTAGAAACAAACAGCGTACTGGCGCCACCATCAACATCCACTTCATACAGGCCGCTAATCGGGCTCTCACGTACTTCGCCGTAGCTGGCCTTGGGATTGCCCGCTTCGAGGCGCGCCTTGATGGTTTTCGCGATACTGGCGTCGACCTCCGCCTGGGCCATTGACCCCAGAAGTGCAGCGAGAGCTCCCGCCAGCACCAACGGCTTCTTAAATAAAGTCATTCCCGATAGCTCCTTCGATGCGTTGTTGACTTCGACTGGTACGATGAATTCCGATTCCCAGTATGGCAATTCATTAGCGACGAACCGCCAGTGCGTCGCGTTTTACCATATCCGCGCCAGCGGAACCATGAAGCAGTCCTACCCCCGCGGGTGGTGCTCCCTGTGCAGCTCGCTGAGACGCGCCTTGGCTACCTGAGTATATATCTGTGTGGTAGAAAGATCCGTGTGTCCCAACAGCAGTTGAACCACGCGCAGATCAGCGCCGTGATTCAACAGATGCGTCGCGAAAGCGTGCCGCAATGTATGGGGCGACAGCGGCTTGTCGATTCCGGCCACCATTGCCCAATGCTTGATACGGTACCAGAAGGTCTGGCGGGTCATCGGTCGCCCACCACGGCCGGGAAAGCAGGTATCACTGTCCCCCGGTGGCAACATGTGCGGTCTGATTTGTTTCAAATAGCGCTGCATCCAGTCCTGGGCCGTCTCTCCCATGGGGACCAGCCGCTCCTTCCCACCCTTGCCAAACACCCGCACCACGCCCTGGCGCAGATTGACCTGGGATACGCTCAACTCCACCAGCTCGCTGACCCGCAAACCGCAGGCGTAGAGTAGCTCCAACATGGTGCGATCGCGCATTCCGATAGGGGTATCCGTATCCGGCGCATCCAGTAACGCATCCACGTCCGCCTCCGACAGAGACTTTGGCAGCGGCTTGGATAACTTGGGGTTTTCAACCAAGGCCACCGGATCTTCCCTAATCAACCCCTCGCGCAGGCAATAGCGGTAGAAGCTGCGCAAGGATGCCAGAGTGCGGGCACTGGAGCGGGCCGAATGATTCCGTTGATGTTTATCGGCGAGAAATGCCTGCACCTCCTCGCGTCCCGCAGCGATCAGACCAAGGCCCAGCCCAGAGCAAAAATCAGCAAATGCGCACAGATCCCGACCGTAACCTTCCCGAGTGTGTTCGCTGGCACCACGTTCAGCCCAGAGCATATCCAGCCATCGGGTGATCAGTGCACGTTGTTCGCTTGAATTATCCATGGGCACATTTAACCACAGATGATAGAAAGCGTGACCGGAGCAACTGCCGCAGCGAGTGGATGAAGCAGGTGCTACACAACAAAAAAAAGCCGGGGCATTTCTGCCCCGGCTTTCGGTTCGCAATCTAAGAAAAACTTAGTTGAGTTTTTCTTTGATGCGCGCTGCTTTACCAGTCAGATCGCGCAGATAGTACAGCTTGGCCTGGCGCACATCACCGCGACGCTTCACGGTTATGCTGTCCACCAGCGGGCTGTGGGTCTGGAAGGTGCGCTCCACGCCAACACCGTGAGAAATCTTGCGCACGGTGAAAGAAGAGTTCAGACCGCGGTTGCGCTTACCGATGACCACACCTTCAAACGCCTGCAGACGCTCGCGGTTACCTTCTTTCACTTTTACCTGAACAACAACGGTATCGCCCGGGGCAAATTCCGGCACGTCACTTTTCAGCTGTTCCTGTTCCAGCTGCTGAATGATTTTGTTAGTCATTTGGATTGCTCCCAAATAAGTTGTGTAGCTTCTCAGCTAGTTCACCAAACTACTCACGCCTCCCGGCGAGTCCGGCATTACAGGCATCTCCACAAAGCGGAGTATGCCCCTAAGATTCTTTCCGCTGCCACTCCTGCCGGATTTCCTCCAGCAGTGCGGTTTTCTCCGTATCCAGCACTAATTTTTCCAGCAGATCCGGGCGCCGCTGCAGTGTTCGCGTCAGTGCCTGCTTCAACCGCCAGCGGCGGATTTTTTCGTGATTGCCCGACAGCAGCACTTCTGGAACCACCCTGCCCCTGTACGCTTCCGGGCGCGTGTAGTGAGGGCAGTCCAACAGCCCCTGGGCAAAAGAGTCTTCCTGTGCGGACTGCTCATGCCCCAGTGCACCGGGAATCAGCCGAGTAATGGCATCCACCATCACCATGGCCGCGAGCTCGCCACCGCTCAATACATAGTCGCCAATCGACCACTCTTCATCGATCAGCAATTCCACAATGCGCTCGTCGACACCCTCGTAGCGCCCTGCCAACAGTACCAGGTTGCCCGCATCAGACAGAGATTCCACACCCTTCTGATCCAGTGGGCGCCCCTGGGGCGACAGATAGATGCTCCGCGCTCTCGCACCGCCCTCTTCAGCCCATTCCCGCGCCGCGGAAAGCGCCTGGTACAGGGGCTCGGCCAGCATGACCATACCGGGCCCGCCACCGTAGGGACGATCATCAACAGTGCGGTGCCGGTCGCTCGTAAAATCCCGCGGATTCCAACAGCGCACTTCCAGCAGCCCGTCCTTGACCGCTCGCCCAGTGATACCGTAGTCGGTCAACGCAGCAAACATCTCCGGAAAGATGCTGACCAGCGCGATGCGCTTGGCGGCCACGGTTAAAACTCCGGATCCCAGTCGACGGTGATAACGCCAGAGGCCAGATCGATATCGCTGATATAGTCACCGGGCAAATAGGGAATCAGGCGTTCACGTTTATCCTGACCCCGCACCACCAATACATCATTGGCGCCGGTTTCCATCAGCCGGACAACTGTTCCGAGGTCATAATCGCCACCGTTAAACCGGCTGACAACACGCAAACCTTCGAGCTGGTGCCAGTAGTACTCCCCCTCTTCGAGCGGGGGCATCAGATTCCGGCCTACAGCGATATCCCGCTGACAGAACTGGCCAGCCAAATCGCGGTCGTCAACGCCCTTGATGTGGACGATCAGGCCTTTGCCGTGGCGCTTGCCTCTGTCAACCTCGACCTTCTCCCAGCCGTGGGGCTTGCGCAACCACCACTGTTCGAACTGCAGGATATTGTCCATCGGCTCCGTGTAGGAGTGTACCTTCACCCAGCCACGGACTCCGTAAACCGCGGTGATGCGCCCAACAGTGACCAAGTCTTCGGAATGGGATCCACTATCCGCCACTGAAACACTCACCGCAGAGTTTGGCTTATGCAGATTCTTTCAGCAGTTTGCTGACGCGGTCGGAAACCTGCGCACCCTGGCTCAACCAGTAGTCCACACGCTCGCGGTCAACGCGCAGACGCTCTTCCTGGCCGCGCGCGATCGGGTTGAAGAAGCCCACACGCTCGATAAAACGACCGTCGCGGGAATTGCGGCTGTCGGTTACTGTCAGGTGATAGAACGGGCGCTTTTTAGCACCGCCACGAGCCAAACGAATGGTTACCATGTAGCTTTCCTGTAGTTTCAATACACTTCGACCGCCTCTGGCGGTCGAACAAACTGATGCCGCCAGACGGGCCTGGCTGAAAGGCGGCGTATTCTAATGTACGTCTCGGGGTTTGTATAGCACCAGGGAGAGGGACGCCCGAATAATTTGCCGGGGCGTGGTGCCCCGGCTATTTTTTGCGGAAACCGGGCGGCAGCCCGCCGGGCATACCGCCCAATCCACCCGCACCGCCGCCGAGCCCCGGCATACCGCCCAGGCCCCGCATCAACTTACTCATGCCGTTGCCCTTGAGCTTTTTCATCATCTTGCCCATTTGCTTGTGCTGCTTGAGCAGGCGGTTGAGATCCTGAATCTGGGTGCCGGAACCAGCAGTGATACGACGCTTGCGGGAACCGTTGAGGATATCGGGATTGCGGCGTTCGGCCGGCGTCATGGAGCTGATAATGGCATCCATGCGCTTGAATTCCTTGCCCATATCCACCTGAGCCGCCGCCTGAGCCAAACCACCCATACCCGGCATTTTGTCCAACAGCGCACCAAAACCACCCATATTCTGCATCTGTTGCAGCTGATCGCGCAGGTCTTCCAGGTCAAAACCCTTGCCCTTGCGCACTTTCTTGACCAGCTTTTCGGCTTTGGCTTTGTCGATTTTCTGCTCGGCTTCTTCAATCAGCGACAGGATATCGCCCATGCCGAGGATACGCGAAGCAATGCGGTCCGGGTGGAAAGTCTCCAGGGCATCGGTCTTCTCACCGACACCGATAAATTTGATGGGCTTGCCGGTCACATGCCGCACTGACAGCGCTGCACCGCCGCGGGCGTCACCGTCCGCCTTGGTCAGAATCACCCCAGTCAGCGGCAGCGCCTCATCGAATGCCTTGGCCGTATTGACCGCATCCTGGCCGATCATGGCGTCAATCACAAACAGGGTTTCCGCTGGATCGAGCGTGCCGTGCAACGCGCGGATCTCTTCCATCAACTCCTCGTCGATATGCAGACGGCCTGCGGTGTCAACGATCAACACGTCGGCAAACTGCTTGCGCGCTGCATCCACCGCCCCTTTGGCAATATCCAGCGGCTTCTGTTCTGGATTGGAAGGATGGAAAAGAGCGCCCACCTCTCCCGCAAGAGTCTCCAGCTGCTTGATGGCCGCGGGACGGTAGACATCCGCGCTCACAACCATCACCTTTTTCTTTTCCCGTGTTTGCAGGTACTTGGCCAGTTTGGCCACGCTGGTGGTCTTACCGGCGCCCTGCAGGCCCGCCATCAAAATCACCGCCGGCGGCTGCACCGCAAGGTTCAACGGCTGGGCCGCCTCCCCCATCACTTTGACCAGCTCGTCCTGGACTATTTTTACGAACTGCTGCCCCGGGTTCAGGGCCTTGCTGACCTTTTGCCCCACCGCCGCAGTGCGCACTTGCTGCACAAAGGCCTTTACCACTGGCAGGGCGACGTCCGCTTCCAGCAGCGCCTTACGCACTTCGCGGAGCGTATCGCGGATATTGTCATCCGTTAGGCGCGCTTTGCCGGTGACCTTTTTCAGTGCCGACGACAGGCGGTCGCTCAGGTTATCGAACATGGGTACGTCTGGACCTCTTCATCATCTACAGACTGGTAATTCCCTGGCGCGGCGGAGCGCCCAGCCGGGAACCCGGAAAACACGGCAGTATAGCGCAGGCGGACTTTTCAGCCCAGGCACCCATTCCAGTTCCGGTCGCTCTTTTCTGCAAAGTCGCACTGTGACACACTGCCGCCCTGTCACGACACTGAATATCAACAGCGACACGGACTTACCGATGGCGACACTCGCCCACTGGATGGCAATCGCTTTTTACTTGGCCACCACTGCCGTGGCCGCCCGCGCCCTGGCCCGCGGACGCCAACCCGACAACAAACTGCTTCTCGGCCTGCTGGCTGCAGCCCTTGCTGCCCACGGCATCTCGCTCTATTACACGCTACTGTCCCCGGCCGGCTACCGCTTCGACCTATTAGCGATACTGTCACTGGTGGCCTGGACGGTGAACCTGTTGCTCTGGATCCTGGCCGCCAACCGCTCACTGACCCTACTGATATTGATTCTGGCCCCCATGGGTGCCCTGACGGAGCTTGGGGCGGTGCACTCTTGGGGCGGCGTCGCCCCGCGCGAGCAGCTTTCCACGGGTATCGCCGTGCACGCCCTGCTCTCTATCGCCGCTTACTCCCTGCTGGCACTGGCTACCCTACAGGCCTTATACCTCTATTATTTGAACCAGCAGCTGCACAACCACAGGCCCGGCGGCATCAGCCGCCTGCTGCCGCCATTGCAGAGCATGGAATCCCTACTATTCGGCCTTATCGCTTTCGGCCAGCTGCTGCTCACCGCATCGCTGCTGACCGGATTTCTGTTTGTAGACGATATCCTCGGCCAGCATCTGGTACACAAGACAACCCTCTCCATTGTCGCCTGGGTGCTCTACAGCATTCTTCTCTGGGGACACTGGAAACTCGGCTGGCGCGGAAACACTGCGGTGCGCTGGACACTGACTGCCTTTGCCACACTAATGCTGGCCTATTTCGGCAGCAAGCTTGTGCTGGAAGTAATATTGCAACGCGGTTAACGCAGCGGCACTTGCGGGCATCGGAATTCTGTTTCAATATCCCCGCTTCGCAATAAAAAGAGCTCTCCCTTGAACGAGATACCCCTCGGCCTGTTATTCGGACTACTGGCTCTGTTAATTGTCATTTCCGCCTTCTTTTCCAGCTCCGAAACCAGCATGATGGCGCTGAACCGCTATCGCCTGCGCCATCAGGCGAAAAGCGGGCACCGCGGTGCCAAGCGGGCGATGGAACTGTTGTCGCGCCCGGACAAACTGATTGGCGTTATCCTGATCGGCAATAACCTGGTCAATATTCTGGCCTCGGTAATTGCCGGGGTGGTTTTCACCCAGCTGTACGGCGACGCAGGGGTTATCTATGCCACCGCGGCCCTGACCATCGTCATACTGATCTTCGCCGAAGTAACCCCTAAGACGGTCGCCGCCCTGCGCCCCGAGAAGATCGCTTTTCCCGCCTCTCTGGTACTGCGCCCCCTACTGTGGCTCCTGGCTCCACTGGTATGGCTCGTCAGCAGTATTTCCAACGGTCTGGCACGCTTGGTGGGGGTTGAGGCCAGCGCCGGTAACGAGGCAGAACACTTGGCGCCGGAAGAACTGCGCACCGTAGTGTTCGAGTCGGGCGCACTGCTGCCGAAAAAACACAAAGGCATGTTGCTCAACGTGCTGGACCTGGACCAGGCCACAGTGGAAGACATCATGATTCCCCGCAATGAAGTGACGGGTGTGGATCTGGAGAGCACTGGCGACGAGATACTGCAACAGCTGGCCGAGAGCAGCTATACACGCCTGCCGGTCTACAGAGGTGACATCAACCGCGTGGTGGGCATACTGCATCTGCGTCGTGCCGCCCAGATACTGCGCGACGGCCCCGAGGCATTCAGCGCTGAGCGCCTTCAGTCCTACACCGACGAACCTTACTTCGTGCCGGAAGCAACCCCACTTCCCACCCTGCTGATGAACTTCCAAAAGAAGAAACGCCGTATGGGATTGGTTGTGGATGAGTACGGCGAAGTTATGGGCATCGTCACCCTCGAGGACCTGCTGGAGGAAATCGTCGGCGACTTCACCACCAGCCCGGTACCCAGCGAGGATGAGGAGATAGTGGCCGACGGGGACGACTGGTACCTGATCGAGGGCGGCACCTCCATCCGCGACATCAATCGCACCCTGCAGTGGGATCTGCCCACCGACGGGCCCAAAACTTTGAACGGCCTGGCAATGGAATATCTGGAGAGCATTCCCGACGGCAATATCAGCTTCTACCTCCAGGATTACCTGGTGGAAATCGTGGAAGTATCAGACAAGATGATAACCCGGGCGCGGGCCAAGAAAGTGCGCTAGCAACCCGCCGCCCCGACGTCAGGTGAAATCCATCACCAGCTGTTTGACCGGGGCAAAACTTTGCCGGTGGATCGGGCTGGGCCCCAGCCGCTCCAGCGCCTCCAGGTGCGCCTTGGTGGGATAGCCCTTGTGGGCTGACAGGCCATAGCCCGGGTACTCTCCATCCAACGCCACCATTTCCCGGTCGCGCGTGACCTTCGCCAGAATAGAAGCGGCTGCGATGGCCGCCACGCGCCCATCACCCTTGACCACAGTATCGCAGGGGTAATTCCAGTCGGGCTTTCTGTTACCGTCCACCACAACGAATTCCGGCTGAATCCGCAGATTTTCCACCGCCCGGCGCATGGCCAGCAGGCTTGCATGCAAAATATTCAACCGGTCAATCTCCTCGACAGTCGCGCGAGCCACCGCAAAGCACAGAGCGCGTTCGCGTATCTCATCGAACAGCAACTCGCGCTTTTTTTCACTCAACTTTTTTGAATCCGCCAGCCCCTCAATCGTCTTGTTCGGATCGAGAATGACCGCCGCCGCCACCACATCGCCAGCCAGCGGACCGCGGCCGACTTCATCGACGCCAGCGAGCAACGGGCCTGTGTAGGGACAAATATATGGAGATAGGGAATCTTGTTTTTTCATGCTTCTTCTCTGCGACAAGGCCGCCCCGGCAGGCCAGGCCACCGGGTGTCTCAGCAACTACTCCACCCGCTATTGCTGTTTTATGCAACCCCCAACAAATTACATACCGCGTCGGCGGCACGCTCTGAGGCGTTGCGCCGCAGTTGCTGGTGCAAAACATCAAACTCCCGCTGCAGCTGATCAACCAGCAGTGGATCCTCAAAATAACGCAGCAGTGCAGCCCCAAGATTTTCCGGCGTTGCGTCCTCCTGCAGGATTTCCGGCACCAGTTCCCGCTGTGCTAACAGATTCGGCAAAGCCACCCACGGCGTGCGCAGCATACGGGAGAAAATCGCGTAGGAAAGGGACGCCATCTTATAGGCCACCACCATGGGCCTCTTCAGCAGCATCGTCTCCAGGGTGGCGGTTCCGGAAGCAATCAATACGGCGTCTGCAGCCGCCAGTGCCTTGTGGGAATTGCCACTCTGCAGACGCACCGGCAGGTCGGCGTATTCCCCCAACATGGACTTCAGTTCCGACAAGCGCTGATCATTGGCTGCCGGCAAGATGAACTTCAGTTCCGGACAGCGCTGGTGGCACCAGCGTGCCGCCTGCAAAAACAAGGGGCCAAGCAGGCGTACTTCGCCACCGCGACTACCCGGCAACAGTGCAATCACCCGCTCCTCCAGCCCGAAACCCAGCTCGCGGCGCGCCGCCGCCATATCCACCTGCAGCGGAATCTCATCCGCCAGCGGATGCCCGACAAAAGTAACTGGTACACCATGCTCCTCGTAAAAACTGGCTTCGAAAGGGAGCAGCGTCAGCATGTGATCCACAGCCCGGGCGATTTTCTTTATTCGCCCGCGCCGCCAGGCCCAAACGGACGGACTGACGTAGTGCAGTGTGGGAATACCCGCAGCTTTAAGGGACTCTTCCAAAGTGAGATTGAAGTCAGGGGAGTCGATACCGACAAACAGGTCAGGGGGATTGTCGATAAAGTGCTGACGCAGGGCGCGACGGATTTTCAGTAGCTCTGGCAAACGCTTGAGAGGTTCCACCAACCCCATTACCGACAAGCGCTCCATCGGAAAAAGAGAGCGGGCACCAAGGGAAAGCATACGCGGACCGGCGATCCCCTCCACCTCCAGGCGGCCCACCCGCTTTTGCAGCGCCTCAATCAGGCCAGCACCGAGAATATCTCCTGACACTTCACCTGCGACTATGCCAATGCGCAGCGTTTTTTCCTCGATGTTCACTCGCCTCCCCTCTTTCCGGCGCCCACTTCCTTAAACAGGGAAAGGGCATACCGGAATAATTGCAGTCTTTTTTGTTCAGGTCAGCGGACTATACCGCGGGTAGAAGACTTGAGGGAATCAATCCAGGGCTGAATTACTGGTGACTGCTCGCGCAACTCCAAAAGAGCCTCCAAAGCTTCATGCATGGTGAGGCCGCGACGGTAGACGATCTTGTACGCTTTGTTGATCAACGCAATTTCATCCCGACTGAAACCGCGGCGACGCAGCCCTTCCGCATTGATTGTCTTGGCTTCCGCGGGATTGCCAGCCACCATCACATAAGCGGGTACATCCTTGCCGATGGCCGCTCCCATGCCCGTAAAAGCGTGCTCACCGATGGTGCAGTACTGGTGCACCAGGCTGAAACCGCTGAGAATGGCCCAGTCCCGCACTTCCACATGGCCGGCGAGAGCCACATTATTGACCAGGATGGTGTTGTTATGGATCACGCTGTCGTGGCCCACATGGGCATAGGCCATGATCAAATTATCGTTGCCGATCGTGGTTTCGCCTCGGTCCTGTACCGTTCCACGGTGGATGGTGACACCTTCGCGAATGACATTGTTGTCGCCAATCACCAGTGTGGTGTCTTCCCCCTTGTATTTCTTGTCCGGCGTATCCTGGCCGACGGTGGCGAACTGATAGATGCGGTTGTTCTTGCCAAGCGTGGTGGGCCCGTTCAGCACTACGTGGGAGGCAATCTCACAGCCGTCTCCTATCTCCACCTTCGGCCCCACTACCGTATAGGGACCAATGCTCACCCCGGAACCAATGATCGCCGATTCATCGACAATGGCGGTGGGGTGGATAGTCGTCTGCATTCTGCGCCCTGCTCCTCGGAAGCTGAAAAAACCACATTAATCGCGATTCAAATTGATTGGAAGCGACCCTTTCACAGCGCCTTCTTAGCGCCCTTTCAAACTTTTTTGACCGCGCAAAGAATATCGGCAGAAGTGGCCAGCTCACCGTCCACACTCGCCTTGCAAGAGAATTTCCAGATACCGCGCCGATCTGAAATCACCTCGGATTCCAGCTGCAGGCGATCCCCCGGTACCACTTGCCGCTTAAAGCGCACATTATCGATACCACCAAAAAGATACAGGTAGCCGTCTTCCGGCTTCTGGCCCAGCGTTTTAAAGCCCAGTATGCCGGAAACCTGTGCCAGCGCCTCAACGATCATAACTCCGGGGAAAATAGGGATCTCCGGGAAGTGGCCATTGAACACCTCCTCATTGACGGAAATATTCTTATAGCCCTTGATGTATTTTCCTTCTTCCAGTTCAACAATGCGGTCCACCAGCAGGAAAGGATAGCGATGCGGCAGGTATTGACGAATCTCGCGAACGTCCATCATTTGAAAAATCCCCAGAAACCATTTCGGGGCCTAGGTGTGTACTGCCGCACGCTAGGCCCCGAAAACAACAAATCCAGTCTAAATTTGTGCCCGATAAGCTCAATCGCCCCGGTGCGCCAACTGCTCCAATTGCACCTCCAACTCCTTCAAGCGGCGGGCCATCTGGTCTAACTGTCCATAGCGCACAGCGTTGCGGCGCCAACTCCTGCTGTCGGAGAAAGGGGTGCCGCTGGAGTAGGAGCCGGCGCGATCGATGGATTTCGTTACCAGTGTTCTGGCAGTGATGTGGCTGCCATCGGCCACAGTAACGTGTCCCACCACACCGGCACCGCCGGCGAGAGTGCAGTGCTTACCGATAACGGCGCTGCCCGCAACTGCGGAACAGGCCGCAATGGCTGTGTAGTCACCAATCCGCACATTGTGCGCGATTTGCACCTGATTGTCGATCTTGACCCCATTGCCGATAACGGTATTGCCCAAGGCCCCGCGATCGATACAGGTTACGGCTCCAATCTCCACCTCATCGCCAATCTCGACCCCGCCAAGCTGGTGAATCTTGACCCACTGGCGCTCGTACGGGGCAAAGCCAAAACCGTCCGCACCAATCACGGCGTGGCTGTGAATAATACAGTTCCGACCCACTGAGCAGCCGTGGTAAACCACTACATTGGGATAGAGACGACTGCCTTCACCGATCTCACTGCCCTCACCCACCACACAGTTGGCGCCAATACTCGCATCGGCGCCAACTCGGGCAAACGCCTCTATCACCGCGCCGGCGGCGATACTGGCGCGCGGATGCACCTCCGCATCGGGGTGCACGCTCGCCGCGGGGTGGATGCCCGCGCTGGGCTTCGGCGCCCTGTCAAACAGCGCTGTGGCTTGGGCGAAAGCATGGTAAGGATTGTCCACGACAAGCGCAGATACCGGACATTCACTAGCCATATCACTGCTGATCAGCACCGCGAGGGCGCGGGTCCCGGGGAGAAAGCGCCGGTAGGCGGCGCTGGCGAGAAAGCTGACCTGAGAGGTATCTGCATCCTGCAGGGTGTTGAGGCCGGAGACCAAGCAGCTGGCATCGGCACCTGGAGCCAAGCGCAACTCGGCGCCCAGCTGTCGCGCCAGCTGGGCAAGTGTGGGCACTTCTGTCATAAATCGGGCTGCGGGTGTGTTACTTGTCGGCATTCATACGCTTGACCACTTCCGCGGTCAGGTCATTTTCCGGACTCGCATAGTAGGCGGAGCCGGCATCCAGCACCAGGTCAATCTTTTGCTCTTTGATAATCGCCTTCAGTGCAGTTTCAGCCTTGGGCGCCATAGTTTTTTGAATTTCCTGGCCCACCTGGACCTCCATGGCCCGCAGCTTCTTCAAAGTGCTTTCAAAATCGGAGCGCTTGAAATTCATCTTGCGCTGGTGCTCGGCCTTTTGCTCATTAGACCAAGTGACGGAATTTTTTTCCGCATCCTCAGCCATTTTTTGCACCTCCGAGCGAATGGATTCTGCACTGCTCTGCAATTTGGAATATTCCGAACTGGTCTTCAGTGCATTCACTTTGGATTTGGCAGCCTCAGTGCTCATGATGGCAGCCTGCAGGTTAAAAACCGCGACTTTGGTCTCGGCCACAGCGGCACCGGACAGGAAGACCCCAGTAAGCAGAACTGCAATAATTTTTACATTTTTAAGCACGTTGGATTCTCCATTTTGCTTTATTTTTACTTCGCGGCCATCAGACCCCAAGTATCTTGGCCTTGTGTTTAGAAGCTGTTACCCAGTGAGAACTGGAAAACCTCCACTTCGTCTTCATCACTTTTCTCCAGCGCCTTGGCCAGACTGAAGGTCAGCGGGCCGAAGCCGGTAATCCAAGTCAGGCCGACTCCCGCCGAGACATTGATATGCTCCAAATCCACATCGTAACAGTTGAGCTGTGAAATACCACAGCTGGAATCAAACACATTCCCCGCATCGATAAAGAAAGCGGACTGCATGGAACGCTGATCCTTGACGAAAGGAAGCGGGAAGATAATTTCCGCACTGCCCTCAATCAAAATATTTCCGCCGAAAGGATCTGGCTCATCATCATATGCGAGCACTTCCAGTTCGCCTGTGTCCGCATTCTTTATATAACAGCTAGAGCTGATCCCATCCTCATCCACCGCACAGCTGGTGAAGTTGTAAAATTGATAAGGTGTGGAACGTGGGCCCAGGGAATTGCGCTCGAAGCCACGCACGGAACCGAAGCCTCCCGCGTAGAAATTTTCAAAGAACGGTAGCTCAGTAGTATCCCCGTAGCTATCCGCATAACCCAAGCGGGTGCGCAGGCGCAGGGTCAGATTCTTAGTCAAGGGGCGGAAATACTGACCAGTATAGATAGCCTTGTAGTACTCCAGGTCACCGCCCGGCAGTGCAACCTCCAGAGAAAAACGCTGGGAGGTGCCGCGGGTAGCGAGAATGCCGCGGTTCAATGTAGAACGCGCATAAGAGCCGGTAACAGTAAAGGAGTCAAAGTTCTCGCCGTTGAGATCCACAAAACCGTCAAAATCGGTATTGAGCAGTGATTCATCGAGCGGGCTGCTCAAATCCAGGGCTTCTCCTGCATCAAATGCTTCTTCCAGCTCTTCGGAAATCTCAGTTTCATCACTCGATAAAATCATCCCGATCAAGCTATCATTTGGAACCGGGCTGCCTTTAATTTCCTTAACCGGGGTTTCACCCACCCCCAACTCCAGGTGGCTGACCCCCAGATTCAGGCCGACCCGTGAAATTTCCGAAATCGGATAACCAAAACTGAGGCCTGCGCCATAGCTGGTGGTGTTATAGCTGGAAACCCCAATTTCTGAGTAATCGCGCTCCTGGTAATAAACGTTGAACCCCCGGCTGACACCATCTGGCGTAAAATAAGGATCGGTGTAAGAGAAATTGAGCACCGTCTGATAGACGGACGTATTCACCGCAAAGCCGACAGACTTTCCGGTACCCAGCCAGTTGTTCTCCTGCACGTTGGCGCCGAGCACCAAACCACTGCTCTGAGCGTAACCCACTGTGCCGCCAATGGTGCCGGAGGGCTGCTCCTCAACCGTATACTCCACGTCGATCTGGTCGGAAGTGCCGGGCACCTCTGTGGTCTCTACCTCCACTTCCTTGAAGAAGCCCAGGCGCTCCAGACGCACCTTGGACTGCTCGATGCGGGCGGACGACGCGGACGCAGCTTCCATCTGCCGCATCTCCCGCCGCAACACCTCATCGGCAGTGCGCGTATTGCCGCGGAAGTTGATGCGGCGCACATAGGCGCGCTTGCCGGGATCGATAAAGAAAGTGACCTTTACCGTTTTGTCTTCCTCGTTGGGCTCGGGGATACCGTTGACCTCCGCGAAGGTGTAGCCCTCATTGCCAAGGCGCTTGGTGATGTAGTCGGAAGTGGTTGTCATCAGCACCTGGGAAAAAGTCTGCCCCTCCCGCACCAACAGCAACCGCCTGATCTCTTCCTCGGGCACTACGGGATCGCCCGCCAGTTCCACCTCGCTTACCTTGTAGATATCGCCTTCGGTGACATTGATGGTAATAAATACGCTGCGCTTGTCCGGGCTCAGGGAGACCTGGGTGGAGTCGATTTTGAATTCCAGATAACCCCGATCCAGATAGTAGGATTCCAGGCGCTCCAGGTCGCCGGTGAGTTTTTCCCGGGAGTACTTGTCGTCGCTTCTGAGCCAGGACAACCAGCCGGTGGTTTGCAGCTCAAAAATCTCCGCCAACTCCTCGTCGGAAAATGCGGCGTTGCCGACGATATTGATATGCTTGATCGCGGCGACAGCCCCCTCGTCCACGATCACCTTGAGCTCTACCTGATTGCGGGGCAGCTCCTTGACCTCAGTCTTGACGCTGGCGCCGTAACGGCCCTGAGCCACATACTGGCGCTGCAGTTCCTGCGCCAGCCCCTCGAGAGTGGCGCGCTTGAAAATCTGCCCTTCGGCCAGGCCGTTTTCCTCCATGCCTTTGAGCAGATCTTCGGTCTTGATGGCCTTGTTGCCGGTAATTTCAATTTTTGAAATCGCCGGCCGCTCGCGCACAGTGATCACCAGTACACCGTTTTCACGGCCTATCTGGATATCTTGAAAGTACCCCGTACGAAACAGGGCACGGGTGGCACTTTGAATGTCCAGGCTCTCGATCTGGTCGCCGACGCGCACCGGCAATGCCGCGAATACGGTACCGGCGGAGACCCGCTGCAGCCCCTCCACGCGGATATCGTTGACCACGAAAGACTGGGCGATGGCGGTCAATGGCAGAGCCAGGCCCAGGGAGGCCGCTTTCAGGAAATGGTTCATCTCGTGTCTGTTCCCGGTTCTTTATTCGCAATTCCAACTGATCAGGAGGGAGGCCGGCGGCGCCCCTCGCCTACCCCTCCCCTTGCGGGGGAGGGCATGTACCGCGCTCAGAGACGCAGTATGTCGTTGTAGAGGGCCAGGCCCATAATGCCCAGCACCAAAGCCATGCCCACCTGCAGACCGATCATCTGCACCCTTTCAGAAACAGGCGATCCCTTGATGGCCTCAATGCCGTAATAAAGTAGATGGCCGCCGTCGAGCACGGGGATAGGAAGCAGGTTTAGCACGCCGAGACTGATACTGAGCAAGGCCAACAGAGAGAGGAACGACTGCCATCCCGCCTCGGCCGAAGAGCCGGCCACTTTAGCAATGGTGATAGGGCCGCTCAAGTTCTTGGTGGACAGCTGGCCGAGGAGCAGTTTCTTCAGGCTGTTTAGGGTAAACAAGGTCTTTTCCCAAGTCTCCTGCAAGCCTTTGGCGAAAGCGCCACCAACACCGTAGTGATAAGTCCTGACCTTGTCCTCCGGCCAGGATTCAGCCACAGGCAGCACGCCAATCTGGCCAACGCTCTCCCCGCTCTCAAGCGTCACTTCCCTGGGCACCACCGGAATTTCCAGAGACGTGCCGTCCCGCTCCACTTCAACGAGTATTTCTTCACCCGGTCGGGCGCGCACATAAGCAGACCAACTGCCCCAATCGTCAAATGTACGGCCATCGGTAAGCACGATGCGATCCCCCGCACGCAAACCGGCGCTCTCCGCTGGACTGTCCGCAGTCACTTGCGAAAGCACCATGGTGATCGGTGGCGTCCACAGCTCGAGCCCAACCTCCTTCACTGGGTCCGGCACCTCTTTACCCGACATCCAGCGATCGATATCCGCCTCCATATGGTATTCGAGCTCGGAATCCGGATAACGCACGGAGAATTCAATCGTCCCGCTATCCCCCAGGCGGTTCGCCAGCTGCCAGTTAAGCGCCTGCCAGGTGGGCGTACTCTCGCCATCGACTGCGATAATCTCCTGCCCCGGCTCCAGCCCGGCCCGCGCTGCGACACTGCCCGCCTCCACTGACTGCACGATGGGAACAGGTCCCGCCGTTCCTCCCATAAACACAACCCAAAAGAAGACGATCGCCAATAGGAAATTGGCAAAGGGGCCCGCGGCAACGATAGCCATGCGCGCCCAAACGCTCTTGCGGTTGAATGCCATGTGCAGCTCATCCTCCCGCACGGGCCCTTCGCGCTCATCCAGCATCTTGACATAACCGCCCAGAGGAATGGCGGACAGAGTGAATTCCGTGCCGTGACGATCGTAACGGGACACTAGGCGCCGGCCAAAGCCCACAGAAAATCGCAGCACCTTGACGCCACACAGACGAGCCACCAGAAAGTGGCCATATTCGTGGAAGGACACCAGTACACCGAGGGCTACTAGGGCCCAGATTACCGTCTGAATAAAATCCATACTCACTTGCAAATTCTTCGATTTCCGCCGCGTCATTCAGCCTGAGAAACACCGGCAGACGCAAACTACCAGCGCTTTGCCTCGAACGGCGCCTCAACACCATTCGGTTTGTCCACCCGGCTTAGAGCGCTTCCAGCACCTGCCGAGCTTGCAGCCGCGCATTGCAATCCGCTGTTTCGACTGCATCCAAGCCCGTCAGTTCAACAACTTGCGCACTTTTCATGACCTGCTCTATCACTGCGGGAATGCTGGTAAACGCCAACTTTCCCTCCAAAAAAGCTTCCACCGCCACCTCGTTGGCGGCATTCAAGACTGCCGGGGCACTGCCACCGGCATCCATTGCCTCCCGGGCCAGTCGCAGACACGGAAAACGCTGTATATCCGGGGCTTCGAAATCCAGGCGGCCCTGCGCAATCAGATCTAGCGCCGCCACACCGCTGTCGATACGCTCAGGGAAGGCGAGTGCATGCGCTATGGGCGTGCGCATATCCGGATTTCCCATCTGCGCCAATAGGGAACCGTCACGGTACTGCACCATGGAATGCACTATGCTCTGCGGGTGCACCACCACCTCAATCTGCTCTGGACGCGCATTAAACAGCAGGCAGGCCTCGATAAACTCCAGCCCCTTGTTCATCATGGTGGCGGAATCCACAGAGATCTTGCGCCCCATAGACCAATTGGGGTGGGCACAGGCCTCATCGGGCGTGACCCGGTGCAGATCGCTTACGGCGCGGGTACGGAAGGGCCCTCCAGAGCCGGTGAGCAGAATCTTCTCCACGCCCGCCTCCTCCAGACTGGCACAGGGCTGTGGCAGGCACTGGAATATTGCGTTGTGCTCGCTGTCGATCGGCAGCAACCGGGCGCCGCTGCGCGCCAGGGCACGCATAAATACGGGCCCGGCCATTACAAGGGCTTCTTTGTTAGCGAGCAATACTTTCTTTCCCGCCTCCACCGCCGCCAGAGTCGGGCGTAGTCCGGCGGCGCCGACAATGGCGGCCATCACCACATCCACCTGCGGATCTGAAGCCACTTGGCAAAGGCCCTCGCTCCCCCAGAGAATCTCGACAGACGACGACTCGTCCGCGAGCAGTTGGCGCAACTCCGCCGCCCCCTTCTCAGTGGCGACGACCGCAAAACGCGGCTTGAAGCGCCGACACTGCTGCGCCAATTCCGCAATGCGCCCGCGTGCGGTCAGCGCGTGGACGGCATAGCGCTGCGGGTGGCGTGCCAACACATCCAGCGTACTGACACCAATGGATCCGGTGGAACCGAGAACGGAAACGGATTGCGCGGCTTGGGATTGCATGGGCTGACTGTCTACCTCTAGGACCTCTTCTCTCCCTCGCACCGAAAACGGGTAAGGAATAACTGCTGATCGTTTTACAGGTACTTGGGCAACTCACTGGCCAGCGCGGCCATGGTAAACACCGGCAACGCCGCCGAAAGACTATCCAGGCGATCCAGAATACCACCGTGGCCCGGCAACATACGGCTACTGTCCTTAATACCCCGGTGACGTTTAAACATACTCTCCACTAAGTCACCGATCACGGATGCCAGTGCCGTTACCAGGATACCGAAGGAGAAGAGAACCGTATTCTTAAGCGGCAGGCCGAGCAGCAGCGACACGGCAAGCGCGAGAACCAGGCAGGCCCCCAGGCCGCCGAAAAACCCCTCCCACGACTTGCCCGGGCTGACTTCCCGAGCCAGCTTGTGCTTACCAAAACGACGCCCGACAAAATAAGCGCCCACGTCCGCAAACACCACGACCGCGACCACAAAAAGCACCAGCCAAGCGCCGTGCTCCTGACCGCGCAAAATCACCACCGACAACCAGGCGGGCACCAGCACCACCAGACCGATAAGTCCCCGCGCCCACCGATTGCCCCACAACATGGCGCTGGCCGGATAGCTCTGCACCCAAAGGAACGCCAGCGCCCACCACCCGCAGGCCACCGCCAGCACCTGGCGCGCGCGGTCCGCATCGGGAGAGGCAAAATCCATTGAAAAGACATACTGAGCAGTGCCGATCAGTACTCCGCCCAGGACAGCGAGAAACACGAAGCGCAAAGCGCGGTTGAGATTGGAAAGATTGGCCCATTCCCAGCCGCCGAGGAGAATGACCGCTACTGTGGCCAGAGTGAACCACTGAATAGGCAACAGGAAGAGAGCCCCGAGAAACAGAGCGACCAGTACCAGCGCAGTAATTATTCTTTGTTTTAGCACCGTAAAACCC
The DNA here is from genome assembly GCF_001617625.1 of Microbulbifer thermotolerans. NCBI lineage: Bacteria > Pseudomonadati > Pseudomonadota > Gammaproteobacteria > Cellvibrionales > Microbulbiferaceae > Microbulbifer > Microbulbifer thermotolerans. The sequence goes on along the minus strand of NZ_CP014864.1, from coordinate 1,460,197 downwards.
TTCTTTATCCAATTCCCCTGGTCGCCCAGCCACATCCGGGCGAACGCAGAGTACAAGATTTTTTGGCCCCGGGATATCCGAGCGCTCAGGCTGCGGATTTTATACTCCGGCCACCACCCCGCCTTCCCCACGACCGCCGAAGCGGCGGTCCCTCCGCCGGTAAGCGGCGATCGCGGCATCGAGTTCGCTCTCGTCAAAGTCTGGCCACAGTGTATCCGTGAAATAGAATTCACTGTAGGCTGCCTGCCACAATATAAAATTGCTGATACGCTGCTCACCACTGGAACGGATCAGAAGATCCACTGGCGGCAGATCCGCCAGCTGCATGTAACCGTCCAATAGCGCCTCGGTAATGGATTCCGGGGAACGCTCGCCCGCGGCCACCTCTTCGGCCAACTCCCGCGCGGCCCGGGCAATATCCCAGCGCCCCCCGTAGTCGGCCGCAATCACCAGCTCGCCCTCTGCCCCCCCGCGGGTGCTTTCCTCCGCGGACGCAATAGCGCGCTGCAGCCGTGGAGAGAAGCGGTCGCGCCGGCCGATAACTCTCAGGCGTACGCCCTCTTCCCGCATGCGCCGGGCCTCTTTGCGCAAATAGGAATAAAACAGTCCCATCAGCAACTCCACCTCTTTTGGTGGACGCTGCCAGTTCTCACTGGAAAAGGCGAACAGGGTAAGCACCTCGACTCCGCGGTCCCGACAAGCCGACAACAAATCGCGGATGCGCTCGACACCGGCCTTATGGCCGGCGGAGGGGGAAAGCCCACGGCGGGCGGCCCAGCGCCCATTGCCATCCATGATAATGGCGATATGACGCGGGCCGGGAGCGCCGGCATGGGTACCACCGGCACTCATCAGATTTCCATCAAATCCTTTTCTTTGGCTGCAAGCGCCTTATCGACCTCAGCAACAAACTGATCGGTAATTTTCTGAATCTCGTCTCCTGCACGGCGCTCCTCATCCTCGGAGATCTGCTTGTCTTTGACGAGTGCCTTGACGTCCGCAAGTGCGTCGCGGCGAATATTGCGAATGGACACGCGCGCGGTTTCCGCCTCGCTCTTCGCCTGGCGGATGAAGTTCTTGCGGGTTTCCTCGGTCAAGGCCGGCATGGGTATACGGATGACCGCGCCCGCAGTGGCCGGATTCAGCCCCAAGTCGGACTTCATGATGGCCTTCTCAATTTCCGGCACCAGGTTTTTTTCCCAGGGGGTAACAGACAAGGTGCGCGCATCCTCTACCGTGATATTCGCCACCTGGGACAGCGGTGTATCACTGCCGTAATAGGAGACATGAATGCCGTCGAGAATACTCGGGTGCGCGCGACCGGTACGGATTTTATTGAAGTTACCGGCCAGTGCATCGAGCGCCTTGCCCATACGCGCTTTCGCTTCTTTTTTGATATCTTCGATCACTGTTCCACTTCCTCTTCGATTAGCGTGCCCTCTTCGCCGCCCACAACAATATTGAGCAGCGCACCGGCCTTGTCCATGCGGAATACCCGCACAGGCATATTGTGTTCACGGCACAGGCAAATTGCGGTTAAATCCATCACCCCGAGTTTCTTGTCCAATACCTCATCGTAAGTGAGGCGGTCGTAACGGGTAGCCGTCGGGTCCAACACGGGATCGGCGGAGTAAACACCATCGACTTTGGTGGCCTTCAGCACCAGCTCCGCTTCTATTTCGATGCCGCGCAAGCAGGCGGCGGAATCCGTAGTAAAGAAAGGATTGCCAGTGCCCGCGGCAAATATCAGCACCTCGCCACGCTCCAAAAAGCGGATAGCCGCACGGCGGTCATAGTGGTCGACGATACCGCTCATCTGAATGGAGGACATCACTCGGGAAGAAATGTTTGAACGCTCGAGCGCATCGCGCAGGGCCAGCGCGTTCATCACCGTGGCGAGCATACCCATGTGGTCTCCGGTCACCCGGTCCAAGCCCGCGGCGTTCAGCGCCGCTCCGCGAAACAGGTTGCCACCGCCGACCACCAACCCCACCTGCACTCCGATGCCCACCAATTGGCCTATTTCCAGCGCCATCTTATCCAGCACCTTGGGGCTGATCCCAAAGCCTTGATCGCCCATCAGCTCTTCGCCACTGAGTTTTAACAGTATTCGCTTGTACTTACGGTCTTTAACACCGGGCATCCATCGGTCCTCATCTAGCGCTGGCAGAGTTCGCCGCCGAACATTACAACAAATTCGGTCATTTACACAGAGGGGTGCCCGGCGCAACTCTTTCCGAGCCCGCCAGAGCACCCCACCGCAAACGGGCGCCCTGTGGACGCCCAATGAGTCTGATCAGGAGGAGGACTTGACCTGCGCGGCCACTTCCGCCGCAAAATCCGTCTCTTCCTTCTCTATACCCTCGCCCACCTCGAAGCGGACAAAAGACACGACTTCCGCGCCGCCATCCTTGACCAGCTTGCCGACACTTACATCCGGATTCTTGACAAAGGGCTGCTCCACAAGGCTGTTCTCCTTGAGGAACTTCTTGATACGACCGCCCATCATCTTCTCGACGATCTCGGCCGGCTTGCCTTCCATATCCGGCTGGGCCTTGATAATTTCCTTTTCTTTGTCCAGCACATCGGCGGGCATATCTTCGGGCTTATTCACCTGCGGATTGACCGCTGCCACATGCATGGCGACATCCTTGGCCAGCTCAACGCTGCCACCACTCAGCGCCACCAGGGCGGCGATGCGGCTGTTGGAGTGTACATAGGCACCGACAACCGGCGCTTCCACCAGCTGCACGCGGCGCACGCCAATGTTCTCGCCGATCTTTTGGACCAGCGCTTCGCGCGCGGCTTCCAGCTCACCTTCCATCAAGGCCGCAACATCCTCCTGACGCTCAGCAAAGGCTTTGTCGACAACCTTGACCACAAAAGCCTGGAAATTGTCATCGCGGGCGACGAAGTCGGTCTCGGAATTCACCTCCACCAGCACACCGTAACTGCCGTCTTCGGCCACTTTGGCAGCAACAATGCCATCCGCAGCGGTGCGGCCAGCTTTTTTAGCGGCCTTCAGGCCGGAGGCTTTGCGCAGATTTTCAATCGCTTTTTCAATATCACCGTCCGCCTCGGTCAGTGCCTTCTTGCACTCCATCATCGGCAGGCCGGTGCGCTCGCGCAGTTCTTTTACCATAGACGCGGTAATCGCCATGATTCAATCCTCGGGGTCTATCTCTGAAAAATTAGAAAAAAGGGGCCGGTCGAGGGCCCCCTTTTTCGCGTTCGCAGTGTAACGGCGTTGTGTTACACCACTGCGCCCTGCGGCTCTCGATTACTCGGAATCCGCAGCGGCCTCGTCGTCACTTGCTTCGACATATTCATCCGCGGCCGCACTGCCGCCTGCCTCAGCAGTACCGGCAACCACAGCATCCGCTACAGCGGTGGTGTACAGCTTGATGGCACGGATGGCATCGTCGTTGCCAGGGATAACATAGTCAACGCCATCCGGGTTGCTATTGGTATCCACTACACCGATTACAGGGATGCCCAGTTTGTTGGCTTCCTGAATAGCGATACGCTCGTGCTCAACATCGATGACAAAGAGCGCATCCGGCAGGCCAGCCATATCCTTGATACCGCCGATAGAGCGCTCCAACTTCTCCATGGCACGGGTGCGCATCAGCGCTTCTTTCTTGGTCAACTTGTCAAAAGTACCGTCCTGGGATTGAGTCTCCAGGTCGCGGTAACGCTTGATAGAGGCACGGATAGTCTTGTAGTTAGTGAGCATACCACCCAGCCAGCGGTTGCTGACATAGGGCATGCCACAGCGCTCGGCCTGCTCCTTGACGGATTTCTGCGCGGCGCGCTTGGTGCCTACGAACAGAATTTTCTTTTTCTGAGCGGCCATTCCCTTGATAACCTGCAGGGCCTCATTAAAAGCCGGAACAGTGTGCTCAAGGTTGATGATGTGAATCTTGTTGCGGGCACCGAAGATATATTGACCCATCTTCGGGTTCCAGTAGCGGGTCTGGTGACCAAAGTGGACACCAGCCTGCAGCATATCGCGCATGCTGACTTGCGGCATAACAAACACCTCGATTGTACGGGTTACTCCTCCACACATCCCATGCACCAACCCCATCCAGCCGAATTGGACAGAGCACCCAGACGCATGTGCCGATGTGTGTGCGGCATTAAACTCACTCCGGGACAGCCCCGGAGCGGCGCGCTTTATACCATATTCGCCCCCGCACCGGAAGAGCCCACCGAGACTCTCCGCGGTCCGGGCGCAGTTTACCCGCCCCAAGCGCAAAAGCCGCCCGTCCCGGAGTGCCCTCCCCCGGCCAATCCGCTACAATACGGCGCCACGCCAAACAGCAAGGATTTTCCATGACAGCTATCAAGACTCCGGAACAGATCGCCAAAATGCGTATTGCCGGCCGCCTGGCCGCGGAAGTGCTGGAAATGATCGGCGAGTACGTTGTCCCCGGCGTCTCCACAGAGGAACTGGACAGGCGCTGCCACGACCATATAGTCAATGTGCAAAAAGCCATTCCCGCCTGCCTCGGCTACCGCGGATTTCCAAAATCCATCTGTACGTCTGTCAACGAAGTGGTCTGTCACGGCATTCCATCGGAAAGCAAAATCCTGAAAAAGGGCGACATCATCAATATCGATGTCACCGTCATCAAGGACGGCTGGTACGGCGACACCAGCAAGATGTTCTTTGTTGGCAAGCCGGCCCTCCACGCAGAGCGCCTGGTGCGGGTGACTCAAGAATGTCTGTACAAGGCGATCGATATCGTGCGCCCCGGCACCACACTCGGCGATATCGGCCACGTGATCCAACAGCACGCGGAAAAGAACTACTATTCCGTGGTGCGCGATTTTTGCGGCCACGGCATTGGCGACGTCTTTCACGAGGACCCGCAGGTGCTCCACTATGGCAAGCCAGGCACCGGTGAAGTGTTGAAGGAAGGCATGACTTTTACCATCGAGCCGATGATCAACGCCGGCAAGGCCGCCACCCGCGTTCTCGGCGATGGCTGGACCGCTATTACTAAGGACCGCCGCCTGTCCGCCCAATGGGAGCACACTATGGTGGTCACCAGTAGTGGCGTAGAAGTTCTGACAGCGCGCAGTGAAGAACATTTTTGAGACTCTGAGCCTGGAACAAGCCTATAGCCCGACGCCCTGGCCCCACTGCGGGCGCCGCTCGCCTGAGGTCACGGACGGCCGCGCAAGCGCAAAGGGGCACACTGGCAGCGCGCGCCGCGAACAGTAACTTCAGCCAGGGCGGCCACCTCGAGCCTGCTCAATGGCACTGCGAATCCCTGAATAAACCAAGATGCAGCTGGCCAACACCCCCTACTTCGAACGCCCCCTGTTCTTCTTCGATCAGGGCCGCTTCCGCAAGGCCCTCACTGAAGGCGTCAAGCCCCCGCTCACCATTTTCAAAGACGCCTTCGCCGCCGCCGACACCCAGATGGCGGAGCGTTTCCGCGAAGGGGAAGATGTGCGTACACTGGTGCACGAGCGGGCGCTATTCATCGACTGCCTTCTGCATTACGCCTGGTATCAATACGACTGGCCGAACGGTATCAGTCTGCTGGCAGTGGGCGGCTACGGCCGCGGAGAGCTGCACCCCCACTCGGATATCGATCTGTTGATACTGACCGACGGCTCCGCCGCCCCGGACACTATCGACAATATCGAGCGGTTGGTGGCGTTTCTCTGGGATCTGGGGCTGGATATCGGTCACTCGGTGCGCACCATTGACCACTGTCTGGAACTGGCCGCCGAAGACATCACGGTGGCAACCAACCTGATGGAGTGCCGCACCGTTGTGGGTGACGACAGCTTGCGCGAACGGCTCACCGAAGGTTTGGCTCCCGATAAGTTGTGGCCGGCAGAGCAATTCTTTTCCGCCAAATACGCCGAGCAGTGCGACCGCCACAACAAGCAGCAGGCGGCGGAATACATCCTTGAGCCCAATATCAAAAACTCCCCCGGCGGCCTACGCGATATTCAAACCATCGGCTGGGTAGCCAAGCGCTATTTCCAAGTGCGCACGCTCAAGCAACTGCAGGGCCAAGGCTTCTTTACCGAAGATGAATTCGCGATTCTTCAGTCCGGGGAAGACTTCCTCTGGCGGGTCCGCTATGGGTTACACCTGCTGGCCGGACGCGCCGAGGAGCGGCTGTTGTTCGACTATCAGCGCGAACTGGCAAAGCAATTCGGCTACGTGGACAGCGGTACCCAACTGGCGGTGGAACAATTCATGCACAACTACTACCGCATCGTGATGGCACTGCGGGAACTGAACGACGTGCTGCTGCAATTCCTGAATGAGGCCATACTGCAACGCGGCCAACACCAGGTAGTCAAGCCGATTAACGAGCGCTTCCAGTTGCGCGACAACACCATTGAAGTCACCCAGACCCGCGTCTTCACCGAGACCCCCTCAGCGCTGCTGGAAATCTTTGTACTCATGGCGGAAAAACCCGAGATCCGGGACGTGCGCGCCTCCACCATCCGTCTGATCCGCGAACACCGTCACCTGATCGATGAACGCTTCCGCGCCGACCCGTGCAATGCGGAGCTGTTTATGCAACTGCTGCGCTCCCCCCGCGGCCTCTCCACCCAGCTTTCCCGCATGACCCGCTACGGTATTCTCGGCCGCTACCTGCCGGAATTCGGCCGGGTGACCGGGCAAATGCAACACGACCTTTTTCATATTTATACCGTGGACGCGCACACCCTGCAGGTAGTGCGCAATATGCGCGCTTTCCGCAGCCCGGAGGCCTGGCAAAAATTTCCTATCGCGGCCGAAATTTTGTCGCGCATGCGCAAACCGGAGCTTCTGTATATCGCCGGCCTCTATCACGATATCGCCAAAGGACGCGGCGGCGATCACTCCAAGCTGGGCGTAGCGGATGCCGATGCCTTCTGCCGCCGCCATCAGTTGCCTGGCAGAGACCGGCGCCTGGTGTGCTGGCTGGTGGAAAAGCACCTATTGATGAGCCATGTTTCGCAGAAACAAGATATCAGCGATCCGGAAGTGGTACACGATTTCGCTCGCGAAGTGGGTGACCGCGAGCACCTCGACTATCTCTACGCCCTCACCGTAGCCGATATCAATGCCACCAACCCGGATCTGTGGAACAGCTGGCGCGCCAGCCTGATGCGTCAACTTTACCAGGCGACGCAACGCGCCCTGCGCCGGGGCCTGGAAAACCCCATCGATCGCGAGGAGATTATTGAAGAGACCCGCAGCCAGGCGCGCAACATGCTGCGCGCCATGGGGCTGCCGATCGGTGCCGTCGAAAACATCTGGGCTCAGATGGGCGAGGACTACTTTGTGCGCGAGAGTGCCGACAATATCACCTGGCACACCGCCGCCATACACCAACTGCACAGCAGCCGCGGCCGGGGCAACCAAAAAGATACCCTGGTGCTGACCCGCAACTCGGGCCCCGGCGAACACGACGGCGCCACCGAAGTATTCGTTTACACCCCGGACAGAGCCAACGTCTTCGCGGCCGTAGTTACCGGTCTCGATATGCTCAATCTGAACATCCACGACGCGCGACTGTACAGCTCCGCGTCCGGCTACACACTAGACACGTTTTACGTACTGGACGAATCGGGACAACCGCTACTGGACGAACCCCGGCGTCTAGAGCAAATCCGCAACACCCTGCAGCGGGAACTGGCACTGGTCGAAGATTACTCCAAAGTCATCCAGCGCAGGACACCGCGCCGCCTGAAAATGTTCGAACTGGAGAGCCGGGCCCAGCTTTCCACCGACCCCGGCAACCACTACAGCACCCTGGAGATTACCAGCGCTGACAGGCCGGGCCTGCTGGCGCGAATTGCGCGTATCTTTCTCGCCCACGACCTGCGCCTGCACAATGCCAAAATCTCCACCCTGGGCGAACGCGTGGAAGACATCTTCCATATCACCGATGCCCGCGGCCAGCCATTACTGGACGAAGCCGCCAATCGCAAACTGGAAGAAGTCATCTGCCGCGAACTGGACGCGCACCAAATCAACCATCAATAACAGCGACACAGCCCCAGCGCCGGAATAGCAGGCAACCGCCGGCACCACCCAAGGATCACGGACAGGAAACGCGAACATGTATCCAAATATCGATAAACTACAGCCCTATCCGTTTACCAAACTGGCAGCCCTAAAAAAGGGCCTGGTGCCGGCTGAAAAGCAACCGATTGCCCTGTCCATCGGGGAGCCCAAACACACCCCGCCAGTATTCGTGCGCGACGAGTTGATCGACAACCTGGACAAACTTTCCGCCTACCCGGCCACCAAGGGCATAGACCCTCTGCGACAAGCCATCGCCAAGTGGCTGTGCAAACGCTTTCAGCTCGAAGCTGTCTGCGCGGACAGTCAAGTGCTGCCAGTCAACGGCACCCGCGAAGCACTCTTCGCCTTTGCACAGGCGGTGGTTTCTCCGGGCGCCAAGGTACTGATCCCCAACCCCTTCTACCAAATATACGAGGGCGCAGCCCTGCTCGCCGCGGCCAGCCCGCATTTCATCAACTGCGTTGCGGAAACAGACTTCAAACCGGATTTCGCCTCCGTGCCGGAACAGGTCTGGCACGACTGTGAACTACTGTATATCTGCACCCCAGGCAACCCCACAGGCGCCCTGCTGGATGAAGCGGATCTGCGCCAACTTATCGAACTTGCGGACCGCTACGACTTCGTCATCGCCTCCGATGAATGCTACTCAGAACTTTACTTCGATGAAGAGCAGCCCCCGATGGGACTACTGCAAGTCTGCCAGCAACTGGGACGCGATGATTTTTCCCGGTGTGTGGTGTTCCACAGCCTTTCCAAACGCTCCAATCTGCCGGGGCTGCGCTCGGGCTTTGTCGCTGGCGATGCCGAAATACTGAAAAAATTTCTGCTTTACCGCACTTACCACGGCTGTGCTATGGCGCTGCCGAGCCAGTACGCCTCTATTGCCGCCTGGCAGGACGAGCAGCACGTGCGGCATAATCGCGCTCTTTACGCACAAAAATTTATCCAGGTGCTGGAAATTCTCGATGGCTGCCTGGACGTGCGGCAGCCCCAGGCAGGTTTCTATTTGTGGCCGAATGTGGGAGATGGAGAGAATTTTGCGCGCGAACTCTATCGCCAGCAAAATATCACCGTGCTTCCCGGCGCCTTCCTCGCACGCGAGGCGGGCGGCGTCAATCCCGGCCGTGAATATGTGCGCATGGCACTGGTCGCGACTCTGGACGAGTGCGTCGAGGCAGCGAAACGTATCCGGGCATTCTGCGGGTAAAAACAGCAAACGCACAGCGACGGAGATCCCAACTGGAATAAGCAGGAAAAATGTCGGGAAAAAACTTACTCAAACGGGAGCGGGTGGCGTTTATCCAACAAAAACTGGACCAACTCTACCCGGAGACCCCCATCCCCCTGGACCACAAAGACCCCTATACACTGCTGGTGGCTGTACTGCTTTCGGCGCAATGTACCGATGAACGCGTCAACCAAGTCACTCCGTCGTTGTGGCAGCTGGCGGATAACCCGGCGGATATGGCACAGGTGCCAGTGGAAAAGATCCAGGAAGTTATCCGTCCCTGCGGCCTGTCACCGCAGAAATCCAGGGCCATCAGCAGACTCTCGCAGATTTTGGTCAACGAATACCACGGCCAGGTGCCGGAAAATATGGCCGCACTGGAAACCCTGCCCGGCGTGGGCCACAAGACCGCCAGTGTCGTTATGTCCCAGGCCTTTGGCCACCCGGCCTTTCCAGTGGATACCCATATCCACCGGCTGGCACAGCGCTGGGGCCTCACCAGCGGCAAAAATGTCGCGCAGACAGAGAAAGACCTGAAGCGGCTCTTTCCCCGCGAACACTGGAACAAACTGCATTTACAGATCATTTTTTACGGGCGCGAATACTGCACTGCGCGCGGCTGCGACGGCACCGTGTGCGAGATCTGTACCACCTGTTACCCGAACCGCAAAAAACCCAAGAAAACCAAAAAGGCCTGATTGTGATTACGCTCTACGGCATCAAGAACTGCGACACCGTCAAGAAAGCCCGCAAATGGCTGGAAAACAATGGTATCCAATATCAATTCCACGATTTTCGCGAGGACGGCATGGAAACAGTGCCGCTGGAATCCTGGCTGGAACAATTCGGCTGGCAGGAAGTACTCAACCGCCGCTCCACCAGCTGGCGCGCACTGAGCGACGAGCAGAAACAGGGAATGGATGACAAGGCGGCCCTGGCGCTCGCCCTGACAACCCCCACTCTCATCAAACGCCCCGTCACCGTTTCCGGCGGCACCACATTGTTTGGCTTCAAGGAAGCCGCCTTCTCCCAACTGATCTAGAAAAAGGAAATCCACCATGAGCGACATGTACAGCATTGGTTTCGGTGTCGGCACCTGCAACAGTAAGGGGGAGTGGCTGGAAGTTTACTATCCGCAACCACTGTTCCAGCCCTCGGCCGACATCGCCGCCGTGGTCAGCGAAACACTGAAAGTCAATGGAGGTAACCACACCCTGCCGTTGGACACCGCACAGCTGCAACCACTTGCGGACAAACTGACCGCCGCGGGCGCTGCCGAACAAGCGCAAATTCTGCAGCAATTCGCCTCCAGCCAACGCCCCCTGGTGGCTGTGGTCCTGAGCAGTGACGAGGCACCGCAGTCTGTGCCCGAGGCCTACCTGAAGCTGCACCTGCTCTCCCACCGCTTGGTCAAACCACACCAGACCAAACTGGATGGCATCTTTGGCGTACTGGCCAATGTTGCCTGGACCAATCAGGGAGCGATAGACCTGGAAGAGTTGCCACAGCGCCAACTGGAAGCGCGCCTCAAAGGCGAATACCTCGAAGTGGCTTGTGTGGACAAATTCCCCAAAATGACCGACTACGTGGTACCCACCGGCGTACGCATCGCCGACACAGCCCGTGTTCGTCTCGGCGCCTATCTGGGCGAAGGCACCACCATCATGCACGAAGGCTTCGTCAACTTTAACGCAGGCACCGAAGGTCCCTGCATGATCGAAGGCCGTATCTCCGCTGGTGTGTTCGTTGGTGCGGGCTCGGATTTGGGTGGCGGCAGCTCTACCATGGGCACCTTGTCCGGCGGCGGTAATATCGTGATTTCCGTCGGCGATAACTGCCTGCTCGGCGCCAACGCTGGAATCGGCATCCCCCTGGGCGACCGCTGCACCGTGGAGGCGGGACTCTATATCACCGCCGGCACCAAAGTGGCGCTGCTGGACGAAGGCGGAAAGCTGGTGGAGCACATCAAAGCGCGCGAGCTGGCGGGCCGATCCGACCTCCTTTTCCGCCGCAACTCCGTCAACGGCGCGGTGGAGTGCCTGACGAACAAGAGTGCCATCGAGCTCAACGACGCACTGCACAGCAATTAATCCCAAGCGCGCCGCGACCGCGAGCGGCGCGCCTTATACCGGAAGATCCTCTGGCTATGCGCTTTCCGGAAATAAAGGTTCGGTGCGCTCCACAATCAACCGCAAAGCCTACGCGAATTATTCAGTGGCTCCCTGACACGTAACAACACTATGACCCCGACAATACAACTCGCCAGCGACCTGATCCGCCTTAGATCCGTTACCCCCGAAGATGCCGGCTGCATGCCCATGATGGTCGAGCGCCTGGAAAAAATCGGCTTCAAAACCACCTGGCTGCGCCGCGGAGACACTGACAACTTCTGGGCCGTGCGCGAAGGCAGTAACCAGGGCCCGCTGTTCGCCTTCGCGGGCCACACCGACGTGGTACCTACAGGGCCGGAAGACAACTGGCGGCACCCGCCCTTTGCGGCACATATCGAAGAGGGCTATCTCTACGGCCGCGGTGCGGCGGATATGAAAGGCTCACTGGCAGCTATGGTGGTTGCCTGCGAAGAATTCATCGCCAAACATCCGGACCACAAGGGACGCATCGCTTTCCTTATCACCAGCGACGAAGAAGGGCCAGCCCACAACGGCACCGTCAAGGTGGTTGAATGGCTGGAGGACCAGGGCGAGAAGATCGACTGCTGCCTGGTCGGAGAACCCTCGAGCACGGCGTGCGTCGGCGATGTCATCAAGAACGGCCGCCGCGGCTCACTGGGTCTGGAGCTGACTGTCTATGGTATTCAGGGCCATGTTGCCTACCCACATTTGGCGGAGAACCCAATCCACAAGCTGGCACCGGCACTGGCTGAACTCGCTGCCGAGGAATGGGACAAGGGCAACGATTTTTTCCCTGCCACCAGCTTCCAGGTATCCAATATCAACGGCGGCACCGGCGCGACCAATGTCATTCCCGGAGAAGTAAAAGTGGTGTGCAACTGGCGCTTTTCCACCGAAACCACCGCCGGAGAACTGGAAGAGCGCACGCGTGCAATTCTCGATAAGCATGGACTCAAATACACAGCCGACTACAAACTCTCGGGCCAGCCCTTTCTCACCGCCGAAGGTCCCCTGGTAGAAGCGGCGCAGGCGGCCATCCGATCCGTTGCCGGTTTCGACACCCAACTATCCACCGCCGGTGGCACCTCCGACGGCCGCTTTATCGCGCCGACGGGTGCACAAGTGGTGGAACTGGGACCGGTAAACGCCACCATTCACAAAGTCGATGAGTGTGTTAAAGCCGAGGATCTGGATAAGCTCAAGGATATGTATCGGGAAATTCTTTCCCGCCTGCTGACGTAACCGGTATCATCCGCTGTAAGCGCACTCGCTTGCCCGGCTAAGTGCGCTTATTAGCGCGGGATACCGCCAGTGGGGAAACAACATTCAGACGGGTGGCACTGACACAGTCCACTGAGCTGTAGCGCAAGGCTGCGCGAACAGCGAGCACCTGTGCTCGCCTTCCTGGATCGACACAACGGCACCGGGCCGCTGAGAGCGGAAAATAACAGGGCTACTGCGACTAACGGTTTAATGCAGCCGCCTGTGACCAGAAGCGCGCGGGCTCTGGTCCGGCGCTTCATAGGAATGGGTCAACACAAAGTAGTAGATTACCTGCGGCTGCCCCTGTATCTCGGCAACCAGGTCGAAGTTGTACTCGCCTTTCTCGCCGGGTGTGATTTTCACCGCAGTCACATGCTCCGGCTCAATAAACATTTCCGCAACCGGGCGCTTGCCGCGCATCACCTGCACAAGCAAAGTGCGCACATCTTCCTCACTGAAACGCCAGTGGTAGTCATCATCATCGAAGACCACAGAGTCGGCGGTGCCTGCGCGCAGAATGCAATTGGGATGTTCGGTGAGCCAATGCCAGAACTCTTTGAAGGAGAGCGTATTTTTCATAGGCCGATCAGTCATCCAGCTCCAGTACGCTGTCGGCACCGCCTTCGAGACCAAACGCCTCTGCGATCTGCCGGCACCAGCGGTTTAGGCGCTCGCCCGTCAAGTCTTCCTGCTGATCCTCATCAATAGCGAGGCCAACGAACATGCCCTCACCCTCGATTTCCGCTTTGGATGACTCGAATTCGTAGCCATCGGTGGGCCAGTGGCCGACAATGGTCGCCCCCCTGGCGACGATCTCGTCGTGCAACATCCCCATGGCATCGAGGAAATAGTCGCCATAACCGAACTGGTCGCCGAGGCCAAACAGTGCCACCGTCTTTCCGGTAAAGTCCATTGACTGCAGATCTTCCCAAAACTCTTCCCAGTCGGACTGTATCTGCCCGAAATCCCAGGTGGGGATTCCGAAGATAAGCTGGTCGTAATCGGCGATCTCCAGCTGGGTGACGTCGGCAATATCGTATATGTCCACCCGCTCCTCACCCAGGCGGGCCTGGATGCGCAGAGCCACACCCTCGGTGTTGCCCTCGTCACTGCCGTAAAACAAGCCGATTTTGCGCACGTTCTCTCCTCTTCTGGACACTGGTCCGACATTCCGGTTGGGGCGGCGGCGTATTCTCCCAGCAATACCGGGGCACGGCAAGCCGGCGGGCGGTCAGGAAAGAGAATAAAAAAGCCCCCGCTGAGCAGGGGCAAGGGGGTGGTATCTCTACCGGGCCCAATTGGGGGGCGGACCCGGTGGATCGCACAGAAATCGGATGATCAATGTCAGTGACTAAGTGTCAGATTAGCCCTCGCCGCGCTTTCCACGACGCTCCATGCGGCGCTCTTCGCGTTCGGCCTTCAGTTTTTCCAGCTTGGCCTTTTGCTCGTCGGTCAGAATGGCCTCAAATTGCTGGCGTTGTTTATGACGTTGCTGCATTTCAGCTACCTGCAGCCGTCCCAGCTCGGCGCCCAGGCTGTCCAGAGTGGCCTGATCCGCACCGGACGCTATGGCCTCGCGCAGTTTTTTGTGCAGCTCGCGCTTCTGTTTGCGCTGTGCTTTATGCGCTTCCCGGGCAGCTTCGCGGTTGGCCTTGAGCTGCGCCTTCTGACCTTCGGTCAGATTCAGCTCCTCGGCGATATGCTCCATATAGTGCCCTTTGTGATGGTGTGGACCCTGCCCGCCTCCGAAGGCGAGAGTCGCAGCCGGAGCCGCCAGTGCGCCCGCCAATATCACGCTGCCCGCTATCGCTTTCCAGTTCTTCATCGATTCGTCCTCTTGGTTTGTGTCGGTGGTTGCATAGTAGGATGGCGCCGTGTAAAGGGGGGATAACCGCAGTAAACAACTGTTAAGAACGGTTAAAAGCCCACGCTGCCGCCGTAATCGGCGCCAGGGCTTCGCATATAATGGCCATACCTAATCTGAGAGCACACCATGAGCCGTATCCTACTGGTCGACGACGACACAGAACTGACCGATCTCCTGAGGGAATATCTCACCGGCGATGGTTTTGAGGTAACCGTGGCCAACGATGGTGGCCGGGGCCTGGAACTGGCCCAAAGCCACAATTTCGACGCCTTGGTACTGGATGTGATGCTACCGGTACATAACGGCTTCGACCTGCTGCGCAAACTTCGCAAAGACGCCGGGCCCGCCAGCCGCTCCCTGCCGGTGCTTATGCTGACCGCCAAGGGCGATACCGTTGATCGCATTGTCGGCCTTGAAATGGGCGCCGACGACTATCTGCCCAAACCCTGCAACCCGCGTGAACTGGCCGCGCGCCTGCGCGCGGTATTGCGCCGCGGGCGGGTAGAGCCGGAAAACGACGGAACTTTGAGTAGCGGCCCACTGCGCCTGCTGCCGTCGGAACACCAGGGCTACTGGGAGGATCAGCCGCTATCCCTGACCGGCGCCGAATTCGCGGTACTCAAGGTGCTGGTGCAGCACGCTGGCGAAGTAGTGAGCAAGGAAATACTCACGGAGACGGCCTTGGGACGAAAGCTGATGCCCTATGACAGGTCCATCGACGTACATGTCAGTAATATCCGCAAGAAGCTCTCCAAACAGGGAGCCAGCCGTGACCTGATTATCAATATCCGCGGGGCCGGCTATATGCTCACCGAGAGTAAAAACGGCTGATGCGCAGTCTCTTCTGGAAGATGTTTTTCGGTGCCTGGATCACCGCCATGGTTATGGTGGTGGCAGCCATCTATATCACACATTTCGGTGAGTTTGGCGATCCGCGCCACGAGGAGCGCTGGGAGGGCCCGGCGCTTTATCGCGAGGTGGTGCGCAACCTGCGCGGCGCCCGCCGCCACGGACAGGAATACTTCCAGCAGTGGCTCGAACGGCAGCCCAAAAAAGTAAAGGAGCAGGTCTTTGCGGTAGACCAGTTCGGACGAGAGTTGCTCGGGCGCCCACTGCCCGAAGACATGGCGCCAATGCTTATAGCCCTCAACTACCGCAACCGCGAATCCCATGCACAGGTAGACAAGAAACCCGCCGTAGGCTTTTTCCTGCCCCTGCGCGACAACGACAACCTGCGGGTAGTAATGATTACCGGCCAGAGCAAAGAAACCCTGCTCTTGCGGTTTTTGTGGCGCAACTTCTGGCCCATGCTGCTACTGTCCATGCTCGCCTCCGGTGCCGCCAGCTACTGGCTGGCGCGCTATCTGAGCCGCCCACTGGAGCAGCTGCGCGCAGCCACCCGCCGTGTGGCCGCCGGAGAGCTGGACTACCGGGTAAGCCCCGGCCTGCACAGCCGCAGCGGTGAACTGGCGGACCTGGCCCGGGATTTTGACTCGATGACCGCGCAGCTACAGGAGTCCATGGCCGAACAGCGCCGCCTGATCAAAGACGTATCCCACGAACTCCGCTCTCCTCTGGCGCGGTTGCAGGTTGCACTGGGCATAGCGCGGCAAAAGAATATCAGGGGACTGGACGCGGAGCTGGATAAAATCGGCAAGGCCGCCGACTACTTGGAGGAGATTATCGCTGACGTCCTATCTCTACCGGTCACCGCTCAGGATCAGCGGCCCCTGGACGACGTGGTGGAAATCAACAGCCTGGCACAAGCCCTGCAGGAAGAACTCAAGGCTGAAGCGGAAGAAAAACAACTGAGCTTTGCTTTCAAAGCCAGCAATGGAGAACTTCTTGTCGCCACTCGCGGCAGCTCATTGACCGCAGCGCTGGAAAACATTTTACGCAATGCGATCAAATACAGCCCCCACGGCGGGAACGTCCGTATCGCCATCGACGACTTGGGCGAAGAGTGTCGAATCCGGGTGACGGACTCCGGCAATGGCGTTCCCGAAGACGAGCTTCAGGCGATTTTCCGTCCCTTTTACCGCACAGACAGTGCCCGTACCCGCGAAAGTGGCGGCATTGGCCTCGGGCTCGCCATCGCCCAACGCACCATCGTTCAACACGGCGGCAATATCCAGGCCTACAACACGCCATCTTCCGGTCTTTGCGTGGAGATACAACTACCCGTTCTGGCTGTCGGCGAGTAACAATTCCCGCCCACTCGTTGATAAATGCGGATCTATCACACATGCTTGTAAAGTCGGGCCGCGTTCACCCCGCCCACTGCAAAAGGGCTCCGCTATGCGCTGGATACTCTACATTCTGATTTTCCTGGCACTTTTGGTACTGGCCGGTTTCCTCTTTCCACGGGAAGTCACACTCGAGCGCAGCGTCTATATCACCAAGCCGCCACAAGTCGTTTTTCCCTACGTCAATAACCTGCGCAACTTTAACAGCTGGTCTCCCTGGTACCACCTGGACCCGAGTGCCCGCTACGAATACAGCGGCCCCAGCGAGGGGGTCGGCGCCGTTATGCGCTGGCGCGGCGACAATCCAAATATGGGAAGTGGCGCCCAGACTATCATCTCCAGCGAGCCCTACTCCCTGGTGCGCACTCAGCTGGACTTTGGCGAGCAGGGCGCGGCAACAGCGGAATTTCGCCTGCAACCTCAGGGGAGTGGAACCAACATCACTTGGTATTTCAGTACCGACATGGGTGGCGGTCCCGTAGCCCGCTGGATGGGGCTACTGGTCAAAAGAATGGTGAGCGAATCCTACCAACGGGGACTGGAAAACCTGAAAAATGTGGTTGAGTCCGGGACACCAGCACCTTCAGAATCTCTTGATGAAGGTACCGATACCGAACTGCCACCGGAAAACGGCGGCACTATGGACACTAACCCGCCGGGAGCCGATCCCGGCATGGAAGGACAATCGCCCGATGTAGAGCGCGAAGAGCCGATTGAGGAAAACCCGTAGAAGTGCCTTATGGCGCTCAGGAGCCAGCTGCGCCGCTCGCACTCCTGACTCAGGAATTCCCTAAGGAACCTTTGATTAATCCGCCTGAGCGCTGACGTTACTTGCGGGGCGCCCAGGCAATGGGCCCTCTACTTTCCCGACGATTTGCCGCGACGCGAAGCTGGAGACGGCGACTTGCGCAACTTACGCCGCTGACGCTGCAGGCTCTGCCTCTCCACCGGGGTCAGCGGGCGCTGGCCCAGCTTCGGCAGGCCGGCAGTCAGGCATAGATCGTCGATCTCCCTGGGCTCCATTTCTATCCACTGCCCCACGCGCACATGGGAAGGGATAAACACGCTCCCGTAGCGCACCCGCTTCAGACGACTGACGCGCACGCCCTGAGACTCCCACAGGCGTCGCACCTCGCGGTTACGTCCCTCCATTACCACGCAGTAGAACCAGCGGTTTCTGCCCTCTCCGCCGCTTTCGACGATATCGGTAAAGCGCGCCACGCCATCTTCCAGCAGCACCCCGGTGAGCAGACGTTTTTTCATTTCATCGTCCACTTCACCCTGAATTCGCACCAGGTATTCGCGGTCAATCACCGAAGAGGGATGCATCAATCTATTGGCCAGTTCACCGCTATTGGTGAACAACAGAAGGCCACTGGTGTTGAAATCCAGGCGGCCGACGGAAATCCAACGCCCGGTCTTCAAGCGCGGCAGCCGATCGTAGACGGTGGGACGCCCCTCTGGATCGTGCCGGGAACAGATTTCCCCCACCGGCTTATTGTACAGAATCACCCGGCAGCGGCTTTCCTCCACCACCGGCAGCCGGCGGCCATCAAACTCTATACGGTCTTCTTCAGTGACCCGCTCGCCCAGTTCAGCCACTGTGCCGTTCACGGTCACTCGGCCGGCCTCTATCGCGCGCTCCATCTCGCGCCGCGATCCCAGACCGGCACGCGCCAGTACCTTTTGCAGTTTCTCGCCCGCGGGCGAAGTACCTTCACTCATAGGGAACTGTTTTCCGCTTGCGATTCTTCCCCGGATTCATTCATTGCCACCCCGGCTTCCAGCGCTTCGGATGCGGCAGTCTCGCTATCTTGTGACGGCTCTGTCTTCTCTGAATCCATCTCTTCTCCAAGCTCGACACCCTGATCGCCGGACAGCTCCCCTGAGACTGCGTCTTCGCTCTCACCACCCGCCACAGGCGCGCGCTCCGACTCGGGATTCACAGGGGGCGTGTCATCCGTTTCGGGACCGGATTTCCCGGGCGCCGCAACTGCCTCTTCTTCCACTTCCGCAGCCGCCTCCTGGGCCTCGTCACCTCCCTCCTGCTGCCCCAAATCCAGCAGCTGGTTGAGACTGTCGATATCGCGAATCTCCGCCAGGGTCGGCAGGTCATCCAGGGTGCGTAAGTTGAAATAGTCGAGGAACTCTTTGGTAGTGGCATAGAGAGACGGTTTACCCGGCACATCCCGATGCCCCACCACTTTGATCCAGCCGCGCTCCGTCAGAGTCTTGACGATATGGGAGCTGACCGCCACCCCGCGAATCTCCTCGATATCACCGCGGGTGATCGGCTGGCGGTAGGCGATAATCGCCAGCGTCTCCAGTATTGCGCGGGAGTACTTCTGAGGCTTTTCCTCCCACAGGCGGTTAACCCAAGGCGCCAAGTCCTCTGGCACCTGGAAACGCCAGCCGCTGGCTACCTGCTTGAGTTCAAAGCCCCGCTCCGAGCAGCTCTCGGCAATCTCTTCGAGGACCCCGCGCACTTCCGACTTTTCCGGGCGCTCGCCCTCGTCGATCAGTGACAGCAGCTTGTCCTCCGACAGCGGTTGCCCCGCCGCCAGCAGCGCGCCCTCCACGATGCGGCGCAGTAGTTCCGGAGCAATTGTCATCTTCTCGTTTCTAACCTTGGAATTCTCTTTATGATCATGCATGTCCGGCCGATAGGGCCGCAACTTCCCCACGCGGTTGGCGCCTATCAGGCCCGGCAGACCAACCGCAACCGCTACGGCATTGCCGGCCCGGCTTCCACTTCATCTTCCGCGCCAGCGGCAGCCTCTTCGCCGCTCGCGGCGCGCACGTGGATGGGGCCAAAGGGCTCGTTCTGTATCAACTCCACCAGGGATTCCTTGACCAGTTCCATTACGGCGAGGAAGGTGACCACCACACCGAGGCGGCCCTCTTCCACCGTAAAGAGGCTGACAAAGGGAACAAACTGGCGGTGGCGGATCTTGTCCAGTACCTGGGTCATGCGCTCGCGAGTGGACAGCCGTTCCCGCTCCACCTGATGGCTCTCAAACATATCCGCGCGCCTGAGTACTTCCGCCAGGGCCAGCAGCACTTCTTTCAGGTCCACCTCAGGATCCGGGCGCGTGATACTGCGGTCCGGTCCCTGAGCGGTGGCTTGATGAATGTCGCGCCCCATACGCGGTATCTCATCGAGATCCTCCGCAGCCGTCTTGAAGCGCTCGTATTCCTGCAGACGACGGATCAGTGCCGCACGGGGGTCCTCACCCTCTTCTTCTTCCTCCTGTGGAGGACGCGGCAGCAGCATACGCGACTTGATCTCCGCCAGCATGGCGGCCATGACCAGATATTCCGCCGCCAGCTCGAAACGCATGGCCGTCATCATTTCCACATAGGCCATGTACTGGCGGGTGATATCCGAGACATTGATTTCGAGAATATCCAGGTTTTGCCGACGGATCAGATAAAGCAGCAGATCCAGAGGGCCCTCGAAGGCCTCCAGGATCACCTCCAACGCATCCGGGGGAATATAAAGATCTTCCGGTAGTTCGGTATAGGCCTGCCCCTGCACCACGGCGAAAGGCATTTCGCCTTGGCGCGGCGATTGGTCGGCTCCCGGCTCTTCGCCCGCCTCGGCCTCAGCGGCGGCAACCTCCGCCAATATCTGCTCTTCCGCCTCAGCTAATAACTCTTCAGTGGACACTCTGCCCCGCCTCGCTCTCCATCGGCCCCTCCCCATCGGGAGAGGCAAACGCGCGATTATACATGAGCACCCGTCGGTTTAGCCCATGATTTCGTCGATGGGGCCGCGGCCCTGGCGAATCAACTGCGGTTCGTCACCAGTCAAATCCACCACAGTGGTGGGTTCCATACCGCAAAAGCCGCCATCGATCACCAGTTCCACCTGGTGTTCGAGCGTGTCTCGAATATCGTAGGGATCCGTCAGAGGCTGTGTATCTCCGGGCATGATCAGGCTGCAGCTCATCAGCGGCTCGCCCAGCGCTTCGATCAGCGCCAATACAATGGCGTTATCGGGCACACGCAGACCAATGGTCCTGCGCTTGGGATGCAGTAGGCGTCGGGGAACCTCTGTTGTAGCGGGCATGATAAAGGTATAGGGACCCGGAGTATGACTTTTGAGCAGGCGGAACATCTGATTGTCCACCTTGGCGTAACTGGCCAGTTCCGATAGGTCGCGGCACATCAGCGTGAAATTGTGTTGTTTATCTAATTGACGCAAGGCGCGGATGCGCTCCACCGCCAGTTTTTCCTCCAGTCGGCAGCCGATCGCGTAGGCGGAATCGGTGGGAAATACGATGACCCCGCCAGCAGCGACTATGTCCGCAGCCTGGCTGATCAGCCTGCCCTGAGGATTGTCCGGGTGGATTTGAAAAAACTGAGCCACTGGTCCCCCCAAATAATTTCTTCTCTGATCCATCTTGCCAGCCGGGCCTTCCCGGACCTCCCTCAAAGGATATATCGCCGCAGCCAATGAGCAATGGCCGCGCACTTGTCCGGCGATCCTTGTCGAACCCCGCCGCAGGCCAAGTTTGCCACAGATACACTCGGCAAAGCAGCCGATCACTCCCCTTCTGCATAGCAGCCATGGACAGAGGAGAACCGCGGGTCACCCATTGCCTGAACGCATAGGCGTGTTTGCAGCAGATGAGGAGCCCGACGGGCGGGCATTACAAGTTCATCGCCGAGCAACTAACGCCCCAGCAGAGCCCACACCGGCTGAACCCCCTCCGGCAAGCGCACACACCCCAGCTCCCGCCAGGGTTGTTCCGGCTGGTGAAAGTCACTACCCAGTGAGCAGTGTAGCGGTGGCCGCGCCAATTCGGCGGCCACCGCCTCCATCAGCTGACGCAGCTCCCGCGTCTGCACCGGATTCTGGCGTCCGCACAGGAGCTCTATCGCTTCGCCACCGGCCATTGCGAAGTCGCGCAACAAACTGCGCAGCTGAGTGCGGCTGAGGTTGTACTTTAGCGGGTGCGCCAGCACCGCTACGCCGTTGGCGGCCCGGATACACGCCACTGTCTCGGATAACTGTGGCCACTCCACTTTTACATCCGCGACCTTGCCGGCACCCAGATAGCGCTTGAAAGCCCGCCCGCTATCCTCCACATATCCCTGCTGCACCAGCCAGCGGGCGAAGTGCGGACGGCCGATCACTCCGTCACCAGCCAGCGCCCGGGCGCCTTTCAGCGCACCCTCAAAGCCGCGCTTTTCCAGCCTCGTAGCGATCCGCTCGGCGCGCTCCCGGCGCAGCCGTTCCCGCAGGGCTATGCCTTCCCGCAGCGCGGGGGAATTCGGATCGATATCGAGGCCGACAATATGCACAGGGCGCTTTCCCCAACGGCTGGAAAACTCGATCGCCGGCACCAGCGCCACGCCCTGGCGGCGACAAGCTGCGGCAGCCTCGGGCAAACCGCCGACGGTGTCGTGATCAGTTAGAGCCAACAGGGTCACACCGCGGGATTTCGCCCTCGACACCAGTGCCGTAGGGCTTAAAATACCGTCCGATGCAGTGCTGTGGCAGTGCAGATCTGCACAGATCGCCTCCTCAGCTGCTGACAGGGCTTTCAATTCAGGATTCTCGCTCAGATTCGGCCGGGTAGTGACACCCGGTTTTTGAACAACGCGCAGGTGCTGCTGTCTCAGGGGCACCCCGCGGTTCCAGGGATAAGGCCCCGACCAAGGGTTTCCAAGTGGAAGCTCTGGGGAAACCAAATTCTGGCAGCGGCACCGTCAGCCGGGAAGCTATTTTGAATATGAAGTAACTTCCCGCGGGCATTATCACCGGAAACAGACATGACCGAAACCAACCCGACATCCCAAACCAACGAACGGCAACCCCAAAAAGAAAGCCTTTGGGCAAATTTGTTACTCAATATCGTCATTCCGACACTGATACTGACCAAACTGTCGGGCGATGACTGGCTGGGCACAAAATGGGCGATAGTCATTGCGCTGATATTCCCGCTGGCCTACGGCCTGCGCGACCTGACCCAGTCCGGCAAAGTCAATTTCTTCTCCGCCCTCGGCATAATCAGCATATTGCTCACTGGCGGCATCAGCCTGCTGGAGCTGGACGCGCAGTATATTGCCATCAAGGAAGCCGCTATTCCCGGGCTGCTGGGTATCGCCACCGTCGCTTCCCTCTATACCCGCTGGCCACTGGTCAAGACACTGCTATACAACGATCGGATTCTAGACACAGAGAAAATCGCCCGCACCCTGGCAGTCAACGGTAACCAAACCGCCTTTGAGCGCACCCTGCAGCAAGCGTCCTGGATGATTGCCTGCTCCTTCTTTCTCTCTTCCGCGCTGAATTACATTCTGGCCAAGCTACTGCTACAAAGCCCCCCCGGCACTGAGGCTTTCAACGAGGAACTGGGCAAGATGACCGCGCTCAGCTTCCCGGTAATCGCTCTGCCGGCGACCATTATCCTGATGCTGGTCTTGTTCTTTCTGTTCCGCCGCATCGGCAAACTGACCGGCCTGAAGCTTGAAGAAATCATGGTTCAGCAGTAACCAACTATTCGATCACTGACAACACGAAAAGAGCACAAGCAATTTATGTGGTATGCAATCATCAGCGAGGACGTTGAAAACAGTTTGCCGCTGCGCAAAGGCGCACGCCCGGATCATCTGGCACGGCTAAACCGCCTGAAAGACGAAGGGAGGCTTTTGATCGCCGGTCCCTGCCCGGCCATCGACAGCGAGACCCCCGGTGAAGCCGGCTTCAGTGGCAGCCTGGTGGTCGCGGAATTTTCTTCCCTGGAAGAGGCCAAAGCCTGGGCGGACGCCGATCCCTATGTGAAAGCCGGCGTTTATGCCTCGGTAAAGGTCAAACCTTTCAACCATCTGTTTCCGTAACCCAATCACAAACGGTGCTCCTCTAATAATGATGAAACAATTGACCGGCCTTATGGCCGCTGCCTTGATTGCCATCGCCTCCCCCGCCAGTTCGCAAGGCGGAGACACTCGCTATATTACCGATCAGCTGCACGTGCCGCTGCGCGCGGGCAAAGGCAATGAATTCAGGATTCTGCACCGCGGCCTTCCCAGCGGCACTCAATTGACACTGCTGGAGGATGCCCCCGAAGAGGGCTGGGCCCGCGTGCGCACACCCGACGGCCAGGAGGGATGGATGCGCCGCCAGTACCTGGTGTCCGAGCCAGTGGCAAAAATCAAATTGCGGAAGGCTGAAGCTGACCTGGCCCGCTTCGAAGCTATGGACTTGGGCGGCGAGGTCCGCCGCCTGGAAGCGGAAAACCAAAAACTGAATACCGCCCTGGCTAGCGAGCGGGAAAAAGCCCAGCAGCTGGCCAAAGAACTGAAAGATCTGAAAACCCTGTCCGCCGACGCCGTGGCCCTGAACGAGCGCCACCAAAACCTCCTGAAACAGCATGAACTGCTCAAACAAAAACAGGCGATGGCAGAAGCAGAAATTCAGCGCCTGTCCAGCAGCGAGGCGCACAAGTGGTATATGTACGGCGCTATGTCCGTGGGACTGGGTGCTATTCTCGCCATGATTGCGCCCTTTATCCGGCCGCGGCGGCGCCGCTCGGAATGGGCAAACTAAGGAAACTCTGATTAATTCACACGAGCGCTTCTGTGAGTCCAGACGCGCTCGGACAGTGGAACGGTCTTATCGGGAGACACGGAAGATGCGCAGCTTGACAGCACTCTTTTTAACCTGCCTGCTCGCCCTGCCGGCATTGGCCGACAACCCTGAAGTGGAGCTGAAAACCGATCTGGGCCTCATCCGGGTCGAGCTTTTCCGCGACAAGGCTCCGGCCACAGTGGAGAATTTCCTAGCGTACCTGGACAGCGGCTTCTACAACGGTGTGATTTTCCACCGGGTAATCCCCAACTTTATGGTCCAGACCGGTGGACACACCTTTGACTTCCAGCTCAAAGAAACCCGCGAACCGGTCATCAACGAATCCGGCAACGGCCTCAAAAATTTGCGCGGCACCCTCGCCATGGCGCGCAAAAGCGACCCGGACAGTGCCACGTCACAGTTCTTCATCAATCTGAAGCACAACGCCCATCTGGACGCACAGGCCGATAAACCCGGTTACACTGTGTTCGGCCGGGTCATTCAGGGTATGGATGTGGTAGAAAAAATCGTTAATGAACCGCGCGGCCTCTATCGCGCTTTTCCGAATGCCCCCAATGTACCCATCCGCATTCTGAATGCCAGGCGCGCCGACACCACTGCGGTTGCCGGCAATACTCAGGGAGACTAAGCGGTGATAGCCCTCAGCGTTAACCTCAACAAAATCGCTCTGATCCGGAATTCCCGCGAGGGCAATTATCCGGATGTGGTCGCCCACGGTCGCGTGTGCCTGGAAGCAGGTGCCCAGGGGCTCACTGTGCACCCGCGCCCAGACCAGCGCCATATCCGCCCCGACGACGTGCGCGCGCTTGCCGAACTGTGCCGCAGCCGTGAAGAGGCGGAATTTAACGTGGAGGGCAACCCCTTTGCCGGCCCCCTGAAGGACTATCCGGGCCTGATGCCCTTGGTACTGGAAACCAAACCCGATCAGTGCACCCTGGTACCTGACAGCAACGACCAGCTCACTTCGGATCACGGCTTCGACCTTGAGCGTGACGGAGCGCGCCTGGAGCCGCTGATTGCGCAACTGAAAGACGCCAATATCCGCGTCAGCCTATTTATGGACCCGGAGCCATCTCAGATAAAGCTTGCCAAAGAAGTGGGCGCCGACCGTATCGAACTCTACACGGGCCCCTACGCGGAAGCCGTGAAACATCAGAGCGACGAACTCGAATCGATTTTTGCCGCCCATTGTGCCGCCGCCGAACAGGCATGCCAGCTGGGGCTTGGCGTCAACGCGGGTCACGACCTGAATCTGATCAACCTGCCCCGCTACCGCACACTGCCCGGTCTGCAGGAAGTCTCCATCGGCCACGCGCTGACCGTCGACGCAATCAGCATGGGGCTTGAAAACGCTGTGACCGCCTATCTCAACTGCCTGGCCGGCAACTGACTGCTATCCGATGCCGACACTTAACATTATTGGCGCCGGCAGGCTGGGGAAAACCCTCGCCCGCCTGTGGCAACGCCAGGGAATTTTTCAAATCGGCGCCGTCTGCAACCGCAGCCTGGAAAGCGCCGTGTCTGCCTGTCGCTTTATTGGCGCCGGCACCCCCTGCCCCTCAGTGGAAACCATGGCCGACGCCGACTGCTGGCTGATCGCCAGCGGCGATGGGCAGATTGCCGCCATCGCCACACAGCTGGCACCGCGCCTTTCTAATAGCACCATGGTTTTTCACTGCAGCGGTGCCTTGAGCTCCTCGACACTCTCCCCCTGTAAGCCCGCCGCAGTGGCCAGCGCCCACCCAGTGCATAGCTTTGCCGACCCGGAGCGTTCCGTGGCCACCCTCGCTGGCAGCTGTGTCGCCCTGGAGGGAGACCAACGTGCAATCGAACATCTGAGCAAGGCGTTTTCCGCGATTGGCTGTACCCCGCTCACCATAACGCCGGAGCACAAGGTCCTCTATCACGCCGGCTCCGTATTCGCCTGCAACTACCTCACCGCCCTGATGGAGCTAAGCCTGCGCGCGTTTTCCGCCGCGGGCATCGACAGGCAACAGGCCCTAAAACTGCTCAAGCCCATAGTTCTGCAAACCGCGGAAAACAATATGCATCTGGGACCGGAAAAATCACTTACCGGCCCCATCGCCCGCGGCGATGCGGAAACCGTGGCGGCCCAGCTGAGCAGCCTGCAATCCACGGATACGCAACTCGCAAATTGCTATCGCCAACTGGGGCAGGTCTGTGTAGAGTTGGCCCGGCGCTGCCAACTTCCGGAAGAAACAGCAGCCCGCCTCACCGAAGTGCTGCGGGAACCCAGCGAAAAGATCTAACCCCATGACTGACACTACGCCTGCGGATTCGCAAGACTACTTGCGCAAACGCGCCTTCTACGACAGCCTGCTGACCATCTACGGGCGCAAGCCGGTACTCGAAGCGTTGGAAGATTTGTCGCTGCCAGTACACAAACTACATCTGGCCGACAGCAACCGCCGCGACAAACTGATCGAGCGCATCGAAGCGCTGGCTGCCGAACGGCACATAGAAATCGTTTACCGGAGCCGCCGGGAGCTGTCGCGCATCTCCAAGAATGCCCGCCAGGACCAGGGAGTTGCGCTAGACTTGGCTCTGCCTCACTACGGCACCGCGGAAGCCTTCTTGCACGAGCCAAAAACCAATTACGAATTGCTCGCTATCGACGGTATCACCAACCCACAGAACCTCGGCATGATCATCCGTTCCGCCTGCGCCGGTGGCATGGACGGTATCCTCCTTCCGCGCAAGGGCTGCGCGCAAATAGATCCACTGGTCATTAAGGCCAGTACCGGCACCGTCTTCAAAATGCGCCTGCTGCGCTGTGAAAAGCTTGCGCCGACATTGAGTGCGTTTAAACAGCGGGGAGCGCGTATCTGCGGTCTCTCCTCCCATGCGCCGATGACACTATCAGCACTGGAGGAAAACGCACCAACAATTTTCGTGCTCGGCAATGAGACCCACGGTGTCAGCGACGCAGTCGATGAGCTGTGCACGCACAGATTGCGTATTCCCATGCACAACGGTGTCGAGAGCCTAAATGTGGCTGTCACGGCGGCTCTGATTGCTTTCCGGGAAAGGCCCTCTCATAGCAACCCGGTTTAACTTGCATGGAGACGACAACCAACTCCGGATCTCTGTTTTTAAGTAACCTCTGATCAATTTGCTCCGGCCGGTAAAGATAACTCTAAGGCAATTAAATCACCACTGATAATCGAGATAGTCCAAACCTATTAGACTACGGGGCCCACTCAAGCGCTTGCGAAATGTCCGCCCATTGCCTGAGCAAGCACAGCTCTTGCGGAAAATAATCAGAAACGCCATAAATTTTAATTTTTCCGCCTAAACCTATCCCCAACGGGTGCGCCTGAATACCGCACTCAGCAGAATACTCTCGTTATCCTCTCCCTTACGCACAATAAATTTCGCGACAAATTAGTGGAAAAATCCGCAAGATAAACTAAACAGTTTCTAAACCAAAAACCAAATGGACTTTGACAACTTTCCCGGCGATAAGCCGCGAATCCGATAACACCAACAACAAGGATGTATCGCCATGCGCTTGATACTCTCACTAATTATCTGCTCATATCTCGCTACAAGCCCGACCGTCAAAGCTGCGGGGCCGGAAGACGGCTATTTCGATCTGACCCCTTACTTTAGCCGCGTCGATAAAGATCGCGACACAGACCGTCAAGCAGGCGGCCTGCGCGCTGCCTACGGATGGGGCTGGCAGGGTCCCTGGTATTCGGAGGTACAGGTATTCGGTTCAATTCTGGAGACAAATGAAACCACAAACGAAAACGGATACTGGGAACAAACAGACTATTACATGTACGGTCTTGGCTTCGATGTGGTGTATAACTTCGGCAACAGGAACGGCTACACGCCTTACCTGTTAGGCGGCTTCGGAGCTGTCCGCGATGACGTATCACCAGATAAAGACGACGCCACCAACCCATTCCTGAATGTCGCCGCAGGCATCACCACCCAGGAAATCTCCCGCCGTGGCGTGCGCTTGCGCAGCGAAATCCGTTACTTCTACGACTTTTTCAATAGCAATATGGGCGACTGGCAACTGGCTTTTGGTATCAGTATCCCCCTGCGCTGCCCGCCCGTAGCTGCCGCTACCATTGCGCCACCGCCAAAAGATATGGGGCCGGTAGAGCTCACCCTGGCAGATTCGGACGGCGACGGAGTCGTAGACCGGCACGACCGCTGTCCCGACACCCTGCCCGGCGCCCAAGTGGACAGCGAAGGCTGTGTTATCGCCGACCAGGCCGTCCCCCTCCAAAATGTTCACTTCGAGTTCAACTCCGCCACTCTCACTCTCGCGGCCCAGCGCGCCCTGCTACAGGTGGTGAATGCCCTGCGCAGCCAGCCTGGCAGTACAGTGGAAATTGCCGGTCACACAGATAATCTCGGAAATGACAACTATAACTTGCGCCTCTCCCAGAGTCGTGCGGATGCCGTGCGCGCATTCTTAATCCAAAATGGCATAGATGCCGCCAGACTGACGGCTCGCGGTTACGGGGAGCAACAGCCGGTTGCATCCAACTCGACCGAAAGCGGCCGAGCGCTAAACCGTCGAGTGGAGATGCGCTTTCACTGAGCCCCTAAGAAACTCTTTGGTCCGCGGCAAAAGCCGCGGACAGCCCACTATCATTTCCTTGCTGGCTGTTGCAGTCCCCATCGAAAGCCTTACACCGTCGCCAGCGATCAGTTGATAAATGTCCACCTCAGCTGTCTCTTCCACAGATTCTGTGGATAACTCTGTTAGCAACCACCCCAAACATTCCTCTAGACCCCGTAATATCGTTGCAACTGTTTTGTGAAGAAAATTTAATCAATGCTATAAACCTATAAAAATCAACAAGTTACAAACGGCAATAAATCGGTCTTGACAATAATAAACTGTAAGTTCCATTCGGCATTGATAATCACCCAGCTGTGGAAAGCCGTGTAGAAGAGACAAATATTCCACCCTGTCAGTCTCGGACTACCCTTTGTACGCCGGACATCAAACTCACAGGAGGGCATTGAAAATGGCAAATATTCTGCACAGAGTGGGCATCAAAACCTCTCCGGAAAGCGTCTACCGGGCACTGAGCACGCGTGAAGGGCTCGCCGCCTGGTGGACAACGAAAACCCGAGGGGAAAGTGCAGTAGGCGGTCGGCTCAAATTCCGCTTCTGTGATACCGGTGGCGCGGAAATAGGCGGCTTCGATATGAAAGTTCTCGACCTCACACCTGCCCGTAAAGTTTTATGGCAGGTAGTCGACGGCCCCGAGGAGTGGATAGGTACGAGTATCAGTTTTGAATTAAAGCAGGAAGGCGACTACACAGTCGTTTTGTTTAAGCATATGGGGTGGAAAGAACCAGTGGAGTTTATGTACCACTGCAGCACGAAGTGGGCAGTTTTTCTACTGAGCCTGAAGTCACTGCTGGAAACCGGCCACGGCTCCCCCAGTCCACACGATGTCAAAATCGACAATTGGAACTGAGGGGCCGCGGGTTCCCACACCCACAGTTTTTGTACTGTAGAGCCTATTCCCACTCAATCGTCGCCGGCGGCTTGCTGGACACGTCGTAGACCACGCGGGAAATATGCTCTATCTCGTTGATGATGCGATTGGAAACCTTTTCGATCAACTCGTACGGCAGGTGCGCCCAACGCGCGGTCATAAAGTCCACGGTTTCCACCGCCCGCAAAGCCACAACATACTCGTAGCGGCGGCCGTCACCCACCACACCCACGGACTTCACCGGCAGGAAGACCGCAAAGGCCTGGCTGGTTTTGTGATACCAATCCGCCTTGTGTAGCTCCTCAATAAAAATAGCATCCGCTTCACGCAGAATGTCCGCGTATTCCTTTTTCACTTCACCGAGAATCCGCACACCTAGTCCCGGGCCGGGGAATGGGTGCCGATAGACCATGTCGTAAGGCAGGCCAAGCTCCAAGCCGATTTTACGCACCTCGTCTTTAAACAGTTCGCGCAGAGGTTCCACCAGTTCGAACTGCATGTCCTCCGGCAACCCGCCCACATTGTGGTGAGACTTGATCACATGGGCCTTGCCGGTTTTGGCTGCCGCCGACTCGATCACATCCGGATAAATGGTGCCCTGAGCCAGGAATTTCACATCCTCGAGTTTGGCCGCCTCCTGGTCAAACACCTCGATGAAAGTGTTGCCGATAATTTTGCGCTTGGCCTCCGGATCAGTCACTCCGGCGAGACGCGACAGAAATTGGGATTCGGCATCGGCACGGATCACCCGCACCCCCATATTGTCGGCAAACATTTGCATCACTTGATCGCCTTCGTCCTTGCGCAGCAAGCCGTTGTCCACGAAAACGCAAGTGAGCTGATCTCCGATCGCCTTGTGCAGCAGCGCCGCCACGACGGAGCTGTCGACACCGCCGGACAACCCCAGTAATACCTTGCCGCTGCCCACCTGTTCGCGCACCTTGGCGATGGAGTCTTCGATAATGTTGGCCGGTGTCCACAGGCGTTCGCAACCGCACAGTTCGATGACGAAATGCTCGTAGATGCGCATACCCTGCAGCGTGTGCGTAACTTCCGGGTGAAACTGCACACCGTAGAAATTTTTCTCTGCGCAGTACATACCGGCAATGGGACAGGAGTCGGTGGAAGCCATCAGCTCGAAGCCCTCGGGCATACTCACCACCTTGTCACCGTGACTCATCCAAACGTCCAGCAGCGCATTGCCGTTGTCGTCCACGTGATCCTTGATATCGTGCAGCAGCTTTGACGCGCCCTCGACTTTTACCTGCGCGTAGCCGAATTCACGGATATCGCTGCCCTGCACCTCGCCGCCCAGCTGGTGCGCCATTGTCTGCATGCCATAGCAAATACCGAGAACCGGTACCCCCAGTTGGAATACCACTTCCGGTGCCCGCGGCGATCCCGCCTCCACCACCGATTCGGGACCGCCGGCAAGAATAATCCCCTGCGGGTTGTATGCGCGGATCTCCTCTTCACTCATATCGAAAGCGCGGATCTCGGAGAAAACCCCCAGCTCGCGTACGCGGCGGGCAATCAACTGAGTGTACTGAGATCCAAAATCCAGGATCAGTATGCGGCTGGCGTGGATATCTTGGCTCATGGCTTATCCAAATTTGGCGAATAGTGTTCCTAAATTACAAACGGACCCGGCGGGTCCGTTTGCGAGTGAATATCCGGTTTTACTTTACCGAAGCGACCGGGGCCACTGCGGCGGCGCGTTCCGGGAATTAGCGACCACCCACCGGGTAGTTGGGGGCCTCCTTGGTGATCTGCACATCGTGCACGTGGGACTCGCCCATACCCGCGGAGGTAACGCGCACAAACTCGGGCCTGGTGCGCATGGTCTCGATATCCACGCTCCCGGTGTAGCCCATAGCCGCGCGCAGTCCTCCCATCATCTGATGCACGATGACCGATAGCGGCCCTTTGTAGGGTACCCGCCCTTCGATACCTTCCGGCACCAGTTTCTCTGCCCCCTTGCTGGCATCCTGGAAGTAGCGGTCGGAAGATCCCTGGGTGCGGGACATGGCTCCCAGACTGCCCATACCGCGGTAGGACTTGTAGGTACGGCCCTGATAGAGTTCCACCTCGCCCGGCGCCTCTTCGGTACCGGCGAACATGGAGCCCATCATCACCGAGTGGGCACCGGCCACTATGGCTTTGGCAATATCGCCGGAATAGCGAATGCCGCCGTCGGCAATCAGCGGTATATCCGTGCCGGCCAGGGCCTGGGCCACTTCTGAGATAGCGGTGATCTGAGGTACGCCTATGCCGGTCACTATGCGAGTGGTACAGATGGAACCGGGGCCGATGCCCACCTTGACGGCATCCGCACCGGCTTCAACCAGTGCCCGCGCAGCCTCGGCAGTAGCGATATTACCGCCGACAACATCTACCTGCGGATGCATCTCTTTAATGCGGCGCACCCGCTCAATCACATTGCGGGAATGGCCGTGGGCGGTATCCACCACCAATACGTCAACACCGGCCTCGACCAGAGCCGCCACACGGTCATCGGTGTCCGGGCTGGTGCCCACAGATGCGCCGACGCGCAGGCGGCCATCCCCGTCCTTGCAGGAATTCGGGTACTGCTCCGCCTTATTGAAATCCTTGACGGTAATCAGGCCGCGCAGTTCGAAATTATCGTTGACCACAAGCACCTTCTCGATACGGTGCTTGTGCAACAACTCGCGAACCTGTTCCGGCGCGGCACCTTCCGGTGCCGTCACCAGCCGCTCCCGCGAGGTCATAATGCTGGCAACGGTAGCATCCAGATCCGTCTGAAAGCGCACATCGCGGCTGGTGACGATACCAACCAGGTTGCCCTTCTCCATCACCGGCACACCGGAAATATTGTGGTGAGAGGTGAGTGCAATCAGATCCCGTACCGTGGCATCGGACTCGATAGTAATCGGGTCCTTGACCACACCGGCCTCGAACTTCTTCACCGCGCGCACTGCCAGCGCTTGGTCCTCGATGGTCATACTCTTGTGAATAATGCCGATACCGCCTTCCTGCGCCAACGCAATCGCCAGACGGGACTCGGTGACCGTGTCCATAGCGGCGGACACAACGGGAATATTCAAAGAGATATTGCGGGAAAGTTTAGTCTTGAGACTTACATCTTTTGCCGTTACCTCGGAGTAACCGGGCACCAGCAGGACATCATCAAAAGTGAGAGCTTCGCGCGCGATGCGCAGGCCGGATTCAGACATGGACACTCAAACCTCGAAAGAGCGGGATTGGGTATCGGAGCGATTATACCCGCAAGTGCGCCGCCAGCAAAAGACTATTTTTCACTCCGCCGGACAAATGTGGCTTTACCTCAAGCGGCGATGCTGCAATATTGGCCCGCCAAATCCACCATCCAGAGACCGATATGCCAGATAACTCTGCCATCGCCAAGCGCAGTGTTCTTTCCGTCAGCGACCTGAACCGGGAGATCAAGCAGCTGTTGGAAGGAACAGTGCCTCTGCTTTGGGTGAGCGGGGAGATCTCCAACTTCGCCGCGCCCAGTTCCGGCCACTGGTATTTCACCCTCAAAGACGCCCGCGCCCAAGTGCGCTGCGCCATGTTCCGGGGCCGCAACCGCAATGTGGCCTTCCGCCCTGAAAACGGCCGCGAGGTACTGGTCCGGGCCAGGGCCGGCCTCTACGAGGGCCGGGGCGAGTTTCAGCTGATCGTTGAACATATGGAAGAAGCGGGGTTCGGCGCTCTGATGCGCCGACTGGAACAGCTGAAGGCCAGGCTGCAGGCAGAGGGGCTTTTTGCGCTCTCGCGCAAAAAAAGTCTGCCACGACTGCCGGGCAATATCGGTATCGTTACTTCCCCCACCGGCGCGGCGGTGCGGGATATGATTCAAGTGCTCGGGCGGCGCTTTCCCGCCGCCGAAATCGAAATTTGGCCAGTGCAGGTACAGGGGGCGGGCGCGGCGCAACAGATTGCCGACGCCATAACAAAAGCCAGCCGCAGCGGGCGCCACGACCTGCTTATTGTCGGGCGCGGCGGCGGCTCTCTGGAGGATCTCTGGCCCTTTAATGAGGAGGTAGTCGCACGCGCGCTCGCCGCCTGCGATATCCCAACCATCTCCGCTGTCGGCCACGAAACGGATACCACAATTGCCGACTTGGTCGCAGACCTGCGCGCCCCCACCCCCTCCGCCGCGGCGGAAATCGCAAGCCGCCATGCCACTGAACTACTGCAAACACTGCAAAATCAACGGCAGCGCCTTATCCGCGCGGCCCAATCGCAACTGCGCCACATGCGCCAACAATTGCAGATTACCAGCGCGCGCCTGCGCCATCCCCGCGAGCAACTGCAGAACCGCACACAGCGGCTGGACCATCTGGAAATGCGTCTACACGCGGCTTGCCGCCAACAGCTGCAGTCGCGCCGTGAGGAACTGCGCGCGGCACTGCGCGCCTTCGCCCACTGCCACCCTGAACGCAGCCTGCAACTGGGGCGGGAAAGACTGTCGGCGGCGGCACAAAAACTGCAGCGGGCAGTGCAACTCACATTGCGTCAGCGCCGCGAACAGCTCAGCCACAGGGCACAACTCTTGCACAATGTCAGTCCGCTCGCTGTGCTGCAAAGGGGCTATGCCATTGTGCAGGACGACACCGGACGCGTAATAAAAAGCAGCTGTCAGTTGCACCCTGGCCAGTCGCTGCGGGTCCGGCTGGCCGAGGGACACTTCTCCGCGACCGTGAAAGAAACAGAGGGCTGATCCCCCCTTTTGGGCGACTGAGCGCTGCCCACACTAGAATTCCCGCGTAGATGGCTGACGGAGCGATCTATGCCGAGCCGTTGCAGTGCTTTATCTTCATCTTCCCTCGTTGCCGCACTGGTGGTCATTTCCGCGGTTTTCCTGCTTTTGGTCACTTCCTGCGGGAAAGAGGAAGGCAGAGCAGAAAAAACCGAGCGCGCCGCGGAGCAAACGGTGGAGACTGAAGATCGCCTGGAAAAAGTGCCTCTACCTGAGAAAGCCGAACAACCGCCTATCGACAATTACATCGAGACCGGCGACCTCAAGGCCATTAAAAAGCGCGGCACCATCCGCTTCGTAAACCTCACCGGGGCCTCGGAAGATATGCTGCCGAGGGCGCACATCGTCACACTGCGCCACTTCGATCTCGCCAACAAGCTGGCGGAAAAACTCAAGCTGGAACCAGTTTGGCTGCGCGCGCGCACACCGCCCGAAGCCATTGAAATGGTGCGCACCGGCCGCGCCGATATAGTGGCCTACGACCTGACGGACACGGAGGCGCGGCGCGAACTGATCGACTTCACTATTCCCATTATGGACGCCCAGCAAATACTGGTCACCGGAAGAAGCGGACCGGACATCAGCAGTGTTCAAAAACTGCGTGATGTAGAGCTCGTCGTCCAGCCCGGTTCCATCTTTGAAGATACCGCCAAGCGCCTGATCGCAGAAAACCCCGATGCCAACCTGACGATCCGGGAGGTCAGCGACTACATCGATAAAGACAAATTTTTGGATCTACTCAACGCACGGAAAAACCGGGTTGCCATTCTCTATAACTATATCGCCGAGGATATGCGCAGTTACCGGGACGATATACGCATGGGTGGGGATGTGGGGGAAAAGGAAATCGTGGCCTGGGGAATGCGCAAAGGTTCAAGAAATCTACTGGTCAGAGTCGACAACTTCCTTACCCGCAATCTAGTCAGCGAACAAGAAGCACGGACCGGAGACTGGAAACAAATCAAAAAATCCGGTCTGATCCGGCTTCTGACCTACAACGGACCCACTTCCTATTTTTTATGGAAGGGGGTGCTAATGGGATTCGACTACGACCTGGCCAAAGCCTTCGCCGATAAGCACAAACTGCAATTGCAGGTTGTTGTTGTTCCCTACAACGAAAACCTGGTCGACTGGCTCAAGGCGGGCCGCGGTGACTTTGCCGGCGCCTCGACCACCATTACCGAAGCGCGGGAAAAAGAAGGCGTAAAATTCACAGTTTCCTATATGGAAACCCCAGAACAGGTGGTGAGCAACAAGGACAAACCCCCAATTGCGAAAGTCCAGGATCTGGCCGGGCGTACACTTACCTTACGCGCCTTCTCTCCATTTATCGACACAGCGCGGACAATCCGCGACAGTGGCATTGATGTGGACATCCAAGTTGCCCCGCCCGGTATTTCGCAGTCGGAAATATTCAATATGATTTCAGACGGCTTGCTGGATGCCTCTGTCGCGGACAGCGACGCAGTTAAAATCGAAGCTTCACTACAGCCAAATCTGATCACCGGAACCCTGCTGGGCGACCCTAAACCGCAAGGCTGGATGGTGTTACCAGAAAACAGAGAATTACTGAAAAGGTTGAACAATTTTCTAAAAAAATATCGAAAAACCAAGCAATACGAAAAGCAGTTCGCAGCCTATTTCGAACCCAATAGGCGTTTCACTCAAAGGGTCAAAGCGCGCATTATTCCGGGTCAGGACCTCTCTCCCTTTGACAGTCTGGTGAAAAACTTCTCCATCGACTACGACTTCGATTGGCGTCTGGTCGTCGCACAAATGTGGCAGGAGAGCAATTTCAACCCCAATGCAGTTTCCCCCGTTGGGGCCCAGGGCCTGATGCAGCTGATGCCGGCTACGGCGGAGGAAATGGGATTTCCACCGCCGGTGTTTGAGCCCGACCGCAATATTAACGCCGGGGTGAAATATCTCGACTGGGTACGCAGCAGATTCAGTCCAAAGCTCTCAGCAGTCAACAGGCTGTGGTTCACCCTGGCTTCCTATAACGCCGGATATGGCCACCTCCTGGATGCCCAGCGTTTGGCCGAGGAGCTCGGCCTGGACCCCAATGTATGGTTCGGCAATGTGGAAGTTGCGATGCTGAAACTGTCAGAGCCCCAATACTTCAGCAAAGCCCGCTACGGTTACGTGCGCGGCGCCGAGCCCGTGCAGTATGTACGCAATATCAGCAATCTCTACCGAGCCTATGCAGCAGTGGCCAGCGGAGAGATCAGCGTACGCCCGCCACTCAGAAAAAATGCAAGGGAAGACATAGCTGAATCCCGCGGGCGAAGCGGTGGTTCCGCCGCAAAGGAAAAGAAGAATCAGATAAAGGAAAAGAAGAATCAGATACCTCTGATTGATTCACGTAAGCGCTGAAGCTGGTTTCGAGGCGCTCAGGCAGTGGAACCGGCAATTCGAGAACACAAGAGCATGTGCCCGCCGCTCCCGCCCTTTTATTCGGCGATTTCGAAATGCCCAGCGGTCGCCCGAGCTTCTCACCTGGCAGCATAGTATTGTTACCGCCTCGAAGCCGGTTGACCGCAGTTTTTTTAAAGTGTCAATACAATTTTCCCGACATGAGCGCCGGATTCCATCAGCCGGTGCGCCTCCGCGGCTTCCGGCAGCGGAAAGGTGGCGTAAACCTGGGGACGGATCTTTCCCTTCTCGATCAGTGGCCAAACTTTCTCTTCCAATGCTTGAGCTATCGCGGCCTTTTCTTCCGCGCTGCGGGGGCGCAATGTAGAACCGGTGAGGATCAGGCGCTTGAGCATCACCGGCAACATGTTTACCTGCACCTTAGCTCCCTGCAGATAAGCGATATTGACGATGCGCCCGTCCATTGCAGCGGCCTTCATGTTGCGCGCAATATAGTCGCCTCCAACCATATCCAAAATGACATCGGCACCGCGCTCATCCGTCGCCGCGCGCACCACTTCCACAAAATCCTCGGCCCTGTAATTGATTGCTCTTTCCGCCCCCAGCGACTCGCAGGCGCGGCACTTGTCGTCGGACCCGGCAGTGGCAAAAACCCTTGCGCCGAATTGACTCGCCAGCTGAATGGCCGTAGTGCCTATGCCGGAAGAACCGCCGTGCACCAGGAACACCTCCCCGGCTTGCAGCCGGCCGCGGTCGAATACATTGCTCCATACGGTAAAAAATGTCTCCGGCAATGCCGCCGCCTCAACCGGGGACAGCCCCTGGGGCACAGGCAGGCACTGGCCAGCGGGCACTGTGACATAATCGGCATACCCCCCGCCGTTGGTAAGCGCGCAAACCCGGTCACCCACATGCCAGCGCACAGCCCCCTCGCCGACAGCGACTACCTCTCCCGCCACCTCCAGCCCCGGAATCGGTGAGGCTCCTGGCGGCGGTGGATACAGTCCTTTGCGTTGAACAATATCCGGGCGATTGACGCCGGCGGCAGCGACCTTGATTAGCACTTCGCCGGCAGCCGGCCGCGGCTTCTCGCCCTCGGACAACTGCAACACTTCCGGACCGCCGTATTCCGGCAAGTCAATAAAACGCATGCCTTTCTCCCTATAAAAATCGCGGCCAAGGCCGCGATTGAAATCTTTTGGCGGGCAACGGTGTATCACAACTCGACACCCAAAACCCGCCCTTTGTTCAGCGAAGTAAAACCGGCCCCCAGGCCACCCAGAATTGCCAGCGCTTGGGGGTTATTGCCCTTGTCCGCTAGGTTTTTTACCGAGCGGCGTCAGGCGGAATCTCTGTGATTGGCTAGGGAGACAGCCTCTCGGCCGCCCACTGATCACCGTCTTCACGGCGGTATATGAAGCGGTCGTGCAGGCGGTTGGCGCCACCCTGCCAAAACTCCATTGCATCCGGCTGCACCCGATAACCGCCCCAGAAGTCCGGCAGCGGAATTTCCCCTTCACCGTACTTCTCCTTCTCAGCCTGGAATTGCTGCTCCAGCACCGCTCGGGACTCCAGTGGCTCGCTCTGGCGGGAAGCCCGGGCCGCCAACTGGCTGTCACGCGGACGGGTGTGGAAATACGCCAGAGCTTCTTCCCGAGACAGTGCCTCAGCGCGCCCATAAACAATTACCTGGCGTTCCAGCGAGTGCCAGGGGAAGAGCAGAGATACCTTTGGATTGGCGGAGATATCCCGCGCCTTATGGCTCTGGAGGTTGGTGTAAAAAACAAAGCCCCGCTCATCGAACCCCTTTAAAAGCACGATCCGCTGGGAAGGCTGGCCACTGGCATCCGCGGTGGCCAGGCACATGGCGCTGGGGTCGGTCAGGCCCGCCTCCACCGCTTCACTCAGCCACTGGCGAAACTGCTCCACCGGGCTCGACTTCAGATCCTTGCGGCGCAAACCGCCGCGCAGATAGTCCCGGCGCCACTGATCAATTTCCATGCTCTACATCCTTATCTTGTTCAAGGGGCAAGTGTACTCACTCCGCCGCTTTTTCCCAATCTTCCGCCCTTGCGCAAATTTCCTTTCATAACACCGGATATTTCTCAATTTTCCTGCGATATCCCGCCCCGACGCGCAGAGTCTGCAGGCGCTTGCACCGCTCAACACCCGCCGCTAGGCTCCATGCGGTTTTGAATGAACAAGGAAATTCGCAATGCCCTCTGCGCCCACCTGTGCTCAAGTACTGATGCGTCTGCTGCGGGAATACCGAGTGGAGAAAGTGTTCGGTATTCCCGGCGTACACACCATCGAGCTGTACCGCGGTCTACCGGGCAGCGGCCTGCAGCACATCACCCCGCGCCACGAACAGGGCGCCGCGTTTATGGCCGACGGCTACGCCCGCGCCAGCGGTCGGCCCGGCGTCTGCTTTCTGATCACGGGCCCGGGGCTGACCAACGCCGCTACCGCCATGGCTCAGGCCTACTCGGATTCTGTGCCGATGCTGGTTATCTCCGCAGTCAACCGGCGCGAGGATCTGGGCCTGGGCGGAGGGCGCCTGCACGAACTGCCGCGCCAGAGTGATGTCAGTCGCGGCCTGTGCATCTGGCAACACACTCTGACTCACGCGGAACAGCTGCCGGAGGTGATCGCCCGCGCCTTTCTTTTGCTCACTTCCAGCCGCCCGGGGCCAGTGCATATTGAGATACCCATCGATCTCTTCCCTGCCCCCATGCCCGGTCAGCTGGATGACTACCGCGCCTGCCCGGGGGCCCAGCCTGCGGCGGCAAGTGCAAAAGCCGTGGCGACCGCTGCCGGTTGGCTGCAGGAGGCCAAGCGCCCGGCGATACTGCTCGGCGGCGGTGCCCAGGAGGCCGGCCTTGAAGCGGCGGCAATTTCGGAAAAGTTGGGCGCCCCGGTCTTCCTGTCTCTGGCCGCCAAGGGGGTTGTCGATGAGCGGCACCCGCTGTGTGGCGGTGCCAACCTGAGCTTCCGCTGCGCCCGCGAGCGTGTGGAAAGCGCCGATGTCGTGCTGGCGGTGGGCACGGAACTGGCGGAAACGGACCGCAACCTGGTGCGGGAAAACTACGCCTTTAGAGGCAAGCTGATCCGCGTGGACAGAGACCCGGCACAACTGACGTGCAACGCCAGTCCCGATCTGGCCATCTGTGCCGACGCGCGCGAAACTCTGGAGCAGCTCAACGGCGCGCTGCAACCGCGCAGTGATGCCGCCCGCGAGGCGGCGGCAGCGGAAGTCGCGCAGATTTTGCGGGATTGCCGCGCCGAGTGGTGGCCGGGCTCGGAAGCGCGTTTTCCCTGGGTGGAGGCACTGCGGGCCGCCCTGCCGGAAGACGGCGTACTGGTGACCGATTCCACCCAACTGGCTTACAACACCAACCACGCCCTGCCGCTTTACCATCCGCGCAGCCACATTACCTGCACGACGGGCTACGGCACGCTGGGCTTTGCCCTGCCAGCCGCCATCGGCGCCAAGTTGGCGAGCGGCAGAGAAGTGCTCGCGCTGATTGGCGATGGCGGCCTGATGTTCACCCTGGGGGAATTGGCGGTAGCGGTGGAGCAGCGGCTATCGTTGCCGATACTGGTATGGAACAATGCCGGCTACGGGGAAATCCGAGACTTTATGGATGCCGCCGAAGTCCCCCGCGAAGGGGTGGAACTGCGCACACCAGACTTCGTTGCCCTGGCGCGCGCCTTCGGCGCTGAGGGATGCCGTATCCACCGCCCGGATCAACTGGCAGACGCCGTTGCCGGGGCCCGCGCCAGAAACACACCGACACTGATCGAAATCGCCGTTGCCTGAACGGTATTTACAGCGAATAAAGATCGCAAGTAAGGAAATCGCTTCCGATGCTTGCCCTCAACAGAGATTGACCATGACCGATTTCTACAAGCTAAAAACCGACAAGCTGTTTATCGACGGAAGTTGGCAGGACTCCCGGAGCGGAGTGCTGCATCCAGTCATAAACCCGGCCAACGAAGCGGTGATCTGCGAGGTGGTGCAGGGCTCCGCGGAGGATGTAGACCATGCGGTGGCTGCTGCCCGCGCGGCTTTCAGGCGCTGGCGCAATACCAGTGCCGTCGACCGCACCGAGTTGTTGAATGCCATAGCCGATGGCATGGAGCGGCGTAAGGAAGACCTGATCCAAGCGGTGTCGCAAGCGCTCGGCTGCCCCGCCCATATCTGCAAATGGCTGCATGTAGAAGGGCCCATCTACGCTATGCGCTATTACGCCCAGCACACCGACATCCTGGACAAAACCGAAAAGGCGGGCCACTCACTGGTGATGCGCGAGCCGATCGGTGTCTGCGGCTTTATCACCCCCTGGAACTATCCGCTGCACCAGTTCGTGGGCAAAGTGGCCCCCGCTCTGGCCGCCGGCTGTACCATGATCTGTAAACCCTCTGAGATTACACCGCTGCAGGACTACGTGATGGCGGAAATCATCGAGTCCGCAGGCCTGCCGCCGGGCGTGTTCAATCTGGTGCCTGGGGCCGGCCCTGTCGTCGGCGCCGCTCTGTCGGCCCACCCGGATATCGACATGGTGTCTTTCACCGGATCAACCCGTGCCGGCATAGAAGTCGCCAAAGCCGCCGCCCCAACGGTCAAGCGCGTCACTCAGGAGCTGGGGGGCAAATCGCCGCTGATCATCACCGCGGATGCAGATCTCGAAGCGGCGGTGCGCTGGGGCTGTGAGGATGTCTTTATCAACAGCGGGCAAACCTGCACCGCTCTGACCCGCATGCTGATCCCGGCGGAGCACTACGACGCGGCGGTGGCAATCGCGAAAAATGTCGCCGAAGGTGTCACCCTGGGCACCGGGCCGGACGCTTTTATGGGTCCCCTGTCATCCGCGCGTCAGCGGGACATAGTACGCGGCTATATCGAAAAGGGGCTTGCCGAAGGCGCGCGCCTAGTCACCGGCGGCGCGGAGCCACCGGTGCAGTTCGAGCAGGGCTTCTACGTCAAGCCCACAGTGTTTGCCGACGTCAACAACGAGATGACCATCGCCCGCGAAGAAATTTTCGGGCCGGTCATCTGCCTGATTCCCTACGGAGATATGGAAGAGGCCATACGCATCGCCAACGATACCGACTACGGGCTCTCCAGCGGTGTCTGGGCCAAGGACCCGGAGAGCGCACTGCCCATCGCGCGCCGATTGGAGGCCGGCCTCTGCTTTGTCAATGGCGGTGAGTTCAATTACGACGCGCCTTTCGGCGGCTACAAGCGCTCCGGCAATGGGCGCGAATTCGGCCAGGCCGGCCTCGACGAGTTTATCGAACTGAAATCCGTGCAGCTGCCGGCATAATCTTCCGCACCGCCGCCCTATGGTGGCGGTGCGGTTGACGCTCCATTCCCGCGCCGCTATCTTTGCTCCCCGACATCCAGAGAGTGGCTGACGCCAACGCCAACCTGCCGACCGGGGCAAGGTGGTTTGCTCCCCTTCGATCCACAAGAGCACGAAGGGGGCGATGGGGCTCTAAGCGAGCAATCCAACCGGAAAAGCGAATTTACAAGCGCCGCTTCCACGTCAGCCCTCCAAGCCGTTTTATTTGGAGGGATCATGTCCGAATTGAGCAAATCCAGTACAGACGTTATCGAAATCGAAATAGCCAATCAGCGTCGTCGCACGGCCGTACGCGCTGTGAGACGAACCGATCGGCAACTATTGTGGCAACTACTGTTCGACAGCGCGGAAGAAGCCTTACAATTCGCCATCAATTGCCGCGCCAGCGAGCAGCCGGTTACAGCCCACAAGGCCTGTGAACTGGCGGGATAGAGTGGCAGGCGCCTTGCGCTTGGCCCAGCCTACAATGACTCATTGATAAGGTGGGCAAAACACAGGTAGAACACGGCTACCCGCGTCTCTACTTATTTGTCCTGTGCCACAAGCACCAGACAGGAGCTAACAACAAAACCATGTCCAAGCGAGAGCAATTCTTCCAGCATCTGCGAGACGAGCTGCAACAGATAGAGGCAGACGGTCTCTACAAACGCGAGCGCATCATCACTTCCCAGCAGTCCGCGCAGATCCAGGTCAACAACGACACCGAAGTACTTAACTTCTGCGCCAACAATTACCTGGGCCTGGCCAACCATCCAGAGCTGATCCAGGCGGCCAAAGACGGTCTCGATCAATACGGTTTCGGCATGGCCTCGGTGCGTTTTATCTGCGGCACCCAGGATATCCACAAGGCGCTGGAATCGCGCCTGTCGGAATTTCTTCACACCGAAGACACCATTCTCTACACCTCCTGTTTCGATGCCAATGGCGGATTATTCGAGACCCTGCTGGGGCCTGAGGACGCCATTATCTCCGACGCGCTAAACCACGCCTCTATCATCGACGGCGTGCGTCTGTGCAAGGCAAAACGCTACCGCTACGCCAACAACGACATGGCGGATCTCGAAGCGCGTCTGAAGGAAGCCGACGCCGCAGGTGCCAGAATCAAACTCATCGCCACCGACGGCGTCTTTT
The DNA here is from genome assembly GCF_001617625.1 of Microbulbifer thermotolerans. Taxonomy (NCBI): domain Bacteria; kingdom Pseudomonadati; phylum Pseudomonadota; class Gammaproteobacteria; order Cellvibrionales; family Microbulbiferaceae; genus Microbulbifer; species Microbulbifer thermotolerans. Next base: position 1,416,672 of record NZ_CP014864.1, on the reverse strand, counting down.
CCATGGACGGCGTTATCGCTGATCTGAAATCCATCTGCGATCTGGCAGACAGGTACGACGCTCTGGTTATGGTGGACGACTCCCACGCAGTGGGTTTTCTCGGCGAGCACGGCCGCGGCACCCACGAATACTGCAATGTGATCGACCGGATCGACATCATCACCGGCACCCTGGGCAAGGCTTTGGGCGGTGCGTCCGGCGGCTACACTTCCGGACGCAAGGAAATTATCGAGTTACTGCGCCAGCGCTCTCGCCCCTATCTCTTCTCCAATTCCGTGGCACCGGCAATTGTCACCGCGTCTCTGAGAGTGCTGGACATGCTGATGGAAGGCGGCGAGCTGCGCGACAAACTGCGCGAAAACTCCGCTTACTTCCGCCGCCGTATGACCGAAGCCGGTTTTACCCTGGCAGGAGCTGATCACCCGATCATCCCGGTTATGATCGGCGACGCCGCCCTGGCACAGAAGATGGCCGACAAAATGCTCGAACGGGGAATCTATGTGATCGGCTTCTTCTACCCGGTAGTCCCCAAGGGACAAGCTCGTATCCGCACCCAGATGTCCGCCGCCCACACCAGAGAGCAGCTTGACCGGTGTATCGACGCATTCGTGGAAGTGGGCAAAGAGCTGAAAATCATCTGATCCAACACCGGTTGCGGCCACACGACTCCGGCACTGCTCCCCCCGCGGCAGCAGTGCTCGGCCGCGATTGAATCCCAACCCCTAGCGCCGCGCATGGCACAGAACCAATGAAAGCACTGTCAAAACTGAAAGCCGAGCCGGGTATCTGGCTCACCGAAGTGGAACCCCCGGTCCCGGGCCACAACGACCTCTTGATAAAAATCCGCAAAACCGCCATCTGCGGTACCGATATGCATATCTACCACTGGGACGAGTGGTCGCGGAAAACCATTCCCGTACCCATGGTGGTGGGCCACGAATATGTAGGTGAAGTGGTGGGCATGGGACAAGAAGTGGCGGGCTTTGAAATCGGCGACAGAGTCTCCGGCGAGGGGCACATCACTTGCGGCCACTGCCGCAACTGTCGCGCCGGCCGCCGCCACCTGTGTCGCAACACCTACGGCGTGGGGGTCAACAGACCCGGCGCCTTTGCCGAGTACCTGGTGATTCCGGCACTCAACGCCTTCAAGATCCCGGACAATATCTCCGACGATCTGGCATCCATCTTCGACCCTTTTGGCAACGCCGTGCACACCGCCCTGTCCTTCGACTTGGTGGGTGAAGACGTACTGATCACCGGAGCCGGACCCATCGGCGCCATGGCTACCGCCGTGGCCCGCCACGTGGGCGCGCGGCATATTGTCGTCACCGATATCAATGACTACCGCCTGGACCTGGCAAAAAAAATGGGCGCCACCCGCACAGTCAACGTCAGCCGTGAAAAACTGACAGACGTCATGCAGGAAATTGGCATGACCGAGGGCTTCGACGTAGGTCTGGAAATGTCCGGCGTGCCCGTTGCCTTCCGCGATATGATCAGCGCAATGAACCACGGGGGAAAAATCGCCATGCTCGGCATTCCCTCCGGCGAAATGGCCATCGACTGGAGCAAGGTGATCTTTAAGGGCCTGGTTATCAAGGGCATCTACGGCCGCGAAATGTTCGAGACCTGGTACAAGATGGCCAGCCTTATTCAGTCCGGCCTGGACCTGACACCGATTATTACCCACCACTTCAGTGTCGATGATTTCCAAAAGGGGTTCGACACCATGGACTCCGGCCAGTCCGGCAAAGTGATCCTGAACTGGCAGTGACCCCCCTTTGCGATCGCGGCCATGGCCGCGATCCGGCTTTAATCGCTGTATACCGGCACGAAATATCCCAAATCTGTCGCATGCCTGGGCGCCACTGCACCAACTATGATGCTCAAGTGGAAGGAGCAGAGGCGCCCCGCTCTTTGCTCAGTTGAGCGCGATTGAATTCTCCCCTGTTATTGAATCAGTGATACTTGCCGGTCGTAGGTATATGTCTGCAGGCCAAAGTGTCCGTAGGCATACGTATAAGTGGCATCTTCCCCCGCTATTTGACTGGAGTGCACACCGCCAACTGTGCAAAAACCGGTGGCGCATACAATTTGATCTGACCAGCTCTTGATGGAATACACCCTTCCCGCAATAGGCTTACCATAGAGCCAATCGAGAAATGGGCTGGAAACCGATAGACCATTGCTGCCGCAGGTACTGGTGTAAACGTTAAACGGATAGGTGCCACAACTCCAAAGCCCACGGTAGGCGCCAGCGACACCGACAAACGCATCCACCTGGTCTTGCACACCCAGCTTAATGATCTGCTGCGCCGCCAAAGTCACTCCCATGGAATGCCCGATCACATCGATCTTCCCGGTACAGGAATCGGCGATGGCGCTGCTGATCGCATCCCGCACAGGGGTCTCTTCCGAGCCACTGTGATCATTACAGGCAGCACAGGTCTTGGACCCCCAACTCGGTCGGTAAATCTCGCTTTCACTGTAACCCCGGCTCCTCAGCTCAGAATAGGTATTGTCCCAGTCCGACGGCGAACCGGTGTTGCCATGAACCAACACCACATTGTCAACGCAGCCGGCCTGCGCGGACGCGATATACAAGACGGAAAGCATCGGAATCAGGTATCCAGTGCGGATACACACAGAAAACAGGCTTTTCATTATTATTTTCCTTTTGTTGTTGCCGCCCTGTCACCACACCTTGTTCGGGCGACACCGTGGATGGAAATTGACAACGCAGACCCACAGCCACCGGGCTGCCGCTAAACTCTGAGCAATTCACCGCGCTGGAGCTATACGACCAAGGTCGTAGGCAACACAAGATCAATCGAATCTGAATTGACTGCGCTTAACAGCGATCGTTTTTCTGCAGCTTGCCGATCAGCCAGGCGCTGCTGCTACCTTGCACCAACAGGGAAAACAACACCACGCCGAACACCATCGACTGCACCGTCCACCAATAAGGCAATTCCGTCGGCAACGACAGCACCAAGGCCACCGCAACCACGCCGCGCAGCCCACCCCACCCCATAATCAGACGCCAGGCCTTGGGAATCTGCGGACCCACGAGGTGTGCCAGTGGCGCCACAAGAAAAATGGCCAGGGCGCGAGCGCCTATCGAGGCCGCAATGGCGATCAAGATCGCCAGCCACTGATGGGCGAACATCTCAAAGGTAATCGTGACTCCCATAATGACAAAGATCAGCGCATTGAACAGCAGCCCCAGCCAGTCCCAAGTGGGCTCCACATGCACCAAGTAGGTTTCGCACTGCTCGCGCAGGCAGACACGGGCCACAATGGCACAGGTCACTACCGATATGATGCCGGAGACATGCACCACATGCTCGGCGAGATAAAAACTTCCGAATGCGGCCAGCACCAAAGTCATCAACCCCGCTCCGGCCGAGCCCAAAAACAGCACCACAACCGCGGTCACCAATCCGCAAAGCAGTCCCACCGCCAAGCCGCCTGCAAAAGTCACCACAAAATACACAGCAACATCAGCGGCGCCGATCAATGGCTCCCCCGTTTCGATGCCTCCCTCCATCACACTGTGGCTGGCCACGCCCAGCACCAGGGAAAACAGTACAATCGCCGCCGCGTCATTAAATAGACTTTCCCCTTCCACCAGTGTCAGTAGCTCCGCTTCCGCATCACTCTGGCGCAGTTTAGTGACCACCGACACCGGGTCTGTGGCAGCCAGTATGGCGCCGGTAAGCAAAGCTGCGATCCAGGGAAACCCCTCTGGGTGGTTGATGCCGAAAAAAGTGAGCAGAGCGATGATCAGCGCACAGACCACCACGCCCAGTGTTGAGAAGAGAAATATCGGGCCCAGCCAGCGCTTGAGAAGGCGCGGCTCAATCTGCCAGGCGGCCTCGAAGATAAGCACCGGCAGTATGACGAAAAATACCAATTGCTGCAGATTCGCCGCCCGCAGGCCAGTGTCGTAATCGAGCACCGGCAACAGGACACCGGCGAGGACACCGGCAATCAGGCAACCGAGGGTAATGTCGGTGCGCAGTATCCGCGCCAACATCAGGCCTACCACCGCGGCTACGGCCATGTAGAGTCCCTGCCCCACCAAGGTGGTAACGCCTTCCATTTTTATCGCTCCGTCACGTAACTCCCTTATCAGACGCTATCACCGATTGTGGTTTGACGTTCGACGCGGCGCTGGAAAGCGGCACCGCCATGCCCCGCTCGTCTATGATTTCCACATGGTGGCGGCGCAGCTGGCGCGGTTCCGCCACGCCGCAGGAGTGAGCGATGATGCCCACCTCACGCGTCATGTTGCGCGCATAATTGTAGACACGCTCGGCCTTATCTACCGGGTCCAGTCCGCGCTGAAGGTCAGGATTGTGGGTAGTGACGCCGGTAGGACAGGTGTTTTTATTGCACTGCATCGCTTGAATACAACCCAGCGCGAACATGAAACCCCGCGCGCAATTCACAAAATCCGCGCCCATTGCCAGTGCCCAGGCCACCATCGAAGGCGTCAGCAATTTCCCGGAGCAGATCACCTTGACCCTGTCGCGCAATCCGTATTCCGCCAACAGATCCACTACCAGCGGCAGGCTGCGGTTGATCGGCAGCCCCATATAGTCCATCAGGCTCTGCGGAGCCGCTCCGCTACCGCCGTCGGCGCTATCGATAGTGATAAAGTCAGGCGCATACTCCCTTCCTCGCAGCTGGATGGATTCACACATCTCGCGCAACCAGCCACTGGCGCCGACCACTGTCTTGAAACCGGTGGGTTTACCGGTAACTTCCCGTATGTGGTGCAGCATATCCAACAGGCCGTCCACGCTACTGAACTCCGGATGCCCGTTGGGACTGATAGAGGGCTGACCGACTGGAATACCCCGCACCCGGGCGATTTCCTCGGTGACCTTGACGCCCGGCAGAATACCGCCCTTGCCCGGCTTGGCGCCCTGGGACAATTTCAATTCAAACATTTTCACCTGAGGGCGCTGCGCCAGGGCGCGCAGTTTGTCGTCTGAAAGATTGCCCTCCGCATCCCGCACACCGTATTTGGCGGTGCCGATCTGGAACACGATGTCGCAGCCCCCAACCAAATGATATGGCGACAGGCCACCCTCACCGGTGTTCAGCCAAATACCTGCCTTGGCCGCCCCCTTCGACAGGGCCGTCACCGCCGGCACCGAAAGGGCGCCGAAACTCATACCGGAAATATTGAAAATGGAACTGGTGCTATAGGGTTCCCGTACATAGCCTTCGCCGACGGTGACCTCCTCCGGTGGCACCGCGTCCTTCTCCAGGGTCGGGAAAGGATGATTCAGAAATATCACATCCCCCGGCTGGTTCAGCGGTCGGGTGGAACCGAAGGCCACAGTGGAATCAACATTCTTGGCCGCACGGTAAACCCAGCTGCGCTGTGCGCGGTTAAAAGGCAGCTCCTCCCGGTCCAAAGCGTAGAAATACTGACGGAAGAACTCTCCGAGGTGCTCAAAGGTGTAGCGGAAACGGCCCAGTACCGGGAAGTTGCGCCGGATGGCGTGCTTGGTCTGGCTGATATCCGACAGGTACATATAGAGCACATAAAGCACCAGCAGTACCAGCGCAAACGCAAACAGCAGCGCGAATATCTGGAGCACATTGACTGCGAAATTGCGGATAGCAGCTACCGCCTCTAAATCCATACTCCACTCTCCGGTTCGATTTGGCCCCAATTGTATGCCCTTGCGACAGGGGTTGCACAGCACAACAAGCCCACCCTAAACTGTATATTCATACAGTTTAGGGTAATGAAATTGGCCAACGAAGATCCCCGCAACTCCACCAGAATCCACAAGGGCCGCGGCGCCGCGAGCAATCTCGCCGGGCGCTTTGCGGTGCAGGTAAGCGCGCGCGAAAGCGACGGCTGGCAGAGCGAAGAAGAACCCCTGGAACGGCTGTTAACCGAGGCCATTGAGGAAAAAGCCAAGACGATTATCAGCAGTAACCGCTCGCCGGACCTGCCGTTCAGTCAATCGGTCAATCCGTATAGAGGCTGCGAACACGGGTGTATTTATTGCTACGCACGCCCGGCCCACGCCTATATGGACTTATCGCCGGGGCTGGACTTCGAAAGCCGGATTTTTTTCAAACCCAACGCGCCAGAACTCTTGGAATTGGCGCTGCGCAAGAGCGGCTACCGGTGCACCCCCATCGCTATGGGCACCAATACAGACCCCTATCAACCTCTGGAAAAAGAAAAGTGCATAACCCGGGAACTACTCGAGGTGATGCAACGCTTCAATCAGCCAGTGACCATCGTTACCAAAAGCCAGCTGATACTGCGCGACCTCCCCATCCTCGCGGAAATGGCGCAAGACAGACTGGCACAAGTGGCCATCAGCGTAACCACCCTGGACAACGATCTGAAGAGGAAGCTCGAACCGCGCACTGCGGGGCCATCGGCACGGCTGCGCACAATTGAGCACTTGAGCAGGGCCGGAATCCCCACGGCGGTTATGGCCGCGCCGATGATTCCGGCACTGAACGACTGCGAACTGGAAGCCATTCTAAAAGCTGCCAAGGTAGCGGGGGCGGAGTACGCTGCCTACATACTGCTGCGCCTGCCCCACGAAGTGGCGCCGCTGTTTCGGCAATGGTTGAGCACCCACTACCCGGAACGCGCCGCCCACGTGATGAGCCTAGTACAACAGAGCCGCGGCGGCCGCGACTATCGGAGTGACTTCGCCCAGCGCCAGTCGGGCACCGGCGTTTTCGCACAGCTACTGCGCCAGCGCTTCCGCGTGGCGGTCAACAAGCTGGGGCTCAACCTGCGTGAGTTAAAGCTGGACTGCACCCGTTTTCATACCCCGGCGCAGGCGGGTGAACAGCAATCCCTGTTCTAGGGAGCCTCTGATGAATTCACCTGAGCACAGTTGTTGGTTCCGAGGCGCTCAGGTAATGGGATGGATATTTCGAAAAGGCGCGTTCAAATGCAGCAGAGCCTCAAACGGTTTGCACGCATCGCCAACTGGCGGAAAATAGAGAGAAACTACAGTGGAAGCAATTTTTTGAGCAATTGGTTTGTCTACCTGATCCGCACCAGAAACGGCGCCCTCTATACCGGTATTACCAAGGATGTGGAGCGCCGCTTCTCCGAGCACCAAAGCGGAGGCCCTAGAGCTGCGAAAGCGCTGCGTGGACGCGGTCCGCTGAAACTGGAGTTCTATTGTGCAGTGGCGGACAAATCCGAAGCACTGAAACTGGAAATGCAAATCAAGAAGTGGCCAAAGAAAAAAAAAGAGGCCCTGATTGCCGGCAGTGTTGGGGGAACTACCGCCGGCGAGCAACTCAGGGCCTCGCGAGAAATGGCCTGAACTGAGAGCATTTTGCCCCCAGATCGTCTTCGGATCACATGCCAAAGACGGCTATGACAGGCCTTAGCGCATCACGGCTGACTGCCGTAAATTTCGGTTTTCAAATCCGCTTCCGACGTGACTGGACTGGTGAATGCCAACGCGGTGATAAACACCATCAGGCTGGCAAACAGAAAGCGCCTCAACATCTCAAAATTCTCTCAACACCTATTCAACACTGGTGCCCCTGCCGGGTTGCATAAGCCGCAGCCCGGCGTCCACCACGGCATTTACAACGGCGGAACGCAATTTGTCCGCGGGCACGCGCATCAGTGTTCCTGCGCGCTGCTTCAGCGTTTTCATAACTTATCCTCCGGTACCGGACGCACCATATCCGGCAGTGCCGCGACAAACGCACCTGCAACAATAGCCGCGGTGAGCATCAAATAGCTGTCCAATGATGTTTCCACAGACGCGGCGAAGGCTACCGCACAACCCAGGAAATAACTGGGAATATTCTTGACTCCGGTAATCCATTGCATCAGCTGCACACTGATCGCCAGCAAAAACCATGTCACCGGCAGCGCCGCGGCTCCGAGCCCGGGGTTCAATTTATCTGCCAGCGCCTGAGCTACGATAGCAAGGCCGAGACCGGTCACTGCGCAGGCGATGTTATAGGCCCGGTCACGCAAACTTGTTCCCCGTGTAAAATAGGCACTCCAACCACCGAGCACCGCCCACACAGACAGACCGACATACAGGCCGAGCACCAGAGCTGCCGCGCCGGTCAAAAGCGCCGCCGGCAGTCGCGCCCCGGTGAAGCCCAAAATTTCCACTTGATCGACACTGCGCTCATCGGCCAGGACCCGCCCCATCAACCACGCCCTCCAAAATTGGATTTGTAACCGCGCCCCGCGAGTGGAAAATCGATTCCATCAAACAAAAAGAAAGGGGCTTATCACCTAGTCCGCGGCATATTTCCGCGGCCATTGAATTGTGCACACGGGGCAATTGCACCGGTAGCGGAGAACTTCACTATCCTTGCCCAAAGTTCCAGAGGGCGGCAAATGCGTGGATTAGAAGGAGGCTTCTGCTATTAAGCAATACTGAACAGTTATATCAGCGCCAAATAGAAGCCTCATTATTTCACCTTGAAATTGCTCTCGGGAGATGTTTTTTCGCACAGGATTCAGGCAAAATCCGCGCTTCTGATCCCCCTTGGCGGTTCCCTCCCGATGGAAGTTACGATCTCTCTGCTGTTAATTTTTTTCGCGGTCGCCTTGCTGGCAGGCTGGGTGGATACGCTCGCTGGCGGCGGGGGCCTGATCACTCTGCCGGCTCTGTTGCTCGCCGGAGTGCCGCCGGTCAACGCCCTGGCCACGAACAAAAGCCAGTCCGTGGTAGGTGTTCTGACCGCGAGCCTGACACTTTTCCTCAAGGGCCATCTGCGCGGCCGCGCGCTGATACCATTGGTTATTGCCGCAGGAGTAGGCGCGGCCCTGGGCACCTGGGTGGTACAGCGCATAGATACCAGCTGGATGAGCTGGGTGATTCCGCTGCTGCTGATTGCAGTGGCCTTTTATTTTTGGCTGTCGCCGAACCTGGGAACGCACGAATCGGAAGCCTGGCAATCCGAGCGGCAGTGGGCCCTGACCTGGGCGCCCGGGGTCGGCTTCTACGATGGTGCTTTCGGCCCGGGGACCGGTTCCTTCTTCGCCGCATCCGCCGTCGCTTTTCGCGGACAGACACTCCTCTCCGCGACCATCCGCGCCAAGCTGCTGAACTTCACCACCAACGCAGTATCCCTGGCGCTCTTCGCCGCTGGCGGAAAGGTGATCTGGGCCATAGGCGCAGCCATGATGGCCGGCCAGGCGCTCGGCGCCTTTATCGGCAGTCATACTATGTTGAACGGCGGCGCAAAACTGATTCGCCCGTTGGTGATCACCATGTGCGTACTGATGTCCATCAGCCAGATAGCCCAGTATTTCGACTGGATCAGTCTCAACTAAGACGCTTGCCGGCCGCATCAACCAACCGCGGCTGCATGATCTCGGCGATCCAGGCCATAAACACCTGCACCCTTTTCGGCAGATGCCGGCGGTTGGCGTAGAGCAGTGATACCGGCATTGGCGCCGGCCGGTACTCGGGCAGTATTTCCTTCAGCTCCCCCGACTCCAGGTAGGATCGCACACCGACCTCGGGGACCTGAATGATACCCAGACCGGCGATACAGGCCTCCAGGTAAGCCTCGGTATTGTTGACAGTCACCGCTCCCTGCATGGATATCGACTGCTCCACATCCGGTTCTGCCGGGTCCACATACTCGAAACCCGGTGGGCGGGCGCCCAGAGTCAGCACATAATGGATAAGCTGGTGGCCGGCCAAGTCGTCCAAATTGCGCGGCGTGCCGTACTCGGCCAGGTACGCGGCGCTGGCGCAGCTGACCATGCGGTAGTAGCCAAGGGGCCGCGCTATCAGGCTGGAATCCTGCAGGGTGCCCACCCGCAGTACACAGTCGAAACCCTCCCGCACCAGGTCGACAAAGCGGTCGGTACTGGACAGCTCCACCTCCAGCCCCGGATGCATGCGCAGGAATTCTGGCAGGCGCGGAATCACCAGGTCGCGGGCGATTGGCAACGGCATATCCACCCGCAGGCGACCGTGCAGTTCCGAAACATCCTCGCGGAACAGGTTCTGTAGCTCGTCCATATCCGCCAGCAGATCCCAACAGCGCTCGTAGAAGACCTGGCCGTCCTGGGTCATCTGTACGCTGCGGGTGGTGCGGTGCAGCAGGCGAGTGCCCAGCAGGTTCTCCAGCTGTTGTATCGCGCTGGAGACACTGGCGCGTGACAGACCCAGGCTGTCCGCCGCCGCGGTAAAGCTGCCCTGCTCCGCCACTCGCAGATAGATCTTCATGGATTCCAGCAGTTTCATGGTTAGCCGCCGGCATTGTTCAGAATAGACAAACAGTCTAGCTACACTAGATGCGTTTATCTATTCATTCCTGACAAATAAGCTCTCATTCGCCGGGTAAAACCACCACCAACGACAGGAACTGACCATGAAACAGAAAATCGCACTAATCACCGGCGGCAGCCGCGGCCTGGGCCGCAATACCGCCCTGCACCTGGCGGACAAGGGCGTGGACGTGATTCTGACCTATCACAGCCGTGCGACCGAGGCCAATACAGTGGTCGCAGATATCGAACGGCGCGGTGCCCGCGCCACCGCCCTGCATCTGGACACCGCCGACTCGAAGGGCTTTGCCGGCTTCGCCGATCAGCTGCGCGAACTGCTGCAGTCCCGCTGGCAAAGCTACCAGTTCGACTACCTGGTGAATAACGCCGGCATCGGCATCCACGTGCCCTTTGCCGAGACCACTGAGGCTCAGTTCGACCAGCTGATGAACATCCATGTGAAAGGTGTCTTCTTCTTGACCCAGAAACTGCTGCCGCTGATCGCCGACGGCGGCCGCATAGTGAACCTATCCAGCGGACTGACGCGCTTCACTCTTCCAGGCCACTCCGCCTACGCAGCGATGAAGGGCGCGGTCGAGGTACTGAGTCGCTATATGGCCAAGGAACTGGGTGCGCGCGGGATCGCCGTCAACGTGGTCGCGCCAGGCGCCATCGAGACCGACTTCGGCGATGGCCGGGTGCGCGATAACAAGGAGGTGAACGATTTTATCGCCGCACAGACAGCGTTGGGCCGCGTGGGCCTGGCGGAAGATATCGGCGGCGTTATTGCCTCGCTGCTGTCAGACGAGAATCGCTGGATCAATGCCCAGCGGATAGAGGCTTCAGGCGGTATGTTCCTGTAATTTAGGGAACCTCTGATTAATTCGCGTGAACACAATAAGTAGGTTCCGGGACGCTCAGGCAATAGGACGGATATTTCGAAAACGCACGAGTACTTCCCTGTAGCTCCGACGGATACATCCCTGTATCCGACGGTTTCGAAATATCCGTCCTATCACCTGAGCTTCACATCCGCCCCCGAAGAACCTCTGCCACCAGGAAATGAATTAATCAGAGGCTCCTTAGGGAAAGCTATCAGCCCCTGTAGGAGCGGTCCACGGGCACTCCTACCACTGGTGGCCAAGAAAAAAACTACCAGGGAATCTCACTGCCGTCGTAATTGATAAAACGCCCGCTGTTTTCCAGACTGGCATTCAGCAGGACCCGCTTCAGCCCCGCCGCACTCTCTTCTACCGAAATCAACGCGTTGGGGCCACCCATTGCAGTTTTTACCCAACCCGGGTGCAACGCTATCACACTGATCCCCCGATCGCGCAAATCGATGGAGAGACTCTTGACCACCTGATTCACCGCCGTTTTGGAGGAGCGGTAAATATAACCGCCGCCGGAAGTATTGTCGGCGATACTGCCCACCTTACTGCTGAGGACAGCGATCACGCGACGCCCGCTGGCAGCCACCTTGTCGGCAAAGGTCTCCGCCATGACATAGGGCGCTATGGTGTTGGTTTCCAGCACCCTGCGCCACTCATCGAAGTCCACATTTCCGAATCCTACCCCCTTGGGCCCATAGTAGCCGGCATTGTTCAGCAAAATATCGATAGACTCGTCTTGCAGCGTCCGGCCCAGGGCCGCTACCGCCTGGTGATCAGTCACGTCCAGCGGCAGAAGCCGCACGTTGGCATACTGTTCACTGAGTGCACGCAACAGGTCCGCGTTACTCAGGTCGCGGCAGCAGGCGAGTACTCGCCAACCTTCCGATGCGAATTGACGGGAAACTTCCAAGCCTATGCCCCGGTTACTGCCGGTAATCAGGATGGTGCCGGACATGCTTTCTCCTCGAATAATGCTATTCTTGCGCGGTCCGATGATAACAACAGCAACCCAATGTTCTACTCTCTCAGCGATCTCTTTTGGCTCTTCCTGCCCACCCTGGCAGTTGGCTACCTCTGGACAGGGATGGCGGCCAAAGAACAAGTGCGCAGAGTTGCGGCTCGTTACTGTCGCGAGCAAGGCCTGCAATTGCTGGACGACACTGTGGCACTGACGCGCACCCGCTTAAAGCGTGACGAACGCGGACAGCTACGCCTGCATCGCAGTTATGGGTTCGAATTCACATCCACTGGCGAGTACCGCTACGCCGGCACGGTGGTATTGCACGGGCGCCGCATCACACGGATACAGCTTTCCCCCTATCACGTGGCCTGAAGCGCTCCAAAGTGCCGCGGTCACACCACCGAATATGACAAGCGTTTGACTAGACTCAGACGAGACCATAAGGTTGCGTCACTCCGTTTCCGCAACCGATCGAACAGATAAGGCTATTCGGTGAACGACAAAAAAATAATGATTTATGGTGCCTACGGCTACACCGGCGAACTGATCGCGCGCGAAGCTGTGGCAAAGGGTTACCGCCCGGTATTGGCGGGGCGCGACGCGAAAAAACTGCAACCGCTGGCGGACGAACTGGGCCTGCCCGCCGTGGCCATCGGTCTAGATGCATCCGAGACTCTGGAGCACACACTGCGCGATATTCAAGTGGTCATCCACTGCGCCGGTCCCTTTTCCGCCACCGCCGAACCCATGATGCGCGCCTGCCTAAACACCGGCACCCACTATCAGGATATCACCGGTGAAATGGCGGTTTACCGAATGGCCCACGGCATGCATGACCAGGCCGAGTCAGCGGGCGTGGTGCTCTGCCCCGGCACGGGTTTCGATGTAATCCCCACTGACTGCCTTGCGGCGGCACTGCACAAAGCCATTCCTTCCGCCACTCACCTGGCCCTGGGTTTCGACTCGGATTCTGCGCTGAGTCCCGGCACCGCCAAAACCTCTATCGAAAGTCTGGGCGTTGGCGGCGCTGTGCGCCGCAAAGGTGAAATAGAAATCATCGGCCACGGCGAGCTGACCCGGCAGATAAATTTCGGCCGCGGTGAGAAATTCGCCGTCGCCATTCCCTGGGGCGATGTGGCCACCGCATACTACACCACCGGCATCCCCAATATTGAGGTCTACATCCCCATGAGCCCGCGCCGGGCTAAAAAACTGAAACGGCTCAACAAGTTCCGCTGGCTGCTGCGCATGAACTGGATGCAGAAGTGGCTAAAAAAGAAAGTGGACAATTCGGTGCGCGGCCCCGGAGAACAGGCGCGCGCCGAACAGAAAACCTGGGTTTGGGGCGAAGTGCGCAACGATCGCCGCGGCGAGCGCAAAATTGGCCGTGTCGTGACCGCTAACGGCTATGATGTCACTGTACACGGCACCCTGGCAGTAATGGCGTTTTTATTGAACTACGAGGGTCCCGGGGGCTATTTCACCCCGTCAAAACTGTGTGGTAGCGAATTAGTTGAAAAACTACCCGGTTCCGGCGCAATCGAAATAGGCATCGACTAGCCCCTCAGAGTCCGCTATAAGAATTCCCGGGAGTTGACCATATACCGTCCAGGATAAAAAGTGGGAGAAAGCTCCGCTGCATTCATATCAGCGCTAACACCAAATCCCCGACGTTCCGACAATTGGTATACGGGCGCCTTAACACTTCTCTTTTCCGCCCAGTTGCGCAAACCGGCAAGATTTCATGTTTTTGACATAAATTGGTCAAGTCGACGCAACATTGGCTTCGTACCTTGACGACATGCGAAGCTTACCGATGACTCTGAAACATTTCGACGTGTCCCTGGTACTGCATATGGCACAGCGGGCGGCACGGCCCGCATCACGCAAGCGCTATCTGTGGCTATCCAAAAGCGGGGACGGCTGGCTGTACCTACTGTCCCCGCTGATTGTGGCTCTCTCCAGCACCACCGCCGCCGCGATACAATACTTCTTTATGTGCGGCACCGCTTTCGCGGTGGAACGCTCACTCTATTGGACTATCAAGAACACCACCAAGCGGCTCCGCCCACCGCAAGCCATTCCCGGCATGCGTTCGGTGATTGTCGCCCACGACCGTTTCAGCCTGCCTTCAGGGCACACTTCCGGCGCCTTCCTGTTCGTCACCCTGCTCTCCCAGACCCTGAGTCCACTGTGGTTGCTGGGCTACTTCTGGGCCGCAGGCGTCGGCACCTCGCGAGTAGGACTGGGGGTACACTTCCCCACCGATGTCTGCGCAGGCGCAGCCCTGGGCACCAGTGTCGGCCTATTAATCAGTGGAGCCTTTTTGTGAAAATACTCTACGGCGTGCAGGGAACCGGCAATGGGCATATCTCGCGTGCCCGCGCCATGGCCAAAGCGCTCGCTCAACACCCGCAATTGGAAGTGCAGTGGCTCTTTTCCGGCCGCTCTCCCGAAAAACTCTTCAGCATGGAACCCTTCGGTGACTACTGGTGGCGTGAGGGCCTGACCTTTGTGCACCGGGAAGGAAAAATAGATTCCCTCGCCACCATCAGGCAACTCAATTTGGGCAAGTTGCTGCGAGATATCCGCGAACTGCCGGTGAACGACTTCGATATGGTCATCAGCGATTTCGAGCCAGTCACCGCCTGGGCGGCCAAACGCCGCGGCGTCCCCAGCCTTGGCCTGGGGCACCAGTATGCCTTCAACTTTCCGATCCCCGCTCCGCGCTTCAAATGGACAGCGCGCGGCATCATGCGCACCTTCGCGCCAGTGCAGAGCAGTCTCGGTATGCACTGGTACCACTTCGGCCACCCGATACTGCCGCCGATCGCTCAGCCCCACGGCGAAGCCGAAAGCGGCGACCATATCCTCGTCTATCTACCTTTTGAACACCACCAGCCGCTACTGAGCGAGCTAGCCAGGCTACCGCAACAATTTATTGTCTACGGCGCTCCGGTCGACCTGCCGGCGGCGGGCAATATTGAGCTCAAGGCCCCCTCCATCGACGGCTTCCAACGAGACGTGGCAAGTTCAAAAGCTGTCATCTGCAACAGCGGTTTCGAATTGATTGCCGAAACCCTGACCTTGGGCAAACCCATTCTTACGCGTCCCCTTGCCGGCCAATTTGAACAAGAGGCCAACGCCCTGGCACTACGTGAACTGCAACTGGCCCATGTCGTAGACCAGGTAAATGCCACTACGATTGGCAGCTGGCTGGACAGCGACCCCACCGGTGTGCGCATCCAGTGGCCGGATGTCGCTGGAAGCATTGTGCGCTGGCTGGCCGAGGGCCGCCGCCAAACCACGGCTGAATTGGCCAACGGCCTCTGGGGGCAAGTGGTTCCCGACCGCGCGGCACAGGTCGCCGCGGATTAACGAACCCATACACTGCGGCACGGACATCAAAGTCTGCTGAACTGGTTGGCGAGTTCGTCAATAGAGATTTTATTGGGCTCGAAGTCATACCACAGCGGGTTGTGATCGGGGTTCGAACGGATCAATAGCCCACCACATGCCAAGGTGAACGCCTTGCCCTGGCCGACCTCATCAAATAAAAGCGGGCGCACGGTAGACGAAACTTTTATCTTGAGCAAATCTGCCAGCCGCCGGGCGGGAGACAGGATTTCGTTATTGTCACTAAGCGCACCGTGATATTTCCCCACGCCGCCCTCGCATATGGCCAACACCAACCAGTTGCATCCACAGGCCCTAGTCCTGGATAGATTCTGCTTGCCGGAAAAGACTTTGAGCATGCTTTGTATAATATAGTCACACAATAGTTCACTGCGATGACCAACCAAAATGACACTCATAAACTCGCCCATATCTCCCAGCCTCTCGGGTGGACGAAGCTCGGCATAATTTTTGTAAAGCCGGTATAACTTAGTCGCCTCTCGAGCGCCATCAATAGAATTTGGAATCCATGTGATCAGGACATTTTGCGTACTTGAAGGCATGATCTTTCACCTTTTCGCGTTTTATGGAATCTCTGATTCAGTCGCTTTGCAACGGTAAAGGCTCTTTGAAGCCAGATAGGCAGCCCACACCATTTTCTGAGCATCCGGTAACGGCTACAGAACTTATGCGAATAAATCAGAGTTTTCCTGAATTATTTGCGTGAGCGCTGTGGTTGTCTCACGAAAAAACTACCACAGAGCACTCTGTAATCCCGGGAACGAAAATATCAGGAGGTATTTTGACGAAAGTCCGGCCGGCGGCATGAAAATTATCTACGAGCCTTAAACCACTGTCTGACCGGGAAAATCGTTTAGAGGACTATATCCACTGAGAAAATGGTGAATTACCAAAGTGCAAAAGGCAACGGAATTACATTCCAATACGAAACATTTAACGCCAAAAATAGTGAACCGTCTCTTATTCGATAAAAGAATCCTGATGATTTATAAAGCGTATGAACCATCAGCTGAGCCAACGCCTTATAACTTCTGATAGCTATTCAAGCTCCCCCCGGAAGCAGTATATGAATATCGCAGAAGGGACGACGCATTGTGCGCGAATCAAGCCCAGCCGGATGCTGGAGCTGGCTGGGCTTGTTAGTGAGCGGCTGTTTTCAGCGCAGCCGGCGGGAAGAATCAAGCCTGGGATTTCTCCAGTGCCTGGCGTATATCGGCAATAATATCGTCCACGTGCTCGATGCCAATGGACAGCCGCACCAAGTCCTCACTCACTCCGGCACTACGCAATTCCTCGGCATTGAGCTGGCGATGGGTGGTGGTAGCTGGGTGGCAGGCCAGGGACTTGGCATCTCCGATATTGACTAGCCGGTAAATCATCTCCAGGGCGTCGATAAATCGGGCACCAGCTTCTCGCCCGCCCTTAATCCCAAAACTCAGAATACCCGAAGCCCTGCCGCCACAAATCTTTTCGCAGGTGGCTTTGTAGGGGCTGTCGTCAAGGGCAGCGTAGTTGACCCACTCCACCGCCGGATGTTGCTGGAGAAAACGGGCCACGGCTTCCGCGTTCTGACAGTGACGCTCCATGCGCAGCCCCAAAGTTTCCAGCCCTTGCATGATTAGGAACGCATTAAAGGGAGACAGTGCCGAACCAGTATTCCGCAGAGGAACCACCCGGCAACGGCCGATAAAGGCAGCCTCGCCGAGCGCTTCGGTGTAAACAACCCCGTGATAGGAGGGGTCCGGTTCATTCATCATCGGAAACTTATCCGCACTGGCTTTCCAGTCGAACTTGCCCGAATCCACAACGATACCAGCGACGGTGGTACCGTGACCGCCGATGTATTTGGTCAGCGAGTGAATCACGATATCTGCGCCGTGTTCGAAGGGCCGGCACAGGAAAGGAGTGGCAACAGTGTTGTCCACAATCAGCGGAATGCCGTGTTTGTGGGCGATCTCTGCCCAGCGCCGCAGGTCCACCACATTGCCGGCCGGGTTGCCGATGGACTCGCAGAACAGGGCGCGCGTCTGGTCATCGATGGCCTTTTCAAGGGCTTCAAAGTCATCGTGGGGCACCATGCGGCATTCGATGCCCTGATTGGGCAGAGAATGGGCAAACAGATTATAGGTACCGCCATAGAGCTGGCTGGTACTGACAATATTGTTACCGACCCGACAGATGGTCTGAATCGCGTAGGTAATCGCCGCCATGCCCGAAGCCACGGCCAAAGCGCCAATGCCGCCTTCCAGTGCCGCCATACGTTCCTCGAGGACCGCATTGGTCGGGTTCATAATGCGGGTATAAATATTGCCCTGCACCTTGAGATCGAACAGATCAGCGCCGTGCTGGGTATCATCGAAGGTGTAGGAAGTGGTCTGGTAGATCGGTGTGGTCGCGGCCTTGGTGGTGGGATCGCTCTTAAAGCCCGCGTGCAACGCCAGGGTTTCCGGTTTCATGGCAAGAGTCCTTGCATTGAATTGGTCTGTTCGGGATTGGGGCCAAGAGTATGCCACAGGCGCGGCCCGCTAGCAGATTGAGATAGGGATCGCTCCGCAGGACTGCGCAGAGCCCCGCGACAAGCCCGGGGGACACAGTGGGCCCCTACAGGATTCCAGCGGCATTACCGCCTATAGGTCGACTTTGATTTCAGTGCCGCCCCCGGGGCGGGGCACCGCGGAAATTTGGCCCTCGTAACTCTCCACGATATCCACGACCACCGCCAAGCCAATACCCTGCCCCGGTTGCTGTTGGTCGGCGCGCACACCGCGCTGGGTGACCTGCTGCCATTTTTCCTCGTCCATGCCCGGCCCCCGGTCGGCCACTCGGATATGGAGTTTACGCCCATCGTTGCGGCCTTCTATTGCCACGTCCATTTCTCCGCCGCCATATTTGTAGCCGTTGTCGAGCAGGTTGCCAAGCAGCTCCATCAGATCGCCCTCATCGCCATAAAAGCGGGTCTGCTGGTCGCATTTCAGTTGCACATTGCAGGGGGTTTCGCGATAGACCTTTTCCAGTGCATCGAGGATTTTCTGCACCAGCGGTGCCACGGGGACACCGCGCAATATCGACTTTGGCGATCCGGTAACAGCGCGGTTCAGCTGATAGCCGATAATGCTGTCCATGCGCTGCACCTGATCTATCAGGGTCTTGTAGGCTTCGCGCGGATCTCCGGAAAAATTCAGTCCCTTGAGTACCGCCAACGGTGTTTTGAGGCTGTGCGCCAAGTCTGCCAGTGTGTGCCGGGTTTTCTCCCGCTGGCGGCGCTCATTTTCAATCAACAGGTTCAGGTTGTCGGTCAGTGGACGCAATTCGCCAGGAAATTTGCCCTCCAGACGGTCGCTGCCACCCCGTTGCATCTCCTGCAATCCACGGGTTACGGATCGCAGCGGCGCCAGGCCCCAGCGCAAGACCAGCCACTGAATCAGCACCAGCAACAGCGCGCCCAGTCCCAGCCAGCGCCAAAGGGTAGAGCGGAACTGTTCCACCTGCGCGGCCAGCGGCGCGGCATCTTCCATAACGATAAAAGTGAAGCGCTGTTCGTTATCCAGTCCCCAGGCCACCCCCTGGCGGAAGCTGACATAGCGGCCGGCATCCCCGGGCAGTGTCACCTGGCCAAAGGCTTGGCGCCCCTGAGGTAGTGGGTGGGAGGGCAATTGTGGCAATGCGAGGGACGACGCGGAGCGCCAAATAACCCGTCCCCGATCATCGGTAACCGCACCCACCAACCCGGAATCCGGCTGGTTGAAGCGCTGCTCCGGCAACAGGGGAGGAAAGCTCAATGTGCCCGCTTCGGGTTCCGCCACTGCCAGCAGCGTGTACACGTGCAGCTGGAGCTCCCGCTCTTTGGCTTCATCCAGAGAACTCCGATAGGCGTGTTCCAACACGCCCGAAAACACCAGCAGAAAGGCCACCAGCATCAGGCTGGTGACAAGGGATAATCGTCCCTTTAGGGAATCGAACCAAAATGAGAGCACGCGCTGCTATTCCGGGGCGACAAAACGGTAACCGCGGCCGCGCAGGGTTTCGATCGGCTTCAGCTGCGCCGCCACAGAGAATTTCTTGCGCAGACGGCCGATAAATACTTCTATGACATTGCTGTCGCGATCGCAGTCCTGCTCGTAAATGTGCTCGGTCAAAGTGGTTTTGGAAACCACCTCATCCGGATGCAGCATCAGGTATTCCAGGACCTTGTATTCGAATGAGGTCAGATCCAGCTCGGTATCGTTTACCCGCACCCGTTGGGAACTGGTATCCAAGGTGATAGGGCCCGCTTTAATAGTTGGAGAGGAAAAACCAGCGGAACGGCGCACCAGGGCGTTCAGCCGCGCCAATAGCTCCTCGGTATGAAAGGGTTTTACCAGATAGTCGTCACCGCCGGCCTCTAGCCCCGCCACCCGTTCCTGCCAGTGGCCGCGCGCAGTGAGAATTAAGATCGGAAAGTGTTTGTCTTCGGCACGCAGTGTTTCAATGACCTGAATACCGTCTATCTTCGGCAATCCCAGATCCATCACCGCTACGTCGTAGGGGTATTCTCGCCCCAGGTAGAGCGCTTCTTCACCATCCGGCGCTTCGTCCACGGTATAGCCGGCACCGCGCAGGGACTCTGCCAATTGTTGCCGCAGCAGCACCTCATCCTCTACTAACAGTGCACGCATGGTGCCCCCTGAAAATTTACCTGTTTGAAACTCAATATTCTTCAATCAAGAACGGGAAATGCGCCCGCTCCGTTTATCTACGTAAACCACATAGACTTGGCTTTTTTTTGACAGTCCTTTTACCCGGTAGACCTTGCGGCCGTCGCGCTGTACCTCGGATATCGCCAGTATCTTGCCACCGTAACGGCGTTTGACGATGGCCGCTGCCTCGTCCCGGGACACGCCGCCCTTTTTTTGCACCAAGGAAAACTCCGGCCGCAAGCCACCCCGTTCATGCGCGCCGGCCGCCTGCAGCTGCGCGGCTGGAACGCTCATCAGCAGTGCGATGACTAGGGGAAACGACCGGATTGCGGCGCAATTGATTTTCACGGTGCGGCTCCTGTGCACGGTAATATTTTTTCGGTATCGACAGGCCGGTTACCAAGCCGGCGTGACATCGACGCGAACCCTGATTCTATCGCCGGGATGCCGGTCTGTGCGAGTCAGATATTCCCGGCCATTATAGCGGTAGCGCACGTCGTATCCGATCAGTTCCCGCCGGGTGGTGACTTCCTCCACGACTTGGCAGCGCTGTTCCGTCACATAGTGGGTGGGCGCATTGGCGCTGCTGATCTGGTGGCCCACCAGCGCGCCGACCGCCGCACCGGCCACGGTGGAAGCCCCCCGGTCGTGGCGATGGCGGTATCCATGTCCGCGATGGCGGTTTTTGCCCAGCTTGTTGCCGACAGCGGCGCCGATCAGGCCACCGATTACCGCTCCGGCCGGAGAGGCCGGCTGCCGGTAGGCCACCTGCTCGTCCCAACACTGGGTGCGCGGGGTTTGCACCTGGACATCGGTATACACTGGGGTCGCGCTCACCACCCTAGCGTAGTCGTAACCATCGTGGGGGTAATAACCGCTGTCACCAGCACTGGCGCAGGCACTAAAGCCCACCAATCCGGCCACCAGAGCGGCGACGAGGAGCTGCTTGTAGTATTTCACGGTGCTTTCTCCCGTAGATTATCGACGGGGAAAGGTTAAAGCTGGGGGAATGAATCGAAGCTGAATCTCCGCTGCTGACATCAGTCTTCATTACTCAGCCTGCGCCGACGCCACTGTTCGCGCAGCCAGCGCCGCTGCTCGGGGGACAGCTGGCGAAATTTCTTGCGCGCCTTGAGGATGCGCGCGCGCTGCTCTGGCGGCAGCGCCTTGAAACGCCGGTATGCCTCCCGCAGTTTTTTGCGGCGCTCTGGTGGCAAATCCTGCCATTTGCGGTATTGCTCCTGCGCCCGCTGGCGCTGCTCCGGTGTCATCGCCGCCCAGCGGCGGGCACCGTTGAGGAGCTTTTGCTGTTGTGTCTCGGAGAGGTCCGGCCAGCGTTCCTCGAAGCGCTGTAAAATGCGCCGCTCGCCGTCGCTCAGACTCTGCCAATCCGCCGCGCTTACCCCCGCAGCGAACAGGAGAAGCGCCAGGCCGACAGTCTCGGTCAGCGTTACTATCAACCATCTAAGCATCACCTTCCTCCTGTGGTCGGGCCGCCTGCCCCTCTTCCGTTTCACTCGGCGGCACTTCCCGCGACGGCTCCAGGTTATCGGGCTCGAAAACTTCTCCCGAGTCGTCGACCCACTCGTTCAGAAACAGCAAAAAATCTGCGTCCAACGCGGATTGTGCTTTCGGATCCGCTGCGAGGAGCGAAATAGGCAAAAGCAACAGGAAAAGCCCCAGTCGGCGCGGATCAGGAAGAGTGATCATCCAGCGCCTCCTCTGCAAGCCACTGGTAGAAATCCATTTCCTCCATCAATTCGATTTCCATACCATCCTCCAGCAACCATTCACCACCGGCAAAAAGCTCCGTTTCCGGCTCGGGCGCACGAGTCCACAAGAGCGCCACCACCACAGCTGCGGCCACCGCGGCACCGGCAGGCAGCCATACAGGTGCCCACACACGCTGCGCCTCCAGCGCTCGGGCGCGGGCGCAGCGCAGGCTCGCCAGCGTCTCGCCGTCCAGCTCGCGGTCGCGACGCGCCATCACTTCGCGGGCGGCGTCGATCACGCATCGGTTGCTGTCGGATTTCGGGACAGACGGCTTCATCGCAAATCCTCCAGGTGTTTGCGCAATGTGGCAAGCGCGCGGGACAAGTGGGTCTTTACACTGCCGCCGCTACAGGACATGGCGCGGGCGGTTTCCGCCACATCAAACCCCTCTACACAACGCAACAAAAAGGCCTGCTGCTGACGCAGGGGCAATCGGCCCACAGCCGAGTCTATAGCGTCCAGTGTACGCTCACTGATCAGCGCCCGATCCGGAGCGGCGGCCTGTGGGCCCGGCAGATCACCCGGGTCAAGCTCGGCGTCTTCGGCGGAGTCTCCCACCAGTCTTTCCCTCAGCAATTGCCAGCGGGAGATCGTATTGCGGCGGCGGTGCCAGTCGGTAATGCGGTTGTTGAGGATGGTGAAAAAAAGCGGCCTCCACTCTGCCCTATCCCGGTGGCGATAGTTTTTCACCAGGGCCAACATGGCGTCCTGCACAATGTCCAGGGCGTCGTCGGGATTGCCCACTGCCAGCCTCGCCATAGTAAATGCCCGCCGTTCCACCGAGGCCAGAAATTGATTCATGAATGCCGATCGACGCTGTTTCGTGCAGAAAATTCCATTTTGCCGCCAATTACAGCGAGCGGCCGTGATTGAGTTCTCGAGGCTTCCACGCCCTGGGTTCGGTGCAATCTCTGGCCGATGTGTACCAGGGAGTCATGTAATGGAATGGCCGTTGCAAACCGTCCGTGGCGGAAGCGTCTCGGACGGTGCTGCGGGAAATCCTCCGCCTTGCCACAATGCCTACCCCGCGGCTCGAACGCCCCGGAACCAAACCCAGTGACTGGGCGAACAAAACAAAATTACCCGACATTAATCGCTCAATGCCCGGCCACGACGGTCCATACGGCGGTCTATGCGGTCTCCTTTGCGGTCCAGACGGTTGTCGATGCGGTCGCCTTTATTATCCAGGCGCCGGTCGATGCGGTCGCCCTTGCGATCCAGACGCTCCGCCAGTTTGTCGTTGCCATTGGCCTCCGCGCGTTCGGCTTTGCGATCCAGGCGCCTATCGATGCGATCGCCTTTGTTGTCCAGGCGCTGGTCGATGCGGTCACCCTTCCGGTCGAGGCGATTTTCGATACGGTCACCCCGATTGTCTAAACGCTCGGCGGCATCGCTGTCCGCCAACAATGGGGTTGAAAACAGCAGACCGGCGGCAACCACTGTGGGCAAAATCAGTTTTTTCATAGTTTGCTCCCTGTGCTTATTTGTATGGAGATTCAAACGAGCCGGATTCAACGACTTCACTCATCCATAACGCCAACAGGCGAAATCGGTTGACAGAGAGCACTGACCATTTTCAGCCTTCGATAATCTCCGGCCCCGGCACTTCTCTGCCGAGCCAGCGCTGGGTCAGGGTGCCGGCGGTCATGGCGCCGTTGACGTTTAGCGCGGTGCGAGCCATATCGATCAGTGGTTCCACGGATATCAGCAGCGCGGCGATGGTCACCGGCAGCCCCATGGCCGGCAACACCACCAGCGCGGCAAATGTGGCCCCACCTCCGACACCGGCAATACCAAAAGAGCTGATCACCACCACCGCCACCAGGGTGGCGAGCCACACCGGGTCCAGCACATCGACGCCCATGGGCAGCGCCACCATAACCGCCAGCATCGCCGGATAAATACCGGCGCAGCCATTCTGGCCGATGGTGGCACCGAAGGAAGCGGAGAAATTGGCAATAGCGGGAGAATTGCGCAGCGCCTCTACCTGCGTCTCCACATTGAGGGGAATGGTGGCGGCGCTGGAGCGGGAGCTGAAAGCGAACACCAGAACAGGCCACACCTTGGAAAAATAGCGCAGCGGGCTGATGCCGTTAACAAGTAACAGCAGGCCATGCACCAGGAACATCAGCGCAATCGCGGCGAAGGAGGCTACGACGAAATTGAACAAATTGAGAATATCCGCCCAGCTGGACTTGGCAATGAGACCGGCCACCAGGGCCATAACCCCATAGGGCGTAAAAGCCATAATCAGCCGCACCAGTTTCATCACCCACACCTGAGCCACATGGACGAAACGCTCTATCTCGGCCCCCTCCTGCGGAAACTCCCGACGCACCGCCAGCGCCGCCACCCCCAAGAGCACGGCAAAGATCACCACAGCGATCACGGAAGTATCACGCGCGCCGCTCAGATCGAAGAAAATATTTTTGGGGACGAAAGAAGTAAGGATTTCAGGAAGGCTAAGACCCGTGACCCTTCCTATGCGCTCGTTGAGCACCTCAACCCGAGCCGCTTCACGGGCGCCCTCTACCAACCCGGCAGCAGAAAGATCAAACAACAGCGCCATGGCGACGCCGATCAGAGCCGCGATTGCCGTGGTGCCGAGTAGCACTGCCAGCACCGAAACACTGATTTTGCCCAGTGCCTGAGTGTGGCTTACTTTGACCACCGCGGCGAGAATCGAGATGAGCACCAGCGGCATCACCAACAGGTGTAGCAGATTGACATAGCTGTCGCCCACCATGCTTATCCACGGCAATAATTCCGCGGGCACCACACCCCAGCCGCGCGCCACTTGCAACAGACCGCCGAACAGGACTCCCAGTGTCAACCCGGCGAATACCGCCGGCGCCAGAGACGCCCGACTCCTATGCCAGCGGTACAAGGGCCAGAACAGTATGAAAAAGATGAGTAAGAAAAGCAGCGAGCTCAATTGCATGTTGTGAGGGTTCCGTCCGGTCACTGTGAAAAAGTCGCGGCATGCTAACAGCGACGGGCGACGACCCTATAGTTGCATTTGTTATAGCGCTATAAGCGGCTTCGCTCCACCGCCGCCTTCAACTGCTCAAGGGTTTGCGGCCCGACCAGTGTCTCCCGCCACTGGCCATCCGGGTCGATCACAAAAGTACTCGGCAATATGTCCGGGCGGGGCTGTCCCCAGCGGTAAGGCGGTTCCTCCACCAAAACCGGAAAGACGATGCCCAGCTTTTCCATCTGCGTCCGCGTTTGCTCGGCAGGTAAGGCGTCATAATTGATGCCCACGACCAACACTGTCTCCGCGCTTTGGGCTAGTGTATTCAGTGCGGGAATCTCTTCCCGACAGGGCGCACACCACTCGGCCCAGTAATTGACCAGCAACACCCGGCCGGCCGGTTCGAGCCCCTCGCCGTCAACAGAGAGCATCCGCTCGCCGGAATCACAGCCGCTTATTGCCGCGGCCAAGCACAGTAAGGCTGCCCACAGAATCGTCTTCTGATTTCCCGTTTGTGGATCCACGCTTACCCCCTCCGCGTCTACTCTTGCTCTTTTTTTCCCCGTGTGCCTCGTCGGCACCTGCAGCAAGCTCGCCTTCCAACGCACTGCGGAATAACTCACCCAACCCCAGCGACAGCTGTTCACCAGCATACTGCCGCGATTCCGCAAAGCGCTGTTCCACTGCACTGTACCAGGGCAACCTTTGCAGGTCACAGTGGCTTCGCGCCGCCATGGGTGCGGGGCTGAGCCATTCAACCAGATCCATCAGCGACAGGGAATCCAGATCTCGCGCCAGCACATAATCATTGCGCTCCGTCTGGGTGATCAGCTTGTGGTCCTGTAACACTTGGCGGATATGCCGCCACTGGGCAGGTTTGATCCCCGCGCGGGAGATATCCTCTTCTCCCAGCGGCAAACCGCGCCGGTATTTTTTGAACAACGCCCACAACAACACCAGCGTCGCTTCCACATCCGAATAGCTTCTACCGTGGGTGGCCGCATGATAGGCGGTGAGCGTGCGCACCAGCACGCAGCCGGCCAGTACGATGATCCACATCAGGTAGATCCAGATCAGGAACAGGGGAACAAAGGCGAAGGCACCATAAATCACTTGCACAGAACTGCGCGCTACCAACAGCCCGAAAAGATATTTGGCCACTTCAAACGCAAAAGCGGTAATCACGCCGCCGACCAAACCGTGACGCAGTGGTACCCGACAATTGGGTACCGCGATAAACAGCAGGGTGAAGGCGATGGCGGTAAATATCCACGGCAATACCCGCAGCACAATCGGCAACAGGCCAAGGGTATCCCCCTCCGGCAGAAACAGTTTTTGAGAAAAGAGATAAGTGGTGGCCGCCATACCGGCACCGAGCAAAATCGGCCCCAGGCTTAAAATGGCCCAGTAGAGCAGAAAACTGGAAATTCCGCTGCGCCCTCGCGGAATATCCCAGATCGCGTTGAACGTCTCTTCGATATTGCGCAACATCAACCCCGCGGTCACCAACAGTATCGCAATGCCGACACCGGTAAGGCGCTGAGCCTGGGAGGAAAAACTACTGATATACTCCTGTACCTCGCGCCCGCTCTCCGGTACGAAGTGGGAAAAAATCTGCTCCTGCAACTTGCTTTCCAGACCGGCAAAATCCGGAAACAAAGACAGCATGGAATAGCTGACCGTTACCAGCGGCACTATGGCGAACAGCGTCATATAAGTAAGTGCCGCGGCGCTCTGGCGGCAATTTTTCTCGTTGAACAGAGCCCACAGGGAAGTGAAAAAGCGGCGCCAGCGGCGCACCAGTTCTGTCATGACTGTTTCCGTTTTTGTTGTTCGTTCTGCCGACTTGGGGAAACCTGTTTTATGCCCCCGGGCGCCCCCCCGGCAACCGGGGTTGAAAGTGCAAGTGCTGCACAGGGCCTCTCAAGACCGGCGGACACAAGGAGGTATCCGGCGGCGCTAGGGCGGCACCCGCGCATTTTCGCAATGGCCATCCCACTACCTGAGCGCCCCGGAACCAACGAAGCGCCCGCGAAAAACAATCAGAGATACCCCAAGCGAAATAAACGCGCTATTCAGTTAGAATACGCCAAACCTTAACAGGATACCGCCATAATGTGGACGATTTACCACAACCCTCGTTGTTCAAAATCCCGTCAAACCCTGCAGTTATTGCAGGACAATGGTATTGAACCGGAAGTGGTTCTTTACCTGGAAACACCGCCGAGCAAGGAAGCCTTGACCAATTTGCTGAGCATGCTCGGAATAAGTGCGCGCGACCTGCTGCGCACCGGCGAGGACGCCTATAAAGCACTGCAGCTAAAGGACACCAGTCTGTCCGATGAGCAGTTACTCGACGCCATGGTGGCGCATCCCAAACTGATCCAGCGCCCCATTGTCGTGAAAGGCGACCGGGCTGTACTCGGCCGGCCGCCGGAAAACGTACTGGAGCTGCTTTGATGGCCGGCGAAGCCTATGTGCTGATTCTCTATTACAGCCGTACTGGCGCCACCGCGAAAATGGCCGCGGAGCTGGCCCGGGGCGTCGAATCCAGCGGCCTGGCCGCGCGCCTGCGCACCGTGCCCACCGTGTCCCCGGATACTGACGCCAGCCTGCCGCCGGTACCCAGCGAAGGCGCCCCTTACTGTACCGGCGATGACCTGCGCCACTGCGCCGGCCTGCTACTCGGCAGTCCCACGCGTTTTGGCAATATGGCGGCGCCTCTGCGTCACTTTCTCGACCAAACCAGTGATATCTGGCTCGAGGGCAGCCTGTCCGGCAAACCCGCCGCTGTCTTCACCGCCACCGGTAGCCTCCACGGGGGCCAGGAGAGTACCCTGCTCTCCATGATGCTGCCGCTCCTGCATCACGGAATGGTCATCTCCGGCATTCCCTACTCAGAGGCGGCACTGACTCACACCAGAAGCGGCGGTACCCCTTATGGTGCCTCCCACTGGTCCGGCGGCAGCGACAGCGGCGAGTTGAGTGAAGACGAAACCGCCCTCTGCCGTGCCCTGGGGGCCCGTATCGGCCATCTGGCCCGCAGCCTTGCCGGCAACCCGGAGGAAACTGCTTGACTGACTCGGCAAATAACAAGATTGCGCGCAAGCTGCGTATCGCCCACTACTTGAACTGGGCCTGTTACAGCGGCCTGATGTTACTGTTCGCGGTCCGGAACCTGTTCCTGCCCGGCGGCTCGCTGAAGTGGTGGGTAGTACAGACCATTCCACTGCTACTGGTGCTGCCGGGGCTGCTCAGGAGCCACTACCGCAGCTATCTGTGGTTGTGTTTTATTCTGCTGCTATACATCACCGCCAGCATTGTCGATGTAATGATGCCCGGGCGCGGCTGGCAGCATGGCCTATTGCTGCTGTTAAGCCTTACCCTATTCTTCTCCGCAATGATGACCAGCCGCTGGCAGCGCATGCAGTAAAGGAACCCTCCGCTGAACCATGATGCCGCAGCGGAGCGGAGCCGCCGACAGCCCGGTTGCGCACGGCGGGAATCCCCGCCTGCTGGCGGCCGAACAGTTAACTGCCCCAAGGAGTGTTGAGGTTTGACAAATACAGCTCACCCAAAAGGATTTATACGCGGTTTCTTCGCTGCCATCGGCGGTACCATCACCTGGTTGCGCCGCGTCTTTACCAACCTATTGTTCCTGTTGCTGTTGTTGTTTATCGGGATCGCTATATTCAGCAAGGAAGACCAGCTGACCATTCCCCAGGGCTCCGCCCTGAGGGTCGCCCCCAGCGGTTTTCTGGTGGACGAGCTTAGCCGCCCCTCCGGTATGGACTTTTTCGGCGGCCCGTCGGGACCGACAGAAGTGCGCGTCAAGGACTTGGTGGATGCCATCGACAATGCGGCCAAGGACAACCGCATCTCCTCCCTGGTTCTGGAACTCGATTATCTGGTGGGGGCCAACCTGAGTAAGCTGGAAGAGGTGGGTGCAGCGCTGCAGCGCTTCAAAGCCGCCGGCAAGCCCGTCTATGCCATCGGCGACAATTACACCCAAGCCCAGTACTTCCTCGCCAGTCACGCGGACAAAATTTATCTGAACCCCATGGGATCGGTATTGCTGACCGGTTTTGGCATCTACCGCAACTACTACAAGAGCGCGCTGGACAAACTCGAGGTCAACTTCCACGTGTTCCGCGTGGGGGACTACAAAGATTTTATAGAGCCCTACACTCGCGATGATATGTCCCCCGCCTCGCGCGAAAACAATCAGCGCTGGCTGCACCAACTCTGGAGCGAGTACACAGAACAGGTGACCGGCCTGCGCAACCTGCCGCCGGAGGCAATCGACACCTTTATCGATACCCTGCCGCAACAGCTGAAGGAGCACGACGGCAGCTGGGCCGAAGCCGCCCTGGCCAACAAGCTGGTGGACCAGCTTGCCAGCCGCCGTGTGGCCATCGATGAACTGCGCGAGGAAATCGGCTCCGAGGACAAAACGGATGACTACAAATCCGTCGATGCCCTCGCATACCTGCGCCACCAAAAGCTCAAGCAGATTCCCCGACCCGGCGCGGGCACGGCCAAGATAGGCCTGATCTCCGCCAGCGGGACCATTATTGATGGAGAAGCTCCGGCGGGGCAGATCGGCAGCGAGACACTGGGCGAGCTGATCGCCAAGGCACGGGAAAAGAAAGTCAACGCCCTGGTCCTGCGCATCGACAGCGGCGGCGGCTCCGCCTTTGCGTCTGAGGCCATTCGCCAGGAATTGCTCGCCACCCGCGAAGCGAATATCCCGGTGGTGATCTCCATGGGCAGTGTCGCCGCTTCCGGCGGCTACTGGATAGCCACCGGTGCCGATCGCATCTGGGCTTCCCCCTCCACCATTACCGGCTCCATCGGTGTGTTCGGGGCCTTCCCCACTTTTGAGGAGTCCCTGGAAAAGCTCGGTATCTATAACGACGGTATCGGCACCTCGGACCTGGCAGGCGCCATGCGCATCGACAGGCCGCTGCCGGAAAGCGCCGCCAGCCTGCTGCAACAGGGGGTGGAAAACACCTATGCGCGCTTCCTGCGCATCGTCGCGGAAGCGCGTGGCAGCACCCCCAAGGAAGTGCACAAGATAGCCCAAGGGCAGGTTTGGACCGGCCGCGCCGCACAGCAGCTGGGACTGGTGGATGAGCTGGGCAATCTGAACGACGCCATCGCCGGTGCCGCTCAACTGGCCGATGTGGAAGATTATGAAGTAGTGGAAATTCAGCGCGAGCTGACACCGGGCGAAAGATTCCTGCGCGCCCTGGCAGACAATGTGGATGCCCGCATCGACGCCGGCATCAAAGACAATCTGCCACTCGGGGCCTGGTTCAACGCCCTGCAACCCAGCCTGGCACCTGTGGCCGAACTGCAGACCTACCGCGACCCCCGCGCCCTCTATGTGCGCTGCCTAGCCTGCCAGGCCCCCTGACGCTCCGCCCTGAGGGCTGCCACATTGCACCGGCGCCCTCTTCTCAACGCCGACGCGGGCGGCCGTAGAGCGCGCGCAGCTCGTCTTTCGCCGCTTCCAGATGGCGGCGCCGTTCCTCCGGCAATTTGCACCCGGCGCGATTGATGTAGTAGTTCAGCATCGACATCGCCGAGCGGAAAGGGTCTGTTTTACGGCGCCTGCTCCGCTCCGCCGAGCGCCGCAGGGAGCGCGCTATGGCCCGGGGATCTTCCAAGGTGAATACCCCCGGCTCCAGATCCAGTGCGTCGCTGGTCTCCGCTACCTTGTGGGACCAGTTGCCGGGTTTAATCTCCGCCACAATCAAC
Source organism: Microbulbifer thermotolerans (assembly GCF_001617625.1). Classification (NCBI taxonomy): domain Bacteria; kingdom Pseudomonadati; phylum Pseudomonadota; class Gammaproteobacteria; order Cellvibrionales; family Microbulbiferaceae; genus Microbulbifer; species Microbulbifer thermotolerans. The sequence continues at coordinate 1,385,945 of NZ_CP014864.1, read as the reverse complement.
CTTCCCAAACCACGCCGATACCCGACACTGTATGGTCCCTCGCGCGCGGGCCCAAGACCAAGGCCAAATTGGTGCAACGCATGTGCTCGCTCTGACTGCACTCACCAAAACAGTGCGATATTCATCCTGAATTTTTCCGGTTGAGGTCGCCGATCACGCCATTCGCCAGCCTTCAGGCGCCAAAACAGCCCAAAGTTTCCGGCTGGCACTATTTTTGGAACAAAAGGAATTGAAACGAAGCAATCCGCTCAGGTGATGACAAAAAATAACCTCTTCGAGGGTCCCTGGCTGATTACCAGCGATCTGGATGGCACGCTGCTGGATCACCACGACTATTCCCATGCCCCGGTTGACCGGCTGCTGCTGCAGCTGGAGCAGCGGCAGGTACCGGTCATTCTGAACAGCAGCAAAACCTTCGCGGAAATGCTGGAGCTCCGCCGCCAGCTGCACAACGAACACCCGTTTATCGTCGAAAACGGGTCAGCGATTTTCATCCCCGCCAATTATTTCCCCGCGCGACCCGAAACTGCGCGCAAGCGAAATAATTTCTGGCTGATCGAAACGGGATTGCCGCGAGAACAGCTACGGGCCTTTTTGCGCGCTGACGCCACGGAATACGGCGCCCCCTACTTGAGTTTTTCCGCCGCCACCTGCGAAGAGATCGTTGCAGCCACCGGCCTTACGGAGCAGCAGGCTCTGGCGGCGCAAAACCGCGACTACTCCGAGCCTCTGCTGTGGCTGGGGACGAGGGAAGAAAAGCGCTCCTTCACCACCCGCGCCGCTGCGGCCGGACTCTCCACGTTACAGGGCGGCCGCTTTCTGCATTTGCTCGGCCCCACGGACAAGGGTGCGGCGACCCTGGCGCTGCTCGACTGCTACCGCAAATACAGACACACCGACTACCGGCTGATCGCCGCCGGGGACAGCCCCAATGATCTGGATATGCTGAAGCTAGCGGATATCGCCGTCATTATCCGCGCCCCCCACCGCCCTCCACCGCAATTGGCGGCGAGCGACAAGCGGCGGGTAATAATCAGCGACGCCATCGGCCCAGCGGGCTGGCGGGAAGTCGTAGGCCAATTATTTTCATAAGGAATCTCTGATTAATTCGCGAGAAAACTATGGTTGGCTCCGGGGCGCTCAGGCAATGGGATGGACATTTCGAAAACGCATGAGTACTGCCCTGTAGCTACGACGGATACATCCTTGTATCCGTCGGTTTCGAAATATCCATCCCATTACTCGAGCTTCTCATCTGGCCCCAGAGAATTGTTACCGCCAGCGAATGAATTAATCAGAGCTTCCATAACCAATATTTCTATGAAATCAGCGCGAGAAAACGCGGAAATCCCGACAAGCTGACCAGGAGTCTCCCGTGACCGACTTTTTTCAAAATGGATCCATCACCACTCTGCACAATCTGTGCAACCGCCCCCTTGAGGACATGGAGCACGAACTGCTGGAATTTTCCCATCAAAGACCCATGTCTCTGCTGTTACCTTCACTCTACTCGGAGCTGGAGGGCGAGGCACTGCCCAAAATTCTCGATGAGTTGGCACAGGTGCCCTACCTCTCGGAAATTGTCATCGGCCTGGACCGGGCCGACGAATCGCAATATCGGGACGCACTGCGCCAGTTCCGCCGCCTGCCCCAGCAGGTGCGGGTACTCTGGAACGACGGCCCGCGCCTGCGCGAACTGGACGCAAAACTCCAGGAACGCGGTCTGGCCCCGATGGAACCCGGTAAAGGGCGCAATGTCTGGTACTGCCTCGGCTATATCCTCGCCTCAGGAAAGGGAGAAGCGGTGGCGCTGCACGACTGCGACATTCTCACCTACGATCGAAACCTTTTAGCCCGCCTCTTCTACCCGGTGGCCAACCCCAATTTCAGCTACGAATTCTGCAAGGGATATTACTCCCGGGTCGCCTCGGGAAAAATCAACGGCCGTGTCTGCCGCCTGCTGGTCACCCCGCTGATCCGCACCTTGCAAAAAATCTACGGCTACACAGACTACCTCAACTACATGGACAGCTTCCGCTACGCCCTGGCCGGAGAATTTTCCTTCCGCCGCGACGTTATCAACGACCTGCATATTCCCAGTGACTGGGGCCTGGAAATCGGCGTACTGTCGGAGATGTACCGCAATTTTTCCACTAATCATCTGTGTCAGGTGGATATCGCACACTGCTACGATCACAAGCACCAATCAGTTTCCTTTCATGACGACCAGGGCGGCCTGTCAAAAATGTCCATCGATATCGCCAAGTCTCTGTTCCGCAAACTGGCCACCCAAGGGATCGTTTTCTCTAACGAGATATTCCGCTCCATCAAGGCCACTTACTTCCGCATCGCTCTGGATTTCGTGGAGACATACCGCAACGACGCTATCATCAATGGTTTGAGTTTCGACATTCATAGAGAAGAGCAGACAGTGGAACTTTTTGCCCGAAACCTGATGAAAGCCGGTCAGGCGTTTCTCGACAATCCAATGGAAACCCCTTTTATTCCGAGCTGGAGCCGCATCAGCAGCGCTGCACCGGGTTTTCTTCAGGAGCTGCGAGCAGCGGTGGAAGCGGACCTAGAGGACTACGGCGAATAACTCATGACCCACATATCATCACAGGAACACCCACAGGAAATTATTTTCAAGAAACTGTGCGATCACTTATCAGTGATCTATCCGCACAGAGACGGAAAATCTCTGGCAAAGCGGTTGATGCACACTATGCGCCTGGACGAGGATTGCCAAAGCCCTCTGCCACACAAAAATTTGTGGGATGAAACCGATGTGATGGTGATTACCTACGGCAACACTATTCTCAGTGAAAAACAGCACCCACTAAAGGCACTGCACCACTTTCTCAAAACCCATTTCACCATGCTGATTAACAGCGTGCACATACTCCCCTTCTTTCCCTATTCCAGTGATGACGGCTTCGCGGTGATCAACTACAAGCGGGTAGATCCGGCACTGGGAGACTGGAATGACATACTGCGTATCAGTACTGATTTCCATTTGATGGCGGACTTGGTGATCAACCACTGCTCTTCATTACATCGTTGGTTCCGCAATTTTCAGGAGGGTAAATCACCAGGGCGGGATTATTTTATTACCGCATCGCCCGACGAAGACCTTTCCAATGTCGTACGTCCCAGGACCACGCCACTGCTACGGGCTGTCCCCAGGGGCGACGGCTGTGAATATGTCTGGTGTACCTTCAGCCACGATCAAATAGACCTAAATTTCCACAACCCACAGGTACTTCTGGAAATTGTGCATATAGTGCGCTTTTATCTGGATATGGGTGTGCGTATTTTTCGCCTGGATGCGGTTGCCTTTCTCTGGAAAAAAATCGGTACCAGTTGTATCAACTTAGAAGAAACCCACGAGATAATACGCCTGCTGCGCACCTTGATCGAGCACGCGGATCCGAACGCGGTAATTATTACCGAAACCAATATCCCCATGCGGGAAAACCTTTCCTACTTCGGCAACGCCAACGAGGCCCACTGTATTTACAACTTTCCCCTGCCCCCGCTGCTGGTCAACACGCTGGTCAGTGGCAACTGTCGGCACTTAAATAGCTGGCTTATGGGTATGCCGCCGACACGCAACGGCACCACCTACCTCAATTTCATCGCCTCGCACGACGGCATAGGTCTGCGCCCCGCGGAAGGGCTGCTCAGCGAAGAAGAACAGGAAGTGCTGATCCAGACAATGGAAAATTTCGGTGGGCAGGTCTCTTGGCGCGCCCTGGACGACGGCAGCCGGAAACCTTACGAGATCAACATTTCCCTCTTCGACGCCATGAAGGGTACGACAGCCGGCGAAGACCGCTGGCAGATGGAGCGCTTTATCTGTGCCCACGCGATAATGCTGGCGCTCGAGGGCATTCCCGCCTTCTACCTCCACAGTCTGGTGGGCACGACCAATGACTACGCGCGCATGGAGGCGCACGGCCACAACCGCGCCATCAACCGGCGCCAGTGGCAGGAATCGGAACTCAATGCAAAGCTCGCCGACCCCGATAGCCATCATCACAAGGTCTTCTACCGGTTGCGTCGCCTGATTCAACTGCGCCGCGAACAGCCCGCCTTCCATCCCAACGCCGCTCAATTTGCCCTACAGCTGGGCGAACAGATATTCGCCTTCTGGCGTCAGAGCATGAACCGTCGCCAGAATATCTTCTGTCTGAATAATATTTCCGATGAGCGGCAGACAGTGCCTCTTTCCAGTATCAATCTGGTCGGCGCGGACCGGTGGAAGGATCTGATCGGCGATCAGATATTCGAGGATATGCTGGGCACTATCGAACTGAAACCCTATCAGACACTATGGATCACCAACCGCTGGTAAGTGCCAAAGCCAAAACGGTTGGGCAACCCATCATAACTCCCGGTCAGAGAGTCTGACCCCGCGCAAGGCGCCGCTCCAGGCCACCAGCAGCAGCGCCAGCACACTGAGAATGCCGGCCCACAACAGGGTAGTCAGGGGCGCCGCGTATTCACTTAACAGACCGGAGGCCAGAGCGCCCAGGGCCGCGGAGCCGAACAGTGCCAGCTGGTAGATGGAAATAATGCGACTGCGGTACTCCGCAGGCGCGAAAACCTGCACTATGGCCCGCCCCAGTGCCGCCGAAGCGGCGGCAACCGCACCCCAACAGATACACATGAGTATCAACCCCAGGGGAGTCGGACCAAAACTGATAGCGACCAGCAGCACCGCACTGTAGAGCAGGCACATGAGGATACCGCGTCCCGGCTGCCCGCCCTGGCCCCGGCGCAACATGGTCACGGTAGCAGCGACAGTTCCAGCGACAAAGGCCAGTTGCAGCGTCGCGTAGTAACCGGCACCGCGGCCATAGTCCGCCGCCAGCAATGGAAGCACCACGAGAAAAACACCGATATGTACGAAGCCGTTAAAAGCCATCAGGGCAATCAACTCGCGCAGAGCCGGTCTGCGCCATGCCTGCGCCAGACCATCGATGATCAGCGCGTGCGGCTTTTTGCCCTCTCTCGCCGAGACAGTCTGGCGCTCGCGCAGAGACAGAAGCAAGCAGCCAGCCAGCGACAGAATTGCCACCTGTATCCCCAGGAGTATCTCCGGCCCCCAGTGGTCGAATCGGCTCGCCAACAGCATACCCGCAGCCTGACCTCCGTACTGCGCCAGCATCATCCAAGTTACCGTTTTCTGCACACGGCGTTCGGTGGTCTGCCCCCGCCTGTCGCGGGCACTGCGCTGCACCAAGTTATCCCGCGCCGGCTGCAGAAACGCGGTGCACACGCCCAAGGCTGCACCGTAGGCCAGCAACTGTGGCAATTCCGGTGTGTGGCGGTACAAGTACAAGGCAAGCGCGGCGTGGCAGAAGGCTAGTCCCAAGCAGGCCAGGGCCGCCACTACCGCGGCATCGCGCCTGTCCGCCAGAGCGCCACCGAACAGCAGGAACACCAAGTTCGGCAACAGTACCGAAGCCTGTACCCAGCCCAAATGTAGCGCTGGCAGCCCCACCACCGTTACCGCAAGCCACGGCACCAATATCACTTGCAGGCCCGTGGCGAGCGAGGTGCCGCCGTAGCCGAGTAAGAACTTTTGCAGTCTCGCGGACATGTTGTTTGTTAACTCAAATTCATAGGACCGGCAGCGGGAAATAGCCCCCCGGTTGCCGGCAAGTGGACGACTTAAGGAACCTCTGATTAATTCGCGTGAACACTGTGGTAGGTTCCGGGGCGCTCAGGCAATAGGCTGGCCATTTCGAAAACGCACGAGTACTTCCCTGTAGCTCCGACGGATACATCCTTGTATCCGACGGTTTCGAAATAGCCAGCCTATCACCTGAGCTTCTCATCTGGCTCCAAAGAGTTTTTACGTCATGAAGCGAATTAATCAGAGGTTCCTTAAACCTTTCTCGTCCGATAGCGGGTAAGTGGACGTCTCAGCAGGCGGCGCAGCTGCTGTTCCGCCGCGGGATCCTCGCAGTAGGCTGCCTTTTCAAAAGCGCGGGTAATCCGCTCCGTTACCTCTGCGAGTTGTGGCTTTTCCTCCCGCACCCGGCGAGCGAAATCCCGCGGCGCCTCTCCGGGGCGCCGCACCATACCCGCGCGGGCCATGCGCTGACAGAACTTTTGGTAAAGGCGGATCGCCACGGGCGGCCTTGTGCGGCGGCTGATAAACCAGAGCCACAACAGAGCTCCCGCCAGTCCCGCGGCAATGGCCGCGCCGACAAACAGTGCCAGGCGCGCGAGCGATACTTCACCGAGCAACCGCCGCAACAGATTCTGTTGTCGGTCGCTATCGAAACTGATCACCGCCCGATACCAGCGGTAGTTAATCATGTCCCATTGCAGGCGCAGCTGATTGAATACCGAAATACGATGTAGCGGCAGCAGCGCGTCCTGCATAAACTCCTCTTCGGCGGCACTCTGCAGACCATCGCGAATACGCTCCGGCGATACCGCTGCGGTGGGGTCCACTCTCTGCCAGCCGCGTCCGGGAACCCAGATTTCCGCCCAGGCGTGGGCGTCGTATTCCCGCACGAGCAGATAGGCCTCTTGCTCCACCCATTCACCGCCCTGATAACCGGCCACTACCCGCGCAGGCACGCCGGCGGCGCGCATGGCAAAGACATAGCTGCCGGCGAAGTGTTCGCAGAATCCCTGCTGGCTGTCGAACAGAAACTCATCCACAGAATCCGCACCCAGTGCCGGTGGGTTCAGGGTGTAGACGAAACTGCGGTTGTAGAAGTTCAAAAGGCGCCGGGATATTTCCTCCGCCCCCAGACCCGCAGCGCGCTGCTCGGCCGCCCAGGCACGGGTACGCGCATTGCCTGTGGCGGGCAACTGCAGATTGCGGCGGCGCTCGGCATTCCCCAGCACTGGCGCGTCTGTCAAAGTCTCCCGCGGCCAGGTACGCACTTCATAGGCAAAGCGGCTGTGCACCGGCGTCTTTTTGACCAGGCGATCGTCCGCCGTCTCCCCCACACCGCGGGTATCGGAAAGCGGCCGCGCCATGGCGAAGAGCCAGGGGGCATTGCTCGCCTCTTGAATGACCTGATAGCGGTAGCGGGGCCCCACTTCCGGCAGTCTCTGCTGCCGCGAGTTCCACTCCACCTCAGCGCCTTGACGCGGGTCCACGCTAAAGCCCTGGCTCCAGCGGCGCCCGTCGAAGTGAGAGTAAACCAGACCGCGCCAGTAGCGCTGTTCCGGCGGCGGTACCGGACCATCAAAAGAGATGCGCAGCACCGGACTGTCAGATTTGGATAGGCGGGTAAAGTCTCCGGGCGCCATGGAGTCACTGACGCCCGTGCGCGCGCCGGAGGCGTCCTGCGGCACCGCCCAGAGAGGGCCGAGACGCGGCATCACAATAAACAGGAGCAACATCAATGGCGCCGCCTGCACCAGGAGTTTCGCCGACAGGCCCAGGGCCCTGCGCGGGCGCGCACTGAAACTTCCCGATTGTGCTGCCAGCGCTGCGGTAATGACGAGTGCGCAAAGCACGCCGTAGAAGGCGTAGGGTATCGTCTGTTCGTAGACGAACAGGGTAGCGGCGACGAAATAGGCCAACAGCAGGCTCAGAAAGGCGTCGCGGCGGCTCACCAACTCCAGATTTTTCAAAGTGAAAGACACAGCCAATAGCGCCACCATCGGCTCCAGCGCAAACCAGCGCCGGTAGGACAGCGCCAATCCCGCGACCGCCAGGGTAATCGCCAGCAGCTTGACCAGGCGCCCGGGCAAGTCGCGCCGGCCGCGATAGACTTCCAGCCGCCAGTAGATGGCAAAAGCCCAGGCACAGACGATCCACAGCGGCAGGCGCGCAAAGTGCGGCAACAACGCCACGAACTGAGCGGCAAAAATCCACAGCAGACTCTCGCGGGGCAACAGTTCCTTAGATCGAGCCATGACCTCCCCCGCTTACCGGAGAATGTACCGGGAAGTCCGCCAACGCGGTCAGCACCTCCCGCAGGTGTTCAGCGCCCAGGGAAGGGGCCAGGGTAGCGCCCGGTATGCGCAAACCGTAGGCGATACCCGAGCGCTCCGCCTGCAGCGCCCAGTGACACAAAACGCTCAGGCGGGTCTCTGTATCGCGCGCGACCGGCAGACTCCAGTCCAGCCAGAGGCGCGCATCGGATCGGCTCTCGTATTCCTTGCTATTGAGGTCGCGGCCGGCAGCGTATTGTTTCCAGGCCAAATGGCGCAGGGAATCCCCCGGCTGATAGGGCTTGAGCCCCGCGAAATCATCCCCGCCGCGGATGCGCTCGCCCGAATCCCCCTCGCCCGGCGCAAGGCCCACAGGCAGGGGACCGGCGGCAATGGGCCTGGGGTACACAAGAAATTCGATATCCAGGTCCACCCAGCTCCAACAGCGGAAAAGTCCCAGCGGAAAGCGGCTTTCCACCCGCAAGCGCGGCGCCCGTACCCGGCCGCGCCTGACTACCGGCAAAGAAACCCGGATCTCTGCACTGTCGCACTCGACCAACTCCAGGTGAACCCCCTCTTCCGGCGGCCAACCCACATGGATCCACTCCCGCGCGCGGCTACCGCCCCCGCTTACTGCGATCTTCGCCTCGGCGTAGTCGCCGGCAAAAGCGGGCGGCACTTCCAGCAAGCGCAGTTGCAGGCCGGACAGGTTGGCGAAGGTATGCACCGGCAGCACGGCAATCAGCCCGGCCAGCAGGAACGTCAGGGCCAACACCAGGTTGTTTTCGTAGTTGGTGCCCAGCAACCACAGAAGCGCGATCACCAAAAGGAAGCCCATACCTGCGCGGCTGGGCAGAATAAAGACATTGCGGTGATTCAGGGTAACGCTGCGGGACGGTGGTGAACGGCGGCTCAACCACCGCTGCACCAGCTGCCGCCCGCGCTCCCGGAGCTTTACGGCGGTTTGTGCGGTCAGGTCCATCAACTCAGGCCGCGATAATATCTACCTGGCGCATCAGGCGCTCCACCAAGCGGGTACCGTCGCCGCCCTCACTCTGCAGCCGATGGCCCGCCACCGAGGGCAGCACCGCCTGGATATCCTCTGGCAACAGGTGCCCGCGGCCATGGATCAGCGCCCAGGCGCGCGCGGCGTGCAACAGTGCCAGAGCGCCGCGCGGGGAGAGTCCTACGCTGCATTCGGGACTCTGGCGAGTGTGCTGCACCAGGCGCTCGAGGTAGTCGAGCAGGCTCTCAGAGGCCTTTACCTGCGCCACCATCGCCTGCATTTTACGCAGCGCGGCAATGTCAATGCGCGGCTTCAACTGCCGCAACTGGGCGCGGGGGTCCACCCCCTGGAAAAGAGCTCTTTCCGCCTCCCGGGTCGGATAGCCGAGGCTGATGCGCATCAGAAAACGATCCAATTGGGATTCAGGTAGCGCGAAGGTACCCGACTGGTGCAGCGGGTTCTGAGTTGCAATAACGAAAAAAGGTTCCGGCAGTGGCCGTGTTTCACCGTCCACACTTACCTGGCGCTCTTCCATCGCCTCCAGGAGGGCGCTCTGGGTTTTGGGGGAAGAGCGGTTAATTTCATCCGCCAACAGCAACTGGCAGAAGACAGGGCCCTCGTGAAAGCGGAACTGACCGGAATCGCGCTCGAAAATAGATACGCCGAGGATGTCCGCCGGCAACATGTCACTGGTGAACTGCACGCGGTTATAGGAAAGTCCGAGCACACGCGCCAAAGCATGAGCCAGCGTGGTTTTTCCCATACCTGGCAAATCCTCGATCAGCAGGTGACCGCGGGACAATAGACAGGCCAGGGCCAGTTTCACTTGGTGCTCCTTGCCCAACAAAATCTTGCCGATATCGGCGACTATGGCGGATATGATCTTTTGCACGGCAAATCCTTTACTACGTGTTTTTTGTATATCGGAGCGGCGCTACCGCTTCTTTCTCCGAGTCCGCGACAGCCCTGATGCCAGGAGCGCCGGTAATCAATCATTGGCCTTGTGCCCCGTCACAAGGGGCGCCATCTACAGCTGTGAAAGCCCCCGCAACAGGTCCCGCTGCAGATCCTCCACATCCTCAAGCCCCACCGAGACACGGATCAAACTCTCGCTAATACCGGCGCGCGCCCGTTCCTCCTCGCTGAGACGGCCGTGAGTCGTGGTGGCCGGGTGCACTATGGTGGTCTTGGCATCCCCCAGGTTGGCGGTGCAGGAAAGGATTTTACAATTGTCGATCACTTTCCAGGCGGCCTCGCGGCCACCGCGCACGCTGAAGCTGAGCATACCGCCGAAAGCAGACTGCTGCTCGGCCGCCAGCAGATGACCTGGGTGCTTGGGCAGGCCGGTGTAATTGACTTTCTCCACCGCTTCCTGCTCGTCTAGCCACCAGGCCAGGGCTAGAGCGTTGCGGGAGTGGGTCTGCATGCGCAGGCTCAAAGTTTCCAACCCCTTCAAAAATACCCAAGCGTTAAAGGGGCTCATACTCGGACCGGCTGTACGCAGGAATGCGCGTAGTTCACCCATCAACTCCCGCCGCCCCACGGCCACGCCTCCGACACAGCGGCCCTGCCCATCCAGATATTTGGTGGCCGAATGCACAACGATGTCGGCGCCGAGGCTCAGTGGCCGCTGCAGCGCCGGAGTACAGAAGCAGTTGTCCACTGCCAGCAGCGCGCCGGCGCTGTGGGCCAGGTCGGCCAACTGGCGGATATCCGCCACCTCGCACAGAGGGTTGGACGGCGTCTCCATAAACAGTAGCTTGGTATCGCCGTCCAGGGCATCCCGCCACTGTTGCATATCTGTCAGGTCGACGAAGGTAACGCGCACGCCGAATTTTTTCATATAACGCGCAAAGAGCGCGGTTGTGGTTCCAAACACACTGCGCGAACAAATGACGCTATCCCCGCTTTTCAGCAGCGCCATGCAAAGGCTCAAAATTGCTGCCATGCCACTGGCGGTGGCCACTGCCGCTTCGCCGCCCTCCAGGGCCGCCATGCGGTCTTCGAACATACGCACGGTGGGATTGGTATAGCGCGAATACACATTGCCGGAACTCTCGCCGGAAAAACGCGCCGCAGCCTCTGCGGCGGAGGGAAACACATAGCTAGAGGTGAGGAACATCGCTTCCGAATGCTCGCCCTCTCCGGAGCGCACTTGGCCGGCGCGCACCGCCAGTGTATCGAAAGCGTAACCGTCGTCTTCGAACATAAACTGTCCCGGGATGATTCGAGTGGGGGATGGGAAATAATGAAGGATGGCGAAGAATTAATAAAGCGCGGAAGCGCGCTTCCCAAGTCAGAGGCCTGTATGCGGGCTGCGGCCTAAGGCCCCTCCGCCCCGGAAAGGAAGAGAGGCCCGCACCCAGTGACTTTCGGACAGGTGTCTACAGAAAACTCTGGCCACTTTTGTTTTGTTTCGCCGCATCATTGCGTGCTGCATGCAGTTCCTGCAGATATTTTTCATCCACATCGCCGGTGATGTAGTTGCCGTCGAACACGGAACACTCGAACTGCTTGATATTCTCATTGCCCTCGGCAGAGCTGGCAATCAAGTCTTGCAGGTCCTGGTAGATCAACCAGTCCGCGCCGATCTCCCTGCACACCTCCTCGGTGGTGCGGCCATGGGCAACCAGCTCTTCCGCAGAGGGCATATCGATACCGTAGACATTCGGGAATTTGACCGCCGGTGCCGCACTGGCGAAATAAACCTTGGCCGCTCCCGCCTCCCGGGCCATCTGAATAATCTGTTTACATGTGGTTCCGCGCACGATGGAGTCGTCCACGAGCAAGACGTTTTTACCGCGGAACTCCAGCTCGATGGCGTTCAATTTCTGCCGCACCGATTTCTTGCGCTGCTTTTGGCCCGGCATGATAAATGTGCGACCTATGTAGCGGTTTTTCACCATGCCCTCGCGGAACTTCACTCCCAGGCGATAGGCCACCGTCTGCCCGGCAGTGCGGGCCGAGTCCGGTATCGGAATCACGACATCGATATCGTGGTCCGGGCGCTCGCGCAGAATTTTTTCAGCCAAGTGCTCGCCCTGGCGCAGACGCGCCTTGTGCACCGAAACGCCGTCAATAATGGAATCCGGCCGCGCGAAGTACACATGTTCAAAAATACAGGGATTAAGAGAGGGATTTTCCGCACACTGCTCCGCGTGCACAGTGCCGTCCAGCTCGATGTAGATAGCCTCTCCCGGCGCCACGTCGCGCACCAGCGTGTAGCCGAGCACATCCAGGGCCACGGATTCCGATGCCACCATGTATTCGGTCCCCTGGTCGGTTTCCCGCTTGCCGTATACCAACGGGCGAATTCCGTGGGGATCGCGGAAAGCCACTATGCCGTAGCCCACAATCAAGGCCACACAGGCGTAGCCGCCCCGCACCCGCTTATGCACGGCGCGCATGGCCGTAAAAATATCCTCGGCTTTCGGCTGCAGCTTGTGCTGCTTGTGCAGCTCGTGGGCAAAAACATTGAGCAGCACTTCGGAATCGGAGTCGGTGTTGATATGGCGCAAATCCTGCTGAAAGATTTCCTCGACCACATCGCGCACATTGGTGAGGTTGCCATTGTGGGCCATGGCGATGCCGTAAGGGGAGTTGACGTAGAAGGGCTGGGCCAGGGCCGGGCCGGAACTCCCGGCAGTGGGGTAACGCACATGACCGATACCGAAATTACCTTTCAGACGCTCCATATGGCGCGCGCGAAACACATCGCGCACCAAGCCATTGGCCTTCTGCTGATTGAGGCGGTTCCGATCACAGGTGACGATGCCGGCGGCGTCCTGTCCACGGTGCTGCAACAGGGTGAGCGCGTCGTACAACTGCAAATTGACGTCACTCTTACCGACGATACCGACAATACCACACATAGCCTTGGCCCCACTGGTAAATTAGAAGCGGCGCTACCGCTCCGATTAAAACAATTGAACGAAAAAATCCTTGATGGCCGCGCCCAACTGCCGCGCACTGTCCTCGAACGCCAAAAAATGGGGGATCAGTACCGACTCCCGCCACCAACCATCCTCTTCCACCGGTACCAGCGCCGGAGCCAGTATCAACAACGCCATCACGATAATCGCACCGCGCAGCAGACCGAACACCATCCCCAACACCCGGTCCGTGCCCGAGAGGCCGGTGGCCTCAACAAACGCGGACAGCGTCATATTCAGGCCGGCACCGGCCAGCAATGTAAAGATAAAAAGGATGGCGAAGGCCGCGATGGCCTGTAGAGAAGGGGTGTCCACAAGATTGGAAAGCAGCGGAGCCAGTTGATCGCGGAACATCATCGCAATCACAAAGGCGGCAATCCAGGTGAGCAGGGAGAGAGTTTCACGCACAAAACCGCGACTGAGACCGATCAGCGTGGATATGGCCACGATCGCAAGAATGGTCCAGTCAGCCCAGTTCATTCAACCCTACCTGCATGGCGGCGGCTGCCGCGAAGAGCGCGCATTCTAACTGAAGCGCCCCAGCGCGTGAAGCCGTTCGCAAATCCCCGGAAGCAGGGTTTGAGTGGTTCGATCCAGGCCTGTGCGCAAATTCACGCTTTAAAGCGCAATACCAGTGTCTGCGCCTTCAACAGTTGATCCAACTCCCGTTTGGCCGCCTGCGCTTCCGCTTTGTTTACCTTGGGGCCGACAAAGACGCGCACAAAGCGCCCCTTGTCTGTGGTGACTTCTCGCGTAAAGGCCTTGAACCCTTCATCCATCAAACGACCACGCAACTGTTCAGCCCTCGATGCCTCGCGATAGGAGGCCACCTGCACCACCCAGGCAACTGGCAACCCCCGCTGATCGACAAGCGGGGAATTCTGTTTTTGATTCTGCGTCTGCTCCGGGTCTTTGGACTCCCGCTCGCCGGTTTCCGCATCCGGTTTGCGCACTGGCGGTTGAGGCTTGGGATCTTCTTTTTCCACCTCGGGCTGAAACGCCTGCTCCGGGTCGGGTGCCGGCGCCACATCGGCAACGGGTTCCGGCGCCGCTATCTCTATCGGCTGGATATCCGGTGTCGGCGGTATCTGGCTGGTGACATCGATATAGCGGGCGCCCTCGCGATCGAACAAGGTGGGGAGAAAGATGACCGCCAGCGCGGCCAGCACCAGTGCACCGACGATACGCTGCTTGAAGCCATCGTTCAGCCGCCCACCGCGCGGGCCGGCTTGTGGGCAGTCAGGGTCTCGATTCGCCATCGCCCTCTTCCCGTATCCGCTGTAAAACTTCCGCAACAGTAAAGAAGGATCCGAATACAAGCAACCTGTCCCGCGGCCCGGTAGTCACCAGTAGCCGCTCCAGGCTATCGCCCACGCTCAAACAGCTGGCCTCCACCTGCGCCCTGGGCACTTCGGCGCACACCAGAGCATTGAGCAGCGCAGAGCTGTCCGCCGCGCGCGCATTGCCCGGCAGCAACGCCGGATGCCAGCGGTCCACCAGGTCCCGCAGCGGCGCGAAAAGCCCCGACAGATCCTTGTCCGCCATAGCGGCCACCAACGCGTGAGTTTCTCCCGCTGCGGGACTCTTTTGGAGTCGCCGCGCCAGATACGCCGCGGCAGCCGGATTGTGGCCCACATCGAGCCAGAAGGATCGGTCGCGCCAGCGGAGCTGCTGGCAGCGCCCAGGCAGTTGAATCTCCCCCAGCGCGGCCGCAATGTTTTGCTCCGGCAAGGCCCCCAGTACCGAAAGAGCGGTTATGGCAGCTGCGACACTCGTCGGCGGCAGGCTGAGCGGGGGAACCGTCACACTCAACTCCCCAAACCGGTAGCGGCTGTCTTCGATAGAGAAATCCCGGCCGATAAAGTAGCTCGGCGCTACCAGTCCCGCAGCCGCAGACACCACCGACAGCGGTGGCTCGGGATCGGCGCAGATCACGGGACTACCGGGGCGCAGTATCCCGGCTTTTTCGCGGCCAATGTTCTCCCGATCACTGCCGAGCCAATCCTGGTGATCAATGGCCACACTGGTAATGATGGCCAAGTCCGCATCCACTAGATTTACCGCGTCCAGGCGTCCGCCCAGCCCCACTTCCAGCAGGGCATACTCGACATCCGCTTCACGGAAAAGCCACAGGGCCGCCAGTGTCGTGAACTCAAAATAGGTCAGGCTGATATCGCCTCGCGCCGCCTCCACCGCCTCGAAAGCGCGCACCAGCTCTGAGTCGCTCGCCTCGGCACCGCCGATGCGCACCCGCTCGTTAAAGCGCAGCAGGTGCGGCGAAGTATACGCACCCACCCTGCGGCCACTGGCACGCAACAGCGCTTCCATCACCGCGACACAGGAACCCTTGCCGTTGGTACCGGCCACAGTGACAATAACCGGTGCCGGCTTTTCCACATCAAGCTTGCGCGCCACCTCTGCCACGCGAGCCAGTCCCAATTCGATTTCCGTGGGGTGAAGCCGCTCCAGGCGCGAGAGCCAGCTTTGCAGATTGGTCATATTGCCATGCGCAAATGAAGGAGCGGCCCGCGGGCGCAATCAGACTTTCGCTTGCACCGAACATCGGTGGCGCCCGCCAGCCGCTTCTGTGATTGGAGAATTTAAATCCCGAGCGCGGAATCCGAAGCCTTGCTTTCCGCTTCAGTCAGCTTGCCCAGCAAGCGCGCGATCGTCGCCCGCATTTCTTTGCGGTGGATAATCATATCGATGGCGCCGTGCTCCAGCAAAAATTCACTGCGCTGAAAACCCTTGGGCAGCTTTTGGCGAATCGTCTGCTCGATAATGTTGGGCCCAGCAAATCCTGCCCGGGCACCGGGCTCGGCGGCATTGATATCACCGAGCAGCGCCAGGGACGCGGACACCCCCCCGTACACCGGATCGGTCATCACTGAAATATAGGGCACACCGGCCATTTTCATTTTTTCAAGCACCGCGGAGGTCTTGGCCATCTGCATCAGGGAGATCAACGCCTCCTGCATGCGGGCGCCACCGGTAGCGGAAAAACACACCAGGGGAATCCGCTCCTCAAGGGCCAGCCGGGCGGCGCGGGTAAAACGCTCGCCGACCACATAGCCCATGGAACCGCCGTGGAACGCGAATTCAAAGGCAACCGCCACCAGCGGTTTGCCCTCCAGCGTGCCGCGCATGGCGATCAGCGCGTCCTTTTCTCCGGTCGCTTTCTGAGCCTGCGTCAACCGATCCTTGTATTTTTTTACATCCTTGAATTTCAGGCGGTCCACTGGAACCACATCGGTGGCCAGTTCCTCGCGCCCGTCTTCATCGAGAAAAATATCCAGGCGGCGACGGGCACCGATACGCATATGGTGATCGCACTTGGGGCACACATCCAGATTGCGTTCCAGTTCCGGGCGATACAGCATGGCGTCGCACTTGACGCACTTTTTCCACACGCCTTCGGGCACCTTGCTCGCGCCCGCGCGGCGCTCGGTGCGGATCACCGAAGGGACAATTTTTTCTAACCAGCTCATCTCGTTTCCAAATTCCGATGCTTGTTATCCGACGGCATTGTACCGGCCAGGGGTTTTGAGACTGAGAATTAAAACATTAAGCGGTGCGGCGAACCGGGCCAGATCAGCCGCAGGCTTTGGCTTTCTGGCCAGCGTCAAGCATCCAGCGCCGTGCGAATTTCGCTTACCAGCTCCGCAACCTTTTCTCTGGCCGCCCCGGTATCCCGCGCCTCACCGATTGCCGATACCAGCAGGCTGCCAACCACAGCACCATCGCCGTGCTCACTTACCGCCCGGGCTGAAGCACCGTCTTTGATACCGAAGCCGACGCACAGGGGCAAATCCGAAAATCCGCGAATATGCGTCAGCTTGTCGCGCACTGATTCCGGGTCCAGGTGACCGGCACCGGTGACGCCCTTCAGAGACACATAGTAGATGAACCCGCTGGCTAAACCCGCGATTTCCTCGATGCGCCGATCACTGGTGGTGGGAGTCATCAGAAAAATATTGCGCAAATTGCGCTCCGCCAACAGCCGGTTCAGGGGACCGGCCTCCTCCGCCGGCAGGTCCACGGTCAGGGTGCCATCGACACCGGCTTCGCGGGCGGCGTCGGCAAATCGCTCGGCCCCCATCTTTTCGATCGGGTTCGCATAGCCCATTAGAATCACCGGTGTATCCGTATCCCGCTGGCGGAACTCCTTCACCAGGTCCAGGCAAGCACGCAGAGACGCCCCCTGAGCGAGGGCGCGTTCGTGTCCCCGCTGGATGACTGGCCCCTCGGCCATGGGGTCGGAAAACGGCACCCCGAGTTCAATCAAGTCGCAGCCGCTTTCCACCAGCTGGTGCATCAGCGGAACTGTATTTTGCAGGCCGCCGTCCCCGGCGACAATGTAAGTTACCAGTGCCTTGCGGCCCTCCGCGCGCAGCTCGGCGAAACGGCGGTCAATTCGATTTTCTTGTGTCACACCTCAATCCCTAATTCGAGTGCGGCCAGCGGCCGCTCCTATACTTGTATGCCATCAATGGCGGCGACGGTGAAAATATCTTTGTCGCCGCGGCCGGACAGGTTTACGACAATGTTCTGATCCGCCTTCATAGTGCCCGCCAGCTTACAGGCATAAGCCACCGCATGGCTGGATTCCAATGCGGGAATAATCCCCTCTGTACGCGTCAGCGTGCGGAAGGCATTCAGCGCGTCCTCGTCGTTCGCCGTGACATATTCGACCCGCCCGATGTCTTTCAGCCAGGCGTGCTCAGGCCCTACACCCGGGTAATCGAGACCGGCGGACACGGAATGGGTCTCGATAATCTGGCCGTCCTCATCCTCCATCAGGTATGTGCGGTTGCCATGTAGAACACCCGGCACGCCATCGTTCAACGGTGCTGCGTGGCGGCCGGTTTCGAGACCTTCACCGCCCGCTTCCACACCGTACATTTTGACAGAGCTGTCGTTTAGGAAAGGGTGGAAAAGGCCGATGGCATTGGAGCCTCCGCCTACGCAGGCCACCAGAGCATCCGGCAGGCGACCGAATTGTTCCAGGCTCTGGCGGCGCGCTTCGCGGCCGATCACCGAATTGAAATCCCGCACCAGCTGCGGATAGGGGTGCGGACCCGCCACGGTGCCGATAATGTAGAAAGTGTTGTCCACATTGGTAACCCAGTCGCGCATGGCCTCGTTCATGGCATCCTTCAGCGTCTTGGAGCCGGACTCCACCGGGATCACCTCCGCGCCGAGCAACTTCATACGGTACACATTGGGGGACTGACGCTTGACATCCTCCGCCCCCATATAAACTGCGCACTGGAGTCCCAGACGCGCGGCTACAGTGGCGGTGGCCACGCCGTGCTGACCGGCGCCGGTTTCGGCGATCACACGGGTTTTGCCGCTGTGCTTGGCCAACAGGGCCTGGCCAACAGTGTTGTTTACTTTGTGTGCCCCTGTGTGATTGAGGTCCTCACGCTTCAGCCAGATACGCGCTCCGCCCACCTGTTCAGTCAATCGCTCAGCCAGGTAAAGGGGAGACGGGCGGCCGACATAGTGGGCCAGATCGCGATCGAAAGCGGCGATAAATTCCGGGTCATCCTTCAGGCGTGTGTACATAGCCTGAAGCTCGTCTAGCGCACTGATCAGTGTCTCCGACACGAAGCGGCCGCCATAGGGGCCGAAGTGCCCGCCTGCATCCGGATAGGCGGAAAAATCGATCGCGCCTTCTTGCGCACTTTGATCACTCACTTGCACACTCCATCGATTGGAAAAACGAATTACCGGCTTTCGCCGCTCGGATAAAGGCAGCGACCTTCTGCGGGTCTTTGCGCCCCGGGGACAGCTCCACCCCGCCGCTGACATCCACCGCCTGGGGGCGCGCAACCGCTATCGCCCGCCCCACGTTGTCCGGATTCAAGCCTCCGGCCAGTACCAACGGGCGGCCACTGTGTTTCGGTACCCGCTGCCAGTCAAAGCTTTCACCAGTACCGCCAGGAACGCCCGGGCGGTAGGCGTCCAGCAAAAAACCGCGCGCGCGCGGGTGCTCATCCATCGCCCCGGCCACATCGAGGCCGTCTTTCATTCGCAACGCCTTGATATAGGGGCGCAGAAACTGCGCACAGTAGTCCGCGTCTTCACCGCCATGAAACTGCAGCAGGTTCAGCGGTACTTGGGCGAGCACGTCCCGCACCGTTTCCGCGTCGGCGTTAACAAAAAGCCCTGTCAGGGTGACAAAGGGCGGCACGGCTTCGGCAATGGCCACTGCCCTATCGATTGCAACGCAGCGGGGGCTGGCCGGGTAAAACACCAACCCCAGGGCATCGGCCCCTGCGGCAACCGAGGCGATCGCATCTTCAATAGTGGTGATACCGCAGATTTTTACTTGCATCCTGCCCACAGCCGACCGGTGGTAAAAATATGAGGGAGGCGGCGATACTAGCAGATTGCCCATTGACGCGAAACGCACAGGGCGCGAGAAGCCCGAGGAAACCCAGCCATCGCGGCGGGCTTCCCCGACAGTTTGCGGGCAGTTTCACAAGGGGGCCGCGATTTCACTCGCGGGGTACCACAATTGCTCCAGATGTGTCCAAGCAGAAATCAAGCGCCGAGACCGCCCAGCGGCAGGGGCACCAGCAGCGGCCCCGCTTCCGGCCGCGGCAGCTGAAACTCTTGCGGATACTGCACGTCCACCAGGTAGAGCCCAAATGGTGGCGCGGTGACGCCACCGGCAGTGCGGTCGCGACGCGCCAGAACCTGCCCTACCCACTCGGGCGGCTGCGCCCCGCGCCCCACAGCCATCAGCACTCCAGCGATGTTGCGCACCATATGGTGTAAAAAAGCGTTGGCACTCACTTCCATCACGATCAGCTGCCCCACTCTGGCGATGTCGAGGCGGGTGATCTCTCGCACCGGACTCTTTGCCTGGCACTGGGCGGCGCGAAAGCTGGTGAAGTCATGCTTCCCAATCAGGTATCCGGCTCCCGCCCGCATAGCCCGCACATCCAGCGGATGTTGAGTCCAGGTCACTTCGGCAGCGGCATGGGCGGAACGCGTGGGCGCGCTGTGGATCAGGTATCGATAACTGCGGGCACGGGCAGAGAAACGCGCGTGAAACTGCGCCGGCACCTCACGCGCCCAGCGCACCCGCACCGCATCCGGCAGCTGCGTGTTGACGCCCTGCACCCAGGCGCGCTCCGGTCGCAGGGCACGGGTATCAAAATGGATCACCTGATTGGTCGCGTGTACCCCGGCATCGGTGCGCCCCGCGCAAACCAGGCTCAGCGGCTCGGCGGCGATGCGGGACAGGGCCCGCTCCAAGTGTGCCTGCACCGTCTCGGCGGCAGATTTCTGCTTTTGAAAACCGCTCAGTCCGGCACCACAGTACTCGACACCAAGCGCGATGCGGCGCAGCCCCTCTGGCAGCTGTTCGCCCGGGGGGACTTCGCCATTGC
Organism: Microbulbifer thermotolerans; assembly: GCF_001617625.1. NCBI lineage: Bacteria > Pseudomonadati > Pseudomonadota > Gammaproteobacteria > Cellvibrionales > Microbulbiferaceae > Microbulbifer > Microbulbifer thermotolerans. The sequence goes on along the minus strand of NZ_CP014864.1, from coordinate 1,365,690 downwards.
GTTTGTATTGGTATCCACTACGCATAGATTTCTCTCGGCGCCGGCCAAAACAAAAAAACCCCGCAGCGAATGCGAGGTTTTTCCGGCTTGGCGCGAAGGCTACGCCATACGCTCCAGCATTTCCTCGGCGCGCGCCTTGTGCTCGCCGCTGCTCTCCTGCACTACCTCGTTGAGAATATCTTTGGCGCCCTCCTTGTCACCCATATCCAGGTAAGCCTGGGCCAGCTCCAGCTTGGTGCTGATTTCATCGCTGCCCTCAAGCAGGTTCAACTCGGAGTCCAGGTCGCTTTCCAGATTAAAGTTCAGGTCGCCGAGATCTTCCTGCCCAGACGCCTGCGAAACAGCTTGTCCGGCAGAGACCGGTTCTGCCGTTTCAGCACCCGTCGGCCCAGACACCTCGGCAACCGCAAGATCACCCGCGGCCTCTTCGGCCCCGGCAACCGCGGCGCCACCCTGCCCCGGGGCAACCGTATCTTCGGCGACATCGGGGGACAGCTCACCCGCGATATCGTCTAAATCAATGGCGTCGAGATCCAGATCAGCGCCCAGCTCGTCGCTCATGGCATCCAGATCCGCGGACAGGTCGTCCAGGGATAATTCGGCATCATCTTCAAAGTCCGCCTGCCCGTCGGCAATCTGCGACTCGGTCTCCGTCACAGAGTCGTCGCCGCCGTCCATTGGCGTCAGGTCCAGGTCGAAATCGAGTCCGCCAGACGCCTCGCTGGCCGGCGCCTCCGAGCTGTCTGCTTCCTCGGACCCGGTGCTTTCGTATTCAATCGGACCGAGTTCGCCGCTCTGTTCCCCGTCGTCGGTAATACCGAGATTCTTATCTGTATCCAGGTCCAGCTCGCCCAGGTCCAGATCATCTAGATTAAACGCATCCTCTTCGGCTTCACCCGCTTGCGCCTCGCCACCAATATCGGTGTCCAGATCCAGGGACAACTCTGTCTCTTGCTGCCCGTCAGCGGCGTTATCTTCCGCCAGATCCAGGGTCAGATCATCCAGCAGAGCGCTGTCATCTTCCAGACTGGCCTCCAGTTCGGCACTCTCTGTTGCAGCGCTGGCTTCACTTTCAACACTTCCGAAGTCGTCCTCAAACGAGGCGCTGATATCATCCAGTTGCGCAGCCTCAAGAGACTCACTGGAAAAATCCATCTCCGGCGCCTCAAAAGGCGGTGCATCGGCAATGCTCTCGCGCAGGCGAGCAGCGCGGTCCGCCGCCGGACCGTCGCTGATGCGCAGCAGCTGGCGGTAGTGATCGTCGAACTTGGCCACATCCTGCTTGTGTGCGTAGACCTCGAGCAGCATCAGGCGTGCGTCCACATTCTGGCCATCCTGCTCCAGACCGGCCAGAAGCTTGCCTTCGGCCTCATCATACTGCCCCAGGGACAGATGGATTTCCGCTTCGGAGATGGGGTCGTCAGTACCCACTTCATCGAGGCCGCCAAAGTCGAAGTTTTCGTCGGACTCCAGATTCTCCACCGCGGCCAGGGTTTCATCTTTATCAGGAGACGCTTCCGGCGCTTCCGCCAAAGCGCGCTCAGCGGCCATCTCGCGCTCCACCTGCAACATGGCCTCCTCTTCCTCCTTGCGACGGCGCCAGGTGAAGAAACCGAACAGACCTGCGAGCAGTACGATAGCCCCCGCTGCGAGCAACATTATGTTGTCCATCAGCCGCTCCATCAGCGTCGGCTCGGCAGAAGTCTGAACCACAACGACGCGATTGCGTTTGTTGTCCTCCTGCGGTGCCGGCGCCTCGGGCTCTGCAACAAGTTCTTCGGAGGCGGCTTCGACAACCGTCTCCTCGGCGGCCATATCCTCGCCTGCCGTTTCCGCGGAGTCCCATTCTCCGGTGGACGCGTCTTCCTCTGCGGACTCAGCGCCTTCCTCGTCTATCGCCATCGGGTCGAGGGCCGGCTCGGACTGCTCGGCCGCTGTCTGTACCGCGGCCAGCTCTTCGTTGGACACCTCTACGAGGCGCTCCATGGTATCGATCTGTTCGTCCAGCTCGGCAATGCGCTCCTGCAGCTCCTCGTTTTCCAGGCGCGATTTGTCCAGCTCTTCTTCGGCGACCGTCAGCTCACCGCTCAGAGCTTCACTGTCTTCGGTGCCGCTACCGGAGCCAGAAAGTACAGATTCGTTGTCTCCCGGAGCGGCGAGAGTCACACGTCCTTCAGGGATATCACTGACCGCTGTTTCATCAACAGCCGCACGCGCATCCAGAGGTGCGCCAGTGGCCACCTCATCGCCAATACGCTGGCGCCAGGAGGCATTCTGCACCGCCACTTCGGAAATTGCCTCGCGCATACCGAAGGCTCGGATATCCGCTGCTTCCGGCAGCCGCAGCACAGCCCCCTTCTTCAACAGGTTGATATTGTTATTGATAAACGCTTCTGGATTGAGGCGCTGAATTGCCAGCATCGTCTGCTGTACGGAAAACTCGCGCCCGACGCGGTTTTGCGCCGCGATCTCCCACAGAGTTTCGTTGGCGGCTACAGGACCGTATACCCGGCTGCCATCATCTGCCATCGGCGATTCATCAACAGCCATCGGCGCAGTTGCGCTAGGTTCTTCCATCGTCGCCTGCGGCTCGGCCGGTGCAGAGCGTGTGGTGGGGGCCTGTTGTGGCCGCGGCGCGGAAGGCGTGCGGCGCACCTGTTGGCGCTCGCGTTCGGCGGCACGCACCGGCCGCTTGGCGGCGGTGTCTGAGAAGGCGGGCAAATCCATCAGGAGGGTGTATTCCCGCAGCAGGCGTCCGCTGGGCCAGCGGGTTTCCACAAGAAAATTGAGGTAGGGTTCGCGTATCGGCGTACGGCTGGTAATGCGTATTACCGGCTGACCACCGGAGTAATCCACATCGAAACGCAATTCGGTGAGCAGGTAAGATCTATCGATTCCGGCCCGCTCAAAATCCTCCGCGCTGGCGAGGCGCACTTTAATTTCGTTGTCATCGAGGCCGCGGGTCTGCAGCAGGCTGATTTCCGCATTGAGGGGTTGGTTGAGGGTAGAGTTCAGCTTTATTTCACCCAGCCCCAACGCCAGAGCCAGGTTGCCCCCCAGCGCGCTGACCAGACCAACCGCAAGTGCCAGCTTTCGCACACGCATATCCGATTCCCTTTATTGTTAGAATCCCGGGTTTTCCGTCATCCGCCACGCGCATTTTCGAAAACCCCGCCACTGCACAGTAAACGTTCAATGGTGCAACTGCCGCAAGGACAGTTTTTCTCTCCGGCGAATGTATCGCCCCCCAAGGCCGAATGGAAGGAAGTTAAGAATGCACCTTCACTATGGCCGCTAAGTATTAAATATCAATAGTTTTTTAGCAACAAGTGCACAATCTGCACACAGTTCATGGCCAAATCTTTGCGCAAATTGTCCGAAACCGCACAAAAATTAACCTGCCGATGACTTAACAGACTTTGCCGCAAGCGCCCGATGAGCGTCGTTTCACCGCCGACAGCGTCTTCCGCCGAGGGCCGCTCCGCCATTTGCAGGCGGGCACCGTTTTTGAGCAGAGCGCGCACTTTTTCCAAATCGATATCTTCACTCAACGCGACACTCAAGTTGGCTAACTGGCCGTGAAAAACAGACGCAGTGTTAATGCAGGCATCCACCGCCACCGTATCGCCGAGCAGGCGTCGCAGATCGTGGATCAACGCCAATTCACTGATGTTGTGACCACTGGCCAGCAGCGCCTCGCTGGAACTCAACTGGTTAAATGCCAGCCGCTGTCCAATAGCGGGATCAATGTCCACGTCCTGGCCACTGAACATACGCGCCGTCTGCCCCGCCATCGCATCCACTGCGGACTTGCCCAGCGCCGACACCGGCTGATTGAGCTGTATCTCCACCCGCCGCAATTGATCGCGCAGAGGGAAGAGCGCCTCGGCCACCATCGCCGCACCGGCAACCGGCAGCGTCAGCACTCGGCGCTCAGCGGTGGCTATGGCATCGCTGTTGATCAGAGGATGCACCAGGGTAACGCTATCATCGCCGCGGGTATTTCCAGCGGTATCCAGCACCCATGCACCAGCCTTTTCTGCTGTGTCGAGGGCTGCCTGAGCAGCTTCACCAGCCTTGAGCAGTACCACGACCTGCTCTGCGGTAAAAGTGAATTTTTCCAGGGACTGCACCGGAATATTGCGTTTGGCAAATACTTGCTGCTCTACATCGCTATCCTGCACTTCCAGCAGTTGCAGCCGCTCCGCAGAGACGGAGCCGCGTTCCTCCAGGATTTCCAGCAGGGGAGCGAAAGCCGCATTGTCGACACCGACAATGACCAGTTCAGGGGTGCTTTCGGACATGGTGATTCACTTCTCGGGATGGGGATACAAAAGTGGGGCGATTATACTCACGCGGAGCGATCAAAAAAGCCGCTCCCGGGTTGTGAAACGGCTTTCTTGTGTGAAGGGAATCACAGGCTCGGACTTCCGCGGGCACAACTCGGCCAGAAATGCCGCGGCCCGCGCTTACAACTTGCCTGGAGCCCCTCTGATAAATGCACCGCCTGGTATAAGTCAGACTGCACGACCGGGCGGCGAACTCAGATGATCGATGGACTTTTCGAAACCGTCGTATACAGAGACTGACGGGTATATTTTCGAAATGCTCACCCCATTGCCTGAGCGCCCCGAAATCAGCGACAGCTCTCATGGGATTAAGGAACCTCTGATTAATTCGCGTGGACACTATGGTAGCTTCCGGGGCGCTCAGGCAATAGGAAGGACATTTCGAAAACGCACGAGTACTTCCCTGTAGCTCCGACGGATACATCCCTGTATCCGACGGTTTCGAAATGCCCGTCCTATCACCTGAGCTTCACATCCGCCCCCGAAGCGCCTCAGCCACCAGAAAGTGACTTAATCAGAGGTTCCTTAAATCAGAGTTTCCCAAGCAATATCAGCAATACTCGGCGCAGGGGTTCCGCCGCGCCCCAAAGCAACTGATCGCCGACCGTGTAGGCATTGAGGTATTCGGGCCCCATGTTGAGCTTGCGCAGCCGGCCCACTGGGACATCCAACTTTCCGGTTACCGCTGTCGGTGTGAGACGCTGCAGAGTGGCCTCGCGCTCGTTGGGAATTACCTTCACCCAGTCATTGGCGGTGCCGATCAACTGCTCTATGTCTGCCATAGGCAGGTCCTTTTTCAGCTTCACTGTGAAAGCCTGGCTGTGACAGCGCATGGCACCAATCCGTACGCAGGTGCCATCTACCGGCACGGTGCGCTCAGTGCCAAGGATTTTGTTGGCCTCTACCTGCGCTTTCCATTCTTCCCGGCTCTGGCCGTTTTCCAGCTGGGTATCGATCCAGGGTAACAGACTGCCGGCCAGGGGCGCACCGAACTCTCGCGTGGGGAAGTCTGCACTGCGCATGGTGTCGGCCACCTTGCGGTCGATCTCAAGGATAGCGCTGGCCGGATCTTCCAGCTCATGGGCGACGCCATCGCGGATTGCGCCCATCTGCGCGATCAGCTCGCGCATATTCTTCGCACCGGCACCACTGGCCGCCTGGTAGGTCATAGCGGATACCCACTCCACCAGATCCGCTTTAAAAAGACCGCCCAGTGCCATCAGCATGAGACTGACGGTGCAGTTGCCGCCGATAAAATTTTTCACCCCAGCGTCGATCCCCCGGTCGATCACATCCCGGTTGACGGGGTCGAGCACGATAATGGCATCGTCTTCCATGCGCAGACTGGAGGCGGCGTCGATCCAGTACCCCTGCCATCCTTTATCGCGCAACTTGGGAAATACGGCTTTTGTGTAGTCTCCGCCCTGGCAGCTGACAATCGCATCCAGCTCCGCCAGGGCATCCAGATCATAGGCATCGCCCAGCCGCGCCACTTCGCGCCCAATATCCGGGCCCTTGCCGCCGGCATTGGAGGTGGAGAAAAAAACCGGCTCTGGGATATGGGCGAAATCGTTTTCTTCCAGCATGCGGCCCATCAGTACCGAACCGACCATGCCGCGCCAGCCGATAAAACCTACTTTTTGCATTGCAGATAACCTTGAAATCCCGTGGTGTAAAGAATCCGGTCTATGGAGCCTCCGATGAGTTCACTCCCTGGCAGTTAAGAAACTTCGATGCCAGATGAGAGGCTCAGGTGATGGGGCGGACACTTCGAAATCGATCGGATACGAGGAAATAGCCGGCGGAGCCTCAGAGACTTGCTCGTGCGTTTCCGAAATGTCCTTCCTATTGCCTGGCCGCCCCGAAGTTCACAACATCACGCATGCGAATTAATCAGAGGTTTCCTGGCCGGTGTCACAGTGCTATCGCTAGCGCCGATAGCCGAGTGCTTCGGTCACAGCCGTGCCCATCTCCGCGGTGGATACCTTTTTACATCCTTCAGTATAGATATCCGCGGTGCGCAGGCCCTGATCCAACACTTTGCTCACTGCCGCTTCAATCGCATCGGCGGCTTCGCCCAGATTCAGCGAATAGCGCAGCATCATCGCCGCGGACAGGATGGTCGCCAGTGGATTGGCGATACCCTGACCGGCGATATCCGGTGCCGAGCCATGACAGGGCTCGTAGAGACCGAAACCGGTTTCATTCAGTGACGCGGACGGCAGCATACCGATGGAACCGGTGAGCATGGCAGCGGCATCGGAGAGGATATCGCCAAACATATTGCCGGTGACCACCACATCGAACTGCTTGGGCGCCCGCACCAGCTGCATAGCCGCGTTGTCCACGTACATATGTGACAGCTCGACATCCGGGTATTCCGGCGCCAGACGGTCCAGCACCTCGCGCCACAGCACTGTCACCTCCAGCACATTAGCCTTGTCCACGGAGCAGAGCTTCCCTTTGCGCTTGCGCGCGGCCTCAAAGGCGGTGCGCGCAATGCGCTCGATTTCCGATTCACTGTAGACGTAAGTATTGAAGCCCTGTTTTTCACCATTCTCCAAAGTGCGGATTCCGCGCGGCTCACCAAAATAGATACCGCCGGTAAGTTCCCGCACGATCAGAATATCCAGGCCGGAAACCACCTCCGGTTTCAGTGAAGAAGCCTCGGCCAGCTGTGGGTACAGGATGGCTGGCCGCAGGTTGGCGTAGAGGCCCAAACCGCTGCGGATTTTCAGCAGGCCTTTTTCAGGGCGAATATGGCGCTCGAGCTGATCCCATTTGGGCCCGCCTACCGCACCCAGCAGTACCGCATCACACTTACCGGCCGCTTCCAACTGCGCGTCGGTAAGCGGTTCACCGTGAGCATCAATAGCGGCGCCACCGATCAGGCCCTGCTCAAAGGAAAGACCGAGATCGAATTTTTTGTCTACGGTTTCCAGTACCGCCACCGCCTGCTCGACAATCTCCGGGCCTATGCCATCGCCCGGCAAGATCATAATTTTTTTGCTCATTTTCTTTTCCAGTTTAAGGGTGCGTGTTATCAGGGCCGGAGGCGATTCAGCGACCGGCATCTACGCCTTCCTATCAATCTATATTTTTGCGCCCGGAATTATTTCACCGCATCAAAAAGCCAGGGGGCTTGCTCGCGGCGCTTGGCTTCGTAAGCGCGGATATCCTCCGCATCCTCAAGAGTCAAACCGATATCATCCAACCCATTTAGCAGGCAGTGCTTGCGGAAAGCATCTACCTCGAAGCCTATGACATCGCCATCCGGCTTGACGACCTGCTGTTTCTCCAGATCGATGGTCAGCTCGTAGCCTTCCTGCGCATACATTTCCCGGAACAGCTGGTCTACAACCGCCTCGTCCAATACGATCGGCAGCAGGCCGTTCTTGAAGCAGTTGTTGAAAAAGATATCCGCAAAACTGGGCGCGATGATGGCGCGGAAGCCGTAATCGTCCAGGGCCCAGGGCGCGTGTTCGCGGCTGGAGCCGCAACCGAAATTCTTGCGCGCGAGCAAAACCGAAGCGCCTTTGTAGCGTGGAAAATTCAACGGAAATTCCGGGTTCAACGGCCGTTTGGAGCAATCCTGCCCCGGTTGCCCCTCGTCGAGATAACGCAATTCGTCGAACAGGTTGGGACCGAAACCCGTGCGCTTGATGGACTTCAGAAACTGCTTGGGAATAATCAGGTCGGTATCCACATTAGCGCGGTCCATCGGAGCCACCAGCCCTTTGTGGCAAACAAAAGCCTTCATCACGCAGTCTCCGCTTGAGTTACAAATTCACGCACATCGACGAAATGACCGGCAATCGCCGCTGCCGCGGCCATCCCCGGACTCACCAAATGGGTTCGCCCGCCATAGCCCTGGCGCCCTTCGAAGTTGCGGTTGGACGTGGAGGCGCAGTGCTCGCCCGGATTGAGTTTGTCCGCATTCATCGCCAGACACATGGAACAGGACGGCTCGCGCCATTCGAATCCGGCGCGGGTAAAAATTTCGTGAAGCCCTTCCTTTTCCGCCTGTGCCTTCACCGCCTGGGAACCGGGTACAACCAGTACCTGCTTGACACTGTCGGCCTTATGGCGCCCCTTGGCCACCGCCGCCGCCGCGCGCAGATCTTCGATACGCGAGTTGGTGCAGGAGCCGATAAACACCCGGTCCAGCTTGATGTCTGCAATCTTCTGCCCGGCGCTCAACCCCATATACTCGAGGGCCCGCTCAATACCGGCGCGCTTGGTGGCATCCGCTTCCTCGGCCGGGTCCGGCACCCGCGCACCCACCGGGGCCACCATTTCCGGAGAAGTTCCCCAGCTGACCTGGGGCTCGATGTCTTCACCGCGCAATTCCACCACTGCGTCGAAAACCGCATCGTCATCGGAGTGCAGGCGGCGCCAGTTCTCGACAGCTTTATCCCACAATTCGCCCTTCGGCGCGTAGGGTTTGCCCTTCACGTAGTCGAGAGTGACTTGATCCACCGCCACCATACCCGCGCGGGCGCCCGCCTCGATGGCCATATTGCATATCGTCATGCGGCCTTCCATGGACATGGCGCGGATCACCTCACCGCCAAACTCGATGGCATAACCGGTGCCACCGGCGGTTCCTATTTTTCCGATAATTGCCAGCACCACGTCTTTGGCGGTCACCCCCGCCCCCAGCTTGCCGTCCACGCGCACCAGCATATTCTTCATCTTGCGCTGGATCAGGCACTGGGTGGCCATCACATGCTCCACTTCCGATGTGCCGATGCCATGCGCCAGCGCGCCCAGGGCGCCGTGGGTGGAAGTGTGGGAATCGCCGCAGACGACGGTCATCCCCGGCAATGTCGCGCCCGTTTCGGGGCCGACCACATGCACTATGCCCTGCCCCGGGTGGTTGATACCAAACTGCACCACGTCGAAATGGCGGCAGTTTTCATCCAAAGTTTGCACCTGGATGCGCGCAATCTCGTCGCGGATACCTTCCACGCCAGCGGCGCGCTCGGTGGCGTCGGAAGGCACGTTGTGATCCGGCGTCGCCACCAGGGAATCCTTGCGCCAGGGTTTACGGCCCGCCAGCCGCAGACCTTCAAACGCCTGCGGAGAGGTCACTTCGTGGATCAGGTGTCGGTCGATATAAATCAGCGCAGTGCCATCTTCGCGGCTTTTTACCAGATGGTCCTGCCAGAGCTTGTCGTAGAGTGTCTGTCCGGCCATGGCCGCTTCTCCTCGTTCTTGAACTGCCGCAGTCTAGTCCCGGGCATTGAATAACATCAATTTATATTTATTATAAGTTAGAGTCCAATTTGGAATATTTGGTGAGAATGCGGTTTGTTACCCATCCGGTACTACACCGCCCGTTTGCAGGAAGAATCAGATTATGGAAATCCAGTGGCTGAAGGCCTTTCTGGCCACCGCCGAACAGGGCTCGGTGTCCGAAGCGGCCGAGCAACTGCACCTCACGCAACCAGCGGTCAGCAAGCGCCTAGCGGCTCTTGAACAGCAGCTGGATACTCCCCTGTTCGACCGCATTGGACGGCGTCTGCGCTTGACCGACGCGGGCCGTGCCCTGCTGCCACGGGCGCGCCATATCCTCAACGAGGTCAGCGACGCGGAGCGTGAACTGCGCGCCCTGGGGAGCCATGTCAGCGGCAGCCTGCGCATCGCCACCAGCCACCACGTCGGTTTGCACCACCTGCCGCCGGTACTCAAAACCTTCAGCGCCCGCTACCCGGACGTCGCTCTGGATATCGACTTTCTGGACTCGGAGCAGGCCTATGAAGCGCTGGCTGCCGGCGAGTACGAGCTGGCCGTGGTCACTCTGGCACTGAAGGACTACCCCAACCTGGAGGCCAGAGTCATCTGGCCGGACCCCTGTGTCGTGGTGGCCGCACCGGACCACCCCCTGGCGCAGATGCCCGTCCTGGACATTGCCGACCTGGCCCGCTATCCAGCCATTCTGCCGGATCTGAATACCTACACGGGCAGGTTGATCAAAAGGGAGTTCGATGCCCGCGGATTAAAACTCACTGCAAAACTCGCCACCAACTATCTCGAAACCATCAAAATGATGGCCGGTGTGGGGCTGGGCTGGAGTGTACTGCCGCGCACCCTGGTCGACGACAGCCTCGCCGAGCTCCCTGTGGCGAAGCTGCATATCCTGCGCAATCTCGGCGTAATCAATCACCGCGCCCGCACCTTGAGCAACGCCGCCAGTGCCCTGCAACAATTGCTGCTCGCTACAGCGGATCAACAGCGCGCGGTGCCGGGCAGTCGATAGTGGATTTACGCATCTTCCCTTTTTCAGTTCACTTTCGGATTGTAGAGATAAACAACGGCCAGAAGAGCGGTGTCTCTAACGTCAAGAGGCCAGTAATCAGAACGGTCTAAACAGAGATTCGCCGATAAAAATTAAAAAAATGTGCATCTGACATGAGCGGGCAATACAAAAAACGGTAAACTGCGCCACAGTTTTTACAATGGAGAGAAACTCATGAAAAAAATAACACTTGCCCTTTGCGCGGCACTCGCCAGCGGTGCCGCCAGCGCAGACACCATCCTCGGTTTCGACGCCAGTGCCGGCGTCTGGCAGCCGAGCTACAGTGGTGCCATCGGTGTAGACGATTTTGACACTGACGAGTTCTCCCTGGCCGAAGACAATGTCACCTTCCTACAGGCAGCCCTGGAGCACCCGATACCGCTGATCCCGAACATCATGCTCGCACACAGCAGTATTGAAACCGACGGCTCCGCGGTCTTGAACACCGACGTCACTTTCGCGGATGAGACGTTTGACGCCAACTCCGAAATCAGCGCGAATATCGACCTGACACACACGGACCTGACCCTCTATTACGAAATTCTCGACAACTGGGTCAACCTGGACCTGGGGCTGACCGCACGCCAGTACGACGGCGCCCTCGAGATCGTTGAGCAAGGGGTTACCGCCGCAGTGGTGGGTGCACCGGAACTCGCACAGGAAACCGTTGAACTCTCCGGCGTACTGCCCATGGTCTACGGCATGGCGCGTTTTGATCTGCCCTTTACCGGCTGGTCCATCATTGCCCAGGGCAATGGCACTGGCTACAACGGCGACACCCACACAGATATCACCGCCAAAGTACGCTGGGACTTTATGCCGGTGGCAGACTTCGCTATCGAAGCCGGTTACCGAGTGATGAGCCTGGACGTAAAAGAACTGGATGACCTGCAGAGTGATATCGAGATCAAAGGCCCCTATATCGGTCTGAACCTGCACCTCTAAGGCGCCATTGCCAGTAATAAAAAAGGGCCTTTCCAGGCCCTTTTTTATTTTCCGCCAAATCGATTCTCACCCACCAACAGTCACCACGCCCGGCACAGCATCTCCGTTTTGGGCGCGCTGGCGCAGGGCGTGGTCGATCAACACCAAGGCCACCATCGCCTCCGCGATTGGCGTCGCGCGTATACCGACGCAGGGGTCGTGGCGCCCCTTGGTGACCACTTCGATGGGGTTCCCGTGGATATCGATACTGCGACCCGGAATACGCAGACTGGAGGTCGGCTTCAGCGCGATATGGGCGATGATGTCCTGGCCACTGGAAATTCCGCCCAGCACACCCCCGGCATTATTAGACAAAAAGCCCTCCGGCGTAATTTCGTCCCGATGCTCTGTGCCCTTTTGTTCCACACTGTCGAAGCCGGCTCCAATTTCCACCCCCTTGACCGCGTTGATACTCATCAAAGCGTGTGCCAGATCCGCATCCAGGCGGTCAAAAATAGGCTCTCCAAGTCCGGCGGGGACGCCACTGGCGTGCACTGAGATGCGCGCGCCAATGGAATCGCCCTCTTTAATCAAAGCCTGCATATAGGCTTCCATTTCCGGAACCTTGTCCGCGTCGGGGCAAAAGAAGGGATTCTGCTCCACCTGTGTCCAGTCCAGTTTTTCCGCCCGGATAGGCCCCAGCTGTGAAAGGTATCCGCGCACCTCGATACCGTACTTTTGCCGGAGCCATTTCTTGGCAATGGCTCCTGCGGCGACGCGCATGGCCGTCTCCCGCGCGGAAGCGCGGCCGCCGCCGCGGTAGTCTCGCAAGCCGTACTTTTGCCAGTAGGTATAATCCGCGTGGGCCGGGCGCACCTGCTCGGCAATGTTGGCGTAATCCTTGGAACGCTGGTCGGTGTTCTCGATCAAAAGACCAATCGGAGTCCCCGTTGTTTTTCCCTCGAACACACCGGACAGAATCCGAACCGCATCCGCCTCGCGGCGCTGAGTGGTGTAGCGGGAAGTGCCCGGCTTGCGTCTGTCCAGCTCCCGTTGAATTTCCTCTTCGCTGATTTCCAGCCCCGGCGGGCAGCCATCGACAATGCAACCCAGCGCGGGGCCGTGACTCTCACCGAAAGTGGTGACACAAAACAACTTGCCAAAGGTGTTGCCGGACATAGTTCCTGCCTATTAGCACTTTATCCATTGAAAGCCGCGCATTATAGAGGATTCCCTTTTTAGAAAGCGGCGCGGGCGCCAAAAAGCACGATTGCTCCGCGCTCCAGCGCCTGCGTAAGAGGAACTATTCGGCTTCGAAAAAGGATTGGTAAGCGAGCAGGTCTTCACGCCCGATAATGAAGACACCGTGACCTCCGTGCTCAAACTCGGGCCATGTAAAAGGCACCTGCGGAAACGCCGCCTCCAGCGCCTCCCAACTATTGCCCACCTCACACACCAAAAGACCATCCTGCTGCAGATGGTTGGCCGCCTCGCGCAGCAGGCGGCGGGTAAAGTCGAGGCCATCCTCCCCTGAGCCCAGGGCGATTTCCGGCTCGGCCCGATACTCTTCCGGCATCTCCGCCAGGTCCCGAGCGTCCACATACGGCGGATTGCACACAATCAGATCGTAGCTCAGTCCCCGCAGGCCGGAAAAAAGATCTGACTGTACAGCGCGTACCCGGTCGTTCATTTGATGGCGCTTGATATTGATTTTTGCCACTTCGACGGCGCCTGCATCAATATCGCCCAGATCCACCCGGGCTTCGGGAAATGCCTCGGCGCAGGCAATGCCAATACATCCACTGCCGCAGCACAGGTCCAGTACCGCCAGAGGCTCCGACCTGAGCCAGGGCTGGAAACCGTTGCGGATCAACTCCGCAATCGGTGAGCGGGGCACCAATACCCGTTCATCCACGTAAAAGGTCAGTCCGCAAAAATGCGCCTCGCGAGTCAGATACGGCGCCGGAAGCCGCTCCTCGACGCGCCGCTCCAAAATTGCCATCACCTCGCGGCGCTCCTCCATTGTCAGGCGCGCGTGCAGCACCTCCGGCTTGCTGTCCAGCGGGAGATGGAGGCGGTGCATCACCAGTGCCACCGCCTCATCCCAGGCATTATCGGTGCCGTGACCAAAATAAAGGCCGGCTTCACTGAAGCGACTGGCACCCCAGCGGATATAGTCCAGCACCGTACACAGTTCGTGCAGACTGGCCTCGCGCCTCTCTATCATTAACTCTTTCCTTTAACCTGAATGAATGAACGAAGATCTTTACTCAAAGATGACAAACGCTTAGGGTACCCCACCCGCCCTTCGGGCCGAGACCCTGGAAAGAGCAGTATGAACGAACACTACGCGCGAATTATCGAAGCAATCGGCGAGGATCCGCAACGCCACGGCCTGCGGGACACCCCCGAGCGGGCCGCAAAGGCCATGGAATACCTGACCCGCGGCTACCGCCAGTCTGTCGAGGAAGTCGTCAACGGTGCCCTCTTCCCTTCGGATTGCAGTGAAATGGTGCTGGTGAAGGATATCGAACTCTACTCCCTCTGCGAGCATCATCTGCTGCCCTTCATCGGCAAAGCCCATGTGGCTTATATTCCAGACGGCAAGGTGCTCGGCTTGTCCAAGGTAGCGCGCATCGTCGATATGTATGCGCGTCGCCTGCAAATCCAGGAACAGCTGACAGTACAGATTGCCGAAACCCTGCGACAGGTCACCGGCGCCGCCGGCGTGGGCGTCATCATCGAGGCCAAGCATATGTGCATGATGATGCGCGGCGTGGAGAAGCAAAACTCAGTGATGAAGACCTCCGCGATGCTCGGCGCTTTCCGCAGCAATCAGGCCACTCGCAACGAATTCTTATCCCTGATCCGCTAGGGGACCGCGATCCCTTGCTCCCAGGCAAGAAGCTCGGACGATGGGATACACCGCCGGATACAGAAAAGTTTCCGGCGGCGCTATTCGAGTGTTTTACAGTTGCAATCCCGTGCCCGGGCGCTCCTGAATTCTCCACTGTGCCCGCTAGAATGAATCGCCCCCTGGCGCACGCCCCTGGCCCTTTGCCATACTCTCTACCGAAAGTGGTCCGCCAATGAGGCCAGTATGCCCCACCTGGTTATTGAGTATGCGCGCAAACTGGAAGAAACGATTTCCATCCCGGCACTGGTCAGCGCCGCGCAGGAGGCGATGAACCGCTCCGGCCTGTTTGCCTCCCACACCATCAAAACCCGCGCCCTGGCCTACGACCACTTTATTGCCGGTGATAAAGGCGGCAGCTTTATTCATGCCGAGATACAGCTGCTGGAAGGCCACAGCGATCGGGAGCGGGAGGCGCTCAGCTCGGCAGTGTTCAATTGCTTGTGCCAATTTGCCAACGGCGTTCCAGCTGTGACGGTTGAAGTGCGGGAAGTGGATGCCAGCTGCTACGCGAAAAGATTACCCTTCTGACCGGCCCCGGTTACCCCCCTTGGAAACCTCTGGCGAGTTCCCGTCAGTGCCAAAGCCTATTAATCAGAAACTTTCCCTGTTTCACCGCGCAGAAACGGCCCAAACCAGTCGGCAATGACCCCGGCACTCTCCTCCATATGCAGGTGGTGCCCACCGGGGAATTCCCGCACTTCGATATTGGCTCGCCCCTGCAGGACCTGCCGCAATGGTACAGCTCTGTCGGCCATTCCGCTCTTCGCCAGGGCCAGCCGGACCGGCATGGTAACCCGATCCAGAAATGCCCAAACCTGGGCCTTGTTCAGTTTGGCGGTGGAAGTCGCCATGAGGCGCGGATCGCTGCGCCAGGTAACCCCTCCGCCGGTTTCCATGGTGCCGCGCTCTGCCAGGGCGCGGGCAGCGGTGCCCGATAAGGGAAACATCCCCTTCTTGCGCGCCTCAACCGCCTCTTCGAAAGTAGCGTAGTGGCGGCGCCTGCGCGCACCCAGCCGGGCGCGCTGGGCGATAGCCCTGGCTAGGATCTCGGGCGCTTCCTTGTCCTCCGCCAGCGGCGGAATCAAGCCGTCAATCAGCGCCATTCTCTTGACCCGCCCCGGGAAGGTGCCGGCGGTAAGCATTGCCGCTATGGCACCGCGGGAGTGCCCCAGCAGGGAGAAGTCACGCCAACCGAGCGCCTGACTCACCCCCAGAATATCTTCAACTTCCTCCCAGATGTTGTAGTTGGCGTCCCGCGAACGGTGGTAACTGCGACCGTGACCGGCCATATCCACCGCGACCAGGTGAATTCCGGGCAGCAAGGGCGCCAGGCGATCGAAACTGGCGCAATTATCCAGCCAGCCGTGCAACGCCAGGACAGGCTCACCGTCGGGCGGCCCCCACAGACGGGCGGCGATGGCCTTGCCGTCAAACTCGAGTGTCTTTTCGCTAAAAAGGCCAGGGCCCTGGGATTGATTCATGGGCGGCAACTTCCGGGAAATCTCACTGGCGATATTGAAGGGGCGCCGGAGGACTAGCAATGACCACAGACATCAGCGCAGGTGGTGATTCGGGCGGGACTGGGGAACACGCCCCGCCATTTTGCGGCCGGGGCCGTGAAGCAACGGAGAATACACCTCAGTATGCGTGCTGTAACCACTCGAGTTCCCCGCAGCTGTCAGCCCACACTGGCGCGCGGAGACAGGCGAGGCTGGATGTTCCCATGGGGTGCCGGTTGCCGCTGCCGCAAACCCCATTAACCAGTCTACCCACCAGCGGCTGGTGGCTGACCAACAACAGTGGATAACTGGCAGTATCCACCTGCTGCAACGCATTCAACACCAGCTCCGGAGGGGTATCACCAATCAGAAGCGACTCGGTTTTTACCGGCAGACCCAATAGGTCGGCAACAATCCGCGCTGTCTGCTGAGTCCGGATGAAAGGGCTGGCCCAAATGGCACGAACGCCAGCCAACTCAGCAGCGCGCATTTCACAGACGCGGGCCACGGCCTCGCGACCGCGTTCAGTCAGTTGACGGGCGGCGTCATCCCCCCGCACTGGCTCGGCCTCGCCGTGGCGCAATATCAGCAACTGCACGTCGGCTCCCACTCCTAAAGGTACAGACAGTTACGGCTTGTCGCCGCCCCGCTCCTCGGGTTTCCCTGCATCCTCTGCCCCTGTCTCATCTGAGGGTTCTCCGTCGGCTTTGCTTTTTTCCTCAGCCTCAGTGTCACTGCCGAGCTCGATCACCTCGCCGGACGCCTCTGCTTCAGTTCCGGAGACCACTTCCGTATTCACTTCCTGGGCACTCTCAAAACCGGACAGATCCTCGGCCTCAGATTGCGGCCACTCAGAGAAGGGAAAGGGCTTTTCCTCGGTGTTGTAAACCAGGAACTGCAATGTCTGGTATACATAGGAAGCGATCTGATCCCCCAGGCGGCGCAGGTTGTCGTTGGCACCGCCTGTAATGATCGCAAACAGGAATTGCAACACCACTACCGCCAACATCACCACGCCGGCAATTTCCAGCAGAAAGAAGAAAAGCACCATATACAGCAGGCGCATCCACTGGTTGCCAGAGGTCAGGTTTTTTTTCAGGTCATCGTTGTCCATAAAATTTCCCGTCAGGATTTCACCGAATAGGCTACATCGAATGTTTGCGCGCCCGACATTAAATTGCGTATCACCTCCGGAATCGGCCGCTCCTCAAATAATATGGCGTGGATCGCGGAAACCAAGGGCATGTAGACACCCAATTCGTCCGCTTTGCGCTTGATCAGGCGAATGGTATTGACCCCTTCCGCCACTTGGCCGATTTCCGCCACCGCTTCTTCCAGTGCGCGCCCTTTGCCCACTAAGTAACCGACACGGTAGTTGCGGCTGAGCTTTGAAGAACAAGTCAGAATCAGGTCGCCGACACCTGCGAGGCCGATAAAGGTCATGGGGTCCGCGCCCATGGCTTCAGCGAAACGCATCATCTCCGCCAGGGCGCGGGTGATCAACAGACTGATGGTATTCTGTCCCCGATCCAACGCCGCGGCCATCCCGGTGACAATTGCATAGATATTTTTCAGCGCGCCCGCCAATTCCACGCCGAACACATCTTTGCTCGAATAGATTCGGAAGGTCTCGGAATGCAGCACTTTCTGAATACTAGTGCAGAGCGTTTCGTCCTCGCTGGCAATTACCGTGGCGGTGTAGTGCCCCTCGACGATTTCCTTGGCGAAATTCGGGCCACTGAGCACACCTACACGCATACCGCTGGTTTCCTCGCGCAGAATATCGCTCATCAGGTGGAAACTGTCGTGCTCTATTCCTTTTGTGGTGGATATCAGCATGGTACCGGGCGCCAACAAGGGGGCCACCCGCTGCACCACTTCGCGGAAGGATTTGGAGGGAATGGCCACGAAGACAATTTGGCAGCCGCCGACAGCCTTTTGCAAATCACTGGTAACCGTCAGCTCAGGATGCAGGGACACTCCGGGCAGATAGTAGCGGTTCTCCCGCAGCCTGCGGCATTCCTCCGCGCGCTCCGGATCGCGCATCCACTGGCGGGTGTCGTAGTTATTGCCCGCGACAATATTGGCGATTGCAGTGCCGAAGCTGCCGCCACCCAATACCGCGATAGAGAGGGGTTTGGATGTTTCCAAGTGTGTCGTCATATCCGATACAGCTTTTTTGAAGTTTTGCGGATTATAGAGGGCGTACAGTGGCAGCCCAACGATGGTGGGAAAAAAATATGGAATCGGGTCACATTGGATAAATATTAAGCGATTCCGTGCGCACCGGCAAAGACGCCCGGCAGCCTTGTCGCCGCCGGGCGGACCTTGCGATGCGACCCGGAGAGCGCCTCAGCGATTCAGTTCCAGCAACAAGGCATTCAACCGGCGTACATAGTCCGCCGGATCACTCAGCTGATTGCCGGCAGCAAGGCTGGCCTGATCCATCAGGATATTGGTCAGATCCGCAAAACGATCTTCGTCCTGCTCCCGATCCAGGCGTTGTACCAGTGGGTGATTGGGGTTCAGCTCAAAGATGGGTTTAGCTTCCGGCAGTTTCTGGCCAGCCTGCTCGAGAATGCGGCGCATCTGCGGCCCCATATCCTGTTCGCTGACCACAAGACAGGCCGGTGAGTCCACCAGTCGGGTGGTGGCGCGGACTTCCTCTACACGGCCTTCCAGCACCGCCTTGACCCGCTCCACCAGGGCGCCGGCCTCTTTCTCCAGCTTCTCGCGCTCGGCCTTGTCCTCCTCGGTTTCCGCATCCCCCAGATCCAGAGCGCCCTTGGCCACATCCTGAAAAGGCTTGCCGTCGAATTCGTGCATATGAC
The DNA here is from genome assembly GCF_001617625.1 of Microbulbifer thermotolerans. Classification (NCBI taxonomy): domain Bacteria; kingdom Pseudomonadati; phylum Pseudomonadota; class Gammaproteobacteria; order Cellvibrionales; family Microbulbiferaceae; genus Microbulbifer; species Microbulbifer thermotolerans. Next base: position 1,346,869 of record NZ_CP014864.1, on the reverse strand, counting down.
CGACAAACCACTCGTCCACATGATCCGTGAGCAGTAACACCTCTATGCCCTTCTTGCGGAACACTTCCAGGTAGGGGCTGGACTTCGCGGTGGCAAAGTTATCGGCGCAGACGTAGTAGATGTACTTCTGCCCATCTTTCATACGACCGACATAATCCTCGAGGGATTGATTCTGCACCGGCTCGTCGGTGTGAGTGGTGGAGAAACGCAACAGCTTGGCAATCTTATCCCGGTTGGCATAGTCCTCCGCTGGACCTTCTTTCATCACATTGCCAAACAGATCCCAGAACTTCTGGTACTGATCCACGTCCTTTTTCGCCAGCTTGTCGAGCATATCCAGCACCCGCTTGGTCAGGGCGCTCTTGATTGCTTCAGTGTTGCGGTCTTTTTGCAAAATCTCGCGGGAGACGTTCAGCGGCAAATCGTTGGAATCCAGCACGCCCTTCACAAAGCGCAGATACAGCGGCAGGAACTGCTCTGCATCATCCATGATGAAAGTTCGCTGCACATACAGTTTCAGCCCGCGTGCAGCCTCGCGCTGGTAAAGATCAAACGGGGCCCGGCCGGGAATATACAGCAGGCTGGTGTAATCCAACTTGCCTTCGACACGGTTGTGACTCCAGGTCAGCGGATCGTCAAAGTCATGAGTAACATGCTTGTAAAATTCTTTGTACTCCTCGGACTTGATCTCACTTCTGGGACGGGTCCACAAAGCCTGGGCGGCGTTGACCGCCTCGAACTCCGGCGTTTGCTCCGCCTTGTCATCGCCTTCCCCGGTGCTCTCCTTCGGCATTTCCACTGGAATGGCGATATGGTCGGAGTATTTTTTGATAATCGAGCGCAGGCGCCAGCCGTCGGCAAACTCCTTGGCATCATCCTTCAGGTGTAAGACAACTCGGGTGCCGCGATTGGGCCACTCAACCGTTTCCACTGTGTACTCGGCTTCACCGTGACATTCCCAGTGCACTCCCTGCTCGGCGCCCAGACCCGCGCGGCGGGTGAAGACCTCTACTTTATCGGCAACGATAAAGGCGGAGTAGAAACCGACCCCGAACTGGCCGATCAGGTGCGCATCTTTTTTCTGATCACCGGTCAGCTGCTGCATAAACGCCGCAGTGCCAGAACGGGCAATGGTACCGAGATTCTCGACCACCTCTTCCCGGCTCATACCAATGCCGTTGTCGGTGATGCTCAACGTGCCCTCGTCTTTGTCGAATTCGATACGGATACGCAGATCGGGGTCATCCGCGAGCAATTCCGGCTTGGAAAGGGCCTCAAAGCGCAATTTGTCGGCGGCGTCGGAGGCATTGGATACCAGCTCGCGCAGGAAGATCTCCTTGTTGGAGTAGAGCGAGTGGATCATCAGATGCAGCAGTTGTTTGGCTTCCGTCTGGAAACCGTGGCTCTCTTTGTGGGCCTCAACGGTCATGAATTGGTCTCCCCGTACACATCAATCGGAACAGGGGGCAGATATAGGGGCCGGAAGTGGGGTTTCAAGGCTAACATCCCCACATGTCTTTTCCATTGTACAGAAACAGGGGGCACTCAAAGCGCAGAGCGGCAGGATTTTACTTGTTGGCCATCGCCGTGGAGAGAGTGCCGTTGCCGGTGATGTCGATAACAAAATTGGCGGTCAGATCGGCGATAATGCGAGATTCCGCATTCATCAGTATGGCGATGCCAATTTTCTGTTTCTCCGAATAGGCGACCGCGGCGCGAAAACCGGCTACCCAGCCGCCGTGATAGATAATGCGATCGTTACCGATCGTATACAGGCGCCAACCGAGGCCGTATCCGGCGTGGGAAAGATAGTCGCGCCAGATACGGTGGCGCATATGGCGCTGGGTCTCAACCCGCTCGGTGGTGATATCTTCGATAACCTCGGGAGACAGCACCTTGGGGTAATAGCCCATCTGTGCCTTCAACCACTGTGCCATATCCGAAATACTGGCGTTGACCCCCGCTGCCGGTGCCGCCAGGTAGTATTCCTTTTCCACCTTGACGGGACGCCAGCCGCGCCCGGTCTGCACATGGGGGGCGGCTCGGTTATCCGCCGCCATAAAACTCTCCCAGCCAACCGAGGCATCTTCCATCTTCAGAGGAATAAAGAACCGCTCCTTCAGCTGGCGCTCATAGGGAACCCCCGTGGCCTTGTAGATCACATCCTGAATCAGACTGAACAGCACATTCTGATAGCCATAACACTTACCCGGAGTACAGCGCGGATCAATATTGGCGAATTTGGGCAATATCTTGCTAAGAGGTTTATTGTCTTCCAGGTAATTGTCGTAGGCGTTGGGGGTCAGGCCGGAAGAGTGACTGAGCAGGTGCTGCACTTGCAGCTGCCGGGAAAGTGAAGGGGTTTTGAAGCTGAGCTCGGGCACATAGCGCACCACCCTGTCCGTCCAACCAAACTTCTTCTCGTGTTCCAGTACCGCGGCCATACTACCGGCAAATGTCTTGGATACAGATGCCAAGCGGAACACGGTGTTGCGGTCTACCTTGTCGCTTTTGCCCTTGATGCGTACGCCATAGGTGCTCAACGCGACTACCCGATCACCGTCGACGATCACATAGGCGCCACCGGGAATATCCTTTTCCCGCATCAACATGCGGAAATAACGGTCGAACTCTTTGGCACTGGCGTCGATATCAATCTCATCCGCCTGCGCCGTCAACCACAGGCCGCAGAACAGCAATGCCGCGATACCGCGCAGGCACCGACAAGAGAAAAGGGTGGATAAGGACGCAGGTCTCATGCCGTACTTCACGCCACCGCGGCAATGCTCAACTTGTTAATAAGACTAGCAGCCAACAGGGGAGTTCTCTTCTGGTTTGGGGGTCCGCATGAGGCGCCGCATTGTAATGGCAAACCGACATTGGTGCACGAGTCCCCCAAAAAAGCCTCTGAAAGATACAAAAAAACCGCCTCGCGGCGGTTTTTTCGAAGGGGCGCTCTGCGCCCCAGTGCTGCGACAGCTTACAGCTTGTCGGCGTTCTCGCTCAGGTAGGAGGCAACGCCTTCCGGAGAAGCATTCATACCCTTGTCGCCCTGCTGCCAGCCAGCCGGACATACTTCGCCATGCTCCTGGTGGAAAGCCAGCGCGTCAACCATGCGCAGCATTTCGTCGACATTGCGGCCCAGAGGCAGATCGTTCACCACTTGGTGACGTACCACGCCCTCTTCATCGATCAGGAAGGAGCCGCGGAAGGCTACGCCGCCTTCAGACTCAACATCGTACGCCTGGCAAATTTCGTGCTTCACGTCGGCAACCAGAGTGTACTTGACCGGGCCGATACCACCTTCGTTGACCGGGGTATTGCGCCAGGCGTTGTGGGAAAACTGAGAGTCGATGGACACACCGATCACTTCCACACCGCGCTTTTCAAACTCTGCGAAACGGTGGTCAAACGCGATCAGCTCGGACGGGCATACGAAGGTGAAGTCCAGCGGATAGAAGAAAACTACCGCCTTTTTGCCCTTGATAGCTTCTTTCAGGTTAAAGGACTCGACGATTTCGCCGTTGCCCAGTACCGCCGCAGCGGTAAAGTCCGGAGCAGGCTTGCCTACCAGTACTGCCATGAGAACCTCCTCAATCTAATGATGGGTTGGTTACGAAGGATAAAACGATCAATTTATATACAACCACTATAAATTGACTAAGGATTGATAGTGGGCCGCTATGATACACAGGCGCACCTATCAGTCCCATTAAATTTTTATATAACTTTGATAGTGGCGCCCTCCACTGACTTCTGCGGGAGGCCGAGTCAATACTGCCCTTCCGGTCGCGAAAAATCCGTCTAGACTCATAATTGAGTGCCAGGAATATTATTGACACTCATTCTCACTTGCAATACGATCCTCGCACTGTGAGATAGTTGATCAAGTTAGCGCCAGGTTTCAGCGATAATGTACGTTTGTATCTGTAAAGGCATTACCGACCGTCAGATCAAGGAAGCGGTCTATGACGGCTCCACCTCGGTAAAGGCCCTGCGCCGCCACCTGGGCGTCTCCTCCCAGTGCGGTCGCTGTGCCCAACTGGCGCGGGAAATCATCGATGAAACCATGGCGGGCGGCATGATGACCGCAGGTAACAGCCGACTCTTTTACTCCGCCAGCTAGCCCCACCCCCACTCTCAAGACGGCTGAACTAAGCTGATTTCACCTCTGTCGCCGCACTCGGGTGAAGCCGTGATTCAAAGCCTTGTGCATCTGAGCGAAAAGCTCCGCTCCAGCTTTTGGAGCCTGCCGTTGCTGATGATCTTATCGGCCATGGCAATCGCTCATATTCTGCTCCTGCTGGACGACTGGATAGACCCGGCAGGTATGACCGGCCTCACTTGGTTGCGCCTGCGGGACCCGGACAGCGCACGCGCTCTGCTCTCTACTATTGCCAGCTCCACCATCACCGTCGCCGGCACAGTGTTCTCCATCACCGTGGTCGCCTTGACACTGGCCTCCAACCAGTTTGGCCCCAGCCTGGTACGCAACTTTATTCGCGACCGCCGCACCCAAGCGAGCCTGGGAATATTCCTCGCCACCTTTGTCTACGCCCTGATGATTATGCGCAGCATGGACACTTTGGGAGAACACACCAGCAAGTACGATCTGGCAGTACAGGCAGCCCTACTAATGGCCCTGATCAGCATCGGCGTTCTGATCTACTTCATTCACAACGTCGCCCAATCCATTCAAGTAGACAATATTACCCACCATATCAACCGCGAATTTCACCTAGCCATAGAGCGTGAATACCCGCTTTCACACGAATATACGAACGGAGAGAAATTTGACACCGGACGTCTGGATCTCGGCAGCAGCTGGGTGGAAGTTCCCACCGCCCGCGGAGGCTATGTGCAATTGGTGGACCGACAGAAATTAATTGCGCTGGCACAGGAACATGACTGCTGCCTGCAGATCACCTGCCACGCCGGCAGTTTTCTGCATCATTGGAGCAGTATCGGACGCATATACCAGGCCCCGCGGGACTGCACTACATTGATCGCAAAAACACAGTCCGCATTGAGAATAGGCCCCCTGCCCACCGCGGAACAAGACATCGTATTCTCGGTCCGCCAACTATCGCAGATTGCGGTGCGCGCCCTGTCACCGGGTGTCAATGACCCCTATACCACCTATACCTGTATCGATCGGCTGATTGAAGGACTGGGCACAGTACTACAGCGACCGCAGCCACCAAACTGCTTCTGCGATGATAAAGGCAAGCTGCGGCTGATCACCCGCAAGCTGGAATTTTCCCAGCTACTCGACGCCGCCCTGGAAGAAATCTGCGAATACAGCCGCGGAAATAGCATGGTTATACGCCAGCTGCTCAAAGCCTTGTCGCAGCTCGCCGATGTCTGCGCCCGCGACAATGACACAAAGGCACTGTGCAGTTATCTGCAGCGACTGGAAGAGGATTGCCGAATATTCTTAAAAAGCCCCTCGGACCAGGCAATCGCCGAAGAGAAAATCGATACCATTCAACAGAAGTTGGCGAAAGGGAAAGCCGGATAATTCAGCAATATCTATGGCACTGATAAAAGGCGATAAATACCGCGCCATTCACGGAAATGACAAAGTCCAGACTGCCGGCAAACCTGCACCATGACCCAAACCCCCAGTGAAAACCGGAATCCCTCTCGCGGAATAGAATCATTTTCGTTTGGTTTTACGGCCATATTCGCGTTACAGACTGTATTTTCCCCACTTTGTGCAACCGGCCCGCGCTCTTGACTTGCCAGTAACCGCAACGCAAACTCATCGCGCATTGCGGCTGTGACCCTACAATAAACCTCAGGGAAAACATCAGCGGCGAACAAGCTATTAACAACTAAATTTCTCTGCAGACACGTTTCCCGACTGCAGGGCCTCAGGAGCATAAGCAATGAAAGGCGACCCCAAAGTTATCGAACACCTGAATAAAGTACTGGGCAATGAACTGGTAGCCATCAACCAGTATTTCCTGCACGCCCGCATGTACGACAACTGGGGCCTGAAAGCACTCGGGAAACAGGAATACCACGAATCCATCGATGAAATGAAGCACGCCGACTGGCTGATCGAGCGCATCTTATTTCTCGAGGGAATTCCCAACCTGCAGCACCTTGGCAAACTGTTGATCGGTGAAGATACCGAGGAAATGCTCAAGTGCGACCTGAAGCTCGAGGAAAAGGCTATTCCCGACCTGCGCGATGCCATCGCCTACTGTGAGTCAGTGCGCGATTACGGCAGCCGGGAGCTGCTGGAAAAAATTCTCGAATCCGAAGAGGAGCATGTGGACTGGCTGGAAACCCAGCTGGAACTGATCGATAAAGTCGGCCTCCAGAACTACCTGCAATCGCAAATGGAAAAAGCTTCGGAATAACAGTTGTGAGATCGGCGGCACCTGCCCATATGAACCAGATGTCGCCCAAATACATTTTCGCTACGTCAGACAGAAAAAAACCGCGGTAATTACCGCGGTTTTTTTACTTCAGAGAAAAGCCGACTTTACTCTCCTGCCTCCCCTTCGGCAGCGGCCTCGTCGATTAGCTTCTTCAACTCACCACTTTCATACATCTCCACAATAATGTCACAGCCACCGATCAACTCCCCTTTCACCCACAATTGCGGGAAGGTGGGCCAGTTGGCGTACTTGGGCAACTCAGCGCGGATATCCGGATTGGCCAATACATCCACATAAGCAAAGCGCTTGCCACAGGCCATCAACGCCTGAGAAGCTCGCATGGAAAAACCGCACTGGGGTGCGTTGGGGCTGCCTTTCATATAGAGCAGAATGGCATTGTCGGCGATCTGCTGCTTGATATTCTCCAGTGTATCCATAGGGATGACTAACCTCAGATAGTGAAAGTATTGGTTAATTCCGGGCGCCGGGCGGCAGCGCGCTGGCCGGCATTGTACCCCAGTGCGCCGCCGCGAGAAGCCCATTTCCACGCGCCTATAACTAGCGCGGCACAATGTGTATGTTAGTATTGCCCGCTTCCCGGGGAAACTGCGGCCCAGAACCGCCCGCACCGAATTTTCTGCGGCTCCCTTTTTCGGCCCACTGACACAGAGGAGATAACAGGTGGCCACTCCCGCACTGATGCAAAACTACGGCGATAGAACCCTGACTCTGGTCCGGGGAGAAGGTAACTACGTGTGGGATGACGCCGGCCAGCGATACCTGGATGCTATCGCCGGTATCGCCGTCTGCGGCCTGGGCCACTGTCACCCCGCGGTGACCGAGGCCCTGCACGACCAGGCGCGCACCCTGTTGCACGTCTCCAACCTATACAATATTCCCGCCCAGGAACAGCTGGCGGACCGGCTGGTGTACTTGTCCGGCATGGACAATGTGTTCTTCTCCAATTCCGGTGCCGAGGCCAACGAGGCGGCAATCAAGCTGGCCCGCCGCTTGGGCAACGAACGTGGCTACGCGGTGCCGAAAATTGTTGTAATGGAAGGCGCCTTCCACGGCCGCACCCTGGCCACTCTGACCGCCACCGGCAACGAAAAGGTACAGCAGGGCTTCGCGCCGCTGCCGGAAGGTTTTTTGCGCGCCCCCTTCGACGACCCAGATGCAATCAACCAACTGGCGGCCGAGCACCCCGACATTGTCGCGGTACTGGTGGAGCCGGTACAGGGAGAGGGCGGCATCCGCGTGCCGGCACACGACTATTTGAACCGGTTGCGCAACCTCTGCGACAAACACGACTGGCTGCTGATGCTCGATGAAATCCAGACCGGAAACGGCCGCAGTGGGAAGCTGTTCGCCTACCAGCACAACGATATACTGCCGGACGTGGTCACCACCGCGAAGGGACTGGGCAACGGCGTACCCATCGGCGCCTGCCTCGCCCGCGGCAAGGCGGCGCGCCTCTTTACCGCTGGTAGCCACGGCTCCACCTTTGGCGGTAATCCGCTCGCGTGCCGCGCCGCCCTGGCGGTGCTGGACACACTGGAAAACCAGTGGCTGATAGAGCGCGCGGAAAAACTCGGCGCCCGGCTGTTGCAGCAGCTGCGCCAGCAACTGGCCGGCTGTGACGCAGTCGTGGATATCCGTGGCCTCGGCCTGCTGGTCGGCGTGGCGCTGGACCGGCCCTGCGGCGAGATCGTGGAAATGGCCCGCGCCGAGGGAATACTGATCAATGTCACCGCCGGCAATGTGGTGCGCCTGCTGCCACCGCTGACCCTGACCGACGACGAGTGCGCCCGGATCGCGGAAACTGTCAGCACACTGATTCAACGATTCACCCGCAGTGCGGCCTGATTGATACAAAGGGGAACAACGCATGGCCATCAGACATTTCCTGACCCTGCTGGACCTGTCCAAAGACGAACTCAACAGCGTGATAGAACGCGCCATCGAACTAAAGGCACTGCGCGCCCAGGGCATCGCCACCACCCCTTTCCGCGACAAGGTGCTGGGCATGATTTTCGAGAAGTCGTCCACCCGCACCCGGGTGTCCTTTGAAGCGGGCATGACACAGATGGGCGGCAGCGCCCTCTTCCTTTCACCGCGCGACACCCAACTGGGCCGAGGTGAACCTATCGAAGACAGCGCACGGGTAATCTCGCGCATGGTGGACATGGTGATGATCCGCACCTTCGGCCACAACGTACTCGAGCGCTTCGCCGAGTACTCTCGCGTACCGGTCATCAACGCCCTATCCGACAGCTACCACCCCTGTCAGCTGCTCGCCGATATCCAGACCTACGTCGAACACCGCGGCAGCCCGGCGGGCAAAGTGGTCGCCTGGGTCGGCGATGGCAACAATATGTGCCACTCCTATATCAACGCCGCGCGCCAGTGCGATTTCGAACTGCGCATCGCCTGTCCGGAGGGCTACGAGCCGGAGGAGTCCATCGTCGCCGCCGCGGGAGACCGAGTCCGCATAATGCGCAAACCAGCAGAGGCCGTTCGCGGTGCCGACTGGGTCGCCACCGATGTCTGGGCCTCCATGGGCCAGGAGACGGAACAGAAAGAGCGGGAGCGTGCCTTCCAGGGATTCCTGGTCGACCACGAACTGATGAGCCACGCCAACAGCGATGCTGTGTTTATGCACTGCCTCCCCGCCCACCGCGGTGAAGAGGTGAGTGGCGAACTACTGGAGGATGAAACTATCTCCGTCGTCTGGGATGAAGCGGAAAACCGGCTACACGCGCAGAAAGCGCTGATGGAATTCCTTCAGGAAAACAGCGAGTAAGCCCGGTGCGCAGGATGGTGAACACGAGGCCGATGTGACCACATCAAAAATCGTGTTCATCACTTTGCGCCAGCGGAAGCCCTGTCGCCCGGCCTGTCTACCCCATTCGAAAAAACCGGCCATCTTAGTACCACTTTGCTCAAAGACTAGACAAACCGAAATAGTTATTGCCGGGGTTAATTTAGGGGCCGTTTGCTATTAAAAAAAATTCTTAAAATCCCCCTTGGATTAAAAAGCTCTGCACACTCATTCACCACCCCCAGCAACGGCGGGCACTGGCATGGAAGTGGCCACTGACCTTCCCCCGCCTACCCACAAATTATCCACAGAAAACCACGGAGTTATTCGCCTTGAATTAGGCCTGCTACCGCATTATCTTGTAGCGCAACCTAAGGACCACCCCAATATATTGGGGTAAGACAACAGCAAAACCCTAGCCGGCAGCCGCGGTGGCGCCATCATACGGACAGGTTTTTCAAAGCGAATTCATAAATAGCAGGCGGAATGGACTCCCCGCCGCAGGCAAGGGCCGGCACCCACAAGGGGGGCCGGCGGCGAAGCGGCCTGCTCCCATCCCGCCCCGCGGGAACAGGGAAACGACGGACCCGTTCCACACCATACTCTTCTCTACGGACCCACTGGTTAGAGGGGAAACTGCCCACGGGCAACAGCGGAAAACGACATACAAGTTCTTGTGGAGATCTACATGCACACAGAGTCAGGGCGCTCTCAATCCGTGCCTACAAATACAGACACTACCAGGGATCAAGCCAGCGAAAGCACCAGCCTCGCCGCCACTGCGCCGGGACAGATCCGCGTCATCAAACGCAACGGCACCGTAGTGCCCTACGACGACAGCAAAATCTCCGTCGCGGTCACCAAAGCATTCCTGGCCGTGGAAGGCGGCACTGCCGCCGCCTCCCGCCGCATTCATGAGCGGGTGGAGGAACTGGTTTCACAAATCACCGCCACATTTAAGCGCCGCATGCCTTCGGGAGGCACCATCCATATCGAGGAGATTCAGGATCAGGTGGAACTGGCCCTGATGCGTGCAGGCGAGCACAAGGTGGCCCGCGACTATGTGCTCTACCGCGAAGAGCACGCGCGTCTGCGCGCCGAACGGGAAAAGCAGCAAGAGGCCGCTCAGTCCGCCGACACCCACCCGGACATCCGCGTGAAGCGGGAAGACGGCAGCCTAGTGCCACTGGATATGGAGCGCCTCCGCACCATTGTCCGGGAGGCCTGCGAGGGCCTGAAAGACGTGGACGGAGAAGCTATCCTCGACGAGGCGTTGAAAAACCTCTATGACGGCGTGTCCGAGGAGGACATCAACACCGCCCTGGTCATCACCGCCCGCACCCTGGTAGAGCAGGAACCCAATTACACCTACGCCACCGCCAGCTTGCTGCTGGACAAATTGCGCTCTGAGGCCCTGCGCTTCCTGGGCGTGGCCGATACCGCCACTGCCCGCGAGATGCAGGATCTCTACGCGGCCACCCTGCCCGCCTATGTGCAAAAAGGCATCGAGCTGGAACTGTTGGACCCCAAACTGGCCACTTTCGACCTGGAAAAACTGGGCGCGGCCATCAAGGGTGAACGCGACCACCAGTTCACCTATCTGGGCCTGCAAACCCTCTACGACCGCTATTTCCTGCACAGTGACGACACCCGTTTTGAGCTGCCGCAGATCTTCTTTATGCGCGTAGCCATGGGACTCGCCATCAACGAGGACGACAAGAACGCACGGGCGATCGAGTTCTACAATTTGCTCTCCTCGTTCGACTACATGAGCTCCACACCGACCCTGTTCAATGCGGGTACCCTGCGGCCACAGCTGTCTTCCTGTTATCTAACCACGGTACCGGACGACCTCTTCGGCATCTACGGCGCCATACAGGACAACGCCATGCTCTCCAAGTGGGCCGGCGGCCTCGGCAACGACTGGACCCCGGTGCGCAGTCTCGGCTCCTACATCAAAGGCACCAACGGCAAATCCCAGGGTGTGGTGCCTTTCCTGAAAGTCGCCAACGACACCGCCGTTGCGGTCAACCAGGGCGGCAAGCGCAAGGGGGCCGTCTGCGCCTACCTGGAAACCTGGCACCTGGATATCGAGGAGTTCCTTGAACTGCGCAAAAACACCGGCGACGACCGCCGCCGCACCCACGACATGAACACCGCCAACTGGGTGCCGGACCTGTTTATGAAGCGCGTCTTCGAAGACAAGGAGTGGACCCTCTTCTCTCCCGCCGACTGCCCAGACCTGCACGACCTCTACGGCAAGGCCTTCGAGGAACGCTACGACTACTACGAGCGCCTGGCTGCGGAAGGCAAGCTGAAACTGCACAAAAAAGTCCGCGCCGTGGACCTGTGGCGCAAGATGCTGGGCATGCTGTTCGAAACCGGCCACCCCTGGATCACCTTCAAGGACAGCTGCAACCTGCGCAGCCCGCAACAGCACGCCGGTGTCGTGCACAGTTCCAACCTGTGCACCGAAATTACCCTGAACACCAAGGCCGGCGAAGAGATCGCCGTGTGCAACCTGGGCTCGGTCAACCTCGCTCAACATATTGACGACGCCGGCAAACTGGACCGGGAAAAACTGGCCCGCACTGTCAAAACCGCTGTGCGCATGCTGGATAACGTTATCGACATCAACTACTACTCGGTGGAGACGGCGCGCAATTCCAACATGCGCCACCGCCCGGTGGGTCTGGGCCTGATGGGATTCCAGGACGCCCTCTACAAAGCGGGCATCGCCTACGCCAGCGAAGCGGCCGTGGAATTCGCAGACACCACCATGGAAGCCATCAGCTTTGAAGCTATCTCCGCCTCCAGCGACCTGGCGGCAGAGCGCGGCAAGTACCAAAGCTACGAGGGTTCCCTGTGGAGCAAGGGCATACTGCCGCTGGACTCCATCCAAATACTGGCCAAGCAGCGCGGCGAACAGTTTATCGAACAGGACACCAGCGCCACCCTGGACTGGGACAGCCTGCGCGAAAAAGTGAAAAAACAGGGGATGCGCAACTCCAACGTGATGGCTATCGCCCCCACGGCAACCATCGCCAATATCACTGGCGTCTCCCAATCCATTGAGCCCACGTATCAAAACCTGTACGTGAAATCGAACCTGTCCGGCGAATTCACCGTGGTCAACCCCTATCTGGTGCACGACCTGAAAGACCGCGGCCTGTGGGACAAGGTCATGGTCAACGACCTCAAATACTACGAGGGCTCGGTGCAAAAGATCGACCGGGTTCCGGAAGACCTGAAGGCAAAATATCGCACCGCCTTTGAAGTGGAGCCGCGCTGGATAGTGGACGCCGCCAGCCGCCGCCAGAAGTGGATCGACCAGGCGCAGTCTCTGAACCTGTATATCGCTGGCGCCGATGGCCGCAAACTGGACCTGACCTACCGCATGGCCTGGTACCGCGGACTCAAGACCACCTACTACTTGCGCGCACTGGCCGCCACCAGCACGGAAAAATCCACCGTGAACACCGGCACTCTGAACGCGGTCAGCGCTGGCGGTGCCACTAGCGGCGGCGCGGCGGCCATGAGCGAAGCCCAACCGGAACCGGTTCCCGCGGCAGTCCCCAAAGCCTGCTCCCTGGACGATCCGGATTGCGAGGCCTGCCAGTAAAGCGCGCGCCCTGTCCCCGCGACGCCAGCGGGGCGGGGTATGACTTATCGCAATAGGCGCCGGAGCGCCATCCGGAGCAATTGCGGACCGGCCATAGGATGGCCAAATAAGAACTCTCGGGGGAGAGCGCAGTAACCGCACCTGCGGTCAAGACCACTCGCACCGGCCCCGGTCCACCCGCCCTTCCGGGGGAAGGCGGGATCAAACAAAAATCGGACCGGGTGTCGGCAGCGACCTGCCGGTGCGCCAAGCCCGGCTTGGCGAAGTGCCACTCCCCGGCATGACAAGTAGTTTCAACCACCAGATACGAATCAAAGGGCCAATTATGCTGAGCTGGGACGACTTCGACACACAGCCCCAACCCACAACGAAAACCACCGAACCGCGACCGGCGCCGGAGACGCTGCAGCAACAAGAAGTAACCGAAGCGCGCCCCTCTTATGGAGCCGCCAGTGCTCCGGCGTCGCCCGCGGCCCATAAAGCCGCTTCCTCCGCGGTCGAAGCGGCGCGGGCCGCGGTGGCTGAATTAGACCCGGCTCCGGGCCTGGAGGAACTGGAGATGGGCGCCGCCCGCGTACAGGTAGATGAAAAACGCATTATCAATTGCCGCGCGGACCTCAACCAACTGGTCCCCTTCAAATACGACTGGGCCTGGCAAAAATACCTGGACGGCTGTGCCAACCACTGGATGCCCCAGGAAGTAAATATGAACAAGGACGTCGCCATGTGGAAGGACCCAGAGGGCCTGACCGAAGATGAGCGCCGTATTGTCAAATACTCCCTGGGCTACTTCTCCACCGCCGACAGTCTGGTCGCCAACAACCTGGTACTGGCCATTTACCGCCTGATCACCAACCCGGAATGCCGCCAGTACCTGCTGCGCCAGGCGTTCGAAGAGGCCATTCATACCCACGCCTATCAGTACTGCGTGGAATCCCTGGGTATGGACGAGGGCGAAGTCTTCAACATGTACCGGGAAGTGCCCTCCGTGGCGAAGAAAGCCGCCTGGAGCCTCAAGCACACCCAGTCCATCGGCTCCCCCACCTTCAAGACCGGCACTCCAGAGACCGACCAGGAACTGCTGCGCAACCTGGTGGCCTTCTACGCGGTCACCGAAGGCATCTTCTTCTACTGCGGCTTCAGCCAGATACTGTCCATGGGCCGCCGCAACAAAATGACCGGTGTCGCCGAGCAGTTCCAATACATCCTGCGCGACGAGTCCATGCACCTGAACTTCGGCATCGACGTGATCAATCAAATCAAACTGGAAAACCCGCATCTGTGGACAGCGGAATTCCAGCAAGAAGTCACTCAGATGATTCTCGAAGGCATGGAACTGGAAGTGGCCTACGCCCGCGACACCATGCCGCGAGGCGTCCTCGGCATGAATGCGAATATGATGGAGGAGTACCTCCACTTTATCGCCAACCGCCGCCTGACCCAGCTGGGCCTGAAAGAACAGTTCCCGGGCGCCCAGAACCCCTTCCCCTGGATGTCCGAGATTATGGACTTGCGCAAGGAGAAAAACTTCTTTGAAACCAGGGTGATTGAATACCAGACTGGCGGCGCGCTGCAGTGGTAAGCACCAACCGGAAAGCCAACAACAGGGATTACGACAACAAATAGTCGCTCACAGGAAGAGAAGTTTTGAAACGGGCGAAAGCCCGTTTTTTGTTTAAGGAACCTATAATGGAGTGTCCATTTCGAAACCATCGGGTACAGGCGAGTACTAGTGCGCTTTTGAAATAGCTTCCCCATTGCCCGCCCCCTAAACTGGCTGCAGCACTCACTCGATTTGATCAAAATACCTTAAAAACGCTGCGCTTAAAAAGGTACAAGCCCAAACCAGGAATGAAAATTACTCTGCTGACCCACCAACGCGAGCTGGAGCGAAAAACCAATACCGGCGCACTGGCCCTGCAGCACTGCGGAAATATGGTAGAACGTTTGGTGTGGGCGCGCCGCAGCCCAGCTGTCGACCTGGTGAAGGCCATTGAATGCGGGAAGGCTGTTCTGGTGTATCCCGGGGGAGAGTCGAGAGGCACACAGCTGGAGGATTTCGCGCAGGTGATATTGATCGACGCCACTTGGCAGGAAGCCAGAAAAATTTACAACCACAGCCCCTATTTAAAAGCGGCGCCCCGGGTGACGCTGACAACAGACACCGCATCCAACTACCGCCTGCGACGCAACCAGCCCAATGGCGGCCTCTGTACCGCAGAGTGTGTGATCGAAATACTGCGCAGACACGGTGAAAATAGCGCTGCCGATAGATTGCACACAGCCTTTATACAATTCAACCAAGCGGGCTACGCCCGCAATTGAAAAGTATAAATTAAGTACTCCTAAGGAACCTCCGATTAATTCGCGCGAACGCTAAGGTAGGTTCCGGGGCGCTCAGGCAATAGGCTGGCTTCTCATCTGGCTCCAATAAGTTTTTCACCGTCAGGAAGTGAATTAATCAGAGGTTCCCTAAAAAACTTCTCAGCATTTTTGTGGACACCGGGAATTGCAGATATCAAGCGCTGCTCTTGCGCACGACCCTAGCCGTTCGCAAGAGCAGTTACAGAAATCTCTCTGCGGAGATTTCAAAAGCCCCAGTGATTAAAAGCGATAGCTGATACTTGCTTTCACCGAACGCCCCATTAATGGACGGGCAACTCCCGTATAGATGCCATCACTAAATACCGATTCACTAGTGATGTTGGTTCCCTCAGTAAAGGAGTCCGCATCATTTACGTTGTTAACATGCAGCTGTATATCCATATTTTCGGTAGCTGCGTACATCAGCCCGAGATTAACCTGGGTGTACTCCGGGTACACAGTGACATTGACACTGTCATCGCTGGCAAAGCGCTCGCTGAAGTACTGGACCTGCCCATATACCGTAAGCGGAATAGCGTTAAAGGTATATGCCGGGCGGAAATTCAGCATAATTTCAGACTGCCGGCGTGGGCGACGCCCCTCAGAGGTGGAAACCTCGTATTCGCGCAGGTCATTGACACCGTCATTATCGGTATCCACTTCCACGATACCGGAGCGGATGGCATTATCCTGTGATTGCTCCGGGTCCTGCCACACAAGGCTACCCTGAAGACGCAACCCCGGTATCGCAGACGGCTGGTAGTCCGCTTCCAGCTCAATGCCTATATTGGTCACACTCTGGCGGTAACTATCGCGGATTTTGGGACAATCCGCCGGTGCCGGTACACTGCTACAAGGGATACCCCCGTAACCAGTCGCGCCCAAATCATCCAGAGTAGCGCCCAAATTTTCCTTGGCCTTAAAGTCGATATAGAAAAGGGAAACTCCGAGATCAAGTTCATCCTGGGAAATTCGGAAGCCCCCCTCTACCTGCTGAATATCTTCCACCAGATCACCGCGGACCACTTCTCCGGTGCTTGGGTTTGTAGCCGGCCCCCCAAAAATGTAGTCCTCAAAACCCGGCAGGCGGAAGGAATCAGACACCGTACCAAAAACCGATACATCGCCCCAGCCGCCGTTCTCTATCAACAAGTAGTTAGCCCCCACAGACCAACCATATGCATCGTAATTTTCCTGTGCTTTCTGGGGCACGCCATCCGGCACATTGACGAAATTATCCGCTAAGGTGTCTTCCGTTGACCCCACCACAACATCATCGGGAGTGAAGTCGTTAGATGTATTGCCAGGATCATATGAATTAGTGGTAACCCGATCTACATCCAACTCCTGCCAGCGCACCCCTACATCCAGTTTAAGGCGATCATCCAACAGTGCGATATGATCATGGAGATAAAATGCTTGGGTTTTCATGGTGGCTTCAGCACCGAGGCCGAATATCGCAGGTTGATCCATACCACCACTCGTAATGGCAGGCCCCACTTGTTGTTCGGCAGCATCCACCGCATAAAAATCTACGATACGGGCATTCTCTCCGATATCGCTCCAGGCGCTGGCAAATACGGAAAACACATCATAGGTGAAGTCACTACCGTAAATACCCAGTGTCAACTCGTGATCTGAGCTGGCAATCTCAAAGCTCTTGCTCACTCTAACATCGCCTGTGAAATTGGTCGCATCCACCTTGCCGTACACGGGGATATTGTGTGAGAGGATAGCAGGAGCCTCTGTGGCGCTGGATAAATCAGTGCCGGTTACCGTATCCGCATAGTAGGCCTTGACTTCGGTGGCACCTGCATAAGCTGCGCCCAAATCGCCGGTCAAACTCTGGATACGGGTGAATTGATCCCCAGTTACACGAGCTGTCTCCATGGGCGGATCAATGAATAGCGCGTTGAAACCGTTACTACCGTCAGTAAAACGAAAGTGGGATTCGAAGCGCAGGCCATTTTCCAGGTCGTGCGAAAAATCCAGACTGAATATATCGAACTCTGGATTAATACCATTGCGGATATCGAGATTCAGCGGATTACCGTTATTATCAAACAACGTATAATCCGCGATATTGTCAGACAATTGAGTACCGGAGCCAAAATCAACTCCGAGGCTATTTACACTGCCTGGATCAATTTCAAATGGGTCACTTTCGGTTCCGGGTGCACGATTATTCGGCACGGAAAATGGAATATTCTGGTAATAAATAGTCTTGTCATCGATTACATGGGCCTGCACTTTGAGTGTGGTGCGCGCATCATCACTAGTGAACAAAATATTGCCACGCAACTGCCCGCCCTCATTTCCGGTGAATCCCGGATCGCGCCGGCCATCAGCTGTGCGATAAAAACCGCCTACAGCGTAGGTGAAGTTGTCATTTATTGGGCCAGCAACGTAGAAATCATTGCGCACATGCCCCCAGTCTCCAACTTCCGCTTTGTACTCCCCTTCGAAGTCTTGTGTTCCCGTTCGGGTCACATAGTTCACCGCCGCACCCAAAGCATTGGAATAGAGTACCGCGCCCGGTCCGCCTTTTACGGCTTCTACACTAGTGGTCATCAAGTCGGTTTTGATGAACACATCATTGTTCATAAAGGGGGCTTCCGGCTCTTCGTAAACCGGCAGGCCATCGATTAGGTTGGGGACATAGCGGTAACCACCCGCCTGAGGCAGCCCGCGCACCAGTACATTGTTATGAGTCTCACCGGCAGTACCACCCTCAGCAAAAAAACCTGGGATATTTCCCAGCAATTCCGCAGTACCGTGGGGCGCCAGCTGCTGTATATCAGATCGGTCCAGAGTGTTGATATTGAAGGTGGCATCAAACTTACGGGTTTCCTGCGCCACACCCGTGACAATAACCTCTTCTAAAGCCTCTCTTGTTGATTGCTTATCATCAGTATTGACTGCTTTGCCAACTTCTTCTGCCACCGCGGCATTAATCGCCAAAGCCAGGGGCGCGGCCAGAAAAGTTAGGTGGCCAAACTCTCTCTTCATCACGGTACCTCCTTGAGGTGCATTATTTTTCTGGTTTTTGTGTCATTTTGCGATCGACCTATTCCTGCGAACTCACTGCCGACACACAGCTTAACATCACAAAATGTCTATCGTTAGACATCAATTCGCAAAAATTGTCCATCGCTGGACATTATTCTGTCATCTAATCGCCCTTGTCAACGAGAAAAAGCGACCAATTTCGTCAATGAGTCCCGACAACTTCCATAACACTGGGCAAAAATAGCGGCCATGCGCTCACGCGCACCTGTCCGGATTGATCCCTGCCCAGGGATTGTACGCGAACCTGCCGGGCCATAGGGTCTTTGGGGTAGCTGCGAAAAGAAAAGGCTGCAGCATCGTTGATAAACACCTCTATAACCGAACCATCCACAAATACCCGCAAGCGCCGCAGAGGGCCAAATGCCGAGCTGTCATATGCTGTCTCCAGACGCAGCGGTCCCTCGTCCTCACCGCTAAGGGATGCATGTGTTTTATCCAGCACCAGTCGCCCCTCTACACCGTCAATCTCCAATCGCGTGTACTCACCGGCATCCGATGCGAGAAGATCCAGCTTCAACGCCAGGGGGGGTGCCCCCTGCGCTTCTATCAACAACTCATATGCCCCCTGGGGATGTAACAGCTTGTGTGCCTGAGGCGTGATACTGAGCGTTTTAGAAGTGAATAGTGCTTCTCCTCTCAAAGCGGTCAGTTCCGGAGCCGGAGATTGCCCTAGGGTCCGTCCATCACCCAGCAGCCGCCAGCGACGCGGAAAACTGAAAGTGTGCGCCCAACCGGCATTTTCCTGTGCCTGCGGGCTGCGCCGTTCGTCAATAATACCTATCGCCCGCAAACTACCATCCGGCGCTCGCGCTACCGTAGGTGCCAAGTGACCAGGCAACAGATCCAAGTGTTTCGGTTCTGTGTAAAGAGGGTGAAACAAGCCGTCACGCCACTGACCAATCCAGTACACCGCGCGCGTCGCCGGCTCACCGTATTTAGTGACTTCACCGCCGATAGGGTTGGCCAGTAAGATGTAGGCGTCATCGGAAATCCGCTCGAAGACCGGCATTTCCCATATCAGCGAGCCAATATCCATTTCGTGATAGGGCACGCTGACAAACTTTTGCAGGTGTCGCCACGGCCCTATCTTTTCTTCTCCTTCCAATACGTAGTGGTCCAATCCACCGCCGTCCTCAAGAGCAGCGCCAATCAACATGTGCAAGCTATCACCGTCGCGGAACAAATATGGATCGCGAAAATCCCGCACATATTTGCTATTGATAATTGGCCCCAACTTGCGCCAGTAACGCAATTCCGGGTCTTCACTTACTGCTACTGAGATTCCGGGATTACTGTGCTTAAGACGATCGAAGTGATTGACACTGGTATAGAAAGCAAAGGCCTTACCACCGTCATAGATGACATCCCCAGACCAGATTCCTTTCATATCAAAGCCAAAGTCATCCGCCTGTAACTCAGGCCAAAGAGCGTCTTCCAGATTTCGCCAGTGCAGCAGATCTCTACTCGCCATATGCCCCCAATGCATTTGGGTTTTATAGGGGCCGTTGGGCGTGCGCTGGTAGAACAAGTGCCACATTTCCCCAACCCGCACAAACCCGTGAGGCTCATTGGTCCAATTGGCCGGCGGCATGGCATGCAAACGCGGGCGTAAATGGTCGTCTGCAAACCGGCTTGCAGGGACCACCAACGACGCCTGCGCGTCAAACTTCTCGCGCGCAACCTGTGCGCGGACAGCCGTCATTTCCCGGGAACTGAGACCGCGCTGGTATAGGCGTAGACTGTCGAAAGCACCGTTCAGGCGATTGACGGTGAAATTGAGCATATCAACTTCCCGCGGACTCCGGGCAATCTGCAATGGCGCATCCGCCGGGCGCAATGGAGCCGCCAGTTCTGCTTCCACCACCACCTCACCCTCCAAATAAAGCGCAACCCTATGTCGATCGATGGATACGCCCAGCTGCACCCATCGATACAGCGGGAAGCGCTCGGGTGCGGTCAGAGTTATCTCTCCCTCTTCTGTATGTACGCGGATTCCCCAGCGACCGTAGGTATCGATAAACACATCAAAACCGGCCCCCTCTTCCCATTGATTGAGTATTGAAGAGGGGGACAAGTTGTTCACCGGCACCTCTCGATCGGAAGGATAACTTTCCAGGGCCACCCACAGAGTGGCCGACAATTCAGGGCCGCTCTGCCACGGTATTTCCAGCCAACTGGAAAAACCGTCACTGCGCCAAGCCTGGCCGGACACCCCGATCACCGCATCCGGCGCGGAAAACTGTGTGTGAATCTTTGCCGGCGCCAAAGCGCCAGCTTCCAGACGCTCAAAGTCCTGGGTGTAATCCGCTTGTAGCTGTGCACTGGTGGAGACACAGTAACAGGCCCACAGGCAAACAACGAACGTTACAAAACTCTTCCGCACGCTCATCTCCATTCCCGTCTCGGTCTAAGAGGCCAGTGCTTGCGGCAGAGCCGCCTCCAGCTCTGCCAGCGTCGGCGGATTGCAGCCTTTGCGGGAGACATTGATCGACGCCGCCCACTGCGCAACAGTCAACAGCTCTTCCAGCTCCTCAGCAGACAACGCCGCTAAACCTCGGGCAAAACCACCCTTACGCAACAGAAAAGCCAGCAGCGCAGAGAAAAATGTATCGCCTGCGCCCACAGTATCCCCCACAGACGAAGGCGCCATGGCTCTCTGGGCAACCTCGGTCTCACTGGTGATCAGAGTGGCGCCACCAGCGCCTTCTGTAAAAGCCACTAGCTGTACTGTGCCGTGCCGCACCAGATCTCGGCAAAATTCAAGCGGTTGTTCAATGCCGAGCAGTTCGAGGTCCTCGTCGCTCACTTTGAGCACATCGGCGCAATCGATCAAACCCCGTACGGTAGCAAGGTAAGCCTTGTTATCTGGTACTACACCAGGACGCAGATTGGCATCGATACTGATTGATATTCCCCGCGATCGCAGGTTACTTAGAAGCACCCGCAACTGCGTCTCCATGGATGGCACCAGCGCCAGGGAGCCGGTGTGAAACAACTGACACTCGGGGTGTACCGCCGCAGCCAGTCTGGCACTATCAATATCCAGATCCGCCACGCCCTCACGATAGAGGCTATAGCTGGGTTGCCCATCACTATCGACGGTCACCAGTGCCAGCGAAGTAGGTCGGCGCGAGCGCGGCACCCGGTCACAGTGGATACCTTCCGCCGCGGCGACTGCGGCAATCCGCTCGCCCATCCGATCGCAAGAAATGGGAGACAGATAATCACAAACAAGCCCCTGCCGGGCGAAGCCCCGACAGACATTGAAAGGTGATCCCCCCACATAAAACTCGAATCTCCCCGGGAGCGTTTCAATCAGATCGATCAACGCCTCACCAAATACCGCAACTCTTGCCGCGCACATAGGCTGCCCCCAATATCAGATGGTGTACAGGCTGTATGCGGGCGATAGCCCTGCAGCGCGAAGCACAGCCAGTCGCGACAATGGCTCACTGGAGAAAAACACCGCGGTCAAAGCCGTTTTACCGCCATCAACGAAAATTTCCATGGCACTGCCATCAATTACCACACGCAATTCGCTATCGCGATTCAAGCTGTGCACAAGTGGTGCGCGGATCTCACGGCCCAGCCCCTCCTCCACCCAGCCGGACTCCCGGCGATCGAGCAAGAGCACACCGCGCTCGCGGGACAGCGTCAGCAGCAGTCGCTCGCCATCGCCGGCAAGAAATTCCAATTCCAGCTCCGGCGCAGAACCCACGCTGATAGAGAGATCCAGCGCATTCCCTCCAGGCAGCTGCACCACCTTGCCTCTCTCGAGCACGCCTTCACTGTGCAGAGTGCGCGCGACTTGAACTTCGGTAACAGGCCGATTTCCCAGCAGCAAGCGCTCCTGATCCCGATACAGGTACAACTCCCGCGGCAAAGTCATAGCACCGCGCCAGATTTCCGTAGGCACCTTGTTTGCGTAGTCCCAGTTGGACATCCAGCCCACCAGGATGCGGCGGTCACCTCTCCCCTGCAGGCCGTCCCAGGTCACACCGGCATAATTATCAGTTCCATAATCCAACCAGCGGACCTCTTGGTGCTCCGGCACAAACCGCTCCCCATCGAAATCACCGATAAAATACTGCGTAGCAGAGCCACCGTTTGGGCCACCCGGGTTGATACTGACCAGCAGGCACCAACGCTCCTCTCCCTCGGGCGTTTTCAGAGGGAACAAATCCGGACACTCCCACACCCCACCGTGATCGCCGGCCTTCTCACCGAAGTCTCCTAAGAACTCCCACTCCTTTAAATCCCGTGAACGGTAGAAATGCACGCGGTCGCCAGCCGCCAATACCATCACCCACCGCCTGCTGGAGGCATGCCAGAACACCTTGGGATCTCGGAAATCCTTTATTCCAGGGTTAGGAATAACCGGGTTATCCGCATATTTCTCCCAACGCCAACCGCCATCAGTACTGATTGCCAAGCTCTGGACCTGAACTCCGTTGCCGTCATGGTGAGTAAATGTGGCCACAACCGGGGGGTTTTCCCCGCGCTGAAAACCGGAGGTGTTCTCCCAATCCACCACCGCACCGCCGGAAAAAATCATTCCCAAACCATCGGGTTCAGAAGCGAGGGCGACCGGCTTCTCCTGCCAGTGAAGCAAATCCCTGGATACCGCATGTCCCCAGTGAATATCCCCCCAAACCGAACCGCCCGGGTTGTACTGGAAAAACAGGTGGAACACGCCATCCAGATACACCATGCCATTGGGGTCGTTCATCCAGTTGCGGGCGGGAGAAAAATGTCGGCGGGGCCGCCAATGGGATGGTACCCGCTCAGGCAGCGCTTTCCGGGCACAGTCTTCGGATACTGAAGGGGCGCCGCTTCCGGCAGTTGCGAAGTCTTGTTCCATAATTTGCATGCTTCTATATCGCTTTGTTGCGTGTTTTCTGCACCTTGGCGCACTCTGTCTTTGGCAGACCTGTGAGTTAGAGATATTCCTCCCTCTCCAACAGAAGAGAAAACAACACCAAAAATGTCTACCGTTGGACATTATACGGATAGCAGTTTAGTATCTGTCAACAGGTAGCAAGGGCTTAGATCACGCAAGTGCGAATCGGGTATAGTTCAGGGTCATTCAACCAGTAGACATTCAATACCCATGAGCTCGATCAAAGACGTAGCAGAACTGGCCGGTGTATCCGTTAAAACCGTATCCAGAATTCTGAATGGTTTCGAGGGCGTCAGTGAACGTACCCGGGCAAAAGTCCAGGAAGCCATGGACCGCCTCGAGTACTACCCCTCAGCCGCGGCTCAGTCCTTGCGGGGAAAGGAAACCGGTCTAGTGAGCCTGATCACTGACCATCTGACAACCACGCCGGATGCATTTGAAATTGTTGCCGGCATTCAGAGCGTGTGTGAAAAGCGCGGTAAATTGTTGTTAATCGGAGAGACCGGAGGTAGCCAAGAAAGCTTTCAGAAACTGGTCGAGGATTTTCGCCGACAGCGAGCCCAGGCAATCATTTTCGCCACCATGTATCACCGCAAGGTGGAGATTAAGCAGTCGTTTGAGCGCTGTCCGCTGATTCTGCTGAACTGCTTCGATACCGACAGTCGATACCCCTGCATCATCCCAGACGATGAGCAGGGCGGCTTCGATGCCACCGAGCACTTACTGGCTCAGGGGCATAAGCGAATCGCATTCTTGACTCTGTTCGAACATATGCCGGCTACCTCACTGCGTGTCCGAGGACACCTGCGGGCACTGGAAAAACACGGCATAGAAGTCGACCCAAATCTCATTACCGAAGGCGTATTTGATGATTCACAGGATGAGTTTGCCGGACTAGAAGCGCTGCTGAAAGAATTGCTGAAAGGGCCAAAAGCACCAACGGCGATACTCTGTGGTAACGACAAAATGGCCATGCGGGTATACATGCACGCCATTCAGCTGGGCTATCGGATTCCGGATGAGCTGTCGATTGTGGGTTACGACAACTACCGAATGATTGCAGAAAATCTGGTACCCAAGCTGACCACAGTATCACTGCCCTATTTCCAAATGGGTGAGTTGGCGGCGGAACTGGCCATAGACGGCCCTGCAGAGAAAGAAAAAGGAAAGCGCAACAAGCGCAAAAATAACCACACAATCAAGATCGGTGGCGATCTCATCGTAAGGGGGTCCACCGGGTTTCAATAAAAGCGATAACAAGTGAGAGTCGAGCGATGATAAAAACCTCAACCCGTAACTATTGGCTTCTAAGTGGCGCTCTGTTTGCGTTCTTCCTCACTTGGTCTTTTGCTTTTTCTCTATTTCCCATCTGGCTCAATCGCATCGTGGGTCTTAGCGGAGAACAGACTGGAGTAATTTTCAGCATCAACGCCATTGCCGCTCTAGCGGTAATGCCACTCTACGGCTACCTTCAGGACAGACTGCAACTGAGAAAAAACCTGCTGTATACCGTCGGTTTTTTTCTGCTCGCATCCGGACCTTTCTTTATATTTATTTATGCTCCCCTACTAAAATCACAGTTTTATCTGGGCGTAACCCTTGGCGCCTTTTATTTTGCACTGGCATTTTCCTCCGGCGTAGGTGCTCTGGAAACCTACATCGATCGTTGCAGCCGCCTTACCGGATTTGAATTTGGCAAAGCGCGCATGTGGGGCTCGCTGGGCTGGGCCAGTGCCACCTTCTTTGCCGGCTCCCTGATTAACATAAATCCAGACATCAACTTCTGGATGGCCAGTGCCTCCGCCGTGATTTTTTGTATCGCTGTGCTACTGGTACAGGCACCGAAAAGCGTCGAAGAGAAGCTGGAAAGCCAGCGGAAAGTACAGATCCATGACGCTTTTTCCCTATTGAGGCTACCCACCTTTTGGGCCTTCGCTACTTATGTGATGGGCGTAACCTGTGTTTATTCTGTCTACGACCAGCAGTTTCCAGTGTACTTTGCCTCACTGTTTTCCAACGTTGACGAAGGTACTTCCATGTTTGGCTACCTGAATTCGCTACAGGTATTGCTGGAAGCCGGCGGCATGTTTTTGGCACCGCTTATCGTCAATCGTATTGGCGCCAAGAATGGATTGCTACTGGCCGGGGTCATTATGGTCATACGTATTTTGGGCTCGGGCATCGCCTCGGATCCAATCTCAATTTCCATTATCAAACTTCTGCACGCAGCGGAATTACCGATCATGCTTGTAGCCATATTTAAATATATTGCGAGAAACTTTGATTCACGCCTGTCCGCCACACTCTACCTGGTAGGATTTCAATTCAGCACTCAGGTAGCCGCCAGCGGCCTTTCTGTGATTGCCGGTATCATGTATGACCGAATCGGCTTCACCAACGCGTACTTTATTCTGGGAACTGTGGCTGCCATCTTTCTGGCCATCTCCGCAGTGGCCCTACGCAACGACACCAAGGCAGAATTTAGAACCACAGTCAGTCCAGACTGCGCCTGATTGCCCTGAAAACTCCCTCCGGAAAAAACCAGGGGGAGTTGCTTTAGGGGCCTATGATTATCCCACTTTGTGGTGGAACAAATTTTTAAGTCCGAATTAAAAACTCGATGTGATCAACATTTACATTTAGGATGCATAGAACGAAAACGGGCTATGGCGTTATCAGTCGATCCATCAAACTTTATCTCCGCTAATCCAGACATGGCTTGCAATACATCACCACAAAGCTGCTTACCCAGCTCTACCCCCCATTGATCAAAAGCATTGATATCCCAAATAACGCTCTGCACGTAAACTTTGTGCTCGTACAGAGCGATCAGCGCCCCTAATGTCTCTGGTGTTAGCGCCTCCATCATCAATAGTGTGCTCGGTCGATTTCCCGGCATTGCCCGCGCAGGAGCCAGAGATTGCGCTTCCGACGCCGAGCAGCCATCCTTAAGGAACTCGATCCTTGCCTGTTCCAGGCTTTTACCCATCATCAGTGCGCGGCTCTGCGCAAGACAATTCGCCACCAACAATGGCTGATGGCCGTCAGGCGCCACAGGATTTTTCAATGGAAGAATAAAATCCACGGGGATAAGATCCGTTCCCTGATGCAATAACTGGTGGAAAGAATGCTGCCCATTGGTTCCAGATTCTCCCCAGATTACCGGAGCCGTGGTATATGGCACTGCCTCACCATCCCTAGTAACGCTCTTCCCATTGCTCTCCATTTCCAATTGTTGAAGGTAAGCCGGCAATAGTCGCAGATTATGCGCGTATGGAATAATTGCCTGCGTCTGCGCTTTCAGGTAATTCCTGTACCAACAGCCGAGCAGCCCCATAAGCACGGGAAGGTTTTCCGAAAGCGGAGCTTGCGCAAAATGCCGATCCATCTCCGCGGCGCCATTGCGCAGTGCCGCAAACACCTCACCCCCAAAAGCTAGCGCAATGGAGATCCCAATTGCCGACCATAGGGAATAGCGTCCCCCTACCCAGTCCCACATCGGAAATATTTGATCTGCGGCGACCCCAAATGCCTCTGCTCTCTCAGGAACAGCGGTTACAGCAACAAAATGGCTGGCGATATCAGCTCCATCTGCCGCAGCCTGTAACCATAACCGCGCCGTCTGCGCATTGCGTAAGGTTTCCTGGGTCGTAAAGGTTTTAGATGCCAAAACAAACAGGGTAGATTCTGGGTCGCTATCCGCTAGCGCTGAGGCGATATCACTGCCATCCACATTGGAAACAAAACGTGTTTCAAGCTTATGCTCACAGTGATCCAATGCACTACAGACCATTTTCGGGCCGAGGTCTGATCCTCCGATACCGATGTTGATCACCCGTGTAAACGGCTTGCCCGAAAAGCCGCGAACCGCACCACTATGTATACACGCAACATAAGTTGATATGCGGTCCTGTATCGTCCGTGCTAGGGCGGCATATTCAGCAGGTTGGTCCAGGCGCAATGCCGTGTGCGCCGCTGCGCGCCGCTCGGTACTGTTGACTCGTTCACCAGACAACAGTGCCTCTATCCGTTGTGACATATTACGGCACTTTGCGAGGGCGATTAATTTACCCATCACAGAGTCATCAACCATATTCTTAGAAAGATCTAAGATGAGGCCTGCCGCCTGAAAAGTAAAACGGGATGCCCGCTCAGAATCGCGTAGAAAAAACTCGGATATTTTCGCCTCTTTAAGGCGAATAGCCTCAGACTCAAGGCCATTTCCATCTATTCCTGTCAAAAGTTAACTCCCCATCTCAATAAAAGATGACCCGCTGATACAAGAGAAACACCAGCAGCTATTCATATAGTTCAACCGTATGACAACGGTGATGTCTATCGATGGACATTACAAAAAATATATCATTTGCTCAAGCCTAATCATTCTGCCAAAGCAAAATCCAACCACGCACCTAAGCAACAAAGTAAAGGAACATCCCGTGCGTTATGCTG
This sequence comes from Microbulbifer thermotolerans, assembly GCF_001617625.1. Taxonomy (NCBI): domain Bacteria; kingdom Pseudomonadati; phylum Pseudomonadota; class Gammaproteobacteria; order Cellvibrionales; family Microbulbiferaceae; genus Microbulbifer; species Microbulbifer thermotolerans. The sequence goes on along the minus strand of NZ_CP014864.1, from coordinate 1,319,249 downwards.
CCAAGGGGCTTGGCCGAACCACTACGCGGATATAGCGAGGTTTTGCAGCGAGACTGGCAGCCGTCTATATACCGTTTAATCAAACGCTGCATACACACAGCTGAAGACTATAGTTACACTTTTAACAGACACGGAGCCCGAAAATGGAATTTCTTATCCTGTTGATCATTTTGCTGGTCGTACTGGTACTGCCGCTAAAAATGGCCGCGGCAATGATGGGGGCACGCAATACCGGCGTATTCCACTGTCTGTTCGCACTGTTGCTGGCAGTGATTATCCAGCGCTTTGTCGGCGGCATAATTCCCGGGGTGACGGCGGAATACGGCATGTTGATCACCATTCCCCTGGCCGCGATCGCCTATATGCTGGTATTGGGCACCAGCTTCCTGAAGGCGATACTGATTGCCATAGTACAGGGGGTGATTCTAATCGGCGCCGTGTTACTGTTGGGCTTCTCCGTTTAGCCTCTGAAGCCCAGCTTCGTTTGCGCCCCTGAACAGCCGCGCCGCCCCCCATTATCACAGGTGCCCCCCTTGGCCACCTCTCATTGACTGTTCCGCAGCCGCCTGCAACTCTTCCTCCAGCTTGCCGCGCTCTACTGAACGCGGCTTATGGAAACGGCCCAACCCTAGATAAACCACCGGTGTGAGATAGAGGGTGAACAGCGCAGCCAACCCCAAGCCTCCGAACATAACCCAACCGATAGCCCCGCGAGCTTCAGCCCCGGGGCCACTGCTTAGGATCAGGGGCAGGCCCCCGAGTACCGTGGAGAGCATGGTCATGGCGATAGGCCGCAGCCGCACCCGGGCCGCCTCGATCACCGCCTCGTAGACACTGTGGCCGCGGTCCCGCAGCTGGTCGGCGAACTCCACCAGCAAAATGCCGTTTTTGGCCATCAGGCCAATCAGCATCACCAGGCCGATCTGGGAGAAAATATTGACCGTGGTACTGGTCAGGAAAAGCGCATAGATTGCAGCCGCCAGGCCAAATGGCACCGTGACCATCACAATCACCGCACTACTGATCCCCTCGAACTGGGCACACAGCACCAGAAAGACTACCAGCGCCGCAATGGCGTAGGTCATGGCCACTTCCCGGGAACTTTCCTCCAATGTATCCGCTTCGCCCAGAAAAAGAATGCCGATATCTTCCGGTAAAACTTCACTGGCCAGCGCACGCAGTTCCTCTACTGCACTGGCCAGAGGATAACCGGGCTCGAGCCCCGCGCTGATTTCGATGGCGCGGCGCTGACCGTGGCGGTCCAGCTCTGCGGCGACACTCTCCTCGTGCAAGGTAACCATGCTCGACAACGGCAATAACTTGCCGCTGTCATTTTTTACATAAAGATTGACCAGATCTTCCGGAGAGGAAATCGTGGTGTCGGCCGCCTCCAGCATTACCGGTACCGCTTCGTCGCCCACATTCAGATCGGTGACATCCAGGCCGTCGACCACTGCGCGCAGTGTCGTGGCGATATTGTCCAGCGGCACACCCAGGTCCGCGGCGCGGCGGCGGTCTATCTCGATGGAAAGCTGTGGCTGAGTGGGTCTGTAGCTGATATCCGGCTGGCCCAGGTGCGGCAGGCGGTCCTCTATGGCGCGCGCCATCTGCCGCGCGGCCTCGTAGATGCGCGGATAGTCATTGCCCACTAACGCCACCTCGACATCGCCACCGGCACCGCGCAACGACAGGCTGTTGGGACTGTTGACATGGATACGTGCACCGGGGATTGCCTGCAGCGGCCCGAGAATCTCCTGCATCAGTGCCTGCTGGGAGACAGTGCGCTCCTCCCAGGGGGCCAGCAGCAGCGTAACCCTGGCCCGGTTGGGATCGTAGCGACCAACTTCGGTGAGGATATCGCTGACATCACCGCGCGCCACCAGCGGCTGCACCGCACTTTCGATATGCGCTGCCTGACGGCCGATATAGTTCTGGCCGACTCCGTCCGGGCCGGTGGCATTCACTCGGATAACCCCGCGGTCCTCCGGCGGCAAGAGCTCTTTGCCCAGTAGTTGGTACAGAAAACCCGCCCCCACAGCCACTAGCAGTGCCACGGAAAAGCTTAACCAACCGTGGCGCAGGCAGGTTGCCAGGCTGCGCTCGTAAGCAGCGCCAATACGCCCGCCGGCGCGGACCAGTTTGCCGTAATAGCGGCCTTCCCGCGCAGCCTGCCCGCCTTGAGTAATTCTCGCAGTGAGCATTGGCACCAGTGTCAGCGCCACTACCGAAGACAGCGCCACCGCCGTGGCCAGTACTAGGCCAAATTCACGAAACATGCGCCCGGCGGTACTGGGCAACAGTGCAATGGGGATAAATACGCTGATCAGTACTGCGGTAGTGGCCAGGACCGCGAAAACCACTTGGCGGGTGCCCAATACCGCAGCGGCACGGGCCCCCATTCCTTGCGTGCGCAGACGCTGGATATTTTCCAATACCACAATGGCATCATCCACCACCAGGCCGGTGGCCAAGACAATCGCCAGCAGGGTGAGGATATTGATGGAAAAGCCCATCAACCAAATTCCCGCCAGTGTGCCTATCAGAGCGATAGGTATTGCCGTGCTTGGCACCAGCGTGGTGCGGATATTGCCGAAAAACAACCAGATGGCGGCAATCACTATCAACACCGTGTAGCAGAGGCTGGTGACCACCTCCTTTACGGAGCCGCGGATAAAGACAGCGCGATCCTCGGTGACGGTGATATGGAGATTGTCAAAACGCCTGTTGAGCTTGTCCACGGCCCGACGCACACCGTCGCTGATCTCGATGGTATTACTCTGGGCCTGGCGCACCACGGCCAGGCCGATCACCGGCCGGTTATTCAGGTATACCAGGGACTGGACATCCTCCGGGCCAAAGGACACATAAGCGATATCGCCGATCCGCACATCACCGCGGATAATAATATTGCGCACCTGCTCTTCGGTGACTGTCGACGCATCGGCACGCACCAACAACTGTTGATCTTCCGACTGGAAACTGCCGGAAGGGACATCCAGCGGCGCCCGCTCGAGCACAGCGGCTACGTCGCTGACAGACAGACCGAAGCTCGTCAGGCGCAACGGGTCCAACACCACCCGCAGCACCCGCTGGCGCTGGCCGAAAATAGGCACATCGGCAACACCGGGGACCGAGACCAGCTCCGGAATAATGTCTTTTTCAATGATGTAGGTGAGCGCTTCATCACGCAGCTGATCGCTGGTAACCGCCAAGTAAATGACCGGTTCCGGCTGGTCGGCAGCTTTCACCACCACCAGTTGCTCCACATCTTCCGGCAGTTCCCGCTGTACTTGGCTCACCGCTTCACGTACATCAGAGGCGGCAGTATCGAGATCGATATTCGAGTTGAACTCGATATGAATACGGAAGTTATTTTCCTCACTGGATGATTCGATATGCTTGATACCGGAAACCCGAGCCACCGCACCTTCGACGATGCTGGTCACTTCCGAGTCCATAGTCTCCGGAGAGGCGCCTGGCATCTGGCCGCGTACCGACACAATCGGCACATCCACGTCGGGCAGTTCGCGTACCTCCACCGCCGAGAAAGCGGCGATGCCGGCAATGGCGATCAACAGGTTCAGCACCAGCGCCAACACCGGCCGCCGAATAGCCAGTGACGCCAGATCGCTGCGGTGAATATCGGGAGTCGGACTTGGACTCGACTTGCAGTCGTCGCGCACGGCGTTACACCTCCGCGATATCAACGACAGACAGCCCTTCGCGCATGCGCTGAGTGCCTTCTGTCACTACCGGTGTACCCTCGGGAAGGTTCGCATCCACCAGAATGATTCCCTGCAACCTCTGCACCACCGTGGCCGAAACGCGTTTTGCCCGCCCCTCTTCAACCACCCAGACAAAGGCGCCATCGTTGCCCCATTGCAGCGCCACCTCCGGCACCGCCGGATAGCGCCCGGACACCAGATTCAGCGTCACCCGGAAACTCATACCCGGCCGCAGTTGATCCTCGCGGTTGTCCACAAGTGCCCGCACGGCAAAGGTGCGGGTCCCGGGATCGACGCGACTGTCGATATCGGTGACCTTACCAGTATGTTCCGCGCTGCCATTGGCCCAAGTGGCCACATCAATTGACTGCCCCGGTCCGATCTGGCCGAGAAACAATTCCGGCACCTGGAAGGTAACCAGCAGTGTAAGGCGATCGTCGATAGTGGTAATCGGTGTGCTGGGCGACACCTGTGCGCCGGGATCGAGGTCAGTGATTCCGAGATAACCCTCAAAAGGGGCCTCGATGGAGCGGTAATCCAATGCCACTTCGGCCCGCCGCAAGCTGAGCCGGGCGCGCTCGACAGCGCTGCGCGCATCGTCCAGCGCACTCTCTGTCACCGTGCCCGACCCCCGTGTACGCTCATAGCGGCTGTAGAGCCGCTCGGCGTCCTCCAGTGCCACGCGGGCCTGCGCCACAGCCAAGCGCTGGTCGCGGTCATCGAGCCGCAGGATAGTCTGGCCGGCCTTCACTCTGTCGCCAGCTTTGAATAAAACCTCGACGACCTCGCCACTCACCTGAGGATAGAGTGTCACACTCCTGGCCGCCCGCGATGTACCCACCGCCTCGATTCGCACTCTGCGCGGCTGCCAGGCCACCGCTTCGGTTACCACCGGCTGCGCAGATGACAACTGCACCGGTGGAGCGGCCTCGCTTCCCGCCTCACAGCCAGCAAGCAGGTGCAGCGCCAGAAAAAACAAACCGATACCTGCGCTCCGGTAACAGCAGATACGCCCCGCATTCGCTGGTCTCAAGGTGCCTCCCATCAACAATTACTGCCGTTTTGTTGAAAACACATTAGCTTACTGCTTCGCATTTGCGATTGCCATGCAGCCACGCAGCGCCGTGGCGGATTTACGGAGCCTCAGGAGATGGGGTGCACACAGCGTTGGAAAACATGGAAACAGGAGGAAACAACGCTTTTTCCGGGGCGAAAGGGAAGACAGAGCGGACCAATTCCCGCCCCGCTTCACCGATAAATGCCATCAGGACAAATTGCGTGCGAGCAATGCCTGCAAACGCCCCCAGGCCCGCTCCGCCTGTTCCCGGTTGTACACCGCGGAATCCGGCGGACACCAGCCGTGCAGCGTGCCCTCGTACACTTCAATCTCGGCGGGCAGTTCGGCGCTGTCAAATGCCGTGCGCAATGCGGTTTTGGCGCCGGGGTCGCGCTCGTCGTCATTCTGTGCGATCGCAATAAGAAAGCCCGCTTTCATCTCCGGCACCAACCGGTGGGGGCTGTCTTCCCCATCGGTCACCAAGCCTACTCCATGGAAAGAGGCTCCGGCGCCAATGCGCTTGGGCATATCCGCCGCCAACCGGAAGGTATATGAACCGGTCATGCAGTAACCGACAACGCCGATCCTTTTCCCCGTATCCACCGAGGGCTGGCGATCGAGAAATCTGACGAAAGCACGGCCGTCAGTAACACAGGTGGCCGGTGACAGAGTTGCGGCCAGCGCCTTCGCCCTGGGCCAGACAGCCTTGCGCAAATCGGGATCGATCACCCGAGCCTCATCGGGAATCAGCTGGGCATGGATGGATCTGTAGTAAGGATTAACCACCAGTACCGCATAGCCGGACTCGGCGAGCCGCCTTCCCATTTGCCGGAAGGCCGGGCGCATTCCGAAGATATCCGGCCACATAATCACTGCGGGGTGGCGGCCCTTCGCCGGATGGACAAAATAGGCGTCCGCTTCGCCGTCAGGTGTTTCCACCACCACTTTGGATTCCTTCACTTCCTGTGCCCGTGCGGACCAGGGCAGCATCATCGCCAGGGCCGCCCCCAGCCCCGTCTTGCCGAAAGCCCTGCGTGTCATGCCATGTCGCCGGTAATAGGCTTCCGCCTCCCGGTTGCTATCTTCGTCGCACATTTTTCTCTCCTCCTAAAAATATGGCGATTGACGCGGCTACCCTGCCATCCAACGGGGCAAGGGAACACCCATTGCCGTGATGTCTACCGCAGCGGCTAAAGCGATTCAATCACCCCCGTCAAATGCGGTTTTTTGCCCGCGCTGTCTTTTACGGCAAATTCAATAGAGCCATCCACGGCACGCTGCTGAAACTGCACGCTGGAGGGTAGAAATACCGGCAACTTGAAAGAAACACTGACCTTAAAGGCGTCACCGGGCAGCAGGGAATCCAGTTCCGCCAGACAACGCGCCTTGGTCCACATACCGTGGACAATTGCACGGCGGAAACCGAACAGGCGGGCAGTCAGCGCCGACAAATGAATGGGGTTACTGTCTCCGGAAACCCGGGCATAGCGGCGGCCGGTGCCGGCAGGGACATCCCAGCGGGATACAGAGTCCGGTGTAAAATCGACAGTTTTGCGTTTGTTGTGCGCACGGCTTGCGGGCCTACTGCCCCCACCGCGCCGCAGCATGGTGGTGACACACTCCCATAGCAGCTCCTGCCCGGAGAGAACACGGGTATACAGATCGAATTCCATTCCCTTCGGCACCGGCCGCGGCCCGCGCAGAGTGCAGTCTATATCGAGCGTTTCATCTACGTCGATGGTTCGGTGCTGAATAATCTCGTTGCGCAAGTGCACCAATCCCAACACGCGGAAAGGAAAGGCATCGGACACTAGGAGTTCCATGTGCAAAGGCGCGGCCAGCACAAACGGATAAGTGGCAGGCAAGCTCCCCCTGGCGGAGAAAGCACAGGCTTCGCGGTAGGCGTTCAAGGAACTTACATTGACGCGCCGCCCCTTGAGCACCGCCCGGCCCAGCTCACTCTCCGCGACCGGAAGCTGCCCCGATTTACTGACGGTAAGTGCGCGCAGATAGTAAGACAGTGTGGAAGGGACGGATTTCAGCTCAATGATTTTCGACATGCTATACCTGGATGCCCCGGGGAAAATAACTGTTCGCAACTGCTGAGAATTTGCCGGATTAGTGACCGGATTCTGGCAGAAAGCGGTTACAGTTTGTACTCAGGCTCAGCTGCAGCCCCCTGTTGGATATAGGGGTTGACACAATCCGGGTCCGATGCTTTTAGGAATCTCGAAAATCTCAGAGCATCACTCAGAGAAGAGGCTCAGGTAATGGAGGGCATTTCCAATCCGCCGGGGTAAAGAGGCGGCTCCGATGATGCCACAAGGAAGCGCCCGCGCGCTCCTCACGGCTTCCCCAATCGCTCCGTGAAAATCAATACAAATCCCGCCGGTAGCGGCCTTCATCGAGCAGCCGATTCACCGCTTGCGTACCGAGCAGATCTGCCAGGGCTCTGTGCACCGCCTCGCCCATTCCCGCACTGCTGCCACAGACGTAGACATCCGCCCCCTGCGACAGAAAGGAAGCCACCTGCTCTCCGTTGGCCGTCAGAAAATGCTGCACATAGCGCGGACCATTTCCAGCGCGAGAAAAAACTCGGTCGCAGCGGCTCAGTGTTCCAGCTTCCAACCAGCCATCTATCTCACTGGCCAGGTGCCGGTCCACCTCGGGACTGCGCTCGCCGTAAATCAGCCAACTCCGTCCGGGGCTGGGGCACCGGGCCCGCTCCGCGAGCTGTGCGCGCAGTCCCGCCAGACCGCTGCCGGCTCCGATAAGCAAAATCGGGCGGCGGTGATCCAACGTGTGGCAATGGGCGTTGACTCGGATACAGCCGGCCAGGAAACCACCAACCGGACAATAACGGGTGAGCCAGCCGGAGCCCAGTCCACCCCGCCGCTGGCGCACCAACAATATCAAACGGCCCTCCTCGGGGCGGGAGGCCACGGAATATTCGCGCTCGGGCAACAGGGGCCAATCAACAAATTCACCGCCCAGCAATTGGCCTGGCTGGCAAATGCGGTCCGGTAGTTGCCGCTCACTCAACCAGGCCGCCAGCGTACGGCTATGCCCCGCCACGGTAATCCAATTGGCGCCATCCACACCCTGCCGCGCGAGCCACTGTTCCACCACCCGCCGCGCCAACCGCGGCCGGATGGTGAGAACATCGCCCGCCCGCCAGGCGGGAGACGGCCCACAGGCCCGCAGTTCAATCCGGTACAGGGGGTCGCCGGGACTGCTGGGGTTCAGCAGTTGCCGGTCGGCCAACTGCCAATAATTGACGGCATCCGCTGTGCCGGCCCCCGGGCTTGTGGTGTTCGGCTTGCCGCTGTCTATGCGCACCAGTGGCTGCAAGGGCTTGGCACCCATGGCGGCCAGGCCCCTATAAACCGCTTGGCCAAAGGCACAGAATTTCGTATAGGCACTGTCGCCGAGGGCAATTACCGAATAGGAGAGATGAGACAAATCCAGAGGCAAACGGGCGCCGTTGAGATAACGGCGGGCAAAGGCGCGCCCGTTGTCCGGCGGCTCGCCGTCGCCAAAAGTGCTGACCACAAACAGCGCCCGCCGCGTCGACAACAGCGCCTCATTTGTAAGCTGATTCAACGGCAGCAGCCGTATCTCATCACCACTGTAACCCTCGGCTTTTAAATCGTCGATTTTCTGCCGTGCGAGCGCTTCCGCAGTGCCGCTCTGGCTGGCATAGGCCACCAGCGCGGCGCCACCGGCGGCCGCCGCGCGTACGCGCCGCTGCCGCCAGTAGAGCCAGAGACACCAGCTGGTCCAGGCAATAATGACAGCGCCGGCCAGGATACTTCTTTGGTATTCCGTCACTTTATCGGTTCCGAGGTCTTACAGCGGCAGTACCTCGAAGGTGGCGGAGTACACACCGTGTCGCTTGGTGGCCGGCGCTTTGGCCTTGTCATCCTCATACTCGGCTTCCATGAAATAGCGCCCCGCCGCCGGCCAAGTGACACTGAACAGGCCGTCACTGCCCGCCTTGGCGGTAATTTCATTCTGACTGTCCCGGTAACGGGTGCCCCCCGGAATCAATACCACTTCCGCATTTTTGGCCGGCTCCCCGTCAATCAGCAGTTTAAATTCGGCGATTTCACCGACATAGAGATCGTTCGGGTGAGTAACCGGGACCAGTTCCAAGCCCACGCCTGTAGGCGCGAGTACCTCTGAGGTGGGATTGCCTGCCGTCACAAACGTCTCTGTGCGGCGGTAATCGTAGATAACGCGCAAATCCTTAGCATCCTTCGGCACGGCGGTTGCGAACTCGGCATCGTCCGCGCTCTTGCCCCGACCGGGCCACATTTGACGCTTGCCTTCAGCATCTTTCCAGAAAGCGCGCAGACCTGCCGACGCACGACTTACCTTGTAAGTGCCCTCTTCTTTCAGCTGCAGATCAAAGGTACTGCGATAGTGCCCCTTGGCGAGATTTTGCAACGGAACCTGTTCTCCGCTGGGCGCGGTCACCGCTACCTGCTCCATGGGCAGGGCGACGTGATCCGGGAAAAATATGGTATTCGATACAGCGGCATCGAAAGTCACATAGGGACTTTCGCCGGAAAGTACAGTAGCACTCGGCAGTATCCACATCCGGTGCGCCTGCGCCTGCATGGCCACACCCGCACTGATAACTGCGGCCAGCAACGCCCGGCCCAATACATTTCTCTTCATTCCGTGTTCCTCTTATGCGTAGATTGACAATCAGGGGAGCAGAGCCACGCGTATTGCGCCCAGTTCAGTATTGCCACTGCCAGTGAGCGGCAGTGCGGATTTATCCAGTGGCCAAGTCAAAGGGATCTCCACCAGCTCACGGCCGCCCACCTCCCGCGCAGCCTCCACTCGCAGGCGGTAACTGCCCGGCTTCAATGCCGCCAGTTGCTCCCGATCCAACGCCAACTCCAGTTGGTGCTCGCCGGGGCCGTAGGTGGCGGAAGTAATCCCATCCACCGGCATATCGAGGCTGCGGCCGCCCCGGCGCCACCACTGGCGCAAATCCTTGAGCCATTTTTTGCCCTCGTCATTGGGCATGTGAACGTCGTACCAGACTGCCAGCTGTGTGGCCCGACGGGATTCGTCCTCCAGCCAAACGGCCACGTAGGGCTTGTGGTATTCCGCTACTTTGAGACGCGGAATCTCAATACTTACCTGCAGGCTCTCCGCCTGGGCCCAACCGGTGACCGACATACCCGCCACCAACGCCAGGGAGCGGAGTCTTTGCAAAGGCTTTATGTGCATAATTTCTTTCGGTACTTCCTTTTTTCAGCTCAGTCAGTGAATAAAAACCAGGGCAATCACCAAAGGGATGACGATGCCCAGGGCAGTGAGTGGCCAGGTAGACGGTCGGCGCGGAGACTGCTGCCAAAGCAGCCAAAAACCGGTCAGACAGAAAACAACACAGGCGGCCGCAAAGATATCCAGAAACCACTTCCACACAGGGCCGCTGTCGCGGCCTTTGTGCAGGTCGTTCAGATAGGCGATCCAACCGCGGTCGGTGTCCTCATAGATCAACTCGCCGCTATCGGTGTCCAGGGACAGCCAAGCGTCGCCGCCGGGCCGCGGCATGGCGAGATAAAATTCCCCGCTATCCCACTCACCGCTGTGCCGGCGGGGCACTTGGATCTGATGTTCTTCAGCGAGCCATTGCACTAAATTGGCTGGCAACTGCCGCTCTGTTTCGGGAAGCCAATGCGCCAACAGTGGAGCGGGCACAGTGATTTCGCGGCTGACTACCCGCGGCTCAGCGGAAATCTCTGCAGCGTGATTCAGAGTGATACCGGTGATGGCGAACAGCAACATAGCCGCCAGACATATGGCGGAACTCACCCAATGCCACTGGCGTACTGTCCCTACAGAAAATCCCACTTCTACTGCTCTCAATCGAATGTTTTCATTGGCTCCGGGCCAGTATCGCCGGCGCTACGCTCCCGCCGCGGTTAAAACTCCCGACAAATAATAATGCTTCTCATTAACTAAACACAAGAAAAAAGGGGGCGGTGCGTTGCGTGAAATACAACAGTACCGCGGAGCCTCCTTCACCGGTAACAGAAGTGGACCTTGCATGATCTGAGAGAACTGAGCACCTTCGCAACCGTAAAAGGCTCCGAAGATCACCGAGCCTAGCCGGCTTTTATATAACCGAATTGGGACTCTCCCAACCGAATAGTTATTGGTCGATCTCTGGCCGCTCCGTATAATCCGCAGCTTTTCCGCATCATTTCTTCTGTGGTACCCAATCAACAGCTGTATGACCAAAGCCTCTCCCCTGGCACTCCTGCCCCTTTTTCTTTTCCTCGGCCTGTTTGTAGGGAGCGGCCTCTGGTATCAGTCCCAAGGGGTGGAGATGGCCTTCTATCAAATCTCCGCTCCGGTCGCGATACTGCCGGCAATCGCGCTGGCCGTACTGCTCGCTCGCGGCTCTCTGAACCACCGCATCGAAACATTTATCCGCGGCGCTGGCGATCACACCATTGTCACCATGCTGCTGATTTACCTGCTGGCCGGGGCCTTTGCCAGCGTCGCCAAGGCCGCCGGTGGTGTGGACGCCGCCGTCAATCTCGGCCTCAGCGCAATTCCCCCCACCCTGGTTCTGCCGGGGCTCTTCGTGATCACCGCTTTTATCGCCACCGCCATGGGCACTTCCATGGGCACCGTCGCCGCCATTACGCCAATTGCCGTGGGCATGGCCAATGCGACCGACCTGCCACTGCTATTGACTGTCGGCACTATCGTCGGCGGCGCCATGTTCGGCGATAACCTGTCGATTATCTCCGACACCACCATTGCCGCCACCCGCACCCAGGGTGTGGAAATGCGGGACAAGTTTCGCATGAACTTCCGCATCGCCCTGCCGGCGGCGTTAGTGACCGTGAGTGGACTCTATTTCCTGGGTAGCTCGGCAGTAGTGGAGGCTCCGGGGGACTTTGAGCCGCTGCGGGTTCTGCCTTATTTAGTGGTGCTGTGCCTTGCGGTATCGGGCGTCAATGTATTACTGACGCTTTTCACCGGTCTGTTACTGGCCGGGGCCATTGGTCTGACCCTGCAACCGGACTATGGTCTGGCGGCCCTATCCAGGGATGTCTACGCCGGCTACACCGGTATGCAAGAGATATTGATTCTTTCCCTGCTGATCGGCGGCTTGGGGGCAATGATGCAGGCGGGCGGCGGTCTGGCGTGGCTGGCCACTGCGATCGACAAGCTCAATCATTCGCGGCGCAGAGGCGCAAGTGCGACCCGCATTGGCGAGCTGGGCATCAGCACCGCAGTAGCGGCCACCAATGTGTGTACGGCCAATAACACTGTGGCGATTCTGCTCACCGGAAGCCTGGCCAAGGATATCGCACAACGCTACGGTGTTGATCCTCGCCGCAGCGCCAGCCTGTTGGATATTTTCTCCTGTGCAGTACAGGGACTGCTGCCCTACGGCGCACAGGTACTACTGGCTTCCTCACTGGCGAAGGTCTCCCCACTGGCCTTGATCGGCAACATTTATTACTGCTGGTTGCTGGGGATAGCAGCGCTGATCTCCATAGCTATCGGCCTGCCCCGCGAAACTTTACGTCAGGCAGATACAGCTTCAAGCCCCGCAGATTAAAGGGCACAAAGCAAAAATCAGCAGCTCTACAAAAACTGCGCGGAATTTGCGTCCGGCAGCAAAGCCGCCTCACGCTCAAATAAAAATAAGAAGCCGAAGCGATGAAACGGAAGCTGTGAAACCCCGCCCTATTTCGGCGGCAGGGAACCGGCGAATTCCGCCCCCCGGCTCACCCAGGCATCCAGGTCAGCGGCCACCGCATCTTCCTCCACATAGACCATCCCTTTCAGCGGCCTGCCGGTATAATCCATTGGCCTTGTGTAGCGCTCGGCCAGTGCATCCTGGTAATTTTCTGGACCTACTCGCACCATCAGCTCCTCACCGACGACACCACAGGCCATGTTGCCATTCAGCATAAAGGCGAGACCGCCGAACATTTGCTTTTCTGTCAGACCGTCAGTGTTCCTCAACAGATTGCGGACTTTTTCCGCCAACTCTTTGTTGTATGCCATAACAATCTCCTCAATCATCCTTGCTGAATTCGGAATTGCATACCGGCTCCGGTTTACGCCACAAAATCATCGCTGCCGGGAAAGCCGATAAATCGAAGAGGTATCCATTATGAGATTCCCGAATACAGGTCGGGACCTTGGGGTATTTTTTTCCGTATTTCGCCCGGTGCACAAACAGGCGGACTGGGTTTTCGGGAGGCCTGCGACGGGAATAATGCTTGAAACGGATCGATGGAGCAGTGAAACCGCTTGCCGTACAGCAGAGAAGCAGAGGTTATAGTGTTCAGCAAGAAATTCCGAAGCCTGAGCCATCGTTAAAAAGTTATTTTTCGATAACTTTTTAAGTGTAGCAGCTAAGGAGGGGCATCACGGATTTGGGATGGGGTTTGTGAAGCTGTCCCGGGCGATCGGCATCAATTGCGACACATGGCCGCAATTGATGCCGCTATCTGCCCTTTAGTCCACAAACACCCGCGCGTTGCGGAACAGACGCATCCAGCCGGAGTCCTCTTGCCAATCATCCGGGTGCCAGCTGTTGCTGACCATGCGAGCAACCCGCTCCGGGTGCGGCATCATAATGGTGACGCGGCCATCCTCAGAACACAGTGAGGTAATGCCGTTTACCGAACCGTTCGGGTTAGCGGGATAGGTCTCGGTAATCTCGCGGTGGTTGTTTAGATAACGCATGGCGATGGTGCCCGATTTTTCACAGGCTTCCAGCGCCTCGCGGTTCGCAAATTCAACGCGGCCTTCCCCATGGGCCACCGCCACCGGCATCACGGAACCAGCCATGCCCGCAAACAGCACCGACGGCGATTCCTCGATGCCGACCAGCGAGAAGCGCGCCTCGTACTGCTCGGAAAGGTTGCGCACAAAGCGCGGCCAGTGACCGGCGCCCGGGATCAGCTCCTTGATCACCGAGAACATCTGGCAGCCATTGCAAACCCCGAGGCCAAAGGTGTCCTTGCGGTTGAAAAAGCCCTCGAACTGCTCCCGCGCGCGGGGATTGAACAGGATGGTCTTGGCCCAGCCCTCTCCGGCGCCGAGCACGTCCCCGTATGAGAAGCCACCACAGCCCACCAGCCCCTTGAAGTCATCCAGGGTTACCCGGCCGGCAAGGATATCGCTCATATGCACATCCACGGCGGTAAAGCCGGCGCGATGGAAGGCGTGCGCCATTTCCACCTGGCTGTTGACGCCCTGCTCGCGCAATATCGCCACCTTCGGCCGCACACCTTTGTTGATATAAGGCGCGCTGATGTCCTCGTTGATATCGAAGGTGAGATGTACCGACAGGCCAGGGTCTTCCTTGGCAATGGCGGCGAACTCCTGTGCAGCGCAGTCGGCATTGTCGCGCAACGCCTGGATACGGTAGCTGGTCTCGGACCAGATCTGCTGCAGTTCCGCGCGACTGCGTTTGAAAATCCGTGCCCCTTCGCGGGTGATGCACAGGTGTTCGTTGTTGTTCAATTCGCCGATCTGGTGTGCCGGCACGCCGACAGCGGCAAAGCGCTGTACCAGCATGTCCGCGTCGCAGGCCGGCACCTGCAAAACAGCGCCCAGTTCCTCGTTAAACAAGGCGGCAATGGGGTCTTCGCCCAGCTCGTAGATTTCCACGTCGACACCCACGCGGCCGGCGAAGGTCATCTCTGCCAAAGTGGCGAAGAGCCCTCCGTCGGAGCGGTCGTGGTAAGCGATGATCCGCTCCTCGGCCAGCGCTTCCTGCATCAATTCAAAGAAGCCCTTCAGGCGCTTGGGATCATCCAGATCCGCGGGGGCGCCACCGAGCTGGTTATATACCTGCGCCAGGCAGGAGCCGCCCAGGCGGTTTTTGCCCGCACCCAGGTCCACCAGCAGCAGTTTTGTCTCACCCTTGTCGGTGCGCAGCTGCGGGGTGACGGTTTTGCGCACGTCGGTAACCGGGCTGAAAGCGGAGATAATCAACGATAAAGGCGCGGTGACCGCCTTGTCCTCGCCGCCGTCATTCCAGGCGGTGCGCATGGACATGGAGTCCTTACCCACCGGAATGGTGATACCGAGCGCCGGACACAATTCCATGCCGATGGCCTCTACGGTGCGGTAGAGCTTTTCCTCCTCGCCCGGGTGGCCGGCGGCACACATCCAGTTGGCGCTCAACTTAATGTCAGACAGCTGCGCAATCGGTGTACAAGCCATATTGGTAATGGCCTCGCCCACCGCCAGGCGGCCCGAGGCCGGGGCATCCAGCAGGGCCACCGGAGTGCGCTCACCCATGGCCATGGCCTCACCGGCATAGCTGTCGTAGGAGACAGTAGTCACGGCGCAGTCCGCCACCGGAACCTGCCAGGGGCCGACCATCTGATCCCGGGCCACTTGGCCAGTAACGCTCCTGTCGCCAATGGTAATCAGGAAGTTCTTACTGGCTACCGTAGGCAGACGCAGTACCCGTTCCGCAGCTTCGTTAAGATCTATGCCCGCGGTCTCAAACTCCTTGGTTTCGACAACACGCTTCTCTGCCACCCGGTGCATACGCGGCGGCTTTCCGAAAAGCACAGACATGGGAAGATCCACCGGCTTGGCATCGAACTCCTTGTCATTCAGTAACAGGCGTTTCTCTTCGATGGCCTCGCCCACTACCGCAAAGGGCGCACGCTCGCGCTCACAGATCTGCTGAAAACGCGGCAGATCGCCCGGCATCACTGCCAGCACATAGCGTTCCTGAGATTCGTTGCACCAGATCTCCAGCGGGCTCATACCCGGCTCGTCACTGGGTACCTTCCGCAGCTCAAATTTGCCGCCGGTACCGCCGTCTTTGACCAGCTCCGGGAAGGCGTTGGACAAACCTCCCGCGCCCACGTCATGGATGAAAGCGATGGGGTTCTCATCCCCCAGTTGCCAGCACTGGTCGATGACCTCCTGGCAGCGGCGCTCGATCTCCGGGTTCTGGCGCTGCACCGAGGCAAAATCCAAGTCTTCGGAGCTGCTGCCACTGGCCATACTGGAGGCGGCACCACCCCCAAGGCCGATCAGCATTGCCGGGCCGCCGAGCACCACCAACTTGGCACCGGGTTTAAAGGGCTGTTTTTCGATGTGCTCTTCGCGGATATTGCCGTAACCGCCGGCGATCATAATCGGCTTGTGGTAGCCCCGGCGCTCGCCGCCAAATTCTTCTTCGAAGGTACGGAAATAGCCGCAGATATTGGGGCGGCCAAACTCGTTATTGAAGGCGGCACCGCCGATGGGGCCTTCAATCATAATATCCAGCGCGCTGACAATGCGCTCGGGCTTGCCGTAATCCACTTCCCAGGGCTGCAGGTAATCGGGGATTTGCAGGTTGGAAACAGTGAAGCCGGTCAGCCCCACCTTGGGCTTGGAGCCTCGGCCCACGGCACCCTCGTCGCGGATCTCGCCACCGGCGCCGGTACCGGCGCCAGGGAAAGGCGCAATTGCCGTGGGGTGGTTGTGGGTTTCCACCTTCATCAGCATGTGGATGGGTTCGACGCTGAAACCATAGGCTTTGGTTTCCGGGTCCGGATAAAAGCGGCCGGCCTCGTGCCCCACCACAACTGCGGCGTTGTCCGCATAGGCGGACAGGACATTGTCGCCACCCTGTTCGTAGGTGTTCTTGATCATGCCGAACAGGGTATGCGGCATTTCCTCACCGTCGATGGTCCAGGAGGCATTGAAGATTTTGTGGCGGCAGTGTTCAGAGTTCGCCTGGGCAAACATCATCAACTCCACGTCCGTGGGGTTGCGCTGCAGCTCCTGGAAACTCTTCAGCAGATAGTCGATCTCATCTTCTGCCAGGGCCAGACCCAATGCTGCATTGGCCTCCTCCAGCGCCTGGCGCCCACCGCCGAGCAGATCGACACTGGTGAGCGGCCGCGGCTTCTCCTCGCGAAACAGTTGCTCTGCCTGATCGAAATCGGTGAATACGCTTTCCACCATGCGATCGTGCAGTACAGCGGCCAGGGCCTCCCGTTCAGCACCGGTTAATTCGGTTCCGGTTACATAGTAGGCCAGCCCCCGCTCCAAGCGGTGGATCTGGGTGAGACCGGCGTTGTGGGCGATGTCGGTGGCCTTGGAAGACCAGGGGGAAATCGTGCCCGGGCGGGGCACCACTAGCAGCAGTTCACCCTCCGGCTGGTGCATTTCCTCGGTGGGACCGTACTGTAGCAGCCGCTCGAGCAGAGCCAGTTCTTTCTTGTTCAGTGCCGGAGTATCGGCGAAGTGAACATACTCGGCGTAGATATCGTCAATTGCCGGCTGCATCGCGCGCAGTTGATTTAGGAGTTTCTGGTGACGGAATTTCGACAGTGCGGGAGCACCACGCAGAACTAGCATCGCGGGAGTTTGCCTCTTGTCTGAAGTTTGAGCTCCGCGCCGTCAACAATCGCGCAAAGCCCGGGAATTGAAGAGGGCGCAATTGTACCCGAAGCGTCGCGCCACAAACACTGCCCCGGAGCTCTGTGTGTACACAATAACGCTGTCGCATTTTCAGAAATGGGCTGTACTCAGGCAAAGAAAATCTTCGCCTTACTAAAATTGATGAACAAATGCAACCCCACAGATCACACAGCTGCCCCTGCTATTTGGGCAACTTGTCACTCATGGGGTAGAATTGGTGAAATTTTGCCGGCCCCGCCGCTCAGGACGAGCCATGCCGGTAACCGCTGAGAGAAAGCGAAAACAAAACTAAAGGATTAGAGGGGACACTTTATGATCATGAAAAGCCGTATTGTGCGCTACTCCCTGCGCCTGGCCAAGGGCCTGGTGCTGGCAGGTTGCGCCTCGCTGATAGTGGCGAGCAAGACTCCAGACACCCTGGAGCAGATCAAAGCTTCCGGCAAACTGATCGTACTGTCCCAAAACGGCCCCACCACCTACTACGAAGACGCCGACGGGCGCCACACAGGCTTTGAGTACGGGATGCTCAGTGCTTTTGCCGAAGAGCTGGGCGTGCAGCTGGAAATCCGCGATGTGCACGACCTAGATGAAATGTTCAAGCGCCTCCGCGAACCCACCGAGGGCGCCCACTTGGCCGCCGCGGGCCTGACCGTGACCCCCGAGCGCCGCGAGCAGGTGCGCTTCACCCCCTCTTACTTCGAGATACGTCAGCAGGTCATCTACAAAATCGGCGAGGATCGGCCGCGCAAGGTCAGCGACCTGGAAGGCAAAAAAGTGGCGGTAATCGCCGGCAGCGCCCACGCCGAGGAGCTGCGCAAACTGGCCCAGCGCCACACCGACCTGGAATGGGAGGAAATTTCCGATGTCGACGCCACGGAGCTGCTGGAAATGGTCAACGACGGCAGCTACCAGTACGCCATCGTGGACTCAAATGCCTACGCAGTTCACCGCGGCCTCTATCCCAACACCGCCATCGCCTTCAACCTGACCCAGTTTCAGCCAGTTGCCTGGGCCTTTCCCCACAGTGACGACGACAGTCTCTACCGCGCCGCGCGCCGCTTTATGCTCCGCGCCAATACCAGCGGCCTAGTGGCACAGCTGCGCGAGGAGTTCTTCGGCCATATCAGTAAATTGAACGCCGGCGGCGCCCAGGCCTTTGCCAAAAGCACGCGCGAGCGCCTGCCCCAGTGGCGCGAGGCAATGCAGAAGGTGGCGGAGAAATACGACCTCGACTGGCATCTGCTGGCAGCGCTCAGTTATCAGGAGTCCCACTGGAACCCCCGCGCCAAATCGCCTACCGGAGTGCGCGGCCTGATGATGCTGACCCTAGACACGGCGCGCGAGCTGGGGGTCAACCGCCTGAACCCGGAGCAAGCCATCGACGGCGGCGCCCGCTACTTTATCAAAGTGCGCGACAAGATCCCCGAACGCATCCGCGAGCCGGACCGCACCTGGATGGCACTAGCCGCCTACAACGTCGGCTACGGCCATCTGGAAGACGCGCGGATATTAACCGAAAAGCTGGGCGGCAACCCGGATCGATGGGCCGATGTCCGCGAGCATCTGCCACTGTTGGCCAAGCGCCAGTACTACAAACACACCAAGCACGGCTACGCGCGCGGTTGGGAACCCGTCACCTATGTGCAGAACATCCGCCACTATCAAGCCCTCCTTACCTGGAGCAGCCGCATTGAGGAGCAGCGTCTGGCCGCAGCGGCAGAAGAAGCCGCAAGGGAATTAGCCGACAACACCGCTGTCGACATGGAAGCCGCGGCTGCAGCCCCCGCCTTTTGAACGCGCTAAATACACCGGTATTTTGGTGCGGAACGCCGAGGAGCTAGTGGGCATCCGAACTGGCAAGTGAAACAGTTTATTGCAGTCGCTACCGTGCACACCAAATCACCAATGGCAAGCACGGCATTTCGAGGAATTAATCGTAACGGCGGGCAAGCTGTTCTGCGGACACGCCGCGCCAGTAATCAAAGCGCAGCCGCCACATCAACAGCACGGTACGCAGTACACCGTATTTTTGCCAACGGCGGCCAGAGGTGGTGACACGGGCGCGGATACAAGCTGGCCTAGCTAGCTCGAGCAACCTCCCGCTCAATGCAATATCTTCCATCAAAGGCTGATCAGCAAAACCACCCAACTCTTCAAAAAGGTCTCGGCGCACAAAAATCCCCTGATCGCCAGTGGCTATACCACTGATACGCGAGCGCCAGTTGATCAGAGTCGCGATCAAGGGAAACCAAATACTATTGCCACTGATACGCACATCGAAACGCCCCCAACAATTTCCCCGCAAAAGCGCTCTCTCAATGTTTTCCAACGCGTTCTCAGGCAGACGGGTATCCGCATGTAAAAACAATAGACAATCGCCACCGGCAGCTTCGGCCCCCGCGTTCATCTGTCGCGCCCGGCCTCTTTGTGCCGCAATCACCGTCAAACCAGCGGTAGAGAGAAACTCCGCACTGCCGTCATCACTGCCGCCATCCACAAAAATTACTTCGCAGTTATCTCGCGCCAGCAGTGAACGCAGATGTTCGATTAACTGCGGTAACTGCTCCCTCTCGTTCAATAACGGCACCACTATGCTAAACCGCATCAAGCATATCTCCGTTGCTGACAAAGTTTACCGAACAAGTTACAGGGCACCGCCGCAGCTACTGCCCTGCCCCGCAGTGCAGCCGTAACAGTGATCGGCGACGCGAATCGGTGTATCGCGCATATCCAGTTCCAACAGGTCGCGCAAATGCATGGAGCCAGGCAGCGCCAACTCCAGCTGCTGATTGAAATCACAATCGTAAAGATTGCCTCGCCAGTCCACACTGACAAGACTGCGGCACATTACGCTTTTCAGATTATCTGCGCTGTAGCTGTCTTTGAGCAGCTGCATATAGTCGGCAAACCGCCCCTTGGAAATCAGAGTGGAGCCAAAGCGCTTAATCGGCATATTCGCCAGCGCGTATAAGTTGTTGAAGACGATACCGAAGTGGGCGAATAACTCACGCTTATAGTCCGCCTCCAGTTGCTGCTGGTTTGGCGGCAAAACGGGGCCCTGAGGGTTGTACACTAAATTGAGTACTAGGCCGCTGTCCGGCTTACCGTAACCCAGTGCATTCAGTTTCTGCAGTGCGGCGATACTCTTTTCAAAAACCCCTTTGCCCCGCTGGCTGTCCACATTGTCCAGCGAGTAACAGGGCAGCGAGGCCACCACCTCGACTTTATTTCCAGCGAGAAATTCCGCCAACTCTTCCTGGCCTGGTTCGAAGAGTATGGTCAAATTGCAGCGATCTATAACATGTACACCGAGGTTCCGTGCTGCAATCACCAGCGATCGGAAACCCTCGTGCATTTCAGGTGCGCCGCCAGTGATATCCAAAGTGGAAATTTTGCGCACGCGCAACACATCGGGAATCAGCGCCAAATTCTCTGCATTCATCATTTCAGTGCGATTCGGCCCCGCGTTGACATGACAGTGCACGCAGGTCTGATTGCACTTGTAGCCAATATTGACTTGCAGAGTGTCGATTTTCTCGCGTCGGATCGCTGGAAAATCCGATATCTCCAGCAGTGGTATCGTATCGTGCATATGGCTTTAAGCTTCCTGGTTTACTGCATAGGGTGGAAGCGCAATGTATCCACCTGCACACACCCGCTTCCATCACCTGGAGAAAGTCAGGTTTCTTCCGCGATACCTGTCGTTGCCAACAGCGGTTTTATTACAGCCGCCGCCTCTGCCGACAGGGCCTCCACCGGCGTAACCAGGCCACTTGCCAGCGCGCTGTGAGCGGCAGATTCCGGCAAATCTTCGCCCAGCAGGCGAATGGCCTCAGCCGCTATCCGCTGGGCGCGGGCGGCGTTCTGCTGCAGGTTGGCGATGGCCACCTCCGCCGTAACCGCAGCCTCTCGCTCGTGCCAGCAGTCGTAGTCCGTGGCCATAGCCAGGGTCGCATAGGCAATCTGCGCTTCCCGCGCCAGCTTGGCCTCGGGCATGTTGGTCATGCCGATAACAGATGCTCCCATGGCGCGGTACCAGTGGGACTCTGCGCGGGTGGAGAATTGCGGACCTTCAATACACACATAAGTGCCGCCGCGATGCAGTCTGATCGGCTGATCACTCTGGGTCGCATGAAATGCCCGCGCCAGACAATCGGCCACCTGAGGGCACACGGGATCAGCCATGGAAACATGGGCCACGGCGCCCTGACCGAAAAAGGTACTCTCGCGCCTGCGGGTCAAATCAATAAACTGATCTGGGATCAGCATGTCCAGGGGCCGCACCTCTTCGCGCAGGGAGCCAACCGCGGACAGAGACAAAATATAGCGGACCCCGAGCTGGCGCAGTGCATGGATATTGGCCCTGTAGGGCACTTCAGAGGGAATCAGGCGGTGTCCGCGGCCGTGGCGGGCCAGAAAGGCAACGGGTATCCCGTGCAACCTGCCAGCGACAATAGCGTCGGAGGTTGGGCCAAAGGGCGTCTCTATCTGCAGTTCCCGTGCACCGGTCAGGCCCTGCATATCATAGAGGCCGCTGCCGCCGATTACGCCGATCAATGCTTTTGCCATGTCCTCGCCTCATTAGTAATTTCAGCGGAGTATAGGAATGGCGATCGGGAAAGTAAAAAAGCCGTCTCTTTCGAGACGGCTTTTTTACAGGAGTCTGCGGCCGGTTTGCCCGGCCGTAAACCCGGCTTACCAGCCAGTGACTTCCTTCAGTGCATTGCCGATCTCGGCCAGAGAGCGCACGGTTTTAACACCGGCGTCTTCCAGTGCGGCAAACTTCTCGTCCGCAGTGCCCTTGCCGCCGGAGATAATCGCACCGGCGTGGCCCATGCGTTTTCCGGGAGGTGCGGTAACACCAGCGATATAGGAAACCACCGGCTTGGTGACATTTTCCTTGATGTAGGCCGCAGCCTCTTCTTCCGCAGTACCACCGATCTCACCGATCATAACAATGGCTTCAGTCTGCGGGTCATTCTGGAACATTTCCAGAATGTCGATAAAGTTGGAGCCCGGAATCGGGTCGCCGCCGATGCCGACGCAAGTGGACTGGCCGAAACCGTAGTCGGTGGTCTGCTTAACCGCTTCGTAAGTCAGGGTACCGGAACGGGAAACGATGCCCACTTTGCCCGGCTTGTGGATGTGGCCCGGCATAATACCGATTTTGCACTCGCCGGGGGTAATCACGCCCGGGCAGTTGGGGCCGATCAGGCGCACGCCCAGCTCATCGCATTTCACTTTCACGTCCAGCATGTCCAGCGTCGGAATGCCTTCAGTGATGCAGACAATCAGTTTAATACCGGCATTGGCCGCTTCCAGGATGGAGTCTTTGCAGAAAGGCGCCGGAACATAGATTACGGACGCGTCCGCACCGGTCGCTTCCACCGCTTCTTTAACGGTATTGAACACCGGCAGGCCCAGGTGGGTTTGACCACCCTTGCCCGGAGTCACGCCGCCGACCATCTGAGTGCCGTAGGCGATCGCCTGCTCGGAGTGGAAAGTGCCCTGAGAGCCGGTGAAGCCCTGGCAGATGACTTTGGTGTCTTTGTTGATCAAAACGCTCATTTCGAGTCCTCAAATTCTGTCTGGCCGGGAGGAGATGTCTCTCCCTGGAGCCCTATCGCGGCCCGCCCCTATTTGGGCGGGCATTCGGCTGCGCGAAGCAGTGCCTCGCCTCAGCCCTCCGCAGCTTTAACCACTTGCTGAGCCGCATCGGTCAGGCTGGTGGCGGCGATAATATTCAGTCCGCTCTCGCTGAGTACCTTGGCACCCAGATCGGCGTTGTTACCTTCCAGACGCACTACGACCGGAACTTTCACACCCACTTCTTTAACCGCGCCGATCACGCCTTCGGCGATCATGTCGCAGCGTACGATGCCGCCGAAGATATTGATCAGAACCGCCTTTACGTTATCGTCAGACAGGATGATTTTGAAAGCTTCAACCACGCGCTCTTTAGTAGCACCACCACCAACGTCGAGGAAGTTGGCCGGCTTGCCGCCGTGCAGGTTAACAATATCCATGGTTCCCATGGCCAGGCCGGCGCCGTTCACCATGCAACCGATGTTGCCATCCAGGGCCACGTAGTTCAGATCCCACTTGGCGGCGTGCGCTTCGCGGGGGTCTTCCTGGGACGGATCGTGCATTTCGCGCAGATCCGGGTGGCGGTAGAGGGCGTTACCGTCGATTACTACCTTGGCGTCCAGGCAGTGCAGATTACCTTCGGTAGTAATTACCAGCGGGTTAATTTCCAGCAGTGCCAAGTCTTTTTCCTGGAACATCTTTGCAAGGCCGAGGAAGATCTTGGTGAACTGCTTGATCTGGTCGCCTTCCAGACCCAGTTTGAAAGCCAGCTCACGCGCCTGATAGGGCTGAGCGCCCACCAGCGGGTCAACAGTAGCTTTGAGGATTTTTTCCGGAGTCTCTTCCGCTACCTTCTCAATTTCAACGCCGCCCTCAGTGGACGCCATGAAAACGATGCGGCGGCTGGAGCGGTCCACAACCGCACCCAGATACAGTTCTTTGTCGATATCAGTGCAGCTTTCGACCAGGATGCGGGAAACCGGCTGACCGTTCTCGTCTGTCTGATAGGTAACCAGGCGCTCACCCAGCCACTTTTTGGCAAATTCTTCAATTTCAGCCTTGGAATCCACCAGCTTGACGCCGCCAGCCTTACCGCGACCGCCGGCGTGCACTTGGGCTTTTACCACCCACTTGTCGCCGCCGATCTGATCCGCCGCCGCTGCCGCCTCTGCCGGGGTTTCCGCTGCAATGCCTTTGGAAACCGGCAATCCGTATGCTGCAAACAGTTGTTTGCCCTGATACTCATGCAAGTTCATAGTCAATACCAATTCGTCTGTGAAAATTTAGAGGCAGGGGATTTCCCCGTCCTCCCAACCCCTCTCCCCGAGTAGAGAGGGGGGAAGATTAGTGCCGAATCCCCGCGGAGTTATTTCCGCTTCTTGCGATTGGCAATGTGAATCGCGTGACCATTTGCAGCCAGAGCTGCTTCCTTCACCGATTCAGAGAGAGTCGGGTGGCCAAACACGGTCATGCCGATATCCTCGGCGCTGGAGCCAAATTCCATGGCAATGGCAACCTGCTGCACCAGGTCTGCCGCAGACGGACCCACGATGTGCGCACCCAGCACGCGGTCGGTTTCCGCATGAGCGATGATTTTCACCATACCGGCAGTATCGTTCGCAGCCACGGCGCGACCGGATGCAACAAAGGGGAATACGCCCACATTGTAGGGCTCGCCATCGGCCTTAACCTGCTCTTCCGTGCGGCCGACCGCGGCAATTTCCGGGTGGGTGTAGATGACGTTTGGAATCACGTCGTAGTTCATCATTGGCTTCTGGCCGGCGATGCGCTCGGCAACTACCACGCCTTCTTCAGAAGCTTTGTGGGCCAGCATAGGGCCGCGCACCACATCGCCGACGGCCCAGACACCCGGAGCGGACGTCATGCACAGATCGTTGACGTAGATAAAGCCGCGCTCGTCCAGCTTGACACCGGCGTCTTCCGACAGCAGTCCTTCGGTGTAAGGGCGGCGGCCCACACACACGATCAGCTTATCGAAGGTCTCCTGGTGCTCTTTGCCGTCCTTGTCCTCGTAGGTAACGATCACTTCGTCACCCTTGACCTCGGTGCCGGTAACGCGGCAGGACAGACGGATATCCAGGCCCTGCTTCTTCAGGATCTTGTGCGCCTCTTTGGCGATCTGTTGATCCATGATGGCCAGGAAATTGTCCAGCGCCTCCAGTACTACAACTTCGGAGCCCAGACGATTCCAAACGGAGCCCAACTCCAGGCCGATAACACCGGCACCGATCACGCCCAGGCGTTTCGGTACTTCGGTGAATTCCAGGGCGCCAGTGGAATCGACGATGATTTTATTGTCCACCGGAGCCGGCGGAATGTTGACCGGCACGGAGCCGGAAGCCAGGATGACATTGTCGGCTTCATAAACAGTCACCTTGCCTTCGCGGTCAGTCACTTCCACTTTTTTGCCCGCCAGCAGCTTGCCGGTTCCCTCGATGGAGGTGACCTTGTTAGCCATAAACAGGCTGCTGATGCCGCCGGACATCTGTTTCACGACCGCATTTTTGCGCTCGACCATTTTTTTAACATCGATCTTCACCTTACCGGTTTCGATGCCGTGTACGTCGAGAGCATCCTTGGCTTCGTGGTATTTCCAGGAGCTGTCCAACAGCGCCTTGGACGGAATACAACCCACGTTCAGGCAAGTACCACCGTTGACAACCTTGCCGTCTTTATTCGTCCACTTTTCAACACAGGCGGTTTTCAGGCCCAGTTGCGCGGCGCGAATGGCAGCGACATAACCTCCGGGACCGGAGCCGATTACGATTACGTCAAATTTTTCCGACATGGTGTGTTCCAGATAGTCTGTGAATTCAATTTGCAGTTGCGCGGCCTTTCAGCCGCATCGCCGGGCTGGGCCCGACGTTCCCGGGGCAGGGCCGGAAAAGGCCCCGTTAAACTTCGAGCAGGATACGGGCCGGATCCTCGATCATTTCCTTGATCGCCACCAGGAAGCCAACTGCTTCCTTGCCGTCGATCAGGCGGTGGTCGTAGGACAGCGCCAGGTACATCATCGGCAGGATTTCCACCTTGCCGTTTACCGCCATCGGGCGTTCCTGGATTTTGTGCATCCCCAGGATCGCAGTCTGCGGCGGGTTCAGGATGGGTGTGGACAGCAGAGAGCCGAAGACACCGCCATTAGTGATGGTGAAGGTGCCGCCGGTCATTTCTTCAATGGAGAGCTTGCCTTCGCGGGCGCGCACGCCCATATCGCGGATGGCATTTTCCATATCGGCCAGGCCCATATTTTCCGCATTGCGCAAGATCGGTACCACCAGCCCTTTGGGTGAGGAAACCGCCACACCGATATCCTGGTAGCCGTGGTAGACGATATCGTCGCCGTCGATCGAGGCGTTCACCGCCGGATAGCGTTTCAGCGCTTCTACCGCCGCCTTGACAAAGAAGCCCATAAAGCCGAGACGGGTGCCGTTGTGCACCTTCTCAAAGAGCTCTTTATAGTTTTTACGCAGATCCATAACCGGCTTCATGTTCACCTCGTTGAAGGTGGTGAGCATGGCGGTAGTCTGAGTGGCATCCAGCAAACGCTCGGCAATGCGCTTGCGCATACGGGTCATGGGCACCCGCTTCTCGACGCGCTCGCCCGGCGCCACAGATACCTCTGCGGCAGCAGCAGGCGCGGCTGCGGCGGCGGGAGCCGCCCCCGCCTTCATCACATCTTCCTTCAATACGCGTCCGCCCTTACCGGAACCTTCTACACCGGCCAGGTCCACGCCTTTTTCCGCCGCCATCTTTTTGGCAGAGGGCATGGCGATCTTCTCACCAGCTTCTTTGCCTGCAGGCTTTTCTTCCGCCTTCGCTTCTTCAGCTTTGCCTTCCGCCGGAGCGGGGGCCTCACCAGCACCCTCTTCAAATTTGGCGATGACTTCGTTGGACAGGACAGTTTCACCCTCGCCCTTAATGATCTCGCTAATGGCGCCGTCAGCCGGAGCGACAACTTCCAGCACGACTTTGTCGGTTTCAATATCCACGATCAGCTCATCGCGGGCTACGGCTTCGCCGGGCTGCTTGTGCCAGGTGGCAACAGTGCCGTCCTGAACGGATTCCGGGAAAGTTGGCGCTTTAATCTCGATCGTCATTTTCCTGTTTCCTGAGATTGTTCTCTGCGTAAATTGTTGACCTGCCCTGCAGGTGACTTGAGGCTATCGTTCCGGATTTGGACCCGGGACCCGCTTGCATAGCCGGAGCACAGGCTCCGGCTGCGCTTTATTTAACGGTCAGCGCCTCGTTAATAAATTTGTTCTGCTCTTCCAGATGCGTGGACATATAACCGGCCGCCGGTGCGGCGGAGGGTTCGCGGCCCACATACTGCAATTCCAGTCCGGGATGCGTTTCCGCCAGCAGACGGCGCAGATGGTGCTGACTGTGATACCAAGCTCCCTGGTTCATCGGCTCTTCCTGACACCAGGCCACGCTTTCGATGTTCTTGAACGCGGACACCGCTGCAACAAACTCTTCATCGGGGAAGGGATACAGCTGTTCGAGACGCACAAAAGCCACATCGTCCTGTTCGCGCTCCATGCGGGCTTCCAGCAGGTGGTAGTAAACCTTGCCGGAGCACAAGATCAGACGCTTGACCTTGGTGGGATCCACGCCCTCGTCCTGGATGACATTTTGGAACCTGCCTTCGGCGAGCTCGTCCAGGCTCGAAGTGGCCAGCTTGTGACGCAGAATCCACTTGGGACTCATGATCACCAACGGGCGGCGCATCGGGCGTATCGCCTGGCGGCGCAACAAGTGGAAAATCTGTGCCGGCGTGGTGGGGTTGCACACTTGGATATTGTGCTCGGCGCACAGTTGCATATACCGCTCCAGGCGCGCGGAGGAGTGCTCCGGCCCCTGCCCTTCGTAACCGTGCGGCAGCATCATTACCAGCCCACACATACGGCCCCACTTGTGTTCACCGGAAGTGATGAACTGGTCAATCACCACCTGGGCACCGTTGGCAAAGTCGCCGAACTGGGCCTCCCAGATAACCAGAGACTTGGGTGTAGTGGTTGCGTAGCCGTACTCAAATGCCAGCACAGCCTCTTCCGACAACAGGGAGTCGTATATATAGAAAGGCGGCTGGCCATCGTACATGTGCTGCAGCGGAACGTAAGACTGGCCGTCTTTCTGGCTGTGTATCACCGCGTGACGGTGCGAGAAGGTGCCGCGGCCCACGTCCTCACCGGTCAGGCGCACCATATAGCCCTGTTCCAGCAGCGTGCCGTAAGCCAGGGTTTCGGCCATACCCCAGTTCAGCGGCATGGCGCCGGCAGCCATCTTGCGGCGGTCCTCATAAATTTTGGACACTTGCCGCTGCAATACTATGCCGTCCGGAATCGTGGTCATGCGGCTGGCCACGTCCTTAAGTTTCGGCAGTGCAAAGCTGGTATCAGCCGGGGTCAGCCAGTCGTGGTTCAGGTAGGGCGTCCAGTCCACAAACATGGAGCTGTCGGGCTGTTTCACCAGTCCCGTGGCCACATCCTCACCGCGATCCAGTTTGTCGCGGTAGTCGCTGGCCAGCTTATCCGCGGCGGCTTTATCCAGCACACCTTCGTTGACCAGTTTCTCCGCGTACAGGGTACGGGTGGTCTTGTGCTTGCGGATCGCCTGGTACATCAGCGGCTGAGTGCCTGACGGATCATCGGTCTCGTTGTGACCGCGGCGGCGGTAACACACCAGGTCGATGACAATGTCTTTCTTGAATTCATAGCGGTAGTCCACCGCCAGCAGAGCGGCAAGCACGACCATTTCCGGATCGTCGCCATTCACGTGCAGCACCGGGGCGTCGATCATCTTGGCCACATCGGTGCAGTATTCGGTGGAGCGGGCGTCTTCGCGCTTGCTGGTGGTGAAGCCCACCTGGTTGTTGAGCACGATGTGCACGGTACCGCCGGTGTAGAAGCCACGGGTCTGGGACATCTGCAGAGTTTCCTGCACCACACCCTGGCCAGCGAAGGCGGCATCGCCGTGGATGTTGATCGGCAGTACTTTCTCGCCGGTCTGGTCGCCGCGGCGGTCTTGTCGGGCGCGTACCGAACCCTCTACCACCGGCGCACAGATTTCCAGATGCGAGGGATTGAAAGCCAGAGCCAGGTGTACCTCGCCGCCCGGAGTCATGACATTGGAAGAAAAGCCCTGGTGGTACTTAACATCACCGGAAGTGTCCAGGGTCTTCTTGCCCTCGAACTCCTCGAACAGATCCGCGGGGTTCTTACCCAGAATATTGACCAGGGTATTCAAGCGGCCGCGGTGGGCCATACCGATCACAATTTCCTTAACACCGTAGGTGCCCGAACGGCGGATCAGTGCGTCCATCATCGGGATCAGGCTTTCACCACCTTCGACACCAAAGCGCTTGGTACCCGGGTACTTGGAATCCAGGTGGCGTTCCAGCCCCTCTGCCGCGGACAGGCGCTGCAGTATCTCAACCCGGATATCGGCGCCGAAGTTGGGTGTGGACTGACTGCGCTCAAGGCGCTGCTGGAACCACTGCTGCTCTTCCAGATTGGACAGGTGCATAATTTCCGCACCCAGATTGCCGCAGTAGGTGCGTTCCAGGCCTTCAACAATCTCCCGCAGCGTGGCCTCTCCCTTGCCGAAAAAGAGATCCCCGGTCTGGAAGGTGGTGTCGTAATCCCCTTCAGTGAGGCCGTGATAATTAAGCTGCAGATCCGGTACCTGCTCGCGCGCCATCAGTCCCAGGGGGTCCAGGGTAGCTTTTTTATGACCGCGGTGACGGTAAGAGCTGATCAACTGCAGGACCTTGACCTGCTTGCGTTCGTGTTCGATGTTGATGGCGCCGGCACCGGGAGCGGCCAGCGGGCGGGTGCGGTGTTTGGCGAGCAGTTCAAAATGGCGGCGCACCGCAGCGTGAGAGACGTCGCCGACACCGTTTACCCGGGGGAGGCTGTCGAAGTAACTGCGCCATTCCTCCGGCACGCCGTTGGGGTCGTGCAGATAGGTCTCGTACAGTTCCTCCACATAGGCGGCATTGCCTCCGGAGATATGGGAGCTACGCCACAGCTGCTCCATGGTACTTTCGTGCATGTTGATGCCTACCTCGATTGCAGTGAGCCCTTCCGGGCTTTACCACTGCGCTTTCCTTTCACTCACTAAACAGGGCCAAAACACGCGTATCACCAATACCGCTGTACGCACGATTTGGCACCCCGCCATGGACCACGGGGGCGGGGCCAGAAGGCTTCTCCAGGCAGCACCGCGGACGGTAACTGCGGAGATTCCCTCTGACACCAGCCCCCTTTTCGACTGGCTCGTTGGCCAGTTTTCTAATTGAAAAGGCGCTCCATTAGCGCCGAACCCGGCTGTTGTGGGCAACCAGGCGTGAACCCTTAACGTCTATACCGCGCGGGTCAGCAACATATTGCGGATATGACCTATAGCGCGGGTAGGGTTCAGCCCCTTGGGACACACATTCACACAATTCTGAATACCGTGACAGCGGAATACGCTGAAGGGATCATCCAGCTTGGACAGGCGCTCGTCAGTAGCAGTATCACGACTGTCCGCCAGGAAACGGTAAGCCTGCAGCAAACCGGCCGGCCCGATGAATTTGTCCGGATTCCACCAGAAAGACGGACAGGCGGTGGAACAGCAGGCGCACAGAATACACTCGTAGAGACCGTCGAGTTTCTCGCGCTCTTCCGGGCTCTGCAGGCGCTCAATCGCCGGTGCCGGAGTATCGTTCTGGAGGTAGGGTTCGATCTTTCTGTACTGCTCGTAGAACTGCTCCATATCCACAACCAGATCGCGGATCACCGGCAGTCCAGGCAGAGGACGCAAAACCAGTTTACCTTTGGGCGCCGCCACCGAGAGGGGGGTAGTGCAGGCCAGGCCGTTTCGACCGGAGATATTCATACCGTCGGAACCACATACCCCTTCGCGGCAGGAGCGGCGGAAAGACAGGGTCGGGTCCTCGGCTTTCAGCAGTTCCAGCACGTCCAGCACCATCAGGTCTTTGCCCTGGGTATCCAGCTCGTAGTCCTGCATGTAAGGAGCTTTGTCAGTCTCCGGGTTGTAACGGTAAATGCTTACTTTCAACATATTCCGTATCCAGTATCTCTATAAGGGTGACCGCCGGCCGCAATCAATCCGGGCTTCTTCAGCCCCGTTAGCCGCCGGCCACCTGCAGGGTTAGTAGGTCCGAGCCTTGGGCTCGAAGGCTTCCACGGTGCTGGGCGCGAAGTTGACCGCGCGCTTGCCGACACGTTTTTCCTGCGGGAAGAACATGGAGTGGCACAGCCAGTTTTCGTCGTCGCGCTCCTGGAAGTCTTCGCGGGCATGGGCGCCGCGGCTCTCGGTACGGGCCTCTGCGGCGATCGCGGTGGCCTCGGCCACTTCCAGCAGGTTCTGCAGTTCCAGTGCCTCGACACGGGCGGTATTGAAGGCGCGACTTTTGTCGTCCAGGCGCACATTGGCAATACGCTCGCGCAGCGCTTCCAGCTTCTTCACCCCTTCGGCCATATAATCGCCGCGACGGAATACACCGAAGTGGTTCTGCATCACATTCTGCAGCTCTCCGCGCAGCACCGATGCTTTCTCGCCATCATTGCTGTTTTCCAGGCGATTCAGGCGCGCCATGGCCGCTTCGATGTCGGATTCGCTGGCCTCGCGGTGCTCGACACCTTCGCGGAGCGCTTTTTCAATAAAGAGGCCGGAAGCGCGGCCAAATACCACCAAGTCCAGCAGCGAGTTGCCGCCCAAGCGGTTGGCACCGTGCACGGATACACAGGCCACTTCGCCGCAGGCGTAGAAGCCGTCTACCACTTGGTCGTTGCCGGCGGCATCCTGGGTCAGGGCCTGGCCGTGAATATTGGTGGGGATACCGCCCATCATATAGTGACAGGTGGGCACTACCGGGATCGGATCTTTTACCGGGTCCACATGAGCAAAGGTCTTGGCCAGCTCACAGATACCCGGCAGGCGGCTGTGCAGTACCTCTTCACCGAGGTGATCCAGCTTCAGGAATACGTGATCGCCATTGGGGCCGGCACCGCGACCATCCAGAATTTCCAGAATCATGGAGCGGGCCACCACATCGCGGGAGGCCAAGTCCTTCGCGTTGGGGGCATAGCGCTCCATAAAGCGCTCGCCGTCCTTATTGATCAGATAGCCGCCCTCACCCCGGCAACCCTCGGTCACCAGCACGCCGGCACCGTAGATGCCGGTCGGGTGGAATTGCCACATCTCGATATCCTGCACCGGCAAACCGGCGCGCAGCGCCATTCCCACACCGTCACCGGTATTGATATGGGCATTGGTGGTGGAAGCGTAAATACGGCCAGCGCCGCCAGTGGCAAATACAGTGGCCTTCGATTTGATGAAAACGACTTCACCGTCTTCGATACGCATGGCGATCACGCCCACCACGGCGCCGTCCTGGTTTTTCACCAGATCGATGGCAAACCATTCGTTCAAAAAGACAGTGTTGTGCTTGACGTTGTTCTGATACAGCGTGTGCAGCAGGGCATGGCCTGTGCGGTCAGCGGCAGCACAGGTACGCGCAGCCTGACCGCCGCGGCCGAAATCCTTGGACTGGCCACCGAAGGGGCGCTGATAGATGCGGCCTTCCTCGGTACGGGAGAAAGGCAGCCCCATGTGCTCCAGCTCGAACACCGCCTCGGGCCCCACGGAGCACATATACTCAATGGCATCCTGGTCACCGATATAATCGGAGCCTTTTACTGTGTCGTACATATGCCAGCGCCAGTCATCCTGCGGATCCGCGCTGGCGATAGCACAGGTGATCCCCCCCTGGGCGGACACAGTGTGCGAGCGGGTCGGGAACACTTTAGTGATCACCGCAGTCTTGAAGCCGGACTGTGCCATTTGCAGCGCAGCGCGCATGCCGGCGCCACCGCCACCAATCACAATCCCATCAAAAGAAATAGTTCGCATGTTCGCCATCAGTTACACACCCCACAGAATTTCAATGCCCCAAACCGTGTAAAACACGGCAACCGCAGCCAGCAGCACCTCTACCACAACTCGGATTGCCGTGGCCTTGGGACCCATCATGCGGTTGGTGATGTAGTCGGTCACCACCGACCAGAGGCCAATCCAGGCGTGAACCACTGTGGCGAGCAAGGCCACCAGAGTAAACACGCGCATCCAACGCTGCTCAAACAGGGCAGACCAGGTCTGGTAACTGAAGTCATCACTCAGAAAAATGAATCCGACTATAAAGAGCGTGTATGTCGCAAGCACAACTGCACTAACACGCTGATACAACCAATCAAAAGTGCCGCTGCGGCCAAAACTGGTGATTGTGGTTACCATATCCATACCCCCGCCAGCAAAATCAGAACTACAGCGACGACCAGCACCATCACAGCGCCGCGCCGCCCACCTTCCAGGGTCTCACCGATCCCCAGATCCATCAGCAGGTGGCGAACACCGGCCACCAAGTGGTAGATAAGTGCCGCCAGTGCCGCCCACAAAATGAGCTTGGCGGGAATACTGTCGAAGGCCGCCGCCACATCGGCAAAGCCCTGTTCGGATTCCAGACTGGCATCGAGCATGCACAACAACAGTGCAACCACGGCGAAGAGGACCACGCCGGAGATACGATGCAGAATGGAAACCAGAGCGGCAGCGGGAAGCTTGATAGTGGAAATGTCTAGATTGACAGGTCTGTTTTTGTTCACAGGAAAAACACCTTGTTGCCCTGAACGACCGGGCGCCCGTTAGCATTTCAAATATGGAGGGGCGAGTGCTTGCCGATCACTTTGCGCACGACCTGCTGAAGCCTTACACAAAGTGGCCTTACCAAGGCGCAAGCCGCGCGGATTATAGGGCATTCAGTCCTCAAAACACAACGAACGCCTCGGTAACGCCACAGACCGAATTCCTCCGCGGTGCAAGCGGACATGCAAAGGGGACAAAGCTTCCTGCGAATAACCCGCATAAATAACAGGGAAAAGCTCTGAGACCGAGCCAATAAACCACATTTCCTGCCGCCAACCGACCGACCGTCCACCCCGTTTGGTTTGACAATTCCCGGCGCGCAACTTAAGTTTGGCCCCGCTCATAAGCCCGCTGCCGCCCTCTGCCCAGGCAAAAGAGGGCGGAAAAATGGCGGCGCAACATAAGTTTTAGGAGTCCGCAATGTCCGATAAGAAAGCGCAACTCACGGTCGACGGAATCGACGGCGTCATTGAAATGCCGGTCCTCTCGGGCACCCTCGGCCCCGATGTTGTCGATGTCAGCAGCCTCACCGGCAAGGGCTTGTTTACCTACGACCCGGGCTTTGTATCCACCGCCGCCTGTGAATCCAAGATCACTTATATTGACGGCGCCAAGGGCGTGCTGCTGCACCGCGGCTATCCCATCGAACAGCTGGCGGAGAAGTCCGACTACCTCGAGACCTGCTACCTGTTGATGAACGGTGAGCTGCCCAACGCGGAGCAGAAAAAGCAGTATGTCGACAGCATCATGAACCACACCATGGTGCACGAGTCACTGGTGAACTTCTTCAAGGGCTTCCGCTACGACGCCCACCCCATGGCCATGATGTGCGGCGTCGTCGGCGCCCTGGCTTCCTTCTACCACGACTCTCTCGACATCACCGACCCCGAACACCGCAAAGTCTCCGCAGACCGCCTGATCGCAAAAATGCCGACCCTGGCCGCCATGTGCTACAAGCACTCAAAAGGCCAGCCCTTCATGTATCCGGACAACAGCCTCAGCTACGCTGAAAACTTCCTGCACATGATGTTCGGCACCCCCTGCGAACCGAGCAAGATCGATCCGGTGGTCGCCAAGGCGATGGATGTCATCTTCCTGCTGCACGCTGATCACGAGCAGAACGCATCTACCTCCACTGTGCGCCTGGCCGGTTCCTCCGGGGCCAACCCCTTCGCCTGCATATCCTCCGGTATCGCCGCACTCTGGGGACCTGCGCACGGTGGCGCCAACGAAGCAGTGCTGAATATGCTGCGGGAGATCGGCGACGAAAGCCGTATTGGTGAATTCGTCAAACGCGCCAAAGACAAGAATGACCCGTTCCGCCTGATGGGCTTCGGTCACCGCGTCTACAAAAACTTCGATCCGCGCTCTCGCGTTATGCAGGGCATTGCCGATGAAGTGCTGAGCGCGATGGGTGCGGAGAATGACCCGCTGCTGAAAATCGCCAAGAAGCTGGAAAAGATCGCACTGGAAGACGAGTACTTCGTGGAGAAGAAACTCTACCCCAACGTGGACTTCTACTCCGGCATCATCATGAAGGCTATCGGTATTCCCACCGATATGTTCACAGTGATTTTCGCTACTGGCCGCACCGCCGGATGGATAGCGCACTGGAACGAGATGATCTCCAACCCCTACAAAATCGGCCGCCCGCGCCAGCTGTACACCGGTTACACCGCGCGCGACTATGTGCCGTTGGAAGAGCGTTAATCGCCCTACCGAAAAAACCCGGCGCAAGCCGGGTTTTTTCTATGTGTGGTACGTGCATCGACTCCGCGCAAACCACCGGGGGCTCTGGCCACCAATAAAAAGCGGCCGAATTCATTTCGACCGCTCCCTCTCTTCAAGCTGACTGGCTCAACACCCGCTGTTCACCTCGCTGAAGTCATTCAAACCAGTGGTTACCCGCTGTGGGCCGATTTACGGGTTAGTCCAGTCTCTATTACGGACCGCTTGTCATTGCCATCCCTTGTTGCGGGGACTTCCCCTACCCAGGTATTTAAAGTTTAGTGTCGCGGATGAAGCCGCCACAAGTGTGGAGCATTTCCACCAAAACCGGTCAGCGCCAGGAGCAAGCAGCATTCCGCGTTCCAGGCACTCTTGACTTTCTATTGGTCACTCTCTTTTCGCCACAATACACTGAGCCCTGTCTGGCAGTAGGCAAGAGGTTCTTATGGCTACGCAAGCAATTAAACACCTGGGGCTGGCAGCCCTGCTCGTCACCGCACTCGGCAGCCAGGGCTGCGCCAACATGAGCGACTCAGACCGCCGCATCGGTACCGGTATCGGCGTGGGTGCTGTGACTGGCGCCCTTATTTCAGGCGGACGCCCCGGAGGCACGGCGGCAGGCGCCGTACTCGGCGGTGTTGGAGGCTGGCTCTACGACCGCGAGAAGAAAAAACGCTATTACTACGATCGTTATGGTCGGCGTGTGTACGAACGCTAAAAAAACAGGGGGAATCCCCTGTGGATTCCCCCTCTTCCTACAGCACCTACAACAATTTGGTTTTGGTCTTGCCGCAGCGCTGGCAACGGTATTCAGTAACCAGCTTGCCCTGCTTCACATCAAATTTTCTTTCCGTAACCACCACCCATTTGTGGAAACCCTCGCGGCACAGGCTGCTTCCCTTGTGCTTTTGCCAGGCTGTTTTTTTCTTGAACGGAATGACATCGCCCATAGTGTTACACAACCTCTCCCGCAGCATGCCCCGAAGCCCAGGCCCACTGGAAATTGTATCCCCCCAGCCAGCCGGTCACATCCAGTACCTCGCCGATAAAATAAAGCCCCGACTGCGTCTTGCACTCCATGGTGCGCGAAGAGATTCCATCAGTATCCACACCACCCAGAGTCACCTCGGCGGTGCGGTAGCCTTCGGTACCGGCGGGCACTAATTTCCAATATTGCAGCTTGAGGGCAATATCGGCCAGCGCCGTCTCCCCATACTGTTTTAACGGCCGGCTATCGATCCCTTGGCGCTGTAAAAAGTGCTGCACCAGTTTTTTGCTCCAGAGCTCCGCCAGTACGCGGTGCAGGTAACTGTCCGGATTTTGTCTGCGCTTTTCGCTAATCCACTCTCCCAGATTCCGCCCCGGCACCAGATCGAACTCCACGCTCATCCCCTCACGCCAGTAACTGGAAATCTGCAGTACTGCTGGACCACTCAGGCCGCGGTGTGTAAACAGCATTTGCTCCGGGAAGCTGCCCTCACCGCAGCTGGCAATTACCGGCAGAGCGCTACCGGGCAGCGCTTGCTGCTGCTCCAACTGATGCCGGTGCAGGGTAAAGGGCACCAGAGCCGGCCTGGTGGGAACGATCTTCAAACCAAACTGGCGCGCCACGTCGTAACCGAATCCAGTGGCGCCCATGGTCGGAATCGACAGGCCGCCGGTGGCGATTACCAGGGATTCACAGACCACTTTCCCTAAGCCGGTATTGACGAGAAACCCAGTCCCCAGCGGTTCTATGGATTGAATACCGCAGCGAGTGCGAATCTGCGCTTTCGCCGCGCGGCACTCCGCCAACAGCATATCGACAATATCCTTGGATTTGTTGTCGCAGAACAGCTGGCCGAGCGTCTTTTCGTGGTACGGAATAGAATGTTTTTCTACCAGCGCAATAAAATCCCACTGGGTGTAGCGGGCCAGGGCCGATTTGCAGAAGTGCGGATTCTGGCTGTAGTAGTTTTCCGGCGAGGTATAAAGGTTGGTGAAATTGCAGCGGCCGCCGCCGGACATGAGAATTTTCTTGCCGACCCTGTTCGCATGATCCAGCACCAGCACACGCCGACCGCGCTTGCCCGCAGTCGCCGCGCACATCAGCCCTGCCGCGCCGGCGCCGACAATCAAAACGTCGACACTCTCGGGCAGCTGGCGCAAAGCGCTTTTACTCATAAGGAAAGTGATCTGCAGCCGCGGCTGCGGCCACAGAATCAGGCCCGCGGCAGAGTGACGCCGCGCTGGCCCTGGTATTTGCCACCGCGATCCGCGTAGGACACATCGCAGACTTCGTCGGACTCGAAGAACAGCATCTGCGCCACACCCTCATTGGCATAGATTTTTGCCGGCAGATTTGTGGTATTGGAGAACTCCAAGGTCACATGCCCCTCCCACTCCGGCTCCAGCGGTGTCACATTGACGATAATGCCACAGCGGGCGTAGGTGGATTTACCCAGGCAGATAGTCAGCACCGAGCGCGGAATACGGAAATACTCAACAGTGCGCGCCAAGGCGAAGGAATTGGGTGGAATAATGCAGTAGTCCCCCTCGACATCGACAAAGCTGTTCTCGTCAAAAGTCTTGGGGTCCACAGTGGCAGAGTGCACATTGGTGAAGATTTTAAACTCACCGGCACAGCGCACATCGTAGCCGTAACTGGAGGTACCGTAAGAGATCAGCCGCTCGCCACTGGCGCTTTGGCGCACCTGCCCCGGCTCAAACGGCTCGATCATACCGTGCTGCTCGGCCATGCGGCGAATCCACTTGTCGGACTTGATACTCACTTCCCCCCCCCATTCATCTTGTTTGCCGGTCGATAAGGAGGCCGAATCATAGCCCTTTTACGCTGTACAAAAAAGTGCCACTCAGGCCTTAACCCTCTTGTTGCCCTGGACAAACTACTGTATAAAAAAACAGTTAACACTGTACACATATACAGATCCCACTCCCGAGGGGCATCCAGCGAGGGCCGCAGACAGTGAGCAACGCCGAAAACCTTTTGCAAAACAAACAGTTAGCAAATCACACCAAACAGCAGCGGCTGCGCCAGCTGCTCGCGAGACCGGATATCTGGCGGGCCGCCAATGAACGCGGACACCGGCGCAACGGCATTGACAGTGGTTACGCCAGCCTGAACGCCCTGCTCTCCGGCCACGGCTGGCCCCGCGGCGCCACCACTGAGCTACTGATAGACCGGTCCGGCATCGGCGAGATTTCCCTGCTACTACCAGCAGTGGCGGAAATAACCCGGCAGGGGCAAATCGCAATACTGGTCAACCCACCCTTTATTCCCTACGCCCCCGCTCTGGCCAACGCCGGTATACAACTGGAAAAACTGCTGTTACTGCACCCCCGGGGGTGGAAAGAAGCGCTCTGGGCGATGGAGCAGGCCCTGCAATCGGGCTGTTGCGGCGCCCTGGTCAGCTGGCAGGGACACAGACCAACATCAGACAAAGACCTCCGCCGGCTGCAAGTCGCCGCCCGTGAAGGCGACTGTCTGCACTTCCACTTCCGTCCCCTATCCGCGGCAGCCAGCCCCTCCCCTGCCGGCCTGCGCCTGCAGCTGGGCGGCGACGGTGAGCAATTGACCGTACAGCTACGAAAACAGCTGGGCGGCCAAGCTGGCCAAAAACTACACCTGGCCCGCAGCGCCGATCTAATCCGTCGCGACCGTCCATTGCACTAAAGCCCAAACAACGGAAACAACCATGCTCTGGCTCTGTATCCAATTCCCCAAGCTTTCCCTAGAAGTGCTCACCCGCGCCCAGCACGACAGCGCCCAACCCCAGGCTGTGGTGGAACAACAGTTGATCGTGGAAGCCAACCGCCCCGCCACCGAACGGGGTGTGGAAACCGGCCTCAGCCTGGCCACTGCCTGCGCTCTCTGCGCAGACCTGCAACTACTGCAACGGGATATGCAGCGTGAGGAACGGCAACTTCGACAACTGGCCCAGTGGGGCTACAGCTTCACCCCCATCGTTTCCACCCAGCCCGCCGGCACCGTGAGCGCCGAAGGCGACCGCTTCGCCTGCCTCTACCTGGAAATCTCCGGCTGTCTCAAAGCCAACGGGGGCCTAAGGCCCCTGCTACAGCAGCTCAGGCGGGAGCTTCGCCAAATGCGCATCAGCCCCCTGATGGGATTGGGACACAGCCCCAGTGCCGCGCGCATGCTCAGCCAGTTGCCGGAGCACCGCCACTGGCTGCAGCAAACCCAAACGCCGCCCAGCCCCCAGCAATGGCGCCAGTGGATCAGCTTTTCCCCCAGCAAACTGCTCGACTGCGACAACAAAACCATTGCCAAACTCTACGCCTGCGGCATCAAGCGCATCAGCCAGCTCCTGGCTATCCCCCTGTCGGAAGTGGGCAACCGCTTCGGGCGCGGCTTCGTTGATTATCTGGCGCGCCTTAACGGAAGCCGCCACGACCCTCTGCCCTGCTATCAGCCACCAGCGGAATTTCACGGCGAACTCTTTTTCCCCAGCCCACTGGATAACAGCGAACAACTGTTGTTTCCCGCCGGGCGGCTGGTGCGCGAACTCTGCCAGCAGCTGCAGCGGCGCCAGCTCTACAGCCACCAACTGCGCTGGAAACTGGATTTCGGCCGACAAGGCTGTAAAGTTTTCAGTGTCGCAGTTTCCCGCCCCATGCTGGACCCACAACGTCTGATTGCACTGACCAAGCTGCAACTGGAGCGAATCCGGCTGGAGCAACCCACCCAGGCCCTGAGTCTCACCTGTGACCGGCTGCTGCCCCTGGAAGAAAACACACTCGACAGCGACCTCTTCGACGGGGAAAACCAGACACAGCGCAGCCACCAACTGCTGGACAAGCTGGTGGCCCGCCTCGGTCATGAAGCCCTGTCCGGGATCACACTTAAGGAAAGCTATCTACCGGAACAGGCCTGGGCCAGCGCCGACACCCTGGTGCTGCAAAGCCACCACAGTAGCAAGGGACACCGCCTGCAGCCCATTCAGGCCCCCCGCCCTGTCTGGCTGCTTCCCAGGCCCGACAAACTGCAAATGCGCGGACACAAACTTTTCTATCGCGGCGAAATCAAGCTGCTGCAAGGCCCGGAGCGCATTGATGGCTACTGGTGGCAACACAATCGCCACAGCCGCGATTACTACATAGCCCAGGGTGAGGATGGAGGGCTCTACTGGGTGTATCAGGATCTGAGCTCGGAGGATTGGTATCTGCACGGGATCTATTCCTGATCCCGTATCGGGAGGGGAGTGCGATCCCTGCCTGGTAACCTGACAATACACGAGTGACGCCCCATGCAGTACGCCGAGCTCTTTTGCCAAAGTAATTTCTCCTTCCTGCAGGGTGCCTCCCACCCACAGGAATTGATCCAAACCGCACATCAACTGGGCTACAAGGCCCTGGCCATCACCGACGAGTGCTCCCTGTCCGGAATCGTCCGCGCTTATAAAGCACTGGAAAAACTGAAAGCGGAGGGAGGCGATCTCAAACTGATCTGCGGCAGCTTCTTCCGCCTGCAGGAAGGCGGGCAGCTGACTCTCCTGGCCCCCGACAAAACCGCCTACAGTGAACTCTGCCAGTTGATATCCTCTTCTCGCCTGCGCGCAGAAAAAGGCCGCTATCAAACCCACCTCAAAGACCTTCTGGCAATATGCAAAAACACCATCGCCATCTGGCTGCCACAGAGATCGACACAAGAAATTCCCCCAGCACTGAAAAAACACTTCGGCAAGCGCCTCTACATCGCCATCAGCAACCACCTGCTGCCGCAACAAAACCAGCGTTGCGCGGAATTAGTTGCCTTCGCCAAACGGGAAGACCTGCCCCTGGTCGCCACCAATGCCGTACTGATGCATTGCCGCAGCCGCAAGCCCCTGCAGGACGTGCTCAATGCCAACTACCATAACTGCACCCTGGAGCAACTGGGCTACCGCATTGAGCAAAACGCCGAGCGCTATCTGCGCAGTCTGGAAGAAATTAAAGCGCTCTATCCCGCCCAGGCCATAAAAAATACCCTGGCCATTGCTGAGCGCTGTCATTTCAGCCTCGACGAACTGCGCTACCAATACCCCTCCGAAGTGCTGCCCACCGGCAAACAGGCCGGCACCTACCTGCGCGAACTGGTAGAAACCGGCAGAAAAGCGCGCTGGCCCCAGGGGCCCGAGCCACATATCGATGCACAGATCGAAAAAGAACTGGCCCTGATCGCCGAGCTGCAATACGAACACTACTTCCTAACCATCCACGACATCGTCCGGTACGCCCGCAGCCAACACATCCTCTACCAGGGGCGCGGCTCCGCCGCCAACTCGGTTGTCTGCTACTGCCTGTTTATCACTGAAATAGACCCGCACAAAATATCTCTGCTCTTCGAGCGCTTTATCTCCCGCGAGCGCAACGAACCGCCGGATATCGATGTGGACTTCGAGCACGAAAGGCGCGAGGAAATCATCCAATATATCTACCGCAAATACGGCCGCCACCGCGCCGGTCTGGCTGCGACAAAAATCACCTATCGCTTTAAAAGCGCCCTGCGCGATATCGGCAAAGCCCTGGGGCTCAGTGCCGCCACCATTGAACAGCTGATCGCAGAGCGCGCCTGGTGGGACAAGTTCGAAGACTTTCCCCAACAAATGCAGAAAGCCGGCATAGATCCCCATAGTACCGCGGGCAGAACCCTGCCCCTGCTACTGCAACAACTTCTCGGCTTCCCCCGCCACCTGTCCCAGCATGTGGGCGGATTCGTCATTACCGAGCAACCCCTGCACACCCTGGTACCTGTGGAAAATGCAGCCATGGAAGATCGCACCATCGTGCAATGGGACAAGGAAGATATAGAAGACTTAAAACTGATGAAGGTGGACATTCTCGCCCTGGGCATGCTCACCGCTCTGCGCAAATCCCTGGACTACATCGCCCTCTACGGCCCCCGTCTGCGCCTGCAGGACATTCCGCCCGAAGACAAAGCCACTTACGATATGATCTGCCGTGCCGATACCGTCGGCGTATTCCAGATAGAATCCCGCGCGCAAATGAGTATGCTGCCCAGACTGCGGCCAAGCAATTTTTACGAGCTCACAATAGAGGTTGCCATAGTCCGGCCCGGTCCTATCCAGGGCGGCATGGTGCACCCCTACCTAAAACGCAAACAGGGGCTGGAGCCCGTCACCTACCCTCACGAAAAACTGCGCCCGGTTCTCGAACGCACCCTCGGTGTTCCTATTTTCCAGGAACAAGTGATCCAGCTATCCATGATTGCCGCCGGCTTCAGTGGTGGCGAAGCGGATGAACTTCGCCGCGCCATGGCCAGCTGGAGCAGGAGTGGCAACCTGAACAAATTCAAGGGTCGTTTGATCCGCGGAATGCTCGCCAACGGCTACAAAGCAACTTTTGCCGAGCAGCTCTTCAATCAGATGAAAGGCTTCGGCGCCTACGGATTTCCCGAATCTCACTCCGCCAGCTTTGCTCTGCTGGCCTACTTCTCCGCCTGGATAAAACGCCATCATCCCGCCGCTTTCTACTGCGGTCTGCTCAACAGCCAGCCTATGGGCTTCTACGCCCCCGC
Organism: Microbulbifer thermotolerans; assembly: GCF_001617625.1. NCBI lineage: Bacteria > Pseudomonadati > Pseudomonadota > Gammaproteobacteria > Cellvibrionales > Microbulbiferaceae > Microbulbifer > Microbulbifer thermotolerans. The sequence continues at coordinate 1,276,447 of NZ_CP014864.1, read as the reverse complement.
CCAACTGATCTACGACGCCCAGCGCCACAACGTAAAAATTCTGCCCATAGACGCACTCTACAGCCACTGGCATCACAAACTGGAACTCGCCACACCATCACTGAATCAGCACAAGAGCCAACCCGAACCCCCAAAGCTCCGCCTGGGCATGCGCCTGATCAAAGGGGTCAATGAACAAAGCGCGATTGACCTGCTCCCCACTTTCTAGTCCACTTCAATCCTAGTAATGTTCATCACCAATGAGGACGATGAACATGAAGAAACGTTTTACTGAAGAACAGATTATCCCAATCTTGAAGGAAGCTGAGGCCGGTATCCCGGTGAAAGAGCTTTGCCGCAAGTACAGTATTTCGGATGCCACTTTTTACACCTGGCGTAAGAAGTATGGAGGTCTGGAGGTATCTGAGGCCCGGCGGCTCAAGGCCTTGGAACAGGAGAATGCCCGCCTTAAGAAGCTGCTGGCGGAGTCTCTATTGGATCAGGAAGCATTGAAGGCTGCCCTTAAGGGAAAGTACTAACCGTCGGCAACAAGCGCGAGGCCGTACAAATCATGCGGTCGGAAACGACTATCTCAGAACGTAGGGCCTGTTCGCTCGTCGGGTTATCTCGCGCGTCCATGCGATACCAGTCCAAAAAGGCTACAGAGTCTGAACTGGCTGAACGTATCAAGGAAATAGCACTCGAGCGACGGCGATTCGGCTACCGGCGAGTGCACCAGATGCTGCGTCGGGAAGGGCTGAAAGTGAACCATAAGAAGGTCTATCGGTTATATCACGAGGCGGGACTAGCCGTCCGCAAACGTAGGCGTCGCAAGGGCGTTATGGTTGAGCGACAGCCTCTATCGCTACCGGAAACCCCGAACCATACGTGGTCGATGGACTTCGTGATGGATGCTCTGGCCAATGGCCGTCGTATCAAGTGTCTGACCATTGTCGATGATTTCACCAAGGAGTGTCTCGATATTCAGGTAGCCAGCGGGATATCTGGAGAGCAGGTGGTGAGGAGTTTGGATGCCATAGCGGCCTTCCGTGGTTATCCCAAAGCCATCAGGACAGATCAAGGGCCGGAGTTTACCGGCAAAGCGCTTGATCAGTGGGCCTATCGCAACGGGGTTGAGCTAAAGTTGATCCAGCCAGGGAGGCCGACACAAAACGGATATATCGAGAGTTTCAACGGCAAATTTCGGGATGAATGTCTCAATGAGCACTGGTTTCGGGACTTGGCTCATGCTCGGGGGCTGATCAGCCAGTGGCGGCAAGACTACAACGAGCAGCGGCCACACTCATCGCTGGGCTATCAGACACCGGCGGAATTTGCAGCAGCGTTCAGGTCGCACAAAAAAGAATCTATCAACACGAACATTACTAACACGAGGTTGGATTAAAAATTGGGGGCAGGTCACGATAACCATCGTTACCGAACGCGCAAAGCGGGCCTTCACCTCCTTGAATGAATTCCGCACACGAACCCAACTGCCCCGGGAACAAGTCGCCGCCCTAGCAAGTGCCAACGCCTTCAACAGCCTGACAGAAAATCGCTACCTGGATACCTGGCAATCACTGCACCTGGAAATAGAAAATACCGATACCACAACACACAACCCCACCCACTCCGTGGAAGACAACACCTACAGCGACTACGCCAGCACAGGCCTCACCCTGCGCGAACACCCCATCGCCCTGCTCCGCCGCCGGAACCGCTTCCGCCAACACAGCAAGGCACAAGACCTAATCCACCACCGCAACGGCCAACACACCACCGTCATCGGCCTTGTCACCTGCCGCCAGAGACCCGGCAGCGCCTCGGGCGTGATATTCCTGACCCTGGAAGATGAGACCGGCGTGATCAATGTCGTACTTTGGGAGCAAGTACAACAGCGCTACCGGGCGGAAATAAAGCGGGGAAGTATTCTGGAGATCACTGGCAGGCTACAAATCGACAGCAGTCGCTGTACAGACGACAGTCCGGTGATTCACTTGGTTGGGCGGGAAGTTCGGTGTTTGGAGTGGGGGGAGGTTCAGGGGGTGAGGAGTTTTCAGTGATCTAAATACCCTCCCCCAGAAGATCGTCAAGATGACAGGGCTAAGGGCGGCTCCGCCAAAGAATGCAGCTTACTCAAGTTGCTACCGAAGCCTCCGAACACAGGATACATCCAATCCACAATTGGAACCTGACGCTATCATAGCGGGCGCCCCGTTTTTCGGCTTGCTCGGAGGGCTTGCTCGGAGGAATACATCAGTCTGTGAAGCTATTTGGCTGACACAGAATTTTGAACACCCTCTGAGGCTATTTGTCTACCACTGAATTTTGAATAGCCTCTAGCCTTTCCCCCATATTTCACCATGCCATGACAGGCTTAACCCAGAAAGCATGCAAATGAGTTACTCTCTTTTTCACAATGATTCGTTAATCCGATAAATAGTAAAACGATCCTGCCCTTGCGGCTTCATATTTCTCACAGGGGAAAGGAGCCTTTCATAATTTTCAACTCCGGAGTAACGCAGCAACATTAATACATTCAATCCCCAATCGGAAAAATACTCTACGGATTCTACTCTTAAGTACTCTGCAAGTTGACTATCCTTGATAGCCAAATATGCATTCCTATTTACAACGCCATCCAAATTAATCACTCTAATATTACGATTCGCATAATATCCTAGAGCGCCACTCTGCATTGCAGCTATCGTAGAACCATCAGGCAATTCGTTTATTATTTCTTGAGCCACTTCACCATAGCCACGAGCCCCCTCATCTCCAGCATATAAACTGGAATCAGGAGAAGATCTTAACGGCTTCAATAAAGTCAGATTAATCACAATAGCACATAACATCAAAAACAGAGATGCGTATCTAAACCAAGACACATTTTCTTTTCTTGAAAGCCATAAAAAAACAGCATTCCAGCTATAAGCCACACAAACGATCAAACACAAAAACAAAAAATGATAATACCGATCAAAAAACCAAAATGCAGATAAATAGAACGTATAAAACAGAAATAACAAAACACTTACGATAGCTGACATAGAAACTTCATCCAAACGTCGAAATTTAACAATCCTATAGGCAGAAACAGCTATCGCAAACAAAAAAAGCACAACATAGATTCGAACTGGAACGTCTAAAATCATGCTCACTGGTCGATTTAAAGCTAATAAACTTTTATCGACAGAAGAAGATAAAGTAAGGTGTAATTCTTGATGAAACCCAACAATCTGTTTAACAGCCATACCACTTTCAGGAATCACCGACCCAAAAGAAAAAAAGCAGTACAGCCACCATGGAGCAACCACACCCAATGCTGCCAACACTATAAAAACTGTCTTCTTAAAACCAAGAGTAAAAATACTCCAAACCCCAACTAAAAAAACAATAAAGCAATTATCTATACGAGACAATAAAGCAAGCCCAGAACAAATTCCCATAATGACCATATGCCACCATGGACTATCCTTGCGGACAACACCAACCAACAACAACAAGCTCAATGCAAAAAAAGAAGATAAAGATGTTTCGAGCCCATTGAAATTATTCTTCAACAAAACTGGCGATGACGTTACAAAAAGCATTGCTAAAGTGGCAACGATATAAGATTGCGTTATTCTCTTTATAAGAAAACCAATCAAACAGGTATTCACAACCCCAAATAAAGCACTTAATGCAATAGCAGCATAAACTGGTCCTGCCCCCTCCTCCAAAATCCAAAAAACGGGGACAAGAATAAAGGCAAATAATGGCTGAAAACCGGAGGTTAGAATTACTCCATCTGTTGAAGGTCCGCGTCCAAGTGCTAAATTCTTGGCAATCGAGAGTGTATAATAAGTATCATCTGGCAAAAAGGTTCTATCCAGATAAACCAAGTCCTGATATCCAATCGCAACATGCACAAGTACTGAAACAAAAAATGCCAGCAGCATCCATACTAAATGGGACTCTTGCACATTTAACGACCATCTTTTTTCAAAAACCAAGCCAGTAAACATTTGTTCTTTATCCGTCACCTAAAAGATTTACACTACATAAGCACACTGGAGCAAACATACCACCCAACAAATTTATTGGACCTTCCTAATGAGTAAAATGCTATAAACTGTATAATTCAGATTGAAAATTACAAACAGTAGCTTATCTCAAATAATAAACAAACATAACCTAATAAGCTCGAAAATTAGTAATTCTTACAGTTTACTCAAACAATACGAACAAACCTCCCCTTCTTCCATATCCATCCATTATTAGAAAACTTAATTAAAGGCATATCACCTTTTGTATCTCCATATGCGTATATCAAGGATGGACAGCGATCACTTAACCACTCCTTTACTCTCCTTAATTTTTCATCACCATAGCAATTTTTTCCTTTCAAATTTCCGCAAGTAACACCATCACTGGAAAAAACGAGGCTCGTACTTAATAAACCTGAAAAACCAAATGATCTAGCCCAGTACCTTAGATAAACATCGAGAGAGGCACTAACTAACACACAATCATGCCCTTGAGACTTATGCCACAAAAGGCGATCAATTCCCTCAGCACGAAGCATTTTCGGAATAACTTCAGAAGAAAATCTTTTTCCAAATTCATTTAACTCTTGCAAAGAATATCCAGAAAGAAAACTTTGCAACACAATCTCTTTAGCTACATCATTGCGTAAAACTCCAGCTATATAAGCAATAAGTACAGGCGACACCTTTGTTAACTTAATATAGAAAGAGGGTCTTCCAATAACAAACTTAAGAAAAGGTAACAATGTGTCACTTTTAGTTAAAGTTCCATCGAAGTCAAAAAATGCGACAGGGGTAGTATTCACAGAGACAACCGCTTAAATAAACCTTCAGGAATACATCGTATTAAAAGCATTATCCAACGCCAAAATCCTGGCAAATAAACACAGCTCTTCCCAGACTCCATAGCATTTACCAGTCCTTTAGAGATTTTCTCTGGTTTTGTCCAGAGAATACTGGATTTATCAAAACCTTCAGTCATAGGAGTATCCACGAATCCAGGCTTTATAGTTACGACGGATACACCATGTTTAGCAAGACGGTTTCGCAGCCCCTGCATGAAAATTGATACCATACCTTTTGCCGCACCATAGACATAATTGCTCTGTCGCCCTCGGTCTCCTGCAACTGAGCTAACTACAGCAATAACGCCTCTTTTTTGACTCTCAAATTTATTGGCTAATTCAGTAAGTAAACTAATCACACTGATGGCATTTACGTCTATTGCGTCGCGAGCCATAGAAAAAGAAGATTCACATCTTTTTTGGTCCGGTAATGTGCCATAACAAACAAGGGCTGCATCGATGCCCCCTAGAGTCTCCTCCGCTACTTTCAGTATCTGAGAGTGGCCTTCTGTATCCATCAAATCGGCCACATACCCTTCAATCCTCTGACTAGTTGAATTACGAATCTTAAGATCAGTTACAATTACTTCAAGCTTACCTTGGTCACGGCCAACACAAAACAAGGATGCTCCTCGGTCAATCAAATCTCTTGCAGCATGTTCTGCAATGGCCGAGGTCGCCCCAAAGATGACAACTTTTTTTAACTCATTCATTGAGTCACCCTACGCCAAAAACTCGACGAAAACTTCGGATCTATAAATTTCATAAAGCTCTCCCACTCGGGAAATCCGCATTGAAACATTTCTCCAGACATTCTTGAATCCTTAGCAGGATATAAGGCCCCGCCCGCCTCCTTTACAACAAAATCAAGTGAATCCAAAAGACGAAGGGTTCTTTCTCCGTGATTAGGAAAATCTAGCGCCAACGTTACTCCAGGTCTGGCAAATGAGAGCATCCCCAGAGAGGCTCTATTACCAAATGTTTTGAGCACCGCCAGAAAAGAACCCTGGCCATTTTTTGAAATAATTTCTAGAAGACTATCTATAGCCGCTTCAGCGCTTTCATGAGGCAAAACACATTGATACTGAAGAAACCCTTTACGACCATATATACGATTCCAATTTTTAATTTTATCTAATGGATAAAAATAAGGTATATAATGAGTCAATTTAGAGTTCGGCCTGTTTGGATTCCGGTAGTAAATTTCATTGAAAACGCGAACACTTAAATTATTGACAAGACTAATAGGGGGCGTGACAGGAATCCGCCATGAATTTTCCTTAAAACAAGGAAAAGCATCTTCCATTGAGGCATGACGAGCAGAAAAAAATATACCACGCCCTCTTTGTTTATTTTGAGCTAAACAGTCAACCCATGCTACAGTATAAGGCCACTCTGCCTCATACTGCTGATTTATTGACCAAAATTCTTTCAAGTTAGGAAAACTCTTCGATTCAACATGCATCCATGGGCTACGAATAGGCGCCAATTGAATTTCAACCCAGGTTACAAGACCCGTAAGCCCTAACCCACCAATAGTTGCGTGAAAATATTCTGAATTTTTACTTGGCGTACATTCTAATCTCTGGCCATCTGATCTCAATAATTCAAAACTTCGAATATGATGACCAAAAGTGCCTACAGAGTGATGATTTTTCCCGTGAACATCATTTGCCAGAGCTCCGCCGATAGTAACATATCGAGTTCCCGGAGTACTTGGCAAAAACCACCCTTTCGGCACTATTATTGAAAGTATTTCTTCTAACGTTACCCCCGATTCACAGCGCAAAATACCAGAATCAGAATCAAAATTGATAAAGCGATCTAAATAACGCGTCATCAATAAACAGCCATCTTGGTTTAAACATACATCTCCATAGCTGCGCCCATTTCCGTAAGCCAGCATAGAGCTTTCAGCGTTAGGTAAGTGAGCAAGTCTATTTGAGATGGCGTGTATTTGAGCCGCACAAAGACGGGGATAACGGTTCCAAGATAATAGTTGCTTGCTCATATCGTGGCTACCTGCTCATTTCTGCTACTATACAATGCAAACAAACCAATAAAAACGGCAAACCACAATGTTGCTAAACGAATAACGATAGTAGCTGCAACAGCATCATGCATGGGCATTCCCTTAAAAACCAACAGAGAAATCATCACGCCTTCAGCGCTCCCCAATCCTCCCGGCAAAAAACTAAAGGCGCCAACTAGCATTGAAATAGAATACACAAAAAATGAAAAATATAAGGGGACATCCACTCCCAACCACGTTAAAATCCAGTGAAACGCTAATGCTTCCGCGCCCCATGCAATAACACTAAGAAAAGTGGCGAAAAGTAGGACTTTAGGGCGATGGCACTCCCGCATGCTTAATAGCATATTTGCCGTGCTTCTCATCACTCTTGCCAACTTGCTTTTCCTACTTTCAGTCCAGCTTTTAATCCCCTGCAATACTTCGCGATTTGCTAAGCAAATTAATATAAAAACACATAAACCCACTCCAACATATACTAGATTTTGAAATTGCGGGTAATATGACAAACCAAGAAATGCAAGAAATATTATTGCAGTAAGGTCCGACACACGCTCACTTATAAAAGCAGCAAAAGTTTTAGAAAATTGAATACCATACCGACTCAACAAAAAACCACGAAATATTTCGCCAGCCTTGCCTGGGGTGGTTGTTAAAGCAAAGCCACTTAGATAGATTCTAAGACTTGCTTTCCAAGGCACTATACACTGCATATTGAGCAAATATTTCTGCCAGCGAACGAATCTAAGACTATAATTCACCAAGGAAAGACATAGAGCAACAAAGACACCCCACAGGCCTATAGAAACGAAGCCCTTCACTACATCTTGCCATCCGCTCCAGAGTGCAAAAAGCAAGTATCCAACAACCGCAATCAAAATTGATAAAATCAAAAAGTGCAGCTGCCTCTCATTAACTTTTTGCCCACCCATCACGCCAAAATCCCAAAGGTAACTCCAGCCCAAGCAAATACGGTTACAAGCATGTGCTTATCCGTTAGTAGGTCTTTAGCTGTATCCTGACCCTTTTTCCTAAAATGGAGTAAAAACAAATAGCGCAATATTCCATAAATAACGAAAGGCAATGTATACACTAAATTTTTAGTGTCATGTAACTCAATAGTTGAAGGAGCAACAGTATAGAGCCCATAACTCAGTATCGTGCAGGCTGCAGTGACCGCAATAAATTGATCCAACATTGCTGGATTATAATCATCCAATACTCGCCGCGTAAGAATACCATTGGTCCCAGCACCCTCCAAAACCAGTAGCTCAGCACGACGTTTAGAGAATCCAAGCAATAATGTCACCATTAACCCACAAAGCAACAACCACTGAGACGGCTCTATATAAAGACCAATAGTTCCGGACAAAATACGCAACATAAATCCAGATGAAATAATAAATACATCAAGAATGACTATATGTTTTAGCCTCCACGAATACAAAATATTAAGAAACAAGTACATTAAAACAAAGATCACAACCCAAAAACTAACAAGGGAAGAAAGAATAAGAGATAGTATAGTTAGCTCTATAAAAAGCCTTTTGGCCTGCGTCAGAGACACCGCACCACTTACGATTGGACGATTTCTTTTAACGGGGTGTTCACGGTCTGCTTCAATATCCACAATATCATTGAGAATATATACCGCACTAGCCATACAGCAAAAAGCAAAAAAAGCCCAAAATGCATGAAGCATGGTAACCAAAGACCACTGATGCGCAAAAAGCGGGCCGATAAAAACAAAGCTATTTTTTATATATTGATGCGGTCTAAGCAGCTTCCATACAGGAAGCATCCCCTTAAAAAAGAGAGGAATGCTTCGGCTCATTCGACTTTGGGCCCCGCCCGATACACTCAACTCTCTCATTTTAAGGAACTCCAGCCAACCTCATAAAATCTTTGACCTTTAGAAACAAGTATAAATGTATTCTCCACCATCCATAGTGATCTACAAAGTAGATCAATTCTGCAAAACAAGAAATTTATTAAATAACGTTAACCCTCCTTCTTCATTGAAGCATCAACAATTTCAGAAGAACATGAAGGATTTTCACTATCTGGCTCACACAATTGTGAAAAAAACTGTCTTCGAATTTCATACAGTTCAGCAACAGAGTCATCTATTATCAACTCTTCCGCTCTACGAAAAGCATTATCTGCTTCCTCCACCAACCCCAATCCATACAGTGATAATGCATGTAACAGATGCGCTGGAGGATAAGAAGGCTGATAAAAAAGCATTACTTCTGCGTCTTTCTTGGCTTGGGCAAATTGCTTCAAGCCAATACGTGACTCAGCTAAAACTCCATACGCAGATCTCACACTCCACATAGATAAGTACCGAGAATCAACCCCAAGGCTGTAATCCCCGGAAGCCAACTCCTCATCAGATAAAACTTCATGAGGCAAAAGCATTCTTGATTCGGATAGATAATTCTCTATAAGATTGATCGCCTCGTTAAAATTGTGCTTGCGAACTTCCAAGTAGCTAACTGCAACTTTTACGTTATTTGGAATTGATCCCATATCAACAATACTATTAACAGTTTCCTGTGCCAAATCAAGCTGCCCTTTACGTACAGCAGCAGAAATCAAACTAAACTGCACATACGGATCGCTTGGATTTTTATCAAATGCCCACTTCCATAAAATTATATTGTTTGACCATAGAGGCACTGTTACTTTTACATTAATCACACACAAACAGAGCAACGAACCAGCGAATAGGATGACAACATTTTTTTTGTCAGCATATTTGGTAATCAAATCACTCAAAATACGGGATATAAGTAACGCATAAAGCAAGAGTGGAACAGCCAGAAAGCGCTCATGACCTATATTCTCACCAATGGTTAGTGGGATAATATTCAGCACCGGCAATAGAGAAATTAGGTATGCCAACACGTAGGCCTTATATCTTTTGTACAATTGGCCTTTAAAAAAAATAAGAATTCCAGCAATAACCCAACCAACAGCCCCTCCCACATATTCAGCAGCTGAAAAAACAACTGGAAATCTGTGCATAGGGTTAATATCACTGAAAGGCCATACGGTCATTTTCAGATAGAAAAGAATTGCATTTCCAATATATGTGAGTTGATCGATAAAACTGTACGCGCTCCGAACATCATCCGTATGGTAAATGGAGCCATTGATGCCAGCACCTCTAACTATCAAATAAACGACTCCGGTAGCAACTAAAGCCGCACATAAGTTTTTATAGCTGTATGCAAACTTGCCCAGCTGCATATAAGAAAATCCATTTGGATTATTTGCTATCCAAAGAGCTAAAATAATGATAGCAGGCAGAGTTGCTACCATTTCCTTCGACAAGGCACCAAGAAAAAAAGCTGCACAGACCACGACCATTCGCCATATTCCACTTAGGGATATCGCCGCATATAGTGCAATCGATGAAAAGAATGCAGCCATTAGATCGAAACGGCCAGCAACCCAAGAGACTGGCTCTACCATCGCGGGGTGCAATCCGTAAAATGCACCACCTAATAGGCTGACAACAACACGGGAACGTTGAGGCAAATTCCTCATCAATGTCCATACACATAAGGCGATAATCAAAGTAGTCGCCAAGTGAAATATCAAATTAATCACATGTGACAAAGTAGCATCGACATCTACCAAGAGAAACTCAGCCATAAAAGTAAGCAGAGGGAGCGGCCGGAAGTAACTGGTTCCCGGTAAAATAGGCTGACTAATACTATCAATAATATTTTCGGGTGCCCGAAGCGCCGGCGAATCCACAAATAAAGAGATATCATCCCAAACGTATTGCAGCCCAAAAACTGCTGCGAACGAATACAATACGAGAAGCAGCAAAAGAGTATAGGGGATAAATATCTTTACACTTTTCATTTTAGATAATTGCCTGCACAAACTAAAAAGGGCCCAATATAGGGCCCTTTATAACACTATATAAAACTGTCACCGCATACTGGCAGCAATGACTCGGATGAAACTTGTCATCAGCGGCAGTTGCTCGGGCGAAATTTGTCATCCAGGGAGCCGCCTTTGCAGTCCCAAACAAGACTGGTAGTCGGGACTGTACCAGCACTCAGTGCACTACCACCAGCAGCCGGACTCAACGTAATAGTGCCATTACCTGCACTATTGCTGTAGGTAATAGTAATCACGCCGGTAGAGCCGTCAACAGCAACTGCATTAACAGCATCAGTAGAACCCGGTGGAGTCCAGCCCAAGTTCAGCGGGGAAGTACCGCTGACCGCGTTCTCAGCCACTGTGGCTTTAGCTGCAGAAGCCAGCGCTAAACCTTCTGTTACTTTCGCGCGAACCGTGTAATCCTGATAAGCCGGCAGCGCCACCGCAGCCAGAATGCCGATAATCGCAACCACGATCATCAATTCAATAAGAGTAAAACCCTGTTGCTTTTTCATTGTAACCGTCTCCATACAGACTTTTGGTTTGGTGAATCCCAATTGGGAGAGCATCCCGTGAGGAAGTCCCTGAACAAGATACAAGCTTTGTGCCAATTGTGGCAAGCGAGAAAATGGCCGGTGACGACATGAATGAGAGGTAAGTCACATCAATTTTATCGATTTGTCGAGCAACCTGAACAGGTGCTAACACACAAAACCCATTGCTGACAAAAAGTGTCAACTTGTGCCGAGCACGGCACCATAAGAAACCACCTCTAAAGCCAATGTCAGCAACCGCTTATTCCAAATGAAATCCATATGTCACTGGTGTTTGGCGCCAGCGGGTGATTTCGCTATATTGGCGAAACTGCGCAGCTTGCCCTTTGCTCGCCTTTCCCTAAAGTGCAAAGGTAAGACCACGCGCAAAGTGGATTAAAAAACAAACAAACATAACCCTGTTGGGGTAGCGTCCTCTATGAGTGTTAGCCAACTCTCGGGCCTGGCCAAGCGTTTGGTAGCCGACCAGGTTCTCGATGAAGCCACCGCGGTTTCCGCCACCAAGGCGGCCAAGCGGGAAAATCAGACCTTTGCCCAGCACGCGGTGGAGGCCAAACTGGTTAAGAGCCGGGATCTTGCCGGTATCGCCTCGCAGGCTTTTGGCTCACCGCTGTTCGATCTCTCAAGCTATAACTTTGATCTGATCCCCAGGGATATTGTTGACGAAAAACTGATCAGCAAACACTTTGCCCTACCCCTTTACAAGCGCGGAAACCGCTTGTTTGTAGCCGTCGCCGATCCCACCAATCTCGCCGGGCTGGACGAGATCAATTTCAATACAGGCCTCAATACTGAAGCGGTACTGGTCGAAGCGGACAAACTGGCCAAGGCCATCGACAGCTACCTGTCCGATGGCGGCGATATGGGGGCCGGCCTCGACGGTATGGATGACGAGGATCTGGATTCCCTAGATGTCGATGGTGCTGACGACGAGCGCAATGATGACGACAGCCTGGGAGGCGACGAAGCACCGGTTGTGCGTTTTGTTAACAAGGTGCTGCTAGACGCAATCCGCACTGGTGCCTCGGATATCCACTTCGAACCCTACGAAAAAAGCTACCGGGTGCGCTTCCGTACCGACGGGGTGCTGCACGAGGTGGCCAAACCGCCGATCCAGCTGGCAACTCGCCTGGCCGCGCGTCTAAAGGTGATGTCCAAGATGGATATCTCCGAACGGCGGGTGCCCCAAGACGGCCGTATTAAGATGAAGCTGTCCAAAACCAAAGCTATTGACTTCCGGGTTAACAGCCTGCCGACGCTTTGGGGAGAAAAAATCGTTCTGCGGATTCTCGATCCCTCCTCCGCAAAACTCGGTATCGACGCCCTCGGTTACGAGGACGACCAGAAAAAGCTCTATCTGGACGCGCTGGCCCAGCCCCAGGGCATGATTCTGGTGACCGGTCCCACCGGCTCCGGCAAAACGGTATCCCTGTATACGGGTCTCAATATCCTCAATACACCCGAGCGGAATATCTCCACGGCGGAAGACCCGGTGGAAATCAATCTGGAGGGCATCAACCAGGTCAACGTCTCTGCCAAGGTGGGATTGAACTTTGCCGAGGCGCTGCGCTCCTTCCTCCGCCAGGACCCGGATATCGTTATGGTGGGGGAGATCCGTGACCTGGAAACCGCGGAAATCGCAATCAAGGCCGCGCAGACGGGCCACTTGGTGCTCTCCACCCTGCACACCAATTCGGCACCGGAAACCCTGACGCGCTTGATGAATATGGGGGTTCCCTCTTTCAATATCGCAACCTCCGTCAGTCTCATCATCGCCCAGCGTCTGGCGCGACGGCTGTGCAGCGAGTGCAAGAAGCCTATCGACCTCCCACAAGAAGTACTGAAGCAAGAGGGGTTCGACGCGGTCACCATCGACCGCAAGGAGTGGACCATCTACCAGCCCGTGGGCTGCGAGCACTGCAGCAAGGGCTATAAGGGGCGCGTGGGGGTCTATGAAGTGGTTCGCATCACCGAGGGGATCTCCAGAATTATAATGGAGGGCGGCAACTCTATTCAGATTGCCGACCAGGCGCGCAAGGAAGGCTTTAACAATCTGCGCACCTCCGCATTACGCAAGGTGGTAATGGGAATTACCAGTCTGGAGGAGGCAAACCGGGTAACCAAAGATTAAAAAACCATTGATCACTGGTCTCCGGCAAAAAACCAATTTATAGCGAAACAATAAAAGACAGGATAAACCATGGCCAACGCCGCAGCGGTCACCTACGTCTACAAGGGTGTGGACAGTAAAGGCAACAAGGTCGAGGGAGAGATCAACGGCACCAGCCCTGCGCTGATCAAGGCGCAGCTGCGCAAGCAGGGCATTATAGCCAACCGGGTGCAGAAAAAGCCCAAGCCCTTATTTGGCGGCAAGAAAAAAGTCAAACCTGAAGATATCGCGCTGTTCACACGGCAGATGGCCACCATGATGAAGGCCGGGGTGCCACTGGTACAGAGCTTCGAAATCGTCGCCGACGGCCTGGACAATCAGGGCGTTAAGGAACTGATTTTTAAAATCCGCGACGACGTGGCCTCCGGTACCGCCTTTGCCGATGCCCTGCGCAAGCACCCGCTCTATTTCGACGATCTCTTCTGCAACCTGGTGGCCTCCGGTGAGCAGTCCGGCGCCCTGGAAACCATGCTGGACCGCATCGCCACCTATAAAGAAAAAACCGAATCCCTGAAGAAAAAAATCAAAAAGGCGATGACCTACCCGATTGCGGTAATCGTTGTCGCCATTGTGGTTACCTCTATTCTGCTGATCAAGGTAGTACCCCAGTTCGCCGAAACCTTCTCCAGCTTTGGCGCCGACCTGCCGGCATTTACCCAAATGGTAGTGGGTATGTCTGAGTGGATGCAGGCCAACTGGTTTATTGCCCTGATTTGTGCAGTAATCGGGATCGGGGGTACCCTTGAAGCCAAAAAGCGCAACAAAAAAGTGGCCGATTTCTTTGACCGGTTAATCCTCAAAATGCCAATTCTCGGCCAGATTACCTATAACTCCATCGCCGCCCGTTTCGCCCGTACGCTGTCCACCACTTTCGCCGCGGGTGTTCCCTTGATCGATGCCCTAAAGTCCGTTGCTGGCGCCACCGGCAATGTGATTTATGAGGACGCCACCCTTAAAATCCGCGATTCTGTGGCCACCGGTATTCCGCTCAACGGCGCCATGCGCGCTTCCAACCTCTACCCCACCATGCTGGTACAGATGGCCGCGATTGGTGAAGAGTCTGGCGCCCTGGACGAAATGCTGGGCAAGGCCGCGGACTTTTACGAGGAGGCCGTGGACAATATGGTGGATAATCTGACAACCCTGCTGGAACCGATGATTATGGCGGTGCTGGGTATTCTGGTCGGCGGCCTGATGGTGGCTATGTATCTGCCGATCTTCCAACTGGGTCAGGTTGTATAAAAGCAATGCTAGAAACACTGGTTTCTCACCAAGCGCTGCTCCTCGGCAGCGCTTTTGTTTTGGGCCTATTAGTGGGCAGCTTTCTAAACGTGGTTATTTACCGCCTGCCCATCATGATGGAGCGGGAATACAAGCGGGATTTCCACAGCTATTTCGGCACCAATCCCGATCCGGCAGAGCAAAAAATACTGGACGAACCCTTTAACCTTATACTGCCCTACTCCCACTGCCCCAGTTGCGGCGCCGAGGTCAAACCTTGGCACAATGTACCGCTGATTAGCTTTCTACTCCTGAAAGGCAGGTGCAGCCATTGCGGTACCCCCATCTCCAAGCGCTATCCGCTGGTGGAGCTGGTTACAGGGCTGTTGACCGCGCTGGTCGTGTGGCAATTGGGCTTTACCTGGCAGGCGCTGGCGGGCTGTGGTTTTACCTGGGCACTGGTGGCTCTAACGGGAATAGACTTCGACAAGCAACTGCTGCCGGACAGTATCACCCTGCCGCTGCTGTGGACGGGATTACTGGTTAATCTCTGGGGACTGTTCACTCCCCTTAGTGATGCGGTGATAGGGGCCATGGCTGGCTATCTCTCTCTTTGGGCTGTGTTCCACCTGTTTAAGCTGGTAACCGGCAAGGAGGGAATGGGGGCGGGGGATTTCAAAATCCTGGCAGCCATCGGCGCCTGGTTCGGGTGGCAGATGTTGCCGATGGTCATCCTGCTGTCCGCCGGTGTTGGCGCCCTGGCCGGATTGAGCTGGAGTCTGATCGCGGGGCGGGACAAAAACCTGCCCATCGCCTTTGGCCCCTATCTGGCCGGTGCCGGCTGGATAGCGATGCTGTGGGGGGAGCGGATTGTAAACTGGTATCTGAATTTCTCAGGACTCGGGTCATAGCCGCGGATAGGGCTCCCGCAAAAAGGGCGAACCAGTGGTTCGCCCTTTTTACTTGTGGTCTGCGGATGAAAGCGAACAAAATGCAGATACTAATACTTGGCTTGGGACACAAACCATCAGCAAGAGGGAATGGAAGCAGTGTTCACTGTGGGATTGACGGGCGGCATCGGCAGCGGAAAGTCAGCAGCGGCGGGCTGTTTTCGAGCGCTGGGCGTCAACGTAGTCGACGCGGATTGGGCGGCGCGGGTAGTGGTACAACCTGGTCAGCCAGCACTGGAAAAAATCGCCGGGCACTTTGGCGCCGGTATCTTGCTGGACAGTGGTGAACTTGACAGAGCCAAGCTTCGCCAGCGGATTTTTGAAGACAGTGACGAACGGCGGTGGCTGGAGAATTTATTGCATCCCCTGATCCGCGAGGAAATATTGCGGGCGCTGCAAAACGGCACTGGCCCCTATGGGATTCTGGAATCCCCGCTATTGATCGAGTCCGGGCAATATAAACTGGTGAACAGAATCTGTGTAGTCGACCTACCCGAAGAATTGCAGGTCCAACGGGCCAGTGAACGCGACCGCAATGACCCGGCGCAAATCCGCAAGATTATGGCGGCCCAGCTGTCCCGCAACGAGCGGCTGGCGAAAGCGGACGATGTACTGGACAATAGCGGCCCTCCGGAGAAGCTGAAGACACAGGTTGAATCACTGCACCGGAAGTATCTACAAATGGCCCAAGCACAGCGTTGAAGCAAATTATGACAAAAGAGACCACCAGCCTCAGCTGCCCCACCTGCAAGAAACCAATTGAGTGGAGCGACCGATTTCCATTCCGCCCTTTCTGCTGCGAACGCTGCAAACTGATCGATCTTGGAGAGTGGGCCTCGGAGGGGCATCGGATTCCGGGGGAACCGGCCTTTGACGATGTATTGAGCGGAGAGCTGGAACAACCAGGCACCCGCCATTAAGGAATCTGTACGGGGCGCTTATCCGGCCTCAAAGTGTCTCTTCCCCCAAGGAGTGCATTTCCTTGGCACTGCGGCACAATCGCAGGAGGCGCTCAGCAGCAGTTTTCGGCCTCCCGGATGGCTTGAATAATCCCCTGGTTCGCGTCGGGAAACTGATAACTATTGAGGTCCACCACTTCGACCCAAGTGGTCTGCTGGCCCTCCAGACCTTTTGCCTCGCCTCTGAATTCCGTCACCCACCAGGTATCCAGCAATACGGTTTTTTCCGCATAAGTGTGGCGGATTTTCGTCAGCGGACTTAACCCTGTCACTTCAATCGCCACTTCTTCCCGCAGCTCCCGGGTCAGAGCTTGCTGGACTGTCTCCCCCGCTTCCACTTTACCTCCGGGGAACTCCCAGCGCCCCCCCATATGCAAGTGTTCCGGGCGGCGAGCGATCAGGATTTTGCCGTCCTTCCGCCGCACCACTCCCACTGCGACATGTACCACCTTACCCATCAAGTACGGTACTCCGCATTGATGGTGACATACTCGTGGGAAAAGTCGCAGGTCCAGATATGCTCGCTGAAATCCCCACGCCCCAAATCAACAGTAATGGTGAACTCCGGTTTCGAGAAAACCTGCTGACCGTC
Organism: Microbulbifer thermotolerans; assembly: GCF_001617625.1. Taxonomy (NCBI): domain Bacteria; kingdom Pseudomonadati; phylum Pseudomonadota; class Gammaproteobacteria; order Cellvibrionales; family Microbulbiferaceae; genus Microbulbifer; species Microbulbifer thermotolerans. The sequence continues at coordinate 1,259,214 of NZ_CP014864.1, read as the reverse complement.
TTCTTCCCTGTAGCCAGCGGCAAGGCCGCCGGACGCCACCACCTGAACCTGATCCAGGTAGATATTGACCCTGGAAGTATCCAAGCCCTCAACGCCGGCCTTGCCGACCGCCATAACCAGCCGGCCCCAATTGGGGTCCGAAGCGTACAGTGCAGTTTTGACCAGTGGCGATTCACCAATAGCAAAGGCGACTTTCAGTGCTTCCTCACTGCTATTCGCCCCGCGTACCTGCACTGTGACAAATTTACTCGCGCCTTCTCCATCGCGGACGATGGCCTGGGCCAGTTCAATATGCACTTCCACGACTGCCGCCTTCAGACGCTGGTAATCCGCACTGTTGGCATCGCTCAACAGAGGTCCCGTGGTACCACTGGCAATCAGTACACAAGCGTCGTTGGTGGAAGTGTCACCGTCGATGCTAATGCGGTTGAAGGATTCGCCCACCGCTTCACCGATCAGCTGGTCCAGCAGGGGCTGTGGGATACGCGCGTCCGTTGCCACATAGGCGAGCATGGTGGCCATATTGGGCTTGATCATGCCTGCACCCTTGGCGATGCCCTGAATCCGGATCTGTTCACCGGCAATATCGACAGTGCGGAAGGCGATTTTGGGCCGGGTATCCGTGGTCATAATGGCGCGCGCGGCTTTGTCCCAGCCCGCACCCTCAAGTTGATCTGCCGCAACGGGAACCGCCTCCAAAATTTTCTGCAAAGGCAGATGCTCGCCAATGACACCAGTACTAAATGGCAACACCTGCTCCGCTCTGATGTTGAGCGCTGTGGCCACCGCCGCGCAACAGGCGCGGGCGTCACTGATGCCGCGCGCACCTGTTGCGGCATTGGCATTGCCAGCGTTGACCAACAGCGCCCTGATATCGCCGCTGCCAATATGTTCCTTGGCCACAACGACCGGAGCCGCGCAAAAGGCGTTTTGGGTAAAAGTGGCGGAGACGGAAGCACCTTCATTGATCTCAATCAGCAACAGGTCATCCCGCTGCCAATTTTTCATACCGGCAGCCACACTGGCCAGGCGAATGCCGGGAACTTGAGGCAAATGGTCTTGGAGCATTGATGCGATTCACGAAATGGGCAAACGCAGCGCGCCCATCAGTATCTTTCAACGGGCATGCTGCGCTCTGCCCATACCATGAAAGCGGCGCCGAGGCGCCGCTTGGCGATCAATTTGAAGTCGAGGTAGAGGAAGCCAGCTTGCCGTGACACTGCTTATATTTCTTGCCAGAACCGCAGGGACAGGGGTCGTTGCGACCAACTTTGGGACCGCGCCGCTCCGGCATTTGCGCCTGAGGCTCTTTCGCCTGTGGAATCGCAGAAGCCTGGGCGTGTTGCAGTTCTAACTGCTGCTTGCGTTGCTGCTCGAGACGGCGGCGCTCCATTTCTTCCATCTGCTCGCGGGTCATCGGCTCCACATGGGCGAGGATACGCACCACCTCATGCTTGAGGTTATCCAGCATGCTTTGGAACAAGTGGAAAGACTCGCGCTTGAACTCCTGTTTGGGGTTCTTGTTGGCGTAGGCGCGCAAACCGATTCCGGCGCGCAGGTGGTCCATGCTGGCAAGGTGCTCCTTCCACAGCTGGTCCAGTACCTGCAGCATGATTTGGCGCTCCACGGTCGGCATCAGATTGGGCTCGCCCGAAGACTCACTAATACGCGTCACCTTGGCCTGATAGGCCTCCTGGGCCGCGGCGACTATTTTCTCCCGCAAGCTTTCTTCATGCAGAGTGCGATCCTCGTCCAGCCACTGCTGAATCGGCAACTGTAAGCCCAGCTCGCCGGCCAGCTGTTTCTCCAGGCCAGGGATGTCCCACTGCTCCTCCACGCTCTGCGGCGGCACAAAACCGGAGATGATATCGTTGACCACATCTTCGCGAATGGCGGTAATGGTGTCACTGATCGTCTCCGCCTCCAGCAGCTCATTGCGCTGACTGTAGATCACCTGGCGCTGATCGTTGGCGACATCATCGTATTCCAGCAATTGCTTGCGAATATCGAAGTTGCGTCCCTCCACACGGCGCTGGGCTTTTTCAATCGCATTGGACACCATGCGGTGCTCAATAGCCTCTCCGCGCTCCATCCCCAGCATTTGCATGAAGTTCTTCACGCGGTCCGAGGCGAAGATACGCATCAGATTATCTTCCAGGGACAAGTAGAAGCGGGTTACGCCGGGGTCACCCTGGCGGCCAGCGCGGCCGCGCAGCTGGTTGTCGATGCGTCGGGATTCGTGGCGCTCGGTGCCGATAATGTGCAGACCGCCCGCCTCTATGACCGTGTCGTGCCGCTTCTGCCACTCGGATTTGATCGCGGCGATCTCCTCTTCGGTGGGCTCGCGGCCTTCCTTCTGGCGCAGTTCCTCCACCTCCGCTTCCCAGTTACCACCGAGCACAATATCAGTGCCGCGACCGGCCATATTAGTCGCAATGGTGACGGTACCGGGGCGGCCAGCCTGAGCGATGATCTGCGCCTCCCGCTCGTGGTACTTGGCGTTCAGTACCTGGTGAGCAATTCCGGCCTTCTTAAGCATGCGGGACATCTCTTCCGATGTCTCGATGGAAGCGGTACCTACCAGGACCGGTGCCTGCTTTTCTCGGCAGTACTTGATGTCCTCGATAATGGCTTCCATCTTTTCTTCTTTGGTCAGATAGACCAAGTCGTTCAAATCCTCCCGCTGTACCGGCTTGTTGGTGGGGATCACCACCACGTCCAGACCGTAGATCTGGCGGAACTCGAAGGCCTCGGTATCCGCAGTGCCCGTCATACCGGCAAGCTTGGGATAGAAGCGGAACAAGTTCTGGAAGGTTGTGGAGGCCAGGGTTTGACTCTCGCTCTGAATCTGCACTTTCTCTTTCGCTTCCAGTGCTTGGTGCAGTCCCTCTGAAAGACGGCGACCGGGCATGGTGCGACCGGTATGCTCGTCGATCAGGACCACTTGGCCATTCTGCACTATGTAATCCACATCCCGGTGGAAAAGCACATGGGCGCGCAAAGCGGCGTGTACATGATGCAGCAGCCCCAGGTTACCGGGGGCGTAGAGGGATTCATCTTCCTTCATCAAGCCACTGCGCGCGAGCAGCTCTTCGATCAGCTGGTGCCCCTCCTCGGTCAACTCCACCTGCCGGGTCTTCTCATCGACCGTATAGTGTCCCGCCCCCCCTTCTTCTGCCCGTTGCAGTTTGGGAACCAATTGGTTAATGGCTAGGTAGAGGTGCGAAGAATCCTCCGCGGCGCCGGAGATAATCAATGGGGTCCGGGCTTCATCGATCAGGATGGAATCCACTTCGTCGACAATTGCGAAGTTCTGCGGGCGCTGTACCCGGTCTTCCTTGCGCAGCACCATGTTGTCGCGCAGATAATCGAAACCGAATTCGTTGTTGGTACCGTAAGTAATGTCCGCGCCGTAGGCGGCCTTTTTTTCCTCCGGGTGCTGCTGGGACACGATAATGCCCACGCTTAGACCGAGGAATTCATACACCGGACGCATCCAATTGGCGTCCCGTGCGGCCAGATAGTCATTCACCGTAACGATATGTACCCCTTTGCCTTCCAGCGCGTTCAGATACGCGGGCAGGGTCGCCACCAGGGTCTTACCTTCACCGGTACGCATCTCGGCGATCCTGCCTTCGTGCAGGGTCATACCGCCGATCAGCTGGACATCAAAATGGCGCAAGCCCAGGGTACGGCGGCTGGCCTCGCGCACGGCGGCGAATGCCTCCGGCAACAGCTGGTCGAGACTCTCACCATCGGCGAGACGCTTCTTAAACTCATCGGTTTTAGCCCTGAGCCCGGCGTCATCAAGCTTGCGGTATTCATCCTCCCGCTCATTGATCTGCGCCACCACACGGCGCATACGCTTCAGCTCGCGGTCATTTTTCGAACCGAAGATCGATGTAATCAGTTTGCCAATCATTATCAAGAAACCACTTTTCTTTTTTCGCTCTGCCGGCCGGAGCGCCGGGAAACCATCAGCACCCAATCCTGGCGCGCTGCGCTGGTGAGGGATGCAAGTAAACAGGAAGGCGCCACGACTAGCAACTGTCTCCTCAGACAACTGCCGGTGGTGGCGCGATACAGGAAAGGATAGATGTTATCTGCCAGTGCGGCGGATGTAGGTGGCGGGGTCCACAGGGCGATTGTTTTTGTACACTTCAAAATGCACATGGGGGCCGGTGGAGCGACCGCTGGACCCCATCAAGGCAATCACCTGGCCCTTCTTGACCACATCGCCCAACTTTACCTTGATTTCACTATTGTGGCCGTAGCGGGTTTTATAGCCATTGCCGTGGTTGATCTCCACTAACTGGCCATAGCCGTAGCGTTCCTCGGCCCAGGTCACAACACCGGCGGCGACGGAAACCACTTCTGAGCCCATCTTGCCGGCGAAATCCACTCCTTTATGCCAAGCGCGCCGCCCAGTGAAGGGGTCAGTGCGGTATCCGTATCGAGAAGACATCCAGCCGCGACTGATCGGGCGGCCAGCAATAAACTGCTCGTCCTGCAACTGGCGTCTGGCGAGTAGGGTTTCGAGGGTGTTGAGCTGCATCTGGCGGTCTTCGATTTGGTCCGCCAACTCATCAATCACCTCGAGAAACTCCGGTGGCTGATAAGGCAGCTCAGCGGCACCGGCGATACCCGGATCCTCGGGCCCGCCAACAGCCGGAGCGGTACCAAACTGGAATTCGCCCTCATCCAATTTAGCAGCGACGGTAAGGCGCTCGCCAAGAGCGTCTAGGCGTGTCAGACGTGCCTGCATCTCCGCCAACTTGACGGTCAGTGCCGTCAACTGCTCGCGCGCCTCGCGGTCCGCCGCCTCTATCTGTTGCTGCTGCTTGCGCAGCGCCTTGCTCCAGGCCTTGGCGGTACGGGAATCGAAAACATCCGTTTCCGCTACAGGCAGGTTGGCGCCGATCAAAAAAGCGCCCACAGGCAAGCCCAACAGGCACAGCCCCAGCAGCGCCTTACTCAGGCCGCCAAAGCTAAAGCTGCGCGTGGCACCGCGCTCATTGACCAGAATTACTTTCATAACAGGCGTGAGACTATCGACAATTTTGGTTATTTCGCAATCCGCTGCGAAGCCAGGGGCTCTCTCCTGGCCTCGCTCGCACGCCCATCCAATGGCTACTAGGCCGGAGGCCCCATCCTATACACAACATCGGCCAAACAACAAAAATCTTGTGAGATAACAGCTCCCCACGCATTTTTATTTGTGAACGCACTGAATCAGCGCCACTACAGGCCGCTATGCGCGCCAGGAGAACGCACAACACGGTAAATTCATCCGCAGAGCGGTCTCCCGCGCAAGAAAAAGCCGGCAATTTTTATGCCGGCTCCACTGTTCTTGATCAAACCGCCAGTATTGGCTTCACATAGGAAATCGGCGCTTCCTTCTCATCCTCGAAGGTCACCATCTCCCAAGCGTCCTCCTGGGCCATCAGGGTGCGCAGGGATTTATTATTCAGTGCGTGACCGGATTTGTGCGCTTTGAATTCGCCGATCAGACTGGTGCCCAGCAGATAGAGATCGCCAATGGCGTCCAGAATCTTATGCTTAACAAATTCGTCTTCGTAGCGTAATCCGCCTTCGTTCAAAATACGGTACTGGTCGATCACAATGGCGTTATCGACACTGCCTCCCTGAACCAGCCCTTTGGAGCGGAGGTACTCTATTTCGTGCATAAAGCCGAAGGTGCGCGCCCGGCTCACCTCTTTGACAAAAGAAGTGCTGGAGAAGTCCACCGAGGATGTCAAATTGCGCCCCTGGAACACTGGGTGATCAAAATCGATGGTGAAGGTCACCTTAAAACCGTCGAACGGCAGGAAGCTGGCCACCTTATCACCCTCTTCCACGGTCACCGGTTTCTTGATGCGCAGGAATTTCTTCGGCGCAGACTGCTCTTGGATGCCGGCGGACTGTATCAGGAACACAAAGGGACCCGCGCTGCCGTCCATGATCGGCACTTCCTGGGCGGAGAGTTCCACAATGGCATTGTCGATGCCCAGGCCCGCCATGGCGGACAGCAAATGCTCGACCGTGGCGATGCGCACATCGTCTTTTACCAGGGTCGTGGACAAAAGCGTATCGCCAACGTTTTCTGCCCGGGCTTCAATCTCAACCATCGGGTCCAGATCTGTACGGCGGAATACGATGCCGGTATTCACGGGCGCCGGTTTCAGGGTCAGAACGACCTTCTTGCCCGTGTGCAGACCTACGCCGGTGGCGCGGATAGCATTCTTGAGAGTGCGCTGTTTGATCATGAATGTGTCGTTTCCAAGTCGGTGGACGGCAACAGAAGCCGCGGCGAGCCGGCAATAATAGCAGAAATATTACGCCAAAACCACATACTGCCTGACGGTCATTTCTGTCTATCGCCTCGTTCTTTCAGGATAGCGCAGCGGTGACGATTGCAGCGCCATGCCGAAGACTTTGACCCCATTTTAGGGCGGTGTTCGGCAGTACCGCTGTTAAATATTGTTAACCGGCTGCGACTCAGGGGTCACAGAATAGCGCGAACACAAATGCCGGCGCGGCGAAAAGGCCCCTGTTGCACGGCAGAAAAAGCATCAGGAGAAGCGTCGGAATCTTCCGGCGGTCAACATGCCGGCAAATCCGCGCCGCCGAGGCAGGCCCGGACTCTCCATAGAGAGACCGGGCGTGACATGAGCGGGGTTTTGCCTCGGAGCGACGGCTGCGACATATCGCCGGAGAGCGCCCGGAAAGACTTCATATACGGCCGCCGAAGCCTTTGCGGCCCTTCGGCGTTGTACTGATTCCCGCGCTAATCCGCTTGGCGGCGCAAAAACGCGGGGATGTCCAGGTATTCCATATCGGCGTCGGCCGGGTTCAGTGTCGGAGCCGGGCGCTTGGGTCGCTCGCTTTCGACGCGCACCCGGTTGTCGGCGGCGTCCCGGCCGGCCAGGCCACCCTGTCCGCCTTCGCGCGCTTCACGCCCCTCGTGCAGCTGCGCGCGACGGGTGTTGTCCACAACCTTAGTGGGACGCGCGGCTTGCTGGACACCCTCACCCAGGCCCGCGGCAACCACGGTGACTCGCATCTCGTCGCCCAGCTTGTCATCCACTGCGGTACCGATCACCACGGTGGCGTCGTCGGAGGCGATCTCCTGCACGATTTCACCGACTTCCGAGTACTCGCCCAGCGTCAGCTCCTGACAGCCGCCCTCTTCGCTGCCGGTGATGATGTTCACCAGTATGCCGCGAGCTCCCTGCAAATTGACATTGTCCAGCAGCGGGCTGCGCACCGCCTTTTCAGCCGCCTCGCGCGCGCGGTTTTCACCCACAGCGGAGCCGGAGCCCATCATGGCCATTCCCATTTCCGACATCACCGTGCGCACATCGGCAAAGTCCACGTTCATAATTCCCGGACGGATCATCAGGTCGGCGATACCCTGCACCGCCCCCAGCAACACATTGTCCGCCTCTTTATAAGCAGCTTTCATAGTGATCTTGTTTCCCAGCACCTCGAGGAGGCGGTCATTGGGAATAGTGATCAGGGAATCCACTTTGTCGCGCAACTCACGGATACCCTCTTCGGCCACCAGAGAGCGCTTTTTACCCTCGATGGTAAACGGGCGAGTGACCACTGCAACGGTCAGAATACCGAGATCCTTGGCAATTTCAGCCACGATTGGCGCACCACCGGTACCTGTACCACCACCCATGCCGGCAGTGATAAATACCATGTCTGCACCGGTGAGAACCTCGGCGATACGATCGCGATCCTCCAGTGCGGACTGACGGCCCACATCTGGATTGGCTCCAGCGCCAAGGCCGCGCGTAATGTTGTTGCCTAGCTGCAAAATAGTACGCGCTTGGATGTCTTTCAGTGCCTGGGCATCCGTGTTGGCGCAGATGAAATCCACACCTTCTACTTCGCTGGCGATCATATGCTTAACCGCGTTGCCGCCGCCGCCGCCGACACCAATCACTTTGATGACAGGCTTATCCTGTACGCTATCAACTAATTCGAACATTGCTGTTCCCCTTCTCTGCTCATGTCAAATCTGTTTCTGTGCCCGGAATCATGGGCGCCCGGACTCCACGGCGTTATGCCGCCAAATCTGTATTTGCCAGCCCGCCCCAAACCGAGAGGCAATTTCTCCAGGGCGCATTGTTACCGCCCCTTCCCAGCCCCTTTCACTACAAGTTTCCTCTAAACCAATGCTTTACTTTGTCCCACCACTGATTCTCCTCCCTCACTGGGCGCTGCCGCCCCTCACTGTTTTCCTCTCCCTGCATGGCATACATCAAAAGTCCCACGCCAGTGGAATAAATTGGGTTGCTGACGATATCTGTCAGCCCAGATACACCTTGGGGTACGGCCAGGCGCACCGGCATATGGAAGATCTCCTCGGCCAGTTCCACGGCACCCTCCATCTTCGAGGAGCCGCCGGTCAATACCACACCCGCCGCGCACAGATCTTCGAAGCCGCTGCGGCGCAATTCCGCCTGCACCAAGGTAAACAGTTCGTCGTACCGCGGTTCCACTACTTCGGCCAGCGCCTGCCGGGACAGATCCCGCGGCGCGCGGTCGCCAACACTGGGCACCTTGATGGTCTCCCCCTCGCGCGCCAGCTTGGCCAGCGCACAGGCGTATTTAATTTTCAGATCCTCCGCGTGTGGCGTCGGTGTGCGCAGGGCCATGGCGATGTCATTGGTCACCTGATCGCCGGCGATGGGAATAACCCCGGTGTGGCGGATGGCACCGCCGGTGAACACCGCGATATCGGTGGTGCCGCCACCAATGTCGACCATACAGACACCGAGTTCCTTCTCATCTTCGGTAAGCACCGCGTAGCTGGATGCCAGCTGCTCGAGGATGATGTCTTCCACTTCCAGACCGCAGCGCCGGATGCACTTCTCAATATTCTGCGCCGCATTGACCGCCCCACTGACCAAATGCACCTTGGCTTCCAGACGCACGCCGGACATACCCAACGGTTCTTTGACACCCTCCTGGTTGTCGATCAGATATTCCTGCGGCAGGGTGTGCAAAATCTTCTGATCCGCGGGAATTGCCACTGCGCGCGCGGCGTCTATCACCCGATCCAAATCCTGCTGGGTCACCTCGCGATCCTTAATAGCGACAATGCCGTGGGAATTCAGGCTGCGGATATGGCTGCCGGCTATGCCGGCGTAAACCGAGTGAATTTCGCACCCGGCCATTAGCTCCGCCTCTTCCACCGCGCGCTGTATGGACTGCACGGTGGACTCGATATTCACCACCACACCTTTTTTCATACCAGTGGATTTGTGAGAACCGATACCGACGATATTCAGCTCACCATCACCGGAAACTTCGCCGACGATAGCGACCACTTTACTTGTGCCGATATCCAGTCCCACAATCATGCGGTGATCGGATGCATGTGTCATTTTTGTACCAACCTCGCTGAGCCGCGCTCCGATTCCTATTTCCAATAAGGTTTCAGGGCACAGCGTTCGCTTTTAAATTTCGTTTTTTCCGCAGCTTGAACACTGCAGGTTTTCTCTCTCAATTTTGTTTCCACTGCACTGCCACCGCATTGCTGTAGCGGGTATCTACCCTTCTAACCTTGGCCAAGTGCGGTGCCAACAGGCCCCTGCTCAATTGCAAGAAGCGATCAACCCGCTCCAGCAGTTCCTCGTGCCCCAGATGTAACTCCACTCCGGAGACCAACTCCAGCTGCCAACCGGACAGCTCATCGAAAGTGAGTCGCTTCACTTCCATATCCCGCGTGGTCAATAACCTGGCCAACGCTTGGTATTGGGTCACTATGCGCTCCACCAGCTCTTCGTCACCCGCCAGTTCCGGCAGGTGGCCAGTACGCATCTGTGCTGGTCTTGGCAGCAACTCTCCGCTCGCCACCAGCAGTTTATCCTCTCCCCAAACCGCCAGCGGCTGCGCCTCTCGCACTTCCACTTCCACACCGTGGGGCCAGCGCCGACTCACCGAAGCGCTGGTAATCCAAGGGTTCCGCAACAGCGCTTCGCGCATGCCGCGAATATCCGCGGAAAAAAAACCTTTCTGCAAAAAAGGCAGCAATGTTTCCTCTATCTGCCGTTGGGTCACCGCATTGAAGGGGCCCTTGACCCGCACCTGTTCCAGACTGTCAATTCGGCTCAGCTCCCCTAACGGGGACCGCCAAAGCCAGAGGCCGCCGTAGCTGATGCCGGCCAGAGTGACAATTGCCAAAACAGCCACCAACAGCGGACGCCAGTTGCGGCTCGTGCCGTCAACACGGTTCGCAATACGGCGCGCACCGCGCAATTTCGTTTTGCGTCCGCGATAGGCGCGCTCCGGTTTTCTCACCCTAATCGACCTCCAATTTGAGGCCCGGCCAAATCAACCCCTGCGGTACAGCCATCACTCCGTATTTCCTTCACCCAAGCGCCAACTGGCCAGCTGCTGAGCCAGGGCGCCGACATTCCCCGCTCCCTGGGTCAGCACAATGTCACCGGGCTCCAGCAGGTCCGCGAGTAACGGCGGCACCTGCTCAACAGTCTCGACAAAAATCGGATCCACTTGGCCACGGTTACGCAGACTGCGCGCCAGGGTCCGACCGTCGGCGCCGGGAATAGGTTGCTCTCCCGCGCTGTACACATCCAGCAAAATCAACTTGTCGACGCGCGACAAAACATCCACAAAGTCCTCGAACAGGTCGCGGGTACGGGTGTAGCGGTGCGGTTGGTAGATCATCACCAAACGCCGCTCCGGCCAGCCATCGCGCACCGTTTTTATGGTCGCGGCCACCTCCCGAGGATGGTGGCCGTAGTCGTCCACCAGCATGACTTTTTCCGCACTCCGATCTGCACTGACGGCGTATTGACCGTAGATTTGGAAGCGGCGGCCAACCCCTTGGAAACCTTTCAAGCCGGCGAGAATGGCTTCATCGCCTATACCTTCGTCCGTCGCCACCGCGATCGCCGCGGTCGCATTTAATACGTTGTGAATACCTGGGGTATTCACACATACATCCAGGGTATCGCCATCTGGGCGCAGCACAGTGAAATGGCTGCGCAGGGGTTCCTGTTTCACATCGACGATGCGAAAGTCGTTCCCTTCGTTGAAACCGTAGGTGAGTACTGGGCGCGAGAACTTCGGAATCACCTCTCGGATATGCTCGTCGTCCCCGCAGACCACTGCTAGCCCATAAAAGGGCAGGTTGTGCACGAAATCGATAAAGATCTGCTTGACCTTTTCAAAGTCGCCGCCATAGGTTTCCATGTGGTCCGCGTCGATATTGGTGATCACCGTCACCATAGGCTGCAGATGAATAAATGACGCATCGCTTTCATCCGCCTCTGCGATCAGGTAACGGCTCTCCCCCAACGCGGCGTTGGTACCGGCGGCGTTCACCAAACCACCGATAACGAAGGTCGGGTCCTTTTTATCCGCTGCAAAAATCGAAGCGATCAGACTTGTCGTGGTTGTCTTGCCGTGGGTACCCGCCACAGCGATGCCATAGCGGTACCGCATCAGCTCGCCGAGCATTTCCGCGCGGCGCACAACCGGGATACGGTTTTCTCTGGCCGACAGCAGTTCCGGGTTATCGCCTTTGACCGCGGACGAATTCACTACCACGTCGACACCGCGAACATTGTCGGCGCTGTGCCCTATTTGCACCCGGATACCGAGATTGCGCAGCCGCTCGGTGACCGATGACTCGCGCAGATCGGAACCGGAAACCTCGTAACCCTGATTCTGCAGTACTTCGGCAATACCGCTCATACCGGCTCCGCCAATGCCGATAAAATGAATGCGGCGGATGCGGCGCATTGCCGGTACGCTAAATCTGTTCTGTGCCGCGGTCAGTTCTGATGGCATTTCTCAATCCTCACCCGCTACCCGGCCAGTGCCAATTCTTCGGCACAGGCATCCAGTACCCGCGCGGTCGCATCGGTTTTTGCTACCCTGCGCGCGGCCTCGGCCATCGCCAACAATTTTTCCGGCTCGGCAAACAAAGTCTTCAGCAGCATTGCCAGCTTTTCCGCGTCCAGATCTTCCTGCTGAATCACTATGGCTGCGCCAGCCTGCGCCAACCACTCGCCGTTTTTTGTCTGGTGGTCGTCGATAGCAAACGGGAAAGGCACCATGATGGCGCCCACCCCCGCCGCGGCAATTTCTGATACGGTCAATGCGCCAGCGCGGCAAATAATCAGATCCGCCGCGCCGTAGGCGGCAGCCATATCGGCAATAAACGGTGTCACTTCCGCCTCTACACCCGCCTGCCGGTAGGCTTCCCTGGCAATATCCAGGTGACGCTTGCCCGCTTGGTGCACGACGCGCGGGCGCAAATCCTCTCCGAGTAGAGCAATCGCCTGAGGCACCAGCTCATTGATTGCCACTGCTCCGAGACTGCCGCCAAGGACCAGCAGACGCAGCGGACTTTCTTTTCCGATACGCACCTGCGGCTCCGGCAGCTGCGCGATCTCACTGCGAACCGGGTTACCCACCTGCCGCGCACCCGGCAGTCCGCTGGGAAAAGCTTCCAGCACGCGATTGGCGATGCGCGCCAACAAGCGGTTGGTAGTGCCTGCCACGGCATTCTGTTCGTGAATGATTAAAGGAATGCCGGCAAGACGCGCAGCTACCCCACCGGGGCCAGTAGCAAAACCGCCAAAGCCAAGCACCGCATCCGGCTGCACTTTCTTCACCACTGCGCGCGCCTGCAAAATCGCCCGCAGTATTTGCAGCGGCGCCTTCAGCAGCGCCAGTTTGCCCTTACCGCGCACGCCCTCGACGGAAATACAGTGCAGCGGGATATCCACATCCGGAATCAACTGTGCTTCTATCCCCCGCGCCGTACCCAGCCATTCAATGGCCGCACCTTGCTCCCGTAAAGCATTCGCCACAGCCAGGGCCGGAAACACATGTCCACCAGTACCCCCGGCCATTAGCAAAAACTTTTTGCCGGAAAAGGGAGCTGAATGTTCTACCATCACGCGGCCTCCCCTTTCACTGTCCTGTCCCCCATCTGCAGCGGGTTGAATATCGGCAACTGACTGATCGGTGCCACTCCAGTCTCTTTGCTGCCGTTCTCCGACCGAAGCTCCACTTGCAGGCGCAGCGCCAGCGCAAACAACACGCAGCAAATCACCAAACTACTTCCCCCCGAGCTGACAAATGGCAAAGTCAGCCCCTTCGTCGGCAACAGTCCGGAGGCCACGCCCATATTGACAAAGGCCTGCCCGGCCAACAGCACTGCAATACCAAAAGCAAGCAGTGCGGCAAAAAAATTCTGTTGCGCTAGTGCACCGCGCACCAGGCGCAGTAGCGACACCGTGAGTCCGGCGAAGAGCGCTATGACTGCCAGCCCTCCGACCATGCCCCACTCCTCGGAGAGAATCGCGAAAATAAAATCCGTATGTGCCTCCGGCAGATAAAATAACTTCTGCACGCTATTTCCCAGCCCCACGCCGAACCACTCCCCGCGGCCAAATGCAATCAGCGATTGCGTCAGCTGATAACCGCCGGCGAACTGATCTCTCCAGGGGTCCAGGAACGTCATCAACCGCTGCAACCGATAGGGACTCACCAGCGCCATCAGCACCAGGCCGCAAGCTGCGGCAGCCACCAGCACAAATGTGTGTGGCAGGCGCGCCCCGGCGAGGAAAACCATGGCCAAAACGGTGCCGGAAATCACCACCACAGAGCCGAAATCCGGTTGCAGCAACAACAACAGCGCGACAATGCCCAAAATCACTACCGGCACCATAAAGCTGCTCCAGTGGCGCAACTGCCGGTTGCGGCGGGTCAAAAAGCTGGCGAAAAACACCAGCAGGCAAAACTTGGCGATTTCCGCCGGCTGCACGGTAATGGACCCCAACGCCAACCACCTCCGGCTACCATTCACCTCACGGCCGATACCCGGGACCAACACCGCCATCAGCAGCAAACAGGAAAACAGCAACAGTGGCCACGACAGGCGCGACCAGACATAAAGTGGCACTTGACTCACTACCAGCGCGACGCAGGCACCCACCCCCAGATAAATCAGGTGGCGCTTGAGAAAAAACCAGGGGTCGCCGTGGATATCCGCCGCATAGGCAATAGAGGCCGAGGCGACCATCACCACGCCGATACTGGCCAGCGAGAGCACGCAAAACGGCAGTAGCCAGTCGAAGTTTTTTGCGCTCATTGTCTGCGCCTGACTCATTTGGCACCTCCTGCCGATGCACAGCCGAGTGACGCCACTGCGCGGCGGAAATCCTCTCCGCGCGCTTCGAAATTGCGGTACATATCGAAACTGGCGCAGGCCGGTGAAAGCACGACATAGTCACCGCGCTCCGCCAGCGCCCGCGCCTGTATTACCGCGTCATCCATGGATGCAGCGCGGTGAATCTCTGTTTTATGGGCAAAAACCTGCGCGATTTTCTCGCCGTCTACACCGATCGTGACCAGCGCGCGCAATGCACTGGCAGCTTCCGCCAGCGGGGAAAAGTCCGCACCTTTACCATCTCCGCCCGCAATCAGCACAACTTTGTTTTTCTCTGTTGCCAGGCCATCCAGCGCTGCGCGCGTGGCGCCGACGTTGGTGCCTTTGGAGTCGTTCACAAAGGTGACACCGTCCAGATCCGCCACACGCTCGCAGCGATGCGGCAGCCCCTTGAAATTCCGCAGCACAGTCAGCATCGCTTCCAGTGGCAATTCCACCGCACTGCCGAGCGCCATCGCTGCCAGCGCATTGGCGATATTGTGTCTTCCGACCATGGCCAGCTGGCTGACAGGCATGAGTTTTTCCGCTCCCCGCGCCAACCACTCTTCACCGGAAAACTCTATGACTCCGAACTGGCGCAAATCCGGCCGATCGAGGCCGAAAGTCCACTCGAGGCTGTTGCGCGCCAGCGGGCCGCGGGTTAGGGGATCCGCGCGATTAACCACTAGCTGCTGTGCATTGCGATAAATACGCTGCTTGGCCCTGTGGTAATCCGCCAGGGTGGCATAGCGATCCATATGATCCGCACTCAGGTTCAAAATGGTCGCCGCAGACGGCCTCAACGAAAAGGTGGTCTCCAGTTGGAA
The DNA here is from genome assembly GCF_001617625.1 of Microbulbifer thermotolerans. NCBI lineage: Bacteria > Pseudomonadati > Pseudomonadota > Gammaproteobacteria > Cellvibrionales > Microbulbiferaceae > Microbulbifer > Microbulbifer thermotolerans. The sequence continues at coordinate 1,244,184 of NZ_CP014864.1, read as the reverse complement.
ACTGGAAAGTTCCAGTACAAACAGTTCCGGCATGGGCTGATCCAGTAGATCCAACACTGGCACACCGATGTTGCCACCCACCCGGACATCCACCCCGGCCTCTTCCGCCATCTGGCCCACAAGGGTAGTAACGGTACTCTTGCCATTGGAACCGGTAATGGCCACCAACTTCGGCGCCCGCGGGAGCTCGGCCAGCTGGCGGGCGAAAAGTTCGATATCGCCGATCAACGGGATGCCCGCCTCGGCAGCCCGCCGCAAAGCCGGTTCCGCCAAGGCAACACCAGGGCTGACAATAATCTCGCTGGCGGCAAGCAGAGTCTCCGGATTGAGCACCCCCGTCTCCACCGGCACCTGGGGAAATTCAGCGCGGAAGGCATCCAGTCCGGATGGCTGTTCACGGCTGTCTACAACCACGGGAGTGATTCCGGCACGCAGCAAAAAGCGCACTACCGAAATACCGGTAGCGCCCATGCCGATAACCACTTTTTGCTCCGAAGTCGCAATCAATGCCATGTTTATTTATCGCAGTTTAAGCGTTGCCAAACCCGCCAAAACCAATACGACGGTAATAATCCAAAAACGCACTATCACACGCGGCTCCGGCCACCCCTTCAGTTCGAAGTGATGATGCAACGGCGCCATGCGGAATATGCGCTTTCCGGTGAGTTTGAACGAAGCCACTTGCAGGATGACCGATACAGTCTCCATGACAAAGACACCGCCCATAATGAACAGCACGATTTCGTGACGGGTAATCACCGCGATAATGCCAAGAGCCGCTCCCAGAGCCAGAGCCCCTACGTCCCCCATAAAAACTTGCGCGGGATAAGTGTTAAACCACAAAAAGCCGAGTCCGGCTCCGCCCAGAGCCGCGCAAAAAACTGCGAGCTCACCGGCACCGGGAACCGATGGAATATGCAGATAGTTGGCAAACTCCAAATGGCCAGCCAAATAAGCAATCAGCCCCAAGGCACCGCCGACCATAACTGTTGGCATAATTGCCAATCCGTCCAGACCATCGGTCAGGTTTACCGCGTTGCTTGATCCCACCACAACGAAATAAGTCAGCAAAATAAAAAACACCGGGCCCAGATCTATCGCCACATCCTTGAAGAAAGGCACGAAGAACTGTGTCTCCACCGGACTGGTGGCGCTCATGTATAGATAAATAGCTGCTCCCAGGCCGGCGACCGACTGCCAGAAGTATTTCCAGCGCGCGATCAGGCCGCGGGGATTCTTGTTCACGACTTTTTTGTAGTCATCGACAAAACCCACAGCGCCGAAGACGAAGGTCACCAACAGCGTCACCCACACATATCGGTTACTGAGGTCCGACCACAGCAGTGCCGAAGAAAAAATAGAGGCAAGTATCAGAGTGCCACCCATGGTGGGCGTGCCGGATTTGCTCAAATGCGTTTGCGGGCCGTCATCCCGTACCGCTTGTCCCACTTGCAACTGGTTCAGCCAGGTGATCATGCGCGGACCGACAATCAGTGAAATCCCCAAAGCCGTGAGGGCCCCGAGGATGGCGCGCACCGTGAGATAATTGAACACCGCAAAGGTGCTTACATATTGTTGCAGTATTTCTGCCAGCCAGAGCAGCATTATTTATCCTCTTTGGCGTTCCCACAGAGTGCCTGCACCACCAGTTCCATACGGGCACTGCGGGAACCTTTCACCAGCACTGTGGTGTTTTTATTCAATTCATGGGTCAACGCCGCGATAAGCGGCTGCCTGTCCCTATAACTGTGCAGGGGCAAGTGACGCCCGGCACTGAAGGCAACACTGGCGGCGGCACCCAGCGGCCCAAGGGTAAACAGGGCATCCAGGCCGCGTTCCCGCGCCAGCTCGCCCATTTGACGGTGCATTTCCTCTGCATCCGCTCCCAGTTCGGCCATGTCGCCGAGCACTAGAACGCGCTTGCCGCGGCGCTGTGCCAACAACTCAATCGCTGCAGCCACCGAGCCGGGGTTGGCGTTGTATGTGTCGTCAATAATCGCCGCGCCCTTGATGCCGCAGAGCTCCTGCATACGACCGGCGACGCCACCCAGGCTTTGCAGGCCACTGGCGATTTCCGCCGCAGGGACACCGGCGGCAAAGGCGCAGCCGGCGGCCACCAGCGCATTGTGCACATTGTGTTCGCCAAGCAATTGCAACCGCACGCGGTACGCCAAGCCTTCGATGCACAAATCGAAGGTGGGGCACCCATTATCATCAAGTGCAATATTGTCCGCGTGGATGGGCCACTGATGCCCCAATCCCACTTCCAGCGTGTGCACCCCCTCCGGCATCCGCTCCAGCCAATAGTTCGCGTAGTCGTCATCGGCATTGACCACAGCTGTGCCGCCGGTTTCGAGACCGGTGTAGATCTTCCCCTTGGCCCTAGCTATGGCGTCCACAGAACCGAAGCCTTCCACATGGGCCGGCATGACGTTGTTGACCGCACTCACCTGGGGTTTCGCAATGCCGCACAGATAAGCGATCTCATCCGGACCACTGGCGCCCATCTCCAGAATCAAAACATCATGATCTGAAGTCAGCTCGAACAGGGTCATGGGCAGGCCGAACTGATTGTTCAAATTGCCACGGGTCACACAGGGGTTATGCCGCTGGGAAAATATCGCCGCGAGCATTTCCTTGACCGTAGTTTTCCCGCAGGAGCCAGTCACCGCGATCACCCGGCCTTTAAACTGTTCCCGGCACATGCGGCCTATCTGCCCGAGGGCCTCAGTGGTATCGGCCACCCGCCACTGTGGCAGCTTGCTGCCGGGAATTTCCCGATCCACTACCAGCCCCAATACCTGCCCTTCGAGTTCGCCGACAAAGTCGTGCGCATCGAAACGCTCCCCCTTCAAGGCGACAAAGAGGGCGTTGGAATCCAGCTGGCGCGTGTCGGTGCACACCTGTTCAAACTGCACCGAACCATTGATGAGCTCACCGCCGAAACGCGTTTGAAGTTGCTGCAGGGAGATGGCGCTGATCATAAGCCTGCTCCCCGCACTGTTTCCGCGAGGCGTTGCTGCAATGCCGCCGCGGCCTGCTCGCGATCGCAGAAATGAATTTTTTCACTGCCGATAATCTGGTAATCCTCGTGGCCCTTACCGGCAATGAGAATAATGTCTCCCGGCTGAGCACAAGTTACCGCGCGCTGGATTGCCCGAGCGCGATCGGCTTCCACTTCAACATTACTGGCTGCACCTTCGAGAATATCGTCGATAATTTTTTGCGGTTCCTCGCCACGCGGATTGTCGCTGGTCACAATGGTGCGGTCCGCCATTTCAGAGGCGATACGCCCCATGGGTGCGCGCTTGCCAGAATCGCGGTCGCCCCCGCAACCGAATACGCACCAGAGGTTACCGCGGCAATATGGCCGCGCCGCTGCCAGGGCCGCGCGCAGTGCGTCCGGCGTATGGGCGTAATCCACCAGCACACTGATATCCTCAGTCCCGTCCACCTTCACGCGCTCCATGCGACCGGGCACCGGCTGTATCTCAGGGAACGTGGCGAGAATGGCTTCAAAAGGCATCCCCGCGGATGCCGCCGCGGCAACCACTGCCAATGCGTTGTGGATGTTGAAGTCACCAATTAGCGGCGCTTTCAATTCGCCACTACCCCAAGGCGTAGCCAGTTGTACGGAAAAGCCGCCTTCGTGCCGACACAAGTCGGTCACATGCAGATCACCGGCCTGCAGCCCATAGGTAATGACATTCAAATTGCGCAGCTTGCAACGCTCTGCCAGTTGTGCACCAAAAGGATCATCCAAATTAATGATGCCGCGCTTGAGTTTGGGCAGCCCGAACAATTTTTCCTTGGCCGCTCCGTAGTCAGCCATATTGCCGTGGTAATCCAAGTGGTCCCGCGACAAGTTGGTGAAAATCGCGGTATCGAAAATCAAGCCGTGCACCCGGCCCTGGGACAGGGCGTGAGAAGACACCTCCATTGCCGCTGCGCGCACGCCGTAGTCGCGGAATCGCGCGTAATCCGCCTGCAGGCGCACGGGATCCGGTGTTGTCAGCCCCGTTTCCTGTAACTCGATATCACCGTCAGTCCAGATGCCGTTGCCGATAGTGCCCATCAGCGCGGCACTACCGAAATGACGCGCCAACAGCTGGGAAGTCAGGTACGCACAGGTGGTTTTGCCATTTGTGCCCGTCACTCCCACCAAGTGCATTTGCCCAGTTGGATTGCCGTGGAAGCGTGCGGCGATTTCACCCACCCGCTTGGCCAGCCCCGGAACACTGACGATCTGAATGCCATCGCACACCTTTGTCTCCAGGGTGTCGCCGTCTGCCAGCACCGCTGCGGCTCCAGCAGCGATAGCCTCAGCGATATACTCGCGCCCGTCCACGACTGTGCCGCGCAGGGCCATGAAAACATCACCCGGCTGCACCAAACGGCTGTCCAGTGCCACGCCACTTACGGGGACTTCTGGAATGCCGGCGTAACCCGGCACCAGCACTTTTAGCGACACGGCTCTTTTTTCGCGCTGACTCACGATTTGCTACCTCTCTCGTTTGCCACAGGCGCCTGCCCGGCGGGCAGGCTCCTGGCCAGCTGCTGTGCCGCCGGGGCCAGCTCCGCGGGCGGCACCCTGAGCAGGCGCATGGCGCCGGCCATCACTGAACCAAACACCGGAGCGGCCACTTCACCACCGTAATATTTGGCGTGGCGCGGGTCGTCGATCACCACCACCGCAGCCAGGCGCGGATTGTCCGCGGGAATAAAACCCGCGAACACCGATCGGTAGCGGTTGTCCGCATAGCCGTCAGTGCCCACTTTGTGCACCGTGCCGGTTTTGCCCGCCACCCGGTACCCCTCGACCGCGGCGCGTTTGCCGGTACCGTGAGCGCCGATTACGGTTTCCAGCATTGCTGTCACCTGCTTGGCCAATTCCCCGTCGACCACACGTTCCGGCTCCACCGCCAATTTTTCACCGCTTAAAACCAAAGAAACCGGGCGCTTTAGCCCGGCGTTGGCAAGCACACTGTAGGCCTGTGCCAATTGCAATCCGTTTACCGTTAATCCGTAGCCAAAGGCAAAATTCGCCCGCTCTATCGGGTGCCAGCGACTGCGGCTGGGCAGTATTCCAGCCGCTTCACCCGGAAAGCCGGTGCCGACCGCCTCTCCCAGACCCAATCGGTAAAAGAGCTCTCGCAGTGCGTTTGGTTCCAAATCCAACGCGATTTTGGTGATACCCACCTGACTCGATTTTGTAATCACACCGGTCAGATCCAGGCGGCCGTAGTTCACCGGGTCCACCAGGGTCTTGCCGGGAACACGGATATAACCGGGACTGGTGTCCACCGGCGTGTGCGGCTGATAACGGCCGGTTTCCAGCGCCGCCAACGCGGTTAACGGCTTGACCGTAGAGCCGGGTTCGAACTGGTCAATCAAGGCGCGGTTGCGTGTCGCCGCGGCTTTCACCCCGCTGCGATTGTTGGGGTTGAAGGAAGGCTGGTTGGCCATCGCCAACACGTCGCCGCTGCGGGTATCCAGGATGACTATAAAACCGGAAGCGGCGTCATTTTCCGCTACGGCTTTCTTCAGTTCACGATAGGCGAGATACTGCAGCCGCATATCGATGGACAGGCGCAAGTCGCGGCCCGGGCGCGCTTCGCGCTTGGTCGCCAAATCCTGCACCGTGCGCCCCTTGAGATCCTTGACCACCTGCTGGGCACCGGGCTGACCGGACAGCCAGTCCTCGTAGGCCAGCTCCAACCCTTCCTGACCACGGTCATCAATATCAGTAAAGCCCACCAACTGCGCCACTACCTCACCGGCGGGGTAAAAGCGGCGGTATTCCTTCCTGCTATACACGCCTGTCAGTTGCAGATCCAGCACCCGCCCGGCCTGTTCCGGCGACAGGTGGCGGCGCAGGTACATAAACTCCTTATTGCGGTATTTTTCCAGCCGTTTGGCCAAGTTCGCGGGATTCATATCCAGGGCCGCGGCCAGCTTGCGCAGCTGCTTGGCACTGGCCTCCCGCAACAACTGTGGATTGGCCCACAGGCTGTGTACTGGCGTGCTGACTGCCAACAGTTCGCCGTTGCGGTCGAGAATGGCACCGCGGTAGGCGGGAATTTCTTCGGTACGTATTGTGCGTGCCCGGCCTTGATCTTGCAGAAAGCGGTAGCCGCGCTCCGCCTCCGGCAGCACCTGCAGGCGCGCGAGATGGAAAATCAATGCCAGGGCGAGCAGGCACAGCAAAGCCGCCACCAGCGCAAAGCGCCAGCGGGCAATACCCGGCTGATTTTGCTGTTTCTTGACTGCGCCCATTGAAGTCCCTGTTCGCTTTATCTGTTGTATCAATTATGTAGTGAGCCACTTGCTCACCTGTTCGGCATCGAATGGGGCAACTCGCTGACTCCGTATGCCCGCCCAAACGCCTGTTCCACCCTGCTTCTCTAATTGTGCTCCGCCGGCACCAACACCCGCTCGGCTGGCGACGGCACACGCATTTTCAACTCTTCCCGCGCGACCCTCTCAATACGGCTGTATGCAGACCAGGCACTCTTCTCCAAAAGTAACCGCTCCTGCTCATAACGCAGTTCGTCGCGGGCTTTTTGCGCCTGCATCAACTGAGCGGTCAACTCCCGGCTGCGCTGGGTGCTATACACCACCGCCAAAGCCGATACGATGGTCGCCAGCCACAACACCACCACCAGGTGCTTTCCACCTTTCACCCCAGCTTCTCCGCGACCCGCATCACCGCGCTGCGGGAGCGGATGTTCTCGCTCACCTCTCCGGTATCAGCCTTGACTGCCTTGCCGACCGACTTCAGCGTCTTGCTGATCTGACTCTCCCTCACCGGCAGCCCCCGCGGTAACTGCGGACCGCGTTCCTTTTCGCGGATAAAACGTTTCACCATGCGGTCTTCCAATGAGTGAAAGCTGATCACCACCAGACGTCCACCGGGTGCAAGCAGCTGCAGGGACTGATCCAGGGCCCGCTGCAGGTCATCCAGCTCGCCGTTGATCCGAATACGTATTGCCTGAAACACGCGCGTAGCCGGGTGTTTTCCCTTTTCCCAGGCGGGGTTGGCCGCCTTGACGACCTCCGCCAGATCTAAGGTGCGCGAAAACGGCCTTTCCGCCCTGCGCCGGACGATAGCCGCCGCTATGCGGCGGGCGAAGCGCTCCTCTCCATACTCCTTAAATACGTGGGCCAGCTCCGCCTCCGATTCGCTGTTGATCCAGTCTGCCGCGCTGTCACCCCTGCTGGTGTCCATACGCATATCCAGCGGGCCATCCTGCATAAAGCTGAAACCGCGCTCTGGCTGATCCAGCTGAGGAGAGGACACTCCTAGATCCAGCAGTATTCCGTTCACCCGGCCTGCCCAGTCCCCGGCCGCAGTGTCCATATCAGCGAAGGAACCGTGCCAAATCGCAAACCGCGCATCATCGGAAAAGCGCTGTTGTGCGTACTCGACCGCCTGCGGGTCTTTGTCGACACCCAGGAGGCGCCCCGCATCATTCAGCTTTTGCAATATCGCCGCACTGTGGCCTCCGCGACCAAAAGTGCCGTCTATATAGAAGCCGCCTGGATCGGTAACCAGGGCATCCACGGCCTCGCGCAGTAACACACTGCGATGCAGTTCTTGAGACACCCTGTGTTCTCCTTATAAAGAGAGGGACGCCATCTCCTCCGGCATCTCCCCCTCACCCTCACTGTCGTCGAGCCAGGCCATCCAGCGGTCCTCGCTCCACAATTCCAATTTCTTGCCTTGCCCCACCAGCATCAGCTTCTTTTCCAACCCCGCGTATTCCCGCAGTGTCGGCGGAATCAATACGCGGCCATTGCCATCCACTTGCAGCTCGCAGGCATAGCCAATCAACAGCCGCTGGGCACGCCGTGCCACCTTGTTAAAACTGGACAAGGCTTCAATTTTCGGAAGAATTTCCCGCCATTGAGGCTCCGGGTAAACCAGCAGACAGCGCTCCTCGGTATGAGCTGTCACCACGAGCCGCCCGCCACACTCTTCCAGCAGCGTGTCGCGAACGCGCGCCGGAATGGCCAGACGCCCCTTGGCGTCCATATTGATTGCGTGGCTGCCTAAATACACTTTTTATCGGTGTGCGTTTTTTCTCGTGTGCGCTATCCGCCCCGGACGCGACCTAGTTGCCGGGAATGCTAGCGGAGAAAATTTGAGCAATTCTCATTCGAGCAGTGTAAATACCCACTCACAGCCACGAATAAACCACTTAATTCCACAAATTTCCACTTTTCTCCACCACCGACACTATAAATCTGGTCGGGTTAAAGTCAAGGAAATCGGCGGCAAAGTGCCGCGAAAACCCAGCAATCTCGGGGGCTGCAGAGAAAAAAGGGGAGAAAATGGGCTTCAGGCGACACTGCAATTGCAAAATGGAGCAAGCACTTACTTTTTTAAGTTAAGGAAACACTTTAACTTGCACACAACCCCGGCAATAAACACACCCGCTGCACTAGCCGCACTCGCGGCCGGCAATCGCAATGGACACAAATCAGGGAGAGGAAACGAGCGCCACCGGGCCCCAAGTGCGCACTCAGGCGCGGATACGCCATTAGATCTTCAATCAACAGGAAAAACCCGGCTGGGCGCCGGGTTCTAAAAGCGGATGAGCTGGCCTGTAAGCCGGGTTCTGTCGAGCGGATCACCGCTCGCGACAATCATTCATCTGGGATGCCTGTCACCAGACACCTCAAGCGACCTACCCGCCCTCAGTGCGGGTCACACCTATAGAGGGCCTATTTGGTCTTGCTCCGGACGGGGTTTACCATCGCCGCAGACTGTTACCAGCTGCGCGGTGCGCTCTTACCGCACCGTTTCACCCTTACCTGTGCCCGCGAACCGGGGTCCGGGGCCATCGGCGGTCTACTCTCTGCTGCACTTTCCGTAGGCTCGCGCCCCCCAGGCGTTACCTGGCGTCCCACCCTGTGGAGCCCGGACTTTCCTCCACCGTCGAAACGGCAGCGATTGCCCGGCCAGCTCACGGCGAAGGTTAGTGGTGGAAGACGGGAAATGCAAGGCACAAACACAGGGCAACCGACGGCACGCAGTCACTCGCCCTTGCTCGCCAGACTCCATTTATATAACACCTTCTTATTTATTCCGGTGATCTCAGCGGCCAGCGCTGCAGCCTTCTTGGGAGGTAGCTCCCCCAACAATAGCTTCATTACCCGCTCAGCCTCTGCATCCACCTCTTCGTCACCTCGACGGCGCTCGGCACCACGCACCAACAATACGATTTCACCACGCTGTTGATTGCTGTCGTCCCCCACCCAGGCCGCCAGCTCGCTCAGGGGGGCGGAATGGAAGGTCTCGAACGCTTTGGTCAACTCACGGGCGATCACCGCTTCCCGATCGCCCCCAAACACCGCCACCATCGTTTCCAGCGTCTCCACCACCCGGTGCGGAGCCTCGTAAAAGACCATTGTGCGGCTCTCCGACGCCAGAGTATGTAAAGCTTTTTGGCGCGCCACCGGTTTGGCGGGGAGGAACCCTTCGAAGCTGAAACGGTCGCTGGGCAAGCCCGCGGCGCTGAGCGCGGCGATCAGCGCACAGGGTCCGGGAATAGGCACCACGCGAATGCCCCGGCGGCGAGCTTCGCGCACCAGCCTGTATCCGGGATCCGAAATCAGAGGCGTACCCGCATCTGAGATTAGCGCAACCGTCTGACCGCTCTCCAGCCGCTGCAGTATCTGCTCCGTCCGCTTTTCATCCGAGTGGTCGTGATACGCTATCAGCGGAGTATCGATAGCGAAGTGAGAAAAAAGCCTCTGACTGTGACGTGTGTCCTCCGCCGCTACTAGGTCGGCGCATTGTAGAACTTCAACAGCTCGCGGTACCATATCGGACAAATTACCAATAGGCGTAGCGACGATATAAAGCAGCGCCTGATCCGGCCCCATAGACAATCCCATTGTTTGAGTAAAAGTTACATTTTGCTGGAGAAGAATATGTCCGCGCCCGGCGCATCCTCCCTTGTCAGCAGGTTAGCCGCCCGATTTGCCGCTGGTGCTCTAACCGTGGCCTTGGCCGCTTGTCAAACGCCGGCTACCAGACCCGACGCGCAGCTGCCGGTGGATAACACGAGTGCCGCGAGCCGCAGTGCCGCGATACAGTTGCTGCACAGCGCCGAATCACTACCCGCACCAGAGCGGGACAAACAGCGCCTGCAGGCGGCGGCCATTCTATACGAACTGGGAGATAAGGCGTCCGCAAAGCAGGCGGTTGCGAAAGTAGCCCCGGAACAGCTGGACGACCTGAGTTACGCCCGCTATGCCCGGGTGTACGGTGGCCTGCTCTCCGAGGAAGACGAATTTTTTCGCGCCCTCGACCTGACCACCGCCCCGCGCCTCGATGCCATATTGTCGCAGTTACCCGCGGACACCGCACTGCCGCTGCGCGACCTGCGCGCTGATCTCTGGGGATTGCTGGGCGACCTAGACAGCGCCATCGCCGAGCGCCGTCAAATCGCGGAACTGGCGCGCACCGACGACGCCATCGCGGACAATAACAACGGCTTCTGGCAGCTTCTCACCCAACTCCCATCCCGTGAGCTGCAACTGCGCGCCGACGAAAGCAGCGACCCGCAGATGCGCGGATGGTATCAACTCGCCCTGCTGGGACGCGACACCCAGACCGATATCAGCTCACAATTGTCCGCCCTGACACGCTGGCGCCAGCAGTGGCCGCACCATAGCGCCAACACCCATCCGCCCCAGGCGCTGCAGCTTCTGGAGCAGCTGGCGACTCAGCGCGCCGACCACATAGCCCTGCTGCTACCTCTGTCCGGCCCACTGGGCGGCGCAGGCCGGGCCATTCGCGACGGTTTTATGGCCGCCTACTACACGGCCCTGAACGCAGGTGCCCCGACGCCAGCGGTGCAAGTGTACGACACCGGCGGTGACCGGCCGTTTGAAGAGATCTACCAGTCCGCCGTCGACGCTGGTGCCCAGGCCATCGTGGGTCCACTGGACAAGCGCAGAGTATCCAACTTGCTCGCCACCGAAAAACTGCCGGTGCCCACCCTGGCATTGAACTACGGTGACGAAGGCCGCCTGACCGGCGACCTGGTGCAGTTCGGACTGGCCATCGAGGACGAAGCGCGCCAAGTGGCCCGGCACGCCTATCTGCAGGGACACCGCCAGGCGATGATCCTCGCCACCGACTCCGGCTGGGGCCAGCGCGGAACCAAGGCCTTCCAAGAGGAGTGGCAGCGGCTGGGCGGCACAGTAACTGTCAGCCGCAGCTTCAATGACAACAGCAACTTTTCCCGCTTGGTGAGCGATGCCCTGCTGATCTCAGACAGTAAGGCCCGCGAGGCAAGCCTGCGGCGGAAACTGGCCGCCCCCTTGGCATTTACACCGCGACGCCGCGGCGATGTGGATATGATCTTCCTGCTGGCGCAGCCCCAGCAGGCGCGCCAGATTAACCCGATGCTGGCCTTTTTCTATGCCGGCGACCTGCCTGTCTACGCCACATCACAGGTATTTGGGGGACGTGTTGACCCACAGCGCGACAGAGACATCAACGGCATCCGCTTCACCGCACTGCCCTGGCTGTTCGAGGATGACAATCTCACCAAACGCAATATCGAAGCACAGGCAGCCCCGGCCCCGGCTTTCGCGCGACTGTATGCCCTGGGGGCGGACGCTTTCCGCCTTTTCCCACGCATTCCCATGCTGCGCCGCTTCCCGGAACAGCGGGTACACGGTCTGACCGGAGCGCTCAGCCTCACTGCCGACGGACGCATCGTGCGCGAACAAATATGGGCGCGTATCAAGAAAGGGGCGCCAGTGCCAATCACCACAACGGAGGAGGTAGCCCCACAGCCAGTGGAAAACATGGAGCTTACGGGAAACAGTGAAGCCTTCTGAAGGCATTGGCCCCCGAATGGAAACGGTGGCGGCGCGCTACCTGCAAGCCGCCGGCCTGAGGCTCGTGACTCGCAACTACCACGGCCGCTACGGTGAAATCGACCTGATCGCAAAGGACGGCAACACACTGGTATTTGTTGAGGTGCGCTACCGTCGCAGTAGCCGATTCGGCTCGGCGGGCGCCAGTGTCGATCTGCGCAAGCAGAAGAAGCTCGTAGCCACCGCACAAACCTATTTACAGCAAAACAAACTGGACTGCCCCTGCCGCTTCGATGTCATTGCGATTGAAGGCGATACCCAGGATATTCACTGGATAAAAGGCGCCTTCGGGGCATAACCCATATCTGAATTATGGAATCAATAGGGTGAACCACGCGTTCTCCCGTCAAAGGTAATTATGGAACAGCGAGTTGTAACCCTATTCCACCGCAGTCTGGAAGCCACAATGAACGCGGGCGAGGTGCTGGCGCCACTGGTGGCCGAAGCGAGCGAAATGGTGGTGCACACCCTGCTGGCGGAAAACAAGCTTCTCCTGTGCGGCAACGGTGTCAGCGGCGCACTGGCGCAAAGCTTTTGCGCCCAATTATTGGGAGGCTTCCAGCGCGAGCGCCCCGGCCTGCCGGCAATCGCCTTAAATGGCGACGCCGTGTCCATGGGCACTGTCTCGCGCAATCACGGCCGCGCGGAAATCTTCGCCCGGCCGGTGCGCGCCCTGGGCCAGCCGGGTGACCTGCTGGTAATCCTGAGTAGCGACGGCCGCGACTCCAACCTAATTCAGGCCATGCGCGCGGCGCGCGACCGGGATATGGGTATACTGGCGCTGACCGGTGGTGACGGCGGCGACTGCGCTGCACTGCTGGACACACACGATATTGAACTGCGCGTACCTTCAGAGGTCGCAGCAGAGGTACACCAAGTACACCTGCTTACGATTTTCTGTCTGTGCGACCTGATCGACAGCAGTCTTTTCGGTGGTTACGAGGACTGAAACCGTGAAAAAAAAATTAAAGTTTCAAAAGAAACGCTTTTTTATCGCCCTGATCGCGAGTGCCATTTTGAGTGCCGGCTGCAGTACTGTGCTGGAAGCCACGCACGACGGTCCTATCCAGCAGGACCCAGGCAAACGCTCACTGGGCACCTTTATCGATGACCAAAAAATCGAAACCATAACCACTGTCAATATCAACAAGGCGCACCCGGATCTCAAGGCAGCCAATATCAATGTCAACGCCTTCAACGGCGTAGTGCTGCTCACAGGCCAGGTTCCAAACAACGAACTGCGCCTGCTGGCCGGCCGCACCGCCCAACAGGTGCAGAATGTCCGCCAGGTGTATAACGAAATCCAAGTGCGCGGCAATGCATCCTTCCTGGCGGCCTCCAGCGACACCTGGCTGACCACCAAGGTGAAAAGTAATCTCCTTGCCAACAAGGAAATCGACAGCGGCCGTATTAAAGTGGTAACGGAAAATGGCGTCGTCTATCTGATGGGGCTGCTGACCCGCGCCGAGGCGGAAAAAGCGGCGGATGTGACCCGCAGTATCGGAGGTGTGCAAAAGGTGGTTAAGGCGGTGGAATATATCGACTAAGGAACTTTGCCCCTATTCTCCTGAGCGCCCTGGATTCTCCAGGGCGCTTGAAGCATAAAAGAGTACAGGAGAAAGTCCCTGCGCCCCTGCTGACAGCACTTTGAAAATTGATAGGGAACCTCTGATTAATTCGCGTGAACGCTTTGGTTAGTTCCGTGGCGCTCAGGCAATAGGATGGCCATTTCGAAAACGCACGAGTACTTCCCTGTAGCTCCGACGGATACATCCCTGTATCCGACGGTTTCGAAATGGCCATCCTATCACCTGAGCTTCTCATCTAGCTCCAAAGAATTTTTACCGTCAGGAAGCGAATTAATCAGAGGTTCCATAGTTTCGAAGCCGCTAGCCAGTCGATAATCCGCTGAGCTTATTGCCCCGCTGCGATATCTGTTTAACGTCAGGGAGCGAAAAAATTCAGGGGTTCTGAGCGGGCTGCTGCAACGCTTTCCCAGCAGCCCGCCCCTCGGTCACGTCAGGCCCGCTCAATCGCGACCGCAGTCGCCTCACCGCCACCGATGCACAGGCTGGCAATTCCTCGCTTCACATCGCGCTTTTCCATCGCCGCCAAAAGAGTGACCAGTATACGAGCACCACTGGCGCCCAGCGGGTGGCCCAGTGCGCAGGCACCACCGTTGACGTTGACCTTGTCGTGCGGCAGGTTCAACTCACGCATCGCTGCCATGGCCACCACAGCGAAGGCCTCGTTGATCTCGAACAAGTCCACTTCATCCACACTCCAGCCCGTGCGCTCCAACAGCTTCTGCATGGCCCCCACAGGGGCAGTGGTAAACCACTCCGGCTGGTGCGCGAACTGGGCCTGGCCGCGCAATACTGCCAGCACCTTCAGGCCGCGCCGCTCGGCCTCGCTCCGGCGCATCAGCACCAGGGCCGCGGCGCCATCGGAGATAGAGCTGGCATTGGCGGCGGTGACAGTGCCGTCCTTGCGGAATGCGGGTTTCAGCTGAGGGATTTTGTCCGGACGCGCATTGCCCGGCCCTTCGTCCACGCGAACCTGTACATCACCGCGGCGAGTGGAAATAGTCACCGGCGCTATTTCGCGTTCAAAGACACCGCTCTCTATGGCCTTTTGCGCCCGGGCCAGGGATTCCAGCGCAAAGGCATCCTGCTCCTCGCGGGTGAACCCATACTTGTCCGCGGTATTCTCGGCGAAGTTACCCATCAACTTGCCATCGTAGGCATTCTCCAGACCGTCCAGGAACATATGGTCTTTTACCTCACCGTGGCCCAGTCGCATGCCACCACGGGCCTTTGGCAAAAGGTAGGGAGCGTTGGTCATGCTCTCCATGCCGCCAGCGACAATCACCCTACCCTCGCCCAGCAACAAGGCATCCCGGGCCATCATCACGGTTTTCATGCCCGAACCGCACACCTTGTTGACAGTAGTACAGGGGGTGCCTTCGGGAACTCCCGCACGGATAGATGCCTGACGCGCGGGAGCCTGCCCCACACCGGCGGGCAAAACGCAACCCATCAGCACTTCATCGACGTCCGCCGGCGCCACACCCGCATCCTCGAGCGCCGCGCGGATGGCCACAGAGCCCAACTCCGGCGCGCTGACCTCCGACAGTCCTCCCTGCATGGCGCCCATCGGCGTCCGCGCCATTCCGACTATGACTACCGGATCTGAAGTTACATCGCTCATACTGGCTGCTCCCAAATCTGTGCCGCCGCCGCTCTTATCGGACACCGGCGATTGTTATATTGCGGCGGCATTATAACCGATGCGCCCGCATCCGACGCCATCCACCCTTGGCATGAGACAGCGCGCAAGAACCCGCCGCACGACGCATTTACTCCACGTCCGCCGTGTTACTATCGACGCCAACAACTTACAACAACAGTGAGAAGTCATATGGAAATCTCAACTATCGTCTGGCTGGTGATCATCGCCGCACTTTTGTTCTACGTTATCGGTATCTACAACAAATTGGTATCACTAAAAAACCGTTACGAAAACGCTTTTGCGCAGATCGAGGTACAGCTAAAACGCCGTTACGACCTTATCCCCAACCTGGTGGAAACCGCCAAAGGCTATTTGAAACACGAGCGGGAGACACTGCAGGCAGTGATCGAAGCCCGCAATACTGCCCTGGCAGGCCTCAAGGCAGCCGCCGCCAACCCCGGCAACGCCAATGTTATCTCCGATCTGGGACAAGCCGAGGGCGCACTGGCCAATGCGCTGGGACGCCTGAATGTAGTGATGGAGGCCTACCCAGAACTCAAGGCCAACCAAAATATGATGCAGCTCACCGAAGAGCTCACCAGTACTGAAAACAAAGTCTCCTTCGCCCGCCAGGCCTTCAATGACGCAGTAACCGCTTACAACATCTACAAACAGAGCTTCCCGCCCGTCTTCTTCGCCGGTTTCTTTGGTCACCGGGAAGACGGCAAGCTGCTGGAGTTCGCTGATTCAGACACCATACAAGCGGCACCGCGGATCGAGTTCTAACCCATGAATTTCTTCGAGTACCAGGACAGGGCCAAACGCAACACCGGTCTGCTGGTGGGGCTCTTCACTCTGGCCGTACTGCTTTTGATCGGGATCACCACTCTACTCGCCGCCGCGCTGGTAGCCTACTCGCAGGGCCTAGACTTCTCCCCGGCGCAAATCGGTCAGCTGCTGGGCTGGGACACTGTCGTCACCATCGCGCTTTCCATCGCCGCGGTGATCGGCCTGGGCAGCCTTTACAAATTGCGTCAGTTAGCGGCGGGCGGTCGCGCGGTGGCGGAGTCTTTGGGTGGACGCAAGATCAACATCGCCCCCCATGGCGACGCGGAAAAGCGCGCGCTCAACGTCGTCGAGGAGATGGCTATCGCCTCCGGTACACCTGTCCCCGACGTGTATCTGATCGAAGACGATGCCATCAACGCCTTTGCCGCCGGCTACAAACCCAGCGATGCGGTGATTGGCCTGACCCGCGGCTGCATCGAAAAGCTCAACCGCGACGAGCTCGCGGGCGTGGTGGCACATGAATTCAGCCATATTTTCAACGGCGACATGCGTCTCAATATCCGCATTGTCGGTCTTCTGCACGGCATACTGATTATCGGGATGCTCGGCTACTGGCTGCTGCGCGGTTCGCACTTCAGCTCCAGCCGGGATAATCGCGGCCGCACAGCGCTGTTCGGCATCGGCGCCGGACTGATGGTGATCGGCTACACCGGTACCTTCTTCGGCAACCTAATCAAGTCCGCCGTCAGCCGCCAACGGGAATTTCTCGCCGACGCTTCGGCAGTGCAATACACGCGCAACAACCGGGGTATCGCCGGTGCGCTAAAGAAAATCGGCGGCTACAGCGCCGGTTCCGAGCTGGCATCGAGCAATGCGGCGGAATTCAGCCACATGTACTTCGCCAGCGGCCTGAAAAAATCCTTCGCCAATCTCTTTGCAACCCATCCGCCGCTGGCGGAACGCATCGCGAGGCTGGACCCGCAATGGAACGGGCACTTTCCGAATGTGGACAAAGAGCCCCTGGGATTTTCCGTGACAGAGCAGCAAAATGCCCAGGTTATGGGTATTGCCCCGGTGGCATCCGCGAGCAGCAGTGCATCCCTCCAGCAGGTGATCGACGCGGTCGACAACAGCATTTGCAGCCCTAGCGATCAACAGGTGGCGTACGGCAGACAGCTTCTGCAGGCGGTGCCGGAGGCCGTCAAGCAGGCCGCTCACGACCCTTTCGCCGCGCGCGCGCTGGTCTATCACCTGATGATGCACGGCGATCAGCAGCACAGAAAGCAACAACACCAGCTGCTGCAAAAGATTGCCCATCCGGCGGTGATGCGGGAGCTGCAAAGATTGGGGCCGCAGCTGCGGGACTTGGCCGCTGGCACGCGTTTGGTGCTGCTAGATCTGTGTGTACCTGCGCTGAAGGCGCTGGCTCCCCAGCAATACCAAGTTTTCAAGCGCAATCTGATCAAGCTATTGCGCAGTGACGGGGTGGTGGAGCTCTGGGAGTGGGCCCTGTACCGGGTGCTGATGCACGCACTGGAAGGCAGCCCGGATCGCCAGCGCTTATCGCCAAAAGGTGGGGCTGAAAAGGACGCTGCGCGCTTTATACTGGCCGCAGTGGCCCATGCCGGTAACCCGGATTATCTCTCCGCCAAGCGAGCCTACGAGACAGGCCTCAACGCCATGCAATTGAATATCACACCGCTGCCCACCTCGGCGGACATCACTCTGCCGCGCCTGGATAAAGCTGTCGCCATCGCCGCCCTTATGCCTCCGCTCAAGAAGCCGGTACTGCTCAAAGCAATCGCGACCACTATGGTTCACGATGGAATAGTGGCGGCCGAGGAAATCGAACTGCTGCGTGCCGTGGCCGACAGCCTGGATTGCCCCATGCCCCCCATTGCACCGACAACTGCAACTACCGCTGCAGCCGGGACCACAGCCGTTACAGAGCGCACTTAACCCCCCAAGCACGGCCTTTGCGAACTGTGTTGCTACAACTAAGGAACCTCTGATTAATTCATTTCCTGGTGGCAGAGGTTCTTCGGGGGCGGATGTGAAGCTCAGGTAATAGGACGGCTATTTCGAAACCGTCGGATACAAGGCGGTATCCGGCGGAGCTACAGGGAAGTACTCGTGCGTTTTCGAAATATCTGCGCTATTGCCTGAGCGCCCCGAAACCTACCATTGTGTTCACGCGAATTAGAGGTTTCCTAACCCAGTCCGTTTCCGCAGGAAGAACCCAGGGAACCTCTGATTAAGTTGCGTACTGACGGTCAAGCTACTTTGAGACCAGATGAAAAGCGCAGGTGATGGGGCGACACCCAGAAACCCAGCTTGATCGCATCGGAGGTGCCCTAATGCTGATATACGGGTCCGATCCCAATACTCCAGAGAATCACCGAGCCGATCATCACCGTCACCATCATGACGAGCGCCACTGTCACCACAGCACACGCATAAAGAAAGGCACGCTCCTTGTTCATATTCATCAGGATCGGGATACCTTCAAACAGCAGATAGATGGAATAGGTTCCAGCTAACCCAAAAACAATCACCGTCAGCCACAAGTGCGGGTAAATCAGCACAAAGCTGGCTAGGAATATAGGCGTGGTCACGAAGACCGCCAGAGCCGTGCCTTCGTAGTGGCGCCGGGGTTCATCACCCTCTACACCGTAGGACTTGGCCATCCAGTTAATGAACTCTCCCAACAGGTAAACGCCGAGCACAATGGCGAAATAGGTCACCACTGCCAATAAAGCAGCGCTTTGCGATGTCAGCTTCGTGAGATGGCCACCCAGCTCAAAGCCGACATAGGTCACACCGATATATCCGGCGATGGTCGGTATCAGTGCCAAAATGGGCACATGACTGAAAAACACCTGCGCAAAGGAAAGGTGGTCGGCGCGAATGGCTTTCCACTCTTTGTCGGGATGGGTGAATATTCCAATGGTATGGCTGAGTAATCGCACGCGCTTTCTCCCTCTCATCTTTCACTGCCTGTTTAGCAGTATCGGGAGCCGGCGTGGAATTAACCAATCCAAACCAGGAATGAAGCGCCATTTTTATAGGAGGATGATTTATATCAGGCCTGCGTGCAGACTCTGTTGCGCCCACCGCGCTTCGCTCTGTAGAGGGCCCGATCCGCGGCCTCCAACACTGCTTCCGGCAACCGGTGATTACCGCCACTGCCAGCTAGGCCGACACTGACAGTTGTCTTGATCGCCCGACCACCGCCCTGCCCCCGCCGGCGGCGAGCCTTGGCGTTGTCGGCGGTATCGCGCATGGCCGAACGCAGCTTCAAGGGATAACCGGCGATTTTCTCACGCATACGTTCAAGTGCATTCAGCGCTTTTTCTCTATCGCGCCCACGAAAAACCACCACAAATTCCTCACCCCCGTAACGAAATGCACGCCCACCGCCATAACGAGCAATTTTGCCCGCCACCATGCGCAGTACCTGATCGCCGACGCGGTGGCCGTGCCGATCGTTGAGCTTCTTGAAATGGTCGATATCAATCACCGCGATCATGTAATGGCGCCCCAGTGTCAGCAGATACCGGTTGTATGCGCGCCGCGACGGAATACCCGTCAACTCATCGCGAAATGCCAGTTCGTAGGCACTGTGCAAAACAAGGAAGGTCAGCAGCAGACTACTAATGGAGGCAGCTAGGTGAAACTGTCCCGGCGGCAAAGCCGGGTCCCGAACCAAATACAACAGCAAAGTACAAGCGAGCAATCCGAAGCCGGTAGCTTCAGGCTTCACACTGACCTTCACGAGTAAAAGCAGAATCGCACAGACAAACACCTGTGCCGCCAGGTCAAACTGGATTCCACCGCCATAAGGCAGCGTCAAGGGCATGAGCCAACTAAAGGAGTTCGGCCAACTCTGTAGCAAGTAGAGTCCCACCCCCTGCCCGAGGGCCGCGAACAGTAGCAACAGGCCAAATCCGCTGAGTGGATTCCTGTCACTGGTATAGGCAACTAAAGCTATATTCAGCGACACCAATGCCAGGCCCAGGGAAAATAGGCTTTCCTGCCGCAACCAGGGCACAGCATCCAAGGCCAAATAGAAGGCGAGAATCAGTGTGGCGGCATACGCCAGTCGACTGGACTTGAAAAAAACCGCCAGTGCCAGCGCGACGCCAAGGAGTACCGGTGAAAGCTTCACAGGTGCTGGGAACGGGAAGTCCAACCACGCATAACGCTGTAGCACAAAAGCAGTCAACAAGAGAAGCGGCAGCCAGCCGTGGCGCAACCACTGCATGAATAGAGACATAGGCGGCAAAACGTGACGTTTGCCCCGGATTATATCGCTCAGTAAAGCGCGCCGGAGGGCGTGGATCTCAGTTAGGGAAACTCACCTGAATTCGCTCGCTCCGGGGAGATACGATGCCCCACACACAACACTCAACCCATAGCGTGGATAGCTTGAAACCGTCGAATGCCAAGCCGGAGATTTCAGGAGCCCATTCGAGTCTCTTCCACATGCCCACATCCTTTACCCCAACACACAGGTGTCAGGGGCCAGCACAGGCACGCCAATCAGCCACCTACGCGCCGACGATGGCAATTGCCACCGCCGACTACTTGACCACTCGCAGGGCGGGTTTGCGCGCGGACTTGCGCCCCAGACTGGTGGGCGGCGTGGGCTCCGGCGGTTCCGGCGTCTCCTCAGCCTCGAATACCATTCCCTGGCCGTTTTCACGCGCGTAGATACCCACCACCGCACCCACCGGTACCTGGATATCGGTGGGCACGCCGCCGAAGCGGGCGTTGAAGCGGATAGCGTAATTATCCATCGTGAGGCCGACCACCGCGGACTCGGAGATATTCAACACGATTTGCCCGTCCTCGTTGACATGCTGCTGAGGAACCAGCACTCCGGGCAGATGAGTGTCGACGAGAATATAGGGAGTGCACCGGTTATCGGTTATCCACTCGTAGAAAGCCCGCAGAATATACGGGCGGTTGGATGTCATCGCCGGCTTGCTCAAAACACTCTCCCTTTATACCGTCCTCTCAACGCATTTCCCGCTCATACTCGGTCAGACTCTGTTGGAAAGACTCGCGGGTAAAGAGCCGATCCATGTATTCCAACAAAGGCTTGGCCTGTTTTGTCTTCGGCAGGCTGATTTCAAACTGCTCCAAGCGCCAAAGCAGAGGAGCCATGCAACAGTCCACCAGAGAAAACTCTTCATTGAAGAAGTACGGCAAATCCGTAAACAGGGGCGCGATACCCACCAAACTGTCACGCAAATCCTTGCGCGCGGCGGCTGCTTCTTTACCACCAGCAAGAATTTTGTCGACCAGAGGGCACCAGTCGCGCTCGATGCGGTACATGATCTGACGACTCTGGGCCCGCGCCACTGGGTAAACCGGCAATAGTGGCGGATGCGGGAAACGCTCATCCAGGTATTCCATCATCACCTTGGTTTCGAACAGAACCAAGTCGCGGTCCACCAGAGTGGGCAGGGAGTTATACGGATTGAGATCAGCCAGTTCCGCCGGCTTATCATCCGGGTCTACATCAATGATATCGACGGAAACCCCTTTCTCAGCGAGCACGATACGCACGCGGTGACTGAAATGACTGCGACCATCGGAAAAGAAGGTCATTGAGGAGCGCTTGTTGGTCGGCACACCCATCTTCTAACTACCTCGAACTATTCAGCCGGCTGCAGCGCCGGCCCTCTGTCAATAAACGCAAAAGGGTGGCAGAGCAGCTCTACCACCCAGAGATTCAGAAAAGGCGCGCAGCTTAGTGGTGCACGTCTTTCCAGTATTCGCGGTTCAACAGCCAGGCGAAAATGAAGAACACGAGGATAAACGCCAGCACGTAAAAGCCAACGCGTTTGCGTTCTTCCGCCATGGGCTCGGCGATATATTCCAGGAAGTTCACCAAGTCGTACATTGCCTGGTCGAATTCCTCTTCGTTCATCGAGCCCTTGATATTGCCGACTTTCAGGCTGCCGCACTCCGCATCCATAATCGGATTGCCGAGCTCATCCCGCACAACACGGCCGTGTTCGCGCTTCGGACCGGCAGCACACTCGGGCAGGCCCTGCAGTTCCATTAGAACATGGGGCATACCCACGTTCGGGAAAACCTTGTTATTCACACCGGTAGGACGGCTGTCATCCTTGTAGAAACTGCGCAGGTAAGTGTAGAGCCATTCCGGCGAACGAGCGCGGGCCACCAAAGTCAGATCCGGCGGCGTGGCGCCAAACCATACTTTTGAGTCCTCGGGGCGCATGGAAATCTGCATAAGATCACCGATCTTCGCATCTCCCAGCACCAGGTTCTGCATCATCAAGTCATTGGGAATATCCAAATCGTTGGCCACGCGCTCCCAGCGGGAGAAGTTGGCGCTGTGACACCCCATGCAGTAGTTGACGAAATACTTCGCCCCCCGCTGCAGGGACGGCTTGTTAGTCAAGTCAATGTTGATATGGTCGAGCTCAACATCGCTCTCAGCGCCCACTGCCTTGATCGGGATAAAGGCCAGCAGCGCAACCACGATCAGGCCAAAGAAGAGTACGGCAAAAGTCTTCTCGCCGGACGGGCTGGTAACCCGCTCAGGCGTTGGGTACACATCATCGTGGGAGGCCACCCAGGGCAACGCGGCGAAAAAGGCCCCCAACAGCAGGGCGACAACACCGACGAAGACACTGGCAGAGAAGTTGGTGGCAGCCATCCACAGGAAGAGCAGGCCGAAAATTCCGCTCACAATCCAGGAGGCAATACCTTTGCGCGCCTTCGGATTACTCCAGATGGGCATGGTTACAAAGAAAGCGAAATAGAACAGGGTTCCCACCTGGGCCAGGAAGTTGCGGCCCGGGGTTGGAGACTGCACGCCCAGGTAACCGAGGATAATGAACACCGCGGCGAAGACCAGCAACAGCGCTTTCGGCAACCAGCCTTTGTAGCGAATGGAGCGTACCGGGCTCTTGTCCAGCCAGGGCAGTACAAACAGTATCGCGATAGCGGCGCCCATGGCCACCAGGCCGAGGAACTTCGCGGTCAGCGGACCTATGTCGATCGTCACCGCGCGCAGAATCGCGTAGAAGGGCGTAAAGTACCAAACCGGTGCGATATGCGGCGGTGTCTTCAGTGGGTTAGCTTCCTCAAAGTTGGCGTGCTCCAGGAAGAAGCCGCCCATTTCCGGGAAGAAAAACACCACAGTGCAGAAAATAAACAGGAATACCGCTATCCCCACCAGATCGTGCACAGTGTAGTACGGGTGGAAGGGCACGCCATCCTTGGGGATGCCGTTTTCGTCTTTGTTCTTCTTGATTTCGATACCGTCAGGGTTGTTGGAGCCCACTTCGTGCAACGCCAGGATGTGCAGCACCACCAGCAGCACCAGCACCAGCGGCAGTGCAATTACGTGCAGGGAGAAGAAGCGCGTGAGAGTGATACCGGAAATCAGGTAGTCACCGCGAATCCACTGCACAAGATCCTCACCGATAACCGGTATTGCACCGAACAGGGATACGATTACCTGAGCCCCCCAATAGGACATCTGCCCCCAGGGCAGTACATAACCCATAAAGGCTTCGGCCATCAGCACCAGATAGATGCACATGCCGAAAATCCATACCAGTTCCCGCGGCGGCTTATAAGAACCGTACATGAGACCGCGGAACATGTGCAGGTAGACAACAACGAAGAAAGCCGATGCGCCGGTGGAGTGCATATAGCGGATCAACCAGCCCCATTCGACGTCGCGCATAATGTACTCGACTGAGGCGAAGGCGCCCTCAGCCGAAGGAGTGAAACTCATTACCAGCCAAATACCAGTCAACAGCTGATTGACCAGCACCAGCAGTGAAAATACACCGAAGAAATACCAGACATTGAAGTTCTTGGGCGCGTAGTACTTGCCCATATGCCGATCCCAGGCATCGTAGATCGGCAGGCGTTGATCGATCCAATCGCCCAGAGCGGTTAGCCAGTTCATGCAGTGCCCTCCTGATCCACGCCGATTACGATGATGTCGTCACCCTCATAGGAATAAGGCGGCACATCCAGATTGGTGGGTGCGGGCACCCCCTTGTAAACACGGCCGGCCATATCGTACTTGGAACCGTGACAGGGGCAGAAGAAGCCGCCCATCCACTCGGCACCACCGAGATCGGTGGCACCTACTTCAGGGCGGTACATGGGCGCGCATCCCAGGTGGGTACAAAGCCCGACCAACACCAACAGCTGCGGTTTGATCGCGCGATTTTCCGGATTGACATAGGCGGGCTGGACGGACTCTTCGGAGTTGGGGTCGCGCAACAGGGGCTCGACTTTCTCCAGGTTCTGCAGAGCCTCTTCGGTACGGCGCACCACATAGACCGGCTTGCCGCGCCACTCCACCGTAACCATCTGGCCCGGCTCAAGCTTGCTGATATTGTATTTGACCGGCGCACCTGCGGCCTTGGCCTTGGCGCTCGGATTCCAGGATTTCACGAACGGAACGGCTATACCGACCGCTCCGGCCGCGCCAACTGCCGAGGTCATCCCGGTCAGAAAACGCCGCCGCCCTACGTTTACACCGTCAGTCATGACGTATTTCTCCCATCTCAGCCCGATACACTGGGCTGACCCAACCCAAAAAAATCCTGCATACGGTTATGCCCCGGCCTCGCCGGTGCAAAATTAACCCTATAAATCAAGCGGATACAAATTTGCGCAATGTTAAAGAAAATGCCAATTTGATACAAGGCAAAGACAAAGGGGGAACATCTTTAATCCCGCAGCGAACTGGCGAGAAAACAAGCAGAAATAACAAGAAATCCCCACCCGGAAGGGGGACCCGAAGACACAAAAAAGCCCGGCGTTCGCCGGGCCTGAAAGAAAGCTTAACGCTTGGAGTATTGCGGTCTCTTGCGCGCCTTGCGCAGACCCACTTTCTTGCGCTCCACAGCGCGGGCATCGCGGGTGACATAGCCCGCTGAGCGCAGCGGCTGGCGCAGCCCTTCATCATACTGGATCAGGGCTCGGGTCAGGCCGTGGCGGATAGCACCCGCCTGACCGAAAGATCCACCACCCTTCACGGTGACATTGATATCAAATTTGTCAGTCATTTCGACCACTTCGAGCGGCTGACGCACGATCATGCGCGCCACCTCACGGCCAAAATATTCGTCCAGGGAGCGGCCGTTGATGGTGATCTTGCCTTCACCCTGCGCAATAAAGACGCGGGCAGTGGAGGTCTTGCGGCGGCCGGTACCGTAGTATTGAGTAGTTGCCATAAGAGTATTCCCGTTTAGATCGCCAGTTCAATCGGCTGCTGCGCCGCGTGAGGATGTTCGCTACCGCTGTACACCTTCAGCTTCTTGAACATGGCGCGACCCAACGGACCCTTCGGCAGCATGCCTTTGACGGCATTCTGGATGGTGCGCTCGGGCGCCTTCTCGATCAGCTTCTCGAAGCTGATGGATTTGAGACCACCGGGATAGCCGGAATGGCTGTGGTAGATCTTGTCTTTGGCCTTGTTGCCGGTCACGCGGACCTTCTCGGCATTGATCACGATAATGTAATCACCGGTGTCCACGTGGGGCGTGTATTCAGGCTTGTGCTTGCCGCGCAGACGGTGAGCGATCTCGGCAGAAATACGGCCGAGCGTCTTACCCGCAGCGTCGACAATGTACCAGTCGCGTTTTACCGCTTCCGGTTTGGCACTGTAAGTCTTCATGTTATAAACACCTGTAATATGACCCCGGAATGGGGCCGTCCCACGAAAGAGCGCGGATAGTACATAAGGAGTGTTCGCTTTTCAAGCGAATTTGAACGCTTTCCTCCCCGCCTCCACACCCCGCCCCCAGAAGCCACCGAGGCCTGTCCGGTCAGGCGCAATCCCCCCTTCAGCCGGGGCGGTGCGGCCGGGCCAGATACTCATGGGACTGCATTTCGAGCAACCGGCTGACTGTGCGCTCGAACTCAAATCGCAAGTGTTTGCCACCGTACAGCTGCTCGGCCGGCACTTCGGCGGAAATCACCAGCTTGACGCTGCGATCGTAGAACTCGTCCACCATATTAATAAACCGCCGCGCCTGCGCTTCCATACGCTCGTTAAAGCGCGGTACCCCAGCCAGCAGCACGGTATGGAATTCCCGCGCCAGCTCTATGTAGTCATTCTGTGAGCGCGGGCCGTCACAGAGCGCAGCAAAATCGAACCAGGCCACATCGTCGGCCACTTTCAACGCGCGGATGGGGCGCCCCTCAATACTCAGATCCACCCTTTCCCGCACTTCACAACCCTCCACGCTTAAGCGCGCAAAGCTGCGGGCCAGACTGGCATCCGCCACTGCCCCCAGGGGTGAGTGATAGAGCTCCGCCATTTCCAGCGCGCGCAACCGGTAATCGACACCGCTGTCCACATTGACCACTTTGGTGTGCCGCTTCAGCAGAGCGATGGCGGGCAGGAAACGCGCTCGCTGCAGACCATCCTTATAGAGCCCCTCCGGCTCAATATTGGAGGTGGCCACCAAAGTCACTCCTCGCTGAAAGAGAGCGCCGAGAAGGTTGGCGAGTATCATCGCATCGGTAATATCGGAAACGAAAAACTCATCGAAGCACAAGACCTTTGCCCTGGCGGCGATGCGGTCCGCCACCCGCTCCAGTGGGTTCTTCGCCCCCGCTAGCGCCTTCAGCTCCCGGTGCACCTCACGCATAAAGCGGTGAAAATGAGTGCGCTGCTTGCGCTCGAAAGGCAACGACTCGAAAAATGCATCCATCAGGTAGGTTTTACCCCGCCCTACCCCGCCCCAGAAATAGAGGCCGCGCTCGGGCTCGGTTGCGCCTTGCCACAAACGCCGGACACGCCCGAACAGCCCGCCTCCGTTCCCCCTCTCCCGTTGCAACAGGCGCGTGTACAGATCTTGCAGCTCGCGTACCGCGCTTTCCTGCGCCGGATCGGCAATAAAATCCGGACGCTGCAGATCGCGCCGATAACGCTCAAGCGGTGAGAGTTGGGAACTGCTGACTAGGGACATAACTGGCGAGAAAATCAACTACCTTCTTACGAGGGGCGCACTCTATCAAATTCAACGACTGACCGACTAGCCGACGGCGCGGCACTATTCGCGTATACTCATAGCCCAGCGCCGGCCATCACCGCCGGCCACTCCGTCACGGACGACCGCTGCTGTCATTTATCTAGAGGAGGAAGCATTAGTGCACTCTACTTCGCTATTGATTCTGGTGGGTATCCTAGGCTTGGCACTGGGCGCCCTGCTCGCTTTCCTGGCTGTACGCAGCCGCGGCAACAGTACAGCCCGCACCCAGGAGCTGGAACTGCGCCTGCGGGAGGCCAACCAGAAGCTGGAGGATTTTCAGCTGCAGGTTAACGAGCACTTTGACCAAACTGCCCAGCTGGTCCACAACCTCACCGAAAGTTACCGGGAAGTGCACGAATATCTGGCCAACAGCGCCCTGCGCCTTTCCAGCCAGGACATCGGGCGCCAAATGCTGGAAGCGGGCAGCGGGAAACTGAGCGACAACGATGAGCACCTACAGGAAGTCGTCGCCCCGCCGCGGGACTGGGCACCGAAAGAACCCGGGGCCAAGGGCACCCTGGCAGAAGACTTCGGCCTGGAAAAAGAGCCCTTGAGCGGAGAAGGCACCGCGACACGCTAACCCCCCAATCCAGCCCAGGTGTCGCAGCACTTGGGCAACCATATCAGGGGCACCCCAAGCGATTGCAAACAAAAAAGGGCGGATAACACTCCGCCCTTTTTTGTTTATTACTTACAGGCTCTGATAGTAATCCATCAGAATCTGAGCCACTTCAGGGCGGGAGAATTCTGGCGGCGGAGCTATGCCATCTCCCAGCATCTCGCGCACCTTGGTTCCAGACAACAGAATAAAATCTTCCTTTGTGTGATCCGGGACATCGCGCATCATCACCACTTTATTCAGCTTTTTTGAGTAGGCCGTGTGGTCGGCGCGGAAAATCTCAATCTCCAGCGCGCCCTCCGGTACTTTCTCATCAAAAATGGTCTGCGCATCAAAAGCACCGTAGTAGTCGCCTACCCCGGCGTGGTCGCGACCGACGATCAAGTGGCTGCAACCACAGTTTTGGCGGAAGACTGCATGCAACACAGCCTCCCGCGGGCCGGCATAGAGCATATCGAAACCGTAGCCGGTCACCATCACGGTATTACTGGGAAAATAGAGCTCCACCATCTTCCGTATCGCGGCGTCGCGCACGGTTGCGGGAATGTCGCCCGGCTTCAGCTTGCCCAGCAACATATGAATGAGTACACCGTCGGCATCCACCGCTTCAAGAGCCATTTTGCACAGCTCCTCGTGGGCGCGGTGCATCGGATTGCGGGTCTGGAAGGCCACCACCTTGCTCCAGCCGCGCTCAGCAAATTCGTTGCGGATCTCCACCGCGGTGCGGAAGGTATCCGGGAAGTCACTTTGGAAGTAACTGAAGTTCAGCACCTCGATGGGACCGGAAATTAACTGGCGGCCGGCGGAGCGGAAAGTGGCCACACCCGGATGTTTTTCATCTAAAGTGCCAAACACCTGTTGCACCATGGTATCCATCTGCTCCTCGGACACCGTTTCTATTGCCTGGACGTCCATGATCGCCAAAACCGGATTGCCCTCGACATTGGGGTCGCGCAGCGCGATACGGGATGCCCCTTCGATGGCACTGGTGTCCTCAACCATATTGACGATCGGCACCGGCCAGAAAAGGCCGTCCACGGTACGCAGCGATTCGGCAACGCTCAGGGCGTCGGCCAGATTCATATAACCGTGCAGCGGATTGAAATAGCCGGCACCCAGCATTACCGCATTGGCCGCGGCAGCGGAGCTGACCACGATGGACGGAAGCGACTCCGCCTCATGGATCAGCTGGTGATGCCTTTCAGCGTCATACACAAACCGGGGCTGCAGCTCCATACTGCCGTGGGGTCGAACCAGGGACATAGCGATCTCCAAAAACTTGAAAAGCAGGCGGGTCACAAAATTTGGACCCGCCATTATACGGATCTGCGGGCGATGACCAACGGCTTCACCGCTGCACCCATGTATAATGGCCGCAAATCGAGGAGTCGAGAGTGTCCCTACAACGTTTTATTCAAGACTGGGCCGCGCCCACCGGCATTGGACTGGCAGTGGCGGCACTGCTGTTGTTCGTGTTCCCACAGCTGCGCAACGGGGCACCGTCTCCGCAAGCGGGAGAATGGCAGGGGCCGGTTTCCTACGCCAGCGCGGTGAGCCTCGCGGGACCGGCGGTGGTCAATATCTACACGCGCAAGGCCGTGCCCCAGCGACAGCATCCGCTTTTCAACGATCCCCTGTTTCAGCGCCTGTTCAACAGCATGAACCTCCCCCAGCGGGAGCGCATGCAGTCCAATCTGGGCTCCGGCGTCATTGTTAGCGATGACGGCTACATTCTCACCAATCACCATGTAGTGGATGAGGCGGATGCCATAGTGGTGTTACTGGCGGATGGCCGGGAAGCACAGGCCCAGCTGGTGGGTTCAGATGCGGATTTCGACCTGGCAGTACTAAAAATCGAGCTGCCCAGTCTCACGTCTATCGAAGTTGGAGAACCGGAAAAAGCCCAGGTGGGAGATGTGGTACTCGCCATCGGCAACCCGTTCGGTGTGGGACAGACCGTCACTCAAGGCATTATCAGCGCCACCGGCGAGCGCAACCTGAACCTGGCCGCCACCGGTGCCGGCGGCTACTTGCAGAATTTCCTGCAGACAGATGCAGCGGTAAACCCGGGCAATTCCGGCGGCGCCTTGGTGGACGCTCACGGCCGCCTATTGGGAATCAATACATCCATTCTCAATCAGTCCGGCTACTCCGGCGGCATCAGCTTTGCAATACCGGCCAATATCGCTTTCAAAGTGATGCAAGACATCATTGAGTACGGCCGGGTAGTGCCAGGCTGGCTGGGCATCGAGGCCCAGGCGGTGACTCCGCAACTGGCGCGCAATTACAATCTGGCTTCCACCAACGGCGTGCTGATCACGGCCATTTACAATCAGGGGCCCGCGCACCATGCGGGACTTAAGCCCGGCGACGTAATCACCCATATCGACGGTCTCCCGATCAATGACGGCCGGCGCGGCGTTGCCACCATGGCCACTCTGCGCCCAGGCGATACCATATCTATCACCTTCATACGCGATGGCGTGGTCGATACTGTCGAAGCTACTGTCTCGGAAAGACCGAACACACAACGCCGCAGTTGAAGCACTGAATGATGGCGAATCGCGCCCCGGTGAGAGGCTCAGGAAATGGAACGGACACTCCTAAGCCGCTGGGGCGGGCGCTACAAACCTTTCCAAATATCCACCCGGTCTCCCGGAGCATAGTAGCGCGCACGCGAGTGCAGTAGACATTCCTTAAGGTTGCGAAGCCCGCTCATCCCTCCACATCTTTCGCACCCGGGCCATAAACCGCGACTCGTCGGGAACCTCAATGGACGCCAACACTTCCCGCGCGAACGACTCCACATCCTTCTTACCGCGCCCTTCCCCAGTAAAGGAAGCCCGCACTTTAACAAACTTGTCTTTCAATAAAAAAAGGTATGCATAGGTGTGGTAGCGGGCTTCGTCCGCCACTGTCGAAAAGTCACCGGACAACTCCAGCACCGGCACCTGCTGATCGGCACGGCGCCAGCGTTTCCAAGTATCATCACTGAGACTTAAATCCTTCCACTGTCCCTCTTTTTCCACATATTCCATTTCCTTGCGCACGCGCAGCGATTCCCGCGCGAGCACGCTCTTCTCATCCACCCACTCCCAGCTGGGAATCGGATAGACGAAAACATCGACGAAATCAAACTGAAATTGCTTGTGCTCATAGCGAGCCTGGGCGCCGTATAAAGGGTGCCGAAACATTACTAAGGGGCTGGCAAGGTACTCTCCCACAGCCTCTGGCAGGTGCAACTCAGTTTCATAATTGCTTGCCTCCAGAGAGCGATACAGCACTCGTGGTGAGAGCGCCTCGTCTTTTTGAAAATCGGCAATCAACCGGGAAACCACTGCCCTGGCCTGATCCCTGTCCATGCTGCCGTGCTCGCTGAACAGATTGACGCTGGAGGTAAACGGAATTTCATATTGGTAGCGCCGGATCAAATGCCCGTGCCAAGTGAGCGCCGCGTCTATGTGAATTTCCCACGAAGTGTTTACCGGCGCCAGCATCAGCGTTGCGCCAGCCACTGCCGCCTGCCCCAATTCCACTGCGCTGGTCTTGTCATACATCGCTGACGATATCAACAATTGATAGGGCACCGCATCGTTGGCTAGGTGCACGGACTCAAACAGCCCGGATTGGCTCAGCTCTTGGTAGATTTGCGAGTAATCAATGGTATTGAAGCTGCATTGCTTCAACAGAGACTCTTTATTGACTGCTTCGCAACGCTGCCTGAAGTCACCATCGGGCACTTTTGAGAAAACGGCCAGGGGCGGAAACTTTGCATCCATTGTCTGCTGGTATTCCACCACGCTGAATTTATTGGTGGCTGCGCAGCCTCCCAAAAGAAAAAAGATGGCAGCCCAAATAGAAAGAACAACTATTTTTTTCATTTTTAAAGACCCAAAATACTCTGCATCACAGGCATCTTGGGGGATTGTACTCGCACTGCGGGCGGTTGCCACGCACTCGGGGCATCAATCCTTTACCCGATATTCCGCCGAACGCGCGTGCGCCTCCAGGCCCTCGCCCCGTGCCAGCGTGCCGGCCACCCGGCCCAGGGTATCGGCGCCCTGCGGCGAACAAAAAATAACGGAGCTGCGCTTCTGGAAATCGTAAACACCCAGCGGAGAAGAAAAGCGCGCGGTGCCGCTGGTGGGCAACACGTGGTTGGGACCAGCGCAGTAGTCCCCCAGTGCCTCGGCAGTGTGGCGACCGAGAAAAATAGCGCCGGCATGGCGGATTTGCGGCAGGTATTTTTCCGGGTCTTCCACAGATACCTCCAAGTGTTCCGGCGCTATGCGATTGGATACCGCAATAGCTTCCTCAACGGACGCCACTTGAATCAGCGCACCGCGATCCGCTAACGAGCGGGCGGCGATTTCCCGCCGAGGCAATTCCGCCAACTGCCTTTGCAGCGACACTTCCACCTTATCCAAAAAAGCCGCGTCCGGGCTCAGCAGTATCGACTGTGCCTGCTGATCGTGCTCCGCCTGGGACAACAAATCCATAGCAATCCAATCGGGATCTGTCTTGCCGTCACAGATAACCAGAATTTCCGAGGGGCCGGCGATCATATCGATAGCGACACGCCCAAACACGGCGCGCTTGGCAGCGGCAACGAAAATATTGCCGGGACCGACAATCTTATCCACCTTCTCTACGGTCTCTGTACCATAGGCCAGCGCTGCTACCGCCTGGGCACCGCCAATGGTGTAGAGGCGGTCCACCCCGGCGATGGCCGCCGCCGCCAGCACCAAGTCGTTCAACTGGTTATCCGGGGCAGGCACCACCATTGTCACGCAGTCGACACCAGCGACCTTGGCGGGAATGGCATTCATCAGTACCGAGGACGGGTAGCTGGCCTTGCCACCGGGCACATAGACACCGACCCGCTCCATGGGCATTATCTGCTGACCCAGCACTGAGCCATCGGCCTCGGTGTAACGCCAGGACACCTGCAATTGGCGCTGGTGGTAATCCCGTACCCGCTCGGCGGCTTGTTCCAGCGCCGCCCGCTCCGCGTGGGGGATGCGCTCGAGGGCAGCGGCCATTGCCGACGCAGAGAGCTGAAACTCACCTGCACTAGTGAGCTGGCGGCGGTCAAAGCGATTGGTGTATTCAATCACCGCTGCGTCGCCACGGCTTCGCACCTGCTGCAGAATTTCCGCAACACTGCTCTCCACACTCTTATCGGCGACAGATTCCCACGCCAGCAGCTGGTCCAGCTGCGCATTAAAATCCGAGTCTGCGGCATTGAGACGGCGGATGCTGTCGATCGTCATGGCTGTATCTACGGGGTTGTTTGCAAGGTTAATTTTTCTTTGCGGCGGCGGCGAGCTTTTCAATCAGGGCATTGATGGGCTGATACTTCATCTTCATCGACGCCTTGTTGACGATCAGGCGACTGCTGATATGAGCAATGGTGTCCCGGGGTTCCAGGCCGTTGGCTTTCAGCGTATTGCCGGTGTCGACGATATCGACTATCTCATCCGCCAAATCCATCAGCGGCGCGAGTTCCATGGCGCCGTACAGTTTGATGATATCCGCCTGGCGCCCCTGGGCCGCGTAGTAACGCTTGGCACTGCGCACAAACTTCGTGGCCACTTTGATACGTCCTTGCGGCAGCTCCACCCCCTTGACACCGGCGGTCATCAGTCGGCAGCAGGCGATACCCAAATCGAGCGGTTCGTAGATACCGTCGGCGCCGTGCTCAAGCAGCGTATCCTTGCCGGCAACCCCCATATCCGCGGCGCCGTGCTGCACATAGGTGGGCACATCCACGCCACGCAAAATCAGCAGGCGCACGCCCTGCTGATTGGTGGGAAAAATCAGCTTGCGGCTGCGCGAAATATCCTCCTGCGGCTCGAGCCCCGCGGCTGCGAGCAATGGCAGGGTCTCCTTGAGGATTCGCCCCTTGGTCAGCGCAATGGTGATCTGCATAGCTGTTATCGCTTATAAGTCATTTCGATTTATTCAGTGGCGGCGGATAGAAACGCAAAAGCCAGATGCCGGTAGCGGAACCTCGCGACAACCGGCTCCCGTCTAGGTCAACCAGGCACTCGGCGAATATTCGCTCCCAGTTGCCGCAACTTTTCCTCAATGCACTCGTAACCGCGGTCAATGTGGTAGATACGATCCACGACAGTGGTACCTTCGGCCACAATGCCGGCAATCACCAGGCTGGCGGAAGCGCGCAGATCGGAAGCCATCACTGGTGCCCCCTTGAGTTTCTCCACCCCAGTGACAATGGCGGTATTGCCCTCCAGCAGGATATTGGCCCCCATCCGATTGAGCTCGTGCACCTGGATCAAACGGTTCTCGAAAATGGTTTCCACCACTGCACCCTTGCCCTCGGCCACAGCATTCATCGCAGTAAACTGGGACTGCATATCGGTGGGAAACGCGGGATAGGGCGCCGTGCGGAAACTGACCGCCTTTGGCCGGTTGCCCTTCATATCCAGCTCAATCCAATCATCTCCGCAAGAGATATGCGCACCGGCCTCCTCGAACTTAACCAATACGGCATCGAGAATATCCGCACGAGTGTGCGTCAAACGCACTCTGCCGCGCGCCGCTGCAGCGGCAGCGAGGAAGGTCCCCGTTTCTATGCGGTCTGGCATCACAGTAAAGGAGCAGGGACTGAGGCGCGGTACGCCGTGCACCCGCAGGGTATCTGTACCCACACCTTCAATCTGCGCCCCCATGGCGATCAAGAACTCCGCCAGGTCGACGATTTCCGGCTCCCGCGCGGCGTTGTGCAGCACCGTGGTACCCTCCGCCAGCACCGCCGCCATTAAGAGATTTTCCGTGCCCCCAACGGTAACCTTTTCCATCACGATATTGGCGCCTTTGAGACGACCGTTGGAGCGGGCGCGGATAAAACCGCCGTCAATCGTGATCTCCGCCCCCATGGCCTCCAGTCCCTTTAGGTGGATATCCACCGGGCGGCTACCGATGGCACAACCGCCGGGAAAGGAGACGTTGGCCACCCCGTGGCGGGCCAACAGAGGCCCCAGCACCAAGATGGAGGCGCGCATTGTCTTCACCAGCTCATAAGGTGCCGTGAGATCGTTGACTGGACGAGGATCAATCTCCACCCCCAGTTTTTCGTCGACGGTAACCTCGCAACCCATGCACCGCAGCAGGGTGATCATAGTGGTGATATCGTTCAGGTGCGGCAAATTGTGGATCTGTACTGGCCCGTCCGCCAGCAATGCCGCGGCGAGGATCGGCAGCGCGGCGTTCTTGGCCCCTGAAATTTTCAGGGTGCCGGCAATAGGGCTGCCGCCCTCGATAATTAATTTGTCCATTCGGCTTAGCGTCTGTTTGTCCGATTGAGCGGCGACCTAACGGCCAGCCTCTTCAGGGGTGAGCGTCTGCATCTGAACCGCATGCAGGGTGCCGTCGGCGATCTTGTCGCTGAGCGCCGCATAGACCAGTTGCTGTTTCTTCAGCCGGCTCAAACCTTCAAAAGCGGGACTCACTACGGTCACCATCAGGTGGCTGCCTTCGAAAGCGACCTCGGCGCGGCTGTCGGGGATCTGCCCCTCGATCAGGGCTTTGATATCATCGGCTTGCATAGGTGGGAAAAACGTTGCGTTGAAACCAGCGCGCAAGTGTACTGGAAACCAGCGGGCCGCGCAGCAGCCGCCGCGCGCATCCCGCAGATGGGCAGATTACCCGACCTGGTCAGCGACCTCCTCAGCCGCGGACCAGTTGCTGATCACCTTGTCTATATCGCCGTAAGTTTGCATGGATTGGGCGAACTGACTGCGGAAAGTTTTGCCAAGGTTAACGCCGTTCAAAATCACGTTGATCAATTTCCACTGACCGGCGCGGTTGCGCACCAGCGTGTAAGAAACCTTGGTCACCCCTTCCTTACTGCGCACTTCCTGCAACACATTGACACGATTGCCGTTGGGAGTGGAGCCAGGATTGACCACCTTCACATCCATACTTCCAAAACCGGCCACACCGCGGGCAAAAGTCGCTACCAGATCGCGCCGGAAAGTACTGGCGAAGCGCGCGCGCTGGTCTGCAGTCGCCTGTTTCGCATAACGCCCCATCACTCCGCGGGCGATAAAATTAAAATCCACGACGGGGTTCAGAACACTGTCCACCGCGCTGTAATAGCGCTGCGGGTCTGACTCCAGATACTGAGCATTGGCGCGGATCACCCCCAGCAAATTCTCGGAAACCCCTTCGATCATGGCGTAGGGGTTCTGGGCGGCGCTTGCGGCGGAGGCCCAGGCGGATACGAATAGAGTGCACAAAGCGGCCCTCAGCCAAACTGCAAATCCCACTCGACCATTCAATGACAATACGTTCACACAAATTCTCCCGTTGGCAAATCGATCCTTGGACGCAAAAAGGGCATCAAAGTGCCCCGCGTCGCCGCTATTACAGATAACCGCCATTCTTCCGCAGCCCTCCGGATCATCCATTGACCGGCGGAGCTGACAGCGGCGGCGGCAAACTATACCATGGCCGCGCCCTGCGTTGTGGCGGCACGTCGTAGCTATGCTCCGCTCCGCCTCGCCGAGCGTCGTACAAATCATCCTATAGATGAGGTTAGCACGCCGGAGAGACACCGGGGCCAAACCCGGCACCAGCTGCCACAAGACGGCAGCTCTGCACAGATTTTCACATTAAAGACTGAAATCAGAGACAACCGATGACCCAGGACCTGATCTTACAAGCGGGACGCCGCACCGTGCTGATGGAAACGGAAGCCGTCACCAAGCTGGAAGAACGTATCAATGGAGACTTCAAGCGCGCCTGCGAGCTCATCCTGCAGTGCGGCGGCCGCACCATCGTCACTGGCATGGGCAAATCCGGACACATCGGCCGCAAGATCGCCGCCACTCTGGCCAGCACCGGCACCCCGAGCTTTTTCGTGCACCCTGGCGAGGCCAGCCACGGCGACCTGGGCATGATCACCCGCGATGACTTGGTCATCGCCATTTCCAACTCTGGTACCTCCGCCGAAGTACTGACCCTGCTGCCACTGCTGAAGCGGCTGGGTATCCCCATGATCAGTATGACCGGCAAGGCTGACTCTCCCTTGGCACAAGCGGCGGATGTCAATTTGGATATCGCTGTGGAAACTGAGGCCTGCCCCCTTGGACTGGCTCCCACCTCATCTACCACCGTAACCCTGGTGATGGGCGACGCCCTGGCGGTTGCGCTGCTGGAAGCACGGGGGTTCTCTGCCGAAGACTTCGCCTTCTCCCACCCCGGCGGCGCCCTGGGCAGGCGCTTGCTACTAAAAGTAGAGGACGTCATGCATTCCGGCGATGAACTGCCACAAGTCTCCCCCGAGACACTGCTGCCAAAAGCCCTGCTGGAGATGACTAGCAAGGGATTCGGCATGACCACAGTGGTCGATCATAAAGGTTCTCTACTCGGTGTCTTCACCGACGGTGACCTGCGCCGGGTTATCGACCACAAAGTGGAACTGGATAAGGCGACCATGGACCAAGTCATGAGCCGCCGCCCTAAAACTGTCTCTGCAGAAACTCTGGCGGCAGAGGCCCTACGCATCATGGAAGACCACAAAATTACCGCTCTGGTGGTAGAAGGCGAGGAACACCAACCAGTGGGCGTGGTGCATATGCACGATATACTGCGCGCCGGGGTGATTTGATCCACCGCCGCACAAACACCGATACTCTATACACAAGCACCGCCCCCGGAACATTTTGCAAAACTCGGTACGACACCGGGCAACGACAGCAAACACAGGGTTTACTCACCCACGGCAAAAAACCGGCGGCGAGGCCCCGCAAATACATTAAGGACAAGTCACCTGTGACCTCAGAAAAAAAACTCACTCAAGCCCTGAAAAAAGTCCGCTGGCTGGTACTGGATGTGGATGGTGTGCTGACCGATGGCAAGTTGAGTTTCGACAGCAGTGGCAACGAACTCAAAAGCTTTAACACCCTGGACGGCCACGGCATCAAAATGCTGCAGAAGTCCGGTGTACGCGTTGCCATTATCACGGGCCGGCGCAGCACCGTGGTGGAGCGGCGCGCGCACGAACTGGGGATCGAAAAACTAATCCAGGGGCGCGAGGACAAATTCTCCGCATTGCAAGAGCTATTTACCGACGAGCCCTGCTGCCTGGAAAATATCGCCTACATGGGCGACGACTACCCGGACCTACTGGTAATGACCCGTATCGGCTGCCCCATCTCCGTTCCCAACGCCGCACCGCCAGTGCGCGAGCGGGCTCTGTGGATCACCCAGGCCCGCGGCGGCGAGGGCGCAGTACGCGAAGTCTGCGACCGCATAATGCAGGCCCAGGGTACCTTTGACGCCGCCCTGGCGCCCTACCTCGGAGAAGAGTAATGCGCAGTTGGCTGCCCCTGGTCGCCGTGGTACTGCTGATCAGTGCCGGACTCTGGTTTGCAGAGAGCCCGCCGCAACAGCTGCTCGGCAAGCGCCCCACTCCCCAGCAACAGAAAAAGGCTGCGGATCTGATTATCCGCGACGCCCGCACGCGCCACTTCAACGAAGAGGGCACCCTCGCCTATCGCGTAGACGCGGATCAGATCACCTATTTCCAGTTCGAGCGCCGGGACCGCGCCGATCTGACCGAGCCGCGCTTTCTCTTCTACCAGGCGCACCAACCCAAGTGGCGCACCGAGTCCAGAAGCGGTGTCGCCCACAATAATGGCGAGCGGGTGGTATTGCGCGGCGATGTCAAAATCAACGAACTGCCGGAAGCGGGAGGCATCCGCCTGGATACCCAGGCCATCACTATCAAACCGCGCCAGGAATACGCTGAGACAGACAAAGTTGTTACCATTACCGCCGGCCCCAATATCACCTCCGGCAAGGGCCTGCGCGCCTTCCTCAAGGAGGACCGGGTGGAAATCCTCTCCGATGTTAAGAGCAGCTATGAAAGCAAATAAACTCCGTCATCTGTGGCTCATCGCCGCCATTGCCCTGCTGCTTCCGGGCACCCGGGGCCTGGCTCTGCCACAGGATCGCGAGCAACCGATCAAAGTGCAGGCCAAGAAGCTGGAAGCCAACCGCGGCAAAAATCTTTCCGTCTACAGCGGCGATGTGGTCATCACCCAGGGTTCACTGCAGATCCGCGCCGACCGCGTGGAAGTGCACGGCAACGCCACTGGCGAGATCAGCCGCGTGATCGCCACCGGTCGGCCGGCGCACTTTCAACAGCAGATGGTACAGAGCCAGAACCCAGTGAAGGCGCGGGCGCGACGTATCGAATTCACTGTCAGCACCGACGAGCTGCACCTGATCGGCGATGCCCACGTAAACCGGGACGGCAATACCCTGACTGCGGAAAAAATCGACTACGACCTGAAAAGCGAAGAGATGCAGGCCCAGGGACAGTCCGGCGACGGGCGCGTGGAAATGATCTGGAAGCCGGAAAAAAAGAATAGCGGCCAACAAACCGACGAGGGCCAAAAGCAGCAATAACCCGCTCCCTTTATCTTGGCGCGGAAACCCGATCCCCGCGGCGCCTCGCCGCCGGGAGCACTCCCGCGAAGGGTTATAAGCGGCGGAACCTCCATGAAACGGGCCAAAGAGCCGGTCCTAAAATCAAACTCGGAATACACTATGCCAACGCTGAAAGCGTTACACCTCGCCAAACAATACAAAAAAAGAAAAGTCGTCCAGGACGTCTCCATCAACGTAACCAGCGGCCAGGTGGTCGGTCTGCTCGGTCCCAACGGCGCCGGCAAAACCACCTGCTTTTACATGATCGCCGGATTGGTGCAGGCCGACGCAGGCCAGGTCCTGATCGACGACGAGGATATTACCCGTCTTTCCATGCACGGGCGTGCGCACAAAGGCCTTGGCTACCTGCCCCAGGAAGCCTCGGTGTTCCGCCGTCTCTCCGTGCGCGACAACATCCTCGCCATCCTGGAAACCCGCAAGGACCTGAGCCGGACCGAACGGCAGCAACGCGTGCGGGAACTGCTGCAAGAGTTCAACATCACCCACATTGAGAACAGCCTCGGCATGGCTTTATCCGGCGGCGAACGCCGCCGTGTTGAGATCGCCCGGGCCCTGGCCACGGACCCCGATTTCGTACTGCTTGACGAACCTTTCGCCGGTGTAGACCCCATTTCAGTCAATGATATCAAGCAGATTATCCGTCACTTGCGCGAACGCGGTATCGGCGTACTGATCACCGACCACAACGTGCGCGAGACCCTGGATATCTGCGAAACCGCCTACATAGTGAGCGAAGGACACATCATCGCCGCCGGCACCCCCGAAGAGGTGCTCGCCAACCAGCAGGTGCGAGAGGTCTATCTGGGTCACGAATTCACGATCTAGGGTCCCAGATCATTCACACGGGAGCTGCGGTGGGTTTCGGGGCGCTCAGGCCCCGAATTCACTCACTCCCGAATGAACGCCGCACGCGATTGACAACCCAACGCGGTAGCTGCCCCCCAAGTCGGTGGATACGCGGAAAACAGCTTGCCGTAACACTCCCCCAATCCCCACCAGCGACTAAAAAGTCGGCACAGTTATTGCTTGTAATCCGCTTTGTAGAGGGTTAGTCTGCGACATCTTGGATTTTTAGCAAATTCATCCGCCACAAGATTTCGCAGTCCCTCACTATGAAGCAGTCTCTCCAGCTAAAGCTTGGCACTCAGCTGACCATGACACCCCAGTTGCAGCAGGCTATCCGGCTGCTGCAACTGTCGACTCTGGATCTTCAGCAAGAGGTGCAATCGGCGCTGGACAGCAACCCCCTGCTGGAAGTCGACGGAGAGGAACCTGCCCAGGCGGAAAATACCGGCGAGCAGTCGACGGATCCGACGGGGACCGAACAAGGGAATGTGGAGGCCGGAGAAGCGGATAGCGGCGACTGGAGCCAGAATATTCCCGATGAGCTGCCCGTGGATACCCGCTGGGAAGATATCTACAGCAGTGGCAGCTACAGCGGCGGCGACGGTGAGGAAGTGGCTCTGGAACAGCGCAACGCCGCCTCCGACAGTCTGCACGATCACCTGCTCTGGCAACTCAACCTCACCTCCCTGTCCGTTCAGGACAAGCTGATCGGCGAGAACCTGATCGACGGCATAGCGCCGAACGGCTTCCTGGAAACGCCACCGGCCGATATCGCCGCGGCCCTTGAGGTGGAGGAAGACGAAGTCCTGGCGGTGCTCAAGACCATTCAGCAATTCGACCCCACAGGCTGCGGAGCCCGCGACCTGCGCGAATGCATGCTGCTGCAACTGCGCCAGTTACCGCCCGACACTCCCTGGTTGGAGCAAGCGCTGACAGTGGTCGAACAGCACCTGGACCTGCTCGGCAAGCGCGACTTCCGCACCCTCAGCCGCCGCACCCGCCTCAACGAGCAACAGCTCGGAGAGGTGATGCGCCTGATCCAGACATTGACCCCCAATCCCGGGGAAGCCTTCGGTGGCGAAGATCCTCAGTACGTGATTCCGGATATCATCGTCCGCCGCAAGGAGCAGCGCTGGCTGGTGGAGCTAAACCCCGAGACCACGCCCCGCCTGCGGATCAACAGCAATTACGCGTCACTGATCAGGCGCGCCGACAACTCCAGTGACAACAATTTCCTGCGCGATCACCTGCAGGAAGCGCGGTGGTTTCTCAAGAGTCTGCAGAGCCGCAATGAAACTCTGCTGAAAGTGGCCACCAGCATCGTCGAAAAGCAACAGGGCTTTTTCGAACATGGCCCCGAGGCGATGAAACCCATGGTGCTGGCGGATATCGCCGAGACTATCGGCATGCACGAATCCACTATCTCCCGCGTCACCACCCAGAAGTATATGCTCACCCCCCGCGGCGTCTTCGAGCTCAAATATTTCTTCTCCAGTCATGTGAGCACTGACTCCGGCGAGGAAGCCTCCTCCACCGCGATCCGAGCCCTGATCCGCAAACTGATCGATGCGGAACAACCGCGCAAACCCCTGTCAGACAACAAAATCAGCCAGGAACTCGGCAAACAGGGTATCAAGGTGGCGCGCCGCACCGTGGCCAAATACCGCGAGGCGATGGGCATCCCGTCCTCCAGTGAGCGCAAGCGGTTGGTATAAGGCGCAGCACCTTCAATACCGCCGCGACACCCAACACAACGCGGCAATACTGACCATTGACCTTTAGGTGGTCACATTACCGGGGCGTTCCACTCCACCCCATGCGCGACCGACGTCCAAACTTTGAGTGTATGCTTCCATTCTGGCGCACTTCCTTGTAGGGTTGCGGCCCAAACGGGAGGGCGCCGCCTAGCGATGCGCTCAAAAAGGAGATATCCATGCAGATCAACATTAGTGGCCACCACCTGGATCTCACTCCTCCCATTCGCGACTACTGCGAAAGCAAGCTGGAAAAGCTCTCCCGACACTACGACAACATCACCACCGCGCAGGTAATCCTGTCCGTGGACAAACTGATCCAGAAAGCCGAGGCCAGAGTACACGTCAACGGGCATGACCTTTGCGCGGGATCTGAAGACAAAGATATCTACGCGGCCATAGACGCCCTCGCCGACAAGCTGGATCGCCAACTGAAAAAATACAAAGAGAAGTTGCAGAGCCACCGCTGACTATGACACTGGACGCACTACTTTCTCCCCGCCTGACCCTCTGTCACTTGGCGGGGAGCAGCAAAAAGAAGTTGCTGCTCGACATCGCCCAGGCCATCGCCGAGCAGTATCCACAACACGATGCCGATACCATTTTTAACCAGCTGATCGCCCGCGAGCGCCTCGGCTCTACCGGGATTGGTGACGGTGTGGCTATTCCCCACTGTCGCCTGCCCGGCTGCGAGCGCCCCATCGGCGTACTCTGTACCACTGAACCGGCGATAGACTTCGATGCCGCCGACCGCCAACCGGTGGATCTGCTATTTGCCCTTTTGGTCCCGGAAAACTCTGAGCAGGAACACCTGGACACCCTGGCGGAAATTGCCGCCCTGTTCAGCGACAGCCGGATCAGGGAAAAACTCCGCCAAGCCCGGACCAATGACGAACTCTACGCACTGGCAATCAACAGCACTGCCGCTGCATAATCTGTACCGGAGCGGGGACCGCTGTAAAACCCTCGCCCAGGTCATCCTACACAGATAAGCTATCGTTGCCTGACCACAAAGCGCTGAAAAAGGACCGCCCAATGCGCCTGGTAATTATCAGCGGCCGCTCCGGCTCCGGAAAAAGCTCCGCCCTGCAATTGCTGGAAGATGTCGGCTTCAACTG
Organism: Microbulbifer thermotolerans; assembly: GCF_001617625.1. Classification (NCBI taxonomy): domain Bacteria; kingdom Pseudomonadati; phylum Pseudomonadota; class Gammaproteobacteria; order Cellvibrionales; family Microbulbiferaceae; genus Microbulbifer; species Microbulbifer thermotolerans. The sequence continues at coordinate 1,201,394 of NZ_CP014864.1, read as the reverse complement.
TATCGACAACCTGCCCGCCAGCCTGCTGCCCGAACTGGTGCGGCGGGTGCGCGAGCACCCCCCAGCGGACGAGACCCGCGAGGCCCCCGACGGCCCCCGCCTGGCGCTCGGCATAGACGCGCGCAACCTGTGGCAGGACGTGCAACAGGCACCGCGGGTCATCGGCCAGCTGCGCGAAAGCGGCCTGCAGTGCGATGTCATATACCTGGACGCCCGCTCCCCGGTACTGGTGCAACGTTTTAGTGAAACCCGGCGCAAGCACCCGCTCTCCGACAACCGGACCCACCTGCTCGAAGCCCTGAATCGGGAGAAGGAGCTGCTCGCCCCGCTGGCGGCCATGGCCGATCTAGTCATCGACACCAGCAGTCTCAGCCTTCACCAACTGCGCGATCTGGTGAAGAACCGGGTGGTTGGGAAAAAATCACCGGGCATGGCGATCCTCTTCCAGTCTTTCGGCTTTAAACACGGCGTGCCCGTGGACGCAGACCTGGTATTCGACCTGCGCTGCCTGCCCAACCCCTACTGGGTGGCTGAGCTGCGCCAAAAGACCGGCCAGGACCCAGAAGTCGTAGAATTTCTGCGCGCCCAGCCGGAAACAGATGCAATGGAGCGGGACATTACAAACTTCCTGCAGCACTGGCTGCCCTCCTATCAGCAGAGCAACCGCAGCTATACTTGCGTCGCCGTCGGCTGCACCGGAGGCCGACACCGCTCCGTGTACATGGTCGAGCAACTGGCGAAAACCTTTGCCGTCCAATTCGATAATGTGCAAATTCGCCATCGCGAACAACAGAGGTAACCTCGGAAAACAGATCCCCCATGCAAAAAAGCCGCCTCCAGTTAGTCAACAAACTCGGGCTGCACGCCCGAGCCGCCAGCAAGTTTGCACAGACTTGCGCGCGATTCTCCGCCGACGTGAAGGTGCAATGCAACGGCAAGTGCGTGGACGGGAAGAGTGTCATGGCGCTGATGCTGCTAGCCGCGGGGAAGGGTACAGAATTGGAGCTGGAAGTTACCGGCCTCGACGAGGAAGACGCACTGAACGCGATTACCAAACTGGTGGCGGACCGTTTCGGCGAGGCGGAATAAAGCAGTTCCACGCAGAAGCAGCCTCCCCTCTCCACAATCGATTTCCACACGCACTGATAGTATGATCGCGGTCACCGGCCAAGCCCCATTAGAGGGTTGAGCCGCGCATTTAGTGTCCTGTTTCAAGAGGTTCCTCCGTGCCCAACCAACCCCCGGCTGATATCAAGTTCCGCGCGCAAAACCAGCTGGGTGAGTTGTTCGCCGCGCTCGACAGCGGCACCGGGCGTGAAGTGCGGCGCATGCTCAGCACCCTGACACCGCAGAGCGTTGCGCAACTGCTGGAGAGCTCACCGCCACGTATCCGCCAAGTACTGTGGAAACTGATCGACCACGAAGTCGAAGGCGAGGTATTGCAGGAACTAAGCGACGACGTGCGCAGCCAGATACTCGCCACCATGGACACAGAGGAAATGGTGGCGGTGATGGAAGGACTCGATGCCGACGACGTCGCCGATATACTCCAGGACCTGCCCGAGCGGGTAATGGCCGAAGTCCTCTCCGCCATGAGCGAGACGGACCGAGCGCGCGTGGAGGACGTTCTCGCCTATGATGAGGAAACCGCCGGCGGCCTGATGGACACGGATACCATCTCCGTGCGCCCCAATCTGAGCCTGGATGTGGTACTGCGTTACCTGCGCCGCCACGAGCAGCTGCCCGAGTCCACCGACAGCCTCTTTGTAGTCAACCGCAAAGGTCAGTACATCGGCCTACTGCCCCTATCCAAACTGCTGACCACGGACCCCTCGGTGACAGTACGCGAGGTGGTGAACACCGATGTGGACCCCATTCCCGCGGATATGCCCGACACAGAAGTCGCGCGGCTGTTCGAGAAATACGACTGGATCACCGCACCGGTGGTGGACGAGGACAACCGCCTGGTCGGCCGTATTACCATCGACGACGTGGTGGACGTGATCCGCGAAGATGCCGATCACTCACTGATGAGTCTCGCCGGCCTGGACGAAGAAGAGGACACCTTCGCCCCTGTGCGGCGCACCGCCCGCCGGCGCGCTGTCTGGCTGGGCATCAACCTGCTCACCGCGCTGCTGGCATCCTGGGTAATCAGCCTCTTCCAGGGCACTCTGGATAAAGTGGTGGCACTGGCGGTGCTGATGCCAATCGTCGCCAGCATGGGGGGTGTCGCCGGTAGCCAGACACTCACAGTAGTCATCCGCGGCATGGCCCTGGGGCAGATCGGCCGCAGTAACTTAAACTGGCTGCTGTCCAGAGAGCTGGGAGCCGCGGCCCTGAATGCATTGCTCTGGTCACTGGTGATGGGGGCGATCACCGCGCTGTGGTTCAATGACAGCCGCATAGCACTGGTGATCGTCGCCGCCATGGTGATCAATCTGCTCACCGCCGCCCTCGCCGGCGCCATACTGCCAGTGGCCCTGCGCGCCATGCGCATAGATCCGGCGCTGGCCGGTGGTGTGGCCCTGACCACAGTTACCGACGTTGTAGGCTTTTTGTCCTTCCTCGGTCTGGCCACCTGGTATTTCGCTTAACGCATTACGCGGAAGAATCAATGGAAGAATTTGACGATTACGAAGAAGAACTGCCGAAAAGCAAAACCCAGTTGAAAAAAGAAATGCACCAGCTGCAGGAACTGGGCAAGCGGCTGACCGAACTGTCCGCCGCGCAGCTGGCGGAGGTGCCACTAGACGGAGATCTGCGAGAGGCGGTAGAGACACTGCACAGGATCAAATCCAATGAAGCGCGCCGGCGCCAACTGCAGTATATCGGACGCCTGATGCGCAGTGCCGACGTCGACGCCATAGAGAAAGTACTGGAGCGGTTTAAGGAACGGGACCAGCAGCACCTGCGCTTCGACAAGATGGCCGGGGACTGGCGCGAGCGGCTGCTACAGGAGGGCAACGCCGCGCAGAGCGACTTTTTCGATCGCTACCCCCATGCGGATCACCAACAGCTGCGCCAGCTGATACGGGACTCGCAAAGGGAAATCAAAAACAACAAACCGCCCACCAACCAGCGTAAACTGTTCCGCTATCTGCGCGATTTCTTTATCCAGGCATCTCAATAGCGGGGTAACCAAATCTCTGACGTGCTCGCGCTGGCGCGGGCCAGTCAGAGATTCCTCCACTTTTTTACTCGCCACGGGTCTCCGCCTGCCACTGAAACAGATTCATCTCAATAAAGAAAAAGGCCACCAGCCACAGGAAGGCATCCCAAAAATCCAGAAAACTGCCGCTGACGCCCCAATAAATTGCACACAGGAACAGGGTGAAATACAAGCTCCCTTTTACTATCTGCGACCAGCGCATAACGCGCTCGGAGAGCTTCTGCCGCAGCTGCAGCCACACTTCAAAAGCCAGAATAGCGACCACCAACAACCACGCACTGGCGTTGATCACATCGGTCCAGGCCAGCCACTTGATAGCACTCCAGGTAGCGGCCGAGCCGAGAACCGCCGCATCAGCAAGGCGCAGTAGCGGTGTTCCGCCAAGCGACGCACAGTTTCCTGCAGCCAGAGGTACATAGTCATCCTGCCCTACCACCAGCTGCCAGCCGCCCTGTGCGGCCAGTTCACAAGCCGTCTCCACCACTGGCGACAAGTCGGTCAGATGAACCATCTCCGCGATATAGCCGTAGCAGGAATAGGTAATAAACAGGTAGCAGACAGTGGAAACCGCGTTTAACGACCACTTGACCCAGCCGCGGATCAGGCGGTCGTCCAACACAAATGTCTCCAATTCGAACACCAATAACAACAACACCCAGGCCAGGGTGTCGATGGAATCGTTGTAAGCCTCGATCACCCGTCCCCACTGCAGCCCATCGGAGAAGACAGCACCGGCAGCTGCGTGGTTCTCCACGAAGAAGGCGTAAACGTTGTAGGTGAGCAGGAGATAGACGGTGTACTTGAACACCCGGAAAAGCAAGTAACGGTTATCGGGCAGACGTCCCGCGGCCAATTCGGACATGGGCATGGATCTCTGTTTCATTATTGTTCTAGGGAACCTCTGATTAATTCACTTCCTGACGTAAAAACGCTTTGGAGCCAGATGAGAAGCTCAGGTGATAGGCTGGCCATTTCGAAACCGTCGGATACAGGGATGTATCCATAGGAGCTACAGGGAAGTACTCGTGCGTTTTCGAAATGGCCAGCCTATTGCCTGAGCGCCCCGGAACCTACCACAGTGTGCACGCGAATTAATCAGAGGTTCCCTAGGCTTGCGGAAAACAATATTGAACTATCATTCGGCTTTTTCAACCGCAGGGACAAAATCCAGGGCCAGGGAATTGATGCAGTAACGCAGCCCGGTTGGCGCGGGACCATCCTTGAACAGGTGACCAAGATGCTCTCCGCAGGCGGACTGCACTTCTATACGCTTCATTCCCCAGCTGTAATCTTCCTTGAGGACAACATTCTCCGGGTAGGCGATATCCCAAAAACTCGGCCAGCCGGTCCCGGAATCATACTTGTGCTCGGAGCTGAATACCGGCAGGCGACAGCCGGCAGTTACATAGACCCCGGGATCTCCGTGGCGCAGCCACTTGCCGGTAAATGCGCGCTCCGTGTCTTTCTCCCACAGAACTTCATATTGCGCCTCCGGCAACAGCTGCCGCCATACCGCTTGCGGAATCGCGGACAAGTTGGTTCCAGCGGCGATGTTCGCCCTGGCCTCCGCCACTGTCATCATCTGATCCCGGTCCTCGTCTTCCTGAGTACACGCGGGCAGGATATGCAGCGCCAGCAGCAAAGACATGAAATAAGGCCATCGATGCATGGTGACATTCCCCCTAAGCCATGGAGAACCACTGATAGATTCGCCTACAAGCGCCAAAATACGCCACTTTGGACAAAAAGCCCATAAGCAAGACCTCGCGCCCACCGCAGCGGGGAATTCAAATTGATGGCGCGAATGACGAGTGCATGCTCTCAACTTCGACCGGTTCCCGCTGCCGCTCTGCGGCCGCCCCCTCGCGCTGGGCGCCGTCGCCGTCGAACAGCTTGTCGAAGCGCACTTCAGGCTCATCCCAGGCGCCACTGATGCGATAACTGACACTGGCTACCTTGTCCACCTGTTTTTTGAACGCTTTACTGATCAGGTAAACGCCCGCCGCCGCCGGCAAGCCTCCGGCCAGTGCCGCCACCAAGGCGAGATTGTTGCCCACCGGCAGGGTCGCCACCAGGGTCAGGTTCAAATCCTCCCGTTCCAGATTCACCCGACCGGCCATCTGCAGCTCACTGGTGGGGCCTTCCACCTGGATCGGCACCGCGATCAGCAGCTGGCCGTCTCCCTCGAACACTACCTCTCCGCGCACACTGTCGAAAGCGAGACCGCTCTGGTAGAGATCGGAAAAATCGAGGCGCAGACGCCGCGCCCAGGTATCAAAATTAAACAGGGATAACAGGCGCAACAGGGCCGGGCCGGCACTGTCGGTCGCTCGCAGGAAGCGGCCTTTGCGGATATCGATTTTTAACTCCCCGGACAGCAGGTTACCGGCTGCGCGCAACGGCGAACCGTCCCAGCGCAACGATGTGTCGAAGCTGGCGGATTTGCTCTCGATCAGCGGATCCTGCCCCCAGGCCCGCTGCACATCCGCCAGGTTGTCCGCCACCAGGCGACCGGTGAACCGCGATGACTCGCGCCCCTCGCCATCCCGCAGCCAAGTCAGCTGGGCGCCCTGCTCGTCCTCTCCATTGCCTTCGACCCGCACACCGCGCATGGCACCGCGGATATCACTCAACACCAGCCGTTCGGAGGACGGACGCACACGGAAGGACCAGCGGCCCAGTACCTCGTCACCGATAGCGAGATTCTCGGTACTGAAATCCATTTGCGGCAAGGAAGTGAAGTCAAACCCGGCCCAGGGGTCCGCCGGTTGCACCGCTTCTGCGGTCGATTCCTGTCCCGGCAAGCGGAGGTGACTGAGTGCCAACCGCAGCGGTGCAGATCCGTCGAGCGGGCCATTTAAATCCCCAGCGGCCATCTCACTGTCGAAGGTCAACTGCCAGCGCGCCCCCTGGCCGCTGCCCCGTACATGGATATCCGGCACCTCGACAGTTCCGAGAATCAGGCGGTCAGTACTGAGATCCAGAGAGATCGGCAAGGGGTCGCCAGCGGTGCCACCCTCCCCACTCTTATCGACATCGTACACCTGCAGCAACTGGTGCAAACGCGGCAGGTCGACCTGCGACAGGTGGCCACCGATCGACAGCCCCGGTGCCTCAGGTAGCTTTGCTTCCGCATTGAGAGCAATGGCGGCGCGCTCCAGCTCACCCTTCACCTGCCAGAAAAGCCCCTGCAGATGCTCACCGTATTTCATATGAAACAGGCTGCCCTGCTCGCCGATGGGCACCCGCAGCACATAGTCGGTCTTATCCTCAGCCAGCTTGCCCAGGGGCGCGGGCAGCTGCACTGCAACACCCGCCAGGTCGGAATTCAGCTCAAAAACGGCCGAATAAGGCATTTGCCGCGATTTGGCGGGAATTGTCAGCAGTGCCCGATAGTCGAACGCCCCCTCCAGCCATTGCAATTCCGGGCGTTGGCTCCAGGCGTGCACCGACTCAATAGCAGCACTGCCTTCCAGCACCACTTGGGTGTCGCGGGTATCGCCCTCTTGCGGATGGTGAATTCGCGCTCTCAACGGCCGCCCCCACAGTTTGCCTTCCAGGCTGGTGCCGGCGAGCCCCCGTTCGCTGTCGTAATCCACACGACCGTGCAGACCGTCGATCTGCAGGCGCAGATCGCGCAGCTCCAGTTCCCCGCCGTCAAGGGACAGGGTCACTGTCTGACGGGCCGGCAGCCCGGCGCCGCCCAGGGGCTGCGACAAGGTCAAACTGCCATCGATACGCCCCTCAAGCCGCCAGTCGTCAAAAGCACTGCCGAGCTGCTTGCGCAGAGGCGACTGCCGCAGCAGCCGGAGACCGTCCGCCGCCGGGCCGGACAGCTTTGCGTGCACACCCAACAGCGAGCCCTTGCCCGACGGATTCGGGGTCACCCCCACCTCGATATCCCGCGCATCGATATTCCACAACTTGGCAGCACGGGCATTGACCTGCACATTGCGGTCGCTGAGCAAGAGTCGGGCATCCACATCCCTCGCTGCCGGCCAGCCCGGGGCATAGTCCAGATCGGCGGCGGTGACATCCACTGCCAGCTGCACAGTCTGCCGTTCCGGGTGCCGCCCCAGGGCCAGTAACTCGCCGTCCTCGCCATCGCGGTAACTGGTACCGCGATAGACAAAGGCCGCACTGGCAACCCGCCCGGGATTATCCTTACCCAGCCCCTTGTCGAGCCACTGGCGCAGATCGTCCCCGACAGATAAGGGGACCAATAGGCGCTGCGCGGATACTGGCGCGTCCCTCAGCCCCAGCGCCAGGGTGAAGTCCGATGCGCGTGTGCGGGCAAAGTACGGCAACTGCAGCAAGAACTGGCCGTCGACCTCGCCGAGCTGTCCGTCAAGCTGCAGGGGGCCCGAAAAGACCTGCACAGAATTGCCATCCCGATCCACACGCCAAGCGACGGTGCCACTGGCCCGCTCAAAATGGAACGCCTCCCGATAAAGCTGAGGGAAATGCATACTCAACGGACCGCCGCCCAGCTCCACGTGACCATCCGCGCCCTCGAGATACAGATAACCATTCAGTCCCTTCACCGCCGGTGCCCCGCGGTGGGCACTGGCGCTGAAATCGATCAGATTGGCACCCAGTTTTACCCGACCATCACTGCCGCGGGACAGCTGGATATTGCGCAATTGACCACTGGGCTCAAGGGCGCGCAACCACTCATCCGCCGGACCCTTGAGCACTTGCAGACGCTTGAGGATACGGCTCCATCCCCCCAGGTCGATCACATCCGCGGCCAACTGCAGACCGGCGTCGGCGCCGGAACTCGCCTGCAGATTCAGCGGCGGCATCTGCAGACCGCGCCAGTCCAGCTGGATGTCCTGCAATGCCAACTGCCACTGCGCTCCCGGCTGCCAGCGCCCCGACAAATTGCCAGCCACTGCCCCCAAAGGTGCCAGAGCTGCCGCTGTCTCGCCCTGCTGCTCCCCTGCATCATCGCTGGCTTCCAGTGGCGCCATTTGTTCCAGACTGAGTTGACCAAGCAGCCGATAACCTTGCTCGGTGTCACGGGCGAGCCACAGCTTGCCGCGTGCCAGCTTGCGACCGTGCCAGTGATACGCTTCCGGCAAGGGCGTCAGCTGGTGTAACAGGGTGACAATGTCGTCATCCAGCACTAGATCATTTAGCTGCAGATAGCCGTTGAGAGAAAAGTTTGCCTCGTCCCGCGGGTTGCCGCGGCCCTCCAGCACCAGGCGCAGTGTCTCTGTATCGGCCGCCGGCACCGGGCGTACCTGCGCTATCCCGTCGGAAACATCCGCGGCGCCATCCCGGGAGACTTGGGCGCGGGCGATAAGGCGGTGGAAGCCGCCACCGTTTTCCAGTTGAATCTGCGGCAGGTCCAGTTGCGCCAGCTGGCCGTCGGCCAGGCGCACGGTAATGCGGGCATTGCGCACCTGTACCTTGGGGCTCAGTTGGAAAAGGCGCGCAGGGTCGGCGAGGCGGGTGCCGCCGTCCCCGCTGTGTTCATCCGCCTCCGCCGCGACAGGAAAACCATCGAGATACCAGTGGCCGTCGTCGCCACGGGTGATTCCGGTGGAGAAATCGTGCACCTCCAGGTTTTTCCACACCAGCTCGCGGTTCCACAAGCTGGCCAGAAGATCCAGCTGGAAAAGGCCGTAGCCCATGCGCATTTCGCTGTTTTCACCGAGCTGCAGTCCGTCCAGCTGCAACGCCACTTCCAGCGCCTGCCAGCGCAGGGAGAGGCGCTCCATCCGCACCGGAACGCCGAGGCTATCGGACAGCCAGGCGCTGATCTGCGGCCGATACTGCTCCACCTGGGGCGACAGCAGGCGGCCCGCCTGCACCAGCAACGCCAGTGCGATAACCAGGGTGACACTCAGGAGCCAGAATTTGCGCGCAAACCAGCGGAGAAATGGGATCATCGCACGCCTCCGCCGCAATTCCTGTGCGGCAACAATGATCCGGTGCTCCGGTTGTACGATGCGGGAAAACAGAAGACAGGGGTAAGCGCTGGCCGCGCACCACCGCACGCACCCGGGCGCCAATGCCATTTGCACTGCCGACACCCGGAAACCGGGCGCCGGGTTCGGGCACATCGCAATTTTCGATTCCCGCCGTTACACAAGAACAATGTCGTACTGCTCCTGGTTATAAATGGGCTCCACCTGGAACTGTATCGGCCGGCCGATAAATTCCTCAAGATCGGCAACGTTGGCGGATTCCTCATCCAACAGCAGGTCGATCACCACCTGACTGGCCAGCACCATGATCTTGTCGCTGTCGTAGGCGCGCGCCTCGCGGATAATTTCGCGAAATATTTCGTAGCAGACAGTCTCCGCGCTTTTCAGTGTGCCGCGCCCCTGGCACACGGGGCACGGCTCACAGAGAATCTGGCCGAGCGATTCGCGGGTGCGCTTGCGGGTCATTTCCACCAGCCCCAACTCGGACACTCCGGTGATGCTGGTCTTGGCATGGTCCCGCTCCAGGGTCTTTTCCAGTGTGCGCAACACCTGCCGCTGATGCTCCGGGTCCTTCATATCGATGAAGTCAATAATGATGATGCCACCCAGATTGCGCAGGCGCAGTTGCCGGGCGATCGCCGTGGCGGCCTCCAGGTTGGTCTTAAAGATGGTCTCTTCCAGGTTGCGATGACCGACAAAGGCGCCGGTATTGACGTCGATGGTGCTCATGGCCTCGGTCTGCTCGATAATCAGGTAACCGCCGGATTTGAGCGTCACCTTGTTCTGCAGGGCCTTGCGGATTTCCTCCTCCACACCGTAGAGATCAAACAGCGGCCGTTCGCCGGGGTAGTGTTCCAGACGCCCGGCGATTTCCGGCGCATACTTGCCGGCGAATTCGGCCGCGCGACCGTGGGCCTCGCGGGAGTCGATGCGAATTTTTTCTGTATGGGGACGGGCCAGATCGCGCAGGGCGCGCATAAACAGCGGCAGGTCCTCGTAGATCACCGCCGGTACCGGAAGCTCCTTGATACGGGTCTCCAGCTCGCGCCACAGGCGGTACAGAAAGGGAATGTCCCGCAACAAATCCTCCTCGCTGACCCCTTCCGCTACGGTACGCAGAATAAAACCGCCGTCGCCGGACAACCCCTCTTCCGCCAGTTTGGTCGAGGCCAGTTCCACCAGCTGGCGCAGTCGCTCCCGCTCGCCTTCGTCCTCTATGCGGTTGGAGATGCCAATATGGCGGGTCTGGGGCATGTACACCAGGTAACGGGCGGATACCGACAGGTGCGTGGTCAGGCGCGCCCCCTTGCTGCTGATCGGATCTTTCACCACCTGCACCACCAGGGACTGCCCCTCGCGCACCAGCGCCCGGATATCCGCCACTTCCGCCGGTTCGCGGGATTCCATGCCCTCCTCGTCCAGAGGGGCGATATCGGAGGCGTGAATAAAGCCCGCGCGCTCCAGGCCGATATCCACGAAGGCCGCCTGCATGCCCGGCAGCACGCGGATCACCTTGCCTTTATAGATATTGCCGACGATGCCGCGGCGCGCGCTCCTCTCCAGGTAGACCTCCTGCAGCACACCGTTTTCAACCAGCGCAACCCGGGTCTCCGTGGGCGCGACATTGATCAATAGCTCCTCGCTCACGCGCTCGCCTCCCGCTCCTGCCAGTAGGGAATCCCGGCTTTCTCCAGCATGGGCACCAGCGCTTCCAGAGGCAGCCCCACCACATTGCTATAACTGCCGCTGATGGACGCCACCAGTGCGGCGCCCAACCCCTGAATCCCGTAGCCCCCGGCCTTGTCAACCGGTTCCCCGGTGTGCCAGTAAGCTTCGATCTGCCCACGGTTCAAGTGGCGGAAACGCACCCGGGTCTCCACCAGGCGGTTGAACTGACGTGTCTGCGAACGCAGGCAGACGGCGGTCAGCACCGAGTGCTCGGCGCCGGAAAGACACTGCATCATGGCTTCAAAGTCGGCGAAGTCCCGCGGCTTTTCCAGCACCTGATCGCCAGCCAGTACCACGGTATCGGCGCCCAGGGCCCAGACCGCCGGGTCCGGCCCGCCAGCAATTGCAAGTCCGGCTGCGGCCTTGTCGTGAGCCAGGCGCTGGATATAGTCCTGAGGTGACTCATCCGGCCGCTGCTGTTCGGGGACTGAGGGTGTAACGGCGGTAAAAGGCACCGCGATCTGCGCCAGCAACGCGGCGCGGCGCGGGGAAGCGGAAGCGAGGACAAGTCGGCTATCGGCGGGCATGTTTAGCACAGTACTACTTATTCTCGGTGGATTAGCGGCTGATTATAGCGATATCGGTCGAAAAATAATCGATCTTTACCCGGCTTTACGCTGTCTTCATATGACCCTATTTCACATGCAGCCGCCCCGCCACCCCACTCATCCAGGGGGCGATCCAAGGCCACAGGAGTGCACTGGTGACGGCGGGCCACAGGAAGGTCAAACCCGATACCGGTTTGCCGGCCAGGCTGTGCACCCAGTTGCCCAGCACCTGATTGATACCGACCAGAATAAACACCCACATCAGCTGCTGCCCCATGTTGAAAGCGCGGGTGCGCTGGTAGGTGAGCAGACTAAAATAGGCCACAACCGCCAGTGCCAGCGCCTGGCTGCCGACCGCGGCCCCCGTCACCAAGTCCTCCAGCAGCCCCACGGCCCAGGCAAACCCCACCCCCAGGCTCTGGGGCATGTAGTTGACCCAGAAAATCACCAGTAAAGCGGTAAACGCGGGGCGAAACCAGAGCCACTGATACGGCAACGGCATTACCGCCAATAACAGCGCCACAACCACGGTGACGGCGATAAACCAGCGGTTATTCGCTTCCAAGGTCTTTGTCCCCACTGCCGGAAGCGTTACTTTCGCCGACCACCGCCAGCACAAAACGGCTGCGGTTCATGCGCCCGCGAGGCACAACCTCCGCCTCGGCAAAGGGACGGCCCGGATCGCGATCTATGGCGATGACTTCCCCCACTGGGTAACCGGCGGGAAAACGGCCACCAAGACCGGAACTGAGCAGTAGGTCGCCCTCGCGGATATCGCTGGTATTGGCCAGATGGCGAAGCTTGAGGCGGTATAGATCACCGGTACCCTCGGCCACCGCACGGATATTGTTACGCAGCACCTGCACCGGGATCGCGTGACTGGAGTCTGTGATCAGCAAAACGCGGCTGGCAGAGCCTCCCGCCTCTATCACCTGTCCCAGCAGGCCACTGGCATCCATGATCGGTGTGCCCAGAGTCAAGCCGTCGTCGCGTCCCTTGTCGATCAGCAGCACATGCTCGAGCGGATCGGGCGATACCCCGATTACCTGCGCCACCAGCACCCGCTCATCGACCATTCCGGCGGAATTCATCAGCTCCTTGAGCTGTGTATTTTCCGCCTTAACCGCCGCCAACTGCTGACTGCGCTGTTCCAGCAGCAGCACCTGGCGCCGGAGACGGCTGTTCTCCTCCAGCAATTCCTCACGCGTGCGCAATTGCTCCCCGGCCCAAGTACCAACACGCTCAGGAGCGCCGGTCAGCCAGTAAAGGGGGGCCGCCAACCCGGCAGCGCGCTCGCGCAGAGGCTGCAGCCAGTCGGTGTAGTGGTTGATTGCGATCAGCACCACCGCCGCCAAGCCCAGCACAAGGATGCGGGACTCAGGCGAGGGGCCGCGGGTAAAAAGCGGTTTGATAGGCGGACACCCCTCTACAGATCAGTTGGTGTATGGTTTCAGAGCTCGATTAAATTCCGGGCCAAAGCCGACAGTCATCCGGGCTGCGACGCAGCCCGGGAATCAGCTGACAGCGATCAGTTGGACACGAGATACAGGCGGCTCTTGTCCATCATATCCAGAGCCTTTCCACCACCGCGGGCCACGCAGGTCAGAGGATCATCGGCGACGATGACCGGCAGGCCGGATTCCTCCATCAGCAACCGGTCGAGATCGCGCAGCAGCGCGCCGCCGCCAGTCAGCACCATGCCGCGCTCGGCGATATCCGAAGCCAGTTCCGGCGGAGACTGCTCCAGCGCACTCTTGACCGCCTGCACGATACCCGTCAATGGCTCCTGCAGCGCTTCCAGAATTTCATCGGAATTCAATGTGAAACTGCGCGGTACACCTTCCGCCAGATTGCGACCGCGCACGTCAATTTCGCGCACTTCACTGCCGGCGTAGGCGCAACCGATTTCCTCTTTGATTCTCTCAGCGGTCGCATCGCCGATTACACTGCCGTAATTGCGGCGCACATAGTTGACGATGGCTTCATCGAAGCGGTCGCCGCCGATACGCACGGAATCGGAATAGACAACGCCGTTCAGGGAGATAATAGCGATCTCGGTAGTGCCACCACCGATGTCCACCACCATGGATCCACTTGCTTCTTCAACTTTCAGCCCGGCGCCGATGGCGGCCGCCATCGGCTCTTCGATCAGCCAGACCTCGCGGGCACCGGCCCCGATCGCGGACTCGCGAATCGCGCGGCGCTCCACTTCAGTGGACTGACATGGCACACACACCAGTACTCTGGGGCTGGGGCGCATCCAGCTGTTCTCGTGCACTTTCTTAATGAAGTGCTGCAGCATCTTTTCAGTTACCTGAAAATCGGCAATAACGCCGTCCTTCAGCGGGCGGATAGCGGTGATATTGCCGGGAGTGCGCCCGAGCATTCGCTTGGCTTCAACACCGACGGCCTCGACAATTTTCTGGCCGTTGTAGTGGCGGATGGCGACGACGGAGGGTTCATCCAGGACTATGCCGCGATCGCGCACATAGATGAGCGTGTTGGCTGTTCCCAGGTCGATGGAGAGATCACTGGAAAACATGCCCCGCAAACGTTTAAACATGGAAGTCGGTTACCTTGTACTAATTTTCGGCGCCACGGACAGACGCCCTTTGGGCAGACTTGAGCATCGTTAAAGCCTAATTAGTCCGCGCAGAAAAATCTGAGTTCCGGGCCGCATTTCCGCTCCCGTTAATCTGCCACACAGCCACAGCGGCGGACTCCGGCCAGAATCGGCAAACTCTAACAACGGCGGGGGGGGCAGGGCAAGGCTGAAAAACCGCCCCTTTCCGGCGACCGACCGGCCGCACCCCACAGCGCCCGATGAGATGCAGAGTCTTCTGTGCTAAATTTGCGTCCCCCTGTCTCCCGCGGGAGGCAGTTCCCATTCGCCACTCAAGCTGGAGCCCCGATAATCGCCATGGCCGTGGATACGCAAACCGTAGAAAAACTGGCGGAGCTGGCCCGCATCGCTATCTCCGCAGAAACCATTGATGAAGTCAGCAATCGCCTGGGCGATGTACTGCAACTGGTAGATCAGTTGCAGGCAGTGCACACCGAGGGTGTGGCACCCATGGCCCACCCACTGGACGAAGTACAGGTACTGCGCGCGGACGAAGTCACCGAACCCAACCGCCGCGAGGAATTCCTCGCCCTGGCGCCACAGTCGGAAGCGGGCCTCTATCTGGTCCCCAAAGTCATCGACTGACTCTGCCGCACGGAATACACCAAAAGGGAAGGCTATGCACCAATTAACCATCGCCGAGATTATTCGCGGGCTGCGCGACAAACAGTTCTCCAGCGCCGAGATCACCCGCCATTTACTCGATCGCATCCAGCAACTGGATGGCCACTACAACAGTTTTATCACCGTCACCGAAGAGCAGGCGCTGGAACAGGCCGCGGCGGCGGACCGGCGCCTGGCCGCCGGCGAGGCGCCGGCGCTCTGCGGCGTACCCATCGCCCATAAAGATCTCTTCTGCACCCGGGGTGTGCGCACCAGCTGCGGTTCGAAGATGCTCGATAATTTCGCGCCGCCCTATGACGCCACTGTGGTGGAAAAACTCAACGCCGCCGGCAGCGTGACCCTGGGTAAAACCAATATGGACGAGTTCGCCATGGGCTCCTCCAACGAAACCAGTTACTACGGCCCGGTAAAAAACCCCTGGAATGTCGACTGTGTTCCCGGGGGCTCTTCCGGCGGTTCCGCCGCCGCGGTGGCTGCGCAGCTGGTCCCCGGTGCCACCGCAACCGACACCGGCGGCTCCATCCGCCAGCCTGCGGCCCTGACCAACACCACCGGCCTCAAACCCACTTACGGGCGCGTGTCCCGCTGGGGCATGATCGCCTTTGCTTCCAGCCTCGACCAGGGCGGCCCCATCGCCCGCAACGCCGAGGATTGCGCCTATCTTCTGTCGGCCATGGCCGGCCACGACGGCAAGGACTCCACCAGCCTGAACCGACCGGCAGAGGACTATACGCGGAGCCTGAATGACTCCATCGCGGACTTAAAAATCGGTGTGCCGAAAGAGTATTTCGGGGAAGGACTGAATGCGGATGTGGCCGCACGGGTGGAAACCGCACTGAAGGCGTTCGAAGCGCTGGGTGCCAAACTGGTTGAGATCAGCCTGCCGCACACCGACCTGGCAGTCCCAGCCTATTACGTAATCGCACCGGCAGAGGCATCCGCCAACTTATCCCGCTTCGACGGCGTGCGCTACGGCTACCGCTGCGCGGACCCGAAAGATCTGCGCGATCTCTATATGCGCTCCCGCGGCGAGGGCTTCGGCGAGGAGGTGCAGCGCCGCATTCTGGTCGGCACCTACGCACTGTCCGCCGGCTATTACGATGCCTATTACAACAAGGCGCAACAGGTGCGCCGCCTGATCAAGCAGGATTTTGTACAGGCTTTCGAAAAAGTGGATGTCATCATGGGGCCGACATCGCCCAACCCAGCGTTCGCGATCGGCGCCAAAAAAGCAGACCCGGTAGCCATGTATTTGGAGGACATTTACACCATCGCCGCGAACCTGGCGGGACTGCCTGCCATGTCCCTGCCCTGCGGACTGGTGAACAATCTGCCGGTGGGCCTGCAGATCATCGGCAACTACCTCTGTGAGGCGCGCATGCTCAACATCGCGCATCAGTATCAACAGGTCACCGATTGGCACACAGCGAGCGCATTCTCAATAGAAACAGCTGGCAGCGCAGGAGAATAAACCGTGGAATGGGAAATCGTGATCGGGCTGGAGGTACACGTCCAGCTGTCCACCAAATCGAAACTTTTCTCCGGTGCCAGCACCCGCTTCGGCGCCGAACCCAATACTCAGGCTTGCGCCATCGATCTGGCAATGCCGGGCACCTTGCCGGTTCCCAACGAGGAAGCCTTCCGCTACGCGGTAATGTTTGGCCTGGCAATGAACGCCGAAATCGGCAAACGCTCAGTGTTTGAGCGCAAAAATTATTTTTACCCGGACTTGCCCAAAGGCTATCAGACTACGCAGCTGGCCGAGCCGATCGTGGGCGCCGGAGAAATAGAGATCCATCTCGATGACGGCACCAGCAAAAAGGTGCGCCTGCACCACGCCCACCTGGAGGAAGATGCGGGCAAATCCCTGCACGAAGACTTCCAGGGCATGAGTGGCATCGACCTGAACCGGGCCGGCACACCGCTGATTGAAATTGTCTCCGAACCGGATATGCGCAGCCCCGCCGAGGCGGTCGCCTACCTGAAGAAAATCCACAGCATTGTCACCTACCTGGGGATCTCCGACGGAGACATGTCCCAGGGCTCCATG
The DNA here is from genome assembly GCF_001617625.1 of Microbulbifer thermotolerans. Classification (NCBI taxonomy): domain Bacteria; kingdom Pseudomonadati; phylum Pseudomonadota; class Gammaproteobacteria; order Cellvibrionales; family Microbulbiferaceae; genus Microbulbifer; species Microbulbifer thermotolerans. Next base: position 1,184,716 of record NZ_CP014864.1, on the reverse strand, counting down.
CGCTGTGACGCCAACGTATCAGTGCGCCTGAAAGGCGAGGAAAAACTCGGCACCCGCACAGAGCTGAAAAATATCAACTCTTTCCGTTTCGTCGAGCGCGCCATCAAGGTGGAAGCCGAACGTCAGATCGACATTCTCGAGGACGGCGGCACGGTAATTCAGGAGACACGCCTCTACGACTCGGACAAAAACGAAACCCGCTCCATGCGCAGCAAAGAAGTGGCCAACGACTACCGCTACTTTCCCTGCCCCGATCTGCTGCCGGTCATACTGACCGACGATTATGTGGAAAAGATACGCAGCGAACTGCCGGAACTGCCGGACGCAAAACTGGCCCGCTTCCAGAGCGAGTATCAACTGTCCGCCTATGACGCCAGCCTGCTGACTCAGGAGCGGGCCCTGGCCGATTATTTCGAAGCTGCGGCAAAGGAATCCGGCGAGCCCAAACTGGCCGCCAACTGGATCACGGGTGAACTGGCGGCACTGCTGAACCGCGAGGAGCTTTCCATCGAGCAGTCCCCGGTCTCCGCCCTGCAGTTGGCCGGCCTGATCAAGCGCGTCACCGACAACACCATTTCCAGCAAGATTGCCAAGCAGGTGTTCGAAGCCATGGCCAAGGGTGAGGGCAGCGCGGACCAGGTCATCGAAAAACGCGGGCTGAAACAGGTATCCGATAGCGGCGCCATTGAACAAATGGTGGACCAGGTTCTCGCCGCAAGCGGCACCCAGGTGGAAAATTACCGCAACGCCGACGAATCCAAACGGCCAAAAATGATGGGCTACTTCGTCGGCCAGGTGATGAAAGCCTCCAAGGGGCAAGCCAACCCGCAGATGATCAACAAGATCCTCAAAGAAAAGCTCGACGCTCTACTCTGACCTCATCCCAGGGGAGCGCCGGAAGTCGCTCCCCTGCCCCCCGCCCCTCCACAATAGCGCACCGCTAGATACTCGTAACAGCCGCACTTAGGAACCTCTGATTAAGTTACTTTCTGGCGGCAGAGGCGCTTCGGGGGCGGATGTGAAGCTCAGGTGATAGGACGGGCATTTCGAAACCGTCGGATACAGGGATGTATCCGTCGGAGCTACAGGGAAGTACTCGTGCGTTTTTGAAATGCCCGTCCTATTGCCTGAGCGCCCCGGGAGCTACCATAGTGTTCACGCGAATTAATCAGAGGCTCCCTTATTCGACCAATGGCTAGTAGACATACGTCGAAAGACTCATAAATTGAGGAGCAGTATCCGATAACGACAACACAGTGCAAAACAACAACGAGAGACCGGCGATGACAGATACGCTCCTCAGCTATACCCGCGGCAACAGCAACCTGCCGTTGATCAATATGACCATTGGCGACAAGTTCGACCAGATCGCCGGGGACTTCCCCGACAACGAAGCTCTGGTAGTGCGCCACCAAGGCATTCGCTGGACTTACCGGGAATTCCGGCAGCAGGTGGACATCTGTGCCCGGGCGCTGTTGGCCGTCGGCATCAACAAAGGGGACCGAGTGGGCATCTGGTCTCCAAACTGCGCCGAGTGGGTCACGCTGCAGCTCGCCACCGCCAAGATTGGCGCCATCCTGGTCAATATCAACCCATCCTACCGTCTGCACGAACTCGAATACGCCCTCAACCACTCCCAGACCCGCATGCTAGTGCTTGCCGAGCGCTTCAAAAGCTCCAGCTACACTGAAATGCTCTACGAACTGGCACCAGAACTGCGGGCATCTCCCCGCGGAAAACTTTCCGCCGCAAAGCTGCCGCACCTGCAAATCGTCGCCAACCTCTCGGAAGGGAAACACGATGGCATGTGGCGCTGGAACGACTTGCTCGAAGAAGCGGAAAAAGTCGGCGCCAAGCACCTGCAAGCGGTGCAGCAATCACTGCACTTTCGCGACCCGATCAATATTCAGTACACCTCCGGCACCACCGGTTTCCCCAAGGGAGCCACCCTGTCCCATCACAACATTCTCAACAACGGCTACTTTGTTGCCGAGAGTATCAAACTGACGGAGCGGGATCGCCTGGTGATTCCGGTACCGCTGTATCACTGCTTCGGCATGGTGATGGGCAACCTCGGATGCTTGACCCACGGCGCCACCATAATTTACCCGGGAGAAGGGTTTGATCCGGGCGCGGTCCTAGAAACAGTGGCGGAGGAGCGTGCCACCGCACTGTACGGGGTACCGACCATGTTTATCGCGGAGCTGGAACACCCGAATTTCGCCAGCTACGACCTCAGCTCCCTGCGCACAGGCATTATGGCCGGCTCCATCTGTCCCGCAGAAGTGATGAAGGCTGTCAACCACAAAATGCATATGCGGGAAGTGCAGATTGCCTACGGAATGACTGAGACCAGCCCGGTTTCAACCCAGACTGCTGCCGACGATCCCTTCGATAAACGCGTAACCACTGTCGGTCGCACCCAGCCGCATCTGGAATCAAAAATCATCGATCCCGCCAGCGGCGAGACACTGCCGCGCGGCGCCATCGGCGAACTCTGCACCCGCGGCTACAGCGTTATGCTCGGGTACTGGAACAACGACGAAGCCACCCGCGCCGCCATCGACGACGATGGCTGGATGCACACTGGCGACCTGGCCACCATGGATGAAGACGGCTACATCCAGATCGCCGGCCGCATCAAAGACATGGTGATCCGCGGTGGTGAGAACATCTACCCGAAGGAGGTGGAGGAATTCCTCTTCACGCACCCGGCGATCGCCGATGTACAAGTGACCGGCGTGCCGGACAAGAAATACGGTGAGGAACTGGTGGCCTGGGTACAGCTGCGCACCGATGCCGACGCGGTATCCGCAGAGGAGTTGCGGGAATTCTGCAAGGGGAAGATTACCCACTTTAAAATACCGCGTTACTTTAAATTCACGGACAGCTTCCCCATGACCGTGACTGGCAAGATCCAAAAATTCAAAATGCGCGAAATATCCATCGCCGAACTCGGCCTCGCGGAGTGACGCTGCGCTGGTAGGAGGACAGGCCGGGCCGCGGCGCGTACAATTGCCCGCGAGCCGGCCCTTGGCCCCTACTTAGCAATTACCTTAAGGAAGCGTCTGTGAGCCTGAGAAAAGACAAGCAAAAAGTCATCGGCGAAGTGTTTGACGATGAGCGCATCGCCGGATTTCTGGTTGGTGAAGCACCGGAAGGCATCAATCGCGACTACTACCTACTCGACCGCGCCTACCGGGGCATGAAGGCGGAAAATTTCGCAACCTTCGTGCGTATGTTCCAGGACCGGGACCTGGACCTGAACTGCCCCGGACCGGATGGCAGATCTCTGCTGGCCCGCATTGAAGAACACCGCCAGAGCGCCGAGTACGCGGCCATTCTGAAAGCCGCCGGCGCAAAAAGCTGACCGGGCACAAGACATGACATCCAACCCGGTACACGGCGTCGACGCCCTGATGCGCGGCGCCCGCCTGCTGACCCGGCGCGAACTGCGCCCCTTCGTTATCGTCCCGCTGGCCATCAACCTGGTGCTGTTTGTCATCATCAGTGCAGTGATGCTCTCCCAGCTGAGCGGTCTCACGGATTACCTCACCAGCCTGCTTTCCCACACTCCAGTGAACACTGAAAACATGTCTTGGTGGGAATCGATTATGGCGAAGGGCGCCGCCTGGGCTGCCAATGTGTTCGAATGGCTGGCCTGGATTATCGCGCTGGCGGTATTGCTGCTCTTCCTTTTCGTCTACGGCTACCTGTTCGGCATTATCACCAACATCATCGCAGCGCCTTTCAACGGCTTTCTGGCGGAAAAAGTTGAGGAAATACTCACCGGCAAAGGACCGCCACCAGAGCCTCTAGGCAGGATGATATTGCGAACCCTGGGGCGCGAACTGCGCAAGCTGCGCTACTTTATCGGCTGGGGCCTGGTGATCATGCTAATCGCGCTTTTCACCAGTTGGACTGTCTTCGTGCCGGCGGTGCTGGGCGCACTCTGGGGCGCCTGGTGCATGGCGATTCAATACGTGGACTACCCCCTCGACAACCACCAGCGCCCCTTCGACGAACTGAAGCGCGTGTTGATGCGGCGCAAGCTCACCACCCTGAGTTTCGGCGGCGCAGTGATGCTGGCAAAGATGGTACCCGTACTAAATATTTTTGTGATGCCGGCGGCTGTGGCCGGCGGCACGGCGCTGTGGATAGAGCGCCTGCGGCAGGAAGGGGATCCCGGCGCGAACTAATCACCGGGGGAGACAGCGGGCTTTCCCGGCAGCCTCCAAAAGCGGCATTATTCCCAGCCGCCAACCGACACAGCGGTATCGGATCAGCGCCGCGGGCGGCTCCGCCCGGCGCGGCGCCCGCCGCGGCCGTCCCGATCACCACTTCTGCGCTGCACCTCGACCTCCGGCGGCGCGGCGAGCAGCGCTTCCGGTGGCACCTCACATTTAAGCTTCTGGCCCAGCAACTGCTCGATCGGCTCCAGGCGCATGGCGTCGTCTTCACAGGCAAAGCTGATGGATGTACCGGTTTTTCCGGCGCGGCCGGTGCGGCCGATGCGGTGGACATAATCCTCCGGTTCTTCCGGCAGGGTGAAATTGACCACGTGGCTGATACCGTCGATATGAATTCCGCGCCCGGCCACGTCTGTGGCCACCAGTACTTTGGTCTTGCCGGACTTGAAGTCCTCCAGAGTACGCACCCGCTTGTTCTGTGCGATCTCGCCGGACAAGAGTCCCGCGGAAATACCGTGGGCAATCAAGTGTTCGTGCAGACAGCGGCACTGATCGCGGCGGTTGGCGAAGACAATCAGGCTGTCCACTTCGTCGCTCTGCAGAATGTTGTAAAGGAGGGGATATTTTTCCTCGCTGGCGACCAGGTAGACGCGCTGCTCCACTGTGTCCGTGGCCACCCGCTCCGGCTGGATCTCCACCACTACCGGATCTTCCGTCCACTGATCCACCAGGGCGTCCACTTCCGGCGTGAAAGTGGCGGAAAAGAACATAGTCTGGCGGTGGGTCTTGCGCGGCGTCTGGCGCACTATGCGGCGCACCTGGGGGATAAACCCCATATCCAGCATGCGGTCCGCCTCATCGATTACCAGTATTTCCACCTGATCCAGGTAACAGTCGCGGTTGCCCGCAAAATCCAGCAAGCGCCCCGGTGTTGCGACGAGAATATCCACAAAACGCTCGTGCAGCCGGCGCTGCTGCTTCTGATAATCCATGCCGCCGACCAGGGTGTGGATCTCCAAGTCGGTGTACTTGCACAGCGCTTTGGCGTCATCGGCAATCTGCATCACCAGCTCGCGGGTCGGCGCAATAATCAATGCCCGCGCCTCGCCGGCATAGCGCTCGCCCTCGAAGGGATTTTTGAGCAGATCGTCGATAATGGTGATCAGAAAGGCCGCCGTCTTGCCGGTACCGGTCTGCGCCTTGCCCACAAGATCGTGGCCATTGAGAGTGTGCGGCAGGGAGCGCCCCTGGATCGGCGAACAATATTGAAAACCCAGGTCGTGAATCGCGTGCATCAAGGGCAACGGCAGGTCCAGATCGTGGAAGCGCACCTTGCCTTTCTGCTGCGGCACTTTGAAATCGTCCAGCGACCAGGACTGCCCCTGCCCGGCGCCGCTCTTGGCGCGCTTGCCGCCACGGCGGCGGGGCCTGCTCTTGTCCGTGCTGGCGGACTTGTCCATAGCGCTCGCAGCCCCTTTGGCGGACATGTCGCGCTTGGCTCGGGGGGCTTTTTCCGGTTTTTGAGCCTCGTCTTGTGACGCGGATCGGCGAAACAGCTTTCCTATCAAGTGAAATACTCGCTCAGATGGTGACAAATCCACGGGATGCGAATTTGAACGCCGCGAAGGGCGTACGTTGATCGGCGAGTATACCACTTATGGATCCCGGCTTTCTCTACCGCCGCTGCGGCGGCTGACCCAGTAGTCCAGGCTGGCGTAGCGACCCGCGCCAGTAAACAGCAGCGATAGCAGCATGATGAAATAGGTGGCGGCAAATTCAATGCCGTTTTTCAATACAGTGAAGTTGCCCGCCGCCGTTAACCACTCATAGTCGCCATAGGCCTTCAACAGTGCCACCGCCTTCTCCTTGCGCACCGCCGCCGCTTCGATCAGATCCCGTCGCCACTCCCACGGCATCACCAGTGTCTTATCCGGCAGCGCGGACCAACCGTACTGCCAGTGGGCGGTGACGGCGGCCACCGCCATCACGATCAACAGGGGCAGCGCCACCAGGCGTACCCCCAACCCAGCGAGCAACGCGATACCGCCAATGAGCTCCGTTAATGCCGCCACCCACGCCATCAGCACTGGTGCCGGCAACCCCAACCCCCAGTCGGGGTTGCCAAACCAGGCAGCCACATCACCGATGTGGCTGACTTTATTCATGCCGGACAGGATAAAGATCGGCGCCAGGTAGATGCGCAAAACAAGGGGGCCCAGCCAGTCAAGTCGCTGCAGACAGCGCAAAAAAATTCCGTATAGCCAATTGAACACGCCCGGTACGCCCGCCATAATTCCGCCTCTTTGTTTGCGTTGATCCCCGTCGCTCGGCGCGCTTCCCCAGCTGTTACACATCCCCTATGCCCAGATTCTACCGGCGCGCCGCCGCCACTGAACTCCAACACCTGACCACCCTCGGCGGCCCTCTGGTGGTGAGCAACCTGGCCGTGGTGAGTATGGGTGTAACAGACACCATAGTCGCTGGTCGCGCCGGCGAGGTGGATCTGGCCGGACTGGCCCTGGGATCGAGCATCTGGGCAGTGTGCGCTGTGACATTACTGGGCCTTCTGGCAGCGGTATCGCCAATCGTGGCACACCTGCGCGGCAGCCGGGATGAAGCGGGCTGCGCGCGGCAATTCCAGCAAGCGCTGTGGATCGCCATGATCGGCGGCCTCATCATCGTGGGCGCACTGCTGGCAGTGCCAGTGTGGAGCCAGTGGATAGACACGGAAGAACCCGTGCGACACGTCATGCAGCAATATCTGCTGGCACTCGCCACCGGCACTCTGCCTTTTGCATTGGGCACGGCCGCCCGCGGCTACTGCGAGGGCATGGGCCAGGTACGCCCGGTTATGCGCATCTACCTGGCCGCCGCACTGCTGAATATTCCGCTGGACATGCTCTTCGTCTTCGGCGCTGGCCCCATTCCCGCCATGGGCGGTGCCGGCTGCGGATGGGCGACGGCTCTGGTGAGCTGGGCCATCGCCGGCGCTCTCTTCTGGCACGCGGGCAGCGATCCGGTATACCGGGGGCTCAAGCTCAGCACTTTGCCAACCCGCCCCCACTGGCCGACTCAGCGCCACCTGCTGGCGGTGGGGTTGCCTATCTGTATCGGCGCCGCCAGCGAAGTAACCTTCTTCGCCAGTCTGACCGTTCTTCTGGCCTCCTACGGCGCCACCATCGTTGCCGCGCACCAAATCAGCCTGAATATTGGCTCCATCTTCTACCTGGTGGCGCTGGCTCTGGCCCAAGCACTGTCCATCCGCGTCGCCCAGCTCTTGGGCCAGGGGCGCCCGCGACGGGCCCGTTTCGCCAGTGTCGTGGGGGTAGGTTGCGGCTTGGTGTACGCCCTGGCCACCGGTGCACTGCTGATTTCCCTGCGCTATCTGTTTGTGCTCGCCTATACGAGCAATGAGGACATCATTGCCGTGGCCGCCAATCTGCTGCTGCTGTGCGCGGCCTTCCAACTGGTGGACGTAGCCCAGGCCATGGCCTGGGGCGCGCTGCGCGGCTACCGCGATACCCGTGTCCCCATGTATGTGCAACTCTTTTCCTATTGGCTGGTGGGCCTCACTGCCGCCTACTGGCTGGGAGAGAATCTCTGGGGGGTTTACGGCTACTGGACGGGCATCTGCGTGGGCCTGGGCACGGCTTCGATTCTGCTCGGGCTCCGCCTGTGGCACAGTAGCGGCAAGCTGATACGACAAAACCGAGCGCGAGTAGATCACTCTTCGGCGGGAACACATTCGCTATAATCGCGCTCCAAGTCGGGCATCGGGTGGCACCCTGCCATTACCGACCAGGTTTTATCGGAGTTATTACATGTCATTGCGCCCGCCGTTGCGCTCAGCGTATCGCGCCCTTTCCCTGACCCTGATGCTCGTATCCGCGCAGGGCTACAGCTTCACCGAGACAGAGGAAAACCAGACCACCGCGCCATCTCAAGCGGAGGAGTTGCAGGCAGACCAGCCGCGCGCGGAGGGACAGGGGGAGGAAGCCGAGCCCCTGGCGCAACAGCCCGACGAAGCCCCGCTACCCCAGGCGGAGAACCTGCAACTGGATCAGCCCATCGAAGAGCTGGAAGTGCCAACAGCGGCTGAGGAAACACCCCAACCGCCGGAGAGCAGCACCGCGAGCGGAGAAAAGCGCGCGGCACCGCAACCGGATTCACCCCCCGCTCCAGAGGAGCAGAACCGGCCACTGCGCCTGCTTGGCGCCGAGGTGCCGCCGGCTACCGCCACCCGCCTCGCCTGGTCCCCCTCGCAGCATTTTGAAGGCGTCTACAGCCCGACACCGGTACTGGTAGTCAAAGGCGCCAAGCCGGGCCCCACTCTGTGCCTGACCGCAGCCGTGCACGGTGACGAGCTGAACGGCATAGAGACGGTGCGACGGGTGATGTACAACCTGGACGCGAATACAATGAGCGGCGCGGTGATCGGCGTGCCCATCGTCAATTTGCAGGGCTTCCACCGCGGTTCCCGCTATCTGACCGACCGCCGCGACCTGAACCGGCATTTCCCCGGCGACCCCAACGGCTCTTCGGCCTCGCGCATCGCCTACTCGTTTTTTCACGAGGTTATCAGCCACTGCAACGCCGTGGTCGATTTGCACACCGGCTCCTTTTACCGCACCAACCTGCCACAGCTGCGCGGCGACTTACAAAACCCCAAGGTGGTCAAGCTGACCAAGGGCTTTGGCTCCACAGTGGTATTGCACAGCACCGGCGCCAAGGGCACATTGCGCCGCGCCGCCGTGGAGGCGGGTATCCCCGCGGTAACCCTGGAAGCGGGCGCGCCCATGGTGCTGGACGAGCGCTCGGTCAGTCACAGCGTCAAGGGCATCCGCACCCTGCTGAACCAGCTGGGCATGGTGGCCAAGTTCCGCCTCTGGGGCGATCCGGAGCCGGTCTACTACAACTCCACATGGCAGCGGGCCACCACTGGGGGGATTATCTTTAGCGAAGTGCAACTGGGGCAGTTCGTGCGCAAAGGCGACCTGCTCGGCACCGTCACCAACCCGATCACCAATGTGCGCACGGAAATCCGCTCCGAGTACAACGGCCGCATTCTCGGCATGGCCATGAACCAAGTGGTGCAGCCGGGCTTTGCCGCCTACCACATCGGGATACAGGCGCCGGAGGAGCAGATCAGTCCACCGGAAGAAGTCACCGCAGACAGCGAGCAGGCTGTGGAGGAGTCGGCAGGCTCTGGGGAAGTCGGAGCGCCGCACGAGGCAGCGACACCGGCTACAGACACAGAGAGTCAGCCTCCCGCAGAAGAAAGCGACGATGATTAGGGGCCGCCGCATAGGGGCCCCGCGTGAAGTCAGGTCAAGGGTGGATCGGCTCCGGTTGCAGCGTGATGTGCTCTATGTCAAAACGCACAATCAGCGTCTCCCGCAACCGCTCCAACACCGCCGGCCAAGCCCGCAGATCATCGACAACGATATGTGCAGACAGTGAGATGGTGCTGGAATCCAGACGCCAGATATGCAGATCGTGCACCGAGCGCACCCCGTCCACATCCACCATGGTGTCGCTTACCACCGGCAGGCTCAGCTCGCGCGGTACCCGCTCCATCAGCACATCCACCGCATCGCGCAGCAGACGCAGGCTCGAGAAGAGAATCAACAGGCAAATCAGCAGCGACAGCAACGGATCGACTGGTGTCCAGCCGGTGAAATAGATCACCGCACCGGAAATCAGTGCCGCCACTGAGCCGAGCAGATCCCCCATCACATGCAGCAGGGCGCCGCGGATATTCAGCGTCTGTTCCCCGCGGTGCAAAGTCCAGGCAACCAGCAGGTTGACCGCCAGACCGATTAGGGCGATCAGCATTACCGTACCGCCCGCCACCGGCTGCGGATTACGCAGTCGGCCGACAGCCGCAACGCAGATGCCGATCACAATCAGAATCATAAATACCGCGTTGACGATGGCCGCCAGCACCTCCGCCCGGCCCCAGCCAAAAGACATAGCGCGATCCGCCGGCCGCTGTGCCAGCAGCGCCGCCACCGCACCCAGGCCCAGCGACAGCGAGTCCGTGGCCATATGCCCGGCATCGCCGAGCAGGGCCAGGGAGCCGGACAGCCAGCCACCAACGGCTTCGACCAGCGCAAAAACAAAGGTAATCACCAAGCCCCACACCAGCGGGCGCAAATGGCCACTGCCGCGGCGATGATGGACATGGTCGTGCACGGGTGCTCCCCTCCAGTTTTTTTAGGGAACCTCTGATTAAATCACTTTCTGGTGGCAGAAGTTCTCAGGGGCGGATATGAAGCTCAGGCGATAGGACGGACATTTCGAAACCGTCGGATACAGGGATGTAACCGACGGAGCTACAGGGAAATACTCGTGCGTTTTAGAAATATCCGTCCTATTGCCTGCCCCCCGGAAGCCACCATAGTGTTCACGCGAATTAATCAGAGGTTCCTTTGCGATAAAAAGTCCCAGCCACGGCAACCGGTGAAGCGGCGCCCAATGGCAGGGAGCAGCTTCGGATATTACTTCCGCCCCAGCGTCACGCGCTCCCAACCGGAATAATCTTTGCGACTCTCTACCCCGTGCAAGCCCGCATCGGCAAACAGTTCGCGCACCGCCGCCGCCTGCTGCCAGCCGTGCTCCACCATCAGCCAGCCTCCGGGCTCGAGGTATTCGCCACTGTGCCGCGCTATCGCCGCGATATCCGCCAGTCCTTCGCCCTCCGCCACCAGAGCGGAGCGCGGCTCAAAACGGACGTCGCCTTCCGACAAGTGCGGGTCGGCGGCATCGATATAGGGCGGGTTGCTGACAATCAGGTCAAATTCCCGCTGCGGAATCTCGGCAAACCAATCGCTCTGCACCAGCTCCACATTGCCAAAACCAAGTGCCTTGCGATTTTCTTGCGCGAGCGCCAGCGCATCGGCGGATTTCTCCGCGGCAACAATCGTCCATCCCGGTTTTTCCGCGGCCAGCGCCAGGGCGATGGCGCCGCTGCCGGTGCCCAAATCCAGAGCCCGCAATTGCGTTTGCGGACACAGCTGCAGAGCGATTTCCACCAGCAGCTCGGTTTCCGGGCGCGGGATTAAAGTGGAAGCGTTGACTTTCAGCGACAGCGACCAAAACTCCCGCTCTCCCGTCAGGTATGCGACCGGTTCGCCTTTTTTACGCCGCTCGAACAGGCGCTCGAACTGTCTCTGCTCGCTCGGCGTGAGCTGATATTCCGGCCAGGTGTAAAGCCAGGTGCGCGGGCGGCCGAGCACATAGCCGAGGAGCACCTCTGTATCCAGGCGGGCGCTGTCGCTGTCCGCCAATTCTCTACAGCGGGACAGCGTTTCTTTCACCGTACTCATTGCAAATCTGCACCCGGCCCGTCACTGGCCGAGCGCAGCCAATTGATCCGCCTGGTACTCGGTGCGCAACGGCTCGATGACCTCTTCGAGTGCCCCCTGCATGATCTCGTCGAGCTTGTACAGTGTCAGACCGATGCGGTGATCGGTGACGCGCCCCTGGGGAAAGTTGTAGGTGCGAATACGCTCGGACCGGTCGCCACTGCCCACCAGATCCCGGCGCGCATCGGAGATTTCCTTGGCCGCCGCGGCCTCCTGCTCGCTGGAAAGCTTGGCCTGCAGCAGCGCCATGGCCTTGGCGCGATTCTTGTGCTGGGAGCGCTCGTCCTGACACTCCACCACAATACCAGTGGGGATGTGGGTGAGACGCACGGCCGAATCAGTCTTGTTCACATGCTGGCCGCCAGCGCCGGAAGCGCGGAAGGTATCCACGCGCAAATCCGCCTTGTTGATCTCGATCACATCCCGCTCATCCGGCTCCGGCATCACCGCCACGGTACAGGCGGAGGTGTGAATGCGGCCCTGGGATTCCGTCTCCGGCACCCGCTGCACCCGGTGCGCCCCGGACTCAAATTTCAGTTTGCCGTAGACGCCCTCGCCGATCACGCGGGTAATAATCTCCTTGTAACCACCGTGTTCGCCGGGATTTTCACTGATTATTTCGATTCTCCACCCCTGGCGCTCGGCATAGCGGGAATACATGCGGAATAGATCGCCAGAGAAAATGGCGGCCTCATCGCCGCCTGTACCGGCGCGGATCTCCAGGAAGACATTCTTGCGGTCATTGGGGTCTTTGGGCAGTAACAGCGTCTGCAACTCCCTCTCCAGCGGCTCCAGCTGCACCTCGGCGTCCCGCAACTCCTCCTCGGCCATCGCCCGCATCTCTGGATCATTTTCCTGCAGCATTTCCCGCGCCGCCGCCATATCCTCCTGCAGTTGCTTGTAGCGGCGGTAGCACTTGACCACATCTTCCAGTTCGGCGTATTCCCGGGACAGGTCGCGAAACTGCTCTTGGTCGGAAATTACACCGGCGTCACCAAGCAGCGCGGAGACCTCCTCGTGGCGTTCCACCAGATGATCGAGTTTGGTTAACAGCGAGTCTTTCATCCGTCTTTCTTCTCTAATTCGGCATTGGGCGAGGGGTCCAGGCCGATTACCTCCCGCACGACACGCAGCCGCTCCAGATCGCCCTCGGCAGTGGCGCGTTTGAGGCTGACTGTGGGAGCGTGAATCAGTTTGTTGGTCAGGGAACGGGTCAGTTGCTCCAGAAGCCGCCGCGGGTCTCCGCCCTTTTCCAGCTGTGCCAGCGCCCGCTCCAGCTCCGCACTGCCAATCTCCTGGGCGCGGCGGCGATAACTGCGGATGCTGTCCACCGCGCCCAGGGCGCGGTACTGACGCATAAATTCGGCCGCGGCCGAGTCAACAATAGTGTGCGCAGCCTCTGCAGCCTTTTCCCGCGAGCGTTTACCTTCATCGATTACACCGCGCAGATCATCCACTGTGTAGAGGTAAACATCATCCAGCTGACCCACCTGGGGTTCGATGTCCCGCGGCACGGCGATATCCACCATAAATACCGGCCGATGGCGGCGCTTCTTCAGGGCCGTTTCCACCGCGCCCTTGCCGAGAATTGGCAACTGGCTGGCGGTGGAGCTGATCACAATATCCGCCCGCGGCAGGTGCTGCGGAATATCCGCCAGCAATATCGCCTCGGCATCGAGATTATCCGCCAACTGTTGCGCCCGGCTCAGGGTGCGGTTGGCGACGATCAGTTGATTGACGCCCTGCTCCAAGAGGTGGCGCGCCACCAGCTCAATAGTCTCACCAGCGCCGATCAACAGCGCTTTCTGCTGGCTCAAATCCGTAAAGATACGCGAGGCCAAAGAAACAGCGGCATAGGCCACGGACACCGGGTTTTCGCCGATGGCGGTCTCGGTCCGCACTTTTTTCGCCACCGCAAACACTTGCTGGAAAGTGCTGTGGAGCAGGCTGCCCACACTGCCGCTATCGCGCGCCACTGCGTAGGCGGACTTGATTTGGCCGAGAATCTGCGGCTCCCCGAGCACCAGTGAGTCCAAACCGCAGGCCACCCGCATCATATGCCGCACAGCGGATTCGCCCGTGTAGCAGTAGCAGGATTTCTCCAGCTGCTGTAGGTCAACCTGGTGGTAATCGGCCAGCCACTCCAGCAACCGACCGGGCTCGAGCTGGCCGTATATCTCTGTCCGGTTACAGGTGGAAAGTATCGCCAGCTCCTTGCAATCCAGCGCCTTGCGCGCAGCCGCCAGCGCTCCGGGGACCAGCTCGGGGGCGAAGGCCACCCGCTCGCGCACCTCGATTGGCGCGCTGTCGTGATTGATTCCCAGAACGAGGATTGGCATAGATATCTGTCGGTGTTAAATCTGGAGGTACGGCGTCGGGAGCGCATTTTCCCGGGGGACAGGGCCACTTGCAAGCGATGGGCGGTCGCCGGGCAGTAAGATACTCTAAGAAAGGCGGGCCCCGAACGCCCCAATACGCGAATCGCGGCTAGAATTATACGGCGGTCAACGCATAAACCACGCCGGCTGCCACGCGGCGCCAACGCACGGATTCGCCCCTATGCTTCCAGCAGCTCACCCGATTCCCCTCATGCAGTTTTTCCGTCTGCCGGCTTCATTGCTTGCGGTGATCCTGTACCTGCTCCCTGCCTGTACCCAGCAGGGAGCGGCCCCCGACCCCAAAGAGACGCCACAATCCCGAATGGCGGTCTCCGGCGGAGGGGAAATCGCCGCGCGCCCCTTCCCTATTGATACGTTCTATACCCTGCTCGTAGCCGAAGTGGCCGGCAATCGCGAACACTACGACGTCGCATTGCTGAACTACTACCGGCAGGCGGCACAGACACGGGACCCCGGAGTGGCCGCCCGCGCAACCCGCATAGCGCGGTTTCTGAACGCGCGCCGCATGGCGCTGCGGTCGGCGCAGTTGTGGGCGGAACTGGAGCCGGAAAACGCCGAGGCCCAGCTGGCCGCCACCGCGGAACTGACCCTGGCGGGAGAACTGGACACCGCCCTGACACACGCGGAAAAGGCGCTGGCTCTGGGCGGCGACGCACCACTGCAATCCCTGGCTGCCACCGCCGTCAACAATCGCACCATTGCAGAAAAGTTACTGCCGGAATTTCGGCGCATGGCACAGCAATACCCCGACAACAACGAGGCCGCCCTGGCCCATGCAATGATGCTGCGGGCCACAGAGCAATACCCTCAGGCGCTGGCGATCGTTCGACAAGTTCAGGAACAGGACCCTGATTTGCTGGACGCCCTGCTGTTGGAGACGCATCTGCTTGTCGACCAAGGCGAACGTACAGAGGCCGTCCAGCTGCTGGAAAAACTGGTGAGCATCTATCCGCGGGAGAGCCGCCTGCGTCTGCAGTACGCGCGATTACTGATCCGCGAAGACCTATCCCTGGCCAAAGAGCAGTTTGCGGAGCTAGTCAAGCTGCACCCGAATGACGGCAATATGATCCTATCCCTGGCGCTGATTCGCTACGAGACCGGCGACCTGGACGCGGCCAAACCGCTGTTTGAACGCCTGCTGGTGTTGAGACAGCATGAATCCGCCGCGCACTTCTATCTCGGCAGTATTGCCGAAGATAAAAACGACGCCTCCACAGCCATCACTCACTACCGCCAAGTACAGCCCGGCAACGACTATGTCGAAGCCATCTCCCGAGGCACTCGCCTGCTCGCCAGTGCGGGCGAGCTACAACACAACCGCGACTGGTTCACGGAATTACGCCGGCGCCACCCGGATCAGTCGGAACACTTTTACCTGATGGAAGTCCAGCTGCTCAGCAAACACGAGGAGTACCAGCAAGCACTGAAACTCGCCGACCGCGCACTGGAAAAACACAGCGACAGCGGCCGACTGCTCTATGTCCAGGCACTACTCAACGAACAACTGGGCAATGTCACTGCCTTTGAGCGGGGCATGCGGCAGCTACTGGAGCGCGACCCAGACAACGCCACTGTGCTCAATGCACTGGGATACAAGCTGTCTGAAGATGAAGACCGCCTGGATGAAGCGCTCGCCCTGATCAGCAAGGCGCTAGAGCTGCGCCCGGACGATGCATCCATCATCGACAGCATGGGCTGGATACAGTACCGTCTCGGCAACCACAGCGAAGCAGTGAAATACTTACAAGACGCTATGGAGAAAATGCCCAATCACGAAATTGCCGCCCACCTCGGCGAAGTACTCTGGGTGCAAGGCAACCGCGAACGGGCCATGGAAATCTGGCAACAGGGACTGCAAATCAACCCGCAGAGCAAGATCATCCCGGCGGCAATGAAACGCCTGCAAATCAACGAGTCTTTGGAACAACATGCATCGGAATCCTGAACAGACGAACCCGGAACGCCGGAGTTCGAAACACGGAAAGTGCGTTGCGCGCGCGGTGAGCGGAGCCTCCGCACAACTGGTCCTGATCCTGACCGCACTACTGCTCGGCGCCTGCGCCGGCCAGCGCCCGCAACCGCCGCAAATACCCGCCCCGGCCGCTTCCCCGGCGGCGCAACTGCAGCACTGGACCATCAAAGGCAAGCTGGGTGTGCGCTCCCCCAATGAAAACGGCAGCGCCAACCTGACCTGGCAACAACAGGCCGCGAGCGATTACCGCATTCACCTCAGCGGACCGCTGGGCGCCGGCAGTACCGTGATTACCGGCTCCCCCGCCGGTATCCGTTTACAGCGCGGCGGAGATCCCCCAATGGAAGCGCGCAACGCGGAAGAGCTCACAACGCAAACTCTGGGCTGGCCACTGCCGGTCAACGAAATGTTTTACTGGGTTCGCGGCCTCGCCGCACCCGGCCCTGCCAGTCAGCAGCAGCGCAATGCCCAGGGACAACTGCAAAGTTTGCAACAAGCCGGCTGGCAACTGATCTTCAGTGACTACCAGAACCGCGGGGCCTATGTACTACCGACGCGCATCAATGCGTCCACACAAGGCGCCGCCGGACCGGTGACAGTCAAGCTGATTATCAAGGAGTGGCTGTTCTGATACGAAATGATGAAAGCCGGTCATAGCGTTATGATTCGGCTTTCATCATTCATCGTTTATCAGAAATTATGCAGCTTCCCGCTCCCGCCAAACTCAACCTGTTCCTGCGCATTCTCGGCCGCCGCGCGGACGGCTACCACCAGCTACAGACACTCTTTCAGCTCCTTGACTTCGGCGACGTACTCGAGTTCGAACGCCGCAATCACAAAGCGGTCAGTGTCGAATGCGACGGCCTGGATATTCCCCTACAGGACAATTTAATTTTCCGTGCCGCGCAGCTGTTGCAGCAGGCAACTGGTTGCGACAAAGGCGCACATATCCGCCTGCAGAAAAATTTGCCCCAGGGCGGCGGTATCGGCGGCGGCAGCTCCGACGCAGCCACAGCGCTACTGGGTCTCAATCATCTGTGGGACTGCGGGCTGACGCTCGAGCAACTGGCGACGCTGGGCCGGCAACTGGGTGCTGACGTGCCCGTGTTCGTGCGAGGGCGTACCGCCTGGGCGGAAGGCATAGGTGAAATACTGACCCCGGCGACCACCGAAACCCGCCACTATCTGGTATTGATGCCGGACTGTCAGGTGAGCACCGCCGCGATTTTCAGTGACCCGCGTTTGACAAGAGATTCGCCCGCCATTAAATTAGCGCACCTTCGTGAGGGGGACCTGAACAGCCAGTGGCTGGAGCGGCACTCCGGCAACGACTGCCAGGCACTGGTCGAAACACTCTACCCGCAAGTGCGGGAGGCCAGAGAATGGTTGCAGCAGTTCGCCAAAGTGCAACTGACCGGCACCGGCGCCTGCGTATTCGGGGTGTTTGAGTCCAAACAGTCGGCGACAGAAGTGTTCGCCGAGCTACCGGGAAAATGGAGCGGCTTTGTCGCCAGCGGCGTACAGGTGTCTCCCACCCACCGGCAACTCGCGAAGATAGCGTCCACCACTTGAGACGCAAAATACACTGGGGCGTAGCCAAGCGGTAAGGCAGCGGGTTTTGATCCCGTCATGCGTAGGTTCGAATCCTACCGCCCCAGCCATTTTTTTCGGGCGGAGCGATGCCCGAATGAAGCCGCCGGGCGCAACCGGTTCGAGCCGCAAGCCACTGAGGCTGCGAGTCCAAAAGACTGAGCTCCCTCCGAGTCCCGGCCATTCCCCAACTGACGAATTCCCTGTGGGAGCGACCCGCGATCGCGATGAACGCTGAACCCTATTCCGATTCCGCTCGCACTTGTGGATCACTCCTGCACAGCACAGATACCCACCCCTTACAGGTATCCGCACCGCATTTCACTTCCAGACAAAACCAAAGGAACTCTCAGTGGCTGACTTAATGGTCTTTACCGGCAATGCGAACCCGGAACTGGCACAGAAAATTGTCGACCATATGGCAATTCCCATGGGAGAAGCGACCGTCAAGCGCTTCTCCGACGGCGAGATCGCCGTGGAGATCACCGATAACGTGCGCGGCCGCGACGTCTTTGTAGTGCAGTCCACCTGTCAGCCCACCAACCGCAACCTGATGGAGCTGATACTGCTGGTGGACGCCCTGCGCCGCGCATCCGCGGGCCGCATCACTGCGGTGGTACCCTATTTCGGCTATGCGCGCCAGGACCGCCGCGTGCGCTCCCAGCGGGTGCCCATTTCCGCCAAAGTCGTCGCCGACATGATGGTCAGCGTAGGCATTGACCGGGTACTGACCGTCGACCTGCACGCGGAACAGATTCAGGGCTTCTTTGATGTCCCGGTGGACAACGTCTACGGCTCATCCGTACTGCTGGACGACATCGAGCGCCAGAACCACGAGAATCTGACCGTGGTTTCTCCGGATATCGGCGGCGTGGTCCGCGCCCGCGCAGTGGCCAAGAGCCTGGAATGCGACCTGGCGATTATCGATAAACGCCGCCCCACCGCCAACGTGGCCGAGGTAATGAACATTATCGGAGAAATCAAAGACCGCACCTGTCTGCTGGTGGACGATATGGTCGACACCGCCGGAACCCTGTGCAACGCAGCCAAGGCCTTGAAGGACCACGGCGCCAAGAAGGTTATCGCCTACTGCACCCACCCGGTCCTGTCCGGCGCAGCCATCGACAACCTAAACAACTCGGTCCTGGATGAGCTGGTCGTCACCGACTCCATTCCGCTTGGCGACAAGCAGGAGCGCTGCCCTCGCATCCGCCAGCTGACCCTGTCCGCAATGCTGGCGGAGGCAGTGCGCCGCATCAGCAACGAGGAATCCCTGTCGGCAATGTTCCGCTGACGCCCCCGGGGCGAACCCTCGCCCCAAATTTCCCCCGCGCCCCACTGGCGCGGAATCAGCACATCCCGTAGAATACGCGCCCGCCCGGCAGCACTGCCGGGCGTTTACTATTGGATTGGCACAATCCGATCTACAGCAACGTCAGGACAGCCCGGTCGCAGGTTGTCCTGAACAGACAACCCGAGGTTTATCCCATGTCTGATATCAAACTGAACGCCAGCGTCCGCAGCGACGAAGGGAAAGGTGCGAGCCGCCGCCTGCGTCGCCTGGAAGGCCGTGTACCCGGCATCGTCTACGGCGGCGAGGCCGAGCCGCAATCCATCTCCGTACTGCAAAAAGACCTGCTCAAAGCCCAGGAAAACGAAGCCTTCTTCTCCTCAGTCCTGTCCCTGGACATCGACGGAAAAGAGGAAAAAGTCATCCTGCGCGACCTGCAGCGCCACCCGGCCAAGCCGATACTGCTGCACGTGGATTTCCAGCGCGTATCCGCCAACACCAAGGTACACCTCAAGGTGCCACTGCACTTCCTGAACGAAGATACCTGCAAGGGCGTCAAGGCTGGCGGAATCGTCTCCCACACCCTGACCGAACTGGATATCAGCGCCCCCGCTTCCAAACTGCCGGAATTTATCGAAGTTGATCTGGCCGATCTGGATATCGACGGCGTATTGCACATCTCCGACATCAAACTGCCGGAAGGTACCGAGTCCGTAGACCTGAGCCACGGCCCGGACCACGATCTGGTTGTCGCTTCCGTGCACAAGCCGCGCGGCGCTGTCGAAGCTGAAGCAGAAGCTGCCGAAGGCGAAGGCGAAGAGTAAGGGTCAGTACCTTGGCCAAGGCACCGGAGACGCCAATCCAACTGATCGTCGGGCTGGGCAACCCCGGCCCGGAATACGACCGGACGCGGCACAACGCCGGTGCCGACTTTGTCGCCGAGCTGGCGCGCCACTGCGGCGGCCAGCTCTCCCCAGACAGTAAATACCACGGCCTCACCAGCCGGGTGCGGATTGGCGGTGAAGATGTACGCCTGTTGATTCCCACCACCTATATGAATCGCAGCGGCCAGTCCGTCGGCCCGCTGGCAAATTTCTTTAAGATTCCCGCCCAGGCTATCCTCGTGGCCCACGACGAACTGGATCTGCCCCCGGGCACCGCGCGGCTGAAAGCCGGCGGCGGACACGGCGGCCACAACGGTCTGCGGGACATCATCGCCGCCCTGGGCAACAACCGCGACTTCAAGCGCCTGCGTCTCGGTATCGGTCACCCGGGCAGCGCCCGCGAAGTGGTCAACTATGTGCTCGCGCGCGCCCCCAGGGTGGAACAGGAACAACTGGCCACAGCCATCGAGCGCGCTATGGAAATAATCCCAGCCGCCGTCGCCGGCGACTGGGAAGCGGCCATGAAAACACTGCACACACAAAAACCGGGCCCCGGCAAACGCCCGTAAACCACTGGAATATCGACCATGGGATTCACTTGCGGAATCGTCGGACTGCCCAACGTGGGCAAGTCCACCTTGTTTAATGCCCTGACCAAAGCGGGCATCGACGCCGAAAACTTCCCCTTCTGCACCATTGAGCCCAACGCCGGAGTAGTACCAGTACCCGACGCCCGGCTCGACAAACTGGCGGAAATCGTGAAACCGCAAAAGGTGCTTCCAACCACGATGGAATTCACCGATATCGCCGGCCTTGTGGCCGGAGCCTCCAAAGGGGAAGGACTCGGCAACAAATTTCTGGCCAATATCCGCGAAACGGATGCCATCGCCCACGTGGTGCGCTGCTTCGAGGACGACAATGTGATCCACGTGGCCAACCAGGTGCACCCCGCTGCGGATATCGAAGTCATCAACACGGAGCTGGCACTGGCAGACCTGGAAACTGTAGAAAAAGCCCTGCAGCGCTACACTCGCGCGGCGAAAGGACAGGACAAGCATGCCATTGTGATGAAGGGGCTGCTGGAAAAAATCCAGCCTCACCTGAATGAAGCCAAACCACTGCGCTCCTTCGGCCTTTCCGATGAAGAACTGGCAAATCTGCGCGAACTGAACCTGCTCACCGTCAAGCCCACCATGTACATCGCCAACGTGGACGAAGACGGCTTCGAAAACAACCCGCACCTGGATGCGGTAGCCGCCATTGCGGCGGAAGAAAATGCGGTACTGGTACCCATTTGCAACAAGCTGGAAGCGGAAATTGCCGAGCTGGACGACGAAGAAAAACAGGAGTTCCTCGAAGAATTGGGCATGGAGGAGCCGGGCCTAAACCGTGTTATCCGCGCCGGCTACCAACTCCTGGGCCTACACACTTACTTTACCGCTGGCGTCAAGGAAGTCCGCGCCTGGACCATTCCCGTCGGTGCTACCGCGCCCCAGGCTGCAGGTAAAATCCATACGGACTTCGAAAAAGGCTTTATCCGCGCCGAGGTCATCAGCTACGCCGACTTCGTGGCCCACAACGGCGAAGCCGGTGCCAAAGAGGCCGGAAAGTGGCGCCTGGAAGGCAAGGAATACCTAGTTCAGGATGGAGACGTTATCCACTTCCGCTTTAACGTCTGACCCCCGTCCGCCGCGAGCGCCGTTCCTGCACCGACTACAATCCCTGCAGGGGCGGCGCAGACCAGCAACCAGCTGTCCCTCCTGTCCGCACCCACAAGCTTTCGCGGAATTACAATGCATCAATCCAACTGGAAAATCGGCCTGCCTCTGGCTCTGATCACCGCATTCATGTGGGGGCTGCTGCCCATTGCCCTCAAAGGCCTGCTAGACACCATCTCCGCCACCACCGCCACCTGGTACCGTTTCGTGGGCGCCGCCTTACTGGCGGGTGGTTACTACGGCTGGTCGCGCAGACTGAACCTGCGCCAGCTGTTTGGAAGCGCCCTGCTGCCTTTTACACTCCTGGCCGTCGGCGGCCTGCTCACCAACTACCTGACCTACGCCACCGGGCTCAACTACATCACCGCCGGAGCATCGCAGATAGTGATCCAGCTGGCGCCGCTAATGCTGCTGGTTTCAAGCGTACTGTGGCTCGGCGAAAACTTTTCCCCTCGCCAGTGGCTGGGCGTGATCATGGTGGCCGCCGGCCTGCCGCTTTTCTTTAATCAGCGGCTGCCGCAGCTGCTTAGCGGTGCCGGCGGAGACTATCTGCTGGGGCTGGGGTTTATCGTTGTCGCAGCCATTGGCTGGGCGGTATATGGGTATAACCAAAAGAAAATACTGCGTCACGCCGCCTCGCAGAACCTGCTGGTGCTGATTTACATTACCGGCACACTCTGCTTTCTGCCGATGGCCGATCCCCTCAGCGTCTCCCGTCTGAACGGGCTCGAATGGGCACTGCTGGTATTTCTCACCGCCAACACCCTGATCGCCTACGGCGCCTTCAGCAAGGCACTGGCCAACTGGGAAGCATCCCGCGTGAGCGCAACACTGGCTCTGGTCCCGCTGATCACCCTGGCGCTGGCAGCATTGATAGGCGCCCTCTGGCCGGGCTATATCGAAGTGGAGCCGCTAAACTGGATCAGCTGGCTGGGCGCGGCTGCGGTAGCCTGTGGCTCCCTGTTAGCCGCTGTGGGCAAAGGCCAGCGCAGACACTCGGATCAAGGAACCTCTGATTAATTCACCTCCTGGCGGGAAAGTGGCTTAAAGACCAGAGCCGACTGCAGCGCGCACGCGAATTTATCAGAGTTTCTCTAACTTACTGAAAAGACAGCGAAAACAGGGGTTGACAGCCCCGCCCCGGCGCCCGATAATGCGCGCCCTCGGTAAGGCCCACGGGCAAAATTATCGAGCAACAGTGGCAAGGTAGCTCAGCTGGTTAGAGCGCAGCACTCATAATGCTGAGGTCGGGAGTTCAAGTCTCCCCCTTGCTACCATTTTCAAACCGTGAATCCATGATTCACAGTCCTGTAACTGGGGCGTAGCCAAGCGGTAAGGCAGCGGGTTTTGATCCCGTCATGCGTAGGTTCGAATCCTACCGCCCCAGCCATTTTCCCTTACTCTTCCACCCCAACGCCTCGCATTTGGGAATTCCTAAACTCCCGACAGCCTCAGCGCGTTAAGTTGTTAAGCTGCGAAGTGCTAAGGAACCTCTGATTAATCCGCTTCCTGGTGCACTAGTTCTTCGGAGGGGTGGATGAGAAGCTCAGGTGAGAGGATGGGTATTTCGAAACCGTCGGATGCAGGGGTGCATCCGTCGGAGCTACAGGGAAGGACTCGCGCGCTTTCGAAATGTCCATCCTGTTGCCTGAGCGCCCCGGGACCTAGTGTTCACGCGAATTAATCAGAGGTTCCCTGTAGTTCGACCCTCGGACAGCGAACAAATCAGAAGCATCTTAGTACACGCAAACGCGAGCCAAGGGCGCGCCAATTAGGCCGCCCCGGACAACTCCTCGCGCATGCTGGAAGCCTTCCTCACCGCCGCACCGGAAGTGGCCAGTTGCAGCCCCAGGCGGCGCAACCACTCCAAACCAAGCAGGCCGACACCTGCAGCGACCAAGGTCCCCAGCAGCCCAATGGAGCCCAGCGCATCCCACTCCGCGATACAAGTCCAAACAAACTGCACCACACAGAGCACAGCCACCACCAGCAGCGTCGGCCGCCGACCAATCAGGCCGACAATATATACGCCCAGTGGCGCCCCCAAAGCCACCACTGGTGCCGCCGCCAACCAGTTGCCAAAAACCTGCGCCTGCCAGTCTCCCACCAACGTCTTTACCGCCACTCCGATAAGAGAGGTAAACGCCATAATCACCACCGAGGTGGGAATCGCAACTTTCAAATCCACACGACACAGCAGCACCAAGGCTGCGTAGACCACCATATCAATACCGACACCAGTGACTGCCGCGGCAAAAGCCCCCGCCAGCACACCCAACGCCAAGCCCACACGGAAATCCCGTCGCGGACACAGACCGGCGCTCTCGCTGTGCGCGGTAATCTCACCGAGTCGGTAGAGGTGAAGTATGCCGAAACTGCCCCAGATCACCGCAAATACCAGCTTAATCCACAACTCGGGGATCAGCGGCGCCACCAGTAATATGCCGAGGGGGGTGCCAATCAGTGCGCCCAGCATACTGCCGCGCAACATTGACCAGGCCAGGGGCTGCCGGCGACAAAGAATAAAAATACTGGCACTGACCATACCTATGGATTGCACTGCAAAACTGAAGTCGCGCCCCAAGCTCGCCGGGGTATCAAACAGGAGAACGAGAACCGGAAAGCCCACTGTTCCCCCACCCATCGGCGTGGAACCGGCTGCATAACTGCCGAGAGCCATGGCCAATGCCATTGGCCAGTTTTCACGAGCTTCGGGCCAATAGCCATAGCCCGCAACCAGAAGCAGCCAGGTGCCATAGAAAGCAAGCAGGAATATCAGCCACACCCAAAGATATGTACGCATAACGGTGTCCAGAGAAAAGAAGAACTGGCGGCTGGGCGAAAGAGAAGGCAGGTGCTGTTTCGGGACAGTTGCGCTTTGGTTGGCGGTCTGAGGCCCGGTGGGCCTCAGACCGCCCCAATCGCATCAGGCGCCGGCCTGCATCTTCGCGAGTTTAGAGAACTGGTGCAGCGAACCCAGTTGCGCGTACAGCGGGGGCAGGAAGCCGCGCTTGCGGAAATCAGCAAAATCTTCGTCGCTCAATTCGCCCAGTTTTTTCTCGTCAACAATGTAGATACCGTTGAGATTGATCTTCTCCTTGCCGGCGTTGACGGTTACCGTCTGCGAAGTCAGCAACTCCTTTTCTGCCAGAATATTGACGAAGGCCTTGGTCATCTTGTCGCTCTCAAGGAAGCTCACCAGGGTTTCCTTCTTGGCCTTGAGGTAGTCAGTCTCTTCACCCTCTTCACTAAACAGCGCATTGCCCTCTTCTTCACTGACGAGGGGGCTGTTTTCAATTAGGCCCACCACCAATTGGTCACTGTTCTGACCGGCGGGTGCCAGTACAAACGGATGATTGCGGATACTGCCGGGGACGAACACGCCTTTCCAGCTGTCCCCATCGACAAAGAGGTTCTCTCCGACTTTCAGCCCCAGCAGGGCCACGGACTGGAACTCGCCGGTGTCGGAGTTCTTGACGAAGACAATTGGGTACTCCGCGCCCAGTCTGGCGAATTCATGAGCAGTCACCGGCACCATATGAGCATTCTTAACGTGCTCAAATGAAGCGAGCTCGCGAATCTTCAGTTTACCGTGCACATCGCGGCGCAAGGGAACGATTTTGGGGGGCTGCTTATCAGACATATAACGCTACCTGTAACCTTATTGGTTTGCTTATTGTGTAAATAGCGCAACAGTATATTTTCCTTAGCAGAAAAAGAAAGCCTTTACGCCCCTATCATTTTTTCGCGCGGATTTTGTAGCAATTTGGCAATCTTCGTTCGCTCTTGGGCCCTCCCCGTGTAAAGCCCAGAAAAAGGGGGAGAGGCTCCCCCCAAGGATATTTGGGCCTGCCCACACACACGCAACGCCATTGTCGTGGCGGAGAGTTAACTGCGCGATTCAACCCCTGTGCAGGCCCGGCAAGACCGCTAGCCACCTTTGCTAGAAGGTGTAGCGGGCACCGATGGCAAAGCGGCGGCCATTTTCATACAGCGACATCAGGCGATCCTCATCCTCACTGTATTCGATGATCTGCTCATCGGTCAGATTGACCGCCTCGAAGGTCAGCTGGGCATTATCGGTGATATTGTATGAAAAGCTGGCATCCCATTGCCCGTAGGCATCATTCGAGAGCGGATTGCCATTCCAGTGGAAGCCCTTACTCCATTCTGAACGGTAGTTGTACATCAGGCGGGCGCCAAAGGTGTCGTTCTCAAAGTAGCCCATTAAGTTGGCCATATTCTCGGAAATACCGACCACCACATCGTCATTGGTATCCGTGTAGGTATAGTTCGCCTGCAAGCCGAATCCATTGTCAAAATCGTGGAGAATGGCGAGTTCCAGACCACTGACAGCGCCCCCTATTCCGTTGGCAGGACGCGAGAAATCCACGTCCACCCACACATCATCCGCCTCGTAGTAACGGGCATCGGTATAGGTTTCCTGGACCAGGTAACTCTGATTATCTTTAAAGAATAAGGTGGCGGAAAAAGCCGAGACGTCGCCGTAGTACCACTCGTAGCCAAAATCCAGCTGATTGGCAATAAAGGGCTTCAACTCCGGGTTGCCCGCCTGACCTTTGGGATCGGGAGCATTCAATGCTCCGTATGTCTCAAAGGGAGAAATCTGATTCCAGTTCTGCCGGGCCATGACCCGCGCCGCGGATGCCCGCAGCACCATATCCTCATTCAAGTCATACGCTAAATTAACACTCGGCAGAAATTCACTGTATTTATTGTCGACCGTTACCCACTCCAACTCTGAGGGTGCGAGCCATTCGCGGTCCAGAGTATCAAAGCCCCAGGAGTCATCGCTGAAGCGCCAGCCGGAAGAGGCCTGATCGGTTGTCACATAGCGCACTCCGAAGTTGCCCCGAAAACTCTCGCTTTCAAAATCCGCTTGTAGATATACCGCGAAAATATCTTCTTCGACCTCCCAGTTATTCGCCAATTCACGGGATATCGCATAGTCAGCGGAAACACCGTTGAGCCCGCCAAAAGCGATCTCTTCCATCACTTCCCGCATTTGCTCGATGACTTCTGTCGCGTTGCCACCCACCGGGGAGTCAATATTTATGGTACCGCCAGAATTCAGCCCACAACTGGCGAGCGTCGGACATGAGGCAAGGATATAGTCGAGGTAGGTGTCCGCGAGATCTTCGTTGCCGGCCATGGTGTCTGCACCATGCCAGCTGTAGACAATGCGATCCTGCGTGCGTTCTGCATTGCGCACCTTGATGCCCGTTTTGATGGCGGTAAACGCACCGGCATCAACGGGAAGCTCCAAATCCACCTGAAAATAGTTTTCTTCATCGGTAGTCGGCTTCTCGCCACCCCAGATCCAGCCGGCGGTAGAGGTATAGGCTTCGGCATCGCTGGGCGCCGGATTCGTACTTAGGGAGGGGGCATTCAAATCAAAAGCATAATTCCCACCATCCCATCCGTACTCCCACGAAGTTTCACGGTAGGTTCCACCTTCCGCCGAAGTGCTTCCCAGCACCACATCCAAAGCGAAAACATCGGATTCATATTCGGCAGTCAAGGTGAGCGACTGCGTTTCAGAGGAGGATACACGGTTGATCCAGTTCACCACGCCCCGGCCAGCACCAGTGATTTCCGAGGCCACAACACTGGATCCGCTGATCTCACCGTTGGCGGCATGCTCAGCCGCGTTGTCACCGGAAAACACCAGCCAATTGCCATTCATGTTGTCGGCACTCATTGTGGAGTCCAGTGCGTCCAGAGTGAAAAGCAGTTGGTCTGTCGCTCGGAACTGTGCGGATAGGAAGTAAGTTTCCCGTTCACGCTCTTGATAAAAAGTTGGTGCCCCCATAGTGCCGGGCACCATAATTCCCGGAGTAGCCTCATCGGTCCAGGAGAGAACTTCAAAACCGGATCTTTGTACCGTGCGGTCCTGCCTGGTCGCAGACAGCAGAACCCCAAAAGTTTCACTATCGTTTTTCCAGGAATACTGGCCGGAGATACTCGGATCCATTTCCTCGGAAGTCTCGGAATAAATACTCTCCACTGCAATAGCGCCCTCACCTGCCGCCAGATCCAGTGGGCGGTGTGTGCGCACATTCACTGTGCCGCCCAGGGATCCCTCATCCTGAGAAGCCGTCGGGCTCTTGGAAACTTCCAGCGAGGAAATCAATGTGGAAGGCAAAAGCGTAAAATTAAAACTGCGGGCGGGATTATCCAGAATAAACCAGTCAGCGGTCGCAACAGACTGGCCGTTGAGAGTTGTGCGGTTGTAATCCGGACCCGCGCCGCGAATAGATACTTTTTCGCCCTCGCCAAATTCTCGGCTGACCGCTACGCCGGTCATGCGGGAGAGAGACTCTGCGATATTTTTATCGGGAAACTTGCCCACATCCTCGGAGGAAATTGCATCCACAATATTGTCGGCATTGCGTTTGGTACTCATCGCGTCCTGCAGGGAAGTACGAATACCAGTGACAGTAATTTCTTCGAATAGAGCTTCTTGCGCCACCACTAGTGGCGAGAACAGACCGCCGCTGAGCACGGCCACCCCAATGGAAAGTGAAAGCTTGTTGCGCTGTAGCATCGGTTTCCCCTTTTTTTATTGATATTCCCAAGTCGTAAGCGTTTTGGTCTTGGTTTAAGTGCAGATGATAGCGTTGTCATATTTGGTTATGATAACGCTGTCATCCGCGACAGACCGAAGCTACACAGAAAAAAAACAAAAAGCTAGCGGCCAGGCGTTTATTCACGTTTTACAGGTTTTATTTCGCGCCATTGTGTTGAATAAGACGACAGACGCATTTCCGAGCTGATCACACGCCCCCCTGCCACCGCACCAGAAATACCCCGCCTGAAGGGACGTACATTTCGCAAGCGAACACCACCTTCCCCGCCGCTTTCACGATGTGTCTCCCGTCTTGCATTCGCCATCCAATTGTTCGGGGGCAGAATCTAATTTATTGAGTGAATGAATCAGGGCTTTCCGGTATACAATCCACAGCGAACCGTCAGCCCCTCTTGGAAAACTGACCGCGTGATAAAAAGAGAGAATAGGCGGGGAAACCGGCGCACCGGCTGCCTCCCGCCCTGCCTGGCGGCGGGACGGGAAGTGGGAGAAGAAAAGGCTACTCGATTTCTTTAATCCGCATCGAGTTGGTATGCCCTCCCATATTCAGTCGCTCGCCCTGAGTGATCAGAATGCGCTGGCCTTTTTGCAAATCCAGACGAGAGCTCAACACTTCAATAATGGCTTCCGTCAAATGGCCGAGCGGGACGGACGCGGGGTCGAACTCCACGGGCTCCACACCGCGCAACAAGACCAGTTGGCGGGCAACAGACGGGTGGCGGGTCAAGGCGTAAATTGGCAGGCGCGTAGTGGCCCTGGACATAATGCGCGGGGTGCGGCCGGATTCACTCAGCGCCGCGATAGCACAGAGATTTTCCACCCGCGCGGCCACATCAATAGCCGCCTGAGCAATCACCGTGTCGATGCGTTCGGAAGCGCTCTGGCTTGCGGCTGATTGCGGCACGCTGCCGAGATATTGTTCCGCACCGACGATAATTTCACTCATGGATTCCACCGCCGCAACCGGGTATTCGCCAGCTGCTGTCTCCGCCGATAACATGACAGCATCTGTACCGTCGAGCACGGCGTTGGCCACATCCATTACTTCGGCACGTGTCGGAGTGGGGCTGGTGATCATTGACTCCATCATCTGGGTAGCGGTAATCACTCCCCGGTTCAGAGCATTCGCGCGATTGATCAGTTTTTTCTGCACCCCGATCAAAGCGGCATCCCCGATTTCCACGCCCAGGTCGCCACGGGCAACCATGATTGCATCGGCAGCCAAAATCAGGCTATCCATCTGTTCGTCGCTGGCGACCGCTTCGGCGCGCTCCACTTTGGCGACGATGGCAGCGCGGCTGCCGGCTTCCTGCATGGCGCTGCGAGCGGTTTCCAGGTCCTCCGCACAGCGCGGAAAACTGACCGCGAGAAAGTCCACTTCAAGTTCCGCTGCCAGCTTGATATCGCGGTAGTCTTTTTCCGTCAGCGCCGGAGCAGACAGGCCGCCGCCGAGCAGGTTAATACCTTTGTTGTTCGACAGTTTTCCGCCCTGCAGTACACGGCAATAAAGTTTCGTCGAAGTAGTACCAGTGACCTCGAGGCGGATCTTGCCGTCATCGAGCAACAGTATATCGCCCGCCTTGCAATCGCTGATCAGACTGGGATAGTCCACATTGACCCGATGTTGGTCACCGCCGTCCGCGGGACAGTCCAGATCCAAGGTGAACTCGCTGTTGTTCTCCAGCCAGATACTGCCTTCGGCAAAGCGGGCAATGCGGATTTTTGGTCCCTGCAGATCTCCGAGCACAGCGACCATCTTGTTCTGTGCCGCAGCGGCGCGGCGCACTTCCTCCACCCTGCGGCGGTGGTCGTCGGCGGAGCCGTGGGAAAAGTTCAAACGCACAATATTGACACCGGCGCGAATCATTTCTTCGATGACACGGGGTTTGTCTGTGCCGGGGCCGAGGGTGGCGACAATTTTGGTGTGGCGAATCATGGGATCCTGTTGGGAGTTATTATGAAAAATGAGGTTCGGAAAGGCTGCACGCCCCCGCCCCACTCAAGTCAACCGTGAGAGAGGCGGGAGGAAAACTCAGGCAGTTTCAGCCGCAACCTGATTCAGTTGCAGTGACTCCGCCATGGCCAGGCTGGTGTCGAGCATGCGGTGGGAGAAGCCCCACTCGTTGTCATACCAGGCCATTACCTTGACCAGATTGCCGTTGACGCGGGTATGATTGGCGTCGAAGTGGCTGGAGGCATTGGTGTGATTGAAGTCCACGGATACCAGCGGCTGATCGCAGTAAGTCAGTACACCACCACTGGCCTCTGCGGCAGCTTTCATGATGCGATTGACCTCTTCCACGCTGGTTTCACGACCGGCGATAAACTGGCAGTCCACCAGGGAGACGTTGTTGACCGGTACGCGCACGGCCATTCCATCCAGGCGGCCTTTCAGCTCCGGCAATACCAGGCCAACAGCTGCGGCTGCACCGGTTTTGGTGGGAATCATATTGTCGGCGGCGGCGCGGGCTCGGTAGATATCCTTGTGCACCGCATCCTGGGTATTCTGGTCGTTGGTATAAGCGTGTACCGTGGTCATAAATCCGCGCTCTACTCCCAACTCGCGGTGCAGGGCCTTAGCCACCGGCGCCAGACAGTTGGTAGTGCAGGAAGCGTTGGAAACCACTTTGTGATCGGGGGTCAGCTTGTCGTGGTTAACGCCATAGACGACGGTCAGATCCGCGTCCTTGGACGGCGCAGAAATCAGTACCGCCTTGGCGCCAGCGGCAATATGCTCAGAGGCGGAGGCCTTGTCGGTAAAGCGGCCGGTGCACTCAAGCACCAGGTCGACACCCAGTTCCGCCCAGGGCAACTTGGCCGGTTCCCGCTCCTGGCAGACACGGATGCGGTCGCCACCGATCAGCAGGTCCTCGCCTTCCACGGCCACTTCGGTATTAAAGCGACCGTGAATAGTATCAAAGCGGGTCAGGTGGGCATTGGACTCCACCGGAGCCAGGTCGTTGATCGCCACCAGCTGCACACGGTCGTTATATCCGGATTCGTAGATGGCACGGGTGACGTTGCGGCCGATGCGGCCGTAGCCGTTAATGGCAATTTTGATTTTCATCTCGCTATAGCCTCATTATTGCAAATCGCTTTTACCCTCTCCCCTCATTCCCCTATCTCCCTCCAGCTGGAGAGGAGAACGAGAATTAACGCGTAGGCCCCTGATAAATTCGCCCCAGGCATTCGAGACCGCTCCGCGCCCGGATAAGAAGTACAAGTTGCGGGCTAGATATTTCGACACTACCGGTTACCGGAAACGGTATAACCGGGGACTGTACGTGCACTTTCGAAGTATCCACCCCAAAATTCGAGCGCCCCTGGGTCAACTTCAGCGCTCATGGAAATTCATCAGGGATTCCCTTACAGGGTGGCGGCCTCTTTCGCCAGACGGGTGATTTCGGCCCATCTTTTTTCCCGAACCAGGTTGACTGCCGCCATCCAGGAGCCGCCCACGCAGATGACGTTGGGCAACGCCAGATAATCCCTGGCATTGTTCGGACTCACACCACCGGTGGGACAGAAACGCACCTGTGCCAGGGGCCCACCGATGGACTTGAGCATGGGTACGCCGCCAGCGGCCTGGGCGGGGAAGAATTTCTGGTAGCGGTAACCACGCTCCAACAAGCGCATCACTTCAGAGGGGTTGGCGACCCCCGGAAGCAGTGGCACATCGCTGCTCTCCGCCGCGTCCAGAAGTTGCTCAGTGGTTCCCGGACTGACCATAAAAGACGCGCCGGCATCCTCAGAGCGGCGCACATCTTCGCCACTCAGTACCGTACCAGTGCCGATATGGGCGTCCGGAAGCTGTTTGGCGATGCGTTCCACCGCGGCCAACGCCGCCTCGGTACGCAGTGTGATTTCCAGTACGTTCAAACCACCTTCCACCAAGGCTTCCGCCAGCGGCAGGGCATCTTCGACATCGTCGATTACCAGCACCGGGATTACTTTGGCCTGTTCCAGTACTTCGGCGAGTTTTTCTTGCATCTTTGAATTCCAAACCTTTTGTTACAAAAGTCTCCGATTACACGATCGGGACAAAAGCGGGGCCGTTGAATTTAAGGCGCCCAATAAACGGTGACCGGTTTTAAGCCCTGCTTGAGAATACTGCGCACCGGCATTTCCAACTCGTCACTGCCGAGCAATGCCTCGCGATAAACTTTCAGTTTTTCGTTGCCGGTAATCAGCAGCTTAATATCCCGGGCCTGTAATATCGCCGCCAGAGTCAGAGTCATACGCTCCGTGTGAACGCCGGTAACTTCGCTTTGTCTGGCGGTAATGGCACTACACAATTTTTGCGAGTCCGGATTCAACGCTGCGGCCAGCCCATCGGCGTGCGGAAAAAGTGAAGCTGTGTGTCCGTCGCCCCCCATACCCAATATGCAAACGTCAAAAGGCTTCGGAAGTTCTGCGTAGGCGCGCTCACAATCTTCCTCGCCTTCAGCGGCGGTGGCGTGCGGAGTTTTCATGGCGAGCAGGGGCGCCTCAGCGGCGCAGTTTTGCAACAGTGTTTTCTCGATAAACGCCTGATTGCTGCCGCTCTCGTTCCTGTCCACCCAGCGCTCGTCCACCAGGGCGACGGTAATCTGCGGCCAGGGCAGGGGCCGCTTCGACAGTTCGCGATACACCGGCTCAGGCGTACTGCCACCGGAAACCAGGAAGCTCGCCTGACCGCGCTCCTTAATACCTTTTTGCAGTTCACTGGCACAGTCGTGCACCAGTGCCTGAACCAACCGCTCGCGGTCTGAATAGAATTTTTCTTCTACCATTGCGCCCACCTACCTATTGCGCGTTGAACCAGTGGCGACCGTCGCGGGCCAGCAGTTCACTGGCGGCCTGGGGACCCCAGCTTCCAGCGCGGTAAAGATGCGGCTGGTTGCCGGTATCCCGCCAGTGGTTGATGATTGGATCTACCCAGGCCCAGGCGGCGGCGACTTCGTCGCGGTGGATAAACAGCGCCGGGTTGTTCTCCGCCACGTCGAGCATCAAGCGCTTGTAGGCATCGCTGCGGAAGCTGTCGTAGGTATCTGACAGGGTGAGGTTCAACTCCGCCGGCTGCAGCTCCATGGTCAGGCTGTCCATTTTTTTTGCCATCAGCACCAGTTTGATGCTTTCCTCCGGCTGCAGGCGGATCACCAGGCGGTTGGGTATCACCTCGCCGGCGGATTCGTCGTATACCCGGTGAGATACGCACTTGTACTGGATCACAATTTCCGCACAGCGCTTCTCCATACGTTTGCCGGTGCGCAGATAAAAAGGCACGCCGGCCCAACGCCAGTTATCAATGTGTGCGCGTATGGCAACAAAAGTCTCCGTACTGCTCCTGGCCGCCTCCAGTTCCTCGAGATAGCCAGGCACCAGTTGGGTTCCCAGACCACCCGCCACATACTGGCCGCGCACAATATTCTGATCGACCGCCTCTCCCACCAATGGACGCAGCGCTTCCAGCACCTTGATCTTCTCGGCGCGAATATTTTTCGCCGACATGCTGTTGGGGGACTCCATGGCAATCAGGCACAGCAGCTGTAGCAGGTGGTTCTGTACCATATCGCGCAAAGCACCTGTTTCATCGTAGAAACCCGCTCTGCCCTCGAGGCCGACAGTTTCGGAAATACTGATCTGAATATGGTCGATGGTCTTCGCATCCCACAGATGCTCGAAAAGCACGTTACTGAAACGCAGCGCGAGCAGATTCTGAACGGTTTCCTTACCCAGGTAGTGGTCGATGCGAAATATGTTCTGTTCCGGAAAATAGGTGGCAATCTTGCCGTTGATCTCGTCTGAAGTGCGGGCGTTGTAACCCAAGGGCTTCTCTACCACCACGCGGGAGTTTTCGTGAATCAATCCCTTCAGCGACAGATTCTCGCAACAGGGACCAAACACCGCCGGTGGAATCGCCAGGTAAAAAATCCGCACCCGCTCCGAGTCACTGCCGAGAACATCAGTGAGAGAGTCCCACTGTTCATCCGGCACAGAAATATCCAGGGCCACGGCGCGCAGCAACTCACTGAACTCCCGCCAGCAGTTGTCGTTGTACTCGCCATCGCGCAAGTGGGTTTTCAGTGCCTGCTGGGCCGTTTCCAGATAATTGTCCGCATCCTCCTGGCGCCGGCAGACCGGCAATATGCGGCAGCCCTCAGCCAGGCTGCCCTCCCTGTGTGCGCGGTACAAGGCGGGAATCAGCTTGCGCAACGCCAGGTCGCCTCCACCGCCAAACAACACCATGTCAAATGGGTTAGCCATATATTCGCTCTGATTTCCTGTCTTTCGGCGCCTGTTTTGCGCGCCGTAATTTAATAAAGAATGCTGGCGCCACTTTCTGCGCCGCTAGCCAGTGAACGCATATTCGCAAACAATTCCCGGCCAGTGCCGCGGGCACTGCTGGAGAGATCTCCAGAGGCAGGCTCGCGCGCGGCCAGTTCGGCATCGTCCACAAGAACGCGCAGAATTCCGGCATCGGCATCCAATTCGATCAGGTCTCCGTCGCGGACTTTGGCGATGGGACCGCCTTCCACCGCCTCCGGCGACATATGGATAGCCGCCGGAACCTTACCGGAAGCGCCGGACATACGGCCGTCGGTGATTAGCGCCACTTTGAAACCGCGGTCCTGCAACACGCCCAGGGTCGGCGTCAGCTTGTGTAGTTCGGGCATACCGTTGGCCTGTGGCCCCTGGAAACGCACGACAGCAACAAAGTCTTTTTCCAGTTCGCCGGCCTTGAAACGCTCCAGCAACTGGTCCTGACTGTGGAAGACCACCGCAGGCGCCTTCACCTGCAGATTTTCCGGCTTCAGCGCGGACACCTTGATCACGCTGCGACCCAGGTTGCCCTCCAACAGCTGCAGGCCACCGTGATGGGAGAAGGGCTCATTCACCGGACGGATCACATCCGGGTCGCCACTGGTTTCCGGCGCCGGCCGCCAGACCACACCGCTTTTGTCTTCATTGAGGAAGGGGTCGCGGCAGTAGGGTTCCAGGCCCGAGTCGCCGAGTACCGTGTGCACATCCGCGTGCAACAATCCTGCGCCCAGCAACTCGCGAATCAAAAACTGCATGCCGCCGGCGGCGGCGAAGTGGTTAATGTCAGCGGTGCCGTTTGGATAAACACGGCAAAGCAAGGGCACCACTTCGGAGAGTTCCGCCATATCCTGCCAGGTCAACTGAATGCCTGCGGCACGGGCCATGGCCACCAGGTGCAGGGTGTGATTGGTAGAGCCGCCGGTCGCCAGCAGGCCGACAATGCCGTTGACGAAGGCTTTTTCAGTGAGAATCTTGGCGATAGGGGTGTGCTGACTGGGCTCGGTAATCCGGACCAGCTGCTCAACCGCCGCCCCGTTCAGCGCTTGGCGCAGCTCGGTGCCGGGGTTCACAAAGGAACTGCCCGGCAACTGCAAGCCCATGATCTCCACCAACATCTGGTTGGAATTCGCCGTACCGTAAAAAGTGCAGGTCCCGGGGCTGTGGTAAGACGCGCTCTCCGCCTCCAGAAGCTCTTTGCGCCCCACCTTGCCTTCGGCGAACAGCTGGCGCACGCGCACTTTCTCCGCGTTGGCCAGCCCGGTGGGCATGGGGCCCGCAGGCACAAACATCGCCGGCAAATGGCCGAAGGCCAGAGCGCCGATCACCAGGCCGGGCACGATCTTGTCGCAGATACCGAGATACATGGCCCCTTCGAACACATCGTGGGAAAGGGCAATGGCCGTGGACATGGCAATAACATCGCGGGAAAACAGGGAGAGCTCCATACCTGCGCGCCCCTGGGTGACGCCGTCGCACATGGCGGGCACACCACCGGCCACCTGGGCTGTGGCACCACAGCGGGCGGCGGCCTCTTTCAATTGCGACGGGTAGGCGCCATAGGGCTGGTGCGCGGAAAGCATATCGTTGTAGGCGGTGACTATCGCCAAGTTGGGACCGCGCCCAGAGGCAATCAGATTCTTGTCTTTTTCATCGGAGGCGGCGATGGCGTGGGCCAGGTTGCCGCAGGAGAGACGACTGCTGGCACGCCCCTCGATATGCGCTTTATCGACTTGTGCGAGGTATTGGGCGCGGGTTTCCTCACTGCGTTCAATAATTCGCTCGGTAACTGCTTGAACCTTGCTGTGTAGCATAACTCTTCCGTTTTACTCAGCCGGCAGACTTCAGCGCGGCGACGCAGGTCTCTACCCGCTGGCAGAAAATATCAGGGCCAGGTGGGGCGCTTTGCCCTCCGGATTCACCGTTATCCACCTGTGGTTTTAGCGCCGCGGCCGGTCCTTTGCCCAACGCCACTGTTCGGGCATGGAAAACGACTTTGCGTTCATGCTTCCCAACCGCGAAATTTGATCCTGACCAATGGCGACCGGCGCCCCCGCGTGAGCGGGAACTCAGCTGAGGCAGCAAAGTGTGCTGCCTCAGGTTTGAACAGATTCCCGCAGATCCGGCACTAAACCGGCGGAGCTGCTGGCCGGTGCGCTATTATGTAGTAAATTTACAAACTCTTTCAAGCACCCCACCCCGCAACAATTGCGGGGCGGCCACACACAAGCCCCACCCCGAGAGCCCTCGGAAAACCCTCACTGAAGCTAAGGAACCTCTGATTAATTCGCGTGAACACAACGCTAGATTCCGGGACGCTCAGGCAATAGGACGGATATTTCAAAAAGGCACGAGCACTTCCCTGCAGATCCGCCGGATACCCCCTTGTATCCGGCGATTTCGAAATACGCCTCCTATCACCTGAGCTTCACATACGCCCCCGAAGAAACTCCGCCCCCAGGAAATGAATTAATCAGAGCCCCCCTAACGACTGACTACAATAATGAACACCCTCAATTTTTGACCTCGCCGCCCTATAAAGCCCCACCCCAAACACCCCCACCCCTAAGCAGGCGCACCGATGGAAAACCCGCGCCACCAAGCTCAACACGACCACATACGCCATATGTAAT
This sequence comes from Microbulbifer thermotolerans, assembly GCF_001617625.1. Classification (NCBI taxonomy): domain Bacteria; kingdom Pseudomonadati; phylum Pseudomonadota; class Gammaproteobacteria; order Cellvibrionales; family Microbulbiferaceae; genus Microbulbifer; species Microbulbifer thermotolerans. Next base: position 1,147,762 of record NZ_CP014864.1, on the reverse strand, counting down.
AAATTTACAAAAGAGGCATGGCCTGCCATCCTGTGCAAAAGCGACTGGAAACAGGGTCAGCCGCCCTCCCCGATTTCCAAGCAAAAAGCAGCCATTTGCTGATAAAATCGTTTATTTTGCCGAAACAGGGTCTGACAGCGCTGGCGGAGTCGAAGAGGACAGAACTCCACTCCGTGGGGGCTTGGCGCGGGCGAGCCGCTCATATCACACCGCGCCCAGCTTCCAATCGGCAGCGGTCTCCACTACAAGGACAAGCGCCCAGATGAAAGTCACCATCAACGATGTTGCCGCACAGGCCGGCGTTTCCATCAAGACAGTTTCCCGCGTTATCAACAATGAGCCCTCGGTGCGCCCCGCTACCCGGAAAAAGGTGATCGACGCCGTAGAGGCACTCAATTACCAACCCAACCTCGCCGCGCGCAATCTTGCCGGCACCCGCTCCTACACTATTGCCTTTATCTATGACAATCCGAATGCCTACTATGTGATTGACATGCAGAACGGCATACTCGAAGCCTGCCGGGCACGCGGTTACGAGCTGCTGATTCACCCGAGCAATGCCAAATCGGACGCAGTGCACGATGAACTGAAAAACCTGGTGAGACATTCCAGGATTGCGGGGCTGGTCCTGACACCTCCATTCTCGGAAGACCAGGCAATCATTGATACCGTCCGCTCTCTGGACCTGCACTATGTACGCATCCTTTCCGCCGCGGCCGCTGAGGACGATGAGGAAAATTGCATACAAGTGGACGACAATGGAGCGGCCTATGCGCTGACAAAGCACCTATTAGAGCTCAACCACAGACGCATCGGCTTTCTCTGCGGTAGCGAGGGTCACATCTCTACCCGCGCCCGCCTGGACGGCTACCGCCGGGCGCTGCGGGAAGCCGGCCTGCCAATCGAGAAGGAGCTGATACTGAAAGGCGAATACGCCTTTGATTCCGGTGTCGAGGGCGCCAAGAAGCTCCTACAGTCAGCCAACCCGCCCACGGCAATCTTTGCCAGTAACGATGAAATAGCTGCCGGCGCCCTCTTCGCCGCGCGACTGATGGATATCAAAATCCCCGAGCAGCTTTCCATCGTCGGCTTCGAGGATAGCCCCTTTTCGCGCCAAACCTGGCCCAAACTCACCACTGCTCACCAACCCAACAACGAAATCGCCAAGTGCGCCGCCGCACTGGTTCTGAACAAAGCCCGCAGCAAAGGCACAGAGAACGGAAAAGCACACAAAGAGGCAGGCATTCAAAAAGAGTTCACACCGGAGCTGGTGATACGGGATTCCAGCGGGCCAGCACCGGGCTAAACGCCCAGCCTGCACTGACGGCGAGCTGTCGGGACCTGTTCCCGGTGGGAAATGCGATACCGCCAACCGAAAAAATGCAACGGCCCCTGGATTCTGCAGGCCGTCACGCGTGAATAAACGCACAGGAAAGAGGCGCGCAAGCCCGCGCCTCCCTCCTGTATCCGGGTGTGATTACTTCAGGTCAAAACGATCCGCATTCATCACCTTGACCCAGGCCTTGACGAAATCCTTGACGAATTTCTCCTGGTTGTCATCCTGGGCGTACACCTCGGAGTAGGCGCGCAGGATGGAGTTGGAACCGAACACTAGGTCGACCCGGGTGGCGGTCCAGCGGGTTTCGCCGCTGCGGCGGTCAACGATGTTATACAGGTTGTCCCCCGCCGGTTCCCAGCGGTAGGCCATGTCGGTCAGGTTGACGAAGAAGTCGTTGCTCAGCACGCCTTCCCGGTCAGTGAAGACCCCCTCCTTGCGACCACCGTAGTTGGTGCCCAGCACCCGCATGCCGCCGATCAGCACAGTCATCTCCGGTGCGGTCAGTCCCATCAGCTGGGCCCGGTCGAGCAGCATCTCTTCAGGGGTGACCACATACTTCTGCTTGAGCCAGTTGCGGAAGCCATCGGCCAGGGGTTCCAGCACAGAGAAGGAGTCGGCATCGGTCATCGCGTCGGTGGCATCACCGCGCCCCGGCGCGAAGGGTACGTCGATGTTGACCCCCGCAGCCCTGGCGGCCATCTCCACCCCCAGAGAGCCGGCCAGCACGATGGTGTCGGCGATGGAGGCTCCCACCTGAGCGGCCAGGGGTTCGAGCACCGAGAGTACCCGCTGCAGCCGTTCCGGCTCGTTGCCGACCCAGTCCTTCTGCGGTGCCAGGCGGATGCGGGCACCGTTGGCCCCGCCGCGGTAGTCGGAGCCGCGGAAGGTGCGGGCACTGTCCCAGGCGGTGCTGACCATGTCGGCGATGGAGAGACCACTGGCGGCTATCAGGCTCTTCAGGTGGCCGATGTCATAGTGGGTCGGGCCTTCGGGCACCGGATCCTGCCAGATCAGGTCCTCCTTGGGCACGTCCGGCCCGTAGTAACGGCTTTTCGGCCCCATGTCGCGGTGGGTCAGCTTGAACCAGGCGCGGGCGAAGCAGTCATCGAAGTAAGCCGGGTCCGCCATGAATTTCTGGCAGATCTGGTTGTAGATCGGATCGACCTTCATTGCCATATCGGCGTCGGTCATGATCGGTTTGTGGCGGATGGAGGCGTCCTCCACATCCACCGGCATCTCGTCGTCCTTGATGCTCACCGGCTCCCACTGCCAGGCGCCGGCTGGGCTCTTTTTCAGTTCCCATTCGTGGCCAAACAGCATCTCGAAGTAGCCCATATCCCATTGGGTGGGGTTGGTGGTCCAGGCCCCTTCGATGCCGCTGACCACGGTATCCCGACCAATACCGCGGCCCTTGGTGTTGAACCAGCCAAGGCCCTGATATTCCACATCGGCCGCTTCCGGTTCCGGACTCAGATCTTCGGCACGGCCGTTGCCGTGGCACTTGCCGATGGTGTGGCCGCCGGCGGTGAGCGCCACGGTTTCTTCATCGTCCATCGCCATGCGGGCGAAGGTTTCGCGGACCTGATCGGCGGTTTTTTGCGGGTCCGGCTGGCCGTTGACCCCTTCCGGGTTCACGTAGATCAGCCCCATCTGTACCGCCGCCAGCGGATTTTCCATGCTGTCGGGTTTGCCCACATCCTCATAGCGACCGTCACTGGGCGCCAGCCACTCTTTCTCCGCACCCCAGTAAGTGTCTTTTTCCGGGTGCCAGATATCCTTGCGGCCAAAGGCAAAGCCATAGGTTTTAAGGCCGGCCACTTCATAGGCGATGGTGCCGGCCAGGATGATCAGATCGGCCCAGGAGATTTTGTTGCCGTACTTTTTCTTGATCGGCCACAGCAGACGACGACCCTTGTCGGTATTGACGTTGTCCGGCCAGGAGTTGAGGGGCGCAAAGCGCTGGTTGCCGGTGCCCGCCCCACCACGGCCATCGGCCACGCGGTAGGAACCGGCGGTGTGCCAGGCCACACGGGCGAACATGCCCACATAGCTGCCCCAGTCGGAGGGCCACCACTCCTGGCTGCTGGTGATCAGCTCACGCAGATCCTGCTTGAGCGCTGCCACATCCAGCTTTTTCAGCGCTTTGTGGTAGTCAAAGTCTCCCCCCATGGGATCGGTCTTGCGGTCGTGCTGGTGGAGAATGTCGAGGTTGAGGGCGTTGGGCCACCAGTCGGTGACGGATTTGCCCACTTCCGTATTGCTGCCGTGCATAAAGGGGCATTTGCCTGCGGAAGAGGTATTGTTTTCCATGGTGAGACGCCTTTGCTTTCACTCCGCAGTCAGGAGATAACTACGAAATTGGGTCATATCGATGAAAGGAACCGCCTGCCTCACCTCCATGTTCGCGTAAAAGAATCAGGGGCTCCTTAGCTATGACTTCCAGTATCACCGGCACGGGGAGGGAAAGATATTTAGATATCACCATGGCCCTAATAGGAAATTTATATCAACAAAAGAAACTCAATAGGATTAAAAGATTATCAAAAGTGTGCAGCGTTTTTTTCTAGAGATATGCACATGCGCGCTTTCACCGCTGCCGAAGGGAGAAATGGGATAAACCGGCGTCAGTCGACCGCTTGTCAGAGCATTTCCCTTATCATTTCCCGCATTTTTCTTGCAGCAAAAGAGAGGCTCGCATTCCGACGCCAAATCAAAGAAAGAGTCCAACGCAAGAGCGTACTATCGAGAGGAACGACAACGACTCCGTCTGTTTTGTGACGTTCCGCGATCAATCGGGGTAACAACATAACCCCAGTACCAGCGGCCACCAGCGCGAGACCGAAGTCTGGATGGGAAACCTCTGCGACGACTCTCGGATCAAATCCCACAGCACGACAGTTATCCCTAATCAGCTTGCTCAACATAAAACCAGGTTCAAACCCGACAATTGGCACCTCAGCCAGTGCCTCCAGACGGATGGCTCCGGTCTCCGACATCGGGTGGGCGTGCGGCAATGCCACCATCATCGGATCGTCGCAAATCTGCATCCAGGCGATATCCTCATCCGTCGGTTTTAAACTGGTTGCCAGTTCAATTTCCCCGTTGCGCAAAGCGTCCTCCTGCTCTACCCCGCCCCGCTCTCGCAAGTGAATTTCAACGCCCGGGTAGAGTTCACGAAAACGGGCGATCACCGGCGCAAAGATTTCGCCACTTCCCAGCGGAGAAAGACCAATGCGCAGCTCCCCGCACTCGAGCCCTCGCAGCATACGGAGTTCATTGAGCATCTGCTCCCGGCCTTCCAACAGTGCATTTGCGTGGCGATATACCACTTTTCCTGCGGGCGTGAGCCGAACGCGGCTACCGCGACCTCCCCGCTCCAGCAGGGTCTCGCCCAGTGCCTCCTCCAAGCCACGTATCGCTTTACTGAGCGCTGGCTGTGAAAGATGCACCTGTTCCGCCGCCTTGCCAAAACCACCGTGGCGGACGATCTCAACGAGATAGCGCAATACTTTCAGGTCTATTTGCATAAATTAATTTCATGCATTTCATATTTAACATTCATTATATATATCTCAAGCTCAACGCTAAACTAACGTCAATCCCATTTCTTAACCCCCAGAGAAACGACCCGCTTTATGGCACGCACAGGTTCTGCAGTTTTTCTACTGTTTCAGATTGCGGCCCTCTGTGGACTCTTCTGGCTCTGTAATCAGATAGTCGCACTTGCACACTTGCCGATCCCCGCCAGTGTCATCGGCTTGGCGATCCTCGCTTTGTTGCTTCTCATGCGTATCGTTCCGGAAAAAGCGGTAGTTGCAGCTTCCAGCTGGCTGCTCGGCGACCTTTTATTATTTTTCATTCCCCCAGTTGTTTCGGTAATCAAGAACTGGGTGCTGCTCCGCGAGGACGGCGGTGTGCTCGTTACCTCACTGATTGTCGGCACAGCGCTCGTCTTGACCGGAACAGCCTGGGTGGTCGATCGCGTTTTCACCCTGGAAAAACACCTGCATAAACGTCACTTGCGAGGCCAAGCCGATGTCTGACACGCTGCTTGCGGCCCTGAGCCTGGCCGCCACTCTAGGCTTTTACTATCTGACTAAAACAGCCTATAAGCACCGAAAAAATATTTTGCTGGCTCCCTTACTGGCAGCTCCTCTGGGTATCATCGCTCTAATCCTCGTATTGCATATCCCCTTGGAAGACTACTATCTCTATACCCATTTTCTGGTGATGATGCTGGGTCCAGCGACAATTGCTTTTGCCGTGCCAATCTATCAGGAACGCAGGGTAATTCTGCGCTACCCCCTAACACTGACGATCGGTGTTTGTACCGGACTAATACTGGGCCTGTTTTCATCCTGGCTTCTGGTGCAAATTTTTCCCATGCCTGAGGCGCTGGCGAGTGGAATGTTGGTTCGTTCCGTTTCTATGCCTTTTGCAATGGAGGCAGTCACTGCTTTTGGCGGAGTGCCCGATATTACGGCGATGCTGGTGATTATGACTGGTATTACGGGAATGGCATTATCCGAACCGATCTTTAAATTCGCTGGGATCCGCACCTCTCTGGCCAAGGGTATCGCTCTGGGTGCAGCCTCCCACGGTGCCGGCACAGCAAAAGCCCGTGAGCTTGGTCGTGAGGAAGGCGTCATCGCCAGTTTAACGATGATTTTTACCGGCGTGGCCATGGTGCTCTGCGCACCTCTATTTTCCCAGCTGCTGAATTGAGGGACCTCTGATGCACTCACATGCGCGCTGCAGCTGGTTCCCGAGCGCTCAGACACACCGGTAAAACGCACGCGTGCGGCCTTAGAACTCCACCGGACACCTTTTGCCGGGCGGTTTGCAGCCTCCCCTTTTTTGACCGCCCCACCCACTGTCAAAATAGTTTTTACGGCTGCGTGAACCAACCTGGGTCCACGTTAAATAAAATACAAAAAAGCCCTCGCGAAGAGGGCAAAGATGACGAGAACCAAAAATAACGGATAGATATCCAACCGAGTTCACTATTTCCAGCTGCGCAGTTTGTGGCCCTTGACTGCATAAAAAAGAATAAACAGATAACAAGGCAGCGCAACGCTGTAGCCAGCCCCCGTGGTACCGGCAAGTTCAGCTACCTTGCCAAACAACAGTGGAATAATCGCGCCACCAGCGATTCCCATAATCAACAGCGCCGAACCCTGCGCGGTGAATTTTCCCAAACCATCCAGCGCCAGAGGCCAGACTGAGGGCCAAACGAGAGCGTGGGCCAGCCCCATCAGAGCGACGAAAGCCACTGTATCCGGTATGACAGGGATTCCGGACCAGCCCCAGAGCAGACTCGCAATTACAGTGCTCTCTTTGGAGGCCAACAGAACGCCAAGCACACACAGAAAACCAGCGACAGCGGAGCCGAGCAGCGCCTGTTGCTGAGAAATAAAGCGCGGAATGCAAGTCACACCCACCAGATAGCCGATCACCATAAATACCATGGTGTAGGAGGTGAGTGACGCAAAGTCGACAACACCGAGTCGCTCTCCATAGAGACCTATGGTATCGCCCGCGATGACCTCCACACCCACGTAGGCGAAGAGAGCAAAAGCCCCCAATACCACTTGTGGGAATTGCCATATGCCGGACCTGCTTTCGCTATCAGAGGCATGTTCCTCTTCAATATCCGGCAGACCGGAAAGCTTCACCAGCCCCACCAGTAAGAACAACAGCACCGCCATACAGATGTACGGCATTACCAGGCGGTTGGCCACCTCGCTCAGTTTCGCTTCGCGCTCGGCCTCGCCCAGCCTGGCGATGGCCTCGGTATTGAAATCCGCAAGGCCGGAAAGAACTAGCGCGGTAAATACGATTGGCGCCAACACACCGGCACTTTTGTTGATAATGCCCATCACTGCAATGCGCGTGGCGGCACTTTCGGCTGGTCCCAATTTCACCACATAAGGATTGGACGCGGTCTGCAATATCGTCAGACCACCACCGAGGCCAAACAGAGCCAGCAGGAAGACCGGGTAACTGCCCATCTGCGCGGCGGGGATAAATACCAGCGCCGCCACGCCCATAATACCCAGCCCTATGGCCATGCCGTCGCGATAGCCGGCGCGGCGCAGGATAAAGGACATCGGCAGCGCCATCACCGTGTAGGCAATATAAAAGGCGAAAGTAACAAACAGCGCCTGAAAATCACTCAAGTCGCAGAGTATTTTTAAAAACGGGATCAGAGAGCCGTTCAACCAAGTCACAAAGCCGAAAATAAAAAACAGGGTGCCGATAATCGCCATCGGCAGCAGGCTGCTTTTTGAGGCTCGCTGAGTTGCAATTGCGGTTTCCATTAGAGCACCTTTTTATCGTTATGATTCGTTCTATCGTTTTTACGCAAGCTGAGAAAAAACTTCCCTGCCACCGATCCAGGTTTTTTGCACCCGCAAGTTATCATCCAACAAAATCAGGTCGGCAGCCCCGCCCACCGCGATACGGCCGGCACTAGATCGCAAAAACTGTGCCGGATAGAGACTGCCCATACGCAAAGCTTCTTCAAGCTCAAGACCACACCAATCGCGGATATTGCGCACGGCGCTGATCATATCCAAGTGGGAACCGGCCAACTCGCCGGTAGTGGAGGTCAACTTGTCCCCCCGCTTAGTGACGATTCGCTCAAACAGAGGAAAGCTGGTTTCATCACTGCCCACCAGGGACATGGCATCGGTCACCAGCATCAATTTTCCGCGCGGCTTGGCTTTCAATGCCAAAGTCATGGCCTCGACACACAAGTGGTGTCCATCGGCAATCATTCCGCACCAGGCGCCGTCACTGATCAGCGCCGTGCCCACCATACCCGCTTCGCGGGACTGCAGTGGCGACATTGCGTTGTACAGGTGGGTAAAGCCGGTCGCGCCGGCCCGCAGCGCTGCCGCAGCGGTAGCGCCATCGGCATTGGAGTGCCCCAGACACACCCTGACACCCAGGGCAACCAGCCTGCGGATATCCTCTTGCGACACATTTTCCGGTGCCAGGGTAACCACCTTGATACCGAGATCGTCGCGGGCATAAATGGCCAGCTCCGCGTCACTAAGCGGACGAATAAAGCGCTCCTCGTGAGTGCCCTTCTTGGGCACACTGAGATGAGGCCCTTCAAAATGCACGCCAATAACCCCGGGTATCCCTTCGCGCAGCGCGGCGCTGACCGCATCCGCGGCCCGCTGCATCACTTCTACTTTGTCGGTGATCAGGGTCGGCAGGAAAGCCGTGGTGCCGAAACGCGCATGGGCCTGACTCATTTTCCACAGCGCCTCGACACTGGGGTCATTGTTAAAGAGCGCGCCGCCGCCGCCGTTGACCTGTACATCCACCAAACCCGGAGCCAGCAGCCCGGAAAGCCGTTCAGCACCCTCGGTTACCGCACCGCCTATCGCGCAAATATGGCCGTCGTCGCCGATAACCACTGGAATATCACTGCGGATCTGTTCGCCATCGAATAGCCGCTCCGCTACCAAAGTGCGCATCGCTGTGGGCTCCCAAATTTACAGAGTCTGAGTCACTTTCTTCAGGCCCGCCGGCGCATCCGGATTGATACCCCGACTGACCGCCACATGGGCGACATCGATATAGAAACGCTGCAGCAACGCAAGCGGTGCCACCCGCGGGTGCACCCCTTTGCTGGGCACATGCAGGTTTATCATGGTGCCGCCGCGGCGAACGATATCGGCGATTTGCGCACTGTGTGTTTCGAAGGATTCGTCCTCAATGGGTACATTGACCACCGTGAGTTCCTGCTCCACCAGAGTCACCGGTCCGTGCAGGAATTCCGCACTGGAAAAGGACTCCGCGTGAATATTGCAAACCTCTTTTAATTTCAACGCCAGCTCCCGGGTGATGCCGTAGCCAGGACCGCGGCCGAGCACCACCAGATTCTTCACTCCGGCCAGGTCTTCAGGCCGCAGCTGGGTCTCTGAGGCAACCGCATCTGAGAGCGCCTGGGGCAACGCCTCGACCGCATTCAACAGCTCGCGGTTTTCGCTCCAGTAGGCAACCAGCTGCAGCACTGCCGCAAGCGTTGCCAGATAACTCTTAGTGGCGGCAACAGCTTTTTCCGGCCCCGCCTTCAAGGGCAACGTCAGATCAACGATGTCTTTAATCGGCGCTGTTTCGTCATTGACCAGCGCAACGGTATAAGCGCCCGCTGCCTTCGCCATCCGCGCCTGGGCGAGAATGTCCGGGCTGCGGCCGGACTGGGAAATCACCAGCACCAGCGCCCCTTCGAGTTTCAACTTGCGACCGTAGACACTGGAAACCGACGGCGCCGCGGCAAAAGTGGGTGTGCCCGTCTCAATCTCGATCAGATACTTGGCGAAGACACCCGCGTGGTCGGACGAGCCGCGCCCGACGATCATCACAAACCGCGGCGGTTCCCGGCGCAAGCGCTCACCCAGTCGGGCCATGATTGCCGCATTGCTTTGCAACTGCTCCGCGACGCGCATAGGCGCCTCGCGGGCCTCGGATTCCATCACCGTGGTAGCCATACTGCTGTCTGCCTGTGTTGCCTCGGCGTGCGTAGCTTTGCTCATAAAAAAATCTACTTCCGTTAACTGTAAAAAGCCTTTGAATCGGTTCCGGGGTGATCGACTCCGCCACCTGCCTCCTTCGCCAGAGACTGCCGGGCGAAATAAACACATCCCATTTCTGGCGCTTCCAGGGGGGTGGCCAGGCGCTCCACGACATGCGGAGCCAGCCAGGGGCGCAAGCGCTGCGCCAAACCACCGATCATCGACAATCTGGGCGGTTTCAGCTCCAGCAACTTATCCGCCAGATCGCTGATATAAGAGGCGCCATCGCGCACTATGGCCTCCGCCACCGGGTCGCCGGCCTCGGCACACTCGATTACCGGCACCGCCAGGCGCGCATAGTGGCTGGATGACTTGCCGCCAATTTTCTCGAATACCTCATTGGCGTCCTCGGCACCCAGCATCTGCAACAGTTCATTTTTCAGTCTGGAGTCCTCGGCGAGACCATCCAAAGCCATCAGCAAGTATTTCACCGCCTCCATACCCATCCAGGCGCCGCTGCCCTTATCGCCATGGGGAAAGCCGTGGCCGCCAATCAGTTTGCTCTGACCGTTAGCCCAAACGTAACCACATGAGCCTGTGCCGACGATAATCACCGCACCGTCACCGCCGCGGTGAGCGCCCAGACAGGCCGTGTGTTGATCGGTAGTGAGGTACAGTTTGGAGAAAGGATGGGCCCAGGCGGCCATTTCACTGTACAGGCGCGGCATATTTACACCGGCAAGGCCGGCTCCGGCCACAAGCTCCCCCAGCATTTGGGCAGGCAAATCGGCGTCCGCCAGCGCCAGGGCGGCCGAGCGCACTATGGAGTCAATCGTCTGCGCATATCCGTGCAGAGGATTAGCTGGACCGGCGACACCGGTACCGAGCACCTGGTTATTGGCATCCACAATAGAGGCCCGACACTTGCTGCCACCGCCATCTATACCAATAAAAAAAATGTCTCTGTCTCTTATAGCAACCACCTGTACCGGCCTCTAAGACTTTGTATTGTTGTGTGCCTTTGTCGGGCTTCCCAGTGCCTCCGAGGCTGACGCAAACGCCAGCATCACGGGAGCGATATTACACAAATTATGACAGCGTTGTCACATCATTTTTAAAAAAATTTGCACAAGCGTACCTGAGCCTCCCTTCCATGCATGAAACAAGCTCTTCACCGACGCCCGGACCGCCGCATGCCGCCCAGCCTGGTGAAATAAACAAAATCCGCCCCCTCGCAACTGGGGTGGCGCAGAGAGTGCGGCCACTAGCCCAAACCCGCCGCATTCAGAGCCTGATCACAAAAAATTGTGAATAAACCCAGGAACAGTTGCAATAATCACGTCACACATTTCTGCGATAAAGCGCACCCCGGCGGCACCGACCGCCCCATGCAATTACGCCTGTGTCGAGCTCCAGCCAGTCCAGGCATCCCGATAACAATAACGGCAATATTCGTGCCGGAAAGTCCCTCACAAAATGCAGACGAGAGGATAATTTGATGGCGGGGTTACCCACGCGCGTTTTGGCGATCGCCCTTTTGTACTGTCAACTGCTTTCCTCACACACCTGGGCGGAAACCCAAACACTCTTCCGTATGACCGGTTCCAATACTGTCGGCGCCGAATTAGCGCCGCTTTTGGTCAAAGGCTATCTGCGCAGCCTGAATGCCAGCAATATCGAGCAACGCAGTGCCGGCGAGCGACACTGGATTAAAGCAACCATGGAAGGTCGCACAGTGGAAATACCCATCGTCGCCCTCGGTTCCAGCACCGGCTTCAAGGCGCTAAATAGCGACACCGCCGATATCGGCATGTCCTCCCGCAAAATCAAGCGACAGGAAATCCGTATGCTCTCGCGCTTTGGCAATCTCGCTGGCGCGGAAGCGGAGCATGTAATCGGCCTGGATGCGCTGGCAATCGCCGTACATCCAAGCAACCCTGTCAGCCAATTGACCCTGGCTCAGGTGGCGCAGATCTACAGCGGAAAAATCAAGAACTGGGCCGAGCTGGGCGGTGCCGACCTTCCGATCCACCCCCTGCACCGGGATATCGAGTCCGGTACCCGCGCCACTTTTGACGAAGAAATTTTTGGCCACAGCCGCCCGGCGGCCCCCGGCATTTATGAAGTCTCTGGCAACGCCGAGACCCAGCGCATTGTCCTGCGTGAAGCTGGCGCCATTGGCTACCTGCCCTTCGCCGACGCCGAAGGGGTAAAGAAAGTGGCCATCAAGGCAGGCGATCTAGCCGCCACAGTGCCAGACCGCGGCATTATCGCCACCGAAGACTTCCCCCTCACCCGGCGCCTTTACCTCTATAAAAACCCCAGCCAGTTCAAGCCCCATGTGGACAATTTTCTGCACTTTGTCGAATCCGCGGAGGGGCAGAAGCTGGTGGCTGAATCCGGCTACATCAACCTGACACCGGTGCGCCTTAAGATCCCCGCCTATCCCAATGCACCACAGGCATACCGGGAGCTGATGGAACGCGCCGAACGCCTGAGCATCTCCTTCCGCTTCGCCGATGGCAGCGCCGACCTGGACAGCCGTGCACTCGTGGATCTGCATCGGCTGGAGGAGTACATCGACCAAAACGGTAATGCGCTGGATCTAACTCTGGTGGGCTTTTCGGATCAGAAATCCAACGACAAGATCACCGATATTATTTCGCGCTTCCGCGCCCTCAAAGTCCAAGGGGCACTGTTGCGCGACCATCAACTTAAGGGCGTAAAAATTCTGGCTCTGGGAGCCTTCGCCCCCCTCACCGCCGACCGGGAACAGGCGCCGATTAAGAACAGCCGTGTCGAGGTGTGGATAAACACGGAAACGGCCGATTGATATCGGCGCAAAACGCGACCCGGTCGCGCACCACGGCCCAAGCCGGAAACGTCGCGCAATGAACGGGGGGCTCCCCATTCATCTATAGTGAAGATTGGCCCCTTAAGACGATGGGCCGATATTTACAGGGAATAACAGATGGCGCGCCCGGCTGCAGCAATTCTGAAGCGTACACGCAACTTCGCGACACTGATTTCCACACTGCTGCTTCTCGCCAGCTGCTCCAGCGTCCAATTTGCGTACAACCACCTGGACCTGTGGATGCGCTGGCAACTGGACGACTATGTCGACTTTAACGCCGAGCAGAAAGCCGCGCTGCACGCCGCACTCGACAGCTTTCACACCTGGCACCGCCAAACCCAACTACCCCGCTACGCGGACTATCTCGAGCTGCTCGCCGAGAGGGTCGAAAAAAACCAACTGCGAAAGCCACATTTGGAATCGACGGAAATACAGATCCAAAAATTCCTGCACACCGCCAGCGCGCAGCTCTGCGACCTGCTACTGCCCCTGGCCGAAACATTGACTCCGGCACAAATAGACACTCTGGAAAAAACGCTGCGAAAAAAGCGCGAAGAATCTTTGGAGAAATGGCAAAAAACACCGGATAAAATCCAGCGCCGACGCAACAAGCATATACGCAAGCAGAGCAAGCGCTGGCTCGGGTCCCTGAGCCTTGAACAGGAACAAATGATTGCCGCCTGGGTCACACAAGTGGAATACAACCCACTGGAACGCAACCATCAAAGGGAAATCTGGCAGGCGCGCTTTGTGGAACTTCTGCGCAACAAACCCGAAGGCTACCAGGCCCAGTTGCGCAATCTGGTGCTCTATCCGGAACAACTTTGGTCGAAGGACTACCGCCGGATACAGGAAGAACGCCAGCGCCAAGCCCGCCGGCTGGGCGAGCGTATACTCGCCAGCACCACCGAAGCCCAACGCGCCCACCTGATCCGCACCCTGCGCAAATACGCACAAGACTTCCGCACACTCTCCGCAAACTAAGGAACCTCTGATTAAATCACTTTCTGGTGGCAGAAGCTCTTCGCGGGCGGATGTGAGGCTCAGGTGATAGGGCGGACATTTCGAAACCGTCGGATACAGGGATGTATCCGTCGGAGCTACAGGGAAGTACTCGTGCGCTTTCGAAATGTCCGTCCTATTGCCCGAGCGACCCGAAACCAATGACAGCGCTCGTGTGAATTAATCTGAGGTGCCCCTAGTGCAATTAGCGCCCGCTTACTGCTAAGCTCGCCGCTCTCACTCACCAGATGGAGAACAACCCGTGGATATCGACGCCGCCACGCGCGAACAGCTGCAAAACTGGGAAAAAGAACTGAACGCGCAGTATCAGCGCATCTGCGAGCACGAATTGAGCCTCGACATCACCCGGGGCAAGCCTTCCGCGGACCAGCTGCACCTGTCCGACGGACTGGACGGTATTCTAAATGGCGAATACCGCGCGGCAGACGGCACCGATACCCGCAACTACGGCGGCCTCGAGGGGCTGATGTGCGCCCGCGAACTGGGCGCAGATATCCTGCAGGTACCCGTTGAGGAAGTGATTGCCGGCGGCAACAGCTCCCTGACCCTGATGTATTGCGCCGTGCTCACCGGCTACCTGTTCGGTTATGCCGGCAACAAACCCTGGAAGGAGCTGGAAGCGCCCAAATTCCTCTGTCCGGTACCGGGCTACGACCGCCACTTCGCCATCTGTGAACAACTTGGGATTGGCATGGTGAACGTGCCAATGACCGACAGCGGCCCCGATATGGACGCCGTGGAGGCACTGATCGAAAAAGACCGGGACATCATCGGCATCTGGTGCGTCCCCAAATTCTCCAATCCCACCGGTGTCACCTACAGCGCGGAGACCGTGGAGCGGCTGGCACAACTGGGCCGCATCGCCAATCCCGGCTTCCGCATATTCTGGGACAACGCCTACGCGATTCACGACCTGGACAACCAGGTAAACCTGGCCAATATCCGCACCGCTACCGTGGAAAACGACACCGCCGATTCGGTGATTCAGTTCGCCTCCACTTCCAAGGTGACCCACGCCGGTGCCGGCCTCGCCTTTGTCAGCGCCAGCAGCGACAACCTGGCCTCTTTGAAAAAACAAATGCAGGCCATGACTATCGGTCCAGACAAGATTAACCAGCTGCGCCACGCGCGCTTCTTTGCCGAATTCACCCTGCTCAAAGAGCATATGCACAAGCACGCACAGATCCTGAAACCGAAGTTCCAGTGCGTGCTGAGCCATCTGGAAAAAGCGTTCAAAGATTCGGATCTCGGTGAGTGGGAAAATCCCCTGGGGGGCTATTTTGTCTCCTTCAACACCCGCCCCGGATGCGCCGCCGCGGTAGTAGAACTGGCCGCACAAGCGGGCGTGAAGCTAACGCCGGCGGGCGCCACTTTTCCCTACGGAGTGGACCCGGAAGACCGCAATATCCGCATAGCGCCCAGCTTCCCGCCGCTGGACGAGCTGGACACCGCCATGTCGGTGTTTGTGTTGTGCGTGAAGCTGGCGAGTGTACGCAAACAGCTGGAAATGCTGTAGGAAATTCCCTCAATGCCGGGGAGCGGTGCGACCGCTCCCGCGTCAACCACCGAGGTAGCGTTTGGCAAATTTCGGGTCCGCCCGCTCCAGATCGACAACCACCAACCCGTCCACCGAATCGCAAAAATCCGGGTCCACGTTGAAAGCGTGAAAGCTGGTACCGCCGGGCCTGGTCACCGCGGTGTACTTCTTGAACAAAGGCGGCAACACAACGCCCTCTTCCTTCAAAATCTGTTTCAGCTGCACCATGTCCGCTCCCGCATCGCCGGAAAGTTCCGGCAGATCCTCGCGCGCTTCCACGAAAGGTAAGCGGGCGTCGCCCAAGGGGTTGTCGGTAGCAAAATGGTGCAGGAAGTAGCGCACAATGGCCGATTTGGCGCGCGCGGAGAAGGTGCCGGGCATGGATACCGGCCCGAACAGATAACGCACCTGATTGCGTGCAATCCACTGGCCGATACCGCACCAGAGCAAGTCAAGTCCGCGGCTGCGCCAATACTCGGGCAGAAGAAAGCTGCGCCCCAGTTCCGCAGAGCCCGGCAGGCACTGCCGCGGCGGCCGCGGGTAATTAAACAGCGTCGAGCTGTATATCTGTTCCGGCTCCAGATCATCGGTCTTCGCCAAGCGATAGGCTCCGGCAATCTGCTGCCGCTCGCCATCCCAGAGCAGCAGGTGATCGTAATGCGCGTCAAAGGCATCCCAATCCCGGCTTTGGCCTGTGCCCTCCCCCACAGCGCGGAAGGCGATCTCGCGAATGCGCGACAACTCGCGCATCACCGGGCAGTCGACCTGCTGGCGGTAGAGTTTCACGGAAAACGCCCCCTGTTCGACCAAGGTGTCGCAGTTTTCCATCACCCGCATCACTTCTTCCACCGGCTCGGCGGCGGCGATAGGCTCAGGCCCCAACGGGCGGGGCGATTTGTGCAGTTTATACACATGCTTGCGCCACAGTGCCGCCTGAGCCCGCGGCGCCATGGGCCATTCGCTGAAATGCGCGGTCTCCACTGGCGTGCCGATACGGATATCGATGCTGCGCCTGGACTGCTTAAACATTTCCCGTACCAGCCACAGGGTCGACAACGGCTTGTTCACCATCGACAGGCCGTAGAACCACCAGGAATTGCGCCCTCGAACCTGCACCGGCAGGATGGGGGCGCCGGTCTTTTCCGCGAAGCGGACAAACCCCGGATTCCAGCGACCATCGCGCACACCCTGGGGAGTGAGGCGCGAAACCTCACCGGACGGAAACACAATGATTACCCCGCCGTTATGCAGGTGGCGGTAGATGGCTTCCACATCCCCCCGACGGGTGCGGCCGTTGAAATTATCCACCGGCAGCAGATAGGGCCGCAGCGGCTCGATATTCCACAACAGTTGGCTGGCGATAGCGCGCACATCCTTGCGCACCCGCGCCACCATATCGATCAGCGCCAGGCCGTCGAGACTGCCCAGCGGGTGATTGGACACAATCACCAGCGGCCCGTTGCGGGGCACCCGCTCCAGTTCCAGTGGGTTGAGGTCGTAGCGAAAATCGAGGTCGGCGAATACCTGGCGAATAAAATCCAAGCCACCCAAATGCGGATAGCGGCGGCCAAACGCCTGAATCCGCTCTTCACAGCAAATTTTCTTTAAAGTCGCAGACACCAGCCGGCGCGTCGGGCGGGAAGGGGCCGCACTGTACCACGGGTTTTGCTGTAGCAAGTTTTCCAACTGGATCATGCCGCCACCACCTCCGTCATAATGCTGGCCAGCTTGGGCGCGCGATGCCAGTGCAACAGATCCAGACTGCCGTCGTGCTTCTCCACTACCGCGCTCATGGAATCCACCCAATCGCCGCAGTTGGCATAAGTCACACTGCGCGCCCCGCCTCCCCCCTCGCGGATGGCGGCGCGGTGAATATGACCGCATATCACACCGTCAAAGCCACGCGCGCCCGTCTCCCGTATCGCGACCTCCTCAAAACTGTTCATTAAGCGCCTGGCCGCGTGCACGCGGTTTTTCACGTGATTGGCAAGCGACCACCAGGGCAGATCAAAACGACCGCGCCAGTAATTAATCCAGCGGTTCATGCGCAGCATGAAGTAGTAACTTTGATCGCCGATGTGATAACTGATGGGATTGACCTTGATTTGGTGCTCAAACTGATCGCCATGAGTTACCCAGTAGCGCTTGCCGTCTTCCGCAGTGTGAACCCACTCGCGTTCCACACGGATATTGCCCAGGCGCTTGCCGGCCCAACTGCGCATCGGCGCGTCGTGATTTCCGGGGACATAGATAATTTCGGGGGTCTTACTGGAGAGCTCCGACAGCATGCCCAGCAAGAGAGACGAGGATTGGCACCAGCTGCCCTTGCCCTGGGCCAGAGCCTTCATATCGAAAATATCGCCGACCAAATAGACGGTGTCGGCGCGATTCTGCGCCAGGAAGTCCGCCAGTCGTTGTGGCTCGCTGTCCCTGCTGCCCAGGTGAACATCAGAAATCCACAGTGCGCGGTAGCGGTTACTCATAGCAAGTTCCCAGTTTTTAACCCTGCGGTATTGGGAAACTTTGCATCAGTTTTTTTACAATTAAGCGGCTGTTTATTGAAGCTTATATTGCAAGCAGGAGCCTCTGTTTCTGATTGAATTGCTCCCTGGCGATAAAGAGACTTTGTGGCCGGGCGGAACGCCCGGCGCGGCGTGGAGATGTAAAAGCTATTCCGTATCCTGCGGCTGACGCATCGGCGGTGCGAAGGGGAACTGCGCCACCTTCTCCCCTTTGACCGGAACAATCTTTCCAGTCCCCTCTTTTTCCACCTCATCGATGCGCACAATGCTGTGCATCGGTATATAGGAACGGGTCACCGAGGCGAACTCCGCCTTCAGTTTCTCCTCGCTGGGGTCGACCACCAGCTGGGCCTTCTCGCCAAAAACAAACTCCTCCACCTCGATAAAGCCATACATATCGCTCTGGTAGATGGCCCGGGCGTAGAGTTCGTACACCTGGTTCTGGTTGTGGAAGATGACTTTGTAAATCGGATTGGCCATAAAACTCTCTAAATGGGGACTGTCCCTGGATTCTAACGTGCGGGAATACCTCGCGGTTCAATACCGCCCTCCCTGGCGCTATCTCCGGGCATTGCGGCAAACCCGGGCACAGCCGTCCACGCTGCTCGCCGACCCGCATTGCGCAAGCGGGACAGCCTGAAAAAGCGCGGAAGAGTAGCACTCTAATGCCCCTCCGTCTATGCAGTCCCGAAACGTATCGCTATAATGCCCCACCATTTTCATTGAGCAGTTTTTAACCAGGCAGGATATGTCCGAAACCAGAGCTAAAACCGGGGTGAAGAAACTCTATATCAAGACCCACGGCTGCCAGATGAACGAGTACGACTCGGCACGCATGCGCGATCTGCTCGGCGAATCCCACGCCATGGTTCCCACCGACGATCCGGAAGACGCGGACGTGCTGCTGGTCAACACCTGTTCCATCCGCGAGAAAGCACAGGAAAAACTGTTTCACCAACTCGGGCGCTGGAAGCACCTGAAAGAAAAGAAACCCGACCTGATTATCGGCGTCGGCGGTTGCGTGGCCAGCCAGGAAGGTGAAGCCATCGCCAAGCGCGCACCCTATGTCGACTTGATCTTCGGCCCGCAGACACTGCACCGACTGCCGGAGATGATGGAAACCAAGCGCCAGAAAAACGGGGCCGTGGTGGTGGATGTCACTTTCCCGGAAATCGAGAAATTCGACCGCCTGCCGCAACCCGAGGCGGATGGCGCCACCGCCTTCGTCTCCATTATGGAAGGCTGCTCCAAATACTGTACCTTCTGCGTAGTGCCCTACACCCGCGGGGAGGAAGTCAGCCGCCCGGTGGCGGATGTGCTCGAAGAGGTGGCCCACCTGGCCGAACAAGGTGTGCGCGAGGTGAACCTGCTGGGCCAGAACGTCAACGCCTACCGCGCACCTGGCGAAGACGGCCAGATAGTCGATTTCGCCGAGTTGATCACCTACGTGGCGGCTATCGAAGGCATCGACCGCATCCGCTATACCACCTCCCACCCGGTGGAGTTCTCCGATGCCTTGATCGACGTCTACGCCGAGGTGCCGGAGCTGGTGAACCACCTGCACCTGCCCGTGCAGAGCGGCTCGGACCGCATACTGATGGCGATGAAGCGCGGCCACACGGCATTGGAATACAAATCCAAGATCCGCCGACTGCGCAAAATACGTCCGGATATCTGTCTGTCCTCGGACTTTATCGTCGGCTTCCCAGGCGAGACGGAAAAAGATTTCGAGGCGACGATGAATCTGATTCAGGAGGTGGGCTTCGACATCTCCTTCAGTTTCATCTACTCCCCGCGCCCCGGCACACCGGCGGCGGACCTGCCGGATGACACGCCGGAAGAAGTGAAGAAGCAGCGCCTGCAACTGCTGCAAAACCGCATCAACCAACAGGCGGCAGCCATCGCCCGGCGTATGGTGGGCAACACCGAGCGGGTGCTGGTTACCGGCGTATCGAAGAAGGATCCTGGCCAACTGCAGGGCCGGACCGAAAACAACCGCGTGGTCAACTTCCGCGCCGACGACCCGGCTCTGATCGGCAAATTTGCCGACATTCTGATCGAGGAGGCACTGCCCAATTCACTGCGCGGAACTCTGGTGGCTTCGGAGCTGGACGGTCCCTTATCCTAAATAAAGTGCAGGATCACAAGCGGTCGAAGGCTCAGAGATTCCTTAACTGTAATGCCGGTATGTTATAAGCTTGACGACCGGCTAGAACCCATTCGTCACACTCAATGCTTTCCCCTAGCGGGAAAATGGGTATAACCTAGCAGTGAATTCCCCAGATAAAGGTGTCTGAAACCAATTTGGAAACGCTCACCCTCGCTCACAGTATTACTCTGGAGCCCAACGACGCCCGCCGCTTGGCCAATCTCTGCGGCCAATTTGACCAACACCTGCGCCAGATTGAAGAGCGCCTGGATATCGAAATCCGCAATCGCGGCAATCAGTTCGCCTTCTACGGAGAGCCCGAGTCCGCCCGCGCCGCTGGCGAAGTGCTGAGTTTCCTGTACCGGGAAACCGGCAGCCGCGACCACCTGACGCCGGAAGAGATCCACCTGGCCCTGCAGCAGTCGGGGGTAGAGGAGCTACAAAAGCGCCGCGACGACGAGGGCGCTGAGGCAGAGCAGGTGGTGCTGATCCGCACCAAGAAGTGCACAGTGCGGCCCCGCGGCCTGAACCAGCGCAAGTACGTGCGCGCGGTACAGACCAACGATATCAACTTCGGCATTGGCCCGGCGGGCACCGGCAAGACCTATCTGGCGGTGGCCTGCGCCGTGGAGGCACTGCTGAAGGACCGGGTGGAGCGCATACTGCTGGTGCGCCCGGCAGTGGAAGCCGGCGAAAAACTCGGTTTCCTGCCCGGCGATCTAAGCCAGAAGGTGGACCCCTACCTGCGCCCCCTCTACGATGCACTGTATGAGATGCTCGGCTTCGAAACGGTGGGCAAGCTGATCGAGCGGAACGTGATTGAAGTGGCTCCCCTCGCCTATATGCGCGGCCGCACACTGAATAACGCCTTCGTGATTCTCGATGAGAGCCAGAACACCACCCGCGAGCAAATGAAGATGTTTCTGACCCGCATCGGCTTCGGCTCCACCGCGGTGATCACCGGCGACCCCAGCCAGATCGACCTGCCCCGAGGCCAGGCCTCCGGCCTGCGCCACGCGACCGAAGTGCTGAGCAAGGTAAACGGCATCAGCTTCACACACTTTGGCGCCAAGGATGTAGTCCGCCACCCGCTGGTACAGCGCATTGTCGAGGCATACGACGCCCACGAAGCGGAGGGCGAAGCTGCCACCGCAGAGACAGAAACCGGCAACCGGGATGAAAACGCGGCCTGAATCCAGCCATGATCGATCTGCAACTCGAAGTGCAGCGAGCCAGCTGCTGCGTCAATTTACCTTCCGATGAGAAGATCCGCACCTGGGTCACCGCCGCCCTGGCGGGCCGACGGGATGAAGCGGAGCTGACGGTGCGCATTGTCGACGCCGATGAGAGCCGACAGCTCAACGGTCAGTACCGCGGCAAGGACAGACCCACCAATGTACTGTCTTTTCCCGCGGATCTTCCCAGTGACATTAATCTCCCGCTTCTGGGTGATCTTGTCATCTGCGCACCGGTTGTTGCGCAGGAAGCGGATGAACAGCACAAAGCACTCTCCGCACACTGGGCACATATGGTGGTCCATGGCACACTGCACCTTTTGGGCTACGACCACGTCGAAGACGCGGACGCCGAGGTGATGGAAAAGCTGGAAACCGGCCTGCTCGCCGGGCTCGGCTACCCAGACCCCTACGCCCCCATGGAGGAAAGCGCGGCGCAGCCGCGCGCCGCGACAGACTGACGCGACCTACTACCGACTAACGTAAATACGAGAGAAATCCGGAGCATGGCCACTCCCATGACCACAGACGAACCCCCAAGTAGTCAGTCAGCCGGCAAATCCCGATCGGGAGAAAAGAACTGGCTGGAAAAGCTCTTCGGCGCCTTTTCCACCGAACCCAAATCCCGTGACGAACTGCTGGAGATCATCAAGGACGCCGCTGAAAACCAGCTGCTGGATGCCGAGGCGCTATCCATCATTGAGGGCGCTCTGGACGTCTCCAACCAGCAGGTGCGCGAGATCATGATCCCCCGCTCGCAGATGGTGGTGGTCAGTCTGGGGGAAAAGCCGGAAGAGTTCCTCAAGAAAATTATCGAGTCTGGCCATTCCCGTTTCCCAGTGATTGGCGACAGCATCGACGATATCCGCGGTATTCTGCTGGCCAAGGATCTACTGCCACTCATCCTCAAGGGCACCGACAACTTCCAGCTGGAAGACATCATTCGCCCGGCCAATATCATTCCCGAGAGCAAACGCCTGAACATTCTTCTGCGGGAATTCCGTGAAAACCGCTACCACATGGCGGTAGTCATCGATGAGTACGGCGGTGTATCCGGTGTGGTCACCATTGAGGATATCCTCGAAGAAATCGTCGGCGAGATCGAAGACGAAACGGACGAGGAAGAGGAAGACAGCTTTATCCGCAAGGTGGGCGAAAACGACTTTATCGTTAAGGCACTCACCCCCATTGAAGACTTCAACGAATACTTCAACAGCGAACTCAGCGACGAGGAATTCGATACCATCGGCGGTCTGATTATGCAGTCCTTTGGGCACCTGCCCGGCCGCGACGAGGTCACCCGCCTGGGAGACTTTATGTTCCGGGTCCTCTACGCCGACAGCCGACAAATCCACCTGCTGCGGGTGAGTCGCATGGAGCCGCAGGCACCGACATCTGGTTAAACCGCGGATAGCGCAGACTTATCGGGCGTAAAAGACAGTCATGAGAAAAGCCTTCGCATTCCGCATTCCCAATTTCGTGCTATCGGCTATCGCTGGCGGATTGCTGACCCTCTCTTTCGCGCCCTACGGCTACTGGCCCTGTGGTCTGGGATCCCTGTCCCTGCTCGCCTGGCTGTACCTGCGCGCGTCCGGGGGCAGGCAACTATCCGGGCGCAGAAGTCTGTGGCTGGCGTTTTGTTTCGGCCTGGGCCTTTTCGGCAGCGGAGGCTCCTGGGTCTATGTATCTATCACCGAGTTCGGCAACTCTTCGGTATTGTTGGGCACCGCACTAACCGGTGCCTTTGTTTCTATCATGGCGCTTTTGCTGGCCCTGCCCTTTTATTTCCTCGGGCACTTCACCGGTCGCGGGCTCAGCTTCGCACTCGCCTTTCCCGCACTGTGGTTTGTCAGCGAGTGGCTGCGCAGCTGGATATTTACCG
Organism: Microbulbifer thermotolerans; assembly: GCF_001617625.1. Lineage (NCBI taxonomy): Bacteria > Pseudomonadati > Pseudomonadota > Gammaproteobacteria > Cellvibrionales > Microbulbiferaceae > Microbulbifer > Microbulbifer thermotolerans. The sequence continues at coordinate 1,124,690 of NZ_CP014864.1, read as the reverse complement.
GCTTCCCCTGGCTCTATGCCGGCTACGGACAGATTGAAACCTGGCTGTCCGGCTGGGCGCCGGTGCTCAGCGTCTACGGCATGGGGCTACTGCTGGCCTTAAGTGCGGCAGTTATCGCCCTGGCCGCGGCGGGGCGCTTGGCACTGAGGGCCAATCCCGCTGGGCAGGGCGCATCCGTACTTCTGGTAGTGGCGGCGCTCCTGCCCTGGCCGATCGGCGCTCTCCTGGCACAGGTAGAGTGGACCCAGCCGGAAGGGGACACCATCACTGTCGGCCTGGTACAAGCCAATATTCCCCAGGAAAAAAAGTGGCTACCGGAATTTCGCGGCGAAACCATCCGGCGTTACCAGGACGGCAGCCGCGCGCTTAGTGAACAAGGTGTCGACGTCATTGTCTGGCCCGAAGCCGCTCTGCCCGTGCTCTACAGCCACGCTCCGAATCTGATGCAGGCCCTACAACGCAATGCGGAGCAGACCCGGACTGATCTGATCGCCGGTATACTCTACGACCGCCGGGAGCCCGGACGCCGGGTAGTGCACAATTCCGCCACCGTTTTCGGCCGCAATCCCGGCATCTACCACAAACGCCACCTGGTCCCCTTTGGCGAATATGTGCCGCTGGAAGACTGGCTGCGCGGCACCATCGAATTTTTTAATCTGCCCACATCCTTCATCCAGCCGGGGCCGGAGGAACAGCAGCCGCTGAACGCCGGCGGCACCAGCTGGGCCCCGCTGATCTGCTACGAAATCGTCTATCCGCGTATGGTTGCCGACAGTGCGCTATCGGCACAAGTTCTGCTGACCATTAGTAACGATGCCTGGTTCGGCGACTCCATAGGCCCGCTGCAACATATGCAGATCGCCCAGATGCGCGCCCTGGAAACAGGCCGCTACCTGGTGCGCAGCACTAACACCGGCGTTACCGCTATTGTCGACCCGCGCGGCCGCATAGTGCACAGGCTCCCCCAGTTCGAACGCGCCAATTTAACTGGGGAGGTCCGCGCGATGCGCGGTGCCACCCCCTTTATGCTCACCGGCATTACCCCGGTATTCGCATTGGCCCTGCCAATGCTGGTTGCCGCCTCTCTGTTCCGGCGCCGCCGGCCCGCCGCGGCGAAGGCCCCGCTGGCAGGAGAGATTTCAGACTGACCGCGAAAATGACCTCGCACGCCAAAATTTTTGCCTAAATCGCAGCAAAGCCCACTCCCCCCCGCCGCTGCCGGTCACCGCTGCTATGCTGCAAAAACAAGCAAACGGCGGCAAGGAAGCCTACCTTATGCACTGTCTTATCAGCGGCGGCACCGGCCTGATCGGCCGGCTGTTTTGTAAGCACTGGCTGGCGCGCGGCGGAAAATTGACCGTGTTGAGCCGACGGCCGGAAAAAGTGCACCTTCTCTGCGGTGAGGCCACCCAGAGCTGCCGCGAACTGCGGGACGTGGAAGGGCCGGTGGATGTGGTGGTCAACCTGGCTGGAGAGACAATCACCCGGCGCTGGACGGAAACACACCGCACAGAAATCCGCAATTCGCGCCTGCGCACCACGGAAAAGCTGGTGCGGTGGTCCCTGTCCCAGGCCCCGCGTCCCAGGTACTTTCTATCCGGCTCCGCAGTCGGCTACTACGGTGACCGCGGCGGAGACTTGTTGCGAGAAAACAGCCCTCCCGGCGGCGGCTTCGCCGCACAGCTTTGTCGCGACTGGGAGGCGGCTACCCTGCCTCTGCAACAGGCTGGAATCTGTGTCGGCACTATGCGCACCGCCATCGTACTCTCCACACGCGGTGGCGCCCTCGCCAAAATGTTGCCCGCTTTCCGCCTCGGGGTCGGCGGCCCCATGGGGTCCGGCGAACAGTGGATGAGCTGGATTCACGAGGAAGACATTGTCGGCCTGATGCTGCACGCAATCGACAAGCACCTCTGCCACCCCTTCAACGCCTGTGCTCCGGAGGCGGTGACCAACAACAGTTTTTCCCGCCTCCTGGCCAGGCAGCTGCACCGGCCCTGCCTGATGCGCACACCAGCCTGGATGCTGAAATTGATGTTCGGGGAAATGGCGGAAGAACTGCTGCTAGCCAGCCAGAAGATGGAACCGCGCGCCGCGCTGGACAGCGGTTACACCTTTCGATTCCCGACTCTGGAACAGGCCCTTGCGGACCTGCTGCCGAACAAGCGCAGGGCGGCAGAGGGAAACAGGTAAATGGGCTCGTCTGCCGCGGCCGCGGCTTCTATGCGGCCTCTATACTTCGGTTGAGCGCCTGGTCCAGATAACGGCGGCCGGACTCACCGGCCACCAGCTCCGCCCGGCATTCCATGGGTGCGGAGCCCACCCACTGGGCGTGCCACCGGTACCACTGCTGCTCTTCGCCATTACAGCGCAGTTCGACAAAGTCCACCTGCTCGGGATCCAGGCGAAACTCCCGCACTATTTGACCGGCAAATGTCTCGAAATTCTTGCTCACCTGTGCATCCCCTTCACCGCCGGCGCAGAGGAATACCAGCTCCCGCTTATCCCGGTGCGCGCGCTTGAAACCAATCCAGACGGGACGATTGAGGCGATTGTGTAATTGAATCGGGGAAAAGGAAGCAGGAATGCCCTTCATCTCAGCGTTACCTCTTTTATTGTTATGGTTGTATTCACAGCCGCCACTCCGTAGTGATAAACATCCACTGGCGTCTGCTGCGAGGCCAACCATCTTAGTGGCCCTTGCGGGTCGCGGACAAGGCCGCATCTGCAGTTTAAGAGTCCCCACATGGACATGAGTTCCTCAGCAGCTTCGAACCGGCGGCAGAGGCCGCCACTGATACCATTTGCGCGCCAGTATCTCCCGCCAGTACACCTGGGTGCGCAACAGCGCCGAGGCACTCGGCAGCCAGCGCAGCAGACCGCTTTGCGCCCTCGGCAACAGTTCCGACGGGCTGCCCACCGACAGCGTTTGCACCTGCAGGCCTGCGCGTGCGAACAACTCGGCAGCCCGGGGCATATGCCACCAGTGGGTGACCAGCAGTACGCTTTCAACACCGGAGTCGTGCAGGAGCGCGGCACTGTTGACCGCATTCTCGGCAGTCGTACGACTGCAAATCTCGCGCCAAGTTACCGGACGGTGGAAAGTTTCCTGCAATAACTCCGCCATCAACCCGGCCTCCGGCGCCCGCTCCAGCTCGAAAACTCGCCCCCCGGAAACCAGTATGGGCAATCGCTCCGGCGCCATCCGGGCGGCGCCGGCCACCCGCTCAAGGCTGGTCGCAGACAGGCGTTCGTTACCGGAATTCTCATCCCGGTAACGGCCACCCCCCAGCACAACCACCGCCCGCGGCACCGCCTGTGGCGCCTCGGGCGGTGCGCCGAGGCGCGCGCCCAGCCAAGAGGAAAAAGCGGGAGTCGCAGAGACCCACAAAACAGCGACGGAGAGAATAGTCAGAGGCAATGACAATTTTGCGAAAAAAGAACCGGCCGGAAAAAACCGCAACACCAATGCCAACACCAGGCCCAGCAGTGGTGCCAGCGGGGGCATTACCAGCGCCGCGAGGATGGCGTGCGTCTCCATCAGTCTTCCAGGCCACCCTCTATTTGTAGAAAGCAGCCATAGCCACAGCGGTGGCAGGGAGTGATTTGGGTTCCCGCCTCAGGCAAGGCGCGGTAGCCGCACCCCAGGCACTGCAACTCTTCTCCGCCCACCGTGCGCTCTCCCGCCAGTGCCCAGGGTTTACCCTCCTTGATACAGCGCATCAGGTTGGGCCAGGCAGTTTCCGTGGGATCGGCGGCGTCCAGCAACCAACTGCCGCCACGCTCCTCCAGGGTTTGCAGCTCACCGCCAAGACCGCGCAAATAGTCTGCAGCCCGGTGAAGATCATCTTTTAGCCAGGCGCGGAGAAAAGCGGCCTTGTTGGCCGTCAGCGCCTCCACCGCCAGTTCATCCTCTACGAGTTCTTCCAAATCCCGGCGCAACGTCTCCGCCAGGTTCTCCTCCTGCGGCAACTTCGGTTCCTTCGTCATGACAACCCTCATATAATTCCGCGCTTGTGCATCCTAACCGGTGCTATCAGAACTATCCCTGATCGAGATCAAATGCGCCTAACGCGCGAACGATCGCGGCCTCGGGCCGTCCTTCAGGGCGACAAAATTCTTTTCCCGAAAATTTAGATCACAGAGTATAGGTCCCCAATCGATGGAAGAGCAGTACACCCCCTCCGCAGTCGAAGCCGCCGCCCAGCAGTTCTGGGAGGAGCACAAAAGCTTTGAGGTGACAGAGGACGCCGGCAAAGAAAAATTCTACTGCCTGTCCATGTTCCCCTACCCCAGCGGCAAACTGCATATGGGGCATGTACGCAACTACACGATTACCGATGTGATATCCCGCTACCAGCGCATGCAGGGCAAGAATGTACTGCACCCTATGGGCTGGGACGCTTTCGGCCTTCCGGCGGAAAACGCCGCCATCCAGAATAAAACAGCACCCGCCAAGTGGACCTACGCCAACATCGATTACATGAAAGGGCAATTGAAAGCTTTGGGGTTCGGCTTCGATTGGTCCCGCGAACTGGCCACCTGCCAGCCCTCCTACTACCGCTGGGAACAGTGGTTCTTCACCCGCCTGTACGAAAAAGGGCTGGTCTACAAAAAGAACTCCGCGGTGAACTGGTGCCCACACGATCAGACGGTGCTGGCCAACGAGCAGGTGGAAGACGGCTGTTGCTGGCGCTGCGGCACTACGGTGGAACGCCGCGAACTGGCGCAGTGGTTTATCAAGATTACCGACTACGCAGAAGAGCTGCTCAACGATCTGGACAAACTGCCCCACTGGCCCGAACAGGTCCGCACAATGCAGCGCAACTGGATCGGCAAGAGCAAGGGTGTGGAACTGTCCTTTGCCCTGCCGCAGCCTATCGCCGGCCTCGATCACTTCGATGTTTACACCACACGCCCGGATACCCTGATGGGCGTCACCTACGTCTCCCTTGCCGCCGAACACCCGATAGCGCTGGCCCTGGCGGAAGACAACCCGGAACTGAAAGCCTTTATCGCCGAGTGCAAGAAACAGTCCCTGTCCGAGGCCGACATGGCCACCATGGAGAAAAAAGGGATGGACACCGGCATCAAGGCGATTCACCCGCTCACGGGCAAAGAAGTGCCGGTGTGGATCGCCAACTATGTACTGATGGACTACGGTTCCGGCGCGGTAATGGCGGTACCGGCCCACGACCAGAGGGACTGGGAGTTCGCACGCAAATACAAACTGCCCATCGAACAGGTTATTAAGCCCGCCAGCGGTGAATCCATTGACCTCTCCGAAGCCGCTTTCACGGATAAGGGGGTACTGACCAACTCCGGTGACTTCGACGGTCTCGATTTTGATGCCGCTTTCAGCGCCATTGCCAGCGCACTGGAAACCGCCGGCAAAGGCAGAGTGACCACCAACTACCGCCTGCGCGACTGGGGGGTCTCCCGCCAGCGCTACTGGGGCGCGCCGATTCCCATGTTCAATCTGCCCGACGGCGGCGAAATCCCGGTACCCGCGGAAAAATTGCCCATCCTGCTGCCGGAAGACGTGGAACTGGACGGTGTTCAATCGCCGATCAAGGCAGACCCACAGTGGCGCAAAGACGAGCTGAACGGCGAGCCCGTCGAACGCGAGACGGATACCTTCGACACTTTTATGGAATCCAGCTGGTACTACGCCCGCTACACCTGCCCGGATTTCGAAGAGGGCATGCTGGACACCGAGCGCGCCAACTACTGGCTGCCGGTGGATCAATATGTCGGCGGAATTGAGCACGCGATACTGCACCTGCTCTACGCGCGCTTCTTCCACAAACTGATGCGCGACGAAGGGCTGGTAAACAGCGACGAACCCTTCGAGCGGCTGCTGTGCCAGGGCATGGTACTGGCGGAATCCTTCTACAAACTGGTGGATGGCCACAAGGTGTGGATCAATCCCTCCGAGGTGGAAGTGGAACGGGACGAGAAAGGCAAGCCCATCCGCGCGGTAGAGCGCGCCACTGGCGACGAAGTAATTCCCGGCGGTGTGGTGAAAATGTCCAAGTCCAAAAACAACGGCATAGACCCCCACGCCGCAGTGGAACAGTACGGCGCGGACACAGTGCGTCTTTTCACCATGTTCGCCGCCCCGCCGGAGCAGACTCTCGAGTGGCACGAAGCCGGCGTCGAGGGCGCCAACCGCTTCCTGCGTAAATTGTGGAAGACGGTACACAGCCACCTGCTGGCTGGTGACGGCAGCGAAGGCTTCACTCCCGATGCGCTGACCGATAAACAGCGACAACTGCGCCGCAAGACCCACGAGACCATCCAGAAAGTGGGCGACGACTACGGCCGCCGCCAGACGTTCAATACCGCCATCGCCGCGGTGATGGAGCTTCTGAATGAAGTAAACCGGCTCGCCGAGCGCGACAGCGCCCAGGGCCTGGCCGTGGAGCGCGAGGCACTGCAGGCCGCCGTACTACTGCTGGCCCCGGTCACCCCGCACATCTGCCACGAGCTGTGGATGGCCCTGGGCAATGACACCCCGCTGGTGGACGCCCCCTGGCCCCAAGTGGACGAAAATGCCCTGGTCCGCTCCAGCATCACCCTGGTGGTGCAAGTCAACGGCAAGGTGCGCGCGAAACTGGAGGCACCGGCGGATGCCGACAACGACACCCTGGAACAGCTGGCCCTGGCCAACGACAATGTGCAGAAATTTATCGGCGATGCCACTGTGCGCAAAGTCATCGTGGTGCCGGGCAAATTGGTGAATATCGTCGCCAAATAATCCGGGGCTCAAACCCGTCACAAGCAGGCTTGCGGGCGGCACTGCCGCCCCAGCCTGACGCAGCCCGCCACCCGGGGAACCACAGGCGAACGCAGTCGGGGCTGTCCCGACACATCGCAACCTGCGCCCGGAAAACTGCTAGAGTGCGCTCAGAACAGAAGCAAACAATGATGAAAATCCTCCCCCCACTACTGCTGCTTACCCTGCTCGCCACCGCCGGTTGTGGATGGCACCTGCGCGGCGCGCCGCAAAACTTTCCCCCGGGCAGCCTGCTATACATTTCCAGCGAAGACTCGCGCAGTGATATCGCCAACGAGCTGACCCGCCTGCTGCAAAATACCGGGGTACCTATGGCGTCCTCCCCACTGGAGGCAGACTATACGCTGCTTATCCACAAAGAGACCGAGCGCAAGCGCACCGTCTCCGTGGACGCGCGGGGCCGCGCCTCCGAGTACGAGCTGATCACTAGTGCGCTCTACAGCGTGCGCGACAGCGGCGGCAACTGGCTGTTGAACAACGCCCAGGCAGACGTCTACCGCACCCTGGAATGGGACGATAACGAAATCGTCAGTAAGGGGGAGGAAGAACGGTTGCTGCGCGAGGAGATGCGCCGCGAGCTGATCAGCCGCATCATTGACCGCCTGCGCCGCATCGACGTCGAGGCGAGCGCAGAAGAAAGAAACTAATATTTCCGGGCCATTTATGCGCATCAACCCCCGGCAACTGCAACAGAGTCTCAGCAAGGGCCTGATGCCCATCTATGTCGTCACTGGCGACGAACCCCTGATAGTGCAGGAGTGTTGCGACAGTATCCGCGCCGCTGCCCGGAACGGCGGCTTCTCGGAGCGGGAGTTGCTGCACGCGGAACACAGCTTCGATTGGGGGCAACTGCTCTCCTCTGCCGGGAGTATGTCCCTGTTCGCGGAAAAGAAAATCATCGAACTGCGCCTGCCCGGTGGCAAACCCGGCGACAAAGGCAGCAAGGCGCTGCAGGAGTTCGCCGCGCTCGCCGGCAATGACCTGCTGCTATTGCTGGTTCTGCCTCGGCTGGACAGATCCCAGCTCAACAGCAAATGGATCAAGGCCCTGGAACAAAACGGCGTGCTGATCCAGGTGTGGCCGGTGGAGGCCGCGGAAATGCCCCGCTGGATTCACCAGCGGCTGCGCGCCGCCGGTCTGGACGCCGAGCCAGAGGCGATCCAGATACTGGCGGACCGAGTCGAGGGCAACCTGCTCGCCGCCAGCCAGGAAATCGAGAAACTCAAACTGCTCGGTTCAGACAAGCTGATCACCGCCGACCTGATGCGCGACGCCGTGGCCAGCTCCGCCCGCTACGATGTCTTCAACCTGATCGACCGCGCCCTGGCTGGCGATGCCGAGGGGGCGGTCAAAACACTACAGGGCCTGCGCGCGGAAGGCGTCGAAGCGCCAGTGGTGCTCTGGGCCCTGGCGCGGGAAATCCGCAGCCTGCTGGAAATCGGCGAAAAACTGGACCGGGGACAGCCGATCGCACGCCTGGTCCGCATCCCCAAACGCCAACCGCTGGTGCAGTCCGCCCTCGCCCGCCTCACCCCCGCCCGGCTGGAAAGCCTGCTGCTGCGCGCACGTGCGGTGGACACAGCCATCAAGGGCGGCAGAGATCAGGACCCCTGGATCGGGCTGCTGGAACTCGCCTTGAATCTGTCCGGCAAACGCAGCATTTGAAGCGAACACCGCCTTCGAACCGCGCGTCTTGAACACAAAGATGCAAACGGGCTGGCCGGCAAAAGCGCAGTTGCACTAACCTAGGCAACACGGAAACCGCCAATGCTGCCAGGGATACGACCAGTGCCAAAACCAACCACTCCGTCCGTCAAAGCCACAAATTGGGCCGACACCCACGAAGTTTTCAATCAGGTAGCGCCGCTCGCCGGCCACAATCTCTACGCCGCCGATACCGCCCTGTGTCAGGCCGTTCAGTACAACGGCGGCCACTGGGCGGAGGACGACCTGCAGCGCTACGGTGAAGTCTGCGGCCGCCCGGAGATGATTCAGCGCGGCTTCGACGCCAACGAATTCCCCCCGACCTTCGAACCCCACGACCGCGTGGGCAACCGTGTCGATCTGGTGCGCTACCACCCGGCCTACCACCAGCTGATGCAGCTGGCTCTGAGCGAAGGTCTTCACAGCAGCCCCTGGACAGACCCCAAACCCGGCGCCCATGTGGCGCGGGCGGCCAAGTACTATCTGCACTGCCAGCTGGAAGCGGGCCACGGTTGCCCGGTAACCATGACCTTCGCCGCTGTGCCTTCCATTCGCCTGGCGCCGGCACTGGCCGAAGAGTGGCTGCCCAAGATTACCAATCGCGGCTACGACCCGAGCAACCGCCCCCATACAGAGAAAACCGCCGTCACCATCGGCATGGGTATGACAGAGAAACAGGGCGGCTCCGACGTGCGCGCCAACACCACTACCGCTACGCCGCTCGGCGACGGCTGCTACGAGCTGGTGGGGCACAAGTGGTTCACCTCAGCCCCTATGTGCGACGCCTTCCTGATGCTGGCCCGCACCGATGCCGGCCTCAGCTGTTTTCTGGTACCCCGCTGGCGGCCGGACGGCAGCAAAAACCCCGTCCAGATCCAGCGCTTGAAAAACAAGGCCGGCAACGTCTCCAACGCTTCTTCCGAAATCGAGTTGCGCGGCGCCCTGGGCTGGCTGGTAGGAGAAGAAGGCCGAGGAATCAACGCCATTATCGAAATGGTGGCCGTAACCCGCTTCGACTGCATGATCGGCTCCGCGGGCGGCCAGCGCCAGGCTGTCGCACAGGCCATCCACCACGCTTCACAGCGCAGCGCCTTCGGCAAGCGCCTGATCGACCAACCGCTGATGCAGAATGTGTTGGCCGATCTGCAACTGGAGGTGGAGGGCTCCGTCGCATTGACCATGCGCATGGCCCGCGCTTTCGATCACCCGGAGAAAGAGCACGAAAGAATGCTGATGCGCCTGGGCGCCGCCGTGGGCAAATACTGGATTTGCAAGCGCACACCGCACCACGCCTACGAAGCCATGGAGTGCCTGGGCGGCAACGGAGTGATCGAGGATTTCATTACCGCCAGGCTCTACCGGGACGCCCCCATCAACGCCATCTGGGAGGGGTCCGGCAATATTCAGGCACTGGATGTACTGCGCGCCGCCGCCAAAATGCCCGCGACCATCGACCACTGGTTCGACGAGCTGGCGGACAGCACTGGCGCCGATCCTCTGCTGGACAGATGGATTCTCAGTTTGAAAAACCAACTGGCGGACAGCGACCAGATCGAATTCCGCGCCCGCCAACTGGCAGACCAACTGGCACTGGCGATGCAAGCGCACCTGCTGATACAGGGCAGCAGCAGTGCCGTGGCCGAAGCCTTTATCGCCTCGCGCCTGAGCGCGCGGGGCGCGCACAGCACCGGCACTCTGCCGAAAGGACTGGATGTAGCCACCCTGATCGAGCGCGGTAACCCGCAGGGGAACCTCTGATCTATCCGCGCGGACTTTACAGACTGTCGAATCAGAACGGCTTCAAGACGGCCATCATCACCGCACCGCCCACCAGGCAGAGCGCCAAGAGCCCGAACAACATCCGGCGGCCGGCATCGGCCGCCCGCATGGCGCCGATACCGGCCCAGATGTAACCCGCAATCAACAACAACTTGACCAACAGCCAGGGCGCCTGCAGTGGCGACAGCCGGTAGAGCGTGGCGATGGCAATACCCGATAGCAGCAGCAGCGTGTCAATCAAATGAGGCGCGGGCTTAATCCACCTGGCCTCGACAAAGCCCGCCCCCATCTGACGCCCGAGAAAGCGCAACACAAAAAAACTGACGGAAACCGCCACCAAAGTAACGTGCAAGTGCTTCAGAAGCAGTACATTGACCATCAGCCGATCCTCAATAAACGCACCATGTGCTGCGCCTTTCCCTTCGGCAACAAATCCGCCAGGGTGTATTGGTCCAGCACCTGGAAAAAAGCTTCCAACGCCTCGGCAAATATCCGCTTGAGTTCACAGGCCGGAGTGATCACACAGCCCTTGCCATTATTGAAACACTCCACCAACGCCAGATCCTGCTCCGTATCCCGGACCAGGTGACCGACATTGATGTCCTCCGGTCTGCCCGCCAGGCGCACACCGCCGTTTTTGCCGCGAATGGCAATCAGATAGCCTTTGCTGTTAAGAGACTGCACCACTTTCATCAGGTGGTTTTTGGAAATTTCGTAACTCTCGGCGATTTCGCGGATTGTGGCGAGTTCTTCACCCTTGAGGGCCACGTACATCAACACGCGCAGGGAGTAATCGGTATAGCGGGTAATATGCATACTTCAATCTCGTTATCCCGGGCGGCCATCCGCCCGCGGACGGCTCAGTATCGGCCAGTAGAGCACCGTAAATAGCCCAAAGGCCAGGGTCCAGGCCAGCCCCGCCAGGGACAGCCCCAGACGAAAATCCAGAACTTGCAAGGCAACCAGCAGGCGCAGTACGGCAGCGGCGGTAATCGCCAGGTAAATACCCAAACCAAATGGAGCCAGCTTTAACGGGCGCCCCGTATGCCCCACTGCTACACGGGTCATAACACCCAGCAACAGCGTGCCGATCGCTCCCGCACCGAGGGCGTGCTGCCAGGCGCTATCGGGTACCGCACCAATCAGGGCCGCCAGCGCCCGCAACGACAGACTCAACACAATCCAGGCATAGCCGAGGTGCAAAATCCACAGCATGGGCTCTTTACACACGCGCCAACCGGCCCACTGCCACAGGCGCAGACCGTTGCTCAACGCCGCAACCAAGGCTATCAGACCGAGCGACGTCTCCGATACACCCAGCCCATCCAGTGCAATCAACAAAGCAACGGACATCAGTGCCACGCGATCGGTCCAAACTGAGCGCGTCACCCAGTTGGCGTCCCCTCCGTGCATGCGCAGCCAGTTGGCGGAAAACGCCGGAATAATGCGCCCGCCGATAACCGCCATCAGCAGCAGAATCAAATCCAGGCCCAAGCGTTCGCCAGCAGCAAGCAGGTCCGTGCGCCCACTGACAAACCCCAAATGCATCAGCAAATTGCCGCCGAACAGCAGCGACAGCACCACCACCAGGAGCAAATTGCGACGGTTCTTATACGCAACCAGCACCCGCAGCAGGTAAAGTGCCAGCACCGGCAGAAATGCCAGATCCACCAGTGCCACCAGCCAGGTGGGTATCCAGGACGCCAGCCACATGGAGATTCGCCCGCCCATCCACAAAAGCACCAATGCCAACAGGCGCCCCCCTTTGAGAGGCGGCGCTCCCGTCCAATTGGTGACGGCAGTCAGCAAAAAACCGGCGATGGCGGCAGACACCAGGCCGTACAACATCTCGTGGCTATGCCATTGAAAAGGCGACCACCCCAGAGGCAGCGACCAGCCGGCAAAGAGAAACCCCAGCCACCCCAGAATCAGTACAAGTGCGTAAGCCCCGGTCAACAGGAAAAAAGGCCGGAAACCATAGGCGAGCAAAACCGGAGCCTGCCCCTTCTGCATCAGCGGTACCTCCCGCGGCTGCATCGGATGAATGTTCATGCCGAACCCCTCACAAATGATGCATTTAATTTACAACTTTTACTTAAGCACATCAACGATCAACACCCAAAGGGCCTCTGATGAATTCGCTGCCTGGCGGTAAAGAAACCTCAAGACCCACATACTGAGCGCCCCATAACCCATACAGACATAGCACCTATGCAAATTGCTCAAAGACTCCCCATGGTTGATCGAGATCAATTCGATCCCGAATTAAGATGCAAATATTTTACATCTTTAAAAGATGCAAACATAATGAATCTTAAGTGGCACCCCACCAATCTGACAAACCGACAGCGAGGAGGAGTTTTGTGAATACCCTGGATCAACGCCTGGACCGACTGGCGCACCGGATCCCAGGCGCAACTGAGGTGTTTTTTGATCACCGCCTGGATTTCTGTAACAGCGGCGAGCAGACCCTGCGGGAAGCCGCTGCCCGCAAAGCGCTGGACCCCGCAGCCATCGCCGCGGAGCTAGAAGCGCTCGCAAGGGAAACGGAAACGGAAAGCTGGGATCAGGCGCCAGACAGCGCACTGGTCGAGCACATTCTCACCCGCTATCACCAGCGCCATCGCAAACAGCTACCGGCGCTGATTAACCTGGCCGCTCAGGTCGAATCCACACACCGGGATCACCCGGATTGTCCCGCCGGCCTGGCGGAACACCTAAGGCAGATGCTCGCCGAGCTGGAGAGCCACATGCAAAAGGAGGAGCGGATTCTCTTTCCCATGATTCTGCGCGGCATGACCGAAATGGCACGGGCGCCGGCGAGTGTAATGCGCCACGAGCATCTCGACCACGGCCGGGCCCTCGAGCGCCTGGATCGCTTGACCCACTATTTCAGCCCGCCCGCAGAGGCCTGTGAGCACTGGCGCGCGCTGTACCGAGAGGCGGCCACCCTGGCGCGGGATCTGGCGGAACACATCCACTTGGAAAACAACCTGCTGTTTAAACGCATCGAAGAACGAGGGGGGCTCTGAACATGGGGCAATATCGCAAATTGTGGTGGACACTAATCGGCATTCTCGCCGTTACATTTTCGCTGTTGGGATACGTGGGCGTGGAGGTCTATCGCAAGGCACCACCCGTGCCGGCCCGCGTGGTCACGGAAAACCAACAACTAATGATGACCCGCGACAGCATTCTCGACGGCCAGACCGCCTGGCAGTCGGTCGGCGGTATGCAGCTAGGCTCCATCTGGGGGCACGGCGCCTACCAGGCACCGGACTGGACCGCCGACTGGCTGCACCGGGAAATCACCGCCTGGCTCCAGCTGGCGGCCCGGGATGAATATGGCAAAGCGTATGCGGAGCTTAACGGCGAACAACAAAATGCGCTCCGCTATGCTCTGAAAACCGCCTACCGCACCAACACTTATGACCCGGAAACCGGCACCCTGGTTGTGTCCGCGCGGCGCGCGCAGGCGATCGCGCAGACGGCGGATTATTACCGCCGCCTGTTCAGCGATGCGCCCGAACTGCGGAGCACACGGCAGAGTTACGCCATGAAGGAAAACACCCTGCCCGATCCCGAGCGGCGCGAAAAGATGACCCAGTTCTTCTTCTGGACCGCCTGGGCCGCGGCCACGGAGCGCTCACCCGGCGGCGCCACCTATACCAACAACTGGCCCCACGAGCCACTGATCGACAACAAGCCCACAGCGGAAAATATCATCTGGTCCATTACCAGTGTGGTGCTGCTGATTGCCGGTGTGGGATTCCTGGTGTGGGGCTGGGCCTTTTTGCGCGCCGAAGATGAAGAGAAAATCACCGCGCCCGCACAGGATCCCATTACGACTTTCGCCCTCACACCATCGCAACAAGCGCTGGGCAAATATCTATTTGTAGTGGTGGCACTGTTTACCTTGCAGGTCTTCCTCGGCGGCTTTACCGCGCACTATACGGTGGAGGGGCAGAGCTTTTACGGTATCGATGTCTCGCAATGGTTCCCTTACAGTCTGGTGCGCACCTGGCATATTCAGGCGGCACTCTTCTGGATCGCCACCGGCTTTCTCGCCGCGGGCCTCTTCCTCGTCCCCATTATCAACGGCGGCAGGGACCCCAGGTTTCAGAAACTGGGTGTGGATATTCTTTTCTGGGCGCTGGTTCTCGTGGTGGTGGGCTCCTTTGCCGGCAACTTTCTCGCCATCGCTCAGCTGCTCCCCCCCGAGTGGAGCTTTTGGTTGGGCCACCAGGGCTACGAATACGTGGATCTCGGCCGCCTCTGGCAAATCGGCAAGTTCCTCGGCGTGGTCTTCTGGCTGGTGTTAATGCTGCGCGGCATTGTTCCGGCCCTGCGGCAACCGGGGGATAAAAACCTGCTGGCACTGCTGACCGCTTCCGTGATGGCGATCGGCCTCTTTTACGGTGCAGGTCTCGCTTATGGCGAACGCACGCATATCTCGGTAATGGAGTACTGGCGCTGGTGGGTGGTACATCTGTGGGTGGAAGGTTTCTTCGAGGTCTTCGCCACCGCGGCCCTGTCTTTTATCTTCTGCAGCATGGGGCTGGTTTCCCGCACCATGGCCACCACAGCCTCTCTGGCATCGGCATCCCTCTTCCTGCTCGGGGGCGTGCCCGGCACCTTCCACCATTTGTATTTTTCCGGCACCACCACGCCAGTAATGGCCGTCGGCGCCACCTTCAGCGCCCTGGAAGTGGTACCTCTGGTAGTGCTCGGTTACGAGGCCTGGGAAAACTGGCGCCTGAAACAGCGCGCACCCTGGATGCAAAACGTCAAGTGGCCCCTGCTTTTCTTTGTCGGCGTTGCTTTCTGGAACATGCTGGGAGCCGGGGTCTTCGGCTTTATGATCAACCCGCCGATTTCCCTCTATTATGTGCAGGGCCTGAACACTTCCGCGACCCACGCGCACGGTGCCCTCTTCGGAGTCTACGGCCTGCTGGCGCTGGGCTTTACTCTGCTGGTTTTACGCTATATTCGCCCGCACATGCAGTTTAATGACAAACTGATGAGCACCGGTTTCTGGTGGCTGAATATCGGTCTGGCGATGATGCTGTTTACCAGTCTCTTGCCGATCGGCATCATTCAGTTCGCCGCCAGCGCCTCGAAAGGCATGTGGTATGCGCGCAGTGAAGCGCTTCTGCAGAGCGACTTGCTGCACACCCTGCGCTGGGTGCGCACCATCGGCGATGTGGTGTTTATCGTCGGCGCCCTGGCGGTAAGCCTGCAAGTGGTCAAGGGACTCTTTCTCCCCACGGCTGCGCGACAGGGCGAGGCGGCACCCAGCCGTGTAAACAGCTCGCGCGCCGCGGCCGAATAACCGGCAACAGGACTCGGCAGGCCCAGAGCTTTATGGAACTCGAGGCAGGTGCCCCAGGGCAACTGCCTTGACGCGCACGCCCAACGGCCCCCGGATTACTCTCCGGGGACGCCGTCGAAACTGAGCCGGAACTGCAGTGCGGTGCGGCCGCTGTGATTGGCCCGCAGCATGGCGAATTGTTTCGCCGCCCGGTGCAAGGCTTCGCGGTCGCCCGGGTAGTCGGGAAAGTAGCTATCGACAATTTGCAGATAAGTGCTCCAATCCGCGGGATAAAAACTCAGCCACAGACCGAAACGGTCGGCGAGGGACAGAGTCTCCTCGACACTGTCACCGTAGTGCAACTCAGTGCCGACCACACGGGTCTGTTCGTTGTCCCGCGCATCCTCCGGCAACAGGTGGCGGCGGTTGGAGGTGGCATAGAGGAGAATGTTTTCCGGCGGCAGCTCCAGGGAGCCGGCAAGTATCGTCTTCAAACCCTTATAACTGGTATCGCCCGTCTCGAAGGAGAGATCGTCACAGTAGAGAATAAATTTGTACTGGCGGGCCTCGGCGGTATCCAGCAGGTCGACAATTTCCGGCAGATCATCCAGATCCGCCAGATTCACTTCCACACAGCGCAGCCCCTCGTCGCCGAACTCGTTCAACAACGCCCGAATCAGACTGGACTTTCCAGTGCCGCGCGCTCCCCACAAAAGGGCGTGGTTGGCAGGCTCGCCACGCAGAAATTGCCGCGTATTTTCCAGCAGTGCCTGTTTCTGCTGCTCAATCCCGAGTAAATCGTCCAGGCGGATCGGGTCCAGGCGGACAACGGGTTTCAGACGGGCGTGTTTGGCCCGCCAAATAGCGGCTCGATTTTTTTTCCAGTCAACAGATTGCATAGTGTGTGCAGATCGTTCTTCCATTGCTGTGTCGGGGCGGCTGTGGGCCTTTTTTCGGCGGGGCAATTACTCTTCCCGCTTTTTCTCTCTCGTTTCCCTGACCACCCGCAGCAGCGGCTCGTCCGAGCGAAAAATCAGTCCGTGAATTTCGGTGGCCGTCTGGCCCTGCAGCAATTGCTGCAGATATTGCACAATCTGCGCGGAGATTTCCTGCCCCGGAACCAGCACCGGAATGCCCGGTGGGTAGGGCACGATTTCATCCGCGCTGGTGCGGCCGATCAAGTCTTGCGCCGCCACGGCGCCATTGTCCATCAGCGGCAACTCCTCCGTCTCGGCGAAATAGGCATCCGCCGGCAGACAGTTGAAGTGGGTGAACTCCGGCAACCGCCTGGGGGAACCCACGTGGGCGCGCTTGCGGGGATTGCGGGCCAACTGCTTGAAGGCATGGATCAGGCGCAGCAGTTTGCTCTCGGTACTGCCGAGTGTCACCAATACCGTAATGGTGTTGTAGGTGGTCTTTTCCACCTGGATGCCGTACTGGTCGAACAGCTTGATCTGCATCTCCTTGCCGGAGTAGCCGCTCGCGGAAATATCGATGGTCACCTTGGTGGGGTCCAGACGGATATTGTCGCCACCGAGCGGCTCGGCGATCAGGTCTTCGCGGGTCAGGGCGCGGAAAACGCCTGTCTCATCCACCGCGCGGCGCAGAGTCTCCACCATTTGCAGACACTGTTTCAGGCGGCCATAGCCCTCCATCGCCATCTGCTTGCGCGCCACATCGAGGCTGGCAATCATCGCGTATTGCGGGCTGGTGGAGGCGTGCATGTTCAGGTTTTCACGGAAGCGGTGGTCGTCGAAATCCGGGTCTTGCACGTGGATCATGCTGGCCTGAGAGAAGGCGGACAGCATCTTGTGGGTGCTCTGGGTCACATAGTCGGCGCCGCATTCCAGGGCTGTCGGACGCAGCTCCGGGTGGAAGTAGCCGTGGGCGTACCAGGCTTCATCCACCAGCACCTTGACGCCGCGCTCGTGGGCGTAATCGATAATCGGCCGCAAATCGTAGCGCAGACCGTCGTAGGTGCAGGAAGTAATCACCAGCAGGCGCGCATCACTGTGTTCATCCAGCGCGGCTTCGATATCGCTGCGCCTGACCGGGCCGTAGATGCCGAATTCCGGATGAAGAACCGATTTCAAATACACCGGTTCACAGCGATTCATCACTATCGCATGGTGAACCGATTTATGGCAGGCCTGGTCGACGATAATCTTGCCGCCGCCGCCGAGTATCTGCTGTATCACCACCTTGTTGGCGGTGGAGGTGCCATTGGTCAGGAAAAAGGTATGCTGGGCACCGAAAGCCTGGGCTGCCAGATCCTGAGCCTCCTGAATCACCGAGTGGGGCTCCAGCAGGCTGTCCAGCACCTGCACCGATACGGAGAGATCGGTGTTGAACACATGCTCGCCCATAAAACGGTAGAAATCGCCGACCCAGGGGCTGTTGCGCAGGCTGTCGCCGCCAGAGTGGCCGGGAGTGTGCCAGGCGTCCCGGGCACTGAAAACATACTCCTTCAGGGTGTCGGCAAAAGGGGTGGAGGCGCGGCGAGCGATAAACGCCTGCACCAAGCGGAACATATGGTTGAAGTTGCCCTCACGGCGGTCGAACAGCTCGTCGAAGCGCTGGCGCAATGTCGCGATGGAACCCGTCGACTGCGGCGCGGCACCGGCAAAAGCCCCGTGGGTGATGAGAAAAATGTTGAGTTCTGAGCGCAGACCGTGGATCAAGTCCGCCAGCGCCTCCGCCGCGGCGAGCCCCTGAGCGTCGCTGCCGCCGTCGACGATTAGCGCCTGTAATCGGTCTTCCTCCCGCAGCAAGTGCTCAACACCGGCGGGAGTAACCGCCTCAAAGCGCACACCGTAAGGGTTCTCGTGCTGCGCGGCAGTGGTATTCAGCGCATTGACCCAATCGCCCGCAAGTGTGCGATCGGCACTGACCAGGGCGACCCGGCACTCCAGCGGCTGCACACTCTCACTCAGGTTGCCCAGATCAGGCATCTTCAGTTCCAAACCCATAGTCTTATCCATCAGCATAGCCCGACACTTTCCACAGGCCGCTGCATGCTTCTATTAACCTATTGATATTATTTGATTTTTTGCCCGCTGCGGCATCGGAACCGGAGGGAAATGACCCGCGGGACAGGAGGCAGAGTCTAAAGGAGGCAACGTGGAAATTCCGCGAGTCGGCAAGATTTCAGCACCATCCACCAAAAGCAAAACCAAAACCCACACAAGATATCACATAGCGAAAATTTTTAGAATTTTGCACTATGCACCCACCCGTTGAATTCCAGGCAGTCCCGCACCCGCTGACGCTGCACCGGAGACAGCGCTTCGAGCGGAAAATAGGCCGCGTCCGAGTGCTCGTCGGACAAAGTGATCTCACCGGTGTCGGAGAAATGGGCACGAAAAATAAATACATGGGAGCGGTAGACACTGTGGTAGTAAACACCGCTCAGATACTCGATGCGCACCGCCCGCCCCAGCTCCTCGCGGCACTCCCGTAGCAGCGCTTCGTGAATGGTTTCGCCCGGGTCCAGCGCGCCTCCGGGCAGACCCCAGTTTTTATCTCCATAGGTGGCCCGCAACTGCAACACCTCTCCCTGCCCGTTGGTAATAACGGCGTGCGCGCTGAGACGATAGGTGTCTTCAAATCCCATTGCACTAGAACCCTTGCGCCAGCTCGAAACCAAATCCGAGCGTCTGCACCGACTCATCGTAATCGATCAGGCTCTCTCCATAACCATTGAAATACTTCATGTAACCGCGCACCCGGTTACCAATGGGAAAGCCCCAAGACAGCTCGACAGCACCGTGGTTGTCGGAGCGAAGGTTGTTGCGCAGCATCAAAGAGATGGAGTGCTCGCCCCGCTGGTAGCGGCCGCTCAACTCGAAATGTCCGAGGTAGTGTTCTATATCCGGGTTGTCATCATCTTCGCGCTTCTCGGGAATCCGATACCAAGGCTTGAAACTGATAAGGTAGCAGTCCCGTGCAAAAACAAAATTCGCATAGATTCTATTCCAGCTGCGCGACAGGGGTTCACTGCGACCATTGGACTGGTGGTTGATCGCCAGCTGGTTGGCCACATTCTGCCAACCGAACAGACTCCGATCATTCAGCCACGTCATGATCAGTTCCGGTTCGTGATTGGTCTCGCGAAAAGGCGAAGAATTATCGGAATTGTACGCCTGCCAAAAACTGCGATTGGTGTAAGCGACGCTCATAAAAGAGGCCTGGCCGAGAAAGCCGCGCCACACGGGCACTTGCACTGACAACTGAAACTGCACTTCCAGGGAATCCAGTTCTTCTGTGTCGCCGATAAGTGGCTCGATATCTTCCAGACCCGCTTCATCCGGTGACGGATTGTAGACCAGCGGCAGCAAATAGTTGGTCTTGTGAGAAGCCAGGGTAAAGGGGTTGCTGGCGGCATCACGTATGGCCATGGCGGCATCACTGGTAATGACCTCATCGCCGGATACCGGCTCAGGTGCGGACTCAGTGGCAAAGTGCGAGCGCTCCTCCCGCAACACCGGATCACCGTGCACCTGCTCAGTACAGAAACGGCGCATTTCCGCCACGGTGACATCGGACTGGGCCATCAGTAACTGCTCGCGCAGACAGGTCAACTCCCGCTGCTCCATGGTCAACTGGGCGTCCACCGTCTTCGGGGTTAAATCCGCCTCCTGCACGTCCGCTACTGCGGGCAGGTTACAAAATAGAGACAGAAAGAAGCCGTGAACAAGCTTGCGGCACAACAAAGCGCCCTCCCCCCTTTAGAATTGAATCCGGCGGCAAGCTTACACTGCTTGAATGAATATTACCCGAACAACCCGACAACTTTGCCCAAACCCGTTGGGGGAGGCTTCGATGAGTCCGCGTAAATGCCGCATATCGTGGCCGGCGTGTGGATTTTTGCAACGACAGCCCCCATACGGATAGGTCAGGGATACCCCTAAAACCCCTGCGCCAACTCAAACCCCACACCAAGTGACTGCTGACGGCGATCGTAATTGATCAGATTCTCACCGTAGCCGTTGAAATATTTAACGTAGCCGCTCAGCCTCTGCCCGAGGGGAAAACGCCAGCGCACCTCAAAAGCACCGCGGTTTTCCGCCCGCAAATTATTGCGCACCAGCACAGACACCCCATAGCCCGACGTGCGGTACCCCCCCCTCCAGCTCAAAGTTGCCCAGGTAAAACGCAAGATCGGGGTTGTCATCGCCCGCCCCCTCTTCCGGAATACGGTACCAAGGCTTAACTGATAGAAAAAAATCTTCCCGTTCAAATACAAAATTGGCGTATACGCGGTTCCAACCGCGGGACATCTCGCCCCCTCGGCCGTTGGACTGATGGCTGACCGCAAGCTGGCTGACAACGCACCGCAAACCCAACAGTGTCCAGTCACTCAGCCATGTCATTATCAATTCCGGTTCGTGAGTGCTTTCGCGAAAGGGCGCAGAGCTGGTATAAGCCTGCCAGAAGCTGTGATTGGTGTAGGCGAAGCTGATGTAAGAGCCCTCGCCCAGAATTCCGGCCCAGACAGGCACCTGCACTGAAAACTGAAACTCCATTTCGAGCGCATTCCAATCGGCCGTTTCAGGGCTGTCAGTGTTTTCCGCATCGCGGGTGTCGCTGTAGGAAAGGGGCAAGACATAATTGGACTTGTGAGAAACGAGCGAGAAACGATTCATCGACGCCTCGCGCACCGCCTGAACCCGGTCGCTGCTATGTACCTCAGCAGCCGAATGCGAAGAGACGGGACCTCCTCCGCCGGGCGCCACCGCCGCTTCCTGCGATAACTCCTGGCCGAGCAGCGGACTCTGAGGGAAAAACAAAACGCACAGACAAACCCAGCATCCCTGGCAAAAAGCGGAAGGCATGGCTTTTACTCCCTGTTAAAGCCAACTACCTAAAGAGCTTAGGTAACCTCTGATTAATTCGCTTCCTGACGGTAAAAATTCTTTGGAGCTAGATGAGAAGCTCAGGTGATAAGATGGTCATTTCGAAACCGTCGGATACAGGGAGGTATCCGTCGGAGCTACAGGGAAGTACTCGTGCGTTTTCGAAATGGCCATCCTATTGCCTGAGCGCCACGGAACTAACCAAAGCGTTCACGCGAATTAATCAGAGGTTCCTTAGACTCGCCGGGCTGGTTTAGCGTGATAAGGCGTACAGGCAGGCGCTGCAGAGTCAGCACTCACTATCACACGAGGCGCAGCAACTTCGGCGACCATTCGAGGTCCCGCAACCGTACCTGCCACAGCCGACCGGTACTTGAAGGCCAGTCATAACCGACCAACAGGCCGCGCTCATCCACGTAGCAATGGGCGTCGCGCTCGGCCTCCTCTCCCTGATAGATATAACCGCAGACATTGTCCCCCAGCTCCTGCGCGCCCTGGGTAGCGGCATCGCCGGCTAGCGGCCGTGCGCTTCGGTGGCTAACCCGCGGTGCCAGCAACTTGCCACGCTGGGACGGGTCGACGATATCGGGACTGACGACTTCCAGCCCCTCGCGAAAGGTTTCCAGCTTGAGCAATAAAGGCCCCATAAAAATGCGCATGAGCGGAAACAACAGACGCCCCGCGCCCTCGACACTCGCACTCTGCGGACCGTTGGGTCCCGTCCAGTCCACCGCTATCGGGTCTCCCAGTCGCGGCTTTTGGCCGGCGTCATGGCACAGGCGGTAGCGGGCATTCTCCTCACCCACCTGGTCCCGCCAGCGTATGCGGAAGTCGCTCACCAGGCCCTCGCAGAAGCGGGCGCAAACTTCCATGCCGAAGCCCTCTTCACCCACCAGGCGTCGACTGATCACGATGCGGTGGCCCTCGGTGTCCTCACCCAGTTGCCAGCTGTCCTGAACTGGCATGGCCCGGCCGTCACAACTGTAGTGATAACGGCCCTGTGCCAAAGTTGTACTCAGTCGCATTGCAAACTCCCTCCCTGTTCCGCGCGCACCAAACTGAGGCGTTGATTCGCCACACACCCGGAACACACTACTTTCAAAAGTATTGCACAGGGCGGCGCGCGGCGCCGTGGCAAGCCGCCGCCGAAAAGTAGAAAGCCGCGCTGCAAAGAGCGCTCGGAATATCAAAAGGGCTCGGATTTTTTCGCCCCTCTAGAGGAAAGACACGGAGCTCCGGAAAAGAGAGCGGCGCCGGGAGTCTCAGCCCCCTACAAATACCGCTGCCAAAATGCCGCCTGCCCCATTGCTTCATCCAGGGCATAGGGCCTAAAGCCTGACTTTCGGTATGCAGCCTGCGCCGGCAGGTTTTTCTCCAGCACTTCCAGGGTCAACTTGCAGCAACCGCGTTTTTTCGCTTCCTTCGCCACCAGCTCCAGCATCTGCGTACAAACACCGGCACCGCGGGCATTCTTGCTGACGATCACATCGTGGATATTCACCAGTGGTTTGCACAGGAAAGTGGAGAATCCGGTAAAGCAATTGACCAGCCCCACCGCGCGGTTTTCACGGTAGGCCAGCACGCTGAAAGCGCCGGGGAATTCCGCCAGCCTCTGCACCAGGTGTGCCCGGCAAAAGTCGGATAGAGGCTCCCCCCCGCCGAAAGGATCGCGGGCGTATTCCTCCATCAGCGCCAATATGTCCCGCGCGTGTGTTTCGTCGCGATAGTCGGCGATCGAAGTGGTTATAGCTGTTTCAGCATCCCGTATCGGTATTCCCATTGAGTGCATCCTTCTGCTACCCGCCCTCAAATCCGGCAAAACGGCGCAGATAATTGCGCAACCGGGTACGTTGCGCCAGCAACCAGCGCACCCGATTGCGATGCCGACACAGGGCACTGGCGCGATAGGAGCGCCAGCGCCGCCAGCGGGATACCCCCACTCTCTTTCTGCCCACAGACTACCCTCCCTTGATGTC
Source organism: Microbulbifer thermotolerans (assembly GCF_001617625.1). Lineage (NCBI taxonomy): Bacteria > Pseudomonadati > Pseudomonadota > Gammaproteobacteria > Cellvibrionales > Microbulbiferaceae > Microbulbifer > Microbulbifer thermotolerans. The sequence continues at coordinate 1,101,266 of NZ_CP014864.1, read as the reverse complement.
GAAACCGGCATTTCCCAGCGGGGACTTTGCGCTTGGCCACTACCGACAAAGCCGCTATGCTGCGCATCACATGGACAATCGGCCAGATCAGGAATCCCCTTTGCCCCCGCTCAAGCACCTACTAAAGAACAACAGACAGTGGTCCCTCGCAACCCGCGAGCAGGCCCCAGACTTTTTCCTCAAGCTCTCCGAACAGCAATCCCCGGAGTATCTGTGGATCGGCTGCGCCGACAGCCGGGTGCCCGCCAACGAGATTGTCGGGCTGCTGCCGGGTGAACTGTTCGTGCACCGCAACGTGGCCAACGTGGTAGTCCACACAGACCTCAACTGCCTGTCGGTACTGCAGTATGCGGTGGAAATTCTCAAGATCAAACACATTATTGTCTGCGGCCACTACGGCTGTGGCGGCGTGCAAGCGGCGCTGGATAATCAGCAGCTGGGCCTGATCGACAACTGGCTGCGCCATATTCAGGATGTCCGCGACAAACACCACACGCTGATCGATCTTTTCCAACAAAAGGAGCGCACCGATCTGCTGTGTGAACTGAATGTTCTGGAGCAGGTGATCCACGTGTGTCAAACCACCATTGTGCGGGACGCTTGGCGCGCCGGCCAGCCGCTGTCGGTCAACGGCTGGGTCTACGGCCTCAAGGACGGTCTGGTGCACGATCTGGGCATCTCCATCACCCATCCGGGCGAGATCGCCGAGATCTACCACAACGCCCTGACCAATATCGCCCAGCGCGACCGTGAATAGCGACTTTCGCGAATATTTTTCTTAATATTTTCATTCCAAACCAACCCGGCAGAAGCCGGGTTTTCTATAGATGACCGAGGGAGCAATGGCCGAGTACCGCGTGTGGGAGTGTCAGATCTGTGGCTGGATTTACGATGAAGCCGAAGGCTGGCCCGAGGATGGCATAGCGCCGGGCACCCGCTGGGAAGATATCCCCGATGACTGGTGTTGCCCCCAGTGCGGCGCCGCCAAAGAAGATTTTGAGATGGTGGAGGTGCGCCGCAAGCAACAGCCGGAGGCGTTGAACGCCGCCACCTCTAAAGAAGCGCCTTCAAGCGAAAAAACAAACGCCGCACCGGCACAGGCCACCTACCGCATCTGGGAATGCATGGTGTGCGGCTGGGTCTACGATGAATCCAAGGGCTGGCCCGAAGACGGCATAGCGCCGGGCACCCGCTGGGAAGATATCCCCGACGACTGGTGCTGCCCTCAGTGCGGCGTGGGCAAAGACGAATTCGATATGGTACTGGTGGCCGAGGTTGAACCCCCGGCCCCGCCCCAGTCGCCCACTTCCGGTGTCGATAGTGGTGAGGAACCGCTGGTGATCGTCGGCACCGGTCTCGCCGGCTACAATCTGGCTCGCGAATTTCGCAAACTGGACCAAAGCACCCCGCTGCTGTTGATCACCGGCGACGACGGCACTTTCTATTCCAAGCCGCTGCTCTCCGCCTCCCTGGCCCACGGCAAGACGCCGCAACAACTGGCCGGCACCTCCGCCGAGGAGATGGCGCGGGAGCTCAACGCAGAGATACTGGTATTCACCCAGGTAACCGCGATCCACACCGGGTCCAGGACTCTGACCCTGACGTCGGATAATGGCAGTGCGGAAGTTCGCTACGGCAGGCTGGTACTCGCAACCGGTGCCAGCTGCCGTCCTCTGCCGCCGATCGGCGGCGATGGCCACGCCCGCCTCTTCCGCATCAACAACCTCGCCGACTATCACCGCTTCCGCACCGCACTGGTGGGCCGCAAACGCGTACTGCTGCTGGGCGCCGGCCTGATCGGCTGCGAGTTTGCCAACGATCTGACTCAAAGCGGCTATCAAGTGGAAATGGTGGATACTCTGGGCTGGCCCCTGGCCACACTGCTGCCGGAAGCCGCGGGGCGAGACCTGCAGCGCGCACTCGAATCCGAAGGCGTACGCTTCCATGGCAACACCAGGGTACTGCGCCTGGACCGCAACGGTAACAGCATCCGCGCCTACCTCGATAATGGTGAGCAGCTGGAAGCGCACCTGGCACTGGCCGCCCTGGGCCTGAGCGCCAACACCAGCCTGGCCGCCGCAGCCGGATTGCAAGTCGCGCGCGGTATTGCCGTGGACCGCTATCTGCGCACCAGTGACGCCAATATCTTCGCCCTGGGCGACTGTGCCGAGGTGGAGGGCAATCTGCTCTACTTTGTTGCCCCGCTGATGGCCTGCGCCCGCGCCCTGGCCAAGACGCTGGCTGGAACACCCACGCCGGTGCGCTACGGCGTCATGCCCCTCGCCGTCAAAACCACCCTGCGCCCCGTCACCATCTGCCCGCCGCCCGCCGAAGCGGAGGGCAAATGGCACATCGACAGTAATGAGCGTGGAGTGCGGGCAGAATTTCGCACCGAAGCCGGTCAGTTACTGGGCTTTGCCCTGACCGGCGCCGCCATCGCCGCAAGAGATGACCTCGCCGCTGAATGCGTGCCAGTAATGGGATAATGATTACGCGGTGCCTGCTTGAAAGGCCGCCTCCGGGGAAGCAAAGCGCGCAACGGGACAGCTTTTGACGTAGAATGGCGTCCAAACCCAATGCTGTACAAAATTCAAACAACCCTATGACCACAAACAGCCCCAAAGCCCTGTCCCCAACAGACCAACAAAGCCGCGCGCTGCGCGACACCCTGGGCCAATTTGCCACTGGCGTGACTGTGGTCACCACCCGCGACGCGGCGGGCCAACCCGTCGGCATGACGGTCAACAGCTTCAATTCCGTATCGCTGGAGCCGCCGCTGATCTTGTGGAGCATCGACAAACAGTCCCTCAGCTACGACGCCTTCACCACCCAACCGCACTTCGCCGTACACATACTGAAGGCCGACCAGCAGCATGTATCCAACCTCTTTGCCGGCCGTGGCGCCGATAAGTTCGGCCAGGTGCACTGGCATACGGGAGCCGACGGGGTGCCCCGCCTGGACGACTGCGCCGCCCTTTTCCACTGTCGGCTGGCCCAGTGCGTCGACGGCGGCGACCACACGATACTGCTGGGCGAGGTACTGGAATTTTCCGCCTCAGGCGGAGAGCCGCTGATCTTCCACCGCGGCCGCTACCGCACTCTGGCCGGAGACTGAATTACAACGAAAGGCCCCCGCCCAATGGCAATCCAGTAACCGGAACGTCATAATTTCCTGGCATGCTGGCGCCCAGCCAGCCGATAGGCCGACACAAAATGCAGACACCTACCCCTCTCTTCTGCTTTGCCCACCGCGGCTACCGCCAGCGCGCCACAGAAAACACCCTGCAGGCCATCGCGCACGCGCTGGAATTCGACGTGGACGGTATAGAGGTGGATATCTGGAATATCCGCGGACAACTGCTGGTCAAGCACGACCGCCGGCTCGGACGCCTGATCGCCGGCAGCGAACTGCTCACCGATCTTTGCCCCGAGGCGCTGCGCCAGAGACTCCTCCCCTGCGGCCAGCAGGTACCAACCCTGCGTGAGGTACTGGAACTGGTTGGCAACAACGCGCAGCTGAATATCGAAATGAAGGGGCCCGGCTGCGCCGCCCTGGTGGCGGCGGAACTGGAATCCTACGTGCGCGACAGCGGCGCCAGCTTCGAGCAATACTTGATCTCATCCTTTGATCACCGCCAGCTCTACGAGAGCCTGCAGCTGCTGCCCGAGGTGCGCCGCGGCGTATTGATCGATGGCGTTCCCCTGAACCTAGCCGCGTGTGCGGAACCGCTCAAAGCCTATTCGGTACACCTGAACCTGGATTTCGCCGATACGGAGATGATCGCCGACGGCAAACGGCGCGGCCTGAAAAATTACATCTTCACCGTTAACCACCCCGACGACCTGCCCCTGATCGCCGCCATGGGCGCGGACGGCGTCTTCACCGACGAGCCTCGGATAGTGATGGACTACAACGCCCGCTTAACCGCGGAGATGCTGTTAAATCAGCAGATGCAGGTAGACGGAGGGGATATACCGCAGGTCCCCTAGGGAACCTGCGATTCAATCACCCGAGCTTCTTCTCTCGCCTCTAAGTCTCTTTCCTTCCAGGAAGCGAATTTATCAGGGGTTTCCTAAAAGTTCGCACTGACACGCAGATACCAGAAGCCGCCATTAAATCCGAAGGGGGAAGTGAGAGACTGGCGTACCCCCAGGTATTGCAGAGTGGGATCTGCCTCCTGGTCCGCCTCGACATCGAAAATATTCTCTCCACCCACGGACACCCGATAGTTTTCAGCAAGGTCAAAGGTGGCTTCCAGATCCACCAGTACCTCGCCACTGTAGGTCGCAGCTTCGGAGCCAAACAGACCGCCTGTGGACTCCCAATCACTGTAGCGGTTAAAGCGGAGGTAACCGCTAAACAGCTCGCCGGTATCGTAATTGAACGTCAGTGTGGTCCGGTCACTCGGCACCTGATTTTCCAGGTCGTATACACGCAGAGCATCGATGGTATTTTCCTCGACTCGGGTCACCTCCTGCTCGTTGTGATTGTGGCGCAGATCCACCGTCAACAAACTGCCCCCCAGCTCGAAGTCGCTGGTGATTGCCAGGTCTATCCCGCTCACCTCCGAGTCGTAGGCGTTGACAAAATAGTTGACGTTACCGCCGAGGAACTGATCGGCGTTGGCAACACCGGCAGCAGTCAACAGTGCCAATTCATTAACACCGTCGGTATCGTCTCCCTCACCGTTGCCAATGGTGATATTGCGCAGGGCGAGCCGGTTCTCGATATCGATGTTGTAGTAGTCGATGGTAATACTGGTATTGTCAAACGGTGTAATCACCGCCCCCAGAGTAAAACTGGTGGACTCCTCCGGCACCAGCGGCACAGAGCCAAAGGCCTGTGCAACCGGATGGTTAACGGGGTAGGTGCCGTTTGGAATCAGCTTGCCCTCAGAGTTCGCCGTTGTGGTCACATTCAGTGTGTTGACCTGGCCCGGCGTCGGTGCGCGGAAGCCGGTATTGGCGGTTGCGCGCAGTGCGAAACGCTCGTTGAAGTTGTAGCGGGCGGACAACTTCCAGTCGGAAGTGGAGCCAAACTGATCGTAGTCCTCGTAGCGCAGCGCCGCACCGGCAGTGAATTGATCGGTGATATCGGCCTCGAGATCCACATAGACGGCCACGCTGTCACTGTCGTAGCTGCCGGCGGCCTCCAGGGGAAAGCCCTGGAAGCCGTCGGAACCTTCACCGAAGTAATTTGCCGTGGGAGAGCTGGCCCGCGAGGCTTCATCGCCAGCGCCAATTTTGTAGGTTTCCCGTCGCCACTCCGCACCGAAGGCCACGTTTAAAGGCGATGCCAAAGCGGATATATCGATGGGTTGGACGAAATCGGCATTTACGCTGGTTTCCTCCTGGGTCAGTGTGCCCGGGTTGAAACTGGTGGGCGTCAACAATCCCAGACTTGGGTTGATGGACCCCTCCAACACGTACTCCAGCTCGTTCTCCGCAGTGCGCGCGCGCAGATCCCAGGTCATACCACTGGCGAATTCGCCACGGGCACCAAACACAGCGGAAATGTCAGTAATATTTGCTCCGAACTTCGGGTTGTAGCCGCCCGGAAACAGGGTATAGATGGGATTGCGCAGCACGTATCCGCTGGGACTGGAAGCATCCGCCACCAGCAGATCGGACGGATTCATTCCCGCAGCGACAATATCATCAATCAGTGATTGCGGTGCCGGATCGGGCAGGAAGTCGCCATCGGCATCCTTCTGCAGTGTAGCGCGGGCGGCAATTCCGTATTGCGGATCCAGCACCGGGGTGCGGTAGAAGAAATCCGATATGGTTTCGTTCTCGGAATAGCCGAAGTTGCCGTATAGCTCGATGCTGTCGCTGATATCGTAACCGGTATTTACAAACAGCTTGGAAATTTCCACCTCCGGATCGCCCCAGCGTTGCCCGAGACCATCCAGTGGCACCTGATCCACACCGACCACTTCACCCACCTGCGCCGCATCGGCGTGGGTTCCGCCCCGGGAGGTTGTATCCGCACTGGAATATTCGAAAGTCGTATTGACAAAGCCCTGCTCACCCAGAGCGAAACCGGCATTGGCGGACACACTGTAACGCGTTCCGTCGCCCTCAAAATATTCACCGGTCTGCGCCGACACACTGAAGCCCTCGGCGTCGTCTTTCAGAATAACGTTGACCACCCCCGCGATCGCATCGGAACCATACTGGGCCGAAGCGCCATCGCGCAGCACTTCCACGCGCTCAATGGCGGCCGATGGCAGCGCAGAGAAATCCACCGCCTGCGCACCCTGATTGATCGTACCCAAAGGCGCCACCTGCAGGTTGACCAGTGCAGAGCGGTGGCGGCGGGTGCCATTGACCAAAACCAGTGTCTGGTCCGGAGACAAATTGCGCAGAGTCACCGGGCGGATAAACGCCGTACCATCGGCAATCGGAAAGCGCTGGGTATTAAACGATGGTGCTATCTTGCTCAGGGATTCGGTGAGGTCAAAGCTCGCCTGATCCGTCAGATTGGCCCCGCCGACCAGATCCACCGGCGACAGGGTTTCAGTGGGAGAAACGCCTTCTTTCCGCGTACCAGTGATAACAACTTCCTCAATCGCACCGGCCCCGGTAGAAGGAGATTGCTCGTTCTGCGCAAAAACAGGGGATATTGGTAATGTCAGTGCGGTGGCAATGGCAAGAGACAAGGGGGTGAAGGAGTATGGATTATGCATGAGCGCCCGTCCTCTCTGTTTATTATTATCCGGATAAATATTCCGGTTTTGGGAAATTTATTGTTATGTGTTTCCTACTTCAGCGACAACACCAAAGTGTTGAGCCAGAATATGGGATTCGACCGCAATCTTCAATCAAATATTGACCAGTTGAATCAAGTGTCAGTATTACTGAAAAAAACTGTAACAAAAAGTCATTTAAGTATTAAATGAATAAAAAAGGCGACTCAAAAGCCGCCTTTATTCTCAATGACAAAACACCGATGTAAGCACGATTTTTTTGCCGTGGTGGAATCAGAGGTGCCGGAGTACTCGGGCAGCGGTGCGGGGGTCTTCGGAAACACAGGAGAGCATCAAACCCCTGTGCCCCCGATCGCGCCACTGTCCGATCTTTCCGACCGGCGCGGATTGCCCTTAGGCACCACAGGCAAAAAAATTCACCAACCCCTTAGCTCTTCGCCGCGTTTTTCTCCTCCTCGGGTTTCTCTTCAGCCGTTTGTTCCGGCTCTTCCTTTTCCTCTAATACCAGGGCCTCATTACGCAAATCCGCAATGCGTTCATAATCATAGCGGGAGAGTTCGAACAGCTGTTCGCGGTCGCCGCGACGGACGAAGAAGCGATCGTCCGCCTGCATAAACTCGTATTCGAGTTCGCCCTCGCTGCCAGCCACCTGGAGACGGACCGGATCCGCCTCTGGCACCTCGTCCGCGGGTTTGGTTATGCGCAAACTTCTCAAGGCCACAGCCAGTTGGCGGGCCTTGTCTGCATCCAGTTTTTTCTCGCCCTCGGCGAATTGCCACTTGCCCTCGCGCTTTTCCAGCCGGTAATCGGGACCGGTGATACGCTCCACATCACCGGCGGCAAGGAGCTGTTTATCCAGCCAGTTATTCGCCTGTGCGGGCATTTCATAGCTGTTTAATGTCACCGCGTAGATGGCATCGTCACCGGCGGCCCGCACATGGACCTTGCGGAAGCCTGGAGAAGTACCGACATAGAGTTCCGCCACCGGTTTCTCACCGCCGCTGTAGAAACGCAATCGTTTCTGGAATTTGTCTTCGGCCACTTCGAAACGCTCGTGGCTGGCGGCACTGGTGGCCACCGGCCAGCCGGCTTTCAAATCTGCGATTTTATCCAGTAGAGATTGCAATTTCTCACTGTCTACCGGCAGGTTATGCAATTCGGGCAACAGCCAGTGATCGCCCTCTTTTTTCAAGCTGACAGTGTCATCGCCCGCACTGATTTCCAATCGTTGCAATTGGCCGGGCGTCACCGCCAGCAGCGCTTCGCGCTGCTGTTGCAGACTCTGTTGATGCTGTTCGCGCCAAAAGAGACCCGCGGCCAATATCAGCTGCAAGGCGAGAAAACCGCTCAAATAAAACTGCAGTTTTTTCATTGTTCCATTCCTCGTTTCGCTACGGGAACTACTCTGCCCCGAGCAGTTCGCGGTATTTGTTTTGCCGCGCGCGCTTACGCAGCTGCTGAATCAGTGCCACCAGTCCCAAAGCCAACAGGGCACAGATATAGTTCAGATATTCCCAAAACATTTGCGTGCCATGTTCCATTGGCGGCAATGTGCGGTTGAAGTGACCGCGCGAGCGAATCGACAACAGCCCCGCATCTTCGAGCGCCCAGTCGACGCTGTTGGCGATCATTTGTAGTGAATTCAAATATTCACTGCCCACGGCGGAACTGGTCATACGCACCACTTGGTCGCGCACGAAGTCGTTGGAGGAAAAGAGAATAATGCGCGCGGACTCAGGCGAGCGGTTGATCTGAGTCGGCAGTGACTCCAGTTCCGCAACACTTTCTCCCTCGCTGTCGCCTTCCTGCGCCTCTTCTTTTTCCGCCAGTTTCTCCGCCAACATAGGCGGCTGCTTGCCTGCGAAATAGGAATCAAATCGACCGGCACTAATCACGCCGAGCAGCTGAGTGCCGGTTTCACCTTCGGGGGTAAAGGGACTGACGGCGCCATTCACCAGCCGTGGCATGACATTGGTGGAAGTGGAGAGCCAAGCGCCATCGGAGCTTTTCAGCAACTCGGTGATTTTCCGACCCGCGGATTTCTCCCCGTCGACGCGGATCGGCGAAGCCCAACTCATAGTCACCTGTGGCAGATTGGCGGTGATGGGGTTGTCGCTGTTCAGGCCGTCGCCGCGCGCGTCGATAAAATATGGGTAGTCGAGCATGCGCAGCTCCTGCAACTGGAAGCCGCCGATATTGCGCGTCACCGGCACCGGGAAGGCGCTGTTTTGCGGGTCCAATACCAGCTTGTGCTCGACCTCGAGACCCATGTGCTTCAGCCAGTCTTCGAGACCGCTGTTCACTGTCGCCAGTGTCAGGTTGCGGTTGCTGAGTTCTGCACTGTAGGGCGAAGTGGCTGCGATCACCGTGCCGCCCTGCATCAGGAACTGATCCACCGCGTAGAGTTGTTTCTGATCCAGGTTGCGCGGCGACAACAGCAACAGAATATCCGCTTCACCGGACACCCGGCCGTCACTCAGGTCCTCACGCTCGATATTCAGTTCAGCACCGAGCAGCGTTTCCAACTGGCTGAAACGCTGGCCGCCGCTGAAGCCGTGACTGAAGTCCGGCTCCGGGGCCACCAGCGCCACCGTTTTGGTGAAACCGCTGGCAAAACGTTTGATACCGGCCTCCAGGTTGCGTTCCAGGCTGTCTTTTTTCAGGTCATCCAGGGGAATCTGCACCACCTGGTCGCCCTTGGCCAGGGTCAAATAGAAGTAAAAAGGTTCACCGAATAGACCTGCGGCCATGGGCTGAAAACCGTAGTCGGCGGCAATGCGCTGTGCCACCTCCCCGCCGTTTTCCTCAGGTTCTATGAACGTCACCGACAGGCGCCCGCCTGCCTGCTGTTGCAGATCACCGACCACCTCATTCACTGCCTGCTTGAAGTCCTGCAGCTGCTGCGGGAGCCGTTCATCCGCCGAGACATAAGCGGTGAACTGCAACTCGCCTTTGACGGTATCGAACAGATTGCCGCCAGCCTGATAACTCTGCAGCACTTTCTTGATGGCCCGAGTCAGGTCGTGCTCCGGATTGCGCAGCCGGACATCCACGTCGGTCTCGCTGCCGGCTTTGATTTCGATTAAATCGCGGAAGCCGAGCACTTCGTGTTCATCGCCGTACTGAACCAGTACGTCGAAATAGGAGCTGACAATGGATGCCTGGTAGCGGTCTGCCACCTGAAAAGGCACAGGTTCAATGCCGTACTTCTGATTGGCTTCCTGTTCCAGCTCGGGCTCTTTGACCGGGTCCACAAACTCAACCCGCACCCGGCCGTCACCGGCCACCTGATACTCCCGCAACAGATCGCGCAACTGCGGTACCAGCGGTGCGAGCAGCGGGTGCGTCTTGGCACTGAAATAGCCGCGGATTAAGAGCGGTTCTTCCAGCTGCGCCAAGTAACTGCGGGTGGCGGGGGAAATGGAATAGAGGCGGCCTTCGGTCACATCCAGACGCAGGCTATGAATCTGCCCAAGCCACAAATTCGCCCCCAGGGCATTGGCCACCAGCAGTGCGGTGATTGCACGCCAGCGGTTGCGGTTGGCGGCATCGCCGCCGGCAGCCCAGCGCTCCCGTTCCAGTACCAGCGTATTCAGAGCCAGGAAAACCGCCACCAGGCTGAGATAGTAATAAAGGTCACGCAGATCGATAACACCTCGGGTGATCGCGTCGAAGCGCGAGCCAGTGCCCAGTGCCCGCAGCCAGTCGGCAGCGCCACTGCCGAACAGATCCGTGAGCACGGGCGCGCCCAGCAGATAAAAGACACCACAGAGGGCACAGGCGACGATCAGGCTCACGATCTGATTGCTGGCCTGAGCCGATACGAACAGCCCGATACTGAGGTAAGCGGCACCGAGGAGGAAGGTGGCCAGATAACCGGCCACCACCGGCCCCCAATCCAGGTCGCCGATAATCGCCACCGTCACCGGCAGAGGCAGCGTAATCGCCAGAGCGATGCCCAGCAGCGCCAAGCAGGCGAGAAACTTGCCGGCGACAAAGTGCCACAGGGGAACCGGCATGGTCAGCACATGCTCCAGGGTGCCGCTGCGGCGCTCCTCGCTCCACAGGCGCATGGTCAGAGTGCTGCACAGGAAAATCAGCAACAGCGGCATCCACTCAAACAGAGGCCGCACATCAGAGATATTGCGAGCGAAAAAAGACTCGCCCCAGAAGAACACAAACAGGCTCACCGCCGCAAAGCAGGCGAGGAATAAATAGGCTACCGGAGAGGCGAAAAACAGGGTGATTTCCTTCCCTGCAACGCGCCGAATCAGAGCGCCGCCGGACTTGCGGTTGCCGGATTGCACAGTTGCCTCAGGCTGCATCTTTCAACTCCTCCTTTGCCATAGCACCAGTTTCGCTCACTTGGCGGAACAGGCTTTCCAGATCCCGCTGCTCTGGCTGTAACCGGTACAGTTGTTCCCCCGCCTCGACAACAACCTTGGCCAGCGCTGCACTGACCGCGCGCAGATCCGCGCCCTCCGCCAACGCCAGGCGGTAGCCGCCCTCCTCCTGCAGTTGCTCCACGGAAGCCACTCCGTCGACAGAGCGCAATTTGTCGCCGCTGGCTGAGGATGAGCTCTCGAGCCACAGGGCGTTGCCGGCGCGCAGCTGGCTCAGCTTCTCGTCCACCGCGAGGCGTCCGCCGTGGATAATCAGCACCCGGTCACACAGTGCGTCCACCTCCTGCAGGATATGGGTGGAGAGGATCACCGTGGCCTCCCGGGCAATCTCCCGGATCAGGGCGCGCATCTGCTGGGTCTGGGTCGGGTCCAGGCCGTTGGTTGGCTCGTCCAGAATCAGCAGCTTGGGGCGGCCGAGAATCGCCTGTGCCACGCCCACCCGCTGTTTGAAACCGCGCGAGAGCGTATTAATGGGTGCAGTCAGTTTCACGCCGAGGTCCGTGGCGCGCACCGCGCGGCGTATCTCCTCGCGCTTCTGCGGACCGGACAAGCCCTTGAGTTCAGCGGCGTAGTCCAGGTAATCCGCCACCGTCATCTCGCCGTATACCGGCAGGTTTTCCGGCAGATAGCCCAGGCTGCGTTGAATTTGTTTCGCGTGCTGCGCCAGGTCCAGACCGTCGATGCACACTTTTCCGGCATCCGGCTCCAGGTAACCCGACAGCATTTTCATAATGGTGGTCTTGCCGGCGCCGTTATGTCCCAGCAGGCCCACGATCTCGCCTTTGTCGATGGTGAAGCTGACGTTGTCTACGGCCTTGAAGGCGCCATAGCAACGGCTCAGATGGCTGACTTCCAGCACCTTTTCCTCCTTATTTTTTGCGTTTCTTCTGAGGTAATTTGTGAATGGCAACAACGGACTCAGGGCGGCGGGCGCGCTGTCAAAGCGTGGCGACGCCGGTGGGAGCAGCGTTGAGAAAGGGAGACGGCACCCGCCCCAGGGGTGCACGGAAAACCGGGCCGGCGGGCCCGGGACAGGGGATTGTAGCCAGCGCCGGTCAAGCAACGCCCATCAGTCGCAAAAATCATTGTTCGCAGCAAACAGACAAGGGGACGCCCGTTTAAACAAGCTTCATACGATTGATGGCGGTTAGATAGTGGCGCCCGGTGAAAGTTCAAGGCTCGCAAGGGGGAAGGACCGCAATAGCGAGAGGTGGGTCACAAGCCGGCAGCCTGGGGCAGTTTTACCGGTATCGTACCCTAGGACTAGCATAGCCCTTGCCGACACCGAACCGGGCACTGCCCGGTTACTGCGTATCCAAACCTCCGCGCTTCACCGGTAACTAGACTCTGGTCTGAATAGCGGGCGCAGGCACAATCGACGAACAACTGCCGCCGATTCTCGAACGTTTACAGATCGACCCACAGCACTGGCTCTACCTGAGCCGCAATTTCGAAAGCCGCTTCAAGTCTCTAGTTGGTGCCGCGCAATCGGTGCGCCCTGCCTGCGAACAGCTCGGAAAACGTTGGGCCCACGGAATCCGCGACTGCGAGCGCTATCTCTCCCCCCGATCACTTCCTAAAGTTTTGCCTTTGCCTGAAAAGCACCACTGCGGGCTTCTGCGAAGGGCTGCTGCACCCCAATAAAACTGTTTGGCGCAATTCCACGCAGGACGTCGGATCTACTTGTCCGTATAGCAAGCTCTGGCAATAGTGGACTGAATATGCAGCAGATTTCCCACCAACTTTTCAATTAGTGGGCAACTTTTCAATTAGTGGGTGTCCAGTTTCAGTTTTTGGTTGTTTAGATTTCGTGGGTCCAATTTTTGCACGCCCGAGCCAATAGCCCCAGCAGAGTGATCTGCCGGGACTCTGTCGTTGCTTGAGCACAGGAACTGTCACTCAAACATGCTTTGATCTAAACCTTCAGCTCCCGAGACAATAATTCCAGAAAGAATTCCTATAAGAACAACCACAATCAGCAATATTCGGAAGAAGCGCCTTCTTATTAATTGGCCCTTTTCTGTCAAGCAAGAAGGGTAAAACAGATAGACTGGAAACAGCTTAGCGCCAATCCCTCCCTTAGTTCGATCAATCTGGTTAAACATGCCTAACCAGAGAACAAACAAATAAATCATCAATCCGACAATGGCCAGCCAAAGAAATCCAGATGCGACTTCAACCAATCCACGCATAAAAAGGTCCATATCTTGCTTCATCTCACCAGCTCTCTAACATACAAACCTACTGCAACCGGAGCCGGTATAGCCATTTCGGAGCGTTAAAGTAGAAGATGCGATTCATGTGCGATTCATGGACACCCACAAAATAAAAAGCTTTCAACGCCAGTCATATTGCAACATTCTCTACCTTATAGAAAATACTGTTCATCCATACATATGAATGGATAGCCAAAATGGGACTCCCGCGCAAATCCCTGATCTCTCTTGAAGCTATTCCCTACTATCACTGCGTCTCCCGCTGCGTGCGCCGCACATTCCTATGTGGCCGGGATGAGCGCACCGGGCGCTGCTTCGAACACCGAAGGCAGTGGATAGAAGATCGGCTGTTGGAGTTGGCCGAGATATTTGCGCTGGATATCTGCGCTTATGCAGTTATGAGCAACCACTACCATGTGGTATTGCATATCAATGCAGCACAAGCTAAAGGCTGGATGTTACGTGAGGTGGTGGACCGCTGGCATCAACTCTGTAAAGGTTCTCCCCTATCCCAACGTTTTGCTCGCAACGAAGCCTTGAACGGCGCAGAACTGGCCCGGCTGAGGGATGTGGCCGCAGAATGGAGAGCAAGGCTGATGGATATCATCTGGTTTATGCGGATGCTCAATGAGTCCATTGCCCGCCAAGCCAATCGAGAGGATGGCTGCACTGGTCGATTTTGGGAGGGCCGATTCAAGTCTCAGGCCCTGCTCGACGAGCGAGCTCTGGCAGCCTGTATGGCCTATGTGGATCTGAACCCAATCCGGGCCAAAATGGCTGATACGCCCGAAACCTCAGGCTATACCTCCATACAACGGCGTATTTCAGCAGTTCAGGATGGCAAACAGCCACAGCAGCTCTTTCCCTTCGCTGGTAACCCACGAGAACCTATGCCAATGGGGCTGCCGTTTCACGTTCAGGACTATCTGGAGCTGGTGGACTGGAGCGGTCGCTGCCTTCGTGAAGACAAGCGGGGCGCTATCGACGAACAACTACCACCAATTCTAGAACGATTACAGATCGACCCTCGGCACTGGCTCTACCTGAACCGCAACTTCGAAAGCCGCTTCAAGTCTCTGGTTGGTGCCGCCCATTCAGCGCGCTCTGTCTGCGAGCAACTCGGCAAACGGTGGGCCCACGGAATCCGCGACTGCGAGCGCTACCTATCCCCGCCGATCACTTCCTAAAGTTTTTCCTTTCCTTGAAAAATAACATCGCGGGCTTCTGCGAAGGACTGCTGCGCCACAGCAAAGCTGTTTGTCGAAATTTCACACAGGACGTCGGGTCTACTCGCCCGTATAGCAAGCTCTGGCAATAGTGGACTGAATATGCAGCAACTTTCCCATCAATTTTTCAATTGGTGGGTGTCCAATTTTGTTGAGCTCTGGCAATAGTGGACTGAATATGCAGCAACTTTCCCATCAATTTTTCAATTGGTGGGTGTCCAATTTTGTTGCTACTGCGCCATAACAAAACTGTTTGGCGCAATTCCACACAGGACGTCGGATCTACCTGTCCATATAGCAAGCTCTGGCAATAGTGGACTGAATATGCAGCAACTTTCCCATCAATTTTTCAATTGGTGGGTGTCCAATTTTGTTGTCAAGATACCCTCTACCTTTATTCTTAAGCTTATAAATAACTTCCAAATTCTGACAGTCAACACCAACCCCAAGCTCTGCATTTTTCTCAAACAAATCTTCAACCGCCATAACATTCTCAGCAATAAATAAAGAAATGACAGAAAAACCCCAAGACCACATACTCATTTAATCAACTCCAGCAGACCTTGATACGCATACGGATTCCTGTAATTACTTGAGCTATATGCCCTACTTCTAGCAAACTCAACACCGCTCATATTGGGCTTCTGTCTGTCATAGGCGACATGTTGAAAGTTAGCTATATGTGCAATTTCATGAAATAGACCAAACCTCAAACTTCCTGATCCGGACAGCACGTTTTGGACCACTAAAACTTTTCCTTTCCTTGAAAAATAACATCGCGGACTTCTGCAAAGGACTACTGCGCTACAACAAAACTGCTTGGCGCAATTCCACACAGGATGTCGGGTCTACTTGCTCGTATAGCAAGCTCTGGCAATAGTGGACAGAATATGCAGCAGATTTCCCACCAATTTTTCAATTGATGGGTGTCCAATTTTGTTTTGTGCAGCAACTTTCTCATCAATTTTTCAATTGGTGGGTGTCCAATTTTGTTGTTACTCATATACAGCTCCGGTCAACACAAGACCAATCATATTATTCTCTCTAAAAAGAAAATATCCATTTTCTTCCACACCGTCATTTGCCCTGGAAAACGCCCTAATTTGATCCCCCTCAGAATATAGAGAAAGAATGCAGCCCGCTTGTTTCACATAGGGTAGAGAATTAATTTCCTCTAATTTTTCAACATGAGCTTCCGCCACCATATCGTCTGGCAATCTGTAATCAAGAATTCTTCGTCTCGCTGCTACATCCATCTCAAGCAACTCCAGAACTACTTGTTCAACCTCTACAACATCATTGGATATGACATACGATTTTATATCCAAATCATCCGACTTAATCGATTTTGACCAGAGACAATGCTCAACCTCGCTGCCAACAGCAAACGGAACACCTAGCGAAAACACTAAACCAATAAATGACTTCTTTAGTATACACATATGCACGCCCCATCATCTCGCACCATTCCAATCTCGCAACAAGCCCTGATAAGTATATATATTGCCAATTTTACCTCTAGCAGCGTCGTATGGGTTTCCAGTTACTTTTTGATGAGAAAACCCGGGCACAAAATGGCCTACCTCATGAATCAATGTGTAACGACCCAAATTTCCTGACATAACATCCTGAAAAGCCGTCTTTGATAAGTAAATAGTTCCCGTCTGCTCCCCCGTACAGACAACACACGCATAAGCACGACTAGTTCCTGCCTTTGGGTTTCCGACCCCTAGCTTCCTAAACTTGTAGCTTTTGAAATTATCCGCTGCTTCATGCAATGGTGCCAAACGATCACTTAGAACATTAAGATCGACGTCTGATCCATACCACTGCTGGACTTTAACCAATGCAGCTTCATTTCCAGCCTTAGCGCTACTAATAATCTCTTTTAATTCATTTGACTGCGCAGTTAGTGAAGCTTTCAGCTTACTCCTTTCCTCCCAGGTAAACTCTGCTCCATTCTCTTCTTTTGAGAAATATTCAACCTCTTTACCCGATTCAGAAGTAGAGCTTAAATTACCAGCCTCAACCGCCACCGAAAACGCCGCATAAGCCGCCGCATTCCCAAACTTTCCACCGGTAGCTCTGGATACGGTCCCAGCAATTGCAATCCGTGCAGCCGCTCTTCCGATATTCGCGAGGGTTTCGCCAGCTCTAAGCTTAAGTGCCCCACCGGTAGCCATACCGATGCTGGCACTAACAAACCCATGCCCAAATTTTCCACCCTGCAGAGTGCTAGTAATACCACCAACTACACCAGCAGCCAGTACCTTCGCAGGTAAGCTCTCAAAACCCATAGCCCCGTTGGCAATACCAGCAAACGCGGCCGCAGATATCCCCTGAATAAACCCTGCTTTCAGCGCATCTTTAAAGCTGGCCCCTTGCGAAAGGGCATCCAGGAAGCCTGCTACCCCCATCAACAGACCAATCGCCACAACACCTTCAACTGCTCCAGCGGCAATCATCGCGGAGGCCATCAGGGTAAATACGAAATACCCACTCGGATCCGTAGCATTCAGCGGATTATTCCGCACATAACCATACCGATTAAACATCTGCGTATCCGACGCAGCCTGCACAAACGGATCCGCCTGCAAGAACCGCCCAAGCCGCGCATCGTAGATACGCCCGTTCATATGGATCAGTCCCACCTGATCCAGCATCTCATGCCCGGTATAGCCCCGCGTCGTCACTCCAGTATCGAAGCCGGTCAGCTCGGAGCCGATCAACGTTTCCCAACTCTGTGTATTCCGCCGCTGCCCCCAGGCGTCGAAAGACATGGCCTGCACCACGGCTCCGCTGGCATCGGTGATCACGTCCACGGAGCCGAGGTGATCCTTGTGCAGATAGTGGCTGCTGCGGCTGGTGGTGCCGTCGGACTCGGTGGCCAGGGTCACCACGGCGCCGCCGGGCAGGTAGCGTTTGATTTCTCTGGTGCCATCGGAACGGGTGATTTTCTCCACATTGCCGATATAGCGGGTCTCGGTGCGTTTGCCGCTGCTGTCGATATCCACGCGCAGGTAGCGGCTTCTGTCCGGCCCGTACTGGAATTTAGTGGTGTGGCCGTTCTTTTCGATCACCAGCGGTTTGTCGAAGGTGCTGTACTGCAGGTTTCTGCCGCTGCTGTCGCTGGTCATATTGCCGTTGGCGTCGTAATGGTAGCTGACGCCATCGGAGGTCTCGCAGACCGCGTGAGGGCCGTAGCCCTCGGCACACTGGCTACCGTAACGGTAGTCCCCCACATCGGACTTGTAGGCGATATTGCCGAGTCCGTCGTAATTCACCGTTTGCGCCGCTCGGCCGCTGACCTGGGCGCTTTTCAGGCGGTTCAGGCCATCGTACTGGAACTCTTCGAACAGGTCTTTGCCGCCGCTGCGGTCACGGCGGTTATTCAGGTTGCCGAGGTTGTCCCACTGGTAGGTGAGATCCTGCACCTGAGTGATACCGAGCAGCGAGGCGCTCTGGTGTTCGAGGCGGCCAGTGGCGGGATCGTATTCACGCACAGTGACCACACCGTTGCCCTGGCGGAATTCGGTCACGTTGCCACGCTCATCCATCGCCAGCACTGTGTAGTAGTTCTCGGCGCTCGCCTGGTTGATATTTTCGCCGTCCACTACCGCTTCCAGGTAACCGTAATTGTTGTAGCGGTTTTCGGTGGCGCTGGAACGCCAGGTGCCGTCACCGCCGGCGTCGAACTGCTGGAAGACGCGGCCGTACTGGTCGTAGGTGGTCCTGGTCCAGTGGTCGTCGCCGGGGGCCAGGCTGGTGAGCTGGCTGTCCGGGCGGCCGAAGCGATCGTAACCGGGCACCTGGGCGTAACCACTTTCGATATCAATCACGCCGGAGAGCGCACCAGGCGGTACATCCTCATCCCACCCCGGGCTGTTGTTGTAGGTCCACAGCGTATCGCCCTCGATATTGTCGTCGGCATTCAGCGCGTCCGGATCCTGGAAATCGCCGTTGCGGTAATCGATGCGGCGCACCAGGCGGCCGAGGCGATCGTATTGGTTGACGACCATCTGCCGCTTGGCATCTATCTGCCACTCCAGCTCACCAAAGCCGTTGTAGCCGTAGTGCCACTCGCCCTTATCCGGATCGTTCATATATTCCTTGCGCCCGAGCTTGTCGTAGCGCATTTCGGTGACGGTGCTGAGTGCGCCGCCTTCGCCGGTGCGAATCACAGTCGTAAGGTTGCCCTGGGCGTCGTAGCGGTAGTCCAGCCTGCCGCCGAGGTTGTCGACCACGGAAACCAGTTCGCCGCGAGCATTCTTAGTCTCGGTCTTAGTATGACCCTCGGGATTAGTGGTGACTGTGGTGTAACCTTGATAGTCCACATGCACATCCACCCCCAGGCCATTGTTGCTCACAGTGCCGGGCAGGTCGGTGCCTATCACGCGGCCTAGGATGTCGTAGCGCATCTCGGTCCAGTATTGCGCGCTGCCTCGGAAAGGTTCTGACTTGCGCACTACGCGCCCGAGTGCATCGTACTGGGTATCGGCGTAGACCCAGTTGCCGTCGAAACCGCGAGTGGCGCTACGGATTTCGCGGGCGAGGGCGTCGAAACAGCTCAGGGACTCGGCACCGCCGGCCTGCTGTATGGTCTGCTGGTAGACGCTGCCGGCCGGGCAGTGGCTGCCTGCGGCGGCGAGCAGTGTAATGCTGTGGGCGCCGGTCTCGCTGTATTCGAGCAGCTTTCGACCAAAGAGGTCGTAGCGGTACTCGGTGACGACGCCCGCCATGTCGGCAACCGCAATCGGCAGCCCCAGCTGGTTGCGCTCTATAACCCTGCGGGTGGTCTGGCCATAGGCGTTGAACTCTCTCGACAGGTAGCGACCCTGATCATTCTCGTATTCCCAGCTGCTGCTACGGGCTTCTTCGCCTTCCGCGCTCTGGGTCACAGTAGCCTTATTGCCGAATCCGTCATAGGTATAGGTGGTGGTCAGCTCAAAGTCGGTGTCAGGCTCCACCTTCTCCCACTCCATCAGGCCGGCGTGGCGGCCGCTGCGGTAGTAGCCGAAACTGCTGATACGCCGCTCTTCATCCGACTCGCCGTTTTCGCTGCGGCGGTGCTCCACCTCAGTACGGGTCAGGCGCCCCAGTTCCGGGAAGCTGGACAGCATCTCGTCGCGGTCGGCGAAGTCGACACTGTCGCTCTCACTGCCGTAGGTATTCCAGGTTTCAGTAGTGAAACTGTCGCCATTAGCCGCAATGGTTGTGACTTTGATCCAGGTCGGGTTGCCGTAGCGATCGTAACGATTTTCAGTGGTGACGGTATTCAGTTCACCGCCTTGCGCCGCGCCGTTTTCTTTCAGCGCATAACTGGTCTCGACACTCTGCGCCAACCAGGGCTGCAGCGGGCCCAGTTTTGCGCTGCCGGCAGTCTTCGCGGTTTGCGACCAACCTTCCTGCCAATCCTCGCCGTCGGCGTTTTTCAGCTTCCAGGTATTGACCGCCCGGCTCAGCAGATGACCCTCTGCGGTCTTCACCTCGGTGCTCTGCGGATAGCCGAGGAAGGGAAAGTCCTGGCGGTAGCTGGTGGTGGTCTGCACACCGGTCTGCTCGTCCACAGTGGTCAGTTTTTCGAAGCCGAGCATGCCGCGGCCGCCGGCCTGAATCTTGGCCTGGGCGTAGTAGTAGCTGACCGCGCTCTTGGCGCTGCTATCAGTGGCGGTGGGCGCGCTGCTGTCCACGCGGGTGACCACATACATGGGCCCCATCAGTTCCAGCGTCGGCGACAGCTTGCCCAGGCGGTCTTCCCCTTCCCAGGCGTCGTTCAGGTAGCCGTAGTAGTCAGCCAGATCGGCCACCGCATAGTCTCGACACCAGGGATAGTGCTCCTCGACCGGTTCGACCCAAGTATCGCCGTAATGGACATTGTCGCAGCGCTTTTCAGTGGTGGCGGCAATATCCCGGCGGGTGTAGTGGCCGGAGTGTGTCAGGGAGCCGTAGGCGATATCCGTCTCGGCGCCGAGACCGTTGGTGATCTTCTCAATCACGTTGACCGGCACACGGAAGTCGGTGGCGGGGTAGAGGAAGGCGCGGTCGTTTTCCGCACGCACATAATCGCTGACACCGTCGCCGTTCATGTCCACGAACAAGTGCAAGGCGTATTCGTCACCGCTGGTTTGACGGAAGGATTCGGGCTGACCGAATTTCTTGTCAAGGCTGCGCCAACGCTTGACCTTCAGCCGGCGGGCGTCTTTGTCGTGCCAGACGATATCGATGTGGCCGTCGTTGTCGTAGTCGAAGTACTGGCGCTGCTCGGGGATTTTACCCAGAGAAATCGCCTCACCAAAGCCGGTACCGGTATTGATGCGGTAGTAGCCGGTCTCACCTCGACGGTAGACGATATCCGGCAGGCCGTCGCCGTTGATATCCACCGCCTCCGGGCTGTTGACGGTGCCCAGGTAATGATAGCTCTCGTATTCGCCCAGGGCGCTAGACGTAACTACGGCAATGCCACCTGAGTATTGACACTCTTTCTCGAACCCTGAGGTGGGGATACAGTCGGAGCGCATGGTCAATTTGACGAAGGGGTCCACCAGGCCGTCGCCGTTGAAATCGGCCGGCGCCGCTTCGCTGTAGACAGTGGCGCTGCGCAGTATGAGCTCGCCGCCTATCGGGTGATCCCACTCAACCTGGCTCCAGTCGATATGCAGCGTGACCGGATTGCTCTGACCAAAGCGGTAGTAGCTGTTGCCGGTCGGCGAGCCGCCCGGTTTTAGCAGCCGATACTCACTGTGGGTCAGATAGTCCACCAGGCCGTCGCCGTCGATATCGACAAACTTGGCATCACGCTGGGTCAGTTCCGACAGATGGCGCGGACTGCCGGACAGGAACCAGTTGCCGTCGGCATCCGGCTGCGACAGCACCACGCCCCAGTGACCGAGATCTTCCAGGTAAGTGACCAGGTCGGCGCGGCCATCGGCGTTGTAATCGATCATCTGCCAGTCGTAGGGGCGGCGGGTGTTGTCCTCCTCCTGATAAACACTGTACTCACCACTGAAGCCGTTTTCGGTCGCCAGCACGTATTTGAAGATCTGGTAGTCAATCTCACTGCCGCCATCGCCGTCCGGATCCCAGTCCGGCTCCAGCCAAATCAGGTCCATGCGGCCGTCGCCATTGATATCCGCCGGGCGGGTGCCGACGGAGGCGCGGTCTTCCTGGGTACTGAGGGTAACCCGGTCACTGGGTGAGGCGGCGAAGCTGCCGGGTACCGGCAGGCGCCAGTCGAATACGGTATCCGGCTGGCAGTAGTTGCCGGCACACTGGCGGATGCGCTCCAGGCGGCTGAGGCTGTCCGCAGGGTAGTCCAAGTATTCGAGTTCGTAGCGGCGCACTTCGCTGCTGCCGTTGTAGACATAAACAGTCTCTAGGCGCACCCCGGTTTCCAGCAGCTCGCCGGCCAGGTAGCCGTTGATATGGTCGCTACGGCCTTTGTAGTCGAACACCACCTTGGCACCGGCGCTACTGCCGGTGCCGGTGAAGGCGTAACGAATCTCGCTGATGCGGTGGCCTCCGTCGTTCGCGTAGACGAACTCTATGGGGTTACCGGCACTATCTTCGAAGCGGCTGATGGCCCAGGTCAGGGTACCCTGCCCGGTTGTCTGCTGGGATTTGTTGCCGTCTCCGTAATAGCTGATGGAACCGTCCTTGCGCTCCACGGTGAAGTAGGCCGGATGACCAGCTTCGCCGCCGTGGGCCTTTATTAACGCGAAGCTGTCAATCTCGGTACGGTAGAGGCTGCCGGGCTCGCCGTACTCGCCCTCGACTACCAGCAGCCGCTGGCCGTCCAGGCAGAAACGGTCTTCACTGCTCCAGGTGATGGCTTTTGCCTGGCCATCCTGCCCCAGGGTCTGACGACAACGGGCAATCGCCGACAAGCCGCCGATGGACCAACCGTGGCCCACTAATCCATTGCCGGCCTGGCTGGAGTAGTTCAGGGAGATCTCCGGAGCCACACCGGCAGTCCCGGCGGGCAGGCTGAGTGGAATACTATAGCTGGCCGCACCGGTCTCATTCACACGGAACTGCCCGGGCAGGCTGCCGACCTGACTGGAGATGGCCACCTGGCCAGCATCCAGTGCCGGCATGGGTGCCGGGGCCGGCGCATCGGCGGTGACGCCGTAGCGGCACCGGTTAGCGCAGGGGTCCAGACCGGCGAGGAAGGCCTCGCGGTTGCTGAGGCCGTCGCCGTCTGCATCCGAATCGCCGCTCTCGATATCCTCACTGCCGAAGAAGAGGATCTCCCAGTAATCCGGCAGGCCGTCACCGTCGCAGTCGCGGGTGTATTCGTCGCCCTCGTCGCAACTGAATACAGCCCATGAATAATCCTGGGTATAGAAGTAGTCAAAGCTGCGGCGCAGCGCTTCGTTGGTGGCGGCGGTGTACTCGACCGACTGGGCAAAGAGTGCAGCCACCTGGGCGCGACTGGTGCCACCTGTCATCGCATCGATCAGGCTACCCCTGGTATAGGTCTGCCCCGCGTAGGTGAAGGCCGGCTGCTCCAATCCGGGGAAGGCTCGGGCATAAAGGGCGTCCACAAAGGCGGCGCTGCCCTGGGTGGGTGGGAAGTTGGCTTTGCCCGTATCAGATTTCAGGAAGGCATTGGCCACTTCCTCCACGCCGGCACCATTGACCAGCGCAAAAGTCCAGAAAGTGAGTACATCGCGGCTCAGGTTCAACGGCGGCTGCAAAAGCAATTTGTACAGACGCGCAGCCGTCTGGTATTCGGGCAGCTCACTCTCACCTGGCTGCCAGTTCTCATCCTCCAGTTTTTCGCGCAGCAATGATTCGTCGCTGCTCTCCCAAACCAGCTGATCCGGGCCCAGGATACCGCGTCCCAGGGCGTAGACCTGACTGCTGCCAACAGTGGTGAAATAAAGGGTGCCATTACCGGCCAGCACCGGCGTCTCGGCGATACCGGCGCCAGCGGCATAGGTCCACTGGATAGCACCGTTCTGCGCCTGCACCGCATAGAGCACACCGTCCATCGAGCCTTGGTAGAGAATGCGATTTTCGTCCAGTACTGCGGAGGCCACCAGATCGCCACCGGTCTTCAGGCGCCACTGCTCCAGGCCCAGGGGCGTGAGCGCATAGAGATTGTCATCCAGGGAGCCTACGTAGATATTGCCGTTGACGGAATCGACCGCAGGCGTGGCCTTGACTAGATCCCCGGTTGAGAAAGGCCAGCCGGACACCACCGAGCCATCTTCCGGATTCAGGGCGTAGACCCTGTTGCCAGAGCCCACATAGATGGTGCCATCGGCGCCGACCGCGGGCGCCGAGTCTATCTGGCTCAGGCGTTCTATGGTCTTGTCACCATAGGCATTGATGCCACTGCGCTCGCCGTTGGCATTTTCCACCGAGACGCGCAGGCCTTTTTTCTCGGGGTCGAAGAGCACCGAGCGCATCGCGTCACTGAGCGCCAGGTGCGCGTAGGTTGCGGGGTCGGTTTCGTCGGGCGCCGTCCAGCTGACCGCGCTCTTGTCCAGCACTTCCTGGGCGCCGCTCTCGCGGTCAGTCAGGGTAAAGATGGAATCCGGGTCCAGACCGCTGCCGCTCACAAGCAGGCAAGCTCCGTCGCAGCCGGGTTCTGCACTGAGCAGGCTCGGCGGCAGCACAGCCACGGTTGCGACTTCGCTGGCAGCACTGCAATCGTAAGCGTTGCAGGCCCTGACTCGGTAGCTGTAAGTACCGGATGGTTTGTCGGTGATCTCAAATTTTGCAACCGAACTGCCGAGCTTTAGCACCCGCCATTCATTCGCCGAATCAGCACCGCCCTCTATCTCCTCGAACTGGTAGTAATCGGGCTTGGGTTCGCTGGTCACCAGTTGCCAGGTCAACGAATAGGTGCCGGTAAGATCGAACTCACTGTGCTTTTTCTGCAACGTCAGGCCGATGGGTGCCTGGGGCGCAGATAGCACCACATCCACAGAGATCTCGCCACTGAAGTCGCCACAACCGGCCGCGTTGCAGGCCGCCACGCGATAGCGGTAACTGCCCTGAGTCTGATTGGGCAGATAGACAGACAAGGCTCCGCTCGGTACGGATACATCCTTGAAATCGTCGTCGACGCCCACCATCAGCTGCTGCAGCAGGTAACCGTGGGTAGCACCAGCCACTTCGTTCCAAGAGACGGTGTAATAGCCGCTTACATTGTCCGGTATCGGCGCCAGCTGATCGTCGATCCTAATCTGGGTCGGAGGCTTGGGCGGCTCCAGCGCAGTAAAGTGGACATCGTGGTGGGTTTCGGCCGTAGCACCTTCGTCGTCGGTCGCGCGGGCACCGAGGCGATAGTCACCGGCGGCGGGCACCGCCCACAGATATTCATAGACATTCCAGCCGGATTCGGTGCGGCTGTATGTTCCAGAGCCGACAACGGCACCGCCGACGAGAAACTCAACGGATGCGATTCTGCCGTCGGAATCCCGCGCCCTAGCCACCAGTGTGATGTCTTCACCGGCAACTATCTCTTCCGGCAATGCGTCCAGATCGAAACCGACCTCCGGAACAGCATTGGTGCTGACGCTGACAGGAATTGTGGCTGTCCCCTCCTTGCTCGCGTCATTTTCGGCCACCGCAATCAGCTTGGTGGTACCGGCCGATACCGACGGCCAGTTAGCGGCATAGCAGCCGCCGCACTGGTTGTCTGGGTTTACCGGATAATCGAGCAAATTGTTGGAGCTTACCGAATTGCGATAAAACTTAACCGATACAATAGGCCTGTCGTCGGTGACCTGAACTCTGAGCGTCTGGAAATCGCCGGCCCTTAGCAAGGCGCCAGCTGTCGGCGTGCGCCAGGAGACTTGCGGATCGGGAATCGGCTGCACATTGACAGTTTTGACCGCGCTGGGGTCGCCGCATTGCAGGGCGTTGCAGGCGAATACACGATATTGATAAGAGCCCACCGGCCGGTTGTTGACCGAATAGCTGCGCGGGGAGGAAACGGAACTTTTTTGCGCATAGCAGATGCCGTGTTCTTTTTTCTTCGTGTTGTAGGGGTTATTGTCAGCGCACCAGTCTGGCCCCCCGGCTTTCTTTTCCTGGACTAGATAGTAATCAAAATCGCCGGTCTTGGGGGCTTGCCAGCCTATGCTATAGGCGCCGTCTTCGGCTTCTAAATCGTTTGGTAAGGAGTTTATTGTTGGTTTACCAGGATTTTCCGGTTTGTTAACAACTATAGATTTTACAGAAACATAATCATAGTCATTCGGATTCTGACCTTCTATTTGATACCGCACGACGACTGTCAGTTTGTACTCATAAGTGCCGTTACTTCTCTCGATAGGAACCTCTACCGGTTCTTTAAGCAAATTATTATACAATTGATCTACTTGCTCATGTAGCAACACTACAGAACCATTTTGCGAGTACTCTTTCAGCGTATAAGAAACAACTCCGCAAAACATAGGTATACTTATGCAGTTTGTAACGTCAACAGAGTCCACAGTTATCGTATAAACACCATCATTGCTTTCTGCTCCATCATCAATACTAAATTGCCCTGGTGGCCAACTAGCGTGCGCAGACACTGAAATGCCAGAAAACAGAAGAATCAAAGCACTCAGCACGAATCTGAAACCACGTATCAATCCATTTTGCATTTCGATTTAGCCTTATCGATTCTTTTGCGGCACTCGGTGCCTTGCCTCAAATTATTGGTATCTTTTTTTGGGAGCGTGGGGTCGGCGGACTCCTATCGCTGTTATAGGTGACTCCTACGGGGCCTGCCCCTCCAATCAGGGGCTCGGCGCTCCCAGCGTTATTCGAGGTTTCTGTTCCAGAGGAGACGTTCACCCGCTGGCTGGACATTGGCATCCAGCGCAAAAACTTTTTTCTCTTCCGTATGCACTATCAGACTCTGCCCGGATAGTGCGGGGCGGGCGGCGATTGTCTGTTCGCCAGGCAGCCGAAAATGCCACAATTGCGCACCGCTTTGCGTATCCAACGCATAGATATGTCCGCTGTAGGTGGTGATATAGGTGGTGCGCTTGTCAGCACTTAATATAGGGCTTGCGACAACGGCACCCGCAGTGTCGAAGCTCCACAGAATCGTCTTTTCCGAATTAAGGGCGTAGACACGGCCCTCACTTTCAAGATGGCCGCTGCCACCAGTATTGGCGCCGACGATAATGCGGTCGCCGGTGATGGCAGCCTTGCCCATCACCAAGCCAACATCTTCCAGGACCCAGGCCACCTGGCCGGAGGGGCCAACCTTATAAAAGTTGCCATCGAAGGCACCCACATAAGCGCTGCCGTCGTCGGCTACGGCGAGGGAGGTGGCTATCTGTTCCTGCACCGGAATGCTCGGCGCCGTCCAGCGTTCCGGCGGAGGCGGTAGATCCAGTTTCACCGTGACACTTTGGCTGATTTCGCCAGCGGGACCAGTTGCGGTCAGTGTATAGCTGGTGGTGATCTGTGGATTGACGGCTAGTGAGCCCTGGCTCTCCAGGCCCTCCGCAGTTTGCTCGCCGCTGTCGCTACTAACCACGACTTCCCGGGCGCCTATTACCTTCCAGCGCAGCTCCACCGGCTCGCCCTTGCTATCAATAGTCGACGGCGACGCAACAAAGGCTTCTATCACCAACGGCGGGAAGCTGCTGCCGTCTTTCGGATCGCTGCCCGCAGCGATTTCGTCGGCGTCGCTGACGCCGTCGTTGTCGCTGTCCCGCTGAGAGGGCGCACAACCGTCGCCGTCGGCCGTCTGGGTACCAGGGGTATCGGCACAGAGATCAGCGTAGTCCGCCACTGAGTCGCCGTCGGTGTCGATGGCAGTGATGATCGTGGTCTCGCTACTGTTGCCGGCCAGGTCTTGAACCGACGCGCTGAGTGTCATTTCGGCGTCAGCGGAAAGCGGTTCGGTGAGAGTGCAAGTGGCGATATTGCCGGCGATTTCGCAACTGGCTACTGCATTGTCCGTTGCAGTGACGATGAGACTATCAGGATCCAGGGCCAGATTGTCGGAAAGCAGCAATTTCAGTTCCGGTCGCGGCTCCCGCAACAGGGCGCCATCCGCCGGGGAGATAAAGCTAATTTCCGGCGGCGTCTGGTCCAAGTTGATGGTGATGTCGAAAGTGGCAATATTGCCAGCGATATCCATAGCCGTGCCACTTACCACCTGCCCGGCACCATCGCCGGCGAGACGCATTGGCTGCGGGCAACTGGCGATACCACTCAGGTTGTCGCTGCACTGGTAGCTGACGATGACTGGCGCATTGTGCCAACCGTTAGTGTTGGGAGGCTCAGAAAGTTGCACACTAACCGTCGGCGCCGTGGTGTCGAGACTGAGCCGCACACTGGAGCTAGCCACATTGCCGGCGATATCCGTGGCGCTCACCGTTATTTCTCGATTGCGCCCCTCTCTCGATTCAACGCGCTCTTGCGGGCAATCAGCTACGCCGCTCAGGTTATCACTGCATTGGTAATCGAGAGCCACCGGGGTCTTATGCCAGCCGGCTGCGTTGGCCGGCGGAGAAATACTGGTGACGATTTCCGGTGGAGTCAGATCAAGACTAATAGCGCTATGTAATTCTGTGCTGTTGCCGGCGATATCTACGGCAGTGGCGACAACCAACTGATCGGCGCCCTCCGTACTCAGGCGCTGTGTCTCCGGACAGTGGGCTATACCGCTTAACCCGTCCTCGCAATAGTAGCTAATGGTGGCAGTTTCCCGGTGCCAGCCGGCCTCGTTGGCGGGCGGTGTAATGGTGGAGGTCAGCTGCGGCGCTGTCTTATCGAGACTAACAGTCACTTGCGTTTCGGCGCTATTACCGGCCCTGTCTAGAGCTATACCGGTAATCTTCTGGGCGGCGCCCTCCTCGCTAACCAGCACCGGTTCGCTGCAACTTTCGAGTCCGCTCAGTGCATCGCTGCAGGTAAAAGTCACTGTAGTATCGGTCCTGTGCCATCCGGCACTGTTGGCCTTCGGGTCTACCGATGCAGAGATCAACGGCAGGCCGTTGTCCACACCAACGACCTCCAGTGTCACACCACTTTGCCAGTGGCCGAACAGCTTGAGGGTGAGAGTATTTTTCAGGCCCAAGGTAAGGGGTAGCTGGATTTCGTGGGCCTCGTCGCAGGGATTACCGAAGCCCGGACGCCAAGGAGCGTAGCTGTTCCAATATTTATTTCCGTGTTTTCTGTCGCCCTTGCGACAGAAGAATTTTTGTAGTGCAAAATCCTGCGGGTTCAGCAGTTCTCCGCCATTCAGCCACACCCATCCGCTAGTCACCGGCAGGAGGTTGCCGTCACCGTTGCGCAATCGCAGTAGATAATGAGCGCCGGCCACCGGGGCCTCAAATACAATTTCCTGTTCCTGGGGCCAGCCGAATAGCGGAATCAGAGTGTGCGGCCCCGTTACCTGAAACTCATTGAAGTAGGGATTTTCGTCACCAACGCTGAGCACTTCCAGGCGCAAACCACTACCAGCGCGCCCTTGCAGTCGCACGGTCAATTCATTAGTAAGTTCGAGATATAGTGGAACTTCCACCACCCCGTCGCCCTGTGGCTTTCGGCAATGGGATTTCCAAAAGGGGCAGTCGAAAGGCTTTTGCCAGCGCGAGTCGCGCCAATGCAGCTCGGCGAGGTTAACGACCTTTTTTCCGTTAACAGTAATCCAGCCGGATTTTACCGGGTGCAGCTCACCGGGACCGTTGTGAATACGCAACAGATAGTATTTCCCCGGTAGCGGAGCCTGAAATTTGATGACCTGCGTCTGCGGGAGGCCGCGCTCGCGAACAAGATCTCGCGGGCCAGTGAGGGAATATTCGGATGCCTGAGCCGTCGATAGAAAAAAAGTAAAACCCAGTACGCACAAGGCAAGAGCCCGCGCGCGGAAAGACCATCGCGACTGCATATTCCCCCCAAAACGAAAATCAAAAATTTTCCATTATTATGCCGGCATTTAAAATTTAATTTTCCGGCCGCAGCTTTGGCGGGAAATATAACCACAAATCGAGGCAAATTTCCAAGGATGGAATACGCACAAAAATTAAATTCGCGCCATTCTTTGACATTAGTACCAACTGGTTCGCGGATTGACAATCGCATTTCAAGTATTGCCGCACAGCAAAGGAAGCACTTATTAACTGGGCAGGCCAGATGACCTGGACTCTACTTAGCGAGATGCCGGAGCCAGCCCGGATTTTGCACCACATCAGATACAAGAATGGCGGAAAGTCTTATCATCACTGGCGCTCAAGACAGTCCGATAAGAAATTCCGCCGTGACAGATTGCGACATTCTCTATCGCATAGAAAATACTGTTTATCCATACCGGTATATAGATTGTCAAAATGGGACACCCGTGCAAATCCCTAATCTCTCTTGAAGCTAGTCCCTACTATCACTGCGTCTCCCGCTGCATGCATCGCGCATTCCTGTGTAGCTGGGATGAGCGCACCGGGCGCTGCTTCTAGCACCGAAGGCAGTAGATCGAAGATCGACTGTTGGAACTGGCCGGGGTATTTGCGCTGGATATCTGAGCTTATGCAATGCAGTCATGAGTAACCACTACCATGTGGTACTGCATATCAATGCAGCACAGGCTGATGCCTGGACAGTGCGGAACTGGTCCGACTGGAGGAGGTAGCTGCAGAATGGCGAGCAAGGCTAATGGATATCAGCTGGTTTATGCGGATGCTCAATGAATCCATTGCCCGCCAAGCCAATCGAGAGGATGGCTGCACCAATCGCTTTTGGGAAGGTAGATTCAAATCCCAGGCACTGCTCGACAAGCGAGCTCTGGCGGCCTGTATGGCCTATGTAGATCTGAACCCTATCCGGGCCAAAATGGCTGATACGCCCGAAACTTCAGACCACACTTCCATACAACGGCGTATTTCGGCAGCTCGGGATGGCAAACAGCCGCAGCGGCTCTTTCCCTTTGTTGGTAATCCGCGAGAGTCCATGTCAGTGGGACTGCCGTTTCAGTTACAGGACTATCTGGAGCTGGTGGACTGGAGCGGCCGTTGCCTTCGTGAAGACAAGCGCGGCGCTATCGACGAACAACTACCGCCAATTCTCGAGCGGTTGCAGATCGACCCGCGGCACTGGCTCTACTTGAACCGAAACTTCGAAAGCCGCTTCAAATCTCTGGTTGGTACCGCCCATTCAGTGCGCTCTGCCTGCAAGCAGTTCGGAAAACGTTGGGCCCACGGAATCCGAGACTGCGCGCGCTATCTCTCCCCGCCGATCACTTCCTAAAGTTTTGCCTTTCTTTGAAAAAACTTCATCGCGAGCTTCTGCGAAGGACTGCTGCACCACAACAAAACGGTTTGGCGCAATTCCACACGGAACGTCAGCGCTACTTACTCGAATAGCAAGCTATGGCAATAGCGGACTGAATATGCAGCAACTTTCCCACCAATTTTTCAATTAGTGGGTGTCCAATTTTGTTTCTATCTATCTCCGCCGATCACTTCCTAAAGTTTTGCCTTTCTTTTGAAAAACTCCATCGCGGGCTTCTGCGAAATACTACTGCGCCATAACAAAACTGTTTGGCGCAATTCCACACAGGACGTCGGGTCTACTTGTCCGTATAGCAAGCTCTGGCAATAGTGGACTGAATATGCAGCAGATTTCCCACCAATTTTTCAATTAGTGGGTGTCCAATTTTGTTGATTAGTGGGTGTCCAATTTTGTTGGCCAAATAGCACATTTTGGCAACAGCGGACTGAAGCACATTTTGGCAACAGCGGACTGAATATGCAGTAGCATTCTCATCAATTTTTCAATTGGTGGGTGTCCAATTTTGTTTTAGATGGCTCTGCCGGGGCTTCAGTTCTACTTTTCAGCTTTAATCAGATTCAGTGATTACTACTTTTTAATTGTCGAACAGTCTTCTCAACGGCCTTTAACGGAAAATAGGAATAAACCACAATAGACTGTTTATTCGTAATATCACTAGCATCCTGATAATCAACTAAAGCCTTATCCTCAACAAGCCCAGGAATTACTGGATCCCTAATTGCTTCCCAACGAACAGCTCTAAAATCATGGAATGAGTTCGGCTCTGCAATTTCTAAAGCCAAAGATCCCACGTAGCTTACCGGCTCACCGTTGCTATCTACATCTTCGCCCCTCGAAAGAAAAAGCAAGTATGGCACTCCAATCTTCAACCCTGCCCGAGCAAAGAAGCAAACTGAATCACCTTCATATTCTCCAGAGATAGCCCGTTCTGCATGAGCACAATACTTAGGGGGAGTTTGGAAACCCGTCTTGGTAAAATCCCGAGCAGCAGTCTTCCCTTCATAAATAAACCCTATGGTTACCACATCCGCCTGAGAAATCACCTTGTCAAAGGTGAGAGGCCGAACAGTAGTTGCCTCAACCTTTAACTGAACAACCACAGTCAAACAGAAAATCGTCAGAAAACTCCATTTCATAATTATTTACCCCCCAAAGCCTTATAGCTCCGATAAGCCTTATAACCGTAATTTTCCGCCTCCAAGTGAGGGTAGACTGCCGAACCTACATCCACTCCCATCGTATGAGCTGCCTCGTGTCCCATCGCCCAAACAACACTGCCAGCAGGAGACGTATTTAGGTTACCAAGAATAGTTGGATTTGAATCCGGCCCCATGATTACCGCAGCTTCCATGGGAGTGAATGCTCCACGGTAGAGAACAATTTTACTGCTGTCTTGGAAATATTCTCCGCCCATCTCAAAGCGGCTAACATTATCGACTTGAGTACAAGGGCCATCACATATAACGCGGCCAAAATTGTTGTCGTACATCATATACTCATCGACATATTCAAAAGATGTACCGTCCGCAGCCTCTATCCCAAACATCCCTTTATTTTCCCAAACCCAATTTGCGTACTGCTCTCGCCCTTCAACCGTACTCAAATCGAAATCAGGAATTTTCTGTCTGGATTGAGCAGCTGCACTTATCGCAAACGCCATCGCCGCAGTAGCCGCCCCATTCGCAAACTTCCCACCAGTAGCCCGAGATGCGATTCATGGACACCCACAAAACAAAAAGCTTTCAACGCCAGTCATATTGCAACATTCTCTACCTTATAGAAAATACTGTTCATCCATACATATTAATGGATAGCCCAAATGGGACACCCGCGCAAATCCCTGTGACCTGCTCCCCACTTTCTAGTCCACTTCAATCCTAGTAATGTTCATCACCAATGAGGACGATGAACATGAAG
Organism: Microbulbifer thermotolerans; assembly: GCF_001617625.1. Classification (NCBI taxonomy): domain Bacteria; kingdom Pseudomonadati; phylum Pseudomonadota; class Gammaproteobacteria; order Cellvibrionales; family Microbulbiferaceae; genus Microbulbifer; species Microbulbifer thermotolerans. Next base: position 1,068,543 of record NZ_CP014864.1, on the reverse strand, counting down.
AAACGTTTTACTGAAGAACAGATTATCCCAATCTTGAAGGAAGCTGAGGCCGGTATCCCGGTGAAAGAGCTTTGCCGCAAGTACAGTATTTCGGATGCCACTTTTTACACCTGGCGTAAGAAGTATGGAGGTCTGGAGGTATCTGAGGCCCGGCGGCTCAAGGCCTTGGAACAGGAGAATGCCCGCCTTAAGAAGCTGCTGGCGGAGTCTCTATTGGATCAGGAAGCATTGAAGGCTGCCCTTAAGGGAAAGTACTAACCGTCGGCAACAAGCGCGAGGCCGTACAAATCATGCGGTCGGAAACGACTATCTCAGAACGTAGGGCCTGTTCGCTCGTCGGGTTATCTCGCGCGTCCATGCGATACCAGTCCAAAAAGGCTACAGAGTCTGAACTGGCTGAACGTATCAAGGAAATAGCACTCGAGCGACGGCGATTCGGCTACCGGCGAGTGCACCAGATGCTGCGTCGGGAAGGGCTGAAAGTGAACCATAAGAAGGTCTATCGGTTATATCACGAGGCGGGACTAGCCGTCCGCAAACGTAGGCGTCGCAAGGGCGTTATGGTTGAGCGACAGCCTCTATCGCTACCGGAAACCCCGAACCATACGTGGTCGATGGACTTCGTGATGGATGCTCTGGCCAATGGCCGTCGTATCAAGTGTCTGACCATTGTCGATGATTTCACCAAGGAGTGTCTCGATATTCAGGTAGCCAGCGGGATATCTGGAGAGCAGGTGGTGAGGAGTTTGGATGCCATAGCGGCCTTCCGTGGTTATCCCAAAGCCATCAGGACAGATCAAGGGCCGGAGTTTACCGGCAAAGCGCTTGATCAGTGGGCCTATCGCAACGGGGTTGAGCTAAAGTTGATCCAGCCAGGGAGGCCGACACAAAACGGATATATCGAGAGTTTCAACGGCAAATTTCGGGATGAATGTCTCAATGAGCACTGGTTTCGGGACTTGGCTCATGCTCGGGGGCTGATCAGCCAGTGGCGGCAAGACTACAACGAGCAGCGGCCACACTCATCGCTGGGCTATCAGACACCGGCGGAATTTGCTGCAGCGTTCAGGTCGCACAAAAAAGAATCTATCAACACGAACATTACTAACACGAGGTTGGATTAAAAATTGGGGGCAGGTCACCTGATCTCTCTCGATGCGACGCCCTACTATCATTGCGTCTCTCGGTGCGTGCGCCGTGCATTCCTGTGTGGCAGGGATGAGCGCACCGGGCGCTGCTTCGAACATCGGAGACAGTGGATCGAAGATCGGTTATTGGAGCTGGCCGGAGTATTTGCATTGGATATCTGTGCTTATGCAGTCATGAGCAACCACTACCATGTGGTACTGCATATCAATGCCGCACAAGCTGAAGCCTGGACACTGAGAGAGGTGGTAGACCGATGGCATCAACTCTGTAAAGGCTCCCCACTCTCCCAACGTTATGCCCATAACGAAACCTTGAACGCTGCAGAACTGGCCCGGTTGGAGGAGGTAGCTACAGAATGGCGGGCACGGCTGATGGATATCAGCTGGTTTATGCGGATGCTCAATGAATCTATTGCCAAGCAAGCCAATCAGGAAGATGGCTGCACTGGTCGTTTCTGGGAGGGCCGATTCAAGTCTCAAGCATTGCTCGACGAACGGGCCTTGGCGGCCTGTATGGCCTATGTGGACCTGAATCCAGTTCGGGCCAAGATGGCTGATACGCCCGAAACCTCAGACCACACTTCCATACAACGGCGTATTGCGGCAGCTCGGGATGGCAAACAGCCACAAGAATTCTTCCCCTTCGCTGGTAACCCACGAGAACCGATGCCAATAGGACTGCCGTTTCGGTTACAGGACTATCTGGAGCTGGTGGACTGGAGTGGCCGTTGCCTTCGTGAAGACAAGCGCGGCGCGATCGATGAACAACTGCCGCCGATTCTCGAACGGCTACAGATCGACCCGCGGTATTGGCTCTATCTGAACCGTAACTTCGAAAGCCGCTTCAAGTCTCTGGTTGGAGCTGCGCACTTGGTGCGCAGCGCCTGTGAGCAACTCGGAAAACGCTGGTCTCACGGTATCCGTGACTGCGAGCGCTACCTATCCCCGCCGATCACTTCCTAAAGTTTTTCCTTTCCTTGAAAAATAACATCGCGGGCTTCTGCGAAGGACTGCTGCGCCACAACAAGGCTGTTTGGCGAAATTCCACATAGGACGCAGGTTCTACTTGCCCGAATAGCAAGCTATGGCAATAGTGGACTGAATATGCAGCAGATTTCCCACCAATTTTTCAATTGATGGGTGTCCAATTTTGTTACAACAGGCTTCGTAAAGTCAGAGCCAAAACGACAAAGCTCCGGCAGATGGCTCTGCCGGAGCTTTCTGAGTTTTACAAAAACTATTTAGTGGTGCGGCCACCTTGACTCAGTTTCTCACAGCCTTGTAATGCTCCACCAACTCGGACGTACATGTGTCAAAAACAAAAACATAGCTTTCTTCACTCATGGCATAACGCCCATCTACTCTATTAATTGGAGAGAGTATTATTTTAGACTTCCCTCGGGGTGAGACTATCGCGGGTTTCTCCACATTAAAGTAAGGAAACAGATCAGCAACTTCCTCCTTTAGCAAAGGCGACACAACCTCGCGCTTAATCTCATTTGTGTATTCAAAGCTGCATTTCCTGAAAGCATTATTTTGGGCGCAGCCAAGAACAGAGACCGAACTCACCCCAAACACCGCCAGTAAACCCACGAGCTTTACAGATTTACCATTCAGCATTGATCAGCCACCTTGCATTGACCTTGATAGTAGGTTGTCCGATATGAGCTTCCGCAACTATACCAGATGGCTCCGGGAACTCTATACCTTGCACTGCTGATATAGTCGCTCGAAGATGGAAGGCTAGTCCCGCCAGGGTGCGGATGCCAGTCAAAGGCATGTTTAAATCCTTGATAGGGAATCGGATCAGGAAGGTTCATACATGTAGAGCTACCATTAGAACAAGGCTGCCCCTGAACAGTTGTCATGTAGTACTCAGACTCGCCCACCTGATAAACGCGGATCATTTCAGTCTCACGACCAGAAGCCACAGCCTCATTAAATATTCTGGTTGCTTCTACTTGGAAACTTTCATCTGCCATCAAGGCTTTTACGATCGCCCTATCTTTGGCAGAAATTTTACTAATATCCACTCCAGCAGCTTCTATTTCAGCAAGATATTCTTCGTAGGCTGAAAAGTCATGGACACCCACAATGAAAAGTCATGGACACCCACAAAACAAAAAGCTTTCAACGCCAACCATATTGCAACATTCTCTACCTCATAGAAAACACTGTTTATCCATACAGTCACGCAAATGGAGAAAATGGGACGCCCGCGCAAATCCCTGATCTCTCTTGACGCTACGCACTACTATCATTGCGTCTCCCGCTGCGTGCGTCGCGCATTCCTGTGTGGCCGGGATGAGCGCACCGGGCGCTGCTTCGAACACCGAAGGCAGTAGATCGAAGATCGACTGTTGGAACTGGCCGGGGGTATTTGCGCTGGATATCTGAGCTTATGCAATGCAGTCATGGGTGACCACTACCATGTGGTACTGCATATCAATGCAGCACAGGCTGATGCCTGGACACTGCGGAACTGGTCCGGCTGGAGGAAGTAGCCACAGAATGGCGTACACGGCTGATAGATATCTGTTGGTTTATGCTGATGCTCAATGAGTCCATTGCCCGCCAAGCCAATCAAGAGGATGGATGCACCGGTCGTTTCTGGGAAGGTAGATTCAAGTCTCAGGCTTTGCTCGACGAGCGGGCCCTGGCTGCCTGTATGGCCTATGTGGATCTGAACCCGATCCGGGCCAAAATGGCTGATACGCCCGAAACCTCAGACCACACTTCCATACAACGGCGTATATCAGAAGCTCAGGATGGCAAACAGCCACAAAAACTCTTCCCCTTCGTTGGTAACCCACGAAAACCTATGCCAATGGGACTGCCGTTTCAGTTGCAGGACTATCTGGAGTTGGTGGACTGGAGCGGCCATTGCCTTCGTGAAGACAAACGAGGCGCTATCGACGAACAACTACCACCAATTCGAGAACGATTACAGATCGACCCTCGGCACTGGCTCTACCTGAACCGAAACTTCGAAAGCCACTTCAAGTCTCTGGTTGGTGCCGCCCATTCAGTGCGCTCTGCCTGTGAGCAGCTCGGCAAACGCTGGGCACAGGGTATTCACGACTGCGAGCGATATCTATCTCCTCCGATCACCTCCTAAAGTTTTGCCTTTCCTTGAAAAATAACATCGCGGGCTTCTGCGAAGGACTGCTGCGCCCCAACAAAACTGTTTGGCGCAATTGCACACAGGACCTTGTGGTCTACTTGTCCGTATAACAAGCTCTGGCAATAGCAGACTGAATAGGCACTAGACTTCCCATCAACTTTTCAATTAGTGGGTGTCCAATTTTGTTTTTGCCGGACGAGGACCAGCAGGTGCTGATCGTGATGATGGACAGTTTGATGAAGAAGGCCAGCCTAACTAAAGTCATGGGCAAGACGGCCAACCGATAGGGCGAGCCGCCAGATACGACAAAGCCCCGGCAGGGCAATCTGCCGGGGCTTTGGTGTTTTTACGGATAAAAATTTGGATCTATTCAGATGCAGAGGCTCTTCTAGATTTATTTTCTAGAAGACAAATCAAGCAGCTCTTTCTCAAAAATTTTCCAAGAGATACGCCAATAAGACAACGCCTCTAGGTACTCTTTAGGAACTTGGCCGCTACTGAACTCAACTTTCTCAGCTTTCAGAGACGATAAGAATGGGGCTTCTACAACAGCCTTAACAGCAGCCTCCCCTGTTACTGTTTCCCATAATGAATCAAATTCAAATATCTTACCATGGAAGCCACTGGCATACAAAGAGCCCCCTTCAGTACACGCTTCGTAACCAACCAAATCCCTCTTTCCCATCGATAAATAGTCAACGCGGGCATCCAAATATTCTGAACTCAAAAAGAGTAAATATTTATTTCCGACCAATAACGGATAAGCGGATCTAAACACCACCTCTGCACCCTCACCTTTAAAGTTTGAGAGCACCTCCGCCCTGTACTCTAATCCGCAATCATAATCTTTACCGTCAATACTGATAATGATCTGATCCGCACCAACAATTCTTACCTTAGAAATTTTCGCCGATTCATAAAACAGCTCTTGCAAGCTTTTCTGTCTCACCTCGTATGCAAATAAGTCTACAGAAAAAAGCAAAACAAAAAATCCAACAAGGCTTGCCGTCGTTATCTCTGTCAATTTCATTTTGAATTTCTCTTCCAAATATCTACAACACCGCGCGCCATTCGAGTATCCTACTTCTGAGCAATAATCTTACCGAAGCCACCATCCTTCCAACGAGCCTGATTTCCCGGCTCCAAATGATAGATTTCGTGCGCTTGAATTCATGCTCCCATAAAACAAAATGCTTTCACTGCCAATTATATTGCAATATTTCCTACCGATTATAAAATACTGTTTATATATACAGTAAAAATGGGAAATCCGCGCAAATCCCTGATCTCTCTCGAAGCTACGCTCTACTATCATCGCGTCTCCCGCTGCGTGCGCCGCGCATTCCTGTGCGGCAAGGATGAGCGCACCGGGCGCTGCTTCGAGCATCGGAGACAGTGGATCGAAGATCGCCTATTGGAATTGACCGAGATATTTGCGCTGGATATCTGTGCTTATGCAGTAATGAGCAACCATTATCATGTGGTACTGCATATCAATATTGGAGAGGCTGAATCCTGGACGCTAAGCGAGGTGGTGGATCGCTGGCATCAACTCTGTAAAGGCTCTCTGCTCTCCCAACGTTTTAACCTTGAACGCTGCGGAACTGGCTCGGCTGGAGGAAGTAGCCACAGAATGGCGTACACGGCTGATAGATATCAGTTGGTTTATGCGGATGCTCAATGAGTCCATTGCCCGCCAAGCCAATCGAGAGGATGGCTGCACCGGTCCTTTCTGGGAGGGCCGATTCAAGTCTCAGACCTTGCTCGACGAACGGGCCTTGACTGCCTGTATGGCGTATGTAGATATGAACCCAATCCGAGACAAAATGGCCGATACACCCGAAACCTCAGACCACACTTCCATACAACGGCGTATTTCGGCAGCTCGGGATGGCAAACAGCCGCAGCGGCTCTTTCCCTTTGTTGGTAATCCGCGAGAGTCCATGTCAGTGGGACTGCCGTTTCAGTTACAGGACTATCTGGAGCTGGTGGACTGGAGCGGCCGTTGCCTTCGTGAAGACAAGCGAGGCGCGATCGACGAACAACTACCACCAATTCTAGAACGGTTGCAGATCAACCCTCGGTACTGGCTCTACCTGAACCGAAACTTCGAAAGCCGCTTCAAGTCCTTGGTTGGCGCCGCGCACTCGGTGCGCAGTGCCTGTGAGCGGCTCGGAAAACGCTGGGGGCAGGCTATTCGTGAGTGCGAGTGGTATCTCTCACCGCCAGCTTCTCCCTGAACTTTTATTTTTTCTGCAGAGTCCATCGCCGGCTTGTGGCGAAAGATCTCTCTTTACGCCAAATACCACGTTTGGCGCGAGATACCACCAAAATCAGACAGCTTCCCCACCTCGTAAGCTTCCGTATAGCTGTGCTGCTGTCTTCGAGCCAGTTTTCTCTGCCTTCCTCAATTTGTGGGTGTCCAGTTTTGCTTGGCATTACAACAGGCTGTCACAACCATAGGAGCCGCCCTCACTATAGCCCAACCTCCCCTTCTCCCTGATCGCCCAGCCAGCGGCTCCAGTTCAGCTCCAGCATGTTTACGCCGCCCAGGTAGTTTCTTCCACCAGGTAATAGACGAGGTGCGGCCCCCGGTCTCAGAGTTATGCATCAGACTAACCAGACACATTGACCTGCACCACACATTTCCCTAGGCGCGACCGTGTGCCTGGGCCTTCAGTTGTTCAGCATCCACCCGAACGAAGATCGAATCCGCAGTTACCGTCAGCACATCACCCGCCCAGACTTCGCAGATCACCCGACTCTTGCGCCCTACTTCACCCTCGACCCTGGCTTTAAGGGTCAGCTCCACACCCATTGGGGTCGGTTTGATGAAGGTGAGGTTAAGCTTCCCGGTAACGCAATCAATGCGCGGCAAGCTGCCTGGCTCACGGCCTTCTGCACGATAGTGGTAAGCCATGGCAGTCCAGTTGGAATGGCAGTCCACCAGCATGGCCACCAGACCACCATAAACCAGCCCCGGCCAACCGTGGAATTTCGGATCCGGCGTGTGCCTGCAGACCACGTGAACCCCGTCTTCATCCCAATAGCTCTTCAATTGCAGTCCCTCAGGGTGGGAACTTCCGCAACCGAAACAGACTCCATCCGGAGCGGCCATATCCTGCAAGGCGGCGGGAACACTGCTCATAGCCAAAGACTCCTTCGCAAAACCACATATTCAAGCGGTTAAAAAACCGCAACCGGGTTTGCATCATACCTAAAAATCAAGAGCAAATGGCATAAGCTTATAATCATCACTGACACTGTAGTGAAACAGGACCACTTGGTTCTTTTCGATTGACGTAGGGTTCTCTGGGGTAGTTCAAAGTAAGCCTTTATAACTAGGGGTAGTATTGGCTGTAGAGGTTCCTGCGTTTACGGTCAGGGTTTACGAGTAAAACAGCAAAGACAAAGCTCTCCTATGGAAAAAATCGATCGGTTTTCATCCAATTTGCTCAAAAGCTCCGACAATAGCCAAGCCCCATACCTCCAACTGATAAAAGGCAATGAACCATTTAGTGGCCAACTCAAAGGCGCTCTGATTGTAGCCCAGTATCACTTATACGACGGCCACTACCTGCTGTTTATCACAGACGATATTCCATATGAAGAAACCTTGCGTATCTACCTGATTGCAAGTAATGCCGAGGTTCTGGACTCGCTGGAATTCGGCGGCTACCTCGCCAACGGGACACTGGAGGATCTGAACATTGTTGGCGAGCAGGCCATTGAGTTCAACTTCATCCACAAAAAGCGCTGCAGGTTGACTGTGAAATCTGACAGCGGATGGACAAAGCCACTCACCTTCACGCCTGGAGTACGGCGACCCGGCGGGTTGAAGAAGCGGTATCTGGATCTTGAATTCTTCTAGTGGGGAAGAAAAGGACCGAAAAGAGAGAAGGCTCCCAGGCAGATTCTCTATGCAAAGTTTATAACCCTGAAAACTGAAAAGACTTCCAGAGCAATGGAAACACAGACAACTACTAAGACAAAATGCCGAGAAGAATCTTTCATGCAATTGAATCAGAATATATATTTGCAATTTATCAATAACTTGCAGATAGATACCATGATATTCCCCGACTTTTAATTCGGGATGAAGGTCGAAAATCGGCAGGTAGTGACTGAGCGCCCACATCTGAAGGAACCGTAAACATGCAGCCTATGCCAGGGAATATCGACCAGCACGGAGAGACTGAGTAATGGCAAAACTCGCAGCAACAATCCCGCCCGTGCGATATAGGCGGACACCCTCTTCGTTTCTCAAGCGACTGACCCGCCCCTTTACCGCGCCGTTCAGGGAAATACTCGGTGGCCCGGACCTTGAGCACTGTGATCACCGACGTGTGGACTGCGGCGTCGTTGATGTGGAATTTTTTCTACCTGCCGCATCCTTTGGTGGCGAGGCAGAATACCCTACAAATGTGGATCTTAAAAACATTCCCGCTCCAGAAATGGCATACGAGTACCGTACTGAGCATGACATTCTGAGACTGGGTGTCAGTAACTGGAAATATGGGCGTCCCAAGCTGGAACCTACACGGTTTCTGCCTGTTCCCCAGGGCCCTTACGTCATCGTCACCACATCCTGGCAACTAGAAAGAATCAAAAACGGCTTACGCCTTGAGGTAGGCAATACAGCGATGCTTGAGCAATACCTGACGGACGATTACTACGCTCACCTTGAATCCGAAGGAGGGCGAAACTGGAAAATCAGAGCAAGAACACAGAATGAACTTGAGCCGCGCGGATGGGATCAGGAATCAATTGATGAACAAATAGCTACACAGCTTTTCGATCCACCAAAGAACTATGAATCAATGATGTTCAATGGTGTTAACTGGCTTAGATACATCTGGGCACCCCGCCAGAACTACCCGAAAGCACTCAGTTACACTTGTGTGCTCACACCATCCTTTCTCCTGACGGTAAGCTTTGGCCTAACAGAAATGACAGCAGCTTCCCTTAAGCACTGGTGGAGCCCACTGGTCGAAGACTCAGAGATTCTGATACAAGGGGTGAAGCTTCACTATAAAAACCTGTCCGATACCATTTAAGCCAACCGGAAACACTTTGCCATCTGGCTGCGCTCATGTGCCATCGGATATATTGGGATCGGATTCTATGCATTACTGTTCCTTTAATCAGGGCTTTGTGCTCAGAGATTTTGTAGAGAAGCCACTCTTGCAAGCCCTGTGAGAGCCATTCCGGTGGCGGCGGTTCATGGACACCCATAAAACAAGAAGTTACCTTTTTACGTATAACGCTCTCGGCATGGACCGGAGCAAGCACAGCTTGCGGATGTCCAGCCCGAAAGGCGAGTATGCCCAATCTGGTTAAGTGGCATGCCTGACTTGCCCTGTAATTTTAAAATTAGAACCTGGTAACCCCGATATAATACTCAAGGTTATCCCTTTATCCTTCAAAACACGACGAAACTTACTACAAGTTCTTTTGCTCCATACGCCAAGATATGCGGCTTCGTCTGACTCTGCCTGTAAGTAGCCCTCAAACACCTCTTTTAGTTCCTGCAAAGAGAAATGTGCTTTTACATCACTCCATTTAGCGACTGCTATATGTGTCTCTCCCTTAACTAGGAAAGGGAGCTCAACTTTATCTTGGTATAGTGTTATTTCTTCCATGCCATTTAACACCGCCATAATTTGCTGACGGAAGCGCAGCGTAAGACGGTCAAATTGATGGCCTTGTTAAGGGTTTTTGCCAAATACTGCATCCATAGCTTCCTTATCGTAATCCAGTAGATATTGCTCAAACTGATCATACAGCTCTTTAAGAAACTGTTTGTTTGGGCCAGCTATATCCATGCCTCGATCATCATAGGGAAAAACCATAACCTCTTTACTTAGATTGAACAAATATATATCCGCCATTGGATTTGGATTAATACATCCAAAGTCCGAGGATAGAGCACACCATAAGGCATTAATAATATATTCGGAAGGTGCGTTGAAAGCTATGTAATGCCATAGAGAATCAGAATAATCTTCATCTCCAAGCCATTCTTCGTCGAACTCTGTCCAATGTTCTTTACCAGATATTGGATATAGCCCCGCCTCTCGCAAAGGTCTTAGAGTTGACAGGCTGGACAACAATCTTTTTCCGCCATAGACCCTTGTGCAAACTGTTATATCTTCACACCCACTAAAAATCTGACTACAAACCCCCATTGCTTTACGGTGTGCTGTAAGAAATTTATTTAAGTAGTTACCACCTTCAGAAAGCTCAAATCTAAGACCACCTTCATAATTATAAAAGAGAGGCCTTTTGAAAGCCTTTCCGTCAAACGTATTTTCAATCTGTTCTCGAATATTCATGATGCCTTAACGCATAGCTAAACAGCGCACAAAGTGGATCTGATTTGTGCAATAATTTGCGAAGCAAATGCACAAACGAGCGGGGCTTTGGGAGCCCAGTGGAGGCCGAAGGTCGGAACGGTGTTTGAGCGAATTGTTATGTGTTTTCATACTTTTCAAACACTACACGCTCTAAGCAAGAGTGCAAACTTTTCTCTAAGATCATAAAGCCTTTATTTGTATAAAGTAAGTAATTTGGATTTGGCTTGTATTCGGCTAATTGACCATCAACAACAGAGAATAGACCAATAATATCCTCTGGAGGAACGCCATCATCTTTATTTTTTACTCTACCATCTATTACTACTACCACACCGTCATGCTGCCTTAACGCCTCATCAATTAGTGGCTTGGCATTTATTCCATTCTCTTCAATTGTTCGATGCAATAAATTTAGGAACACTGGATTAGGTCTGAATTCTGTAATTCTCCCATCATCTGCGCTTCCAACTACTTCGCCTAAAATTGCTTCTGATATTAAACCCTTATCAAAGACAAAATCATGAGAAAGTATTGAAATATACCGCCTTATATTCCCTTCTTTATCTCTTACTTCAAATAAATTACTCATGTTGCTACCTGTTTACACATAACGCCGCGAGCAGCGGCAGCTTGCTTTGGGAGCTTTATGCGCGAAAATGGGAGCGAAGCGACCTGCGTATAAAGTGCACAAAGTGAGCTGTCCGGTGGAGGCCCACAGAGCCGGAACGAAATGCCTAGCCTTGTTAATGGCCGGTTACCGGACAGTTGATCCCTGACACCAATTCCCGAATACCCACTGCAATATAGCTTGCACTTAACCTAATCCATGGCGAAAGGAACCAGAACACGAAACTTGCGGATTTTACAGTGTTTTGCGGGGAGACGACTTGAACGGTGGTAAACACTTGAAAGCAACTCCCTTCTTTAGTGCCTGAGGCCTTCCGGGCTCTTAGCTATTAACGCCAAGTTAAGCAGCAAAACGGAGGCCGCAGTGGTTTAAATTGTCCGATTGAACGCCTGGTTAGCACGGGAACGGATTGATCTGAACAACAGTGACGTAAGCAATGCGCCCCCCGCGCCACCAGGTACCTCTGGTGCCGACTTTAAGTCGTTTGTGATGGTACTCACGGCGCTCTTCACTGAGAACCCACATATTGGCGTAGCCTCTTTTCGGAATATTTCCCGGAGTGGCGTCTCTGATAACGTGGCCATTTGCATCAAGGATTTCAGGCCAGATCATGTGTGTACCCTCAACCTGTGGGTCGTCACCATCATAGAGAAAATCAACTCTCATACCTTGGCCAGGCTTCGCGTTTTTTATTTCCTCAGCCAGATCAATTTCGTATTTGACAATGAAGTCTGGCTGCCTTCCAGATTTCTCTTCGTAAGGTATATGTTCTTTCATAATTGAGTACTAACGCCGCCAACACGGGCGCAATGTAGCGGCGGCGCCGCGAAATGGAGGCCCAGCCAGCTTTACTGGCGATCGTGCTTGGCTTTGTTAAGCATGGCTGAATTTCTTGCGAAATATTAAGACTGACAATCTTACGCCTATTAGTATACCAAGCCCAAACGAGGCTGGCATTGCAGCCAAAAATAGACATTCTTGATTGCCCTCAATGATTTCAGGTAAATATGGAATAGACCCTACGAGCATAAACCAACCGCCAAAGTGAAAGAACTGGAGCGGCTGTTTGAAATTAAAATGGTTAAGTCTCCAGTTTGGACGTGACCATGTTTTAGCGGACATTGGGTTAAATGCTTGTAAGCCAATGACAACTTGTAATCCGACGATACCAAAGAGGAATGCGGCAGGCGTCGCGTTCCTGGCCTTGTTAACTTTTGATGGCATCATGCTTGGCCACCCCTATGTAACTAAACTCAACCATTTTGCTAAATGCATTATTGCAGAGTGTAATATCTTGGTTGGACAACTTGGCCTTTACTTCAGCTCCAGCTTTACTCTTTGGTATAGCAAAAGAATTATGCCGGTCAATTACAAGATAAAGTTCATCTTCTGTAAAGTATGAGTCTATGAACTCTTGTACTTCTAACTCTTTGAAGTCGCTACCTTCTCCCACAAACGACCACTCGTTACCAGATGACTTATCCCAATCGATTTTTGATTTCATATGGATTGTAGCTATGTAGATACTTTTTGCTTCCATGATTCTCAATAAAAGTTAACGCTTTTGTTTAGCGGCGCCTCGACAGGCGCGTCCGGTGGAGGCCGCCGACCGAAACGAACTACAACAAGATTAGGTTCGTTTTGGGTACACGTGATAGCGGTCGGCGCCCGTTTTCTCGATTACCACCCGGTCGCCAGAAGCCAAATTATGAACCTTGAAAAATTCACCAACCCAAGCCCGACGGCGAAAAATTTTCTTATCGCCAGCGATATCAGTACGAACTGGAGACGTTATGCCGCTATGGACTTCGAGGAGCCTCGGAGCGAGGCTGCTGTCGTTGCTGCCTCCGATAGAATCTGGTGGAAAAAACTCGATCACCGAAGACAGGTAAAGGTGATTGTTGTTGATATTGCCTTGGGTTAGCTCAATTTCGACAAATTCCACTTGATGTTTCCCTGTACTTTTAACGCCGTTGTAAATTGCAGTTTTGGAGGAGCCTATTTGTGCCATCTAGCACAAAAAGGGGCGACGGAAAAACTGTCAATTTGACAACTTTATTAGCGCCTAGTCCTGATCAAAAACCACAACTGCCTTTGATCTTTATTCATTTAATAAGACTGTTACAGCGCCCAGCTCTGAATGCCAATTTCCCGCGCCATAACAGTATTTAAGTTTCATTTATTCGTGAGCTTTAAGCCCTGCTGCGGCCTTTTTACTACTTTCTTGAGGATCGCATATCATAAATTCTCTGCCAACTAATAGGTCTTCGTAGTTCCCTGAAAATGAAATAAGGAACTCTTCTCGATAGTCTGTCCAAGAAAAAGTTGCGTGGTCCAAGATTCGAGTCTCGCTAGGTAGACTATTGACAGCTAATACCGTCCCCAATGTACGTTTATCCGAATCAACTACAAGCCAAATTACTACAGCAACTGATAGTGGCATTAACATATAAAGATACTTCTTCATGTATAGAGATAACGCCAAAAGCAGGCGCGCCGCTTTTTGGCGTCGCCCTGCCTTTTCTTGTATGGTCCAATATCTATATCAAACTACTCTCATCGATGTTAGGTTGAAGCCCGTAGCTAGCGGCAACTAGTTACCGGGGTGGCAGTCCGGTGCATGCCAGGTACTCGATACCGTTAACAAGCTGGGACGCTACCCCGACCCGATTTTATCTCGAACAGTCGAATGGGCTTCGAGCTCGAATTTAGCAAGTAACAGTGCTTGTGACAACTCACAAAGAAAAAGTGGGCGTTAACGTAGGAGTCGATGTTGAAAAGTACCAATTGGACTTCTTTATTTGGAAAAGAAAACATTCATGGACATCCATCAATATTCTGTCCATCAATATTCCTAACTGGGCGGTTGATGTAAACATTATTTAAAGGGAAATCTGGTTATCCGTGCCCACAGCAATATGCCCTAGGCTTTCAGTATATCCTTCATGGGCAAGGTTAGCGCTTTGATTTCCAGCGCCTGTCAATCGCCCAATATTGCCAGCTCTACCTCTGAAAACAGCCGAGATGCCTTGCGGCGCGCAGCGTTCTGACGCTGCTCGACAAGCTTCTCTATGGCTTGCTCGCTGACCGACTCAGTTCCTGGCGAGTACAGCTCAAACCAGCTCGCTGTCACAACAGCAATAGACAGCGACTCGGCAGTGATAAAGTCGCACAACTCCACGTATACTTGACAGGCTCTTTCGAACACTCCGCGCATCGCTGTTAGCAGCTCTTCTATTTCACAGATGCCCACCTCTCACATAGAAAGCCCCAAAATACAGCGGAAAATTTATCAAAAAATACAATTTTGAAAAAACAGAGAGATAGCTACTCCGCCCTAAAGATATTCAAAATATGGAGGTCATTCCCATGATTGGTTGAAAGTTTTACACGCAGGCACTGACAACTCGTGAAACAACACTTTTTTATAGAGGGGGGTACGGTTTCCAACCTAAAGCTGGTCCGTGTGCGGCACTAAGGAAAGCGCTATTACCAAATTAAATTTGAGTTGCACGCCCGCGGCGCTGAAAAGCCCTCACAGCTGACCACCCGTAACGAGCCAAACCGCAGGGCGGATCAAAAGCGGAGCTACAGGGAAGTACTTGTGCGTTTTCGAAATATCCGTCCTATTGCCTGAGCGCCCCGAAACATACCGTTGTTTTCACGCGAATTAATCAGAGGTTCCCTAGCCAAAATCCTGCCGCGCCATCCAGGGAATTATCCGCTCGAAGGCCTTTTCAATATTGTCGATGGAAGTGGCGTAGCTGATGCGCAAAGCGCTGCGGCAGGATTCGCCGAAAGTGTCTCCGGCGATGGTGCAGACGCCTGTTTCGCGCAAAAGGCGCAACGCGACATTGCTGCCGTTGACGCCGTCCGGCAGCGAGGGAAATAGATAAAAAGCGCCCTCGGGTATATACCCCTCCAGGTAAGGGGTTTTCTCCACCAGTTGCACCAAACGATCACGCCGCTGTTTGTAAGTTTCGACGATGCGATCAATAAACCCGCGCTCTCCCTGGAGCGCGGCGACACCGGCCCACTGACAGGGTGTGTTGGCAACGGTAGTGGTGAACATATGGTAGCGCCGCAGCTTCCTGATGGCCCCTTGGCTTGCAATCATCCATCCAATACGCATACCCGCCATGCTGAAGGTCTTGGAAAAACTGCTGATCACCATCACGTGGTCCAAATCGGAGCAGCAAGACAAAACACTGGCGTATTCACGGTTGTCATACACCAGGTGATCGTAGACCTCATCGCTGATCACATAGACGCCCCGGTAGGCGGCCTCCTGCACGATCATCTCAATGGTTTCGCGCGGGTAGACAGTGCCGGTGGGATTGCTGGGGGAATTAAGCACGATCGCGTGGGTTTTATTGCCAATGGCATCGATCACTTCCACTGGGTCCAACTGGTGGTTATTCTCCGCGCGTGTGGGAATGTATTTCACCTCGCCGCCGTTCATACGGATCAGCGGCGCATAAAGCATAAATGACGGGTCCGGGACAATAAATTCGCGCCCCGGCGCGGATACAGCGGTGAGCGCCAAATAGATGGCCTCGGTAGCGCCGGTGGTGACAAGAATATTTTCTGGCGAGATCCCGCGCCCATAGCGCGCATTGTTGTAAACCGCCAAGGCCTCCAGCAATTCCGGCAGGCCGGCGTCCATGGTGTAGCCGGTCTGGCCCGCCTCCAGCGCATCCACCGCGGCCTGTATCACATGGGGCGGCGCCGGTGCGTCCGGCTGGCCAATGGACAAATGAATAACGTCGTCCATGGTAGCTGCCAGATTAACCATCTTACGGATTCCCGGCACAGGAATCGTCAGCAGTGCCGGGTTCCACAGCGGGTCCTCGGATTCATAGAAGTCGAAATCCAAACTGTTCACATCGCCTCCCCCCCTGCTTCTCCTGCAGAAAACAGCCGCGGACGCATATCGGTCAGTGGCGCCGCCAGCTGGTACGCCTGACCGGCACGCAACACTGTGGCGTCTTCGAAGCGCCGCCCCACCAGCTGTAATCCGACGGGCAGTCCCGCACTGGAAAAACCGCAGGGCACAGACAGCGCCGGCTGCCCGGTGAGGTTGAACGGGTAGGTAAAGGGGGTCCAGGATGGCCAGCGAGTGCTGGTCCAGTCTTCCGGCACCTCGCGACCAGCTTTGAACGCTGTGATTGGCAGCGTTGGTGTCAGCAGCAAATCGTAGGTGCGGTGGAAAGCGGCCATACGCTCACACAGTGCCGTGCGCTCATTCACCGCAGCCAAGTAATCAAGCACCGTCAGCTGTGCGGCCTTTTCTGCCACTGCCACCAGCTGTGGGTCCATCAGCGCCCGTTGGCGTTTGTCGAGCTCGCGCAGCGCGTTGGCAGCGCCACTGTAAAAGAGATGCCCGAATGCCGCCAGAGGGTCGTCGAAGCCCGGGTCCACTTCGGTGACATCGGCCCCCAGCGATTCCATCAAGCGTGCGGCGGCGCGCACCTTCTCTTCTATTTCTCGCTCTACCTGCACATAGCCGAGGTCGGCGCTAAAAGCGATACGCAACCCTTTGAGTAACTGCCCGGGCTCTCCCCGGATAGCCTCGACGTAGTCAATGTTGCGCCTCGGCACCGCGTGGACATCCCGGTAGTCCGTCTCCGTCAGCACATTCATCGCCAAAGCGCAGTCCGCCACCGTCCAAGCCATAGGACCGGCATGCGCCAGGGTGCCGAAGGGGCTCGGCGGCCAATGGGGTACCTCACCGAAACTGGGTTTTAGGCCGACAATGCCGCAGAACCCGGCGGGAATACGAATAGAACCACCGGCATCGGTCCCCAGCGCCAGCGGCCCCAAGCCCAGGGCCACCGCCGCGGCGCTGCCGCCGCTGGACCCGCCGGCGGTTTTCTCCGGCGCCCAAGGGTTGCGGGTTACGCCATCTATGGGGTTGTCAGTCACACCCTTCCAACCGAATTCTGGTGTTGTGGTCTTACCCAGGGGCACACAACCGCTGCGCGCCAGCGCCGACACCGCAGGTGCCGACTTGCCCAGCGTGGCTGCCGGATCAATGGTTTTTGATCCTTTGCGCGTCGGCCACATAGGAGTCAGAAACACATCCTTGATCGCCACTGGTATGCCATCGAGCAAACCTTGCGGCGCCCCCGCCCGGTAGCGCGCCTCCGAGGTCCGCGCCGCTGCGCGAGTGGTGTCCCTGTCCACCAGGCAGTAGGCATTGACTATCCTGTTGCAGCGTTCTATCCGGTCCAGCAACGATTCTGTGACTTCCAGCGGGGAAAAAGCCCTTTTTTTGTACCCTTCCAGCAATTCCACCACACCCATACTGGCGAACTCACGCATCGGCCCTTCCTCTTTTCCCTGCTAGTCTCCCCATCCTAGTACGCGCAGACCGGCCTTTATCGAGTAGACCCCCAGATTCACGTGGACACCGCCGCCCCGTGCACCCACCAAAGATGACGCCAAAGGTACCTCTGATTAATTCACCCGAATGCTGTAGCTGATTCCGGGACGCTCAGACAATGAGATGGACATTTCGAAAATGCGCGAATACGCCCCTGTAGCTCCGCCGGATACGCCCTTGTATAGAGCGGTTCGAAATGTCCATTTCAGAACCAGAGCTTCTCATCTGGGTGAAAAGTACCTTTGTCGCCAGAGGGCAAATTATTCAGAGGTTCCCAAAGTCTCATTTTTTGTGAAGAATTCAGGTTGTAGTCAGCTCGGCAAGATAAATTGCCGGTTGCAGAATTCCGTTTAAGGGGCAAGAACAAATGAAAATGACAGCCTGGATAATTCCCTTCACAGCCCTGATCCTGGTCGGCGGCTGCGCCACAATGAGTGAAGAAGAGTGTCTGACGGCGGACTGGCGCGCAATCGGCTATGAAGATGGGGCGGCGGGTTTGCAGATTGCACAGTTGAGCAAGCGTCGCGAAGCCTGCGCCAAGCACGGTGTGCGACCGGATACCGCCTCCTACCGGACTGGCCGCGACGAGGGATTGCAACTCTACTGTACCGAACACCAGGGTTTCCGCCTGGGCCGTGCCGGGGGCACCTACAGTGGTGTCTGCCCCGCTGATCTGGAAGGGCTTTTTCTCCGTGGCCACAGCGCCGGCCGCGATATTTATCTGGCCCAGAGCGCCGTTAATCAGGTGGCCTCAGCCATCAGCGATTTGGAAAGAGAACGGGAACATATTCTCGATGACATTACTGAAATGAGCGCACACCTGGTCAGTGACGAGGCCACCAAAGAAGAGCGGGTGACCCTGCTCGCCGATATCGCCCGTCTCAAGGAGCGCCACACGGAGCTGGAGCTGGATATCGAAGACCTGGAACAGGAGCTGGCGCTGCGCGAGGCGGAATATCAGGAAGTGCTTGCCCGATCGCCCTACTAAACGCTCTCTGATAAGTTTTTCTGCTGACGGAAATGATTCATCAGACCCATGATATGAAGCTCTGATTTTGAAGCCACTTTACTGCCAGGAAGCAAATCAAAGCTTCTCTGATTAATTCACACCGGGAATATAGTGGGCTTCTGAACGCCCACCCCTTCACCTAAACCTCTTATCTGGCCTCGAGCTATCTTTGCTTCCAGAGAGAGCTGATCGGAGGTTCCTTGGATGCATCTCTTTACCCAGTCATGCATAAATTTACACATATTTACTTTTCCTATCACTGTAGTGCGAATGACTTCACTTAGAATAAAAGAAACATCCTTACCATCCGAATCTGCAACATCAAATGAAAAAATTTCTTTTCAAAAATATATGTATTGGAATTGCGTGCACCGCAATGTTCGCCAACAGTGCCATGGCCCACCATGGTGTAAATGGTCAATTTGACACCTCTAAACAAATAAAGATAACAGGAAAAATAACAAAAATAAGGTTAGTCAACCCGCATGCGTACATCTATTTCGATGTTAAAAATAGCGCAGGCAACGCCGAAAACTGGCGCTGTGATCTAGGCACAGGAAGCGCATTAAAGAGAGCAGGATGGTCTTCCAGCCTCTTTAAAAAAGGAGAGGAAATCACCATTATTGGTGCGCCAGCACGCAGTGAAGATCTCGCCTGCCATGCAAACAGCATACATTTTACCAACGGGCTGACAATTAACCGAAATTCTGTTTTTGACAACTCTGGAAATTTAGTTAAACAACCCAGAAAAATCACTCTACCGGATGGAACACCAAACATCGGCGGCAACTGGGTAAGCGACCAGCGCAAAGAGAGACCTCGCCCCCAAAAACCTTCCTCAAAATCAGCTCCGCGACAAGATCTGGCAGCCGCGCCAGAAGATGGGCGTCCTCCTAGGGGGGAGCGCCCGCCCATGGGTGAGCGTCCGCCACGAGACCCGAATCGGCCACAGTTCAAACTAACAGAGGCAGGCGAGCAGGCCGTTGCAGGTTACCGATTTGAAGACAGCCCTCGCCTGCACTGTAAAGCAACCAACATCATAGATGACTGGACATTCGACCAATTAGTGAATCGCATTGATCAGACCGAAGATGAAATCACCATTCATTATGGTTTCATGGACATCGTTCGCACGATTCACCTCGACTTGGACCAGCATCCAGCAGATATTGAGCCCAGTGTGGCAGGTCACTCAATAGGCAAGTGGGAAGACGGCGTATTGATTGTAGACACCATAGGCTTTGCTCCTGGTTACATACATGCACCACCGCATCCGAATGGCGCAGCCAAAAACAGCGATCAACTCCATATCGTTGAGCGTTTTCATCTCAGTGATGACGGGCTATCACTCCACCGTTCGTATGAAATAGAGGATCCTTTGTACTTGCAAGAGAAAGTACACGGCGAAGACGTTGTGAAGCTGACAGAATCGCAATACTTCCCCTATGAATGCGACGACCTAACCTATGAGAAACGCTAATTAATCTCTGATTAAATCGCATGCGCTCTGTCGTTGGTTTCAGAGCGCTCACGCAGCGCTTTTTTGAAAACGCAGGAGTAGTTCCTGTAGCATCTATAGATATATTTATAGACGCTACAGGAAACTATTCGCACATTTTATAAGGAACCTCTGATTAAATCACTTTCTGGTGGCAGAAGCTCTTCGCGGGCGAATGTGAAGATCAGGTGATAGGACGGGCATTTCGAAACCATCGGATACAGGGATGTATCCGTCGGAGCTACAGGGAAGTACTCGTGCGCTTTCGAAATGTCCGTCCTATTGCCTGAGCGCCCCGGAAGCTACCATAGTGTCCACGCGAATTAATCAGAGGTTCCATAAAAAGATTCCATCTCTTAGTAGCCTCATAACAAGAGATAACCCTTATCCGAATTATTCATAGCCACCCCTAAGCGTATAAACGAGGTAATTTTGTTGACATTTTTAGATTGGGCTGAGAGCTCATCATTGGGTTTATGGGTATCAGATTCTTTATGGGGTTATCCAATTGTATTAACCCTGCATACCATTGGTATGAGTATACTGGTAGGCATCGCCCTAATGATTAGCTTTAGACTTCTCGGATTCTGTTCCAGGCTGCCACTCAGAGATATGTATAACTATTGGAAAGTAGCGATTGCAGGGTTTTGCATTAATCTTCTGTCTGGAACCGCTTTATTTTTCGGCGGCGCGACTCTTCTATGGGAAAACCGGCCATTTCTACTAAAAATAACACTCATCGCAACCGGTTTGCTGTTGAGCCACTATTTAGCCACAAGAACGATCTCTGGCAAGATCACTTCAAAGCATAAATTTATAGCAGGCGCATCAATTTTTGTATGGATAGCGGCACTCGTTTCAGGCCGACTTATCGCATATATCGATTAGAGGGAGATTATCATGCAAGATGTCATTAACTGGATGATCTCTTCAAGTACATATGATTATATCAATGCTCACAGCTGGGTCTGGCCAACCCTGGAAAGCTTGCATTTTATAGGATTATGCTTGCTATTTGGTTCTTTAATCGTAGTCGACTTAAAGATTATTGGATTCGCCCAAGAAACTCCTTTTAAAGCTGTTGACAATTTTATCTTTGTAACGCTAATTGGACTTACGATAAACATCGCCACAGGAATCTTTTTTTTGTTTGGTGATCCCAGCCGTTATTTCATCAACCCGTCTTTTAAAATCAAAATATCATTGATTTTTTTTGCGATAATAAATGCCCTATATCTTTCCTTACGATTACGGAGCATCAAAAGGGGAAATAATCAAAGCAACGTGATTTATTTCCCTATAGATGTAAAGATCGTTGCCGGACTTTCTCTACTGCTATGGACAGGGGTAATGATTTTTGGTCGACTGATCCCGTATATGGAATAGTGTAAACGTGGAAATCTCTGATTAATTAATTTCCTGGGTTAGGGGCTTCGGTACCGGGACACCGTACCTGTCCGCCCAGGGCTGCAGGTCTTCCATAATCGACGGGTACAGCATCACCCCCTCTCTCAACTGCTTATCACGCATGGCCCAGGCCCTCTGACCGGGCACGCGTACCGGAGAGCAGCCCTCGCTGCGGCTGTTCTGCCACAAATTGCACAATGCCGCGGTCTGGCGCAGAAAGTCCGCGCGGGGGCAAAATGCGCGGGGGTCTATCAGCTGAAGGAATACCGAGTTGGCCTCGCCGTCGCCTTTCGCAGATGCGTCGTCTCGACCGTAGCCACCGAGCGCCATGGATAGAACTTCCAGCATCGCCGACAGCGCCGCACCTTTGTATCCGTGATCGACCCCACCAACGGGCAGAATACTGCCGCCACTATCGAATACATTCGGATCGTCGGACACATTGCCGTCCCGGTCTTTCAGGCATTTTACCGGCAGCTTAGTGCCTTCCCGTTTTGCCCTTGCTACATAACCACCAGCAGTCACTGACATGCTGATATCAAACAGCAACGGGTATTCACCGGCAGGGGCGGCGAAGGCCAGCGGATTGGCGGAAAAGAGCGGGTCCACACTGCCCTGGGGAGATACGGTATTTTCCGCCGGTGTTGAGCAAGTGAGAATTGCCACATAACCGGCCTCCACAACTGGCGGCAGATAGGCTGCAAGGCAGGCGATATGCTGACTGCGACGTATGGTGGCGGTAACCACCCCGTGATCCGGCACCCGCTGCATCGCTTCTATCAGCGCCTGCCTCAGCACCCAGGGCCCCGGCAGAAAATCTGCATCCCAATTAAAACAATTACCGCGGTCCGCGAGCACTGTTGGCGCACCTTCGCGGCGAGTCTCATTACTCTCCAGCCAGCGCAGGTTGCTCACCACACGGTTCATGCCGTGGGTGGTAAAGCCGAGCAGGTCCGCCTCTAGAAAAACGCCTGCCATCACCTCTGCGCGCTCTTCGGCCAAGCCGGCACACTGGAACAGACGGGCGGCAAAATTTTTCAACGCCTCTGCACGATAACGCTTTGTCATACAAATTCCTCTCAAATAACCGCTGATCATTTCAGTGCGAAATTTACAAGAAGCGCCGAAAGGGGTGAGAAACTCAATGAATGGAACTGATAGTTTGAAGCCGTTGGATACAGGGGCCTATTTCAAGGTTTTCATAATATCCATGCCATTGCCCGAGAGCCCCAAGAGCAATTACAGCGCTCACGCAGATGAGTGTAAAATTTTCTAATAATCGCTGACTTTTCCCCGCAATGCCTTAACCTGACCACGGCGCACCTTTGTGTTCAAACGCCGTTCTTTCGCCGCTCTGCCCGGTTTGGTTGGAATGCGTTTTTTGCGTCTTTTACTCACCTTGTCAATGAGCAGCCGCAGGCGCTGCAGCGCATCTTCACGGTTTTTTTCCCGGGTGCGAAAGCGCTGGGCTTTGATCACCACTATACCATCCGAATTGACTCTCTGGTCATTCAGCTGCAGCAGGCGCTCTTTAACTTCTTCCGGCAGAGAAGATGCGCGAATATCAAAGCGCAGATGAATTGCGCTGGATACTTTATTGACATTCTGTCCGCCGGCACCCTGGGCGCGCACTGCGCTAATCTCGATTTCCGCTGCCGATATTTCCAAGTTTTTAGAAGTATTAGCCATAGAACGTCCATTTCATCTTTGTCAAATGCCTATACAATGGTATCTGCGCAACATAACAACCTACAAAACCGCCCTCATCCCTGCAGTATTCGTGGATAGCGTATTATGAAAACCCGACAGAGTGGTCACACAGGTCATTTCAATCCCCCCGTATTCTACACGGCTACTGGAGCCCTGGCGCTACTGGTGGCCTACGCAACTATTTTCTCCAATGACGCCAGCGCACGTTTCAAAGCGCTACAGAGCGCCATAGTCACCAATATGAGCTGGTACTACGTGCTGGTGGTGGCAATCATTCTGATCAGTGTGGTTGTTATTGCGATTTCCCGCTTCGGAGAAATCAAGCTGGGACCGGAACACGCCGAGCCGGAGTATAGCTACGGCTCCTGGTTCGCAATGCTGTTTTCCGCCGGAATGGGCATAGGACTACTTTTCTTCGGTGTCGCCGAACCGGTCATGCACTACCTGAATCCTCCGGTAGGCGAAACTGGCACAGTGGAAGCCGCGCGCCAAGCGATGATACTGACCTTTTTCCACTGGGGGCTACACGCTTGGGCAATTTACGCCATAGTCGCATTGATTTTGGCTTATTTCAGTTACCGCCACAAACTGCCACTCACCCTGCGCTCGGCGCTCTACCCTATTATTGGAGAGCGCATTTACGGCCCTATTGGCGATGCAGTGGATGTCTTCGCCATTGTTAGCACCGTTTGCGGCGTAGCGACGACACTCGGCTACGGCGTGCTGCAAATCAACTCCGGACTGAACCATTTGTTTCATGTGCCCATAGGAGAAGGGGTTCAGGTAATTCTAATTATCGCCACCACAATCCTCGCCACTATCTCCGTGGCAACAGGCTTAGATAGCGGAATCAAGCGGCTTTCCCAGCTGAATATCGGACTTGCGGGGCTCCTCATGTTAATGGTGCTGCTACTCGGCAGCACTGTCTACCTGTTGCAGGCATTTGTGCAGAATATCGGCAGCTATTTGTCGGTGATGGTCAGCAAGACCTTTAATCTCTATGCCTATAACCCCACCGACTGGCTCGGCGGCTGGACCATCCTCTATTGGGGCTGGTGGATGTCCTGGTCGCCCTTCGTCGGCCTGTTCGTCGCGCGCATATCCCGCGGGCGCACTATCCGGGAATTTACCATCGGCGCCATGCTGATGCCCGCGGGAATGACCCTGCTGTGGATGACATTCTTCGGCAACTCCGCGATCGATATGATTCTGAACGAAGGAATGACGGCCCTCGGTGAAGCGGTCAGCAAAGATCAGTCCCTCGCGCTATTCCACTTCCTGGAACAATTTCAGCTACCGAGCCTTTTCTCTTATGTCGCTGTCATCATGGTAGTCATCTTTTTTGTAACGTCTGCGAACTCCGGCGCCCTGGTGGTCAATATGCTGGCTTCCCACGGCCGTGATGATACCCCCCTTTGGCAAAAAGTTTTCTGGTGCGCACTGATTGGCATAGTGGCCATTACCCTACTGCTAGTCGGTGGTTTAGCCTCTCTGCAAACAGCGGTGATCGCCAGTGCCTTGCCCTTCTCCGCCATATTGCTAATCGCCATCTACGGATTGGTTTCCGCCCTGCGTACCGATACTGCGAAACGGGATGCGCTGACCGCACCGGTAGCCCCGATCACCGCGCGCAATCCCGTCCCCTGGCAACGGAGATTGAGAAACCTTGTACACCTGCCGTCCCTAGATGAAGTAAAGGAATATATACGCGATGTGGGAGAGCCGGCACTGCGAGAGTTTGCCCAGGAGCTGGAGCAAAACGGTCTGGCCACCGAAGTGTCACGCGGTAAAAACAGCGATGTTTACCTGAAAGTTTTTCAGGGTGACGAGGTGGATTTCCTCTATGGCATACACCCCAAAGCACACCTGAAACCCAGTGCCTTGACGCCGGAACACATGGACTTGGAAGCGCAAAAGCTGGACGACACAACCGACGACGGCTCGGATGACAAATACTTTCGCACCGAGGTGCACCTGCATGAGGGCGGGCAGGATTACGATGTGATGGGTTGGACCAAGGACCAGTTGCTCACGGATATCCTGGCGCATTACGAACGGCACCTGCAGTTTTTGCACACGCTACGCTGACAAAGAACAGATCGTGAAAACGAACGCTGTTATGATCCCGCTGCAAACACAACGGCTGACCTTGCGCCAACTCACGCAAGAGGACGCCCCATTGATGCTGGCGGTGCTGAACGACCCCGATTTTCTGCGCAATGTGGGAGATCGCGGCGTGCGCACCGAAGCAGACGCGCGCCGCTATATCGCCGATGGAATCATGGCCATGTACCGGCGTCGCGGTTTTGGACTGTATAAGGTGGAACTCAAGGACGGCACGCCCCTCGGCGTCTGCGGCCTATTGAAGCGGGAGGGCCTGGGCGCCCCGGATATCGGCTTTGCCCTATTGCCCGAATACCGCCGACAGGGTTACACCCTGGAAGCGGCGCGCGCGGTGATGCGCTACGCCCGCGATGTTATCGGTCTGACACGTATTGTGGCCATTGCCCTGCCAAACAATACGCCCTCATTGCGCCTGCTGGAAAAACTGGGGCTCCGCCCGGAAGGCATCATCAGACTACCGGGGGAAGATGAAGATCTGCTACTGATGGTCTGGGAGAACCAAGAATAACCTGAGGGCCGCGCAACCTAAGGCACCGCCGATTAAGTCGCTTCGTGACGGTGAAGATTATTTAACGCCAGATAAGAAGCCCACCCCATTGCCCGAGTACTCCGAAGCCTCTGCAACTTCCGTGTGAAAGAACAAGGGCTCCCCAATAAAAAAGGGCGGGCACTCCCAAGCAAAGTGCCTCGCCCAAAAGGATGGAAATTTATCAATCAGCCATCAGTGCGCACTGGCTTCTCCAGCGCCTTTGGGGAAACGGATATCGGCAACCATTTCCTGCACGGCTTTGGGCGCTTCTGAGGTAAACCGGGCCACAACAATCGCCACTGCAAAGTTCAACAGCATTCCCAGGGTACCGATGCCTTCCGGCGATATACCGAACCACCAGTTTTCCGGCGTATTGGCAGCGGGGTTGATGAACTTAAAGTAAATAATATACGCGGCGGTAAAGGTAATACCGGAAATCATACCCGCAATGGCGCCCTCCTTGTTCATCTTTTTGCTGAAGATCCCGAGAATAATCGCCGGGAAGAACGAGGATGCCGCCAAGCCGAAGGCAAAAGCCACCACTTGAGCAACAAAGCCCGGCGGATTGATTCCCAGATAGCCCGCGATACAGATTGCCACCGCCGAGGCAATACGCGCATAGCGCAACTCCTGCTTGTCACTGATATTGGGCATCAGATTGCGCTTGAGCAAATCGTGTGAGATCGACGTCGAAATCACCAGCAGCAGTCCCGCGGAGGTAGACAGTGCCGCGGCGATGCCCCCTGCAGCCACCAGCGCGATTACCCATGCGGGCAGATCGGCGATTTCCGGGTTAGCGAGTACCATAATATCGCGGTCGATTTTCATCTCGTTGCGCGCATCCCCGGAATAGAACATCTTGCCGTCACCATTCTTGTCTTCCCAAGCAATCAGGCCAGTGCTCTCCCAGTTAGTAATCCAGCTCGGCGCCTCCTCGTAGGCAGTGCCCTGGGCATCCGGACCGTTGATGGTATCGATCATATTCACCCGAGCAAAGGTGGCGATGGCCGGCGCGGTGGTGTAAAGGAGGGCGATAAACAACAGTGCCCAGCCGGCGGACTTGCGCGCATCCCGAACCTTGGGCACGGTGAAGAAACGCACAATCACGTGTGGCAAGCCAGCGGTACCCACCATCAACGCGGCGGTAATAAAGAAGACGTCTATAGTACTCTTGGTCCCCGACGTATATTCTGCAAAACCCAATTCCGTAGACAGGCCATCCAACTTATCCAGCAAATAGGTGCCGGAACCATCGGACAATTCCGCTCCGAAGCCAATCTGCGGAATCACATGCCCGGTCATCATGATGGAAATAAAAATGGCCGGCACTAGATAGGCACAGATCAATACGCAGTACTGGGCCACCTGGGTATAGGTGATCCCCTTCATACCACCGAGCACCGCGTAAAAGAACACAATCGCCATACCGATAATCACACCGGTGGTGATATCCACTTCCAGGAAGCGTGAGAAGACCACGCCAACACCGCGCATTTGTCCCGCCACATAAGTGAAGCTCACAAACACCGCACAGATCACCGCCACTGTACGCGCAGTATTCGAGTAATAGCGGTCACCGATAAATGCCGGCACCGTAAACTTGCCGAATTTGCGCAGGTAGGGTGCCAGGCACAGCGCTAGCAGCACGTAGCCGCCGGTCCATCCCATAAGGTAGACGGCACCGTCATAGCCCATAAAGGAAATCAAGCCAGCCATGGAAATAAAGGATGCCGCGGACATCCAATCCGCCGCCGTGGCCATACCGTTGGCCACTGGGTTGACGCCGCCGCTGGCGACGTAAAAATCGTGCGTAGAACCGGCACGCGACCATATGGCAATACCGATATAGATCGCAAAGGTTGCACCGACGATCAGGAATGTGAGGGTTTGGATATCCATGGTCTGCTCCTACTGGCCGAACTCTTCTTCGAGTGCTTCTTCAAACTCATCCGGTTCTTCGTGGTCCTCGTGCACATTGTATTTTTTATCCAGCTTATTCATTTTGTGCACATAGACGGCTATTAACACCAGAAACACATAGATGGAGCCTTGCTGGGCGAACCAGAACCCTAGCTTGAAACCACCGAGGCGAATGCCGTTTAGTGCATCGGCGAATAGAATTCCACAGCCAAAAGAAACCGCGAACCAAATGGCCAACAGCGACAGCATTAGGCGCAGGTTTTCCTTCCAGTAGTCATCCGCGTGTTGTTCGCTTTCAAAACTCATCGCTTTTCTCCCGCATTTATTTCACTATTTACTTTTGTTTTATGCCCCATTTGGGAGCCGCCCGCGATTGCAATCAACACCCCGGCCGAGGCAATGGGTGGTCCATACCCTGCTACTCCAGAACAGAAAACGTCAGAAAACATATTTCACTGAAAACTGAAGTCTCTGCAGATCACCTTCATCGTCAACAAGCGAACCGCCGCTATTCTCAACTTCCTTGCTGGCAAAAATATATTCGCCACCCAGTGTCAATTTAGGCACTGGTGAATAGAGCAGATTCGCATGCAAACTACGATAGGCCGAGGGCGTGGTGTCGGAAACTGAGCCGGGGTTGTCGGCTTTGGAGGCGGAAAGCACCAGATTACTGCGCCACTGGTCGTTCCAAAAATGGCGCAGGGCGATAAAACCGCCGGTCTGATCGATCAATTCGATATCGCCGTCCGCTTCAATTATACCGGCGCGGTAACTATTAAGACCCATATAACGTCCCAGCGCGTTGCCGGAACTCAACATAAAGCGGATATCATCGCGGCCAAACTGATATTTGCCCGAAACACTGATGGCATGACCTCGCACCGATTCAGTATCAGTTCCATTATCGTAAGCCAGCTCCCGGCTCATGGAGGCCACCGAGTAGCTGAAATCTCCAGCGCTGTTGTTATAGCGCAGAACGATGTCCGGCGTACCGCCATCGTCATAGGGGTTTTCAGAGCCGTTGTAAAGTGTGGTGGAGGGGTTTTCCGCCGCCAGTTGAATCGACCCGGAGCCGATTTTTTGGGTGTAGCGCAGCTGCGGCTGGCGTTCGAAAATCGTGCCCACAGGACCTACAAAATCCAGCCCCTCCGGCAGCGCCCCCACATTAAAAAAGGTGGACCAGGTTTGTCCCGCAAGCAAAGACCGGGATGCATCTATCTGCCAATCCACATAGGCGTGGCGCAGGCGCTGTGCATAGGAATTACTGATGCGCTCATCGCCCTGGCTACTGGCCATGGCATCGATTTCCAAATGGGTATTGATCTGGCCACCGGCCACCGGAGTGTGGGTTTTAATAAAGAGCCGCGAGGATTTAGCGTGGGCGTCGAACTTGCCATCGCCGCCCTCGCCACCTACCGGTATAGTGGAGGGAACCAGAAAATCTTCGCCAATACCGGCCGTGGCAGAACTGCCGTCAGAATAATCGCTGAACATGGTGTCCAACTTCATAAACCCGCCGATCTCTATCTGCGTGCCGCTCTGTTGCTGAGGCGGTTCCGGGTTTTCCACCACTTGGTTCCGCCGTTGTTCCGCCTCTGCGGCGAGCTTGTCGATCTGTGCCTGCAGCTCCTCGATTCGTGTCTGCAGCTCCTCGACATTCGTCTGAGCGCTGGCTACCGCCGGTAACAGACTGATCATCATCGTTGAAAACAGGCCCGCGGTGCGGACGGATTTTATTTTTATCGTCGACATAAGCGCCTCCAGAGCACGGATTGTCGAATTACTGTTTTGTCGCTAGTGATAAAACTCCTTCTCGGTCAAATTGGGTATTAACCATTGGTCTAAATCCGGTGGAATCTCGACCAATGTCTAAGGAACTTCCACTTAAACCGCATGACGTTGTAGCCAATTCCGGTGCGCACAGACGGCAAACAGCCCGCCCCTCCAGGAGTTCGACTTATGTCTAATACGCCTGCCGCCAGCGGCCATGCAAAATGCCCGGCACCAGAACAAGATCATGAGGTGAGCCGTGTCCGAGGAATCTGTCTATCCCGTCCCCGCGTCTTACGCGGAAAAGTCTCTGCTGAACGAAGAGGCTTACTTCGAGCTGTACAACCGCTCCATTGAGGATAACGAGGCTTTCTGGCGCGAACAGGGCCAGCGCCTCGACTGGATGAAGCCCTATACCCAGGTCAAGGACGTCTCCTTCGCCAAAGAGGACTTACATATCCGCTGGTATGCGGATGGCACACTGAACGTATCCGCCAACTGCCTGGACCGCCACTTGGCCGAACGGGGAGACGAAACCGCCATTCTTTGGGTAGGTGACGAACCGGGTGTTTCCAAAGAAATCAGCTACCGGCAGCTGCACCGCGACGTCTGTCGTTTCGCCAACGGTCTCAAATCCCTGGGTGTCCAGAAAGGCGACGTGGTGACCATTTACCTGCCGATGATCCCTGAAGCGGCAGTAGCCATGCTGGCCTGCGCGCGCATCGGCGCCATCCATTCGGTGGTTTTCGCGGGCTTTTCCCCCGAATCCCTGGCCGGACGCATGGACGACGGCAAGTCCCGCGTCGTTATCACCGCCAACGCCGGCAAGCGCGGCGGCAGAACCGTGCCACTGAAGGAAAACGTCGACAAGGCCGTGGAGCTCTGCAGCGAAACTGCGGTGGAAAAGGTGGTGGTAATCAATTACACCGGCGACCAAACTATCTGGCACGACGGCCGGGACTGCGATTACGCGGAACTCGTCGACAAACAGAGCGAAGATTGTCCGGCGGAAGAAATGCAGGCAGAGGACCCGCTGTTTATCCTCTACACTTCCGGCTCCACCGGCAAACCCAAAGGGGTGTTGCACTCCAGCGGCGGTTACCTGACCTATACCTCACTGACTCACGAATATGTGTTCGACTACCGCAAGGGAGAGCGCTACTGGTGCGCGGCGGATATCGGCTGGGTAACTGGCCACTCCTATATCATCTACGGCCCGCTGGCCAATGGCGCCACTACAGTGATGTACGAGGGCGTCCCCAACTACCCCGATGTAACCCGGGTGGCGCAGATTATCGACGAACACCAAATCAATATTCTCTATATAGCGCCTACGGCAATCCGCGCGTTGATGGCCGCAGGTGACAAGCCTACAAGCGGCGCCAGCCTGGAAAGCCTGCGCCTGCTCGGCACTGTAGGAGAGCCGATCAATCCCGAGGCCTGGCGCTGGTATTACAACAGCTTCGGCCGCGGCCGCTGTCCTATTGTCGACACCTGGTGGCAGACAGAAACCGGTGGCGCCATGCTGACACCGCTGCCCGGCGCAACGCCGCTCAAACCCGGCTCCGCCACGCGGCCCTTCTTCGGCATACGCCCGGCACTGGTGGACAACGAAGGCAAAATTCTCGACGGCGCCACCGAAGGCAATTTGGTGATACTCGACAGCTGGCCGGGCCAAATGCGCACGGTATTCGGCGACCACCAACGGTTTATCGATACCTACTTCAGCACTTTCGAGGGAATGTACTTCAGTGGCGATGGGGCGCGCCGCGATGAAGACGGCTACTATTGGATCACCGGTCGCGTGGACGATGTACTCAACGTTTCCGGTCACCGCATGGGCACCGCTGAGCTGGAAAGTGCGCTGGTTGCGCACGAAGCGGTGGCCGAGGCGGCGGTGGTGGGCTATCCCCACGATATCAAGGGTCAGGGAATCTACGTTTACGTGACCCTAAATTGCGACCGCGAACCCAGCGAAGAAATGCGCCAGCAACTGCGCAATTGGTTGCGCAGCGAGATTGGCCCCATCGCCACACCGGATGTCATTCAGTGGGCCCCGGGCCTGCCGAAAACCCGCTCCGGCAAAATAATGCGGCGTATATTGCGCAAGATTGCCGCGGATGAGTGCGACCAGCTTGGCGATATCTCCACCCTGGCCGACCCGTCGGTAGTACAGCAGTTGATAGACGGGCGCGAGTCACTGGCACAGACCGCCTAGCCCGCACTACCCCTCCGCGAAATCGGCCGCTGGCCGCGATCCAGGAACTTTAGGTTCCGCTACTGGTCGCAGCCAGCGGCCGTGCCTACATGCGAAAAGCGCCGCCGGGATCATACTCGATAGTTATAAATTATAAGAAAGCGGCGGTTCCTGAGCGTACACTTTGCAGTCTTATACACAGCCTCCATTCTGCCAGGAGGATTTAATGATGATGAGGGAGCGATGAGTATGCACACCAATAACGACCATACTGTGCACAAATTCATTATCGCTGACGACCATCCGCTGTTCCGCAGTGCCCTGCGCCAGTCGATCCAGCGAACATTTCCCAACGCCTTGCTGTACGAGGCGCAGGACATGGAAAGCCTGCAGCGCTGTGTCAGTGAACACCGGGACTGTGACCTGTTATTGCTGGACCTGCATATGCCCGGCGCGCGGGGCTTCAGCGGGCTGATATTTCTCAACGGTCAGTATCCCGGCCTGCCGGTGATGGTTGTGTCCGCCAACGAGAAGCCGGAAGTAATGTGCCGCGCCGTCGATTACGGCGCCTGCGGCTTTCTGCCCAAATCAGCGCCGGTGGAAATGATCGACGAAGCCCTCTGCCAAGCCCTGGCGGGTGAAATCTGGCTGCCTGAAGGCATCGCCGACCAGTGCGCCGCGGCCTCCTCTGAACTGGCAGTGGCGGACGTGGTGGCTTCTCTGACGCCACAACAATTCCGCGTGGCCACCATGCTTTCCGAAGGGCTGCTGAACAAGCAGATCGCCTATGAAATGAATGTGACCGAGGCAACGGTCAAAGCCCACCTGACGGCCCTGTTCCGCAAGCTGGACGTCAGCTGCCGCACCCAGGCGGTACTGGCCCTCAACAGCCTGGATCTGGAGCCTCCGGGGCAATTCACGCCGCCCCCGAAGCAAACGCCAGTGCACGCCTGACGCAGTTGCAGCTAAAGATTGAGAGCCCCCTGCGGCAGAAGTAATGACTGGTCCGCTCCCTGGCGCTGCAGATATTTCAGCGCCAGATGAGAAGCTCAGCTATCGACCGCTTGTGGCTGGCGCCTGGCCAGGCGCCGCACCAGATTGCGCAGAGCCGCCGGTTTTACCGGCTTGGACAGATAGAAATAACCGCGGCTGACGGCGGCATCTCGCACTTGTTCGGAAATGTCCGCGCTGATCAATATCCCCGGCAGTGGCTGTCCCCAGTGTTCACTCAACCCCTCCAGCGCGCCTATACCCGTGGCATCGCAGTCCAGGTGGTAATCGACGATCACCAGCTGCGGCGGCTGGGTGCCGGGCCAGACGGACAGAGCCTCTTGCAGAGAGCGCGCCGCGCTCACTCGGCAACCCCAGCCGCTGAGCAGGCTCTGCATCCCGCGCAGAATGGAATCCTCATTGTCAATGCAGAGTACACGAATCC
This sequence comes from Microbulbifer thermotolerans, assembly GCF_001617625.1. NCBI lineage: Bacteria > Pseudomonadati > Pseudomonadota > Gammaproteobacteria > Cellvibrionales > Microbulbiferaceae > Microbulbifer > Microbulbifer thermotolerans. The sequence goes on along the minus strand of NZ_CP014864.1, from coordinate 1,035,303 downwards.
CGGATAGGTCGGCCCCCGCGATCCGCGGCTGCGGCGCCTTGGGCTTGTCCGCCAACGCAACGCCCAGAGGTACGCGAATCGAAAACACCGCACCCCGCCCCGGTGTCGACCGCACGCGGATGGGGTGCCGCAGTAAATCCGCGCTGCGCTTGGCGATGGCCAGTCCCAGGCCCAGCCCCTTGTCCGCGGGCCTGTCGGCGGAAGACAGGCGCACGAACTCCTCAAATATCTTCTCCTGGACTTCACACGCGATCCCGGGCCCTGTGTCCCACACTTGGATTTCCAGTTCGCGTCCGCGCCGGCGCGCTCCCAAGAGCACTTTTCCGCGTACGGTGTAACGCAGCGCATTGCTGAGGAAATTCTGCAGAATACGTCGCAACAGGTGTCTGTCGCTGTATACCCAGGCTGCAGAGCGCACGTAGCGCAACTGCAGCCCCCGGCTGGCGGCGATGGCCTGGCACTCAACCGTGAGAGCGTCGAGCAGCTCTCCCACCGCAAAGTGCTCATATTTAGGCGTCAGGTTGCCGGAATCCAGGCGGCTGATTTCGCGCAGGGCGCCTATCAACTGCTCGGCGGCACCGAGGGCGCTGTCGATATGACCGATATCCTCCAACATTTCACGCGAGACGCCAGTGCCAGCCTTCTGTTGTGCCGAGGCGATAAACAGGCGCGCGGCATTGATCGGTTGCAGCAAATCGTGGCTGGTATGGGCGAGAAAACGGGTCTTGGCCGCGTGCAGCTCGCGCATCTGCGCTTCCACCTCGGCGCGGCGTCGGTTCTCCGCCTGCAGCGCCTCATTACTGGCGCGCAGCTCCGCCGTGCGCTGCTCCACCCGCTCCTCGAGTGTGCGCCGGTTTTCTTCCAGCGCGTCTACTGCGGCGCGGTAATCGCTGATATCGGAGAAGGTGGTCACGAAGCCACCGCCGGGCATCGGCGTTCCGCGCACTTCAACGATGGTGCCGTTGGGCAGTCGGCGCTCAAAGCGGTGGGCACTGCCGTGGCGCAGCAACTGCAGGCGCCGCTCTATCTCCACTTCAATATCCACACCCTTGCCATAGAGCCCCCGCTCAGCATTGTGGCGGTACAGCTTTTCTACCGGGCAGCCGATATACAACAAGCGCGGCGGGTAGTCGAACAGCTCGATGTAGTGCTGATTCCAGGCCACCAAGCGCAAATCCGCATCCACAACACTAATGCCCTGACTAAGCGTTTCCACCGTTGTCTGCAGCAGCTCTTGGGAGAAGCGCAGTTTCTGCGACGTGCCATCCACCAAGCGGGCGATGTCTTCCAGCTGAAAAGGCCGGTTGGCGCGCAGCAGATCCATTACCTGGTGCGCAGTGGCCGAGCCCACAATGCCCGCGAGGATGCTCTCCGCCTCGGCCACCGCAAAACGCGGCACTGCGTCATCCGCCAACAGGCGCTGACCGCTGCGCTGCTCAAAACCGCTCCAAATCTGTTCCAAGCGCTCGAGGCCGACAAAAGGCTGCATCAGGCTTTTTAACTGCCCCACACCAATCGCTGTCAACTCCAGATCGGCGCCGCGATCCAGCTCACTCAGCTCGACAAAGGCCTGCGCCTGGCGGATATCTCGCTCCCGTGGACGGCACAACAGGGACACAGCCGCGAACAACAAGATGTTGATCAGCAGGCTCCAAAGAACGCCGTGACTGAGCGGGTCGAGCAGAGTAAGGCCGAAAAGCTGCTGCGGCCGCAGCCACTGTAACCCAAAGAGACCATCTGTCAGCAGCACGTGCTGCGGAAACACCGCCGGCAGCACCAGGCAGTAGAACCAGAGGCCGTAACCCGCCACCAGCCCGGCCAACACCCCTAAACGGTGGGCCCGACGCCAGTAAAGGGCGCCGATCAGCGCCGGGGCCAGCTGTGCGGCGGCGGCAAAACTCAGTAAACCGATGGAAGCCAGCGGCGCCACACCGGTAATCGCCCGGTGCATGCCCCAACTCATCAACAGCAGTACCAGAATGCTGAGGCGGCGAATCAGGCGCAGATGGTTGCCCAGCGCCGCCGCGGACAGGGAGGTAAAGCGGCTGAGGAACAGCCACAGTGGCGCCACCAGTTCATTGGAAATCATCACCGCCAGGGTAACCGCAGCAACGATGACCATACCGGTGGCCGCGGAAAAGCCGCCGATGTAGGCCAAGAGAGTCAGGGCATTACTGCCGCTGGTGAACGGCAGTGTCAGCACCAGACTGTCCGGCTCCAGCAGTCCCTCCGCCAGCAGCGGTCGCCCGGCGAGGGCGATCGGCAAAATTAACAGGGAAAAAAGTCCCAGATAGAGCGGCAACAGCCAACGTGCGGTGCGCAAATCGCGGCTGTCCTGAAACTCCACCACCGCCATGTGGAATTGGCGTGGCAGACAAATAATGGCTGTGGTGGCAAGAAACGTCTGTATCAGGAAATTGGCATCCGGCACCAGCGGGTCCAGGCGCAGGTCCACCGCAGTGTAGCGCTCATGGCCCAACAGTAACCACAGGGCCAGCCCGGCCACAGCGGAAAAGGAAAACAGCTTGACTACCGACTCCAGTGCTATGGCAGCCACCACACCGCGGTTGCGCTCGCGCCCCTCCAGATGGCGGGTGCCGAAAAGCATCGCGAACACACCCATCATCAGCGCCGTGGCAAATGCGGAATCCAGACCACCGGGGGCACCGGCTGCCGGTCCCTCGCCAATGGCATCCCAGGCCATGGTCAAGGCGCGCAGCTGCAGGGCGATATAGGGCAGGCTGCCGACGATGGCCAGCAGGGTCACCAGGGCCGACAAGCCCTGGCTTTTACCATAGCGGGAGCCGATAAAGTCGGCGATGGAGGTGACTTTCTGCCGCTCACTGACCAGCATCAGCTTGCGCAGGAAGGCGCCGCCAAACAGGAACAGCAGCATCGGCCCCAGGTAGATGGGCAGATAGCTCCAGGTGCTGTTGACCGCCTGCCCCACAGCGCCGAAAAAGGTCCAGGAGCTGCAGTAGACAGCCAGTGTCAGCGCATAGATTACCGGGCGGTAGCGGGGCAACCACTGCTTGCGCCGCTCGGCCCGCCAGGCCACCAAAAACAGCAGCGCCACGTACAAGAGGGCAAAAACGAGCAAAAAGGGCTTGCCGATCATTTTTTACTCCGCGCTGGCGTCGGTTCCCTTTATACCCGACAGACGCCCTCCCGCGCTATTCGCTATTCGTCGGCTCCACATTGACAAGGCCCAAAGCTGAGCTAGGCTCCAACGTAAAAACATCCCCACCTGCCGAGAGAACGCCACCATGATCATCGCCACAGATATGCCCGAAGTTACCCAGTGCGTCGTCTCCCAATGCGCCTTCAACGCCAATTCCTCCTGCCACGCCAAGGCGATTACTATTGGCACCGGCACGGAACCAGACTGCGACACCTACTTCGGCAACCACAAGCACACGCAAAGCCAGCGCACTGCCGGTGTCGGCGCCTGCAAAATGACCGACTGCAAACACAACGACGACTTCGAGTGTGCCGCGGACAGCATCCAGGTGGGTGACAACGGCGACGGGATCAATTGCCTAACCTACACCCACTAGCAAAGCGTTGAAATATTTTTCAACAGCCTACCTGCCAGCGCGCCCCCACACCCCGACAAGTTGTCGGGGTGGCGACACACTCTTCTCCTTCTTTCGGCTCCGCAATCGCAATTTTGTTGCGTGTAACCCAGCCAATCCGCCCCGGCGTTCCCTTCACTGAAGAACTAGCCTTATTGAAAAACGGGTTGCCAATAATCCCCCTCTTACGCCGGCTTAAACGACGATTCCGAGGAGAATCCAACAGATGAGCGCCAAAACCAGGATTGAAACCCCCTTTGACCGATACAACCACGATATCCCCGCAGATCATATTCCCGAAAACGGTGTAGAGCCCCGAACAGCACTGGAAATGGTCAATGCAGAGTCCTGGACAGATGCACAGCCGGCGATGAACCTCTCTTCCTTTGTCACCACCTTCACCGAACCGGAATCCCAGGAAGTCGTTCATCATAACTATTTGAAGAATTACGTTGACCACGACATGTACCCGCGGATCTTCGCCATCGAGCAGCGCATGGTGCGCTGGCTGCACAAGCTGTGGAATGGCCCCGCGGATGCAACCCCTTACGGCACCGCCACCATCGGATCATCCGAAGCCTGTATGCTCGCCGGCTTAGCGCATAAGTGGAACTGGCGCAAAGCGCGGGAAAAAGTCGGCAAGGATACGAGCAAACCGAACCTGGTCACTGGCGGTAACGTGCAAATCGTGTGGAAGAAATTTATGCGCTACTTCGATGTGGAACCGCGCATAGTGCCGCTCAAGGTGGGCGACTACCGGCTGACCGCTGAGCGATTAGAAGAGTTTGTGGACGAAAACACCATCGCCGTAGTCGCCATCGCTGGGCAGACCTTCACTGGAGAAGACGATGACTTCGAAGGCATCCACCAGTGGCTGGACGACTACGAGAAAAAGACGGGGCACTCCATCCCCCTGCATATCGACGCAGCTTCTGGCGGTTTTATCAACCCGTTCCTGTACCCGGATTACAAATGGGACTTTCGTCTACCGCGAGTGCAGTCCATCAACGCCTCCGGACACAAGTACGGATTGGTACCTCCGGGACTGGGCTGGGTAATATTCCGCAATGACAAGGTATTCCACGAAGATCTGATCTTCTACGTCAATTACCTGGGCGGAGAGATGCCCACATCCACACTGAACTTCAGCCGCAACGCCGCGCCTGTGGCCTACCAATACTACGCTTTTCTGCGCCTGGGTTTTTCCGGCTACAGAGACATCATGCAACGCACTTTGGAAAACGCCAACTGGCTGCGGGAAAAACTGTTGGCAAGTGGCTATTTCGAGATTATGAATAAAACCCAGCGCATTCCAGTGGTGGCATTAACCCTGAAACAGGGACTCAACTTCAACGAATACGATGTCTCCGCCAAAGTGCGCGAACGCGGCTGGGTGCTCTCCGCCTACGCCATGCCGCCGGATGCAGAGTCCGTCAACAGCTTACGGATAGTGGTGCGGCCGCACCTAAACAGAGACACCATGCACCTCCTCGCCGAAGACATCATCAGCGCCTGCCAGTGGCTGCAGAAACACGGCGGCAATGAGACGCCACCAAAACTGCACGATCACACTAAAGTTTCGCCGAGCAAGTGCTGAACCACTGATTTATTCACGCGGGCGCTGCAGTGGATTTCTGAGCGCCCCGCTCTGCAACCCGGCAAAGGGGAAGACCCCCGCACGGAGCTTTCAGTTGGGCAGCTCTGATATTCCCATATTGAACAGAGTAAAGCTGAAGATATCCGCATACTGTTCAATGGTCTTTGATACCGGCGTACCAGCACCGTGCCCGGCTTTGGTCTCGATGCGGATCAGGGTCGGCGCCGCCCCCGCCTGCTTGGATTGCAATTCCGCGGCAAATTTGAAGGAATGCGCCGGCACCACCCGGTCGTCGTGATCCGCTGTGGTCACCAGAGTGGCCGGATATTCCACACCGGCGCGCACATTGTGCACCGGTGAATAGCCCATCAGGTATTTGAACATTTCCTCGCTCTCTTCCGCGGTGCCGTAGTCATAGGCCCAACCGGCACCGGCAGTGAAGGTGTGATAGCGCAGCATGTCCATCACACCCACCGCGGGCAGCGCCACCTTTACAAGATCCGGGCGCTGGGTCATCACCGCTCCCACCAGCAGGCCGCCGTTGGAGCCGCCGCGTATGGCCAGGTAATCACGCGAGGTGTATTTGTTTTCAATTAGGTATTCTGCCGCAGCGATAAAATCGTCAAACACATTCTGTTTCTGCAGCTTGGTACCGGCATCGTGCCAACGCTTGCCGTATTCACCGCCACCGCGCAGGTTTGGTACCGCGTAGACGCCACCCAACTCCAGCCACACGGCGTTGGCAATACTAAAACTCGGCGTCAGGCTGATATTAAAACCGCCGTAGCCATACAGGATGGTGGGGTTTTTACCATTCAGCTCCAGGCCTTTTTTATAGGTGATTGTCATCGGGACACGTGTGCCGTCCTTGGAGGTATAAAACACCTGCTTGGACTCATAGGCGCTGCTGTCGAAATCCGCCCCGGACTCGCGGTAAATCTCCGATTTTCCTTCGACAACATCGAAAGAGAAGATGGTTCCCGGCGTCTTGTAGTTGGTGAAGGTGTAGTAGAGCACCTCATCCTCTTTTTTGCCGCTGAGAGAGCTGGCAGTGCCCGGCCCAGGCAGTTCAATTTCGCGGATACGCTCGCCGTTAAAATCGTACTGATACATCCTGGACAGCGCGTCGACCATATAGCGGGCAAAAATATAACCGCCACCGGTGGAGGCACTGAGCACATGCTCTGTTTCCGGAATCAGATCTTCCCAGTTAGCCGGTACTGGGTCGGCGGCATCCACGGTGACAATCTTCTTGTTGGGCGCGTCCAGGTTGGTGACCAGGTACAGTTTGCTGCCGACATTGTCCAGTACATAGGTGTCGGAGTCGAAGTGATCCAGCACCGTAACCAGCGGCGCGTCCGGCTGGCTCAGGTCGCGGATATACAAATCATTGCCGGAGGTAGAGTTGGAACCGGAGATCACCAGGAAGCGGTCATCCTCAGTCACATAGCCGGAGACATAGCGGCGTTTTTGACCTGGCTCGCCGCCGAATACCAGTTGATCCTCGGATTGCGGCTGGCCCAGCTTGTGGAAGTAGAGTTTGTGCTGATCCGTTTTCGCAGAGAGCTCGCTGCCCTCGGGCTTGTCGTAGCTGGAATAGAAGAAGCCCTCGTTACCCTTCCAGGAAATACCCGAGAATTTGACATCGACCAGGGGCGCTTCAAGTATTTCCTTGGTTTCAGCATCCATCACGATAATCTTGCGCCAGTCACTACCACCTTCGGAAATAGAGTAGGCGGCAATGCTGCCATCCTTGGAGAAGCTCAGTCCCGCCAGTGAGGTTGTACCATCTTCACTGAACTGGTTTGGATCGAGGAATATCTCCGGCTCGCCATCGCCCTTCCGGCGCCACACCACATACTGGTTCTGCAAACCGTCGTTGCGATAGAAATAGGTGTAGTCCCCCTCCTTGAACGGAGAACCGACCTTCTCGTAATTCCAGACCTGTTCAAGGCGCGCCTTGAGTTTGTCTCGGTAGGGAATCCGCTCGAGATATCCAAAAGTAACTGCATTCTGCGCCTCGACCCAGGCCTGGGTTTCCTCACTGCGGTCATCCTCCAACCAGCGATACGGATCCGGGACCGGCGTACCGAAATAGGTATCCACGACTTCCACTTTGCGGGTTTGCGGATACACGATATCGGCTTCAATTACCGAAGACTTCATATTTGAGTGCTCAGCATCAGAAACATCAGGGGATTCTCCAGAGCAGGCCACCAGGACACCTGCCAACGCCAGAAGTTGTGCTTTTTTCATCTGTTATTTTTTTCCTTTTTGCGTTTGATAAAACGTGTGTATCACCGGATCAAAGATCAAGCGGGCTGGAAAACCCGAGTATAAAAGCTGCGCCCCTTCCGATAAATTACCAAAGTCCCGGAGAGGCTCTGATAAATTCGCTTCCTGACGGTAAAGATACTTCGCACTTAGAAGAGAAGCTCAGATGGAGGGGGGAACATTTTTTGAAACCGCCAGATTCAGAGACGGAAGCTACAGGGAAGTACTTGCGCGTTTGCGAAACGAGCGTTTCATTGTCTAAGCGCCCGACAAGTACTGCATATTCAGGATGGGGACTACATCCTGGAAGCCGCTGATACTTTCGGGCGCTTTAGCTGGAGCTGGCTCAAGGGGAGAGACTTGCGTTCCGCTTGCGCGCGCAGAGCCTTTCCCCCCTGAGAGCGACCCCAACAGCTGCCGCTTTAACCAACCTTTTCCCCATGCGCCTGCTTGTCGGCGTGGTAGGAAGAGCGCACCAGCGGGCCGCAGGCGGCGTGCTTGAAACCGATCTGTTCGGCGTAGCGGCGGTATTCTTCGAACTCGTCGGGATGCACGTAGCGCTTGACTGGCAAGTGCTCCTTGCTCGGCTGCAGGTACTGACCGATAGTGAGCATGTCGATATCGTGTGCACGCATGTCTTCCATTACCTGGAAGATTTCTTCCTTTTCCTCACCCAGACCCACCATCAGGCCGGACTTGGTCAGCACATCCGGGCGGCGTTTCTTGTACTCCTGCAGCAGCTTCAAGGACCACTTGTAGTTGGCACCGGGACGGGACTCGCGGTACAAGCGCGGCACGGTTTCCAGGTTGTGGTTGAAGACATCCGGGGCTTCTTTTTCCAGGATATCCAGCGCGACTTCCATGCGGCCGCGGAAATCCGGTGTGAGAATTTCCACCTGCAGGTTGGGCGAGTGTTCGCGAGCGATGCGAATACAATCGGCGAAGTGCTGGGCGCCGCCATCGCGCAGATCATCGCGGTCCACGGAGGTGATCACCACATAGCGCAGTCCCATGGCGGCGATGGCTTCCGCCAGGTGCTTGGGCTCTTCCGGATCCAGCGGCAACGGCTTGCCGTGGCCCACGTCGCAGAAGGGGCAGCGGCGGGTACAGATTTCCCCCATGATCATAAAAGTGGCGGTGCCACCACTGAAACATTCACCCAGGTTGGGGCAGCTGGCTTCTTCACAGACAGTGGCCAATTTCTGCGAGCGCAGAATACTCTTTATGCGGTCCACCTCCTTGGAGGCGGGAACTCTGACGCGAATCCAGTCCGGCTTGCGCAGCATCTGATCACTGGCGATGACTTTGACGGGGATGCGCTCCACCTTGTCGCCATCGCGCAGTTTCTCGCCGGCCTGCAGGCGGCGGGTGCGTTTTACCGGTATCAGATCGGGCTGGGCCGGTTTGGAATTATCAGCCATTGGTCGTTTCCTGATTTTCTGTTGCCTGCACTGAGGCGCTCAAGTGTGCAAAGGTATCCTCGTCCAACGGCTGCCAGTCCGCCGGCGGCAGCGACAGGATGGACAACAGCTCGCCGACAAAAATCTCCGCTACCTGTTGCCATTCCGGCACCGGCTGCACCAGCTCCGCCATCTGCACCATCTGCATGCCGGCGTAGCCACAGGGGTTAATGCGCAGGAAAGGCGCCAGGTCCATATCGATATTGATGGCGATACCGTGGAAGCTGCAGCCACGTCGCACACGCAAACCGATAGAGGCGATTTTGTTGCCGGTGCGCGGCCCTTCGCTCAGGTAAACACCAGGGGCGTCGGCGCGGGGCGCGGCGGCGATACCGAAACCTTTCAGCATCGCGACGGTGGCGGTTTCCAGTGCGGTAACCAGCTCGCGCACGCCGATTTTCGCGCGGCGCAGGTCCAGCAGTGGATAGACCACCAGCTGTCCGGGACCGTGGTAGGTTACCTGTCCGCCCCGGTCCACCTGCACCACCGGAATATCACCGGTATTCAGGAGGTGCTCTGCCTTGCCAGCCTGCCCCTGGGTAAACACCGGTTCGTGCTCCACGCACCAGATCTCGTCCGCGCTCTCTTGGTTGCGGATATCGGTATAGTGGGACATGGCCCGCCAGACGGACTCGTAGGGGCGGCAGCCCAGATTGCGAACAATTGTCATCAAAGCACCATATGTATGGACGGATGCGCTTTGAGTTCCTCAAACAGTGCTTGCAACTGCGGTTTACCGGTGGCGAGGATATAGAAAGTCATGGAAGTGAAATTACCGCTTTTGCTCTCGCGCAGGGTAACCCGTTCCTCGTCAAAACCGGGCGCGTGCCGGCGCATCACTTCGAGAACGAACTCGTGCACTTGGTCGTCCGCCTCGCGGACCACCTTGATCATGTAGTCTTCGCAGGGAAATTCGATTTTCGGGGGCTGTGGTTCTCGATTCATACCGCTCTCCGGGGCCGCGCGGCAGACTGAGTGAAACCGGGAACGCGGCCGGGCAGCGATTATACAGTGGTGTGCCCGCAGTGGACAGGGAGCCGGAGGGATAACGGCCACACGCGTTGGCGGTATGGCGCGAGCCCCTCTCCCGCAAGCGGGAGAGGGGGAGTGCAGAAAATCAACCAAAGAGGCCCATCACAAAGCGCTTGATGGCGTCCCAGAGACGTTTGAAGAAACCGGCCTGCTCCACTTCCTCGGCAGCCACAGCTTTGACATCGGCGACAGTCTCGCCATCCAGGGTCACGACCACCTTACCCAGCGGCTGTCCCTTGGTCAGCGGCGCTTCCAGTTCACCATCGATAATCAGGTCGGCTTTGATGTCTTCCTCGCCACCGCGGGGAATGGTGACAAACACATCCTCCTCGACCGAAATGCCTACCTGCGATTCCTTACCGCCCCAGACGCGTTCGGTCTGCAGCACCTCATCCTTGCTGTAGACCTTGTGGGTCTGGAAGTAGCGGAAACCGTACGCGAGCAGTTTTTGTGTCTCCGAGGCGCGCTTCTCGTCACTATCTGTCCCCAAAACCACCGCGATCAGGCGCATCCCCCGTTTCACCGCCGAGGCAACAAGGCAGTAGCCGGCTTCTTCGGTGTGCCCTGTCTTAATGCCGTCCACTGCCGGATCGCGCCACAGCAGGCGGTTGCGGTTGGGCTGGTTGATACCGGCGTAGCTGAAGTATTTCTCCGAGTATATTTTGTAGTGCGCCGGGTGATCCGCAACCAGTGCCCGGGCCAGTATGCCCAGGTCGCGGGCGGTGGTCAGGTGACCTTCCGCCGGCCAGCCGGTGGCGTTGACGAAATGCGTATCTTTCATGCCCAGCAACTCTGCCTGCTGATTCATGACTTCCGCAAAGACTTCCTCGCTGCCAGAGACATGCTCCGCCAGGGCGATACTGGCATCGTTGCCGGACTGGACGATAACACCCCGCAGCAGGTCTATGACCGGCACACGGTCACCCACCTTGACGAACATTTTCGAACCGCCCTTGCGCCAAGCCTTCTCGGAAATGCGCACCATATCCTCTTCCTTGATGGTGCCCTTCTCAATCTCGTCGGAGACGATATAGGCGGTCATCATCTTGGTAAGGCTCGCCGGCGGCACCTGTTTGTCGGCATTGTGTTCCACCAGGACCTGGCCCGTATGAGCGTCGAGCAACAGGTAAGCCTCTGCGGCCAGCTGCGGCGGTGCCGGGATCAACGACTGGGCATGGGCCAGACCGACACAGAACAGCAGGAAAGTGCAGGCAAAAAGGCGGTTCATCATGGATAAGCGTTTCATTATTCCTCTGTAATTCCCAAGGTTCTTTTAGTCATAAACAACTTGCGGCTGCCCCAGCCGGTTTTGTTCCACTGTCTCGCGTGCGGCCACCAGAGCGCGCTGCTGCGCGATGGGCCCTATGCGCACCCGATAAAGCTTCCTCCCGCCCCGATCCACGGGAGTGACCGATACAGGATAGTCAATCAAGGCGGCCAACTGAGCGCGCACATCGTCGGCCTTTTGCGCACTTCCGTAAGCCCCCACCTGCAAATAGGTATTGGGCGGCAATTTAAAGCTGGCGTCCTGGGCGAGGGCCGCGCGCGCCGCCACATCGCGTTCCACTGCCAGGGTGTCACCCGCCGGCGGCAGCGAATCCGGGTCCAGCGCCTCCACTTCCACCCGCGCCACGCCCTTTTCGATAAAACCGAGTTTTTGCGCGGCGGTGTAGCTCAGGTCGATGATGCGCCCGGGCACAAAGGGGCCCCGGTCGTTGACCCGCACAATCACACTGCGGCCGTTTTCCAGATTGGTAACCTTGGCGTAGCTGGGCAACGGCAACGTCTTGTGCGCGGCAGACATTGCGTACATATTGTAGACCTCACCATTGGCGGTGCGGCGGCCGTGAAATTTGGTACCGTACCAAGAGGCGTGTCCGCGTTCCCTGTAGCCTTTGACCTCGCTGCGTACCCTGTAGGTGACTCCGTTGACCGTGTATGGGGACTTGTTGCCAGCTTCGCCGATAGGTTCACGCACCGGCGTCGGTTCGGGCGCCGCCAGCATATCCACCGGCACCGGCGGGCCGCTGTCAGCCACAGGATCTGTGTCAGGTTGGCGGGGCTGGTTGCTGCAGGCCGCCAGCACGAGGATTGCCAATGCCGCCCCCAGGCGCACTTGATATCGATACATAATTCCCCCCGGTCGCGGCACGAAGCTGCCGCCCCCAAGCCATTATTCTGCGCTAGTGCTGATAAATTAAATTGCTTCGATTGCCAGTCTGGTATTTGGTTCCTGATGCCATTTTTCTTGGCACCGCCCTGTACAGCATCAAAACAGAGCGTTGTGCATTTGCTTTTCCGGCACTGCCATCCGGGATATTAGGACCTGCCTCCCCGCGCCTTGACGATTTCCTGGGACAGATCGTAGGCCGCCATGGCATAGAGGCGGCTGCGGTTGTAACGGGTGATTACGGAAAAGTTGTTGAGACCGATCCAATACTGCTTGCCCCGCTCGGTATCCAATGCAAACACACTGGCCGGCATATCTGGAGAGACCTGAGCCGTAGTGGGAAAGCCTTTTTCCGCCAACTGGCCAACGGTCCATTTGGGGTCCAGGCTTTCATTGACGATGGTCATATCGGCATTGGGGCGCGGATTGGCCAGTACCGCCACCGGCTCGCCGGATTTCCAACCGTGTTCGCGGAAATAGTTGGCGACACTGCCGATGGCATCCTCGGTATCGGTCCAGATATCGATACGGCCGTCGCTATTGAAATCCACCGCATAGGCGCGGTAGCTCGATGGCATAAACTGCCCGAAGCCCATAGCGCCGGCATAGGAACCTTTCAGCTCTGTGGGCGCCATTCCCTGCTCGCGGGTCAGCAACAGGAAGTTTTCCAACTCCTTGGTAAAAAACGGCGAACGGCGCGGATAGTTGAACGCCAGGGTAGCAAGGGCATCCAGCACCCGGTAACCGCCCATATTGCCACCGTAGCGGGTCTCGATACCAATGATGGCAACGATAATTTCCGCAGGTACCCCGTATTTTTTTTCTGCTTCCGCCAACACCCTGGCGTTCTTGTCCCAGAAATCGACACCGCCGGCAATACTCTGCGGCGTCAGAAAAATTTTGCGGTATTCATGCCAGGGCTTGGCCTTCTCCGCAGGACGCTTAATGGCCTTGAGAATCGATTTTTTCAGTTTGGCCTCGCGCATGAGCGCAGTAAGCTCCGCGCGGTCGAATTCGTGTGTTTCCACCATATAATCGACGAACGCCATGGCCTGCACATTGTCACCGTGGCCGGACTCCTGAGCGCAGGCGGCGAGTACCAGCCCCATACCCGCCAATAATCCTGTGGTCCACTTCAAAACAACCGCTCCTATTTTCATGGTACTTCTCTTACATCCACCTTTTTCGCCGGCTAGAAAGTGACCCTGCGCCTTTCTGTGCCTATGGCCATCAAAATCCCGAATCCCGCCATCAGGGTGATCAGCGAGGTCCCCCCGTAGCTCACCATCGGTAGTGGCACTCCCACCACCGGCAGCAGCCCGGTAACCATGCCGATGTTTACAAATACATAGACAAAGAATGTAAGCGTAATACTCCCCGCCAACAGCCGACCGAATACCTGCTGCGCCATAAAACTAATATAGATACCGCGCGCAATGATCAATACATAGAGCAGGAGCAGCAAAAGCGCCCCGCGCATACCCCACTCTTCCGAGAGCACGGCGATAATAAAATCCGTGTGGCTTTCGGGCAAAAAATCCAACTGCGATTGAGTGCCCTGCATATAGCCCTTGCCCAAAAGGCCACCGGAACCAATAGCAGCTTTAGACTGGAATATGTTCCAGCCTGCGCCGAGGCGATCCGCGTCCGGATTGAACAGCGTGAGAATCCGCTGGCGCTGATAGTCCCGCAGTCCCCACTGCCAGATGGGCCAGGCGGCAACCAGCATCGCCACCGCGGCGCCGCCGATCATCCGCCAGCTGAGCCCCGCGAGATAGAGCGCAAACAGGCCCGAGGCCGCGATAAGGATAGAGGTCCCCAGATCCGGCTGGCGCACGATCAACGCCGCCGGCACCGCGACGATGGCCAAGGCGCCAACTACGGTTGCGAATGTCGGCGGCAAACTGCGCTTGTGCAGGAAGGCCGCCACTGACATGGGCACCGCCAGTTTCATAATCTCCGAAGGCTGGAAGCGAAACCCGCCCAGCTCCAGCCAGCGTTGCGCACCCTTGGCGCCAGCGCCGAAAAAAAGCACCGCCACCAGAAGACCGCACCCTCCCAGATAGGCCCAGGGAGACCAGCGCCGATAGACATCCAGCGGTATCTGCGCAATCACAAACATGCCGACAAAAGCCAGAGCCATGAACACTGCCTGGCGTTTCACATAATGCACTTCACCGGCCGCCGCACTGTAGAGCACACCCAGCCCCACCGAGGCCAACACCATCAACAAGACCAGCAACGGGACGTCGATATGCCAGCGGCGCGACAGACTCACCGGGCGGCTGAGTCCACCCTGGGAATCCGGCAGGCGGTGCATGTAATCACGCCTAGCCACGCAGGCGCCCTCCTTCGCTGTCAACGGTTACCGGCGGCAGCCCCGCGGATTTTTCTCCGGGCCGCGACAACCAGTCGAAAAAGACTTCCCGCGCCACAGGCGCGGCGACCTTGCCCCCACCCTCGCCGTTTTCCACCAGTACCGACACAGCGATCTGGGGGTCCTCCACAGGCGCAAAGGCAATAAAGAGGGCGTGGTCCCGGTGGCGCTCCTTCAGGGCCTCGGAATCGTAGCGCTCACCCTGGGCGATACCGACCACCTGGGCAGTGCCCGACTTGCCGGCGACGCGGAAATCCAGCCCGGCACCGGCTTTCTTACCGGTACCTCTGACGCTGTATACCACCGCCTCCATACCTTTGAAGACCAGATCCCAATGCTCCGGGCGCGCCTCCACGTGGTGCAAGACTTCCGGCGGCAGTACAACACCATCCACCGCCTTCACCATCTGCGGCCGATAGTGGGTGCCGCGACTGGCGATGGTAGCGGTCATCACCGCCAGTTGCAGTGGAGTAGCCAACACAAACCCCTGCCCCAGTACCGCGTTGAGACTGTCGCCGGGGAACCAGGGCAGACCGCGGGCGCCGCGTTTCCATTCACGCGATGGAAAGAGACCGGCGCGCTCCACCGGCAAGTCGATCCCCGTCTTCTCACCCAGGCCGAAACGGGCGGCAATGTCATGCATGCCATCGATATTCCAGCGGTAGGCCATATCCCAAAAGTAGACGTCACAGCTTTCCGCCAGCGCCTGAACCAGATCCACCTTGTCACCGTGGCCCCAGCGTTTCCAGTCCCGGTAGATGCGCGGATCGTTAGGCAAACGGTAAAAGCCCGGGTCCTTGATGCGGGTCTCGGCATTGATTATGCCCGCCGCCAAGCCCCCCAATCCCATCATGGGTTTCAAGGTGGAACCCGGCGGATACTGGCCCTGTAAGGCGCGGTTGAACAAGGGTACGTCCAGGGAATCGGAAAGCGCCCGGTAGTCGTTGAAACTAATGCCGGTTACAAACAGGTTGGGGTCGAAGGAGGGCTTGCTGACAAAGGCCAGCACACCGCCGGTTTTGACATCTATGGCCACCACGGCGCCACGTCTGTCCCCCAGGGCGTCGGAGGCCACCTTTTGCAGGCGCGAGTCCAAGTGCAGCGTCAGGGCGGCGCCGGGCTTGGGATCCTGGCGCTCCAACACCCGCAATACACGACCGCGGGCATTGGTCTCCACATTTTCGTAACCCACTTCGCCCAGCAGCAGATCCTCGTAGGAACGTTCGAGGCCCACCTTACCGATACTTTGCGTGCCCCGATAGCGGCGCACATCCTCCTCTGAGAAGTTGGCCAGCTCCCGGTCGCTGATACGGCCCACGTAGCCAACGCTGTGGGCGAAAAGGTCGGTGCGCGGATAATAGCGCACCAATTCCGCCTCCACCGACACTCCGGGAAGGCGGAATTCATTGACACTGATACGCGCTATCTCATCCTCGCTGAGACGGAAGCGCAGTGGCACTGGCTCGAAGGGCCGACGCCGCTGCATGCGCTGGCGGAATTTTTCCACGTCACTGTCATCAAGGCGTACCAAGCGGCCGATCAGTTCCAGGGTGGCGTCCAGATCCCGCACCCGTTCGCGCACGATCGCCAGCGTGTAGCTGGGACGGTTGTCCGCCAGCAGCTCACCGTTGCGGTCATAGATAAGTCCGCGGGTCGGCGCAACTGGGCGCACCTGGATGCGGTTTTTGTCCGACTGGGTGCGGTAGCTGTCGTAGTTGACCACCTGCAGATGATAAAAACGCGCCACCAGTACCCCCAACATCAGCACCACTACAGCGATCGCCACCAACATGCGGTTGCGAAACAGCCGCTGCTCGGTCATTGGATCTTTTAGGTGGAGGTCGTGGGCCATGGGATTTATGTGAGACTGGCGCGTAAACTGGCCATCGAGTGTACAGGTTTAGCACTGAATGATGAATGCGCGATTTGGCATTTCACCATAGGTCAAAGCGCAGGTATTCCTTTTACTTGTGATATGGGTGTCCCACCAACAGTGTCCAGGCGCGGTAAATCTGTTCCGCCAGCAACACCCGAACCAAAGGGTGCGGCAGTGTCAGGGGGGACAGGGACCAGCGCTGCCGGGCCCGAGCCAGGCACTCGGGAGAGAGGCCGTCCGGTCCACCAATCAGCAAGCTGACACGCTCGCCCTGCATCTGCCAATCCGCCAGTTGCCGCGACAACTGCTCCGTGCTCCAGGGTTTGCCCCGGACATCCAAGGCGACAACATGGTCCCTGGGAGCGAGTGCCGCCAGCATGGCCTCCCCCTCCTGCCGGCGCGCTTTTTCAATCAGCGCCGGCGAGGCTTTCTGGCCGCGATTGCCCAACGGGATCTCCACTATTTCCAGCGCCAGCTCGCGCGGCAGCCGCTTCGCATACTCGCCGTAGCCGTCCTGCACCCAGGCGGGCATCTTCCCACCGGCGGCAATGATTCGGATCTTCACCGTGGCTCAGTCCCGCTGGGGATCGTTGCCATCGGCACTATCGCGGGTGTTCGGCGTCATGCTCCACAGCTTCTCCAAGTCGTAAAAGCTGCGCACTTCCGCCCGCATCACATGCACAACCAGATCGCCGTAGTCCACCAGCACCCAATCCCCCTGCTCCATTCCTTCGACACCGATCGGGCGCACACCGGCTTTCTTGCCCTCTTCCACCACATTGTCGGCGAGGGATTTCACTTGGCGGTTGGACGTGCCGGTACAGATTACCAGGCTATCCATGACATCGGAGAGCGCGGAGACATCCAGGGAAACAATGTCCTGCCCCTTGAGATCTTCCAGTGCCGCCAGGGCGATTTCTTTGATATTCGTCATAACACCTTTTTGTCAGTCATCGTTCGAGTCACCGCGCAGCGCGGCTTGTCGATAGAGTTGATGGTCGTCTATGTATTGCAGCACCGCAGCCGGCAGCAGGTAGCGCGGGGACTGACCGCTCGCAATCAACTGGCGGATATTGGTGGCGGAAATCGGCAACAGTGTCTGTTCGCGCACCACAAGACGGCCGCGTGACTCTGTGTGCAGATCCCGGATCTCGCCACTGTGGCGGCGCAGAATATCGGCCACCTCACCATCCGAGGGCAACTGCCAGCCGGGGCGGATCACCACCACCAGGTGCGCCAGTTGCAGCAGGCGGTCCCACCGGTGCCAGCTCGGCAGCGTCAGCAGTGAGTCGAGCCCCATGCAAAAGCTAATGGAGGCCTCCTCTCCCAATTCACCGCGCAATTCCTCCAGCGTATCCACCGTGTAAGTGGGACCGGAGCGTTTCAGCTCCCGCTCATCCAGCTGCAGCTCAGCGCAGCCCTCCAGTGCCAGCCCCAGCATATTGCGGCGGTGAACGGCGGAGACCCCCGGCCTGTTCCTGTGCCCGGGCTGATGGCTTGGTAGCAGGCGCATTTCATCAAACCCCAGCGCCTGGCGCAGTTCCAATGCCATGCGCAGATGGCCGAAGTGCACTGGATCGAAAGTGCCGCCGAATAGGGCGATGGCGCGCCTGTTACTATTCATCATATCGACCCTTAAACAGCGCGGTCTTCCTCTTTAAGCCGAGCGAGGCAGCGCCTAGCGGCGGATATGCCCGTCGCCGAGCACTATCCACTTCTGCGAGGTGAGGCCTTCCAGCCCAACTGGGCCGCGGGCATGAATCTTGTCAGTACTAATACCAATCTCCGCGCCCAGACCGTATTCGAAACCATCCGCAAACCGGGTGGAAGCGTTTACCATCACTGAACTCGAATCCACTTCCGCCAGGAAGCGACGCGCACGGCCGTAGTCCTCGGTGACAATGGATTCGGTGTGGCCGGAGCCGTAGCGGGCGATATGATCCATGGCGTCATCCAGGTGATCGACCACCCGAATCGCCAGTACCGGCGCCAGGTATTCCTCGCTCCAATCGCTCTCGCTGGCCGGAGTGCAATCAGTCAGAACCTTGCGCGTGCGCTCGCAACCGCGCAGCTCTACCCCCTTCTCCCGGTAGGCCTCCGCCAGGCGCGGCAGCAGGCGGGACGCCATGCCATCCGCCACCAGTAGTGTCTCCATGGCATTGCAGACACCGTAGCGGTGTGTCTTGGCATTGAGGGCGATATCGAAGGCTTTTTCCACATCGGCGCGGTCGTCGATATAGACGTGACATACGCCGTGCAGATGCTTGATCACTGGCACCCTGGCTTCGCGGCTGATCCGCTGTATCAGTCCGGTGCCTCCGCGGGGCACAATGACGTCCACATACTCCGGCATGGAAACCATGGCGCCAACGGCGGCGCGGTCCCGGGTATCCACCACTTGCACAGCCGTCTCCGGCAGCCCGGCTTCCCGCAGCCCGGCGGCAATACAGGCGGCGATGGCGCCGTTGCTGTGCAGCGCCTCGCTGCCGCCGCGCAGAATCGTTGCGTTGCCGGACTTCAGGCACAGGCTGGCAGCGTCAATCGTCACATTGGGACGGGATTCGTAGATAATCCCCACCACTCCCAGAGGCACGCGCATCCGCCCCACCTGAATCCCGCTGGGGCGGTATTTCAAATCCTCTATCTCTCCCACCGGATCCGGCAGCTTGGCAATCTGATGCAGCCCCTCGATCATCGCATCCACGCGCGCATCATTCAGCGCCAGGCGGTCCAACAGGGCCGCATCCAGGCCATTGTCGCGCCCGGCCTGCATGTCCACCTCATTGGCCCGCAGTATTTCGTCACGCTGCGCATCCAGGCGCGCCGCAATTGCGGCCAGTGCGCGGTTCTTGGCCGCCGTATCGGCGCGGGCCATCTGCCGCGCCGCCGCGCGCGCCGCGCGCCCCATCTCTTCCAGTTTGCTGTGGGTATTTTGCTGGTCGGCTGAAGAATTCGTCATTTTGGCTCTCCGTGCGGCGCTCGATGGGCCGCGCAGTATAACTCAGGGCGGTGCGGGATAAAGGCGCGATTTACCTTGGAGAACCTCTGATTAATTCGCGCAAGAGCTGTAGTCGGCTTCGGGGTACTCAGGCAATGGCGTTTTATTCCTTCGCCCACCGATCCAGGTTCGCGGCGATGTCCGCCAGGCGTGCCAGCGGATCATCTGTCGCCAGCAGCTCCACCCGCACCCGATCCTCCAGAGGCAACAGCTGCGCCAGCTGCCAGGAAAGCGCGTCGGCGGAGTCCACCGGGCCAAATCGCAACGGGAGCATGGCGGCATGCTGCTTCAGTTCATCTAACACGCTCAACAGGCCGTCGCACTCTTCCGGCACTGGTTTGGATTCCGCTTGCGGCAGCCATTCCACATTCCCCAACAGCAGCCCGTCCTCGGCCCAGTCAGTACTGCGGATACGGAAGCGCTGTTGACCGGCTACCTGGATATGCAGCAGCCCCTCTTCTCCCTGACTCCAATCAACGATCCTTACATAGAGACCGTAAGGCCACACGTCGGCGCGTCCCACCTCGCCTCCGGAACGGATCGGTACCACGCCAAAACCCCGATCCGATTTCAGGGTTTCACTGACCAGGCGCAAATAGCGTTGCTCAAAGATACGCAGCGGTAAGGCCACACCGGGAAACAGGGTCAAATGCAGTGGAAACAGCGGGATTTGAGGCACGGCTAACTCTCAGGTCTGGATTTCGGAAACCTCTGACTCTCGCGCCCCTGACTAAATAGGATTCCGCACCCGGAAACTATCACGGTGCAACTTTAAAGATACCATCCACACCGGCTGCCGGCAGAAACGATTTTCGTGCGGGCACAGGCAAGGCCCCCTGATTCATCCCCTTCCGGCGGTTAAGGCTCTTCGCTCCCCGGTGAATAGTGCATTGCGTGAGCACCGCGACTTTAACGGCAGCACTCGCGCGAATTCATCAGAGGTCACTAAGGGAACCCCTAATTAATTCGCTACCTGACGGTAAAGGTTCTTCTGTGTTGGATGAGAAGCTCAGGTGATGGAATGGATATTTCGAAACCGTCGGATACAGGGATGTATCCGACGGAGCTACAGGGACCTACTCGTGCGCTTTCGAAATGTCCACCCCATTGCCTGAGCGCCTCGAAACCAGCTACCGCGCTCAAGCGAATGAATCAGGGGTTTCCTTAGGCGAATTTATCAGAGGTTCCCTAAACTGCTTGAAAACAGAATCTTTTGCAAATGGTGCCGGGTTGCTGCTCGAAGCGGACCTCCCGCCAACCAACACGATGCCGAAATTGCTACGGGAGATGGTTCTATGCGGTGGCGCCACGGCCGCAGAAGCAGCAATATCGAGGACCACCGCCAGTCGCGCGCCACCGGCACAGGGAACCTCAGCAGCTTGCTGGCACTGGTACCCCTACTGGTGCGCAGTAAGACCGGCTGGCTGATTCTGGCTGCACTGGCAGCGCTCTACTTCTTTGGCGGCAACCGACTGTTCGAGGCACCGGGGACGCCACCGGACACGTCTCAGGCGCGGGAGCAATCGGCACCGGAGGATAGGGTGGCCGACTTCGTGTCCGTCGTTCTGGCGGATACCGAGGATACCTGGACACAGTTGTTCAGGGCTGCCGGTACCCGCTATGTACCGCCCAAACTGGTGCTATACAGGGACGTGGTGCGCTCCGCCTGCGGTCTGAGCTCCGCCGCAGTGGGACCCTTCTACTGCCCGATGGATAACAAGGTATACCTGGACCTCAGTTTCCTCGGCGAACTCCAGCGCCTCGGCGCGCCGGGGGACTTTGCCTTCGCCTATGTGATCGCCCATGAAGTGGGCCACCATGTGCAGAATCTTTTGGGAATCTCGCGAAAGGTGCAGGAGACACGCGCACAATCCAGCAGAGCCACCGCCAACCGACTGTCGGTTATGCTGGAGCTGCAGGCGGACTGTTTCGCCGGCGTCTGGGCCTTCTACGCCCACCGCGATCGACAGATGTTGGAACCCGGTGATCTGGAGGAAGGCTTGTCCGCCGCCGCCGCGGTGGGCGACGACCGCCTGCAAAGACGCGCCGGGCGCGCCGTTTCTCCAGACTCCTTCACCCACGGCAGCGCCAAACAGCGGGCCTACTGGTTCAATCGCGGATTTACCAGTGGCGATGTGAACCAGTGCAACACCTTTGCCGCCCCTTAACGGGCCGCCGGGTCAACCGCAAGGCTCTCCTCGGTCTCCGAAGACTCTTCCGGTTTCTCTGCAGACCGCAGCGGCTTGAACAACAACAGCAACAGTGGCAGCAAGGTCAGCGATCCCAGCAGCGCTGCGGACATGGCCAGCGCAGTGAGCAGGCCAAAGTAGATAGACGGCACAAACTTGGACAGCGCCAATATCGAGAAGCCGGCGATGATCGTGATGGCCGTATAGAACATGGCGCGGCCGATGGTGGCATGGCTGCGGTGCATGGTGGCCAGGTAGTCGCCGTCTTTCGCAAACTCATCGCGGAAGCGGTAGAGATAGTGAATAGCGTGGTCCACACCAATCCCCACGGTGATGGCAGCAATGGTGATGGTCATCATATCCAGCGGGATACCGACCAGACCCATTCCGCCCAGCACGATACTGGCGGCGAGCAGATTGGGAACCAGAGCGATAAGGGCCAGCCACAGGGAGCGGAAGAGCACCAGGAACATCAGCAGTATGCCCACAAACACCGCACCCAATGTCAGTATCTGCGACTTAAACAGGCTCTGCAGCATATTGTTGTAGAGCACCAGCAGCCCGGTCAGATGGATGTCTTCCTCCGCCATTCCCATTTCTGTGTAGGCGTAGTTGTAGACCCGCTGGATCAATTCGTCGCGGCGCAGATCCGGGTCCGTCTCCATTACCCTCAGAGTGATACGCGCCTGGTCGTGTTCGACCGAGAGATAGGGGGCAACCAACACATCATTGATTTCTTGCGGCAGGCTGTTTTGCGCCACCGCCAGCTCAAAATCATTGAGGGGGCCGCCGTTGAGATCCCTGGCCACTTTGTACAAGGTGGCGAGGGATTGCACCTTGCCAATTTCCGGCTGCCGCTCCAGGAAATCGTGCAGCTGCTCTATCTTCGCCAGGCCGGCCACGGTAAACCAGTAGCTCTGCTCTGCTTCCCCCTCGCCGCCGAAGGGGTCATCGGAAGCAAAGGGGTCATCCTCCGCGTAGGCATCGCCGCCCGCATCCGCCGCAAAGGGATCCTCCTCCCCCTCGAACGCCGGGGTCTCCTCCGCTGGTTTGTCGAGAATAATATCCAGGGTGATTGTGCCGCCGAGGCGGCGGTCGATCACCAGCATACCCTGGTAGATTTCGGTGGAATCGTCGAAATAGTCGATAAAGCGGTTTTCCACCTTCAACTGCGATATACCCACCGCGCCGGCAATTGCCGCCACCAGGGCCACACCCAGTACCAGACCGCGGTAGCGCTCGGTAAAGCGGGCAAAGCGCAGCGTAAAGGCGTGGGAGTTGTCCTCGCTCACGCCACCGGTGCGCTTCGGCAGGATCATCAGCAGCGCGGGAATCATCAGGAAGGACAACACCAGAGCCAAGGTCACACCGATGGTCATCATCCACCCGAAGTCGATCACCGGTCGTATGCCGCTCACAACCAGGGACACAAAGGCAACGATGGTCGTCAGCGCCGTGTACAGACAGGGCTTGGCCATAAAGCGCACTGTCGCCAGCGCCAGATGCTCACGATCCCACTCTGGGTGCTGGGCGATATACTCCCGATAACGTACCGCCAGGTGAATGGTTATGGCCAGGGTAATGATCAGCAGCAGAGCGACAAAATTGGCCGAGATCACCGTCAGGCGCCAATCCAGCCAGCTCAACAGCCCCAGCATGATCACCGCGGTAGTTACGCAGGTGGCCAGCGGTATCAAAACCCAGCGGGCCTGGCGGAAAATAATCAACAGGGTGGCGATGATAAACAGCAATATGCCCACACCGAACACCACCAGATCGCTCTTGATAAAGGCGATCATATCAGCGCTGATCATGGACACGCCGCCGAGAAACAGCTCCGCCTCACCCTTGTAACGGTCGATGATGCCGCGCACTTCTTCCACGCGGGCGCGGGAACGCTGCTCCTGTTCCGTGCGGTGCTTGAGGTAGATTTCGGACACCTCATCCAATCGCGCAGCCTCCGCTTCTGTCAGCCCCTCTGCATTGCGCTTGCGGCGCAGCGCATCCCGCTCCCGCACCAGCTCAATACCGCGCTCGTCCAGCGCGAGACTGGCCAGTAGCGCCGTGGTCTGGCCGTCCGGGCTCAGGATCAGATCGCGGTAGATGGGGCTGGACAGAAATTCCTGACGCGCGAGATCCTTGTCGGTACCGGGTGTGGAGAGCGTGCGCAGCCCGTCACTGATTTCAGATATGGACATCTTGGGGCTGTAGAGCAGCGGCACATCGAGAATAGTCTGCACACCGGTGACGCCATCCACCTGTGCCAGCTCGTCGCGCAGACGCCTCAGGGTGGTCAGGGAATCGGCATCAAACAAATCGCCGTTGCGGTAGCGGTAGGTGACGACCAGAAAATCCCCACTGGCGTAGCGTTTGGAAATCTCGCGAAAGTAATCCAGAGCCTGGTCGGTCTCCAGGGTCAGCGCGTCCGCCGAGGCGTCCAGTTTGAACCGCGGCAGGCCCAGGGCGGCAGCCACCACAAGAATGAGTACTGCCAGCAACACCGTTTTCGGCCGGCGGATTACCAGATTTTCATAGCAGTTTTTTAATGCTGACAGCATATAGTTTCACTTAATAAAAACAGTTAATCGTAAAGTGCGTGCCTGTACACACCAAAGTCAAAGCCGGGCAAGAACAGACACAACACCCGTCCGCGGACACAAATCCAGGATGATTTTCAGGGCTTGTCGATATGCCCCAGATCCCGCTCCGGGAACAACAGATCCCGGACTCTTTGCTTCAGTTCCCTGGGACCGGGAAAACCGCCATCGCGTTTGCGCTCCCAGACCAGCACATCCCCTGCGCGTATTTCAAACACGCCGCCGCTGCCCGGTTTAAGCGCCACCTGCTCTATGTCATCGGCAAAGGTGTAGAGCAGCTCCTGAGCCATCCAGGTGGCGCGCAGCATCCAGTTGCACTGCACGCAATAGTGGATGGTGATAATTGGTTTCGCCATAACCCCCGTTACCCGCCCCACTCGGGCAGCAAATTCTGCTCCACACCCAGGTGATCCAGCAGACGCGCGACAATGAAATCCACCAGATCCTCCACTGAGCGGGGTTGCTGATAAAAACCGGGACTCGCGGGCAGTATCACCGCCCCCATCCGGGTCAGCTTGAGCATGTTTTCCAGATGGATCTCCGAGTAAGGGGTCTCCCGCGGTACCAAAAGCAGCTGGCGGCGCTCCTTCAGAGCCACGTCCGCAGCGCGCTCGATCAGGTTGTTGGATGCACCGCAAGCAATGGCCGACAAGGTGCCTCCACTGGCGGGACAGATCACCATGCTCGCCGGCGCGCCACTTCCCGAGGCCACCGGTGAAAACCAGTCGCGTTTGCCGAACAGCTTCAATTGCCCCTCCCGGGCTCCGAAACGCGCGGCGAAAAAAGCCTCCTGTTCCGACTCGTCCTCGGGCAGGTGCAATTCGGTCTCGGTATTGATCACCACCCGCGCGGCGTCGGACAGCAACAGCCAGACGCGCACCCGCGCTGCCAGCAGACACTGCAGTAAGCGCAGGCCGTACTGGGCACCGGAAGCGCCAGTCATCGCCAGGGTGACAGTTTTGCTGAAAGCAGGTTGGCCCAATGCAGATTCCGTGTGATTGATTAAGACGCGTGCCCGCGCTTATTTTCCAGTTCGGCGATCAGGCGCTGATGGATTCCGCCGAAGCCACCGTTGCTCATGACCACGATATGGGTCCCGGGCCCCGCAAGGTTGACCGCGGATTCTACCCCAGCCTCGATATTGTCGAAAATCTTCGCCGGCACCGGAGAGTGCTGCACCACCTCGGCCAGAGACCAGTCCATGCCCTCGGGCTGATACCAGAGCACCAGATCGGCGCCGGCACAGGACTGGGCCAACTTGTTCCGGTGCACCCCCATACGCATGGTGTTGGAGCGGGGTTCAATCAAAGCGATGATTCTGTCCTCCCCCACCCGGGCACGCAGCCCCTTCAATGTGGATTCAATCGCCGTGGGGTGGTGGGCGAAGTCGTCGTAGACGTGGACCCCCCCCACCTCGGCGAGGCATTCCATGCGCCGCTTGACGCCTTTAAAACTGTTCAGGGCACGGGCGCTCAGCTCTGGAGTCACCCCCACGTGGCGCGCCGCGGCCATAGCGGCGAGACCGTTGCGCACATTGTGCAGTCCGGTCAGCGTCCACTCGACCCGCGCCACCTGGGCACCGCGGAAACTGATACCGAAGCTGCTGCCGTCAGCGGCGACATCCACCGCGCACCAATCTCCCAGGCGCACACCATTTTCGGACTCGGTGGCGAAACGCTGCACCTCGCTCCAACACCCCTGCCGCAACACTTCCTCCACCGTATCTTCGGTGGACGACACAATCAGGCCGTTGCCCGGCACAGTGCGCACCAAATGATGAAACTGGCGCTGTATGGCAGCGAGGTTGTCAAAAATATCCGCGTGATCGAACTCCAGGTTATTGATGATCAATGTGCGGGGACGATAGTGGACAAACTTGGAGCGCTTGTCGAAGAAGGCGGTATCGTATTCGTCCGCCTCCACGACAAAAAACGGGCTCTCTCCCAGGCGCGCGGACACACCAAAATTCGCCGGCACACCGCCGATCAAAAAGCCCGGCTGCATGCCCGCCTGTTCCAAAATCCAGGCCAGCATGCTCGATGTGGTGGTCTTGCCATGAGTGCCTGACACCGCCAGCACCCAGCGCCCGCCGAGAAAGTGGTCGCAAAGCCACTGGGCGCCGGATGTGTAGGGCAGCCCCTTCTCCAGCACGGCCTCCACCGCCGCATTGCCGCGGGACAGCGCATTGCCGATGATCACCAAATCCGGCGCCGGCTCCAACTGGGCCGGGTCATAGCCCTCGATAAGCTGGATGCCCGCCCGCTGCAACTGCGTGCTCATTGGTGGGTAGACATTGGCGTCACAGCCAGTTACCCGGTGCCCCTCGGCCACCGCCAGTTGGGCCAGGCTGCCCATAAAAGTGCCACAGATGCCTAAAATATGGATATGCATGGCGAAAATTTGTACTCAGAAAAACTGCGGCGCAAGCTTAACACGGCGTTTGGCTACCGCAATTGCCAAATCCCCCACATTCTGTGCAATTCCCCCGCGATTCCATTAGACTCCGCCCCCAAATTTGCCCATCTCAACCCCCCTGTAGGATGACCATGTCAAAAAAGAACGCTTTTTATGCGCAATCGGGTGGCGTTACCGCCGTGATTAATGCCTCGGCTTGTGGAGTGATTGAAGCTGCGCGTGAATACCAAGACCACATAGGTACTGTATACGCGGGGTTGAACGGCATCCTCGGCGCCCTGCGCGAAGAGCTGATCGATGTGAGTCTGGAGAGCGAAGAGGCCATCGCCGCCCTGCGCCACACGCCGTCCGGCGCATTCGGTTCCTGCCGCTACAAACTCAAAAGCCTCGAGGAGAACCGCGCGGAGTACGAGCGCCTGATCGAGGTGTTCAAGGCGCACGATATCGGTTATTTCTTCTACAATGGTGGCGGCGACTCCGCGGACACCTGCCTGAAAGTGTCCCAGCTGTCCGAAAAAATGGGGTATCCCATCCAAGCCATCCATATTCCCAAAACCGTCGACAACGACCTGCCTATCACCGACAACTGCCCCGGATTCGGCTCTGTGGCCAAGTATGTGGCCGTATCCACCAAAGAGGCATCCCTGGACGTAGCCTCCATGTGCGCCACCTCCACCAAGGTGTTTATCCTCGAAGTGATGGGGCGCCACGCAGGCTGGATTGCCGCCGCCGGAGCCCTGGCGCAGAAAAATGAAGGCGACGCCCCCCACATCATCCTCTTTCCCGAGGTGGCCTTCGACAAAGAAAAATTCCTGGCCAAGGTTCAAAAGACTGTGGAAGAGAAGGGCTACTGCGTTATCGTGGCCTCCGAAGGCGCTCAATATGAAGACGGCACCTTCCTCGCCGACGCCGGCACCACCGACGCTTTCGGCCACAAGCAACTGGGCGGCGTGGCGCCGACCCTGGCCCGCATGATCAAGGATGAACTGGGCCTCAAGTACCACTGGGCCCTGGCGGATTACCTGCAGCGCGCCGCGCGCCATATCGCCTCCGCCACAGACGTGGCCCAGGCCTACGCGGTGGGCCGCGCCGCGGTGGAAATGGCCGTGGCCGGCAAGAATGCGATTATGCCCACCATTGTTCGCGACGCCGGCCCCGAGTACGGGTGGTCCGTGGGCGAAGCCCCCCTGTCTGAGGTGGCCAATGTCGAAAAAATGATGCCGCGTGAGTACATCAGCGAAGACGGCTTCGGCATCACCCGGGCGGGCCGCGACTATCTGTTACCCCTGATCCAAGGCGAAGACTACCCGCCCTATGAAAACGGCATCCCCCAGTACGCGCAACTGAAAAAACAGCTGGTGGAGAAGAAACTGAAGGATAGTTTCAACGTTTAAACGACTGTCTGAGCCCGTGAAAACCCGCCCGTTAGCGCTCACTAACCGGCGGGTTTTCACTATCCCCATCCCATCGTGTAAGCACCCCGCACCAGGAATTAGAGCCACTCCCGAAGCGCCTTATCCGGGATGCCCGAGCTGTCAGAACGGCCACCACCATGGCCTGCGGATAAAAATTTTCCGGGTCGCACTACCTTTGCGACCCGCGCTGTCGCGGACCGTCAGCGTAATTTCGTAACTTCCACTCCGCTCGTAACGGTGCCAGACGTGCGTACCCCTCGCTGTCGAGCCATCGCCGAAGTCCCAGTGATAGTTGAAGTTACCTTCTCCGCCGCTGTGGTCCCGCACGCGGACCCAGTTGAGAAAGTGCCTCATGGTGAACTGTGCCTGGAGTTCGGCCGCGCTGCCCCATACCCGCACCCCCCGCTGGGCGCTCGCCCGCGCACCGCTGTTGTCCTCCACATTCAGAGTCACCGTATAGCTGCCCGGCTCGCGATAGCGGTGGCTGGGATTCTGCTCTGAGCTGGTTTCACCATCGCCGAAGTCCCAATGCCAGCCGACAATGTGACCGTCACTGTCGCTGCTGCGGTCGGTAAATTGAGCCTGTCGGCCTTCTACCTCGGCGCTAAAATCCGCACTGGGCGCCGCGTTGTCGGCGCGCAGATCCAGCTCTATTACCAGGGGATCGTGATCAGAGGCCCGGTAGGGATCGGCGCTGTAGAGGGAATCCCGTTGCGCCTCACTTTTTTGCTCGGTGTTGTAGTCCAGTGCGGACGGCTCGTCGGCATTGATATGCCAAACCTCCGCGCCAGTTACCAACGGCGTCAATTCGGTATCGGCCAGCGCGTAGTCCAGATAACCGGCCTGAGACTTGTATACATAGGAGTGAGCGGCGCCGCCGTGGAACGCCGCCAGCAGATCGGTGTAACCGGCATCCCGCAGCGCGGTAATAGGATGCTCCTGCGCATAGCTGTTGAGATCGCCGAGAATCAGCACTCCAGCAACATCTGCGCCGATGGGATCGCTCGCCAGCCAGTCGGCCAGCGCAGTGGCTGCCTCGGTACGAATCTGATTCCAGCATCCCTGCCCGTCGTTCTGGTCGTCGTTCAAACTGCCGTCGTCCGGGCAACTCCCCTTGGATTTGAAGTGATTGACGACCACCGCAACGGATTGATCGCTGGCCAGCTCGGTGAAGGCCTGCAGCAGCGGCTGGCGATTCAGGTTGTCGAAGGGATAGCTATCCAGGGTGAGGGCGGCACCGAGCGGCTGTACCCTGTCCGCCCGATAGACAATACCGACCGCAATTTCATCCGCTCCCAAACGCTCCAGTCCCGGGTCCACAAAGGCGTAGCGTTGCCCGCCGGAAGCGGTGTTGAGCCCGTCGACAAGGTCTTGTATCGCGCTCCGGGCACCATATCCGTCATTCTCGATTTCCATCAGACCAATGATGTCGGCACCAGTGCCGAGAATGGCGGAGATAATTTTGTCCCGCTGACGCTGGAATTCTTCTGGGGTATCGGCACCACGCGAAGTCGGGAAGCCACCGCCCATGCCGTCGCCATTGAAGTAATTGAGTACATTCATGCTGGCCACCCTCAGGCTGCCAGTCCCGGACAGCGCCGGGGCGGATGTGCGCGGATTGGCAGTGACAAATTGCGGGGCTTCCAGCGGTTGCAGCCGGTAGGCATCGAAACCGTAGCTGAGCACGCCTTTCAGGCCAGTGACAGTACTGCCCGCGCGCAAGCTGTTGTCGGCACTGAGCCCCGGGTCCGGATAGGGAACCGGTTCCGGGTTCTGTGTGGTGGAACCGTCGTCGAGTACGATGCGGTTGCGCGCGTTCGCCGCCTGCTGCGCCAGCGCCACGGCGCCCGGCTCTGCGCTGTGGGTGGGGATGTACAGGCGGCCGGCGGACAGCTCCAGTTCGCCGTAACGGGCCAGATTTTCGTTGCCGCTGACTGTCAGTGTCTGCTGGAACTCGACCAGCATGCCCTCATAGCGCTCCGGGTAGTCGACACTGGCAAACGGCAGACTGATCTGGGCGGCAGTGACGCTGTGGCCGCTGCCACAAACTCTGACGCCGTCGATCGTGTCCAGCTCGGTCAGACCGTAATACTCGCTTACCCGGCCGCCGACACGCACCAGATCGCCCACTTGCACATCGACGCCGAAGCCGCTGTCGTAGACAAACAAGCCCTCGGAGGTGGCATCCAGACCGTCCTGGTCTCCATCCTCT
Organism: Microbulbifer thermotolerans; assembly: GCF_001617625.1. Taxonomy (NCBI): domain Bacteria; kingdom Pseudomonadati; phylum Pseudomonadota; class Gammaproteobacteria; order Cellvibrionales; family Microbulbiferaceae; genus Microbulbifer; species Microbulbifer thermotolerans. Next base: position 1,005,116 of record NZ_CP014864.1, on the reverse strand, counting down.
TCCTGCAGGAAAAAGCCGCGCAGGCCACTCGCGGTATCCTGGAAATCACCGACAACGACGGCCTCTACCTCGTGCCGTTCGCCAGCGAGCGGGCTGGCAGCAGCCGAGCCCTGAATCTGACTGATATACGTCGCGGGGTCGCCGCATTGCCCCAAATTCACTGCACCGGAGCCACCTGTGTGCTGCCCCAGGTTGACGAAGTTATCCAGGCCGGCACTGTCCCACTCCAGAGCCGGATCGAATGGCCCACTGCCATCACTGCGGCCAACCAGGCGGTCGGGCTTGCGCAACAGCGTTTGATTCTGAGTGCCGACGCCGCTGTCTCCCCACTGGCTGCCGGGGTCCTGCCCTATCTGGCCGATCACGTCGACAAAGCCGTCGGGACCGACGAGCGCCACAGCGTCATCGCCATTGAACAGGCCGCCACTGTAGGTCTGGTCCGCCTCGGCCAGCACCGCCGCATCCGCTTCCGAATGCGCGAGCACAAACACCTCTCCATCGGCGAGGCTGCCGCCCAGAGCAATACTCGCACCGGCTGATGTGGCGCCATTGAAGTAGACCCGAACGGAATAGTCCTCAAGCGCCACAGAGGTGCCAGTACCGTTGTAGATTTCCAGCGCCTTGTTGTTGCCGCTGCCCTCGATATATTCGGAAATAATCAGCCCGTTACCCTGGGCTCCGCCCGCCAGCAGCGACATCCACAGCGCCACCAGCAGCGAGATTTTGCATTTTTTCATTGTTCTTTCCCTGTCGGTGTCCAATACCGTAATTGGCGGGACGGATTCTGGACGGGGATTCCTAAGAAGATATGTCAGCGGGGTGAAAGATAGTGGTCTGTTTTGTTGCCGCGGCAACGGAGCGGCGATAGCGGCCACAGGTGCAAGCAGGTCACCCGCCACCGCTGTCCTCCTGCGGCCTGACACCGCCATTGCGGCCCTCTGGCGTCCCTCTCAATCAATCGGTCGCGGCCTTGTCCCAGAGCGCGCGCAGGCGCTGATCGCGCCCACAGCGAAAACGATAGTACTTATAGCGGACGGGATTGCGCTGATAGTAATTCTGGTGATAGCGCTCGGCGGGGTAGAAAGCAGCGGCACGAGTGATTTCGGTGACGACCGGCGCGCCCAACTGCGCTTCCACCTGTCGCTTGCTGGCCTCTGCCAGTTTTTTCTCCTCCTCGTTTGCGTAGAAGATGGCACTGCGGTACTGGTCGCCGCGGTCGCAGAATTGACCGCCAGCATCCAGCGGATCCACGTTGCGCCAGAAGACCCGCAGCAAGTCAGCATAACCGATCTTGTTTGCGTCGTATGTCACCTGCACCACCTCCGCGTGCCCTGTACCACCGGCGGAGACCTGGTCGTAGCTGGGATTTTTTACATTGCCGCCGCTGTATCCAGAGGTCGTCTCCAGCACGCCATCCAGCTGGTCATAAGGCGGCTCCATGCACCAAAAACAGCCGCCGGCAAATACAGCGGTGCGGATATCCGGCGATTCCTGGGCGCCACAGGATATCGCTACCAAAAGCAAAAATACGGTTATCAGTATGCGCACGTCCCTTCCTCATATCAGTTGATACTGCCTATCTGTCGGCCGGCGGGTCAATCTGTTACAAGGCGCCGCTTTCAGCCCGCAGGTTCAGGGGCTATAATCCGCGCTCCCCAAATTTCCGATCACATTTTAGTCAGGACCAGCAATGAGTTTCGACAAGATCCCCGCAGGCAAAGACCTGCCCAACGACATCAATGTAATCATCGAGATCCCCGCCAACCACGATCCGATCAAGTACGAGGTGGACAAGGACGCGGACGCGGTGTTTGTAGACCGTTTCGTGGCCACTCCGATGTTCTACCCGGCCAACTACGGCTATGTACCGCAAACTCTGTCCGAAGACGGTGATCCCCTGGACGTGCTGGTTGTGGCGCCCTACCCCGTTATGGTCGGTTCCGTTATCCGTTCCCGCGTGATCGGCGTACTGAAAATGACCGATGAATCCGGCGTGGACGCAAAGCTGCTGGCGGTGCCCCACACCAAGCTGACCAAGTTGTACGACCATGTTCAGGAGATCTCTGATCTTCCGGAACTACTGATCAAACAGATCGAACACTACTTCGAGAATTACAAGAAGCTGGAAGCCGGCAAATGGGTGAAAGTGGAAGGCTGGGCCGATGCCGAAGCCGCACGCGCCGAGGTGCTGGCCTCCCGCGAACGCTACCTGAAAGAGCAAGGCTGAACCTCCAGCCTTTCTGGAAAAGCCGGCCTTGGCCGGCTTTTTTTGTACCCGCTTCGCGACAACCCCAACCCGGGGATCACCGCCAGCTCATTGAGTATCGATCTGCCAGTCCGGAACATTCACGGCCACCGGCTGTTGGCGGCGGCGCTCGCTGTCCTCAATCAGATTGCCCTGCGCCGGTTTCAAACTCAGGTGATCCACGGAAACCTGCACCGCGGCTTTTTTCTCCCGCTCGTGCTCCTTAATCAAATTGCCTTCCATCGGCGCAATACTCCACTCCGGACCGGGCGCGGGTTGCGGCTGCGTCTCCTCCCGTGGTGCCGGCGCTGCCGGTGTCTCGCCGCCACCTTCCGCTTTGAGCGCGGTCTGAGCGCCCACCTTGGCCAGGGTGGCCTGCAATTGCTCTGCCTGCGCCTTGGACAACCCTTTCTTGATAGCGACCGGGCGGCCGCTGAAAAGTTTTTCCACTGCGCCCGGGCCCGCCTTGAACAGGCGCGCGAAGTTGGCTTTGACATCGGCAACGGTGAAGCCCGGCACCAGATCACCGCGGAAAATCAAGCTGAAAGTGGACTGTTCTGATTGTTGCGGCATGGGCTACCTCTTTTTCTGTTACTCGTCGGCGTCCAGCGTCTGGTCCATGGTATAGGCCGGTGCGGCCACTGTCCTGCCACCGACCCGGCGCGCGGGCACTCCCGCTACCGTGGTGTGTTCCGGCACATCGGCCAACACCAGACTGCCGGCGGCGATCTTCACGCCCTCGCCGATTCGGACTGGGCCGAGAATCTTGGCCCCCGCACCAATCATCACACCGCGGCCAATTTTCGGATGGCGGTCGCCGCCGCCACTGCCACTGCCGCCCAGCGTCACGGAGTGCAATATGGAGACATCGTCTTCAACCACACTGGTTTCCCCAACCACCAGGCCGGTGGCGTGGTCGATCATAATGCCGCAGCCGAATCTGGCCGCCGGGTGTATATCCACCGCGAATTGCTCCGACACCCGGCTCTGGAAGTAGAGCGCCAGCGTGTGGCGCCCCTGCCCCCACAACCAATGTGCCACCCGGTGGGATTGTAAGGCGTGAAAGCCCTTGAAGTAGAGGAACGGGGTCAAGTATTGGTCGCAAGCCGGGTCGCGCTCGTACCAAGCACTGATATCCGCGCGCATACAGCGGGAAATCCCGGGGTCCGCTTGCAGCGCCGCGGCGATCACTTCCTGTAGCGCAGTGGCGGTCAGCGCATTGTGGTCCAACACGGAAGCCAGCTGATAAGCGAGCGCGTCATCGAGAGATTTATGGCGCAGCACTGTGTTGTGGAAATAACTCGCCAGCACCGGCTCATCGGCTGCGGCCTCAGAAGCCTCGGTGCGCATCTGCGCCCAGATATCCCGGTTTTCCGATAAATTTTTGATTTCGCTGTCCTCTGTCTGTTTCCGCCGCGGCCAGTGGCCGCAAAAGATCAAAAGCCCGGATAGCAGCTGTCCGGAACCAGCACGAAGCGCGCAAAAATGTCTTCCAGCAAAGCGCACACACTGTCGCACAACTCCAGCTCATCGCTTCGCACCAGTTCACTCAACCGCTCCACCGTCAGTAACTGCTGCAACTCGCGCGCGCGGGGCGCGTAGCTGAGGTGCCAAGGCTCCGGCGCCACGCCACCGCGATCCTCCGCGTAGGGCCGGAACAGACCGTGGCTGCGCCCCTCGGCAATACGTTCACTGAGCCAGTGGTGAAAGGGCCCAAAAAGCCCGTCGTGAGCGAATTCCTGCGGTGTCAATTGAGGTCGGTAGCCCGCCGGCATGGCAGCGGCGTCCACCACGTCAAAATCAGTCCCCCAGTGATGGCGCGAGGCCCCCGGTAACGCCGACCAGCGCAATATAGCGAATACCGTCTGCGGCGGCGATAACTGTGTTACGTCGAGAGGGCGACCGCGACTGTCGAGCACCGGGCGCTCTCCTCTGGCCTTGGCATTCCAGATAGTGCGCTGGCGTTCGAAGCTGCGAAAGCCCGAAACAACCAACGGATCGAAACCGGCAGCGCGGGCATCGGCACAAAGCCGTTCGAAAGCGAGCAGCGCCTCGGGATGCATCAGCTGCCCGGATCGCGGCTCGCATATAACGTGCTCGTCGCCTAGGCCGAAAAGCACGCTCCTCAGAGCATCGCTCAACATTCAAAAATCACCGACATGCAAAATATTTAAAACAAGCTGTACGCGACTAACCGTACGCATCACTTTATCAAATACGGTGGGAGCACAGGACTGAAAACAAATTCACAGTAGAATTTTATTGGTTCGCGTTTACGTCTCGGTAAAACACGGATTTGTTGGTCCTAAATTTAAAAACAACCGCCGGGCGGCTATGTTCACGGAAATTTATCTAAAACCTCTCAACACCTTTACTCCTGACGGTTTGGCCCACTTTCGATTTATGCTATGTTCACTTGCGCGGCTGCAAGATATGTCGCCGGAACAAGGATGTACAACTAGTCAGGGAAAACTTGCATGCACCCGAGTCAATCAGAGCTATTGAAACTGAAAAACCTGGGCCTCGCCTCTGTTAATATACTCCACTCCATCGGTATACGCTCCTACGATGATCTGCGCCGGGTAGGCCCGGTGGAAGCCTTTATCAGCATTCGCAATCGAGGTATCAACGCCTCCCGGGTAATGCTCTATGCGCTTCAGGGCGCGCTGCTGGACGTGCACTGGAACGACCTGGACCCGGACCTGAAGCAGCGCCTGGCGAATGAAGCCGACCGCCTGCTCTCCGCGCAAAATTCCGACTGACCCCAGAATCACACCACGCGGCGCCAACCCAACTTGAAAACGGCGCCGCCACCCCTATCTAGACTTCTCCATAGAAATCACAAGTTGGAGAATGCCGATGTTACGCATTGGTCTCTTTTTGTTGACCAACCTAGCTGTTTTGGTTCTGGTTGGCATCGTATTTAATTTGCTGGGCATTGGGGGCATCCTCGAAGCCAACGGTGTCGACCTGAATATGGGGGCGCTCCTGACCATGTGCGCCATCTTCGGCTTCGGCGGCGCCTTTATCTCACTGCTGATGTCAAAGACCATGGCCCGCATCAGCACTCGCACCCAGGTCATCGACCAACCCCGCACCGCCGACGAACAATGGCTGGTGGAAACCGTGCGCGAGCTGTCGCAGAAAGCCGGTATCGGTATGCCTGACGTGGGAATATTCCCTATGCCCCAGGCCAACGCATTCGCCACTGGCTGGAACCGCAACGACGCCTTGGTGGCAGTCAGTTCCGGCCTGTTAGAGCGATTCAACCGGGACGAGGCGCGGGCAGTGATCGGCCACGAGATAGGCCACGTCGCCAACGGCGATATGGTTACCCTGGCGCTGATCCAGGGCGTGGTAAACACCTTTGTGATGTTCTTCGCCCGGCTGGTGGGTTTCTTCGTCGACCGGGTACTGATGAAGAATGAAGAGGGTCTTGGCATCGGCTACTATGTCACTTCGATTATCATGGACATCATCTTCGGTGCCCTGGCAATGATCGTTGTGGCCTGGTTCAGCCGCCGTCGCGAATACCGCGCAGATGCCGCCGGGGCCACCCTCGCCAGCCCACATTCCATGATTGCGGCTTTGCAAAGGCTCAAGGCGGAATCCGATACGGGGCGCGAAGAACCCCTGCCCAGCAACATGAAAGCCTTCGGGATCTACGGCAATATGGGCCGCCTGTTGGCCAGTCACCCGCCGCTGGAAGACCGTATACTGGCTCTGCAGAACCGTCTGCGCTAAGCGCTGCCAAACCGACCTCATTAGCCCGGCGCCCGCGCCGGGTTAATCTTTGAACTCCCAACAGCACCCGCAATCATGAACAAGCTCAAAACTTGGCTGCTGACCCTACCGCTACTGCTACTTCCCCCCCTCGCCAGCGCGCTTTCCGTGCCGGACTTCGCCACCGATGACGAGCGCAATACCATGCAGGTATTCAATTTCGCCAGCCCGTCGGTGGTCTATGTGACCAACGAAACACTGGTGCGGGATCGCTGGACCCTGCGCCTGCACACAGTGCCCAAAGGCGCCGGCAGCGGTTTTATCTGGGACGAGCAGGGGCACGTGGTGACCAACTTCCACGTGATCGAGGGCGCGCGCAAAGTGACCATCACACTGCAGGACCGCAGTGAATGGGCGGCGGAACTGGTGGGCTCCGCACCGGAAAAGGATTTGGCGGTACTCAAAATCGACGCCCCGCCAGAACAGCTCAAACCCCTGATACCCGGCTCATCAAAAGACCTGGCTGTAGGGCGCAAGGTACTCGCGATCGGCAATCCTTTCGGCCTCGACACCACCCTCACCACCGGCGTGGTGAGCGCCCTGGGACGCGAGATACAGGCCGCCAACAACCGCACCATCCGCAATGTGATCCAGACAGACGCCGCCATCAACCCGGGCAATTCCGGCGGCCCACTGCTGGATTCCAGCGGACGCCTGATCGGCGTCAACACGGCGATATACAGCCCCAGCGGCGCCAGTGTGGGCATTGGCTTCGCGATTCCCGTAGACACGGTGAAAAAGATAGTGCCGGAGCTGATCGCCCACGGCCGCCTGGTGCGCCCCGTTCTGGGCATCGAGTCGCTTCCGGACCAGTGGGCCAGCCGCTACGGTATCGAGGGCGTAGCGGTATTGCGCACCCTTCCGGGAATGCCCGCGGAGCGGGCCGGCCTGCGCGGTATCTACCGCACCCCGCGGGGCGGTTGGCAACTGGGGGATGTCATCGTGGAAGTGGACCGTCAGCCGGTCCGCAACTACGACGATCTGCTGAACCTGCTTGAAAATCACCGCGCGGGCGACAAGATCACCCTCGGCCTGATACGCGAGGGGAAAAAACGCCGCGCATCCGTTACACTGGCCGCTCCCGGTTAACCTCTCCCTCCGCTGTCAACGGCAGAGGGGAAGCACGCAGTAACAACCTATGCAGAAATACCTCCTTTGCCGCCACGGCGAGCTGACCGAGGGCCAATCCAAGGGGTTCTCCCTCGGCGACAGTGCCGCCGGCACTGCCAACGTGTTCGCGGTAATGAAAAATGGCGAAGTTTTTGCCTATAAGAACAACTGCCCACACCGCGGGATTAATCTGGAGTGGCAGGAAGATCAATTCCTCGACCCGGACGGCGCCCTGATCCAGTGTGCCTCGCACGGCGCCCTCTTCCAGATTGAAACCGGCGAGTGTGTTGCCGGCCCCTGTGCCGGCGATGCTTTGACACCAGTGCCAATAGAGTACGGTCGCGACGGCATCTATGTACTGATGGCGGACTGACCGTCCCTGGGGCCAAAGGCTCCCCAGGGGCACGAAACGAAAAAATACGTTTCACTCAGACCTACCTTTCCGTTGTCTGACTGCCACTCAACCGGCTACGCCTCTCAAACGAGAGTATCAACGCCCTAACACAAAAAAGGGATGGCGTCGGTCAGGACAATTTCCTCCGCGCTGATCGCTGCCCGGTAAGCGAGCACTTCCACCCCCGCGGCCACCGCTCCCTTCAGGGCCTCGGCATAGACAGGGTCTATCTCCGCCGCGGCCTCCACGGATTCGATACCTGTGTGCTGTACGCAGTAGAAGAGCACAGACCGCACCCCTTTTCCGGCCAGGAGTTGCAACTCCCGCAGATGCTTGGCACCGCGACTGCTGACCGCGTCGGGGAAAAGACCGCGGCCGCCCTCGGCCAGGGTCACATTCTTCACCTCCACATAGCACTCCCCTTCCGGCCCGGACAACAGCAGGTCGATACGGCTGTTTTCATCGCCATAGCGCACCTCCCGGCGCAACTTGTCGTACCCCGCCAGCTCAACGACAGTGCCGCCGACAATGGCCTCCTCCACCAGCGCATTGGCGCGCCCCGTATTCACTCCGGCCAGGGCGCCCTCCGGCGTGGTGGTGACCTCCAGAGTGTGGCGATACTTGCGCTTGGGGTTGCCGGAATCCGAATACCAGCAGGGGCTGTTTTCCACCCAGCAGTTCTTCATCGAGCCGGTATTGGGACAGTGAATGGTGAAAATCTCGCCGGACGGGGTCTCGATATCGGCGAGAAAACGTTTATAGCGGCGCAGCAAAGTCGCCTGCTGTAGCGGGGGATCAAGCTTCACGGTACGACCTAAAATGACTATTTGAACGCCACAAAATACCCGGGAAGCCGGATACAAGTCCACGGCCAACATTTTGTGGCGCCGGCTGAAGAGATTTGGTAGCTTCTTCGCCCTCGGTCGCCAGGGCCACTGGCACCAGAAAAGGAATAGCCTGCCATCGTGCTCCGGTTGAAGGGGTTAAAAAGTACACACCCCGGACGATTGCGGACTAGGCTAGATTGAATATGCTGGTAGAGCCCCCATAAACGAGGGCCCGAATAGTAAAGAGAGGCAACGACTATGCCCAGAACTGCTGCGAACCCCGATTCTCTGCACGGCTTGGAGCCTTATAAAGAGACTAAAGGCGAAGAGTATATGAACGAGAAGCAGCAGGAGCATTTCCGCAATTTGCTCTTGGCCTGGAAAGCAGAATTGATGGCGGAAGTGGACCGCACCGTTTCCCACATGAAAGACGAGGCTGCCAACTTCCCGGACCCGGCCGACCGTGCCAGCCAGGAAGAAGAGTTCAGCCTGGAACTCCGCACCCGCGACCGCGAGCGCAAGCTGATCAAAAAGATCGACGCCACGCTCGAACTGATCGATCAGGACGAGTACGGTTTCTGCGAGGCCTGCGGCGTGGAGATCGGCATCCGCCGCCTGGAAGCGCGTCCCACAGCTACCCTGTGCGTGGACTGCAAGACCCTGGCGGAAATAAAGGAGAAGCAGATTTCCGGGTAATCCCGGAGGATAGGCCCGGCCCCGGGGCTGGACATAGCCCCGGGAGGCCTGCAATCCAATCCCTTCACCGAGGACCACACTCCCACCCTTAGTCAACTCATCACTGCGCCACACTTGAACGCCCCCACCTACATCGGCCGTTTCGCACCCTCTCCAACCGGACCGCTGCACTTCGGCTCTCTGGTCTGCGCCCTGGGCAGCTACCTGGATGCCATTGCCCACGGCGGTCGGTGGCTGGTGCGAATGGAAGACCTGGACCCACCGCGGGAAGAACCCGGCGCGGCGGAGCGTATTCTGCACTCCCTGGAAGCCCATGGACTGCACTGGCACGGCCCACTCCAATGGCAGAGCCGCCGCCACGCACTCTACGAAGAGATACTGACGGAGCTCAGGACGCGGAAGCTCCTCTACCCCTGCCACTGCTCTCGCAGTCAGATACGCCGCAATGGCGGTCACGACAACAGTGGCTGCCGCGCGCGCTGCGGCGGTTCCAGTCCAGCCGCCCTGCGCCTTGTGTGCGCCGGCGGCGAGGAACAGTTTCACGATATCTGGCGCGGTCAATTGCGCCAACAGATACGCGAAGACACCATTCTCAAGCGCCGCGACGGCCTCTACGCCTACCAACTGGCAGTGGTAGCGGACGATATCGATCAGGGGGTGACTCACGTGGTGCGCGGTGCAGACCTGCTGGACACCACTGGCGCCCAGCAGCGCTTGTTCCGCCTACTCGGCGCCACACCACCCCAATTCGGCCACCTGCCCCTGGTGATGGGCCCCGGAGGTCTCCAGAAGCTCAGCAAACAAAACCATGCTCCGCCAATAGACGACCACAAGGCAGCGGACAACCTGAGCGCGGCGCTGGCATTTCTCGGCTTCCACCTCCCCCGAGGCATAGAAGGCGAAAGCCCGGAGCACATCCTCCACTGGGCCGCGGCCCGCTGGCAGCGCCATCAGGTGGATTTGCGGAACCGCCAAATCACGCCCCCTGATTCCATCGCTTTCCGGCGATAAAGGCCCTGGCGCAGTGAAGAGAAGCCCAACACAGGTTTACTCCGACACCTGGCGCCCATTAACATCTTCTGCCCTCAACAGACAGAAGGAAGCAGCGCCCTATGGCAACGATTGGCATTGCCATCCCATTCGCCAAATCGCGTCCGCTTTGGACCAGCGCCGAGGCCCCGTGTCTGTGTATCCAGTTCCGGTGCATCCCATGACCAACCGCACTCTGTTAATCCTATTGGTGCTGGTGGGCTATGTGTTTTCGCCAACCGTTTTCACCTGGATGATCAACCCCTCCGGCGCCTGGTACCGCCCCTTTATTTTGTGGTTCATTTTGATTCTTCTGGCGGTGGTCGTGCAGATGAGGCGCAAGTCCGATGAGCTTTGAGATCGCGCACATCGCCCTGATCGGTGTGGTCTATATAGCCACCTTGTTTTTCGTTGCCTTTGCTTCCTCCAAGGGCTGGCTGCCCTCGCACTGGATGCGCCACCCGCTGGTGTATGTACTCTCCCTCGGCGTATCCCTGTCCGCCTGGACCTACTACGGTATCGTCGACCTGGCCCGACAGTATGGCTACGGTGTTCTGGCCTACTACCTGGGCACCGGAGGGATGTTCCTCTTTGCACCGGTGGCCCTGGAACCCCTTGCGCGACTTTGCCAGCGCTATCAACTGACCTCTCCTGCGGACCTACTCGTATTCCGTTACCACAGCCGCTTGGCGGGCACCCTCTCCACCCTGTTTATGCTGCTGGCACTCCTGCCCCTGATCGCACTGCAAATACAGGCGGTGTCAGAGACACTGGCACTGCTGTCGCAAGACAGTGTCGCCGCCCTGGCGTTGCCGGAAAGCGGCGTTACCAGCAAAAACCTAATCGCCTTTCTCTACTGTGTGTTGCTGACCGTTTTCACCAGCATGTACGGCACCACCCGTGACCGCCACGCGGGACTGGTGAGCGCCATGGCGCTGGAATCGGTGGTCAAGGTGGTGGCACTGCTGGCGGTAGGGGCCTACGCGATTTACGGAGTATTCGGCGGCTTCGGCGAGCTGGACAAGTGGCTGGCGCACAACAGCGACATGCAGCAACTGCTGTACACTCCAATTCAACAGGGGTCCTCCCACACGCTTTTGCTGGTATTTATCGCCACTGCCGTGGCCATGCCGCACATCTTTTATCTGAGCGTGGCGGAGCGGCCAACAGCACAGACTCTCCGCCACGCCAGCTGGGGTTTCCCGCTCTTCCTGCTGTTGATGGCACTGCCGATCTTTCCCATTATGTGGGCCGGATTCGCACTCGGTGTCTCCGAGCCGGTGCAGTACTTCGCGCTCGCGGTGCCGCGCACCAGCGACTCTGCGCTGCTGACGATTCTGGCGTTTATCGGCGGCCTTTCCGCCGCCACCGGCGCCCTGGTAATGATGACCCTGGCGCTGTCCACCATGGTGATGAACCAGTGGCTCCTGCCGGGCACCCGCTGGCACTCGGAAGACAATATGTACCGCCAACTGGTGTGGTTGCGGCGTTCACTGGTGGGAGCGCTTTTCCTGGCAGGGTTCGGCTTCTATCTGCTGCTGGGCAATCGCCTGTCGCTTTCCGATCTGGCACTGCTGGCATTTATCGCCTCCCTGCAGTTCCTGCCCGGGATATTCGCCGTGATTCACTGGCCACGCGGCAACCGGCGCGGCTTTATCGGCGGCCTGGTGGCCGGCATGCTGATCTGGGCCGGCGGTCTGCTACTGCCCTCCATCTTCGGTATCAACAGTATTACCCTACCCGGCACCGAACTGCGCCTGCCCCTGGGGATGTCTATCTGGACCCAGGTCACCACCTTGTCTCTGGCGCTGAATGTGCTGCTGTTTGTCGGCCTGTCCCTGCTCACCCGCAGCAGCAGTCTTGAGCAATACGCGGCGGACCTGTGCAGCGACGACACCCTGGCCCAGGCACTGCGACTGGAACTGGACGTGGAGTCCGCGGCGGACTTCCGCTTGCGCCTGGCGGAGAGCCTCGGTGCCGCCACCGCCACACAGGAGGTCAACCGCGCCCTGCGCCAGCTCAACCTGCCCGATGACGAGCGCCGCCCCTACGCACTGCGCCAATTGCGCAACAAACTGGAAGCCAATCTTTCCGGTCTGCTGGGGCGAGTGCTGGCGGGACAAATCATCGACCGCCACTTCCCCTTCAAGGACAGCGGCCAGCCCGCCAATAAAGACATCCACCTGATAGAGACCCGCCTATCCCGCTACAAAAATCAGCTCACCGGCCTGGCCGCGGAACTGAACAATCTGCGCCTCTACCACCGACAGATGCTGGAAGAACTGCCGCTCGCTGCCTGTTCCCTGGGCCGCGACGGCGAAATACTGCTGTGGAATTACGCCATGGCCGACCTGACCGGCATCGCCGCCGGCGAGGTGCTCGGCTCCAAGCTGGAATACCTCGCCGAGCCCTGGCGCACGCTTTTGACCGAATTCGCCAAATCCACCGATGCGAGCCGCTTCAAACAACAGGTGAGCATCGACGGCAACAGCCATTGGCTGAACCTGCACAAAACACGCCGTAAGAAGCGCGGCCGGGGCGGGCGGGCGCGCAGCGAACGCGGAGACGCACAAATGCTGCTGCTCGAAGACATCACCGAGACACAAATTCTCGAACAGGAGCTGATCCACAGCGAAAGGCTGGCCTCGGTGGGCCGTCTCGCCGCCGGTGTGGCGCACGAAGTGGGCAACCCGGTGACCGGCATTGCCTGCCTGGCACAAAACCTCCAGTTCGAATCCGACAGCCCCGCGGTGCGCGACACCGCGGATCAGATACTGAGCCAAACTCAGCGTATCAGCCGCATTGTCCACTCACTGGTGAACTTCTCCCACAGCGGCAGCCACGACAGTGTCGGCGAGCGCGCGCCTGTGGATCTCCACGCCTGCGTGCAAGAGGCGGTGCAACTGCTGTCCCTGCAGCGGGACAAGGCCCAGGTGACTTTCGACAACGCAGTGCCCGAGGACCTGATGGCGCCCGGTGACAATCAGCGCCTGATCCAGGTGTTCATCAACCTGCTCAGCAATGCCCGCGACGTCAGCGCCGATGGAGGCCACATTCGTATCGACGGGTGCGTTGAGGGCGGCGCTGTCAAGATCTCGGTGACCGACGACGGCCCCGGCATTCCCCCTGAGCACAGGGACCGCATCCTGGAGCCCTTCTTCACCACCAAGGAACCCGGCGAGGGCACCGGCCTGGGCCTGGCGATGGTCTACAGCATCGTAGAGGAACACGGCGGCCAGCTGGAGCTGGTGAGTCCCGCAAACCCAGAGACGGGGCGCGGGGCGAAATTCGTGGTGCATTTGCCTATGCAAGAGCGGGCACAAGAGGAGACACCAGAGCCCGGCTAAACCGGGCTCAGCCAGCCTCTTCCCGGAATCGATTTTCCCGTGCCCACTCCTAATGGGTTGCATAGAAACGCCCCACGGGTAAAACTAGAACCCCCCTGAGCGTTTTGTAACCAGGCGTAACACATGAGCCACATCCTGATCGTCGAAGATGAAGCCATTATTCGAACGGCGCTGCGCAAACTGCTGGAGCGGCACCGCTACAAGGTCAGCGAAGCCGGTTCTGTACGCGAGGCGACCACCAAATACCGCCTCAGTGAAATCGACCTGATTATCTCCGACCTCCGCCTGCCCGGCGCCCCGGGCACCGACCTGCTGAAGGTGGCAGGCGACGTGCCGGTGCTGATTATGACCAGTTACGCCAGCCTGAGATCCGCCGTGGACTCCATGCGTATGGGCGCGACGGACTACATCGCCAAGCCCTTTGACCACGACGAGATGATCGCCACCGTGCGCCGTGTAATCGGCAAGGCCGAGCAGAACCGTGCCCAGGCTTCGGAAAACAAAACGTCTGGCCGCACTGTCTCCGGCATGATCGGCGACAGCGCGGTAATGCGCGGTCTCTACGACCGCATCCACAAAGTCGCACCGACCGATGCCACCGTTTTGGTGCACGGCGAAACCGGCACCGGCAAGGAGCTGGTGGCCCGCGCTATCCACGCGGAGAGCCGGCGTGCCGACAAGCCACTCATCTCCGTCAACTGTGCGGCGATTCCGGAGACACTGATCGAGGCGGAGCTGTTCGGCCACGAAAAAGGGGCCTTCACCGGCGCCCAGACCGCCCGCGAGGGACTGGTGGCCGCCGCCGACGGCGGCACCCTGTTCCTTGACGAAATCGGCGAGCTGCCCCTGGAAGCCCAGGCCCGCCTGCTGCGGGTACTGCAGGAAGGCGAGGTGCGCCCCATCGGCGCGGTGGAATCCCGCAAGGTGGATGTGCGGTTGGTTGCGGCCACCCACCGCAACCTGCGCCAGCTGGCCGCCGAGCGCAAATTCCGCGAAGACCTCTACTACCGCATCAATGTGGTGCAAGTAACACTGGCCCCACTGCGAGAAAGGGGCAAAGATGTACTGGCGATCGCAGAGCACCTGCTAGAGAAGTATTGTGCCCGCCTGGACCGCCCTGCCCTGAAATTGTCACCGGAAGCGGTACAGGCAGTAACCACTTACACCTGGCCGGGCAATGTGCGCGAACTGGAGAATGCGATACAGCGCGCGGTGATCCTGACCGACGCCAAGAGTACAGAAATTGACCACCGCACCCTGGATATCGACCTCGACCTCGTGCCGATAGAAGAAGCAGACCCGGAGCGGCGCCCGCGCAGCCTGCACACAGACCCCCGTGAAGACCTGTCCCTGGAAGACTATTTCGCCCGCTTTGTGATAGAGCACCAGGACACCATGAGCGAGACGGAGCTGGCAAAGAAATTGGGTATCAGCCGCAAGTGCCTGTGGGAACGCCGCCAGAAGCTGGGCATACCGCGCAAGAAAACCCGCCGGGCCGCTACCGCTGAAGCCTCCTAACAACCTACCACCATTTTTCCCCTGCGCCCCTGTGGGCGCATCGCACACACCAAGGTCCCTTCCCCGGCGCATCGGCACCAAAGTCCTGACGGATAAGTCTGCCCTGCACTGAGAGTGTTACCCCACCCCTACCCAAGTAACACCTTCGGCGACATCCGTAACGCAAAATCTATCCGCTGCGGCGTGAAAAAATATGTAAATTTTGTAACTCATTGATTTATAAAGACTTTTTAAAGTTGGCACACTAAATGCTTTCTACTTAGTAAAAATAAGAAAAGCAGCCAAGAATAAAAATAAATAACCTGTTAAGCCTTAATAATTACTTACAATAAGCGGGCGAATCACAATAAAAATAACGGGGCGGTCGACAATAAAAGCAAACAGGGACCAAAACCGAAAGGAAAACAACAATAAATAATAAAAATAAGCAGAAGACAACAAAAATAACGACAAGCGCGTTACAAACTGACTGATTGTACCTGGGAGAGGGTGTTCGCTAGACAGCGAATTGAGAGCGCAAGGAAGCCGCTGCCTTCATAACCAATAAGAATAATTCCCACCCTTCCTTTCTCTTTTCCTTATGTATGGCACGAGCTATTGCCACTCCCTGCCTTTGCGGGCGTCCTGTCGTGCCTGAGCTTCCATCAGTCCCTGTGATAGAATGCGACCCGCCTGGGCCTGCCGCACCCACACCACAAAGTCATCGGATTGCGCCAGGGCCTTTCCAGCCAAACGCCTTTGGCAGAAGTCAAGACAGACAGCCGTATGCTCAATACCCTGATCAGAAGTATCAAGCGCTGGCGCAAGCCGGCCAATCCGGGCCCGAGGGTTATCGCCCGCAATGACCATAATATCTCCCGCCGCGATATCAGTCGTGCCGCCCTCACGGTGATGAAGCGCCTACAGGAGGCCGGCTTCCAGGCCTATATTGTGGGCGGCGGCGTGCGCGACCTGCTGCTGGGCAAGCATCCCAAAGATTTCGACGTCGCCACCGATGCCACCCCGGAAGAGGCCAAGGCGCTGTTCCGTGGCTCGCGCATTGTCGGCCGCCGTTTCCGTATACTGCACGCCCGCATCGGCCGCGAAGTCATCGAAGTCACCACCTTCCGCGGTCACCACAAAGATGGCGAGGAACACGAGGCACTGCAGTCTGAGCAGGGCATGTTGCTGCGCGACAATGTCTACGGCGACCTGGAAAGCGACGCCATGCGCCGCGATTTCACCATCAACGCCCTCTACTACACCACCGACGGTTTCGCGATCCACGACTACACCGGCGGTGTACAAGACATCAAAGAACGGCTAATTCGCACCATCGGCGATCCCGCCACCCGTTACAAAGAAGACCCTGTGCGAATGCTGCGCGCGGTGCGTTTCGCCGCCAAGCTGGAATTTAAGATCGAAGATAAAACAGCCGCACCACTGGCAAATCTGGCACCACTACTGCGCAATATCGCGCCCGCACGGCTGTTCGACGAAGTCCTCAAACTACTGATGAGTGGCCATGGGGAGCGCACCTTCGAACTGCTCCACCACTACCAGTTGTGGCACCACCTGTTTCCGAACAACGCAGCTCTGCTGGAAGACCCGGTGGCGCTGGCGCTGACCCGTCTGGCACTGCGCAACACTGACCAGCGTATCCGCGATGACCTGCGCGTTACCCCCGCCTTTTTGTACGCGGCACTACTGTGGCCCGCAGTTATAGCGGAACAGCAGCACCTGGAAAGCCAGGGTACGCCGCCAGTGCCGGCCCTGGCCCAGGCCGCACAAAAAGTTACCAGCTCGCAACTGGCACACACCGCCATCCCCAAGCGCTTCTCTATACCGATGCGAGAAATCTGGGATTTGCAGCTGCGCCTGCCGCAGCGCAACGGCAACCGCGCCCAGCGCCTGAGTGAACATCCGCGTTTCCGCGCCGCCTATGACTTCCTGCTGTTGCGGGAGGAATCCGGAGAACTGGCCCCCGGCCTCGGCCAATGGTGGGCTGCGTTTCAGCAGGCCGACGAAGAAGGGCGCCAGGAAATGACACGCAAATTGCAACGCGGCAACGGTAGCCGACGCAGGCGCGGCTCCCGGGGCGGACGCCGCCGGCGCCCCAGGACGGCAGAGTAAATGGAACGCGTATTTATCGGGCTCGGCAGCAATCTCGCCGAGCCCATACAGCAGTTGCGCCATGCACTGGCATCCATCGCCAAAATCCCACAAACAGAACTGTTGCGCTGTTCCAGTTTTTACCGCAGTGCGCCAGTGGGGCCCGGCGACCAGCCTGACTATATCAACGCCGTGGCAGAGCTCGAAACCGAACTGGCGGCATTGCAACTGCTCGAGCAATTGCAGCGTATCGAAAATGCCCAGGGCCGCGAGCGCACTGTGCGCTGGGGTGCCCGGACTCTCGATTTGGATATACTACTCTTCGGCCCGCAGCGGATAGACGAGCCGCGTCTGCAGGTCCCGCACCCGCGCATGGCCGAGCGCAATTTCGTGCTGCTACCTTTAGCGGAACTGGAGCCGGATCTGCAACTGCCGTCGGGAGAATCCATACAGACATTGTTACAACGGTGTCCGCCTAACCGCCTGGAGAAAATCTGACACCCGGGATTTGTGAAGATTGCAGAGGCGGCCGCCGCCGGCGAGCCATTGCTCTGGCAGTTCAAGCGCCCATCGCGGCCACCGGCCCCGCGAAACAGCGGCGGCGAAAAAAATAAAGGAGTTTACCCAGTGGTCATCGACAGCGGCGAAAGCCACCCTCACGAGCCGGTCATTACCGGCAAAACCCTACCCAGGTTTATTGCCGTGGAAGGCAATATCGGCGTGGGTAAAACCACCCTGGCAAAAAAGCTGGCCGCGACCTTTAACTACGACACACTGCTCGAACAGCCCCAAGACAATCCCTTTCTCGAACGCTTCTACCAGGACCCGAAAAGCTTCGCCCTGCCCACCCAGCTTCACTTTCTGTTGCAGCGCTCGCAACAAATACAGGCACTGCGCCAGGACGACCTTTTCAAACCGGTACGCGTTTCTGATTTCCTGATCGACAAAGACCAGCTGTTTGCCGAAGTCACCCTGGATGCCGATGAGCTGGCGCTCTACGAACAGGTCTACCAGCATCTGACACTGCAGGCGCCCAAACCGGATCTCGTGGTTTATCTGCAGGCGCCGCTCGATGTTCTGCAAGAGCGCATCCGCAATCGGGGCATCGCCGCAGAGCGCGCGATCAGCAACGAATACCTGGCCTCTCTCAATGAAGCTTACACAAACTTTTTCCACTACTATGACCAGGCGCCGCTACTGATCGTCAACAGCGCGGATATCGATATCGTCGATCGCCCTGAAGACTACCGCCAGCTAGTGGAATATATGCTCACCATCACCAGCGGCCGCCACTATTACAACCCGGGATACTGAAATGTACGCAGCAACAGAACTGGAAAAACCGATTACCGTACAAACGCTCCGCAAGATGAAAGCGGACGGAGAAAAATTTATTACGGTCTCTCTCTACGATGCGCCCATGGCCGCCATGGCGCAGCGCACGGGTGTGGAAGCTCTGTTGGTGGGCGACTCACTCGGCATGACAGTGCTCGGCTATGACAGCACTATTCCGGTCACCATGGAGCAGATGATCTATCACGTGGAAGCGGTGGCGCGCGGCAACAAAAAATCCCTAATCATGGGGGATATGCCGTTTATGACTTACGCCACGCCAGAGCAGGCGCTGGTCAACGCTACCCGCATTATGCAGGCGGGCGCACACATGGTGAAAATCGAGGGTGGAGCCTGGCTGGCGGAAACCGTGAAAATGCTCACCGACCGCGGTATCCCGGTGTGCGGACACCTGGGTCTAACACCCCAGTCGGTACACAAACTGGGCGGCTACCGCGTACAGGGGCGCGACGAAGACACGGCCGGACAGCTCCTCGATGACGCCGCGCAGCTAGACGAGGCGGGTGCGGATCTGCTGGTACTGGAGTGTGTGCCGGCGGCGCTGGCCAAGCGTATTACCGAATCGGTTTCCATGCCCACTATCGGCATAGGTGCTGGCAGGGATACCGACGCCCAGGTTCTGGTGATTAATGACATTCTTGGCCTTACCGAGCAACCGCCCAAGTTTTCCAAGAATTTCCTCAAGGAAGCGGGCGATATTCCCAGCGCATTGCGCAAATACGCCGAAGACGTCAAGAGCGGCGTCTTTCCCGATGACAGCCACACTTTTTTCTGATTTTCCAAACGCCGCGGATACAGGGATGTATCCATGCATTTGCGGAATCCACCACAGCGTCCGCGCGCATTTATCGATGCCCTAACGCTGCAGGTGCAGCGACGCCCGCGCCATGGCCCCGGGTTCCAACTGCCAGCTGTGGGAAAAGGCATTGCCGTGTTCCACACAGACATATTCCCGGTAATGCTCGCCCACATCCTCCAGGGTCTCGGCCATCTCCGCCCCCGGATTCCAACAGATCACACTGTGGCAATTTTCACTGCGCGCCTCGATCGGGGCACGGGTGAGAATCTGCTGCCGTTCCGGCGCTTGTTCGTAAATACGGTCCACTTCGCCGGAGAAAGTGAGTGCTCCCTCCTGAGTAAACCGCTGTAGATCGCGGGTGTTATCCAGATATTCGCAACCCTCCAGCCCGCGGACTTCTACTTTGCACAACTCTTCAACCGGAAAATAAGTGTGCCAGGCCCAGCTGAATTCCGTGCGCTCGGCACCTCGGTTCTGCAACGCCAGCTGCAATCGCAGCCCACGCCCCAGGGCCATGGTAACCTCACAGAAAAAGGGCGTACTGAACAGTACGTTACCAGCGTGATCGTAAGTGAACACCAACTCAACTTCGCCATCCGGCAGCGCCCGCGCTCCCGACAGCTGCCAGGGGGCGTTGCGCACCAGCCCGTGCTTGGGCTTGGCTGGATCCCGCCGGTTGACACCAAACCACGGCATACACAGGGGGATACCGCCGCGCACCGGCTTGCCCTCCCGAAACTGCGCCCGGGGGCTGAGCCACAGCAGCGGCTCGCGGCCCTGAGCCTGGAATTCCAGCAGCTGCGCACCCTGTACTGCGATTACCGCCCGGCACAGGCGCGTCTGCACCTTTAGCAATTCCAGGCCCGGCTCGCCATAGAGCGCACCGCTGTCGGTGCGGCTGAGCCAGTCCGCTTGCAATCGTTCACTCACTTTCACTTCTCCCACAGATAAAGATTGGGCGGGCACAGAGTAACGCCAACGCACCCGCAGCCAGACAGAGATGGAACCAGTTCATGCGGGCAACCCCCAGGACGCGTGTCGCATCGGTTCCAACTACTGCCCCGGCCAGAATGACCAGCAACGCACCCGAGATAAGAATCAAAGCCAGTGGCCGCCGCAAGCTGCGCGGGAAAATCAGCTCCCATACCGCCACCAGCAGCCAGAAGGTCAGGCCAAGCGCGGAAAACAGGCTGCCCACCAGCCGCGGCGGCAGTGACCCGGCTTCCGCCACAATCAGCGCGGATCCCACCACAAGTACCAAAACCCCATAGGCCGGCGCACGCTTACCGCGGGCCTTCGGCAGCCCCAGGCGCCCCCACAGAAGTCCGAGGCCAATCAGCGGAAAGGTGACATAAGCGGACAATTGCGATAGGACGCGGTGCAATTGTGTGATTCCGGGATCTATGCCGTAGCGGTAAGCGCCGACGCCAGCGGCCAGAGACAGGCAAACCAAAGCGGCAACAATCAGCAGTGCCGGGGGCCGGCTGTGCTCGCGGTCGATGACCCAGTATTGATTGGCGACCAGCGCGGCGGCCAGGGCGAGCAGGATTTCTGCGAGCCAGAAGTTGTGCAAGTCGGGCCCCCTTTTCTTTTCATTCAGGCGCAACGGGCAAGTTTCAAAGGCTACTTATGGTATAGGAAAGCCCTGAGAAATTCGCATGACCCTGCACGAGGGTCGCCACTGGTTTGGGGCGCACCAGCCGGGGGGGGGGCGATCGCGGTTTCGCGCAGGGTTTACCCGTGCCTCCACAGCTCAGGGAAGCAGCAAGTGCACGGGCACCGCCGGGGAAAGAGAATAGCGGCGTATCAGCGCCTCAGTACCTCCACGGCTTCTCGGCTGCGCTCGAACAGATCTTTCGCCCGCTCATCCCGCTGCGATACGAGGATAAACAGCAGATCCGTCACCATATGCTGGGCGGTTCGCGCCAATATCGAGGAACTGCGCGCTCCCGCCTCATCGGCCACGCAATACAGATTGACCCGGGCGATATCCACCAGAGGATTGCGTGAAAAGCGGGTGAGAGAAACCACCTCCGCCCCCCGCTTTAATCCGGTTTCCGCCACCCGGATCACCTCCCGGGTCAAGCCGGATTCGGAAATCGCGAAGACGAGGTCGCCCTTCCCCAAAGTCGCGGCATTCGCAACCTGTACATGTGTATCGCTTTCGGCCAGGACTGACTTGCCCAGTTTCATCAGTTTGAAGGCGAAATCCTTGGCCACCAGAGACGAGGCACCGACGCCCGCCAGAACGATTCTGTCCGCCTCGGCGAGCAGATTGACGCTCTCCAGCAACAGCGCCTCCCGATTGACAGCCAGGGTCTCATTCAGGGATACCGTTTTGCGGGCAATCAGCTTCTGCGCCACCGTTCCGAGCTGATCGTCCACAGCGATGTCGCCGTGGATGGCTTTGGGCAGCAGCGATGTCCGCGCCAGTGCTTCGGTGAGCGACAATTTGAGATCCGTATAACCGCGAAAGCCGAGTTTCTGGCTGAACTTAACCACACTGGACTGCGAGACCCCGACTTGGTCAGCCAGATTTTTCGAAGATAAGCTGCGCACCCCTTCGATATTGGCCAGAATGTAGTCCGCTATGCGCCGCTCGTGATTTGACATAGAGCCGCGCATCGCCCGAATCTGAGCAATCGCTCCCATAATCCCCTCCCCAAAAACAGTTCCCGTGGTCAGCAAAGCTGTTGCGGGCCAGAGGTGACCGAGCGCAAACTCTTTGACCTGCCGAGGAATAAATGATAACAATAGCAAGAATTTTTAGGAATAAATCAGTAAAATAATCCGTGGCCGATTCCGAATCACCACAGGAAAGCGCACTCAGGACCTCCCTTTAATGGAATTGCAACTCACCACTCTCGACTGGGTGATTTTCGCCCTCTACGCCGGATTACTGGCCGCCAGTGGCTACTATTTCAGCCGCAAGAAAACGTCCGACAGCCGCGACTATTTTCTTGCACATAATTCCATGCCGGTATGGATGGTAGCCGTTTCCACCCTTGCCACCACCCAGTCAGCGGCCACCTTTCTCGGCGGCCCCGACCTCGGCTACAGCGGAGATCTGAGTTATCTGTTTACCAACCTGGGCGCGGTACTCGCGGCCTTTGCCGCGGCCCGCTTACTAATCCCCCGCTTTTATGCCCTGCGGGTAACAACGGTGTACGAATTGCTGCAATTCCGTTTTGGCGAAAGTGCCAAGCAGCAAGCCGGAGCTATGTACTTGATCGGGCGTGTTTTCGCCAGTGGCGCCCGACTCTATATGGCTGCCATCGCCGTGTCGATGATCCTGTTCAACGATATTGATGCCGGTCACGTAGTGCTCGCGGTGCTGATCCTGAGCTTGGCGGGGCTGTTGCAGACTTTTCTCGGCGGTGTGCGGTCAGTGATCCAGAGCGATGCGCTGCAGTGCGCGATTTACGTGGGTGCGGCCATTGTGGTGATGGCCGTGCTACTCTGGCAAATCCCCGCGGATTTGCCGCAAATACTCTCGGCATTGCAGAGCCCCGCGCAGGGCCAGGCCTCCAAGCTGGAACTGGTCGACTGGCACTGGGATTTCAGCGATCCCTTCAACGTCTGGTCCATTCTGACCGGCTTTGTCTTACTGCACTTCGCCACACTGGGACTGGATCAAGATGCCAGCCAGCGCCTACTTACCTGCAAGACCCCCGGAGAAGGCGCCAGAGCCATGCTTCTTTCGGTGGTAATGGTTATTCCGGTGATGGCTGTTTTTATGGCTATCGGTATGCTGCTCTTTATCTTCTACCAGCGCCCGGACCTGATGGGCGGTGTATCAGCGACGCCCCCCAGCGGCAGCGACGTCACTGTTTTTATGCACTATGTGCTCAACGAAATGCCCCAAGGGTTGCGCGGATTAGTCACCATCGGCGTTGTGGCCGCGGCCCTCTCCACACTAAATTCCAGCCTCAATTCCATGGCCAGCGTACTGACCGAGGATCTCTACCGCGGCTGGTTGAAAAAACGCGGCATCAAAAAAAGTGAGCGCCACTTTGTTTTTGCCGGGCGTATGTCCATGGCCTTACTGGCGCTCGCCCTCGGCGGTATGGCTGTGCTGTGCTATTACTGGCAACAATACAGTGACCTGCCTTTGATCACTTTTGCCCTGTCGGTGATGGTGTTTGCCTACTCCGGCCTGCTGGGTGTGTTCTTCACTGTGCTCTTTACCAAACGCGGCAACAGCACCAGCGTCACCTTCGCGCTGGCAGCGGGATTCCTTGTCACCCTGGTACAACAGCCCTGGATAATCAGCGCGCTCACCGGTGCGGAACCCCCTGCCGCTATGGCGTTCACATGGCAACTGTGCCTAGGTGCGGCCATTTCCTTCGCCGTCTGCTGCCTGGGCTCTCCTGAGCCCGAGATGGCCGGCGAGCCGCAGGAGGAGGCCGGCGCATGACCGGATACTTTATCGGGATAGATGGCGGCGCCACCAAAACCCTGGCCCGCTTCGGCGGCGGCGATGCCATGCCCCTGGAAATCCGCTCCGGTGCCAGCTCTCTGAGTCAAGATCTGCCCGGTGCCATTGCCAATATTCTCGACCTGTGCCGGGAGCTGTTGACCCGGCGCGGCGCCGCGCCCGAGCAGGTATCCATTGCCTGCGGGGTGGCCGGTGCAGGCAATCCGGCCGCCGCCGCGCAACTCAAAGGCCGGCTAGAATCCCTGGGATTCGCCAGTGTCATCGTTACTTCCGATGCGCAGACTTCCCTGCTCGGTGCGGGCGCAGGTGAGCCCATTGTCATGGTCGCCATCGGCACCGGTTCTGTGGCCATGCGCCTGAACAAAGACGGCGGCATCCGCCAGTTCGGCGGCTGGGGCCTGGCTGTCGGGGACGAGGGCAGCGGCGCGGCCATTGGGAAAAGCGCAGTGCGCAGCCTATTGTGGGAATTGGATTTGCACGGCGATGCGAAAAGTGACCTGTGCCGCCATATCATGCAACAGGTCGGCAGCCAGCGCGCCTCGATCCTGCCCTGGCTGCAGCGCGCCGGCTCACGGGAGTACGCCGCCCTGGCTCCGGTGGTGTTCGAACACCTGCCCCACTGCCAACTGGCGCAGAAAATCGTCCGCAAGACCGCCGTTGACCTAGAGCGCCTCATTCGCGCCGCCAGCGACGACGACGAACTCCCGATCACGCTGCTCGGAGGCCTGGCTGACAAGATGCGCCCGTTTCTGTCCGATGACCTGAGAGCGCGACTGGTACCGCCAAAGGGAACTTCCCTCGATGGGGCCTGTGCCCTTGCGCAGCGGCATATGGAATACGCCTGACAAAGCGTCCGGCGAAAAGTAGCCAACCGAAACCACTGTTCGGTTTTCTTATTTTGGATCAATCAAATATGTACCGAGATCTTATTCAGGAATTGAGCCGTCTTACCAGCGAGGCGAGCAACCCGGATACCCGGGATATCGACCTGCTGCCCACCGAGGCAATTCTGGAAAAAATCAATACCGCCGACCGGGAGGTGCCGCTGGCAGTGCACCGGGTTCTGCCACAGATTGCACAGGCAGTAGACGCCATTGTCGACGCCTTTAAGAAGGGCGGCCGCCTCGTCTATATGGGCGCGGGCACCAGTGGCCGCCTCGGCATACTGGACGCCGCCGAGTGCCCGCCGACGTACGGTGTAGAGGAAGGGATGGTTGTCGCGCTTATCGCTGGCGGCGAACAGGCTGTTTACCGCGCCCAGGAAGGAGCGGAGGACAACCCCGCCCTCGGCGAGCGCGATCTCAAGGGCATCGACCTCAGCAGTAAAGATGTGGTGGTGGGCATTGCGGCAAGCGGGCGGACTCCCTATGTGATTGGCGGCCTGCGCTACGCGCGCGAAACCGGTTGCACCACCGTAGCCCTCTCCTGCAATGCCACCGCTGCCATTGCCGAGGAAGCGGACATCAAAATACTGCCGCAAGTGGGCCCCGAAATTCTCACTGGCTCCACACGGATGAAAGCGGGCACCGCACAAAAATTGGTGCTCAATATGCTGACCACCGCCAGCATGATCCGGCTCGGCAAGAGCTTCTACAACCTGATGGTGGATGTAAAAGCCACCAACGCCAAGTTGCGCGGTCGCACCCGGCGTATTGTCATGGAAGCGACCGGGGTCTCTCTGGAAGAGGCCGACCGGGTTCTCAACCAGTGCGATCACAACGCCAAACTGGCCATTATGGTGATTCTCAGTGGTCTGGACAGCAGCGCAGCTGAAGCAGCGCTGGCGCAGGCCAACGGATTTCTGCGCCTCGCTTTACAGCAAGTGGAGGGTTCCAAACGGAGCGTGGCAAAACGCTGAGGAACCTCTGATTTACTTGCATGAGCGCAATCGTTGGCTTCGGGGCGCTCATGCAATGGGATTGGCTATTCCGGATAAAGCAGATAGGGGCTGCGCCGCTTTAAGTACTGCTGCAATTCCGCTTGCCAGCTGCGGCGAATCGCCTCTTCCGATTTCCCCTCAAGCAGCGCGATCCTGAGCGCATCGGTGCCCGCCAGCTTGTCGAAGAAAGCGGCACGGGAGAAAAACGCCTCGCCGGATTCCCCGCTGCGCCGCTGCCAGTCGATCAGATAGGCGAGCGTAAAGCGATCCCCGCCACCGCTGTTACGCAGATCATCCCCGCGCAACAAGCGCCCCCGGTGCTTGGGATTCTCGCTGGCCCCGGGTACCGGTACCGGAGTAAAGGAAAATTCTCCGCTGCGGTCAGCCGGGTGTCCGATCACCTGGAATGGATATGGGGTTCCGCGACCGATACTGACCGCCGTACCCTCGAACAATGCCAGCGATGGGTAGAGACGGATGGCGCGGTCATTGGGCAGATTCGGGGAGGGCCTGACCGGCAGTGAATAGCGCATTTGTTTGTGGTAACCGGCCACGGGAATCACCGTCAGATCACAGCGGGCACCGCCGTCGAGCCAGCCTTCACCATTGATCATACGCGCCAGCTCTCCCACCGTGAGGCCGTGTACCAGAGGTATTGGGTGCATACCGACAAAGCTGCGAAACTCCTTCCGCAGCACGGGGCCATCCACATAATCCCCGTTAGGATTGGGGCGGTCGAGCACCATCAGCGGCACACCATAGTCGGCGCAGGCCTGCATCAAGTAGTGCAGAGAGCTGATATAGGTGTAGAAGCGCACCCCCACATCCTGGATATCAAACAGCAGCCAGTCGAGGTCCCGCACCGCTTCGGGCGCAGGTTTGTGATTGCCACCGTACAGCGACACGATCGGCACCCCAGTGGCAGTGTCCACGCCGTCATCCACCTGCCCGCCGTTCTCGACATCGCCGCGGATACCGTGTTCCAGGGCGAATATGCGCGCAATATCGACCTCCCGTTGACGCAGGTAGTCAATCAGATGCTGCCCCCCCACACGGGACGTCTGATTGACAATCAGCCCCACACGGCTGTCTTGAAGCAACGGGAGATACTTCTGCGGCTGTTCCGCACCGACCCGCAAGGCGCTGTCCGCCAGGAGCGCCGCGGCGGGCAGAAGCCACAGTGAGACCAGAGAAAAAAGTTTCCGAATAAAAACCATCAGCGCACCTTTATCGGTATCGGGATTTCAATGTGCGGACACAAGCTCACGCCGCAAAAGAATAAATTATTTTACCAGATATAGACCAAATAGAATTATTTATGTTTAACTAGGAAACCGCTGACGATTTCGCCACGACACTTCAGCGTCAAAAAACGAAATTATCAGAGGTTCCCCAGCGGCGAATACAAGATGGGGCGCGGAGGAATTCACAATCGCCAGTCCCCCTGGCCGCGCCGGGCACCAAGGTGCACCCCATTCCCGATCAAACAACCAGAGGAGTCTCCAAAATGCCAACCGCCAGCACACCCGGGAAAAGATGGAAAACACTGCTCGCAGCGCTCTGTCCTCTGGCCCTCACCGCTTGTGCCGGCAGTGGCTTTCAGAACACTACTCAGGGGGATTTTCCCGTGGAGACAGTGCGGTCACAAAATGCCAGCGAGCGCGTGCGTTTTCTGGTCATGCATTACACCAGCTCGGATTTCGGCAGGTCGCTGGAACTGCTCACTGAACCCAGCCCCTACCCGGTCAGCGCCCACTATCTCATCCCGGAGCACGGCGACCCCAGCTACGCCAACTCGGATCTGCGCGTCTATCAGCTCGTCGACGAGAGCCGGCGCGCCTGGCATGCGGGCGCGGGAACATGGGAGGACCGCATCCAGGTAAACGACCAGTCTATCGGCATTGAAATTGTCAACCGGGCCCACTGCCATCCGCCGGTGGAAACCGTTCCGCAAAAAGCCGGAGAGGAGGTGTGCTTTTTCCCGGAGTTCGACGATGAACAGATCGCACTGGTGATCGCGCTTGCCAAGGACATTCTCGCGCGCTACCCGGAAATCACCCCGACCCGGGTTATAGGCCACTCCGACATCCGCCCCTACAACAAGGTCGACCCGGGCCCCCGCTTCCCCTGGGCGCAACTGGCCGCGGCGGGGATCGGCGCCTGGTATGACGACGATACCGTTGTCCGCTATCTGGAAAAGCTGCGCGGAGACAGCGATGCCTCCCCCGAAAACATCCGCCGCCACTTTGCCCAGGGGCTCGCCGACTACGGCTACGGCATTGATCCGGAAACGGCCACCGATGAAGATATCTCGATCTATACCCGCGCCTTCCAGTACCATTTCCGCCCCTGGAAGGTCGACGGCAAAATTGACGACCAGACACGCGCCATTCTGCTCGCACTGCTGGAAAAATATTTCCCGGAAAAGCTGAACCAGAATAGAGGCCCCTCGGAGTAATTCGTTCCCGGCCGATTCTGGGGCCGTGGCGGGCACTGCAGAGCACCGCGGCCCCAATACAGAGGAACCACCATGCACTACCTCGCCACCCGTGCACTTGGCCTGCTGGCGGCAGTGACACTGCTCATATCCACCGCCAGTTGCAGCACCCTACCCTCATCACCAAAAACCCCCTTCCTGTTACTTCAGGAAGCACACAGGCCGGAGGACGCCGGTTTTTCACGGCAAGGGCTGGCGCGGGTCGATGCACTGATCGAACGGGATATCGCGGCGGGCTTTCCCGGCGCAGTACTGCTCGTGATTAAGGATGGAAAAATTGTCAAAAATACCAGTTATGGCTACCGGCAAAAATTCTCCGGGCAGGTACCGCTGAAACACTTCCAGCCCATGACGACAGACACCCTGTTCGATCTGGCTTCAAATACAAAAATGTACGCGACCAATTTCGCTCTGCAGAAACTGGTAAGTGAGGGCAAACTCGACCTGCAGGCCCAAGTACAGCACTACCTGCCGGAGTTCCGCGACACCGACAGCGACCCTATCAAGGGCAAGGACACGCTGCGGGTTATCGACCTTTTGCACCACAGCGCCGGTTTTATGGCCGACCCCAAATTTCACGATCCTCAAGCCGGCGGAGCGCTTTACTCCCAAGACAGAAACAAAACCCTGGCTCTTTTGAGCAAAACGCCACTCGCCTATGAACCCGGCAGCAAAAATGTTTACAGCGATATGGACTATATGCTGCTGGGTCTAATCGTAGAGCGAATCACCGGGCAGAGACTCGACGATTATGTAGAAAACACGCTGTACAAACCCCTGGGGCTAAAAAACACTCTTTTTACCCCGCTGCAGAAAGGGTTCCAAGCGAGTGATTTCGCCGCAACCGAACTTATGGGCAACACCCGTGGCGGCACGATAGCATTCCCCAACATCCGCACTTATACCCTGCGCGGCGAGGTACACGACGAAAAAGCGTTTTACGCCATGGGCGGCGTCTCCGGGCATGCGGGCCTCTTCTCCACCACCGGCGACCTGGCCGTTTTGTTACAAGTGATGCTCAATGGCGGTGGCTACGGTGCACAGCAGCTGTTCGACCGGGACACCATCGCACGGTTCACCAAGCCATCCGAGAAAAACCCCACCTTTGCCCTCGGCTGGCGGACAAACGGCGATGCGAGTATGCAGTGGATGTTCGGCGCTTACGCCAGCCGACACGCCTACGGCCACACTGGCTGGACGGGGACACTGACGGTTATAGACCCCACCTACAATCTCGGTATCGTTCTACTGACCAACAAGAAGCACTCGCCAGTGATCCTGAGCGGCCAAAACGCCGGCCGCTTTATCGGCGACTTTTTTGCCGTCGGCCGCTATGGCGAAGTGGTGTCCGCGGTTTACCAGGCATTGCTGGAACCGGCTGCGACACCCCACTGAATTGCGGCCCCGACCGGGGCCACATTGAGATCATTCCGCTGACACACTCCGGTCCGATACCAGCGCATCGGGCGGGGCACCACGTATCTTTCAAGTATCTTTCAAGTCGGGGCGCGCATTCAGGGTCACGGCAAACTCGCCTGTCGCGTATTGTCCGGCACAGTGACTGGCAACACCCCCGGCGGCAGTTGACGGCTGGTCAGCGCGCGGGCGAGCGCGGTGTAAACAGGACCGTGCAGCTCGCCGTTTTTATCGATATAGCCTTTGTAGTCATAACTGGCGATCTGCAGATCAGCCACATCCTGGAACCGCGCTGCCTCGTAAGGGGAACGCATACTGATAAACACGGTTTTGCTGCCCCTTTGTCGGGCCAGGCGCAGGCTGTCATGGTAAATTCGATAGCGCTCGCCAATAGCCAGTGGCGGCTGGCGCAGCCGCCCCAGATCATCCACACCGCCGCGCTCTACGGCATTTTCCTGGGGTGCGATACTGGCCACCAGTAATACGTCCGCGGGATCATTCTGCAGTACGGATAGCGCATTGCGCGGCGTGAGCACTTCCACATCGGACTCACTCACTTTCGCCAATGCCAGCTTGAACGCCTCGCCCACCTCTTGCGAAGGCGCGATCACCTGGATGCGCGCGGTGGAGGTATCCACGATCGGCAACGCCTCCGGGGCCGCGGGATAAATTGGGCTCAGTGCCGCTGCCGCCAGGGTCTCTGCGAGCTCCACGTCGGTTGGATCCGACACGCCCTGCACAGCCAAGTGGATGTTCTCCCGCGGGCTGCGGGCGATCCACTCGGGGTCCACATAGCGCTCCTTCAGTGCGTAGATCCGCTCAACAGAGAGATCCATTTCTTCTGACGAGAGGGCTCCCCGCTCCACCGCCGCGGCTACCCGGTCGATCAGTGCGGACAGATCCTTCAGTTGCTGTGGATTGCGGATCTTGATCGGCATCAATGCGATATCGGCACCCGCGGCAAAGGTGTGTACTACCGCATCTTCCGGGGAAAAGTAGTTGCTGATCCCTCCCATATCCAGAGCGTCGGTTACCACCACGCCCCGGTAACCGAACTCACCGCGCAAAAGATCGGTGAGAATCGCGCGGGAAAGGGTCGCGGGTACGGGAATTGTTTCACCGCTGAGGGTCTGCAGCTGCGAATTGTCCAGAGCCGGATACTGGATATGCGCGGTCATCACCAGCGCTGGCGCCGCGCGTTTGATGACTTGCGCAAAAGGTAACAGATCCAATGCTCGGGCCTGCGCTTCGGTGCGTTCCACGGTCGGCAAACCGGTGTGGCTGTCCACCGCCGTGTCACCGTGGCCGGGAAAATGCTTGACTGCCGCGGCGATTTTTTCCCCCTGGAAAGCACTGACACTCGCCGCGCCCAAGTCCGCCACCACCTGGGGGTTTTCGGAATAAGAGCGCACATTGATAACCGGATTATCCGGATTGCTGTTGACGTCCAGCGCGGGCGCAAAATTGACATTAAAGCCCAACAATTTCAGCTGCCGCCCCATGGCCGCCGCGGTAGTGCGCGCGTAAGTATCTCCGTGCTGCGCGTAAGTGGCACCGATCGCCATATTGCCGGCGAAAGCCGGAAACTCCGCGCGAGGCAGGCGATTGACCCGTCCACCTTCCTGATCGACGGCAATCAGCAGTGGTATACCGGGGCGGGACTTGGCCGCCGCTTCCTGCAGACTGTGGTTGAGCCGGACAATCTGCGCGCTGCGCTCCAGGTTGTCCGCAAACAAAATAACGCCGCCAAGTCCAGTGTCCGCAATCAGGCGGCGCAGTTCTTTCGGCAACTCGGTCACCGGCTCGCGACATTCACCATCTTCTTCCGTCCTTTTGTCAGCACAGAAGTAGCGGATATCCAACATGATTTTCTGTGCAATTTTTTCCCGCAGGGTTAATTCCTGGGGAGGCAAAGGCGCTTTTTCTGAGCAGGCGGAAAGCAGGCTCAGAACGGCCAGCAATACCATTGAGCAGAAGATGTGGCGCGAACGGTGATCATTCATAACAAACATAATCCATTATTTAAATAAATATTTTTAGGAATATTTTATTCTATTTCATACCCTGGCCACTCACAAGCAAGCGGCGAGCGCTTTTTTTTCACTGCTCGGTTGTCCTGCGTATAAAAAAAAGCCCCGGCATTGCCGGGGCATCCTGTGGACAGTTTAAAAGGCCGACTCAGCCGCCGATCAGAAGTCTACAGCCAGAGACAGCTGCACGCGACGCGGCGCATAGTAGCTACGTGGATCACCGTAAGTGTCTGAATCGTAGTACGGATCGATGTTATAACCGGTCTGCTTGTCAAACACATTGAAAATGTCCGCGCGGAACTTAACCAGGTAATCACCATAGAAATTGAAGTTCTGCGTATAGCTCAGATCCATCTGCCAGTGGCTCGGCGAGCGGTGGCTACCGGCTTTTTCCGCGTAGCGGTTGGTGCTGCTGGTAAAGCCGTAGATGGAACCGTTCCAGGTCTCCCAGGGCTGACCGGACTGGTACACCAGATAGGCGCCGATATTGGCATTCCAATCCAGGGTGTACTGGCCGAACAGTTTCAACAGATGTGGCCGGTCACCGCTCAGGGTGCCGTCCTTGTAATCCCACACCTGGCGACCAATACCATCGCCAATATTGGAAGAACCAATAAAGGTGTTTAGGTCGTTGGAAGCAGCCGTGTTGTCCTGGTCAAAGTTACCGGTGTAGCGGCTGTGAGTGTAAGACGCATTCAGGTAAGTGCGCTCACCCATCCAAGACGCTTCCAAGCTGAACTCCAGGTACTTGGTATAGGCGTCGTCCAGTTCGGCGATCACATAGGTGGAACCGCTGCCGATCTGTGCCAGCATCTCGTCCAGGTTGTCGATATAGAGGCCCTTGGCCGCGATATCCGACGGCACGCACATGTCATTGTTTTCACCGTAACAGCCGTACAGGCGGGCGGTGTTCGGCGTATCCTCCCAGAAATGTGAGCCCTCGCGGTAGCGGATGTGCGAGCGCAGACTGATACCGTTGTCGAACTCCTTGGTGGTACCGATGGTCAGCTCATCCACGCGACGCGGATCCAGGTCGTCGGCAAACAGCTTGCCCGAGGAGCTAGCGCGGGGTGAGGAGCTGATGTAGTTACCTTCATCATCGAAGTAGACTTCGATAAGCGCTGCACTATTGCGATCCCAGGAGGCGGCACGAGCCAGGGAGGTGGCCGCCGGGTTGTACTGGGCGAAGCTGGCAAAAATGGTGTCGACGCCATTGTAGGCCCAGGAAACGCCGAGGCGGGGCTGGATCATATCCTCCCAGTCGACCTGGTACATCTCGTACTTGTGGCCCGGTGCGGCCACATAGCCGGATACCGTGCTGCCGTCTTCCTTCAGCCCCTGACCGTAGAGGGTGTCCTGGCTGATCAGGAAGCCCACATCAAAGATAAAGTCCCCCCAGGCGATGGAGTCATTGATCTCAAAGTTGTGGGTTTCGGTATAGGACTTGATCGACGGCACAGTGGAACCATCCGCGCCCACAAAGCTCATCTGCTGAGTTTTGGCCAGGAACAAGGCGTTGTCCGGAGCGTCCGCGTCGTTGGCACCGTCTACCAGGCTGATCAGACCCCAGCCATTGGACAGGCGCGCCAGCTCCTCCTCGCCCTCGGACCACTGGTAACCCACGTGCAGCTCGTGGGAAGTGGAGCCAATCTCAAAGTTGTAGTCCACTGCCAGTTCAAAACTTTCACGGTAGAAATTTTGCACATTGAACTGATAGTAGGCACCGACACCGCCGCCACCGGTCAGCGTTCCGGAATCGTCCAGATAACCGTACTGGTCGATCAGCTGCTGCGCCAGGGTGTTGTAGGCGGAGGAGTATGCGGAATTGACCGTGGGTACAGTCAGATAGCCCATCTGATCCAGGTTGTCGAGATCCAGGGAATCACCGATCACCGGCTGCACGCCAAGGGTGGTATCCGGTACCCCGGCGGTTTCCAGGCTGTAATCGCTGTACTGGAAGCTCACGGTAAGGTCGTCGTTAACGAGCCAGGAACCGTCCAGTGTCAGGATATCCTGATTGGCCTCTTCACCCACAGAAACAGAGTCCGCCTCATACTCACCGATGGAAGCGCCCTCGTTGACGCGCTCCGAAGTCCGGTAAGCGGCATTCAGCAACACGCTGTCGATGGGTGCATAGGTCAGCTTGCCGTAGTACTCATCGCGCTCACTGGAATAGTCCTTGGTGGAACCGTAAGCGGTCTCTTTATTGTCGCCGTCTTCGCGCGGGCCATAGTAAGAACCGTAGAAAAACAGTTGGTCTTCGATCAGCGGGCCACCGACATTGGCAGTCATCCAGGTTTGGGTGACATCGGAATCGACACCATCCTTGGGTTCTTCACGCAGGCCAGAGGGCT
Organism: Microbulbifer thermotolerans; assembly: GCF_001617625.1. Lineage (NCBI taxonomy): Bacteria > Pseudomonadati > Pseudomonadota > Gammaproteobacteria > Cellvibrionales > Microbulbiferaceae > Microbulbifer > Microbulbifer thermotolerans. The sequence goes on along the minus strand of NZ_CP014864.1, from coordinate 971,310 downwards.
GCACCCGATACTCTACGCTGCCCTTAAATTCATTGGTACCGGACTTGCTGATAGTGTTGACGGTCATACCGCCGGAACGGTTGAAGCCGATGGCGCGCGCGCCGCCACGCTCCACGGAAAACTGTTCCACATCCTGGGTGGACGGCTCAGCCGAGAGGGTGCCGAACATGGGCAGGGTGACGTTGACGCCGTCGAACTTGTATACGTTATCCTGACCACTGCCGCCGGCATTGGGGCCACGAATACTGTTCTGGCTGTACTGAACCCCGGGAGCCAGTTTCATCAGATCGCGGTAATCCTGCCCAACCGGCAGAGACTCGAGAATTTCAGCACCGATGGCATCGGACAGCGAGGAGTTACCTCCCACAGTCACCATTTCCCCCGTCACCACCAGCTCTTCCAGCGTTTCGGCAACCGGGGCCAACAAATTGACGTCCAGCACAGTCACTTGATCCAGCAACACCTCCGCCTTCACAGTCCGGGTGGCGCCATCCTCAGAGGTGAAGGTCACGGTGTAGATGCCCGGAATCAGCATCGGCAGTTTGAACTCGCCGTCGTCATCCGTCACCACTGTGCGGGGACGAGGCATTACATTACTGGTCGCAGTAACAGTGACTCCGGTCGCATCGATGTCGTCACCGAGGGAAACCTGGCCCTCGATAGTCCCCACCTGCTGCGCCATCACCGTAGCGGAAAACAAAGTGCCTACGGCCAGGAAGGCTGCGCGCCCCCAAGCAGCAGAGCCTTTGCTCTCCGCCATTGAATTACTGAGCTTGTTTTTTTGGAACATGAGAAAGTCTCCCGATCGTTCGTTGTATTTATTTCTTGGGCAGGTCCCTCTCGCCCCTGAAGCCTCAACCGGCACCCGGTCTCGTTGCACTCTTTTGGAGCTTTTTATTCGGCCCGACTCTGAAAATCTTGAACTCGCTCTCAATGCCAGGACTGCAGACCAAATAATTTATTAAATTTAATATTTTTTCAAGGAATATCTTATTATTTGGTCGCAATGAAGGGATACAGCGGGTATGGGAAAGATTTGGCGCAAATAGACCACGTATAAATAATCACTTAACGCATGAAAGTCAGGTTAAGCGTTCAAAAAATAAGCGGCCTAATAACCTTATCGTGGAATTCTCTATTCGCCTTTGAGCACCAGGTATACAAGCAAGAGTCATACCGACTCATCTTGGCATTGGAGGACAATTAAAAAAGACAACCGTAACCACTGGTCGACAAGATAGTGAACCGAACAAAGGTCCGCTCGCCGGGCAAGTCAACATCACTCACCATAATTCCCCCTTCCGTGCTCAAAACAATCCCGTACGCACTGCTCCCCCAATAAAAAAGCTTTCGCTCTTATCGCCGCGGTCTGTGGAAGAGGAAACCGGGGCGCAAACACCATTTGACGCAGTGCAGTGGGGATAATGGATTAACGCCAAGCGGCAGTATTGCGTGAACGGACCGCCCCAGCCCCAAGCGGAATATAAAAATCCTGGATCGCAGCCGCGCCAGATATCGCTAGTGTCCCCCTTTCTCCATATTGCACAAGCGTGCCAGTCGCGCCCTCTTGGCGTCAATGCTTTTTACCTAACTGTGCCGTCAATAAACCGCAGAATCACTCGTTTCCAGGCGGGAAAGATACTGCGCGCTCATAGGTAGCGCGAAAAAAAACCCGGCAATTGCCGGGTTTTTTCAGGTTCAACGGGATCAGTCTTCACCGGAGGCCTGATCCGGTGCTTCAGCCTGTTCGGCCCGATCCTGTTTGGCCTCTTTAATGGACAACTTAATGCGACCGCGCTGGTCAACATCCAATACCTTAACCAACACCTTCTGGCCTTCGCTCAGGTAATCGGTCACCGCGTTGACGCGCTCTTCTGCGATCTGGGAAATATGCACCAGACCATCCTTGCCCGGGAGGAAGTTCACAAAAGCGCCGAAGTCCACAATGCGTACTACGGTGCCCTCATAAATAGCGCCGATCTCGGCTTCCGCAGTAATCTCCTCAATACGGGTAACCGCCGCCTCCAGGCTCTCACCGTCCTCACCGAACACCTTCACAGTGCCGTCGTCCTCGATATCAATGGACGCCCCGGTTTCCTCGGTAATTGAGCGGATGGTGGCACCGCCCTTGCCGATCACATCGCGGATCTTATCCGGATGTATCTTCAGCGTGGCGTAGCGGGGCGCATTCTCATTCACTGTCGAGCGGGATTCGCCAATCACCTTGTTCATTTCCGCGAGTATATGCAGACGCGCCTGCAATGCCTGCTCGAGCGCGGTCTCCATAATCTCTTCGGTGATACCCTCGATCTTGATATCCATCTGCAGAGCGGTCACACCACTCGCCGTACCGGCCACCTTAAAGTCCATATCCCCGAGGTGGTCCTCATCGCCGAGGATATCGGTTAGTACGGCATAGCCGTCCTCTTCCTTCACCAGCCCCATTGCGATACCGGCCACTGGTGCCTTCAAAGGCACACCGGCGTCCATCAGCGCCAGGCTGGAACCGCACACGGAAGCCATGGAGCTGGAACCGTTGGACTCGGTGATCTCGGATACCACGCGCAGGGTATAAGGGAAGTCCGCCGGGTTCGGCAATACCGCCGCGATACCGCGGCGGGCCAGGCGGCCGTGACCGATTTCGCGACGACCAGTGGCGCCCACACGACCCGCTTCTCCCACGGAATACGGAGGGAAGTTGTAGTGCAGCATGAAGTAGTCTTTGCGCTCGCCTTCCAGGGCGTCGATGATCTGTGCATCACCGGTGGAACCGAGAGTCGCCACCACCAGCGCCTGGGTTTCACCGCGGGTGAACAGAGCGGAACCGTGCGCCTTGGGCAGCACGCCGACTTCGACGCTGATGGGGCGTACGGTTTTGTTGTCGCGGCCGTCGATTCGGGGTTCACCACGCACCACGGCACCGCGCACAATTTTTTTCTCCAGTTTGCCGAAGTAGGTTTTCACCAGTTCCTCGGTAACTTCTTCACTGGAGAGAGCTTCAACAGCGGCAGTGCGCAGCTCACCCAGGCGGGTGACGCGCTGCTGCTTGTTGGTGATTTTGTAGGCTTCAGCCACCTGCTCGGAAAACTGGCTTTCCAGCGCAGCTTTGAGCGCTTCGTTAACCGGCTCAGGCTGCCAGTCCCAGGCGGGCTTGCCGGCCTCTGCCTTCAGTTCTTCACAAACCCGGATAACCGCCTGCATTTCCTGGTGGGCAAAAAGCACCGCACCCAACATGATATCTTCCGGTAGTTCCTGGGCCTCGGACTCCACCATCAGCACGGCATCTTTGGTGCCGGCCACCACCATATCCAACTCGGAGGTCTTTAGCGCCTGATAGCCGGGATTCAGCAGATAGCCGTCTTCCGGGGTGTAACCTACGCGCGCGGCGCCAATCGGACCGGCGAAAGGAATGCCGGAGACTGCCAACGCCGCGGAAGTGCCGATCATGGAGGCGATATCCGGGTCCATGTCCTTCTCTGCGGACAGAACAGTGGCCATCACCTGTACTTCGTTCATAAAGCCGTCGGGGAAGAGCGGGCGGATGGGGCGGTCGATCAGGCGTGAGGTCAGAGTTTCTTTTTCGGACGGGCGGCCTTCACGTTTGAAGAAACCACCGGGAATCTTACCGGCCGCGTAGGCCTTTTCCTGATAGTGCACGGACAGGGGGAAGAAGTCCTGGCCGGCTTTCACTTCTTTTGCGCCGACAACGGTACACAGGACTACGGTTTCGCCCATGGTAACCAGGGCCGCACCAGTTGCCTGACGCGCGATGCGGCCGGTCTCGATGGTGACCTGGTGCTGTCCGTACTGGAAGGTTTTGCTTACTGGATTCACTCGTTTTTTCCTATTTCCTTACGGTTGCTGGCCCATTCCAGCAACCCCTACAGTTTTCGCACTCACGGCGAAATATTAACGGGCCTGCAGCCCGTGTGCCTAGCCGAAACCAGGCGCTCCCGGCGGCCAAAACTCCAGACGCGGGGACAGATAAAAGAATGCCCGCCAGTGGCGGGCATTCCAGGGTCTTAGCGACGCAGGCCGAGTTTGGCAATCAGCTGTGCGTAGCGGTTAAGATCCTTGCGCTTCAGGTAATCCAGCAACTTGCGGCGCTGGTTTACCATGCGGATCAGACCACGGCGAGAGTGATGATCCTGTTTGTGCTCGGAGAAGTGATTCTGCAGCTTGTTGATGTTGGCGGTCAGAAGAGCCACCTGAACTTCCGGAGAGCCGGTATCGCCTTCGGATTGACCGTGTTCTTTCAAGATAGCTGCTTTCTCAGCGGCAGTCAGTGCCATAACGAATTACCTCGTCGTAATATGCTTTGATGATTCGGCTGGCCCGTGCATATTTACAGACCAGCTAGTCGCTTTGCGGCGCTAAGGCCGCCTCTGCAGAAGAGATCCACAACCGAGACCGGTCCCAGCCCTCTCTACAAATTGCTAACTAGGCGCCGCGGGGCCACGCGACCGTCGTCGGTGATTTCCCCCACGCCCAGAAATTCGCCACTTTCGAGGAAGAGGCGCACCATATCACCTTCTTCGCCGATACGATAGACCTGCAAGTCCATTACCGGCTGCCCCTGGCGCAGATAATAACCAGAGTCATCCGGCAGGATCAGTTTGGGCAGCGCGGCGGCGGGCGCATCCACCGGTAGCAGGTGATGATCCAACTGCTCCGCTCTGCCCTCGCCGCGCTCTTCCGTGAGCGCTTCCAGAGTCACGGCGTCGGCATCGCTGAAGGGGCCCGCAGCACTTCTGTGTAGCTGGTCCACATAGGCCCCCACTCCCAGGGCCCGGCCCAGGTCTTCCGCCAGGCTGCGCACATAGGTGCCCTTGGAGCAGTGAATTTCCACCTCGGCCCGTGGCTGGGCGCCCGGGGTAAAGCTCAACAGCTCGTATTCGTAGATTTCCACATCGCGCGCCTCGCGCTTCACCTCCACGCCCTGGCGCGCCAGTTTGTACAGCGGCTGCCCCTTGTGTTTGAGCGCCGAGTACATGGACGGAACCTGCTTGATACACCCGCGGAAGGATGCCATGGCCTTGCGCACAGCCTTTTCGGTTAACCCGGAAGCGTCCCGGGTTTCGATCACATCCCCGTCGGCGTCGCCACTGGCGGTGGACATGCCGAAACAGAAAGTACTTCGGTAACGCTTGTCCGCATCCAGTAGGTACTGGGAAAACTTGGTCGCTTCGCCGAAACAAACCGGCAGTACGCCGGTGGCAAGCGGGTCCAGCGCCCCGGTGTGGCCGGCGCGATTGGCAAAGAACAGTCGTTTGGCTTTTTGCAGGGCTTCGTTGGCGGTGATACCGGCGGGCTTGTTCAGCAACAGCACACCGTGGACCTGCCGGCCCCACTTAGGTCTGCGGCCCATCGGTCAGTGACTCCCGCTATCCCCGGTATCGGAATCCGCTCCCGTGGATTTGTCTTCTTCGTCATCCTGGCGGTGTTTTTGGTCGGCTTTAACAGCCTTATCGATCAGCGCCGACAGCTGCTGACCCCGCACAGATGTTTCATCATAGATAAATTGCAGGCGTGGGATGGTGCGCATCTGAATGGTGCGCGCCAGTTGGCTGCGCAGAAAACCGGCAGCCTTGTTCAGGACATCCGTGGCCGTATTAATCTTGGCACGGTCATCCTCACCGACGAAGGTGACATATACCTTGGCCACGGAAAGATCACGACTTACTTCTACATCGTTGACATTGACCATGCCCAGACGCGGGTCGCGCACTTCCATCTGGATCAGTTGCGCCAGTTCGCGGCGCATGGCGTCTGCGACACGATCGGTACGGTGGAATTCTCTTGCCATCTGCTACCTATTTCAATGGCGGTTGGCCGGCGGGCCCGCACTGAGGCGATCGGCCACGCCGCACTTGCCTGAGGATGGATCCAAAGCGGCGGGACAGTCAGCTTCGGGGCCTGCACGCGGCCCCTAAGTTGTCCTCCCCGCCCGGGGATTACAATTCGCGGGCGACCTTGACGATATCGTAGACTTCTATCTGGTCGCCGGGCTTGACGTCGTTGTAGTCCTTCACGCCAATACCACACTCCATGCCGTTGCGCACCTCTTGCACATCGTCCTTAAAACGGCGCAGGGATTCCAGTTCGCCCTGGAAGATCACAACATTATCGCGCAGTACGCGAATCGGCTTGTTGCGGTAGACGGTACCCTCGGTCACCATACAACCGGCGATGGCGCCGAACTTGGGTGAACGGAAAACATCGCGCACTTCGGCAATACCGACAATCTCCTCGCGCACTTCCGGCTCCAGCATACCCGACAGGGCCTGCTTCACTTCATCCAGCAGGTTGTAAATCACACTGTAATAGCGGATTTCCACGCTTTCCTGTTCAGCCAGTTTGCGCGCCGCCGAGTCCGCCCGGGTATTAAATCCGATAACGATTGCGCCGGCGGTCAACGCCAGGTTGATGTCGTTCTCGGCGATGCCGCCGACACCGCTGGATACCACATTGACAGAGACTTCCTCGTTGCCGATATCCGCCAACGCGCCCAGGATTGCCTCCAGGGATCCGCGCACGTCGGCCTTGATCACTACCGGCAGCACTTTTTTCTCGCCGGCTTCCATATCGGCAAACATATTCTCTAGCTTGGCAGCCTGCTGGCGTTGCATGCGCTCGCGGCGCTCGCGCTCGGCGCGCTGCTCAGCCACTTCACGGGCCTTACGTTCATCCGCCACCACGAGGAAGTCGTCACCAGCATTGGGCGTGGTATCCAGGCCCAGCAGCTCCACAGGCGTGGACGGGCCAGCCTCCTTGACCTTCTGGCCAAGCTCATTGGTCATAGCGCGCACGCGGCCGTAGCTCTGGCCTGCCAGCACGATATCGCCGCGTCTCAGCTCACCGTTTTGCACCAGCAGAGTCGCGACCACGCCGCGGCCCTTCTCCAGGCGGGATTCGATCACCACGCCGGTGGCGGGAACGCCCACCTTGGCCTTCAACTCCAGTATCTCCGCCTGCAGGGACACCGCTTCCAGCAGCTCGTCGATACCCTGACCGGTGTGCGCGGATACATTGACGAACTGAATATCGCCGCCCCAATCCTCGGGGATCACGTCTTTTGCCGCCAGCTCGTTCTTAACTCGATCTGGGTCCGCGGCTTCCTTGTCGCATTTGTTGATGGCGACCACCAGTGGCACGCCGGCCGCGCGGGCGTGATTGATCGCCTCTTCGGTCTGCGGCATAACGCCGTCATCGGCGGCCACCACCAGGATCACCACGTCGGTGGCCTGAGCGCCACGGGCGCGCATAGCGGTAAAGGCGGCGTGCCCAGGCGTATCCAGGAAGGTGATCTCGCCGTGGCTGGTTTTCACCCGGTAGGCACCGATGTGCTGGGTAATGCCACCGGCTTCACCAGAGGCCACTTTGGTCTTGCGGATATAGTCCAGCAGCGAAGTCTTGCCGTGGTCCACATGGCCCATCACGGTTACTACCGGCGCGCGGGAAACCTCTTTGCCCTCGACCGCCTGGGCCTCCTCGATCAGGCTCTCTTCCAACTGGGTCTCGGACACCAGAACCACCTTGTGGCCCATTTCCTCGACGATCAGCTGTGCCGTATCGCGATCCAAACTTTGATTGATGGTGACCATCTCGCCCATTTTCATCAGGCGCTTGATCAGCTCTCCGGCCTTGATATTCATCTGCTTGGCCAGCTCACCGACGGTGATGGTTTCACCCAACTGTACTTCGTACACCTGCTTTCCTGTCGGCTTCTTGAAGCCGTGTGTGGGTTTAATCTTGATTGCCGGGCGCGACAGCGAGCGAGTGCTGCGCTTTTCCGCCTCGTCTTCTTCAAAGGCTTCCAGCGCCTGCTCGTAGAGTGCCGTGCGGCTGGTTTTCTTCGGGCCGGATTTTGCGCGGCGACCGCGGCGTTTGCGCGGCTCTCCACCATCGCGCTCGTCCTCCGTCACTTCCTGCTTGCGGCGCAGGGAGGGCTTGGCGGTTTCCTCGGCCCTAGCTTTTTCCTTTTCTTTTTCCTTTTCCTTCTTCTCTTGCTCGGCGCGCGCACGCTCCGCTTCCAGGCGGGCTTTTTTCTCTTCCAGCTCGCGCTGTTCCTGCTCCGCCTGCTGCCGGCGCCTTTCCATGGCCGCAATACGCATTGCCTCTATGTCGTCCACATAACTAGTGCGGACCGGAGCCGCGGGCTTTTTGGGGGGCTTGTCGGCCTTTTCCTCTTTCTCTTCACCCTTTTCTTCCGCCGGCGCTTCGGGCTCAGCTTTTTTCTCTTCGGGCTCCTCCGCTGGCTTCTCTTCAGGCTCTTCTACGACCTTTTCCGCAGCTTTCTTTTCTTCCTCTGCCGCAGCGGCTTCCTCCGCCTCGCGGGCCGCCTTGGCCTCGGCTTCAGCGCGAGCGCGCTCCGCCGCTGCCTGCTCGGCGCGCGCCTTCTCTAAAGCGGCCTGCTCGGCCAGGGCCTTCTCCAGCTCCGCCTTGGCCGCGGCCTGTTTGGCAGCCTCGGCCTCCAACTCTGCCTGCGGGCGCTTCACATAGGTGCGTTTCTTGCGTACTTCCACATTCACCGTCTTGCGACCGGCGCCAGAGCCGGTTTTCAGAGTGGTGGTGGTCTTGCGCTTCAAGGTGATCTTGCGCGGGCTGGCGCCCTGCTCCCCGTGACTACTTTTCAGGAAATTGAGCAGGACCTGTTTTTCCTCGTCCGACACCACCGCATCCGCGCTAGTGTGGGGCAAACCCGCTTCCTTCATCTGCTTGAGCAGACGATCCTCGGTGGCTCCAACCGATTTGGCGAGTTCGCTAACTGTTACTTCGGCCATTCTCTCTCCTAAAAGTCTCGATCGGCGGGGTCTATTCTATCGGTTTCCAAGCAGCTCTCGTGGAGCCTGCCCCGCCGGCAATACATTTTGCGCCCATCATACCGCCAGCGGGGGGGTGTCCCTCAGGACTCTTGCAATTATTCTGTAGTTTCGCCGCTGTCATCGGCAAACCAAGGTTCACGCGCTTTCATAATTAACGCTGCCGCGCGCTCCTGGTCCATACCTTCGATGTCCAGCAGATCGTCCACGGCCTGCTCAGCCAAATCGTCCATGGTGGCAATACCGCGGCTAGCCAGCAAGTAGGCCAAGTGGCGATCCATACCCTCCATATTCAACAGGTCTGCCTGGGGTTCGGCGGCATCCAGCTGCTCCTCCGAGGCCAGGGCCTGGGTTAACAGGGCATCTTTGGCACGGGCACGCAGTTCCTCGGCAATTTCCTCGTCGAAACCATCGATGGCGAGCATTTCCTCGATGGGGACGTAGGCCACTTCCTCCAGTGTGGTGAAGCCTTCCTCCACCAATACACCGGCAACATCTTCGTCAATATCCAGGCGATCCATAAAGGTCTGCATAATGTCGCTGGATTCTGCTTCCTGCTTGGCCTGCCACTCTTCAATGCTCATCACATTGATTTGCCAGCGGGTAAGCTCCGACGCCAAACGCACATTCTGGCCGCTGCGGCCGATCGCCATAGCCAGATTTTCCTCGGCTACCGCCACGTCCATGGAGCCCGCATCCTCATCCACAACGATGGACTCGATCTCCGCCGGCGCCATGGCATTGATAACAAACTGGGCCGGGTTTTCGTCCCACAACACAATGTCCACACGCTCGCCGGACAGTTCGTTGGACACCGCCTGCACGCGGGCGCCGCGCATACCGACACAGGCGCCCACAGGATCGATACGGCCATCGTTGGTGGTCACGGCTATCTTGGCGCGCAGCCCCGGATCGCGGGCAGCACCTTTTATTTCGATCACCTGTTCGGCGATCTCCGGCACTTCGATGCGGAACAGCTCGATCAGCATCTCCGGGCAGGAGCGGCTCAGCATCAGCTGCGGGCCCCTCGCTTCCGGCTGGATTTCCTTCAGAATGGCGCGCACCCGGTCACCGAGACGGAAAATTTCACGGCCAACCAGCTGATCGCGCGGCAAGCGCGCTTCGGCATTATTCCCCAAATCGACGGCGATAAAGTCGCGCGTCACCTTTTTTACAGTGCCATTGACCAATTCGCCGACGCGGTCGCGATACTCCTCAACCACTTTGGCGCGTTCGGCCTCGCGCACCTTCTGCACGATCACCTGCTTGGCAGTCTGCGCCGCTATGCGACCGAATTCCACGTTCTCCACTTTTTCGCGGTAGATGTCGCCGGCCTTCAGTTCGGGATCCTTTTCGTGCGCCTCTTCCAATGTAAACTGAGTACCCAGTTCGGCCAGGGTATCGTCATCCACCACTTCCCAGCTGCGGAAGGTCTCATAGTCACCTGTCCTGCGATCGATGATGACCTCGATAGTGGAATCCTCGTCGTAGCGTTTTTTGGTGGCCGTTGCCAGTGCCGCCTCGATGGCCTGGAAAATGACTTCCCGGTCCACGCCCTTCTCGTTGGATACCGCCTCGGCTACCAGCAAGATCTCTTTGTTCATGCAGCTGTGCCTCTAAATCGCCTGCTTCAGGCTCCTAACAGGTTATTTGACAAATCACTTGGTAAATTGGGGGATGACATTTGCCTTCTCGATACTGTCGATCGGCAAAAGGTATTCGTTCTCACTGTCCACGCGCAGCACTACTTCGTCGCCCTCGACACCGACCAGCAAGCCGCGCCATTTGCGCTGGCCATCCAGCGGCAGGCGCAGGCGCACTTCTATCTGGGCGCCAGCAAAGCGCTGGTAGTGCGCCAGTTTATACAGCGGTCTGTCCAGACCCGGGGAAGAGACCTCCAGGATGTACTTGCCGCTGATAGGGTCTTCCACGTCCAGCACCGCGCTCACCTGGCGACTGACTTTCTCACAGTCTTCCACGGTGACACCATCTTCAGAATCGATATAGATGCGCAGCAGAGCATTGCGGCTGTGCGTCTGGTATTCGATACCCCACAATTCACAGCCCAGGGACGCCACCACTGGCGCAAGAAGCTCTTCCAACTGTTCGCGCTTACCCGCCATTCAGTCTCCACACAAATCGGCAGGGACTGCCGATTCGCTCAGCCATCGGCCGCCCCGAAAGGGGTGAAGTGCAAAATGCACTCCACAAAAACAAAAAATGGGCCAGCGGCCCACTTCGAGTCGGTATCTGCCTGTTTCCCGCAGATACGAAAAAGCCCCTGACCGGGGCTTTGACCGCCTGCGGGAGCGAGCCCTGCTCGCGAATGCCTGCCCGGCAGGCTCCCACAGCAAATTTGGTAGCGGGGGCAGGATTTGAACCTACGACCTTCGGGTTATGAGCCCGACGAGCTACCAGGCTGCTCCACCCCGCAACAACTCTGGAAAACGAAGCCTGGTTTTCTTCGTTTTCCTGCGGTGGGTCACCCCAACCGCTTGAGAGGCTGCGCATTCTAGAGGCGACACTCCGGTGAGTCAACCCTCAGTTGGCATTTATTTTTACGCGGTTCCGATTCGGGAACTTCTGACTAATTCTCCCTCAAGATTTAATGTCCCCAGCAAGCGGGTAATTAGGGAACCTCTGATTAATTCGCGTGGACACTATGGTAGCTTCCGGGGCGCTCAGGCAATAGGACGGACATTTCGAAATCGCCGAATACGGGGCCGAGAGCCACAGCGGTTAACTTGTGCATTTTCAAAATGCCGCCCCATTACCGCCCCCCTTACTAACTGCTGGACTGACACCTATCAGGCAGGGTTTCTTTATTAGGCGAAAAGAGAACTGACAGAAGACCCAATGAGCAGTATAGAAGGATGCGGGAAAGCAGCCACCCAACCCCACACCACAACATTGATAAGCATTATCATTTACCTTAGTATCCGCCCAATTCGCAACTTCCCCCAGGAAGGAGCCTCTTTAAATAACCGGGAAACCATTACTCAACCACAGCGTTCACGCGGGTTAATCGGATTTCCCAAACGAGCTCCTCTCCTGCTCAAATGCCAATCCGAGAGTACCGAACATGCGCAGCACAAAACTCACTTTGACGTTGGCCATCACCTTCGCCGCCACAGCGGCCCTGGCAGAAGATAGGCGGATTGAAGAAGAAATCGTCGTCACCGCCAGTCGCACGGAGAAACCGCTATCCAGCATTCCCAACACCGTGACCCTAATTGACGGACAGGAGCTAAAGCAGCAGATGGGGGTCACTAACGACTTATCCACCATTCTCGGCAATTTGATTCCCAGCTTCTCCCCTAGCCGCCAGAAAATGACCAGCTCCGGCGAGAGTCTGCGCGGACGCAAGCCACTGTATTTGATCGACGGCGTACCTCAATCCAACCCACTGCGCAATGGCGGCCGGGACGGCCACACTATAGATCCGCTGATGCTGGAACGGGTGGAAGTCATTCACGGCGCCAATGCCATCCACGGTATGGGTGCATCCGGCGGGATCATCAACCTTGTGACCCGCACTCCCAGCGAAGAATTCCAACAGAGCCTGCGATTCGATTCCTCTCTACAAACTGAGTCAGTAAGCGACACCCTGGGCTATAGCGGCAGCTACAGTATCTCCGGCAAAGTGGACGCCGTAGATGTTTTGGCCAGCGTGAGCTACCGCGATAGCGGTATCAACTACGACGCCAACGGCGAAATTGTCGGCTTCGACAATACCCAAGGCGATACCATGGACAGCGACTCCATCAATGCCTTCATCAAGACCGGCTACAGCTGGGGCGACCAGCGGGTACAACTGACTTTCAACCACTATCTGATAGAGGGAAATAACAACTGGCTGAGCATTGACGGCGATATCGACGCGGGCATCCCGACTACAGCCATAGAGGCGGACGTACCGGGTAAATCACCATCCAACGAAGTCACCACCATTAACTTGCAATACACCGACGAAAACATTTTGGGGCACAAACTGCGTACCCAAATCTTTGTGCAGGATTTCGCCGGCACCTACGGAGGCACGCCGAGCAGCACCTTCCAAGATCCCGCCTATGGGGATTTAGTGTTCGACCAATCCCAGAACAACTCGGAAAAACACGGCCTGAAGCTGACCTTGATCAAAGATGGTATTGCTGGCGCACCGGTGAGTATCGCTTACGGTGTCGACCTTCTGGAAGATGAGACTTGGCAGCAGTTGATCCTGACCGGACGCGCCTGGGTGCCACCCACCCAGTACGAGAGCATTGCCCCCTACGTTCAAGCGGAATTCTCAGGGGGCGACCGCCTTACCATCACTGCCGGTGTGCGCCACGAAATTTCCGAACTCAAAGTAGACGATTTCACCACACTCTACTCATACAACGGTGGTCAATTTGTCAAAGGCGGCAATCCAGAGTTTAGTGAGACACTCGGAAATATCGGCGCCACCTATACCATCAATCACGCCTGGCGCATCTATGCCAACTACTCTGAAGGCTTCTCCATGCCCGACGTCGGACGGGTACTGCGCGGCATCGACCAACCCGACCAGGACGTGGAAAGCTTTTTGGACCTCCAACCCATCCTGACTCAAAACGAAGAATTCGGCATTGAGTTCAATTCGGAAAAATTTGCCGCCCAGCTGGCCTATTACACGTCTGACTCCGACTTCGGACAACGGCTGGCGCTGGGCAGTGACGGTATTTACAGCGTCAAGCGCGAGCAGACCGAAATCGACGGCGTGGAGTTACGTGGGCAATGGTTCGCCACCGACAGCGACATACTTGAAACCCGATACGCATACACCGAAGGTCGTTACGACTCCGATGCCGACGGCAAAGTGGATACCGACCTGGATGGCCGCAATATCGCCCCCAACCGCATCAACCTAAGCTGGGTACGCAATTGGAATGAAGTATTTAGCACTCGCCTGCAGGCCAACTGGTTACTGGACCGCGACTTTGAAAACAAAGCCGGCGAAGTAACTGCGAAGTTCGACGGGTACACCATCATTGACGCAAGCGCGCAACTAGAAGCACTGGGTGGCGAGTTTTCAATGGGTATCCAGAACCTGACAAACGAAGACTACTTCACCTATTACTCCCAGACCGCGGGCAATGATATCCGCAACTTCAAGGGCTTAGGCCGCAACGTGAATCTGTCTTACTCCAAGGTTTTCTGACCCGTGAGACGCGTTTTTTTCATTTTGCACAAATACGCAGGCCTGACCTTGGGCCTGCTGCTTTCAGTTATTGGAATTACCGGCAGTCTACTGGTATTCGATCACGCGCTGGATGAAAAACTCGCACCGGAAACCGTCACCTTCAAACCCTCACAACATCCGGCCAGCTACACGGAGATACTCGCCGCAGCGCAGGCGGCAGTCCCCGGCAACCCGGAGCCCACCCGCCTGATGACACCGCGTCAACCCGGCAGTCCATTTGTAGTCCGCTTCCCAAAACCCGAGGGTGCCCCCGGCCCTATTGAAGTCAGCGTTTCTCCCACCGATGCGGAAGTGTTGGCAGTGCGCGGCTGGGGCGAGTACCCCATGACCTGGATATACCGCCTGCACTACACGCTGCTAGCCGGCGACACTGGCAAAAAAATTGTCGGTTTTATGGGAATTGCACTAATACTTTTCTGCATCAGCGGCCTGGCGATCTGGTGGCCGCGCCCAAGCAGAAACGGAAAGCGCTGGAAACGCGCCTTTACCATCAAACGCGATGGCAACCGCTTCCGCTTTTATTTCGATATCCACAAAGTATTTGGAATCTACCTACTACCAGTGTTACTCGTGGTCGCCTTTTCGGGAGTTACCATTGTATTTCCCCTGCAGGTGGAAAAACTGGTGGGCTGGGTAATGCCACTGGAGCCGCGTGGCGTCTGGGGCCAATCGGAAAGTACCGGAGCTCCGCCACTAGACCCGGACAGTGCCGTCGCCATAGGTCGAAAGATTTTTCCACAAGGTGAGTTAAAACGCATCTACCTCCCCCTCGATGCCAGTGATAGCTATGGGCTAACCTTCAGGCAAGATGGCGAACCCTGGACCACTCACGGCACCAGCTTTATACGTATCGACCAGTACAGTGGCAATATTCTCATGGTATATGATTTCAACGAACTACCCGCCGGAAACCAGTTTCTCGCCTGGCAGTTTCCGCTGCACAATGGCGATGCCCTGGGGTTGTTCGGGCGCTGGCTAGTGCTGATCGCTGGTCTGTCGCCAGCACTACTATTCACTACCGGCATCTATCTATGGTGGAAAAAGCGGCGGCCAACCAAACTGACTAAGCGCTCCGTTATTGCTTTATTCACATCGAGCTGACCCCGACACAAACAGCGATATAACTTGCACCTGCACACATCACACCCGCTTTTTCCTCCACCCACCTCTTTCGCGGAGAGCGCTACTCTCACGTTTCAAACCTGATCGTTACTTAACAGGGGGCCAAAGATTCAATACACCTTCTCTTTGCCCAGGAAGGGTAAGGGGGTACGACCGCACCCACCTCAAAGACACTGAACGGGTTCTCCCGCGCAACCGATTTACTGCGTTGATAACCGCCTGAAAGACAGTAATTGCAGAGCCTTGAGGGAGATCAATGTTTAAACTATAGGCGGCATGGTCAAGTAAAAGCGGACATCCCGTTAAGCTAGGTCCCGTTTACACAAATTGTTATATAGTTTGCGTAATGGAATTCACAAAGCAACAATTCAAAATAATTGAATACTTACTGCCAATCCCTCTTGGCAGCGTGAAAAATATCTAAGCTGCGGCTCTTAAATGCCATTCTCTACGTGGCTGAGCATGGCTGTAATTGGCGCGCCCAGCCTAAATGGTTCAGTCGCCGACATAGTATCTAAATGCAAGCGAATCGATGAACCAAGCAGGGTGTATTGGATCGGGTATTTCTTGCGATTCAAGAAAATGACGTGATTAATATTCAGGTTGATCATGTTTCCCCCAAATCCACGGCTATAAAAGTACATCCAGGCGGCACAGACACATTAAAAAAACGGCCATCAATATATCGGCAAATCACGAGGAGGATGACCATCAAAATTCATATGGTTGCAGCAATCCACAATAGGCCGTAGCGTTTTCTCTTTCTCCAGGGCAAGCGCGCGATGCTCCAGAAGGGAGAATACTATGGCTGGGAAGGAATCAAAGTGATCATGGATATGGCCTATGAAGGAGATAAAACTCGACAGTTGGTATTTGCCCCTGGAATGGAATCCCTCGCCCCCAAAAGTGATCCCCTGAGCATCTGGGAATATGATCGTGAAATATACAAAAAAATGAAGTGGAGAGGCTATTCCGTCGACTGAAAGGATTCAGAAGAATTTTCTCTCGTTTTGGCAAATTAGGGAACCTCTGATTAATTCACTTCCTGACGGTAAAAATTATTTGGAGCTAGATGAGAAGCTCAGGTGATAGGATGGCCATTTCGAAACCGACAGATACAGGGAGGTATCCGTCGGAGCTACAGGGAAGTACTCGTGCGTTTTCGAAATGGCCATCCTATTGCCTGAGCGCCACGGAACTAACCAAAGCGTTCACGCGAATTAATCAGAGGTTCCTTAGATGTCTTTTCAAGTTATTTATCCATTTTACTTGGATAGTAGATACGCTGATTAGTGTAAACAATCTCTAGGGTCGCTATTACAAATTCAATAGAGCCTTAAAAACTTCCCAGCACAGGCTACCCCCACTTCTCCATCTCCCGTTTATCGCTTTCCCTGGCCGCCACCCAGCGGTCTCCGGTTTCGCTGGACTCCTGTTTCCAAAACGGCGCCTCTGTCTTGAGACGGTCCATAATGTACTGGCAGGCGGCAAAGGCCGCCTGGCGGTGGGGACTGGTCACGCCGACGAAGACAATATCGTCCTGCAGGGCGAGGGGGCCGACGCGGTGGAGCAGGCGCACCCGCCCCAGCGGCCAGTGTGCCCGCGCATCGGCGGTGATGTCCTGCAAACTTTTTTCTGTCATGCCCGGATAGTGTTCGAGCTTCAGCCCGCGGACGGCCGCCCCGGCGTTGAAGTCCCGTACGGAGCCGACAAACATTACGCAGGCGCCGTCTCCGCGGTTTTCCCGGCGCAGTGCCGCAAACTCCTCAGCTACGGAGAAGGCGCCTTTGCGCACTTCGATAAAATCCATCGGCTTACCCTCCGGTTACCGGAGGGAAGAAAGCCACCTCATCACCATCGGCAATTCGAGTGGATGCCAAAGCCATTTCCCGGTTGACCGCGGCCTGAAGGTCCGCAGCTTGCAGTGGCGCCTGCCAGTCGGGAAACTGTTCGCCGAGATATGTGCGCAATTCGGACACACTGCCGGAATAATTTTCCAGCTTGTACTCGGCCGTTCCCAACTGTTCGCGCAGACTTGCAAAAAACAGAATCTTAATCATGCCGCTCACCTCCGGGGCGCCAATGCCCCCGCTTACCGCCATTTTTTTCCAGCAGGCGCGTGGGGCCGATTTCCATCGCCGGGTCCACCGCCTTACACATATCGTAAATTGTCAGTGCCGCTACCGCCGCGGCGGTCAGAGATTCCATTTCCACGCCGGTGCGTCCGGCCAGGCGGCAGTAGCTGCGCACGCGCACGCAGTGGGCCTCCGGCTGCAGTTCAAACTCAATTTCCACCTTGGTCAGCGCCAGGGGATGACACAGGGGGATCAAATCGGCGGTTTTCTTTGCCGCCTGAATACCGGCAATACGCGCTACTGCCAGTGCATCGCCTTTTTTGTTGTTTCCCTCTGAGAGCAGGGCAAAGGCCTCGGCACTCATATGCACCGCGCTCTCGGCGCGGGCACTGCGTTCGGTCACGGCTTTGTCGGTGACATCCACCATGTTGGCTTCACCGCGCGCATTTAAATGAGTTAAACGTTGCACGGCTTCACCCCCTAGAGGCGCAGGGCATTTGTGCAGGGCGAATATGCGGCACAAAATTGCATGGGCGGTGACGCGCATCCAACTGTTCGAGCAGTATGCCCTCCCAAGCAGTGCGGCAGGCGCCTGTGGAACCGGGCATACAACAGATCAATGTGTGATTAGCCAGGCCCGCGACGGCCCGCGACTGCACGGTTGAGCTGCCGATGTCTGTGAAGGAAATGTGTCGGAACAGTTCACCAAACCCCTCCACGGTTTTATCGAACAGCGGCACCAGTGCCTCTGGCGTGGAATCGCGTTCGGTGAACCCGGTGCCGCCGGTAACCAGTATCACCTGCACCTCCGTATCGGAAATCCACTGCGATACCGTCGCGCGCATCCGGTAGATGTCATCCGGAACCAGGCACCTGTGTACCAGCCTGTGCCCGGCGGCCTGCAGGGCATCGACCAGATATTGGCCCGAGGTATCAGTGTTCTCGGTGCGGGTATCGGAGACCGTCAATACCGCAATATTGAGCGGCTCAAAGTTTTCTGCAGCGTGTCCAGCCATCTATTCTTCCGCCTGTTGAGTCTTGTGAATCGGTTTTAAAGAATGTTCCGCGCGCGGATGGTGCTCAAATGGCCCCGCGCTTGGGCCCCGTATTCCGGCTGAACATGCGCCGCGTACTCAGCCGGCGTATTGATATTGGCAAAACACTGCGCAGTGCCGGGTATTGCCAGTCGCTGCGCGCCGCATTGCCGCAGCAGTGCGCCGATGGAATTCGGTCCGCGTTTGCGCACCGCGGCATCCAGGAACTCACGCACTCCGGTATCCAATGGCAACCACAGCGGAAAATAAAAATCGCCGAAATAACTGGCTCGGCCACTGCGTTGCCCCGCCGCCAGCAGCTGCGCCAGTAGTTCGCCATGCAGCAGCGGCATATCCACGGGGATTACCAGCAATGCCCCGCTGTCCACGGCGCACGCGGTGCCGTAGAGGCCGCCCACGGGCCCCATGCCGGGTACCGGATCGGGAATACCGCCAGGGCGGTTGCCACTGATTAATACCTGCGCCAGCGGAAGCCCGCGCAGCAGCGCAACGGCGCGCTGTAGAAAGTGCTCACCGCCCGGCAGTGGCAGCCCGGCCTTGTCCCGCCCCATTCGACGCGACCGTCCGCCGGCCAGCACAACACCGCAACAATCCAACACCCGCGACACCGTCAACCTCCCAGCATCGCCAGATTGCGGGTCGCGCCAGTGAAGCCTCGGTCCAATTGATGACCGGCGCTCTTGCCGCACACTGCGCTGCGAATCAGCGCCGCCAAATCCCGGTGGTCGCCACTGGCAATCGCGCTGCGCAAATCTATCCCCGCCTCGGCAAACAGACACAGATGCAGGGCGCCCTGCGCCGACATGCGCAGGCGATTGCAGCCCGCACAAAAATCCCGACTATAAGGCATGATTAAACCGATGCGGCCAATATAGTCCGGGTGTGTATACTCTTTTGCCGGCCCGGCGTCGCGCCCCCGCGGCAACAGCTCCCAGCCGGTGTGCAACAGCCATTTTTCAATATCGCGCCCGGCCACATGGTTACTGGCAAAAAAGTCGCGGTTGTCTCCGGTGCGCATCAGTTCAATAAAACGCAAGCTGACGGGCGTTACCTTCACCCAGTCGAGAAACTGCTCAAATCCAGCCAGATTGTGCTCGCGCAACAATACCGAGTTGACCTTGGTTGACACCCCCAGCTCCAATGCGCGATCTATGCCGCGCAGGACATTCGCCAGCTTGTCGTGTCCGGTAATCGCCCTGAAGCGCTGCGGGTCCAGACTGTCGACGCTGACGTTGAGCTGGTCCAGACCCGCGCGCTGCCAGGCATCGATTTGTGAGGCCAGGCGGTAACCGTTAGTGGTGATGGCAACACGGCGGATACCATCCACATTTACCGCGGTTTCAATCAACTGCACCAAGTCTTTGCGCAGCGAGGGTTCGCCGCCGGTGAAACGCACTTTCTCGGTACCCAGGGAGGCAAAGGCGCGAACAACGGTGTTCACTTCAGCGACACTGAGCGGCTTCTCCCGCGCAATCGATTCACCGCACTGGTAGCCATCCGGCAGACAGTAATTGCAGCGGAAATTGCAGATATCGGTCACGGACAGGCGCAAGTAATAGAATCTGCGCCCATAGTTGTCTTTTAACATTAAACGCCTTTCCAAAGCCGGGAGGCAGGCCGGTTTCCCGGACGGCCCTGGTGTTGGAAAAATTTTCCAGCCACGGTTCCCGTTCCATACGCACAGCGCTTAGGTTGAGGGAACTCGGTGTTTAAACTGCGGGCAGTGTAACAGCGGAGCGGAAGATTGCCCGGGGGCAAAAGTGGTACTCCTTACGGCGTACCGCGCCCGTCCCACGGATCAAAAATCCGCGACCAGCTGTAGCCACAATTTGTCGGTATCGCTGCCGTAGTCCTCGGCACGGTAAGAGGCAAATTTCACCAGTGCCGACAAATTTTTGCTCAGTGCGCGCTCATAGCTGAGATCCCACTCACTCCCCCAATCACCAGATCCCTCCGCCGCACTAAAGCGGTGATAGGTTATCCCCAGCCGTCCGCCGGCCAATCCTGCGTTCGCGCCCAGATAAGCATCTTCCACCCCCTCGGCCGGCGTTGTGAGGAATTGGTCGGCGAACCCCTGGAATTTGTGCAGGGTTGCCAGCGGCGTGGCAAAGCCCACACCGTTGTCGCTGCCCAAAATCTCGTAACCCAGCTTGGCATTCACTGGCCCCAGCGCTGTAGACAGTTCCGCCAGGTAATAAGTCGCGCTGTAGTCGAGGCTGCTCTCGCCGCTTTCGCTCTGGCGGGCATAACTCAGGCGCGTTCCCAGTATCCCGACATCTGCGATATAGGTGAAACCGAGTGTTCGGCTGGAATTGTTTGTCGCCTGGTCCAAGTCAACATCCAGAAAAAAAAGATGCAGTTTTTGCTTCTCCGCAAAGGGATAAGTGGCATTGAAAAGATGAATGTCGCCATCCCAGCTTCCCTGATCGCTATCCTCACCAAAAATGCGATGAACTCTGTAGACGTAGCTGTAATCGATTTGCAGAGATTCTGAATTGCCGTAGCGAAAGCGGTATCCGTCAAACGTCTGCTCGTTCTGACGCCAGCCGACCCCACCTACAAAACGCTGATCGCCCAGGTTAATACGTTGACGACCAGCGGTAATGTCGTAGTTGTCGCGCGCGTAGCGAAGATAAGCCCGATTTACTTCGGTTCCCTCAGGATCAGCCACCAGTGGATATTCTGAGTTGCCATTAGTGGTGGAGTTATAACTGTCACTGCCAACGGCGGAGACATCGTCCATTTCAACGCCGATGACAAGGCCCCGATAGATTCCGCTTGTCCAGCTGAGACGGCTTCTCAAGGTCGATGCATTGGCCTGATCATCAAATCCCGCCTGATCGACACTTTCCAATCGGTAGCGCAGACTCAACCCCAGCTGGCCATTTTGCAGCGCATCGATCAGTGTCTGCGCTTCCCGGTCGGCGGCGAGCGGTTGCATTGCAGCAGTCAAAGTGGCGCAAAACAATAGCGCGCGGTTAGTATTGGTAGCGTTACCGGGGAGCATATTTTCTTCCTCTGGGACAGTATTTAGAAATCTCTGTTGAATGCACTTTCTGAGGGAAAGTTTTTTCAAGCGCCGACCGGAAACTCAAGTGATAAATTGCCTGAGTGCTCCAGGAGCAATTACAGCGTTCGCGTTACTCTTTAGAGGGGGCGCAACCTTTGCCCGAAAGTTACACCACGCACCATTTTCCGGGTACTGGCCAGATGGCGTACCACCTGCGCCCTGCCCGATTATTATCCGCGCCGAAGAGAGCAAATACCGAAAGATCAATACCTAAAAATCTACCTATAAAAACCTCATTACCTGTACCCACTAAGATCCGCTACTCCTATGGAATTATGCGGAACCACAGAGCCCCAGCGTCAGCAGCCAATGCTCAACGTAATTGAGCGCCCTGAAGCCTCAAAAGCGCTTGTGCAATTTCATCAGAGACCACTTAACCGCCCGGGGTAGATCCGATTTTCTGCACGCTTCCCCGCCCTCCCATTACCACTTTTACCAACTTTTCCAGTAACGGGGCCCGCTTATGATGGACTGCCGAGTGATTGGCAAAAACTACTGTGTTAAGAGGAGCTGTCATGCGTTCACAAAGCGGCCTCAACCTTTTCAATTGGCGCGACCCGAAAATTAAAACACTACATATCACTTGGGTTGCTTTTTTTCTAAGCTTCGTCGTCTGGTTCAGCCACGCACCGTTACTGGTATTTATCCAGGAGGCATTCGACCTCAGCAGCCAACAAGTCAAAGCGCTGCTGATTCTCAATGTGGCGCTGACGATACCCGCGCGCATTATCGTGGGCATGATGGTGGATAAATTCGGCCCCCGCTCTGTCTACAGCGCCCTGCTGATGATTTCCTCGGTAATCTGTATCGGCTTTGCCACCGCCGATAGCTATGTATCGCTGGCACTGTTCCGTTTTTTACTGGGCTTTGTCGGTGCCGGATTTGTTATCGGCATCCGCATGGTGGGCGAGTGGTTCCCAGCCAAGCAAGTGGGCCTGGCCGAGGGAATCTACGGCGGCTGGGGCAACTTTGGCTCCGCTGCAGGCGCAATGACCCTGCCGGGTATCGCACTGCTGATCGGTGGTGAAAACGGCTGGCGCTACGCCCTGGGCCTCACTGGTGTCATCGCCGGTCTATACGGCTTCCTCTACTACCGTGTCGCGCGCAATACCCCCGAGGGCGCCACCTATTTCAAACCGAAAAAAACGGGCGGGCTCGAAGTCACCAGCAGAAAGGATCTGTACCTTTATCTGTTGATGAATATTCCCATGTATTTGGCATTGGCATCTCTGGGCTACAAACTGTCACCGGCCGGCGTGCAGCTGTTGACCTGGCAGACCACCTATGTGCTTTGGGGATTACTGGTGCTGCTGTTTGCAGTGCAGTCCCGCCAGATCTGGCTGGTCAACCGGGAACACCTGCGGGCCGGTGTTCCGGAACTGGAAAAATATGAGTTCAAGCAGGTCGCCATCCTCGATCTGGCCTATTTCGTTACCTTTGGCTCTGAGCTGGCGGTAGTATCCATGCTTCCTCTGTTTTTCCTGGAAACCTTCGATGGGCTGAATGCGGTACAGGCTGGTTTGCTGGCTTCCGGCTTCGCTTTTATGAACCTGGTATCGCGTCCCACAGGCGGTCATTTCAGTGACAAAATGGGCCGCCGCAACAGTTTGATGTTCCTCGTCGGCGGCCTGGCCGTAGGTTATTTGGTACTGAGCCAAATCGACAGTGACTGGTGGATACCGGCGGCGGTGATCGCCACTATGGCCTGTTCCTTCTTCGTGCAGGCCGGTGAGGGCGCCGTTTTCGCCGTGGTGCCGCTGGTCAAGCGACGTATGACCGGGCAGATTGCAGGCATGGCCGGAGCCTACGGCAATGTGGGTGCCGTGGCCTATCTGACCGCGCTGTCGTACGTCGATTACAGTACTTTCTTCTTGATAATTGCGGGCTCCGCCGCGCTGGTATTCTTTATCTGCGCCTTTATGGATGAGCCCAAAGGCCGAATCGCGGAAAGATTGCCCGACGGGACAGTGCATCTGATCAGCGTGGAATAAGCGGCAGCTAGCGCGCTAGCCGGGCAATACGCTGATTCAGGAATCTCTGCCTTTTATATGGGAGCTACAGTGGACTTCGGCGCGCTCACCATAGTGTGCGCATTTCGAAAACGCACGAGTACATCCCTGTAGCTCCTGTCCATTTATCCGACAGTTTCGAAATACCCATCCCATCACCTGAACGTCTCATCCGGCCTCAAAGTATCTTTATCGTCAGCTTGGACTTTGTCAGAGATTTCCTGATCCCTGTCAGCATCGCTGCCTTGAACCCTCTGGTAATGATCTGGATCAAGCACCATACAGCAGCTAGCGTTAGATTATGGAGGTACTGGCCACCCGATATGCCCCGACGGGTTCAGGGTGCCCGGGCAATGACGCAGGCTTTGCGCATTATCGCAAGGGGCACCGCGATAATGCGCCCGTTATAAGGATGAAACCGTGAAAAATATTCTCGTCATTCTCGACAAACCCAAACACGAACAAATCGCACTGCAGCGGGCCTTAGCGCTGGCCAAGGCAACGGGCGCGCGCCTGCATCTGATCAGCTTCGTCTACGAACCACAGCTGACGATGGCCGGTATGTATGAGGCAATGGATGAGTTAATGCACACGATGCTGGGCGAGCGCAAACGCTGGCTCGCAGAACTGCGGGAGAAATACCAGCTTCCAGAGGACACCGAGACACAAGCAGTTTGGCACTACAACATCGCCTCCTGGATCCTGGAGATCTTAGAGCGAGAATTCTACGATCTGCTGATCAAAACCGCGCAGAAACAATACGGCCACGGCGGCTTTGGCTCTATCGACTGGCAGCTGATCGAACACGCGCCAATACCTTTGTGGCTCGCCGTCTCCACGCCGTGGATCAAGCGGGACCGCCTGCTGGCGGCCCTGGACCCGATGATGAACACCCCTCTGCACAGAGAACTCAACCAACGGGTGCTGACCACCGGCGATCATTTGGCTCGACTGTTAGGGGCGGAACTAGAGCCAGTGGCCTGCCTGCCAGGCGCCGGTGTCCTCGAGGAACTGGGGCTGGCCACGGGCCGAAACACCTCCGCGGAAGCGCGGCGCGCGGCGCAGGAACATCTGCAGGCAATCATCGCCAATAGCGGCGCGACTTGCGGTGAGCTGCACCTTGTGTCCGGGAAGCCGTCGCGAGAGGTCAACCGGATCGCAGACCGTCTCAAGGCGCGTCTGATGCTGGTAGGGCGCGGGGTGCGCAAGGGCGCCGCCGGTTTCCTGCTCGGCAATACCGCCGAACGCATTCTCGCCAAATCCAATACCGATGTAATGGTTGTGCCCTAAACCGGCACTCAACCGCCAGTGCAATAGATGTCCCTCATCTATTGCATTGGCGCCGGACATTACCAGCGCAGAAGGGGTAGTAAGTAAACTCCGGATTTATCCGGACCCTCGCGGTCTCCCCCGCCAAACAGGGCCATCCCCCCAGCACACAATCCCCCGGTGGGGGTAGACGGCTGCATTTCTGAGGGTATCCAGCACTGTCCATGGCACCTTCCCAATGCTTGTTCAGGCACAAAAACCACTATATGTTGTGAAAATATAAATCATCAACACCACATATAGACACGCAAGCTCAATCCGGCGCTCCTCCCGAGTGCCGACAGACGGTTTAGCCAGGAGTCCCAATGCCCGCGTTTTCCCCCTCCGATCTACCGGCAGCAACCCACTATGCCAGTGAGGCCAGCCATCTGCTCGTACACAAACGCGACGGCCGCACAGTGCGTTTTGACCGCGCGCGGATCGCCAGCGCCATTTTGCGCGCGGGACGAGCCACCGGTGCCTTCGGTGCCTCAGAGGCGGACCGGCTCACCGATCAGGCCGTCCAAGTGATCACACACCGTCACGACGGCAGTGCGCCGGTGGATATCGAAGAGATCCAAAATATCGTCGAACAGGTCCTGATTAGCAGCAACTATCTGGACACCGCGCGCGGCTATATTGCCTACCGCAGCCGCCACCAACAGATGCGCGAAGACCGCCAAACGCTGGTGGACGTCACCACCTCCATCGACGAATATCTGCAGCGGGAAGACTGGCGGGTGGCCGCCAACGCCAACCAGGGCTATTCCCTCGGCGGACTGATCCTGAACAGCGCCGGCAAGATGATTGCCAACTACTGGCTCAACCACGTTTACACACCGGAAATCGGCGCGGTGCACCGCGAAGGTGATCTGCATATCCACGACCTCGACATGCTGTCCGGCTATTGCGCCGGCTGGTCGCTGCGCACGCTGCTGCAGGAAGGGTTGAACGGAATACCGGGCAAGGTCGAATCGGCACCGCCAGTACATCTGTCCAGTGCTATCGGCCAGATAGTGAATTTTCTCGGCACCCTGCAAAACGAGTGGGCGGGCGCACAGGCGTTCAGCTCTTTCGACACCTATCTGGCACCGTTTATACGCAAAGATGGACTCAGCTACCGCGAAGTGCGCCAGTGTATGCAGGAGCTGATTTTCAATCTCAACGTACCCTCCCGCTGGGGCACCCAGACGCCCTTTACCAACCTGACCTTTGACTGGGTATGCCCGGAGGATCTGCGCCAACAGGTACCCGTTATTGGCGGGCGCGAAATGCCATTTACCTACGGCGATTTACAGGAGGAAATGGACCTGATCAACCGCGCCTATATCGAAGTGATGACCGAGGGTGACGCACGCGGCCGCGTCTTTACCTTTCCGATCCCCACCTACAATATCTCAGCGGATTTTCCCTGGCACAGTGAAAACGCGCAGCGGCTATTTGCCATGACCGCCCGCTACGGGCTGCCCTACTTCCAAAATTTTATCAATTCCGATCTGAGCCCCAATATGATCCGCTCCATGTGCTGCCGCCTGCAGCTGGATCTGCGAGAGTTGCTCAAACGCGGCAACGGCCTGTTCGGTTCCGCCGAACAGACTGGTTCCCTGGGTGTGGTAACCATTAACTGCGCGCGTCTGGGTTATCTGCACCGGGGCGACGAATCCGCTTTGCTAGCCGCTCTCGACCGGCTGCTGGAGCTGGCCCGCGACTCCCTGGAAACCAAGCGTAAAGTCATTCAGCGGCATATGGACGCGGGCCTTTTCCCCTACAGCAAACGTTACCTGGGCACCCTGCGCAATCACTTCTCCACCATTGGGGTCAACGGTATCAACGAAATGCTGCGCAACTTCAGCGGCGACCGCGAAAGTATCGTCACCGCACAAGGCCGGGCAATGGCGGAGCGACTCTTGGATCACATCCGCGCACGCATGACGGAATTTCAGGAAGAAACCGGGCACCTGTACAACCTGGAGGCGACACCAGCCGAGGGCACGACCTACCGTTTCGCCCGCGAAGACCGCAAACGCTTTCCCGATATTCTCCAGGCCGGCAGCAGCGATGCCCCCTACTACACCAATTCCTCACAGCTGCCGGTCGGTTATACCGATGATCCCTTCGAAGCATTGGCACTACAGGAGTCTCTGCAGGCGCGCTATACCGGCGGCACAGTACTGCACCTGTATTTGGGTGAACAGCTGCCGGACGCCGACAGCTGCCGCAAGCTGGTACAACGGGCGCTGGAAAACTACCGACTGCCCTATATCACCGTAACACCCACTTTCTCCATTTGTCCGCGGCACGGCTACCTGAGCGGCGAACACGAATTCTGTCCCCGTTGCGACGAAGAACTGCTCGCGCAAAAGCGCTGTTGTACCACCCACTGAAAACACTCAAAGGAGCCTTTTATGAACGAGCCAATCACCGTTTTGCGAGATGACGAGCGCACCCGCTGTGAAGTCTGGAGCCGCGTAATGGGATACCACCGCCCCGTCTCTTTCTGGAACCCCGGCAAGCAATCGGAACACCGTGAGCGGCGCTACTTTGTCGCCATCGACAGTAACGACAAAGTGCCGACCGGGAGGACGGAGGCAGCGGCACAGTGAAGGAGCAACTGCGTGTCGGCGGCTTCACCCCCTTTACCGCCATCGACTATCCGGGGGCACTGTCGGCGGTGGTATTTTGCCAGGGATGTCCCTGGCGCTGCCGCTACTGCCACAACAGTGGATTACTGCCGCCCCGCGCACCCACGCCCTACGCGTGGGAGCAATTACTCGAATTCCTCGGCCGCCGCCGGGGAATACTCGACGCGGTGGTCTTTTCCGGTGGAGAGCCGACCGCGCAGGCAGCGCTGGACAGCGCCGTCAACGATGTGCGGGCCCTCGGATTCAAAGTGGGCCTGCACACCGCGGGCATGTATCCGCGCCGGTTGCGCCAACTGCTGCCCAGGCTGGACTGGGTGGGATTGGATATTAAAGCACTGCCGCAAAACTACCCGGCGATCACCGGCGTCGCCGCAAGCGGCGACACCTCCTGGGAGAGTGCCCGGCTACTTGCCGCGGCCCAGGTGCCGTTGCAGGTGCGGCTCACCCGTCATCCGCGGCTGACCAGTGAGGAAGAATTAAATGAAATCAGAAAAAAACTGCTGACACTCGGCATTAATGAATTGGTAGTGCAGCGCTGCAATACACAGTACTGTCTGGACAGCAGACTGTAACCCGTGTTTATCCGGTGCAAACACTCACGGATCTGTCTCCGGGAAAAAACGCTCGAGTGATGGAGTAAAAAAACCTCTGATAAACTCACACGGGAGCTGTAGTGAATTTTCGGCCCTCTCACCCGCGGCTGCGGGCAATCAGTTCGAGTCCCGGCTGAGCCCGCCAGTAGCCGTCTACCCCTTTCTCCAGGTCTTCCCGGCAGGGCTCGCCGCGGCGGGCGCCGTCGAATGCCGACACCACCCGCGCCATGTCTTGCCACTGCGGAGAAAGGCGCAGGATATCCACCCCGAGTTCCTCCATTTCAGCATAGTGATGCAACAAATTGACCGGTTCGGCGGACATTGTCTGAATGCCGTTAATTAGAAACAGCGCTTGCTCTTCCTGCGAAGCCAGGGGCAGACCAGCGGGAAACTCAATGCAGCGGTATCCACAACTGTCCTTGTCAAGTCCGAGGTGGCGCGCGGTAAAGCAGCGGGCTGAATACGCGAGCGGCATATGGCCGTAGGCGAATACCTCCACTTCGGGTTTTCTGTCACAGGCAGCCAGCACTTCTCCTAATTGGCGTGCGCTCATTTCCACCGGCACAGTCCAGCGCACCATACCCAGTGACATCATCTGCGCCAGCGCGTGCTGATTGTAAATGTTGATCGCGGGGCCACAGACAAAAGTCAGACCCGCCTCCGACAACAGCTGCACCGCCGACATATCGTTGGCCTCCACCAGCAGCTGGCCGTTATCGCAGATTTTACGCACCCAGTTGAGGTCGGCATTGGACTCCAGCAGTGTCAGCGTAGACAGCACTATCTGCTTATCCGACAGCGCCGCCAACTCCCGGGCCAATTGCAGCCAATCCGCCGCGCGCAACTGATGGCGCTTCCCGCATACCACCTCCCCCAGATAAATAATATCCAGCGGTGTGGTCAGCATTTGCGCATAAAACTGCTGGATATCCCCCCGCGGCCAATAATACTGCACCGGTCCCAAAGCGAGCTGCATAACGCCTCCTTTACTGCCAAGGGCGATCGTACGCGCCCAGTGTGGTTTGCTTGCCCTCGGAGTTTTTTGCCAGAGTCGCGCGCCAGCGCTCCTCGATGGAGAAATCCCCACCGCGCCGCAATACTTCGTCTATCGCATCTCGCCAGGTGCGCACCACCTGCGCCACATATGCGGGACTGCGCTGCCTGCCCTCCAGCTTGATCGCGCGGATACCGGCGGCCCGCAGTTCCGGCAACAGCGCCATACTGTTCAAGCTCGTCGGTTCTTCCAGTGCGTGGTGGCGCCTGCCCTCCACGATAAAACGCCCTTTGCACAGCGTGGGATAACCGGCGTTTTCCCCCTCGGCGAAACGATCGATCAACACCCCGTTCAGCCTCGTTTCCAACCCCTGCGCACCGTCTCTCCACTCCACAGCCTGGGCCGGCGAGCAGACGCCGTTCAAATTGGGCGACTCCCCGGTGACATAGGAACTCAAGTGACAACGCCCCTCGGCCATAATGCATAGACTGCCAAAACCGAATACCTCCAGCTCCACTTGAGTTCCAGCCGCCAGCTGCTGCACTTGCTTCAGAGACAGCACCCTGGGAAGCACCGCGCGGCGGATGTGGAACTGGCGGCGATAAAATTCCAGCGCGGAGACACTGGTTGCCGACGCCTGTACCGAAAGGTGTAAAGGTATAGCGGGATACTTTTCCGCCGCGTAGCCCATAAGGCCGATATCCGCCAGAATTACCGCATCGGCATTGAGGCCGGCAGCCCGGTCAACTGCCGCTTGCCAGCGTGAAAAACTGCGCGGTTGAGCATAGGTATTGATGGCGACGAACAATTTTCGTCCCCGGCTGCGTATACGCTCGAGCGCCCGCAACGCATTTTTGTCATTGAAATTCAAACCGCTGAAATTGCGCGCGTTGGTTTCATCATTGAAACCGATATAAACGGCATCCGCGCCGTTATCCACAGCAGCCTCCAGTGCTGGCAGGCTACCGGCAGGGCAAACGAGTTCCATAACAATGTCATTTCAGTTTTGAGGATGGATAAAAAGCAGCAGCGCCGCTGACGGGCTTACCCCGGGAAATTCAGGCTTGAGAGAGAGACGCCAGCTTGTCCGCCATAACCGTCAAGCATCGCTGCAGCCACCCCGGGATACGGCTTCGGTCCAGTGCATCCAAGCGGTTCTTCACCGTCAAACCGATTTCCGTCTGCCCGCGGATCATCAACCGGCGATGAAAAAATAGGGTATCCGGATCTTCCCGCCCGGCGGCAATCGCCAGAAAGTCACCCGCTGTCGCGGCAATGGTGGAATCGGCCTCGGCCGCCGCAGAAGCGCGGACAAATCGCCCTCCCCGCTTGCCGATACGGAAATGCACCTTTAAATCTGTCACTGCAATTTCCAACACGCGACCGTCCAGAAAATCAAACAACCCCTCATCCAGTTCTTCTGAAAGCTGCCGGTTGAGGAGTTTCACCAGCGCAACCTCTCCCGGCCATCGCGGGAACAACGGCAGAAATTTGCGGCCAATTCTGTAGCCACCATGTGCGATAAGGTTACCGACAGCTGGCATATTCGGACTCCATACCCGCATCGATGTGTATTGAGGATTCTCTGATTAAGTCGCTTGGCGACAGTAATGAGACCTTTTCCCAAAGATCACTACCGCCCCATGTACTTTAATCAGCGGCTCCTTAAGCTGATGTGTGAGATTACTTCGGTGTGCCCGAGTCGTCGAACGCTGCCCCGTTCCGGGACCGTTGATTGGCCGCGCCCTCAATTGAGCAGGCGGATGCCACCGATATCCGCCGAACGAACCAGATCATTGAGGTAGTTCGCAATCATTTGCCGTCGCAGCTTTTCCCGCAAATAGCGATCAATGTTTTTTTCTACATAGGAAAAATCCAGCGGTCTTCCCTGTTCGAGCTGTTCGACATAGATCAAGTGCCAACCGTATTTCGTCCGCACCGGGGATTGCATCAGACCGATTTCACCGGCGAAAACAGCTTCTTCAAAAGGCGCCACTGTATCGCCGGGGCCAACCTGGCCGAGACTGCCGCCAGCGTCGCGGGACGAGCAGTCCGAATGCCGGTGTGCCAATTCCGCGAAACGCAACAGCGGGTCGGGTGCTTTGCGGATATCCTCAAGCAACGACTCGGCGAATTTCCACTGCCGCTCTTGCGCCACCTTTTCCCCGGGCTTTACCAGCAGCAGAATATGGCGTACCTCCGCCAGCGGCTTTGAGGTAAACCGCTGCCGGTGCTCGGTATAATAGTCGTAGCGCTGCGCCTGGGTCGGATCGACCTGTGGCACCTCTCTTTCGAGCAATCGCTCTACCGCGGCATCAAATACTTCGCTGTGGATGTCTATATCCTTTTCACACAGCCCACATTCGAAGGCCCGCTCTCGCAACAGGTGAGCCAGTACCAATGCCCTGGCGGCAGCGTAGATTGCCTCCCGGGATGTGTCCGCAGGATGGTACTGCATCTCGGCATAGATCTGTGTCTGCGGGATCTCCCTGCCGTTCACCGTTACCGGGCCGACAAGGGGCCGATCATCTGCATCACTGGCCAGAAGTGCGCTCATGTTCGCCTCCTATACTCACAGGCCGCCGGCAGCCTTGGCGCGCACTATTTGATAGTTGCGGCGGAAGTACTGCACCGGAATACTCCACACATGCACCAAGCGGCTGAACGGAAATACCAGGAATAAGGTCAGCCCGAGAAAAACGTGCAATTTGTAGATCACATGTACCTCGCTGATTGCAGCAACTGCCCCCGGTGCATTCAGCGTGACGATCGATTGTGCCCAAGTCATCAGCTTCAGCATTTCCGCGCCGTCCATATGACCCGCGGATACAAAGATACTGAGCAGGCCCAGAATCAACTGCACATACAGCATCAGCAGAATAACGATATCCATACGCGAGGAAGTGGCACGGATACGGGGATTCGCCAAGCGTCGGTGCAGTAATATGGTCATGCCGATAAAACAGATAACACCAAAAAGTCCTCCGGCACCCATCGCCAGTGCCTGTTTGGTAGATGCCTCTACCCCCAACAAATGCCAAACCGCTTTAGGCGTCAGCAATCCAACAAAGTGCCCGGCGAGAATCGCCAGCACCCCGATATGGAACAGATAGCTGCCGAGGCGCAGCTTTTTCTTTTCCAGCAGCTGGCTGGAACCGGTGCGCCAGGTGTACTGATCCCGGTCGTAGCGGATAAGGCTGCCCAGCAGGAAAACGGTAAACGCTACAAACGGATAAATTCCGAAGAAAATGGTATTGAAATAGTTCATTGTTTACTCCCAAGCATCAACGACTTATCCGGCGCGTGATTGCCCGCATCGACCCAGGTAATTGCTTTATCATCTTTGAGCTGCGCCGCGCTGGGGCGAGAAATGCCCTGCTCGCAGGCACTGCCCTGGGCAGAGGAAAAACTGACAGCCTCTTCTTCCCAGATCTTGTCCAAAACTTCCGGGGTATCGTCCCGTGCTTCTCCAGCCACCTGCCGCGCAAGGCCATCCCGATCGACTTCAACCTCGCTTAAATCCAACAGCGCATCGACCAGTTCCGCATAAACCGACTCCCTAGCCCGCAGACGCGTGGCAAGCAAAGCGAGAATATGAGCGATCTCCTGTAGCCACTCCCGCGCCGCTTCCTCCTGTGTGGCGCAAAACTCCAGGTAGGCTGGTAGATAGTCCGGCAACTCACGTTCGGCAAGCGCCAGGCCCGCACTGTGGTAGCGCTTCATCAGGTCCACCATAGCCTGGCCGCGATCGCGGGATTCGCCGTAAACATGCTCGAAAATATGCAGGGATACCGCGCGCCCGCGTTCGAACAGGCCTTCATACTCACTCTGCCAGTCGAGCAGCTCGCGGCGCTCGTAGTATTCGATAAAGCGCAGCAACCGGTCGCGCAAGCGGGGACTCAGCGCATCGCTTTGACCAATAAAGTGGATAACCTCCGGCAGATGCGCAGCCAATGTTTCGTCCGGGTAGTCCAGCAGTCGAGATATCAATCGAAGAATTTTCATCACCTTCTCTCACTAATCAGCAACTTTCGCTGGGATGATTTCGCGAACCGTTTGTTTTTTACCCCCAAAGATATTTACGGGATAATTGCCGGTGCTACAGCCGTTACCGAAACTGAAACCACAGGCGGATTTAATGTCGTAGGCGCTTTCCGCGTAGGACTTATAGCTGGAAGGCACCACAAAGCGGTCCTCGTAATTAGCCAGCGCCATGTAGCGGTACATATCCTCCACCTGCTGTACCGTCATGCCCGCCGCTTCGAGCAATTCCCGATCCTGCACACCGTCGACATGAACCCCGCGCATATAGGCGCGCATTACAATCATGCGTTCCAACGCGCGCGCCACTGGCGCTTCATCACCGGCAGTGAGCAGGTTGGCCAAATACTTCAACGGTATCCGCAGGGTGGAGAGGTCGGGTATCTCGGCATTCATACCGACGGTTACCGTTTCCACCTCACCCGCCTGAACGGCATTTTGAATCGGGGACAGCGGCGGCACATACCAGACCATCGGCAGAGTGCGATATTCCGGGTGCAGGGGCAGCGCCACCTGCCAGTCAATGGCCATTTTGTAGACCGGCGATTGCTGTGCAGCATCGAGCCATGACTGCGGAATACCTTCCGCGCGCGCAGCCTCCTGTACTTTGGGATCGTGTGGATCGAGAAAAATATCGCACTGGGCGCGGTACAGGTCTTTCTCGTTCTCGACTGCCGCAGCTTCCGCGATGCGGTCGGCATCGTACAGCAGCACCCCCAGGTAACGAATGCGCCCGACACAGGTTTCGGAGCAGACAGTGGGCTGACCGGATTCAATGCGCGGATAACAGAAGATGCACTTTTCGGACTTGCCGCTTTTCCAGTTGTAATAGATTTTTTTATAGGGACAGCCGGAAACGCACATACGCCAGCCCCGGCATTTATCCTGATCGATCAGGACTATGCCGTCTTCCTCGCGCTTATAGATAGCGCCACTCGGACAAGACGCCACACAGGCGGGGTTGAGACAGTGCTCGCACAGGCGCGGCAGATACATCATAAAGGTGTTTTCGAATTCACCGTATATATCCGCCTGTACCTGCTCAAAGTTTTTGTCTTGTCTGCGCTTGTCGAACTCTGTACCGAGGATTTCCTCCCAGTTGGGACCCCAATCAATTTTTTCCATGCGCTGGCCACTGATCAGTGAGCGCGGCCGCGCTACCGGCTGATGTTTTTGCTGCGGCGCCTTGTGCAGATCCTGGTAATCGAAATCAAAAGGCTCGTAGTAGTCATCAATTTCCGGCATGTGCGGATTGCCGAAGATATTCGCCAGTATGCGGTGCTTGCCCCCTTGGCGCGGTTCCAGTTTTCCGTTCTTTTTGCGAATCCAGCCCCCCTTGTACTTTTCCTGGTTTTCCCAGTCCTTCGGATAGCCGATACCGGGCTTGGTCTCAACATTGTTGAACCAGGCGTACTCAACCCCTTCGCGGGACGTCCAAACATTTTTACAGGTCACCGAGCAGGTGTGGCAGCCGATACACTTATCGAGGTTCAGCACCATGCCGATCTGGGCTCTCACTTTCATTGCACAGCCTCCTCCGCGGCCGCCGCCGCTTTAACGTCTTCCCCGTCGAGCCAGTCGACCTTGTTCATCTTTCTCACAATGACAAATTCATCCCGGTTGCAGCCGACGGTTCCGTAGTAATTGAAACCGTAAGACTGCTGCGCATAGCCACCGATCATATGTGTCGGTTTCATTACGGCGCGGGTCACAGAGTTGTGGATACCGCCACGTGTGCCGGTGGTTTCCGCACCGGGTGTGTTCACAATGCGCTCCTGGGCGTGATACATCATCGCCATGCCATCGGGCACCCGCTGCGAAACCACGGCGCGGGCGGCAATAGCGCCGTTGACATTGAAGATCTCAATCCAGTCGTTGTCTTCGATACCCGCCTGTCTGGCATCCGTCTCGCTCATCCATACGATGGGACCGCCGCGGGATAAGGTCAGCATCAGCAGGTTGTCGGAATAGGTACTGTGAATACCCCACTTTTGGTGTGGCGTAATCCAGTTCAAAATAATTTCCCGGTTTCCATTCGGCTTTTTGTTCAATACCGGTGCAACGGTTTTCAAGTTGATCGGTGGCTTGTACACGCACATGTTCTCGCCGAAATCGCGCATCCATTCGTGGTCCTGGTAGAACTGCTGACGGCCGGTGATGGTGCGCCAGGGAATATACTCGTGGACATTGGTGTAACCCGCGTTGTAACTCACGTGCTCGTCTTCAAGGCCGGACCATGTGGGCGAGGAAATGATTTTGCGCGGCTGGGCGACAATATCGTTAAAGCGGATCTTTTCTTCTTCTTTCGGTTTTGCCAGGTGCGTGTGGTCGCGCCCGGTAATTTCACCCAACGCCTGCCAGGCTTTTACCGCCACCTGTCCGTTGGTCTCCGGGGCAAGGGAGAGAATCATCTCCGCGGCATCCACCGCCGTTTCGATTTTGGCGCGACCGTCGCGTTCCGATTCCTCCCGGTAGGTGCGGTTCAGTTTTTTCAGGAAATCCACTTCCGCTTCGGTATTCCAGCTAATCCCCTTACCGCCGTTGCCGATTTTCTCCAGCAGCGGTCCTACTGATGTGAAACGGTTGTAGGTGTTCGGGTAGTCGCGCTCCACCAGGATCATGCTCGGTGCGGTTACCCCCGGCACCAGATCGCACTCCCCTTTCCACCAGGCTTTAACGGCAAATGGCTGGGCAATTTCTCCCGGGGTATCGTGGTGAATCGGCAGGGTCACCAAGTCCTTTTCCACACCCAAGTGACCTTCGCAGAGATCGGAGAAGGTTTTGGCTATCCCCTTG
Source organism: Microbulbifer thermotolerans (assembly GCF_001617625.1). Classification (NCBI taxonomy): domain Bacteria; kingdom Pseudomonadati; phylum Pseudomonadota; class Gammaproteobacteria; order Cellvibrionales; family Microbulbiferaceae; genus Microbulbifer; species Microbulbifer thermotolerans. The sequence continues at coordinate 935,562 of NZ_CP014864.1, read as the reverse complement.
AAAATTTCCCAGTCGCTGCGCGCTTCCCAAGCCGGGTCCACGGCTTTTGTCAGCGGGTGGATAAACGGGTGCATATCGGACGTATTCATATCGTCCTTTTCATACCAGGTGGCGGTGGGCAGAACGATGTCGGAATAAAGGCAAGTGGTGGACATGCGGAAATCCAACGTCACCAGTAGATCGACCTTGCCCTCGCGCGGCTCATCGTGCCAGGTGATGTCTTCCGGCTTTTTGCCGCCGGCTTCTCCCAGATCCTTGCCCATCAGTCCGTGCCGGGTACCGAGCAAGTGCCGCAGCATATACTCGTGTCCTTTGCCCGAAGAACCCAGCAGGTTGGAACGCCAGATAAACAGGTTGCGCGGGAAATTCTGCGGGTTGTCCGGGTCCTGGTTGGCAAACTTCAACTCGCCGCTCTGCAGCTGTTGCACGGCATAGTCTTTCGGGTCCATACCCGCGGCTGCCGCTTCCCGGGTCAACTGCAGCGGGTTGACTCCCAGCTGCGGTGCGGACGGCAACCACCCCATCCGCTCTGCGCGGCTGTTGAAGTCGATAATGGAACCACTCCACTTATCCTTGTCGGCCAACGGCGAGACCACTTCGGCCATTTCCAGTTTTTCATAGCGCCACTGGTTGGAGTGGTTGTAGAAGAAGGAGGTACCGTTCATATGGCGCGGTGGTCGCTGCCAGTCAAGCGCGAACGCCAGAGGTGTCCAGCCGGTCTGCGGGCGCAGTTTCTCCTGTCCCACATAGTGGGCCCAGCCACCGCCACTCTGGCCGATACAGCCACACATCATCAGCATATTGATCAGGCCGCGGTAACTCATATCCATGTGATACCAGTGATTCAGCGCCGCGCCGACAATAACCATAGAGCGCCCGCGGGTCTTATCGGCGGTGGTGGCGAACTCCCGCGCGACCCGGATCACCTCTCCCCGGGGCACGCCGGTCACGCGCTCTTGCCAGGCCGGGGTATAGGGTTTGTCTTCGTCGTAACCATGTGCGCAATTGGGGTCTTGCAGTCCCTGCTCCACACCGTAATTGGCTAAGGTCAGGTCATAGACACTGGCCACCAGGATGGTTTCGCCATCAGCGCCGCGGATCTTTTTCACCGGCACAAGGCGTTCGATCACATCGTCGTGGCCGGTGTTCTGGAAATAGTCATACTCGTGTGCGGTGCCGCCAAAATAAGGGAAGGCCACAGTGGCAAGGGTATCGGCGCAGTCTTTCAGGCTGAGTTGAAGTGTCACGTCGGAACCATCGGCACCGTCGCGCTGCTCGATATTCCATTTCCCTTTTTCCCCCCACCGGTAGCCGATGGAGCCATTCGGCGATACCAGGCGCTCGTCTTTGTTGAGCGCCACGGTTTTCCACGCCGGGTTATTGTCCTGCCCCAGGTTGTCCACCAGATCAGACGCGCGCAGGAAACGGCCCTGGATCAGCCGGTCACCCTTTTTCTCCAGAGTGACCAGCATCGGCATATCCGTGTATGTGCGCACATATTCGGTGAAATAGGCACTGGGCTTTTCCACGTGAAACTCTTTGAGAATCACATGGCCAAAAGCCATCGCCAGAGCCGCATCAGTGCCCTGGCGCGGTGCCAGCCAGGTATCGCCAAACTTGGAGCACTCGGAGTAATCGGAGGTGATCACACAAGTCTTGGTGCCCTTGTAGCGTACTTCACTGAGAAAATGTGCATCCGGGGTACGAGTCTGAGGGACATTGGAACCCCATACGATGAGGTAGTTTGAGTTGTACCAGTCGGCAGATTCCGGCACGTCGGTCTGCTCACCCCAGACCTGCGGAGAAGCTGGCGGCAGGTCGCAGTACCAGTCGTAAAAGCTCAGGCAGTTGCCGCCGATCAGCGACAAATAGCGGGCACCGGCGGCGTAGGACACCATGGACATGGCCGGAATTGGTGAGAAACCGGAGATGCGGTCGGGACCGTAGCGCTTCGCGGTGTAGATATTGGCGGCAGCGATCAGCTCGTTGACCTCGCTCCAGTCCGCGCGTACAAAACCGCCCATACCGCGGCAGGCTTTATATGACTTCGCTTTTTCTGGATCCTCGACAATGCTGGCCCAGGCATCCACCGGATCCGCATGCTCGAGCTTGGCCTGACGCCATAGCTTCACCAGACGCTTGCGGATTTTCGGGTACTTGAGCCGGTTGGCGGAGTACATGTACCAGGAGTAGCTGGCGCCCCTGGGGCAACCCCGTGGCTCGTGATTAGGCAAATCGGGGCGCGTGCGCGGATAATCTGTCTGTTGAGTTTCCCAGGTGACCAGCCCGTCTTTTACGTAAATTTTCCAGCTGCAGGATCCCGTGCAGTTCACCCCGTGGGTGGAGCGCACAATCTTGTCGAACTGCCAGCGGCGGCGGTAACCATCTTCCCAACTGCGGTCATCATCGGTCTTTTCGCCATGGCCGTCGGCAAAAGGCTCCCTTTGCTTTTTGAAATACTTCAGTCGGTCCAGAAAGTGGCTCATACATTACTCCGAGACATAGACGCCGGTATGTGATTAGCGGATGGAGCGGAATATAAAAGCTGCCGGGAGTGAATACACCGGGGAAAAATCGACTTCAAATTGCCGTCTACCCCTTTTGGGGTAGAACAAAATTTCTCTTTTCCGGTTAAAGTGCGACGGTGTCTGGCGCGAGGAAAAATTTTCCTCCCGCGCGCGCGCCGGGCGCGGGCAGCCGGCTTTTTGGGAGTACTACCAAGTAACCACTGCTTTACTGGCGTAAACGCGGTTACCGTGCAGGTATACAAATGTATCAAGGGTTCCCCAATGAAAATTCCATCGGGCATAATGTGTCCGCAACAGCGAGGGGCTTGCCATGGCCAAAGTATTGAAGCGCGTCCGACAGTCCATTGTCTTCCGTATCGGCGGTTTGCTTCTACTCACGGCGGTAATCGCCATCAGCTCCATGGTGGCCTCCTATGTGATCTCGGACGCCGCTCAGCACGATGCCGAAGCCATCAACCTGTCCGGTTTCGTGCGTGCGCTGAGCTACAAACTGACCGCTGCGGCACAAAGCGGTGACACCCAATCCACACGGGAAATGACGGCGGCGCTGGACAAGCAGCTGCAAAAAATTTCCACCATCTCCAGTTTTCCACTCTCAGACGCATCCACCGAGGCAGACAATTTCCGCGCCGTACAGCAAGAATGGCAACAGAAGATACGACCACTGTTGAATGACGTCGCCGCCGGAGAAAGGGCGATCGCCAGCCGGGAGTTGCTGGCCTTCACAGACGCTTTCGTCACCAAGGTGGACAGGTTGGTCCTCGACTACCAGCGTATCGCCGAGCAAAAAGTGAAATTCTTGCGATTGGTGCAACTGGCTTCTCTGTTCGCCACCATCACCCTGGTTTACTTCTCGGTGTTTACCCTGTCGCGCTCCGTGGAGCAGCCTCTCAGGGAACTCATCTCCAGCTGCCGAGAAATCGCACGCGGCAACTTCCGCCCGCGCTTGACCCTGCACAGTGAAGACGAACTCGGTCTCCTCACGCAGACGATCCGGCGTATGAGTGAAGTGATCGACCAAACGCACCGTCAACTGGAAGAGCGGGTAAAGGAAAAAACCAAGCAGCTGCGCAAAAGCCACGAGGTGCTCGATTTTCAGTACCGCTTGGCGCGACGCATTAGCGAAGGAACGCTCGTAGGCGCCGAGCTGAAACCGTGGCTGAAGGAATTCAGCGAACTGACCGGACTCAACGACCTGGACCTGTGCCTGATGACGCCCCGGGGAGAAACGCCCTATGAACATTTAATCCACGGCCGGGGAAACCAGAGTTGCACCGAGCGCGACTGTTATAATTGCTCGCACGCCTGTGGTCCCTCGGAGCGTGCGAATCAGCGCCTTTACCGATTCCCCCTGGAGGCGGACAAGCGCAACTACGGAGTCCTCGTTTGCAGCCTGCCGCGCAACCAGCTGCTACACCGCGAGCAGCAACTGCGCCTCAGCGCCTTCGCCGATGCGATCACCACCGCCATTACACTCAAAGAGCGCGGCCAGCAGGAACGCCGCGTGGCACTGATGAACGAGCGCGCCATTATCGCCCGCGAGTTGCACGACTCCCTGGCGCAGTCGCTGTCCTATCTGAAAATTCAGGTCGCGCGCCTCAATCGCTGTACTCGGGGGGAAAACATTGATCGCGCACAAATCAGCGAAATTTCAGAAGAATTGAAACAGGGGCTGGACGCCTCCTATCGCCAACTGCGAGAACTGCTCACCACCTTTCGCCTGCAGGTATCGGAAGGTGGACTGCACAATATCCTCTGCCGCTCCGTGGAACAATACCGCGAACAGCACCCGGAAATCGCCATCGAACTCCACTACGAACTGGAAGAAATTCCCCTTACTCCCAACGAAGAAATTCACCTGCTGCAACTGGTGCGCGAGGCATCGCAAAATGCCGTTTACCACTCCTGGGGCGACCGCGTTTCCATCAGTCTGTTGCCGGGAGAGGGACAGCGAGTTTTCGCCAGCGTCCGGGACAATGGTAAAGGTATCAGCGATGCACCGGAGAAGCGGAATCATTTCGGTATGTCCATTATGCAGGAACGCGCCAGTAACCTCGGCGGCGAACTCATTATCCGCCGCCGCGAAACCGGGGGTACAGAGGTCAGCTTTTCATTTATCCCCGAATACGCACGCGCGCAGCAGACACAAGAAAACAACCAGACTCAAGCAGATTTGCACTTACTTTTCGCTTCCCGGACAAATCGGTGAGATTGTTGCACCTCTGATCTTGGAAAAGGATGTTTTGGGAAAGCGGCCATTAAACGTGGAGGGTATAACAGTTTTAAAGAATCGATGACGGAGCTACAGGGGCGCACCCGCGCGTTTTCGAAATGACACCCCATTGCCCGAGCATCCCGAAACCCGCTACACGGCTCATACGAATTTATAGGGGTTCCTAAAAGCAATCAGAGCCCCATCAAAACCGTTGGAAATGCCTTGAAACCCGATACCGTCACCGCAATGCGCGGGCTGATCACTGAAGTCCGCAATACAATGCCATTCAACCTGCCCGCCGCCGCACTCTGCGCCGGCCCCTGTCGCGGATGCCCGAAAAAACTGCTCGAATACCTGGACCAGGAACTGGAAGACTGGGAGCAACGCCTCGACAATGGTGAAAAACCCTCCCTGGGCGATGTTTCCAAATTCGCAAAAACCTGCCGCCGTATTCACCAGGCGCTGGCGGCCAACCAACTGGTGGAGCCCCTTTGAAGCGCAGCCGGGTTTCTCTGTGACTGAATCGCGCGTATCAGAGATGGAAATTTTCAGCGGCCTTTTGCGCAGCAAGCGGCCGCCCGTATCTGATCAGTCGATATAGCGCATCAACATGCTATAGCCGACATGCTCGGCAGGCAGTTCCAGCGGCAGGCGCATGCGCACCACGTGGCCGGATCCCGGCGCCACATCCAGAGATTCACCGCGCTCGGACTCCAGCACTTCGAGGCGGAAGCTCTGGTTGCCGCCGGGAGTAACCAGCTCCAGCTGATCGCCGCGCTCGAAGCGGTTTTTTACTTCGACGGTCATCCAGCCATCTTCCAGGGCCAGTGCCTCGCCGACAAACTGTCGGCTGGCGTTGCTGGATACGCCCTTTTCGTAATTCTGGAATTCGCTGGGCACGTGGCGGCGATAAAACCCCTCGGTGTAACCGCGGTTGGCCAGATGTTCGAGACTGGCCATGAGTTCGAAATCGAACTCGCGGCCAGCCAGTGCGTCGTCGATCGCGCGGCGATAGACTTGGGCAGTACGCGCAACGTAATAGTGGGACTTAGTGCGGCCTTCGATCTTCAAGGAATGGATTCCCATCTGCACCAGGCGCTGCACATGCTGCACCGCGCGCAAATCCTTGGAATTCATGATGTAGGTGCCGTGCTCGTCCTCGTACACGGGAATCAGTTCACCGGGACGGTTTTTTTCCTGCAACAACATGGGCTCGGGGTGCCCGCTGGACGGGTCCACCTCCACTGCGGCAATCAGGTCGCCGGTCTCCGTTTCCCGCGCCGGATGGGCATTGTATTCCCAGCGGCAGGCGTTGGTGCAGGCCCCCTGGTTGGAATCCCGGTGGTTGATATAGCCGGACAGCAGACAGCGCCCGGAGTAGGCCATACAGAGCGCGCCATGGACGAAGACTTCCAGCTCCATCTCTGGACAGCGCATGCGGATTTCTTCAATTTCGTCTAGGGACAGTTCCCGCGAAAGGATGACCCGCTCCAGCCCCTGTTGCTGCCAGAACTTCACCGTGGCCCAGTTGACTGCGTTGGCCTGCACCGAGAGGTGTACCGGCATGTCCGGCCAGTGTTCGCGTACCAGCATAATCAACCCTGGATCGGACATGATCAGTGCATCCGGTCCCATTTCAATCACCGGCTCCATGTCGCGGAGGTAACTGCGCAACTTGTCGTTGTGCGGAGCCACGTTACTGGCCACATAAATCTTCTTGCCCTGGCTGTGGGCTTCTTCGACTGCCGCCGCCAGATTCTCCATCCGGTTGAATTCGTTATTCCGCACCCGCAGGCTATAGCGCGGCTGGCCCACGTAGACCGCATCAGCGCCGTAGGCAAAGGCAAAACGCATGCTTTTCAAAGTCCCGGCCGGGGAAAGGAGTTCAGTCATGGCTTACTTCCGCGTGGGAGGGGGGAGTTGATCCCGCCTCGTTATTGCTTCTTGCGATGTTATCCACACAGCCGCACGGCTGCGGGCTGCAATTGTACCCCAACTTTCTGAGATCACACGGGCCAACGCAGTCAAAGTACGCACAAGCCCCCCGCTCCGGTAGGCTGCGGGCGGCACGGCGATGAATAATCAGGGATTCCCCGACAGTCCCAGTGCGACAGACATATTTTCCACGCACAAAAAAGGGGAGTACCGACTCCCCTAAGCCGCAACACACAGCGGAAATTGTTATGGATTATAGAACTCGCCGTCCTTGCGCAAATAGAACCAGTAGTTGATCAACAGGCACACCGCATAAAACAGGGCAAAGCCGGCCAGCGCGTACTCCGGGGTTGTCGCCTTGATCTGCTCGCCGAACACCTGAGGGATATAAAAGGCTCCATAGGCCGCAACCGCCGAAGTCCAACCCAATACCGGGCCCGCCTGCTCTTTTGGGAATACCATGGCGATGGTGCGAAAAGTGGAGCCGTTGCCGATGCCTGTGGCCGCAAACAGGGTCAGAAAGAGCAGGAAGAAAGGCAGAAAATATTCTTCAGGTGTGGCGGAGGCGTAAGCCGCTTTCATGTAATAGGCGACACCCAGCGCACTGGCAACCATAATCAGGGCACAGATTTGTGTCACCAGAGCGCCGCCGACGCGGTCCGCAATCCAACCGCCCACGGGGCGAATCAGCGCACCGATAAACGGGCCCATCCAGGCGTACATCAATGAGCTGGGACCGCTGGGATTAATAGTATCGTGCGTCATCACGCCATCGACCATCACGTGGCTGTATCCGAAGATCACTTTGATGGCCAGGGGAAACGCGGCGGAAAAGCCGATAAAGCTGCCAAAGGTCATGGTGTAGATCACACTCATCACCCAGGTATGCTTATTATTGAAAATACGGTACTGGCGATTGAGACTGCTGCGGATATCACCGGGCAGCATTTTCAGGCCGTAAACGGTACCGAAAATCACCATCAGTAAGACAATTTCCTTGGGCAGCTGCCAGCCCGCTCCATTGGCACTTTCCGGCAAAATCAGCCACAGGCCGATCAGGGCGGTGCCCAGGCCAATGCCCAACATCAAGGTGATTTTGGCAAAGCTGGCTAGGGGACTGCCGATATCGGGGGAGACTTCATCGGTGCGGATATTGTCCATACCAAACCAGGTTGCCACCACGAGGGGGATCAGCAACAACAGCCAGACAAAACCCGCATTTTGAATCCAGGATTCAGAACCCGCCGGCACCTTACCGATCAGAGACCCGGATGCACTCACCAGAACCATTGGATCGCCACCCATAGCACCAAATGCGCCGAAGGTCATAAACAACGGCACGATGATCTGCATGGTGGTCACGCCGAAATTGCCCAGGCCGGCATTCAGTCCCAGTGCCAGGCCCTGCTTTTCCCGGGGAAAGAAAAAACTGATATTGGACATAGAAGAGGCAAAGTTTCCGCCACCGAATCCGCTGAGCAATGCCAGCAGCTGAAACACCCACAGCGGCGTGTCCCTGTCCTGCAGGGCTATGCCCGTACCCAGGGCGGGGATAATTAACAGCGCGGTGGTGAACACAATGGTATTGCGCCCGCCGCACAGGCGGATAAAGAAACTGCTGGGAATCCGCAGCGTGGCACCCGTCAATCCGGCGATGGCCATCAGCGTAAAGAGTTCGGATTTGGCAATTGGGAATCCCAGGTTGAGCATCTGTACGGTAATGATTCCCCAGTAGAGCCACACGGCAAATCCGGACAGCAGGCTGAGGATGGAAATCCACAGGTTGCGGGTCGCTATTTTTTTACCCCTGGATTGCCAAAACTGGCTGTTTTCCGGGGTCCATTCATAAATGTCAGACACAGTCTCGGCTCCTGATCGGTTAGCTATTCTCGACTGCGACTATGGACAGTGGCGGACGGCCGCTCAATTACCATCAATAAGTACCCCTTTTTCATCCTATACCTCCTAAGGGGTAGTCGGCGTTTGCACCCATTTTCCTGTGCTAGCATGTCCGCCAGACACGCCCGTAAACCCATTGAACGCAGGAGTACTCATGTCCAACCCGGCAAGAGTGATGATGGTCGATGATCACCCTCTGTTCCGCAAAGGACTGATGCAACTCTTCAGCCTGGAACCGCGCCTGGAACTGGTGGCGGAAGCCAGCAGTGGAGCGGAAGCGGTGAAGCTGGCCGACGAGTGTGACCCAGACCTGATTCTGCTCGACCTGAATATGCGCGGCATGGACGGGTTGGATACGCTGCGGACCATGCGCGCGGCCGGCGTGTCCGCGCGCATCGTGATGCTGACCGTGTCCGACAACAACGCGGATGTCGTTGCCTGTATCCGCGCCGGCGCCGACGGCTATTTACTGAAAGATATGGACCCGGAAGACATTCTCGAACAGGTGCTGGCGGCCACCCACGGCAAAATGGCCATCAGCCAGCGCCTGACCGAAATTCTCGCCTCCGCATTGCGCAAGCCCGACCAGTCCGGTGCCGATACACTCTCCACCCTGACAAGCCGCGAGTACCAGATTCTGCAATTGATCGCAGACGGCCTGAGCAACAAACTCATCGCCCGCGAACTGGATATCAGCGATGCCACTGTCAAAGTGCACGTGAAACACCTGCTGAAAAAACTTGGGATGCGCTCGCGGGTGGAAGCCGCGGTGTGGATGGTCAATCAGAAGCGGGCCGAATCCCGCTGATGCCGATAAATGCCGGGCCGCGCTCGCGGCCCCGCGGGCGACGCCTCGAAAATCACACGCCTTACCCCTGCAGGAATCCCCATGACTGACTGCTGTACTCAACCCGGCCTGATTCCTATCGAAACAGCCAGGGCGACCTTGTTGCGAGATATGATCCCGGTGGAGGACACTGAGACGATTCCCCTGGCGCAGGCCTGCGGACGAGTACTGGCCGCGCCTCAAATTGCCGGTATCAACCTCCCGCCCTGCGACAATTCGGCGATGGACGGCTACGCGCTGCGGTTTGCAGATCTCGAGGACGGCAAACCGCTCCGCTTGGCCGGCAGCGCCTTCGCCGGCCGCCCCTTCAGCGGCGAGGTCGCGCCCGGGACCTGTGTGCGCATCATGACCGGTGCCGCCCTGCCCGCTGGCGCCGATACCGTGGTGATGCAGGAACAGGTTGAGCGACAGGGAAAATCCGTCTTTGTGCACGGAACCTTGCGCCGGGGTGAGCATATCCGCCGGCGCGGAGAAGATGTGGCCGAGGGGGACGCGCTGCTGGATGCCGGCACGCGGCTATCGGTGGCCCGCATCGCCCTGCTCGCTGCCGTCGGTATCGGTGTGGTGACGGTGCACCGACGCCCGGTGATCGCCCTATTTTCCACCGGGGATGAACTGCGCCCGCCGGGGGCCACACTCGGCAACGGCGAGATCTACGACTGCAACCGCACCGCACTGCTGGCCGCGCTGACGCAGCTGGGCGTCGATACGCTCGATCTGGGCATACTGCCCGACGACAAGGCAATTATCCGGGAAAAACTGGCCCGCGCCGCCCGCGATGCCGATGCCATTATTACCTCTGGCGGGGTCTCGGTAGGCGATGCCGATTACACCCGGGAAGTACTCGAGGAAATGGGGCGGGTCAATTTCTGGAAAGTCGCCATGAAGCCGGGTAAACCCTTCGCCTATGGCCACCTGCAGGGGACGCCCTTTTTTGGCCTGCCCGGCAACCCGGTGTCCGCGCTGATCACCTTCCAGCAGCTGGTGGTGCCCGCCTTGACCGCGATGCAGGGCGGCACCTGGTGTCCACCGGTACCGCTGCGGGCAAAACTGGGGAAAGCGCTGAAAAAGAAACCGGGGCGCACCGACTTCCAGCGGGGAATTTATCGCCGGGACCCGGCGGGCGGCCTGAGCGTCGAGCCGGCTGGCAATCAGGGCAGCCACATTCTCTCCGGCCTCGCGGAGGCCAACTGTCTGATCATTCTGCCGCGCGACAGCGGCAATGCCGACAGCGGCGATAGCGTTGCGATAGAACCACTCGGGGTGCCGCTGGCTCCCTGAGTGGGCCCCGCTCCGGAACCGGTTGCGGCGACCAAAGCGGGGCGAATTACTCGGCGTTTTTACAGCTTGCCGATCATATTCAGGAAGACGCCCTGACTGTCGTAATCCAACTGGGTCAGATCATCGGAAAAGTCGGTGAAGTTGTACCCCACCCCTACTTTCAAGTGGTCGCCCATATGCCGGTAAAGGCCGACCAGGGCACCACTTCTGCGGTCCTGGGCATCCGGTAGGTCAAGCATGCGCCCTTCGATCAACAGGTCCCAGCGATTGACGAAGTGCCAGTCGGCGCGCAGCACGTACAGGCTGGCGCGGCTGTCGAAGAACTCCGGGTCCACGCGGTCGAAACTCAGCTGGCCGAGACGGTAGGCGTACTTGGCACCGAGCGTCCAGCGACGGCTGATATCGTAGCTGGTGTCGACGGAAAAAATATGACTCTTCTGAATAAATTCCGTCGCACTGTTTTGCACCAGCACCTGGTCCTGGGTTGGCACATTGTAGAAGTAGGTGTACTTCAGCAACGTATTCCAGCGGTCGTTATTCACCGGGCGGTAGGCGTAACCCATTACCGCCTCAGTGAATTTACCGTCGTAAAATTCGCCTTGGGAGCTTTTGCTGTCGGAATAATTCAGCTTGCCCACCAGGCGCCAATCCGGATTGATCTGGTAACTGAAGGTGTTTTTCAGCAGCCAAGTGTCGCGCTCGGATTCGGTGACAGTGTCTGCGTCCACCGGTGTCTCCATCGCATCAGTGCGATATTCAACCGCTGAGGCAAAGCGAACATCTCCGCTGCTGAAATTCGTATTCACCCCCAGCGCGCGGCGGTCCGTCCGTGCGCCGGTGCGCGGATCTTCCAATGTGCCCGCTTCGACGGAGGTGCCATAGCTCCAGCGGTCATTGGGAGCAAGGTCCATCCCCAAGGCGTGTGTCAGGCCGGTGGAAACATCGCCGTGACTGTATTGCTCCTCGCCGTAAATACTCAGACTGTCGGAATAGCGGCTGCGGAAGCCCGTACTCATATTGCCCTTGCGCGCGCGCACGCCGGTGTCGGTGCGCTCGTTGTCGAGGGTGTAATTCAGGTAGAGGCTGGTCCTGTCGGTAATCAGGTAGTCAGAACCCAGGCGCGCGGCGGTACCGGTATCGCCGCCGGACAATTCACTGTCCAGCATCAGGCGCTCATTGACACGGTAAGCGCCACCAAAGCCGATGCGGTTGTTTTCCTCCCGGGTACCGGTCACTTCCATGGTGTTCTGGACGAAGCCGAAAGCACTCCAGTTTTCCCCGGAGTCGTAGCTGGCCTCCAGGGCCATGTCGGTCCTGTCACCCTGTGTTTGCGTGGCCGGCACCACCGGTGAGAAATCCTCGCGGCTGTCGCTGCGGGCTCCGGCTTCGAGACGCCAGCGGTCGCTGAGACGCAGTCCCACCATCACATCCACCGCACTCGTATGTAAGCCGAACTCCTGCTCGCTGTTATCGGCTTTCACACCGAAATCGAAGCGATCGCCGACAGGCACATTGAGGCTGGCGCCGTACTGGGTGGTGTCATAGTTGACCAATTGTCCCGGGGCGGAAAAACCGGCCTCCCGCTCCTGGTGATAGAAGGTGCCCGAGCCACGCACACCCTCGAAGAAATCGCTGAGCTGCAGGCGGCCTTCAAACTTGGACGCGCCCGCCTTTGCCTCCGGGTCCAGCAACTCCTGTTGATCAAAGCTGTAACCGCCGTCGTAAGAATTGACGATATCCTGGTCGCCGCCCTGGCTGTCCGCCACTTCGATCTTCAACCAACTGCCCGCGCTTTTGCGCAGGGTCAGGTCCACGCCCTGCAGGGATGTCTCGTAGCCCTCTTCTTCCTGTTGGGAGGCGCTGAAACCGAGTTTTACATGGTCGCCGAACCAGTAGTGAGCGCGGCCGCCGACAGCGAGGGTATCCAGCTCTTCAAAGCCCGGCGTGTACTCGTAGCGGGCCACCAAATACTGCGGGTTGCCGTTGTAGGCGCCGTCCTGAATCAACAGGTTGTCATTGGCCAGCGCCGACAGGGGTTTATTCAGTAATACCCGGCCCTGGATATAGTCGATGTCGTAATCGACTACCGCGGTCAGGTTTTTAACCCCCAGAACCAGGCCGGAGTCCTTGTCCCGCACCTCGATCCGCAACCGCTCGGAGCCGCTCAGAATATCCTGGTGGCGCAGGAAATAGAGGGAACCGCCGGTGCCGCGAAACTCTTCGCGGGCGGCGATAGTTCCCGGCTCGGCGGCAAAGGCATCCAACTGAAAACGCCGCTCGCCAAAGCTGGTCATACCGTCGCTCTCGTAGTGGCCGCTGGCACCGTAGAGGGCACGATCGATATGAGCCAGTTCGTTGTCGGTGTACGCCGCTTTGAAATTGCCCCACAGGCCGTAGTCGTCGTACTTGGACAGTTTCACATAGAACTTGCCGGAAGTGGGCGCGTCTTCGACCACGGTGGAATCATCGCCGAAGGTGGGGTAGTAGAGATCGCTGTCCAGGCGGCGGAAGAGCGCGTCCGGAGATTTTTCCAGGAAATTACTAAACAGCTCGTCCACCGGCCCCTCTTCGGTGTCCGCGCTGGCGGACAGGCGCCAGCCGTCACCGAAGCCGCCGCTGGTGTAGAACGCCAGGCGCCCGTCGTAGCTGACGGAGTTGTCGTAGTGGGTCTCGTCGCCGGTAACCAGCTTGGCGGGGCCATTGGTTTTGTCGTAGCCGATGGTCAGATCGGCGATACCAACGGTAAACCAGTCACTGTCGGTAAACTGCAAGTCGCGCAGAAACAGTTCGCCGTTACCCTCGGAATCCAACACTGCCACTTCCACCGTGTGGGTGCCGCGATCGAAAATCTGCTCGGCGACAAACCGGCCCTGTTCGTCGACCGGCACTGGATTGCCCCCCAGCCACACTGTGTGGCCTGAGGGGATACCGGCGCCGTTGACGAGTACTGTGTTGCCATCCAGGGGAATACTGCGCCGCGCCAGGCGATTTTCCCCATAACCCACCAACAGCTCCTGTTGCGGATCGGCGTCTTGCCACACTTCGTCCAGGCTGTCGACTATCCACAGCATCTGCGGTTTTGTTTCGTCGTAGCGCCCCTTGTCGTCATATACCCGCAGCAGGTACTGGATTTTTTTCAGCGGTCCGCGAAAAGATTCGAAGGCCGCCTCCCATTTGCCCTCGCCGTTTCCATCCAGTTCTACCACCGCCAGCGGCACATCCCGCGGCGACTGTTGCTCCTCAAACAGGCGCACTTCGGCGCGCTCGATAAATGCCGGATAGTTGCTGTAACTCTTAAAGCGCACAAGGCTGTCGGCAATTTCCGTGTCCGGGTCATCGGCGTAGCGGATACTGCTGGGCCAGGCGGTTACATTCAGCCGCGGCTGCATTTTTTTGTTATCGAAACGGAAGCGGATATTGGCGTTTTCCAGAGCCACGTCCGTACAGCGCTGCAGGTCGGCGGAATTTTTGTAGGGATCGTACTCCGGGGCGCCGTCCACGGTGATCCGCATCAGATTCAAGGCGTAGGGGTTGTGGGTTTTGGCCTCGCGCTCAATGCGCTCTATTTCCACCAGGTCCTTGTCCGCCAAAACCGCCAGCTCGTCATACAGCACCTGCACTTCCACGCGCGCGCCGTCGGGTGCGATAAAACCTGTGGCGACCACATCATCGGACTGCACATAGCCGCGCCCTTCGAACTCGACCTGTTCGTCGCTGAGGTTCAGTTGCCGCTGGACCTGTTCCATAGCACGGCGCGCACGGGCGGCGGAGAGTCCCACATCGTCACCGTAAACCATCGCTTCGCGGCGCTCCATGCGCTCATTGTCGCTGTAGCCGATAAAACTCAGGCGCACATTAGTCTTACCTGCCACCTCTTCCATGGCACTTTGCATACGGGCAAGCTGTGCTGAGGTGACAACCGGATCCCCATTTTGGAAGCGGATGGGTTCAATGGCACCATTGGGGGATTCGTGTGCAATGGTGATGGTTTCGGCTGCGGCTGCCTCGGGGCAAGCCTGCACATCGTCGAGCGGCGTTTCCAGCGGGTCGTCGTACCAGAATTCCACTTCCACACGGCGGTTCAGTGCCCGGCCTTTGGGGGTATCGTTGGCGGCAATCGGCTGCGTATCGCCCTTGCCGCTGCTGGTTACCATGTCATCCGGCAGGTTCAATTCGTCGCGCACCGCCAGTGCAACCCGGCGCGCCTCGGCACGGGACAGGGCCATATGATCGCTGTACAACTTGGCTGGCCCTTCCGGCAATGGCAGAGAATCCGTGTGGCCGACAAAGTGAATCACCAGATTATTTTTATCCGCCAGGTTGACCATTACCTCGCGGATACGGCGCACGAAAGCTTCGGGTAAATCTACCTGCCCCGGCTCCAGTCGCAGCGGTGTCACCAGGTTTTTCAGCCGCGCGCGCTGCACGCTGCCGGCGGTGTAGTGCAACCGGCAGACGGTTTCCTGGCGGCATACTTTGACGCGGTTTAACGCCAGTGCCTGGGCGCGGATATGCTCGGCCATGGCAACTTCATCCAGGGCGTCATAGCGGGCCTGCACCTGCACGCGGCGATTCAGTTCGCGCCCGGCACTGGTAATGTTGTCCGCAATTGGCTCTTCGTCGCCCCGACCTTCAAAGGCGATCATCTCTTCCGGCAGCGCCAGCGCCTCCTGGAAAAATTTCGCCACCCGCTCGGCGCGGGCGCGGGTAAATTCCCGCTTGTCTTCAAAGTCCGCCACCTGCTTCGGACTCATCGGGCCGCTGTCTGTGTGCCCGATAAAGAGCAGTTTCAGATTGGGCTTGTCTTCGAGCTCCTGCAGTTTTTCCTTCAGCGCCTCGACAGAATCCCTGGGGATTTCGTCGTCCAGCTCGCGGAATGTGAACGGCTCGATCAGGTTTTCTTCCACAACGGGTTCCGGCGGCTCGGCAAACAGTGTCGCATCCTGGAGCCACTGACGACGCGGCTGGCCGAGCAGCATGGACTCGGTATTGCCACCGATCGCTTTTTCCTCGTATGCGCTTTCCGCCTCCTCTATCTGTGGTGACAAACCGGGAATTTTTTTCCACACCTGCCACCAGGAAGCGGGCGCTTCCACAATTTCTCCGTCTTCCTGCGCGCACACGGGAAGCGCGAACAGTAAAGCGAGAATCCAGATTGGGGGAGCCGTTCGTTTTCCTCTCATCATTCCAATTTCACCAGAGGACATTATTGCAATCCTCCCCTGCTGGGCGGCGCGCCGCGCCGCCAGAAAATTTCAGTTTCAATAGTCAGCTCGTATTGGTCGTATTCGCTCGCCCAGGCGTCTGCAATCCGCGCCTTGATGGCCGCCAGGCGCGCGTCCACCAGATCCGGGTTTTCGTTTTCCGCCAGATAGGCCAGGCGCAGTACCGAGGGCGCTTCACTCAGTTTTTCCAGCAGCAGGTCGACGCGGGAGTGCCACTGCGGACGCAGTTCGGTTGTGCCGGGTTCAAACACCGCCTCGGCCATATCCAGGCGCACCACCCGGTGCAGGCTGGCACCGAAGTTGATCTTGACCGCTTTACCGCGTGTCGCGCGCACCACGCGCGGGTTTTCCGTGGTCAGGCGGTAGCCGCTGGGCAGGCTGCGGTCGTCCAGTTTCATAATGAAATTGGAGCCACGATTTTCGTCCGGTACTACCGCGCAGGTGATATGGAAACGACCGTAGGCATCGGTGGTGGCATTCAGGCCCGTGGCAGTGACAACCCGCGCACCGGGTACACCGCCCTCTCCCGGATCCTGATAGCCGTTCATATTTTTGTCGTCGTAGACCTTGCCAATCACATCCGTGCAATCGAAGGTTGGGTCCGGCACCACGCGCACCGTGGCGGATGCCTCGGCGGATGCTACTTGGCCGGACAGCTGGTTGAACATGCGCGCGCGGTTCACATACTCGCCTTCGCTGACACCGGAGCCGACCACCAGCAACAGTTTCATTTCCCGGGTCTGCTCCGCTTCTACGCGCAGGTCCGACCAAATCAGCTGCAGTCCGTTCACTTCCGGCTCCAGCGGTTCCCCGTCGAGACGCGCGGAGCCGGAGACGTATTTGAAGCCGGCGGGGAAGAAGTCCACCAGTTGCAGGTCTGTCATGGGCACTGGCAGGGTATTGCCGAAAGTGATTGTGTAGGGCACCAGCTGGGCGCGAGTCACGTTCAACAGCGCCGCCGTTTTAGTAATCGTCAGCGCACCTTCCAGCTGCGGGTCCACCGGAATATGGTTATTAAACAGCTGGCTTTCACCCGGAATCCGGTCGTCGTCCAGAGTCAGGCGCAGGTAATAATCAGTAGCCTCGTCGCGCGCATCGATATCCACTGGCGGCGGCAATTCGGAGAGTTGCACTTCGCAGTGCTCAGCGGTGCCGGGGATTTTGTCCGCGCTGCTGCCGAGGCAAGCCGCCACATCAAAGCCGGCGGTATCCGCACTTGTCTGCGCTGGAATAATCTGCGACGGCCCACTGACAAAGTCGTCACCCGGCGCCTGTACCTGTATCAGATAGTCGGAATGGGCGGGACAGGCGGGATCACTAAAGTTGATATCGAATTTGTAGTAACCGCCGGGCAGGCTCACCTGGTTCTGTTGTTTTTCGTCGTCGAAGCAGCGTGCCGGCAGCGCTTGGCCACTGGAGGCGCGCAGCATCGTCAGGGTGGCGCCGGCCAGGGGCTGGCGCAGCACCGAGTCGTAGACGGTGCCGTTGGGCGTAATCGGCAGATTCAGGTTCTGCGGGTTGGCGCCAGACTCCAAGAAAATTGCGCTGATATGTTGCGGCCCGTCGGTGTAATCCGAGCTGGTGTTACCGAGAGATGCGGTATTTTCACCGGCATCCGGCGCGGTGAACCGCAGCTCGTAGCTGGCACCATCCACAGCATCCATTTCCATGTAATTGGGCACCAGGCCCTGGAATTGGAAATACCCCTGATCGTCACTCTGCACCGTCTCCAACAAGGCGTTGTTGAAGTACAAATCCACGGTCCAGTTGCTCAACAGCGATTCGTCCGCATCCAGGCGCTCGTTGAAGTTCACATCGTGCCAGAGGTAACCGCTCACATTGGCGATACCGGGCGTGCCGCCCACATCGATGGCGACACTGGCCTGGTTGTACATGGGGGGATCATTCCAGCGCACCTCGGCGGTGTTCAGCACCCGGTAACCGATCTCCAGGTCTTCCGAGAGCTTCGCCTGGAAGCGCAGGGTAGCCATTTCATTGGGTTGCAGCTCGCCGTAGAGCGCGGAGTAGTCCGCGCTAATTACCGTATCGACCACGGTAATTCCGTCCGCCTGGCCGTTCAGCTGCGCAGAGTCCTCCACATAAGTGAGCACATTCTCACCCGCCACCAGCAGGTCGTCGGTAATAACCACATAGGTGGCGGGCACAGCGCTGATATTGGTGACGGTAATCAGATATTCGAGTATGGCGCCCGCCTCCGCGGCGCCGCCGCCGACCACAGCGACTTCCTTAGTGATCGCCAGTTGCTGCGCATCGCCCACCACCACAAGGGTGGGCTGGGCGCCGTTGGCCGGGTTGCCGTCGGCGTCGGTCAGGGTCAGCGGCAGCTCCTCGCTGTAGACACTGCCCTGGTTGCTGATGATGGTTCCCCGCGGCGTATCGGCATTCACCATCACGTCGAAGGTGACCGTCGCTGTCTGCATGGACGTAATCACGCCCTCATCGGCACCGGGCAGTGGCGGTGTGAGGTCGGCGGAGGAAATGGGCAGGCCGGCATCTAAGCGCGACATACCACCGGCGTTATCCGCCACCACCATGCCGTTAAGGGTGGTGCTGCCGGCCACGTAGGTGGTGTTGGCGGGGATGGGGTCGGTCAGGGCAACCCTGGTGGCGTCCACCCCGCCCATATTGGTAACCGCAATGGTGTAACGCAGTACATCACCGGGATCGACAACACCCGCGGACAAGTTATCTTCGACGATTTCCACGGTTTTAAGGGCGATCAGCAGCGGCAGGTCGCCGACGATGTCGATCGTGGGGTCATTGGGCGTATCGGTGGACGGATCGTCTGAGGGCACTTCATCAAAAGCGCCGCTGCCGGCACCGGCGCCATTCACATAGCCCTGGTTGGAAATCACCGTGCCGTCGTTGACATCGTTGATGGTGACATCAAACGTAACGACAACCGGCGCCGCACCTGCGGCCGTTGCACCGACAAAACCTTCCTCCGCTCCCGGGGAATTAATCGACATTCCCGCCGCCAGGGGCGTGCTGCCATTGACATCGTCCACCATCGCACCGTTCAGGGTGGTGGAACCAGGCACGTAGGTGGTATTGGCCGGCACCTGGTCACGCAGCATGGCATCGACAATATTTTCATTGCCGGTATTTTCCACGCGGATGGTGTAGCGCAATGTATCGCCGGCCAGCAACAAGTCGGGGTCGCCTGTGAGATCCGCGGAAGTTTTCTCGACTACCAGTAGCGGAGCCGATTCAATGAGAATCTGTGTCGGGTCTTCATCGCCGACGGTGTCCGGATCATCGGCACCGTTGATATTTGGATCGTCACTATATTGCAGCGCCTGGCCGGGCAGCTGTACCTGAGCCTGGTTCAGCACGGTGGTGCCGCTGTCGATTACAGCCGCTAAAGTAACTTCATAGATAATTTCCAGGGTCTCGCCCGCGGCCAGTGACAAGCCGCTGACATTCAACAGCCCGCTACCATGCGTTCCCCCCATGGCATCGGTGCCGCTGGTGTCGGCCCCCATCGGAACCGAAACAATCTGCAATGTGCCGGATTCGTACAGCGGCAAGGCATTCAAGCGCCCCAACTCATCGGTAATCTCGATATTCTCGACATCCAGATCGTTCAGGTTGGTCAACGTCAGGGTGTACTGCAATTGGTCGCCGGGCGCCGCCGTGGCCGCCGGAGTCAGACCACTGGTCAGGTTTGCCACCGCTTTGTGGAAGGAAATCCTGGGGACTTCCGCCGTCAAGGTATAGGCGTCTTCGTGGTCTTCCACCGAAGGCGTACCATCCGGCGGGTCATTGGTAAAGCCCGGGTCATAAACACGCGCGCCGGTCTGTGTGCTCTCCAGACTGTACCAGAGGGTTGCGCCCGCCACATTGGTCAGGGACGCGTTGTGCTCGGTATCCGCATCCAGGTAAGCGTCGTAGCTGATGCGCAAATGGTGCTCGGGCAGCAGTACGGCGTTGGCACCGCTGCCGGTCAGGGTAAGGGTACAGTTGTCGGCATCGAAAACGGCGCTGTAGTCCGTGGACTCCGCCAGTACACTCAATACGGTACCGCCGGCATCGACAATTTCTACTGCGGCGATTTGCGGCGGCGTCTGACAGAGACCGCCCTGGTCGGTATCGGGCAAGAGATCGACAACCGTAATATCCCAGGCTTCACCGCCGCCTTCGTTGCGCAGGTCCAACACAAAGCGGCCGGGCACACCGGATTGCAGCGTGCCACCGTCGGGTCCCTGCTTGTCCATGATCAACTTGGGCTCGACGATGGTAAGTTCAACGGAATTGCCGCCGCCGACAACCGTATTGCCGCCTTCGCTATAGCTGTAGTCGGCGCTGTTGACGATAACGGTACCGTCCACGGCGTTATCCACGTCGGCCACCCGCGCCACAATTTCCAGCTCGGCACTGGTACCCGCGGTAATCACACCGATATCAAAAGTGAGATCCGTGGGGCTGGCCGGTGTAATAGGTGCACCATTCAAAGTAGCGCTCTCGAACACCATGATGTCACCGAGGCCGTCGAGTGTGTCGGTAACCACCACATCGGTGAGCGAGGAAGTTGGCACCGGCGTCTGCGGAATGGTGATGCGGTAACGCACTTCTTCGCCAATGGTCGCCGTGCCGTCATCGGGGGAAATCAGTTCTTTGAGCAGCGGGCCGGCATTTGCCTCCGCGGTGGTCATCACAAAGGGCGCCGCTTCGGGTAGTGCCGCGTATTGGCGGCCGGAAGCATCCGGCTGCGACCAGTGCTGGTTGATTGTGAAGGTATTGTCCCAGGTTTCGCCGCCGCCGACTTCGGACTGAAAACCGATGTCGTAATCAATGTACAGACACTGACCCGGCGCAACAGGTCTGCTCACTTGGAACAGCATGTCCTCACCGGGATTTTGCGGCGCGGTATAGGTGTAATCGGTCCCGTCAACCAGCGGCTCCAGGTTGGTGCCGTCGAAAAGGTAAAGCGCGAGATTTTCGATGGAGGTCTGATCCATCTGCGGCGCCAGGTCGTCGGTCAATTCAATACCGTATGCGGGGGCTCCACCGCTGTTGCAGGCTTGCAGGCGGAACTGCATAACGTCGTTTATCAAATCGACAACGGTATAGGGGTTGGGCTTGCCGCCCCTTTCCGATTTCACCAGTGGGTCGAACACCGGCTGCAGTACAGTAATGGCCGCTTCGTCCTGAAGATCTGTCGGCGTGGGGTGGCCGTCGGAGCCGACATAACTCAGCAGCGCCCGGTTGCGCAATTCGATACTGGCATCCCCGGCGAGCGCGGGATCATCGACGACTCTGGCAATGTACTGAATTTCAAACGGTGCCGGATTATCGCGCTCCACATCGCCGAAACGCCATTCCACGGTACCGGTCGCCGGCAGTGTCGGCAGTGTCACCGACGAGCAGGTGTAGCCGTCATCACAGCTGGTGCTGACTATTGTTTCCAGTACCAGTCCGGCGGGCAGCTCGTCGGTCACTACCAGCTCCTGCGTCATTCCCGGCTGCAGCCCTAACTGCAGGCTGTAGGTCACCGTATCGCCGATGCGAACACTGGCGTCGTTTTCCGGATCGTAGCTGTCGGAGACCACCGTTTTTGTCAGGAAGGTATTGTCTTCAGTGACAATAGAGGCTTCGCCATAGGTGCAGTAATCATTTCGGCCACTGGCAACACCGCCGGCGTTGCCGATACAGTCACTGTCATCGCGCTCGTACGGCTGGGTGGGGTCCGTTTGATTCTGAGAAGTCCAGCCGACCAGCACGCTGTTTTCGATTACACCACCGAATGCGCCCTGCACGCTGGCCTCGTAAGTCAGCGTAACGGCGCAACCGAGTGGCAGATCCAGGCTATCATCGCCCCGGATGCGGCCCCAGGCCACGGAACCGTCCGGCTGTGTCTGTGGCTGCAATTGGAAACTGTCCACGGCCGCACAACCTGCGCCCTGCAGCGTCAGGTTGATGGAGCCAGTATCCAGCACCAGCTCGGGCGCCAGGCTGTCGACAATACTCAGGTCATAAGCTGCGCTATTGGACGCCTCGTGGCTGATTTCCAGGGTGTAAACCAGCGTGTCCCCCCCCTGGGCATTGACGTTGCCATTTTTATTGGCGACTGTTTTTGCAACTTTTAGGCGCGGTTCGGCTGCGGTGACAGGGGCGGTCGCCGGCGGCTGAAGCTGCTCGGTGCTGCCATCCTGGCCATTGGTGTATTCCAGAGTTGCGCGGTTACTGAGCTCGTCACCGTCATCTGTCGCGTCGTCATTATTGATCCGCGCCCAATAGCGGATGCGAATCTGTGGATTCTTGTCGTTCGCGGCGCTGTCGTCCTCACTGGCGGTATCGACAGTGCCAATATTCCAGATAACCGTATCGGCGCTGTCATTTGCCGGCACGCCCAATAGCGAACAGCCGGAATCAATGGCCGGGGCACTGACCGGGCCAGCACCGCTATCGATTGCCTCTATGTCCCGATACTCGCACTCGAGGGGGAAGTTTGCATCAGCGGTATTGAGTACATAACTCACCGTGCCATTGTTGAGGTTATCTGTAACCTCCACGCCACTGGTAATGCCTTCCGGCAAATCAATGACCAATTCAAAGCGACGGTGCGATCCAATCGTACGGGATTCCGGGCTGTTGTCCGCGGTAATATCGGCCTTTGTAAACTGCAGCCCCCATACCGTAGTGGAGTCCTGCGCATCGGTTTCGTAGTCATTGACATCCCCGGCGACACCCGGAAGATCACCGATACGCATCCCGTCTTCCGCGCCATTGTCACCGATCAGCCCGCTCGCGTTGAGGGCAATATCATTGCCCGGCAGCGACTGCCAGCGTGCTTCGATGGTGTTCATCAGCTCTTCGTGCGGCGCCACAGTGACACCAGGCTCTTCCGTTTCGCCGACGACGCGCACCTTGTAACTGAAAGTCACTGAGCCGCCCACAGGAATGGCGTAGGGGGCCGCGGTGTCATTGCGATTCCAGCGGAAGATGGGCGCGTTCGTATCCCCATCCAGGAAATCGACAACATCTACACCGACTTCACTGCCCTCGACATAGCGGTATTTGGTTCCGCGCAAATCGTTAAGCACCCGCAGATCGTAGGCGGTGGCGCTGGTTGCGGAGTCCGGGTTGGTGGCAGTGACGGTGACGGTGACTATGTCATCGGCATCGACTTCTTCGACGGAGAATTCCTTGGTCAGCTCTATGCGCGGGCCGCGCACGTTCAGGCTGATCGGATCGAAATTCGCTGGCTGTTGCAGGTTGCCCGCGGCGTCCTCGTAAGTCATCTGCGCGACACCGCCCGGGTTGGTCAGCGTGGCGCCATGCGCGGTGATGCTGTTGTTTTCTACCCTGGCCACAAAGGTCAGGGTAATGGGGAAGAGGCCGTCGAAGTCTCCGTATTTGCTGGTGTCATAGTCGAGCAGATACTGGTCGCCATAGCGCCACTCCACAATATTGCCGCTGCAAGTGGTCCCCTCTTTTGGCGTCGTGGGACCGTCACCGGTGTACCAGTTGGCATCCGGATCCAGAGCGCTAAGGTCTACTTCTTCCACTTCCACGCAACGGAGTCCATCCGGAAGTTCGTCGCGGAAGGTGAGATTCCGCAAACGTGCGGCAGGTACTGTGCCGACCAGACGGAAGCGCACTTCCTCACCCACAACCACATCAACACGGTCATCAGGACCGACTATTGGCCCCAAAGCCATATCCGGATCAGTGGCAATACCGGCGTTGTAAGTGGAAGTTTCCACCACCGCCTTGGGCTCTGAGTCCACCCCGATAATGGTCATGCGGGCCGCGTCGGAACCGCAGTAGTCGCTACCGTCGACACAATAGATACGCGCACCACCGTGGGCGCGGTTATCCGCACGCGGCGGTACACTGCCGTCCGCCCCCGGGTGGTTGACGTTTTCAATACGCGGCGCGGTTTGATTTCCCGCTTCTGCACTCAAACTGTCGTAGCGGAAAATATTAGCGGTGTTGTCGAACATCTGATTCGGCACCACCGTGCGGTGCGGGGTGACCCGGTAAAAGAGTTCAACACTATCGCCAGCATCGATTTGCTTGAGCGCATCCGAGTGATCGTAAGAGAAAGTGATGTACGCGGACTCACCATTTTCCTTACAGTGAATATCCGCATCGGGATTACTCGGGTCATACTGGTAATTATTGGCACCGATATTGTCGATACCGACCAGGCCGAAATCCCCTTCCGGCGTATTGTTCAAGTCATCCCGATCAAAAGGCCAAACACAGATCTGCGGGCTATCGAGAATATCGGTAATCACCACATCATAGGCGGGCGCGGCTGTAGGGCCGTCTTCCTGACGGTTTTCTACCGTGATACGGTAAACGAAGTCATCGAACTTACTGCCGCGGACATTTTCGTCTTCCCAAACACAAGCGCTGAGATTCTCCCCGGCCTGGGTGAAATTACAAACTTCCTTGGTGATATGCAGTTTGGGTTCAGTGATTGTCAGCTGAGCAGTCCAGTCCTGCCACTGTGGATAACCGGGATAATCTGGATTACATGCCTGGCCCGCACCGAATTGCGGATTTTCCCAGTCATCCCCTGATTTGTAGCAGACGCTTTTACCACCGGAGCCATCGTTAGCAACAACCTCGCTAAAAATCTCACCCCCATCGTTATCTGCGTAAGTAACCTGGAAGCTCGTGCGCCCGTAGTCAACACTCTTACCGCCGTGTTGGTTGGGGCTGCTAACCTGGTCCTCCTGCTCGTTGCGCAGACGGGTGGTCATATTGGCCAGGAACCAGTAATCCTTGCTGGTTACTTGTGTACCGCCAAATGTCCAGCTCAGGCTGTTGGCCGGGCCCTCTTCCAGAGGCGCGGACGGAGAAAACCCGCTCGGGGTTATGACACCTCGGCACACAGAGCTGGGGGAATGAGGCAGACCGCTGGTGGAACAGACGTCGCTGATTTCCTCTTTGCGGATATAGTGCTGGCGCCCGGTGTTGCTGTCGTCACCACCAGCGTGCAGCGGAAGGGCATCCGCCACAGCGATGGAGTCAACCGTAATATTCCAACCGGGAGTTTCAAAACCGAACCAGCCGCCGGCATAAAGATCAAAGTCACACTCTTCGCCAACCAAAATATGTGGAGGGCTGTTTCTGCCGTCGCCATCGCTGCCACCGCGATTCGGCGCTTCTTTACAGGACCCAGGTACATAGCGCTTGAGCAGGTTGAAACCCAGTGCCCTGCCGCGCACAGCGTCCAGGGTATAGTTATTGGCCAGCTGCTGGGAGGGGGTGGTGCCGTCAACGCCATTCAGGTTGGCTGGTGTGGGATAAACCAGCGCTTCGCCGCTGCTGGCCCAGTCGCTTTCCTGACCGGGCTCCGCAAGCGTAATCTGCCCGATCACGTCCGCGCGCATGGTCAGGTCATCGCCCACGTTGTGATTTTTACTCAGCCAAAATTCTAACGTTTCACTGGCCCCACCGGCGAGATCGCCGACATCACAGGCGTAAACTTTGGCACTATTAGGCAGGGGATTGCCATCGCTATTTGGATTCCCATCATTCCACCACGCGGGGGTGTTCCACAGGGGTACCTGACTACCGCTCAGGTAGGGCGGGTTTGTGGTTTGCGCACATTGTGCCGGGGCACTGTCCACATTGATGGTTTCACCAAAGGTAACGTAGAACAGATAATCACTGGCCGTATGGCCGCCGCTGTTCCAAATATTGACCCTAACCGGTGTCGAGCCCTCATCGCGAATAATATAGAGCGGGTCGGGAATACTTACATTGAGGTTTTCCGGATCGGGGGTAAATTCCTGCACCGCCTCCGGAATATCGTCGTGTTCATAGCCATTAGTGGCACAGAAATCGCCCCAGCGTACTTTCAACCGGTTGGTCAGTGTGCCCATGGCCGGAGGATCGATTCTGGAGTAGTCCGGGTCCTCACCGCTTTCATCCTGGTTATCCAGATTCGCCATGCGGTCGTAATAAGTCAGCGACTCATTCTGGTTGACCTGAATAATGCGGAAGGTAATAGTGACTTCATCGCCATGGCGAAGCAGATCCACCTGATCGGGATCGCCATTGGCCATGGTACCCAGACTGTTGTTATCGGATGTCAGGCGAAACACCGGTGCTTTCAGCCGGGCGTCCGATAAATAGCTCTGATTTCCCGCGACTGGAGTAACCCGGTTGACCCAATCCAAACGAGACACGCGTCCCGCATAGGCTTGGTAGTTACCGCGGAATGAGGAGATTTCAAACTGGGGCTCGAAATTGGGATCGAGAATATATTCATCCGGCAGTGTGTCGGTGAGTACGACCTTATTAATGGTGCCACCAGTCAGGTTCTGCAGGGTAATACGCACCATACCGCGCATTCCCACCGGTTCCGACTCGCCGTGCAGCCCGAAAAACTCCACATCGTAATTGAGCCGACCTTCATTGTTCAGTCCCTGAATACCGCGATTCAGATTTGGCTCTGACAGCACGCCAAAACGGGCGCTGTTATCGGAATAATTCGGCAATCCGTTCTCAACACCGGCACTGATATCACCGGGATTATTAATGCGGGGGCCACTGCTCCCATTGCGGAAACAGCCCCACTCCACGCCGTCAAAAGTGTTGACCTGACCGGTACAGGAATTACGCAAATAGCCCGCCAGATACAGCGTTACACTGCTACCGGCGGCGATGGAATTGCCATAACCAAAGTCCGAAAGAAGGCGGCCCGAAAGAGAATCCCCACTGATCGCATAACAGCTAGTAAGCGAGCTGGGATTCGCCCCGTTGGCCACCTGTTCGGCATCCGCTTCAGTCCGGCACAGTGCAACCATATCCATATTGGCGGCACCGGAAGGGTTCATAGTGTCATCAAAGATAACGTCGTACATCGGCGCATCGCCGCCGTTGCGAACGATTATCCGCCAGATAATGCCGTCATCCTCATGACCGTAAACAACATCCCCACTTGGACTCGCCGAATTGGAAAAAAAGCCCCTCGGCATACCCGCGTCCACATTGCGCACCGCTTTGCGCACAACGGGGCCAGGTTCCTTAATTGGCAGCTCATCGGTAAAATTTTCCGACTCGGAAGACGGACTGCCACTCCCGGGCAGAGCTTCCCAATCCCCCCAATCATTAGACCAGCCACCTTCACTATCCCGATACTCTTCTCCGGAACAATTGCCGTAAGTGTAAGTTGCACTGGCCGCAATCTGCCGCGAGATAGCGACTAGTTGCTCCTGCGCGCCGGCAATGGGACTCAGTGTGACGGTTCTATCCGTCCAGGCACCGCGAGGCAGGGAGCTGATATTCCAGGTCACAGATCCGGGCGTATAAACCTGGTCCAGTTGTCCCAGATCCAGAGTGACCTGCACATTGCTGAAATCGCGGTTCTCGTTGCGGTACTGTCGGCTACCAGTGTTTCCAGGTTGTGCCTGGGTATTATTGGCAATGCGCAGAGTCACCTCGCCGCCGGCGCAAAGCTCACAGTAACTGCTAGACAGTAACGTTATGTCCAGATCCGGTTGCGGACACAACTGTTGCGCTGTGGCATTTACAGGCGACAACAGAAACCCTATAAAGGCGAAAAAGCAACAAAAAAGTGCTCTTTTCAAGAATTTCCGCCCGCTTGCATCCGACATAATCGCCACTTATAAGCCGCCACTCTAACCATCGAAATTTCCAACCGCGGCGCACACGGCACCACCACCGGATAAATCACCCGGCGAGCGAAATTTATTGGTTGTGCGCTTTAACAGCCGTGAAGCAGATCAAAATTAGTGTTCGGGCAGGGATTTTTTTTCTGGTTTGCCAAGTGGTTCTCAGGCGAAGTTGAGGTAGTTTCTTAAGGATTGCCTGCCTATTTCGCCACTTCGCGATAAAGCGACGTTGAAGCCCAGTGAGCTGCCCGGGCTATAGGTGCCCTGCCCCTCCGGCTTACGGGTAGAGGGGCAGGTACAGGCGGCATTATGCTGCCGGCAGGAAGTCGATCGGATAGAGGATGGTGATTGTCGGCACCCCTTCCTTGGCACCAAAATTAAACCGCTTCACCCTCGCAACGATTTTCGCATCCAGGCTCGGCGAATCCATATCGCTGGAGGCAACTTCGACCAGCGACACAGAGCCGTCCGGCTCGATGGTGATCTTCAGGACCATCTTCCCTTGCAGGGCCGGATTCTCGCGCAACTCGCGGTTGTAAATGCGGTAGAGCGAGGCCTTGTAACGGTCGAAGACAATCTGAATTTCCTCGTCTGTCCGGGAAGGTCCCACACCGTCACTAAGCGGCCGGTCTTCACCCGCAAAATCTCCCTCGGTTCCGATAGAGCTCTCCACCCGGGAGAAGGCCACTCCGGCGAGCGCAGTGCCCGTACCGCCGGCGTTGCGGCTGATTTCGGCGGTGTTGATACCGCCACTGCCAGCCGTCGCCGCCGCAGTGATAAGTGAGCGCTGACTGCGGTTTTCCTTTTTACCCGCGGTACTGAGTTGCGTCTGGGGACCGAGGCGGTTGTCGAGATCATCCTCGATAAGATCCTGGAAGTTATCCTTGAACGCCAGAACACCGGCGCGCTCGGCCCGTTTGCGGGCCTCTTTCTTCTCAGCCTTGGTCGGTTTCGGATCCTGCTGCGCAACCTCCTGCTTGGGCTCAGGCTTTTTCTTCTTCTCTTCAACCTTGGGTTTTAGCTTCTCCGGCTCCGGCGGCTTGGGCTTGGTTTTCTTTTCTATCACCAGCTTGGCCAGACGCTCGGGGATTTCCACAATTTCATCATTTTCCGGCTCCGGCAGCTTCCACAGCGGAACCAGATAGCCGAGCAGCAAAGCCACAAACAGCGAAGCCAAAACACAGCGGCGGAAGCGCCGTTCATCTTCGCCCTGGGTGTGCCAGGGCATCTGCATCGGGCGGAATGCCGGCGCTTCGTACTCCCGGGTTATCTCGAATTCGAACTGGGCCTCTTCCTCTTCGCGCCGCAGGTTTTCGGCGCGCTCATCCAGTTCACAGAGCTCGTCTTCGCAAATCTCGATTTCATCGGACACCCGCCTGCGCTGCTCCTGCAGCTGTTCGAGGCTGGAATTGTAGTTGCCGATCGTTTGACGAGCGCGGCAGAGGATTTTTTCAGCCGTCTCCCCGCTGCAATCATCCGCCCAGAAAAGCGCACCGGCGCCAGCGGCTTCCAGCTGATCGAGCCGGTCACAAATTTCTCCGAGCAGTTGGTGTTTCGCACCCTCTCCGCGCAGAGCTTCCAGTTGGGCGTCGATACACTGGCGCTCCTCCTCGAGCGCCAGTATTCGCTGGCGAACTATCTGTAGTTCGTCACTGACCGCCTGTTGCTGTTGAGAAAAATTGCTCACAAACTTCCGTTAACCTTGCGATGCTTTCTGAATAACCGCCAGAGAGACCTTCGTGTACCCCGCCTCAGTACAGCTGGACATCACCTTTTTCAGCAGACTGAAGGGTATTGTTCTATCCGCGAGAATATTGACTTCCGGTGGCCGCTGCTTGACCGCCTCATCACCGGCAGCCTCCTCATCGCCGGCCTGAGCGACCAGCAGTGCCTTGTTCAGCTCAGCGATCATCGCCTGCTTAATGGCCTCGATGACGGTTTCCTCGCTGTTAATCACCTCTTCAGTGGCGATCACTGAATTGGACTCAACCAATATCTCCTCGTCTGTCACCATTAAAGTGACGGTTTCACGCGGTTTGGTTTCCACCACGGAGTCCGGCAGGGTGATGACTTTCGGCGGCTCCAGGGCTTCATTGCTGGAGGTATTGGTCAGCAAAAAGAACACCAAAATCGTGAACACATCCATCAGGGATGTGAGATTCATCCCGGAGGTTTTCTTGCGCCGGTGGCTCCGGGCCATGCGCTTCATGCGTCGACTTTCGTGTCTCACGGCGCATCTCCTATGGATATATCCGGGAATAAAACCACATGCTCCACTGCTTCCAGATCGTCCGGATCGGCCCCCTCTTCCCGCACATCGACGCCGCGCACAGCGTCCATCACGCCGACGAGGTGCTCGTATGCAATATCCGGCTCCATCAGCAATATGGAATCGGTTTTATCGGGATAGCTGCCCTTGATCTGCAGTAGAAACTGGCTCAGTTTTTTCAGATCGTAGACTTCCTCCGTAGGCGGCACGACAAGAGCCTCCTCACCCTGGAGGGGCTGGTCGATCTGATCCTGCTGCACGTCTTCCGCGGTCTCATCCCCGGCATTCAGATTCGGGAAACGGGCGATAACCTTCTCTCCATCGCTGATTTCCAGTGCTTCCTTGCGCACCACCACTTCCACCGTAACAGTGGGGTCATCCGGTGCACCACCACCCGCACCGGCGGGCATATCCAGCTCCAAAATGGTGACCCGCGAGAAAACCGCGGAAACCAGCAGGAAAGGCACCAGCACCACCATCAGATTGAGGAAGGCAGTGATGTCCAGCTCCGGAGCTTCTTTGTTTCTGCCTTGGTGCCGTCTTCTCATCAGGCTTTTTCCATTTGCTGGTCTTCAGGGGCTGCCTCCGGCGCAACCTCTTCACTTTCCGCGTCCGCAGTCGCTTCGTCCCCCTTTTCGGCAGTCTCAACCGGAGCGGCCTCGGCCTGGAAGCGCCGACGGGTGGACGCAGAAATGTGGTTGAGTGCTTTTACCGATACCATTTCCAGGCTGTCGACAATTTCTCCTGTCAGAGAGTTGAGAAAGGCGTGCACAATCAGCAGAGGAATACCGGTCATCAATCCAAAGGCCGTGGTATTCATCGCCACCGAAATACTGGCCGACAACAAATCCGCCTTCTCGGCCGGATTGGCGTTGGCAACCGCGGTAAATGCTTCGATCAACCCCATGATGGTTCCCAGCAGGCCGAGCAGGGTGGCAATGTTGGAGAAGAGCGCTACATAGGGGGTGCGCTTTTCCAGCTGAGGAATAATTTCCATCATGCTCTCTTCCATCGCGATCTCGATATCTTCGCGACGACGCACCGTACCCTGGCGAGCCAGCCCCATGGCAAGTACCTTGCTCACACTGGAATCATCCTGCTTAACCAGATTGCGTGCGCGGTCGAAATCGCCGGAAGCCAGAACCGGTTGCAGCTTGTCCCACATGGCGCGATTGGTATGGCGCTCATAGACAAGACGGATATAGCGCTCTGTCGCCACCGCGACCCCCAGAGCCGCCACCACCAGGATGGGGTACATGAAAGTTCCCCCTGTCTGGAAAAAGGCGATTACGCTGTTAAAAAAGTCCATTACAAACCCTCTTTATAAAGACCGCAGTAGTTTTTGTTGATGACCAAGTAACCTTTAAGTTATCCACAGGGCGCATTCGCCAGTGAGACGACTTATCCAAAAGCGCTCGAGAACGCTCCTTTCACTGTGCGGGACTCCGCTCTGTATATGATGCTTTAGAAATGTTCAGCCCATTATCCGCGCTTCTTACCCGGTGCAGAGTTGCGTGTGCCTAAAACGGCAAAGTGAGCAAACGCTCACTGATTACCGACCCGGGTCAAGCGTCGGCTTCAGTCTTCCGTCAGGCTAAGCTCGTAGAATTCCAGCTCGCGCGTAAAGACTTCCTTGTCCAAAGGCTTGAGCTTGTCATCCATAAGACTGGACACCAACTCGCTCTCCACGCCCACCTCGGAATTTTTCCAGGGCACTATGTAGAGCGACTTCGGTGCTTCTTTGTTGCCAATAATTGAGATTCCGGATAGCTCCTTGACCTCTGTATCCACCTTTTTTTCTTCCGCGCAGAGAAAAGCAGGGAAGCACAAAAGCGCAATCAGCAGCCTTTTCACGGCCTTACCTCACAGTTTCCGGTCTCTGGCACGCGTTTATTTTTTCGCCCGCCGTTTTAAATCCGCCACCCAGATAGCCACTTCTTTGTCTTCCGGCGACAGACTCAGGTACTTTTCGAATTGTGCCAGAGCACACTGGATATCTTGCTGATAGAGATCACACAAAATGCCCAGATTTTTAATCAGAGGAAGATAATCCGGGTTTTCCGCCAGTGCGTCGGTATAAATTTTCCGCGCTTCGGTGAACCGGCCTTGCTTGCGATAGAGAACCGCAAGCTCATTTGCAGTCACAGGATGGGTCGAGTCCAGATCACGCGCCTGTAGCAAAGCCTCTTCTGCATGTTTTTCATCGCCATTTTTGTAGTAAGCAATAGCGAGATTAATGTAAGGGGCCGGCAGGCGCTTTTCGCGCTCGATTACAGACTGGAGCAGTTCAATCGCGGCCGCGTAGTTCTCCTCCCGCAGGTACTCTAAAGAGCGTTCAAAATCGCGGTTGACACTGCCCGAAACCCGCACTGTTGAATAATCAGACACCTTCCCGCCTGCCGTGGGCGTGCCGGCACAGGAAGCGAGTAAAAGCGTGATCATCAAGCTCGCCAGGGCCAGTAATGTTTTGTCACCTAGAAACATAAACGCTCTTTTCTCTACCGCGAATCTCCGCCGGATAGAGTATTTCCTTTTCATTTTGTCACCAGTTGAGGCGCATCGGGCAATTCATCTCCACGGACCAAGCGCAAGGGTCGGCAAAGCAATTCGCGCCCCCCTAACCTTCTCTTCCGGAATCCGCCATATCTGCACTGGCCTGTTCTTGCGCCGGAGGAAGAGGGACTATGCTTTCCATGTATTGCCCAGCTTCCTCCGCGCGCGCGTAGCGCGCCGGGACGAGAGAAGCGAGCTTGCCGATACTCTTATCAATCCAGCGGTTGTAGATACCAGCACCAAGCAACTCAACATTTTTCTCGTGCACCGAAATCGCTTTTTCCTCGAAGGGGAATATCTGTTCCTCCAGTGCCAGTTCGTACTCCTCCAGCTCCAGCGCACTCAGATTGGTCGGACGTTCGGATTCCTTGAGGGCCTGACTAAAGTGGAAATAGATCTCTGCCAAGTAGTAGGTCGCCGCAGCAGTTACATCCGCCACCCGGTAGTCAATCAGATCCGTATAGGCGCTAACCGCGGCTTTCATGCGCTGGCGTTTTTCCTTCATGTTGCGCTCCAAAGGAGATACCAGCTTAATTTGCGTAAAGGCTTCGAACTTCGGTTGTGCGAGCTGCAGAGCCGCGTTTCCTGCCAGAAAACGGGTGCGGTCGTTGCGTTCATCGCCACCGCGCAGCTCAATTCGCACAATTTCCCGCAGCTCATCCATATAACGCTTCTGGCTGTCAGTGGCTTTATAGATGTCCGCGATCTTTTGTCGCGTTTCCAGAGCCGGCTCCATGGGGCTTGGGAAGAGTTTGACGTAACGGCGCAGCACGGTGAGGGCTTTGTCATTTGCCTCGGCGGCGCTGTAGAGATCCGCCGCTTGCGTCAGCGCCTCGCGGCGAACATCATCGTCCTCGGACTCCCTTTCTATGCGCTCAAACTCCTCCGCTGCCAGCAGCAGCTCACCGCTTTCCTGGTACACCACGGCGAGCTTCTTGGTCACCTCCTTAGCGAGCTCATGTTCGGGGAAGTTGCGGCGGAAGCTGTTTAACACCGTCGCGGCCTGAGTCCAGTCTTGCAGCACGATAAGAGACGCTGCCGCATCGTATTCCGCTGTGGCCAGCAGGCTGGCAGTCGGCGCCGCCTCGCGGATACGCAAGAAGTGCTGTGCCGCCGCGGCGTGATCTTCCTGTTTCCTAGCCAAATCACCCTGCTGGTAAATTGAAGCGGCCAAATTGTCCACCAGACCAGCCCGATCATCGGCATCCTCCGCGGTTAGAGCCAGCGCTTGGCCATAGGCGTCTTCAGCCTCTACATAAGCTTCGGTATCAAAGCTCGCGTGGGCGACCATCATCCAGGCAGAACGCCGTATATCCTGCTCTGCAGTCGGGAATTTTTCCAATAACAGGCGACCATTTTCGATCGTCTTTGAAAAATCCTTTAAGCCATACAGTTCTTCCACGGCGCCTACCATAATCCTCGGTGCCTTTTCATGCTCCGGGAAGGTATCCGCGAATGTCAACGATGAACGGATAATTTCTCGCAACAGCGGCGCCCGCTGCTCATTTGGGGCATCCTTAAAGTTATTGGAAAGGTGTTCGCGGTAAGCGTAAACGGCCGCGTAGCCGGCTTCACTGGAATCCTTGTGTGCCGGATATTGGTAAGCGGTACGCTCATACTCCAGTGCGGCGGCGTGAAAATCGCGATTTTCCAGCATCAAACCGGCGAGCTGATAGTTGATCTCTGGTGCGCGCGGTTTATCACTGAAGGACTTCAGGTAACTGCGGTACCAGTGTATCGCCTCCTGATAATTCTCCCCTTTCTTGTCCTTCAATTTTTTATTTTGATAGGCAGCGTGATAATGGCTGGCTAGATCAATCAGGTTGCTTTGCAGGAATTCAACCACCGGGCCGTATTCATTAATATCAAATACAGTCCAGTACTGCGCGTCCAGTGCATAGGTTGTAGCGAACTCTTTCTTGGCTTCCAATACCAGCTTGGGAAAGCCGCCTTTCTTATAGATTTCGATTACGCGGATAGAGAAGTCCGCTGAGACTTTATGCAGCGGATTGCGCTCAACAAATACATTGTAAGATTTGGCAGCATCCTGGTAGCGCCGTTTGTCCAGATAATACTCACCCAGACCACTGTATATCAGCGGTTCATACTCCCGAGTCCCCTTGCGGGAGAAATAGTCCACTACCGAATCGGGGCCGCCCAGGTAGGAAAAACTCAGGCTGATAACGCGAAATGTGTCTTCGACATGTTTGCGCTCGACCTCGTTGGTCTGCTGCTCAAAATCGTAGCCCTGGGACACCTTATAGTCGAGCATGGCAATGTAGTCATTCAATGCCATCTCGTACATTTCCTGTTTAAACAATGCCCAACCGCGCTTGTACAGGGCCAGTTCGTAAAAACTGGAAGTCTCCCCTATACCGATGACTTTGCCGTAAGCATCCTCGGCGTCCAGGTATTTTTTTCGGGTGAAATAGTACTCTCCCAAGCGGAACCATGACTCATCGATATGGCGGGAATTCGGATACGTGGCTACGAGCTTGCGCAAGACTTCCACCGCAGCCTCAATCTGCCCAGTTTCCTCATAGGCACGAGATAACTGGTACATAACCTGGTCGTTGCGTTCATAAAAGGGGTACTTGACCAGCAGCTCACGGTAAATATCGATAGCCTCGCGGGCATTGGCGGAAAGCAAAGCATCGCTGCTTGAACCCGGCAAATCCGCAACACTGGAATGCGCAGCAATATTCACTCCGGCAGTGGCACGCGCTTCGAACTCCGCATCCGATTCCCGATCAACGCGCGTCGTATCGGATTCTGGGGCCGCGGCCACAGCCTCAACGGGTTTACCCGCTGCCGGCGCATCCAGTCGCACCTCAGAGGCCCGGGAGTCCGCACCAG
Organism: Microbulbifer thermotolerans; assembly: GCF_001617625.1. Classification (NCBI taxonomy): domain Bacteria; kingdom Pseudomonadati; phylum Pseudomonadota; class Gammaproteobacteria; order Cellvibrionales; family Microbulbiferaceae; genus Microbulbifer; species Microbulbifer thermotolerans. The sequence continues at coordinate 900,333 of NZ_CP014864.1, read as the reverse complement.
AGGCCACTGCAGTATCACTGCCCGCAGCTCTGTCCACTAACGCATCTTCAGCGCGGTGCGCCTGTTTGATTTTCAGGTCGGCAATACGCCGCATCGCTTCTGGAGTCAGACTGGTTTCGGGCGTTTCCTGCAGATACCGCTGGTAGGCGGCCAGCGCCTTTTCCAGGCTACCGTCGATATATTCCTCTTTTATTTCGATATCGACATCGTGCAGGCTGCCGATGGTTTTGCCGCTGTTTACAGCACAGGCATTTAGCAGCAGTGCCGCGGAAGCTACTGTGGTCACCTGTACAAGACGGCGATAACCATAAAAACGTTTATGGAAAATCACTGATCGCCTCCTTCACTCGCAGGTGCCTGTAATTCCTGCGGTGTATCCTGGGGTATCAGCTCCGCTTGTTTTGCGCGGTATTGCTCAATCTTGCGCTGATCAGCACGCTGCTCCTGCAATTCATTGGCGCGGTCATAGCTATCCGCCAGCGCAAACCGGGCCTTGATCTGATAGCCCTCCAATTGTGAGCGACGGCGTTCCAATTCGTTGACTGCCAGTGATTCGAGCATTTTCCCCTGACGGGCCATCAGAGTTTCCAGCCGGCTCTGGGCGTTTAGAAGTTGTTCCCGCAAAGTGTGAATTTTGCCGTTATAACCGGTATAACTTTGAGTGGCGGCCTGCCGGCTGCGCACATAGGACTGGTACACCGTCTGCAGTTTCGCTATCTCCACATTCAGCTCCTGCAGGTGCTTGTAGGCGTCGGTCAGCCTGTCATCGTACTCTGTAGCGAGGCGCCAGTTGAGAACCCCCTCAAGCCGAGCAATACGCGCTTCAACTTCCTCACTATAGTGACGAGGGCCTGCGGCCAGCAATTCGCGCATACTCTGCAACCGCAAGCGCGCGTACTGCTCGTCGGCATTGGCTAAGTATTCCGGGCGGCGGGTAACCAACATCTGATCAATTCGGCGTTGGAACTTATCTCTCTGTTCCATGCGCAGGTGGATTCGCGCATCCAGCTCGCGAAACTTCCGATCAAGATCCGGCAAAAGCGGTTCGTAATAAGCACGGCGCAACTCGATAATATCTTCGTAGGCGCTGAGACTTTTTAGCCATTCCTTGTTGCGCTCAAACAGGTCATTCAGGTCCCGGTAGTTGCGCAGAAAATTCTGGTAGTCGTTGGAAGCCATCAGGTCGAGCAGATAGTGAGTCTCCGGCGCATCTGGCAGTTGCCGCAAAGCCACTACCCAATTCTTTACCTGCGTGGCCTCCTTGCGGCGCAAAGCCTCGAGAAATTTACCCGCGCGGACGCTGTCAATGGAGGCGCTCAGAGTATCGATTTCATTACCAAAGACCTCCAGAGCGCGGCCGTAGTTGATTGCCGCTGTACTGTGAACATCCAATTTGCCGTAGGCATAGGGCACAGCGAGCATAGCTTCCTGTACCGCTTCATCGGTGACTCTACGCTCCTGTAGCAATTTCCAAGGGACCAGTGCACGGTCATAGCGGCCGGCCCGCGCCTCCACCCAACCCGCACCGAGCAGGGCGCGGTTGGAGAATGGACCTTCCAGATTCACTCGATCAAAATAAGTTCTCGCTAGAGCGAGCTGATCGGCCTCCACCAGATACGTGCCGAGAAGTAAATTGGTTTTGTCGTAAAGCGCTTGTTTTTCCGGGTCCGAACTTCTATTTTTACCCAGCGCCGCCAACTCCAAAACGCCGCGCTCTTCCTCACCGGATTTAAGTAACGCAATTCCCAGGTTGTACTGCACAAATCCATCCAGCGATTTTTCGCCTTTCAGATCGCGCAACAGCTCCACCGCATCCTCAAAACGGCCGAGTTCCATATACACGCGCGCGCGCAAAAACTGCTCGTCGGCACGCACTCGCTCCGGCACTCGGCCATCGATCATCTCAAGGGCGTGCAACGCATTCAGCGGCTGCTGTTTGTGGTAGTGGATTTTTGCCAGCCGGTAGGCAGCTTCATTGCGTACGGGCTGCGGCACATCACCTTTCAACACGGCCTCGATGGCACGGCCCGCCTCGAGGTGCATGCGATAAGAAAGTTCGAGGTCGCCCACCGAAAACTCCGCCTGCCCCAAGTGCGCGGTAAAGGGGTCTAATTCTGGCTCGTCCAGCTGGCGGTACTGGTCGAGTTCCGTATCCAGGCCAACAATCGCATCAAAGTAATTCCCCTGATAGGCCTGAAACATGGCCGCACCGAAGAAGAGATCTTTGAGCTCCTCTCTCTCACTCTCCGCAGCAGCACTACCGCACAGCAGGACGGCCACAACCGCCCGCAGCGCCATCATGGCCCAGCATGGAAAAGATGCCTGTCGGGGAAACATGATTTACCAGTCCTTGAAGTTAATCGCGGACTCGTTGCCGGCAATCCTGATCTCGACAAATTTCGGCCCCACTTCCTTATCTACCTGATAACTGGCACTGGCCTTCACTTCCTTGCCCGACTGAACTTTGCCGATAAAAGTTACCTCCAACGGGTAACTACCTGTCTGCACATTGCCGGTGTAGATTTTCTGTACACCACCTTTTTGCAACGCTTCAATTTCGCGAAAAGTATAGAGATGATGGGCAACTATCTCGTTATTAAGCTTTAACTCAACAGCCTCTAAGTCAAAAGGCTGAAGGTCTGCCAGGGAAACAAAAAACGAGACCTGCGTATTGGATGGAAAGAGAAGCTTTTCTTCCAATTGTGTCAGTTCGGCAGTCAAATCTATTACATCTTTTTTGACGCCTTGAATCTGCTCATCAAGCCCGCGAATATCCTCGCGACTCACATCCTGTGCATTTGCTGCACACACAAGCAGCAATATTGTTAACTGTAGAATTCTAATCATATTGCCCACCTTTGATTCTACCTCTAACAATGAGCACCGGTGAGACCGCTAGCGGCCGCCTTTGGACACCTGAAATAGGGAGGTTTCAATGGGCAGGATTGTATTGCAACCAAGCACAGCCAGATGTGAGACAGGTCAAATCTCAGGCATCCAGACACAGCGGTTTCCAAATGGAGAGGATATATGCACAGGCAGCGCGTGATACACTACAGATCCTGGTCCCGTGTACACCTACCACCCCTTAAAAGCGATTGGGAGCACTGTGTCTTCGCAGCGAAGCCGAAACCTCTCTTCGCCCCAAAACGCGCCCTTTAACCAGGGTCACACTTCGATTGTGCACTGCACTAAAACCAGAAGCATCGCGAAATCAAATGTGCCTTTTTAACTCTTTTGCACACAGGAAGGCGCCAAATACTGTAGGCGAACTCGATACTTCCGGCAATGAAAGATCATGTATTTATCTTGGCAGGTCTAAAATATGAACAATATCATAAAGGTGCCCCAAAACCATGCAACCACCCTTTTTTCAGCGCGCCCCCAGCCTCTCTAGGGGCTGTGAGCCGCTCTGTCATCCTGAGTGTTGGAAATCTCTGTTAATTCGAATGAATACTGCAGTTGATTCCAGGGCGCCCTAGCTTTGCTTAAAGATCACGTAAAGGAGCCAGAATCTCTATTACTTTGTCTTCGTTAATTCGTTTGAATTTGATATTACTACCCAGAGTAATTTCTTTGATGCTGGCATAAAATTTAACCGGATCCAGCTTCGCTATCGCATCCTCCATACTCAGACCGACTCCCCCAAGGACAGCAACCCAGGGATCTTCATCTCCCCTCAGGGTCAACAAAATCTGCTGCCGATCAAAAGGATCCAGTGCCGGCGGCATATTTAAAAGATAATAATGTGCAGCACTGCCGGCCCCCACAGCCAGGTCCAGCTTCCCCTTACGATTAAAAATAACGCAGCACGGACTTTCCACTCTTCCGTTGTCGAGCGTAAATTTAAACTGATTCGCCGCAAACTGAATAGGCTCTTTGCCGAGGTGGTTATCCACAACTACCACTGCCCCCCCTCTAACACCAATTCCCACGATAAGATTTACGCCATCTTTGCTGTAAGCCCAATACTCTTTAGCAGCAGCACTCGCGGACACAAAGAAAAGCACCCCAATAAGGATCAAATTGCGCATAGTAACCTTTCCTTATAATCAGTAATTACGGTTTTATTTTCACCTGTCATTAGCCCCCCAAGACTAAAGATAAGCAGCTTTTTACCAGACTTACCCAGCCTCTTGGGAAAAGTAAATTGCCGAATATCCCTGGCAATCAATAGCCCCACTCTCAGTACACAGCCTCTTCTTCAGAAACAACGATACAATCCAGCCTACTACAAACACTCTGCCACAAAACAACGCCCCAAAATCACATTTGCTGCTTGTTGCACAAACACAATATCGCTTATACAGCCTACCTTCTGCATTGACAGAATATCTGCAAGTATCGCGGACATACATTAGAGCCCCTAAGATGATCGCATTGATATCCGCAACATTCTTAGCATTTCGAGACAAAAGGGAGCCAGGTCAGCAAGCATTGCTTCTCTGACAGCTGACTTCTAGAGAGCCTCTGATTAATTCATTTCCTGGTGGCAGAAGCTCTTCGGCGGCGGATGTGAAGCCCAGGCAATAGAAACCACCGGATACAAGGCGGTATCCGGCGGAGCTACAGGGAAGCTCTTGTGCGTTTTCGAAATATCCGTCCTGCTGCCTGAGCGCCTCGGAACCTACCATTGTGTTCACACGAATTAACCAGAGGCTCCCTAGGTTACCTCCAACTAACTCATATTAGCGCTACAGCTGTCTCCGTGGTGCCCGCCCCCTGGACCTGCAACAACCAGAAAACAATAGTCTAATGGGCAGAATGAAATAGCGAGCCCCAGATACGCGAAAGCCCCGCAAAGCGGGGCCTTCAGAGTGTTGCCGAAATTAACCGGCACTTTGTGATGGTGCCCAGGGCGGGACTTGAACCCGCACGACCATAGGCCACTACCCCCTCAAGATAGCGTGTCTACCAATTCCACCACCTGGGCAAAAACTGAAATTCTGTTACTGCTGTTCCTCACTCTCGGCCGGAACCTTCTCGGATTCCACTTCCGGCACTTCTGGAAGCTCATCGGCCTCCGGCTGCGCGTCCAGCTGCGGAATATCACTGGGGATATCACTCTCAAGCTCCGGCAACTCACCCGGCTGCTCAATAGCCTGAGGCACCTGAGGCAGGTCCGCGTCTATATTCGCTTCAGCACTCTGCTTGGCCAGTACCGCCAAGCCGAGGCTGGTGACAAAAAATATCGTAGCCATAATGGCGGTAAGACGGGAGAAGAAATTACCGCTACCCTGGCTGCCGAAAACCGTTGCCGAAGCGCCAGCACCGAAAGAAGCGCCGGCCTCCGCACCCTTGCCCTGCTGCAGCAGAATCAGGCCGATAATGCTGAGCGCGGTCAGGATGTGTACAACTAAAACCAATTTTTCCATTGTATGGAAACTCTCTGTCTGGGTTCCGCAAACCCGCCATTCAGTGTCTTAGGTTCCGCCGGCCAGGTCAATCCGCCGCGCGGCAAATTTTGGCAAATTCTTCCGCCTTCAACGAGGCTCCGCCCACCAGAGCTCCGTCGATGTCCACCTGGGTGAACAGTGACTCGGCATTATCCGCCTTCACACTGCCGCCATACAAAATTCGCACCGTGGCACCGGCATCGCCCAGGCGCCCGCGAATAAAACGGTGCACTTCCTGGGCCTGTTCCGGCGTGGCTGTCACGCCGGTACCTATGGCCCACACCGGCTCATAGGCGATGACCGAGCACTTCCAGCCGTCGCTACCGGCTACTTCCGCAACCGCCTGTAACTGCCTACCGATCACCTCCAGCGTGCGCCCTTCTTCCCGCTCTTGCCGGGATTCACCCACGCAGAGAATCGGTGTCAGGCCGGCAGTTTGTGCGGCAACAAACTTGCGTGCTACCTGTTCGCTGCTTTCACCATAGAGGCTGCGGCGTTCCGAGTGCCCCACTATCGCGTAGCGGACACCCCAGTCCAGTAACATGGAAGCCGATACTTCGCCGGTAAAAGCCCCGGAGACTTCTTCGCTGAGGTTCTGCGCCCCCAGCGCCACCATTTCCCCGGCTTTTTCCGCCACCAGGGGCAGATAGGGGAAGGGTGGGCAGACCACCACTTCGCAACTTGCGCCGTCGAGGTTGAGCGCCGAGAAAAACTGCTCGGCAAACTCGCGGCTGCCATTCATTTTCCAGTTAGCTGCTACCAGCGGTATGCGCATGTGTGCTCCTTCAAGGGGCGCAAATCTTAGCGATATTGCCGGGGAATGTAAATGCGAAATGATGGATATTGATAAATCCAACCGCACCTACTGTCAGCGAGGGTATGGCAGGCTTCGCCAGTCAAGGCCTAGCACCAGCCAACCGCGCCCTAAACACGTATCTTACGCGTTCCCCACTCGCTCCACCACAGTGGAAATTTTCTTTGCCAGCTGCTCTACCTGTGCGGCATCCTGCCCTTCAACCATCACCCGGATCAACGGCTCTGTGCCGGAGGGACGCAGCAACACGCGGCCAGTGTTCGCCAATTGGCGTTCCGCTTCGCCGACTGCAGCCCGTACGTCAGCGTGATCCAAAACGCCGTCTCGATGGGCCAGGCGCACGTTGATCATATGCTGGGGCAGCATTTTCATGCGCTGCTTGAGTTTTTGCAGCGGCTCGCCAAAGTCACTCACCGCGCGCAATACCTGCAACGCGGACACTATACCGTCACCCGTGGTAGTCGCGTCAGCGCAGATGATATGGCCGGAGGATTCGCCGCCCAGCGACCATCCGTTGGCTTGCATTTTCTCCAACACATAGCGGTCACCCACTTTGGCGCGCTCGAAGGGGATATTGCGTTCGCGCAGAGCCAGTTCAAAACCGTAGTTGCTCATCAAAGTACCGACCACACCGTTACAGCCACCGAGATATTGCTGCCGGTGCAGAGCAATAATAAACAGCAACTGATCGCCGTCGATCAGTTCGCCGTCGCGGTCGACGAACAGTACCCGATCGCCGTCGCCGTCGAAGGCGATACCCAGGTCTGCCCCCATTTCCAGTACGGCTTTTTGCAGCTGCCGAGGGTTGGTAGAGCCACATTCCAGATTAATGTTGAGTCCATCGGGGCTGACACCGATAGCCGACACCTCGGCGCCCAGTTCCCGGAACACCTTGGGCGCAATGTGGTAAGTGGCACCATTGGCGCAGTCCAGTACGATTTTCAATCCGTCTAGCGCAAACCCCCAAGGGGTGGACGCTTTACAGAATTCGATATAGCGGGCGGCAGCATCGTCAATACGCCAGGCTTTGCCAAGGTTGGGGGCAGTGATGATCGGCTGCTCCAGTGCAGCTTCTATATCCTGCTCCACCTGATCCGGTAACTTGCTACCGTCGGCGTTGAAAAACTTGATGCCGTTGTCCTGATAGGGATTGTGCGAGGCGCTGATTACAATACCCGCGCGCGCGTGAAAGGTACGCGTCAAATAGGCGATTGCCGGCGTGGGCATGGGCCCCAAGAGGCCGACGTCGACACCGGCGTTGATTAAACCGGCCTCCAGGGCCGCCTCGAACATATAGCCGGACACACGGGTGTCCTTGCCGATCAGGATGCTGGCGCGCCCAGAACGCTTGTCTCCGGCCATTTTCCCCAGCACCTTGCCAGCGGCATAGCCGAGGCGCAGCATAAAGTCCGGAGTGATGACTCCCTCACCTACACGGCCGCGTATGCCGTCGGTACCAAAATATTGTCTCGTCATTTATTTTCCTTAAAACCAGCCCCAAAAAGGTGGGGCGGTCTATACAAGTTCGGATTCAAAGCGCCCCCGGCCACCGCGGAAACTCTGCCGGGGGCACGAGATCACTGCAGCGGGCGCACCGCATTCAGGAAGAAAGTGCCCCACCTTCGACAATCGCCCACATCCGCAGAACGTCCACCGTTGCGGCGACATCATGCACGCGCAGTATCTTCGCTCCGCGCTCCGCGGCGAGCATGGCCAGGGCCAGGCTCCCGGGCAAGCGTTCGTGAAGCTCCCGGTTCAACAACCGGCCGATCATCGACTTGCGCGACACCCCCACCAACAGCGGGACATCCGGCGGCGCCAGGGCCGCGAGATTGCGCATCAGCGCCAAGTGATGATTGTCGTCTTTGCCAAAACCAAAGCCCGGGTCGAGAATCACGCGCTCGCGGGGAATACCCGCCGCCTCACAGGCCCGCATTCGCGCACTGAAGTAAGTACCCACCTCACGCACTACATCTTCGTAATGCGGCGCCAGTTGCATATCTCCCGGTTGTCCCTGCATATGCATCAGACATACAGGCAGACCGCTTGCGGCAGCAGCCTCGAGTGCACCGGGACGCTCTAGTGCGCGCACATCATTGATTAATCCGGCACCGGCGGCAGCCGCTGCCGTCATTACCGAGGGCGTGCTGGTGTCTACGGATATCACCACGTCAAATCTGTTGTTGATGGCCTCAACCACCGGCAACACCCGATCCAATTCTTCTTGCTCGCCGACAGGGAGCGCCCCCGGGCGGGTGGACTCACCGCCGACATCGATAATGGCCGCGCCTTCTCGCAACATTTGCTCCGCACGCCGCAGCGCAAGATCCAAGTCCAGTGAACCGGCGGAGTAGCAGTTACCACCATCGGAAAAAGAATCGGGCGTGGTATTGAGAATGCCCATGACGACCGGGTTGGTCAGATCCAGGGTATGTTTGCCACAGACTAATTGCATGGGGAGTTATTATCGGTGTGTATTGGGGAAATAACGACTCAGCCCCTCCACCGTCACCGGAAGAGGGGCTGTTACTCAAAACTCTGGAAGCCAGGGTGTAATCAGTGCCCGGACACCGGCCCGCCGATGGGTTTTTCTGCCTCATCGCTACCGGCTTCACCGCTGGGCTTGCCACCACCGGAGCCGAAATCGCTGTCGTGCCAATCGTGGGGCGGACGCACTTTGCGCCGTGCCATCAAGTCGTCCACTTGCTCCGCATCCAGCGTTTCGTATTCCATCAGAGCATCTTTCATCGCCTCAAGAATATCTCGGTTCTCCTCCAGGATTTTCTTGGCACGGCTGTAGCAGTCGTCGATGATACGGCGCACTTCCGCATCTATCTCGGCGGAGGTTTTGCCGGATACGGGATTGCCCTGCCCTGGCTGACCGCTCTCATCCTCGCCGTAGTGCAGCGGGCCCAGTTTTTCTGACAGCCCCCACTTGGTCACCATATTGCGTGCCAGCTGAGTGGCCCTCTCAATATCGTTGGAGGCACCAGTGGTAATCCCCTCGGCCCCAAGCGTCATTTCCTCGGCAATGCGGCCGCCAAACAGAGAACAGATCTGGCTGACAATGGCCCTCCGTGACAGGCTGTACTTATCCTCCTCCGGCAGGAACTGGGTTACGCCAAGGGCGCGGCCACGGGGGATAATGGTGACTTTGTGCACCGGATCGTGCTCCGGCATCAGCCGGCCAACAATTGCGTGCCCCGCCTCGTGATAGGCGGTATTCACCTTCTCCTTCTCGTTCATCACCATGGATTTGCGCTCGGCACCCATCATGATCTTGTCGCGGGCGCGCTCGAAATCATCCATGGTCACCACACGCTTGTTGGCGCGGGCGGCGAAGAGAGCCGCCTCATTGACCAGGTTGGCCAGGTCCGCACCGGAAAAACCCGGGGTGCCGCGTGCGATCGTCTGGGGATTTACCTTGTCATCCAGCGGCACTTTGCGCATATGCACCTTGAGAATCTGCTCGCGGCCGCGAATATCCGGCAGGCCGACGAACACCTGGCGGTCGAAGCGCCCCGGGCGCAGCAGCGCGTTGTCGAGCACATCCGGACGGTTGGTGGCGGCGATAACGATGACACCCTCATTGCCCTCAAAACCGTCCATTTCCACCAGCAATTGGTTCAAGGTTTGCTCGCGCTCGTCGTGTCCTCCGCCAACACCGGCTCCCCGGTGGCGACCCACAGCATCGATTTCGTCAATAAAGATGATGCAAGGAGCTTGCTTCTTGGCTTGCTCGAACATGTCGCGGACACGGGAAGCACCCACGCCGACAAACATTTCCACAAAATCGGAACCGGAAATGGAGAAGAAGGGCACTTTGGCCTCACCGGCAATCGCTTTGGCGAGCAATGTCTTACCGGTACCGGGCGGTCCACACATCAGCACACCGCGGGGAATATTGCCGCCCAGGCGCTGGAATTTGGATGGATCGCGCAGAAACTCCACCAGCTCCTGAACTTCTTCCTTGGCCTCATCCACACCCGCCACATCGGCAAAGGTGGTTTTGATCTGATCCTCGCCCAGTAGGCGCGCCTTGCTTTTACCGAAAGCCATAGGGCCGGAACGACCACCGGCACCGCCCTGCATCTGGCGCATGAAAAACATAAAGACCGCGATAATGATCAAAATCGGGAAGCTGGCCACCAGCAGCTGCTGCCAGATGCTGGGAGATTCCGGCTCCCGTCCGACAAACTGCACATTGCTGCGCACCAGCTCGTTGGTCAGTTCATCATCAATGATCTGCGGCTGTATGGTCTTGAAGCGGCTGCCATCGGCCTTTTCACCGGTAATGACCAGACCGTCCACAACCACGCTCTTCACCTGGCCCGACTGCACATCCTGGACAAAGTCGGAATAGCTGAGGGCCTCGTCCCGTGACTGCGGTTTAAAGTTCTGGAACACCATCAGCAGTACCGCCGCGATGATTAACCACAGTACAAGGTTTTTTGCCATGTCATTCAAAGGGATAGCCCTCTCGCTTTCGCTCTCAAAATCCGTTCACACCAGTCTAGCCTGGAATCCCCGCGACCCGGCACAGATGCCGCGGCGCGGATCATGCTTATACCATATCAGGGGCATTGGTCAGAAATGACCCGGATACCACACTGGCGTTTTTATCAGCCTTTGAAGCCCCGCGCCACCACATAGACCTCGCGCGAGCGGGGTCTGGACGCATCGGGCTTACGGGTGACAACACTGTTGTAGCTGCCGCGCAGGTCTCGGATCAGCTGATCAAACCCCTCGCCCTGGAACACCTTGGCAACGAATACGCCGCCGGGCTTCAGTACTTGGCGCGCCATATCCACCGCTAGTTCCACCAGATACATGGAGGCCGGCTGATCCACATCGCGCACTCCACTCATATTGGGGGCCATATCCGAAATCACAAGGTCTGCCTTGTCGTCGCCGAGGCAATCCAGCAGCTGGTTGAGTACCGACTCCTCGGTAAAATCCCCCTGCACGAACTCGACGCCCGGCAGCGCATCCATCGGCAGAATGTCAGAGGCCAGTACCCTGCCCTTGTGCCCCACCAGCTCCGCCGCCACCTGGGACCAGCCACCCGGTGCCGCTCCCAGGTCCACGACGGTCATACCGGGTTTGAACAGCCGGTCTTTTTTCTGCAGTTCCAGCAGCTTGTAGCTGGCGCGGGAGCGGTAACCCTCCTTCTGGGATTGTTTGACGTACTGGTCATTAAAATGTTCACGCAACCAGCGGTGGCTGCTTTTGGATCGGCCCATCGGGTAGAATACTTCCTAAGTTTTTTCATAGGGGCGGCCCGGGGCCGTGATCAGTACCGGTTACCGGTGAGATCACAGCTCCGGGCCGCTCCTACAATTGATATCGAATATCGGAGTATTGTATGCCTTTAACCCCCGACCGCAAAAAAGCCCTGCGCAGCCTGGGCCACAATCTCAAACCGGTGGTCACCGTCGCTGGCAAGGGACTCAGTGAGGGCGTCATGGAGGAGCTGAACCGGGCGCTGGAGGACCACGAACTGATCAAGGTCAAGCTGATGATCGCGGACAGGGAACTGCGCCACCAGGTTATCGGCCAGCTCTGCGAGCAGAGCGGCGCCGAGTTGGTGCAGGAAATCGGCAAAATAGCGCTGATCTACCGCCAGGCGGAAAAGCCCGATCCTCGCCTGTCCAACCTGCTGCGTTGACTGATTGCCTCCCCCGCCGCTTCCCAGCTCGCGCCTAGACTGACGCCACTGGGAGACGGCGAAGCCGGGCGACTTTCAGCCCGAGGCAGGCACACACTCCGCTTTCAGCAGTTCCCAACGCTGCCCATTCTTTGCCCGCTCAAGCCAACATCTGCCGCCGCTAAGCAATAGGCGGAATTTTTCCGGTGACTCCAGATTACGCCCCTGCAAAGGGCGTTGACGCAAGTCTTGCGGAGGATTGCGCTCGATAATGAGCGCACTCTCCCGCGTCAACACCTCTTTCGACAGGACCACATCGGCACCGCCCAATGCCTCACTGACCAGGCGCTGCAGCTCTTCGCGAGCCTCCGGCGTGGCGGCGGCCAGGAGCGCGGGCGTATCGTCACCCACCGCTGGGGGCGAGCTACAGGCGCCGAGCGATAACACCAGCGGCAAAATTGCCCAATTGGCTTTTTTCATAGACTCACCTACCAAGGGTCACAATACGGTTTTGCCGCCAAGCGGATTTGACCACCTTGCCGTCCGAGAACATCACGCCCAATTGCGGCTGGGCGACAAAGCCCGCAGCGGCGGAGGTTTCACACTGACCATCGGCAATATAGTTCAGCGCCACTGCTAGGCGGCCTTCGTTCTCGTCGCCCAGGGGATGTGAGAAGTCGTCGGCAACCTCACAGCCCTTCACCAGTGCATAGCCATCGTCATAACTACTCGGCGCGAAACCGTCGGAGTATTCACCGAAGCCCTTGTCGTTGACCCCCTTGAACTGGATAGTAAACCAAGTGGTGCCACAGTTATCGGTGGGATAAAAGCCATAGGGCTTGCCGCAGGTCTGAGAGCCGATTAACACCACTTTCACATTCACGCCGCGCAGACTGTTGATAATCGCCTCGCTGGCAGAACAGGTATTGGGGCCGGCGAGCACAAAAACCCGCTCCAGGTTCAGGCTCGGCAGCGACTGATTGCCCGGCAGTTCCCACTCGCCCAGAGTCACATCAATAAAGGGAATCGGCTCCAGCGGCTCACCGGTAACCGGGTCGTGGGTGGGATGCTGGTCGTTGAACTGCATCAGTTCAAAAGTTTTGCCCTCGGTGCGCTCGGGCCCCGCGATCATATAGGCGAGCTGACTGGCGATGGCCAGATATCCGCCACCGTTGTAACGCAGATCCAGTACCAACTCGTCTATGCTTTGTTGCCGCAATTGCGTGACCGCATCGCGCAGCGCTTTCTCCGCAGTGCCGATATGATCGTTGAACAGCAGATAGCCCACCCGCTCACCGCCGGAGCCTTCAAGCACATCTACCTTAGGCACTGGGTCTGACACTACATTGGCCGCTGTCAGTTCGACGGTATAAAGCGTCCCGTCCCCGCGTTCGAATTCAAATTCGTGAGTGTCCCCCGCGGCGGATGGCCAGAGGGCATTGTTGATAAAGTCGATATCCGCCTGGGAACTCACCTGCGACATATAGACATCGCCAATACGTACCACGCGCATACCCCGCGCCACCTCGGCGGGCCACTCTTCACTGTCGCTATAAGCGGCATACACCTGCTCGGGGTTGCTGTTGAACACCGCCCATTGAAAGCCGTACCCCACAGAGACGCCAGACTCGGATTGCTGGTTCCATTCGGCCGTAGGCATTGAGTAATGGAAATTGTCTTTTTTGCTGCCGGAAGGTGTATACCCCTCGGTTTTAAGCAGCGCAAAATACTCGGTGGGATCTGCATAGCCAGCCGGGTCCCGATCTTCTATCTCGTCGTACCAGAGATAAGTCTCGTGACTCCATGAACGCAGCCAATTGTTTTCCCACAGTGCCGAACTGCACTGGTTGGCGAACTCATCCGACGGCAAGAAAACACCTGGCTGCCAAGCGGAGGGCTGGTCATCATGCCCTGCGTCATCCCCACCGCCTCCGCCGCTACTACAGGCGGAGAGCTGGATCGCACTGAGGGTGAGGAAAACGCATATAAATAGATGTCGGCGGGTACCCCCCATACAACAAGCTCCTTGTTTTATATGTTATTGGAGCCAAAGAGGTTATCACCGCCAACGGTTTTGTTCGACAGAACACATGTGGCTTGGTGTGATCTGTGAACTACGCCTCAGCCGCAACCGGCTGTCCGGCCTTGCTCAGTTTTGCCAGCACGGCCTGCAGGCTCTCCTTGGCATCACCGAACAACATGCGCGCATTTTCCTTGTAAAACAGCGGGTTGGCGACGCCCGCGTAACCGGAAGCCATGGAGCGTTTCAGGATCACCACCTTGCCGGCCTTCCACACCTCCAATACCGGCATGCCGGCGATAGGAGATCCGGGCTTTTCCACTGCGTCCGGGTTAACGGTATCGTTGGCTCCGATTACCAGCACCAGATCGGTATCGGGGAAGTCATCGTTGATTTCTTCCATTTCCAGAACGATATCGTAGGGCACGTTGGCCTCCGCCAGCAGTACATTCATGTGCCCGGGCAGACGGCCCGCCACCGGGTGTATACCGAAACGCACTGTCTTGCCCTGCTTGCGCAGCCTGTCGGTCAGATCGCTGACCGCCTGCTGCGCGTGGGCCACGGCCATACCAAAACCGGGCACTATGATGACGCTCCGCGCGCTTTCCAGGTCCGCTGCCAGTTCGTCGTAACTGGTCGCCACTGCCTCGCCTTCTATCTCGCCCTCGGCCACTTCGCCACCATCGGAGCCAAAACCGCCCAAAATTACGCTGATAAAAGAGCGGTTCATGCCGCGACACATGATGTAACTGAGGATGGCACCGGAGGAGCCGACCAGAGCGCCAACCACAATCAACAGATCATTGCTGAGCATAAAGCCGGTGGCCGCGGCCGCCCATCCGGAGTAGCTGTTCAGCATCGAGATCACCACTGGCATATCGGCGCCGCCGATCGCCGCAATCAGGTGGATGCCGAGCAGCAGGGCAATGGAGGTCATGATCAACAGATTGATCACCGTGCCCGGATTGAGATCAGAGGGAATAAACAGTGCACCCAAGACCACACAGGCGAGAATCGCGGCCAGATTCAGCCAGTGGCGCGCGGGCAGCATCAACGGCTTGCCGGAAATCAATCCCTGCAATTTCCCGAAAGCCACCAGAGAACCGGTCAGTGTAATTGCCCCGATAAAGATTCCCAGATAGATCTCGGTGTTATGTACCAAGTGCGCGGCGCCAGTCAGGGATACCCGCGGATCCAGAAAGCCGCCCCAACCGATCAGCACCGCGGCCAGCCCGACAAAACTGTGCAGCAACGCCACCATCTGCGGCATCTGTGTCATGGCCACGCGCTTGGCCAGTGTGAGGCCAATTACCGCTCCCACCGCCATGGCGATGGCCACCAGCCAATAAGCGCCAGCGGCGATACCGGCCACAGTGGCCCCGATGGCCACAATCATCCCCACCATGCCGTATAGGTTGCCGCGCCGCGCGGTTTCGTGGCTGGAGAGGCCCCCGAGGCTGAGAATAAACATCACCGCGGAGAAGAGATAAGCCATGGAAATCATACCGTTCATCACTTTTCTCCTCCCTTAGCGCCGGAACATTTTCAGCATGCGATAGGTGACAAAAAAGCCACCAAAGATATTGATACTGGCCACCAGAACACCGACAAACGCCAGCAGTGTCACCAACCACGAACCCGTCGCGCCGACCTGTAACAGCGCGCCGACAATGACGATACCGGAGATCGCGTTGGTTACACTCATCAGCGGCGTGTGCAATGCGTGGGTCACATTCCAGATCACCTGCCAGCCGACGAAAATCGACAGTACAAAAACGGTGAAATGGGATACAAACTCCGCCGGCGCCACGCGGCCAAGCCACAGTAGCAGGGCACCGGCCACCGCCCAGAACGCCAGAATGGAAAGCGGCGATTTCTTCTTCGGTTTTTCCGCCTCCACTGCCACCTGCGGTTCAGGTTTCTTTTCTACCGGTTTTGGCTGCGCGGTAATTTTCGGCGGGGGCGGCGGCCAGGTGATCTCACCACTCTTGACCACAGTGGCACCGCGAATAACCTCGTCGTCAAAGTTGATATTGATCTCGCCGTTTTTTTCCGGGGTGAGATCGCTCAGCAAGTGCGCCAGGTTAGTAGCGTAGAGACTGGAGGATTGGGTGGCGGCACGGCTCGGCAAATTGGTGTAGCCGATAATGGTCACACCGTTTTTGACGACCTTCTCATCGGCCACGGTGTAATCGCAGTTGCCGCCCATCTCAGCAGCCAAATCCACCACCACTGAGCCCTCGGCCATACTGTCGACCATATCGGCGAGCCACAGTTTGGGCGCGGGCTTGCCGGGAATCAGCGCGGTGGTAATGACGATATCCACTTCCTTTGCCTGTTCGCGGAAAAGCGCCATTTCCGCTTCGATAAACTCCTTGGACATTTCCTTGGCGTAGCCGCCAGTACCCGAACCCTCTTCCTCGATATCCACAGTGAGGAACTCGGCACCCATGGATTCCACCTGCTCGCGCACCTCGGCGCGGGTGTCAAAAGCACGCACTACGGCGCCCATGCTCTTGGCAGTGCCGATCGCGGACAGGCCGGCAACACCGGCACCGATTACCAAGACCTTGGCCGGCGGTATCCTGCCAGCGGCGGTAATCTGCCCGGTAAAGAAGCGACCGAAGTTGTGTGCCGCCTCGATGACCGCGCGGTAGCCGGCAATATTGGCCATGGAGCTGAGCGCGTCCATCTTCTGCGCGCGGGAAATCCTCGGAATGGATTCCACAGCCAGAGCATTGATTTTTTTATCGGCCAGTTTCTGCAGCAGCTCCGCGTTCTGCGCCGGTTTAAGAAAAGCGACCAGGGTTGCGCCTTCTGGAATCAGCGCCAGTTCTTCGTCCGTAGGTGCCTGAACCTTAAGCACCAAACCGGCACCCTCCAGACACTGTTTGATATCCTCGCGAACTTCGGCGCCGGCCTCTATATAGGCCTCATCAGTAAAAGAGGCCCGTGTACCGGCGCCCTTTTCCACCACGACGGAAAAACCCAGTTCGCGCAAACGCTTTACACTTTGAGGCGTCGCCGCTACACGCGCCTCCCCTGGTGCGGTCTCTCTTGGAATGGCTATGATCACCGCTATGCTCCCTCACAATTGCTGTTATTTGGATAACTAATCTACCGCTATAGTTACCTCTGTTACTTTTGGTCTGACCAATTGGTAAGAAAGCCGAGTGTAAACCTGCTGACGCAAGATGAAAAGAGGCGGAGGGCGGTAGCAGCGATTAAGTTCTTCTATAACGTTCTTAGCCTGAAATAATCGATGTTTTTTACGGCAAGAACGTTGCAAAAGAAACCACTTGTCTAATTTTTTGCACAGACAAATAGGGTGTAGACAGCCCCTACGAAAATTAGGGAACCTCTGATTAAGTCACTTTCTGGTGGCAGAGGCGCTTCGGGGGCGGATGTGAAGCTCAGGTGATAGGACGGGCATTTCGAAACCGTCGGATACAGGGATGTATCCGTCGGAGCTGCAAGGAAGTACTCGTGCGTTTTCGAAATGTCCGCCCTATTGCCTGAGCGCCCCGGAAGCTACCATAGTGTCCACGCGAATTAATCAGAGGTTCCTTAGAGAAGCGCCAAGCAATTCGCTGCCGAGACACTCCAGTATTTCGCAGGCAAACATAAAGCTCAGGTGATAGGATGTGCCAATAAGCCGCCGAATACAGTGTAGCGCGCAACTTTGGAGGCGCATTTATCGGCGGCTCCTTATTCCAGAAATTTTCGATAAAAACGATGCTGAAAATTCAACAGATCGATCATATCGTGCTGCGTATAAAAGAACTGCAACCGATGCTGGATTTCTACACGAACATTCTCGGCTGTACTGTGGAGCGCGCGCAAAAAGAAATCGGCCTGTACCAATTGCGCGCGGGCAGCAGCCTGATCGACCTGATCCCCGTCGATCAGAAACTGGGGCGCGCCGGCGGTGCCGCACCTGGTGCAGAGGGGCGTAACCTGGACCATCTTTGCCTGCGTATAGATCCCTTTAACGCCGAGGAAATCACCACCTACCTACGCGACAATGGCGTGGACGCAGGCCCCGTGGAATCCCGTTACGGAGCCGAGGGGGAAGGCCCTTCGATTTATATCTCCGACCCGGAAAACAATGTGGTGGAATTGAAGGGGCCACCTTGGCCCCAAGGGAAACGCTGATTCATTCGCGCCGGGCCCACCGGCCGACATCCAAATACTGGGGACCACTGCCCTCCTCCGCCGCAACATCGCCCGGGTTGCGCAACGGGCAACTATCCATCGACAGGCAGCCGCAACCGATACACTCCTCCAGCCGGTTGCGCAGCAATGTCAGCTGCTCGATACGCCTGTCGAGATCCTCGCACCAGCGCGCCGACAGCCTCGCCCAGTCTTTCGCATTGGGCGTGCGGCCATTCGGCAGGGTATCCAGCGCCGCGCGTATCTCCGCAAGCGGAATACCGGTGCTCTGCGCCACCTTGATAATCCCCACCCGCCGCAAAACATCACGAGAGTAGCGCCGCTGATTACCGGCGGTGCGCCAGCTGCTAATCAGCCCCTTGCTTTCATAAAAATGCAGGGTGGAAACCGCCAACCCACTGCGCGCCGCGACTTCCCCCACGGACAATTCCCTGTGCAATCTATCACCACACTTACTCATAGCCAGCCGCAATTTCCACCATAGTGAATATTCATAAAGCCGCGCATCGGCGGCCATTGACCTCAAGTTAAGTTGAGCTTTTACACTGCGCGCCGTTCGATTGCAACCACGGGAAAAGTCACTATGAGCAATAATCTTCATC
Organism: Microbulbifer thermotolerans; assembly: GCF_001617625.1. Lineage (NCBI taxonomy): Bacteria > Pseudomonadati > Pseudomonadota > Gammaproteobacteria > Cellvibrionales > Microbulbiferaceae > Microbulbifer > Microbulbifer thermotolerans. The sequence goes on along the minus strand of NZ_CP014864.1, from coordinate 881,681 downwards.
TGGCTGTTATCTATGGCAGTGACCGCGAAGGTCGCTTCTGCGACACGGTGGTCAACTGGTTGGCGGGCCAACTGGAGCGCAGCGGCTACAAGCGCGTGCGCTTTATCGACCCCGCGGACAAAGCCACCGATACCCACACAATCCTCGACGCAGCCGATGCCTTTATCGTCGTCACCCCGGAATACAACCACGGCTATCCCGCCCCCCTCAAGGCCATCATCGATTCCGCCAAGGCGGAGTGGCAAGCCAAACCCCTGGGGTTTGTCAGTTACGGGGGCGTTTCCGGCGGTGCCCGCGCGGTGGAGCAGCTGCGCCAGGTTTTTGCGGAACTGCACACAGTGACGTTGCGGGACAGCGTCAGTTTTATCAACGCCTGGGAGCAGTTCGATGACAGCGGCTGTCTGCGGGAACCGGCACGCGCGGAGAGATCCCTTGCGCGCATGCTGGCACACCTGCGCTGGTGGGCCCTGGCCCTGCGCAAAGCCCGCGAGGAAACCCCCTATGAGGAGATCCTTGCATGAGCTTTGTGCCCCCGCCCGCGGGTGAGGTGCCGCCGGTCTCCCCGCTGCGCCGCGCCACGCTCCTGTGCCTGGCGGCGCTGACAATTATGTCCGGAGCGACCATAGCGCCTTCCCTCCCGGCACTGCAGGCCCACTTTGCCAATCATGCGGACAGCCAGTTGCTGAGCCGGCTGGTGTTGACCCTGCCGGCACTGTTTATCGCTCTCTGCGCCCCGGTGGCGGGTGCGATTTGTGACCGTTTCGGGCGCATGGGAATTTTAATGGTATCCGTCCTGCTCTACGGGCTGGCCGGTCTTTCCGGCCTGGTGGCCGACAGTCTCTCCGCCATTCTCGCCGGTCGCGCGCTATTGGGGGTATCAGTTGCGGGGATCATGACTTCCATAACCGCACTGGTGGGGGATTACTTCAGCGGCCGCGAGCGGGAAAAATACATGAGTCAGCAGAGCGCTTTTGTCAGTTTCGGCGGCGTGCTGTTTCTGATCGGCGGAGGGTGGCTCGCAGACCTGCACTGGCGCGCCCCCTTCGCCATTTACGGAGTTGCCCTAATCCTGCTGCCGGCGGCGCTACTCTACCTTAAGGCGCCGACACACAAAGCCCGCGCTGTTGAGGTTTCACCTTCCTCGGACACTGTACCCTACCTGCTGCTGGGGACGATCTTTGCCACAGGGCTACTCAACAGCCTGACTTTTTATCTGATACCGACCCAGCTGCCCTTTTTGATACGGGAGATCGGCGTTGAACAACCGAGACTCACGGGTTTGGCCATTGCCGGCGGCAACCTGATGGGCGCACTGTCATCCCTCTTTCTCTATCACCGCATCCGTGCAAAACTGGGATTCGCTGGCGTATTCGCCTTTTGTTTCATCTTTATGGCAAGCGGCATGTTTTTGATCTCATCCGCGAATGCCTTGACCGCAATCCTGGCGGCAACCTGCGTGTTCGGCGTCGGAATGGGGTCGCTTATGCCACATCTTTTTTCCGGCGCCATTCAACTCGCGCCGCAGAAAATGCGCGGCCGCATATCCGGCGGACTCACCGCCAGCATATTTACCGGCCAGTTCCTGTCGCCGCTCGCAAGCCAACCGAGCAGCCACTACCTGGGACTTTCCGGCTGCTTTGCCGCCGCCGGACTGCTGCTCCTGCTTGCGGCTTCAGCTGCTCTCGCTGCCGCACTGCGGCCTCTTTTCAGCAGTCCATCCCGGCCAATTTTGAGGCAATAACCAGCATACGCCAGCGGGGAAGCGCGCATTGGCTTGCCCGCGCCTCCCACCCGGCCAAAGTATCCATGCGCACTGATGGATACAGGCCGGGACACTTTCGGGATATTTTGCTGGAGAAACCGACTACCCTGGAAAAATTCACGCTTAGTAAACTCACCGGCAAACAGGATACGGGACCGTCAGCAATTGCCGTGCGCCGCGACCATGCTGCGGGAAACACTTCAGCCGGGACCACCCGCCGTATGGGATACTATGACAGCATCAGAGACCGATGCGGAGTCCGGCATCGCCGGGAAAATTGTCACTTACGCCTGTCGATCGGAGCGCGGGCCAGCCGACCAAGGATTTTATTTTTCGGGAAGGAGAAACAGTGGAACCGATAATTTCCGTCAAAGGCCTCAACAAAACCTACGCCGGTGGTTTTACCGCCCTTAAGAATATCGACCTGGAGATTCAACGCGGGGAAATTTTCGCGTTGCTGGGACCGAACGGGGCCGGCAAGACCACACTGATCAGTATCATCTGCGGCATCGTCAACCCGAGCGGCGGCACTGTGCGGGCTGGGGGATTCGACATCCAGCGCGACTACCGGCGCGCGCGCGGCGAGATCGGCTTGGTGCCACAGGAGCTGGCCACGGACTCTTTCGAAAGTGTCTGGACCACGGTCAACTTCAGCCGCGGCCTGTTCGGCAAAGCCCCAAACCCGGCCTATATTGAAAAAATCTTGCGCCAGTTGTCCCTGTGGGAAAAGAAAGACAGCAGGATCATGGCTTTGTCCGGCGGCATGAAGCGCCGGGTGATGATCGCCAAAGCCCTATCCCACGAGCCCAGCATACTCTTCCTGGATGAGCCCACCGCTGGCGTGGATGTCGAACTGCGCCAGGACATGTGGAAAATGGTGCACAGCCTGCGCGAGTCAGGGGTCACTATTATCCTCACCACCCACTATATCGAAGAGGCGGAACAGATGGCCGACCGAATCGGCGTTATCAACCGCGGTGAGCTGGTTTTGGTCGAAGAAAAAAACACATTGATGCAAAAAATGGGAGAGAAGGAACTGAGCCTGCACCTGCCGGAACCCTTGCAGGCGGTGCCGGAATCCCTCGCCGATCTGCCTCTGACCCTGAGCGCCAACGGCAGTCAGCTGGTGTACCGCTTCGATATCAAAAGCAGCGATACGGGCATTGCCGAATTTCTCCGCCGCCTCAACGAGGCCAATATCGAGTTTCGCGATCTGCACACACGCGAGAGCTCCCTCGAGGAGATCTTCGTCGGTCTGGTGCGGGGCGCACGCAAAGAGAAAGAAGAACAGTTGACCAAGGAGGCCCAGGGATGAACTGGTACGGAATTCGAGCCATTTACCAATTTGAAATGGCGCGCACCTGGCGCACCCTGATGCAAAGTATCGCTTCCCCGGTACTCTCCACTTCCCTGTACTTTATTGTCTTCGGCGCCGCCATCGGCTCGCGCATGGGAGAGATAGACGGCGTCAGCTACGGGGCCTTTATCATCCCCGGATTGATTATGCTGTCACTGCTCTCGGAGAGTATTTCCAACGCCTCATTCGGAATTTTCTTTCCGAAATTTTCCGGCACTATCTACGAAGTATTGTCAGCTCCGGTATCGGCCTTCGAAATCGTCGCCGGCTATGTGGGCGCCGCGGCCAGCAAGTCGATCATACTCGGCGGTTTGATTCTGGTTACCGCGCGCTTTTTCGTCGACTATGAAATCGTCCACCCCTTTTGGCTACTCGCCTTCCTGATATTGACCTCAGTGACCTTTAGTCTGTTCGGCTTTATCATCGGTATCTGGGCGGACGACTTCCAGAAACTGCAAGTGATTCCGCTGATGGTGATCACCCCCCTGACCTTTCTCGGCGGCGCCTTCTACTCCATTGATATGCTGCCCGATCCCTGGCGCACAATCACGCTTTTCAACCCGGTGGTCTACCTGATCAGCGGTTTTCGCTGGGCCTTCTACGGCGTGGCGGATGTGAATGTCGCTGTCAGCCTGGGAATGACATTGATCTTTTTAGTGATTTGCCTGACTGCGGTCTGGTGGATTTTCCGTACTGGATACCGGATCAAAACCTGAAGAAGTGATCCTGTGGGGCGGGCGCGCTACCCGCCCCACATTCAATCAGGGGCCATAGGCGCGCAGAAAAACCTGCACCACCTCATCCACCCGCTCGCGGATTTCACACTCGCTAGGCGGTGCACAACTATCCACCAGCACCTGCATATGCCGACATCCCATCAACATACCGAAGAACTGATCCGCAGCCGCAGCCGGGTTCTCCACACGTAGCAACTTCAGCGCCACCGCCCTGCGGAGTAGAGACTCCATCTCACTCAGAGTGCGCCTGGGCCCTGCCTCCAAATACAGCTGCGCCATCTCCCGGCAGGATTCCGCACATAGAATGCGCATCAGGCTGATGGCGTCCTCCCCCTCAACCAGGGACAAGAAAGCGGTACCTATCCGCGTCAGTACCTGCTCAATCGAATCCCCATTCTCCAAAGCAAAGATCGGCAGCGGCATCTGATTTTCGCACTTGGCCTCAATGGCCGCGGTAAAGAGCGTCTCCTTATCGGAAAAGTGGCTGTAGACCGTGAGCTTGGACACCCCCGCAGCGGAGGCCACCGCATCCATACTGGTGCCGGCAAAGCCTTGGGTCAAAAACAGCCCCTTGGCCGCTTCGAGAATTGCCCGGCGTTTGGCCGGGTCCTTGGGGCGGCCCCGAGGCACAGGGGCAGAAATCGGTTCTGGCATGGATCTACTAATACTAGACTCGACAGTTTACTAAATTTACTATACTGGCCAGTATAGCATTGCCGGTCACTCCGGCGCCCGTTTTCACGCCTTTGCACTCGGGAAGGGTTCTGACTATGTTCCGATCGCTTGTGATCGCCGCGCTTCCGTTTTGCCTGGCACTGGCTGCTTGCACACCGCAAGATCCCAAGGAAGGAGAAGATAAACCGCGCCCGGCGGTGATGGTGCAACCGCAGACCGCCGGAGCGCAGCGGGATATCTACCCGGGCGAGATCCACGCTCGCTACGAGCCAGCACTCTCTTTCCGTATCGGCGGCAAAATCAGCCGGCGGCTTGTGGACGTGGGAGACAGAGTCAAAAAGGGCCAGCCGCTGGCGGAGCTGGACGCCAAAGACCTGCACCTGCAACTGGACAGCGCCCGCGCACAGCTCTCTTCCGCTGAAGCGGACCACCGTCTGGCCAAAAACGAGCTGACCCGCTACCAAAAGCTGCTAAGTAAGCAGCTAATCAGCCGTTCCCAATTCGACACAGTGGAAAGCCGCTTCGAGGCCAGTGCCGCCCGACTCGAGCAGGCACAGGCACAGCTGGATGTGGCGCGTAACCAGGCCAAATACGCGATATTAAAAGCCCCTCAAGATGGTGTTATCGCCCGGCGCCTGGCTGAATCAGGACAGGTGGTGGCCGCCGGACAGACGGTCTTCACACTGGCCGCGGATGGCGACCGCGAAGTACGCATCGATCTGCCAGAGCAGGATATCGGCCACTTCGAAGTGGGCCAGGTGCTGGCGGTGGAACTCTGGTCCCGGCCCGGAAATTTTTTCCCGGCGCGCATCCGCGAAATATCCCCGGCCGCCGATACCACATCCCGCACCTTCGAGGCGCGGGTGGCCTTCGACAACCGCGAAGTAGGCGCGGAACTGGGGCAAAGTGCCCGGGTATTCGTAGACAGCGATGCCGCCAGCGGCACCGTCTCTGTCCCCTTGTCCGCAGTCACCGCCGACAACGGCCAGCCCTACGTCTGGGTGTTGGACCCACTGCAGCAGACGCTGCACAAAAGACTGGTAACCCTCGGCCCCTACGGCGAGGAAACTGTGCCGATATTGAGCGGACTCGGCCCCGATGAGTGGGTGTTGGCCGCCGGCACTCACCTGGTGCGGGAGGGACAGCGGATTCGCCCGGTGGACCGGATGAACCGCCCCATCGATCTCGACCGCAAACTGGCACATCAGGAATAACCGATATTGTCCGACGTCCCGCCCAGGGCGGAGGCAACTGCGACGGGAACCACCGCCATGCGCTTCAATCTCTCTGAATGGGCACTGAGAAACCGACCACTGGTACTTTACGCCATGCTGATTCTCGGCCTGATGGGTGCCCTCTCCTACACACAGCTGGGCCAGAGCGAAGACCCGCCTTTCACCTTCAAGGTCATGGTGGTCAATACGCTGTGGCCGGGCGCCAGCGCTGTGGAAGTATCCCGCCAAGTCACCGAGCGCATCGAGAAAAAACTGATGGAGACCGGTGATTACGAGCGCATCACCTCCTTCTCCCGCCCGGGCCAATCCCAAGTTTTGTTCGTCGCCCGCGACGATATGCGCTCCAGTGAAATTCCCGATCTCTGGTATCAGGTACGGAAAAAAGTCGGCGATATCCGCCACACCCTGCCGCCGGATATCAGCGGCCCTTTTTTCAATGACGAGTTCGGCACCACTTTCGGCAATATCTACGCGCTGACCGGCTCCGACTTTGATTACGCACTGAAAAAAGACTACGCCGAACGCTTACAGCTGGCCCTGCAGCGAGTGAAAGACGTGGGAAAAGTGGAGTTGATCGGCCTGCAGGATGAAAAAATCTGGATAGAAATCTCCAACACTAAACTCGCCGCCCTCGGAATCCCTCTTTCCGCAGTACAAAATGCCCTACAAGCACAAAACACAGTGGCAGATGCGGGTTTTGTGGACACCAGCAGCGAACGGATTCGCATCCGTATCAGCGGCCAATTCAACTCGGTAGAGGAGATCCGCCGCTTTCCAATCAGCGCAGGTGGCCGCACCCAGATGCTCGGAGATATCGCGCAAGTGAGGCGCGGTTTCAGTGATCCACCGCAACCGCGCATGCGCTTTATGGGCGAGGATGCCATCGGCATCGCAGTATCCATGAAGACCGGCGGAGATATCCTCAAGCTGGGTGAAAATCTCGACGCCGCCTTCACCGAGCTGCAGCGGGATCTACCGCTAGGGCTGGAGCTGCACAAGGTCTCGGACCAGCCGGCGGCGGTCAAACGCAGCGTGGGTGAATTTGTTCGGGTGTTGCTGGAGGCACTGGCGATAGTGCTGCTGGTCAGTTTTTTCTCCCTCGGTACGCGCACGGGCTTAGTGGTGGCGCTCTCGATCCCCCTGGTGTTGGCAATGACATTCGCGCTGATGAATTATTTCGGCATAGGTCTGCACAAAATATCCCTGGGATCACTGGTTCTGGCACTGGGATTAATGGTGGACGACGCCATCATCGCGGTGGAAATGATGGCAATCAAAATGGAGCAAGGCCTTTCCAGACTAAAAGCCGCCGGCTTCGCCTGGACCAGCACCGCCTTCCCGATGCTGACCGGGACGCTGATCACCGCCGCCGGTTTTCTGCCGATTGCCACCGCACAATCAAGCACCGGTGAATACACCCGTTCCATTTTTCAGGTGGTTACTCTGTCTTTGTTGGCCTCCTGGGTGGCCGCAGTGGTCTTTGTGCCCTTCCTCGGCGATAAATTGCTCCCCAATCTCGTCAGGAGAGATAGCAGCGGGCAGGTACAAGATCCTTACGCGAAACCTTTTTATCTGCGCTTCCGCAAACTAGTGACCTGGTGCCTGCGCTACCGGAAAACCGTCATATTTTTAACCCTGGCAATTTTCGCCGCGTCAGTCGTGCTATTTCGCCTGGTACCACAGCAATTTTTCCCCGCCTCCGCTCGCCTCGAACTGATGGTGGATCTGAAGCTCGCCGAGGGCGCCTCGCTGCAGTCCACCGAATATCAGGCACGACGTCTGGAAAAAATGCTCGCGCAAAACGCTCTGATCGAAAATTACGTGGCCTATGTGGGGACAGGATCGCCGCGCTTCTACCTACCGCTAGACCAACAGCTGCCAGCGGCAAGTTTCGCGCAGTTTGTGGTGCTGACCCGCTCGATCGAAGAACGGGAAGCCGTGCGCAGCTGGCTGATCGATACCCTGCGCGAACAATTTCCCACCCTTCGCTCGCGGGTATCAAGATTGGAAAACGGTCCTCCAGTAGGTTATCCGGTACAGTTCCGCGTGTCTGGAGAGCATATTCCACGGGTGCGCGAAATCGCCCGTGCGGTAGCGGACAAGCTGCGGGAAAACCCAGCGGTAACCAATGTCCACCTGGACTGGGAAGAACCGAACAAGTCGATACAACTAAACATCGATCAGGCCCGCGCGCGTACTTTGGGCGTCAGCTCCGCCGCCCTGTCCCGCGCTCTGCAAAGCTCGCTTACTGGTATTCCCGTCAGCCAGTACCGGGAAGACAACGAACTGATCGATGTGCAGGTGCGCGGCGATGACCAAAACCGTCACGCTCTCGGTCAAATAGGCAATCTGGCGGTACAGACTGACAGCGGAAACTCAGTGCCCTTGAATCAACTTGCGGACCTGGAATACGGCTTTGAAGAGGGCATTATCTGGCACCGCAACCGGCTTCCAACAGTGACCGTGCGCGCAGATATCTACACTGATACACAGCCGGCGACAGTGGTTAAAGAGGTCTGGCCGCGCCTCGCGGATATCCGCGCACAGCTGCCGCCCGGTTATCTGCTGGAAATCGGCGGCAGCGTAGAGGAATCCGCACGGGGCCAGAAATCCGTCAACGCCGGTATGCCGCTGTTTCTACTGGTGGTATTTACCCTGTTGATGCTGCAACTGCGCAGCTTTTCCCTGTCCACCATGGTGTTCCTGACTGCGCCCCTGGGCATTATCGGCGTCACCCTGTTTCTACTGCTGTTCGGCCAGCCATTCGGCTTTGTCGCCATGCTCGGTACCATCGCCCTGGCGGGCATGATTATGCGCAACTCGGTAATACTGATCGACCAAATTCAGCAGGATATCGCACAGGGCCTGACGCCCTGGGATGCCATTATCGAATCCACCGTGCGCCGCTTCCGCCCGATCGTGCTGACTGCACTGACCGCGGTACTGGCGATGATCCCACTGTCGCGCAGCGACTTCTTCGGACCCATGGCGGTAGCGATTATGGGCGGTCTGATCGTGGCCACGGCGTTGACGCTACTGTTTCTTCCGGCACTCTACGCAGCCTGGTACCGAGTGCGGGAGGGAGAAACGGCCGCAGGGCGGCGCCGCTGCTCACTTCTTCCAGCGCTGAACCGCTGGATCAAAACGGAGGAAGACTTGTAGCGGGCGTGTGCGCCGGGGAAAACATTCCATTGTCTGAGTGCCCTGGAAGCAATGGACCTGCACAGGTGAATAAAAGAGACGCCTTAACCGGGCTTTCTTTTGAGGAGCGCCATCAGCTGATCCGGCCGATCCGTCACCAGACCATCCAGCCCCAGGTCAATATAACGCCGCATGTCCGCCTCTTCGTTCACCGTCCAGGCGGACATGTGCAATTTCAGCTTTCGCGCCGCGCGCATCAGCCGCGGGGAGAAAACCGGTATTCCCCAGTAGCGCATCGGCAATTGCATCGTCTGATAGGCGGGCCGCAGCAACGATTCAGCATGCAACAATTGGGCGACGAAGAAGCCCATGGCTTCCAGCCTCGTCGCCCCCGTCGCCACTTCCGGGCACAGGCGGCGGAAATGACGAATCACCCCCTGGTGGAAAGAAGAGACTATCACCTGGGAATCCTTGCCCGAACGGCGCAGACTCTCGCACATGGCTTCGGCCGCACGTCGGTCGTTGTTTTTCAGTTCGATGATCATCGGCGTATCGGGCAGTGCGGCGAAGGCCTCGTCGATAGTCGCAATGCGCAGGGGCTGATCTCGGTAGGGATAAACCTCACCATCCTGGCTCCAGTTGTAGCCCATATTCAGCTGGCGCAGCTCTTCCAGTGTGCTGGCGCCCACCGCTCCCCGTCCATCACTGGTGCGCTCCAGGCGGCTATCGTGGATCAAAACCAGATGACCGTCGGCGGTGAGATTCAAATCTATTTCCAGCGCATCCACACCCAGCGCCACCATTTTTTTCAGGTAAAAAAGCGTGTTGCCGGGATAAAGCCCCCGCCCCCTTTCATCGCCGTGGGCGATTACCAGCGGGCCCTTCTTTTTAGGCAGATCGAGCGCCGATGACGGCGCAGCGTGCGATCTGGCGTAGAGCCAAAGTATCAACAGGGCAATGCAAAAGAGTGACAACCAAAACATCAATCACCGGATAGGATTTAAAGGCTAAGGAACCTCTGATTAATTCACGTCCTGACGTAAAAACTCTTTGACGCCAGATGAGAAGCTCAGGTGATAGGCTGGCCAATTCGAAACCGTCGGATACAAGGAGGTATCCGTCGGAGCTACAGGGAAGTACTCGTGCGTTTTCGAAATGGCCATCCTATTGCCTGAGCGCCCCGGAACCTAAGTGTTCACGCGAATTAATCAGAAGCTCCCTAGCAAGTGCCTCAGGGTAAAATTTGTTCCAAATGTTCGAGATCATTGACCACCTGCCAGCTGCCGCCGCTCTCCTCAACACGGCGCTGCCATTCCTGCAGCCGCCCCAAATATTCATTGGGATCGATATTGTCGCTGCGCAGTTTGGTCACGTTCAGGGCTACCAGGCTGAAGCCGTCCAGAGTGAGCGGCAGATCGCGGTTATAGCCTTCCGGGATCTCCTCCTTTAAGTCGGAAAAGATCAGTATCACCTTGCGCCCGGGCTGCTTTTCATTGAGAAATTCCACAGCCTGCAGCAGACCGCCGGTAATATCGGTATAAGCAGCGGGCCGCGCCTCGTCGACGAAGCGCTGTATCGCCTGCTGGAAGACCCGTTTCTGTTTGTTGGCGACACTGGGTCTGTCGTCGAAGGTAACCTTGGCCTTGATATTCTTTTCGCTGAAACTGCCGCTGTTGATACTGGCCACCGCGAAAGTATCGCCGGGGCGCATCTTTGCCAGGGTGTAATTAATCACCTGCTGCGCCTTGCCCAACTCCTCGGTATAAGTGCCCGAGGTATCGATCAGCATATAGACACCCTGGTTGTGCACCATCGGTTCCCCGCACCCAGTCAGAAGCAGAAGGGTCGCAGCGACGATCAGGTACTTCATCAGGCTTCCTCCGCGCTTGCCGCGGCGGCCGAGCTGGCTCGCCGGTTCAGGTACAGGCTCTCCAGCCACAGCGGTAGAAAAATCACAATATCGTAAAGATGCACCAGCAGAGAACCAGAACGCAGCGCCGCGATACCACCGAGGCGCAGCAGTACCGAGAGCGCTCGCAGGAAGAAGACCGCCAGCAATCCGATAACCGTGCGGGCAGAGGCAATAAAATTTTCCAGAGGTATGGCGACAAAGGTCAGCGCAAACGGCAAGATAAAGCCCATACCCATCTGTGCCGCGGTGGTAATCCAATAGATGCCACCGCTGACTGTCTCCACCTCGGCGCCGCGCAACTGCGCGCTGACAGCCAGATCCTCCTGCATCAGAATCTCGCGCATAAAGGCCAAGCCCGCTTCCACGCAGGCGAGGAAAAACAAGAGTCCAAAGGCCGCCCACAACATCCGTGTGCGCAACTTGTCACTCAGGGCGCCAATGACCGGGAACAATCGCGTGATACGCAGGCACTCCATCAAAAAGAGACCCAAGGTAATCTCCACCAGAATAATCACTAATGCGGAAATATCCGCCACCTTGAAATTGCCGATATAACTGGTGCCTCCGACCATTTCCATCATCGGCCGCGCGATCAGATGAAAGTTGATCAAAGCACCGCCGACGGCAATCGCCAATACAAAAGCCGAGATGAAAAATTGACTCAAGGAAGAGGAGGACAACATGCGCAACGCGCGGTCGCTGCCCTGCTGTATTTCCTCGTAGCGCGCCATATGGCCGTCGATCGCCTTTGCGCGGCGAATTACGGAGTCGACACTTTTGTTGACCTGTCCCAGGGTGGAAAGCATAGAGCGCCAACTGGGCATCATGCGCTTGAGCAGCTGATGGCGCTCGCGGGCGGACTCCCGGTAGGCCTCCAGGGCCTTGGATTCCGCCTTGCGCATGGAGTGGTGAATCGTCTCCAGCACATCGCCCACCACCGGGTCACTCTTGGCGGGGATCTCCGCCACCGCCTTGATCGCCTTAGCCCAGTTGGTGGGCTCTGGCGGCACTTCGGCGCTGCGCACATAATCTTCGTCGATGGCCGTCAGCTGCTCACAGAGCTTGCGGTGCAGAACTGGATACTGCGCCAGCTCCTTTTTCATCGTCGCCTCTATGCGGTCGAACTCCCGCTCCACATGGCGCTCCGCCGCCTCGCGGCCAGCGGCCAGCAGCACCTCCCGGTTGCGCTTCTGCAAGCGCTGCCCGCTATTGGCCACGGCCCGGGCCCCCAGGCGCAGGGATTGGTGAAAAAAGCGCGCCAGTGCGAAGATACCCTGGTGCACAGGTTTGCGAGCAACAAACAGTGCCGAAAGCGCCAGTACAAACCATAGCCAGAGCGGCAGGCTTTCCAGAAGTTCAGTCATGATTTTGCCTCCTCAAGAAGGTCTAGTCGGACTCCATCCTAGCAGCAGATGGCAACACAAGCGCTCAGAAATTCCTATTTCACATAGGAGGGCTTAGCACAAAGGTCCTGATCGAACACAAATCAATCAATATACCGGTAAAAACGAACTATTATCCGAGCCACCAAGATAAAGATGGCCGAAGAAAACGCAATAAAACTGACGTTTTTTCCTCAGAAAAGTTTAAAAAAGACCGTAACCGGCGGAATAGTCCCATTTCAGGTAAATTCAAGAGGGCTCTAATTATTCTGCAACACCCATTAATGGCTAGTGGCCATAAGTACCCGCCTAAAGGCTAATTTGCCCCATGATGACAATCAAAGCGATCACACCCTGCAAGCGGCTTCTCGAAAAAACAAACCGACCTGCCTTGATTGTGATCGCCCTGTCCCCCAGCGGCATTACTGAGGTAGATTCTCCTTTACTAGAGAAGATGTCTCAATCGATTATTTGCGCAACACCGTTGGTAGTAACAGTTCCTCCCCTTCGACGGTTACTCTGACACTGTCTTTGGCCGTAATGCCGTCGTTGTCCTCCACTTCAAGCTCAAATATCAGCAATGCTTTCGTACCAGCCGAAATTGAGGGTGCAACAAAGCTGGCAGTGCCATCCGATAGGTTTGTTAGCTTCACTGAAATACCTGAAATTTGAGTCCAGCGGTACTTGGCAATATGGCCACCAATAATCCAGGAGCGGCTGCCATCGAGTTTTACCTGAGTACCGGCTTGTACAATTTGGTCTTCGCCTGCATTCACGATGGGTATATTCGGTCCTTCAACTATCACATACATACGATCGGTAGACCGCGCGCCATTGTTGTCCATTACCTCTAGTTCAAATTCCAGAAGCTCTTTTACCGGACCTTTAAACATGGGAGCAGTAAAGGTAGCGTAACCATCCTGAGAATATTCTAGATTGACCGCCATCCCTGACGACACCTGACTCCAGCGATAACTGACGATACTGCCATCCCAATCGAAAGACTGACTGCCATCCAGTGTCACCACAGCCCCGGAATCTACCGTCTGATTAGCGCCGGCATCGGCAACAGGCGCTAGATTTTGATTGAGGGTAACAGTCACTGTATCGGTACTCTTAAGGCCTCCATCATCCTCAACTTCCAGTTCGAAGACCAGTTGCTGGTTTTCACCGTAAACCAAGGCCGGAGCCACGAAGGTTGCATTACCATTACCAGAGTTATGCAGGTTGACAGGAGTCCCGGAAATTTGAGCCCAACGATACGCAACAATATTTCCATCACTATCTGAAGACTGGCTGCCATCTAACAGCACCAGTGCCCTGCTATTAACAACTTGGTCGCTGCCGGCATCAGCGATCGGCGCCACATTGGTATCCATCATCACGCCGTGCAACACTACCAGCCCCTGGGTAGAGTCCGCCACGACTACATCGGGCACACCATCGCTGTTGATATCCCCCGCATCCATACCCTGGGGATTGTAGTGCGAGGCAGAAGGCACACTGAACAATACTTCATTTCCCAGTCTCCCGCCTTCAAGCTGTTCATAAACCCCTAAAGCAGGCCTGTCGCCATGCAAAACCAATAGCTCGTCCCTGAAATCCTTATTCAGGTCGGCAGCCAAAAGGATCTTTGACTTGCCAGAGTTCGGAAGAATTTGCACATCCTGTAACAAGCCATTACTCCCTTGATGGAAGATTGCGATAGAAGTATCGGTCTGACTGCTGCCGAAGGTCACAATCACATCATTCAAACCGTCGCCATTCATATCGCCTACAGTTACAGCCCGGGCCAACTCATCACGACCGAGATCGTAAAATGCACCCAGGTTCCATCCTCCTTTTCCATCTGTAGTAACCACGGCGAGGCTATATCCCCCATAAGATTGTCCATTCATCACGACAATATCATTGGCACCATCACCATTAACATCACCCACCACCATATCGTCATAGCTATCGAGAGGCACATAGAGAGATTCAGGATCATGACTGATGTAGCCGTACCGCTCTTCCAGATAGCTTCGTTCTTCCTGATAGAAGATACCGACACTTCTCCCGTCCTTAGCAGCGCCCACAATATCGTCCAGTCCATCCCCGTTCAGGTCTGCCACAACGATACGAGTGGACAGTGGCGTATCAATGGTATCCGCACTGAATAGAAGACCATCAGCATGCTGCAGAAAAATTTCAATATGACTTCTATCGTAGCCAACCGCCACATCCATTTTTCCATCGCCGTTTAAGTCCCCCACATAAATTGACTGTGGGAGCTTTGTGCGATCGCCACTCAGTGGATAAACTTGCGACTCCTGTAACTGACCATACTCACTCTGCAGAAACAGCTTGAGTTTGAAGTCATTCTCAGGATCTGAATAAGTCGATGTATTCAAAACCACATCATTGCGGCCATCGCCATTAAAATCCGCAATAGCAACTGCCTCAGCCAGAGAACCTGTCACATGGGTGTAATAGGTCTGCAGCTCCACTTCTCCAGCGGCAGTAGCCGCTAGCAGATAAGAGGTTAATGGAAAGACAAAGAACCGGGAAAGAACATTGAGCTTTACAACATCTCCTTGTTTTTAAACCAAATTATGAAAGCGCTGACAACCCTAACATATTGATTTAAAAACAATCTGAGCAATCACATATCAATAATGGAAAATTTAGGGAACCTCTGATTAAGTCACTTTCTGGTGGCAGAGGCGCTTCGGGGGTGGATGTGAAGCTCAGGTGATAGGACGGGCATTTCGAAACCGTCGGATACAGGGAGGTATCCGTCGGAGCTACAGGGAAGTACTCGTGCGTTTTCGAAATGTCCGTCCTATTGCCTGAGCGCCCCGGGAGCTACCATAGTGTTCACGCGAATTAATCAGAGGATACTTAACTTTTTATATTTGAAATAATATTTTCCAATAAAGCAGATCAAAGACCACCTAATCCAAGCTTTTCCTAAAGCGTGATACCGCCAACACCATCATCAACACAATAAACACCAGCAGTGCCACCCAGTCCTGCCACAACTCCACGAGTTCAGCACCGCGCAGCATAATGCCGCGTATCAGGCGAATAAAGTGAGTCAGTGGCAGCAATTCGGCTATCCATTGGGCAGGTTCGGGCATACCCTCAAAGGGAAACACAAAACCGGATAGCAGTATCGACGGCACAAAGACAAAAAAAGTCATCTGTATGGCCTGAAACTGGGACTGAGTAGCAGTGGAAATCAGCAATCCCAGACTGAGATTGGCAAAGATCAGCAGCAACGCCGACAGGTAAACATCCAGCAGACTGCCGCGAATCGGGACCTGAAACAACAATACACCCGACAGCAGTATCAGACTTGTCTGGATTAGGCCGATAGCGCCGTAGGGCAGTAACTTACCCAGCATCAACTCGCCCTTACTGACCGGTGTGGCGATCAGCAGTTCCATGTTGCCCCGCTCCCGTTCGCGCACTATGGCAACGGCCGTAAACATCATCATGGTCATAGTCAGAATGATGCCAATCAACCCCGGCACAATAGTGATTGCCGAAACCCGCTGCGGGTTGTAAAAGGCCACGACACTGATCGGCAGCTCGGGCAGTGGTATCGAAGAATCCCTCGGGCTTCCCGGCGTATAAGTGAGCGGCATCTGCGCCAGCTGCAAGGCCGCGTTCTGCACCACAGTGTCACTACCGTCCACCAGGACCTGAACCGAAGATTCTCCCAGGGCCCGGCGGCGTTCGAAATCCCAGGGAATCACCACGCCAACGCTGATCTCACCCCGGCGCAGCATACTCATCAGTTGCTGTGGGCTCTCGGCATCCTTGACAGGTTCAATAACACCAGTGGCCAGCATATCCATAACCACCTGGCGCGATCCGCTGGTGAGTGCCTGATCAGCAATGGCGGCGGGCAGATGGCGCGGATTCAGATTGATCGCGTAGCCGAACAGCACCAGCTGCAGTATGGGCATGCCGACAATCATCAGCAGTGTGATATGGTCCCGACGCAACTGACGCAGTTCTTTGATGACAACTGCCCAGAGCCTGCGCCAGTTCACACGGATTCCCCGCGCAGCTCAACGGCTTTGTGTTCGTTGGTGGCGGCAACGAAAACATCTTCCAGACTCGGTGTGGTGGCACTCACCTCGGCACTCATCCCGGCTGCGGCAAAGGCCCGCTCAATGCGACCCGCACAGTCTCCCACTTCGTCACAAAGCACCCGCAGGCTGTTGCCAATCTGTGCCGCGCTGATTACGCCCGACACCTGCATCAACAATTGTTTGGCTTGGCGCGGGCGCTCGGCGCTCACTTCCAGCGTGCGCCCTCTGAGCGCGCCGGTCAGGTCCGCTGGCGTCCCATCCGCCACCAAGTGACCTCGATCGAGAATCGCCAGTCTGTGGCAGCGCTCAGCCTCATCCATATAGTGGGAAGAAACCAGTATCGTTGTGCCCGCATCCGCCAGCTCGAACAGTTTCTCCCAAAAATCCCGGCGGGATTCCGGGTCCACCGCGCTGGTAGGTTCATCGAGAAATAGCAGGTCCGGTTTGTGAACGATGCTGCCCGCAAGTGCCAGGCGCTGTTTCTGACCGCCGCTCAAGGTGCCCGCCAGCTGGGAAGCGCGCCCGGCGAAACCGTATTCCTGCAGCAGTTCTTTCACCCGGAGAGAAGCCTGCCGGCGCGACAAGTTTTGCACCGCGGCAAGAAATTGCAGGTTTTCCCACAAAGTCAGGTCGGTAAACAGTGAGAAGTGCTGTGTCATGTAGCCGATATGCTGGCGCAGTTTCTCCGCTTGTTCCGGTATGCGCAGACCGAGTACTTGTATATCGCCGTCACTGGGCGTCAGAAGTCCGCACAGCATGCGAATGGTTGTGGACTTGCCCGAACCATTGGGCCCCAGAAAACCGTATACTTGGCCGCGGGCGACAGTGAGATCCACATCCGCCACAGCGCGCAAGCGGCCAAAAGTTTTGCTCAAATTACGCGCCCGGATGGCAATCTCCACGTCATTTGTCATCCGCACCCTCCTCGTACTGGGTGAACACCGCCCATAGAGGGAGACCAGCGGAAAAATCCGCGGCGTCCTCGCCCAGTTGAATTTCCGCCAGGTAACTCAACCGCGCCACATCGTCGCCAGTCAGCGCATAATAAGGAGTGAAACTCGGCTCGCTGCGTATCATACGCACGCGGCCGGCAAAACGTTGCTCCACGCCATCGATATAAACCCAGGCAGGATCACCGACCTGGATACCGGGCCGCAGGGGCTGTGGAATATAAACGCGGGCATAGGGCGCTTCTCCCACCAGCATAATCGCCAGAGGACCGCCCACTGGCGCTTCGTCACCGAGTTTGAACGGCAGATTATCGATAAGCCCGTTTCTGGGGGCTTGTACCGTCAGTTTGCGCAGCAGCACGGCTTGCGCCTCGGCCTCGGCGCGGGCCCGTGCCAGCGCGGCCTCTGCCTGTGCGATTTCCTCGCTGCGCGTACCACGCTGCAACTGGAGCAGGGCCGCGCGGGCAGAGTCAACACTGGCGCTGGCACTGTCAGCGGCGGCCTCGGCGCGGTCGATATCCGACTGCGAAATATAATCCCGCACCCCCAGCTTTTTCAGGCGCCGATAGTTCTGCCTCGCCTCCTTCTCCTCCGCAAGGGCCGCCGCAAGACTCGCTTCGGCGCGCTGAATTTCCTCTATGCGTGGCCCTGTTTGTAACTCCTCAAGCAGCGCCTCATAGCGCACTACTTCCGCGCGCGCTGCCGCCAGCTGCTCTCTTGTTCGTCTATCGTCAAGACGCAGCAATACCTGTCCGGCGCTGACACGCTCACCTTGCTGAACTTCGATTGCTATAATTTTCTCCGCCGCTGGCGCCGGAAGCGCTATGCGGTTCCACTCCAGTGTCCCCAGTGCGCGGTCCGGTCTCGCATCGCAGCCGTTCAATAGCAAACACAGCGCCATAACGCGGAATAAACATTTATAGCAGCCGCTTGAAGGCATGATTGGCAAGGAAAATATTGGCGCGACCCACGGACAGTTTCTCCGCACTTCAGCCCCCGGCATTCTTATCGACAGGAATTACCGCCCGGTGAATACAGTGCTTTTCCGAGGCAATGGACATATAGCATAGCGACAAGTTTTATCCTGACTGGCAAACCTCTCTGCCAAACGTTCCGAGCGGCGACAAGCACAGACGCGAGCCGCCCTTCCCCGACAAACAAACTCGGCACTTTCCGATCCCATCGAATGGACGCTGCCTGCAACGGGATAAGCAGATAAAAAAGTACTTTCCTGTGTAAATCTGACACTTTTTTTTCTAGTAAATATCCCTCAGCGTCTACACTCCAAACTAACTTCTCATGGATAAGATGGGTTTTATCAACCCTACCCATGGATACTGATCCATGTTCCAAGGAAAGCCGCCGGGACATGGAGAGTTTCACGACACAAAGTCGTGAAATAGGTCTGGATTCCGAATTTTGGCATTGATCCAACCAATGTGAGGTAAGAGGTATATGCCGGTTCTTTTTGTTAGCAATTCCGGCCTGCATGGTGAGTTGCTGTTTTCACTGATATCCACATCAATTCCCTACGAGTGGGAGAAAGCCGAGATAGGTCAACAACGTCATTGCCTTCAACACTACCAGGCGATTGTCATTGATTGCTGGCAAATGGCCACGAATCCGGATTTAGAGCAGTCTTTCTCCGGCTTAAAAAAAATTTACCACCCCAAAATTCTGCTAATCAATTTCCCAGCGGGTATTTCCAAGCACTTGGCAAACAAGCTGCGACGGCGAAATTTTCACCTGTTATGCGACGCAAACACCAATCAGGAAAACCTAGTCAGAAAACTTTGTGCAGCCCTCCGTAATCCGGACGACACCGCCAGCGAGGATCAAAGTCACTGTCAGTTGCTTACCCGCCGCGAACAGGAAATTCTGACCCAGTTAACCAGCGGAGATTCCAACAGTGTCATCGCCGACCGTCTTCACCTGAGCGAGCACACAGTAAAAAACCATATGTACAACATCTTCCGAAAAATCGGCGTAAAGAACCGGCTACAGGCCAGCAACTGGGCCAAGCTACACCTACAGGCTGAGCGGATATGAGAGCGTTTGGATTTCTTTTACTTTTCTCAGCCGCGGCAGTCGCGCAGTACGCCAGCGAAGAAAATGATGTAAACGGTGGCAAACTCGAGGAAAACGGCGGTCATATCGAAGATGAAATCAGCGGCTTTAACATCGACCGCACCATCACGCGGACAGGTCATGATTTTGTCCGCTACATGAGTGAATATCGCAACCTGCACTATCCGGACAGTGAATACAACCTGACCATTCACGAACGCCCGTCGGCCAGATGGGGCAATCTGATCTGGATCACCTATAACAACAAAACCGTTTTCCGCCGTTTTATCAGCCCGAGCACCAACGATATCCGGCGCTTGGCGGAAGAGGCATCGAAACATATTCACGAAATTGTGCTGCAGGAAAAAATACGCAGCGCCCTGACGGACCACTTTGACCTAGGAAAGGACGAGTTCTGATGAATACCCTAAAACCCGCCGGACTGATTCTGGCTCCCCTGCTTTCCCTGACAATTGCGCCGACATCCGCCACAGAGCTGATTTATGAACCAGTAAACCCTAATTTCGGCGGAAACCCACTCAACGGCAGCTATCTACTCAACAACGCCCAGGCGCAAGACCGCCACAAGGATCCGGACCAGCTGGACAGTCTCTATGAACAGCCGAGCGCCCTGGACAGGTTTACGGACTCACTGGAAACCCGCCTGCTCAATCAACTCCTCACAGATGTCGGTAACGGCAACAGTGGCGAACTAATCACGGACGACTTTATCGTTCAGATTGTCGACAACGATGGCGTATTGACCGTTCTGGTTACAGACCGGAGTACCGGAGACAAAAGTGAAATCATCGTAAGCGGATTGAATCCCACCAATTAGAAAATGCCGACTTGCGCAGAAATATTATCAGGAGGTTGGCAATGCGTATTTCTATAAGAAGTTTTGCCTTGCCCGTATTTGCAATGATCGCCGCGCTGGGTGGGTGTACCACGGTCAAGAGCACCGGTGACGCCCTGTTCGGCCCGGGACTGGCAGAGGCACAGCTGACACCCAGAAACAGCACTTATAGAGATCTTCTCAATCTGCCGACGCCCAAAGGGAAGATACTGGCTGCGGTATACAGCTTCCGAGACCAAACCGGACAGTACAAGCCCTCACCGAACAGCAGTTTCTCGACCGCTGTCACCCAAGGCGGCGCCTCTATGCTGATGGATGTTCTGAACGAATCCGGTTGGTTCATCCCTCTGGAGCGGGAGGGGCTGCAAAACCTGCTGACGGAACGCAAAATTATTCGCGCCGCGCTGGCGAAACCGGACACCCCGGCCAACAACAATATTCCACTGCCATCTCTGGTGGCTGCCAATATTCTCTTGGAAGGTGGTGTCGTCGCTTATGACACCAACATCCGCACTGGTGGCGCAGGAGCCCGCTACTTCGGTATTGGACTCGATGATCAGTACCGGGTCGATCAAGTCACTGTCAATCTCAGAGCCGTGGATATCCGCTCCGGACGGGTGCTGCACTCTGTATTGACCTCAAAGACAGTCTATTCAAAAGCCATTAGTGCCGACGTCTATCGCTTTGTCAGTTTCCGCCGCTTACTCGAGATGGAAGCCGGAACCACCACTAACGAACCCGCACAACTGGCAATGCTATCGGCGATGGAATCGGCGGTGATCCACCTGATCGCGGAAGGTATCGTCAATAATTCCTGGGCACTGGCCAATCCGGAAGATATCAACAACCCTGTATTACAGTACTACCTGAATGAAAGCACACATATTATGTAAACCGATGAAAGCAATCATTTTTTTAGGTGGACTGGCCCTGCTCGGGGCAACCGGCACCCGGGGATCAGACCTGGATTCCGGTTCGGAGCTGGCCGCCGCGAGCGAGCTGGATTTTTACAATACCACATCCACAGCCAACCTCGGTGTCATCTACCAGGAGGGCGATCTCAATGCAGTGAATATCAAACAGCTGGGACTTTTGAATTACCTGTCAGCCATGCAGGATGGCTATAGAAATACACTGGCAGCATCCCAGTCCGGCACTGAAAATGTAATTATTGTGCGTCAAAAGGGAGAGGATAATATCGCTGCCCTACTCCAGGCCGGATACGAGAATCTCATCCGGCTGAATCAGATAGGTTTCGCCCACCACGCGAATGTGGCCCAATTCGGAATACAAAATTCAGCGGAGGTCAACCAGATAGGCGCCTACCACAACGTGGATATCTACCAGAGTGGCAATGGCCTGCACACTTCAGTGACCCAGAAGGGTACGGCAATCACCACCATCGTCAACCAGTATGATTAAGCCCTTCAATATATGCACTTGACGCCAAAAACCCTCCGGGCGGGATAGATATTACGCAAAGGTACACCTGGGGAATCTCTGATTAATTCGCTCCTTGACGACAAAATACACCGAGGTTGCCTGATCGCCCCAGAAGCAACTACAGCGCTCACGCAAATTAATCAGAGATTCTTTAGATTTCTTATCGCAATTTTCCCTATACCTGCGCCTCAAACAACAAGTGATTAAAAATCGAACTTTATTCTTAGTGTTTCCGCACTTCTCTCCTATAGCGACCTCGCAATTAAACGACAAGAATCAACTCAGCAATGGATCACTTATCAAACAAATTGCTGCTTGCACAAGCGAAGGCGGAAACCGCCAGAAAAATCCATGTCATTGCAGAGGCAGAATGTCGATTTTCGCGGCGCAGCCAATTTCCCGGAGCCAATCAGCCCGCACTGCGCCGCAACCCAGCATGGCGTTGGGAGCAGCGCCAGCGCAAATCAGTATGACGAGTACTGATATTTCAACGTCGGACGTAAGTCAAAGGAGCATCTGATGAAGACGTTTACCCCCATCGCCGCAGCTGTACTTTTTGCCGCCAGTGGCAGTGTACTCGCGGCCAACAACACCGCCGTGCAAACCCAAACCGGTGTCGGCAACTTCCAGAGCGCCACTCAGCTGGGCCTGGGCGTGGATAACAACACTATCGTGCAAACCCAGACCGGCTTCTTCAACACAGAAGTGGGCGTACAAACAGCGGGAGAGGATAACAGCACCATTGTCCAAACCCAGGTTGGTTCTGTGAACACCGCAGTCTCTACCCAGGCCGCGGGCGCACTCAACACCGCCACTGTCACACAGGTGGGCGCAGCCAACGTCGGTGTCACCACCCAGACAGCCTCCCTGCTGAGCAGCGCCAATATAGTGCAAACTGGCTTTCTCAACCTCGGCGTGATCACCCAGAGCCTGAGTTTGCTGGATTCCGCTAATATAACCCAGTTTGGCGTCGGCAACTCCGGTAACATCCTACAAACTGTCAGTGCCTTTAACGATGCTGACATAATCCAAGGTGGCTTTGGAAACAACGCCAATATCAACCAAATCCTCGCCCTCGGTAACGACGCGGATATCATCCAGCTCGGCATCGCCAACTCCGGTACTATCAACCAGATTGGCGCCGCGGGCAGCGCTGCGCTGAAATTCCAACTGGGTGTAGCCAACATTGGTGATATCAACCAAGTGGGTGTGGGCCATGTTGCCGCTGAGTTCCAGTTTGGCTTTGGCAACTACAGTGAAACCGACCAGATCGGGTTCTTCCACAACTCCACTACAACCCAGGTGGGCGCTTTTAACTTCCACGACACAGACCAATTCGGTTTCAACGAAACCGCTGTGGCCACTCAGGTTGGTTTTGGCAATGTCGGCGTTATTCTTCAGTAAGAACGCATAGATCCAGGTCCCGGGGCGGCCACTACGGCCGCCCGTTTTTACAGTAAACCGACAGCCCACCAACCGGCTCACAAAGCTGAGTGGTAGGCGAGCACCCCAGAGAACCTGCGGGTGAAGTAGGAAAGGGAACCACTTGTGAAAGCCATAACCCCCATCGCCACGGCACTTTTACTCACCCTAAGCGGTAGTGGGCTGGCGGCAACCAACACCGCCGAGCTCAACCAGAACGGTACCGGCAACACAGCGACGGCCGATCAAACGGATCCCGGCGCCACCGACAATTTCATTTCCCAACAACAGACCGGCAATTTCCACGACGCCAGTGCCCGACAGCAGGCCGAGGTGGGTTCCAGTATTTATCAGGTTCAGGGCGGCAACCTGAACACCGCCTACACACTGCAGCAGGACGGCGCCTACAACAGTGTGCATATCTATCAGGAAGGCGCCATCAACGATGCGACCGTCTATCAGCTGGGTAGCCAGGACAACGAGGCCTGGATACTCCAGTCCGGTTTCAGCAATCAGGCGGAAATCGCACAGATACTAGGTGCAGGCAATGTGGCGCGGATAGAACAACACGGTCAGTTACACAGCGCCTATATCGGTCAGAATTCCAGCTTCGATTCCGACGCCTTTATTTATCAGGAGGGCACCGGCAACGAAGCACTCATAGCCCAGAGCGGCAGCGGCCACATCTCGGCCATCGAGCAAATGGGCTCCTTCAATCACGCCACTATAGAGCAGAGCGGTATGTACCAAGAGGCCGATATACTGCAGAGCGGTCTGGGTAACGAGGCTTATGTGGTGCAAGTGGACTGGAGCAGCAGCGCCAGCATCACCCAGGATGGGTTCAGCAACAGCGCCACCGTGATGCAGTCCGGCACATTTGGCATGGGCGGTGGCCACCTAGCCATTGTCAACCAGTCCGGCAGCCTCAACGATGCCACGGTAATCCAAAGTGGCTTTTCCGAAACCGCTATCGTGAACCAGGTGGGGAACGGCAATACTGCTATTATCGTTCAGTAGGCAAAAAAATATTTCAGCCCACGGATTATGCAGAATCCAATTCTCACAGTCCGTCGGCTGAAACGTTTTCTGATAACACCTTACTTTTCCGGACAAAGACCACCCTATTCCAAACTTTTTTCTCAGGATTTCGATACTTCTCTCCTATGGCGATGTGCCTTCGGAGGATTAAGAATCAGGCGTACCCAGCTTAACTTCTGCATCCCTGTCTTTAACTTAATCCATCGGTTTATTGCCACAGGTAGAACTGGCTGGCGACTGTCTATGACACGGCAGCAGGAAAACACCGTGCATCAGTCAGTATCTTTTATTGATCTTCAGCGTCGAAATATGCAAGGAGCAACTTATGAAGACGTTTACCCCTATCGCCACAGCAATATTCCTGGCCGCCAGCGGCAGTGTATTCGCAGCCAATAACACAGCGATACAAAACCAAATTGGTGTTGGCAATTTCCAGAGCGCCACTCAGGTTGGTATCGGAGTGGACGGCAATACCATCCTTCAGGACCAATTCGGTTTCTTTAACGTTGAGGTCGCACTGCAAACCGCTGGTGAGGAAGGCAGCACCATCCACCAAAACCAGATTGGTAGTAACAACTTGGCCACTTCCACTCAGTCCGCGGGAGCGCTTAACAACGCTAGTATCACGCAAGTGGGTGATGGCAACGACGGCACAACCATCCAAACCAACGCATTGCTTAGTTCAGCCAGCATAGGGCAGGAAGGTTTTGTCAACGTGGCCACGATCACTCAGACTCTGAGCTTCCTGGACCAGGCGGCGATCAACCAAGTCGGAACGAGTAACAACGGAAACATTTTGCAACTATTCAGCGCCTTCAACGATGCCAATATCAATCAGGTGGGAATCGCAAACGATGCCGATATCTTCCAGACTCTCGTTGGCAACGATGCGGATATTTTTCAGAATGGATTTATGAACGAAGGCAATATTATCCAGGTTGGATTTTTCAATACTGCGCTAAAAGTGCAAAACGGCAATTTCAACCTGGGGGATATCTCACAATTCGGCACAGGCCATATCGCTTTAGGATTCCAGACTGGCGATCTCAATGAAGCCTACACAACACAGGTTGGGCTGGGTCACTATTCTTTCACCAACCAGTTTGGCGACTCTAACTTCCACCAGACTGTCCAACTGGGGGTTGGGGAAACGGCAATAGCCAATCAAACCGGCTCGTTGAATCAGGGATATATCTCTCAGTAGGGCGATTACTTGTAAACAGAAAAAGGGCGGCTACAAGGGTCGCCCTTTTTTTGTAGAGAGCTTGCACAACCTCTGACAAAATCATCCGCACGCGGCGGAGATTTCAGACTCTTCAGCGCCGGGTAAAACACGCGAACTGCGCCCGGCAACCGGGTCAGAGCGCTTTTAAAGATGTTCGACGGCGTCTATTTCGTATTCCACCGCGCCGGAAGGCGTGTTCACCACCACAACATCTCCAACCTCTTTGCCAATTAAAGCGCGGGCAATGGGTGAATTGACGGAGATCTTGTGATTCTTAACGTCCGCTTCGTCGTCGCCCACAATCTTGTAGGTAACTTCCTGGTCGCTCTCCACGTTGATGATGGTTACCGTGGTGCCGAAAATCACTTTATCGCTGGGCTCTATGGCCTTCACATCGATGATCTGGGCGTGAGACAGTTTGCTCTCTATCTCCTGGATACGCCCTTCGATAAAGCCCTGTTTTTCCCGCGCGGCGTGATACTCCGCGTTTTCCTTCAAATCGCCGTGTTCGCGTGCCTCAGCGATAGCCTGAACCACAGCGGGGCGCTCCACTTTTTTCAGTCTTTCCAGTTCGGCGCGCAGGGCTTCCGCGCCCTCAACCGTCATTGGTACCCGGTTCAATTGGGACCTCCAAATTTTTCCACAAGAAAGCCAGGCTTCGCCAACGGGCGAAACCTGGCCGCGATTTCAATCAGATTTTTGTAGGAGCGGCCACTGGCCGCATTCAATCCAAGGGCCGGTTATTCCGGCAGTTTGACCACGCGCTGGTGCAATTCCTGCAGGCGGCGAACCTTGAGAACTTCGTCCTGCTGCATGGCGAGCGCCATGGCCTTGGCTGCGGCCAGCGTAGTGGTGTAGCACACTTGGTGATTCTCCGCGCTGCGGCGGATATCGGCAGAATCGCGAATGGCTTGACGCCCCTCGGTGGTGTTGACCACCAAGGCGATCTCATCGTTTTTGATCATATCGACGATATGGGGGCGGCCCTCGCTCATCTTATTGACGGTTGTAACTGGAATACCGGCTTCTTGCAAGACCTTGGCGGTCCCGCGGGTAGCCACCAGCTCAAAGCCGAGCGCTTCCAGGTCGCGCGCCACATTCACCACCGCCGGCTTGTCGAAGTCTCGCACGGAGATGAATACCCTGCCAGATTCCGGCAGCTTGTCGCCGGCGGCCAGCAGGCCCTTGTCGAACGCCTCGGCAAAAGTCTCGCCCACGCCCATGACCTCGCCAGTGGACTTCATCTCCGGGCCGAGGATGGGGTCCACTTTGGGGAATTTGTTGAACGGGAATACCGACTCCTTCACGGAGAAGTAATCCGGCACTATCTCCTCGGTGAAACCCTGATCCGCCAGGCTGATACCAGCCTGACAGCGGGCAGCCACCTTGGCCAGGGACGTGCCAATGCACTTGGACACAAAGGGCACGGTACGTGAGGCGCGCGGGTTCACTTCGATCACATAGATCTCGCCATCCTGATAGGCCAGCTGCGTGTTCATCAGCCCCACAACACCCAGTTCCCGGGCCATGGCCTTGACCTGTTCGCGCATTCTGTCCTGCACTTCCGCCGGCAAGCTGTAGGGCGGCAGGGAGCAGGCAGAGTCTCCGGAGTGCACACCGCACTGCTCGATGTGCTGCATAATGCCGCCAATCACCACATCTTTCCCATCGGAAACCGCATCGATATCCACTTCGATTGCGGCATTGAGGAAGTGGTCCAGCAGCACCGGCGCCTCGTCAGATACCTGTACCGCCTCTTTCATGTAGTTGAGCAGTTCGTCTTCCTTGTAGACGATCTCCATGGCGCGCCCCCCCAGCACGTAGGAAGGGCGCACCACCAGCGGATAACCTACGTCCTTGGCCGCCTGCACGGCTTCGGACACGGAGCGTACAATGGCATTCTTGGGCTGTTTCAGGCCCAGGCGCATGATCATCTGCTGGAAGCGCTCGCGGTCCTCCGCGCGGTCGATCTGCTCCGGGGTGGTGCCGATAATGGGCACGCCCTCTGCGGCTAAGTAGCGGGCCAGATTCAGCGGTGTCTGGCCGCCGAACTGTACGATCACGCCGGTCGGTTTTTCCTTCTGCACGATTTCCAGTACATCTTCCAGGGTCACCGGCTCAAAATAGAGGCGGTCGGAAGTGTCGTAGTCGGTGGAAACCGTCTCCGGGTTACAGTTGACCATAATGGTCTCGTAACCGTCCTCACGCATCGCCAGTGCCGCGTGCACACAGCAGTAATCAAACTCGATGCCCTGGCCGATGCGGTTGGGGCCACCGCCGAGCACCATGATCTTTTTCTTGTCCGACGGATTGGCCTCGCACTCTTCATCGTAAGTGGAGTACATATAGGCAGTGCTGGTGGCAAATTCCGCCGCGCAGGTGTCCACTCGCTTGTAGGCAGGGAAGACACCCAGTTTGTGGCGGAGTTCGCGCACTGTTTTCTGACTGACACCCAGCAAGTCGGCCAGGCGCTTGTCGGAAAAACCCTTGCGCTTCAGGAAGCGCATGCTGCGGGCGTCCAGAGCCGATGTGGGCAGGGTCTTGAGCGGCTCTTCTATTTTGATCAGTTCCTCGATCTGCACCAGGAACCAGGGGTCGATCTTCGACAGCTCGTACACCTGTTCCACACTCATGCCCATGCGGAAGGCGTCGCCGAGATACCAGATACGCTCAGCACCGGGCACAGACAGCTCGCGGCGCAACCGTTCTTTTGCACCTTCGTCGTTCGGATCTATTTTGCTCTCCAGGCCGAAGCTGCCCACTTCCAGCCCGCGCAGGGCCTTCTGCAAGGATTCCTGGAAGGTGCGGCCGATCGCCATCACCTCGCCGACGGACTTCATCTGGGTGGTCAGGCGCGCGTCCGCCTCGCCGAACTTCTCAAAGGTAAAGCGCGGTATCTTGGTGACCACGTAATCGATGGAAGGCTCAAAGGACGCCGGGGTGGCGCCGCCGGTGATGTCGTTCTGCAGCTCGTCCAGGGTGTAACCCACGGCCAGCTTGGCGGCCACCTTGGCGATGGGGAAGCCAGTGGCTTTGGATGCCAGGGCGGAGGAACGGGACACCCTCGGGTTCATCTCGATCACCACCATGCGCCCGGTTTTCGGGCAGACGCCGAACTGTACGTTGGAGCCACCGGTCTCCACGCCGATCTCGCGCAACACCGCAATAGAGGCGTTGCGCATCAGCTGGTATTCCTTGTCGGTCAGCGTCTGCGCCGGCGCCACGGTGATGGAGTCACCGGTGTGTACGCCCATGGGGTCGAAGTTCTCGATGGAGCAGACGATGATGCAGTTGTCGTTCTTATCGCGAACCACCTCCATCTCGTACTCTTTCCAGCCGAGCAGGGATTCGTCGATCAGCAGTTCGTTGGTGGGGGAAAGGTCGAGGCCGCGCTTGCAGATCTCCTCGAACTCCGGCCAGTTGTAGGCCACGCCACCGCCGGAACCACCCATGGTAAAAGACGGGCGGATAATGACCGGGAAGCCGAACTCTTCCGGCACTTTCATCGCCTCTTCCATAGAGTGCACAATGCGCGCCCGCGGCGTTTCCAGGCCAATAGCCCGCATGGCCTTGTCGAACAGGTCCCGGTCTTCGGCTTTTTCGATGGCTTTCTTGTCGGCGCCGATCAGCTCTACACCAAACTTTTCCAGCACACCATGCCGATCCAGGTCCAGGGCGCAGTTGAGCGCCGTCTGGCCACCCATGGTGGGAAGAATCGCATCCGGGCGCTCCCGCTCGATAATCCCGGCCACGGTGCGCCATTCCACCGGTTCAATATAAGTGGCGTCGGCCATGGCGGGGTCGGTCATGATGGTGGCGGGGTTGGAGTTCACCAGGATCACACGGTAACCCTCTTCCCGCAGTGCCTTACAGGCCTGGGCACCGGAGTAGTCGAACTCGCAAGCCTGGCCGATCACGATGGGTCCGGCCCCGATTATCAGAATGCTTTTGATGTCTGTGCGTTTTGGCATCTTTCTTCCGTTTCACTCCGGCCTGTTACCGGTAGATCTCACAATTGAATTTCGATTCTGGGGCCGCCGGTCACTTGCGGCGCTGTTCCATGGACTGAACAAACTCATCGAACAGGGGCGCCATATCATGTGGGCCGGGGCTGGCTTCCGGGTGGCCCTGGAAGCTGAAGGCCGGTTTATCTTTGAGGCGTATGCCCTGCAGGCTGCGGTCGAACAGAGAAATGTGGGTGACCTCCACATTCTCGGGCAGGCTGTCCGCATCCACCGCGAAACCGTGGTTCTGCGCGGTGATTTTCACTTGGCCGTTGCGCAGATCCTGCACCGGGTGGTTGCCACCGTGATGGCCGAACTTCATCTTCAGTGAACGGCCGCCCACGGCCAGACTCAGCAGCTGGTGACCAAGGCAGATGCCGTAGATAGGCAGGCCCGCATCGAGGATCGCGCGGATCGCGGCGATGGCGTAATCGCAGGGCTCGGGGTCGCCGGGGCCGTTGGACAGGAAGACACCATCCGGGTTCATCGCCAGCACTTCGGACGCCGGTGTCTGCGCCGGGACCACGGTCACATCGCAACCGCGATCCACCAGCATGCGCAGAATATTGCGCTTCACACCGAAATCGTAGGCCACCACCTTAAAGGGTTGCTCCGCCGGCGCCGGCTTGTGGCCGTTACCCAGAGCCCAGGTACCTTCGTTAAAGGTGTAGCGCTCCTCGGTGGAAACCACTTTGGCCAGATCCATACCTTTCAGACCGGCGAACTCGCGCGCTTTGGCCAGCGCTTCCTCCCT
This sequence comes from Microbulbifer thermotolerans, assembly GCF_001617625.1. NCBI lineage: Bacteria > Pseudomonadati > Pseudomonadota > Gammaproteobacteria > Cellvibrionales > Microbulbiferaceae > Microbulbifer > Microbulbifer thermotolerans. The sequence goes on along the minus strand of NZ_CP014864.1, from coordinate 851,636 downwards.
GCCCTCTGCGGTATTCACCGAGTCGCCGGCGACAATGCAACCGTTCTGCGCCCCTTTATCCCGCAGCAGGCGGGTCAGGCGGCGGGTATCGATATCGGCAATGCCGATAATGTTGCGCGCTTTGAGATAGTCCTGCAGGGATTCTTCTTTGCGAAAACTGCTGGCCAGCAGCGGCAGATCGCGGATCACCAGCCCGGCGGCCCATATCCGATCACATTCACCATCCTCTCCGTTGGTGCCGGTGTTGCCGATATGCGGGTAGGTCAGTGTGACAATCTGACGGGCATAGGAGGGGTCGGTCAGAATTTCCTGGTAACCGGTCATGGAGGTGTTGAACACCACCTCGCCCACTGCACTACCGCAGGCACCGATCGAACGCCCTTCAAATATGCTGCCATCCGCCAGCACCAGCAGGGCGGGGGTTGAGCTCTCACCAAAAGTACTCTGCATGAAGTCGTGGGGCATGGAGGCCTCCGGCGTAGGGACAGCTTTAGTCAACTTGATCTCCAGTATTCAGAACTGTTTCCGGGCGGGGGGTATGCGAATATGGGGCACCGCTGCGCCAAGCAGGTGCGCGCCTATAAAAAAGCGAGATGAAACTCCGCGGCTTCATCTCGCTTTTTGAATCTGTTTCACGCACGGCTCTCACACTGTGGCCAGCACTTGTCGCCGGCATTCACGGGGCGGCGCAACACCTGCCCAAACCGGGCGCAGATTCTACGCTAAATCACCTGTCGGCGCCAGTACTTATCGATACCAAACCTGCGGTGACAGCGGTTATCCGGCGGCGGACAAAGTGACAAATTCACGCGTTCCAGTCACAGTGCGCAGGCCGGGACAAGATTGCAAGTCTCACCTGGCTCGCGCCCCTTTCAATTCACTTCCACGCTTAGCCGAAACAGGCTGTCCCCCATTTTCAGCTCGGCCCGGTCGAGCATGGTCTTGTTGAATTGCAGAGTGAGATTCTCGCCGTTGCTCGCAAATTCGATCATACCGCCAATCATCGCAAAGCGCTCCACATCACTGACGGTCAGTACCGGAAAAAACTCCAGCGCGCGAATAACCTTCAACAGATCCTCGCGCGCCATCTCGCCGAGCACCACAATCTGGCAAGCGCGCGCGCGCCGCAGCGCATCCGGCTCCACGGCCTCCACCAACACTCGGCGACCATTGATGCTTTGGTGTTTCAGGCGCGCCACCAGAGGATCGCGCAGCGCGTTTGCTTCCATTACGCAAACCCGGAAGGGGGCCCCGGCTCCGGAAAAGACTTCGATGGGCCACTGCAGGTGGTGGGCGAAGTGGGTGATATAGTCCACCATCACCTTGCGCCCGGTTTCGGAGCGGGACAATGGCGACGACGCCTGGACACCGACCGCCATAGCCGCGATCAGCAGCACCAGGCTGCGCAACAGATTAGTGTGCGGGCGATTGCTCATACCGCTTCCTGCGCGAAGGGCCCTCTGATTCGTTCGCGGGCGTACCGAACAGGGTGCCGGGGCGCTCTGACCTCGAAGCATCTTTACCGCCAGAAAGCGAATGAATCAGAGGTGCCCCAAGGTGATATCCAATCGGTCGCCAGCGGCGAAGGCGCCGCCATGCGACCCGGACCTAAAAAAACACCGGGGAGCCAATCCCACGGCAGCTGGCCGGGGCTCACGGCAAGGTTAGCTTCGGCGGAAGGGCTTCGCCAAAGGGCGCCGGGGCAATAGCCGCCTTTCAGCCGCCCAGGGAAGCGCTGCAGGTGGTTTTGGAGCATTCAGTCGATGAGACGGCACCTGCAATCCCGCGCAGCGTCATCCGCCCGCGGCGACGCTGGATTCGGGAATCGATGGACGCCACTTGAGCGCCTTTTCAATAGCCACGATCATCGCCCCGGCCACATCCTTGCGGGTGGCGCTCTCTATGCCCTCAAGCCCCGGGGAAGAGTTCACCTCCAGCAGCAGAGGGCCCTTCTTGGAGCGGATGATATCCACACCGGCCACCTTTAACCCCAGAACTTTGGCAGCCCTCATCGCCAGGCGTTTTTCCTCGGTGCTCACCTTGACAACCGAAGCCGTGCCACCCTGGTGAATATTGGCGCGGAACTCTCCTGGCGCCGCTTCGCGCTGGATGGCGGCGACCACCTTGCCGTCGATGACAAACAGGCGCAGGTCCTTGCCCTGGGCCTCGCGTATAAATTCCTGCACCAGCAGGTTGGCCTTCAGGGACTTAAAGGCATTGATCACCGACTCCCCGGCCTTGCGGGTCTCCGCCAGCACCACGCCCCTGCCCTGGGTCCCCTCCAGCAGCTTCACAATCAGCGGCGCACCGCCCACCATCTCGATAAGCTCATTGGTATCCACCGGCGAATTGGCGAAGCCGGAAGTCGGGATATTCAGCCCGCTCTGCTGCAACAGTTGCAGGGAGAACAGTTTATCCCTGGACTGGCTGATGGCCGCCGACCCGTTCAGGGCAAAGACGCCAATGCTCTCGAAGTGGCGGGTGAGCGCACAACCGTAAAAAGTCTGGCTTGGTCGGATACGGGGAATAACCGCGTCCAGATTATTGAGGATGCGCCCGTCACGGTAGTGCACCTCCGGCTCGTTCGGGTCCAGTTTCATATAGCACTGGCGGATATCGAGGAAGGTCATGCGGTGGCCGCGCTCGGCACCGGCCTCCATAATGCGCTGATTGCTGTAGAGGTCCGGGTTGGAGGCAAGCAGGCCGATGCGCAGGCCGGTGCCAGCCATATGGTGCTCGTCCCGGTAGTACTCCTCCAATTGGCTGGGGGGCAGGTCGCCCAGGCAGAAGCTCTCCGATGGGTCCACCATCATGCGCCCGAGCATGGCCTCGCGACCGAGTAGCATGCGGTAGCCCATGCTATCTCGATTGGTCAGGGTTAACTCGATATCCCAGACGCTACCGCCGATAGAGAGGGGCGTGCGGATCACGGGACGCTTTTCACTGTCACCGGAAGAGCTGCGCACGGTACGCTTGTCCACCAAGCGCGCCTCACAACGCACCGACGGCCGCCGCAGATGTTGCAGTGGATGAGCCTCGAAACTCACCCAGGGTTCGCCATCGCGTTTGAATGTCTGAATGTTATACGCGTGCAGACACGAGGTTTTGGCCCCCGAGTCCACCCGCGCCTTAACCGCGGGGATCCCCAAAGAGGGGAAGCTGCACCATTCTTCACAGCCGACGATGATTTTGTTTTCCAACGCTGTTCTTCCCGTTTGCAATGGCACTTACCCGGCGGTAATCGGCGAATACACCGCCCCCGGGACAAGCTGCCAGGACTTACATCACTATCATTTCAGACCCAGTACATCCCGCATGTCGTAGTGACCGGGCTGCCGTCCTGCCAGCCAAGCTGCCGCACGCACGGCGCCGCGGGCAAAAGACAAGCGGCTGCTGGCGCGGTGGCTAATCTCCACCCGCTCTCCGTCGGCGAGAAACATCACGGTGTGATCGCCAACCACATCGCCGCCGCGCACGGTGGCAAAACCGATCGTATCGCGGCTCCGGGCACCGGTCTGACCCTCGCGGCCGTACACCGCAACTTGCGCCAGATCGCGCCCGAGGGTATCGGCCACCACTTCGCCCATGCTGAGCGCCGTGCCGGAAGGGGCATCCACCTTGTGGCGGTGGTGCGCTTCGACGATTTCAATATCCGCGTCCTCTCCCAGCACCCGGGCCGCCGTTTCCAGCAGCTTGAAACAGAGGTTAACCCCCGTGGAGAAATTACTCGCCAGGCACAGGGGTATCTGCCGCGCCGCCGCCAGCAGTTCCTCTTTTTGCGCCGCATCGAAACCGGTGGTGCCGATCACCATCGGCCGCCGCCGGTCGGCGCAAAATTTTGCGTTGGCCAGGGTTGCGGCTGGGGCGGTAAAGTCGATCAGCACATCAAAATCGGCCCGCTCCAGACTGTCCACTATCTCCAAGCCATTGCCGCCGAGCCCCGCAACCTCGCCCGCATCCGCCCCCACAAGGCTGGACCCGGGGCGCACCACGGCCGCGGACAGTGCCGCCGCCTCAGATTGCGCAAGCGCCTGCGCCAGGGCGCGCCCCATGCGCCCGCCAAAGCCGGTTACCGCTACCTTTACCGCCGCCATAATCACTCCTCTTTTTTCCGTCCCGGACAAGGCCGCGGATTCTACCCCTGCCCGGCGCCTCCGGATAGATCGTCGAAAAGACATGAAACACAACGCCCCCACTTGCCACAATTCAAGCAGAGCCCATCCCCACCCTCCAGGACAATGCCACGGCCGCCGCTGAAAACGGACAATACGGGACCTGTACCGCCAGGCGGCAAAGAGGGTTAAAACAGGATACGCGATGCGGGAGGGAGAGAAGGCTTTGCGGCGATGTGGCCTTCCCCGAAAAACCGGGAAAGACCACAGGCGGACTATAGGGGATCAGAGTTTCATATCGCCGAAGAAGTTCTTCACGCCTTCAAACCAGCCAGTCTGACGCGGAGAGTTTTTCTTCTCGCTCAGGGTGTCGGCGAACTGCTGCAGCAGATCTTTCTGCTTCGAGGAAAGGTTCACCGGTGTTTCCACCACCACGCGACACAACAGATCGCCGGGCGCGCCGCCACGCACCGGGGTGACGCCCTTGCCGCGCAGTCGGAACAGCTTGCCGGTCTGACTTTCAGGGGGAATCTTCAATTTGACCTTGCCATCCAAAGTCGGCACTTCCAGCTCGCCGCCGAGCGCCGCGGTGACAAAACTGATCGGCACTTCGCAGTAGAGATTCTTGCCATCGCGCTGAAACAGTTCGTGCTCGCGCACCATCACCTGCACATAGAGATCGCCTGCGGGGCCGCCGTCGGGACCCGCCTCGCCCTCGCCGGACAGGCGGATACGGTCGCCGGTATCCACTCCCGGCGGCACCTTGACCGAGAGGGTTTTGGTCTGCTCTACACGGCCGCGACCGTGGCAGCTGGAGCAGGGGTCAGAGATGATGGTGCCGCGCCCGCGGCAGTTGGGGCAGGTCTGCTGCACGGAGAAGAAACCCTGCTGCATACGCACCTGGCCTGCGCCACCACAGGTGCCGCAGGTCTGCGGCGAGGAGCCCGGCCGGCTGCCGGAACCGTGACAGGTTTCGCAGGTAGTCAAAGTGGGCACACGGATCTTGACTGTGGTGCCGCGCACCGCGTCCTCCAGATCCAGTTCCAGGTCATAGCGCAGATCGGAACCCCGCGCCGGCCCGCTGCGGCGGGCGCCACCGCCAAAAATATCGCCGAATACGTCGCCAAAAATATCGGAGAAACCACCGAAGCCGCCGGCACCGCCGCCGCCCATTTGCCCCTCGACACCGGCGTGACCAAATTGATCGTAAGCCGCTTTTTTCTGCGGGTCGGACAAGACCTCGTAGGCCTCATTGGCCTCCTTGAATTTGTTCTCCGCCTCTTTGTCGCCCGGGTTGCGGTCGGGATGGTATTTCATCGCCACCCGACGGTAGGCTTTTTTCAGCTCTTTTTCCGAGGCGTTCCGGTCGACACCGAGGATCTCGTAGTAATCGCGCTTCGACATAAAAGGTGTTCTTTTTTAACTGCTGAAGGCGCGGTGGCCATTTCCGGGAAATCGCCGCCGCGCCTTTCTTTCCATTTCGCTGCAGAAGCGGCCCGTGGCCGCCCTGCACAGAGAAGACAGAGGGTAAGCTGGCGCCTACGTTACTTGCCTTCTTTTTTGTCGTCCTTTACTTCCTCAAACTCAGCGTCCACCGCCTCTTCACCGCCGGAGGACTGCTCGGAGGCTTGCTCGGCGCCACCTTGTTGTCCCTGGGCCGCCTGGGCCTGCTCGGCGTACATCTTCTGCGCCAGCGGGCCGGAGGCTTCGGTGAGCTTGTTGGTAGCAGCTTCCATCGCAGCCTTGTCGTTACCCTTGACCGCCTCCTCGGCTTCCTTGATGGCCGCTTCTATCGCGGATTTCTCTTCCGCGGTCGCCTTGTCGCCGGCTTCCTCCAAGGTCTTCTTGGTGGCGGAAATCAAACCGTCGAGCGTGTTGCGGGCCTGCACCAGCTCTTCGAACTGTTTGTCTTGCTCGGCGTGGGCCTCGGCGTCCTTGACCATTTTTTCAATTTCCTCCTCGCTCAGGCCGGAGGAAGCTTTGATAACAATGGATTGCTCTTTGCCGGTGGCCTTGTCTTTGGCGGACACGTGCAGGATACCATTGGCATCGATATCGAAGGTCACTTCGATCTGCGGCATGCCGCGCGGCGCCGGCGGAATATCGGTAAGGTCAAAGCGGCCCAGGGACTTGTTCTGAGCAGCCTGCTTGCGCTCGCCCTGCACCACGTGAATGGTCACCGCGGTCTGGTTGTCCTCGGCGGTAGAAAACACCTGGGATTTCTTGGTCGGAATCGTGGTGTTTTTGTCGATCAACGCGGTGGCCACGCCGCCCATGGTCTCGATGCCCAAGGTCAGCGGAGTCACGTCCAGCAGCAGTACGTCTTTCACGTCGCCGGCCAGTACCGCGCCCTGAATGGCCGCCCCCATGGCTACAGCTTCATCGGGGTTGACGTCTTTGCGCGGTTCCTTGCCGAAGAACTCGCTGACTTTCTTCTGCACCAGCGGCATACGGGTCTGACCGCCCACCAGAATCACTTCGTCGATACCGGAGACGGACAAATCGGCGTCCTTCAGCGCGGTCTTGACCGGCTCCAGAGAGCGATCTACCAGTTCTTCCACCAGGCTCTCAAGCTTGGCGCGGGTCAGCTTCACCACCAAGTGTTTCGGGCCGGTGGCATCGGCAGTGATGTAAGGCAGGTTCACTTCCGTCTGCTGACTGGAGGACAGCTCGATCTTGGCCTTTTCCGCCGCTTCTTTCAGGCGCTGCATAGCCAGCGGGTCTCCGGACAGATCGATACCCTGCTCTTTCTTGAACTCTTCCGCCAAGTAGTTGATCAGGCACAGGTCGAAATCCTCACCGCCGAGGAAAGTATCGCCGTTGGTGGACAGCACCTCGAACTGCTTCTCGCCGTCGACGTCGGCAATCTCGATAATAGAAATATCGAAGGTACCGCCACCCAGGTCGTATACCGCCACGGTGCGATCGCCGCCTTTCTTGTCCAGTCCGTAAGCCAGAGCCGCCGCGGTGGGCTCGTTGATAATGCGCTTAACCTCCAGACCCGCGATGCGGCCGGCATCCTTGGTGGCCTGGCGCTGGGAATCGTTGAAGTAGGCCGGCACGGTGATCACTGCGGCATCGACCTTCTCACCGAGGAAATCCTCAGCGGTTTTCTTCATTTTTTTCAGTACTTCCGCGGAAATTTGCGGCGGGGCCTTCTTATCGCCTTTCACTTCCACCCAGGCGTCCCCGTTCTCCGCCTCGACGATGCTATAAGGCACCATCTTGATATCTTTCTGCACCACGTCGTCTTTAAAGCGACGACCGATCAGGCGCTTGACCGCGAACAGTGTGTTTTTCGGGTTGGTCACTGCCTGGCGCTTGGCGGACTGGCCCACCAGAATTTCGTTGTCGTCAGTAAATGCGACGATGGAAGGCGTAGTGCGATCGCCCTCAGCGTTCTCGATTACCCGCGCGCTGTCGCCGTCGAGTACCGAAACACAGCTATTGGTGGTACCCAGGTCGATGCCGATAATTTTTCCCATTTGATAAATCCTCGTTTGCTGTTCGCGCCGGCTCTCGGCCGCGCCTTTTGTATTCTGTGATGCCAGCTATATTGGTGCCGGCGCCGAAATTTCAAGTGTTTCGCCAAATACCGGAAGCCAGGTAGCCCGACTAAGGCGCCTTGCTCACAACCACCATCGCCGGACGCACCAAACGGCCGTTCAAGCGGTAACCTTTCTGGAAGACCTCGAGTACGGTATTGGGCTCCACATCGCCGTTGGGCACTTGGGTCATGGCCTGGTGCAGCTCGGGATCGAAGGGTTCTCCAGCGGGATCCACCACTTCTACAGAGTGCTTGGCCAAGGTATCGACGAAAGACTTGTGAGTAAGCTCAATTCCTTCAACGATCGCCTTGTTGACCTCATCATCGGCATCGATGGAAGCCAGTGCCCGCTCCAGGTTGTCCACCACCGGCAACAGGTCCTGCAGCAGCCTTTCCACCGCATACTTGTGCGCCTTTTCCACATCCTGCTGAGCGCGGCGGCGGGTGTTTTGCGCTTCCGCCTGGGCGCGCAAAACCTGGTCTTTTTGCAGCGCCAGCTGCTCCTGCAACTTGACGATTTCCTCGCGCAGAACTTCGGGGCTCTCGGCTTCTGCGTGCAGGGACTCATCCGCCTGGTGCCGCGTCTCTTCGGTGGGGGTCTCAATTTCAACCTCTGCGGCGCCCCCGTCCGCTTGGGCCTCCCGTTCGCCGTCCCGTCCCTGTTGTGAGGGCTGCTCTCCTTGCGCTGAAAGCTCTTCACCTTGCGCTGAGGGCTCTACAATTTGGTCTTCTTCACTGCGCTGTTTCGCCACTGCTTTCTCCGTCGCGTCGACTGTCAGTTACCTAAAGGTTCCGCCCGCGATTCGGGCAATGCAGCCCTATATGGGGCCTTACCCACACACTTCAAGTGGAATTGCCGGTCTTGGGGAACTTCCGATTCATTCACACGGGTGTCGCAGTGGGCTTCGAGGCACTCAGCCAATGAGATGGGCTTCTCATTTAGCCCCAAAGCACCTGCACCATCACCAAACAGCTGAATCAGAGTGCCCTCAAGGAAGAGGTGACACTGGCCGTACAACTGTAGCTAAGCGGCAGCAATTACTGTATAAATAACCATGAGTTGGCACAGGGATGCCACTAAGGAACCTCTGATTAATTCGCGTGAACGCTTTGGTTAGTTCCGTGGCGCTCAGGCAATAGGATGGCCATTTCGAAAACGCACGAGTACTTCCCTGTAGCTCCGACGGATACATCCCTGTATCCGACGGTTTCGAAATGGCCATCCTATCACCTGAGCTTCTCATCTAGCTCCAAAGAATTTTTACCGTCAGGAAGCGAATTAATCAGAGGTTCCCTAATAAAAACAACGGCCAACCGCGGCCATTAAACATTGTGTAAGCAGGCCTCTGACTATGTTGCTGCACCTGTCTATCAGTCAATTCACCCTGGTGGACCAGCTGGAGCTGGAATTCGGCCCCGGCACCAGTGCACTGACCGGCGAAACCGGCGCCGGCAAATCCATTACCCTCGACGCCCTTGGCCTGGCCCTGGGGGACAGGGGCAGCGCTGAACTGGTGCGCACTGGCAGCCCCCGCGCCGACATCAGCGCCACCTTTGATATCAGCGATCACCCCTCCGCCGCTAGTTGGCTGGAAGGGCAGGAACTGGATGCGGGGCAAGAAGTGATACTGCGCCGCACCATCGGCGCCGACGGCCGCTCCCGCGCCTATATCAATGGCCAGCCGGTGACCCTGTTGCAGCTGCGCACTCTCGGCGAACAGCTGATCGATATCCACAGCCAGCACGAACACCAATCCCTGCTAAAAAAAGACACGCATCGCCGCCTGCTCGACGACTACGCCCGCGCCCAGGAGCTGGCCGCCGAAACCCGTATCCGCTTCAAAAGCTGGCAGGATCAATACCGCCGCTACCGCACTCTCGCCGACAGTGCCGAAGAAACCCAGGCCCGGCGCGAGTTGTTGAAATATCAACTACAGGAGCTGGAACAACTGGGGCTGCAGCCCGGCGAAATCGAAGAGCTGGAACGGGAGCAGCGGCAACTGGCCAACGCGGGTCAGATTTTAAACGGCAGCTACCAGCTGGCAGCGCTGCTTTCCGGTGGCGAGGGGGATATTGCCGAACAGTTGCACCGGGCACTGCAGCTGCTGTCTGCCATGCCAGAACAAAGCCCGGCCCTTACGGAAGTGGCGCAACTGCTCGACAGCGCCCGTATCCAGGTGGACGAGGCAGCCGGCACCCTGTCGCGCCATATCGACCGCTTCGAAATGGACCCGGAGCGCCTGTCGGAAGTGGAAGAGCGACTCAGCGCCATCTACCAAACCGCACGCAAACACCGTGTACAGCCGGATGAGCTGCCGGAACTTGAGCAGCAACTGCAGGCGGAACTGGAGGAGATAGGCACACCGGACGCCCTGGACAAGCTGGCCGCCGAGTGCGAACAGCTAGAGGCCGAATACCGCCGCACAGCGGAAAAACTGAGCAAGCTACGCCAGAGAGCCGCCGCCGACCTGGCCAATGAAGTCAACCGCCAACTGGCGGCTCTGGCCATGCCTCACGCGCGGGTGGAACTGACACTGCAACCACTGGAAAAAGCAGCTGCGAGCGGTCTGGAAGATGTGGAAATACTGATTGCCACCAACCCGGGCCAGCCGCCACGCCCACTCGGGAAAATTGCCTCCGGCGGTGAACTGTCGCGGGTCAGCCTGGCAATTCAAGTGGTCACCGCACAGACATCGCGCACGCCGACACTGGTGTTCGACGAAGTGGACGTAGGTATCGGCGGCGCCACTGGCGACGTGGTTGGCCGCCTTCTGCGGCAACTGGGGGAAACCAGGGACGGCCGCGCAGGTCAGGTGATCTGTGTCACCCACTTGGCCCAGGTGGCCGCTCGGGCGCACCGCCACTATCAAGTGGAAAAACACAGCGACGGACAAGCCGCTTTCGTCTCCCTACGCGAACTGAAGGGCGAAGAACGCCGCGAGGAGATAGCGCGCATGCTGGGCGGCGAAACCACGGCCCAGTCCTTGGCCCACGCGGAAGAAATGCTCTCCCGCAATTAAATCGCCGGACGCCGCACCGGACCACCAATCTTTTGCATGCTGTTCCGCCCCGAGGGCGGCGACCGACATCACATAGCCGACCTCCGGACCGGAAATCACCGAGACTCGCGCCAGGACTCACTCTATACTGCCGCGCCCCAATTGGCAGCAACTTCGACTCTTTCGATGCAAACAACCATTTTCAATACCCCCGTCATCACCCCTGTTCTACGCCTGATCGCCAGGCTGCTGCTGAAGCTGCACGGCTGGCGCGTGGTGTGCGATCGCCAGGCCCTCAAATTAAAAAAATACGTGCTAATCGGCGCGCCGCACACCAGCAACTGGGACGGCTACTACTTTATTCTCGCCGCCCTGAAACTGGGACTGACGCCACAGTGGATGGGTAAGGACAAACTGTTCAGGTTCCCCCTGGGTAGCACCATGCGCTGGTTCGGCGGCATCGCCGTGGATCGCAGCAAAGCCAACAATTTGGTACAGGCCACGGTAGACAAGTTCAATGAGTGCAGATCCCTGATCATCGCGGTTCCGCCGGAGGGCACCCGCGGGCGCGGGGAGCGCTGGAAGACAGGTTTTTATCACATTGCCCGCGGCGCGCGGCTGCCGGTGGTGTGCGGCTTTATCAATTTCCGCAAAAAAGAACTCGGCCTGGGGCCGGTGATGGGAATGGGGGAAAACCTGAAGATGGAACTGGCGCGCATCCGCGACTTTTACCGGGACAAGATCGGCAAGTATCCCGAACATTTTACGCCGCCCGCCTGAGGGCAGCGCACCTTCGCCCCGCCAAGCACCCGGAAGGCGCCAAGCCAGTTTCCGCAAGCGGCCCGCGGGCAAACCGGGCCGCAGCGGGGCAGAGTCAAGCGCCCTTCTTTTTCACGTAGAGCACCAAGCTGTGTCCGGTCAGCTCGTAGCCGTGTTCTTCGGCGATCTGCTTCTGCAGCCGCTCAATCTCTTCGTTGTGGAATTCAATGACCTTGCCGGTATCAGTGCATACCATGTGATCGTGGTGGTCGCCGCGGTCCAGCTCGAATACCGAGTGACCGCCATCAAAATTGTGGCGCATCACCAGACCGGCACTTTCGAACTGAGTCAACACCCGGTAGACGGTGGCCAGACCGACATCCTCGCCCGCATCCAGCAGCATCTTGTAGACATCTTCCGCACTCAGGTGCTGTTCGCTCGCGCTTTCCAGTAGCTGTAGAATCTTCACCCGCGGCAAGGTGACCTTGAGGCCGGCCTTGCGCAGTTCCTGATTTTCATTAGACATGCAGTAATTTTTCCCGGCAGGGTTTCTCGGTTCCTGAATACATCCGCTCACCCGCCGCCCAAATCGCGTCTGTCGGCGCGCGAACACTTCGGGTATTATCCACGCCCAGCGGGATCAGCGGAACCCCGGGGCCGGGCGCGCCGCACAGGCGGCGGGGCAGGCCACAAGTACCGGGGAACTTTCCGGGCTGCCGGGCGCCTATCTATATCACTGCTGATATTCGCAGCACAGCCCGCTCCGGGCAGTTGCTGACCGACAAGACATAATGGAGCAATGAATGCCGTCTAGCCTGAGAATCCTCGCCGTTGCCGGCCTTTGCGCCCTACTCGGCGCCTGCAGCCTATTCAAGTTTCCCGGTGTACACCGCATCGAGGTGCAGCAGGGCAACATCATCACCCAGGAGATGGTCGACCAGCTGAAACCGGGCATGACCCGGCGCCAGGTGCGCTTTGTACTGGGCACGCCTCTGCTGGAGGACACTTTCAACCCCAACCGCTGGGATTACATCAACCGCATGCGTAATCCCGATGGCGAGGAAACCCAGAAGCGCTTCACTGTCTATTTCAACGGCGACATCCTGATCGCCACCAGCGGCGACTGGCAGCCAGAGGGCTGGCCGCGCTAAATTCCGCCGCGGCGCAACCGCTCAGGTCCCGCCCGCGCGACGTTTGGCCTTCTCCGCGCGCTGCTTGCGCGCCTCCTTGGGATCGGCGATCAGCGGTCGGTATATCTCCACCCGGTCACCCGGCTGCAGCACGTACTGATCCGCCGGGGCCAACCCCTTGGTCCCCAGTGTCTGACCGAAGATACCCATCTTCGCCGTGGCCGGGTCCACTTCGGGGAACTCTTCCGGAATTCCCGAGCGCACCAGCGCATCCAACGCTGTAGTGCCCGGCGGCACCAGCAATCGGGTCAGCCGCTGCTCATGCGGCAGCGCGTAGACCACTTCCACCGCGATTGTCTTGATATCCGTCATAGCTGTTTTCCGTAAACCTGATCCGCGCGCGCGCACATAACACCCACCATCTGGTTGGCCAGATCGCTGAACAATTTACCCACAGCCGCTGCCACCAGGCGGTTCTTGAGGCTGAAAGACAGGCTAAAACTCACCTTGCAGGCGTCCTCCGCCAAGGGCGTGAAGCGCCACTCCCCGTTGAAAGCCTGAAAGGGGCCTTCCACCAGCGTCAGCGCCATGCGGTGCGGTCTCTCCAGCTGGTTGCGGGTTACGAAGCTCTGGCGAAGGCCGGCGCGCTGCAGATCCAGGCGCGCCTCCAGGGTTCGTTCACTGCTGAACAACACCTCCGCTCCGCGACAGCCGGGCAAAAACTGCGGGTAACTGGCCACATCGTTGACCAGATCAAACATCTTTTCGGCACTGTGCATCACCAGCGCGCTGCGCTCAATTTCAGTCATTCTTACCGCCGATTCCAGTTCTGAAGGGAAAATCGCCTACCCTCTACCATAAACCGGCAATTTTGCCAGCCAGCGCTACTCAAGCAAGCTAATTCCTGTAACAATCGCAGTTATAACCGGCCAGTCAAGGCCGCGCGAGAAAACAAAGCGAAGGGACCGCTGAAGAACTGCCGGACACACGACGGGCGCCGAAAACCAAAACGCTGGCGGCGTCTCGCACGGACTCGGCAAGCGCACCGCAAAGCGTTTTTCAGAGGCCCCAAGATCAGACAACAATAATATAGCGAGAATACTATGTCCGCAGTCAGAGAGCATTTTGGGTCGCGGCTTGGCTTTATCCTGGCCGCCGCGGGTTCCGCCGTGGGAATCGGCAATCTTGTGGCTTTTCCAGTAGCGGCTACCAAGAGCGGGGGCGGCGCCTTTTTGCTGGTATACGCACTCTTCGTTTTCTTTATCTGCTTGCCGGTAATGATGGCGGAGTTGGCACTGGGGCGCCGCGCCGACAAAGACCCGGTGGGCGCCTACCGGCAGCTCTCCGGCGGTTCCCGCCCCTGGACCATCCCCGGCTGGCTAGCCCTGTTCACTCCCTTTATGATCGCAGTCTTCTACTTGGTGGTAACCGTCTGGATACTGGGCTACCTTGTGGAAACCCTGCGCGGCAACCTGGACCAACTGGCCACAGAGACCCACTTCGGCCAGTTCATCAACTCCCCCGTCGTCTTCGTTTACCTGGTCGTTCTTATGCTGGGAATCAACGCTATTCTGGCCATGGGGGTCAAAGACGGCATTGAGCGGGCCTCCAAAACACTGATGCCGATGCTCTTCATTATGTTGCTGGGATTGGTGATTTTTGTGCTCACCCGCGAGAACGCGATGCTCGGCGTTAAGTATTATCTGATTCCGGACTTTGCCAAGATCGACAGTGCGGTTGTGAGTAAGGCTATGGCCCAGGCCTTTTTCTCTCTGTCTCTGGGCATGGGAATCATGATCACCTACGGCTCCTACATGAAGAGGGGAGACTCGATTCCCGGCTCCTCCCGCGCCGTCGCCATCACCGACACACTGGTAGCCTTCACCGCCGGCCTGCTGATACTGCCGAGCATTTTCCACTTTGATCCACAAATAGATCCAACCAAACTGAGCGACTCCTCCGCCGGCATGATCTTTCTGTTCCTGCCGAAAATCTTCTTCGCCCTGCAGGACAGTATCGGCTACTTCGGCGCCAGCGCCTTCGCCGCTGTCTTTTTCTTCCTGGTATTGGTAGCCGCAGTCACCTCTCTGATGTCAATCATCGAAGTCCCCATCGCCACCCTGTGCGATGAGCGCGGCATGGAGCGCAAGAAAGCCATCTACACCATCGCCGCAGTACAGGTTTTTCTCGCCGTCGGTTGTGCGGTATCCTTTGGCATGGTCAAATTCTTCACCCAGTTTGTGACCTTGGCCGGTGAAAGCAAGTCCTTCTTCGACCTGATTGAATTACTCTTTTACGACACCATACTGCCCCTCAACGGTCTGCTGGTATGCCTGTTCGTAATCTACAAATGGAAGAAAACCAACTTCGACAAGGAACTACAGGAAGGCGATAGCAGCTTCGCCGGCTCCATTTCACAGAAATACATCAACTTCTCCCTGGGCACCTTTATCCCCCTGATGCTGCTGTTGATCTTTATCAACACCGTGGCCCTGAAGTTTTTTGGACACAGTTTTATCTAGACACCTATGGCGAAAAAGAAAAAGGCCCAAACCTCCAGCACCATTGCACTGAACAAAAAAGCCCGGCACGACTACTTCATCGAAGAAAAGATTGAGGCCGGCCTGGAGCTACAGGGCTGGGAGGTAAAAAGCTGCCGCGAGGGCAAGGCCCAACTTACCGACAGCTACGTCATTTTTAAAAATGGCGAGGCCTGGCTGCTGGGCGCGCGCATACAGCCGCTGCCCAGTGCTTCCACCCATTACGTCACCGAACCGGATCGCACCCGGAGGCTGCTGCTCAACAAACGCGAACTGGCCAAGCTGATCGCCGCCACGGAACAAAAGGGCTACACCGTGGTGGCCACGGCCCTCTACTGGAAAAAGCATCTGATCAAATGCGAGATCGCTCTGGCCAAGGGCAAAGCCAAGCACGACAAGCGCGAAACAGAAAAGGCTCGCGACTGGAACCGGGAAAAACAACGCCTGATGCGCAGAGACAACCGCTGAGGTTGTCGAGCTTAACCCGTCAGGGACGGCGGAAATCCACAACGCACAGGGAGTACTTTTGGCGGCACATTGCCCTTAACCCCCTTTCCTCCGGGAGAAGGGAAAACATAGAAGAATAACGAAGAGAACAACCATGAGTGCACCGCGAGGACAATTCAGCTCCAACATCGGCTTCCTGATGGCCGCCGCGGGCTCCGCCGTGGGCCTGGGCAATATCTGGGGCTTCCCCACCAAGGCCGCCGGCAACGGCGGCGCCGCTTTTGTGATTGTCTACCTGCTGCTGGCGTTTATACTCGCCTACCCGGCCCTGATGGCCGAGCTGACCATCGGTCGCCACGCGCGCCGCAATATGGTCCAGGCCCTGCGAGGCATATCCACCGGCCCCATCAGCCGCATCTTTGCCAACCTCGCTGGTTTCGGTGGCATTGTTGTCGCCTCACTAATTCTGAGCTTCTATGCCATTGTCGCCGGCTGGATGGTCGCCTACCTGGCCGACCCCTTCGCCAACTTTTTCGGCATGAGTGGAGCCACAGACTGGCTCACTGGCAATAGCACTGGGCGCAACCTGACCTTCACCGCCATATTCAGCGGCATGACCATGCTGATCATCGCCGCTGGCGTGGAAAAAGGTATTGAGCGCTGGTCCACCCTGCTGATGCCCTCCCTGATCATCCTACTGTTGCTGCTGATCATCTACGTGCTCACCCAGCCCGGCGCCATGACCGGCCTGGAAGTTTATCTGATGCCCGACTTCAGCCACCTCTCCCCCAAACTGCTGATCGCCGCCATGGGGCAGGCTTTCTTCTCCCTCTCCCTCGGCGTGGGAACTATGCTAATTTACGGCTCCTACCTCAGCCAGCAGGAAAGCCTGCCGCGCCTGGGAGCCCTGGTGACTCTGATCGATGTGGGTATCGCCTTTACCGCCGGCCTATTGATACTGCCCGCCATGTACGTGGCCCAGGAAGCGGGCACCCAGATCTTCTCCGCCAGCGGCGAACTGATCGCCGGCCCCGACCTGATACTGCAGGTACTGCCGGCCCTGTTCGAAACCATGGGCACTGCGGGCCTGTTCGTGGCCATCGCCTTTTTCGCCCTGATGGTGATCGCCTCCCTCACCTCCTCCATCTCCATGCTGGAAGTCCCGGTGTCCTTCTCCATCGAAAACCTCGGCGTACGGCGCGAACTGGCAACCCCTCTGGTTGGGCTGGTCATATTCACCCTCAGCAGCCTGATCATCTTCAATTTCGACTCCCTGTTCGGACTCATCGTCAGCATCAGCACCGAGTACGGCCAACCGCTGCTGGGTGTGGCTCTGTGCGTCTTCGCCGGGTGGATCTGGCATCGCGACCAGCTGCTGGCGGAGCTCAAAAAAGGACACGAAAACATCGAGCACACCCTTTTCTGGAAAATCTGGCCCTGGTACGTACGCATCGTCTGCCCCCTGCTCATACTGGCGGCCTTCGTGCAATCGCTCTCCTAACTGCGGGAAAGGGGCGCCCCGACCACGAGTCCACAAACGCCCCCACCTGTCGCCCCGGAGCAAATTTTGATATACTCCGGCGACACAACTGTGTTTCCTATCGGGGATGACTTGGATTCGACGCCGGTAACGAAACCATGGGTGCATGCCGTGATGGCAGCCAATCACGTAAATCCAAAGCTGCAATTTAATAGTTGCCAACGACGACAACTACGCTCTGGCGGCTTAAGCCCGCCAGCAGTCTTCAGCAAGGTTCCAGTACCGCGCTGCTGACTGTCAGATAGAACTGGATCGCCGTGAAGTTTGTCTGGGATGGATCGGCTAAATCTTTACAGACTCGCTCATAACGTCCTGCCCGCCGGGCTGTTGTGAGTTAAATCAATAGACGGAACTAAGCATGTAGAGCCTCTGGCGGAGTGCTGACGGACGCGGGTTCGACTCCCGCCATCTCCACCAAAAACTTAAGCCCCAGCCGGTTTCGGTTGGGGTTTTTCATTTTTCGGGCGGCGTATATTTACAGGCTCGCACAGGATCTAGAGCGCTTTGCGACGAGCGTCTCTGACATTCTCTTTTCGGGAACTTGTCATACCCATCCCGCCCTAAAAGCTCCACACACGTAGCCCCGCCGCCTTAACCTCGCCAGATTACCCCCTATCGCCTCTTCGAGCGCTATTCATCACCGGACTATCTCTGACCTTTCCCCTGGCCAGCAAAACAGATCGTTTACAAACCGTTATGACCTTTTGCTTATTTTTCTGATACCTTCCTCTATCCGTCTTGCTTTTTGTTTTGTTTCGCTTTTATTGCGTTGCATACCCCGCTTCAGATCTGCTTTTTTACGTTTTTTCATTCATTTTTTGATTGCCTGCCTCTAACTCGGCCAAGATCATTTGGATTATTCAAATTAATTTACCCTTTATCGCCCCCTCCTCCAGCTACGGTATTTATACAAAAATACGGCCGATAAATACGAAGTGGAACATACCCATCACCAACAAAACCGATCTGCAATGGAACGAAACCCAGCGCGGCAACCGCTTCGCATGCCGGCGCAAAGCGTTGGGGCGGGCTGCCGGCGTGGTAGCCAGTCTCTACGCGGTGCCGTCCAGGAAAGTGGCATTTCCCATCCACGGGCACTTTATTTTCATCCTCGTGGGTAACGGCGACGCGGCGGCACAGCGCACTCTGGCACGCTATTTTCCGGAACCGACGGCGGTTGGCTACTGGACGGATGAGAAGGCGCCATAACAATTCCGGTTAATTGGCGCCGAGGTGAACAAGCAACGCGGGAAAAATTCCAAGGTAGCCGGAAGAAGGCGAGCAGTCACAATAGACACAAAATCTGAGCACGCGTTTTCAGATTTCTCCTCCACCTCCGCAACCGCCTGCTACTTTTAAGTGTTACTCAACACGCACCGAGTAACCGCACAGACACGGCGGTACGCTAACTAGTAAACGGATAATTTGCTGCCCAACACAAGGATTTTGGAGGGAGATGTTCATGAAGTGGTTTCGATTTCTGGCCGCTGCTGGCGTTTTTTTACCGTCGCTTGCTATCGCACAGCCCGACTGGCGGGAAATGGATTGGGGAGATTTTATCGTCCGTCTGGGCGGCAGTTATATCCACCCGGATGACGGCTCCACATCACTGAAGTTTCGGGTATTACAGCACTGGGATCTCTATAACACTACCTGGGAAATCGATTCTTCCAGAACTTGGCAGCTTTCCGCCGTTTGGCGGCCAATGCCTTATTGGGGAATCGAGTTGATGCATATCGGCGGCGCCGATTACGATGCGGACCTGGATTATTTCACCGGAATTCCGGGCCGCGAGGTAATCGCGCTGGGAGACTTCAAAGCGTCTTCCAGCCTCGCCTTCGTCAACTGGTATATTCTCGACGGCACCTGCCTGGGCCGCCCCTATATCGGGGTGGGCATCAATTACACGGATTTCCACGACGTGAGCCTCAGTGGCGCGTTTAATCAATTTCTGATCGATTCCGGACTGGCCACCGGCAGGGGAGATTTCAATCTCGGCCACTCCTGGGACTGGGCGGCGCAGGCGGGAGTGGATTTCAGTTTCGACTGGGGTTTCCCCCTACTCGTCAACGCATCGGTGCAGCATTTTCACTCGGATACGGATGCCAGAGTTACCTTCCCCACGGAACTGGGCTACGACCGCCTCTACGCCCGCTTCGACTATGATCCATGGGTCTTCAACCTGAGTGTCGGCTACCGATTCTGACTGGGTGCCAGTGACAGGCAGCCATGGAATCACCGAATAAATAATGGTCCCCCGCGCCGCTGCCGCCACGGGGATAATGCCACGGAAAGCGCAGGAATCATTGTGGGCGTAATTGTCAAAAGCCACAGTCTTGCAGGACGAGGGTTTTCCTGGGGCTGCTTTGTTATTGCCGCAGCTGTCATTTTTTCCGGACGGGTATGGGCAGACTGTACCCCTGGCAATACCGGTACTCCCGCCGCCGATCATATTCTCTGCGACAAGGACAACGATGCGGAAGGCGCCGATGTGGAATCTTATGGCGGCGATGACACACTGGACCTAAATGGCGGCACCATAGGCTGGGTACGTGCGGGAGACGGCGACGATGTCATTACCATCGGCGGCGATACGGGCCTCAGCACGTCACCAGATCCCGAGGCGCTCTCCGAATCCGATGACTTGGGCGATGAAGGCGAGTCGAATGTGGATCAGGGAGGCTTCGAATTCAATCAAGTCCTTATCGAAAAAGGCATCGATGGCGGCGCGGGCAATGACACCATTGTGATGAATAACCGCCATGCCGACGTGGGGAGTTTTCTCGACGGCGGCGGTATCAATGGCGGCAGCGGCGATGACACCATCGAGCTGCTGGATGGTTTGGCATTTTACGTCTGGGGCGGCGAAGGGGACGACCACATCATTCTCGACGGCGGCTTTGTTTTCCATTACATCGACGCTGGCGAGGGCGACGATTTTATTTACTGGGATGAAGGTCTCGCTAATGAAGTGCGCGGCGGTCCGGGTTCCGACCGCTTGGTGATCGATTCATTTGCCTATGAAAGCGGCCCGATCCTGGACGGTGGTGACGATGTTTACCCGGACGACGGCGATATCGATACCCTGACTTTTATTCTCGATTATGAGCAGGATGCCAGTCTTTTGCGCAATTGGGAGCGCATCGTTATCTGGGGCAGCTCCAAGATGAAGTTCAGCGGCAGTCTCAACGTGGGCGGCGGCAAAGATACCGAAGGCAATGACCTGGGGCTGGATATTTTGTTTGGCGGATTGGTGCAATTTATTCCTCAGCATTTTGTGGCCACCGGAAATATCGCTAACGCGGGGACCCTGGACTTGGCCTACAACAGTCGTTTCGACACCCTGACACTGGCCATGGATGCCGATGGCAACTACGGCGATTACATCGGCAAAGACGGACGCCTGTGGCTGGATGTGCGCCTCAATGGTGATGGTGCACCCGCCGACCTTTTAAAAATCGAGGGAGATACCTCCGGGCGGACCTTTATCCGCGTCACCAACCGCGACGGCACCGGCGCCGCCACAAGCGGCGACGGTATCCAGCTGGTGCAGGTGGACGGCACTTCCGCCGCCGACGCCTTTGTACTGGATGGCGACTTTGTTACCAGGGACGGACGACAAGCGGCCATAGGCGGTGCCTATGCGTACACACTGCATCACAATGGTGTAGAAAACCCGGAAGACGGCCACTGGTATCTGCGCTCAGTGCTGAATCAGAACGGAGGTACAACCCCCCGCTGGCAGCCGGGCGCAGTTATGTACGAAAGCTACCCTCAGATACTCCGCTCGCTGAACCGGCCCGATTCGCTACGCAGCCGTCTGGGCAACCGCTTTTGGGTGGGCAGCAGCTACAAGGACGTATATAGCTGTGACTACGCCACCTCGGTGGAAAGGGCCATCGATGGTGGCGGCCCCTGGATTCGCACCCTAGCCCGGCGCGGAAATTTCGATCCAATGAAATCCACCACCCAGGCCCACTGGGAGCAGGACTACGTTTATGTACAGCTGGGCGTGGATGTGCCGTTCGGTTTCACCGTAATGGGCACTCAGCCCATCGGCAGCGCAGCCCTGCACTACGGGGATGCGGAAAACGATATCAAATCCTTTTTCGGCGATGGTGAGATCGATGTTAAACACTACGGCGCCAGCGGTTTTCTGACCTGGTATGGTATCCAAGGCGCCTACCTGGATGCGCAACTACTACTGAACTGGTTTGATTCCGATATCACCGCCTTCGATCTGCGCAGCCTGCAAAGGGGGACGGAGGCATTCGGTTACGCGCTTTCCATCGAAGGCGGGCGCAGCTTCAAGCTGCGCGACCTCTACGCCCTTACCCCGCAGGTGCAATTGAGTTATGCCAAAGAGGAAGCGGATGACTTGAACGATACTTACGGCGTAGTGGTCACCGATATCAACAACAACGGCCTGCGCGCGCGTATCGGTGCCACCTTTGAAAAAAGAGTCAGCCGCCGCGTTTCCGGCCGCAATATGTACGGTGACCTACCGCTGGAACGCATCAGTATTCAGGTCACCCCCAGTGTTATCTACAATTTCGGCAAAAAAACGCATGTCACGGTTTCCCGCACACGCCTGGGCCAACAGGAGGATGACTGGCTGGGCAAATTGAGCATAGGCGCCACCTACGACGAATGCGGGGACGGCTGCTCCGTGTATGGGGAAATCAATTTCTTCACCAGCCTGGACAACTTCGGCGACAGCGACGGTGCGGAGATGATGTTCGGGTTTCGCTACAAGTGGTAGCAGTTCCCTAGCGATAGTACGCCAGCGTCTGTTCCGCGATTTTATCCCAGGAAAATTCGCGCCTCGCTCTGTCTAGGGCCGCCTGCCCCATGGTATGTACCACTTCTTGGTTATCACAGCAGTACCGCATGGCCTGTGCCAGAGCATCAGGCGATGCCGGTTCCACCAGTAAACCGGTTTTTTCATGGTGCAGAATCACGGGAATTCCGCCCACACGGGTGCCAATCAAGGGCAGGCCGCAGGCCATTGCCTCCAGGCCCGCGATACTGGTCGCCTCCATCAATGATGGCAGTACCGACACATTTCCGGCGGCAAACACTTCCGGCATTTTTTGATTGTCTACGCCCCCTAGCATATGCACGCGAGCACTGCAACCAGCATCCGCCACGATTTGCTCGAACTGTTCTCGATCTTCACCGTCTCCCGCCACTATCACGTGGAAATTGTCCCGCTGTACCCGACCAATCGCTTTAGCGAAATGCAAAACTCCATTTTTTTCCACTAGGCGCCGAGCAAGTACAAAAACCATCGCTGAGGTTGGAATACCCAGCGTTTTACGCAGTGCACTATCGGTCGGGTAAAAGCGCCCGGTATCCACGCCATTGGAGATAAATACTGTTTTCCCTCCATAACCGGTGGTACGTGTCGCTTCAACCAGCTCCTCACTCGGGGCCAACACGACTGATGCAAGCTCCAGTTCACGCCGCATCTTATCCAGGACTTTCTGCCCTTTCTTGACGCGCTTCAAGAAAGATGACGTATGGTTGGTAAAAACGACCGGTACGCCTGCCCGCGCGGCCGCTTTCAGTGGTCGCATGCCGTGCACATGGGCCACTTCAAAACCGTTTTCCCGCACTTGCTTTTTCAAAAACCGGGACAACTTCCAGTCGTACACCAGATGGCTGTTGGGCAGCTTGAGCCTGTGTACCTCTATTCCATCCATGATCTCAAATTTGCTCAAACTTTTTTCGGCACGACGTGCCACTACTGCCACCCGATGCCCGGCACGTACCAATGCCTTGGCAAGTTCATACACATGGGTTTGAACCCCGCCAATACTGGGGGGAAACTCATTGGAAAGCATCAGGATTTTCATAGAAGACATTTAGACTGGTCAGTAACGGCGGCGGATTGTAGCACACGCCTACAACAGGCCAGTGTCTCCGCCCATTGGCTACATTACCATGACACTGGAAGCCGGTCTCGCCCGGTCAACCTTAAAATGTCCTTTGCCGCCGCCCTCAAAGTGATTGATATCTATCCGCGCAACCGGATAATTCGCGGCTTCGATCATCAAGCGGTATCTGAGCACTCAACCAATCTGCCATCTAAAAAGACAGAGCTAAACGGATTATGAAGGTATTAACAGTATTCGGGACACGCCCGGAGGCTATAAAAATGGCACCCCTAGCACTAAAGCTGGGGCGTGATGAGCGTTTTGATGCAAAGATCTGCGTAACAGCACAGCACCGGGAAATGCTGGATCAAGTCTTGCAGTTGTTTGAGCTCGTCCCCGACTACGACCTGGATCTGATGAAGCCGGGACAAGATTTAACCGACATTACCTCGGGAATACTTCAGGGCATGCGAGGAGTACTTGCAGAAACAAAGCCCGATATCGTCTTGGTTCACGGCGATACCGCGACAACATTCGCCACAACCCTCGCCGCTTACTACCAGCAGATACCCGTGGGACATGTGGAGGCAGGGCTTCGCACAGGCAATCTCTACTCCCCCTGGCCGGAGGAAGCCAACCGGAAATTAACCGCCACGCTTTCCGCGAAACATTTTGCGCCAACGGAAACTTCCAGAAAGAATCTGATCGCCGAAGGCATAGATCCGTCGAGCATATTTGTAACCGGAAACACTGTCATTGATGCACTGCTCGAAGTAGTTAAAAAGCTGGATACGGATAAAACCCTCACCACCGAACAGGAAAAACGGTTCTCATTCCTAGACAAAGAAAAGAAACTTATCCTGGTTACCGGCCACCGGAGGGAAAGTTTTGGTGCAGGGTTCGAGCGTATATGTCAGGCCCTGGCACAGGCAGCCCGAAGGCACCCGGATACTCAAATCGTCTACCCAGTACACTTGAATCCAAATGTCCGCGAACCCGTCAATCGACTGCTATCGAATATCGACAATATTCATTTGATAGAACCGCTTGATTACCTTCCCTTTGTCTATCTTATGAATCGGGCCAGTATTATCCTTACCGATTCCGGCGGCATTCAGGAAGAAGCGCCCTCTATTGGTAAACCGGTCTTGGTTATGCGCGACACCACGGAGAGGCCGGAAGCCGTCGCGGCGGGCACCGTCAAACTGGTGGGTACCGACACCGAGGTGATTACCCGGGAGCTCAATATCCTGCTGACAGATTCCGACGCTTACCGAACAATGAGCTTTGCCCACAATCCCTATGGGGATGGAACCGCGTGTGACCGTATCTTGCGTGCTCTGATCGGGGGCGGCTGACACTTGCCAGCAGACTATTGAGAAAACAGGATTTACACACCAACTGCGCGACTGACAGCCGCAGCCAATGAGCACACCCTCTATCACCCCCAACCACTGGACCAACCTCCACTGGGCGCTGGAGACGGATTCCATCGCCCGCTGCGCAGACCTTCCGTGGCTGCCGCGCCAGCGCCGGGAGGCGCTTTCGGCTTATTTCTCCCTCACCGAGACACGCACGCGCCTAGCACCACTGTTGGACGCAGCGCTGGCGCAGAGCGATGCACAGGGTAGAGGGATGCGGCTGGGCGATTATTTTGAAGACCTGTGGGCGTTCGCCTTTACCCATCACCCCGATTACCGACTGCGATGCCGCAACCTACCCTTGCGCACCGCGGACCGCACCCTGGGCGAGCTGGACTTCGTAGTACAACACTTGCCCAGCGGCGCCACCGAGCACTGGGAAATCGCAGTCAAATTCTATCTGCAAGTGGCGGACGAATACTGGGTCGGCCCCGGATTGCGGGATCGTCTGGACATCAAGCTGGCGCGCATGCGCGACCACCAGTTGCCATTGATACACCAGCCTCAAGCGCGGCAACTGTTGCGGCAACAGAAGATTCATATCGACCGCCAGTGGGCACTGATGCCGGGGCGACTGTTCCGTCCACTCGACGCGCGAAGAGCGCCTCAGCACGGAGAGCTGACTTTGGGCGGCAGTCCCTGTTGGTGGGCGGAGCTCGACGAGTTTCAACACCACTTTTGCCGACACTCCCTGCGCTGGGTTCAGCTTCCCAAGCGCGCCTGGTTGGCACCACTGCCCCCGGGTCTCACACCGGGCGACACCAGTGAGGCACTGGCGCAGAGACTTTGCGATACCAGCCCGCCTGCACCGCTTTGCGTCGCCGGGATAAGTGCTGCGGGGGAAACCGAACGCGGCTTTATTGTTCCGCATGGTTGGTTTGGAGCGGCATTACAGCAAGTGGACCAAGGAACCACTGATTAATAAGACGGGCTCCTGTATCTCTACCCCTTCTGGATCGTTTCCTACCCAAACAGGATTAATGATTGACAGAAATCGAATAAGGTTTAGAATTTTCAAAAATTTCTGAAAATACAGAACACTATGAAGTTATCCAGTCAGGCCCAGGCATTCATATTGCATTTTGGCGAAATGGGCAGCCGTTGGGGCTTTAATCGCACTGTCGGGCAGATGTTTGCCTTACTGACCATTCAGTCAGAACCCATGAATGCGGACCAGCTGGCACAGGCGCTAAAGATCAGCCGCGGCAATGTCAGCATGGGCCTAAAGGAGTTGCAGTCCTGGCGATTGGTGGAACTGCGACACCTGCCGGGAGACCGCAAGGATTACTTTACTGCCGCCGGCTCCATCTGGGATCTGGCGCGCACCGTGTTTGAGGAACGGCGCAAGCGGGAACTGGACCCGACACTGAGCCTGTTGCGCGAGTTGCTGTTGAACGCGCCGGAGGACAAACAGGAGGCCGAAGAGCAGAAAAAAATCCAGGAGGTTTACAACTTGCTGGAACTGCTGGACCGCTTCGCCAATACCCTGAGCAGACTGGAGCAGAAGGACCTGATCAAGCTGATGAAACTGGGTTCCGGTATCAGCAAGCTGCTCGAATTAAAAAATAAAGCCACCGGGGTACAAGGAGGCAAATCTACAGCGAAATGAGCCGGTGCGGTGCTCAGCACCGCAAATCCAGGTTGGATAGTAACTACTGTTATATGCAGAGGTTCTCATGTTAGACACCCTGATGCTGTCGAGGATACAGTTCGCAGCCAACGTCAGTTTTCACATTCTCTTTCCCACCCTCACCATCGCGCTCGGATGGTTCCTTTTGTTCTTCAAAGTGCGCTACGACAAAACCGGCAATCCGGTCTGGATGCGCGCCTACCGTTTCTGGGTCAAGGTATTCGCACTGACCTTCGCCATGGGCGTGGTCAGCGGTATTACCATGTCTTTCCAGTTCGGCACCAACTGGCCTGGATTTATGGAAAAAGTAGGCAATATCGCCGGCCCACTGCTGGGCTACGAGGTATTGACCGCGTTTTTCCTGGAAGCGACCTTCCTAGGCATCATGTTGTTCGGCAGCAAGCGTGTACCCAGTAAAGTGCACACCTTCTCCGCCCTGATGGTAGCCTTGGGCACCACCTTCTCCGCTTTTTGGATTCTCTCTCTGAACTCCTGGATGCAGACACCGGCGGGCTATGAAATTCGGGATGGCGTCGTTCACGCCACCGACTGGATGAAAGTGATCTTCAATCCCTCCTTCCCCTACCGCATGATCCATATGCTGTTGGCCTCCGGATTAACCGCGGCCTTTTTTGTCGCCGGCCTGTCCGCCTACCGCATTCTTAAAGGCGACCCAAAGCAGGCACCGCGGCTGGCACTCAAAACCGGCTTGGTATTGGCGGCAATACTGGCCCCACTGCAAGTTTTTGTCGGCGACCTGCACGGCCTCAATACCTTCGAACACCAGCCACAGAAAGTCGCCGCCATGGAGGGGATTTGGGAAACGGAACAAGGCGCGGCACTGAGGCTTTTCGCAATCCCCGATGAAGAGGCCCGCACCAATCATCTGGAAATCACCATACCCAAATTGGCGAGCCTGATACTCACCCACCACGCGGACGGTGAAGTCCCCGGCCTGAATGAATTCGGAGACGATCACCCACCGGTGAAGCCGCTCTTCTACGGCTTCCGCATTATGGTTGGCCTCGGCGTACTGATGCTGCTGGTGGCCTGGATTGGGTGTTACAACCTGTACCGGCGCGATCAACTGCCCGGCTGGCTACTGAAAACCACAGTGGCCATGACAGCCTCCGGCTGGCTGGCGACACTGGCTGGCTGGTATGTGACCGAAGTGGGCCGCCAACCGTGGCTGGTAACCGGGATACTCACAACCGCTGAAGCGGCGACACCGGTGGCACCGGCTAATGTCGGACTCTCCCTGACGCTCTACCTGGTGGTCTACGTCATTCTCCTCTGGGCTTATTTCCACACTCTGCGAGTCATGGCACTGAAATCTGTGAAAGTGGAGGAATTCGAGACCAAGGAACCCAACCCCGAAGGCAGTCTGACCAACCTATCCGACTCTAAACAGCAACCGACCCTAGAGTCCGCGCACGGAGGTAAAGCATGAGCACAAGTGCAATGACAGCAGCAGATTGGCTGCCAGTGGTTTTTATCGGCCTTATGGGCCTTGCGGTACTGGTCTATGCAATCCTCGATGGCTACGACCTGGGCGTCGGCATATTGCTGCCGATGCGCGCCCAGGACGAGCCGCAGCGGGACACCATGATTGCCTCTATTGGCCCCTTCTGGGACGCCAACGAAACTTGGCTGGTCCTGGGAGTCGGCCTGCTGTTGATCGCCTTCCCCACAGCCCACAGTTTGGTGCTCACCAACCTCTATATCCCCACGGCGATTATGTTGATCGGCCTGATTCTGCGCGGTGTATCCTTCGATTTTCGCGCCAAGGCCGCGGTGGACCACAAACTGGCCTGGGACAGGACATTTAAAGGTGGCTCCCTGCTTGTCAGCCTGACCCAGGGCTATATGCTGGGCCAGTATGTGATGGGATTTGACAGTAGCTGGCCGGCACAACTCTTCTCCATCCTGAGCGCCTTCGGCGTTACTGCGGCCTATGCCTATATCGGTGGCGCCTGGTTGATTATGAAAACCGAGGGTGAGTTGCAGGAGCGCGCCATCCGCTGGACGCGCCGCGCTGGCCGGGCAGCCTTCGTCGGTGTCGTGGCGGTATCCGCAGTCAACCCGATGGTGAACCCGGGTGTTTTTGACCGCTGGTTTGACTTCCCGCTGGTGATGTTCGTACTGCTGGTACCAATCATCTGCTTCTTTGCCTTCATCGCCAACGAAATCCTATTGCGACGCCTGCCAAAAGTGGACGACCGCCACTGCTGGTTACCCTTTATCAACGTGCTACTGGTCTTCCTGATGTGCTTCACCGGATTGGCTTTCAGCTTCTACCCGGAAATCGTGCCGGGCGAGCTGAATATCTGGCAGGCAGCAGCCGCCCCCGAGTCTCTGATGTTCGTTCTGGTCGGCGCGCTGATTGTGGTACCGGTGATCTTGATCTATACGATCTTTTCTTACCGGGTATTCCATGGCAAGGCCACGGATTTGCAATACCACTAAAGAGAA
Organism: Microbulbifer thermotolerans; assembly: GCF_001617625.1. NCBI lineage: Bacteria > Pseudomonadati > Pseudomonadota > Gammaproteobacteria > Cellvibrionales > Microbulbiferaceae > Microbulbifer > Microbulbifer thermotolerans. Next base: position 823,160 of record NZ_CP014864.1, on the reverse strand, counting down.
GCGCTGAGAGTGGTTTACGGCGCCGGACAAAGTCCGGCGCCTTTTTTTTCGATACTTTATTCGCAGGAAAAATATAACCAAATAATTTTTATGATTTAGTTCAAAAAACTTTGATTAGGGCGGAACTAAGCCACAAATCGGAAAAGTTGTACTTGCCCGTTATTGGTACGCAGTAAATAATTGGCGTCATCAAATGACAACTAATTTACACGGATGTGAAACGCTCAGCAGGCCACTCGCCTGCGGGCGTCCGTCAAGGGCGAAATAACATTGAACGAAATCGATCGGCGCTCAATGAAACGCGACACCACGAGGCCCCGCAAACCGCAGCGTAAAAACGGTCGCGAAAAGTACGAAAAACTGCTCGATGCATTGGAAACTCTGATCGTCGAACAGGACTCCTGCGAAATCACCCTCGCGAATCTCAGCCAGATGGCCGGCGTTCCCGCCGCATCGGTCTACCACTTTTTCCCCAGTGTGGACGCCAGTCTAACCGCCTTGGCTGAACGTCACTATAAGACCTTCAGTGAGGCCCTGGACAAGCACCCCCAACTGGGTCCGGCGGAAAGCTGGCAGGATCTGTTATTCGAGCTGTGCGATCTGGTCCGCTCTTACTACGAAATAAATCTACCAGCGTTGAAGGTGCATTTCGGTCCGCAATCCAACTGGGCCCTGCGCAATCTTCAGGCGGAAAATAATCTGCGCCTGGCGGATTCACTGCTCAAACGCATCTCGCAGGAATTCGAGCTGCCGGCCTCCCAGGATTGGCGAGAGAGATTCCTGCTGGCGATCACCATCAACGACTCCTTTTGGGCGCTTTCCTATTCCCGCTTCGGGTGTATTACCGAGGAGATCGCCGCGGAGGGCAAACGCGCCGCCGCTGCATATCTGAAGATGTATTTGGGCGAGCTGCTGGCGCGACGCCAGACCCGTACGCGACTGGCGATGACGCCGGCATAGAGAAGCGGGGCAGCGCTGATTGATTGGCTCGCCTAGCGCAAGCCCCCGCCAGTCTGGCGAGAAGCCCAGATAACGAGAAAGGCATTTCGAAACCGCCGGATACAGGGACGCATCCGGCGGTTTCGAAATGCCTTTCTTTTGCCCGTCATGTCAGCGGGAGACTCCCCCCTATTGCGAACAGTTTCTAGGCCACCAACTCTTGCAAGCGCTTGTTGCGCCTCTTCATACGCGCATTGTGACGCTTTTCCCTCCGGCGGTACCAGATATAGCCTCCCGTTACCGCAAGCAATAGCGGAGTCAGCCCGATCACGCACCAAAGTACGCGACTCGCCAAGCCGGCAAAATCACCAAAATGCAAACGGCGGTAACTGTCGATGATTTTAGCCCCCACCCCCGCTTCGCGGATATCAAAAGTGCCAATCAACTCACCGGAATTGGCATCGTAAGTGACACTGCTCGCATACTGGCTGAGCAGGGGGTTGTCTGTGTGTACATCCCCCCAGAAGGTGATATTGACTCCCGGTTCCCAGGGCAGCGAGATATAGGTGGCTTCGAACCCCTGTACCTGCTGCTGCGCCGCATCCTGCAGCGCCTGCAGGGAAAGGTCGTCACTATACAAGCGAGACTGCATCACATGGTGCTCCGCACCGTCGGCATGCTCTGCTATCTCGTGGGCAAAGTGGCTGATATTCCACCAGGCTCCGGTAAATCCCACAATCAACAATACTGGCGAGGCGATAACACCGACCATTTTGTGCAGGTCGCTGAAGTAAACAATCAGGCGGGATTTCCAGCGCAGGGTGAAAAAGTTTTTCCAAAACCTGCGGTGCAATATCAAGCCAGTGATCCCCAATAGACACAGCAGCACAGAAAAAATACTGGTCAACAACAGGCCCGGGTCATCCAGCAGCAGGGTGTAGTGAAGATCGAGCAGCCAGTCGGTGAAATAATGCGTCAGCCCGCGCGGCTCAGCCAGTATTGCACCTGAATACTGGTTCAAAAGCGCGTAGGACCATTCGCTGCTACCGCGCTGTATCAGATATACCTGGTCCGCACGTCCGGGGTCCTGAAACAGGTGCCAACCGACCACTTCATAGTCAGGAAAGCTCTGGTTGACATTGGCAAGTAGCCTGTCCAGTGACAAGCGTTCGCCAGCATCGGTGTCTACCCGCACCTTTTCCGCCATCAGCAGCGTGTCTATTTCGTGCTTAAAAACCAGAATACTGCCACTCACACAGATCACCAGCAGCGGCAAAAAAGCGGCCAAAGCCATCCAGCTGTGCAATTTGAATAAAATTTTATTCATGGGAAGTCAGAATCCGGAAAAACAAAAAAGGATGGCGGGGCCTATCAACCCACCATCCCAAAGCGCGCATACCATTTGCTATCAGTAACGCCAGCTGACCGATGCGCTGAAATTGCGCGGAGCGGCGTAAAAGGCCTGGTCCCAATAGAGACTGCTGATATATTTTTCGTCGGTCAGATTATTGGCATTCAGGGAGATTTCCAGGTTTTTATTGACCCGGTAGCTGGCAAAGGCACGGACTGTCGCGTAAGCATCCTGCTGCACGGTATATCCATCGCTGGTCGTGCGTTCTATATCGTCCTGCCAATTAAGCCCCGCCCCTAACTTCAAATTTTCCATCACTTGTGGCCTATAGCTGGCGAAGAGACGCACCATTTGTTGCGGGATATAAGCCCGGTCTAACTCACCATTTTGATCATCGATTTCCACATAGGCGTAGCTGAAATCCACTTGAAGTCCAGGGGCCAGCTGACCGCTCAGGGCCAGGTCGAACCCCTCGCTATCGTAATCCACGCCTTCGTACACCTGCACCGGCCCACCAGTCAACGGATCGGTAACCTCGCCGGCAGACTCGGCCACGTTTTTCTGCTCCGTTTGATAGTAGGCAATACTGGCCTGCAATTTTCCGTCGAAGAATTCCCCCTTGGCGCCCACCTCATTGTTAACACCTTCGGTCGGGTCCATATAAGTCAGATCTGCGGTCAGATCGTCCTGAGGCATAAATGTCTCAGTGCGGCTGATATAGAGCGAGTAATTATCACCGATGCGGTAGATCAAACCCGCGTAGGGCAGTACCTTGCCGGACTCCTCTGTGACCTTGCTGGTACCATATCCTTCGCCAACGCTTTTCCAATCCACAACACGGGCACCACCGATCAAAGACAGGTTGTCCATCAGATGGACACGGGTAGCGGCGAAATAGGCGCTCTGTTTATCCTCAAAATCACTTCCGCTGGGGTTGTCATCGAAGACCGGGCGCGCAATACCGGAACCGTCCCACTGACTGAAGTCGCCAATGGCGGGAAAACCGAGTTCGCCGTCGTACAGGGAAAGCTCCTCAACACTGCCTTTGGCCCAGTTGTAGCCGAACAGCAGATCGTGTTCGCGCCCGGCAAAGCTGTAGCTGCCGGATACGCGCAGATCGAATTGATCCCGGGTTTCATCCAGTGTGTAGGCACTCGGATAGCCGTAGAGTCCCTCCTCTGTTTCCGGGTCCGGAGTCCCGAACATATACAACAGCTCGCTGTCACCCTCGATTTCCGCATGGGTGTAGTAAGCCTTTGCCTCCCAGCCGTTGGCAAAGGTGTGCTTCAGCTCCGCGAAGACATCGGCTTCGGTGTTGTCCCAGTAGGCCCAGTCCGCCGAGGTGGTGGTGGATACGTTGTAGTCTGTGGGCGTGCCATCGGTGTAGTGCATAGGCAAGGCACCCCACAGCGGGCTGTCCGCATTACTGGTCTGATAGCTGGATCCCAGTGTCAGCACGGTGGACTGACCGAGATCCTTTTCCACTACCCCGTAGATGAGGGTTTTATCCATCGCGTAATCGTCGAGATAGGATTCCCTCTCCTCCTTGGCGACAACCAAACGGCCGCGCAGGCCCTCGGTCAGAGTGCCAGAAGCGTCCGCCTCCAGGCGCGCCTTGTCCCATGAGCCGGCCACGGCGTCGATAGACAACTGAAAGTCTTCTGTGGGGCGCTTACGTACCATATTAACGGTGGCGGAGGGGTTGCCGGCACCGGACATCAGACCGCTGGCGCCACGTACGATTTCAACGCGGTCATACAACGCCATATCGGTTTCGCCATCCAGATTACCGTAAGTGGCCGGAACGCCGACACCATCCACCTGGAAGTTGGTGACATCGAAACCGCGCGAACTGTAGTAAGTGCGGTCTGTTTCAACGCTCTCCACCTGGATACCGGGCACCGCGAGCAGGGCGTCATTGAGGCTGTTGAGCTCGAAGTCGTCCAGCTGTGTCCGGTTGATAACGGAAACGGACTGAGGTGTCTCCAGACTGGAAAGCCCCAAACCAGTGGCAGTGTCCATTTCCCCTGTCAGATAAGATTCGGAGACCTCACCTGTCACTTCCACGGTTTCGATCGCCTGATCCTCCTGGGCCAGGGTTCCGGTGTGAGTCAGGCTGAGCGCTATCGCCAGCAATGTGGGTTGTGCAGATAAACCAATTTTGCAAGCCACTATTCGTTTCCCCAGTCAATTTTGGGCGCATCATAGTGACCATCAAAACTAAATGCAAGTCATTATCATTTAGCTTTTATTAATTGTCCGCTAAGCCACCGCCCTCGCGGCACACTAAAATAGAAGCGCGGAAAGCCCACTTGCACAAACGGGAGATAGCGATATGCCAATAACCGCCCACACCTTAGAAAACGACTTTCCCGAATATGAAGAGAGCATTAGAAGACTGAAATCTGAGGACTTAACGTTTCTGAGCGAGAGCCGGGAATACGAGCGTTTGGACAAGGAAATCCGCGGCCTTCAAGACAGCGGCATCGGAACCGACGACGAACATTACAACAGTCTCAAAAAGCAGCGCGCCTACCTCAAACAGCACCTTTATCACCGCATCGCAAATTGCGACTGACCCTTGCGGCACCTCCGGGAAGGCGCTGCAAAGCCCGGGCGCCAGTTTGCAAGCTGGCGCCCGAGCAGAGGGGTACAGCGTTTTTTACCCTAGCGACTCTCAGCAATACACATAGCACGCGATCCCGCCAGGCATAAGCGCCACCGCTCTTACGATGGCACTTTTCTACAGACGAGGCTGGAACTTATCCGCGCGACTTCAGATGGCGGTCAAAGAATCGCGCAATCATCGTGTACATATGGATGCGCGTCGGCTTACCGCGCAGGCTGTGTTTTTTGCCCGGATAAGTCATCAGCTCAAACTGCTTGCCTTTATCCTGCATTGTCTTGATCAGTCTGGTGGTGTTGGTAAAGAGGACATTGTCATCCGCCATACCATGGTAGATCAGCAGCGGGCCTTTAAGACCATCCACATAGGGAAATACTGAAGAGGCCTGGTATTCTTCTCCATCGGTATTCGGATTACCCATATAGCGCTCGGTGTAATGGGTGTCGTAAAGGGTCCAATCGGTTACCGGCGCTCCGGACACGCCCGCCTTGAAGTAATCGCCGGCCTTGAACATGGTCATCAACGCCATATAGCCACCATAGCTGTGACCGTAAACGCCGATATTGTCACCATCCACATAGGGCAATGAACGCAGGAATTTCACCCCGGCAACCTGGTCATCCACTTCCACGGTTCCCATGCGTTTGTAAATGGGATTTTCAAAAGCGGTACCGCGGTGGGCTGAGCCCCTGTTATCCAGGGTAAAGACCACATAACCCTGCTGCGCCATATACTGATTAAATTCCCTATCCCAGCTATTGGTCACCAGCTGCGCATGGGGACCACCGTAAAGAAATACCAGAACAGGGTATTTTTTCTTGGCGTCGAAGCCCGCTGGTTTGTACAGGCGGTAATAGAGCTGGTGCCCCTCCGGCGCTTTGAAACTGCCGAACTCCGGAACTATCCAGTCCTTTTTGTAGGGATACAGTGGGTGGCCTTTTACCACCGCGTTCTCCTCCAGCCAGGTTATCCGTTCACCATCGGCACGGTGTAGGCTGACCTGGGGTGGTGTCGTAATGCTGGAGAATTTGTCGATATAGCCGGAAGCGTCCTTGGCAAATGCAATGCCGTGCATGCCGGCGCGCCGGGAAACTCTGCGCACGCCCTCTTTGCCGTTCAAGTCCACCGCGTAGAGATGACGCTCCAGCGGCGTATCCTTGCGGCCAGTGAAATACAGCAGCGCTCTCTCTTCATCCACCGCCGAGAGCTCATCCACGGCCCAGTCGCCTTCAGTGAGCTGCCGCAACAGTTTGCCCTTCAGATCGTAGAGATAGAGGTGCTTGTAGCCGTCGCGCTCAGAGGACCAGATAAAGCTGTCACTGTCTTTGAGAAAGTGCAGATCGTCGTGCAGATTGACCCAGGTATCGCTGGTTTCCGTAAGCAGTTTGCGGGTTTTACCGCTGGTGAGGTCATACAAGCGCAGTTCCAGTTTCTGCTGACTTCTGTTCTGCCATTGATAACTGAGCAAATCATCCCGCGCCCAGTCCACTCTGGGGATGTAGATATCCTCTTCTTTTCCCAGGTCTAACCAACGTGTTTTACCGGTATCGATATCGAGAAGGCCCAACTGGATTTTCACATTGGGGCGGCCTGCGGCCGGGTAGCGCTGCCGGATCATCTCGATGCGGTCCGCGTAGATCTCGCTGCGCACCACTTCATCCACCGGTGATTCGTCCACCCGCAAGTAGGCAATATGGCGTTCGTCCGGAGACCACCAATAGCCGGTCATGCGGTCCATTTCCTCCTGGGCGACAAATTCGGCCATGCCGTTTTTGATCGCTCCCCCGCCATCGCGGGTCAGTTGCCGCTCGCGACCGGTTTGCAGATCGACGATAAAAATATTCTGATCCCGGATAAAGGAAACATAGCGACCTTTTGGCGATACCCGCACATCGGTTTCAAATGCCTCTGTCTCTGTCAGGCGCTTCGCTGTGCCCCTTTCAAGATCGTAGTAGTACACATCGCCGGCGAGTGGGAACAGCAGGGACTTTCCGTTCTCTGACCAGGTGTACTCCATAATGCCGCTGCCGTAGATGCGCTGGCGCTCACGGCGCGCCTTCTCTTCATCGGACAGCTGCTCCTCTCCCTTGTGCAGGGAATCCGAATTCACCAGTATGCGGCTTTTGCCATCGGCGATGTTGTATTCCCACAGGTCGTAACGGTTGTAGTCCTCCTCGCGCCCTTTCAGAAAAGTCACGCGACTGCCATCCGGAGAATATTCGAGTGCCCGGGGCGAAGTACCGCTCAAGGCCGGATCAGAAAATATTCTTTCGATTGTAAGGGTTTCTCCAAAACATAGTCCGGAGAAAACACAACCGAACAATACAAATAGCCCTTTCTTCATATTGCGACTCTTATCGATGGTGTTTTATAGAGAGGGGCCAAAAAGCCTCTGATGCATTTACCCCAAAGCGTAAAAAACATGGCCAGGGTATATGCAAAAAATCCGAAGCTCCTCAGGCGACTGTTTGGGATTCTACGGCGCAGCCTCGACACAGCAAGTGGCATGGCGAAGATGCTGGATCGACGTTGCATTCTGTTGTGAAAGAGGATGGCATCGCGAAATGAATCCGGTTAACAGTTATTTACCTATCTTAACCCAACCAATTCGTTTCCCGTGGTCTTATCCTCACTGCAACAGAAAAGGTGAGAACCCAACGATGAAACGCTATATTCTGCTGGCGGCGGCCACTCTGGCGGCCGGTTGTAGCTCCACACCGGAAAAGCCACCGGTCTTCTCTGAGTCCCTGATTACCCATATCTCCGATCAGGGCAACCGCTTCTTTACCTACAAGGCTCAGCTGAGTGCGGATCAGGAGGGCGGCATGGGCGGTGGCCGCCGCGGAGGCAGAGGCGGAGGCCCGGGCGGTGGCATGGGCGGCGGACCGGGCGGTGGTGCCGGAGGCAAAGGCGGCGGCACTATGGCAAAGATGCGCGATAATACCCAGGAGGCTGCAATGGAACGCATGGAGGAACTTCTCGCGGAAACCGACTACTGCCCCAACGGCTGGTTTATCATCGAGAAGACCTTCGACCGCGGCTCCGCTGAAATCCGCGGTGAGTGCCGGGCTGCGTCCGGCTGATCAATACACACAGCGTGCGTTTATCAGCGATTCCTCAGCAGGTAATCTGCGTGAAAACGCAGGTGCTGTTCAATGAAGCTGGAGACGAAGAAGTAGCTGTGATCATAGCCAGCGTGGTATTCCATTGTTAGCGGATAACCACTTGCCTCGGCTGCGGCCTCCAGTGCGTGGGGCTTCAACTGTTCTTCCAGGTAGGGGTCCGATTCCCCCTGGGAGACCAGCACCGGCAACTTCCCGGGCGCCCGACGCAGCAGGTCGGCCGCATCGTAATCCTTCCAGCTGGACCTGTCGGCTCCCAGATAAGCATTGAACGCTTTCTCGCCCCAGGGGCAAGCCATCGGATTGCTAATGGGACTGAAAACAGAAATGGAAGTGTAACTCTGCGGATTGCGCAGCCCGATTACCAGGGCACCGTGGCCACCCATGGAGTGCCCGGCAATGCCCCTGCGCCCGCTGACGGGAAAGTTCCGTTCAATCAACGCCGGCAGCTCGTGCACAATATAGTCGTACATCCGGTAGTGCGCGCTCCAAGGTGCCTGTGTGGCATTCAGATAAAAACCGGCCCCCTGCCCCAAAGCGAAATCCGGATCGTCAGGCACCTGCCCACCCCGCGGACTGGTGTCCGGAATCACCAGTGCAATCCCGAGTTCCGCCGCAGCTCTTTGCGCCCCCGCTTTCACACTGAAGTTTTCGTCGGTGCAGGTGAGACCCGACAGCCAGTAGACCGCGGGGAAACGATGCCCTTTCTCCACTTCCGCCGCCTGCGGCAGAAAAATGGAAAAACGCATTTTGCAGTCGAGCACTTCCGACTGATGCGCAAACTGCTGTTGCAGGCCGTCGAAACATTTGGTGCTATTTAACCGTTCCAGATTCATAGTGTTACCCGTAGAGGTTCAGGCTGCGGTGGCGCTCGCCCCAGGACCTGGGGTCGAAGACGCTGTTAATGGATTGCGAAGGCATCGGGCGGGAATGAACGGACCCGGTCGGGAGTCACCGGCATTCCAAACCGCGGCGGCCCAGCAGCTGCTATTGGGTCGCTTTTACAAGAAGCTCTTGTTTCGCGTGAATCGCCAGCATAAACCGGTGCTATTGCCCGGAACAGCGAGTATTAGTCCTTTTCACGCTGCTTTTTACGCCACTGCAAGGGCGAAAGGCCATGTGCGGTGCGGAATGCCTTGGAAAATGCGCTGATTTCCGTGTATCCGAGCACGGCGGAGAGCAAATTGATGTCAATGTTGGAGGCGCGCAAGTGCCAGCGTGCTGTCTCCATACGGGCATCCTGCAGCAACTGCTTGAAACCGGTGCCCTCTTGTTGCAGGTGCCGCTGCAGCGTCCGCGACGGTATACCGATCAGGCGGGAGATCTGCGTCAAGCTGTGACGCTGCGCACCCAGCGTCTGCAATATCAACGCACGTACCTGCGCGGCCAGGCTTCCCCGGTGCTTTTCCAATAGCTGCTGCGTGAACTCATCGAAGTACCGCTCGAGACTGTCCCCCGGTGTGCGCAGTGGCCGCTGCATGATGTCCGCGCTGAACACTAGGCAATCGTGGGGCTGGCCAAACTGAGGCTCTATGTGGAAGAAGTCCCGGTATTGCTGCATCGTGGACACCGGCCCCTGCCGGAAGTGTACCTGCAGCGGACGAATGTCCTCTCCCGCCAGATCCCGGATCAGCCGATACCCAGCCCCCAGGGACAGATCCCTGTATTGCGCCGCGGCTGGCGTATCACGGAAGTGGTCAAAGCGCCGTGCCAACACGCGGCCCCTCTCCACGCGGATACGCCAGTGCTCCGCCTGGTTATGCAGAGCCATATAGCGCTGCGTCACCGCCAATGCCCTGCGCAGATCCACACAATCGAGCACCAGCTTGCCCAGTGCACCGAGAATACGCACGCCCTGCATACTCGCCAAGCGCAGACCAAAATCGCTGCACTCCAGCTCTTCGGCGCAGAGATTCAACAGATTTGTCAGGGTTGCAATGGGGATCAAGAGATCCGGGCGGCGCATGCAGTCTGCCGGCAGCCCCACCCGTGCCAAGAGTGCGGCCGGGTCGCCGCCGAGACGCGGCACCAGCAGCGTAAACCCCGCCAGGGCACCGCTGCGGATCTCGTAGGTGGGCTCCATTCAAAACTCTTTGAAACAATTAACCTGCGGGCGATAGGACGCAGATCATACCGATATCGACAGCGGTATGACAGCATCCGCATCCCCAACCTGCACAGAAAATTGGCCCGGAACTTGCTGGACTCAATGCACAAACGTCATAAAAGGGGGAGGGAATCGTGGCCAACAACCACTGGTTGATGAACTCGGAAGTACTGACCTTATTGCGCAAGCTGCGCAAACGCCTGAAAGCCGAATTTGGTATTACTCTGCAATTTGCGGACTACGGATTCGAAGCTCAGCTGGCCCGGGCACGGGACAAAACCATCGACAGCGAAACCCGGCAGATGATCAGTGCGCTGGAGGCCCGCAGGGGCGCCCCCTTCACCACTGGAGAGGAAGCGCCACCGCGCCTGTACCGCGGCCACCCAATATTGCAGGAAGAGCCCCGCAAACGGGATATCTACGAACTCATCTATGGCGAGACAATGGCCGAACACTGTGCGGCCGGACAGATGGGTACGACGAAGAAAATCTACCGCGGTCAGCGGCTGGGGAACCACTGATTAGCACCTGTTGACACCGAGACCATGCAGGCGCTCCAACATGATCATAGAGCCTTCGGAAAAGTGTGAGCACTTGCCTGCAACTCTGCCGGATACTTCCATGTATCCGGCGGTTTCAAAATACCCACCCCGTCACCTGACTTGCTCATGCGGGAATGAAACACCCCCATAAGCTGGGCGATCAGAAGGTCTAATCGATCAGGCCATAGTGGTCGCGCAGTATCGCGATCAGTTCCGCTTTGGGATTTTCAGAGATCTCCAACTTTTTGCCGGTAATTTTTTCCGCGATGTCCACATAAGTTGCAGACACATCCATCAACATGGCCGCGGGCAATTCGTTGTCGCGAGCCAGGGCCTGGCGCTCGGGCATACGGTCTTTGTTGAGCAGGATATCCGGGTCCGGGAAGTGGTTGAGCAACGCCTGGCGGAAACCCTCTTTGGATTTTTCCACCACTTTGCCGTTGCGGTACTGTTCACCGTCCCAAATACGGGAGGAGTCCGGCGTTCCCACCTCATCCATATAGATCAGCTTTTCCCTGCCCTCAGCGTCGGTTACATAGCCGAATTCGAATTTGGTGTCGACGAAGATCTGATCCAGCTTCTCCAGCTCTGCGGAAATCACATCAAACCCTTCTTTCAAGAGCTGCTCGTAAAGATCGATATCGCTCTTGGAACGGAAGTTGAAGGCCGCAAAGTTCTCCTCGATATTGGTGCGGGTAATGTTCACATCATCCGCCTCCGGCACGCCGGGAATACCCTTGAGTATGCCTTTGGTGGATGGCGTGATCAGCAGTTCCGGCAGTTTCTGATCCTTCTGTAGGCCATCGGGAATTTCTATGCCGCAGAAAGTGCGCTCGCCTTTTTGGTAGGCGCGCCACATGGAACCGGTGATGTACTGGCGGGCGATGGCCTCGATCATAACCGGGCGCGCCTTTTGCACAATCCACACCAGTGGATGGGGAATATCCAGAATATGGCTGTCCGCCAGACCGCGCTCCTTGAACAACTGGAACCAGTGGTTGGAGATGGCATTCAACGCCGCGCCCTTGCCGGGCACACCGCGCATGCCGCCTTCACCCGTCCAGATGCAGTCGAAAGCAGAGATGCGGTCGGAAATCACCATGACCGCGAGGGGGGCATCCGGCGCAACCGCGTAGCCCTTCTCTTCGATCAGGCGGCGGCTGTCTTTTTCAGTCAGCCAGTAGACCGAGCGGACTTTGCCGCTGTGAACAGGTTTGTCGGTGCGGATCGGCAGATCGTCGTTGACCGCCAGTACTTTGTCGGCAAGGCTCATGGGGCATTCCTATTCGGGATGGGCCAAAAAGAAGCGCGGGATTTTAGCAAAAGCCCCGAGGTGCGGGACAGAGGAGCGCGTCAAATGGCGTTTTTCAGGACTGCTGCTGTTCATCACTGTCCAGTTCCGCGCTCTCCCTTGCCTGCCACTCAGCCTGGTGATCCGCTGTCGGCCAGGCATTTATAATCGCCTTGAGCAGGGTCGCCAGCGGTATGGCAAAAAAGACGCCCCAGAAGCCCCAAATGCCACCAAAAAAGAGAACTGCAAGGATAATAGCCACCGGGTGCAGATTGACCGCCTCGGAAAACAGAAGTGGCACCAACACATTGCCATCAAGAAGCTGAATAACACCGTAGGCGAGCATCAAATAAAAGAACTCACTGCTCCAACCCCACTGGAAAAGGCCGATAGCCGCCACCGGAATAGTCACCACCGCGGCGCCGATATAGGGAATAAGAACGCTGAGCCCTACGGCCACCGCCAGCAACAGCGCATAGTTGACGCCGAGAAGCAGGAATGCGGCGTAGCTGACCACCGCCACAATGCCAATCTCGATCACCTTGCCGCGCACATAGTTGGCCACCTGGTCGTTCATCTCGTGCCATATCTGGCGTAGCATCGGCCGCTCACTGGGTAAAAAAGACACACACCAGCGGATCAGCTTGTCCGAATCCTTCAAAAAGAAAAACACGAGAATGGGCACGACTACCGCGTAGATCAGCAAGCCGGCCAGTATCGGTAGATTGGTCAGGGAAAAGGTCAACAGCGTCTGGCCGACGGTACCCAGCTCACTACCCAGAGTGTTGAAAAGCTCATCGATCTGCTCTGCGGTAACAAGGCGGGGGTAGCGTTCCGGCAACAACAACAGCAGCTCCTGCCCCTGGTCAATCATATTAGGCAGCTCAGCGAACAGCCGCACCGACTGGCGCCATATGATCGGCAAAACCACCAGAAACAGCCCGACAATAGTGCCCACCAGCACCAGACAGGCGATACTCACCGCGAGCCAATGGGGCACCTTCCAGGATTTCAGCCGCTGTACCATTCCCTGCATCAGAAATGCAATCACCAGTGCCGCCAGTACCGGAGCCAGCACCTGCCCCAGCGTGGCCATAGCCACCAGTGCCACCAGTAACAGCAACACCAGCAGAACCACCTCTTCCTGACCGAGATAGCGGTTTATCCAGTTTTTGACGATCGTCAGCATAGACACTCTCGTTATTTGCCGACACGCAGCCAGTAACAGTAGCCATCACTACGCCGCTCGGCCTTCACTAGCGGCACACCACTCAGCTGAGCGAAGCTGTGAAAGTCGCGCCAGGAGCCTTCATCGGTAGCCAGCACCCGCACCAGCGTTCCCACCGGGTGCTCGCGCAGAGCGCGGCGCATGGCCAGTAACGGCTGGGGACAGCGCAGGCCGCGGGCATCCACGGTCACTTCCCGCTCCCGCCCGGGGCGCGGCTTGTTTTCGGCGGGGGATACTGTCATTGGGTCTGCGGTCATAGAGATTGCAAAGTGCGGCGGATTATAGCGCGGATCCCGGATGGGAATCCCCACTCTCAGAGCAGTGTATTTATGGACGGGCTTCACGGTTCTTTGCAATGCGCTGCAGAACCTTTATCTGGGGGCCTGGTCAAAACCTCGACAGTTCGACAGGGTTGCGTATAGTGTTCCGCTATTATTCTTCAAAGCAAACTGAGCAGTAAGCAGCAATGATCGACATCCATACCGTTAATCGCCGCCCACTTCGGCAGCGCTTCAGCAATGGCTTGGCGGCGCTGGGAATGGGGTTACTGCTCGGGGGAACTCCGCTCGCCGCGGCGACGGACGACGAGATCCGCCTTCCCGAACTAGGGGACAGCAGCAGTGCCCTGGTGTCCCGGGCGCGGGAGAAAGAACTCGGGCAGATGTGGCTGCGCATGTTCCGCAGCCAGGTGCGCACCTCTAACGATGCTCTGCTGCAGCAGTATGTAGAAAGAACCCTCAAAAATCTGGCCGAATACGCCCCCCTGGAAGATAAATCCCTGGATGTGGTGGTGGTCTTGAATGACACCATGAACGCCTTTGCCGTGCCTGGTGGTGTCGTTGGCGTACACACGGGGCTGTTCCTGTTTGCCGAAAACGAAGACCAGTTCGCGTCTGTACTCGCCCACGAATTGGCGCACTTGAGTCAACGCCACTACGCCCGTTCTCTCGAAGCACAGCGCAACAGCACGATTCCCACCCTGGCCGGAATGCTCGGGGCTCTGGTGCTGGCTGCCACCGCCGGTGGCGACGCCGGCATCGCGGCCATGACCGCCACCCAGGCGGCGGCGCTGGACAACCAGCTGCGTTTCTCGCGCAAAAATGAGCAGGAGGCAGACAGAATTGGAATTGAAACGCTGGCCAAGGCGGGCATGGACCCAGAGGCCGCCGGCGAAATGTTCGAGCAAATGCTGAAGGCCACCCGCTACTATCAGCGCCCGCCGGAGTTTTTGCTCACGCACCCGGTGACCGAAAAGCGTATCGCCGACGCAAAATTGCGCGCCAGCCGCATGCCGGATGTCACCCCCCGCAACGGCCGCGACTACCACCTGATGCGAGCCCGCATCCGTGTAGCCGCTGAAGCTACACCGCAACAGGCCGTAAAGCGCTTTCAGGCAGAACTCAACGGTATCAACGACAACGAGGACGCAGCCCGCTACGGCCTGGCTCTTGCGCAGATCGCCGCCGGCAAGCCCGATTCAGCGCTGGACACACTGCAACCCCTGCTGGACAAAGAGCCGGACAAGGATGCTTTCGTTCTCGCGCGCGCCGATATCGACCTGGCCCGTCAGGACTACGCCAGCGCCACCAGCCGTCTGCAGCGGGCACTGAATAAAAACCCCGGCGATCACGCCCTGATCATGGGACTCGCCAACGCCCAGTTCAAAGCCGGCAACTACTTGGCCGCGGAGCGTATCCTAGCCAAGCACAGTCGGGTGCGAAGAAAAGATCCGGCGGTCTGGTACCTACTCGCCGAGACCCACGGTCTGGCGGGAGACATTGTCGGGGTGCACGAAGCGAGAGCGGAGTACTATATTCTGAACGGCGTCTTCGACAAGGCACTGCAGCACCTGCGCCACGGTATCCGCCTGGCCAAGAATGACTACCAGACCCACGCAATTCTGGAACAGCGGATAAAGGATGTAATCAAAATGCAGGAGAAGGCAAAGGAGCTCTGAGTCCCACCGGATAAACCAAAAGAGCGGCCAGTGGCCGCTCTTTTACGATCCTCTGCGTGTCCGCCTTACGGCTTGCGAAAATCCAACATGCGCTGTAGCGGAATCATCGCGCGCCGGCCCAGTTCCGGGTCCACGAATATCTCGTTATCGCCGCGCTCCAACACCCCGCACAGGTTCTCCAGTGAATTCATCGCCATCCACGGACAGTTAGCACAGCTGCGACAGGTAGCGCCGGCACCGGCGGTGGGTGCGATGATGAGCTCCTTGTCCGGGCACTGCTGCTGCATTTTGTAGAAAATGCCTTGATCCGTGGCAACCACAAAGCGCTTCTCCGGCCGGGTTTTGGCGGCATTGATAATCTGAGAGGTCGAGCCCACCACATCCGCCAGCTCCACCACAGACGCGGGCGATTCCGGGTGTACCAACACTGCAGCATCCGGGTAGAGCGCTTTCAGGTCGAGTACCCCTTTGGCCTTAAACTCCTCGTGCACAATGCAGGAACCATCCCACAGCAGCACATCCGCCCCCGTCTCCCGCTGCACATAGCTGCCCAGGTGTTTGTCGGGTGCCCAGATAATCTTCTCGCCGCGGGAATCCAGGTAGTCCACCACATCCAGCGCAATACTGGATGTCACCACCCAATCGGCGCGCGCCTTGACCGCGGCGGAGGTATTTGCGTAGACCACGACAGTGCGATCCGGGTGCGCGTCGCAGAAAGCCGCGAACGCTTCGGGGGGACAGCCCAGATCCAGGGAGCAGGTGGCCTCCAAAGTCGGCATCAGCACCCGTTTGTTGGGAGTCAGAATCTTGGCGGTTTCCCCCATAAACTTCACCCCGGCGACAATCAGGGTGTCCGCCGGGTGCTGGGCGCCGAAACGCGCCATTTCCAGGGAATCGGAAACACAACCACCGGTCTCCTCCGCCAAGGCCTGAATCAGCGGGTCTGTGTAGTAGTGAGCCACCAGTACTGCATTCTGCTCCTTGAGCAGACGCTTAATGCGCTCGCGCCACAGTACTAATTCGTCCTCACTGTGATTGCGCACAGCCGGCTCCGCCAAGTGCGCCTGCACAAGGGCCCGGGGATCGGCATGGACGGACTCTGCGGGGGTGGATTTCTGGCTCATTACTCACTAACCACTGACGAAAAGCGCCATTATAGCGGTTTGAGGCCTGACTTTTGCACCACTTGGGAGAGAGGATCTCAGCGAACCCATCGAAAACGATATCGTCTATGCGAGAACTAGTAACGGGGAAGAAAGATGGTGGGTCGTGCTGGACTCGAACCAGCGACCAATTGGTTAAAAGCCAACTGCTCTACCAACTGAGCTAACGACCCGTTGAGACTACAGGCTCGATTTCCAATCGGAGATCGAAGCTGAAAAAAGGCTGTCAGTGACAGGCCTTGGGAAAATGGTGGGTCGTGCTGGACTCGAACCAGCGACCAATTGGTTAAAAGCCAACTGCTCTACCAACTGAGCTAACGACCCTTGGCTACCTCGCTAAAGGAGCTGCGTATCTTACGGATCTATTTCCAAAACACAATACCTGGCAGCAAAAAATCCAGAGAATTTAAGGGGTTAGGGTCCGAATCGCGCGAGCCCCGGAAATATTTTCCCAATTGGCCACTCAGCGGAGGATAAACCGCAGTGTGCACAGCTCCGGCACAACGGGGCTCAGCCGGCGTAAACCGTGGGATCGGCCAGCCCCGCCTCTGCGAATCCAGCCGCGCGCAAGCGGCAGCTGTCACAGCGGCCGCAGGCCCCGCCGTCGGGCCGCGCCTGATAGCAGGACACCGTCAGACTGTAGTCCACACCGAGTTCAGTACCGCGGCGCACAATATCTGCCTTACTCATATGCATCAGCGGCGCGCGGATACGGAGCTTGTGCCCCTCTACCCCAGCGCGGGTGGCCAGATTGGCCATTTTCTCAAAGGAATCGATATATTCTGGACGGCAATCCGGATAGCCGGAGTAGTCCACCGCATTGACGCCAACGAATATATCCCGCGCTTCCAACACCTCCGCCCACCCCAGGGCAATGGACAGAAAAACGGTATTGCGCGCGGGGACGTAGGTCACCGGAATACCGCTGGTTTCCTCTTCCGGCACGGCAATATTGTCATCCGTCAGCGCCGAGCCGCCGATAGCGCGCAAGTCGAGCTTGACCACCTTGTGTTCGCGGGCTCCCAGATCCGCCGCCACCCGCTGTGCCGCCACCAATTCAGCGCTGTGGCGCTGGCCGTAATCGAACCCCAGGGCATAGCATTCGTAACCTTCGGCACGGGCCATAGCCAACACCGTGGCGGAATCCAGGCCGCCAGAAAGCAGGACTACGGCTTTTTTTGCGGTCATAACCTTCCTCGCTGAATCTGATCGCTGTATATCGGAACTATACGCCGGGGATATCCCCCCAAAGCAATTTGTGCAGCTGCAGCTGCATACGCACCGGCAGGCCATCTTCGAGAATCCACTCGGCCAATTGGCGGGGCTGCAGCTGTTCATAGCTGGGGGAAAAAAGCACTTCCCCCACCCGCTCGTGCAGACGGTACTGGTCCAGTGTGAACCTGGCCCACTCGTAATCTTTCCGGTCGCAGATTACGAACTTAATCTGATCGCCCCTGCCCAGAGCTTGAATGTTTTCCATACGGTTGCGCTGCTGCTCTCCGGAAGCCGGCGTCTTGAGGTCCACGACGCGGGATACCCGCTTATCCACCTGCTCCACCGGCATGGCGCCGCTCGTTTCCAGGGATACCCGGTAGCCGGCATCACAGAGAGCGCTCAGCAAAGGTAGGCAGTTAGGTTGCGCCAGCGGTTCGCCACCGGTGACACAGACGTAACGCGCCGGGTAACTGTCCACCTTTTGCAAGATTTGCTCCAAAGTCATACGTTCACCGCCGTAAAACGCGTACTCGGAGTCACAGTAGGTACAGCGCAGGGGGCAGCCGGTCAGGCGAACGAATACCGAGGGCAGGCCGGACTCCCGTGCCTCCCCTTGAAGGGAGTAGAAAATTTCACTGATGCGCAGTGATTCTGTAGAGAGATCGGGCATATTCACCACAGATAAAAAAAACGCCCGGGCGGCTTATGCCGCCCGGGCGCGGGATCATAGAGCTTTCGTGCTCAAAAAACCAGCGGAGGACCAGCTACTCGTCAGAAGTTCTCTTCCAGGTAGCGCTTTGCCAGGCCCGAGGCCCGGGCATCGCTCGCAGCCACCTGCTCTAAGAGTTCGCGGGCCTTTTCCTGTTCCCCCATCTGATGGTAGACGGTACCCAATTTGTAGCGCCCATCCCACACCTTGGTGGAATTCGGGTAGCCATCAAGTAGTGCGACAAACCACTGGCGCGCCTCTTCCAGGTTGCCCTGCACCAGCGCTATCTCGCCCAGCCAATAGTTGGCATTGGGCGCATACTTGCCGTTCGGGTAGTCCTTCAGCAGACGCTTGAACTCGGCACTGGCCCCGTCGTAGTCGCCGCTGCGGGCCAGACCAAAGCTCGCTTGGTAGCGGTCGTGCTCGTCCCCACTGGCCGCCACCGCCGGTGCGGGAGCGGCCGTGCCGGTACCTCCGGGGCTGTTTTCGGCGCCCTGATCCTCCGGCGGCTGCTCGGCAGGCTGAGTGCCCGCAAGACGGGCAATACGCCGGTCCAAATCCATATAGTCATTGGTGCGCTGTTGTTTCAGGCGCTTGACTTCATGGCGCAGTTCTTCCACCGCTCCGCGCAGCGTCTGGACTTCCTGCTGCAATACCTGCATCTGGTAGTAGGCATCAGCCTGGCTCCCAGCCTGCGCCTGACGCTGGGGGGACACCGGCGCACGCACCAACTGCGTATTACCGGAGATCGGCGCGGGGTAAGTGGCCACATCAGACGAGGATGAGTCCGGATACGCAGGCGCCGATTGCCGGTCACTGTCACTGGACAGGTCGACAATCGGCGCCTGGGAAAATACGGGCGATGCCGCAGCCAGCATGGCTGCGGCAATCGCAATACTTCTAATCGTTAAGGCCATTGGCATCCATTGGCGATTAGTTGATCTCTACACGACGGTTCATCGCACGGGCACTTTCACTGGAGCCGGGTACAGCCGGGCGCTCTTCACCGTAGCTGATCACTTCCAGGTTAGCGGCATCTACACCCTGCAGAACCAGGAAATCGCGCACGGCGTTGGCGCGGCGCTCACCCAGAGCCAGGTTGTATTCGCGAGTACCCAACTCATCAGCGTGACCCTCGAGGCGCACCTGAGTGCTGGTTCCGCGCAGACGCTCGGCGTGCTGAATCAGCAAATCACGGGTCTCGGGTTTCAACAGGGACTGATCGAAGTCAAAGTAGACTACATTGTCCAGCGGTGCCACTGTTTCGGTAACAGGAGCTTCAACCACCGGCTCCGGAGTCTGGTCAACCACCTCCTGCTGCTGTCCGCTGGTTTCGGTATCGGTGCTGGAACAACCGCTCATTACCGCCAGAACAAAGGCCAGACCCAGGCCGGTTTTTACTGATTTCAACATAAGCTACTCCGCTTTTAGTGTTATCAAAAGATCCAGTAAGACGCTTGCTTATCGCACTACACGCCCGCCAAAACTGGTTTGGTGGGCAGTTTCTTCAACAAAGCAAAGATCAATCAAAGTAAGGCGACCACGCCGGCTCCCGCACGTCACCCCGCTGGGACGGCAGGCTGTACTTCACGCCGGCATCCAATGATACCGCCGCCAGAATACCTTTACTCCCCCGCTTGGTGGCGTACATCAGCATCGCACCGTTGGGCGCTACGCTGGGGGATTCATCCAGGGTCGTCTCTGTGAGGACACGCATTCTGCCGGTATTGATATCCATCGTCGCAATCGTGAACACCCCCCTGCTGCGATGTACCATTACCAGCGTTTTCCCGTCGGGAGACACACGCGGCCGAGCGTTATAGTCACCGTCGAAGGTTAAGCGGTCTACTTGACCAGTGGCAAGAGTCAATTGGTAAATTTGTGGCTTACCTCCCCTATCCGAAGTGAACACCAGCGATTTGCCGTCTGGCATCCAATTCGGCTCGGTATCAATGGCGAAGTGCCGGGTCATACGGGTGAACTTGCCGCTAATCAAATCCAGGACATAAATCTCCGGATTGCCGTCCTTGGAGAGGACCATGGCCATTTTGGTTCCATCCGGAGACCAACTGGGAGAACTGTTGAGTCCTTTGAAGTTGGTCAATTGCTGACGCGCGCCAGTGCGCAGGTTTTCCCGGAAGATAGCCGGGCGCCCGGTTTCAAAAGAGACATAGGCTACCTCTTGGCCATTCGGCGACCACATGGGCGACATCACCGGTGCGTTGAAGCGTCGGATCTCACGCGCCCGCGCGCCGTCGATATCCGCCCGCATCAGTGCGTAGCTGGGCCGTCCGCCGCGGGTCTGCTCCAGCACATAGATCATTTCCGTGGAGAAGGCGCCGCGGATACCGGTAATCGCCTCGAAGATTTCATCCGCCGCGCGGTGGGCGATATCCCTCAGCTGCTGGCTGCCGCCACTGACCTGCTTGGTGAACATCTTGTTCTGGCCGAAGATATTCACCAAATCAAAGGTGAGCAGGTAGCCCTGCGCCTGGGGCTCTATGCGGCCGGTTACCACATATTCCGTACCCAATATGCGCCAATCGCGGAAAATCACCTCTTCCGGTGTCTTGGGAAAGGACAGCATGTCCTCCTGGGGCACCGGTGCGAAGAGGCCGCTGCGGCGCAGGTCCGCGGAAATAATGCCGGATACATCCTCAGGCAAGACACCGCTGCCGGACCAGTTAAAAGGTGACACCGCGATCGGGGTCGGGTCCTGGCTTCCGCGGGTAATTTCCACCACCAGCTGCGCCTGAGCAACGGCAGCGAACAGCCAGCTGGTAACGGCACAGGTCAACATCAAGGTCAGTCTTCTCATCATTGGCGCAAGCCTTCGACTCTGAATATCAATTGTGTTGTGCGTATCTGGCGCTCGAATAGCGCCGGTTCCTCCCGGGCCACCTCAGCGACCTCGGGGAATACTTCCACTTTGCGCACCGCGGTGAGCACCGCGCGGTCCAGAGCGGCGTTGCCACTGCTCTTGACGATATTAGCGGCGACCACACGACCAGTGGGCACAAAGTTAATTTTCACTTCCGTCACCATCCCATTGCGCGCGCTGGGGGGCCAGCTGAGCACCGATTCGATGCGCTGCTGGATCGCCTGGGCCACGGACATCACTGCCTGGGTGTCCTCGCGCGCTTCGAGCAGCTCTTCCTCTTCCTCGAGCGCCTCTTCAAAAGCGCTCTGGCGCTCGCGCTCCAACTGTTCACGGCGCTCTTTTTCCTTGCGCTCCCGTTCCTTGCGCTCTTTTTCGCGCTGGGCCTCCTCGGCCTTCTTCTTGCGCTCGGCCTCTTCCTTTTTCTTGCGCTCCAGAGCTGCGCGGCGCTTCTTCTCCGCTTCTGCTTTGCGCTGGCGTTCCAGTTCCCGCTGGCGGCGCTGCTCGCGCAGATCCACCTTGGGCGGCGCGGCCTTTTTCGGTGTCAACGCCTCCGCGCTGATCAGCTTGGCCTGCACAAATTGCGGCATCGGCTTGCGCTCGGGTTCCCTGGCTTCCCAGCCGAAGCTGAGCACCGCAATCAGCAGCCCGTGGAAGAGCAAGCTGATAACAACCGGTAGAAAATAGGAGCTGGCGTTATTCATGCAGTCCTATTCCTGCGGCGGCTCGGTCACCAGGCCCACGCTGGGGGCGCCGGCCTGCTGCAAGTGGGTCATGGCGCTGACGATCAAACCGTATTTCGCGTCCGTATCCCCCCACACAAGTACTGGCGTGTCGGGTTTTTGACGCAAAACCTTAGCCACAGTTTCCTTGATCTCCGCCAGCGGCTTGGGGGCCTTTTCATCTTCCCCCAGATTTAAATAGTAGGTGCCGTCGGCGCGCACAGATACGATCAAAGGTTCCTCGTCGGTGTCCTCAATGGGCGCCGAGGGGGCGTCCGGCAAATCCACTTTGACGCCCTGCATCAGCAGGGGTGCGGTGACCATGAAGACGATCAGCAGTACCAGCATCACGTCTATGTAGGGCACGACATTGATCTCGGAGACCAGTTTGCGCTTGCCGCCCTTGCGAAAAACACTCATGGGTTCGCCTATCCGCTCAGCTTGCGTGCACTTTGCGGTGCAGGATCGAGGAGAACTCCTCGGCAAAGGTCTCGTAACTGGACAGCAACCATTCTGCCTTGGCCGAGTAGCGGTTATACGCCATTACCGCGGGGATGGCCGCGAACAGGCCCATGGCTGTGGCCACCAGGGCCTCGGAAATCCCGGGCGCGACCGTGGCAATAGTGGCCTGGTGCATGGTGGCCAGGCCGCGGAAGGAATTCATAATGCCCCAAACGGTACCGAAGAGGCCGATATAGGGACTCACCGAGCCGACAGTCGCCAAAAACGGCAGGTTCATCTCCACTTTCTCCTGTTCCCGCGACATGGCAACCCGCATGGCCCGCTCGGTGCCCTCCATCACCGCTTCGGGGCTGCTTCGCCCCTGCTGCCGCAACCGGGTGAACTCGGTGAAGCCGGCACGGAACAGGGATTCTACGCCGTCGGTCCTGCCGCGTTCAGCGCGGGCATTGCCCTCGCGGAAGAGCTGATTTAGGTCCGCGCCGGACCAGAATCGGCGCTCGAAAGTAGTCAGTGCTTTTTTCGCGCGGGAGAGGTAGAGCCCGCGCTGGATAATCATTACCCAGGAAACCACCGAGGCCAGCAACAGAAGCAACATCACCAGTTGCACCAGCAGGCTGGCATTCTGTATCAGCCCCCAGAGGGAAAGTTGTTCACCGGCGTTCATCTTTTAAATAGCTGCCTTTAATGCTGAATAAATGGGTTCGGGAAGCGCACAGGGCTTGCGGGTGTCATCCGATACGCAAGCGACTTTGACCACACCCTCGCAAATAATTTCATCGTCGCGCCAGATCTTCTGTTCGAAGGTCACCGCGGCGCGCCCCAGTTTGCCAATCGCTGCCGTGGCCCGCAACGTGTCGTCCAGGCGCGCCGAGCGCCGGTACTGTATTTCCGCAGAGTGCACCACCAGTAACAGCCCCCGCTCAGGCATGGCCGGCTTATCATAGCCGAGGGAGCGGACCAGTTCTGTGCGCGCGCGCTCCATATACTTCAGATAATTGACGTAGTAAACGATTCCACCCGCATCCGTGTCTTCGATATAAACGCGGATGGGGATACTAAAAGCTTCTTTCACCCCTATTCCTTACAAAATACTGATTGCACCGAAGAGCCACTCTTTATTTGCTGGCCGGCTTGGGAATTCCAAAATGCTCATAGGCAAGCCCGGTTACCACCCGTCCGCGTGGTGTGCGGGCAATATAGCCCTGCTGAATCAAATAGGGCTCGAGCACGTCCTCAATGGTATCCCGCTCTTCACTGACTGCCGCGGCCAGGCTGTCGATCCCCACTGGCCCCCCGTCGAACTTCTCGATCATGGCCAGCAGCATGCGCCGGTCGAGCTGATCGAACCCCCGCGCGTCCACGTTGAGCATATTCAGAGCGGCGTCGGCAATGGCGGCATCGACACTGCCGTCACCCTTCACCTCGGCGTAGTCCCGCACCCGGCGCAGCAAGCGGTTGGCAATACGCGGCGTGCCGCGGGCGCGGCGCGCGACTTCGAGTGCGCCGCCCTTATTAATTTCCACGCCCATTAGTCCAGCGGAGCGCTGCACAATGCTGGTCAGGTCTTCGACGCTGTAGAACTCCAGCCGCTGTACGATACCGAAACGATCCCGCAGCGGCGAGGTGAGCAGCCCCGCGCGGGTGGTTGCTCCCACCAGAGTGAAGGGCGGCAGGTCCAACTTAATTGAACGCGCGGCCGGCCCCTCGCCGATCATAATATCCAGCTGATAGTCCTCCATCGCCGGATAGAGCACCTCTTCCACATGGGGACTGAGGCGGTGTATCTCGTCGATAAAAAGTACGTCGCCGGGTTCCAGGTTGGTCATCAGCGCAGCCAGATCCCCCGCCTTCTCCAGCACCGGGCCGGAAGTGGTCTTGATGGCCACCCCCATCTCGGCGGCAATGATGTTGGCGAGCGTCGTCTTTCCAAGGCCCGGCGGGCCGAACACCAGGGTGTGGTCCAGGGCTTCACCGCGTAATTTGGCGGCCTGAATGAAGATTTCCATCTGCTCCCGTACCACCGGCTGGCCGACATAGTCCGCCAGCGTCTTGGGGCGCACAGCGCGGTCGTACTGCTCTTCCTGGCCGGCAGGCCCTAGAGGTTCGGGAGTAATGAGGCGGTCGGCGTGAATCACGGCAACCTCCCCGGCCACGGGCGGCAATGCAAACGCGACCGCCTGCAATTCTTCCCCCGGCACACTGCTTCACTTGGCATTTCGCTGTCACCTTTGCGCATGATTGCCACGGATTTCCATTACGCCGGCGCGATACTTTTCAGCGCCAGGCGAATGAGGGTGGCGCTGTCTGCATCCGGCTGCGCCTTGCTTGCGCGGGCCACCATCTTGGAGGCTTCGGTTGGTTTGTAGCCGAGCGCGGCGAGGGCGCTCTCCGCCTCGGCAAGGTGATCGACTTTCGGCGCGGCCGCGGCCATCAGCGGTATATCGTTGACCTCCCCTGGGTGCGGCGCCAGCTTGTCTCGCAGTTCGACAATCAAGCGCTCGGCAGTCTTTTTACCCACGCCGGGCACTTTGACCAAGGCGGCCACATTGTCCTCCGCCACACAGCGGGAAAGAGCGGCGGCATCGAGGCCAGACAAGATCGCCAGGGCCATCTTCGGCCCCACACCGTTGACTTTGATCAGCGTCCGAAACAACTGGCGGTCCGCTTCGCGGAGAAAGCCATACAGAGTTTGAGCAGTTTCCGAGACCGCCAGATGGGTGTGCAACTGGACCTGTTGTCCCTGTGGGGGCAGTTCGAAAACAGTGGTCATAGGCGCGAGCACTTCATAGCCCACCCCCTGTACATCCACCAGTAGCAGTGGCGGTTGCACTGCGGCCAGAGTGCCGCTCAGTCTTCCTATCATTCGCTTCTCACTCCGAGGCAAGGGCACTGCCATCCGCCCCGCGTCTGTCTATCGAATCGTTAATCTACCGCGGCGGAAGCTGGTGCGGGCGCCGCCAGCGGTCTGAACCAAGGTCTGCATGGTATGCATATGGCAAAGCGCCACGGCCAGCGCATCGGCGGCGTCTTCTTGCGGCGCGGCCGGCAGTGACAACAGGGTTTTCACCATATGTTGCACCTGAAGCTTGTCCGCCGCCCCGGTGCCCACCACCGCCTGCTTCACTTTGCGCGCCTCGTACTCGGCCACCGGCAGACCCGCATTGGCGGCGGCAACAATAGCCGCGCCCCGCGCCTGCCCCAGCTTCAGGGCCGAACCGGCACTCTTGGACATAAACACGTTTTCAATCGCCATCTGTTCGGGCCGGTATTGCCCGGCGATCTGACTGACGGCATCGAAGATCAGTTTGAGGCGTTCCGGCAGCGCGCCGTCCGGTATCCGGATCACGCCGCTGGCGACGTAGACAGCCTTACCTCGCTGTATGTCGATCAAGCCGTAACCGGTTTTGCGCGAGCCGGGATCTATGCCCAGGATTCGGGTCAAGGGCAACTCCCTTGGTTTTGTCTATCTATTTCTATGGTGGCGGGAGTGTCCCAAGGTGGGGGGAAGGCGTCAAGGAAAGGGCGGGCACAAGGCCCGCCTGCAGCGCAGTAATCTGATACGCGGATCAGGCCAACGCTTCCATCACCTCGGAGGGAATGTCGGCATTGGTATAGACGTTCTGCACGTCGTCCAGGTCTTCCAACATATCCACCAGTGCCATAACCTTCTCGGCACCATCCTTGTCCAGCGGCACCGTTGTGGAGGGGATCATCGCAACCTCGGCATTGTCAGGCTTGAAGCCGGCTTCGGTCAGCGCATCCTTCACCGACATATAGTCCTGGAATTCGGTGGTGACCTCAATGCTGCCGTCGTCGTTGGTCTCGATATCTTCGGCACCCGCCTCCAGAGCGGCCTCCATCAGTGCCTCCTCATCCACCCCAGCCTCATAGTAAAGCTGCCCCTTGCGGGAGAAGAGGTAGGCCACCGAGCCATCGGTGCCCAGGTTGCCACCGCGCTTGGAGAAGGCGTGACGCACTTCGGCAACAGTGCGGTTGCGATTGTCGGTCAGGCACTCCACCAGGATGGCGACACCTCCGGCACCGTAGCCCTCGTAAGTCACCGCCTCGTAGTTGTCTCCTTCGGCGTTGCCGGCACCGCGGGCGATGGCCTTTTCGATGGTATCTTTTTTCATATTCGCGCCCAGCGCCTTGTCGACAGCGGCGCGCAGAGCCGGGTTGTCATCCGGGTTTGGGCCAGCCTTGGCGGCCACGGTCAGTTCGCGAATAATCTTGGTGAAAACTTTACCGCGCTTTGCGTCCTGGGCCGCTTTGCGGTGTTTGATATTGGCCCATTTACTATGTCCGGCCATTGCTCGTCTCTCTTTAATCAGTTTGCAGGATGGGCTGAGGAGCGCAGCGACATGCCCATCGGTTAAACTTGATGGGCACGATCCCGCATCGGGTAACGGGAAAGCAGAAAACCGCTGTACCGCTTTCTGCCTGCGCTTTGCCCATCCTACAAAAGATCAGCCGACCTGCTCTTCCTTCCGGCGCAGACGGATATTCAGTTCGCGCAGCTGCTTGGCCTCCACGGCACCCGGTGCATCTGTCATCACACAAGCTGCTGTCTGGGTTTTGGGGAAGGCGATGACGTCGCGGATAGAATCGCTGCCGGTCATCAGCATCACCAGGCGATCGAGCCCGAAAGCCAATCCACCGTGGGGCGGCGCACCGAACTTGAGGGCGTCGAGCAGGAAGCCAAACTTCTCGCGCTGCTCGCGCTCGTCGATACCGAGAATGCGGAACACCGCCTGCTGCATCGCCTGGTCGTGGATGCGCACGGAACCGCCTCCCAGCTCGGTGCCGTTGAGGACCATGTCGTAGGCCCTGGACAGGGCGCCCAGCGGGTTTGCCTCCAGCTCCTCTGGAGTGCAGGAGGGCGCGGTAAAGGGGTGGTGCAAGGCCGTCAGACCACCATCGTCCTCTTCCTCGAACATGGGGAATGCCACCACCCACAGAGGGGCCCAGTCGCAGGTGTAGAGATTCAGATCGGCGCCCAGTTTGCAGCGCAGCGCGCCCAGGGATTCAGAAACAACCTTGGCAGTATCCGCACCGAAGAAAATTAAATCGCCGCTCTCCGCTTCGACCCGGTCGAGAATCGCCGCACGCACATCAAGGGGCAGGAACTTAACGATCGGCGACTGCAAACCGTTCTCCAGGTCCGACTTGTCGTTGACCTTGATATAAGCCAGCCCTTTGGCACCGTAAATGCCGACGAACTTGCCGTAATCATCAATCTGCTTGCGGGTGAGCTTGTCGTTGCCACCGGGCACTTTGAGGGCGGCGACGCGGCCTTTGGGATCGTTGGCGGGACCGGAGAAGACCTTGAACTCGACTTCTGTCATCAGGTCCTTAATCTCGACCATCTCCAGCGGAATGCGCAGGTCGGGCTTGTCGGAGCCGTAGCGCAGCATGGCCTGGTAGTGGCTCATGCGCGGGAATTCCCCCAGCTCCACGCCCAACAGTTCTTGGAACAGCTTGCGCACCATGCCCTCGGTAATGGACATGATGGTCTCTTCATCGATGAAAGAGGCCTCTATATCAATCTGGGTGAATTCCGGCTGGCGGTCAGCGCGCAGGTCTTCGTCGCGGAAACACTTGGCAATCTGGTAGTAGCGGTCGAAACCGGAAACCATCAGCAACTGCTTAAACAGTTGCGGTGATTGCGGCAGGGCGAAAAACTTGCCCTCGTGGGTGCGGCTGGGCACCAGATAATCGCGGGCGCCCTCGGGAGTGGCGCGAGTGAGAATCGGGGTTTCGATATCCAGGAAGCCCTGCGCATCCAGATAGTTGCGGATGGCGGTAGTCAGCTTGGAGCGAAAGCGCAGATTGCGCTGCATCTCGCTGCGGCGCAGATCCAGATAGCGGTACTTGAGGCGCACATCCTCGCCCACCGCGGTGTGTTCATCCAGCTGGAAAGGAACGGTTTCCGCGCTGTTCAATATTTCCAGCTCAGTGCCGTAAACCTCCACCTCGCCGGTGTCCATATTCGGGTTTACCGTTGCTTCCGAGCGGGCGCGCACACGGCCGGTCACTTTCAGCACATACTCGCCGCGCACCCGGTCCGCCTGTTCAAAGTGTTCGCCGGCATCCGGATCGAACACCACCTGCACTATGCCATCGCGATCACGCAGGTCGATAAAAATTACTCCGCCGTGATCACGGCGGCGGTCGACCCAGCCGCAGAGGGTTACTACGCGGTCTATATCCGCGGAACGCAGGGCGCCACAGTAGTCAGTGCGCATGGATGTCTATTCCCGTAGTCGTTAAATGAATTTGAGGGCCGCCACACGGCGACCCGGAGGACTCAACCGGTCTTGGACTTGTCTCCACCGGCCTTTTCGCCACTGGATTTGGCCCCATTGGCCGCGTCGCCAGCCAGATTCTTCTTGCTGCCGGTTTTGAAGTCCGTCTCGTACCAACCGCCCCCCTTGAGGCGGAAACCGGCAGCGGAGATCTTCTTGCGCAGCTCCGCCTTGCCACAGGCGGCGCAATCGGTCAGCGGGGCATCACTCATGCGCTGCAGCGCTTCCATCTCGTGGCCGCAGGCATTGCACTGGTATTCGTAAATAGGCATTGCTCAGTACCGGATGGTTTAAGGGGCGCAGATTATACATGAGGCCCATAGCGGGAAGAAGCTGCGGCCTCAATCGGCAAGGCGCACCCCCAAAGTCGGCGCAGACATGGGATCTCAACCGCAGATCGGTAAAAAAAACACTATTTTTTTCCTGCTTTTCCACTGCGCGGGAACAAAAACTATATATACTTCCCCTCAGCACCCGTCGCGCCCCCCTTTCAGATGGGCGCGCCGGGCGTAAGAACACATTTTCATCGGAAAAAACGAATAGAAGGAAGCTACTAATGGCAGCACGCAAGAAAGCCACAGCAGCTAAGAAAGCCCCCGCCAAGAAAGCCACAGCCAGCAAGGCACCCGCCAAGAAGGCCGCGGTCAAGAAAATCACCGCCGTAAAGGAGAAGTACACCAAAACCCAGATCCTGAACCAGATTGCAGAGAACACCGAACTCACCCGCAAACAGGTTCAGTCCGTTCTGGACGAGCTGGCCGACGTGATTCACGCCCACATCAAAAAGCGTGCGGTCGGCGAGTTCGCCCTGCCCGGCCTGCTGAAAATCACCACTGTGAAGAAGCCCGCCCGCAAGGCGCGCAAGGGCATCAACCCTTTCACCGGCGAGGAAACCGTATTCAAGGCCAAACCCGCCAGCATTCAAGTGAAAGTCCGCCCGCTGAAAAAGCTCAAGGAAATGGCCGAGTCCTGATTCGCGCCACCTTGAGAAACCCCGCTGCGGCGGGGTTTTTTGTTGCTTGGCGCAAAGCGTCCTCCGCAAACACCACGGACCTATCTTTGGTCCCCAGCGCCGGGCATTTAGCGTAAAATGTCGCCCTCCAAAGCAACACAACCAGAACTGTATCCCTATGCGCGCATCCCGCTATCTGATTGCCACCCAGAAAGAAACCCCCAATGACGCCGTAGTAATCAGCCACCAGCTCATGCTGCGGGCCGGCATGATCCGCCGCCTGGCTTCGGGCCTCTACACCTGGCTGCCGACCGGGCTTAGGGTTCTGCGTAAAGTAGAGCGCATCGTACGTGAAGAAATGAACCGTGCCGGGGCCCTGGAGGTGCTGATGCCGATGGTGCAGCCGGCGGAACTGTGGGAAGAATCGGGCCGCTGGCAAGAGTACGGCCCCGAACTGCTGCGCATACGCGACCGCCACGACAACGGTTTCTGCCTGGGGCCGACCCACGAAGAAGTCATCACCGACCTGATCCGCAACGAAATCAGCAGCTACAAGCAACTGCCGGCCAACTTCTATCAGATTCAGACCAAGTTCCGCGATGAGATCCGCCCGCGTTTCGGCGTGATGCGCGCGCGGGAGTTCACCATGAAGGATGCTTACTCCTTCCATATTGATATGGACTCCCTGCAAGAGACCTACGACGCAATGCACGCCGCCTACTGCCGTATCTTTGACCGCATCGGTCTCGACTACCGCGCGGTGCTGGCGGATACCGGCTCCATCGGCGGTTCTTATTCCCACGAATTCCACGTGCTGGCGGATAGCGGCGAGGACGATATCGCCTTCTCCACCGAATCCCGATACGCCGCCAACGTAGAGCTGGCAGAGGCGCTGGCGCCAGCGGGCGAGCGGCCGGCACCGAGCCGGGAATTGGAGGAAGTGCACACCCCGAATCAGAAAACCATCGCCGCGGTAAGTGAATTCCTGCAAGCGGACCCCGCGCAGTCGGTGAAGACGCTGATTGTCCTTGGCGAGTGCGAAGAGGGTGAGACACCGCCGCTGGTGGCGCTGGTGCTGCGCGGCGACCACACACTGAACGAAATCAAGGCCGAGAAGCTGCCCGGCATCGCCAGCCCATTGCAGTTCGCGCCGGAAGAGCGCATCGCACAGGAACTCGGCTGCGGCGTCGGCTCTCTCGGCCCCGTCGGCCTGCAAATTGAAACCATCGTCGACCGCGCCGCCGCCCACCTGGCGGACTTTATCTGCGGCGCTAATAAAGACGACTATCACTACACCGGGGTCAACTGGGGCCGCGATGTGGCACTGGAGCGCGTGGAAGATCTGCGCAACGTGGAGGCCGGCGACCCCAGCCCGGACGGCCGCGGCACCCTGGAAATCAGGCGTGGCATCGAGGTGGGGCATATCTTCCAGCTCGGCGACAAATACAGCCGCGCAATGAACGCCACAGTGCTGGACGAAAACGGCAAAGAGCAAGTGATGGCCATGGGCAGCTACGGCATCGGCGTGTCCCGCATCGTCGCTGCCGCCATAGAACAGAACCACGACGATGCCGGTATTATCTGGCCGGATGCCATCGCCCCCTTCCAGCTGGCAATCGTGCCGATCAATCTGCACAAAAGCGACACAGTGCGGGAAAAGTGCGAACACCTGTACCAGTCCCTCAGCGCCAAAGGTATCGACGTCCTTTATATGGACGAACCCAAAGCACGTCTCGGCGCTATGCTCGCCGATGTGGAACTGATGGGAATTCCGCACCGCATTGTGGTGGGTGACCGGGGGCTGGAAAAAGGCGTGGTGGAATACAAAGGCCGCCGGGACGCCGAGAGCCAGGAGTTCGCCGTATCACAACTGGAGGAAGTCCTGCTAAAAATGATCGCTGGTTAACGGTTTTTATGTGACTTGGATGCCGGCGCAGCCCGGCATCCGCGGCTCGCCCCGGAGATATCCGGGCGAACCGCAATTTCCTCTGCCCTTCCCCCGCGCCTTTCCGTAAAATTCCCAGTCATGATAAGAAAAAGCCTCGCCACACTATTGCTCTGCCTGCTTTTCACTGGGGTCCAGGCCCAGGGGGAAGTTGCGCAAATTGATCCCGAGTTAAAGCGCGCCTTAAAGGAAGCGGTCACCCAGGCGGATAGCTTTGTCGACCGCTTCGATGCCGAAGTCTGGCTGATGAGCAAATCCCAGCCCCTGGCCCGCTATATCAAAGATCCTCAAGAACGTATGCGCGTATTAAAAGCCGTGCACCGCGAAGCCACCCGCGCCGGTCTGCGGCCGGAAATCGTTCTCGCCGTTATCCAGATTGAAAGTGCTTTCGACCCCTATGCCGTATCCCGTGTCGGCGCTCAGGGCATGATGCAGGTGATGCCTTTCTGGAAGAAAGAAATCGGCCGTCCGGACGACAACCTGATCGACATGGACACCAACCTCCGCTACGGCTGCACCATCCTCAAACATTACATCGAAAAAGCCAAAGGCAATCTCGCCGACGCACTGGCCTATTACAACGGTAGCTACGGTCGCTATACCTACTCCCGCAAAGTACTGGACGCCTGGGCGGCGCGCTGGAGATAAGCATGAGCACCGGTTACGTGTTCTTTACCGGCGCCGCCTGCGGCCTGCTGTTATTGGCAGCCGCCAAGCTAGCGATCAGCTACCGCCGACAGCTGGCGGGACGCTGGTTGTTTCTACTCCTGACCGGAGTGTTCAGCTACCTAGTGCACCCCCTCGCGGCACCGGAGAACGCCTGGCTGAAGCTGCTGCTAGACCTCCCCACCGACCTGGTACCGGCGGCTTTCTGGCTGTTCGCCTTTTCCCTGTGCAGTGACTCGGGAAAATTTCCACGCTCCGGCTGGATTCTGATCGCGCTTTCAGTGATTGTCTGCGGAGCGGCCAACCTCGGTCCCAGCGGGCAGCCTCAAGTGCACGAAGCCCTTTACATCCTGGCCCAACCACTGAAACTCAGCCTGCTTGCCGCAGGCCTGATCACTCTGGTGCGGCAGTTCCAGTCCGACTTGGTGGAAGCCCGCCGCCGCCTGCGCGCGGCGCTGTTGATCGCTGTGGGCGGATATATGTTGATTGTCGTCTGCGCCGAATTTCTGTTCTCCTACCAGCCGGTCCCC
Organism: Microbulbifer thermotolerans; assembly: GCF_001617625.1. Taxonomy (NCBI): domain Bacteria; kingdom Pseudomonadati; phylum Pseudomonadota; class Gammaproteobacteria; order Cellvibrionales; family Microbulbiferaceae; genus Microbulbifer; species Microbulbifer thermotolerans. The sequence continues at coordinate 790,450 of NZ_CP014864.1, read as the reverse complement.
GCCGGCGTTCCCACACTACACGCGCTGCTCGCCAGCCTGCTCACTCTGACAGCCTGCCTTTGGCTGCTGGCGCTGTCCCCCACCGCACTGGACGAATCACTGCCGCCGAGCGAAGAACGCGAAAAGAAAAAAACACCGCCTCCCGAGACTCCGCCCCCCCTGGACAAACCCCAGCAACAGCTGCTGGAAAAACTTCAGGCCCACATGCATGCCGGAGGTTATCGCCACACAGGACTGACTATCCGGGAACTGGCGGAGCAACTGGGGGCCCGCGAGCATGTACTGCGAACACTGATTAATCGCCACCTGGGTTACCGGAACTTCAACGAGTACCTAAACCAGTTCCGTATTGACGAGGCCAGCCGGCGCCTGGCGGACCCGGAGCAAGCACACCTCCCGGTGCTCACCATCGCTCTGGATATCGGCTACCGATCCCTCAGCCCCTTCAACGCCGCATTTAAACGCCGCCACAAACAGACACCCACCGAGTACCGGCGGGAAAAGCTACCGGTGCAGGAAGTCTGACCGGCAATTTTTCAGAATCCGTCAGCAGTTTTCCGCTTTCCGCAAGCAGTCGGCGCCACTTTGCCCCACACTCCTTCCACGACTGGAGGGGGCGCCCAAAACCGTCACCTCCACATCACCGGGAAAGCACCGCCCCTCGTGCGGACAGCAATTCACGGGCGCTCCAGCGCACCTAAAACGAATTCATCAGGAGCGCCGCCCCAATAAAGCCAATAAAAAAGGTGAGACTATGGAATTCCTGTGGGAAATGGCCCAAACCTGGGGAGAACACTTCCGTCGCGATCTCTTTCGTTACCTCATCGCCGCTACGGCGGTCAGCCTGCTGGTCAGTTGGGTATTCCGTCAATGGATGGACAGCCGTCGCATCCAAAGGCGTCGCGCAAGCTGGAAAGACATCCGCCGGGAAATCCACTTTTCCATGCTCACCTTGGGCGTCTTTGCCACCATCGGCATTATCACCAGTATCCTGGGCGATTGGGGACTATTGCGGATATACCGGCAGTGGAGCGACTACCCACTGTGGTGGAACCTGATCAGTCTGCCAGTGCTTATCGTGTTGCACGACACATACTTTTATTGGACACACCGCGCCATGCACCACCCCGCGCTGTTCAAGCATTTTCACCGTGTCCATCATCTGTCCCGCACGCCGACGCCCTGGGCCGCTTACAGTTTCTCGGTGGGAGAGGCTTCTCTGATGGGAATCTTTTCGCCGCTGATACTGGCGCTGATTCCGCTGCATTTGACGGTCTGGCTCATATTTATCTTCGTAATGATCTTCCGCAACGCCATGCTGCATGCAGGTTGCGAATTTCACCCCCGCAGTTGGGTGGACGGGCCGCTGGACATAATGACCACAACCACCCACCACGACCTGCACCACCAGCGATTCCACGGCAACTACGGTTTTTATTTCACCTGGTGGGACCGCTGGATGGGAACGGAATTCAAAAATTATAAACAGGCATTCTGCCAAGCAGTTGACGGCAATTTTAGCGACCCACACACACGAAAAAGGTCGATAGCATCAAATTTAAATTGCGGCTGATCGGCAAATATCCGCAAACTTACGCGGCCTCCGGGCCGCTTTTTTATCCGAACAATCCTTAAATTCATTTAGACCATCAACACAAAACATGCACGCCAGAATATAAAAATACAGTGACGGAATATACATTTTAACAACGTCACAGATACCAATAAAAAGTAAAATACAGAAAATTTGTAATTAATGGGGTCTCAGGCAAATTGGCGCAGATGCCACCAGCAGATGCCACTAAAATTTTTTCGGAGCTTGGGCACCCCCAAAAACCACGGCAATGGCGCAATTGCACCGGGGAATTCCTAGCGCACCAATCAGGTTCCTAGAGATCAGCAAAAAGAATACAGCGCCAATTCTCCAGTTGGCACTTGTAGAGAGAAAAGGAAGTCAGTACATTGAAAAAAGCTCGGCACCCTAATTATTAAAAGACCGGGCAGCACACACAATACAAACACAAAAAAGGTTTCGGGGAGTTTTTTCATATCCCGATTACCTGATCCTTTATTCCGCACCCAAAACTAGTAGAGCCAGGCAGTGCCGGCCTCAACCGGCGTCTCTACGTTCGAGCAGCCTCCAGAGAAATTCCAGAGGCATTTCCCAAAAAAGGCCAAGGGCGCACCGGTAACGGTAACGCCCATTAAAACTTTATGGTGCAGGAAATAATGAAATGAACAGTCCCGCGTTAAAAATCTCATCGTTATTTCTGTTAATTTGTTCATGGATTGCAATGCCTGCGGCGGCCGCGGCAACCTGTGAGTACCTGATCGTCAACGACTGGGGCTCCGGCGCACAGGCGAGCATCCGCATTACCAACACCGGTACCAGTGCCATTGATGGCTGGCAAGTCGACTGGGAATACGATGACGGTACCGTAGTCGTCGACAGCTGGAACACAAGCCTGATGGGCGACAACCCCTATACGGCGAGCAGCCTGTCTTGGAACAGCAGCGTCGAGCCGGGGCAGTATGTGGAGTTCGGTCTGACGCTCAGCAATGGATCAGACAGCGCCGTAATCCCAGTGGTGAACGGTGCCGTCTGTGACGCTGATGGCAGCGGCAGCTCCAGCAGCTCCAGCTCATCTTCCAGCTCCAGCTCATCGTCCAGTTCCGGCAGCGGAGGCCCCAGTGGTCCGCCACCAGCAGTGGAAATCGAGCGTGTATTCCCCAACCTGACCTTCGAACAGCCTCTCGGCATGATGCAGGCACCGGGAGACAATTCGCGCTGGTATATTCTGGAAAAAACTGGGATGGTTTACTGGATCGATGCCAGTGACAATCTCACCACCACCAAAAACGTTTACCTGGATCTATCCGGCACCGTCGACAGCGCGGCCGAGGGCGGGGTGTTGGGAATGGCCTTCCACCCCAACTACCAAGTGAATAGACAGGTTTACCTGTCATTTACCACACCGGCGTCAGACCCCATGACATCGGTTATCGCCCGCTACACTGAGAGCACCGGCGGCACCAGTCTGGATGCGGGCTCGCGCCAGGACATCCTCACCCTGCAACAGCCCTATGCCAACCACAATGGCGGCCATATCGCCTTTGGCCCCGACGGCTACCTGTACATCGGTTTCGGGGACGGCGGCTCCGCCAACGACCCGGAAGCCAACGGTCAGGACACCAGCAATTGGCACAGCGCCATGCTCAGAATCGACGTGGACAACGGCTCGCCCTACAGCATCCCGTCGGACAACCCCTTCGCAAACGGTGGCGGCCAGCCGGAAATTTACGCCTATGGTCTGCGCAATCCCTGGCGCTGGAGTTTCGACCGGGTCACCGGCGATCTTTGGCTCGCGGATGTCGGCCAGGCGGAATACGAGGAAGTCAATATTATTGAAAAAGGCGGCAACTACGGCTGGCGCTGCCGGGAAGGCTTCCACACCACCAGTAATAGCTGTGAAGACAGTGGCCCCTACAAAGACCCCTTGTTCGAATACGATCACGATCAAGGCCAATCAATTACCGGGGGCTATGTGTACCGGGGCACGCAAATCGCGGGCCTAAATGGCGCCTATATCTTTGGTGATTATCAGAATGGAAAAGTCTGGGCCTACACCGACACCATGTATCCCCTGGCTGACACCGCGTTAAATATCGCCACCTTCGGCGAATCCAACAGCGGTGAAATTTATCTGGCGGATATTGTCGGCGGCACCCTGCACCGCATAGTTGCGCAAGGCGACAGCGGCTCCAGCAGTTCCAGCTCGTCATCATCGGGCAGCAGCTCATCTTCAAGCAGCAGCTCAAGCTCCAGCAGCTCGTCGAGCAGCTCCACCTCGGGCAACTCGTCCAGCGGTGGCACCGACGGTGGCATCTCCTGTGCTGTGACCTACGACAATGTCTGGAACAACGGCTACCAGCTCGACGTCACGGTCACCAACAATGGCAGCAGTGCTGTAAGCAGCTGGGAAGTCACGCTCCAGTTCGATGAACCGCCACAAATCACCGGCAACTGGAATTCAAACAGCAGCGTCTCTGAGAACACAGCCACCTTCAGCAACGCTGACTGGAACGGCAGCCTCAAACCTGGTGAAAGCACTACATTCGGCTTCCAGGGCGACCACGATGGAAGCTTTACGCTGCCCACCTGCAGTGGCCCGGGTGGTTCGTCGAGCAGCAGCTCCAGTTCTTCGTCGAGCAGCTCCAGCTCCTCGTCCAGCAGCTCCAGCACGTCATCCAGCAGTTCCGGTTCGTCCAGCAGCGGCGGCACGGATACCAGCAATATGACGGGCTACGAAATCTACAGCGCCATGTGCGCCGGCTGTCACGGTTTTGCCGCCGACGGCGGCAGAGTGGGAGTACCGCTGAACGAGCCTCGTGACCTGGATTTCATGATCAGCTATATCGAGCAGTCCATGCCCCGCAATGACCCCGCAGCTTGCGACGGGGACTGCGCCAACAAGGTCGGCAACTATATTGCCGATACTTTCTGGGAAGAGCAGGCGCCGCCGAACTGTGACATTGTCCGCTACGGCGCCCGCCAGTTGAAAATCCTCACGCGGTCCGAGTACCAAAATACGGTCGAGGATCTGCTGGGCGTAGACTTCAATGCTGCAGAAGGATTGGCGGAAGACTACCGGGTAAGTTATTTCATCAACAACGCCCACGCGTCCATCGTCACCTCCGCCTACGACAGTTATCTGACCGTAGCCGAGGAAATCGCAGCCTGGTCCGCGGCGAGAGATTTTGCCCCGGCCTTGAACTGTAGTTCCTTCAACCAGGACTGTGTCGATCAGTTTATCAACGAACTGGCACCGAAAATTTTCCGCCGCCCGCTGGACAGCGAGGAAATCGCCACCTATTCCGAGCTGGCCAATGGCACCGTTACCGAGGGCGACGTACATTCGGGCATCCAGCTGGCGTTGATGACCATGCTGTCCTCACCGCAGTTCCTGTACCGCCACGAGCTGGGTGAACTCAATCCGGCAAACAACGCAATCGACGCAGACGCCTACGAGTTGACGTCCTACGAAATGGCCACCTGGCTGAGCTACTCCTTCACCGGCTCCACGCCGGACGAAACCACCCTGGAAAAAGCGCGCAACGATCTGCTACGCGATCCGGCGCAAATTCAGGAGGAAGCACAGCGGCTGCTGAATCTGCCCGAGGCGAGAAACACCATGGGCGACTTTGTCGGCAGCTGGCTGGATACGGACAACCTCGACTACTCGCCGAAAGACGAGGCCACCTGGCCCGGTTTCGAAGCAGTAGCGCCGCATATGCAGCAGGAAATCCGTGAAGTCTTCGCCGAAGTCATGCTGAACAGCAGCGAGAGTTTCGCCTCGCTCTACAACGGCAACTGGACCTTCGTCAACGGCCCTCTGGCTCAGCACTACGGCATTGGCGGCGTCTCCGGCGATGAGTTCCAGCGGGTCACCACCACGGATCGCGGCGGCATTCTGACCAGCGGTGCGTTTATGTCCCGCTGGGCCGAGCGCATCGAGACGTCACCGATCCGCCGCTCAGTACGGGTACGCCGCCGTATGCTGTGTCAGGATCAGCCCAATCCGCCCGCCGGCATCATCGAGGACCGCGCCGACCGTATTGAAGAGCTCGCGGACCTTATCGCAGACCCGGCGACAACCAACCGCATGAAGTACGAGGCCCTGACCTCTGTCAGCCCCTGCCTGAACTGCCACCAGGAGTGGATCAACCCCCTCGGCGGCGGTATGGAAGACTTTGACGCGGTGGGCAATCCCCGCACTGTCGACCTCAACGGCAACGCGATCGATGCCAGTGGACGTCTCTATGCACCCGATGTGCTGAGCAACCGTGGCGAATGGATCGAATTCGAAGGCGCGCGGGGACTGGGAGAAGTGTTGGCGACACTGCCCAGCGCACAGTCCTGCCTGTCTCAGAATATGTTCCGGTTCATGCTCGGTGTCGGACACAACACCATCGATAGCACTAACCCCGAGGGCCGACAGCTCGACCCGCTCGAGAAGGACGGATACTCCTGCACCATCGCCGATATGACCGATACGCTGGTGCAAGAGAACCCCCGCTCCATGCTCGAAAGTTTGAGCACACTGGATGCAGTCCGTTATCGCAAGGAGTGGTCGCGCTAAGGCGCGGCCCCCGCTCTGACTTTTTGGCGAATCACAGAATAAAAGGTTTAAGCAATGGCAAAGCGATACAAAAATGAATTTGATAAAAGGCGCAGGGATTTACTCAAAATCTTCGCCGCTGCGGGCATCAGCAAAGGACTGATGCGCGCCTCTCCCCTGGTCTCCGGCATGATGGTTTCCCGTTGGGCCGAGGCGCAAACAGCCCCCAACAAATCCGTGGTCATCTATGTACCCGACGGCGCCCTGGCGGAACACTGGTACCCCAACGCCGACCTGACCAGTTTCGGGGATATGTCCCAGCCGTACAGCACTGTCGCCAGTGAGTGCAACTTCCTCAAAAATATGAGCCACCACCGCGGCGGGCACGGCGTTATGCCGACCATCATCAACAACAGCTGGGGTGGCGACAGTTTCGACGTCAACATGGGCAGGATTTTGGGCGAAAACCTGCCCTTTACCTACGTCAACCTGGGGGTACACAGCAACGGCGGCGGCGGTTTCACCAAAGACAACGGCTCCGTTGTTCCCTCCGAAGACAACCCGTTTAACGCCTTCAACCGCCTGTTCGGCAATTTGCAGGGCGGCGGTGGCGATCCCAAATTAAACGCCGTGGACGCCCACCTGGAGGCCGTGAACGCACTGAAAAACAAACTGGGCACCTACGAGCAGCAGCGCCTCGACTCGCATCTGACCGCGATAGAGGAAACCCAGCGGCGCCTGCAAGACCTGGCCGGTGGCGGTTTCTCCTGCGGCGGTGCCACAGCGCCGGAGGAATTCCCGATCGAGTTTTCCACCTTTCAAAAACAGGCGGAACTGCAGGCGGACATCATCGCGCTGGCACTGGAGTGCAATATCACCGCCTCCTGCTCCCTCACCTTCGGCAATGACGGCGCCGAGTTCTCCCTGCCCTATCTGGATTTCAAGGACACCTATCACCAGTCGATTCACGGCGGTAACGGCGGCGATCCGACCTATCCCCACTACCGGGAAACGCGCAAGCACCTCAGCAGCCTTTCGGCTTATCTGATCGGCCGCCTGCGGGACAGAGGCGTACTCGACAGCACCATCGTCTGCGAGGTCACCGACATGGGTAACGGAGACGCCCACAGCAGTACCGATATTCCCCTGATCATGGCCGGTGGCGGCGGTGTAATAAAACGCGGCGTTTCCGATTCCGGCAGTGCCGCCTACACGCCTCTGCACCAGATACACACGGCGGCGGTGGCCCTGCAGGCGCACGAACACCCCGCCTATCAGGGTTATCAATCCGAAGTGATTCCCGGGGTATTGGCCTAGGTGGAAAAAAGGTGTTAACGAGAAAATATGCACAGATTGTCGCCCTGGCTGTTGCCGTTGCCAGCCAGGGTGGGTGCTCAAAATCCGGCGGGGAGTATTCCCCGCCTCGAAACGGACTCAATGATACCGGCATCACCTGGGGCGCGGACTATCCCCGGGGAGTCAACAGCGACTGCAGCGCCCGTATGCAGGGCGGGCAAGCGGCCGGGGAAACGGCTGTAGAGAGCGATATCCTGAGCCAGCAGGACTGCCGCCACGGCAGGGATGTCACCGCCGGTGACGACGCCGACGGCGCAGCGGGCTTTGTGTACCGCAAACTGGATGCAAATGGCGAATTCCTCCCCGCCGATGCACAGAACTGGAGCTGTGTACTGGACGAAATCACCGGCCTGATGTGGGAAGTCAAACAACCGGGCGACGGTGTTTACGGCAACCGCGGACGCCACGACGCCGACGATGTCTTCACCTGGTACAACCCGGACAAGAAGCTCAACGGCGGCCATATCGGCGACTGGAACAGCCGCTATGCGCAATGCACCGGATACGTCCAGGGCCAACCCGCCACCTATTGCAACATCGAGGAATTCGTCAGCCGCACCAACCATCGGGGCCTGTGCGGTTACAGCGACTGGCGCCTGCCAACCTTAAATGAACTGTCCAGCCTGGTGCACTTCGGGCGCAGCGCCCCCGCTATCGATACCGCTTATTTCCCCAATACAAAAAGTGGCTTTTATTGGACTTACTCTCCGGACGCATTACTCCCCCAAAGGGCTTGGGCGGTAAATTTCCAGCTCGGTTACGCCGCCCCCCTGCCCCGCGACAATGGCCGTCATGTACGGCTGGTTAGGAACTGGGGCGCAGAAAACTCGGAGGACAAATGATCACTGCCGCACGCAATACATTTCTGCTGTTACTGCTGGCCACGCCTCTGCAGGCATTGTGCGCCCAGCAGTGTAAACCAGGACAGATCATTGCCACCGCGCCCGCCGCACGATTCGAACAGCGGGATGACGGTACTGTTATCGATAAAAAGCTGGGCCTGATGTGGCGCACCTGCGTGGAAGGCATGTCCGGAAAAAACTGCGAGGACGGTGAGGCCCTGACCCTTAACTGGGCCGGAGCACTGGCCTATGCGCCGACATTCAACCGCGAAGGCGGCTTCGCTGGCCACCAGGACTGGCGACTGCCGAATATCCGCGAGCTGAGCTCCCTGGTCGAACTGCAATGCACCGCGCCCGCGATCAATACGGCCGTGTTTCCCAATGCCACATCCGCTGGCGTTTGGTCTTCGTCACCCGCCAAATTCCATATGCACTATTCGTGGTATGTGGATTTTGACTCCGGCGCATTTACTTACGGCGAGCGAACACAGCTAAAGGCTCTTCGCCTGGTGCGCGACATTCAGTGACACCGCTGTAGCGGAATTTAATGAGGCGCTCTGCGCCTCTGGTGCAATTCCCTTGAGGTGATTGTTGACAGCTGTTCACACAAGCGGCATTCATCGGCGCGTCTTTAGTCACCCTTGTTTTCCAGCAAGCGAATCACCCGCTGCACATGAGCGTTGGTCGTCGACCAATTGCTGAATGCGGCGCGAATTGCGTCGCGGCCATCCCACTGCCCAGGGGTCATAAATACCTCACCACTTCGGTTCAGTCTGTCCAGCCAGGCACGGATATCTGGACAATTTCGCGGGCGAAACACCACGACATTCAGTTTACACGGCACCAGCAGATCATAGCCCTGAGCAGAAGCCAGCCACTTCGACAACTGCGCCGCCTGAAGACAGTTGTCTTTCACGATTTGCGCCACGCCCTCGCGGCCGTATGCCCGCAAATTGAACCACAGCGCCAATGCCCGAAAACGGCGCGAGTTCTCTACCCCCCGGTTCATAAAGTGCGGCTGCCCGTTGCCCGCCGGCAAATATGGAGAAGGTACGGCCAATACCTGTTCCAGCAGATCCGTGTGGCGGGTGAGGAAAATACCACTGTCGTAGGGCACGTTGAGCCACTTGTGGGCATCGCAGGTAATGGAGTCCGCAGCTTCAATCCCTTCTGTCCAATGCCGCCTATCCTCCAGCAAGCGGGAAAACAAACCAAAGGCGCCATCCACGTGCAGCCATGCATTGTACTTTCGGCACAGAGAAGCGATTGCCGTTAAATCATCGAAATCAGTACCGGTCACTGTCCCGGCACTAGCCAGTACGATTTTCCCGGGGCTATCGCTGGCGCACAGCGCACGCGCCAGATCCACGGTATCCATACGCTCCGTGCCCGGCTCGCATGCGACGGCGGTCAGGTTATTCCGCCCCAGTCCAGCCATCGCCAACCCCTTCAGACTGCTGGCGTGGGGGCAGGCGGAAAACACTTGGATACTCGCCCCACTCACCCCCTCAGCGGCTATATCCATCCCCTGAACCCGGCCGGCAAATTGGCGTCCGCAAAGAATTCCCAGCAGATTGGCGCTGGTGGCGCCACTGGTTAAACAGCCGTCGAAGGATGGCGGGAGCGAAAAAAGCTGTCGCAGCCAATTCAGGACCTGCACCTCCACCACCGGAGCGATGGAATCCCCGAAAGTGGCCGGATTCTGGTCAGTGGCGGCCGCGAGCCAGTCGCCAACCAAAGCCGCCGGGCTGCTGCCACCGGTGACGAACCCCCAGTAGCGCGGCCCCGCCGACCCGGAAAGATAGGGCATCACCCGGCGTTGAAATTCCTTCAGGGCCCCCGCAGTGCCCATACCGTGCCGAGGTAATGACTCCAATGGCAGCGGCGGCGCATCGATACAAGCGGCGGGGCGACGCTCTAGGCCGCGTAAAAATTCACAACTGACCTCGAGTGCCTGTTCCAGCAACTCGCGAAACTGTGTCACTTCCTTCCGGACTTCTGACATTCGTTACTCTCCCCGAACTGCAAAAAAGCCAGTTTGCCGCCTTCGCCCAAACCAAAACAGAGACAATAATTTGCGCTTTTTGCAGTACAATTTACCTCGGCATATCAATCCCGGGGGTGAAATGGCCGCTCTCTACCGCTTATTGGCAGCACAGCTGCAGCGGGAAATTCGCGAGCACCGCTGGGGTGCCGGTCAGCGGCTGCCGTCAGTGCGGCAGTTCGCCCATCAGCACAATGTCAGCGTCACCACCGCAATACAGTGCTACCGAACTCTCGAGAGCGAGGGCTTGATCACCGCCCGCCCCCAGTCCGGTTTCTATGTCCGGGATACCACCCACGCGGAAGCGGGCGCAGAATTGCAGGATTTCACCGCTGCGCCAGGTGTGGTGACCAATATCGCGGAAATCGAACAGGTACAGCGCGCCGCCGCCACCCCTGGCAGCGCACCATTTGGTATATCCCTGCTGAGCCCACAACTGATCCCCCTGACAGAGCTGCAACGCAGCCTGCACCGCGCCACCCTCAAACTCGGGGAGCGCCTCGTGCACTATGCGCCACCACAGGGAGACAAGGCGCTGCGCGAGGCGCTGGCACAGCATTTCGCTACGGACGGCCTCGCCCTGCCCGCGCGGGACCTACTAATCACCAACGGCTGCATGGACGCCATCTGTCTCGCCCTGCAATTGACGACCGAGCCGGGGGATGTCGTCGCACTGCCCAGCCCCTGCTTCAGCGGCCTATTGCAGTTGATCGAAAGCCTCGATCGGCGGCTGCTGGAAATCCCACTGCACCGCAGCGGCATCCGTATGCAGGCCCTGGAAGCCGCCATGGCAAACCCGGAAGTCAAAGCCTGTGTGGTGACTGCCAATCACCACAATCCACTCGGTTTCAGCCTCAGCGTCAACGATAAGCAGCGTATCGCCGCGTGGGCCGCGGAATACCGCTGCCCGGTCATAGAGGATGACGTATTTGGGGAGTGTGGATTCGATCTGAACCGCTCCCTCCCCATCAAACACTGGGATCGGGACGGTTGGGTATTCTGGTGCAGCGCCTTCTCAAAAGCACTGGTCCCCGCCTACCGTATCGGCTGGTGCGCCCCGGGGCGGTATTTGTTGTCAGCGGTACAACGATGGCGCGCACAGGCAGTGAGCGTGAACCTGCCACTGCAGGTAGCACTGGCGGACTTTGTCAATACCGGCCACTACCGCCGCCACCTGCAGCGCCTGCGCCTGGCGCTGGCGGAGCAGCTAACCGTGTACCGCCGCACCCTGAAAAACGTAATGCCGGCGGAAACAGCGATTTCGCGCCCGGACGGCGGTTTTGTCCTATGGCTGACACTGGCGGAGAGCTTCGATGGTATGGCACTGTTTGAGGCCGCTGCCGCCCGCAATATCAGTATTGTGCCCGGCCAGGTATTTTCCAGCCTGGGACGCTATCGCAACTGCATTCGCATCAATTGCGGCTGGCCCCTGGAACGGCGCTTGAAGCGGAATTTACAAGTGCTGGGGGAAATAGCCAGCGAGCTCAGTCGTTGAACAGCAACTCCAGCGGATAGCCGGTAAACGGCTTGGTTTTTTCGATCACCAGGTGGGAGGTCATGCGCGAGATAGCCGCCTCCTCGTTGGCCAACAGCTGCTCGGACACGCGATTGAAATCCGCCGCGTCCGGGCACACGAAGCGCAGCATATAGTCGAACTCCCCAGACATCTTCACACAGGAGACGATCTGCGGAATATCGTTGATGGCGCGGCGGAAGCTTTCGGCAGTGCGGGCATCCTGCCGCTTTAAGGCCACGTTGACGTAAAACTCGGCGTGACGCACTTTGTCCAGGTTCACTTCGGCGCGAAATTCCCGGATGTAACGCTCGCTGGTCAAACGCTTGACCCGCGCCAGGCAGGCGCTCTCGGATAACCCTATCTCCTCACTCAGTTTCAGATTACTGATGCGCGCATTGGTCTGCAGCGCCCGCAGAATTCGCAAATTGTGCCGGTCGATTTTCACAGCTTTTGTTCTTGCTATTGGAAAAAAACAAGGATAGCGGCAGCAAATATTCGCCTGCAAGCAGACGCCCGTAAAAGGCGTCCGCATGCGGGTGAATGTCTGTCAGGCGCTGCGCTTGTTGCCAGTGGTGACAAAACGCTCTATGCGGTCCAGAGCGCGGGACAACTCACCCTCATCCGCCGCCAGTGTCAGGCGGACGTGGTTGACGGCGCTGGGGCCGAAAGGAGCGCCGGGCAGCACCGATACCCGTTCGGCATCGAGCAGTGCCTCGGCGAAGGCCTGGCCGGATTCCGCGATGTTGGAGACATCCACCATCACGAACATCCCTGCGTCGGGGGAGTAACAACTGAGGCCGGGAATTTTGCCGATACGCTCGACGATCAGATCCCGGCGGCGCTCATAGGCATCGCGCATCTGTTTGACAAAGTAGGAGTCAAACTCCAGCGCAAAGGCAGCGGCCTCCTGAATGAATTGCGGACAACCGAAGATGGTGGCACCGGCGAACCCGATCAGCCGCTCTACTAGCGGCCCGTGGGCCACGGCCCAACCGAGGCGCCAGCCGCTCATCGCGTGGGACTTGGACAGGCCGTCGATAACGACAATATTGTCCAGGTGCTCGGCGGCGGTACGCAGGGAAGTGTGGCGGCGGGCAAAAGTGATCATGGAATACATTTCATCACACACCAGCCACACATTGCGCGCGCGGCAGTAGGCCGCCAGTTCGCGCAACTGCTCCGGGGTGGCCATGGCGCCCGTGGGATTGACCGGCGTATTGATCATGACCGCGCGGGTATCCGCGCCTATGGCGGCCTTGACCGCCTCCACGTCAAAGGCGAAATGGGTCTCCGCCGGGCAGGACACTTTTTTCACTTTCAGGCGCAGTGCGTCGCAGATGGGCACATAGCCGATATACATCGGCTCTGGAATCACTATCTCCTCGCCCGGATTCAGCAGGCAGGACAGCACCGCGAAGATGGCGTTGGTGCCGCCGGGGAAAACCACTACGTCATCGGGGCTGCAGGGATGCGGGGAGACTTTGCTCTCGATATCGGCGATGGCGCGGCGCAGCATCGGCTCGCCAGCGGCCGGGGAATAGTGTGTGCGGCCAACGCCCAGCCGCGCGCGGGCAAAGTCCAGGATGGGTTCCGGCGTATCGAAATTGGGGTCGCCCACACACAGAAAGATCACGTCCTCGCCCCGGTTCGCCAGTGCGTGGGCGCGGTCGCTGACCGCCCACACATCGGCATCGGCACGGTTTAGGGCATCGCTCTGCAGACTGAATCTGGGACTAAACATTGTCACTAGTGTCACTTTCGGGTTGTTATCAGTACCGGTAACGGTAACAACCACCCGAGTAATCGGCGGCGCGAAACGGACGCGATTTTCGCATTCCCGTGAATTTTTCCGCGCTTTTGCCGCAGAAAATTCGGTGAAATTTTGCTGATCCTTCCCATCAAAAACGGTAATTCAGATTCAAACCACCCACGGTGTCCTCTGGCCGCACCAGGATGTTGCCGCTCATTTGCAGCTTGTCGGTCAGGTTGAGCCCCACCAGGGCGCCAAAGCCATTCTGAAAAAAGCCCGCGTGACGGCTGTCGTAAGCCGCCAGGTAGGCGCTGTTACCGGGGATAGACTTAACCCCGATGCCCACCTTGTCCGTATCGTCACCGCTGTTGTACTCCAGCCATACTTCACCGAACCAACGCCAGTCCGCCTCTTCCGGTGCGTTGTAAAAAAAACCGGTGCGCAGGCGGTAATAGTCGCGGCTCTGGTGGCGCACATAGAGGCCGAGGGGGTCCAGGGTCTCACCGTTGTTACCCACATAGGTGAGATCGCGATTGGTGGATTCCCGGAAGCTATCCACATCCACCTGGGTCCACTCACCGGCGATAAAGGGCCCCAGCTGGCAGGGCAGCGCCGGGGCTGTGTCGTAGCCGGCGCGGGCGAACAGGGTCACGGCATCGCCATCCGTACCGCCCTCGATACGCGTAGCAAAACGCTGCCCCAGATAGATATCCCGGTCCACCTCGTGGTAGTCGATATCGCCGTACGTTAGCCCGCCATCGACAAACCAACGCTCATCGTTCCAACGCGCCAGCGCGGAAAAGTTGACGGTACGGGCCTTGAGCGAAAGGCTCGGGGGCGTGTAATCATTGCCGGCGTAAGACAGCGCCAGCGCCCACTCGAAATGATCGCCTGCGGCGAAACTGAAGCCAAAAAAACCGTCCCAGCCGTTGCTGTTGCGGTTTGGCGCCGGCCCCTGGCCGAGCTCCGTATACTGCCAGGCGCCGCTGAAAAACACCGTGGTGGTGGGATCGCGAAAGCGCTGCGCAACCAGGTGGTGATCGATATTGGACTGGTGCAGGCGGCTGTTCTGGTAACCGAGGTCCGGCAACATGGCGAACCCCACCGGGGCGCTCAACACGGAATAGTAGTAATCGCCAACCAGCTGTGCGGCGGCCAATGTCGGATGGATGCCGTCGTTAAACAGCAGCCTGTCCGAGTCGGGAGCACTGCCAGTCTCACTGTAGACGGGATTGGGGTTATCGCAGGCACCGGCGGCGTAGCAGGTGGCGGCCTGATCGATATCGGCAAAGCCGAACAGCCCCGGCTTCGCTTGCGCCAGGGCGGTGATACCCTCGGTATCGAGGATCAACACATTGCCGATAAAATTCACACGCACCCGCAGCGCATCGTTAAACAACGCAGTGCCAATATTTGCAGTACTGACCGCATCCGCCCCCAGGTCGTTCATCAGTGGTGTATCGCCCACCCGGGGCACATTAGACACCACCACGAACGCGGCGCCGGCGCGGCGCAATTCACTCGCGGCGGTAGCCAGAAAGTCGGCAGAGCGCTTCATGCTGTCCGGGGAGACGGTACCGGCGAGCGTGGCGGCAATAATGTCGTTGCCACCGCCATTCAAAAAGTAAAGGGTATCGCCGGAAACGCCGTTTTGAGGCAAGTAACCCCGGCCCGTGCCAAAGGGCACACCGGTGAGGGTGATATTGTTGTTCGGATCGTCCACCAGAGCCTGCAGCGCCACTGGATCACCGAAAGCGGCAGTCGCCTCCATCACTTCTGCAGGGGAAAGATACGGGCTCTCGCCCGCAGCCGGATCGCAGACGCCATCGGCGCCGCAGCGGGTGGAGTCCGGCAGGATAGTAGTCAGGTTATTGTGATCGGCCACGGTGGTATCCGGGAAAAGCTGCCGAAAGCGGTGCGCCCCCACTAGATCCAGCAGCACATCTGCGGTGCGGTTGCCGCCCACGGCCCAGTTGCTGCCGTTGGCCAATACCGAAGTCACTACCTGTTGCAACTGACCGGCTGCGTCCGCGGCGGTGGGATAACAGGGCACCGGCCCGCCAACGCTAAACCCCAAACCGGAACAGGAAGGCTTAAGCGACGCCAGGCCAAAATCCTGTGCGGTAAAACTGATGGCCGGCTGCATCGGCAACAGGCCGTCCGGGTCACTGCTGGTAAATATGCCGGCGTTGCCACTGTCCGAAAGACTGTCACCAAAAACGACAATATTGTTGTAGAGCTTATCGGCGGCCAAAACCGGACCGGCGGCGGCAAGAGCCACAGCGATAGACAGGGTTTTCCATGAAAAGCCCATTGCGCACTCCATTGCAGTAGGGAATCAATCGCAGTGGAGCAAGTATAGACACGCCGCCGCTCACCAATAGCAGCACAAGGACTTTTTCACTGACGCCTGAAGGGACCTCTGCCCCATTCACACGGGAGCTGTAATAATCTTCTAGGGTTCACATAATTGGGTGGATATTTCAAAAGTCCCCCTAGCTCCTCCGGATACCGCCCTGTACCCGAGGATTTCGCAATACCCCGGCCACCGCCTGCACTGATCCTTTGGCCTAAGGAACCTCTGATTAATTCGCGTGAAGGCTTTGGTTAGTTCCGTGGCGCTCAAGCAATAGGATGGCCATTTCGAAAACGCACGAGTACTTCCCTGTAGCTCCGACGGATACATCCCTGTATCCGACGGTTTCGAAATGGCCACCCTATCACCTGAGCTTCTCATCTAGCTCCAAAGAATTTTTATCGTCAGGAAGCGAATTAATCAGAGGTTCCCTAAGCCTCACATCCGCCCCCGAAGCGCCTCTGCCACCAGAAAGTGACTTAATCAGAGATTCCTTAAACCGGCAAAAGCAGCGATTGCCTGATCGCGGCTTTGCGCCACATCGCAAACCGGTGCCGGGTAACCATCGAGCGGTGGCGGGCAGTGAATCGCTTTCTCACTCAGGTGGCGCAATTCCGGCACAAACCGACGGATAAATTCACCGTGCCGATCAAACCTTTTCGACTGACTGTAGGGATTGAAAACACGAAAATAAGGCACCGAATCCGTGCCCGTAGACGCAGCCCACTGCCAACCGCCATTGTTCGCGGCCAGATCCGCATCAATTAATCGCTGCATAAAATAGCGCTCGCCCCAGCGCCAGTCGATCAGCAGGTTTTTGGTCAGGAAGGAAGCAACCACCATGCGCAGCCGATTGTGCATCCAGCCGGTTTCGTTTAATTGGCGCATGGCGGCATCCACAATGGGTACGCCGGTTGTACCTTCGCACCAGCTCCGAAACAATTGCGCATCGTACTTCCAGGGCACGCGGTCCGTATCCGGCTTAAAGGGCTTGTGCATGGAGAGCCGCGGGAAGGCGGCAATCAGATGGGTGTAAAACTCTCGCCACAGCAACTCTCCCAGCCAACACTCTGCGCCCTGATTGCCTCCACTCCAACCACCGCCATTCTCCGCAAACGCCATCTGCACACACTGACGAATGGATACGGCGCCGCAATTTAAATAGGGAGAAAGGCGCGAGGTGGCATCCTTGGCTGGAAAATCGCGCTCCAGCGCATAGCGGCCGATTTTCTCACGGAATGCGCGCAAGTGACGCGCACCCGCTTTTTCCCCCGGCATCCACCCCAGCAGCCTGCCGTTCCTGTCGGGCGTGAGCTCATAACCCGGTAGTTTTCCGGGAATAGTCCGCACCAGATTATGTTGCTCTGCAAGTTGAATCCAGCGGGGCCATCCGGCCGCCGTTTCCATTTTTCGCGGCGGCGGCAGCGGTGCAAAATAATCGCTGCCGCAACGGGCGACAAAGGCGCGTTTAAAGGGCGTAAATACTTTGTAGGTTTCCCCGCCCCCGGTTTTAACCGCACCCGGTGGCAGCAGGGTTCGGTCGCTGCAAAACTCCACCTGTAACCCTGCGTTTTTCAGAGCCGTGCGCACGGCGTCATCGCGGCGCTGTTCGTTGTAGGGATATTCCGAATTGGCAAAAAGAGCTTCAATTTCAAGCTTGTGGACTATCTCCTCCATCGCCCGCGGCACCTGCTGGAATCTGGCGATTTCGAGAAAATAAAGCGGAATATTTCGCTCCGCCAATCGCTGCTGCAATTCTCGCAGACAGGCCAGACGGAAGGCGACCACCGGCTCCCCCTCATCCTGCTCTTGCCAACTTATCGGGCAGGCGATAAAAACAGCGGCTAATTCACGGCAACTTTGCGCGCCCCGGTACAACGCGGTGTTGTCGTTCAAGCGCAGATCATTGCGCAACCAAACCAGCCCCCGGCGAAAGCGCTTCAATGGCTTAGGTTCTGGATTGCCCATAGCGCCTCTCAGCGGAAATCACACAGTCCCAGCTCAGCAGGTTCTGCGGCGAGCAGCACCTGGCTATGGATAAACTGATGCGGGCTGCGCGGAAGGTAGTGACGCAGCATGGTCAATACCGCGGATAGCGGTTTACGTCCCCGGTAATAATCCTCGATTAAACGGGTCAACTCCGCCCGCTCTTCCTTGGTCAAATACTCGTTCAGATGTCCCTGGCTGTGCATCAGTGCATTGGTTCTATCCCGGCGATTGGCAGGATGGCTGAGAATCTCCATCATCCTGCCGCGCACTTCCACAGCCAATTGTTGCGGCTTATAGCCGCTGGTGTCTGAAAGCAGCCGTCCCAATTCACGGGTCAGCGGTTGATGGTGGGCCAGCAGAAGGTATTTATAAGCCGTGTAGAACTCCGTCACCCGCGCCGGACGCGGGTCCGGAGCCACATAGCGATACCAGGCATCGTAGGCGAACACACGTGTGAGAAAATTTTCACGGATATCACTGGCATTCAAGCGCCCCACTTCCTCTATCGGCAGATGAGGAAAATGTTCGCGCAGGCGCGCGGCGAAAAGACCGGCACCGTGGGCCAACGCGCCCGAGCCATCCTCCTTGTAGTGCGGCACACTGCGCACACCACAGCTCGGGGATTTCTGCATCAAAATAAAACCGCGCAGTTCCGCCACCTGCGGGACCACCCGGTCGGCGTAATTTTCCAGCGCCTCGGTAACATCCATACGCGGATCATCCCGCCCTACAGCCCGCAGCCGGTCACTCACAATCAAATGAATCGGCGGTCGCGGAACACCCAGACCAATAGCCACTTCAGGACAGAAAGGGCGCAGCTCCAAACACTGACTGAGAAGCTCCGTGCAGACCTTGCTGTGCTTGTGACCGCCGTTGTAGCGCACCGGGTCGCCCAGAGCACACTGGCTTATCCCCACCGGAATCCTCTCTGTCAGCAGCTGGATTTTCATATCAGTGTTTCTATTTTCCGCTTATTACCATTTGATAGCGTGACACATCGACTTATACAACCATAGTCCTAGCCGGACACCATCTAAATAGGCATGGCTGACTTTCTTTAGAAAACTCGAACAACCGCAAACAGTCGCAATTGAATCCGGTGCCAAATATCAATAAGATTTCGGCTTTCGCATGGAAGAAAGAAAAGGCCGGAAACCCCAGGGAACCTATGCTTAAACGACTTTTCGCCACCCGCAAACGCCCCTACGTACCCGGCATTAATCGCCCCGAAACTATCCGGGTAGACCTATCCGGCAGTATTCTGACTCTGCAAATGCCGCCGCACTCATACTATGGAGGATTTCCGGGTGAAGATCCGCCGCCTCAGGTAAATATCTACGAGCAAGGACGGTATGTCGACGATAGTGGCCTACCAGACTGGCAACGAGAAAGGGAATCTTCATTTCATTTTTTGCGCCGCAAGTGGGCATTTTACGGCCCTCCCTGGCGTCCCCGCCCCTATGGCACCATCTCTTTTAGTATCACTGTCTGGCGCTGTGATATTTTGCCAGAGGACATGAGTTGCTTTAACCCTAATCACTTTGAACAGATGGCCCTGCGCAGCCTCTGGTATGCTGGCCCCGGGCGTCCAAGCATAGGGGAATATAAAGCTCCCATCCACTGGCGTCTTCAACAAGAGTCCGGCGCAACTTGGCTTTACTTTGAAAGCCATCGCGATTATTCCCATGATGCTTGGCAGCCCCCCGAGTTTATGCGCACCTATCGTGACTGCTATCTGCGTATCCCGCTAGACAACCGCTACTATCTGAACTTGGTCTTTAGCTATCTCGGCTACGCTCCCGTTAAGTACTGCCTAGCCAATATGAATAAACTTCGGGATGCCGTGTTGGATTCCGTACAGATGGAATTCAGCGCAACAGCAAAAGAGCGTCTGGCGGAAGCGAAGCACAAATGGCCAGATGCCCACGCCAGCGAACACCGTGATCCGGAGCCCTGGATTTACCCCGAGTGGCGTTACGGTGGTATAGGTGAAGAAAATATCGTCGTAGTAAATCCCGGCAGCCCGCCGCCAGTACTAACATCCTGATTTGCACTCGCCCCTACTATAGCCAGAACTTCCTATTTCAGCGGTTTAAAAAACTTGAACAGGCGCAAATAGCACCAATTGAACCGAGCGCCAGATATCAATAGAATTTTGACTTTCACATGGAAGAATGGCCGGGACCAGAAACCCCAAGGAACTTATGCTTAAACGACTTTTCGCCACCCGCAAACGCCCCTACGTACCCGGCATTAATCGCCCCGAAACCATCCGGCTAGATCTCTCCGGCAACATTCTTACCCTGCAAATGCCGCCCCACTCCTACGATGGATGGGGCCCGAGCAGGGAACCCCCGCAGATAAATATCTATGAGTCATACCAATATACTGACGACAGTTATGAGCCGGAGTGGCGGCGAGAAGGTATATCATCGTTTGAGTTTTTGCACCGTAAATGGTCATTCTACGGGCCTCCCTGGCGCACCCAGTCTTACGGCACCATCTTTTTCAATATCTTTGCCTGCCGTTACGATGCTCTGCCGGAAGGCATGAGTTGCTTTAACCCCAACCATTTTGAGCAGATAACCTTGCGCAACCTTTGGTATTCTGGAGTCCTCGGCGGGATTCAGGCCCCCATTCATTGGCGATTGCGGCAAGAGTCCGGTGCAACCTGGCTTTACTTTGAAAGACATAATGACGATCTTGAACCGGAGCCACTCCAGGAGATTTTAAGCACTTGCCTTGATTGCCATCTTCGTATCCCGGTCGACGACCGCTACTATCTGGACCTGCACTTCAACTATTTCGGCTATGTCCCAGCAGAATACTGCCTCACCAATATGAATGCACTGCGGGATGCTGTACTGGACTCTGTACAACTGGAACTCAGTTCATCGGCAAAAGAACGTCTGGCGGAAGCAAAGCGCAAATGGCCGGATGCTCGCGCCAGTGAACACCGCGACCCGGAGCCCTGGGTTTTCCCCAAATTGCGGGATGGTGTTGAGGGAGAAGAGAGTTACGTCGTACTGGAGCCCGGCAGGCCGCCAGTATTAACCCCATGAACCACAATACAGCAGCAGTGCAATGCGCCCGCTATTGCCCTGCCATGCCCAAATACCCCTCGTCTTTTTAAGAAAATTTGAACAACCGCAAAAAACGACAATTGAACTTGGCACCAGGCATCAATAAAATTTCGACTTTCACATGGAAGAAAAGCTGGGGCCAACAATCCCAAGGAACTTATGCTTAAACGACTTTTCGCCACCCGCAAACGCCCCTACGTACCCGGCATTAATCGCCCCGAAACTATCCGGGTAGACCTCTCAGGCAATATTCTGACGCTGCGAATGCCGCCCCATTCCAACTACGGGGGATTTCCAGGTGAAGACCCGCCACCACGGATAAATATCTACAATCCAAGCCAGTATTTCGACGACGGCAGCAACCTACCCGAGTGGCAGCGTGAGGGGAAAGCCGCCTTTTACTTTATGAAGCGCGATTGGGAATTTTACGGCCCTCCCTGGCGTCCTCGCTCCTATGGCACCATTTGTTTCGGTATCGGCCTCTGGCGCTACGATGCCCTGCCGGAAGGAATGAGTTGCTTTAATCCTAAGCACTTCGAGCAGATATGCCTGCGCAACCTCTGGTATACCTGTCCCGCATGCCCCAGCTTAGGAGAATATCGGGCTCCGGTCCACTGGCGTCAACGGCAAGAGGCTGGCGCAACTTGGCTGTATTTTGAAAGACACCGCGACTATTCCCACGATAAGGAACCGCCTCCGGAGTTTATGCGGACCTATCGTGACTGTTATCTGCGCATCCCGCTGGACGACCGCTACGGTCTGGATCTGAACTTCGGCTATATCGGCTATGCCCCAGTAGATTACTGCCTCGCCAATATGAATGCGCTGCGGAATGCCGTGCTGGATTCCGTACAGCTGGAACTCAGTGCAACGGCGAAAGAGCGCCTGGAGGAAGCGAAGCACAAATGGCCAGATGCCCGCGGCAGCGAACACCGTGATCCAGAGCCCTGGATTTACCCCGAGTGGCGTTACGGTGGTAAAGGTGAAGAAAATATCATCGTAGTAAATCCCGGCAGCCCGCCACCAGAGCTAACCCCCTGATACCACAGAAACCTACTTACTCAATTTTATCAAAAAATAGCAAGGGAGCTGTTATGCAAAACAAAAGCAAAACTTGGAAACTTATTAGTGGCGGTAATGGCATAGGGAGAAACGTCTACGTAAAGAAAACCCAGGAAAAAGTCTGGGAAACTATTCAGCGCGAACATACCGGTAACTATTATCTCACCAGTGTGGTCAGAGCGATCCATGCACTAAGCAGTGTTGCCGTAGGCCGCCGTTTCCAGACAGAAAAACTGACTTTTGACGGCGCAGCCATCCTCTATCAGCTAGACAACGACGGTAACGTACTGATTTATAGACTGGAAATCGACAGCGATTACAAACTCCATAAAGGCCCACAAACAACCGGTCTCTATCAAGTTCAACGACAAGCTAACCGCTGGCAAACCGATAACAAACGTAGAACCGAGATACAGCTGGATCACCGCTGGGATGGCGCCCACTACGCCGCTGTCAGTGGAAAATTTGACGACAAAGAACAGGCCGGAAGAATGCTGATCGAGCATATCTCCAAGGCCTACAGCAGTCTCTGCAATGAGTTTGTTAATTGCTCCGGGAATCACTACTCCCTATATTGGCAAAACGGCGGTTTTAAGAGCGACAAACACCGAGATCATCTGGCATCGCTGATTCAACAGGCGATGCTTGCCGGAGCACGGGTACACTGGCTAGCGCACGGAGAGGGGGCCGGGACTTTTGTGCGCGCCCTGCAAGTTCTGGAAAAACAGCTGTCTCCGGAACACCCCCCGATGCAATCTCCGGCGCGAGAAGGGGCAAAGAAAGCAGAACACCAAAAAGCACTGCGCCAATACCTGAACCGGCAGAAGGTGTACTTTTCCAATCCACGTGGTGTCGGCACCCGAAAAAAGGAGCTGGAAGACCTATGTAACAAGGTGGGGATCAGCTACGTGGGGACCAAGGTCAACCCTTACGATATGCTCAACAAAGATGCGCGCCGAGACGCGCTTCTACAGCATGGTACTGTAGCGACCGCTCTTGCCGCGGGCCACACCTTCTCCGAAGTCTTAGGCTTGGAAGAGATTCCGCAAACAATTGTTAACACTGCTAGCCAAGTCTTGTCCTCAGGGTCGGTCTTTGGCGCTGCAGCCGTAGGAGCTTATGGTTGCTTCTTGGTGCGCGATAAATTAGCAAAGATCAACGCCTACGTCAGAAACCTGCCCTCCGCTGCAATTCGCACAGCCCAAAGCACCTTCGGCAAAGGCAACCAACGCTGGGCAGCCTGACTTTCTCCCACTTTTCAGTCCGGGGGCGCCAAACGGCGCCCTCGCTCTGTACAGCCCCATATAGCCCCCCTCCCCGCCGCCGCGCTACAATGCCCGCCCTTTTCTTCTCCACCCAGTAAATGCGACCCATGATCCCAGCACTGCGCGAAGTCGACGAAGTACAGGCTCTCTATCTCCAGTTTCTCGAGGCGCTGAAGGGCGGCGGTTTTCGCGGCGATATCAGCCCCAGCTACGCCAGCCGCACGGTTCTGTCCTCGGACAACTCCATCTACCAGGTACTGCCCCAGGCGGTGGTGTACCCGCGGGATATCCACGATCTGCAGCTGATCGCCAAGCTGGCAGACCGGGAGGAGTTCCACCAGGTGGTGCTGTCCCCCCGCGGCGGTGGTACCGGCACCAATGGCCAGTCCCTCACCGATGGTCTGGTGGTGGACATTTCCCGCCATATGAACCGGATTCTGGAAATCAACGCCGAGGAGCGCTGGGCGCGGGTGCAGGCCGGGGTGGTGAAAGACCAGCTGAACGCGGCCCTGAAGCCCTACGGGCTCTTCTTCGCCCCGGAGCTTTCCACCAGCAACCGCGCCACCATTGGCGGCATGATCAATACCGATGCCTCAGGGCAGGGTTCCTGCCTCTACGGCAAAACCCGGGACCATGTGCTGGAACTGTCCACCGTGCTGCTGGGGGGCGAACTCTGGCAATCCGCACCGATCGGCGATGACACACTGCGCGAAGTCAGCGCGCGCGATGACCGCCCAGGCAAGGTGCACCGCATCTGCGACGAGATAGCGCGGGACAAAGCCGAACTGATCGCGCACAAATTTCCCAAACTGAACCGCTGCCTCACTGGTTACGACCTGGCCCATATCCGCGAAGGTGGCGAATTTAACCTCAACAGCGTGCTCTGTGGCTCCGAGGGTACTCTGGGCTTTATCGCCGAGGCGAAGCTGAACCTGCTGCCGATTCCAAAATGCGCGGCGCTGGTGAACCTGAAGTACGACAACTTCCAGGATGCCCTGCGGGACGCCAAGGACCTGATGGAGGCCGGCCCCACATCCATCGAAACGGTGGACAGCAAAGTGCTGCAGCTGGCGATGGAAGATATCGTCTGGCACAGCGTGAGCGAGTTTTTCCCGGCGGAAGAGCGGCCGGTAAAAGGCATCAACCTGGTGGAATACACCGCCGATTCAGAAGAGGAACTGGAACAACTGCTGGCGAAATTCACCGCCCATGTGGACGCCATGATCGGCCAACCGGGCAAAAGCTTTGGTTACACCATCGCCCGCGGCCACGCCGAAGTGAATCGCATCTGGGCCATGCGCAAGCGCGCCGTGGGCCTGCTGGGCAATGCGCAGGGTGAGAAACGGCCGATCCCCTTTGTCGAAGACACGGCGGTGCCGCCGGAAAATCTGGCCGACTTTATCGCCGAGTTCCGCGCGGTACTAGACGACGCAGGCCTCGACTACGGTATGTTCGGCCATGTGGACGCGGGCGTGCTGCACGTGCGTCCGGCCATCGATATGAAAGACCCCGAACAAGCGGCGCAGATACGCGCTATCACCGACAAGGTGGTGGCCCTGACACAAAAATACAAAGGCCTGCTGTGGGGCGAACACGGCAAGGGGGTGCGCTCCGAGTACGCGCCGGAGTTCTTCGGCGAACTCTACCCGGAACTGCAGCGGATCAAGGCCGCCTTCGACCCGCGCAACCAGCTGAACCCCGGCAAAATCGCCACCCCCAGCCGCGCCTCGTCCCTGCTGAAGATCGACCAGGTCACTACCCGTGGCGAACTGGACCGACAAATTCCAGTGCAGGTGTGGGACGGTTACAGCGAAGGCGTCTACTGCAACGGCAATGGCGCCTGCTTCAACTGGAATCCTGACGACGCCATGTGCCCCTCTTACAAGGCCACCCGCGAGCGCATCCACTCTCCCAAGGGCCGCGCCTCCCTGGTGCGCGAGTGGCTGCGACTGCTCGCGGCGCGGGGCGTGGACCCGGTGGAAACGGCGCGCAAGTTTCGCGAACAATCCTTCTTCGTGGGGCTGCCGGGGCGCATCAAAAACTCCCTGGCCAAAATGCGCGGAGAATACGACTTCAACCACGAAGTGAACGACGCCATGCAGGGCTGTCTGGCCTGCAAATCCTGCTCTGGCCAGTGCCCCATAAAGGTGGATGTCCCCGAATTTCGCAGCAAGTTTCTCGAACTCTACTACAGCCGCTACCTGCGCCCGCTGAAAGACTATGTGGTCGGCGGCCTGGAATTTGTGATGCCGCATTTGGCGAAAGTACCGCAGCTATACAACTGGCCGCTGAAACTGAAGCCTGTCACTTGGCTGCTGGAGCGCGGCTTGGGACTGGCGGACAGCCCCCTGCTGGCGCGCAAGAGCCTGTACAAAACCATGGCGGAGCTGGGCGTGCCCTTCGCCAGTGCCGCCAGCCTGGAAGCCCTGGGCCCCGCCCAGCGCAGCCGCGCTGTCATCATTGTGCAAGACGCCTTTACCAGCTACTTCGATGCCGAAGTGGTCGGCGACCTGCTGAAGCTGCTGAAACAATTGGATTTTGTTCCCCTGGTGGCCCCCTTTAAAGCCAACGGCAAACCCCTGCATGTGCATGGCTTCCTGCGTCAGTTTCAGCGGGTGGCGGAAAACAACAGCGCCATGTTGAACGAACTGGCCGCCAGCGGCGTACCGCTGGTGGGCGTGGACCCATCCATGACCCTGACCTACCGCGCCGAGTACCGAAAGCTGCTCGGCGAAGAAGCACCCAAAGTGCAGCTGGTGCAAGAATGGCTGGCCGGGCAGTTGGAACACCTGGAGCAACAGCGGCCGCGGCTGACCCCCGCCCGCTTCCACCTGTTGCCGCACTGCAGCGAGCAGACCAACGCCGCCGCCAGTCTGAAAGATTGGCAGCGGATTTTCGAAGCTCTGGGCCTGGAGCTGCATACCGAACGGCTCGGCTGCTGCGGCATGGCCGGTACCTACGGCCATGAAACGGCGCACAAGGAGACGTCCCGCACCATATTCCAACAATCCTGGGCACCGCGCCTGTCCGGTACCGGTGCGGATACAGAAAAGCTGCTCGCCAGCGGCTATTCCTGCCGCTGCCAGTCGAAACGCTTTGCAGGTGTGTCCTTGCGCCATCCCTTCCAAGGCATACTGGCGCAACTGCAGCCTGAGGGGTGATACTGAGAGTTATTACAGCCTCTCAACTCCCGAGCCGTTACAGGGAAGGCGCCCAAGATGCACGGAACCCTGACCAGCCTCTCTCTCGCAGTTCTGCTCCTTGCCGCCGGTGTTGCAGTAGCGACACCGGCGGCGAAAGGAGAAGGTGCCACACAAAAGCTGCTTACCAGCGCCGAAGCACTCGCGTTACAAGGCGATTTCGACCGCGCGCTGCCCCTCTACGAAAGAGCCATCGGCACCCTGGCAGACAAACCACAACAGCAGCATGCTCTGCGCTACCGCTACGGCATGGTGCTGAACGCCCTTGCCGCCCGCGCCCGCCCGGAACTCTACCCGCTGGCTCGGGCCCAATTTGAGTCAGTACTCGCTTACCTGGATGGCGGTGCCACCCTGGGCCTGCCCGCCCCCTTCGAACACTCGCCCGCGCGGGTGCGCTCGGCGCTGGCCCACACCTACCACCAGCAGTCCGCCAGCGAGCAGGACCCGCTGCGCAGGGCACACCTGTTGCGCACCGCCTACCAACTGTACAGCCGCGCCATCAGTGGACTGACCCGTCACGGGGAGTGGCACAACCTGGCCATCACCTATTTCAATCTGGGACAGGTGTGCGAGTGGCAGGGCAATCTGGAAGAAGCCATAGAATGGGTGGAAAAAGCCGTGGAACTGGACGCCCGCCACGGTTTTGCGGATCTGGAGGAAGACCGCGCCTACCTGCTGGGGCTCCGGCAACAGCTCAACCCTCCCCAGCCTGCCGACGCCACATCCACCTGAGGAAGCTTCGGCTCATTCATACAGGAGCTTAAGCGGGCTTTGGGGTGCTCTGGCCATGGAATCGGCTTCTCATCTGCCCCCGAAGTCTCTTTGTCACCGGGCGGCCAATGAACCAGTGGCTCCCTGTAGCACCCGACAGACCAGTCACAAATAATTTCAGAGAAATTTTTTACTTTCTCTATGCGGATTGGAAAACCAATCCAGCGCTTATTCGTGCCTCTCATTAGGATGACATCGTTATCAGCCAGTTTTTTCGCAAAGAAATCAATTACTAAGCCTGCGGAGATTTGTTCAACCGATTATCCGCAAACATTCTTATCGGCAAAAAATGGTTGCAACAAAAGAAAGCCTTTGGGGCCAAAATCCCATGCTTTTAAAAAAGAAAGATAAAACGGTCGGCTTTTTACCGGCCTTCAGCAAAAAGTTGATAAGTGACCATCAACCCGTAATATAGCCACCACTGCTCAATTATTGATCAGTTATTTCCAAAGACACTTGGACTTCTTCATTGGCGCACCATTTGCCTGTGACCAAATGACACCTGGAGGTATCGGGACATGACGAAACAGACTCTGCGCAATACCGTACTTTTTATAATTGTTTTCCTCTCGGCGGCAATCAGCCTTAACGCCTCCGCCACCATAAAGAAAAAAACCATGACGGTCGACGCCACCGCCTATAACTCGGTGCCAGGCCAAACCGACAGCAATCCCTGGATTGCGGCCTGGAACAACCGACTGCGCCCCGGCGACAAGATAATCGCCGTCTCCCGCGATCTTGAAAAACACGGCCTGACTAATGGGGCCAAGGTTAAGATCGAAGGCTTGCCCGGCATTTACACCGTGCGCGACCGCATGAACAAACGCTTCAGACGACGCATAGATGTTTGGATGGGCAAAGATGTCAAAAAGGCGCGCCGCTGGGGCAAGAAGAAACTGAAAATTACCTGGCACCCGGCAAAATAACCCAAAGAAGCAATAACACAACACCATTGAGTACGGCCCCGAGCCCCAGCATACCCCGCCATTGGCGGGGTATTTTTTTACGAAGCACGGTCACGGCTCGGTTTCAGCGGCGACACCCGGCAGTTCGACACAATCGCGGTTGTCGATGTAATAGAGACTCGGCTGGCGGTTTTCGTTGTAGCGGTGCTCCGGCCCCTTATCACCAAAAACTATCAGATACTCGGATTTGACCCAGTCGTCATTTACCCGGTATTCGCTCAACCACAGCAGCGAGGGCATCCCCTCGTAGCAGCGGCCATAAAACATGCGCGTCTTCTCCACCAGAGTCTTACTCAGGTAATCGACGTAGCGACCGGGATAGGTGTAGCGCTCACTCGCAGCCTCTATGGCCGCCACATCTTCTCCAGGTCGGGGTATTTTAAAAATGTAAATGGCGGGATTTTCATCGCAGTCCAGGCAGCTGCGTCCGGCAACAACCGCATAGCCACCCAATTCGGCGACCAGCCGGACTTCTTTCAGGCCGGTCTTGAGCAGGTGTTGGTCAGAGAGCTGAAGGGGGATTGCCACCCCGGGCAGGGACAATAACAGCAGGGGTAGGAGGCGAATCGCTCGCATAGGAAGGGTACCGCGAATCGGGTCGCACCGCCGGGAACAATCAGTCCGTGGTTGCTCCACGGCGGCACTGCGATTGGGTTGTGCTGTTACACTGTCGCGATTCCCTTCTGCTGTAACCTTAGCACAGCGTGGGCAGGCGACGCGGCGTCGCTCGCGCGGGGAACTCGCCCGCTACCAGTGCTCGTCCGCTTCCTGTACCGGGCCCACGAAGGCCGCTATGCCCTCTTCGCGCAGCGCATCCAGTGCCTCATCCAACGCCTCCTGCTCCGTATCGAAGGAATCCTCCCACACGGTGGAGTTGTTGTTCTCGTCCACTATCTCGAGCAACCAACCGCCCTCGCCATCCTCGTAAATATCGATCTGGACGGTCACATCACCTTCGCGGTAGGTCTGGCTCAAGTCCGACTCTCGGGGTGCAAAATCTTCATCCATGGCTATGGCCTCGCTGTGGTGCTGCCGAACTGTGACAACTTGCGGCCCGGAGGTCAATGACTTTTCGCCGCAGGCCCCAGTGATTGATAAATGTACGACAACAACGTGCACCTGGGATAAAATGCGCGGCGATTTTTTCTGCTCCGGATTTACGCTCCGGCACTGCAATGAGGAAGTAATATGAATTCCACCGTCGTGTGCGCACTCTACAAGTTCGTCACCCTGGACGACTTCGAATCCCTGCGCGATCCCCTGCTCAAAGTCATGCTCGACCGGCAAGTCCGCGGCACCCTGCTGCTGGCTCGCGAAGGCATCAACGGCACTGTGGCCGGCTCCCGCGAGGGCATAGATGCCCTGCTGGCGCACCTGAAATCCGACCCGCGCCTGGCGGACCTGGATTACAAAGAATCCTACACCGACAAGCCCCCCTTCCTGCGCAGCAAGGTGAAGCTGAAGCGAGAAATCGTCACTATGGGTGTAGAGGGGATAGATCCGCGGCGCAGCGTCGGCACCTATGTCAAACCCGCAGACTGGAACGCGCTCATCTCCGATCCGGAGGTGCTGCTGATCGACACCCGCAACGACTACGAATATCAGGTGGGCACCTTCAAGAATGCGGTGAACCCCAAGACCGACAGCTTCCGCGAGTTTCCCCAGTACGTGCAGGAAAACCTGGACCCGGACAAACACAAAAAAGTGGCCATGTTCTGCACCGGCGGTATCCGCTGCGAAAAGTCCACCGCCTATCTGAAAGAGCAGGGCTTTAAAGAGGTCTACCACCTGCAGGGCGGCATTCTCAAATACCTGGAAGAAGTGCCCAAAGAAGAGAGCCTGTGGGAGGGCGAGTGCTTTGTCTTCGATGACCGCGTCACCGTCAACCACGACCTGCAGCCGGGCAACTACGACCAGTGCCACGCCTGCCGCATGCCGGTCACACCGGAGGACAAACAATCTCCCCTGTACGAACAGGGCGTCAGCTGTCCCCACTGCCACGACAAGGTCTCCGAGGAAAAACGGGCCCGACTGCGCGAGCGGGAGAAACAAATCCAGCTGGCCAAACAGCGGGGCGAACCGCATATCGGCCAGGAGGCGCGGGAAGCCATCGCCGCGCGCCGCCGCCGCAAATATTCACTGCGCAAGCGGCAAGCCGCCCAATCCTGATCCCACAGGGTTATGCGGCCTTTTTAAGAACAATCAGAGAGCCTGTGCTTAATTTGCACGAGCGCTGTAGCTAGCCCTGTGGCGCTCAAGCAATGGGGTAGGCATTTCGAAAACGCACCAGTACATCCCTGTAGCTCCGCCGGATACATCCTTGTATCCGACGGTTTCGAAATGCCTACCCCATCACTTGAGCTTCGCCCCAGACTCGACTTCTCTTTCTCCCCTGGGCGCAGATACCTCAAAGCGCCCTTAGGACACTTCAATTTGCGGTAAATCCTCTTCACCGGCGTTCAGCCAGATCTGCGCCGCAGCGCGGCGGGCGATATCGCGGTAAAGCCCCGCAATCTCCCCCTCCGGGTCCGAGGCCACAGTGGGCAAGCCGCCATCGGCGTCCTCTCGGATCGCCAAAGTCAGGGGAAGCTGACCGAGCAGGCGGGTCTGGTAATCGGCGGCGATGCGCTCGCCACCGCCGCTGCCGAAAATCGGTTCGCTGTGGCCGCACTGGGAACAGGTGTGCAGGGACATGTTCTCCACAATGCCCAGCACCGGTACCGATACCTTGCGGAACATCTCCACCCCCTTGATGGCATCTTTTAACGCCAGGTCCTGGGGCGTAGTCACAATTACCGCACCGGCGAGGGTGGTGTTCTGCGCCAGGGTCAGCTGAATATCCCCGGTGCCCGGAGGCATATCCACAAACAGGTAATCCAACTCACCCCACAGAGTTTGCGTCAAAATCTGATTCAAAGCGCCGCTGGCCATGGGGCCGCGCCACACTGCCGGGGTTTCCTCCGTCATCAAATAGCCCAGGGACATGGTCTTCAGCCCCCGAGCCTCTACCGGCAGGAAAAATTTCTGCTCCTTAACATCCGGGCGTACCCCCTCGGTACCGAGCATGGTGGGCAGACTGGGACCGTAGATATCCGCATCCAGCAGGCCGACACTGGCCCCCTCGGCCGCCAGTGCCAGAGCCAGATTCACCGCGGTGGTAGACTTGCCCACACCGCCCTTGCCCGACGCCACCGCGACAATATTTTTGACGCCCCGCAAAGGTTCTGGCGCATCCGCCGCGCCAGTGACCGGAATGTCACTGAACAGTTCGAACTGCAGCTGCGCCTCTCCCAGTGGACCGCCCTTGAGCGTCGGCAGGCAGGCCTCGCGCAGCCGCGCATCCCAGTCCGCCTCCCGGCCGGCACAGGGATAACCGAGGGTGAGGCCGACGAACACAGTGCCTCCCTCAAAACCCACCTCAATCTCCGCGTCCAACTCGTCCAGCGGCAACCCGGTGGCCGGATCGTGCAACTGCCCCAGGCTCTCCGCCAGGCGCTCCAGCTCCACCTGCACCTCCGCGGGCAGATGATCGTGTTCGTGATCGCTCACAGCTCTTCCCTCTCGACGAATGTAAATTCGGCGGCATTGTGTCGGATCACCTCCGCCAAAGCCAGCCGCATCGTGCCCCGGCGGAAAGCCCCGCGCTCCCAGCCACCCCGCAAATCTGCTATATTCCGCGGTCTTTTTACGATGTCCGGCCGCTCCGGCCAAAACCCCTCAGCCGATGGAAAAACCGATGTCCGAAACGCGCCCCACACCGCGAAAAATCCTGGTCACCAGCGCACTGCCCTACGCCAATGGCTCACTGCACTTAGGCCATGTGCTCGAATATATCCAGACTGACATCTGGGCCCGCTTCCAGCGCGCGCGCGGCCACCAGTGCCTCTACATGTGCGCCGACGACGCCCACGGTACCGCCATTATGCTCAGGGCCGAACAACTGGGCCTGACGCCGGAACAGCACATCAGCAATATGCAGGCGGAGCACGAGCGCGACTTTTCCGGCTTCCTGATCGACGTGGACAACTACCACTCCACCCATTCGGAGGAGAACCGCGAGCTGTCGGCCATGATCTACCGGCGCCTGTCCGAGAACGGCCATATCGCCTCGCGCACCATTACCCAGGCCTTCGATCCGGAGAAACAACTGTTTCTGGCCGACCGCTATATCAAGGGCACCTGCCCGCGCTGCGGCACCCCGGATCAATACGGCGACAACTGCGAGGCCTGCGGCGCCACCTACAGCCCTACGGAGCTGATAGATCCCGTGTCCGCCATCTCCGGCGCCACACCGGTCGAAAAAGAGTCCGAGCACTTCTTCTTCACGCTTCCGGCCTTCAGCGACTTTTTGAAGCAGTGGACCCGCGCGGGCCACCTGCAGGAGGAAATGGCCAACAAGCTGGCGGAGTGGCTGGAAGAGGGCCTGCAGGAGTGGGACATCTCCCGCGACGCCCCCTATTTCGGTTTTGAAATTCCGGATGCCCCCGGCAAATACTTCTACGTCTGGCTGGACGCCCCCATCGGCTATATGGCCAGCCTGAAAAACTACTGCGACCAACGCGGCCTCGACTGGCGGGATTTCTGGAAAAAAGACAGTGACGCCGAGGTGTACCACTTTATCGGCAAAGACATCGTCAACTTCCACGCCCTCTTCTGGCCCGCGATGCTGCACTCGGCGGACTTCCGCACCCCCACCAAGGTGTGCGTGCACGGCTTTTTGACCGTCAACGGCAAAAAGATGTCCAAATCCCGCGGCACCTTTATCAATGCGCGCAACTACCTCGACCACCTGGACCCCGAGTACCTGCGCTACTACTTCGCCGCCAAGCTCACCGCCGGTGTCGACGACCTGGATTTGAACCTGGACGACTTTATCGCCAAGGTGAATTCCGACCTGGTGGGCAAGGTGGTGAACATCGCCTCGCGCACCGCCAAATTCGTCAACAAATCCGGCGGTGTACTGGCGAACGCACTCGCCGACGAAGCCCTCTGGCAACAGTTTGTCGAGGCCGCGCCGCGCATCGCCGAATACTACGAGAGCCGCGAATACGCCCGCGCCATGCGCGATATCATGGCACTGGCCGACGCCGCCAACGCCTGGATCGCCGACAAGGCGCCCTGGTCCCTGGCCAAGGAGGAAGGCAAAGAGGCCGAAGTTCTGGCCATCTGCTCCCAGGGTGTCAACATGTTCCGCGCCCTGATCACCTGGCTGGCACCGGTGCTGCCGAATACCGCAGCCAAGGCGGCGCAATTCCTCAACTGTGAACTGGACTGGGCCGCGGCCACCACCCCACTGGCCGACCACCAGATCAACAAATTCAAACCCTTGATGCAGCGTGTAGAAAAATCTCAGGTGGACGCCGTCATGGAAGCAGCCAAAGAATCCCTGGCAAAACTGCAGGCAGAGGCAAAGCCCGCCAGCGGTCCGCTGGCCGAAGAACCCATCGCACCGCAAATCCAATTCGACGACTTCGCCAAGGTGGATCTGCGCATCGCACTCATCGCCAACGCAGAACATGTCGAAGGCGCGGGTAAACTGCTGAAGCTGACCCTGGATCTGGGCGGTGAAACCCGCCAGGTATTCGCCGGTATCAAGAGTGCCTACAACCCCGAGGATCTGATCGGCAAGCACACCGTGATGGTCGCCAACCTGGCCCCGCGCAAAATGCGCTTCGGCGTCAGCGAAGGCATGGTGCTCGCCGCCGGCCCCGGCGGCAAGGACCTGTGGATACTCGAACCCCACGAAGGCGCCAAGCCGGGCATGCGGGTGATGTAAACCCAGTCTTTCAGCAAGCAAACGGGATTCAGCGATGCGCGGCGTATTCCTCGATACTCTGACCATGAAACTGGAAGAACTGGACACCTCCGCTCTGGAGGCGTCCCTGGACCACTGGGACTTCTTCCAGACCACCGCGGCGGAGGAAACCGCCGCGCGCATCGCCGGCGCGGACGTGGTGGTCAGCAACAAGGTGGTCCTCGATCGCCCCCTGATCGAAAGCGCCCCGAACTTAAAGCTGATCTGTGTCTGCGCCACCGGCACCAACAACATCGACCTGGAAGCGGCCGAGGCCCGCGGTATCCCGGTGCGCAACGTACAGGGCTACGCCGGCACCTCTGTGCCGCAACACGCCCTGGCACTGATGCTGGCGCTGGCCACCCGCTGGCACCAGTACGACAGTGACGTGAAATCCGGCCGCTGGAGCCAGTCGCCGATTTTCTGCCTGCTGGAGCACCCGGTGGTAGAGCTGGCGGGCAAGAAGCTCGGCATTATCGGCTACGGCAATCTGGGGCAAAGATTCGCCCAACTGGGCCGATCACTAGGTATGGAAATTCTGGTGGCGGAATCCTTTACCGGCCGCCGACAGGAAGGCCGGGTGCCGCTGGTGCAACTGCTGGCGGAATCCGATGTCATCAGCCTGCACTGCCCCCTCAGCGCGCATACAGAACGGCTGGTGGACGGAGACTTCCTCGCCGCCATGAAACCCGGCGCCTTCCTGATCAACACCGCGCGCGGCGGCCTGATCGATGAACCGGCCCTCGCGGCCGCTCTGAAAAGCGGCCACCTGGGCGGCGCCGCCCTGGACGTTTTGAGCGCGGAACCCCCACCGCCGGACCATCCGCTATTGGCCGCCGATATCCCCAACCTGATCATCACCCCGCACAGCGCCTGGATCAGCCGCGAAAGCCGCCAGCGACTGCTGGACGGCGTGGTGGAAAACATCCGCCGCTGGCGCAGCGGTGCGGCAAACCCGTAAAAGTGCCCGCGCTGAACCTCAAGTCACACCCAAGTTAACGATTTGCCGACCGCGACTCTAGGATACTGGGACCCATTTCCAAGAGTGAGGAACGCGTTATGGCCACGGCAAAAACCTCTCAGCAAAACTCCGGTCGGGAAAAGTTGGCTCAGGCTTACCAACTCGCCGGTGAGGCAGCGAGCGAAACAGCGGAGCACCTGAAAAAGCGGGCTGCCACCACACTGAAAACCGGCAAACAACAGGCCAACAACTTAGAGAAACGTGCCGAAGACACAATTAAGGCGCACCCGGTGCTCAGTGTCGGCTGTGCTTTTGCCGTGGGCTGGGTAATTGCCAAACTGCTGAAATAAACACCACACGTCAAACCGTACCAGCGGGATCGGCATTCAATGGCAAACACCAATCAAACACGGCCTTCTGGAAACACCCACCGCCAGACTGCGGACAAGCTGGCTGGCGGTGGTGAAGCGGATTCAGCACATGGCCACACAGGCACAGAAGATACGCCACCACCGCCAGGCGGCACGGACAAAGCGTTGACACAAACAGAAGCCACACTGACGCTTATGTCAGCGTGGCTTGAAAATTTGCGCGCGCTAGCACAGCTGGAGCTGAGCCGCACCCTCACTGCCGGCAAGCGCCTTATCGCCCTGCAGCTGCTGCTCCTGCCCCTGGCCATCACACTGGTACTGAGTTTCTGCGGTGGTGCGGGCCTGATCGGCTATCGCTACTCGCAATCGATTTACGTCGGTTTTGCCGTATTTGTACTCGCGCAAGTCCTGATTCTGGCGGCAATCCTTCTGTACCAGCGCAGGCTAGGCACTCTGCTCGGCTTCAGTGAAACCAAGCGACAGCTACAAGCGGCGGTTCGGGATGTCCTTGAGATCTTTAAGTAAAGCGATTCAACAGCACAGCCGGGAAATGGAAAAACAACGGGCCTGCGCCGTGGTCTTGCTGAATCGGCAAAAAAACAGTGTAACCGCAGGCTTGCGGCGTATTTCCCTGCCCGCACTGATCGGCCTTGCGGCAATCGGCGGTTTCACCGCGCAGCGGCTGTCGCGCACCCGGATGCCTTCCCGCGCCGCCAGGCTGCTGCTTTCGTGGCGGAAACTGTCATCACTTTGAGGCATACTCTCGGCACCCACCAGATACTCTGCCGGTGCCACCCATGACCCTCAGCCCCCTAAACGCGAGTGCGCAAACCTTCGCGCCGCCCTGCCCGCAGCAAACCACCGTTGCAGAAGCGGCCGCCGAGCACTTGGCCGCTTTTATCCGCCGTTATCCGCGTTTGATGATTCTCACCGGGGCCGGTGTCAGCACCGATTCCGGCATTCCCGACTACCGGGACCAGGACGGCGCCTGGAAACGCAAGCAGCCCGTGCGGCACGGGGACTTTATGAGCAGCCTGAGTACCCGGCAGCGCTATTGGGGCCGCAGCCTGATCGGCTGGCCGACCATGCGCCGGGCTCAGCCCAACGCGGCGCATCGGCATCTGGCGGAGCTGGAGCGGCGGCAACACACAGAACTACTGGTAACCCAGAATGTGGACCGACTGCACCAGCGCGCCGGCAGCCGACGGGTACTCGACCTGCACGGCCGTGCAGATGAAGTTATCTGTATGCACTGCGGCTACCGCTGCGACCGCCAGGCGGTACACGAACGCTGCCACACCCTGAACCCCGATTTTCGCCGCCACAACGCCACCGCCGCGCCGGACGGCGACGCCGATCTGGAAGTGGATTTCAGCGGATTTTGCGTCGCCGACTGCCCCCACTGCGGCGGCATCCTCAAACCGGATGTGGTTTTCTTTGGCGACAATGTCCCCGGCGAGCGAGTGCAAATAGCGCTGAATGCGCTAGAGGCCAGCGATGCCCTGCTGGTAATCGGCTCCTCCCTGATGGTTTATTCCGGCTACCGCTTCTGCCGCTATGCGCGCGACTGGCGCAAACCCATGGCGGCACTCAACCTGGGCCGAACACGGGCGGACGACATGCTCGACCTCAAACTGAACGCGCGCATCGGCGAAACCCTCGCCGCCGCGCTCGCGCTGCTTTAAGGGACCGCCGCTGTATTCACACGGGAGTTGTAGTGGGCTTCGGGGCGCTCAGGCAAAGGGATGGGCTTCTCACCTGACCCCGAAGTATTTTTAACCAATTAATCAGTGGTTTCCCGGGAATCCCCGTCGGGGCCGATCTTATCCTGAGTGCGGCGGTCAAAATCGCTGGCATCATGCCGCTCGTGCAGTTGCTCAGCCGGCTCGCCCCAAGTGCGGTTCACCATGCGCCCGCGCTGCACCGCCGGACGCTGCGCTATCTCTTCCGCCCAGCGCACCACATGCTTATAGCTTTGCACATCGAGAAACTCCCCCGCGTCATAGAGGGCATTTCTGACCAGAGCGCCGTACCAGGGCCAAATGGCCATATCCGCAATGGTGTATTCCTCACCAGCCACATAGCGGTGCTCAGCCAACTGCCGGTCCAGCACATCCAATTGGCGCTTCACTTCCATGGTGAAGCGGTTGATGGGGTACTCGTATTTTTCCGGCGCATAAGCGTAGAAGTGACCGAAGCCGCCACCCAAATAGGGCGCGCTGCCCATCTGCCAGAAGAGCCAGTTGAGACACTCAGTGCGCTGCGCCGGTGCTTGCGGCAGAAATGCGCCGAACTTTTCCGCCAGATAAAGCAAAATGGAACCGGACTCAAACACCCGGATAGGTGGATTCGCGCTGCGATCCATCAGCGCCGGAATCTTAGAATTGGGATTCACTTCCACAAAGCCACTGCCAAACTGATCGCCCTCGGTAATTCGGATCAGGTGCGCATCGTATTCCGCCCCCTCGTGCCCCAGCGCCAGCAACTCTTCGAGCATAATGGTTACCTTAACGCCGTTGGGCGTGGCCAGCGAGTACAGCTGCAATGGATGTCTGCCAACAGGCAGGGACTTGTCGTGCGTAGGACCGGCCACAGGGCGATTGATACTGGCAAAGGCGCCGCCGTTCCCGGGTTCCCATTTCCACACCCGAGGCGGGGTATAGGTGTTATCCGTCATACTTAGACTCCGTATTGTGTTATTTAGCGCGCGAAGGGGATGTAACATGGATAGAGTATCCGCACGCAATATCAAAACCCTTACAGACTAACCCCACCGAAAGCCTCTGTCGCCATCTAAAGTTGCGGGATTCTTGCCAGTTTCTGTATCTCCCGCAGCCGCGCCGGAATCAGGCACACAGCTCCGGTTTCGCCGATTTATTTGCAGGGTTGGGGATAACAGCCGACGATTAGACAAACGAGAAGAGTCAATATCGGTTTATCCCCGCGCATGCGGGGAACAGCGCTTCAGCGTCTGGCTCTTCCCCAGTCCGCTCGGTTTATCCCCGCACATGTGGGGAACAGCGTTTGCCCGGCCACTATCTGAACCCAGTTCGCGGTTTATCCCCGCACATGCGGGGAACAGGCCCCATGATACGCCGCAGTTCAAACGACAAACGGTTTATCCCCGCACATGCGGGGAACAGGTACGGGCGTTCGATTCTGTGATCCGTGCCTCACGGTTTATCCCCGCACATGCGGGGAACAGGTCAGCCTTTTCGCGCACAGTGCGAACCACCGCGGTTTATCCCCGCACATGCGGGGAACAGAATCCAATACCTAAATAATCGCCAATACGACCCGGTTTATCCCCGCACATGCGGGGAACAGGACTCGGGCGACGTCAATTTCTTCACCGTGTACGGTTTATCCCCGCACATGCGGGGAACAGCAGGTGACCAGTGTGAGCGCGGCGCCGCCAAACGGTTTATCCCCGCACATGCGGGGAACAGGTCAAAATCCTCCCAAAGCAAACGCAAGGGGACGGTTTATCCCCGCACATGCGGGGAACAGTGAATTGAACGTTTTCAGCCATCGTTTGGCCTCGGTTTATCCCCGCACATGCGGGGAACAGTTAATGCGTATAGCAAGGATTCTGCGCAAATGCGGTTTATCCCCGCACATGCGGGGAACAGGGGTGCAGACCGGCCGCTTTAGCATCAGCCACCGGTTTATCCCCGCACAT
This sequence comes from Microbulbifer thermotolerans, assembly GCF_001617625.1. NCBI lineage: Bacteria > Pseudomonadati > Pseudomonadota > Gammaproteobacteria > Cellvibrionales > Microbulbiferaceae > Microbulbifer > Microbulbifer thermotolerans. The sequence continues at coordinate 751,324 of NZ_CP014864.1, read as the reverse complement.
GCGGGGAACAGTTCCTCTTAGTTCTGCGCCCGTTGGGCCAGTTCGGTTTATCCCCGCACATGCGGGGAACAGGGTTAGAAACTCGGGGGGATCGATTGCCCCCCCGGTTTATCCCCGCACATGCGGGGAACAGCGGATGATTATCAGTTTTTCCGAGGGGTGGAGCGGTTTATCCCCGCACATGCGGGGAACAGATCGCAAGCGAACTAAGCGAAGGCTAAGCGAACGGTTTATCCCCGCACATGCGGGGAACAGAGCTTGGCAGCGATTACCAGACCGCAAAAATACGGTTTATCCCCGCACATGCGGGGAACAGTGGCGCAGGCTGCGCCCCTCGTCCACTAGGCGCGGTTTATCCCCGCACATGCGGGGAACAGTGCCGCAGATGTTTGTTAAAACCGCCAGCGGTCGGTTTATCCCCGCACATGCGGGGAACAGATATCTCAAGCCGGCGCGACGTTGGCTGAAGGCGGTTTATCCCCGCACATGCGGGGAACAGCCGTTACAGGTAACCCGTCACGTTTTGGGCGTCGGTTTATCCCCGCACATGCGGGGAACAGTCCAAAACCTGTTCCCGTCTGGCCGGGAAAAACGGTTTATCCCCGCACATGCGGGGAACAGGATATAGGGAGGATTTTAGATTGATAGTTTTTCGGTTTATCCCCGCACATGCGGGGAACAGCTTTCGTGTCGTCGCACATCTTGAGAGCGGCTCGGTTTATCCCCGCACATGCGGGGAACAGGAAACCGCGTGCGCGCTGTCAATATCGCCCCGCGGTTTATCCCCGCACATGCGGGGAACAGTTGTTTGCTAGTCGGTTAATCAGCCAGTCGGCCGGTTTATCCCCGCACATGCGGGGAACAGATCTGTAGAAATGTTGTATACAGTAAGAGCTACGGTTTATCCCCGCACATGCGGGGAACAGGCCAAAACCCCGGACATGCGGCGGCATCCCAGCGGTTTATCCCCGCACATGCGGGGAACAGCTTTGTGCTGCGAGTAATAGTGATTTCGTTAACCGGTTTATCCCCGCACATGCGGGGAACAGAAAACGTTATCACGGGGAGGCCGCCTAGCGGCCGGTTTATCCCCGCACATGCGGGGAACAGCACACCGATAACCCGCAGCGTGTGGGACGACACGGTTTATCCCCGCACATGCGGGGAACAGTACCTCGTAATCCCATTCAACCATCTCCAGCACGGTTTATCCCCGCACATGCGGGGAACAGTTATAGCGTAGATGCGTGGGTTTTTGAAATTACGGTTTATCCCCGCACATGCGGGGAACAGAATTCCCTCTGATAGAAATCAGTTTTATCACTCGGTTTATCCCCGCACATGCGGGGAACAGAATTTATCCGGTATGCTGGTCTCGGTGAGAAACGGTTTATCCCCGCACATGCGGGGAACAGACGCAGCGGAACATAAAAATGGTGCACGCGAACGGTTTATCCCCGCACATGCGGGGAACAGTTCAGCATAAATTGGAATCGATACTGCCGATTCGGTTTATCCCCGCACATGCGGGGAACAGTGAATTGAACGTTTTCAGCCATCGTTTGGCCCCGGTTTATCCCCGCACATGCGGGGAACAGTTAGAGCGCAACGCAGCCAGACCATGTCCGTACGGTTTATCCCCGCACATGCGGGGAACAGGGTAACAAATACAGCGCATTCGGAGGTGAGAGCGGTTTATCCCCGCACATGCGGGGAACAGTTGTACTGTGGATAGCGAGGCGTTTACTGGCTCGGTTTATCCCCGCACATGCGGGGAACAGAATCGCCACAAAAAAAGGCCGCGCGAAGCGGCCGGTTTATCCCCGCACATGCGGGGAACAGGGACCTCATCAATAACAATCAAACTATCGTGCCGGTTTATCCCCGCACATGCGGGGAACAGAGCTCGCGCTGTTCAATCACGCATCCATGGTGCGGTTTATCCCCGCACATGCGGGGAACAGATTATTACACCCTATACGGGCGTGGTTATATCCGGTTTATCCCCGCACATGCGGGGAACAGGCCTCTATTTTTGCCTCCCGAATTGCCGCCCGCGGTTTATCCCCGCACATGCGGGGAACAGATAAACATACAGTTACCCCGCTAGGCTGATCGCGGTTTATCCCCGCACATGCGGGGAACAGGTAAACCGTGTGCTCGGTGATTCCAGACAATGCGGTTTATCCCCGCACATGCGGGGAACAGCTGGAAATGATCGCGCACAAGATCGGTCGTATCGGTTTATCCCCGCACATGCGGGGAACAGATTGCCAGGGTCGCGCCTTTATTCCGAATCGGCGGTTTATCCCCGCACATGCGGGGAACAGACTAAACATACATGATTGATTTATAAAGAAAAATACATCCTTTAAAAATCTACCAACCAGATTGAGCAAAAGACAATCAAATTGTTAAAGAGCATTATGGCAAAGAGGAATTACTCTGGAACCGGAAGAAAAGACACTAATCGCAAGCCGTCATAGTCGATGGGTACACGCCGGTTTTTACCGCAGGTCTGGAAGTCAAAACCGGATTCCGTGTTGGTGGCCCAGCACATGGCGACATTGCCCTCTTCCACCAGGGCTTCAATCTGCTCCCAGATCATTTCCCGCACCCGCTTACTGACATCGCCCACGTAGACGCCAGCGCGGATCTCCAGCAGCCAGACCGCAAGCCGACCACGCAATCTGGGAGGGACGTTTTCCGTTACCACCACCAGCATACTCATTACTGACTCCTGTGGCCCGCGTCTCCAAGGGGCTCCGGTTCCGGGATAGCTGGAGGTTGGGTGTCCTCTGGTGGCTCGGGCGGGTCGATGCCGCCGGCGGCCAACACTTCTTCGATGGTGGGAATAATTTTCTTGAGTAGTTGCGTTTTCCTAAAGGAGTCACGGCAGGCGATGCGCACGGCCCGATCAGGAGAAGAAGGATTTTCAGCGGCAATGCGAAACGCCACGGGCACCACGGTATCGAACTTGAAAATGTCGGCAATATCGTAGACGAAGGACAGCGGCTTGCCGGAGTGGATAAAGCCCACCGCCGGCGCATACCCCGCCGCCAGCACCGCAGCTTCGGTCACACCGTATAGGCAGGAAGTGGCGGCACTCAGACACTGATTGGCGATGTCCGCTTTGTTCCACTGCTTAGGATCATAGCGGCGGCCATGCCATTCCACACCATACTGCTGTGCCAATATCTGATAGGTCTTGCGCACCCGGGCACCTTCGATGCCGCGCAGCTGATTCACACTTCGGCGCTCGGGAGCGGGCTCGCCAAAACGCAGCTCGTACATCTTCCGCACAACCTTCAGCCGCAGAGTCTCGTCCAACGCCAGTTTGGCCTGATAAAGCAGGCGATCTGAGCGGGCGCCACCGGGTTGGCCACTGGCATAGAGGCGCACTCCAGCTTCGCCTACCCAGATCAACAATGTGCCGGTCACCGCCGCCAGTTTGACGGCGGCGTGGGAAACGCGGGTTCCCGGTTCCAACATAACACAGGCCACGGACCCCACTGGAATGTGCTTGCGCTCTCCGTTTGTTTCATCCACCACCACAAAGGCGCCATCCTTTACGTCGATGCGCCCGTAGTACACAAAGACCATGGAGACGCGTTCTTTCATGGGAATAGGTTTGAGCGGTATAAAGGTCATGCGGCGCTACCCGCGCCGCACCATCAGCATCCCGCACCCGAAGGCGCGACTACGGCCCACGCCGTTGAACAGGGCCGCGCGCAACCGCGCCGGATCGGTCACGGTGATCACCCCTTCATAATCCACGGATGAAAAGCGGATTTGCCGCTGTTGCCGCCGCCACTGGTGCTGGCGGTAGCCACTCAGCTGCGGCGACATATTCAAGCTAAAGCCCCACTGTTCACAACGGCTTTTCAACCATTGTTCGGCGCTAGCTTCCATGGCCGCACGCACTTCTCCGGGGGTATCCCGGCCCTGCTGGCGACAATGCCACTTGGCATCCATCAGTACGTCATGACGGCGGGAACTTTGTTTACCGGTACTTTTTCGAGCTACGGTGGGATTCGCACGTAATTTAAAAAGCAGTCGGTCTCCCGGTGATAACTGCGGGTCGAAAGGTTTGCTCTCACACTCCAGTAACCCCGGTACCGGCACGGGTGCACGAGAAGACAGCACATAGAAAAGTGGGAGCCCCCGCGGCGATTCATAAGTATCCAATTGTTCTTTTTCCATTTCCTGGCGGAACAGAAAAGGCCTCTCTTCCGATTCAGTGAAGAGCTTCCACAACAATTGATGGTTGGCGTAGGCATCGCCAGCGAGTAATTTCACCAGGGCATTGCGGTCCATCCCCTGGATCGCCACTCTGACTCGGGATAAATACATCAGGCTTCCTCCCTAAGACGTGCATGGTGTTCCCTGCGGTTTCCAAACTGCCAGCGGTCCCTGCTGATAAGATCATCCGTCAGCTGGCGGGTGTCCTGTACCTCGATATCACCGGCATCACCTTCCCAGTAATAATCCACGCTTTCCGGTAAATTCAACCAGCGCGCCTGTTGATCACAGATGCGGGGCGGCACTGCGGCGAAGGCTTCTCGCAGCCCTTTCGCTTGCACTTTTTGCGGCGCCATTGGCACTGCGAGTGGGCACGCTTTGCGGCCCAAATAAGGCGTGAAAACCGGAGCGCGTAACGCCGCTTCCAATTCATCCAGATTCCAGTCGCTTTGCTCGTTGAGCAATACTGCCACCTGCCAAAGTCCATCCTGGCGGTATTCGCGGGAAGACAGCACTGTATTAAGTTTTTCCTTGGGGACGCTCAATTCATCCTTGCGGGTAAAATAGCGGGCCTTCTTATCCCGACCCGGCACTTGCACCGTGTGATAGTCCCGCATCAATCGGCCAGCGCTGTGTTGCTTTACCGCAAAGCGCACGGATGCGGCCAGCGCCTGTTGGTTGGGGCCGTCATCCCGGCGAATGCCTAGGGCCGCCGCCAGTAAGCCCAACAGTGCGGCGCGGCCCGGGTGGTCGGCGCTGGGGCGGGTTTCCCCCACCGCCGGCGCCCCCCAACTGGCCAGAGGGCCGTAAAGTTGGAATATCAATGCTTCCACTGGGCGCCTCCTAGTCCTGTTTGAGAAAATCCATCAGCTCCCGGAAACTGCCTTCTCCTGTATGGGCATTGAGGCTGTAGCGTTTTTCGGCACACTCGCCATACACTTGATCGAAACGCTGTGCCTGCTCTTCCAGCCGGGCAATGGCATCGGTGGCCTGATCCTGCCCCTGCACCGGCTTGAGAAATGCCACTGACAGTGAACGTGGCTGCTGGGAACCTTTTTCAGCCAGAACGTAAGACGCATAGGCCCGCGAGCCGAAACTGTTTTGCTTTCCGGAAGGGGAGACTTTAATCGCCGCTTCCGCCAGCGCTGCAATGGCTTTATCCGCCAGTTCCGCATCGCCACCCAGGTTGTCTACCAGCTGGTCTCGGTTGATGCACACATAGCTGTAAAATAAACCAGCGGCGAAGCCCGTCTCGCCGATATGGGCGGCGCCCCGGTCTTCATCGCCTTTATTGAGATCGTCCACGGCGGTGAAGTAGTCATCTTCGATGACGACAGGATGAACAGTGATGGCATGGGCTACTTGACAGGCGGCTTCCACATTAAACGCGGGGTCGTCCGCCAACATCCGCCCAAACAGGCCGATATCTGCCGCCGCAGGGTTCTTGCGCAACAGATCCAGCTCTTCTTTTTCTGGCCCGCGCTTCTCTTCAATCAGCGTCTCGGTAAGCGCATCCACAGCCTGGCGTTCCTCGGGGCTGATGTGCGCCAGTTGCGACAGTTCCACACTGCCTTTTTCCAGTTTTCCGAAAACATCAGCAATTTCCCCCGCCCATTCCTTCGCCTTACCTTCTGCAATACCAGCCTCTTGCAAGCGCGCCATAACTTCCAGCCCCAGGCGTTTGGTGCGGACACCGAGATGACCGGCCAATGCCTCCTGAAAAACATCGGAAGTGCGCCAGTGCCGCTTAAGTGATTGTGAAGACACCCGCAGCCGTTCGGCACCACCCATAAAAGCGGTTTTTGGCCTTCCCAAGTCATCCCGGTTCAGGTTGGCGGGCGGGTAGGAGGTCAGAAGATGAAGCTGAATATAAGTGCTCATAAGATCAGTCCTTTATGGTATGAGGATTTATTTTGAGTAGGCGCTCAGCGCGGTGAAGTAATCTGTTGCCCAGCGTACGGCCAGGCGGTCCATAGGTCTGGCGCTTTGGTGTCCCTCGTGCTCATAAAACCAGTGCAATATGTCATCGGCTAGAGACAGTACCGGCGCCTTCTTATTGATTAATGCCAAAGCCCGGCGCAAGCGCGTCAGGAAATCATCCCCATCCCGGCTTTTCTGTAAGCGCGCGAAACGCAATTCGCTCATAAAGGGTTTTCCGCTCTTCTCTTTTTGTGCACCCAGACACTTGGCAAAAGTCACCGTTTTATCGTCCGGTTGGTCCCGCACTTCCGCCAACGCGGCAGCCACACAGGCCCAGGCCAGAATATCCCGATCGCGGCGCCGTCCGGTTTGTGCCAACGCCATCCATAAATTTCTGAAGGCTTCAGTCAAAAGCACCGCATCCAATGAGTAACAGCGCCGCAATTCAGCCCGTGCACCACGTTGGTTACCCTGCTTTTTGTTTCTTTCATGGGGATTAATTCCCTGAAGTTTTTCCCACCAGTGGAGAACTACGTCTCTCACACTTTCATCTTTTAATTTTTGGTAGTAAGGTGTTTCGTTCATGCGGTCTCTCCTTGTTTTGCGCGGGCACTTTGCGGTTGGCCACTATCATCCAGACGCCCAGTCTTGCGAAAAGCTTTGGCTTCTGTTCCTTGGTGGAGTCGTTTTTTAAAGTTTTTTCTGGCCCTGGTAATCCGCTTCATATCCAATTGCTCCAGCGGACTGCTCAGGACAAATTCATCAAATAGCGCCGCCGCCTGGCGGGTAACCGTACGATACCAGTGCGCGGCTATCTCCGGAGGAAAACGCTGTGGCGGTGCATCTCCAGACAGCCGCTCGCCCAGTTCCATCAGAAGTTGATAAAAATCATGCTCAGTGGTTTCCCACAGAGAAGCGCTGATATAACCCATGTTCCCTTTGACTTCCTTGGGATTTTTAAACCAGGCTTCTTTAACTGCTTTAATCAATGACGAAGAGCTATCTTCTGTCAGAGATATCATTTGTTTCAGCCAAATTTTTGCTAGCGGATACGCCTCTTTAGACAAAGCTAATAAAGGCATATACGAACTATACCAACCCCGTGTTTTTCCTTTATCTAGGTCATAACCAAAAGCCCAAATAAGGAAAACATCTGGCATTTCGATTCCTACATCATCTGCTATTTCCACTTTTTGATAGTAGTCAGTCACACATTTAGCAGGAACGCTCCCAGAGCCATCCGAATCTTCAAACGCTAGCACACCCCAGTATTTATAGCCGATGCCATCTTCACTCGCCTTTCTTGCATAACTTGTTTCATTAGGCTTATTATTTTTTTTACCGTAAGGGGTAAGATAATGATCCCAATCACCCTTATAGTTATATCCGTAGGTTTTAATCCTTACTTCTCTTGCTAACTCATTGGATCTCCGGCCACATATATCGCATAAACCATCTTCACTTAGAAATATTACGCGCATCCTTTGCGGCATGGCCCAATACATATGTACTGGGTGAACTTGGTCAAAAAGGACTTCCTCATCATTCTCACTGGTTCGAGTTGGCCCCATCCATGGAAAAGTATGGGATGATTCCACGCTAGGCTTCTCGCACCCAAGAAACTCAATATCAATTACATTAAGCCATAATTTTTCCCACAACGAGCTATTTTTCTCTACAGGCATAACAACTGTTGTTATTGGCCCTCCACCTCTAAGCCCCGTTCGATAACGTGCCCCAATAGCCTGCCCAGTCGAATTGAAGTTATATAAAGAAATCGCTGTGCATGCTTTACAGAATTTTGGATTGCTCCTACCTTTAACAAAAAAATCTCTGTTTTGTTTTTTAGCATTATCTCCCGGAGAATCAACCAAAATAATTTCAATACTACTTGCCTTGGAATCTTCAAGAAGATCAAAATCCTGCATAAATGCCGGCCCGGCACTATCCAGTTCAAATGCGGGCTGCCATTTTTCCAGGACTTCCCTGAGCTCATCTATGGAAGGGGGCGTTTGATACAGCCTTACCCATTCTTCTTTGTCTTCCGGGGCCATAGCTGTCTGTAACAGGCCAATCAAAAACTGATAGGCCGCGCCCTGAAAATCCTCTCTAGGTAACGCCAAGTCGATAATTTCCGGGTCTACCATTGCGGTGACAGGCAGGTATTCCTGGCTGCCGTCGCGGCGCCGGAAAGGCAGCCATGGGGCGATCAGTAGGTTCACAACATTGCTCCTTGCTTACTTTTTTGAGTGTTCTGGTTTGCTATTCCCCATGATTGGAGACACGACGCAACCCCACGTCCCCGCTATACTCGATAGAGGAGCCGCCTTCTTCCACCAGCCACAAACGGCTGTACTTCAAGCCAGAACAACATTCCAACAACTGGTCTTTCTCATTGGACAACGCCTGCGGCCATTCCGGCAGACACCTTGCCAGGGACTCGCGAACCCGAAGCTGGCTCAACTCCCAGGCGAATTGCTCCGCCTCCACCCAGGGTTTAAGAGCGCCATCTGCCCCCCTCCGCACCAGAGTGATTGTGATGCTGGGTTCCTCGCTCAAGCGGGTGCCAATCTCTATCTCCAGATCTTCAAACCAACTGCGGCTGGCTTCCGTGCTGTATCCCTTGTCCATATCCAGGCGGTTGAAGGCGGCCATAGCTCTTTGGCTACTGCGTTCGCCCTCCTGCTGCAGATGCCGTTGCTGCAGCCCCTCGGGAATACGGGGTTCGGCATCCTCGCCAAATACGGATTCGATCAGGTGACGGGCGCAACCGGGCATATCGATACCGCCATCTTCACGCAGGGCTTTCAGTGTCAGCCAGAGTTGTCCGTGGTCGCGATAGACCGCAGCTGTACCCGGCATGGGATCAGACAGCCAATCCGGACCGGGCTGTTCTTCGTAAGGAGGCGCCAACAGATACAAGACCGGTAACGGGCGCTGGTCATCGCCCGCCACTGGGTTACCACTGCCATCCCGCCGGTGGCGATGCAGGCGCCCGGCGCGCTGGATCAGCAGATCCATGGGAGCGAGATCGCTGATCATCTGATCGAAGTCCAGGTCCAGGGACTGCTCCACCACCTGGGTACTAACCAGAATCCAGCCGGCCCTGCTCTGTGCATCAGACTCTTTACCAAAACGTTGCAGTGCGGCCTGCTCAATCGCTTGGCGGTCCGCCATAACGAAACGGCTGTGAAACAGCATGATTTTTTCCGGGTTCGCCGCCCGCTCCTGCAATGCCTGATAAGCGGCGATGGCGTCATCCACGGTATTGCGTATCCAACAGGCGCACTGACCACTTTCGGCGATATTAAGCAGGTGCTGAATCACGGTGTCCGGCTCGTGCATTGTTTCCACCGCTACCCGGCGGATGACACTGTCGCGGGTTGCCAGCGGAAATTGCTCCAGCCCTTTATCTGTGATCCGCGTAGCAAGAGGGAAAGATTGCTCCAGGCTCACGGGAGTTTCGTCCAGATATCGACCACTCCGATATGCCGCAATAAGTCGCCGCTTCATAGCGTGGGGCAAGGTGGCGGTAAGCAGGATAGCGCTGCCGCCCTGGCGCGCATGGGCCCGCAGCACTTCTTCCAAAAGTCGAGCCATGTAGTCATCACAAGCATGGACTTCGTCTACCACCAGAACTTTGTTCGCCAAACCAATCAGGCGCAACGCTTGATGTTTGAAAGGCAATACGGCCATCAAAGCCTGGTCCACGGTCCCCACACCTATGTCTGCCAGCAATGCCTTTTTGCGCGAGTCGGCAAGCCATTGGTTACAGGCTTCGGAAGCGGTCTCTTCCTTTTCGCCATAGGTGTGATCCCGCAATTGCTCGCTCACTATCGAGCGCGTAAAACGCGTATTGAGGTGACGCGCTCCGTGGGCCAAGACCAGATTGGGCACTTGTCCGCTGTCGTACCAGCGGCGATATTGGTCGGCTATGCGGCCGTACATGGCATTGGAGGTGGCCATGGTAGGCAGCCCCAAATAAACACCCTGAGCCTGCCCGTTCTCCAGCAGGCGGTGCACCAAAATCATGGCTGCCTCTGTTTTTCCAGCACCGGTAACATCTTCGAGCACAAACAGCTGGGGGCCGTCCGCCCAGTCCAGGTCCTGGGCCCACTGCTGCAGAGGTGTTGGCGAAAAACCAAAAAATTTTTCAACGCCAGGGAAGCGGGCCGGTAGCAATTCGTGACCAAAACCGGTTTTTTCCAGGGCTTTCGCCGCTTGTGGCAGTGCGGTGTTATGCCAGTAGTCCTCCAATATTTGAGGTTCGGACCGGTAGGGGAATAGGGACTGGTCTGAACCAAGCCAATCTGCCACTACAGCAAATCCAGCCAGGTGCCAAGTTACTTGCTGAAATTGTTTGAGCCAGTTTTTGTCTCGCACCTGCCGCTCTGGCCATTGCGGGCAAAGCCACTTGGCGACCTCGCAGGTATATTCCCAGGCCGCCAGACGATCTTCGGGAAATCCCGGTGAAGGATGTTGGTTTGTGCCCGCATCCACCGGAAGCCCGTGGTGGCCAAAGGCCATGTTCAGCAACAACCGAAGAAATTTTTTCGAGCCACTATCCGTCTCACCCCATCCCCAGGCGCAAAGCCCCTGCTGCTTGAGTTCACCTCTAAAAAAAGCTTTGAGGAAAACGGCACCCGCCTTACTGTGATGGGGCCATTCCCCTGAGCCATAAGCGAGACCGGAGTCCGTCTCTACCAGACCCGGCACACCCGGCTCGGCCAGTGACTGAAACGCTCTGGAAAACTTTCCCAGATCATGCAGCGCCAGGCTGAAGACATATAGGGATTGCAACTGCTCCGGCTCCAGCGACAACTGCGATGCTAAATCGCGGCACCGGGCAGTACGCGGAGAGAACAAGTGATAGCCAACCGCAGCGACATCCAGGCTGTGAAATGGCAATAAGTGACAGGGCGCTCCATCAAGATCAGCGTTCGCTTTCGCTTTTCCCCAATAGCGGAAATAGGTTGGAGCATCATTCCACATTAACACCAAACCCCCCGTTACTCCTTTTATTCATTCATGGCTGTTGCGCTTGAGCAACAGCCACTTAGCTCCGATCGGCCTTAATTCTGGCGAAATAATCCAAAGCCCCCTTGCCGTTGACACAGCACCCTAACGATTCCTTTTACACTGGCCAACGCTGAAAAAATTTACAGGTAAACTCAGTTGACACTCCCACCCATTTTTCTTTTACCAACCCTCAGAAAAGCCACTCTTTCACGTCATCTTCGTTTACAAGCACCAGCTGCTGAGCCTCCGGCCGCCCGTCCAGCATTTTGGTGTTCACCTGCATTTCCTTGAGCAGGTAACTGGCCAGTGCGGCGCGGGTCTTCAGGCATAGTTGGCCGCCTTCCATGTTGTAATCGTGTTCAAGCACGGCCTTTTTCTCCGGGGTTAGGCGTGCATCCGGTTCCAGCACCAGGGTGATTTCAGTGTTCCAGGCAATATCTGCCTCGGCAGTGTGGGGGGATTGGTCCAGCACTTCCGGTTGTCCGAGGAAGCGGCTGAGTACGAAATCGCGGTATTGCCGGTTCTTTTCGCACCAGGCGCGCAGATGCCAGCGCAATCCGGTATTGACAAAGGTGTGGGGGACAATAATGCGCCCCTCTCCGTTCGGATTGGAGATGGAGCCGTAATCCACTTCTACCCGCCGGCCCTCGCGGATGGCGCGGACCAGTGGTCGCATCACTTGCGGGGTGACATTGCGGGCGGGGTGGCGCAGTACGCAGTTGGGCAGACTGTAAGTAGCGTCGGCCGGCAGTGCACGCGCACTGAGCCCGGCCATCCAGTTGAGGTATTCGGCAACATCCGCGCTGATATAGTGGCGCTGGAAATCCGGGCTGGGGGTATATCCCTTTTCTCTGGGGCAGTAGTCACGCAGATTCCCGGGGCAAATATCTCGGTAGTCGTTGATATCCTTACTGGCACATTGGCGGGTGACACCAAAGAATTCTCTCAGGTGCCTGGTGTTAAGGCGCCCTTCCCAGTAGGCGATCAGTTCGATCAGCCAGAAGCGGCGCTGCTGGGGGTCTTCCATCCGGTAGCCTTCCTTTTCAGCAGACAGAGGCGGCTGATGCCGTGAACCAGCGCACAGTCCTATGCGGTTCTACCGGAGGCGATACAAACGTGTCAATTACAGGCCGTTACACGCCATTACACACCGCAGACGCCCCCTGGCAGCAACCGAGTTGAAGGCTTCCCGGCACTCACCCATAATACCGCCCCTGCGCGGCAATCCACGGCCCGCCAGACGCTTCCGCCGGGCTGCTTAGGCGCTCTTCCCCGTTCAGACTGCGGTTCCTAGGCCCCGTCTGCTTGGCTCTAACCGGATTTTCTATGACCGAATTCGCCGTCATATTGCTCAGCACCATACTGGTCAACAACTATGTGTTGGTGCAGTTTCTGGGGCTGTGCCCCTTCATGGGGGTTTCCAATAAGCTGGAGACCGCCGTGGGCATGGCGGGGGCAACCACCTTTGTGCTGACGCTGGCCTCCATTTGCTCCTACCTGGTGAACACCTATCTGCTGGAGCCCTTTGGCATCGAATACCTGCGCACCATTTCCTTTATATTGGTGATTGCAGTGGTGGTGCAGTTCGCGCGCATGTTTATCCAGAAGACCAGCCCCCTGATGTACAAAGTTCTGGGCGTCTTCCTTCCTCTTATTACGACCAACTGCGCGGTGCTCGGCGTAGCCCTGCAGAACACTATGAAGGCGCATAACTTCCTGCAGTCCACCCTCTATGGCTTCGGCGCGGCGGTGGGCTTCTCCCTGGTATTGATTCTGTTCGCCTCCATGCGCGAGCGGCTGTTCGCGGCGGATGTGCCACAGCCCTTCAGGGGTGCGGCCATCGGTATGATTACCGCCGGGTTGATGTCCCTGGCGTTTATGGGCTTTAGCGGCCTGGTGTGAGCGATGCTGGACTGGTTTTCTGAAATTTCCACTCCCCTGCTGATTCTCGGCGGCATGGCGCTGGCCTTTGGCGCACTGCTGGGGTTCGCTGCGGTGCGCTTTAAAGTGGAAGGGGACCCGCTGGTGGAGCAGGTGGATGCGCTACTGCCGCAGACCCAGTGCGGCCAGTGCGGCTATCCCGGCTGCCGCCCCTACGCCGAGGCGATAGTTCACGGCGAGAAGATCAATAAGTGCCCTCCCGGCGGCCAGTCCACCATTAACGCGCTGGCAAACCTGCTGGATGTGGAACCCATGCCACTGGATGCGGAGCACGGCGAGGAAAAAGAAACCAAGATGGTGGCTTTTATCCGCGAGGCGGAGTGCATCGGTTGCACCAAGTGCATCCAGGCCTGTCCGGTGGATGCCATCGTGGGGGCGGCCAAGTATATGCACACAGTGATCTCGGACGAATGTACCGGCTGCGATCTGTGCGTGGAGCCCTGCCCGGTGGATTGCATTGAGATGGTCCCCCTGGAGACGCCATTGCAGGGATGGCACCCGGAGAAGCCGCCGGAAGGAATAGAACTGATTGCCAGTGATCGCCGGCAGCTGAGTAAGAGGAGTGCCGCGTGAGCAGCGAACAGCAACAACTGCGGCGGGAGTCCGCGCTCGAGCGTCGCGCCGCCCGAGAAGCGCAGCTGATCGCCAGCGATCAGAAGCGGCAAAAAGCCCGCGCACTGCGCCCCAACGATTTCCCCGGAGGGGTCTATCCACCGGAGAACAAGCACCAGTCTACCGGCGAACCGATCGGCAGTATTCCGTTGGCGGAGCAACTGGTGGTGCCGTTGCTGCAACATACAGGTTCCACCGCCATTCCGCTGGTCAAGTTGGGGGAGACAGTCCTGAAGGGCCAGAAAATCGCCGAGGCGGACGGGTTGATCAGTTGCAGCTTACACGCTCCCACCTCTGGCAAGGTAGTGGCCATAGAGCCGGCTGCGGTGCCACATCCGTCTGGCCTGCCGGCCGACTGCATCACTATCGACGCCGACGGTGAGGACCGCTGGTGCGAGCTGCAGCCCTGCGAGGACTTCCGCCGGTTTACGCCGGTGGAACTTCTGGAAAAGATACGCGATTGCGGTATCAGTGGCATGGGCGGCGCCGGTTTCCCCACAGCGGTCAAGCTGGACCCCCACGGCGGTGTCGAGATAGACACACTGATTATTAACGGCACCGAGTGCGAACCCTATATCACCGCCGACGATATGCTGATGCGCGAGCGCGCGGAGGAAATCATCGCCGGGGTGGAGATTATTTCCTATATCCTCGACGAGCCGGAGCGGGTGCTGATCGGCATTGAGGACAACAAACCTGAGGCCATAGCGGCGATGCGCGCGGCCGCCGAGGGCACGCGCTTTGATATTGTGGTTTTCCCCACCAAGTATCCATCCGGCGGCGAAAAGCAGCTGATCCAGATACTCACCGGGCGCGAAGTGCCCAACAAGGGGCTGCCCGCCAATGTCGGCATTGTGTGTCAAAACGTGGGCACCGCCCGCGCTGTTTACCGCGCGGTGCGCTTTGGCGAACCGCTAATCAGCCGTGTGACCACGGTGGTGGGCAAGGCGTTGGAGCGGCAACGCAATATCGAGGTTCCCATTGGCACGCCGATCAAACATATCCTCAAGGCGCACGGTGCCCACCGGGGACTGATGCAAAAGGTGATCATCGGCGGCCCCATGATGGGCTATACCATCGACGACACCAGCGCACCGGTGATCAAAACCACCAACTGCCTGCTGGTGCCCACGGTGGAAGAGCTGCCCCCAGCGCCGCCGGCCCAGGCCTGTATCCGTTGCGGTTTCTGTGCCGAGGCCTGTCCGGCGTCGCTGCTGCCGCAGCAGCTCTATTGGTATGCGCGCGCAGACGATCACGAAAAGCTACAGGCCTATAACCTGTTCGACTGTATTGAGTGCGGCTGCTGTTCCTACGTGTGCCCCAGCAGCATTCCCCTGGTGCAGTACTACCGCGCCGCCAAGGGCGATATCCGCACCGCCGAACAGGAAAAGGAAAAGGCCGACCGCGCCCGCGAACGCTTCGAGTTCCGCAAACTGCGGATGGAGCGGGCGGAGAAGGAGAAACAGGCCAAGCGGGAAGCCCGGCGCAAGGCTGCCGAGCTGGCGCGCCGACAGCGCGAGGAGAGTGGTGGCGCAGAGGCGGAAGCCGCACAAAAAGAGGCGGATCTGGTGGCCGCGGCCCTGGCGCGGGTGAAAGCCAAACAGGCATCTCCGGAACAGCAGCTGGCCCGAGCCCAACGCTCGCTCACCAGCGCGGAGGGCCGCGTAGAGCGGCTGCAACAAAAACTGGAAGCGGCGGAAGAGAAGCAGCGCGACCAGTTGGCGGCACAGCTGAAAGCCGCCGAACTCAAATTACAGGAAGCGCGGCAAAAGCTGGCCGAGGCTGAACGCCAGGCTGAAACTGCGGCCGAAGCTGGCAGAGAAAGCACTCCCGGGCAGGACGATCCCCAGGCGCGAGCGCAAAGTGCGATTGAAAAAGCCAAAGCGGCGGCCGCTGCCCGCGCCGCCATGAGCCCCGCCGAAAAGCTGGCGGGGGAGATAGACGCGCTCAAGGCTCGGGTGAAAAAGGCCCGAGCGCGGCTGGAAAAAGCCTGCTCCGCCGGGGATGCCAATGTCGAGGCATTCGAGAAAGCGCTGCAAAACCTGCAGCAGAAACTGGAAGCTAAGCTGCGCGAGCAGAAACAAGCGGGAGAGGAAAAGCAATAACTATGCACACACGCTGCCTGTGCCTGCCGAGCAGGCTGTCAGATTGTTCCATGACCGGCACTCCGCCGTCGCCGGCGCACACCAACGGGTTCCGCGTATGTCCCTGATGCGCGCCACCTCTCCCCACGCCCGTGCCGGCGACAGCACCGCCAAAGTGATGCTGCAGGTGGCAGCCGCCACCCTGCCCGGCGTGTTGGCACTGGTGATTTACTTCGGCATCGGCGTTCTGATCAATATCGCGCTCTGCAGTATCACCGCCCTCGCCTGCGAGGCGGCAATCGTAAAACTGCGCCAGCGCCCTGTCTCCTTTTACTTGAAGGACTGCAGTGCCTTCGTGACCGCGCTGCTGCTCGGTATTGCCTTGCCGCCTTACTGCCCCTGGTGGTTGCCGGTAATCGGCGCCTCTACCGCTATCGTGCTGGCCAAGCACCTGTACGGAGGCATGGGCTATAACCCTTTTAATCCGGCAATGGTGGGCTATGTGGTACTGCTGATCAGCTTCCCGGTGGATATGACCCGCTGGGTGGGGCCGGCGGAAATTATCAACGGCGCACCCGGTATCGACGAAGCACTCAGCCTGGTATTCGGTTTCGGCGGCTACAATGTGGACGGCTTTACCCGCGCCACGCCGCTGGACATAGTGCGCCTGAACGAATCGGTACTGCTGTCACAGCTGTACGCGACGGAGCCAGTGCTGGATCAAGGCACAGTTGCGGGACTTGGCTGGGAGGCGGCCAACTTCGGCTTCCTGATCGGTGGCCTTTTCCTGCTGTTTCGCCGTGTAATCACCTGGCATGCGCCTGTTGCCATGCTGGGAACCCTGGCCCTGATGTCTCTGCTTTTCTATGACAGCGGCAGTTCCCTGAGCGAAGGGTCACCGATGCTACACCTCTTCTCCGGCGCAACCATGCTCGGGGCCTTTTTTATCATCACCGATCCAGTCAGCGGTGCCACCAGCAATAAGGGGCGCCTGATCTTTGGTGCCGGTGTCGGGCTGCTGGTTTACATTATCCGCGCCTGGGGCTCCTACCCCGACGCGGTGGCCTTCGCAGTGCTGTTGATGAATTTCGCCGCCCCCACCATCGATAACTACACGCTGCCGCGCACATACGGCCACAAGTCCGCGCGCCGCGCCACCGATCTGGAGGAGCGCTGATGCTGAAACGGTCGATGGCGAGCAATGCGCTGATCCTGGGGATTTTTGCCCTGGTCACCGCCGGTACCCTCGCAGTAACCCAAATCACCACTCGCGAGCCGATTGAGCGCGCGATACGCGAGGCTTCCGCCAAGGCGCTATTGGAGATCATCCCCCTGGACCGCCACAGCAACGACATACTGGTGGATACCTATCCCATTCCCAAGGCTTATTGGAATCAGCTGGGACTGGGCACGGGCGGTGAAATCAATCTTGCGCGGGAGGAAGATGGCAGTATCTCCGCGGTCATTATCCCCGCCGTGGCGCCGGATGGTTACTCTGGACCGATTTCCCTGCTAGTGGGCGTCAACCGCGATGGCACTATAGCTGGCGTGCGAGTTACCGCTCACACCGAAACCCCCGGCTTGGGCGACAAGGTGGACCTGAAGAAGAGCGACTGGATACTGCAATTCAACGGCCTTTCCCTGCAGGACCCACCTATAGACCAGTGGAAGGTGCAAAAAGACGGCGGCGCCTTCGACCAGTTCACCGGCGCCACTATCACCCCCCGCGCAGTGGTTAACCAGGTGCGCCGGGTACTGGAGTTTATCGCCAGCCACCGCGAGGAAATTTTCAGCGCACCGGTCTCCAAGCGCGCGGTGGAAGTGGAACAGCCCGAGAAGGAGAAACAGTGATGACAGCGCCCTACGGCGAAATCAGCCGCAACGGTCTCTGGAGCAACAACCCTGCACTGGTGCAGCTGTTGGGGCTGTGCCCGTTGCTGGCGGTAACTGGTTCGGTAGTCAATGCCATCGGCCTGGGACTGGCCACCACTGGCGTACTCACCTGCTCCAACCTGGCGGTTTCCCTGGTGCGCCGGCAGATGCCAGACACGGTGCGCCTGCCCGCTTCGGTGATGATTATCGCCACCTTCGTCACCTGCGCCGAGCTGCTGATGAAAGCGTTTACCTACGAACTCTATCTGGTTCTGGGCATTTTTATTCCGCTGATTGTCACCAACTGCACCATCCTTGGCCGCGCCGATGCCTTTGCCAGCAAAAACCCGGTGCTCCCCTCGCTGGTGGATGGTTTCATGATGGGGCTAGGATTTACCCTGGTACTGATCACCATCGGCGCAGTGCGTGAAGTTCTCGGCCAGGGCACCCTGTTCGCGGACATGGATCTACTGCTGGGGCCGATGGCCTCGGACTGGACCATTTCGGTGATGGGGCCGGACTACCCCGGCTTTTTGGTTGCCGTACTGCCGCCGGGCGCCTTTTTGGTGGCAGGTCTTTTGATCGCAGCCAAAAACACCATCGACGCCAGTATCGAACGACGCCGCAGCCAGCAAATAAAAGTGATGCCGGGCGCCAAGCGGGTCAGGGTAACCGGCAAGATCACCTGATACCCAAATGCGGGCCCTCTACAGGCCCGCCATGAAATTTCTTCCCCGCACCAGAGCCATCCCCGCGACTGCCGATTGCAGAACTTTTCCTGTCGATTTTTTTCCGCGGCGAAATTCAATCCCCTCACAAATTGCCCGTGTAATGGCGTGTAATCGCCTGTAATAGCGTGTGCTTAATTGTCCCTTTTATACAGTAGCCATTTGAAGTTGTTCCGCTAGAATTGGACGCACGATCCAATTTAAAGATCGCCAGTTAACAATAAAAAATAAGGAACCCGCTATGACTATGGACATTGGAAAGTCTGAACTGGTCTATCACGGTCGTCGCGCCCAGCGCGCGGACAGCCGCCAGCGCCGCAAAGCAATACTCGAGGCGACACTGCGGCTAATCGTGAAAGAAGGTATTCGCGGTATACGCCACCGCGCCGTGGCCCGAGAGGCCAATGTTCCTCTGGCTGCCACAACCTATTATTTCAAAGACCTGACCGACCTGATCAGTGACTCTTTCACCTACTTCGTTGAGCAGGGGCTCGAGCAGACGCGCCAGCTTCAGGATGACAGCTTTGCCGCCGCCCGAAATCTCTCACCGGAAGAGCGTGCATCCGGCAACGGGCGTAAACTGCTGATTCAGCAACTGACCCGCTTTATCCTCACCCATGTGCGCGCCCAGGCCGGAGACAGGGACCGCCGCCTGATTGAGCTGGCTTTTCGCAACGAGGCGCTGCGCAACGAACAGCTGACCCGCGCCATTCGCATGGCCAACCACTCCACAGAATTGTTGATTCAGGAGTTTTTTCAGCTGCTGGGACTTACCGATCCCCAGGCTGCCGCACAGATAGTGCACGGTACTATCCTCAATCTGGAATACCAGATTATCAGCGGCGCTGTCGCCCTGGACTCACCGCTGCTGGAGCGCACCGTCACTATGATGATCAAGGCTCTAATTCCCGCCACCATTCCGGTCGCGGAACTCGAAAGGCCGGCCTGACAGACCGCCGCGGCATTGGCAGAAACAACCGCGGCGTCACTGTCATTGTACGCGGACAGCGCTGGCGCAGAGGCCACTTACGAGCAATTGCCCGGCATGGCCGCGATCCACTCCCGCAGCAGCGCCACTCCCTCCTCGTGCACTAGGCTGCGGCCCAGCTCGGGCATCATAGCGCCGGGATCTGTACTCTCCACACGGAAGGTAAGAATCGAGTCTTCCGGGTGTCCAGGCACTATCGCAAAGCGGCGATCTCCACTACCGGTACCCGCCGCCACCGGCGGCTTGCACAACCCCAGACGACGCCGATCCTGTTCACTGTGGTGCAGCATCAACCCCGAAGTATCCGCAGCCCCCGCCGGATTGTGGCAGTGGCCGCAATTGATATCCAGGTAGGCCCGAGCGCGCATTTCCAGCGGCAAGTCGGCATCCGCAAAGTCGGCGTTGCGCGGTATTGCCTCAAATGCCGGCAGACCGCTGAGATAACCGATCTGCTGCCAGTGCAATAACTGGTTCTGTGCACCACTGGCATAGGCATAGTCCTTGTTCAGATGGCGCGCACGAGGGCCCAGGGGCGCGATGGCCTTCTGGGTGTGATTGTCGGCGTGACAGCCCGCGCACTGGTTTGCATCCGGTACCACATAAGTGAATGGCTGACTCGCGCCACCGTCGCTAGCCAGCCGCATGGGGCTGGCGTCACCGGCGATCTCCAGCGTCGCGTCCGTCTGCTCGGCGTTCCAAACATAGGGCAGCGCCTGCCAGCCGTCCGCACGCTTGACCAGTACACGGGTTTCCACCAGGTGTACCCTGTCTAGTGCAAGCGCTTCACCGACCTTGCCTTCCACGTAGTCGCGGCGGTAGTCATCCGTGCGCAACACGGTACCATCCGGCCCTTTCGGGTAATAAAAGGTTTTGGTAAGCACCGTGCCCACCGGATAGTCAAAGCGCTCTTCTCCATACACTGCGGAAGTACCCGGCGGCATCCACACCGTGCGCAGTTTGTGCGCATAATCGGTAAACAGCGCCGTATTTAAATCATAGGGCGTCACGCCCCGGTTCAGGGTCAGTTCTTCGTCGATCGCTTCGACGATATGCCAGTCACTCAGCCGCTCAGGTACGGCATCGCGCGCATGTAAAGTGACGTCTTGTCTGGCTGTATCACACCCGCTCACAACAAGAGCGAAAAGCGGAGTCAACAGCAGACCGCGGATTATGTTACGCATCGGCGGCCTCGGTTTGTGCAACATCATTTTCCCCTATTGCCGGCTGATCGAACTCCAGCACAATTTGCGGCAATTTTTTCAGGCTGCAGCGGTGCGGCGATATATCGGTGGAAATATTCTTAAATCCGTTGGCAGCATCGACGTTAATAATGCCGGCATCCCCATTATCGACACATAATTTCAGGTCATCAGGAAGCTCTCCGTCGACCATTTTGGCATCGTCCATCACACCGTCCCACAAAATATCCGGCAAGCTGCCGCTCAAACCGAATTTTGCAAGCTTCAGTGCTTTTAACTCCAGGTGGTCCGGGGATTCTCCACCGCCGCTAAACTGATTGTCGTAGATATAAATTGCTTCCGGATAGGGGTCAAAGGATTCCTGAGTAGACTTGTCACTGTAGTAACCGGCAGTAAAAAAGCTGCTCACAATAATGTTGGCTGTGTCGTTATCGGAAATTTCGTTGTTGAAAATTTCCACCTTATCGTTGGAATTAATCACGATACCAGAACCCGCGGGTACCGAGGCAACCGGCGTACCCTCGTGGCCGAAGTTTTCCGTGTTGTTTGCAAACACTTTGTTGTTGAATACACGGGTACTGTGACCGGGCTGCGGCAGGTTGGGCATATTGAAAACCAGTATGCCGCCGGTATTGTTAGTAGCTACATTGTCATAGACATCCGCACCGATCGTGTTTTCTATTTCGATACCAGCTACGTTGTACTCCGCGCGGTTGTTACGGACGATCACATTTTTTGACTGCCCCACGTAGATACCGGCATCTGAGGCGCCTTTAACCACTGTACCCTCCACCAAGGTATTTTGTGTCTGTACCGGATAAATACCGTAGGCGCCATTTTCCGTAGCGGGACCGTTGGTCCACTCGACGCGGATATTGCGGATAATGATGTTCTCACCCTCGTTTACCTTCAGGGCATCGCCGATGGTGTCCTCCAGAGCCAGGTCTTCAATCGTGAAATTACTCGCACTCACCAATAGGCCTTCAGCGCCCTGAATCTGATCCTTGAAGGAGAGGATGGTTTTATCCATACCGGCACCGCGGATGGTCACATTGTCTACGTTCAGGGAAAGACTGCGGTTGAGAGAGAAATTGCCGGCGGGCAGTTCGATGACATCACCGGGCTTGGCGGAAATCAGTTTTTTGAGGAGTTGCTTCTGAAAATCAGCGGAGGCAGATGCCTGAGGGGAATCAGCCTCACCGGCTTTCTTTTCCGGGGAACAGGCCGTGGCCAGTACAAGGGCCAACGCCACGCCCGCTATCCCCCTGATATGGGCTGCTGTCTTCATGGTGTTTTCCTTTTATTCGAGTTATTTCGGATGACAGCGCAACGCTACCGGGAAATCTGGCATTAATAAGTACGTTTGTACCAATTAAGCCGCGCAAAAAATAGCTGGCTGCCAGCGTGAACTGATACTATCCAATCGGTCATAGGGCATCAAGGCACTTTCCGGACTGTACCGTTTCCACTTGCCCCCGCCAGCCGGCACCTGTAGTGTCACTACCGGTCCCCCGTGCATGCGCCGTTTTGCAAAAAAATGGTCGGCCGCTAATACACACTGTAAAAAATGAAACGCATTGCCCTCTCTTTAGCAGCGCTCATCACCATCACCCCTGCCCTCAGCGCATTGGCGGTGGAAACCCTTCAGTTGAAAATTGTGACTCCCAGTGGAGACAGCTATGAAGTGCAACAGGCGCTGGGGAAAGAATTTGAATCTTTCGCCTCGGGTGTTATTACCGCTGAAACGGCGCCGCGGGAATATTTGGCGATCCGCTGCGACGGTCCCTGGGGGGCGACCAAATACCGCGTTCCGCTCCACAGCGGTCCTGGTTATCTGCTACGCGCAAAAGGGAAGCGACTATTGCTGCAAATTGTGGAGCATGTGGTGATCAGCGAGGACGAAACAATCGCGGCAATGTCTGTACATTGCATTGATACTAAACCGCGACAAGTTGTGAAATCCGTGGCAGAAGTTGAATTGGAAAGAGGCAGTTCCGCGACGCAGCGATTGCAGCTGGCCAATGATTACCTGCTGGAGTACCACTATACGCCATAACAGGCAGGGCCGAAGCCCCACCCGATTGCCAGATCAGTGAAATACCGGGGCGGCGACAAAACTCCAAAAAAGCACTGTCCCCACCATTACCATCACCGCCACCACAAGGGAGACAGTGACGATCGCGCTGGAGAACAGAAAACCCCGCTCTTCGGACACCCCCATCACAATCGGTATCCCGAGGTACAGCAGATAAACGGCGTAAGCGGCCGCTATCGTGGCGAGCAGGATATCCAGCCACAGCACCGGATAAAAACCGGCGGCTCCCGCGATAAAAATCGGTGTCGCGGTAAAACCGGCAATAACCATTCCCTTCATTGGATACGACTTGGCACCGTAAGTCTTGGCCATCCAATGAATAAAATAACCGACGGCCACCACGGCGAAAACCATGGTGCAGTAGAAAACCGCCACCAGGGATAACGCGCTGTTGCTGGTGATACGGACCGGATCGCCACCGTCGATACTCCACCCTACTCTGGTAGTGCCGAAATACCAGGCCAATGCCGGCAACAGTGCCAGCACAATAACGTAGGGGATCTGCCTGCGAAGGTTTTTTTCCGGCAAACTGCCGATCAGTTGCCACTGCTTGCGCGGCTGTATCAACAACCCGAACATATGGATCAACATCCCGATTTCCTCACTCATTGCAAGGAACCCTGGGTGCGACCTGAGAAGTTTCCAAAATACCGTTATGTGTGCCCCTATCTGTGTCTGTCGGCCACAATCAGGCGCGCACCTTGTTTTTCAGAAACTTCCGACTTGCTCAATTTGATCTGGGAACTACTTGTCAAAATGAGGAATACCGCTAAAAGGCCATTCCCTGAGTTCCAGTTCATTTTTTATTGTGTCGATACAGTTGTAGAAAGTTCGGTCACGCAAGTCAACGACTGCACAGAGATTGGCATCAATGATTGCAATTTCGTTTCTACAGGAAACAGCTACGGGAAGAAAAGTAATATTAATTGCCCCTCCGGGGCGCATAAAATAATGCCGCATGCGCATACCGCCGCGCCTGCGGCATCATAGACGGAGTCAGTCAATACTGACCACTTCCACCGGATGCATCCAGCCGAACTTGTCCTCGGCCCGGCCCTCTTGAATATCCAGTAGCATCTGGCGCAGGCGCTCCGCCACCGGACCGGGGGCTTTCGCCAGGGGGTATTCCCTGCCGCCATCGCCGAACAGGCTAATCGGGCTGACAATGGCGGCGGTACCGCAGGCAAAGGCTTCATCGCAACTGCCCTCCGCCACCTGCCCCAGCAATTCGTCGATATCAATGGCGCGCTCATGCACCGTGTAACCCATGTCCCGGGCCAGGTCGATCAGGGAGTCCCGGGTAACGCCTTCCAAGATCGATCCGCTCAGTGCCGGGGTATGTAATTCCCCATTGATAACCGCAAAGAAATTCATACCAGACAATTCGTCCACCGTATTGCGGTTGCCTGGGTTCAGCCACAGGGATTGGTCGTAGCCGCGCTCCTTGAGACGCGCGACGCTGCGCAGTGATGCGGCGTAATTGCCGCCCACCTTGGCGTCTCCGGTCCCCCCCAGTGCGGCACGACTGTCTTCGCGCTCCACCCAAAGGCGCATATTGCCGGCGTGGTAGGCTTCTGACGGGCTGGCGATCACATAGAATTCATAGGAGGTGCTGGCGGAAACGCTTAAATCCGCCTGGGTGCCAAACAGGAAGGGGCGCAAATAGAGAGACTCTCCGCTGGTAGCTGGCACCAGGTTGGCGCAGTAAGCGGTAACCGTACGCACACCGTCCATAAACAGCGCCTCCGGCACCGGTGGCATGCACAAGCGCGCGGCGGAGTGCGCCATACGCGCGGCGTTGCGCTCGGGGCGGAACAGGCTGACGCCGCCCGCCTGGGTACGGTAGGCCTTCATGCCCTCAAAACAGGACTGGGCATAGTGCAATACCTTAGCTGCAGGATCCAGCGCCAGGGGCGCATAGGGGACCAGCTCCCCCTGGCTCCAGCAGCCATCCTGACAAACAGCGCGGAACATGACCGGCGCCATCACAGTGCCAAAGCCCAGTTTCTCTGGCATCTCGAATCCGCGCAGACTGGCCGCTACGGCTGGGTCTATGTATATGCTCACCGGCACCTCCTCTTATTTCAGTAGGCCGATTATGGCGCTTGCAGCACTGTAATCCAAATATCCACTCCGTTACACCGCCTTTGAACGCAAAACACAAACGGATTATCCCCAGCGCCTAGGATAAATGTTTCGGAACCCGTGACCGTTTCGTGCACCGGCGTCCCGCGCCCGGGCAAATTATTGGCAGCCCCTTTTCCGATTCCCCTCCGTTAAGCCGGTGCAAGCGCGGCAGGAGTGCTAAACCGATTAGGTGGTATTGCACCCGTTCACAAATCCTAAGCCCTGCTGTTGTGTTTCACGCCTCCGCCGCCAGGACGCGAATCGCCGTGGCTATACTGCTAAATACGCATCAGAGGCGTCAGATAACTAGTCTCTGGCGCGGACTTGCAGGCGACGACACATACTCGAACCGCACGCCGCCTACCTGCCACCGGAAATAACAGACTCCGGGCACTGTCAGGGAGTTGTGAGAGGACCACACTTTCAGGGAGAAAAAATCCGCGCGGCCAAGGCCCGGGCGGAGTTCGTGCCCGCCTTTCCGCGCCTCAGGCACGGGAAAGGGTTGTAGCAAAACATGGAACGGAAGTGGTTCAATCGTGACACAGACAGATACCAGCAACACCCTTGCTATCGGCTTGATGTTTACAGCCACAGCTCTGCTGTGTGGCAACACCCACGCGGATTCCGGTGTCTCCGAGGCCGCGGATACCTATGCCCCGCCGCCAGCCTATATCAAAGCGGCATCGACACCACTGGAGCCCCCCAAACGAAAGTTGCGGCCGTCGCAGGCCGTGGAAAGTTACCGCGAACGCATTGAGGAAATGGAAACCATGTACGGTGCCTACGGCGCCGGCATGGACGAACAGCTGCTGGGGCTCGGCACTGCCCTACAGGAAGCCGGCGCCCATGAGGAGGCCATCAGTCAATTCCGTCGCGCCATGTTGATCAGTCGGGTCAATGAGGGGCTCTATTCCCTGAGCCAGATTCCCATGATTGAACGCATGATCGAAAGTCAGATTGCGCTCAACCAGTGGGAAGAGGCCAACGACAATCAGCAATACCTCTACTGGCTGCACGCGCGCAATTACGGTGAAAAAGATCCGCGGATGTTGCCGGTGATCAACAATCTGAGCCGATGGCACCTGCAGGCCTATGTCGAAGAAAAGGGCGGCACTTTGTTTGAACACCTGATCAGTGCCACCAACCTCTACCAGCTGGCGGTGGATATCATCACCCAGAACTTCGGCGCCAACGACCTGCGCCTGGTGGAGGCCCTGCGCGGTCTCAAAGCCACCAACTACTATCTCGCCACCTATGAAGGCGAGCCCCAGCCGCCAGTCGTGGTCAATACCAGCTTCGGCAGCGGAAACGTGGATGCGCAGCGCCGCTCCAAGCTGGATCACTACCGCATGAACAGCTTCAGTTCGGGAAAAAACGCCATAGCGCGTATCGTTGATGTCTACCAGAAAAACCCGCAGTCGCCACCGGCGGCTTCCGCCAAGGCCAAGGTGGAGTTGGGTGACTGGTACATGATGTTCAATAAATGGCACTCGGCCCGGCAAACCTATGGCGAGGCCTATCAGGCACTCTGGGACAACGGTGCCACTAACCGGGAAATCGAGGATATCTTTGGCCGCCCGGCAGCGCTGCCGGCACTGCCAATGCTGGAGGAAGATCCCAACACGCCGGCGAACGCCTACGTCACCGTGGCCTACGATGTCACGGCCTTCGGCAAGGCGCGCAACATCCGCATACTGAACGCCTACCCGGAAGACCGGATTAGCATCCGCTCACGGGTCCGCAGTGTATTAAAGCGCGCCAAATTTCGACCGCGATTCGAAAACGGCGAGCCCGTGGAGACAAAAAATATTGTGCAGAGATTCGTTTTCGACTGACGCAAAGGCCCCCCAGGGAACCACTGATGAATTCGCGCTTTAGTAATAAGTATCCGGCGGAGCTACAGGGAAGTACTCGTGCGTTTTCGAAATATCCGTCCTATTGCCTGAGCGCCCCGGAACCCACCATTGGGTTCACGCGAATTAATCAGAGGTTCCCTAGATATTTGACGCCAGACTACACGCCAGAAACAAACCGCAAACAACCGCTGTTGTCGAACCAGTATTCGCGCAACACAGCCAAGTGAGTGAATGCCCAGGGCCACCGCTACAGCGAACCCCCGCCGCAACAACAACGGCGGGACATTCAGGAGAGAAACAATGACACTACGGAAAGCGGTACACAAACAGGCGCACAGGGGCACCGCCTGGCGCACATTGACATCGATAGTGGTATTGGGCGCTTTGATCGCCGGTTGCAAAAGCCAGCAGACACAGTCGCAGCCGCCGGCCCAACCATCCCCCTCACAGTCCTCAGCCAGTTCGCCTTCCCAGTCGAGCGCCTCGTCCAGCAGCAGCTCATCGAGCCGCAGCCAACCGCAAACCGCGAGCAGCATGCCATCGAGTAGCTCCGCCAACCAGCCCAGCCAGGGGATGCCGAGCGTCAGCACCGCCAGTAGTCAACCGCAATCCCTGCCGGGTATAGAATCCAGCCGTAGTGACAGCGCGGCTTCCCCCAGCGGCGCACAGGACTCCGCACCGGCCAGCTCCACCCCCGGCGACAGCATGCCAGACCCGGCGGACCGCTCCGCTAGCCCATCGGCACCGGTTTACAACGAATCCGAACAAAATCCGCGGGACAACCGCATGCCCCCTGACCCGTCCACCGATAGCCAGGGCGAGCCCCCGGAGGATATCGACTTTTCCGAGGAAGAAGCATCCGCATCTACTGCCAGCAGCACCGCCTCTGCTAGCGCCTCTGCCAGTGCCTCAGCCAGCGCTGCGAACAGTAACGACTCCGGCCAGCCCGGCGGCGCCGGCAGCCGTGGCGGTGACGCGCCCAGTGAGCCGCCCGCCACTGCCGCCGAGCGGGTCGCGGAGCTGGAGAGCCAGTTTGAATCCACCATGGCAAGCTACGACGGCATGATCCTGCGCCAGCGCGACTATGTGCGCAACCGCCCCGCCACTGCCGGGGAAGAAGGGGAGGAGCCCGCGGACGAAGCGCCACCCGGAGAGTCACTGGAAGATCTGATCGAATCCGCCGAAGCCGAATTGCCAGCGCCTCCAGGCGGCCCCGAGGGTGGCGGCCCTGGGCAGAATAATTCCAGCGGACAGGCCACCGGCCCGGGCCTGCCCACCCCCGGGCGCATGGGCGAATACGACCACAGCAACTCCCCCATCGTGGTTCCCGCGGACATTCCCAATGGCAATGATGACGACGTAGTAGCGCGTCAAATCCGCGAGGCGGCCATGCGGGAATCGGACCCGGAATTGCGGGAAAAACTGTGGGAGGAATACCGAAAATATAAAAAAGCGCAGAAGTGACCGCGGAGGACATGCGTATGTTTTTTTCCAAACCGTCTTCGTGCCGCAAACTGCTCGGAAACTGCCTGCTGCTCGTTGCTGCACTGACTGCCGGCGCCTGTACCACCACCGAAGTGCGCACCACGGCCTATACACCGCTCACCGTGGAAGACGCCACTATTCCCGAGGAGCGCCTCCTGGACGTGGGCATAGTGCAGTTCAACCCGGGCCTGGATACCGCGGAAGTCGATGAGGATCAGCTGGTGTTCCCGGAATTGCGCCAGGCGGAGTCCCGATATATCGCCGTCACTCTGGCGGAATCCCTGCAACAGAGCCTCGGCTGGGGCGCGGTGCGGGTCATTCCGAGTGAACGCACCAACATCGATGTAACCGTCACCGGCCGTATCGTGCAGTCTGATGGCGAAACCCTGACCCTAGATGTCACGGTGACTGATTCCCGAGGCCAGCGCTGGTTCAGCAAACAGTACAGCGAGCTCGCCTCCCACTACGCCTACGACCGCAAACACCCCACCAAGGGTGACGCCTTCCAGGGGATCTACAACCGCATCGCCAACGACATGCTGGCCTACCGAAAAAAGCTCTCTGACCGGCAAATCGCGGAGCTGCGCACCATCTCGGAAATGCGCTTCGCGCGCAGCTTTTCCCCCGATGCCTTTCAACGCTATCTGGTACAGGGTGAGGACGGCATCTACCGGCTGACGGCTCTGCCAGCGGAAAACGACCCCATGCTGGAACGGGTGCGCCGCATCCGCGAGCGCGACTACCTCTTCGTGGACACCCTGCAGGATTACTACGGCACCTTCGTCAAATCCATGGAAGTCCCCTACCAGGAATGGCGCGCCATGAGTTATGAAGAAACCAAGCAAATGCGCGAACTGAAGCGCAAAGCCCGCAACCACACCATCCTCGGCGCGGCAGCCATTATCGGCGGCATCGCCGCCGCCGGCTCCGGAGGCGGCAGCGCCCGCGCGGCGGGCCAGGTGGGTATTGCCGGCGGAGGCTACCTGATCAAAAGCGGCTTCGACCGCCGTGCGGAAGCCAAGATGCATATAGAAGCGCTGCAGGAATTGGGCGATTCAATAGAGGCGGAGGTGGAGCCCCAGATCGTTGAGCTGGAAGACCGCACCGTAACCCTGACCGGTACCGTGGAAAACCAATACCGCCAGTGGCGCGAGATCCTGAAACAAATTTACGAAGCGGAAACCGGCATGTTGGAAACCAGTATTTAAATACAGGACCGGACGCACCTCCGGTCCCATAAAAAAAGACAGCGAACGGCACCACAATGCAACACCGCGATCCATCCTCACAAGACAGCAGTGCCATCCAGCCCGCGGAATTTCGCTTCCCGAGCGATGAGCGCCCGCAAATGGCGCAAACTTCTCCGAGAGCAGGCAGCAAAACCCCACACCCGCAGTTTCCGGTCGCAATCACCGGAGCCCTGTTGCTTTCCGGACTGGTGGGCGTATTTTGGTTTCTGCCGCGCATAGTGGAAAAACCCACGCCCCGCTCACCGGTGCCCACCACTGCGGAACAGCCCGCAGCCAGCGCGGAGCACATTAAAGCTTCCCCATACAGCGAGGCGGAAATCGCTCAACAAAGGCGTCAGGTGCAACAGGTGCTGCAGGAAATTCTTATCCTGCAGGAGGAGCTTCAGGAAAGGCAGGTCGAGGTGTGGGCTGAGGATGCATTTGTCGCCGCCAGGACACTGGCGGAACAGGCAGACGGCATCTACCGGAAGCGCCGCTTTATGGAAGCGCTGGAAAAATACCGCGAATCCCTAACTGCATTCCAGCAACTACGCGACAGCATTCCCG
The DNA here is from genome assembly GCF_001617625.1 of Microbulbifer thermotolerans. NCBI lineage: Bacteria > Pseudomonadati > Pseudomonadota > Gammaproteobacteria > Cellvibrionales > Microbulbiferaceae > Microbulbifer > Microbulbifer thermotolerans. Next base: position 721,360 of record NZ_CP014864.1, on the reverse strand, counting down.
AACGCATCGAAAAACATTTGGCCGAAGGTCATCATGCGCTGGACCATGGCAATGCCGAAGCCGCACACAAGGCCTTCGACCTAGTGCTGACGATTTCCCGGCAACACCCGCGCGGCGTCAAAGGCAAAGAGCGCGCGGAAAAACTGCCTCAAGTCTGGCAACACTACACGGCCGGCCAAAAGGCCTTTGCGGAAAATCGCCTCGATCAGGCGCGGGAACAACTGCAAAAAGCATTGGCAATAGACCCGCAAACGCGGCCCGCCAGCGAGCTGCTCCCGCGGGTAGAGTCCGCCATCACCGAGCGCGATTACAGTGAGGCTATGTCCACGGGCTACGCAGCCATCGCCAGCGAAGATTTCGCCTCCGCCGAAGCGGCTTTTCTGCGCGCACAAACACTGAAACCCAGCGCCACGGAACCCTCCATCGGCCTGCAGCAGGCCCGCAACGGCGCCGAGCAAAAACAAATAGAACAGCTGTTCGCCCGCGCGCGCACTCAGGAAGCCGAAGAGGATTGGCACGCAGCGCTCGATAGTTATGCCGCGCTACTAAAAAAAGACGCCAGCCTGGTGGACGCCATCACCGGCAAGGCTCGAGCCCAGGCTCGCGCACAACTCGATGACCAGCTGCGCGAACTGCTTGCGGACCCACTCAGCCTGAGCGGCAGTAAACGCAATCAATACGCGCGGCAAGTACTCGCGGACGCGCGGCGGGTAAACAACGGTATAGCCTCCTCACGGCTGCAAAAACAGATCGAGACATTGGAAAACGCTATTACCCAGGCGTTGATTCCCCGACCGGTACGCCTGCAATCGGACAGCAACACCAATGTCGCCATCTATCATGTCGGAAAGCTGGGCAATTTCGACGAGCGCGAAATCGCACTCAAACCCGGCCGCTATATTGCCGTCGGCACCCGCGAAGGCTACCGCGATGTACGACGGGAATTTACCGTGGTCCCAGGAGAGGAAATACCGACAGTCATCATTCAATGCGCTGAAAAAATAGTTGGTGCCAATAACAGCTGATCTACCGAACAGAGCCCGCACTCCACACAGTTGCTCAGAGATTGACCGCAGACAGCCAAATTTGGACAAAAGCGCCAGTCCGGTACGCGCGATAAGACGATTTTTACGCCGAATGGCGCACGAAAAATCAAAGGGATCACACCGGCAAGCTAAGCTGTAGTGCACAGTAATAGGCTCGCGGGTCGCCTCTGCACCTGCGACTGTGACTTGCACGGCATTCGCGATAAACCGATAAGTGCGCAGTAACAGGGAATCATAAATGACAGCGAAGGAAGCAGTACCCGTTCGCGGCAGCGCCCGAACAGACGATGATTTTCCGGTGATTCGCCCCGCCGACTTTACCCCCGCGCAGGTTGAATCTGGCGGCAAGAAACGCTTTTTGTCCCCGCGTGCCCTGACAGTTTCCGGCTGCCTTTTGATAAGCCTGATGATCCTGCTGTATCTGCTGATCGCCCGCTCCCTGATTTTCGAAACCCAACCCCCCGATGCCGATGTCAGTGTCAGCGGCTTCGCCCTGCCCCTGGGCGATGGGCACCTGGTACTCCCCGGAAATTACAAATACACCATCAGTGCTCCCGGCTACCGGCCCAAAAGCGGAGAAGTAGAAGTGCGAAAAGAGGGACACAGCCGCCACACCATCGCTCTGGAGCGGCTGCCGGGACACTTGCAGGTCATCAGCGATCCCCCGGTGCCGGTGCGCATACTGGTGGATGGCTCCGAAGTGGCCAGCGAAAACGGGCTGGCAAAAAATATTCCCCCCGGCCCCAAACGCATCACCCTGCTCAGCGAGCGCTATCTCCCCTTCACCCGCGAAATCGAAATCGAGGGTCTGGACAACACCCAAGAGCTGCGGGCCCAGCTCCGCCCCGCCTGGGCCAATGTGCGCATCAACAGCAACCCGCCGGGCGCCACTGTCAGCGTCGAAGGCAGGGTACTCGGCACCACTCCGCTGAACGCGGAACTGCTGCAGGGCGACAGAGTCATCCGCCTGTCGCTGCCGCGCCACAAGACGGTAGAGATTCCCGTGGCAGTTACCGCCGGGGTAGACCAGACACTGGCATCCGTGGACCTCAATGCCGCAGACGGCATAGTACATGTGGTCAGCAATCCCGTGGGCGCGAGTGTCACCGTCAACGGCGAATTCCGCGGCCATACGCCGCTCGAATTGGAACTCTCCCCCGGTAGTGAACACCGGCTGCGCTTCTTCAAAAACGGCTACGCATCGGTGGAGCGCACCATCAATGTGGATTCAGGACTGGAGCGGGATCTCAACATCACGCTCGACCCTGTATATGGCCGCGTACGAATCACCAGCAGCCCCGAAAACGCCCAGGTCTACATCGACGGCAAACTCGCCGGCACGACCGGGGAAACCTTCAATTTGCCGGCGCGCAGCCACAACATTCTGGTGCGCAAAAGCGGCTACGAGGACTTTGAGACGACGGTTATTCCCAGCGCCAAACTGGAGCAGAGCATCCGCGCCGTTTTACTCACCGCGGAAGAAGCCCGCTGGAGCAAAATACCCACAGAGATCACCCACCCGGCCGGCGGCACCATGAAGCTGATGCGCCCCAACGCCCAATTCACCATGGGGTCATCCCGCCGTGAACAGGGCCGACGCGCCAACGAAGTGCTGCGGCAAATCGCCCTCACCCGCCCTTTCTACCTCGCTGTCACCGAAGTGACCAACCGCGAATTCCGCCGCTTTAAACGCATGCACAGCTCCAGCCATGTGAATGGCATCAGTCTGGACAATGACAATCTGCCGGTAGTGAACATCAGTTGGACCGATGCCGCCCTCTTCTGCAACTGGCTGTCCGAGCGCGATGGACTGCAACCGGTATACCTGACCGAACGCGGCCGCGTGATCGGCTTCGACGGTGCCGCCACCGGGTACCGGCTGCCCACCGAAGCCGAATGGGCCTGGGCAGCGCGCTACGAGCGCGGCGCCATGCGCAAATTTCCCTGGGGCGACGACCTTCCAGTGCGGAAAAATTCCGGCAACTACGCCGACAGCCAAGCCGCCCGCCTGGTACCGGCGGTACTGCGCACCTACGACGACCGCTATGCGGCCACGGCCCCGGTGGCCAGCTTCGCGGCCAACCACCTGGGGATTTACGACCTGGGCGGCAATGTCTCCGAGTGGATTCACGACCTGTACACCATAGGCACCGGACTTTCCATGCGCCGCGAAGAAAACCCGGTGGGCCCTCAGGACGGGGATTACCACGTTATCCGCGGCTCCAGTTGGCGCCACGCGGGCCTCACGGAGCTACGCCTTGCCTATCGCGACTATGGCGCCGACCCCAGGGATGACGTCGGCTTCCGCGTGGCGCGGTGGGTAAATTAGGAAGACCGGATAAATGCGCCCCGGAACCGACAAAAGCCCCGAGCAGATAAATCAGAGGCACTCTAGGAGATATAGCGTGAAAACAACCCTATGGATGATCGGCCTACTCCTGTTGTCGGCACCGCTGGCAGCTCAGGAAAACAGCGATCAGAGTGAGAAAGAAAAAACCTTGGAAATCGCACAGGCGCAGAAAGCACAAAATGAAGAGACGGCAGACCCTGACGACTACCAGGCCTCCGAGGAAATCTCGGAAGACTTATCCGTCTCCTACCCCGTGGATATCTAGGGATGCTCTGCTGCATGCGCTTCCTGGCGGCAAAGATACCTGGTAACACGGACTCAACGACTGCACTCGCGCGCACGCCAAAAAGAGATTCCTCGGGGCAACAACGATGACTTCACACTTGGAAACAACTGTCATTTGCAGCCGGAGCAAAGCCCGGGGAAATGAACCAGCGTTTCCCCGACAGGCTGCGACACAGCCACACAGAGCAACACTATGAAATTCAAATCATCCGATTTTGTTTTCCAGCTGTTTGCCCTTCTGGGCGCAATCATACTGGTGCACGCCATCTACGTGGCCATTATCCGCCCCAATGCGGATGCCCTTATCGAGGAACAGCTGGCCCGCGAAGCCGCCGGTGAAACCTACGTGCAGCAGCGCTCCCTTTACATCGTCATGCGCGACTACGAGCAAGAGGCCTGTTTCGTATTGATGCTCTGGGCACTGGCGATCATGGGGCTGAAAGCCCAGCGCAGCATACGCGAGCGACAACTGCTGGACAAAGCGCTGCTCAATGTCAGCGAGGGCACCCCCATTCTCCCGGAAGACACCCGAGACCTGTCCCGGCCGATTCAAGCGCTGCCAGAGGAAGAGCGGAGCTTCCTGCTGCCCCGGGCGCTGCTGACCGCGCTGCAACGATTCGGCTCCACGAAAAATGTCGCCGCCGTGTCCAACTCCATCAAGGAGGTCTGCGACACGGAAGCGGACCGGCTGGACAGCGAACTGGCGATGGTCCGCTACATCACCTGGGCCATTCCCTCCATCGGATTTATCGGCACGGTGCGCGGTATCGGCGAGGCCCTGTCCCAGGCCCATCGCGCGGTGGAGGGCGATATCGCTGGCGTCACCGTCAGTCTCGGCGTTGCCTTTAATTCCACCTTCGTCGCACTAGTGATCAGCATCATCATCATGTTCTTCACGCATCAGCTGCAGCTAATGCAGGAGCGGCTGGTGTTGGACACGCAAAACTACTGCGACAACAACCTCCTCAGGTTCTTAAAAGTGAGTTGACTATCAGGGCGCCACTGCGCCCCAAAGGAAAGGAAACCACCCTATGACCCAAGGCGTACTGGAAATCAACGACTGTGGTCTGCGCGTATTCAGCGGTACCGACGAAGTCCTCGACAGCCCCGGTGTAGCGGTGATCGACAACCAACAAATACTGGTGGGAACTGCCGCGCTCATGCGCGCGCGCAGCCATCCCACCCAGGTCAACAATCAGTTCTGGCGCCGCCTGAGCCTGGAATCTCTGAAATCCGACAACGCCCGCTGTCGTCACCATGCGGACCTAGCCTACTGCCACCTGCAGGACATCGCCGAACACTGTGATTTACCGCAAGAAGTAGTACTCGCGGTGCCAGGCAATTTCACCCGCGAGCAACTGGCGCTGCTTCTCGGCATCGTCAACGAAAGCCCGGTCAACGCCGTGGGCCTGGTGGACGCGGCCACTGCCTGCATCAGCGCAGTGGCGCCCCGTGGCGTGCATCTGCACGTGGAACTACAGCGCCACCAGACACTGGTCAGCCGCATTGCCGTACATGAGCAGGCGGAACTGGACATCGCCGAGGCGATCGGCGATTCCGGCCTGCAAAATTTCCAGGACGCCTGGGCCCGGGTTTTCACCGATGCCTTCATTATGCAGTGCCGCTTCGACCCGCTGCATTCCGCCGAGGTGGAACAACAGCTCTACGATCTAATGCCTCAATGGGTAAGCCGGGCCATGCGCCAGGGCGAGGTAATGGCGGAACTGGACGACCGCACAGCCAAGGTGAGCCTGCGTCAATTACAAGACGCCTGCGCCCCCATATTGTCCCGGGTGCGCGCCATGACTGAAAACCTCGCTGAAGAAAACAGCATCGTCTTTGTCTCACACCGCTGGGCGGAAATTCCCGGCGGAGCCCAACTAACCGGGCGCATCCACTTGCTGCCACACAATTGCGTGGCTCTGTCAGTGACCAAACACTGGGAGGAAATTTACAGCGAAACCCCCGCCCTGCGCCTGGTCAACGCGCTGAGCGCGGCGCCGGCCACCGAGGTGGCGGTGCAGATCAACACTGCCGCCGAAACCGCGGCGACGCACCTCTTATTCGGGCACCGCGCCCTGGCGGCGCGGCAACCGCTGTTTGTCTACAGCAAGGGGAACAAACTCAACATCACCCCCACACCGCCAGACCACCCCGCCGCCACCGTCACCAACCACGCGGGCCGGTTGGCCCTGCGGGTGGATGCCGGCACACGGCTGATGCTGAACGGCGAGGAGATCGCCGCGCCCGTCAATCTGAGCGCGGGCGACAGAATCGGTGTACCGGATCACGATGAAGTGATCACCGCAATCAGTGTGGAGCATTATGGCGCGTAAAAAAAACCGGCGGTTCTCCACATTCAGCCTGTCGTTCCTAGACATTATGTCCTGCGGCTTTGGCGCAGTGGCACTGATATTCCTGATCATCAAACACGGTTCCGATCACGACATAGAGGCGCAAAACGAGGATCTGGCAGCGGAGGTCAACCTGCTGCAGGAGGAAGTGACTTTCGGGCGCGAGCACCTGGTATTGGCCCGTAACGCACTGGATGTGGTCAGCGATGAATTGGCCCAGACCCAGGGACTGGCACGGCGCATTCTCGAACAGATAGAAGCGGTCAAAGGCAATATCGCCGAGATCGACAGCAGCGACGACGAAGAGGATATCCAGCGGCTGCGGGAAAAACTGAAACAACTCCAGGAGGCCAAGAAAAATCTCGAGGAGGAAAACGAACAGCTCGGCAATAATGTACGCAAGTTCATAGGAGACGGCGATCGGCAATACCTCACCGGCCTGCGCTTGGGCGGCAACCGCATACTGATATTGTTGGATTCCTCCGCCAGCATGCTGGGGGACGAACTTATCAAAGTCATCCGCGCCCGCAATATGTCCTCACGTGTCAAGCGCCAGACAGAAAAATGGCGCCGCGCCCTGGACACCGTATCCTGGCTTACCGCACAGTTTCCCCACGAAAGTCAGTACCAGATTTACACTTTTAATACCGGTTTCCGCGCCGCCATTCCCGGCACGGAAGACCGCTGGTTGAATGTGGACGACCGCGACCAGTTGGACAGAGCCATCAAAGAATTGGATAAATTAGTGCCCGAAGGCGGCACCAGCCTGGAGCGGATATTCAACGCCGTCAACGCTATGAACCCGCTGCCGGACAATATCATTCTGATTACCGATGGCCTGCCTACCCAAGGCATGAAGCCACCCCGCAGCAGCACGATTTCCGGAAAGGACAGGCGCCAACTCTTCCGGCGCGCAGTCAAGGTTCTACCGAAAAACGTGCCGATCAACGTCATTCTCGCACCGATGGAAGGCGACCCTTTTGCCGCCAGTGAATTCTGGAAACTGGCCGCACAAACCCAGGGCTCCTTTATTGCGCCTTCGAGGGACTGGCCATGAGACGCAACCGCCGCAAAAGAGGTCAGGAAGAATTCAGCGTTTCATTTCTCGACGTCATCTGCTGTGGCTTTGGCGCCATAGTGCTGTTGCTGATGATCGCCAAAACGGTGGAACCGATAGTGCTCGAGGAGGCCGAGCTGGACCTCGACGGGCAGGTAAAGGAACTGCAGCGCCAGCTGGCAGAAATCCGCGGTGAAACCAGTGTGCTCAATCGAGATCTCAACGCCAAGCGCGAACAGCTGGATATAGAACGCAAGCGTATCGCCCAGCTGCGCGGTGAGCTGGAGACGCTGCAGGCCCTTTACGCGCGCAAGACGGAGGGGGAAAGCGAGCAGGGCAAACTCAAAGGCGAGCTGACAGTGGCCCTGCAAACACTAACCGAAGAAATGCGCCGCCTTTTAGGGGAAAACCATCAGCGCAAAAACAGTGTGATCGGCGGTATTCCCGTGGATAGTGAATACATCCTGTTCATCATCGACACCTCCGGCAGTATGTTCAACTACGGCTGGGACAGAATGATGGAGGAAATGGTCAACACCCTCGACATCTATCCCAACGTGAAAGGCATACAGGTAATGAACGATATGGGGGACTATATGTTCTCCAACTATCGCGGCAAATGGATTCCCGACACACCGGGGCGCCGCCAAGCCATTCTCAAGCGCCTGCGCTCCTGGAACCCCTTCAGTAACTCCAGCCCAGTGGAAGGCATTCAAAAGGCGGTGCGCAGCTTCTACGACCCGGACAAAAAAATCAGTATCTACGTACTGGGAGACGAGTTTACCGGCAAATCCATCCGCAACGTCATGCTGGCAGTGGACAGAGTCAACGCCCAGCATGGAGAAGGCAAACGCAATGTGCGCATACACGCGATTGGATTTCCCATACAGTTTTCCCGCCCGCCTCATCTACAGACCACGGGATTGCGGTTCGCCGCGTTGATGCGCGAACTCACCTATAGAAATGGCGGCACTTTTGTGGGGTTGAACGATTTCCGATAACTGGCTATTGCCAGGTCTATCAGTTATTGAGGACGGAGAAATGGAATTTTCCAGCAACGTTTTTTCCCGGGCAGCGAGGTGTCTCCTGTTGTCGGCCGCACTGCTGACAACGGCATGCTCACACACGGTACAGGTGGATGGGGAATTTCCCCAGCCGGTAGGACGGCAACACCCTCTAACCGTGGGGATCTATCTGAGCGATGAGTTCAGCAATTTCACCCACCACGAAGACAGCGAAGACAGAGAGGAATGGAATATCAGCACCGGGCGCGCACAGAAAAACCTGTTTCAAACGGTGCTCGGTTCCATGTTTACCGAAACGATACTCCTGTCCTCCTACCCACAGAATCTGCCAGAGGACGTCGAACTGGTCATCGTACCGGAAGTGCGAGAGCTGCAATTCACCATGCCTCGGGAAACCCGTGTGAATATCTTCGAGGTGTGGATCAAATACGACATGCACGCCTATAACCCGCAAGGTGAGTCGGTGGCAAATTGGGTGATTACCGCCTACGGAAAAACACCCACCGCCTTTCTGAAGTCCCAGGAAGACGCTCTGGCCCAGGCAATTAACGTGGCGCTGCGGGACGCAGGCGCCACCCTGTTCACGGGATTTGAACAGGTACCGGAGTTACAGGCGCTGCTCGCCAACAAGCGGCGCGCCCTGTCGATGAAGCAAAACGAATCCGCCGAAGAACAGCCCGCGGATTAACAGGAGGTTGCTGTGTTCAAATCATTGTTTGTCTTCAGTCTGGCGCTGATCAGCGGCTGCACCACCGTGGTCATCGACGAATACCGCCGCAGCGACGGCGAACTGGCAGCGGGGGACACCGTCGTGATCCTCGGGCGCCGCCATTCGAGCGAATACGAAACAGAACCCGACCTCATCGACTGTGTCGGCCGGGAGCTGCACGATCCCGCACGGGGAGTGAAGGTGATACCAGAGAAACATTTTCTGGATGCCATGTACCCCTGGTTCGAACCGCGCACGGCCCCCATGCACCTGCGCTCTCTCGACCGCCTGCTGGAAATTCCCAACGTGCGTGAGCGCATGGAAGCCTACGGTGTCAAATACATTGTGTGGATAGACGGGTCCACCGAGACCACAGCCAGTGCCGGTTCCATCGGCTGTTCCATCGGCACCGGCGGCGCTGGCTGTTTCGGCTTCGGCACCTGGGACAAGGAATCCGACTACGAGGCGTCAGTGTGGGATTTCCGCGATCAGGAATTGTCCGGCAAGCTCAGTGCAGACGCGAAAGGAACGTCCTATATGCCCGCCATCGTCGTGCCGATTCCACTGATTGCACGGGTACAGAATAACGCCTGCAAAGGTATGGCGGCACAGCTGCAACAATTTCTGCTGCCCGCCAACGGCAAATCCTGACAACATGTCCTCAAAAGGGAGAGAAGCGGGATGCGTTACTTCAATAACATTCTGATCGCCATTCTGATCGCAGCCACCCCCGGCTGTGCCTTCAACCCGGCAACCAACCGCCCGGATCTGGTTTTGATGTCCGAGGAAAAGGAAATCGAAATCGGCCGCGAAATGCACAAGAAGCTGATCGCCAGCACTCCCATTTACAAGGATCCGGTGCTCACCGCCTATGTGAATCACGTGGGCCAGAAGATTGCCGCCGCCAGCGACAGGCCGGATCTCAACTATCACTTTACGATTATCGACAGCCAGGACATCAACGCCTTCGCCCTGCCCGGAGGCTATGTGTACATCAACCGCGGCCTACTCACCTACCTGCACTCCGAGGCGGAAATGGCAGCGGTGCTGGCCCATGAAATCGGTCATATCACCGCCCGCCACGCGGTGCGGCAGAAAACCGCGGCGACCGGAGCCGGAGTCGCTTCGGTACTCTCGGTACTGGTGACCGGCAGTGGCGTAGTAGGCGATGTCACTAACTTGTGGAGCACCGCCGCGGTCAAGGGCTACGGGCGCGAAATGGAACTGGAAGCGGACCGCTTCGGCGCCCAGTACATGTATAACGCCGGTTACGACCCCCAGGCGATGATCAATGTAATCGGCCTGCTCAAGGACCAGGAGACATTCGCCCGCCGCCGCGCGCGGCTGGAAGGCAAGAAGCCGCAAACCTACCACGGCGTCTTTTCCACCCACCCGCGCAACGATATCCGCCTGCAAGAGGTGGTGGAAGCGGCCGGCCAGCTGCCGGAAGACCGCAAGATCATCAAAGCGGATTACTACCGGGAAAAAACCGATGGCTTAGTGTACGGGCACAATGTCCAGCAGTCCGACAAAAATCGCTATAACCACAAACGCCTGGGATTTTCCCTGCTGTTTCCCAAAGGCTGGAAAGTGGAAAACCAGCGCTCCGCCATCGTCGGCACAGCACCGGATAACAAGGCCACCATCACCATCAGGGTGGCGCAACGGCAAAACAACCAGCCCGCGGATATGGCATTGCGCGAGACCTATGATGTCCGCGATTTGGAACAGGATGAAAAATTGCACCAATACCAATTGGTGGGCCACACCGGCAGGCTGCCCGATGCTGACAGCGATAGTCCGGACAGAGTCGCGGTGATCTACTACGGCAGCCGCCAGTACATTCTGGAGGGAAAAATCAACGACGCTTCCGCTCGCGACGCAGAAACCTTCAACGAATATGACAACCTCTTTCTCACCAGTATCCGCAGCTTCCGGCCCCTGCGCAAAAGCGATCTTATCCAGCCGGATATCAAGCGGGTTCGCTACGTGAAAGCCAATGAAAAAACCACCTTTTCTTCACTGGCAAGGCATATGGAAATCGGCGAATACGCAGAAGAGCAGCTGCGGCTGCTGAACGGCTACTACCCGCGCGGCGAGCCCAAGCCCGGCGAGTGGATCAAGATAGTGCAGTAATCTTTTGGACCTCTGATTATTTCGCCTCCCGGCGGTAAATTGATGTTGCAGCCTGATGAGGTGCGCCGGATACAGGGATGAAAAAGGTTCCATTCAGCGCCGCATCGGCCTGACTGTTACCAAAGTGTCACAAAGATTCCGTAAAAAATATCCAAATCCACCACCCCATCGGCCACTAAGATGATCCGATCCACACTGATAGCCGTTTTCTCTGCCGTTGCACTGACGGCACCCCTCCTATCCCTGGCCAGTGGCGCATTTGCCTGGAAAAGTGAACGACCGGTTGTCATCGCCCACAGGGGCGCCTCTGGATACCTGCCGGAACACACTCTGGAGTCCAAAGCCCTAGCCTATGCTATGCGCCCAGACTACATAGAACAGGACCTCACCCTCAGCAAGGATGATCACTTGATCGTGATGCACGACATTGTTCTGGACAATATCACCAACGTGGCCCAGGTATTTCCAGATCGTGCCCGCGATGACGGCCACTACTATACGATCGACTTCACACTTGCCGAACTGAAGCAGCTCAAAGTCAGTGAACCCTTTGTCACTAATGGCGGCGTGCAAACCCCTAAGTACCCGCAACGCTTCCCGCTGTGGAATTCCAGTTTCCAGCTGTCCACCCTGGACGAAGAAATCGAACTGATCCAAGGGTTAAACAAAAGCCTTGGGTACAACATCGGCATTTATCCGGAAATCAAAAAACCTTGGTTCCACCACCGAGAAGGCAAAGACATCGCCCTGCTGACGCTGATCAAATTAAAAGAGTACGGCTATGTGGACCGCAGGCAGAATATATATCTGCAGAGTTTTGACGCAGAGGAACTGCAACGTATCAAATGGGAACTGATGCCGCGCCTCGGTATGGATCTTCCCCTGGTACAACTGATTGCAGATACCGAGTGGGGAGAAAAGAAGGTAGAGACCAACGGAGAACTGGTTAACTACGATTACGATTGGATGCTGGAATCCGCCGGGTTGCAGAAGATTGCCGGCTACGCCGACGGAATAGGCCCCTGGAACATGATGCTGATACGCCTGGAGGGAGGGCTGCCAGTATCCACTGGGCTGGCACAAAGAGCCCGGCAACAGAATCTAGTGATACACCCCTACACTTTCCGTGCCGATGTTCAGCAGCTGCCGGGAAAATTCTCCCGTTTTGACAATCTGCTGCAACTCTTTATCCGCCGTCTGGGTGTCGATGGCGTCTTTACCGATCATCCCGACAAGGCAATACGCGTTATCGACAAAATCTACCCTGCCCGGCCCGCCCCAGAAGCACACTACAGCTCCCGAGTGAATTAATCAGAGGTTCCTTAAGCAGAAAGCCCCGCGAAGGGGCTTTTTGTTACTCGAAGCGGGAAAAGTCCGCCGGCCGCTTTTCCATAAAGGCCGTGGCGGCTTCCTTGAACTCCTCTGAGGACAGGCGCTGCTGGAAGTACTGGGCCTCCTCTTTGATCACCTCCATGCCCACTTGACGTGTTCCCTTGCGCAGCAGCTGTTTGGCCAGGCGCACCGCTTCCGGCGCCTTTGCCGCCAACTCGGAGGCAACAGCCCGGGCCCGCGCCAGGGTTTGATCCGCCGGTACCGCAGCGTTACAAATGCCAATTTCCACTGCTTCATCCGCATCAAACTTTTTGCCCAACAGCAGCAGTTCCGCCGCCTTGACATGCCCCGCTATACGCGGGAGGAAAAAGCTTGAGGCATACTCCGGCACCAACCCCAAATTCACAAATGGCATCTGGAACAGAGCGTCGCTGCCGGCAAAGGCCATATCACAGTGCAGCAGCATGGTGGTGCCTATCCCGACCGCGGGGCCGTTGACCGCAGCAACCACGGGCTTGGGGAAGTTGTACAGGGCCAGCATAAACTGGAAAACCGGCGAATCCGCACTGGACGCTGAACCGCCGAGAAAATCCAGCAGGTCATTGCCACTGGTAAAGGCCCCTCCCGCACCGGAGATAATTGCGACGCGAATCTCGGCACTTTCCGCGGCCTCATTGAGTAATTCGGCCATGGCCGTATACATGGCCATGGTGAGGGCATTCTTGCGCTCGGGGCGATTAATCGTGATTTCCAGCACACGGTCGGTGACCTTAGCCTGGATTTCCGCGCAGGAACTTTGCATGGGCTTCTCCGCTTGTCAGTGTTGCACGCACCCCTCCCGTCAGTGGAACAACTGTAAGAGAGAGTCCTGTGCGCTTGGAAGTTTTCCAGGCTAATGGTAACCACCAGTGCGCCGCGGGCGAGTTCCGAATCGACCAGTTTGGTTGACGTCAGGCGCCCGATTTGGCCACCGAATCCCGACGCAGAGGTTGACACATACAGTGCACGCCGCCACCGCCGGGGGTAATCATGGAAATATCGGGGTCAATCACCTCCAGCCCGTGTGCGCGGCACCGCTCTGCCAGTGCCTTGTTGGCTTTTGGCAGCATAACGCGATCGTTGCCGAGCGCGACGACATTGACGCCAAGTTCCAGTATCTGTGGGAAGGAGATGTCGATAATCTCGATGTTGCGGCTCTTGAACCACTGCACCAGCTCCGGCTCTACCGCATCCACGCAGACCGCCGCCAGCTTTTCCGCCAGCATGGCCACCATCACGTCGATATGTAGAAAGAAAGGATCGAAGGGATAGCCTTTGACCTCCCAGCCTTCCTTCTCAATCCAGCCCTTCATTTGCTCGAAGCCCGCCTTGCTGGTGCGCTCCCCGGAGTAACCGCATAAGATGACGCCGGGTTCCAGTACCATAAAGTCGCCGCCTTCCAGCGAACCGGCGGTAATGCAGTCATAAATCGGAATCCCCAACTCGGCGTATTTCTTCACGATGGGCACCCATTCACCGCGGCGCCAGGGGCTGTACATCTGGGTGACAATCGGTCCCCAGGGCGTCATTACCGAAGAGTCGCGACCGTAGATCTGGTAGGGCAGGCTGCTGTCCGCGGGGATCAAGTGCACATTCACACCGGCATGGCGGTAAGCATCCAGCATTTCCACATGCTGGGCCGCGGCCACCTTATGGTCGAACTCGAACCCCAGACGCTCCGCGCGGCGCGCACTGGCATTGCCGGTGCGCCAGCTGAAATTGTCCACTGGGCCGATCAGCACGTCGCGCAGCAGTCCGTACTCGGAGTCCATCCCCCAGTTTTCCAGAGGTGCGGTGCCGCCTTCGTCTTTACGTCGCTTCAGAGTGAATTCAGTCATGGCTTATTGTTCCGGATGTTGTAAACAAGCGTTACCCCTTCTCGGGGAGCCTTCAATGGTTGCGCACTGGGCATCTACCCGAGTACCCCTAAAAGCGAGACAGTACGCTCAAGCGGATCAGAGGCTCGGGTGGGGAAACCGTTTTACGCTATTCCCGCCCTGTCCAGCATCGCGTGCATTAGCACGTTGCAGCCGGCTTCCAAATGCGCCGGCTCCGCGAATTCGGCTTCGTTGTGGGACAAGCCGCCAGCGCAAGGCACAAAGATCATCGACACCGGCGCGACGCGGGAGACATACACGGAGTCGTGACCGGCGCCAGAGACCATCTTTCTGTGACTGTAGCCGAGCCTTTCCACCGCCGCGCTGACCGCCGCAACACAGGACTCATCAAACTGCACCGGCGGCGAGTGCCACTCCTCGCGCACATCGATAGTAACGCCGGCAGCCTCCTCTACCTGCTCCGCCAGCCGGTAGAGGGTGCGGTGCAGGTGCTCGAGTCCATCGGGTTTGGGGTGGCGCAAGTCCAGAGCCAAAACCACCTTCTCCGGCACCGTGTTGCGGCTGCCGGGCTCAGCGCGCAGGTCGCCGCAGGTCATGCGGGCGTCGTCGGAATAGGCTTTGACTTCGCTGTAGAGGCGTTCGCACAGAATGGCCAGTGCCTGTACCGGATCGCGCCGGTCGGCCATGGGTGTGGGGCCTGCGTGGCAAGGCTTGCCGCGGAAAGTAACGTCGTACCAGCGAATACCCTGGACGCCGGTGACCACACCGATCGTCTCATTCTGCTTTTCCAGAATAGGGCCCTGCTCAATATGGGCCTCAAAGGCCGCGGTCACGGGGCCCGGCTCCGGCGCCAGCTCGCCCAGGTAACCGATGCGCGCCAGCTCTTCGCCGATGGTCTTGCCGCTCTTGTCGGCGCGGCTGTGAGCGTATTCCAGCGTGAACTCTCCGGCCCAGACTCCCGAGCCGATCATCGCCGGGGAAAAACGTGCCCCTTCCTCGTTGGTCCACACCACCAATTCCAGCGGGGCCCTGGTTTTTATGCCCTTGTCTTCTAAGGTCCGCAGTACCTCCAAACCGGCGAGGACCCCGTAAACACCGTCGAACTTTCCGCCGGTGGGCTGGGTATCGAGATGAGACCCTGTGATCACCGGTGCTATTCCGGCTTCGGTACCCGCGCGACGGGCGAAAATATTGCCCATGCGGTCTACGCGAATCTCACAGCCGATTTCGCGGCACCACCGCACAAACAGGTCCCGGCCCTGCTTATCTTCATCAGTTAGTGCCTGGCGATTGCACCCTCCTGCGGGCGTGGCACCGATGCTGGCCATTGCCATCAGACTGTCCCAGAGACGAGCGCCGTCAATGCGCAGCGCCTGTATCGATCTTTCCATTAGAGGGTTTCCCAACCTTATCCGGTTCTTTTCATCCGAAATAAAAAAGCGCAGAGGCGCTCCACGCCAAACCATAGGCACGAAAGGCGGCACAGGTACTGCGAAACTTGTCGGTGACCGGAACAAAGCAAACCCTCTCGCGCCCGGACAGAACGCTTGCAAATTCTCAGTTACGCGATAAGTTCACACTCTGATGCGAAGAGCCCCTTATAATGGCCCTAATACTAATAACATTTATGCAATTTTAATTTTGATCCGCGCCATATAAAGAAAACAATATTTCGCGCCTGGTCAAAGACCAATCAAGAATCGATCCCCTATGACCATTACTTATAGCTCTTACCTGAAAGTAGACGAGTTGTTGCAGTGCCAGATCCCACTGTCGGATGGGCCTGAACACGACGAGATGCTGTTTATCATTATTCACCAGAGCTACGAACTGTGGTTCAAGCAGCTGTTGCATGAACTGGACTATCTGGTGGTGCTGTTCGATGAGGGCGAACGCAATCGCGCCTTGCACACACTGAAACGGGTGGGCGCGATATACCGCACCTTGATTCAGCAGGTGGATATCCTGGAGACCCTGACACCACTGGAGTTCATGTCCTTTCGAGACCGGCTTTCCACCGCCAGCGGCTTCCAGTCCTTCCAGTTCCGCGAGCTGGAGTTTCTATACGGCGCCAAGGACCCCAAAAAACTGGACAACTACGAGGCTGGCTCGGAACACTACCTGCGCCTACAAAAACGCTTGCAAGCCCCCACGCTCTGGGACGCCTTTCTGAACTTCCTGACCAAAGAAGGGCACCCGGTTCCGGAAAGTGAGCTGAAGCGCGACTTCAGCAAGATAGCCGAACCCTCACCCGCGGTGCAGAAGATACTAATTGATATTTACCGCAATGATCCTTTGATCAGCGAGATTTGCGAGGCCTTGGTGGATATTGACACATTACTGCAACAGTGGCGGTACCGGCACGTAAAGATGGTGGAGCGGACGATTGGCAGCAAGGTGGGCACAGGCGGCTCCAACGGCGCCGCTTATCTGCGAACGACCCTGTTTAAGCCGGTGTTTCCCGACCTTTGGGCAATCCGCTCGGAGTTTTGACCCGGCTTCCACAGCCGACTGCGAGGGGGGGGGAGTGAGACCTCCCCCAGCGCAAATACAAAAAAAGCCGGCACCAGCCGGCTTTTTCTATGCGGGGGCACTTAGTCCTCGTATGGGACCAGGGACACCTGTATATTGGAGTTCACTTCCTTGGCCGCATCCGCAATCTGCACATAGGTATCGGCACTCGACTTGTTGTGCGCGCGCACAATCACGATAGCCTGCGGGTTCTCGGCAAACAGCTGCGCGATACGAGCGCGCACGGCACGGCTATCGATGCGGCTGGTTCCCATCCAAATCTCGTCGTTGGCGTTGACCGTGAGCAGGATATTCTGCTTATCGGGATCCGGCGGGTTCTGCTGGGTTTGCTCCGGATCGGGCACGTTGACGTCCAGCGCTTTCTCTTTGACAAAAGACGCCGTTACGATAAAGAAGATCAGCATGATAAACACAACGTCCAGCATGGGCGTCAGGTCGATATCCGCTTTTTCCTCTTCTACGGCCTTACCGCGTCGTCTACTCATAAAACACCGTATAGTTATTTATTGCGAATGGCGCCGGATTGACCGGTCTGATCAGGGGGGCAAGATTGCCGCGAAATTGCCAGCATTGCAAGTGGAACCTGGCACCGAACAAAAAAGCCAGCAATATCAATAAGTTAAGAGTACCGCCCACAAGCTAAAGGTCATTATTTGAACACCAGGTTCGACTACCTGCCTGCAAGATAGCCCTGATAATCGGGCACTTCGCGCTCAAACTCACGCTCCATCAGCACCGATTGCACCATCATATCCGCACTGGCGCCATTACAGGCCACCGGGATATTCCATACCGCGGCAATACGCAACAATGCCTTGACGTCCGGGTCATGGGGCATAGGCTCAAAGGGGTCCCAAAAGAAGATCAGCAGATCTACCTCTCCCTGACAGATCCGGGCGCCCAGCTGCTGATCCCCACCCATGGGGCCACTGAGCAGCTTCTCCACTTGCAGGCCGGTAGCCGCTTCGATCTTACTGCCGGTGGTACCTGTTCCAACCAGACGGTGCCGCTGCAACAACTCTCGGTGACGGCTGCACCACTCAATCAGAGCCCCCTTGCGATTGTCGTGTGCGACCAGCGCCACGCGCTTGGTCGCCGGTATTGGCTGGGAAATGAATTCCATCCTATCCTCGGTACTGTGTCTTTCTTCTATATAAGTAGGGCAGCTATTTTACCCGTTGCCGGGCCCTATGGCTCCACCCGCATTCAATCCCTATAATCCGCGGCCATTCCACTGAGCAGAGAGAAGCATGTCATGAGTGTCGGTGCCTGGGAACCCGAAAGTGCAGCCAATGCCTGCAGCGATAAAACGCAATTCGACCGCAACCAGCTGCAACGCTTTATCGCTGCCGCGCAGTCATCCGCTCCCTTGATGGAATCTCTGGCAGAAGCGGATCAACGGGATTCCCGGTTGATACGTCTTCCCGCACAAAGCTGGCTTGAAGAAAGTGCGCACTGGAGCGACGAGCAACTGTGGCAGCTCATCCGATTTTTCACCTTGGCAGAAATGCAACTGCCGGGCTGGGATGCCGGTGCGGAATCAGCAGTGATTCCGCTTGCCAAGGCGCTGCGCCAGCGCAACACACCTCTCAGTCGCGAACAGTTGCTGTGGATTCGGCAAAATTCCAATAACCGCTATTTGCCCTATGGGCCACTATAAAGAAGCCCGGTTAAATTCGCCTGGGTACCACCGTTGTGGTGGAGGCAGCCAGGTAATAGATGATCTTTTCCCACCCGTAGCGCCGGCCATTTTTCTCCGGTTTTCAATGCCGCCATCAAACCACATGAGCTATGCATCCGAGAGAAGAAAATCGCCCCCCAGTAGCCAATCAATTAGAGGTGACACCAACCCCTTACCGCCACTGACAAATTACTCTTCCAGGCGGAACAATTGACTGCGTAAGAGGTCCGCACTGCCGGGCGTTCGGTAGTTGTGCGGCAGGTGCCGCCAGACGACAACCCCCTCACTGTCCAACAGCCATTGACAGGGGCGGGCCGCGGCAGTCGTTCTGGAACAGGGCAGCAGCGGTGCGCCGCCCGCAACGACAAAGGGTAAATTCGCGCAAGCACCGCTCTCAAGCTGCAGTATTTCCGCTGCTAGCTGCCCGCTTCCGCCCCAGTCGGAAGCAGGAGAAGTACTAAAGAGCACGAGACCCACACTCCGCTTTTGCAAATGCGGCGATAGCTCGCGTAACTCGGCAATCAATGCACGACTGTCCGCACAACATCTTCCCCGTAAAAAAATCAACAGCAAACCACAGAAGTTATTCCGGCGCGCATATTCTTCCGCATGCCAAATTTTGCAACTGGTGACAACCAATTCCGGAAAGCGGGAGTCAACGGCGGGCATATCCGGGTGACGCACTGCGCTGAGGTGAAACAGGTAAACAAGAAAGATAAACAGGTTACAGATAGCTAGATAAACCGGTTGCCCCCTGTCTGTATCAGTGAGCAGAACAACTGCCAGCCCTGCCAAAACTGCCGCAAATGCGGCCGACTCTCGCTGGTCTCCCCGATATTTCTCCGGCCATATAGAGCGCAGCAACATCCAAAGAGGCAACGCCCAGGCATTCAACAGCAACCCCAGCCAGGCAATCGCACCGGAGCCAAAATAGCGATAAATTGCCCAAAATCCGCAGATCCAGAGCCAGACAAATGCCAATGTGGTTAAAAAAACCTTAAATTTACGCATCAAAGAGTAAAAATGCCGCGAAAACACTTGCATTCAAGTATATAAATAAGCTGCAATTAGCGCGATGAAATCAAGGGGCTTCTCTATCAATTCTTTTCTGCCGGAAATGCCCTCCCGGCTCCGCCCGATCCGGCGGACCGGAAGCGTTTGAAAGCGGTAGAGAATAATTGATAGAGGCGCCCCTTCATCTGCAACAATACTGAACTCATCCACAACAATATTGAATACAGGGATATTTTATGGCTGCAAAAAGAAAGTCTTCGCCCGCTGTAGTAAGCCCCGTCGCCAAACTGGAGGCGGAACTGAACGCATTGAAATCCAAACTGGAACAGGCTCGCGCCAAACAAGAGAAAGATGCGGAGAAAGCCGCTGACAAGCTGGCCAAGGACGCCGCCAAGGCTGCCGCCAAAGCCAAAACCGCCGCGGCTAAGGTTAAAACCGTACGCGCCAAGAAGAGCACCCCCGCACAGCAGCGTCAGCTGAAAGCCGCTCAGACTGCGGCCGCCGCGGCCAAACAGGCAGCGGATAACGCCAAGGCCGCCGCCCGTGAAGCCAAAGCCCAACTGGCTAACATCAAAGCGGAAAACAAGCTCGCCGCCAAGATCGCCAAGGCTGTTGCCAAGGAAGAAGCGGCTATCGCCAAGAAGCTGGCTGCCGCCGAGAAGAAGAAAGCTGCCGCCGCAGCCAAGAAGGCCGCCGCTGCCGCCAAGAAGAAAGCCGCTGCAGAGAAGAAGAAAGCTGCCGCCGCAAAACGGAAAGCTACCACAGCGAAAAGAGGGCCCGGTCGCCCGAAAAAAGCTGCGGCCACTACAACTACCACAGCCAAAAGAGGCCCCGGTCGCCCGAAAAAAGCCGCAACTGCTGCCACTACCACAGCGAAAAGAGGTCCCGGCCGTCCGAAAAAAGCCGAAACCGCCACTACTGCGGCGAAAAAAGGCCCCGGTCGCCCGAAAAAAGCCGCTACCACCACCACCGCGGCGAAGAAAGGCCCCGGCCGCCCGAAGAAAGCTCCCGCCAAGCGCGGTCCGGGCCGTCCTCCGAAGGCCAAGTAACCACAACGCAGCGGTCTCAGGCTCCACAAATGCAAAACCCGGCTTCAGCCGGGTTTTCTTTTATGGGCACGAAAAATACGCACCATGTCCGCACGCGGGTGCTGGCCCGGCGACATCAAGAGTTTAGGCGCATCCCGCAAATCCGGTGATCGCGTCCCAGCTCAAACACACAATCGGCGCGTGCAGGCATTTCCGCAAGGAGATTACGGGTAATACGCTCATAGTGCTGCACAAAGCGTACAAGCGCTCTATCATCCATACCGCCACCAGTTCGCTCCCGCAGCTTCCGTTCCTGCAAACGTCGCCACTCCAACACGGATTCCATATCAGGGACCTTCAACATTAGCAACAGATCCAGGCGTTCAAAGAGCTCGCGATAGGACCCCGCCAGTTGCCGGTTGATGTAGTTCCGCCAGCTTCCATCCGGATCTTCATTTTTCTCCAAGGAATTGATAGGCACATCTGCATTCCGCCAAGGCTTGGCGCCGACACACCAGCCTTCGAGCAGCAGAATATCCACAGTGCCACGATGGTGCGGCCATTCAGAACAGGGGGCGCGGTCGTCCGTGGACTTGTCGAACAGAGGAAGCGCGATATCACTGCCGGCATCCGCGGCGAGCAGTGCGTCAATCGTTTTCAATCCCAACTGCACATCATGAGTACCCGGAACACCGCGGGTTTTGAGTAGTGGATGTATTTGCCGCGCAAGCTGTTCGCGCTCCGCCTTGGTAAGATAGAGGTCGTCGAGAGAGAAGCCAACACTGCGCAATCCCATCCGCAGCCAGACCGAACGGAGAAACTCCGTCAAAGTGGACTTCCCAGACCCCTGGCCACCACAAATACCCACCACCAATGCACAGTCCGGCTGCCGCTTTTTCTCCAACCACACGGCCAGCGGCAGATAGTAGTTATCAATTAACTCATGAAATGTTTCCGGCAGCTGGCGTTCGCGTATAAACGAATCAAACTCAGAGCTCAGTTCTGTGCGCAATTCCGCTGCTCTCTGCGTTATTGATTTAGGCCAGCTCACGACAACCTCCAGTCTTGATTGATGTTCCATATTCCGGCGGTCTGCCAGACAGTGCCGGATGAGCACTGGTTGGGGCGCCTCTGCTAGTTGCTTTCCTGACGCAAAGCGATTCCGCCCTGAAATCAGCAACTCAGATGATAGAACGGACACTGCCAGAGCGCCTCAATGCAACGAGATAGCGCTCACACAAATTAACCAGAGGTTCCTTATAGCGCGCTTGCGGCAGTCGTAAGGACAATGAATAAGAAGGATCTACCCACAGGCGCAGACAGATCAAGACAGCATTGATTCGAGAAAGTCATTTACTTCCGGGTCATCGTCCACCAGTTGGCCACTGCCAAATTCGGCATTCCAGTCCAGCAGGATGCGTGCCAAAGCGCGAGCCTGATCCGCCAGGGCTGAAAGCTCTTCGCGGCTGTTTTTGGGTCCAGTGTAAAGTTTCAGCTTGCGATGACTATCCGCCAATTGGTGGCCGGGATACTTGGAGCGGTATACCTCCAATTTCCAGCGCAACGAGTGCACCATATTTCGATAGAAAACCAGCTTTGTGGGCAGATGCAATAAAGAGAAATCGTCTAAATCCGCAAACAGCGTACAGTCTACTCCCAACACCTGTGTATCGCGGCTCGTTGGCGCAGCCACAATGGTGGCACTGCGGGGCTCTGCGAGCAGCATCGAGAGATCCCCGAACAGCTCCCCCGGACGAATAATTGCAAGCGGTCGCTCACTTACAAGCCGCTCCCGCTCACCCTCAACGTGCACCTGCAATTCGCCCCGTAACAGGAAATAAACCCACTGATCCACATCTCCAGCGTTCAACAGCGGTTCTCCCGGCTGTAAACCCACCAGGCGCGAACGCTTCAGCAACACGTCATATTGCCACTCACTGCTCGCACGAATGTCACGAAACAAATGAATGACGTTTAATAGGCGATCCACAGCATCGCGTGGACAGTCAGTGAGAAGCTTTATATCCATCCGCTATTTGACAATTAGTGATAATTTTCCGTTCCGGCCCCAACCAATACCGAAACAATTTTCATTAGACGCCATTTAAACAACGCCAAACCGCCGCATTCTATCGGCAGAGTGATCACTGTCTTCTTTACAAGCGTCCGAAATTGAAAAAACGAGACATTCTACCTATTTCAGGGTTGAACTACATTGCAATTGCAGTAGAGTTAGACACGGTTCAGATTAAATTGTCCCATAGTGCCAAAACGGCGCACTTTTTAATCTGGCTGCGCACTTTCGGGGGAGATGTGCGCAATCCACTCACCTGCCGGATACTTCCCGTCCGGAAATGAGAACTGACACCAAGGAACAATGAAACCGATAAAGCTCATCATAGCCCTTATGGTGTTTGCGGTGGCCTTAACGGCCAAAGCCGCACCGTTACTAAACGGACTCGCCCTGGAGCAACAATTCAACAAGGACCGCTATATCGCCGCAGTCTATTCCGAAACGCTTGCCGACAGTGCCAGCGCACTGCTCGACAACAATACACCGCGCCGCCTGGAGGTGCGGATCGTCGCCGACAGCCTGTCCGCGCGCCGCTTCCGCAACCAGTGGATGGAAGGGATCGCCATCAATAACTCCAGCAATGTGCTCAGTAGCCAGGCAGAAAACATGGTGACCTTCGCCAAGCTCTTTTCTGGCCGCTACCAGAAGGGAGACCGCCTGACCATCGACTTCGAAGCGGGCACTGGCACCACCAAGGTGGCCTTAAACGGCATTGCCCTGGGTGAAATCGCGGATCGCGACTTCTTCAATACCCTGTTGCGCGCCTGGATAGGCCCGGTACCCCCTTCCACAGACTTCCGGGATGGCCTTCTGGCCGCGGGGGATGTCCCGCCCTCACTTCTGGGGAACTTTGAACTGCTGGAACCGAGCAGCGAACGAATCGCCCAGCTGACGGCCCTGCTGAGTGAAGAAGAGGAAGAGGCCAGCACTGAGGAAACAGCGGTGGCCGCCGCACAGCCCGCGCCCAAAGCCAAGCCCAACCTGGCATCTGATATACCGCCGCCCAGCCTAGCCGCTGCCAGCGCCCAACCCCAAACACCCGTGAAGGAGGCCGCACCCAAGCCCGCAGCCAACACGCCGAAACCCCAGCCGGCCAAAGTCGCGGCCACCAAGCCCACTCCGCCGCCGGTACAGGAATTGGAGGAGGAAGAAGACGAGGCGCCGCTGACAGCAGACCTGATCCTGGCCCGGCAGCTCTATCACTCCATGTTGCTGCGCCACACATTCAAGTACATCACCTATCCAAAGCGCGCCCAGGAGCGCGGCCAGGAAGGCAGTGTGCGTCTGAACGTGACCATTGATCCCCAGGGGCGGGTGAAAGACGTGCAACCCCTGCAGGAATCCCGCTATGCCAGTCTCAACCGCGAGGCCCGGGAGGCGGTAAAACGCGCCAGCCCCTTCCCCGCGGCACCACCGCAACTGGCCCGGGACAACTACCAGTTCACTGTGCCCATCACTTTCCGCCTGCCGAACTGATCGGCAGCCGCACAAAGCCCCGCAATCGCGGGGCTTTTCATTTCCTCTCTTGTCAGACACACCTGAGCGCAGTCGGCTTGCCCTTAGCAGTGCGCGCGGCTTAGTATCGTGGCGTAATTATCAGCCCAACAAAGGCCCAAGATGAAAAAATTGCTCTTATCCCTCGCTGTCGCCGGCATAGTGGCCGGCTGCTCCCAGTCCGAAGCCCCCAAAACCGAGAAAAGCACTGACGACACCACCGCGGTACAGCAGGTTGAGCTCGGCTCAGGCATTGATCTGACCGCGATGAACACAGAGGTCCGTCCCCAGGACGACTTCTTCAACTACGTAAACGGTGCCTGGATGGCCAGGACCGAAATTCCCGCTGACAAATCCAGCTGGGGCACTTTCTACGAGCTGCGCGATAAAAGCACCGAACAAGTGAAAGCGCTGATCATGGAAGCCAGCGAGAGAGCCGAGGGCGAAGACGCGGAAAAAATCGGCGCTCTTTACAACAGTTTTATGGATGAAAAACGCATCGAATCCCGCGGGTTGGCCGCCCTCACTGGCGAGCTGCAGAAAGTAGATGCCATCAAAAACCGCGACGACCTGACCCGCTATTTCGCCTATGCCGATGCCATCGGCTTCGACGCGCCCTTTGGCGTCTTCATCAACCAAGATGTGAAGGACGTAGAGAACTACGCGGTTTACCTCTGGCAATCCGGTCTCGGCCTGCCGGACCGAGACTATTACTTCGATGACTCCGATAAAGGCCGACAACTGCAAGCCGCCTACATCGACTTCTTGACTAAGCTGCAACAGCTGGCGGGAATGGAAGATGCGACAAAAGGCGCGGAGACCATCTACGCACTGGAAAAACGCCTCGCCGAGCACCAATGGACTCGAGTAGAAAACCGCGACGACGAAAAAACCTATAACAAAAAGTCCCTGAAAGAACTGGCAACGCTGCTACCGGCAATCAACTGGGGCATCTATTTGCCGGAAGCTCGCTTGCAGAAAGCGGAATACGTTATCGTCGGCCAGCCGGATTACCTTAAAACCGTCAACGAGATTATCACCGACACGGATCTGGATACCTGGAAGCGCTACCTGAAGGTGAAGCTGCTCACCTCCATGGCGCCCTATATGCACAGCGAATTGGCGCAATTGCACTTCGACTTCTACAGCACAAAAGTGCGGGGTATAGAAGAAATGGAGCCCCGCTGGAAGCGCGCGGTGCAATTCGTCAATGGCGCCGCCGGTGAGCTGGTGGGCAAACGTTATGTGGAAAAATACTTCCCGCCCCAGGCCAAAGCCCGCATGGTGGAACTGGTCAACAACCTCAAGGCAGCCTATAAGGACTCCATCGAATCTCTGGACTGGATGGGAGAGGAAACCAAAAAACGCGCGCTGGAAAAACTGGCCAACTTCACCACTAAAATCGGCTATCCGGACCAGTGGCGCGATTACAGTGCGCTGCAAGTGAGCAACGATTTGGTGGGCAACGTATTGGCGGCACGCCGTTTTGATTCCGAGTACGACCGCGCCAAGCTGGGCCAGCCGGTGGATCGCAGTGAGTGGCACATGTACCCGCAGACAGTGAACGCTTACTACAACCCACCGATGAATGAGATCGTCTTCCCTGCAGCGATACTACAACCGCCGTTCTTCAATATGGCAGCGGATGATGCCGTGAACTACGGAGCCATCGGAGGCGTGATCGGTCACGAAATTGGCCACGGCTTCGACGACCAAGGCAGCAAGTACGATGGCCAAGGCTACCTAAACAACTGGTGGACCGACTCCGACCGCGCCAACTTTGAGAAACTCACTGCCAAACTGGTCGACCAGTACAATGCGTTCGAGCCACTGGAGGGTGAGCATGTGAACGGCGCGCTGACTCTGGGAGAAAATATCGGTGACCTTTCTGGTCTCGGCATCGCCTACAAGGCCTACAAAATGTCCCTGAAGGGCGAAGAGGCACCAGTGATCGATGGCTTCACCGGTGACCAGCGCCTGTTTATGGGCTGGGCGCAAGTATGGCGCACGAAAATGCGTGACGAGGCCCTGAGCGAGCGTCTGAAAACCGATCCGCACTCTCCGGCACAATACCGGGTGCAAGGTGTACTGCCGAATATCGACGCCTTCTACAAAGCCTTTGATGTCAAGGAAGGTGACGGCATGTACCTGCCGAAAGAAGAGCGTGTGGTCATCTGGTAAGGCAGAGCACTGTCAGTATTACCCACGCGGGTGACAGCCCGCTCCAAAGCCCCGCATCGCGGGGCTTTTTTATGACAGCCACATTTCGCTTACCATAAAGTAAAAACACCAATAGGGGATCAGGCCCATGGCCCATAAAAATCAGTTCCAATTACTGGCCAGCCGCCGTTTTCTACCATTCTTCCTGACCCAATTCCTCGGCGCCTTCAACGATAATGTTTTCAAAAGTGCACTGATGGTAATGATCGCCTTCCGCCTCGCCGCGGATCAGGCCAATGCACTTAACAATCTGGCCGCCGGCCTGTTCATCCTGCCCTTTTTCCTGTTTTCCGCCACTGCCGGTCAGCTGGCGGACAAGTACGACAAAAGCCTGCTGATCCGACGCATCAAACTGGCGGAAATCGGTATCAGCCTGGTTGGCGTAGTGGCACTTGTCAGCGGCAGCAATTCCCTGAGTCTGCTGGTACTTTTTCTCCTCGGCCTCCAATCCGCGTTTTTCGGCCCAATCAAGTACGCAATACTGCCCCAGCACCTGCGCAAGTCGGAGCTGGTAGGCGGTAACGCTCTAGTGGAAATGGGGACCTTTGTCGCCATCCTCGGCGGTACCATTGTGGGCACGATTCTTTCCGGAGCCAGTAATGGGGGAAACGAGTGGGGTAGCAGCTGGATCGGAGGCTTGATCATCGCCATCGCCCTGGCGGGTTACCTGGTGTGCCGCGCGATTCCCAAAGCCGCCCCGCCCGTACCGGAACTACAGATCGATCTCAACCCGATTCGTCAGACCGCCCGCATGCTGCGCGAAGCAGCCAAAACACCGGCGATCTTTTACTCCATCATCGGTATTTCCTGGTTCTGGCTTCTGGGAGCCGCCTACCTGACCCAGATCCCCAGCTTCGGCAAGAACGTCTTGGGTGGAAACGAACCCCTGGTGGCTCTGCTCCTGTGCAGCTTTACCGTCGGCGTGGCGATCGGCTCTCTGGCCTGTGAGCGTCTATCCGGCGGCCGCATAGAACTCGGCCTGGTACCACTGGGAGCTGCGGGCCTCACCTATGGCGGCATCGCTTTGTCTGTGATCGGTGGCAATCTGACACCGCTGACGGAAGTCTCCCTGGCCGCTTTCTGGAACAGCCCTGGCGCTCAGTCTTTCCTGCTGCATTTGGCGCTGATCGGCATCTTCGGCGGTCTCTACATAGTGCCCCTCTACGCCATGATTCAGGACCGCACCGACAAAGCCCTGCGCGCCCGGGTAATTGCGGTTACCAATATCATGAACGCTCTGTTTATGGTGATTTCGGCAATACTGGGCCTGATATTTCTCACCCTGCTCGACTTCACCATCCCGCAGTTCTTTATGGTCATCGCCCTGATGAATGCCGCGGTGGCCGTGTTCGTATTCAACCGGGTACCAGAATTCGCAATGCGCCTGCTGATCTGGCTGCTGTCCCACACCATGTACCGGGTCAAACACCAAGGACTTGAACAAATCCCCGAAGAAGGCCCGGCCATCATCGTGTGCAACCACGTCAGCTATGTAGATGCCCTACTCCTGGCGGGCGCTGTGCGCCGTCCCATCCGCTTTATCATGTACAAGCCCATTTACGAAATCCCGGTGCTGCACTTTATCTTCAAGACCGGCCGCGCCATCCCCATCTGCTCGAAACAAAAAGACCCAGAGGGCTACGAAAAGGCGTTCGTAGAAATAGAACAAGGGCTTAAAAACGGCGATCTGCTGTGCATCTTCCCCGAGGGGCAGCTGACCAAAGATGGCGAACTCGGCCCCTTCAAGGCCGGTATCGAAAAGATACTCCGCCGCACTCCTGTCCCAGTCATCCCCATGGCCCTGCGCGGCCTCTGGGGCAGCTTCTTCAGCCACAAAGACGGCCACGCCTTCACCACCTTGCCCAGGCGTTTCTGGTCAAAAGTGAGTGTGGTCGCCGGCAAGCCGCTAGACGCGGCCGCAGCCAGGGCGGAAACGCTGCGGGAGCAGGTATTGGGATTGCGGGGAGAGCAGCGCTAAAAAGCGCCTGAACAGTTCACTTCCCGGTGGTAAGGCTAATTCGAGGCCCCTCACCGCCGGGAAGCGAATGAATAAAGGTGACTTCAGTGTTCCGTCGGCACTCGACCTAAATCTCCCTCCATTTCCGCCACCAGAAAAGACATCACCACCCAGGCAGCCACATTTTGTTTCAGGTTCTCCGGGTCCACCTTGTCTAAGGTGTCGTTGGGCGTGTGGTGGAAGTCGAAATAATCAGTGCCGTCCTGGTAGAGGCCGAATGCGGGCACACCCTGGGCGACAAAGACACTGCCATCGGGACCGCCGTGACTGTTGTTGTTGCCGCGCTCAATCCCCAGCGGCGCCAACAGCTGCATCATCTGATCGGCGATATCAAACTTATTTTCCGGTAGGCGGGTATCAAATCGCCACACCTTGCCGGCGCCGAAATCGGATTCGGACACGGCAATAATATTGTCGAGTTCACTGCGGTGGGCTTCCACATACTGCTTGGCCCCCACTAGGCCGATTTCCTCTGCACCGAACAGCACCACGCGCAGGGTGCGACGCGGACGGCTCGGCAGCTCGGCGATCAGACGCGCGGTTTCCAGCACAATAGCCACGCCGGCACCGTCGTCCAGTGCGCCCGTTCCCTCATCCCAGGAATCCAGGTGTGCGCCGATGATCATCACCTCTTCCGGCTTTTCCCGCCCAGTGATTTCACCGATCACATTGAAAGAGGGGCCATCGGCGAGCAGCTCGTTATCCACGTCCAGTTTTACCTCTACCGGTTTGCCGCGCTTGAGCATGGCTTCCAGTAAGTTGGCATCCGGCGCGGACAAAGCCAGGGCTGGCACAGGATTTTCAACCCCTTCGATAGACATCATCCCGGTGTGGGCGAAGCGATCGGAATCTGTGCCCACGGAGCGCAACAGCAGCGCCACCGCACCTTTTTCCGCCGCGATGCGCATACCTTTGCTGCGCCCCTGCACGGCGGGCCCATAGCCCTCACCGGTGCGTGCGCGCTCCATGCGCCTATTGATAAAAACGATCTTGCCTTTGACTTTTTTGGCCGACGCTTTGGTGAGCGCCTCCACATCGGCAAATTCGACAATTTCCGCCGTCAGTCCGCCCTCGGGCGTGGGCACGCTGTAGCCGAGGGAGGAGACCACCAGCGGCTGCGGGAAGGGCGCAACCACTTCCGCATGTGCGTGGCCCCGATGCCAGCGCTTCACATCGATCTGCTCGGTATAGACGCGGTCAAATCCCAGCGTTTTCATTTTCTGCAGTGCCCAGGCCACAGCTCGGCGGTCCCCCTCGGTGCCGGCCCGGCGCGGTCCCACTTCTACCGTCAAAGACTCAACAAGACTGTAGGCGTCGGAAGACTCAAGCGCGCGGTCGCGCAGCACTTCCGCGACGGAAATATCCTCCTGGGACAAAGGCTTGGCCTGGGCGGAAACAACGGCCAGGGCCGCGAGCAATCCGCCGGTAAGAGTCAGCAATGGTCTCAACATGGTTTTATCCTGTGGCAAAACACTGGGGGAAGCGCCGGTTGATCCGGCCAAGCCTGCGATAGTTTCAGGGGCCTCTGGCAATGCAATGGATTGTGCGAAAACGCGCGCTACATTCCCGCATCCGGCGGTTTCAAAACCCGCCCATTACCTGAGCTCTCCCCCGCTTGCGAAATACCCACAAGGCCAGGGCGCGAATAAACCAACGCTTCCGTAGTTTTATTAATCAGATTCTTTTTCGGCTGCCAACAGCTTACGCCGCACTTCACGCAACTGCTCCAGTCCCGCCCGGGTAAACAGATAGGGCGAGCCGCCGGTGTATTCGGCCTCTTCGATCTTCAGACATTCGAGGCGCAGCTGCTCCAGATCGGGATCGTGGCGCATGGGGTAACCGGTGAGCACCCGCCATTCGTTGTCATCCGCCTGGCCGGTGATCACGTCCTCCAGTCCCTTGAGAAAATCCTTGCGCTCCATACGGAAACGCGGCGTACGCATGTGCATGAGCGCCCAGATTATCAGGGCGAAGATGCAAATGGAAAGCAGCAGGGTAAGTAGGATCGTCATGCTCTCACACTTCCAGCAACAGCTTCAACGCCACCACCAGGGTAGCGAGAATAATCACCGGCTTGATCAGGCGCGCACCGCGAGAAATAACCAGATTGGACCCCAGGCGCGCACCGGCGAACTGAGCGGCAGACATACCGATGGCGAGCCATAGTAACAGGTGGCCGCCGGCCATAAAGATCAGCATGGAAGTCACGTTAGTAACCAGCACCAGCGGCTTGGTATGCGCGGTAGCTCTACGTATGTTGTAGCCGAGCAGTGCGCTGAAAGCCAGCGCGTAAATGGATCCCATGCCGGGGCCAAAAAAGCCGCCGTAAAACCCGATGCCTCCACCGGCGAAGAGATTGAACAAGCTATTCGAAATGCGCGGCTTGCTATCAATATCAGAGATGCGGGGAGAAAAGAGAAAATAAAGCGCAATGGCAATCAGCAATAGCGGCAGCAATGTGTCTAATTGTTCACCCCCCAACTGCGTCACACTCCAGGTCCCCAACACAGCGCCAACTATCGCCGCCAGTAATCCCGGCCACAGAGGACGCAAGTCGAGGTGCCCTTTCTGAAAGAAGTTAATCGTCGAGGAAAGCGTACCGAAAACGCTCTGGAATTTATTGGTGCCCAGAGCATCCAGTGGCGGGATACCTGCCCAGAGCAGCGCGGGCAAGGTGATAATGCCACCGCCGCCGGCAATCGCGCTGACAAAACCAGCCGTAAAGGCAACCGAAATCAGGAGCAGGCAGGTAAAAAGAGAAAGCCCACCGTCTATCAGCACCACAGCGGGAACCTCTGATGAATCCGCGGGCGCTCTATCGCCGGTTCTCCGCTATTTGGGCAATGTCGGTCCGGGCGCGAATTCATCAAAGTCAGGCTCCTTTGCTCCCGCTCAGGGCTGATGCTCCACGAAGTCTGTCTGGTTTTCCGGATAGCGCCCTCGGTATTTACTGAAGCGCCGCTGTATCTCTCTCATGTCCGCCTCCAAATCTCCGGTGGGATGATAGAGGGAGTCGATACGGATGCATTTGTGGGCAAAATCCCAGGCCACCAGCAGCACGGGGACATCCGCGGCATAGGCAATGCGCAAAAAGCCGTTTTTCCACTTGCTCACCTTCTTGCGGGTGCCTTCCGGCATAATCGCCACCCACAGCTTATCCTTGTGCTGAAATTGCCTGGCGATCTGCTGCGCCAGGCCCCCTGGCGCAGAGCGGTCAGTGGGAATACCGCCGAGCCACAGAAATAAGCGCTTGAATGGAAAGAAAAAGGCCTCTTTTTTCATCAGCCAGGAAATTTTAATTCTAAGCGCCATAATAAATGGCATGGCGACAACGAAATCCCAGTTGGACGTGTGCGGCGCCATCGCCACCATCACTTTTTTCTCGCGCGGGAATTCACCCTCCAGGCGCCAACCGAGCAACCGGGTAAACATCAGACCGATTGCCTTGGTCAGCCCATTGCCTTTACGGGGTATCTCTTCGGGTATTTCTTTTGGAATGCTCACTAACTCAGTCTCTCAAAATTCAAACCAATACACGGACATAGTCATTATTAGGGAATTTCTGATGAATTCGCTTCCAGACTCTAAGAGGCCCTCTGGCTAAATCTCCTCCTGGCGGTAAAGCTATTTCCAGGCCTATTGAAATGCTCAGATAACGGAATAGGCATTGCGAAAACGCACGAGGACAACCCTCGCTTTGCCAGATTAATCTCATTACCTAAGCGCGCGCATTCATCCGAGGTTTCTCAATGCTCCCGGGTGGCATAGAAGCGGATTTCCGGATAGCGCTCCTCAGCCAACTGCAAGTTGACGCGGGTCGGCGCCAGGTAGGTCAGGTGACCACTGCCATCCAGCGCCAGATTAGTGCTGGCCTTGCGTTTGAAGTTCTCCAACTCCTTGGCGTTGTCACTGTCCACCCAGCGCGCGGTATTTACGTTTACATTTTCGTAGATGGCCTCCACCTTGTATTCGTCCTTAAGGCGGAAGGCCACCACCTCAAACTGCAACACCCCCACAGCGCCGACAATAATGTCGTTATTGTCCAGCGGAAAGAAAACCTGCGTGGAGCCTTCTTCGGAAAGCTGCTGCAACCCTTTCTGCAATTGTTTCAGCTTCAGCGGGTCCTTCAGGCGGATACGGCGGAAGAGTTCCGGGGCGAAGTTCGGAATACCGGTGAACTTGAGATTTTCGCCCTCGGTAAAGGTATCCCCAATCTGAATGGTGCCGTGGTTGTGCAGGCCGATAATATCGCCGGCGATCGCCTCCTCTACGTGGGTGCGGTCGCCGGCCATAAATGTCACAGCGTCGGCGATCTTCACATCCTTACCCAGGCGCACGTGCCGCATTTTCATACCGCGGCTGTAGGTGCCGGAGCAAACCCGCATAAAAGCAATGCGGTCGCGGTGCTTCGGGTCCATGTTTGCCTGAATCTTAAACACGAATCCGCTGAATTTTTCTTCTCCCGGCGCAACACTGCGCTCGTTGGCGGGCCTGGGCTGGGGGCCCGGTGCCCACTCGACAAAACCGTCGAGCATCTCGCGCACCCCGAAGTTGCCCAGCGCAGTGCCAAAAAACACCGGAGTCAGCTTGCCGGCCAGATAGGCCTCCAGATCAAATTCGTGGGTGGCGCCGCGCACCAGTTCTATTTCCTCGCGGATATCGTCGGCGTACTCGCCCAACAGCGCACTCGCCTCATCAGAGTCCAGCCCCTTAATCTGGGTATCTTCGGGGATAGTGTGGCCCTGCCCCTGCTCGTACACATGTATGGTGTCCGTGTAGAGGTTGTAGACGCCCTTGAAGTTCTTGCCGGAGCCCAGGGGCCAGTTGATCGGCGCCGCCTGAATATCCAGCACTTCCTCGATTTCATCCATTACCTCAATAGGATCGCGGATGTCCCGGTCCAGCTTGTTGATAAACGACAGGATCGGGGTGGTACGCAAGCGGCACACGTTCATCAGCTTTATGGTGCGGTCTTCGACCCCCTTGGCGCCATCGATCACCATCAGGGCGGAGTCCACCGCGGTCAGCACCCGGTAGGTGTCTTCGGAGAAATCTTCGTGGCCGGGGGTGTCCAGCAGGTTGACCGTACGCCCCTTGTAGGGGAACTGCATAACGGAAGAGGTCACGGAAATGCCCCGCTCCTGTTCCATCGTCATCCAGTCGGAGCGCGCGTGGGGCCCCTTTTTGCCCTTGACCGAACCGGCCAGCTGAATCGCATTCCCGAACAGCAGCAGTTTTTCCGTGACAGTCGTCTTACCGGCGTCCGGGTGAGAAATGATCGCGAAGGTGCGGCGGTCGGTGTATCCCGCCTGGGTAGAACTCTGGCCCATACTCTAAGATTCGATAACTCGGCGTTCAGCAAAAACAAGGCGCGCATTATACACGCCGGCACGGCGGCGAGTGCTGGAAAACTGATCACATGGGTCCTAGACTGCGCATTTTTTGCTGGAGGTGGATCATGAGTCGGGAACGCTTGCAGGCATTGCGGGAAACGCTTAAACAGCAAGGTGTACAGGCCTTTCTGGTGCCGAGGGGAGATGAATACCAAAACGAATATGTTCCCGCATCCGACGAGCGCCTGGCCTGGCTCACCGGCTTTACCGGCTCGGCCGGCATGGCAGCGATTGCGGCGGAGCACGCGGCGCTGTTCGTAGATGGCCGCTATACCCTACAAGCCCAGCAGCAGCTGCGCGACCAGCCCATCGAGCAGGAAAGCCTGAGCATGGACGCCATTGCCGACTGGCTGTGCGAGCAACTGCGACCTGGCGATGCCCTGGGCTACGATCCGCGCCTACACACGGAACTAGGCCTGGCGACATTGAAAAAGCGCCTCAACGAACGGGATATCAATCTGCGTCCGCTGGAGGACAATCCTATAGACGCGATATGGCGCGACAAGCCCGCGCCCCCTTGTGGCCCCGCGCGTCCCCATCCCTTGGCCTTTACCGGCGAGCACTCGGCAGATAAACGTGCGCGCATCGCCGCCCAGCTGGCGGAGCGGCGCGCCGACGCACTCTGGCTGCCGAATCCGGAAGTCTGTGCCTGGCTGTTCAATATCCGCGGGACGGACGTTCCCCACCTGCCAGTGGCGCTGGCCTGCGGCCTCCTGTACCGCGACGGCAGTGCCACCCTCTATTTAGCCGCAGAAGCGGTTAGCGAGGCGCTGTTAGAGCACTTGGATAACGACGTCAGTATCGTCAACGATAAAAGCGAACTCTTCACCGCCGCCCAGCGACACCACGTGGCAAAGATCTGGGTAGATCCGCAAATCACTAACTGCTGGACCCTGCAGCAATTGCGCGCGCGGGATATCGAACTGCTGCAAGAGCGGGATCCCGTCACCCGGGCCAAGGCGCGTAAAAATCCCGTGGAGCTGGCGGGCGCCCGCGCCGCCCACGAGCGCGATGGCGCCGCTCTGTGCGAGTTCCTCGCTGAGCTGCCGGACGCTGTGGCCGCAAGCGCTGCCGACACCCCATTCGGCGAACTGGAGGCGGCGGGATTGCTCCGCGCCAAACGCGAGCAGCGCGAAGGATTTCAGGACGACAGCTTCGATGCGATTTCCGGCTATGGTCCCAATGGCGCCATAGTGCACTATCGGGTCAGCCGCGAATCCAGCCTGCCGCTGAAACCCGAGGGCCTCTACCTGATCGACTCCGGTGGGCAGTACCCAGATGGCACCACTGATGTGACCCGTACCCTGGCGCTCGGCGATTTTCCCGCGCATGCACGGGAACATTTCACCCGTGTACTCAAAGGGCATATTGCCATCGCCACGCTGCACTTTCCCAAGGGCACCTGTGGCGAACAGATAGATGCTTTTGCGCGCAAATCCCTGTGGGATGCGGGTCTGGACTACGCCCACGGCACCGGCCACGGCGTCGGCAGCTTTCTCAGTGTGCACGAAGGGCCGCAGCGAATCGGCAAAGCCGCCAGTGGCGTGGCACTGGAACCGGGGATGATCCTGTCAAATGAGCCGGGGTTTTACCTGACCGGGCAATACGGCATCCGCATTGAGAACCTGGTTTTCGTCAAGGAGTCCGATAAACACCACGGTTTCCTTGAATTCGAAACACTGACACTGGCACCGATCGATAAAAGGCTGATCGACACCGGGCTACTCAACGAGGCGGAAAAAGCGTGGCTAAACCGTTACCACCGGCGAGTGCGGGAAACGCTGCTACCGCTGGTAAACGAGAAAACACAAAAGTGGCTGCACGAAGCCACCGAAACCATCTGACCCGAGAAAGCAACAGAGAAAGGGTCCGGATGCATTCGCATCCGGGCCTGAGAAATCTGTGAATATCCGCTTACCGGCGGTAAAGACACTTCGAGGTCAGGGAGACGTTCAGGAAATGCCCGCCTCATTACCTAAGAAACCTCTGAATAATTCGTGTGAACACAATGGTAGGTTCCGGGGCGCTCAGGTAATAGGACGGATATTTCGAAAACGCACGAGTACTTCCCTGTAGCTCCGACGGATACCTCCCTGTATCCGACGGTTTCGAAATATCTGTCCTATCACCTGAGCTTCATATCCGCCCCAAATGAATTAATCAGAGGCTCCATAAGGAACCGACTACAGTGCTCCGTTGATCACAGAGGCGCCCCAAAGAAACGAGCCCCCCGGAAGCAAAGCCAGCGACGCCTAGCGGGCCTGGGGCTGTGCCGCCCCCGGCGCGGCACAAGTGCCGATATCCCGACGCAGCCACCACCAGGCCAGGGCTCCCAACAGAAGATTGGATATTCCCGTAGCGACAAATAGGCCACTGACTCCCCAGTAATGACTGCCCAGCCAAGCCAAGGGCAAATAGACGCCAAGTACGCGCAGGAAGGAAATCAACGTAGCCGGCAACGGACGCCCGAGCCCGTTAAAGGCGGCATTGGCGGACATCACAAATCCATAGCCAGCGTAGCTGGCGGGCACCAGGGTCAGATAGGCCACCGCCACTGCCAACACTTCCTCGGAGTCACTGAACAACCCCGCCAACGCCGGTCCCACGGCGTAGAGCACTAGCGCCAGCGAGAAACCACAACCGACACAGAAGCGCGCCAACACACTGACCGTTTCCCGCAGGCGCGCCGTTTTGCCCGCCCCCGCATTCTGGCCGACAAATGGCCCCACGACCGACGAGAGGGCGTAGAAAATAATCAGCGCTACAGGCTCTATACGCAGCGCAATGCCGAGTCCCGCCACGGCATCGGCACCGTGCGCGGCCACTAGCGCTACCACCACACCACCGGCCATGGGAATAATGACATTGGTGGCCACCGCCGGCAGCCCCACCGCCAGCACCGTCCGCCAGGACTCCAACAGCGGGGAGAGCTTCCAGCCCGGTACGGCCATCAAATGCTCTCGCCGTATCAAAAAATAAAGTGCGATAAAAAAACTGATACCCCGTGCGATAACCGTTGACAGCGCAGCCCCCTGTAATTCAAGGCGCGGGAAACCCAGCAAGCCAAAAATCAGTAGTGGGTCCAGAATCAGGTTAAAAAACGCCACCGCCATCATAATGCGTCCGGTCAGGGCGCTGTTACCGATGGCGCGCAGCGCCGACAAGGCCACCATGGGTACCACCGCAAATACCGCACCCAGGTACCAGGGCACCATATAGTCGGCAATCAACGGCAGCATTTCCGGCGCGGCGCCGAGCAGTCTGAAAAGGGGATCGATGGTGGCGAGCCCCACGCCACTGACCACGAGAGCAACCAGCAGCGCTAGCAGCGAAGCATCGGTCACCAAGCGCCGCACCCGTGCCAGATCTCCGGCGCCATAGGCCCGCGCCACTGCCGAGGAAGTCCCCGCCCCCAGCCCGATGGCGACGCTGTTGATCACCATCACCACCGGGAAGGTAAAACTCATCGCCGCCAGCGGCGCATTGCCCAGTTGGGCGACAAAATAAGTATCCACCACATTAAAGGACATGGTGGCGAGAATACCCCACACCATCGGCAGTGCCAGCCGGCGTAGATGGCCGGCGACGGACCCTTCCAGCAGAGAGGGATGCTTTTGCGATAACGCCATGAAAAACTCTTTGCGGAAATTTGAAATCCACCGGATTGCGGTGGATGTAGGCAACACCGGGCAATAGTTTATCAGCCCCGCGCGCGCCAGGAGCGATTCGAGTCACTATTGTCTGCTATCGATTTCGCATCGCACAAGTCAGCGTGGATCACTTGGTTCGAGCGTTTAAACTCGCCGAATCAACGCGCAGTATTGAGACTCATCAGTACGGCATCCTCTCGCCCGCCACCTTCCGCCGGATAATAATTTTTACGCACGCCGTCCTCGTAAAAACCCAGTTTGCGGTAAAGAGACAGGGCGGCAACATTCGATGCGCGTACTTCCAACAAGACGCGAGTAATCTGACGCGGCAAGCCTGCGATCAGCCGCTGCAGCAGGGCCCCGGCGATACCGCGCCGCCGCCAGTCCGGCGCCACGGCAATATCGAGAATTTCCGCTTCGTCAAACAGCGATGAAATCACGCAACAGGCGATAGGCTCGCCGCACACCGACAACAGCAGCCAGCACTGGTGTCCAGCGCACAGGCTGTCCCGGTATTGGGCTTCAGTCCAGGGGTGGGAGTGGGCAGCGCGAGCCAGCGTCGCGAAGGCGCCGCAGTGCGTTTCGTTAGCCGCGATTAAACGCGCGCCCGGCGGGAAAGTCATTGAGCCCGGGTCTGTTCGGGGTAAGCTTGGCGCAGCAACTGCCATACGTCTCGCTTGCGCTCCGGCTGCTGCAGCAATTCCGACAAGCTCGGCATAGCGAGCACGCGGATCCCCTTCCAGTCGTTGATAGTGTTTTCCAACGAGACCGGCGCACAGAAGTCCCGCGCCTGCCGACCCATCAGCCAGATGGACTTGACGGGGCGGCGCGCACTGGCGGCCTCCAGCCAGGCGGAACAGGTGTCCCGCGCCTCCGCCGCCGAAGCGGCGGGCCCGAAGCGATTCTCCGCCAGCGGCCAGCGCAGGCGGTCCTGCTCGCGCGGCAATTGGTGCCACCCAAGCGCGCGGGCAATATTGTTGAATAATGCCTCCACCGGCAGTGCCGCTCCCGGCTCCCTGCTGTCCACCGCCAACAGTTCCCCGCCAAGCCACCAGCAGCTGAGCACAAAGGGGGCGGGGGCAGGCTCTGTCCGCGGCGTATCAGATAGGTCTCGCGCCGGGACTGTTTTTTGCGTATCAGAAGCCCGAACGGTGGTTTTGGAAGTGCCGGGCTCCAAGATGCCCAGGTCCGCCAGCTGGGCGGCGGGCGTAGCCGGTACCGCGACCGTCAACTCGGTGACAGCCGCCGGCCCAATCGCTTCCGGGGCGCGACTTTCCGGTGCGGGCTCTTGGGGCAACTCCGCCTGGCGCGGCGCTGGAGCATGCGGCAGCAGGAAGCGCGGCACATAGCTGACCACGCCCATTACCGACAGATATTCGGCCCGCTGCAACTCGTTCACTTAAACGCCTTTTCTCTTGTTCTCACCGGAATCGAGCATATTTAACGCGTCCAGGTAGGCCTGGGCCGAGGCCACCAGAATATCGGTATCGGCACCGACTCCGTTGACCAAACGCCCATCGCGCTCCAGGCGCACGGTAACCGTGCCCTGGGAATCTGTACCCTGGGTGACGGCATTGACCGAGTAGAGTTTCAGATCTGCCTGGCTCTTGGCGATGGATTCGATCGCCTTGAAGGTAGCATCGACCGGGCCACTGCCGTAGGCTTCGACGCGGTGGGATTCGCCGTCGATCAGCAGGCGCAGCTGCGCCTGTGGCAGGCTGCCGAACTTGCTGCGCACTTCCAGGTCCTCCAGCCGATAGCGCTCCACAGGCGCCTCGGTTCCGGTGACCAGAGATTGCAGGTCTTCATCAAAAATTTCGTGTTTCTTGTCCGCCAGCGCCTTGAAGCGCTCAAACACCATTTGGAACTCAGCGGTATCCTCGAAATGAATACCCAGCTCCTCATAGCGCGCTTTGACCGCGGCGCGGCCTGAGTGCTTGCCCAACACCAAGCGGTTGTGGCCCCAGCCCACGTCCTGGGCGCGCATGATTTCGTAGGTTTCGCGGTGCTTGAGCACACCGTCCTGATGGATACCGGATTCATGGGCAAAGGCATTGGCGCCGACAATTGCCTTGTTCGGCTGCACAGGAAAGCCAGTGATGGAGGATACCAACCGCGATGTGGGCACTATGTGGCTGGTGTCTATTCCGGTTTCCACCGGGAACAGATCCTGGCGGGTGCGCACCGCCATAACGATTTCCTCCAGCGAGGCATTGCCCGCCCGCTCACCGAGCCCATTGATGGTGCACTCCACCTGGCGCACACCATTCATTACCGCGGACAGTGAGTTGGCTACCGCCAATCCCAGGTCGTTATGACAGTGCGTGGAGAAAATTGCCTTATCGGAATTGGGTACATTTTCAATCACGCGCCTGAACATGGCCCCGTATTCGCCGGGCTCACCGTAACCTACGGTATCGGGAATATTGATAGTACCGGCGCCAGCGTTAATTACCGCCTCGATGATACGGTACATGAACTCCGGCTCGGAACGGCTGCCATCCTCTAGTGAGAACTCCACATCATCTGTGAATTGACGCGCAAGTTTGACCGCTTCCACCGCGCGCTCCAGTACCTTTTCCGGCTCCATCTGCAGCTTGTACTTCATGTGGATCGGTGAGGTGGCGATAAAGGTATGGATACGCGACGCATTAGCCTTCTTGAGCGCCTCACCAGCGCGGCTGATATCCGGTCCCACAGCGCGGGCCAGACTGCACACCCGGGAGTCCTTCACTGTCTCGGCCACCGCCTGGACCGCCTCAAAATCACCGGGACTCGCAATGGCGAAACCCGCCTCGATCACATCCACGCGCATACGCTCCAGCATGCGCGCAATGCGAATCTTTTCATCTTTGGTCATGGAGGCGCCGGGGCTCTGCTCACCATCGCGCAAAGTCGTATCGAATATGACTAATTTATCTTTTTTAGTGTTCATCTGGGCTTCTCTCCTAATCTGGCCCGAGGCTAAACAGCGTGCGAATCGCTGTCTACGCGCCCAAAAAATACAGTGTGGAATTCTGTCGGAAGGTAAAGAAATAAAATTATATGCCGCGACGCGGCAGTCGCAGCGAGAAAGCTAAGGCGCGGTAGAGGTGCCAGGAATTGAAACAAACAGTATACATGGCGATTTCTGCGCAACAGTGCGGTCAAGTGCTGGCATTATGCCCCCACCCTGTAAAACTGGTCAACAACCATCCTAATAATCATCATTGCGCGGCACAATTTTAGGATGCGCCTCCGCACTGTTGTACTGTTTGCGCAAATCGCAAACCACCGATGGCAAACAACGCTTTAATTTGCGACCTGAAACTTCTCCAGCAACCAACACAGTTGACGGTGGAGCCTTGCCAGCTCCGGCTGCGACAGTGGCGGCGTATTGAACAATTGTTTTAGCAAGGCCCATGCGCTCGGTTTAAGCCCGCACGGCGTCGGTGATCGCCACCCACCACAGGGCGCAAGCTGGAACAACCAGTCCGCGCTCTTCCATTCGTTGGGTCAGGAGTGCCCGAACTCAGCTTCAGACGGCGCCGACGCGCGCCACACAGTTATCAGCCCCTCACCCTGCCCAGTCCACTCCCAGAGGATCAGCAACACTATGTATTGAGGGCTGGTCACACCCAGTGCCCACCAAGGTGTCCCGTAGCCCCAAGCCATTGGCCTGAAGGCGGCGTAGAGGGCAAAACACAGCTGGCGGCTTAGGGCGAGAGATCCATCCTCAGCGGGCCTGTCACAGTAGCCGCTCGATTT
This sequence comes from Microbulbifer thermotolerans, assembly GCF_001617625.1. Taxonomy (NCBI): domain Bacteria; kingdom Pseudomonadati; phylum Pseudomonadota; class Gammaproteobacteria; order Cellvibrionales; family Microbulbiferaceae; genus Microbulbifer; species Microbulbifer thermotolerans. The sequence goes on along the minus strand of NZ_CP014864.1, from coordinate 680,339 downwards.
CTGATTCCAAATTCTCCGGTTTGTCTTTGGGCGCGAAGCGCTTGACCTGCTGACCGTCCCGGCTCACCAGGAACTTGGTGAAATTCCACTTGATGGCCTCTGTACCCAGCAGGCCCGGCGCCCGCCGCTTGAGCGCCACAAATAGCGGATGGGCATCGGGGCCGTTGACTTCCAGCTTGGCATGGACAGGGAAAGTAACACCGTAGTTCAGCGCGCAGAATTGCTGTATTTCGTCATTGCTGCCCGGCTCCTGCTTACCAAATTGATTACAGGGGAAGCCCAGCACCACCAATCCCCGATCTTTGTACTTCTCGTATAAGGCTTCCAACCCTTTGTATTGGGAAGTGAAACCACACTTGCTGGCAGTGTTTACAATCAGCAGCACCTGCCCCCGGTACGCCGCCAGAGAGGCTGTGGAGCCATCGGCATTCTGGAATGATATAGAGTAAAGGTCGCTCATTGGCGGACTCCGGCTATTTCAATTGCGCAAAGTTACATTGTGCAAAATGACTTTCAAAAGCCAATTCCTGGGTAAAGATGGGGTATATCTACTTTATTGTGAGAATAATTATCAATAATATTATACGCCAAACGACCAACGTCTTTTGCGTCAATACAAGGACATCCCATGCCCCTCTCCCAGTATTTGAGGCGCCTCTTAGCAGCGCTGTTCTTCTTAACCGCAATTCCCACCCTGGCTCAGGAGTCGGGTCTTTCCGAACAGGAGCTGCGCCAGCTTATGCAACTGGCCGAATACATCGGTGTGGACTACTCGGAAGCCGTGGAAAACGGCGAAATCATCAACGGGGAAGAATATGCAGAGATGGAAGAGTTCGCGGATCTGCTGGTCAATCGCGGACGTCAACTCACCCCCTCTCCGGAAGCTGAAGCCATCCGCAAGGAAGCCCAGGCCCTGCAAACAGCTATTGGGCGCAAAGCCAGCCTGAGCGAAGTACAGACACATACCGCCCAATTGCGTCAAAAGCTGCTCGCCATAGCCCCCACCCTATCGCTGCCGCAATCACTGCTCAGCGTCGAGGAGAGCCGGACACTCTACCGGGCTAATTGCGTGGCCTGTCACGGCGACACCGGCATGGGCGACGGCCCCCTGGCAGCACAGCTGGAACCGCCCCCCACCAACTTCCACGAACGTGAACGCGCGGAAAACCGCTCGCTGCTCGGCCTCTACGACGCTATCAGCAACGGTATTGACGGCACAGCTATGGCCTCTTTCAGCCAACTGACAGAGCAGCAGCGCTGGTCCCTGGCGTTCTATGTAGGCAGCCTCGCGTTCACTGATTCAGTGGGCGATGTCTCTGACTCCCCTCTGGCCTTGCAGGACTTGGTGATGTACAGCCCGCAAGTACTGCACAAGAACCGGCCCGAGATCTCCGCGGACACCATCGCAGCATTGCGTGCCGACCCGACGGCCCTATTTGAGAAGAAAAGCTCTGACTCAGCGGATCCGATGGATACCGCACGTGGCCAGTTGCAGAAAGCGCTGGCGGCCTATCTGCGCGGTGATTACAAGGATGCCCGCACTTTTGCCGTTAGCGCTTATCTAGACGGCTTCGAACTTTTGGAAAACACGCTGGATTCCCACGACGCAGATCTGCGCCGCGCGATTGAAAGCGACCTGCTCAACCTGCGCGCACAGCTGAATCCGAACAGTGACCCACAGGTAGTGGAACAACAAGTCAGCGATATACTTCAGCGCCTGGATCAGGCCGGAGCGCTGCTGCAGGAATCCAGCCTCTCCGACACAGCGCTGTTTATCGCCAGCCTGATTATCCTTCTGCGCGAGGGCCTGGAGGCACTGCTGGTAGTGATCGCGCTTACGACAATCCTTGTGAAAACACAACGCAGGGACGCACTCAAGTACGTACACATCGGCTGGATCAGCGCCTTTATCGCCGGCTTTGCAACTTGGGTGCTGGCACAGCAATTTATCGCCATCAGTGGCGCCAGCCGCGAGGTGATGGAAGGCGTGGCAGCGTTATTGGCCGCCGCAGTACTTTTCTACGTGGGTTTCTGGATGCACAGCAAGACTCAGACGGAAAGCTGGCAGAAATATATCCAGGAAAGCGTCAATCGAAGTCTCACCGCCGGTACCCTGTGGGGCATTGCCGGCCTGGCCTTTATCGCCGTCTACCGGGAAATTTTTGAAACCATCCTCTTCTACCAGTCCCTGCTCACCCAGACCGCGGAAGGCCAGTACGTAGCCCTGTGGACAGGGGTCGCAGCTGGCGCAGGCCTGCTGGCGGTAATCGGCTGGATTCTGGTGCGCTATTCGGCGCGACTGCCACTCGGCAAATTCTTCTCCGTCACAACTTTGGTACTGCTGGCACTTTCATTTGTGCTTGCCGGCAAGGCCATTGCAGCCCTTCAGGAAGCGGCACTGATCGGCATCAGCCCGATGCCGATCTCTTTCAGCTTCGATTGGCTGGGTATCTACTCCACTTGGCAGGGAATCGGCCTCCAGGCGGCGATTTTGGTAGCCGCACTCTGGCTGATACTGAAGGGGAAAAAGCCCGGCAACACCTCCTCAGCGAAGGCTGTGTGATCCAACCCGCAGCGCCTGAGGCATCCCCAAAATACCCCGCTACTGCGGGGTATTTTTTTATCTGCCAACCGAGAAATATCTGCTCGCTTGCCAACTCATAAAAATGTCATATGACACCCTGGTTACTCACAAAAACCATGGACAGAGTTGTGTATAACTATGGGATAGTTGTCCCCAGCCCCCGATTTTATGCCGCCAGTCACTAAGCGCGTAAAAAAACATCGCCCCCTGTCCTCTCCACCCACAACTGCTCCATGACATCCCGGTTACTAACAGAAGACATGGACAGACTTGTGTATAACTACTGGATATCCCCGTTAAATCAAGGCGTTACGCCACTTCGCGGGAGGCGCATAAAAAAGCAGCGGTGGTTTTTTGCGCGCGCCTGCGGGAGGTAAGGGCGGTTTGTGCAGGAGGTTATCAAACAGGCCGTGCAGATTTTTGCAGGTTTGTTAAGGCTGTGGATTTCGGGCATAAAAAAAAGGCCACCCAGTTGGGTGGCCTTTCGATTTGGCGCCTGACGATGACCTACTCTCACATGGGGAAGCCCCACACTACCATCGGCGATGTTGCGTTTCACTTCTGAGTTCGGCATGGGATCAGGTGGTTCCACAACTCTATTGTCGTCAGGCAAACTGGCTTGGGTGGCTCCGGTCTTATGAGCTTTTGCTCTGCCTTGCCGTTTGGCTGCCCGTTTGCCTCGCTGATCGCTCAGCGCTGACAGCCAACCCAAATAAGTCGGTGAAACAAACTGTAGTAATACACCGCAAGTCTCTGTGCGTCTCTTCACACAATCCAACAGCTTTCGCTTGTCGTCAGTAACCATCTCTGTTGTATGGTCAAGCCTCACGGGCAATTAGTACTGGTTAGCTCAACGCCTCACAACGCTTCCACACCCAGCCTATCAACCTGGTAGTCTTCCAGGGCCCTTCAGGGGACTCAAGGTCCCAGGGAGATCTCATCTTGAAGGAGGCTTCCCGCTTAGATGCTTTCAGCGGTTATCCCGTCCGAACATAGCTACCCGGCAGTGCCACTGGCGTGACAACCGGAACACCAGAGGTTCGTTCACTCCGGTCCTCTCGTACTAGGAGCAACTCTTCTCAAATCTCCAACGCCCACGGCAGATAGGGACCGAACTGTCTCACGACGTTCTAAACCCAGCTCGCGTACCACTTTAAATGGCGAACAGCCATACCCTTGGGACCGGCTTCAGCCCCAGGATGTGATGAGCCGACATCGAGGTGCCAAACACCGCCGTCGATGTGAACTCTTGGGCGGTATCAGCCTGTTATCCCCGGAGTACCTTTTATCCGTTGAGCGACGGCCCTTCCATTCAGAACCGCCGGATCACTATGACCTACTTTCGTACCTGCTCGACATGTCTGTCTCGCAGTCAAGCGCACTTATACCATTATGCTCATTGCATGATTTCCGACCATGCTGAGTGCACCTTCGTACTCCTCCGTTACTCTTTGGGAGGAGACCGCCCCAGTCAAACTACCCACCATACACTGTCCTCGATCCGGATCACGGACCTGAGTTAGAACCTCAAACATGCCAGGGTGGTATTTCAAGGATGGCTCCACGAGAACTGGCGTCCTCGCTTCAAAGCCTCCCACCTATCCTACACAAGCAGGCTCAAAGTTCAGTGCAAAGCTGTAGTAAAGGTTCACGGGGTCTTTCCGTCTAGCCGCGGGTACACTGCATCTTAACAGCGAGTTCAATTTCACTGAGTCCCTGGTGGAGACAGCGTGGCCATCGTTACGCCATTCGTGCAGGTCGGAACTTACCCGACAAGGAATTTCGCTACCTTAGGACCGTTATAGTTACGGCCGCCGTTTACCGGGGCTTCGATCAAGAGCTTCGCTTACGCTAACCCCATCAATTAACCTTCCGGCACCGGGCAGGCGTCACACCCTATACGTCCTCTTACGAGTTTGCAGAGTGCTATGTTTTTAATAAACAGTCGCAGCCACCTGGTCACTTCGACCGGCCTCAGCTCGGGGAGCAAGTCCCTTCACCAAAACCGGCGTACCTTCTCCCGAAGTTACGGTACCATTTTGCCTAGTTCCTTCACCAGGGTTCTCTCAAGCGCCTTGGTATTCTCTACCTGACCACCTGTGTCGGTTTCGAGTACGGTTCTCTATTGCCTGAAGCTTAGAAGTTTTTCCTGGAAGCAGGGCATCAACCACTTCGCTCTCTTAAAGAGAGCTCGTCATCAGCTCTCAGCCTTAGGGACCCGGATTTGCCTAAGTCCCCAGCCTACTACCTTAAACACGGACAACCGATCGCCGTGCTGGCCTAGCCTTCTCCGTCACTCCATCGCAGCAATAGCGAGTACAGGAATATTAACCTGTTTCCCATCAACTACGGCTTTCGCCCTCGCCTTAGGGGCCGACTAACCCTGTCCCGATTAGCGTTGGACAGGAACCCTTGGTCTTCCGGCGGGGAGGTTTTTCACCCCCCTTGTCGTTACTCATGTCAGCATTCGCACTTGTGATACCTCCAGCCAACCTCCCGATTGACCTTCAACGGCTTACACAACGCTCCTCTACCATGCCCGAAGGCATCCGCAGCTTCGGTTACCAGTTTAGCCCCGGTATATCTTCCGCGCAGGCCGACTCGACTAGTGAGCTATTACGCTTTCTTTAAAAGATGGCTGCTTCTAAGCCAACTTCCTAGCTGTCTGGGCCTTCCCACATCGTTTCCCACTTAACTGGTATTTGGGACCTTAGCTGGCGGTCTGGGTTGTTTCCCTTTCCACGACGGACGTTAG
>NZ_CP014864.1:562500-670000 GCF_001617625.1 Microbulbifer thermotolerans | reverse complement strand
AGACATTCAAAGTAGGCCATTTCCGGCGCGTAGCCCGCTTCCACCAAGGTTTCAAAGCCCGCCGTTACCAACGCGGAGACACCGCCACACAGAACCGCCTGCTCACCAAACAGGTCCGTTTCGGTTTCCTCGCGGAAGTTGGTTTCGATGATGCCGGAACGGCCGCCACCGTTGGCAGAAGCATAAGACAGTGCCAGTTCCTTAGCCGTGCCAGAGGCATTTTGATAGACGGCGATCAATGTCGGCACACCGCCACCTTCCAGATAGGTGGAACGCACTGTATGGCCCGGCCCCTTGGGCGCGATCATGATTACGTCGACGTCTTTGGGTGGCTCGATCAGCTCAAAATGCACATTGAAGCCGTGCGCAAACGCGAGCGCCGCTCCGGACTTCAAATTGGGCGCCACCTTTTCGCGGTAGATCTGCGCCTGGTGTTCGTCGGGCGTCAGTATCATTACCACATCGGCGTCTCTCACGGCGTCGGGGACTTCCGCCACACGCAGCCCGGCCTTCTCCGCCTTGGCCCATGAGCTGGACCCCTTACGCAGACCGACAACCACGTTTTTTACACCGGAATCCTTCAAATTGTTGGCATGGGCGTGCCCTTGGGAGCCGTAGCCGATGATCGCCACGGTTTTGCCCTGGATTAAAGACAGGTCGCAATCTTTATCGTAGTAAACTTGCATTACTCAGTTCCTATTTCACATCGGTTTAATAACAGTTCAAACACTCAATACTTTTTCACCGCGGGCTATGCCCGAAACTCCGGAGCGCACCACTTCCATAATGGTGTGCTCGCCCAGCGCCTGTAGAAAAGCATCCAGTTTTTCACTAGTACCCGCCACCTGCACCGTGTACATATTGCTAGTGACGTCCACAATCTGGCCGCGAAAAATATCCACACTACGCTTGATCTCATCGCGTTGCGCACCGCTGGCCCGCACTTTGACCAGCAAAAGTTCGCGCTCGATATGCGCCCCTTCCGTAAGATCCACCAGCTTAACCACATCAATCAATTTGTTCAGATTCTTGGTAATCTGCTCGATCTTGTGGTCATCGCCAATGGTGACCAACGTCAGGCGCGACAAACTGGCATCTTCTGTAGGCGCCACTGTCAGGCTTTCAATGTTGTAACCACGCTGAGAAAAGAGACCCACTACCCGGGAAAGCGCTCCGGGTTCGTTTTCCATCAGGACTGAAATAATTCTGCGCATCGTATTACTTCCCTAAGTCCGCTCCGTCTTGCTCAACCACATATCCCGCATGGAGCCATTCGGCATCACCTGCATCGGGTAGACATGCTCGGACGGGTCCACATAGACGTCGATAAATACGGTGCGGTCCTTAATCGCAAACGCTTCGCGCAGTTTGTCGTACAGCTCCTCTCGGCGCTCAATTTTCATTCCGAGGTGGCCATAGGCCTCGGCCAGCTTGACGAAATCCGGCAGAGACTCTTCGTAAACACTGTTCGAGAGGCGCCCCTCGTACTGCATTTCCTGCCACTGCTTCACCATTCCCAGGGCCTGGTTGTTCAGGCAGAGAATTTTTACCGGCAGATGGTATTGCGTCGCGGTGGACAGCTCCTGAATACACATCTGAATGCTGCCCTCACCAGTGACGCAGATCACTTCCTCATCCGGGTGCGCGATTTTCACCCCCAGCGCCGCCGGCAAACCGAACCCCATGGTTCCCAGTCCGCCGGAATTGATCCAGCGACGCGGCTTGTCGAACAGGTAATACTGGGCAGTAAACATCTGATGCTGCCCCACATCGGAAGCCACAAAAGCGTTGCCTTCCGTGATTTCATATACCGCTCGAATCACCTCCTGCGGCATGATCAGGGCACCATCGGTGCGGTAGCGCGGTGCCGTATAAAGCCCGTGGCGCTCGCGCCAATCGTCGATCTGACGCCACCAGTCGACAATAGCCGACTGGTCCGGCTGCTCATCGGAAGACTTGAGTATCTCCAGCATCTCACTCAACACGGACTGCACGGTGCCGACAATCGGTATGTCCGCCACAATCGTCTTGGAGATAGAGGCCGGGTCCACATCGACGTGAATAATCTTGGCCCCCGGACAGAATTTGCCCGGTGTGTTGGTTACCCGGTCATCGAAACGCGCGCCCACCGCCAGGATCACATCCGCGTGGTGCATGGCGGTATTGGCCTCGAAAGTGCCGTGCATTCCGAGCATGCCGAGGAAGCGTTTGTCACTGCCGGGGAAGGCACCAAGCCCCATCAGGGTATTGGTCACGGGAAAATTCAGACGGCGCGCCAGCTCAGTCAACAATTCGGCACCCCCGCCCTGCACCACGCCACCACCGGCGTAGATCACCGGACGCTTGGCGGACAACAGCTGCGCCACCGCCTTGCGGATCTGCCCGCTGTGCCCCTTTCCGGCCGGAGTGTAGGAGCGCATGCGCAATTTGTCCGGATAGCGGTAGGGGAAGCGATCCGCCGGGTTAGTGACATCCTTGGGGACATCGATCACCACCGGCCCGGGGCGTCCGGTACTGGCGATATAGAAGGCTTTTTTGACAATCTCGGGGATCTCTTCGGCGCTTTTTACCAGGAAGCTATGCTTCACGATCGGCCGCGAGCAGCCGACCATGTCGGTTTCCTGAAAGGCATCCTCGCCAATTTTTTCCGTTGGCACCTGGCCGGAAATCACCACCATTGGAATAGAGTCCATATAGGCTGTGGCGATACCGGTAATCGCATTCGTGGCGCCCGGACCAGAGGTCACCAGCACCACACCGACTTTGCCGGTGGCGCGAGCGTAACCATCCGCCATATGGGTGGCACCCTGTTCGTGCCGCACCAGAATGTGCTTGATGCTCTTCTGGCGAAAAATGGCGTCGTAAATATGCAACGCCGAACCTCCGGGGTATCCGAAGATCAGGTCCACCCCTTCATCCTGCAGCGCGCGAACCAACATATCGCCGCCGGAGAGTAATTCCACAAAAGCCCCCTCAAATTTCGCGATTCATAGGACAAACATCTCTCAAAGGGCAAGCTAGGCCAGCCAATGAGAAAAACAAAAGGCGATTGTAAAGGAAATCAATGATAAATATCAGCCTTTTGCGCAATCGCCCGCCGACTTTTAGGATGGCTCTATCGGCTTGGCCAGTGCGCGCGAGCCGACACCGGCATTAACCGGAGTCGTGCGGACTCGCAGGCCTCCTGGGTGGGGAGGGGTTCTCGACAAGAGGTGGCGGGCGTTTGGCCCGCCGGGCCGGAGCGGGCACCGCGGATATGCGGAAAACTCCAGTCGCCGAGGGAGCGATTGATTCTGCAAACTGAATCCCGGCTGTCAATAGAGCAACGCTGCATTAGCCAAAGTGTTAAAGGAGTTGTAGGCAAGCGCGCACAGACCGGTACAATGCCACTAAAGGACACCACAAAAACCGAGGAGCAACTATGCGCTTCGCTATAGCGATATTGATCTCAGCGCTGGCATTCGCCGCCCGGGCCGATGGTATTTACAAATGGGTGGATGAAAACGGCGTGGTGCACTTCGGCTCCCAGCCGCCGCAAAAGCAATCCGTCGAAGTGGTAAAGAAGCCCAAGTCAGAACGCTATAAGCAGTGGCAGGCGGAACAGGCAGCACTCAACCCCACCCCGGCCGAAGAACCCACCTCCAGTGAAAAAAATGTGGCGGCCGCCCCAAAGGCACAGCCGGAACAACAGCAAAATGAAGCCCTCACCAAGGCTCAAGAAGCTGTGCGCGCGCAGCGCTGCCGGATGGCCCAGTCTAACCTGCAGGAACTGACCACCCACAGCCGCATACGCGAACTGGGAGCCGATGGCAAGATGCGGGTACTACCTGAGGAGGAACGCCAGGAGCGAATCCGGCGCATGCAGCAAACCATTCAGGAAAACTGCTAAAGCGTAACCGCTGAAATTGTCGTTAGCGCTGAGACTTCCTGCCCTAGATGGAAGCTCTCAGCGCTAGCGCCCGCAATGGATAACAGTGCCGGGCAACCCCATCAAAGATTCCCCAAAGCTGAACCGCTCTTCCTCCTCAATAACCGTAATCCCTGCCTAGATATAAATACATCGCCGGCACCACAAACAGTGTAAACAGAGTACCAATTGTCATACCGCTGGCGACCACCAGGCCCATCGCAAAGCGGGCTCCGCCGCCAGGGCCGGCAGCGGCCAGCAAAGGCACCATCGCCAACACCAGCGATGCAGTTGTCATCAGGATGGGGCGCAGGCGAATACTGGCGGCCTGCTCTATCGCCTCGCGCTTGGAGTGGCCCTGCTCCTGCAGTTTATTGGCAAATTCAACCACCAGAATACCGTGCTTGGAAATGACACCGATCAGTGTCACTAATCCCACCTGGGTGTAGATATTCAGTGTGGTTAAGCCGAGACTGACAAAAATCATGGCCCCACAGACACTCATAGGCACTGTCACCAGCATAATCAGTGGGTCCCGCCAGGACTCGAACTGCGCGGCCAGCACGAGATAGATCACAATCAAGGCAAAAAGAAAGGTGATCTCCAACTCCCCTCCTTCAGACTTGTACTGGCGCGACTGGCCCGCGTAATCCACCGAGTACCCCTGGGGCAATATTTCGCGGGCGGCCTGATCCAACACACCCAGCGCTTCTCCCAGAGTAATACCGGGGCGCGGCACACCGGAGATGGTCACCGCATTCAACTGTTGAAAGCGCTTAAGTTGTTGCGGCTCTACAGTTTCACGCAGATTGACCAGCGTGGAAATTGGCACCAGGTCACCATTGACCGCGCGGATATAATAGTTTTCCAACTGTTCCCCCGTGAGCCGCTCTACCCGCACGACTTGCGGAATCACCTTGTAACTGCGGTTGTCCAGAGAAAAGCGGTTGATGTAGGCCCCGGACAGCATGGCGCCCAGTTCGCGGCCGATGTCGGCCATGCTCACCCCCATGGCCGCCGCCTTGTCCCGGTCGATCTCGACGATAATTTTCGGCTTGTCGATCTTCAGGTCCGAATCGACAAAAATAAATTTACGGCTGGCGATGGCTCGCGCCATGATTTCATCGGCCAAATCGGCGAGGCGCTCCACCGGCTCGGTGGCGCCGATTACAAATTCCACCGGCAGGCGGCCACCCGCGGTCGGCAGGCTCGGTGGCACCACAACCGCCACCTTGAGCCCGGCAATCTGCGCCACCTCTGCACTGATCTCCGCCTGCATCTCCGCCGTGTCTTTGTCGCGCAGATTCCAGGGGGCGAGCACATACCCTGCGACGGCGCTATTGGTGGCATTACTGGTACCGCCGACACCGTTGAGCAGGAAAAAATTGGCCACTTCATCGTGACGCTCGGCAATTTGTGTCAACTCCGCCGTATACTGTTCGAGGTAGTCCAGGGTTGCATAAGCATCAGCGGAAGAGATCGCCAACACCAAGCCCCGGTCTTCGGCAGGCTCCAGCTCTCTGGGGGAAGATACAAACAGAAAATAGCAACTGACCAGGACGATGGCGCCAAAGAGGAGAATCACCAAGCGGTCGTTCAACGCACTGTGCAAGCTACTCTTGTAACTTTCCTGCAAGCGGTTGAACTGCATTTCCAACCACTTTTCCAGCCGGTTGCCACCCCCTGTGCGAGGGCGCAGGATCTTGGCCGACATCATCGGTGACAAAGTTAAAGCCACCACACCAGACAACAGAACCGCACCGGCGAGAGAAAACGCGAACTCGATAAACAAAGTGCCGACGAGACCGCCGAGAAATCCGATGGGCAAGTAGACGGCGATCAAGGTGGTGGTCATAGCCACCACCGGCCAAGCCAACTCACGCGCACCAACAATCGCCGCCTCCTGAGGCACCATGCCCTCCTCGATATGCCGGTGCACGTTCTCCAGCACAATAATGGCGTCATCCACTACTATGCCGATAGCTAGCACCATGCTGAGCAGCGTCAGAAGATTGATGGAGAAACCCATCAGCAACATCAGAAAAAGCGCTCCCACCAGAGACAGTGGCACCGCTATCGCGGGGATTAAAACGCTGCGCAGGGAGCCGAGAAACAGGTAGATCACCAGAATCACAATCAGCACCGCTTCGACGATGGTCTTCATCACCTCGTCGATGGAATCCTGAATATATTCCGTACTGTCGTAAGGGATATCGCCAATCATCCCCTCGGGCAATTGCGGAAAAATCTCCTGCTCCAGGGTTTCCCTGACTACCCGGATCACATCCAGCGAATTGGCATCGGGCGCCACTTCTATGGCGACGAAAGTGGCCGGTCGGCCATTAAAGGAAACAGAGGTATCGTAAGACTCCGCCCCCAGCTCGACTTCCGCCACGTCGCCGAGACGCACCAGACGGTCGCCGTCGGCACGTACAACAAGACTGCGAAAAGCCTCTGGCGAGGCAATATCGGTTTTAGCCCGGATTTCCATAGCCACCATGGCACCTTTGGTGGCACCCACTGCGGACAGGACATTATTGCGCCGGAGCGCCGCACTCACATCGGCTGGAGTCACCTCCTGCGCGGCCATATCGGCAGGCCTCAACCAAATACGCATGGCAAAGGTCCGATTGCCCAGCAAACGTGCACGCTGCACACCGGCAATGGTCGATAGCTTGGGCTGTACTACGCGGGTCAGATAGTCAGTGATCTGATTGTTATCGAGAATGTCTGACGAAAAGGATAAATACATAGCTGCGGTGGATTCCCCCAGCGCCATATCCACACTGGAGTCCTCCGCCTCTTCCGGCAATTCACTGCGCAGCCGGTTGACCTTGGCCACCACCTGGGTCAACACCTCATTGGGATCGTAATCAAAATCCACATAGATCTGGATGGTTGAGATGCCCTGGACACTGGTAGACACCATGTAATCAATACCATCCGCGGTGGCGATCTCCTGTTCCAGCGGCGTGGTGATAAACCCCTGCACCAAGTCTGAGTCAGCACCGACGTACACTGTGGTGACAGTGATCACCGCATTTTCCAGCTCCGGATACTGGCGCACATTCAGTTCCGTGGCCGCGCGCAGGCCAAGCAGGAAAATAAACAAACTCACCACTGAGGCGAGCACCGGCTTGCGGATAAAAATTTCAGTAAAATTCACGCCTTTTCCCAAGCCATCCCGACTTCGGCAAACCGCTGACTAATCCGCGCTCAGGCAACGAATAAGCTCTGCACCCGGATGGAAAGCAGCAATGAGAAAATATAACTGAGCAAATGCCGGACAACAGGCGGGCCCAGTGCCACTATGGTTTCAGGGTTCCCTTAAGGAACCTCCCTGACGCTGACGCCGAGGCCTGATGAGAAGCTCAAGTGATGGGATGGGCATTTTGAAACCGTCGGAAATAGGGAGATATCCGGCGAAGCCGCCGGGACATACTCGTGCATTTTCGCAATACTTATCCCTTTGCCTGAGCGCCCCGAAACAAGCCGCAGCTCTTGTGCGGTTTAATTACGGGCCCACTAACTATTTTCCGGCTTCGGATCCGCGTCGGCGGGCGGACGGTTTTCATTTTCAATGATCACGGCACCCTCGTTGCGCAGTTTGAGCAGACCGCTACTCGCCACGACTTCACCCGCCCGCAAGCCCTGTACGACTTCCACCAGATCGCCGCGTTCTTCCCCGGTCTTCACGAAACGCTTGCGGGCAATAATGCTGTCACCGGTATCGCTCTTGCGCAGAATAAACACCGCCGTACCGTAGGGTGCGAACATCAGCGCAGTGCGCGGCACCACCAAGACCTTTCGCCGGGCGTCAATCTGCACCGCTACATCCGCAAACATACCGGGGCGCAACCGGTGTTGCGGATTTTTCAGTGTGCCCTGAAGCAGAAAATTGCGGCTGGCCGCATCCACACTGGGGTCTATGGCGGTAATGCGCCCATGAAACTTTTTGCCGGGAAAGGCGTCGGTTCCCAGAGTTATCGGCAGATCCAACGCCACTTTGGCAAGGTGCCGCTCCGGCAGAAAAAAATCGACGTAAATCGGGTCCAGCTGCTGAAGGGAAACCACGGCCTCCCCCGGGTTAACATTCTGCCCCAAGTCGATGCGGCGGATGCCCAAAACCCCGCTGAAAGGCGCGGTGATTTGACGTTTATCAATAGTGGCGCGCTGGACTTCCAGATTAGCCAGAACCTGCTCCAGCTCACTGCGGGTGGCGTCCAGATCCGCTTCTGTGGTGACGCCTCTGGCGTGCAGAGCCTTGACCCGCTGATGGTTGCGCCGCGCCAGCCGCAGCTCCGCTTCCAGTACCTGAAGCTGGGCGATTTCCGGTTCCGCGGCCAGCTCCGCTAACAAGGCCCCTTTTTCGACCGACTGCCCCGACTTAAAATGGATGGCGCTGACGATGCCCTGCGCTTCCGTGGTGACCTCCACACCATTTACCGCCCGTAGCGTTCCCACCGCAGTCAGCGTCTCCTGCCAGACCTGCACCTCCGCGGTAAAAGAAGTCACTGTTGCCGGCGGCAGTGGCATACTGTCGAAAGCGCGATTCATCATGACAAGGCCGATATATTTGAAAGCAAAAATACCGCCGAACAACAGCAGGCAGCCGAGGAGCATCAGCAGCATGCGTTTGTTCAAAACCCGAGACACAGTGCCATTCCACTGAATTGCGATTTCGGCATCGGCCGACTCTTTCGCCGAACAACAAAATTCAGTTTATAAACAAATGGCTATTTACGCCTGGAGACTGCCGCTGTATCACACTCGCTCGACGTCAGGAAAACAATACATGCCGTGGGTTTAGCAACGCGCCGCGTAATATGAAAATTTTGAGCGAAGGGAGGGATAGTGCGAAACCACCGGCTACTGAGCAGTATCCGGCGGTTCCACAGGAATGGATTGCGTGTTTCGCAAAGCGAGATTCACGCCTGAGCGCCCGGCACTAACGGCACTCAGGCGGATTTGTCAGGGTTACCTCAACGGAATACCGCCCGGTCTCCATCCAGTTCGGCATGAATAGTGTCGCCGGGCACAAATTTGCCTGCCAACACATCCTGCGCCAGGGGATTTTCCAGCCACATCTGTATCGCACGCTTCAGAGGGCGGGCACCGTAGACGGGGTCAAAGCCCACTTCGGCCAGCTTGTCCAGCAGCGCTTCGGAGACTTCCAGCTGCAAATCCCGCTCGGCGAGACGGCGGCGCATAGCCGCCAGTTGAATTTCGGCGATAGAACGCACCTCCGCCTGATTCAGCGGGTGGAAGACCACCACTTCGTCAATGCGGTTGATAAACTCCGGCCGGAAATGGCCACTTACCACATCCATCACCGCACTCTTCATCTGCCGGTACCGGATTTCTGTGTCCACTTCGTCCGCATCCCGGTCAGCGGCATACTTCTGGATCAAGTCGGACCCCAAATTGGAGGTCATCACCACCACCGTGTTGCGGAAATCCACGGTGCGTCCCTGACCATCTGTGAGGCGACCGTCCTCGAGTACCTGCAGCAGAATGTTGAAAACTTCCGGGTGCGCTTTTTCCACTTCATCCAGCAGTATCACCGAGTAGGGCTTGCGCCGCACCGCCTCGGTCAGGTAGCCACCTTCCTCATAACCCACATAGCCGGGCGGCGCACCAATCAGGCGTGCCACTGAGTGTTTCTCCATAAACTCGGACATATCGATGCGCACCATGGCGTCCTCGGTATCGAACAGGAACTGCGCCAATGCCTTGCACAGCTCCGTTTTTCCGACACCAGTGGGGCCGAGGAACAGGAATGAGCCATTGGGTCTGTTGGGATCGGCGAGACCGGCGCGGGAGCGACGCACGGCATTGGACACCGCGGCTACCGCCTCGCCCTGCCCGATCACGCGCTTGTGCAGCGCCTCTTCCATACGCAACAATTTTTCCCGTTCGCCCTCGAGCATTTTTGCCACAGGAATTCCGGTCCAGCGGGAAACCACTTCCGCCACTTCCTCCTCGGTGACCTTGTTGCGCAACAGGCGCAAGTCTTCATCACCCTTGGTTTCGGCAGCGGCTTTCAATTGTCCTTCTAATTGCGGAATTAATCCGTATTGCAATTCCGACATCCGCTCCAGGTCGCCGGCGCGGCGCGCCGCTTCCATATCCAGCTTGGCCTGCTCCAGCTTTTCCTTGATATCGTGGCTGCCTGCCAGCTGAGCCTTCTCCGCTTTCCATACCTCTTCGAGATTGGCGTATTCCTTTTCCAGTTTCTGGATTTCCTCTTCCAACTTGGCCAAACGCTTTTGTGCCGCCTCGTCGTCCTTGTCTTTTTTTACCGCTTCGCGCTCTATCTTCAGCTGAATCAGACGCCGGTCCAGTTTATCCATCTCTTCCGGCTTGGAATCGATTTCCATACGGATACGGCTCGCAGCCTCGTCGATTAAGTCGATGGCTTTGTCTGGCAATTGGCGATCGGTGATATAGCGCTGGGACAATTTGGTCGCAGCGATAATGGCTGAGTCGGTGATATCGACGCCGTGGTGTACTTCGTAACGCTCTTTAAGCCCCCGCAAAATAGCGATGGTGTCTTCTTCGTTTGGCTCGTCAATCAGCACCTTCTGGAAGCGCCGCTCAAGGGCGGCATCCTTTTCGATGTACTGGCGGTATTCATCCAGGGTGGTGGCGCCGACACAGTGCAATTCACCGCGGGCCAGCGCAGGTTTCAGCATATTGCCGGCATCCATGGCGCCCTCGGCCTTGCCGGCGCCCACCATGGTGTGCAGTTCGTCGATAAACAGGATAACGCGCCCTTCCTGCTTGGAGAGTTCGTTGAGCACCGCTTTCAGGCGCTCCTCGAATTCACCGCGAAACTTGGCTCCGGCCAAAAGCGCGCCGAGATCCAGGGAGAGCAATCGCTTGTCTTTCAAGCCTTCGGGAACTTCGCCGTTGACGATACGCTGCGCCAACCCCTCGACGATGGCGGTCTTCCCTACCCCCGGCTCACCGATTAAGACGGGATTATTTTTGGTGCGCCGCTGAAGAACCTGGATGGTGCGACGGATTTCATCGTCGCGGCCGATCACAGGATCCAGCTTGCCTGCCACGGCGCGCTCTGTCAGATCCAAAGTGTATTTATCCAGAGCCTGACGCGCGTCCTCAGCACCGGCATCATTGACTTTCTCGCCGCCGCGCACTTTTTCAATGGCCGCCTGCAATTGTTTGACATCGCCGTTGGCATTGAGGATTTTTGACACCTCACCGGCAGCGGCGTCAAAAGCGGCCAGTAATACAGTTTCGCTGGCAATAAAACTGTCACCGTTTTGCTGCGCCCGTTTGTCCGCCAAATTAAACAGCCGCGCCAGCTCCTGCGACATACCGACATCGCCAGTGGGCGTACCTACCGTGGGCAAACTATCGAGCCTTTTTGCCAAATCGTTGCGCAGACCGTTGATATTAAAACCGGCCTGAGAAAGAAAAGCGGGGACACTGCCGTTATTCTGATTCAGCAGCGCCAATAACAAATGTTCGGGATAAATCTGGTTGTGATCGCGGCCAACGGCGAGGGACTGGGCGTCGGCAATCGCCGCTTGCAGCGGGTTCGTCATTCTATCTATGCGCACGGAAAACCCTCTCTGGATCTGTTCAACGACATATTGATTCAGTCTGGTTACCGATATGCGGGCGGCACAGCGATTTTCAATCCGGGCGGAAAATACAGGCGTATCACACCCGGCGCCCAAAGCCTTCCGCAGAGGGAAAGGTACGGGAATCCTCTGATCATTCCACGCCTTGATTTTAGGCCCGGGAGAAAAACTCAAGAGACAAGTATCAGAGGCTTCACAGGCAAATCATCCGCCATCCAGCCGTAGAGAGGATTGATCTGTATCAGTTTTCCAGCCAGATCAGAGTGGCCATGCGTCCAGTGATTTTGTCACGCCGGTAGGAATAAAAATGCGCTTCTTCCGTAAAGGTACAGCGGTCACCGCCGTAAATGGCATCCACGCCGAGCTGGTGCAACTCGGCGCGCGCCAGGGCGTATATATCCGCGAGAAAATGCAGCGGCTTTTGCGTGTGAGGACGAAAGCACTGGGCAATTGCTTCCGTGTGCGCGCCACTGAGTGCATTTTCAAAAAAAGCCTCCAACACATCCACACCAGTTTCAAACGCCTGCGGCCCTATAGCCGGGCCCAGCCACACCAGCAGTTCCGCCGGGTCGCAGTCGAGCGCCTCCACACTGGTCCGCAGTACGCCACCAGCCAGTCCGCGCCAGCCGGCATGCGCCGCAGCCACCCGGGTACCGGATTGATCACAAAAAAGCACCGGCAGGCAGTCGGCAGTGAGCACTGCGCACACCGCACCTGGGCTGGTTGCGAAACTGGCATCAGCAGTGCGCACCAGACCATCGGCTCGGGCCGGCACAACTCTGTCACTGTGGATTTGCTCCAGCCACTGGGGCTCTGCAGGGAGCCGCAGATCCCGCTGCAGGCGTTTGCGATTGTCCGCCACCGACTGGTCATCATCCCCCACGTGGGTGGCCAGGTTGAAAGCGGTATAAGGTGCGCCACTGGTGCCCCCAGAGCGCAAGCTGGTGGCCGCGCGCACATTGGAAGGCGCCGGCCAGCGTGGAAAGAGGTAGTTTTCGCTGGGCATGGTTCTATATTCCTATACCGTCTGCTGCGGAAGCGGTCCCTGCGTCCTCGCGCAACAGTTCGAGCAGCCGCAGCATATCCGCCGGTATCGGCGCACGCCAGCGCATTTCCTCGTCACTACGCGGGTGCCGCAGGCAAAGCTCGGCCGCATGCAGGGCTTGGCGCGGGAACTGCTGCAGCGCCCGAGCCAGTTCCGGCGAGGCCTCCGGCGGCAACCTGGGGCGGCCACCGTAGAGCGGGTCGCCCACCAGCGGATGGCGGATATACGCCATATGCACCCGGATCTGATGGGTGCGCCCCGTGGCAAGAGCGCAGCGCAATAGCGTATGGGTGCGAAATCGCTCCCGCACCCGGTAGTGTGTAATCGCCTCTTTGCCGCCGAAGTCCAGCACCGCCATTTTCAAGCGATTTTGCCGGTGGCGGCCGATGGGCGCGTCCACGGTTCCGCCACCGCTAATGGCGCCCTGAGCCAGGGCGTCGTACTGGCGGCTGACAGTACGCGCCTTTAACTGCTGCACCAGGCTGGTCTGTGCCGGAAGCGTCTTGGCTACCACCATCAGGCCACTGGTGTCTTTGTCCAACCGGTGCACTATACCCGCGCGGGGTACCCGCTCCAGCGCCGGACAGTAATGCAGCAAACCGTTTAGCAAGGTGCCGTCGGGGTTTCCGGCCGCAGGATGGACGACCAGACCCGCAGGCTTATTGATCACCAGCAAACTGTCGTCTTCAAAGACGACCTGTAAGTCCAGTGCCTGGGGACGCCATTCCCCCTGGGGCTCCAGCTCGGCGCGCAACCGCAGGCGCTCACCGCCGAACAGCTTGTCCTTCGGCTTGGCCGTATTGCCGTCGACAGTCAATTGCCCGCCTTTTATCCAGGATTGCAGGCGCGCGCGCGAATAGTCGGGAATTAATTCCGCTGCTGCCTGGTCCAACCTGTGTCCGGCAAGCCGGGCGGGTACGTCAATATCCAGTTTCAGAAGTTCGGCCATGGGTCAAATATTTTGGACGGCTCCGCGTATGTGGTTAAATGGCGGGCCGTTGGTTGCCTATAATTGGCCGCTAGTTTAAAGGTAGAAAGTAATAATGATAGAGCGAGGGGCTATGCAGGCTGGAAAAACGCTGTGGTTGACCGTGGTCAAGGTACTCTTGTCCACGATTTTGGTAGCCTGCGCCAGCACCGATGAATCCGAAGAGGGGCTGCCCTCCGGCAATCGCACCGAACAGGCCTTCTACGAGGCCGCACAGCGTCAGCTCAGATCCAGTCAGTGGGACCTGGCAATCAAGAACCTGCGCGCCCTCGAGGACAATTTCCCGTTCGGCAACTACGCCGAGCAGGCGCAACTGGAGCTGATCTACGCCTATTACCGCAACTATGAAAACGACGCAGCCATCGCCGCCGCGGACCGCTTCATCCGGCTACATCCCCAGCACCGCAATGTGGATTACGCCTACTACATGAAGGGGCTGGCCTCCTTTACCGAAGGCAGCGGCCTGTTCGAGCGCTTTCTACCCACCGATATGACCAGCCGTGACCCCGGCTCGGCGCGGGAGTCCTTCGCCCACTTCGCGCAGCTGATGGCGCGCTTTCCGGAGAGCCGCTACGCACCGGATGCACAGAAGCGCATGATCCACCTGCGCAACCTACTTGCCCGTTACGAGATACACGTGGCCAACTACTACTTCAAACGCGGCGCCTACTTGGCGGCAGCCAACCGCGGCCGCTACGTGGTGGAGAACTTCCAGCAAACCCCGGCGATACCGGATGCCCTGGCGGTAATGGTACAGAGCTACCACCTGCTGGAAATGCCGGAGCTGGAGGCCAGTGCGCTATCGGTACTGCGCACCAACTACCCCAATCACCCGGCCTTCCTGCGCAACGGCAGCTTCAATTACAACTACTACAAAGGGGCCAGTGGCCGCAGCTTTATCCACCGCATAACTCTGGGCCTGTTCGAGAAGTCCGATCCCCGCGGCTTCGACAGCCGCGAGCTATACAACCCTGAATACCAACGCGAAGAGGCGCCGCTGCCGCCAGAACTAATGTAAGAACGGGGGCGGGCAGCGAACTGCCCGCGCTCATTCCCCGGCTTTCCAGCCGTTGGTAATCGGATAGCGCCGGTCGCGGCCAAACCCGCGCTCAGAGATGCGCACGCCCACCGCCGCCTGGCGTCGCTTGTACTCGTTGCGATCCACCAAGCGCACCACTCTCTCCACCGTGTTCCGCTCGAAGCCCTGGCGGATAATGTCTTCGGCCGAGTAGTCTCTTTCAATGTAGAGGTTCAATATCTGGTCAAGTATCTCGTAGGGGGGAAGGCTGTCTGAGTCCACCTGTCCCGGTGCCAACTCTGCACTCGGGGGGCGGGTGATCGCGGTCTCGGGGATCACCTCGGAAATACTGTTGCGGTAGCGGGCCAGCTGAAACACCAGTGTCTTGGGCACATCCTTGAGTGCGTTGTAACCACCTACCATATCGCCGTAGAGAGTCGCGTAGCCCACCGCCAGCTCACTCTTGTTGCCAGTGGTCAGCACCATAGCCCCCTTCTTATTGGAAATGGCCATCAGCAATACACCGCGAGAACGGGCCTGCAAATTCTCCTCGGTGGTGTCCCGCTCAGTGCCTGCGAATTCGTCAGCGAGTGCTTGGCTGAAGGCGTCGAATACCGGCTCGATACTGATCACCCGGTAATGAATGCCCAGTCGCCTGGCCTGCTCAGCGGCATCGTTCTTGCTCAGATCGGATGTATAACGAAAGGGCATCATGACCGCTTCCACCCGCTCCGGCCCCAGCGCATCCACAGCAATCGCCAGAGTCAGGGCAGAATCTATGCCTCCGGACAGGCCTAACACCACACCGTTAAAACCATTTTTGTTGACATAGTCGCGCACGCCGAGCACCAGCGCCTGATAGACCGAGGCCAAATCCTCCAGGGCCGGGGTAATCTCGCCGGGCTTTAGGGCCGCTTTGCCATTCTCGTAGGTAACACTGACCGGCAGCAACTTCTCAACGTATTCTGGCGCCCTTGCGCACAGCTTGCCCTGGGCATCCACAGCAAAGGAGCCACCGTCAAACACTAGCTCGTCCTGACCTCCGACCCAATTCACATAAACAACCGGCATATCCCCCGCCCTGGCCTGCCCCGCCAGCAATTCAAGCCGCTGTTGGGCCTTGCCCCGGTGGAAGGGGGATGCATTGATGTTCAACATCAACTTGGCACCGGCAGCGGCAGCCTGTGCCACCGGCTCCGGGTGCCAGATGTCCTCACAGATCGAAATGGCGGTCGGAATCCCTTTGATATCGACGACGCAGGGCTTGTCACCGGGAACGAAATAGCGCAGTTCGTCGAACACCTGATAGTTGGGTAACTTTTGCTTGGCGTACTCGGCGGACAGTCGACCATCGACAATCAACCCCGCCATATTGAACACCTTGCCCGCTACCACCCTCGGGTAACCCACCAAAATCGCACAGGGAAGCTCCGCCGCCATCAATTGCGCCAGCGCGGCGTCCACACGCCGCTGCATACTTGGGCGCAACAGCAGGTCTTCCGGCGGATAACCGCATAGCGTCAATTCCGGAAACAGCACCAGCTCGGCGCCAAAGTCCCGATAGGCCCGGCGTGTTACATCGATCACCTGTGCGGTGTTACCGGGAATATCCCCCACCAAAGAATTGATTTGTGCCAGCACTAGCTGCAAAGTAGACATCGTTTTACCTCAGACCGGACAGGCGGCTATTGTACCGTGACCAGGGGGACAACAGCAGTGACTGCGCAAAAAGAGTAATCGGGGAAACAACTTGAGCCGTCCATTGACCAACACTGGCGGAGTCGCATTACAACACCAAGAGTTACTGAGGGTCTATGCCTTTTACCGGGTTGCCATAGCCCTGGTTCTGCTGAGCATTTTTACCTCCGACCTGGGTCAGGGAGCCGTGGGCAACAGCGCTCCGGCACTCTATTTGAATACTGTGATTGCCTATACCGCGCTCAATCTGGGCTGGTTTTTGCACCTGCGCCACAATGCCTACCAGACTACCGCGGGCCAAGTCGGGCTGATTCTCGGCTGCGACATTCTCACCTTCCTGCTGCTGATACAGGCCAGCGGCGGCCTCAACTCCGGACTCGGCTATCTGCTGCTGGTCAACTGCTCGGTGGGGTCCCTGCTTTTGGACCGGCGCATGAGCGCTTTCTTCGCTGCCGTTGCCAGCATCGGCGTGATCGGCCAGCAACTCTACGGCCTGCTCGCCGGTAACGCCGGTACCCAGGACATCGTTTCCGCCGGTAGTCTCGGCGTACTGCTTTTTGTTGCCGTCAGCTCCCTACAGTATCTCTCGGCACGTATACGCAGCGCGACCCTGCGCGCCGACCAGCAGAGCCGCCAGGCCGCACACCTGCAGCGGCTGGCGCAACAGATCATAGAGCGCATGCGCACCGGTGTGTTGGTGCTGGATGCCACAGACAAACCCGAACTGATCAACCAGGCCGCGCGGCAATTACTCGGCGGACCGGCTGGACCCGCCACCCCGTACTGGCAGGAACTGCATCGGATAGTAGACGAGTGGAACAGTGACACATCCCGCAGCAGCGCCTTGATGCGCGCAGCTAATGGCAACGAGTTGCGCCTCAATTTTGCCAAGCTACACCGAGGACATAGGGACAGCACCCTGGTGTTCATCGAAGACAACCGCAAGCTCACCCAGGCGGCTCAAAAGCTCAAGCTCGCCTCCCTTGGACACTTAACCGCTTCCATAGCCCACGAAATACGCAACCCCCTCGGAGCCATCAGCCACGCTGCACAACTGCTGTCGGAATCCCAGCACCTGAATGAACAGGACCGGCAGCTCACCCGGATCATCTG
Organism: Microbulbifer thermotolerans; assembly: GCF_001617625.1. Lineage (NCBI taxonomy): Bacteria > Pseudomonadati > Pseudomonadota > Gammaproteobacteria > Cellvibrionales > Microbulbiferaceae > Microbulbifer > Microbulbifer thermotolerans. Next base: position 652,621 of record NZ_CP014864.1, on the reverse strand, counting down.
TCGGCACAGCCAGCGGGTAAACGAAATCGTCGAAAATATTATGCAGCTGTCCCGCCGCCGCGCCGCCGCTCCACAGTTGCACGACCTGGGCATGTGGCTTGAACTTTTTGTCCAGGATTATCGGGCCAGCGCTCCGGACGATGCCAACATTCAATTGCACTTTTCTGAACAGACAGTCAATGCCCGCTTTGATCCCCAGCAACTGGCGCAAGTGGTTACCAACCTGTGCAACAACGCATTGCACCACTCCTATCTTGCAACCGGGCGTCGGGAAGTCGAACTGGCGGTTTACCACAACAAAGAAAGCGACTGCGCGGTACTCGATGTCATCGACAGCGGTCAGGGCGTGCTACCGGAGCACAAAGACAAAATATTCGAACCTTTTTTCACCACCGGCCATGGAGGAAGTGGCCTGGGGCTCTATATTGCCCGGGAACTCTGCGAGGCTATTCAGGCCAACCTCTACTACTGCCGCACAGCAAGCAATAAAAGCTGTTTTCGGATAGAGTTCGCACACTCAAACAGATTTTTTTGACAGAATAGAGGGGCAATTATTTATCTAACCCTTCGTTAACTTGAAAAGAGTATCTGCCATAATCGGCCACCGAGTTTCAATTTTTCAGGAATCCTGCAATAAAGACCACGACTACTAACTAGATGGAACCCTTGGCCCTGGTCATCGACGATGAGCCCGATATCTGTGAGCTGCTAGCCCTGACATTGCAGCGCATGGACGTTCACTGCCACACCGCCGCCACACTGAGGGAGGCGCAGCGGTTGTTGGATGAGAATCGCTATGATTTTTGCCTCACCGATATACGCCTGCCAGACGGCGACGGCCTACAGCTGGTGGAGCACATCCAAGCGCAAGATAAAAGCGATCTGCCGGTGGCGGTCATCACCGCACACGGGAATATGGATACCGCTATCAAGGCGCTCAAACTGGGCGCCTTTGATTTCGTCAGCAAACCGGTGGATCTGGAACGACTGCGTAGTCTGGTGCAATTGGCGCTGCGCCTGAACCACAAGCGCACTGATACGCAAAAACCAAATTCTGATCACCTATTGCTCGGCGAAACCGAAAAGATGCGGGAGTTGCGCCGCCAAATCGCCAAGGTGGCACGCAGCGATGCCCCTATCTATATCAGCGGAGAATCTGGCTCCGGCAAGGAATTGGCAGCCCGATCGATCCACGCCCAAGGGCCACGCGCCGACAAACCTTTTGTGCCGATCAACTGCGGCGCGATTCCCGCGGAATTGATGGAAAGCGAATTTTTTGGTCACAAAAAGGGCAGCTTCACCGGCGCCCACAGAGACAAACCCGGTCTGATGCAGGCCGCCGAAGGCGGGACCCTCTTCCTGGATGAAGTGGCGGACCTCCCTTTAGACATGCAGGTTAAACTGCTGCGCGCGATACAGGAAAAATCCGTGCGCCCAATCGGCGCCAGTCAGGAGGTACCGATAGACGTCCGTATTCTCAGTGCTACCCACAAAGATCTCGCCAAGGAAGTGGCCGAAGGTCGCTTCCGCAACGATCTCTACTACCGTATCAACGTTATTGAAATCACTGTGCCCCCACTGCGTGAGCGCAAAGAAGATATCCCTCTCCTGGCACAAACCATTATGCAGCGCATCGCCACCAATGCCGGTGTTTCCCCTCCCCACCTCTCTGCAGAGGCGATGGAAGCGTTAAAGAACTATCAATTCCCCGGCAACGTGCGCCAACTGGAAAACACCCTGGAGCGCGCCTTTACACTGAGCGACCAACAGATTATTCGCGCACAGGATTTGCATTTGGAGCGGGAGGCGCTGTCAGCAACACGTAGCGCAGAACAACCGACTCCTCCCCGTCCCCCTTCCCAGCCTGCCGCAGCCCAGACCTATCCCGGCCAGTTCGACCCAAGCCACTACGGCTCCCTGGACAGCTTCCTCCAGGCAATTGAAAAAGAAGCCATCGAGAAAGCTTTGAACGAAACCCGCTGGAATAGAACCGCCGCAGCTCAAAAGCTTGGCATCAGTTTTCGCTCCCTGCGGTACCGGCTGAAAAAATTGGGATTGGAAGATTAAGGAAGCTTTGATTAATTTGCGTGAGTGCGGTAAGTAGACCTTGGGGACTCAAGTAATAAGATGAATATTTCGACAACGTACGAGCGCCCCGTAGCTCCCGCGGATTGTATCCTGCATCCAACAGTTTCTAAATGTCCACCTCAACAGCAGATGATTCTCATCTGAAAGCTAAATATCTCCGCTTCCATAGGATGAATTAATCAGAGACTCTTCCACGATTACTGTAAATGCGGACTAGAACGTTCGTACTGCAATAGCCTGTAATTGGCTTTTTTTCTGCAAGCGGTATGCTAATGCAAACTCAAGGAAGAGGAGTTTGCACTGTGAAGAAATCTTTAGGATTTACTCTTATCGAGTTGCTTCTCAGCATTACCATCCTTGCAATTGTTGCTTCTTACGCCTTACCTACCTTTAGCGATCTCACCCGGCGTTACAAGAGCGAAGCCAAAGGTCGGGAACTTTTCGAATTACTCATTTTAATGCGCACCAAGGCATACAGTGAGCATAAAAGCTACACATTATGTCCAAGCGAAAATGGCAGTAGTTGCGGAAAAGACTGGGCATATGGCGCAATTTTATTTGCAGACAATGACAGAGATGGAGAACTGGACGCTTCTGAAAAAATTGAACGCACACTATCAAAGTTGGAAGATGGCGCCACTTTGAGTTGGAACGCGTTCAACAATAAAGGTTTTATCACTTTTCGTCCAAATGGCACAACCCCGGCACAAAGTGGAAATTTTAAATACTGCCCTCCTGGAGGCGAAGAAAAATACGGCTGGTTTATTATCTTAAACACTATCGGCCGCCCCTATTTCGGAAAAGACCGGGATGGAGACGGTATTGTAGAAAATGGCAGCGGATCTCCACTGACCTGTGATGCAAAAAACTAAACACTCAATGAGTGTTTCCCTGGCGGAGTAGCACTCCGCCAATTATCAGAAAACCAGCAAAACAGAACTGTAACTGCGTAAGTTACTTCGGCTCCCTAGCTAACTACAGCTCTTTCTCCAGCACATCTCAGAGTTATCGAAAGCGCCATTATCATCCCTATCCCAGGCCCGAACACCGGATGATCTCAACTCCAATTTACCATCACCAACCTGCCCATTAATCGGGGTTGCCTGCAGAGTATATCCCTCAGCATCGGCATCTGTAATGCGTAAATTGTACGTTTTATTACCACCATCTAGCGGCGCCTGGCTAGGGAAAATATCTGGAACGCCACCAGTATGTGAACCAGCATAAGTACCATTTTGTGTAAAATGTTTTTCCATTGCCTGCGCCAGGCCCATCAATGCACCCTGGGCATCGGCACGGTTTGCACTTCGCACATGCTCTCGGTACGACGGCCATGCCACTCCAGCCAACACTGCGATAATCGCCACCACGATCATCAACTCGATTAACGTAAAGCCATTTTGTCTTTTCATAATTGCACTCTGTCAGTGTGATCAGGGCCTGTAACTTACCACTATCAAACTGTTATATCAGACTATTAATTAGGAGTAATTTCTTCCCAGCTGAGGCGGCCCGCACTGCTCCCCCCGCCTGTTTCAGTAGGCCTTCCACTGGTGCTTCCTGAAGTGTCTCCGGTATACTGCCATACGACGCCGCTGCCTTTAATGAAGCCGGATTCATTGGGCATTCCTGATGTCACCATCTCCCCAATCAAACCCTGATCGTCACTATTGATCTCTCCATCTCCATTCGTATCAAAAACAGCAAAATCTGTCGGAGCTAGGCCAGTACGAAAATCCACTGACATTAGCCAACCGAAACCTCCAGCAGAGCACACCTGCCCGGTAGGAATCATAGTGTTGAAAAAGAGTACCTCGTCAATAAGGGTAGGACGTGTGACCACTCTCTCTCCACCATCGGGGGTAACCCCCGTTTTTAATTGCATATACCAGCCGCTTTTGCTACTCCAATCCACCGCGCTGCCCGTAGCCTTCCGCAAGGTTTTTACACTACCATCGGCCTGCGTTACATCCTGATTAACTAACGTACGGATTTCAAGGTCCGCCTTGCTGAGGCCGTATTTTCCGTTATCCGACACCGCATAGAAACCGCCAGCGGATGTATCGGCGGTATCCACTTCCGTCAAATACTGACCGGATCCGAAATAAACCAGCAGGTTCGGGGTAGAACCGTGGCTATACACAACATTTTTAGCCACTAGCGGCGCAGCTGTGATAGGTTCTCCGCCTGTGGAAAATAGAGGTTTCGGATTATTGCTCGCATCCTTGATCACATCCCAACTACCGGTTTTACTGAGGTCAAAAGCCCACATATTCCCCTTTAAGTCTCCCGCGTAAACACGGTCAATAGTGCCGTCCAAGTCAGCATCCACTATGGCAGGCGTAGACAACCCATTCTTATCCATTGAACTGCCAACGCCGGTAGAGATATAGACATAGTTATTGCCCAGATCATCATTGCCATCTAGATATACGATGAACAAACCTGCATCGCCAGTGGTACTGTTATAGCCGTTGCCAAAAATTGCAGCCCACTCACCATTGGATAAACGACCTATCTGCGGACGGCTAAAGGTGTAACCCAGATTATTGTTATCCGAGTCTGTAAACTCCCACATCACCAGTGAACTGGCATTCGCAGCAATAAAGTTCGCCGGTTCGGTCACATCCAAGGCATAATAACCCTTTCCGCCGGCTCCAAGGCCACCGACCAAAACCGTCTTCCAAGCACCATCAATGTAGGCATCTGTAACCGTCGGCGTACCATCCACATAATATTTGTGCTGATAGATCTGGGAAGTCAGTGCATGTAATCCTTTTTCATCCTCGGTACTGGCCAAGGCTGAGGGAGAATAAGCGATCAATTCTTTTCCGCCATCAGAACCGGTGGTGCTGGCATTAAAACCGTGGAGAAAGCCGTCATTGGTTCCGACATACACAACAGGAGTCCGGCTACTTTTAGCGGATTTAAAGGCGCTATAGCTACTCGCTTCAGGAAACTTTTCTGTTTCCCAACCCGCATCCGGTTTGGCGACATATACGGGCGATGAATTAATAATATCGCCCAAGCGGCTAACGCGCTGGCGGAACTCATCTTCGGCTGCGCCTTCATTGGAGCGGTCGCCGCGCAAATAGGCTATCCGCTCCACTGCCCGGCTGTCAGTTACTGCTACTCCGGTAGAGGTATTTATATTTAAATCCTGCTCACTGACAGTATCAGCATTGGCTACGTCTAACCCGGCACTGTCAGCGGTAAACAGCACACCGCCACCTTCAGCAACGCCATCGTTATTTTTATCCAAGTCAGCTCGATATGTGAGCATAAAGCGCTGACTGATATCAGACAGAGCATCCAGTTTAGCTCCTGCCTCCCAGACAGGCGTTGATGATATTTTGCCGTCGCTATCAATGGAGTATGCGGCAAGCTCACCACTCCAGTTACCACTATCAAACTTGGCTGCAAACAGCGCTGTATCAGACTCCAAAGACGTGCTATTGAAAGAAACCGCGCTGGAGCTACCAACAATTGCGTTAACTTTACTGATAATCTGGTTAAAAGTAGTTTTCAGTTGCGAAGCGTTATCCGCGGAATAGACGCCGCCGCCGCCCAGGGCACCCGCGTTTACCATCACATCTGTGTCTGATAGACCTTGGCTTGCAAAGCCAATCAGATAACTGGTGATATTATTTTTTACTGGAGTACCATCGGGTTCCTTTAGGTCTGGCCGCAGATCGATTTCGTAAAGCGCTTTAATTACGTCATCCATAGACTCATCATCGCCATGCGTACACCCTTCCGGTCCTTCACAAGGAGTGTCATATTTTTTCAGAATACTGCTAACATTGTCATCAACAGAAGGTTCCCCATCAGTCAACGCCACCATAAAACTTTTTTGGCAGTAATACTGAATTGCTCCGTTTTCTACACCAGTCTGAGGAATAGGCACCCCATTCCAGTGTGGCTGACTACTGAAAATCACATCTCCTTGAGCTTCTTTGGCATCGCCATTTTTATCAACATATGATAACTTTTGGTTTTCATATCCACTAATAAAATAGCGACCTATATCTTGAAAACTTTCAGCCAGTGGGGTACCACCACTTGCACTGATCTTATCTATCGCTTCAAGCAAATCTTCGCGTGAATCATCAGTTATACTTGTAAGCCCTGACAACGCCCGGGCACCGTCACCAGCATTAAAGTCCATCAAGCCCACGCGAACATTCTCCAGGCCTGAAACCAATTCAGCTGCTGCAGATTTCATAATGTCCGTACGGCGACCAACACCAAGCTTGATTCGACGAGCAGTTTTGCCATCCTCTTCTAAAAACTTATCTGCAGTATATGTTCCCGCAGCAGTTTTTGTCGAAAAGAACCAATTCAAAAAATGACCCGACTGCCTAGGACGAGCACCATTACTGCCATCATCATACAAATTCAAATAACTATAAGTTTGATAATCCCCCGTTCTATAATATGAACTACTATTCCCATCTGCATAAAACCGAACAGCAAAGTTTGTATTATTATCAAAACAATTATTTACCGAGTTCCAGGTTTGCCAGTCACCATTCTGGTAAGACTCTATGCTGAATTCCACCTTGCCAGAATATTTGTTAACTCGGTAGTTAACCGTATAGTAATTGTTGTAGTTTTTCCTATTTTTATCAATTGGATTTGCACAAGGGATATTCTCAGCAGGGTCATAATCTTCCGGCGGCAACACAACCTCATACATAGAACCAGATGAGTCCAGCAAGAACATAATATTTGGCTCAGCCGAGCCTCGAGTATAGAGTGGCACATCAGATAGCGTACCCGGTGCCGCAGAAGCGCTAGTGGCTAAAGTAAGCAAGAAAGCTGCACTCATGGCACGCAATGGAAACTGTACACCTGCCTTTTTATTTAATTCCATTTTTTTCACTCTCTTAAAATGCCTTGCCGTAGAGGGTTACAACTATGCGTTCAGTACCGCCAATACCCTGCCCACGAGCGACTATCTTAAAAACCTGAACATCACTAGCGGAGAGCTTGCTAACCCCCGCACTCTTATCAACACTGGAAACGTCGGCATCGTTAGTCGCTTGGCCCGCCATTTCTATAAACATACGCCCCTTCAGTTTGGTGACACCGTCAGGGCCTTTCATTGAAACTTCTTCAGCCCTGGAGTTGGCGTCCTTCCAGGTATCCGCAGCGAAGAGATCATCGGGACCGTCGCCAGCAGTACGCAACCAGCCAGTGGTACCAAAGGAAGAGGTATCCGTAAGACTATCGATATACGCCTCTCCCTTGCGAGCCATAGTTTCAGCGACTTCCAGTGCAATCTTTGCGTCTCGGGAGGCAAACGTCATTCGCTCATTCATTAATACCCCTCGGGCGCCCGACACACCAATCAAAGTAAGCACCAGAAGAATTATCAGGCTGACGATTAATACCGCACCGCTTTGCCTACCTATACTCTTCATCACATAGCCCCCCTGTTGCGCACTTTTACTGTCGCCACATAAAGCTTTCTCAAGCGCCCATCCGAGTAAGTCGTCTCGGTTCCATCCAGCTCAGTAATTTTTTGTTCACCGGCACCTGCATTTCCTTCACTCGCCACAAGTAGCTGCAATTTAATTGCTGTTACTCCAGCCATTACACTTAAGGTAGAACTTGCATTCTGCCAGGTATCTACAATACCGTTACCGGTCGTATCTCTACCGTAGGAAACCTGCATATCCTCTATGCCAGGAACCAATTCCTGAGTGATATCACTGGAGCCGGTCACCTCTCGCATAAACAGAGAATTGGTTCCAGCGGCACTTTGTGCGATGAAAAAAGTCCTCTGGTAAGGCAAAAGCAACCTGGAATCCGCACCATAACTCATTGTCAAAGTGTCGCTTGTGTTTTCTATCCAACCACTCTTCACGGATCCCGCAGCATGGGCAATCACTCTGTCACTGCCACCACCCAGGGTTCCACTAACCCCTGTGATTGTCAGCGCATCAGCAGCAAGACAGTTTGAAACAAGAACCACTTGGCCTGCAGTAATAGGGCAATTGGAGGTGACTTTAAGCTCGCCCGGGACAGAAGTGTCCACTAACCTTCCGACTCCGCCACACGCATCCATTGTGCCGCTCAAAATCAAAATATCCGTGCCATCTACAACATCTATTGAATCTACCTTCTCACTGGAATCGGCATTGTCTATTCCTTGCACGCCATCGGCACCGATAGAAGCCAGAAAACCACTACTTACATTGAGATGATTATCAATACTTGCCACATCTGATACACACCCCCAGTAGTCCGCGGAGCGGATTTCCTTACTCAGCAAATCGATAGCAAAGCGACCGCTTTCCTGGACCCGGGAGAAGGCGGTTTGCATACGCATAGTGTCACTGTTGCTCTGGAATATCTGCAGGACTCCCAACAACAAAAGAGAGCTCAACAGTATGCCAATCATCAGTTCAATCAACGACAGACCGCGCTGCTGGCCAAATAGCTGCATGACTAAAGCTCCACAATCATTTCAAATGAGGCATCTTCCAGTGCACTTGCCGAGGTTCCGTAATCCTCTCCGGTATGCTGCTCTTTCCAGTCAATCGTCACCGTCACCACATCTCCATTGCGGCTGATAGTGCCTTTCGCGGAGGGTAGATTCGACTTCAGAACTTGGTCCCACTCATAAAGATCCCGGGCGGCAAGCTCGTTGACGGAGCAGGATGAACTACAGTCGTTGCTGGAAGTGGAAGTACCACTTACCGTGCCATCGTAATCCCCTTGCTGGACACCGCTGGGGTTGGCACGCATACGCTCGACGATCTCCTGAGCCGCCAAAGCCGCCATGTAACGGTGATGAGCACCGCTACCGTTCTTCAGACTCATCATCTGCGTGGCGGCAAGGCCGAGTAACCCAACCGCCAAAACTAGAACCGATACCAACACCTCGATCAGTGTCGCCCCTCTTTGTGTTTTCATCCTAATCCCCACTGCTACAGGCAATGCCGGTATTCAAGCGAATTGCACCAGACACCAGCAACTCGAGCTCTCGACCATGATTCCCAGTGCGATCGTCACACAGTTTCAAAGTCAAAGTGTTGCCCAGGCTGCCCCCGCCACGAGCGTTAAAAGTAAAGTCAACATTCTTGGCGTTAGCGCCGCCGATATTGGCATCCAGAGCCAAGGTCGCAAGATCGATATTGAGCTCCCGCAGCTCTTCACCACTATCGAATCCATTGTCGCTATTACTGTCGAACCAAACCCTAAGCCCATTGGCGACATCGCCATCAATTGCGCTAACGCGAACTCCGCCCCCCCGACGCACGGCCTCTGCTCGCGCATATTGCAGCAAGCCGTTTAGGTCATTGGTCATGGTGGCGACACGATTATTTTTAATCATGGTATTAAAGGAAGGGACAGCCATCGCGGTAATAATGCCCAAAATCATAAGCACTACCATCAGCTCAACGATGGTGAAACCAGCTAACCGTCTAAAGTTGCTCATTATTGCTTTACCCTGGAAACACGGACTGCCAGCACAATGCCATGCATCAAACTAGCCTGGTGCATGTATACCAACTTGGCGTAGCAGTTAAAGGGAGGGAATCGACAATTTGCAGGAGAGGCCGATAGGCGGTACTGGGGAGGCGACAAATGGATTGGAAAGTGGAGGATTAGCGAGGACAGCTAACCTCCAGCCCACTTTTAGAGGTGCGAGCTCTGCCTAATCAAAAGCTGCTTAGCGCAACTCTCTCGGCAGAGAAAAGCGAATATTCTCCTCCCGCCCTGCCATCTCCCGTGGCAACTCGGCACCCAGCTGACGCAGGCGCTCGATCACTTCCTGTACCAGCACCTCTGGCGCCGAAGCGCCGGCAGTGATGCCGATTGCTTTTTTGCCCTCGAGCCAGGCCGGCTCTATATCTGCGGCACCATCGATCAGTTTGGCGGTGGTGCCGCAGCGCTCGGCCAGTTCACGCAGGCGGTTGGAGTTTGAACTATTGGGGCTGCCGACCACCAGCACTAGGTCGCTTTCCAGTGCCAGTTGCTTCACGGCGTCCTGACGGTTCTGGGTTGCATAGCAGATGTCATCCTTGCGCGGGCCGCGAATATTGGGAAAGCGGGCGCGCAGGGCGTCGATGACCTTGGCGGTGTCATCCATGGACAGCGTGGTCTGGGTGACGAAGCTCAGATTGTTTTCGTCTTTGACCTGCAGCTTGGGTACATCTTCCTCGTCTTCGACCAGATAGATAGCACCCCCATTTCTGGTGTCATACTGCCCCATGGTGCCCTCCACCTCTGGGTGGCCGGCATGGCCGATCAATATACACTCCGCCCCCTCGGCACTAAATTTGCTCACCTCCATATGTACCTTGGTCACCAGCGGGCAGGTAGCGTCGAATACCTTGAGACCGCGTGCGGCGGCCTCCTGTTGTACCGCTTTGGAGACGCCGTGCGCACTGAATATCACGATGACGTCGTCCGGTACTTCACTCAATTCGTCGACAAAAACCGCTCCGCGTTCGCGCAGGCTCTCCACAACGAATTTATTATGCACTACTTCGTGGCGCACATAGATGGGCGCACCGAATACATCCAGGGCACGGTTGACGATATCGATGGCCCGGTCGACACCGGCACAAAAGCCGCGAGGATTGGCAAGTCGGATTTGCATATTCAGATCAACACTTGTTCGCTGCGAAGATACCGGAGGCCAGTTACTGAATGGAGTCCACCTGGAGAATTTTTACATGGAAGTTCAGCGTCTGGCCGGCCAGTGGGTGGTTGAAATCGACGGTGACTTCGTCCTCGCCTATTGAACGGATGACACCGGGCAGCTCGCCGCCGCCATTGTCAAAAGAAACGACCAGCCCCGGCTCCAGTTCCATATCCGGAGAGAAGCTGTCACGCCGTACCTTTTGAATATTACTGGGGTTTCTCTGCCCAAAGCCCTGCTCCGGCGGTATTTCGAATTGCGCCTCATCGCCGGCTTTGAGACCGAACAACGCCTTCTCGAAACCGGGCAGAAGATTGCCGTCGCCGACACTGAATGTGGCCGGCTCGCCCTCAAAGGTGGAGTCGACGACGCTGCCATCGTCCAGCTTCAAACTGAAGTGCAGGGTAACCCGGCTGTGCTCTCCGATAACGGTATTTGCCATCTTTCTTCTATACTTCCGCGCTCTTCTCCGCCTCGCCTTTCTTGCCGGCAAAGAACAGCAATTCGATCACCAGCATGGCCGCGCCGATGCTGATCGCCATATCCGCCACATTAAACACTGGAAAGCTCCAGCCGCCATAGTAGACGGAGATAAAGTCACGTACATAGCCGAGCAGCATCCTGTCCCAGAGATTGCCAATAGCACCACCGAGAATCAGCCCCAAAGCCGCAGGTTCCCAGCGCTTTGCCGGAGAAAGCCGCCACAGCCACACTGTCACCACAATACTAAAACCGAATGCGATAACACCGAAAAACCAGCGCTGCCAGCCGCCGGCATCAGCGAGAAAACTAAAGGCGGCACCGTAGTTCTCCGCGTAGGTGAACTGCAGCAGGCCGGGGATGATCTGCATTGCGGGGCCGTACATAAACGCCTCCACCGCCCACACTTTTGTGGCGATATCCAGCAGTATCACCCCCAGCGCCAGCCAGTACCAGCGCCACGGGTGGCTGAATGCCTTTAAACCCGTTTTAAGCATAGTGCCGTTCCTCACCGGAACCAGCCACATTGTCCACGCAACGGGAGCAGATCTCGGGATGCTCGGGGTCCGCCCCCACATCGGCACGATAATGCCAACAGCGCGCGCACTTGGGGTGGTCGACTTTGCGCACATCCACTTTAAGTCCGGACAGTTCAGTACTGTGTGCACCTGCGGCATCGCTGAGGCGCTGGACCGAGGTGGAAGAACAGATCAATACAAACCGCAACTCGTCCTCAAGCTCCGCCAGTTTGCCGCGCAGCTCGTCATCGGCGTAAAGCGTTACCGCCGCCTGCAGAGACCCGCCGATATTGCCCGCCGCGCGCTGTTCCTCCAGCACTTTGTTCACCGCAGTTTTCACCTGGGCAATCGCAGCCCAGTAGTCCGCCCCTTTGGCAAAATCCGCGGGAAGTTTCGGCAGAGGATACCACTCCTCGAGGAATACGCTCTCCGCCTTTTCCCCAGGAATAAATTGCCATACTTCTTCGGCAGTAAAGCTCAGAATCGGCGCAATCCAGCGCGCAAAGGCCTGGACAATGTGGTAGAGGGCCGTCTGCGCCGAGCGGCGCGCGACACTGTCGCGTTGTGTGGTGTACTGGCGATCCTTGATGATATCCAAATAGAAGCCGCCCAGGTCCACCACACAGAAATTGTGCAGCTTCTGGTAAATATGGTGGAACTGATAGTGGTCATAGGCTGCGACAATTTCGTCCTGCAGGCGCGAAGCCTTGTCCAGCGCCCAGCGGTCCAGCGCCAGCAGCGCATCTTCCGGCAGCAGGTCCGTTTGCGGATCGAAGCCAGCCAGATTGGACAGGAGGAAGCGCGCCGTATTACGCAAGCGGCGGTAGGAGTCCGCGGTGCGCTTCAGGATTTCGTCGGAGACCGCCATCTCGCCGCTGAAATCGGTAGCGGCAACCCAAAGGCGCAGCACATCCGCACCCAGTTTGTTAATGACTTCCTGAGGCGCAACGACGTTACCGACAGACTTTGACATCTTGCGCCCCTGGGCATCCACGGTGAAACCGTGGGTCAGCACCTGCTTGTAGGGAGCACAGTTGTTGATGGCGATAGAGGTTTTCAGAGAAGACTGGAACCAGCCGCGGTGCTGGTCGGAGCCTTCCAGGTACAAATCCGCCGGGAAGCGCAGGCCCTCTCGGCGCTCCAGCACGGCAAAGTGTGTCACACCAGAGTCGAACCAGACATCCAGAGTGTCGGTGACCTTCTGGTACTGATCGGCCTCGCTGCCCAACAGCTCACTCGGGTCTAAATCGAACCAGACATCCATGCCCTCCGCATCGACGCGCTCGGCCACTTTCTCCATCAGTGCCGGGGTGTCCGGATGGATCTCGTGTGTCTCCTTGTGTACGAAAAGAGCAATGGGCACGCCCCAGGTACGCTGCCGCGAGATGCACCAGTCCGGACTGGCATCCAGCATGGCGTCAATACGTGCCTTACCCCAGTCGGGGATCCATTCCACCTGATCCGCGGCCTGCTGTGCATGATCGAGCAGGTCATTCTGCTGCATACTGATAAACCACTGCGGCGTCGCGCGATAGATCAGCGGCGTCTTGGTACGCCAGCAGTGAGGGTAGCTGTGCACCAGTTTGTCCTCGCACAGCAACACGCCTTTTTCTTTCAGCAGGGCAACTATTTTGTCGTCCACCTTGTAGACATGCTCACCGGCGAACAGGGGCACACTGTCGCGGTAGACCCCGTTGTCATCGACGTAATTCAGCGTGTCGATTCCGTAGCGCTTGCCCACAAGGAAGTCGTCCGGACCGTGGTCCGGGGCCGTGTGCACACAGCCAGTACCGGCGTCGGTGGTTACATGGTTACCGAGAACAATCGGCAACAACTTGTCGTAGAAGGGGTGGTGCAACTTCAGGTGTTCCAATGCAGCACCGCGGATGCGCCCTACCACCTCACCGCTGAGACCGGCGCGTTCCAGTACCGCATCCTTGAGCGCTTCCGCCACCAGAATACGCCTGTCGCCAGCCTGCACCACAACATACTCCAGCTCAGCGTTGACCGAGACCGCCTGGCTGGAGGGAAGGGTCCAGGGAGTGGTGGTCCAGATGACGACTGAGAGGGGGCCGTCGCCGGCGTGACCTCCGGCGGCATCGGCGATGGCCAGGGCCGTTTCCTCGGTGGCGGGGTAGCAGACATCGATGGAGTAGGACGTTTTATCCCGGTACTCCACTTCCGCTTCCGCCAGCGCCGAGCCGCCGACCACGCTCCAATAGACAGGCTTGAAGCCGCGCGCCAAGTGGCCATTTTTCACGATGCGGCCGAGAGCGCGAATGATGTCCCCCTCGAACTGAAAATCCATAGTGCGATAGGGATTGTCCCACTCCCCCAGTACGCCCAGGCGGACAAAATCCTTTTTCTGCCCCTCGACCTGCTTGGCGGCGTATTCGCGGCATTTCTGGCGGAACGCTTTGTAATCCACCTTACTGCCAGCTTTGCCGATTTTGGTTTCCACCTTGTGCTCAATGGGCAGGCCATGGCAGTCCCAGCCGGGCACATAGGGGGCGTCAAAGCCGCTCAAGGTCTTTGACTTGACGATGATGTCCTTCAGGATCTTATTGACCGAGTGACCGATATGAATATCGCCGTTTGCGTAGGGCGGGCCGTCGTGGAGGATAAACTGATCGCGCCCGGCGCGCGCTGCGCGGATCTTTTCGTAGAGCTTTCCCTCCTGCCATTTTTTTAGGATGGCCGGTTCCCGCTGCGGCAGGTTGCCGCGCATAGGAAAATCGGTTTCGGGCAGGTTCAGAGTGGCTTTGTAATCGGTCATTGGGTATCCGCTTGGCTCAAGTGCTGATCATTGAATTCTGGCGGGGCAAGGGCGAATATCCCGCCCCTATGGATTTTGTGCAAACCACGTTTTCGCCTCCGCAATATCCCTGGCGATCCGCGCTTTCAGCGCCTCCAGGGAGGCGAACTTTTCCTCATCACGCAATTTGTGGCAGAACTCCACCGCCAACTCGCGGCCGTAGAGATCGCCATCGAAATCGAACAGGTTAACCTCCAGCAGTGGCTCGGCGCCCGCGCCCTCCACCGTGGGGCGGAACCCCACGTTGGCCACACCGTCGACGGCCTTGCGGCCATCGACAAGCTGCGGGCCTCTGGTTGCGCTGACGCGCACCGTGTATACGCCCACCAATGGCGAACGGTAGCGTTGCAGGCGCACATTGGCGGTGGGCGCCCCCAGCTGTCGCCCCAGCGCCCGCCCCGGCGCCACGCGGCCGGTGATCCGATAAGGCCTGCCGAGCAGCGTCTCCGCCAGCTCAAAATCCGCGGCCTCCAGCGCCGCCCGGATGCGCGTGCTGCTGACCCGCGCACCGCGGATTTCCACCGTTGCCGTATCCTCGACGCTAAACCCGGCCTGCTGCCCCACCCGCTGCAGCAAATGGTAATCCCCACTGCGATCGCAGCCGAAGCGGAAGTCATCGCCAACCACTAAATGGCCAATATTCAGTCCGTCCACAAGTATGCGCTGAATAAAGCCCTGCGCGCTCAGGCTGCGCAGCTTTTCATTGAACTGGAGGCACAACACCCGGTCCACTCCGGCATCGAACAGAGCCAACACCTTTTCTTTAAAGCGCATCAGTCGCGCCGGCGCCCGCTCACCGGAAAAATACTCATGAGGCTGGGGCTCGAAGATAATCGCAACAGAGGGCAAACCCAACTCTCGGGCACGCCGATTTAACTGCGCGATAATCGCCTGGTGACCCAGGTGAACGCCGTCAAACGAGCCGATAGTGGCCACGCAGCCTCTGTGACAGGAGCGCAGGTTGTGCAACCCGCGGATCAGTTCGCGCTCTGGGGCCAAAGTGGTCTTTCCATCCTCACGAAATCGAGCGGCGCAGTATAGCGGATAAGTGATTGGCGGTCAGTGACGGAGATTCTGGCCACAAACGCAGTCCCGAGACAGCCACTACTGAGTCGGCGGGTACGGGTTCAACCGGCAGCGCGAAAATGACGGGGCCTCAGGCCAACCACAAAAAGGGTCAACAGATAAGTAGCACCACCGCCAGCCACCAGCATGCCCATTCGCCAAGCGCGATCCAACCAGGACCAGTCGCTCCAATCCCGCCAATAGTGCAGCGCCAGCAACAGTACCCCCATCATCGCCAGATTCGCCGCCAGCAGGCGCAGCAAATAAACACCCCAGCCAGCCTCCGGACGATAGATATGGTCGCGGCGCAGTCCCTGGTACAGCAGCCACGCATTGATCACAGCCTGGCAAGCGGTGGCCAGCGCCAGCCCCATATGACCCAGCCTGAAATAATGATTGAGAGGAATGACGAACGCCAAACTCAACAACATCTTGGCAGCGATGGCGATCAGACCGAAGCGCACCGGCGTATAGGTATCCTGACGGGCAAAGTAGCCCGGCGCCAACACTTTGATCAGCATGAATGCCAGAAGGCCCAGGGAATAAGCGCGCAGCGACCAGGCGGACATTGCCATATCCCGCGGTGCCATAGCCCCGTACTGAAACAATGTCGTCAACAGCGGCTCCGCCAGGACCACCAGCGCTACTGAAGCCGGCAGTGAGATCAGTGTCACGCTGCGCAGCGCCCAGTCCAGCGTATGTCGGAAGCGCTCGGGGTCTCCGTCCGCGTGCTGGCGCGACAGGCTCGGCAGTATCACCGTAGCCACGGCGACACCGAAAACACCCAGCGGCAACTCCGTCAGACGGTCGGAGAAATACAACCAGGACACACTGCCAGAAGGCAGGAAAGAGGCGAGCAGCGTATCCAGCACCAGACTGATCTGGGTCACGGACACGCCGAAAATGGCTGGCGCCATCAGCCTGAGGATCTTTCGCACCCCGGGGTATTGCCAGTCCCAGCGCGGCCGCGGCAACAGCCCGAGGCGGGCCAGAAATGGAATCTGGAACAGGAGCTGAACAGTACCCGCAGCGGAGACCCCCCAGGCGAGCGCCATGATCTGCGGCTCAAACCAACCCGCGGCAACCGTCGCGGCGGCAATCAGGACCAGATTCAACAGTACCGGGGTCAACGCTGGCACAGCAAAGCGGTCAAAGCTGTTCAAAATCGCCCCGGCAAAGCCTGTCAGGGAAATCAGCATCAAGTAGGGAAAAGTGATGCGCAACATATCCACCGCCAGGTCGAACTTTTCCCGCTCGCCGCCGTCCCACCACCAGCCGAATGCAAAAATTCCCGCCACCAAGGGCGCGCAGAGCACGCCGAACAGGGTTACCAACAGCAGTGTGCCGCCCAAGGCCCCCGCAACCCTGTCATTCAGCTCCCGCGCCGCGGCAATTCCGCCGCTCTGCCGGTACTCGGCCAGTACCGGCACGAAAGCCTGGGCAAAGGCACCCTCGGCGAAAAGGCGGCGAAAAAAATTGGGGATCTTGAAGGCCACAAAAAAGGCATCCGCAGCATCGCCGGCACCGGCAAAGCGCGCCAAAACCATGTCGCGGACCAATCCCATGACCCGGGACAACATGGTCGCGCCCCCGACAATAGAGCTGCCACGCAGCAATCGTGCAGCACCGGAACCGGTACCTCGATCACCCGCATTGCTGTGAGGCTGATTCGGGCTGGCGGGCGGCTGTGACAAAGCGGCGACTCCTGGCAAAAGGGTTGCAATCGGTAGAGGCGTGGCCGCAAAGTCTACCTTAAATTTCCCCCCAAGGACGGAAACCGGGAAGTGTCTGGGTCCTACGGATGCCAGCGCACGAGCCTATACTCGAAATGAGCAAGTGGTGCGTCCCAAAGGAATGGTGGCGCAAGGAGAGAATGGATGGCCATCAATACACTGATGATTGCTCTGGCACTGGCATTGGTGCTGTATGTCGCAGTGGCACTCGGCCCGCGTCCGCAGCGGATAAGAGTGCGCATAGAAGCGCCTCGCGACAACCGTTACCACCGCCAAGGCGGCAGACCAGCCAAAGGGAAGCAAGATCGGTGAGCGCGCGGGGCGGTTGCCATATTTCGCCATAATTGCGCTTGAGTTCGCCATAGCCGCGCCATTTGAGCGCCTCTTTGCGGTTATTAAATAAGTCTCAACCGGGCCGGAAACAGCGTTGGCCCCTCTGAAGACCGACATACCGCAAGGAGACGGATTATGAAAAAAGTACTGATGGTTGCGACTCTGGGTTCCCTCATTGCCACCGGCGCTCAGGCAACAGAGCAGCGAGAAGGGTTCCAGGGATCGAAGCTCACACCGGCCAAGCAGGCCACTGTATTTACCGGAGCCGCGGTAGCCGGCGCCGCAGTGGGTGGTCCGGTCGGGTTTATCGCCGGTGCCCTGGGCGGAGCCTGGCTGGGCGAGCAGATCAAACAAGCAGAAGAGGCAGACATGCTGGCGACACAATTGACCGAGAGCCGCGCAGAACTGAACGATCTGGCACAACAACTCGACGCCGCGCGACTGTCGGCCAACGACGCCAACGAGCTCGCCGTCGACTCCCTGCGGTTTCAACTGCTCTTCACCACCGGCGATGACCAGCTGAAAGAAGGCCAGCTGCGCCAGGTTGAAGCGCTGGCAAACTTTCTCAACCGCCACCCCCAGTTACACGTGCGCCTTGAAGGACGGGCCGATCCCCGCGGCAGCGACGGTTATAACAATGTGCTGTCCGACCAACGCGCTCTTTCCGTCCAACGGGCACTGGAAAGCTACGGCGTCGATGCCACCCGCATCAGCCGCCAGGCACTGGGCGCCACCCATTCCAAGGCCCCGCGCGGCGATGCCGACGCCTACGCAATGGAGCGCCGCGTTGACATCCACTTCAACTTGCCGGAATCCATGGCCGGTAACTTCTGAGTGCCGCGCAACCTCTGACTCATCCGCGTAAGAACTATGGGCCGCACGGCCTTGCCCGGACCGAAAATCCAGGCAGCGCACCGGCCCACTTATACCCCTCCAGTGCGAACCCCTGTTGTACTTGATGTACTTGCGGGCGCCTGCCGTCCGCCTTTTTGATTTCGCGCCAATAAGGCATCATCCTGCGACATCGCCGCACCGCACCGCCGGAGGGCGTCAGAACGGATTCCAACTTTGTACCAGAACACTCGCGCCTTTACCTATGACCGCCACCATCGCCATTGTTGAAGACGAACGCGCCATCGCTGAAAACTACCGCGACGCCCTGCGCCGCAGCGGCTACCGGGTCGAACTCTACGAATCTCGCCCCGCGGCACTGGATGCCTTTCGGCAGAGACTCCCTGACTTGGCCGTGATCGATGTGGGATTGGGCGCCGAAGTGGAGGGCGGTTTCGAACTGTGCCGCGAACTGCGCGCCATGGCGCCCACCCTGCCGATCCTTTTTCTAACCGCACGCGACTCGGAGCTGGACATCATCTCGGGCCTGCGCCTCGGCGCCGACGACTACCTGACCAAAGATATCTCCCTGCCCCATATGCAGGCGCGCATCAACGCCCTGCTGCGCCGTGTCAGCGTACTGCGGGATCAGAGCGACGACAGTGAAACCCTCACTCAAGGCAAGCTGGAGCTGGACATTTCTCGCCTGCACTGCCACTGGAACGGCGAGCGCGTAGACCTGACAGTGACCGAATTCTGGATAGTGCACGCCCTGGCCAAACGTCCCGGCCATGTAAAGTCCCGCAGCCAGCTGATGGAAGCGGCGCGTGTGGTATTGGATGACAACACTATCACCTCCCACGTAAAGCGCATCCGGCGCAAATTCCAGGCCCTGGATGCCGAATTCAACGCGATCGCCACTGCCTACGGTATGGGCTACCGATGGCGAGCCTGAGGGAAGGCACCCTGACGGTGCAGGTCATGACCACAAAAGACGCGTCCCACTTCCCTCTCCACACCGCCACGGAAAAGTCTCAGCTGCGGCCGGGACAGTCGCGCTATGGGCGCCCCGCCTTCCCAACCCGTTTGTCACTGCATAGGATGACAGCGTGAAACTGCGCCGCCAGCTACTACTCGTCAGCCTGGTCGCCCTGGCACTGCCCTGGGCCGGCTGCCAATACTTGCGCCAAGTGGAGCAAGCGCTGGCCCAAGGGCAGATCCAAGCCCTGGAGGCCACCGCCAGCGCTGTGGCAGCGAGGCTTGCCAGCGCGCCGCAACTGATAGCCCCGGACCCCGAACGCCACGCCCGACCGCCGGGCGCACAACTCTATTTGCACCCCCTGCCCCAGGCACCGCTGCTCGACGGCTACGGCGATGAATGGCGCCAGTGGCGGTTGCCGGCACGACAACTGCCAGACACGGACGGCAGCCCCTTCGCGCAGGTGACCCTGGGCCAGTTCGACAATCACGTCTATCTGTTGTTGACCGTGGCCGACCGCACCCCCGCCCACCACGATCCGCGCACAGGCCTTTTGGCCAGCGGCGACGCAGTCGCAATCCACACCGCTGACCACCACTACACCCTGCCGGTCGCTAGCCAGGGGCCAGTCCACGCCCTCTGGCACAACCCCTCCCGCGGCACAGATGAAAGGGAACTGCGTCTGCGCGGCCGCTGGACTTCCTCCGCCAGCGGCTATCAGCTGGAAATGGCCATCCCCCTTTCCTTGACGGGCGGAGAGCTGGCGCTGGAGATCGCCGACCGCGCCGACAGCGATGGCGGCCAGCCCCGGCGCAACGCCGGCACCCTGCCTGCGGACGGCCGCCCCGGCAAGCTGGTGCGGCCCCTGCCCCAACTGCAGGCGGAACTGGATCATTTCGCGCGCCCCCAACTGCATTTGGCTGTTGTGGACAGCGAGGGCTTCCTGCTCGCCGGCAGCGGACAGATAGAAGCGGCTTATGAAAAAGAATCGCAATTCTGGCTGCGCAGCTGGATCTACCGCCGACTGCTGAGCGGAGAGCCCCAGTCCCCCATGCCAGAGGACACTCTGCCCTCAACCCTGACCCAAAACCGCGTCACCGCCCGGCAATGGTTCCGCGGCCCTTTCGCGAGCCGCATCGGCGCCGTCAGCGTGCCAGTCGTCACCCGCGCCGACGATGTCGTCGAGCGCCCCTTGCTGGGCCGGGTTATCGCTCTGCAATCCGGCCAGGTACTACAGTCCCTGACAGAGTCCGCCGCCCATCGCCTGTGGCTGATCAGTTGTGTCGCTGCCGGTACTGCGCTGTTACTTCTGCTGGGTTACGCCAGCTGGCTGTCCTGGCGCATCCGCCGCCTGCATCGCGCGGCGCAAAATGCCGTAGATGCCAGCGGGAAATTGCGCGGCAACTTCCCCCGCTCGCGCATGGACGACGAACTGGGCGCGCTGAATCGAGCCTTCGCCAGCCTGCTCGCCGAGCTGGATCAGTACCACCAGTATTTGCGTACCCTGGCGAGCAAACTGTCCCACGAATTGCGCACCCCCCTGGCCGTCGTACGTTCGTCCCTCGACAACTTGGCCGCCGGGACGCTCGACGAACAGAACCGCCGCTACGCCGAGCGGGCCATGGAGGGCAGCGCCCGCCTTTCCGGCATTCTCAACAGTCTGGCCGCCGCCAGCCATCTAGAAGCCAGCATCCAACAGGCGGAAAGGGAAGACTTCGATTTGGCGGACCTGCTGGAAGTGCTGATACAAAGCTACGCGGACGCCCAGCCAGGGCACAAATTCACTCTGGAGAAACCCTACGGCACAATGCCGCTTTGCGGCGCTCCGGAACTACTGGCCCAGCTGCTGGACAAGCTGGTGGATAACGCCTGCAGTTTCGCGCCCGCCGGCAGTGAGATTCGGGTCTCGCTGCAGCCGTCGGCGGACTGGTACCGGCTGTCGGTGGAAAACGACGGCCCATTGCTGCCGGAAGGCTATACACAAAAGCTGTTCGACTCCCTTGTCTCAATACGCGACGACGGGGGCAAAGCGGGCCACCTGGGCCTGGGCCTGCATATCGCCCGGCTAATCGCCGATTTCCACCGCGGGCGCCTGACGGCGACCAACCGCGAAGACGGCAGCGGGGTGATCTTCACTCTCGAACTGCCCCGCTAGACCAGCGCCGCGCACAACCCTCCCCAGCGGTTGACAAACAACCAGCGGTGGGGATAATGTCGCGTCCCGATCGGGCCCACGGGGCCTGTTAGTTAGAGATTTATTAAGATTCCAGACAGGAGCAACCGGTGGCCAACTCACCTCAAGCGAAGAAACGCGCGCGCCAAAACGACAAGCGCCGCAAGCACAACGCCAGTCTGCGCTCCATGGTGCGCACCTACATCAAGAAGGTAGTTGCGGCCATCAATGCAGGCGACGCGGAAAAAGCCAAAGCAGCCTACGCAGAAGCGGTACCAGTGATCGACCGCATAGCGGACAAAGGCATTATTCACAAGAATAAGGCCGCCCGTCACAAGAGCCGCCTGAACGCGCAAATCAAGAAGCTGGCTGCTTAAGTAGCTACGCAGGGGAACCCCCTGAAGTTACCCACAAAAAAGCCCCGCCAACGGCGGGGCTTTTTTGTGGGTAATCTGAAACTGCCCCAAAGCTAACCGCGAGCCTTACCTTCACCTTCCTCACCAGAATAGCGATCCAAAAAGCGCTCGTACTTGGGCAGGAGCTCATCCGCCCACCGCAACTGCTGCCTCATGACGGCCTCCGAGATATCAATGGCCATCAACACCTTGTCCGGAGACACAAAGAGCTCCGAATAAACAATATCGTGAATCCGCCCGTTCAACTCCTCAAACTGGGCATTAACACTGTACAAAGCAAAAGCCTCGTGCAGCAATTCAGGGTCGACCGAGCTCGCCAAGGCATTGTGGGACAGGTACTCCCAGGAGGAGTCATCCAAATCCAAAATCCGATAACCGTGGAAACGCCCAATAAGCTCCCGCAGACTCTTGTCTGCCGGCAACTCCTGGCGCAGATCGAGCAGCGCCGACAGCCGCACATCAACCATCTCGCGAAAGCTGCGCAACTCTTCGGCGTTGAGCGCCATTTCCTGCAGCAGCCGGTCCGTCGCCTCGCGCGCGGCCTGCTTCGCCACCATCTCTTCGCGGATATTATTCACCAGCAGCGCCGCCAGAACACCGATCAGAACCACCAGAGTATCCAGCAGCAGGCGGCGCACATCCGCCCGAAAGAAACCCAATCTCATCGTCTCTCCCCGCCTTCATCGCCCGAAACGGCTGCACCTCCCCTCCCCCACAATCGGCGAAGAGAAAACAAAAAGCTAATTCGCCTACAACAGTATCAGGTTGTCGCGATGGATCAACTCATCGTCGTCGCGGTAACCGAGCAGTTCCACAAACTTCTCCGACGGCTGGCGGAGTATCTTCGCCGCCTCACCACTATCGTAATTGACCAAGCCTCGAGCTATCTCCTCACCGGCACTGTTGCGGCAGGAAACCAGCTCGCCGCGATGAAAGCGCCCCTCCACAGCGGTAACACCAACGGCCAACAGGCTCTTGCCCCCTGTGCGCAACGCCAACTCGGCGCCGCTGTCCAAGGTCAAAGCACCGCGCACCTGCAGCTGGCCTGCCAGCCAGCGCTTGCGCGCGGTCAAGGGGTCAGACTCGGGCGTCAGCATGGTCCCCAGCGGCTCGCCGGCACAGACTCTCTCAATTACGCTCTCCCGCGCGCCACCAGCGATTACAGTGCAGGCACCAGACCGAGCCGCCAGCTGCGCGGCGCGCACCTTGGTAGCCATACCACCGCGACCGAGGCCACTGCGGGCCCCCCCCGCCATGGTTAACAGCTTCGGATCCGCAGCCGACGCCTCTCCAATCAACTCCGCCTGGGGATTGTCGCGGGGGTCCTGGGAGAAGAGGCCGTCGGCATCCGTTAGGATCAGCAGCGCATTCGCCTCAACCAGATTGGCCACTAGTGCCGCCAGAGTATCGTTGTCGCCAAACCGAATCTCGTCAGTAGTCACCGTATCGTTTTCATTGACGATGGGTACGGCACCAAGAGACAACAGCGTCCGCAGAGTACTGCGCGCATTCAGATAGCGGGTGCGGTCGGAAAGATCGTCGTGGTCGAGCAATATCTGCGCCACACGGCAATCGAATTGACCGAAGGCGTGTTCGTACACCTGCACCAAGCGGCTCTGACCTATGGCGGCGGCCGCCTGCAACTGATGAATAGATTCGGGGCGCCGGCGCCAGCCGAGGCGGTCCATACCCGCCGCGACGGCGCCGGAGGAAACAAGAATTACCTCTATTCCGCGATCGCGCAGCGCCGCTATCTGCCCCGCCCAGTTTAAAATGGCCGCGCGGTTTACCCCCCGTCCATTATCGGTTAGTAGAGCACTGCCGATTTTGATAACCCAGCGCTTGCCTGATGCAAGCCGCTGACGAGACGAACCGGAGTCCATTTTCCCGCTCCCAACCCCTTTGATAGGCGCCACTGGCGCTCAAGTTGCCCCCTCGACCTGCCCCGCAAGCGGGAGAGGAGAAAAAAATCGCAGGCCGCGCAGGGCGGCTCCGAATGCTGCATTAGTGCCGGTATTCTATCTCGACATCGTAATCGTCGTCCTCATCATCGTCGTCCAGCCCTTTGGCTGCACGGCGTTTGGCACGCTGAATTTCCCTCAACTCCTCAATACGCACACGAGCCTCGCGCTGCATCTGACGCTGGGACTCAAGCTCCGCGGCGGCCGCTTCGGGATCGGCAACCTCTTCGGCCCTGCGCTCCTCCAGGTAGTCCATCAGGCGCCCCGCAAGCAAGTCCGTACCCTCGCCGCGGATGGCTGCCACCCGGAACACCGGCCCCTTCCAATCCAGGGCCTCGACGATCGCATCACAGCGCTGATCGAGCTCTGCGGCCGGCACCAAGTCGGTTTTACTCAGCACCAACCAGCGCTCACGCCCGGCCAGAGTGGGACTAAAAGCGGCCAACTCCCGCTCAATAACACGGGCGTTTTCCACCGGGTCCGAATCGTCGAACGGAGCCAGGTCCACCAAGTGCAACAGCACCCGACAGCGAGTCAGATGCTTGAGGAAGCGGATACCCAGGCCGGCCCCCTCAGCAGCCCCCTCGATCAGACCGGGGATATCGGCAATCACAAAGCTGCGATGCTTCTGCACCTGGACCACACCCAGGTTGGGCACCAGCGTAGTAAACGGATAGTTGGCCACCTTGGGTTTGGCCGCGGACACAGCGCGGATAAAAGTGGACTTGCCGGCGTTCGGCAGTCCGAGCATGCCCACGTCCGCCAGCACTTTCAGCTCAAGCTTCAGGTTGCGCTCTTCACCCGGGGTACCATTGGTAGTCTGGCGCGGCGCGCGGTTGGTGCTGGATTTAAAACGCGTGTTACCGAGACCGTGAAAGCCGCCCTGGGCCACCAGCAGGCGCTCGCCGACCTCGGTCATGTCGCCGAGCGTCTCCCCGGTATCCACATCGATCACTGTGGTACCTACCGGCACCTTTAAAATCAGATCCTCGCCCTTGGCTCCAGTGCAGTTGCGGCCGCGGCCGGGCTCGCCGCTGCCGGCCGCATAACGGGTCTGGTAGCGGTAATCCACCAGTGTATTCATGGCGTCATCGGCAACTAGGTAGACGGAACCGCCATCGCCGCCGTCACCGCCATCCGGACCACCCTTCTCGACAAACTTTTCCCGCCGAAAGCTCAGGCAACCGTTACCCCCCTTTCCGGCCTGGACGTGAATAGAGGCCTCATCGACAAATTTCATGCTCACTCCGCCGCTGTAGCGCTTGTTTTCCTCTACCGCAGTGTAATCTGCTCGGCCTTCAACCCCGCCAATTGCCAGCGAACTGCCGGCGCCACGGACATTCTAAGCCCTCCAGACAACAAAAAGCCCCGCTCAAGCGGGGCTTTTTGTGAACATCGGGTACAGAGCCGCTCAGGCAGTTTCAATAGAAACAAACTTGCGCTTGTGAGGACCCTTCACCTCGAACTTCACAACACCATCCGCAGTGGCGAACAGGGTGTGGTCCTTGCCCATGCCTACGTTGACGCCGGCGTGGAACTTGGTGCCGCGCTGACGCACGATGATATTGCCTGCCACTACAGACTGGCCGCCAAAGCGCTTCACGCCCAGGCGTTTACTTTCGGAATCGCGACCGTTGCGCGTACTACCGCCAGCTTTCTTGTGTGCCATGAGTCGTTACTCCTCTGTTATGCCTTGATACCAGTGATTTTCACTTCGGTATACCACTGGCGGTGGCCCTGACGCTTCATGGAGTGCTTGCGACGGCGGAACTTGATGATTTTCACCTTCTCGCCGCGACCGTGGCTGACCACTTCGGCAGTCACTTTAGCGCCGTCTACAACGGGGGCACCGATGTTGATCTTGTCGCCATCAACAACCATCAGCACCTTGTCGAAATCAATGGTTTCGCCGGTGGCTACTTCCAGCTTTTCCAGGCGAAGAACCTCGCCCTCTTCCACGCGGTGCTGCTTGCCACCGCTCTCAATTACAGCGTACATATCTATGCTCCGATACGGACGACACGAAGCAGCGGCAGGCCCTAGCAGTGAGCCATTATCCGCATTTTGGGAGCTTGCGCCGTGTTATTTCACTCGAACCGCCACCGAACCCAGGGCCCGGTTTAAGCGGGGCGCAGATTCTAATCAATTCATCCGGTTGATACAATAGCGCCTTTCGCCAGCCGGACACCCCGGCAAATCACGCTCAAGTAGTACAAGGAACCCTCGCATGCTGCCTTTTCACCGGGCCGCCGCCGATGACTTTGCCGCGGTCAACCAGCGCATCCTAGACCAACTGCACTCCGACGTTCCCCTGGTGGAAAACATCGGCCACTACCTGGTTGAAGCTGGCGGCAAGCGTCTCCGCCCACTGCTGGTACTCCTGTGTGCCCGCGCCGTCGGCTACAAGGGCGCCGACCACATTGACCTGGCAGCGATTATCGAGTTTATCCACACAGCCACCCTGCTGCACGACGACGTGGTGGACACCTCCGACAGGCGCCGCGGCCGCCTGACCGCCAACGCCAAATGGGGTAACGCCCCCGCCGTGCTGGTGGGCGACTTCCTCTACTCACGCGCTTTTCAGATGATGGTCGCGCTGCAAAATATGAAGATCATGGCCATCCTCTCGGAAACCACTAACACCATTGCCGAAGGCGAAGTTCAGCAGCTGGTCAATGCCGGGGATCCGGCGGTGAGCGAGGAAAATTACTTTACCGTGATCCACAAGAAAACAGGCGCCCTGTTCGAGGCCGCCTGTGAAACCGCTGCGGTACTGGCCGGGTGCCCGCCACAGCAGCGGGAAGCGCTAAAGCACTACGGCCGCGCCCTCGGCCTGGCTTTCCAGTTAGTGGATGACGCCCTCGACTACCGCGGTAACCCCGAAGAGCTGGGCAAAAATGTCGGAGACGACTTGGCGGAAGGCAAGCCGACCCTGCCGTTGATCTACACCATGGCCAACGGCTCAAAAGCGCAGGCGGCCCTGGTCCGCGAAGCAATTGAGC
The DNA here is from genome assembly GCF_001617625.1 of Microbulbifer thermotolerans. NCBI lineage: Bacteria > Pseudomonadati > Pseudomonadota > Gammaproteobacteria > Cellvibrionales > Microbulbiferaceae > Microbulbifer > Microbulbifer thermotolerans. The sequence goes on along the minus strand of NZ_CP014864.1, from coordinate 625,568 downwards.
AGCGCAGCAGTGCAAAGCTGGCGGAAATTGTCGAGGCAATCGAGTCCTGTGGCGCCCTGGAATACACCATGGAGCGGGCGCGAGCGGCTGCGGACGAGGCGAAAAATCGGCTGGCGTTTCTGCCGGAGGGGGATCAGAAGACCGCTTTGCTGCAACTGGCGAGTTTTGCCGTGGAAAGGTCCACCTGACGTTTTTTTGAGGGGGCGGATTTGAGCCCGCCCCTTGGCCCGTGAAAGTTCCTATCAGCCGCGAATCAAACGCAGCAGCTCCTCGGTCTTCTCTTTCATCAGCACTTTATCCCCGCGGGACTCTACATTCAGGCGCACCACCGGCTCGGTATTGGACATGCGCACGTTGAAGCGCCAATCAGCGAAGGCGACGCTGAGGCCATCCACGTGCTCTACGCTTTCGGCAGCGGGACCATACTTCTCTTCCACCACTTTCAGCAAAGTGGCCGGATCTGCCACCTTGGAGTTGATTTCACCGGAGCAGGGGAAAGCGGCCATACGCTCACCCACCAACTGGGACAACGGCTTGCCACTGCGACTGACCAGCTCGGCCACCAGCAGCCAGGGAATCATTCCGCTGTCGCAATAAGCGAAATCCCGGAAGTAGTGGTGCGCACTCATTTCCCCGCCATAGATGGCGTCTTCCGCGCGCATACGCTCCTTGATAAAGGCATGTCCCGTCTTGCTCTGAATAGCTTCACCGCCAGCGGCACGGACGATGTCCTGGGTATTCCAGACCAGGCGCGGATCGTGAACGACTTTTGCACCCTTGTGCTTCGAAAGGAAGGCTTCAGCCAGCAGGCCAACCACATAGTAGCCTTCAATAAAGTCGCCGTTCTCATCAAAGAAAAAGCAGCGATCAAAATCCCCATCCCAGGCGATACCGAAGTCAGCACCGCTCTCGCGCACCGCCGCCGCGGTGGCCCCGCGGTTTTCTGGCAGAATGGGATTGGGGATACCATTGGGAAAGCTGCCGTCCGGCTCGTGGTGTATCCGCACAAACTCGAACGGCAAATGGGGTGCCAGCGCATCCACCACGCTACCGGCGCCGCCATTGCCGGCATTGACCACCAGCTTGAGCGGTTTGAGCCCCTCGACATCCACATAGCCCAGCAGGTGTTGAACAAAGTCAGCCCGGTGCTCATAGCGGGCGATATCACCGCGTTTTTCCACCGCTGCGAAATCGTTTTCTTCCGCCAAGCGCTTGATATCCTTGAGGCCCGTATCACCGCTGATCGGGCGCGCGCCAGCGCGCACAAACTTCATTCCGTTGTAGTCCATCGGATTATGACTGGCGGTCACGCAGATACCGCCATCAAAACCGCCGTGAAAGGTGGCGAAATAAACCTCTTCGGTACCGCACTGACCGATATGGAATACGTCGGCGCCCGCATCGCGCAAGCCGTCCGCCAGGGCATCGGTCAACTCGCCGCTCGTCAGGCGGATATCGTGCCCTACAACCACGCGTTTTGCGCCCAGGAACTGAGCGAAAGCGCGGCCGACGCGATAAGCGATATCGGCGTTCAACTCATCGGGCACCCGCCCGCGCAGGTCGTAGGCCTTGAAGCAGGTCAGCTCGGTCATTTACTTTTTCTCCGCGGCGTCGATTCGGGCTTGCTCCGGCAGATAGACATTTTCGTAGACGTAGTTGGTGGCTTCGATAAAGCCATCCACGGAGCCGCAGTCGAAGCGGCGTCCCTTAAACGCATAGGCCAATACACAGCCGCGCTGCGCCTGCGCCAGCAAGGCATCAGTTATCTGCACTTCTCCGTTCTTGCCCGGTGGCGTCTCGCGGATGAGTTCGAAGATGTCCGGAGTGAGAATATAGCGACCGATAATGGCCATATTACTGGGCGCCTCCTCGGCGGGCGGCTTCTCCACCATGTCGGTGACCTGATAGAGACCCGGCTTGATCTCATTGCCGGCGATAACACCAAATTTATGGATCTGTTCCCTGGGCACTTCTTCCACAGCCACAATGCTGCAGCGGAACTGCTTGTATAGCTGCACCATCTGCCCCAGAACACCCAGCTCTTCGTTCAGGCACAGGTCGTCCGCCAGCACGACGGCGAAAGGCTCATCACCGATCAGGCGCCGGCCTTGTAATATCGCGTCGCCAAGGCCGCGCATTTCCCCCTGGCGCGTATAGGAGAAGCTGGCGTCACTAATAACACGGCGAATGCACTCGAGATATTTCTCCTTGCTGGTGCCGGCAATCTGTTGCTCCAGCTCGAAATTGGTATCGAAATGGTCCTCGATGGCGCGCTTACCGCGACCGGTCACAAAGCCAATTTCGGTGAGCCCGGCCTCAATCGCCTCTTCTACCCCGTATTGCACCAGCGGCTTGTTCACCAGGGGCAGCATCTCTTTGGGCATGGCCTTGGTGGCCGGCAGGAACCGGGTGCCGTAGCCGGCAACCGGGAATAGACATTTTTTCAGCATTCTTATCCTCTGCTCTCTCTGTTTCGCAGCGTCATCCCGCGTCAAACGACGAAACTTATCACAATTTTGTTACACAAATCATGCACATGGGATGCCATAAATCGCCGCCCACCTGGCGCTCCCCCTTGCGGGCAAATGTTACAGCTTTGTGGCAGACAGCCCCATATCGGTCACAGATAGGATCATGACCGACTGGACAAGCTATCCTCAAACCTTAGAATGCCCGCTCTTGCAAAAGCGCCCAAGGTCGATGGCGCAAACACCCAAAGACGGGGAGAAAATGAGTAATTTTGTTCAAAAAAGCAGCTACAGCAAAGAAGAACTGCTGGCTTGCTCACGCGGTGAGATGTTCGGTCCCGGCAACGCCCAGTTGCCCGCCCCCAATATGCTGATGCTCGACCGCATCACCCACATTTCTAAAGACGGTGGGGCCTACGGCAAGGGCGAATTGATCGCCGAGCTGGATATACACCCGGACCTCTGGTTCTTCGAATGCCATTTCCCCGGCGATCCGGTGATGCCGGGCTGTCTGGGACTGGATGCCATGTGGCAGCTGCTTGGCTACTTCCTGGCCTGGAAGGGCAACCCCGGTCGCGGCCGCGCGCTCGGTTGCGGCGAAGTGAAGTTCACCGGTCAAATACTGCCGACAAGCAAAAAGGTCACCTACCACATCCAGATGAGTCGCCTAGTGGAGCGGAAACTGGTCATGGGTATCGGCGACGGCACTGTCTCCGTGGACGGCCGCGAGATCTATACGGCAAAAGACCTGCGTGTGGGCCTGTTTACCCGCACCGATAATTTTTGAGTCCGACCCGACACGTTCGCCGCAAACTTATTCTGACAAGAATAACTAGGTACACTGTCGAAAAGTCTTACTGGAGATCACTATGCGCCGGGTTGCTATTACCGGAATGGGCATCACTTCCTGCATCGGTACCAATACAGAGGAAGTGACCGCTTCCCTAAAAGCGGGACGCAGCGGCATCCGCTTTATGGAGGAGTACCGCGAACTGGGCCTGCGCAGTCAGGTCGCCTGCCCGGTGGATATCGATTTCAAGGAGCATATCGACCGCAAGGTGCTGCGCTTTATGGGGGACTCCGCCGCTTACGCATACATCGCGATGAAAGAAGCCGTCGCCATGTCCGGCCTGGAGGAAAGCGATATTTCCAATCCCCGCACCGGCATAGTAATGGGCTCCGGCGGCACCGCCACCCGCGAGATCATCGACGCTGCGCAGACTCTGAAGGAAAAGGGCGTACGCCGCGTCGGCGCCTACCGGGTGCCTCAGGTGATGGGCAGCACTGTATCGGCCTGCCTGGCCACCCCTTTCAAAATCAAGGGCGTCAACTACAGCATCTCCTCCGCCTGCGCCACCAGCGCGCACTGTATCGGCAATGGTGCTGAGCTGATCCAGATGGGCAAGCAGGATATCGTCTTTGCTGGTGGCGGCGAAGAACTGGCCTGGAGCCTGACTCATCTGTTTGATGCCATGGGCGCCCTCTCCACTAAATACAACGATGAGCCCACCCGCGCCTCCCGCCCCTACGACGCGGACCGGGACGGCTTCGTAATCGCCGGTGGCGGCGGCTGCCTTGTACTGGAGGAAATGGAACACGCCAGGGCTCGCGGCGCCAAAATCTACGCGGAGCTCGTTGGTTACGGCGCCACCTCCGACGGCTACGACATGGTGGCCCCCAGCGGGGAAGGCGCCGTGCGCTGCATGCAGCAGGCACTGGGCGGGATGGACGGCAAAGGATTGGAAGGCGGGGTGGACTACATCAATACCCACGGCACCTCGACACCAGTCGGTGACGTGGCGGAACTCAAGGCTATGCGCGAGGTCTTCGGCGACAAGGTGCCAGCCTTCGCCTCCACCAAGTCCCTGACCGGCCACTCTCTGGGCGCCGCCGGTGTGCAAGAGGCCATTTACTGCCTGCTGATGATGCAGAACGGCTTTATCGCCGCTTCGGCCAACGTGGACAATCTGGATCCCGCCGCCGAAGGTATGGACTTGGTGACTCAGATGCGGGAACAAGAGATCGGTCGCGCCATGTCCAACAGCTTTGGCTTCGGCGGTACCAACGCCTGCCTAATATTCGACAAGGTCGAGTAATTCGCCGGGTGCGGAACAGAGCTTCCGCACCTTCCCGCCTACTATGCCGCGCGACTGGCCAGGGACCTGCACAGCCTCAAAGCGCGAATTCGTCGCGCCGCATTTTTCCCAGCCGCTCCAGCCACAACTCCACCTGCCGGGTCAGCCCCTGGCGCCAGCTGCGCTGCTGTATTCCAAACACATCGCGCAATTTTCCGCAGGCCAGGACTACACTGCGGGCTTCCCCTTCCTCCAACGGGCTGAGCGCTGCAGATAGGTCCTCGTCACAAAAAGACTGGGCGCGCTCCACCACTTCCCGCGCAAACTCCATGGCCGTGCAACTATCCGCGGAACCGTAGTGGTAGATGCCGGATGAGGGGGCGCCACTGGCCAGCTGCTGCGCCACAGCCACCGTGACCCTGGCCATGTCCGACACAGTCACCGGACTGCCGCGACTCTGATCGTCCAGGGACACAGGCCGACCCGCCACCAGACTCCGCAAGATACGCCCCAGCAAGGCATCTTCATCGAGGTCCACCATCCAGCCGAAACGCAATGTGATCAGGTTTTCGCACCCGCCCAGCGCCGCTTCACAGGCCAGCCACTCGCACCCGGCTTCGCAGTCCGGCTGCGGCAGAGCCTCCTCATCGTAAACTTTGCGCTCGCCGCCCCTGAATACTTGACAAGAGGACAGATGGATCAGATTGCCGCTATTTATCTGCGCGAGCTGCTCGCACACATCCAGTGCGGTGGACATGCCCCGACGTCCCCCGCAAGCAGAGGCATTGATCACAATGGATCCCGGACGCAACTCACCCAACTCTGCCGCGGCCAACAGCTGCACGCGAAACCCGGCGCGCTGCAGGCGTTTCTGCAGCGCGGCGTCCAGGGCGCTGCCAACGCCGATTACCGCGACGGAATCCGGCTGATAACCGGTGTGATGCTCCTGCACGGGACTGACGGGACCTTAGAAGGGAATATCGTCATCGAAACTGTTGTCGAAACCACCAGAGGGCGCCTGGTTCGGCTGCTGTCCCGACGGATTGGTGGAAGGCGCCATCGGCGAGGGCGCTGATCGGCCTTGGGCATAGGGGTCAGCCTGACCGCCGCCCTGCTGCTGATAGCCGCCCTGGCCGCCGCCCATGCCCTGATTAAAACCGCCCTGCTCACCGCGGCTGTCGAGCATCTGCATCTCGTTGGCCACAATTTCCGTGGTATAGCGGTCCTGGCCGTTCTGATCCTGCCACTTGCGGGTCTGCAGGCGCCCCTCTACATAGACTTTGGAGCCCTTGCGCAGATACTCACCGGCGATCTCGGCCAGGCGGTTAAAAAAGACCACCCGATGCCACTCTGTGCGCTCCTGGGGCTGCCCGGTCTGCTTGTCTTTCCAGGACTCTGACGTCGCCAAGCTGACATTGGTCACGGCGCCGCCGCTGGGCATATAGCGGGTTTCCGGGTCTGACCCCAGATTACCGATCAGAATAACTTTGTTGATACCCCTGCTGGCCATGGGCCTCTCCTCTCGTAGCTGTGGAACCGGTCCAGTACGGATTCCGAAAATAAACTTTGCAAATTATGGATATTTATCCAGCGGCACACAACAGGCGCAACCGGTTAGCAAGTGCCAGCAGTTCTGCCGCGCCAAAGCAATAAACACCATAGCAACGCCCACAACAGCAAGACTGTGAAAATCATCACCACTACTGCTCCGGCGCCGCCGAAATTAAACAACCAACCCCCGCACACCCCACCGGTGAAGACACCGAGGAACTGCACAGTGGCATAGAGCCCGGATGCGGCGCCGCGGGCCTCCGCGGGCGCTTCCCGGGTCAACTGCGCTGGCATCAATGCCTCCAGCAGATTGAAGGCGATAAAGAAAACCGACAGCAAAGCCAACAGTGGAAAACCGGACTCCACCCGGAGCGCACCCGCGCCGGCACCCAGTGCAAACAGAGCCGCCAGCATGGCCTCACGCACTCGCCCCCTGCGCTCCGCCAAGCGCATCAGCGGCAACATAACGACAAAGGCTCCCAGCATAATCGGGCCATATATTTTCCAGTGCGAGCCAGCCGGCAGCCCCAGAGTTTCTACCAGCACCAGCGGCAGCGGCACGAAGAGCGCCGTCAACAGCAAGTGAAGGAAGAAGGCTCCACTAGCCAGGCGCCAGACAGAGCCATTGCCCAGAACCGCACCCAGCCCGCCGCGAACAACCGCTGGCCGCCGCGGAGACTCCGGAGTGGGCACCAGGCGCCACAATAGCAGCATGCCCACAAGTGCCAGCGCCATAGTCACCCAAAAGATGGCCGACAGCCCGCCCGCACCGGCGAGGAGCGGCCCCAGCACCGCGGCGAGCATAAAAGCCACCCCGATAGCCGCGCCGATTACCGCCATGGCGATACCCCGATTTTCATCGCGGGTCAGATCCGCCACCAACGCCATAGTGGCCGCGGCTATGGCCCCGGCGCCCTGCAGCATACGGCCGGCGATAAGCCCGTATACAGAGTCGGTCAAAGCCGCGACCAGACTGCCGCAAGCGAACAGAGCGAGGCCTGCGTACATCACCGGTTTGCGCCCCCAGCGGTCCGACAGCATGCCCAGCGGAATTTGCAGCAGTGCCTGACTGAGACCGTAAACACCAAGGGCCATCCCCAACAACGCCGGCGTGCTGCCGCGGTAATCGGCCCCGTAAACCGTCATCACCGGCAGCACCATAAACAGACCGAGCATACGGAAGACATAGAGGGAAGCGAGACCGGCGAGGGCGCGGCGTTCGGAGGCGTTCATCGGATTTCCGGTACAGCTGTAAACAAGGCGCGCATTGTAACAGCGTTAGGCAGCGCGACCGAAGACCCACCACTGGCGGAGTATTGACAAACCTCAGCAAGCTGTGGGCCCCGCTTCCGCGCCGAGGAAAGAGCCCTCCTACACGCGGCCATAGCTGTCATCGAAGCGGACGATATCATCCTCTCCCAAATAACTGCCGGACTGCACCTCGATCAACTCCAGCGGGATGGTGCCGGGATTCTCCAATCGGTGTACCACCCCCAGGGGGATGTATGTGGATTGATTCTCGGTGACTAATAGCTCTTCATCGCCTCGCGTCACCTTCGCTGTACCGCGCACCACTATCCAATGCTCGGCGCGGTGGTGATGCATTTGCAGGGACAGTTGCCGTCCGGGTTTTACCACGATGCGCTTGACCTGAAAGCGCGGCCCCGCATCGATAGAGTCATAGTAACCCCAGGGACGGTAGACCTTGCGGTGTCGCCGGGTCTCACTGCGCGATGCGGCGTTCAAACGCTGCACCAGCCTCTTTACCTCCTGCACCCGCTGCTTATCGGCGATCAGCAGGGCATCGTCAGTGTCCACCACAACCAGGTCGCGCACGCCGAGTAATCCCACCAGCCGGCTGTCGGCGCGCACCAGACAGCCGCTGCTGTCCTCCGCCAGCGCGTCGCCGTGCAACAGATTATCGTCATCGTCCCGTTCCGACAGTTCCCAGAGCGCAGACCAGGAGCCCACGTCGCTCCATCCGGCATCCATCGGCACCACCGCCGCGGATTCGGTCTTTTCCATCACTGCGTAGTCCACCGAATCCTCGGGGCAGGAAGAAAAAGCTTCCGCATCCACCCGGGTAAAGTCCAAATCCCGCGCCGCTCCGGCAAAGGCGGCGCGGCAGGCATCGAGTATTTCCGGCTGGTGCTGGCCCAGCTCTTCGATATAGCGTGCGGCCCGGAAAAGGAAGATACCGCTGTTCCAGGCGTAACCGCCGTCGGCCAGGTAGCGCTCGGCGGTGGCTGCATCCGGCTTCTCTACAAACTCCGCTACCTTCCAGCCCCCTTCGCCGACAGCTTCGCCCCGGCGGATGTAACCGTAACCCGTCTCCGCACGAGTGGGCACTATCCCAAAAGTCACCAGGTGGCCCGCCTCCGCCAGCGCAGACGCTTCGGCCACGGCCCTCTGGAAGGCGGCCACATCAGCCACCATATGATCCGCCGGCAATACCAACAGCAGAGGATCTGCCCCGGTCTCCAATGCCGCGAGCGCAGCCAGAGCGATTGCTGGCGCTGTATTCCGGGCACAGGGCTCGAGCAGTATTGCCTGCGCCTTGTGGCCAATTTCTTGCAGCTGTTCAGCGGCGGCAAAACGGTGCTCCTCGTTACACACCACTATGGGGGCCTGCACCTCTTCGATACCATCGAGACGCAGAGCCGTGGCCTGTAACATGGTGTCGCTGCCGGTCAGAGATAAAAACTGTTTTGGGTAGGCTTCCCGGGACAGAGGCCAAAGCCGCGAGCCTGTGCCGCCGCAGAGAATGACGGGGATCATGCGTTGTCAATCTTTTGCTGGTCTTTTCGGAGCGGGGAATTTTGGCACACTTAGTAGCAGGATTATACTTGGCTGTTTTCCCGCGCCGCAGAAACCAGGCGCGAAGCCCCGGGTTTTCGCCCCAGGTCGCAAACAGACAGGCAGGTAGAGTGTGGACACGATTTATGTAAGGGGTGCGCGCACCCACAACCTCAAAAATATTGACCTGGATATTCCCCGCGATAAGTTGATTGTGATCACCGGGCTATCTGGCTCCGGCAAGTCCTCGCTGGCATTCGACACGCTCTACGCAGAAGGGCAGCGGCGCTATGTGGAATCCCTTTCCACCTACGCGCGGCAATTTTTATCGATGATGGAAAAGCCGGATGTGGACACAGTCGAGGGCCTGTCCCCGGCGATCTCTATCGAGCAGAAATCCACCTCCCACAACCCCCGTTCCACTGTCGGCACCATCACAGAAATCTACGACTATCTGCGTTTGCTGTTCGCCCGCGTCGGCGAGCCGCGCTGCCCGGACCACGATGAACCGCTGCAGGCGCAGACAGTGAGCCAGATGGTGGATCAGGTGCTGGCGCTGCCGGAAGGCACCAAGCTGATGCTGCTGGCGCCGGTGGTGCGCGACCGCAAGGGCGAACACCTGCACGTCTTCGAACAGCTGCGCCGCGACGGCTTCGTACGCGCCCGCATCGACGGCCTGGTCTGCGACTTGGATGACACACCGAAACTGGACAAGCGCAGGAAACACACAATCGAGGTTGTGGTAGACCGCTTCAAAGTGCGCGCCGACCTGCAATTGCGCCTGGCGGAATCCTTCGAAACGGCACTCGCCCTGACCGGAGGCATCGCCTCCATCGCTTTTATGGAGGGCGCCCAGGAAGAGCGGCTGTTCTCCGCCCGCCACGCCTGCCCTGTGTGCGACTACTCCCTCGACGAGCTGGAGCCGCGCCTTTTTTCTTTCAACAATCCCGCCGGTGCCTGCCCCGCCTGCGATGGTTTGGGGGTAAAGCAGTTCTTCGACGAAGAAAAAGTCATTCTGGACCCGAGCAGCAGTATTTCCGAGGGTGCTATCCGCGGCTGGGACAGGCGCAATGTCTACTACTACCACATGCTCAGCTCCCTGGCCGAGCACTACGGTTTCGATCTGGACAAACCCTGGAAGAAGCTGCGCAAGGCGCACCGCGAGGTCATCCTTTACGGCAGCGGCTCCACCCAGATTGATTTCAGCTATGTGAACGACCGCGGTGATGTCACCGTGCGCCGCCACGCCTTCGAGGGCATTATTCCCAACTTCCAGCGCCGTTATCGCGATACCGAATCCCAATCCGTGCGCGAGGAACTGGCCAAGTATCTGAGCACCCAAAAATGCCCCAACTGCGGAGGGGCGCGCCTGCGCCGCGAGGCCCGCCACGTCTTTATCGACAACCGTACACTGGCTCAGATCACCGAAATGCCGGTGGGCGACGCCTATGATTATTTTTCCCACCAACTGAAATTCGAAGGCGCGCAAAAAGAAATTGCAGAAAAAATACTAAAAGAGCTGCGCGACCGCTTCCGTTTTCTGGTGGATGTGGGGCTGAATTATCTGACCCTGAACCGCAGCGCCGAAACCCTCTCCGGCGGCGAGGCCCAGCGTATCCGCCTGGCGAGCCAGATAGGCGCCGGACTGGTCGGCGTGATGTACATTCTCGACGAGCCCTCAATCGGCCTGCACCAGCGCGACAATGAGCGATTGCTAAAAACCCTGACGCACCTGCGGGATATCGGCAATACGGTGATTGTGGTCGAGCACGACGAAGACGCCATTCGCAGCGCGGACTTTATCGTCGATATCGGCCCGGGAGCAGGGGTACACGGCGGTGAAGTAGTAGTGGCCGGCACACACGAGGAGGTGACCGCCTGTGCGCACTCCCTTACCGGCCAGTATCTCTCCGGCAAAAAGAAAATTGCCGTGCCCGAAGAGCGCTACGTGGCGGATCCGGAATATATGTTGCGCATTGAGGGCGCCAGTGGCAATAACCTGAAAAATGTCGATCTGGAAATTCCCGTGGGGCTCTTCACCTGCGTCACTGGCGTCTCCGGTTCCGGCAAGTCGACGCTGATCAACAACACCCTCTATCCACTCGCGGCCACTGCCCTGAACAAGGCCACGAGTCTTAAGGCGGCCCCCTACAAGGCCGTGTCCGGACTGGAGCACTTCGACAAATGCGTCGACATCGACCAAAGTCCCATCGGACGCACGCCCCGCTCCAATCCGGCCACCTACACCGGTATTTTCACTCCAATCCGCGAGCTCTTCGCCGGCACCCAGGAAGCCCGCTCCCGCGGCTATAAACCCGGCCGCTTTAGTTTCAACGTTAAGGGCGGCCGCTGCGAGGCCTGCCAGGGCGACGGTGTCATCAAGGTAGAAATGCACTTTCTGCCGGATATTTACGTCCCCTGTGATACTTGCAAGGGCAAGCGCTACAACCGTGAAACCCTGGAAGTGCACTACAAGGGTAAAAATATTCACGAAGTGCTGGAGATGACCGTGGAGGATGCGCGGGAGTTTTTTGACCCTGTGCCGGCCATCGCCAAAAAGCTGCAAACGCTGATTGATGTCGGCCTGTCCTACATCAAGCTGGGACAAGCCGCCACCACTTTGTCCGGCGGTGAGGCGCAGCGAGTAAAACTCTCCCGCGAACTGTCAAAGCGCGATACTGGCAAAACACTCTATATTCTCGATGAGCCTACCACCGGCCTGCATTTCGCAGATATCCAGTTACTGCTGGACGTTCTGCACCGGTTGCGCGACCACGGCAACACCATTGTGGTGATCGAACACAATTTGGACGTGATCAAGACGGCTGACTGGATAGTGGATCTGGGCCCGGAGGGTGGTTCCGGCGGTGGGCAGATTATCGCCACAGGCTCACCGGAAGACGTCGCGGAAAATAAGAACTCCCACACGGGGCGCTTCCTGAAGCAAATGCTCGTCTGACGGCGAGCGCAGCTTTCAGTCCACCTTCGGGTACAGGCTTATGGAAAGAATCGATATCAACAGTGACCTGGGCGAAGGCACGTCCAGTGCTGATTGCGATCGGGACGCACGGATAATGCCGTATATCTCCCGCTGCAATATCGCCTGCGGCGCGCACGCCGGCAACCTGCTCACTATGCGTCAGTCCCTCGACAACGCGCGCAAGCACGGTGTCACCGCTGGTGCCCACCCCGGATATCCAGACCCAGCGCGCTTCGGCCGCGTATCCCTGGCCATGGAAGTCGGTGAGCTGCTCGAATCCATCGGCGAACAGGTCAACCGGCTGCTCAGTGTCGCTGCAGAGGTGGGCGTTGTACTGGACCATATCAAGCTTCACGGTGCCCTCTACAATGACGTGGAGACCGATGCCGAGCTGGCCGAGCACTTGACGGATTTTATCGCGCGCGAATTTCCCGCATTGAAAATCATGGGACTTGCCAACGCAGAAATGGAAGCTGCCGCGCTCAGACACGGACATCCCTTTATTCGCGAGGGATTTCTCGACCGCCGCTACCTGGACAAACGCAGATTGGCGCCGCGGCACCTGGAAAACGCCGTGATTGCAGACCTGGATCAATGCCTGGAGCAGGCTCTGCGCCTGGCCCGGGGGTTGCCCTTTGAATCCTACCGGCAGGCACCGCTGCAGTTTCCGGTAGACAGTATCTGCCTGCACGGTGATCACCCCAAGGCGCCCGAAATAGCGCTGGCGCTGTTGCAATTTTTACGCTCACGGGGAATAGAGGTGCGCCAGTGAAGGCCGCTTTTTCCATTGTCACCAATGGCGACAGCGCTCTGGACATCCGCTTTGACGCGGAACCAAGTGAAGCGCTCAGCAGGCACATCACAGCTCTCGCACAAGCAATAGAGGCACAGCAATGGCAGGGTGTCCGGGAGCTGATCCCCGCTTACCAGTGCCTGACCGTGTGCTACGATCCCCTGCTATGCGACAGTCCACAACTTTCGGCGCGGCTTGAAACCTTAGCCAACCGTCATCCCGAAGCGTCGGCATCAAAGTCGGATCAGTCACGCCTGATACGTATCCCCGTCTGCTACGCGCCTGAGTTTGCACCGGATATGCAAGCGGTCAGCGCGCACACCGGGCTGTCCGCAGAGCAGATAATCGCGCGGCACACAGCGCCGCGATACCTGGTGCATATGCTGGGTTTTACGCCGGGATTCCTGTATCTGGGAGGACTGGATCCGCTGTTGCACTGTCCGCGTAAGGCCACACCGGAGCTTCGTGTGCCCGCTGGTTCTGTCGGCATCGGCGGTAGCCAGACCGGGATTTATCCCCAGGCCACTCCGGGAGGGTGGCAAATTATCGGCCGCACCCCAGTTGCGCTTTTCCGCCCCGGACACAACCGGCCTTTCGTTGCCGAACCACTCGACAGAATTGAGTTCTACCCCATCGACAGCGAAGCGTTCGAGCGCTTCGACCCAGACACTTTTTCAACCCGGCCACAGGAGCCTGCGGCGTGAGTATTCGGTTTATCGATGCGGGGCTGCAAACCAGTGTGCAGGACCTCGGCCGCACAGGCATGATGCGCTACGGGGTTTCTCAGGGCGGCGCCGCGGATCCATTGGCGGCTCGCCTGGGCAATCTGCTGCTGGGCAATCCGCCACACAACCCGGTGTTGGAAGTCACCCTGATCGGCCCCCGTCTCGAGTTTCAATGCGATATATCCCTGGTGGTTACCGGTGCCCGCTTCACACTAACCCTCGACGGTGAGAGCGTCGAAAACGATCAGGTGATCCAAGCCCGGCGCGGCAGTGTCCTCAACTTCGGACAACTCCTCAGCGGTACCCGGGCCTATATCGCTTTTGCCGGCCAGATGGCACTGACACGGATATTCGACAGTTTCTCCACACACCTCCAGTCGGGCTTCGGCGGCTGCGGAGGACAGCCCCTGAAAAAGGGAGATTTGATCCGTTTTGAAGAAACCCGCACTGTCGCCGACCGTCAGCTGCGGGAAGAACACCGGCTCAGATACACCGGCCATCCCCGGCTGCGCGTCGTCGCCGGCGCTGAGGAAACGCTGTTCTCCGGAGAGACCTTGGAACGCTTTTACACGCAGGCTTTCAGGGTCACCCCGCAAAGCAATCGCATGGGTATTCGCCTGACCGGAGAACCCCTGCACTGCGCAGCCAGGACCCAAATAATCTCCTCCGGGCTGTGCCCGGGTACAATACAGGTTCCGCCAGATGGCGACCCGATTATTGCCTTTGTCGAAGGTCAGACCATAGGCGGCTATCCGCGTATCGCCCATGTCATCAGTGCCGACCAACATCTGCTCGGCCAACTTAAAGCCAATGACCGGATCAGCTTTGAAAAGGTTTCCCTGGCCCGGGCGCACGAGATTCTCGCGGGCAAATCCGCGTTGCTCAACCAGTTGACTGCCGAATACTCATTTCATAGCGCTTCGGATTAATTCACCGCGCGTCAAACAACTTTTGTGACACAGTTCACCCAGCAAACAGCGGACTGCTAAGTCTACGATGACCAAATGGTTCCTGCGCGAAAATTGCTGGACCCGCCGCACCCGCTTCACTACCCTCTGAGCGTTTCACCCAAAAAAGAATTTGGACCGCGTCCACGATTGAATTAGTCGAGGGTGATTTTTATTGTCCCAGTGGTACGACGCAGCATTATCAATTGGACAAAGTCCAGAAAAATAATGTCAACCAACCGAAGGGGATCAATAATGATAAAAATTCTCCGTCCGTCGTCGCTGGCACTGGCCGCCAGCTCACTGATTCTGTCCGCACATGCCCTGGCCGAACCCGGGGATTATGGTTTTTGGACCACACTGGGCAATCTGTTTAACCCACCTAAAGCCAATGCCCCAGTGACACCGGAGCAAGCACAGGGCATGTATCCGTTGAGCCTGCACGACCCGGATTTCGACGACGGCTTCGACCCGGGCGACTATGACAACTGGCAAAAAGTCGATGTTCCAATCAGCACCGGCGCAATGTGCGGCAACGGCTCGCCCTATAAATTTTTTGTCTACCGGGTCCCGGATACCAGCAATACCATTTTTTACTTTGAGGGCGGCGGCGCCTGCTGGGACTATGAAAGTTGCTCAGGGCAAGCGGGTATTCGCGGCGCACGCAATCCCAATGGAATCCCAGACAACTATGTGCAAAACATCAATCTGCTGGATTTTCAGAATACCGCCAACCTGGCCACTGCGGCAGTCTCCCCCCTGATCTACACTCACCACCCCTACAATCAGTTCAAAACCGGAGAGTGGAACCTAGTGTATGTTCCCTATTGCACCGGTGACATCTATGTGGGAGACAAGACGGAAATTTACCAAGATCCCACAGGCCAAAACCCAGATCTCATATGGCACCATAACGGTCTTCGCAATGTGCAGGCAGTCGTTTCCTGGGTAAAAAACAATTTGCAAAAACCTGAGCAAGTATTGGCGGCAGGCTGCAGCGCGGGCAGTATTGGCGCTTTGCTCAACTATTCTAAGTTGCGCGCAGATATGGATGCGACCTACGGCTACCTGATCGATGATTCAGGCCCGTTGTTCCACGCACCGTTAAACAGTGATGATATTGCGTCCTACCCCTCCGTACCCCTGCACAAGGAAGTATTGCGGTCCTGGACTACCTACACCGCCGGAGGTGATCCCAGAGAAACAAATCCGATTAATTTTCTCAGCAGTATTACACCCGGTTTTAACAGTAACGAACTGGCCTCACTCTATAAGGCTCTGTCAGACAAGTTCCCCGAAGATCGGCTGGGAATCACACATTTTCTCGCCGATGGTAACTTTTCATCCTATTCTTACGAACGCTTCCACGAAGATATTTACAGCGATCCAAATGGGGAATCCCGCCTGAATAAATTAAGGGAAAAGTGGCAGTGGGACACTCACAACAACCTGATTCCACTTTTGGATCAAACAAGCAACTGGGGCTACTACTTCCCGATGTTTAGGGATTTTAACGAAAGTCACTGCACTACCATCCTCGATCTCGAGTATGGTGAGATTGCCGAGCACGGCCTAGTTCTGCGTGATTTTCTCAATAACATTGTCAACTATCAGGGCGGCGCCATTATACGCGCCTATGAAACCGATAAAGTATCGGATTTTGAAAACAATCACAGTTGGTTCTACGATCTGGTAGACGGCCTCTTATAAGCCGTAAACAAAAAGCGCGGCATTTGCCGCGCTTTTTTTCTGAGTCATTGATGGAGCTCGAATACCGCTGCCATAGATTTTGACACACAATTCAACGACCATAGGCTTCCTCCCGCGCTTCCTGCAGCCTATGGCGCAAATATTCGTGCCGACTCATACCATTCGGAAATGAGGTCATTTGTTGCACCTCCTGCACTATGCGCCGCTCCGCCTCCTTATACTCGGCAAAACCCGGTACGTCCTTATAGGGATCGTATTCTTCCGCGCTTTGCATTGCTTTCTGCCGATACTCCTTCACCATTGCCTCGGCCGCGGCATCAAACTCTGTCTTGTTCTTGCTGTTACGCTCGAGCCAAGCTATTTTCAACGCCATTGCCTCGTAGGCAAGAATCCGCCCGTCCTGCTCTATCGACTCAATCAGCCGCCAAGCCTCCTCATCAGTGGGACTTCCCTCTTCAGAGAGAAAATACGCCGATAATCTCAACTTATCTTCTTGACGCTGAAAATAGGTTTGAATCCGAGGATCAGACAAAAGCCTCAGTAGCGCATCCCGCTCGGGCGCCGCGAATTCGGACCGAATGTTGTCACGGGGGGCCGCACCATTCGACTCAGCGACTACAACAGAGGAAAAAATCTGAGAAAAAGAAAAGTATCGCCAGGCAACAGCGATCAACAATAAGATAAAGACGAAACCTACATACAGCCGGACTTTCTTATGCATTGTCTTGTTCCCGCTTCAGTATGGCGCGAACAGTGTACTCCGTGGGCTCAAGCAGGCAACCAATCTTTTACTTGGAGGGGAAAAACCAACGCCTCGGGGACGCTACGACACTCTGTTACTAATCCGAAGTCACCGAAATCCACTGTAATGTCTGTGCTTCATCCTTGTCACCGCATGGGGAATCCTTAGGAGGGACGTAACCAACCTGGGCCTCAGGCGGCAGGTTGCCCCGTTCCCATGTCACAACGGCCTCCACACACAGCTTGCGCTGCTCCTCGGTCAACACAACGCCATTGGGCCACTTGCCCAGCTCTATAGCGCGCTTGAGACTGCCGATAATCTCCGGATTGAGATTGTTGAGCAACTCTTCAAAGGACATAAGCGGTACCTCACTGACATACAAAAAAGGCCGGTCACAGACCGGCCTCCTTGGCGCGAAACCACCTGAGGGAATTAACCCTCAGCAGCTTCTGCAGCGTCTTCCTCTACCTGAGGGCGATCCACCAGCTCGACGTAGGCCATCGGCGCTTTGTCCCCCGCGCGGAAACCGCATTTGAGAATGCGGATATAGCCGCCCGGACGGGACTCATAACGAGGACCCAGCTCTTCGAACAGCTTGCGCACGGCATCCTTATCGCGGATACGTGCGAAAGCCAAACGGCGGTTCGCAACACTGTCTTTCTTCGCCAGTGTGATCAGCGGCTCCGCAACGCGGCGCAGCTCCTTGGCTTTTGGCAGTGTGGTTTTGATCAGTTCGTGCTCCACCAGTGAAGCGGTCATGTTCTTGAACATGGCCTTGCGGTGAGCGCTGGTACGGCTGAATTTACGGCCACTATAGCGATGACGCATGACTCAATTCCTTACGACCTTTGTTGCTGTCACAGCAAGTCGTGCTGGAGCGGTGTCGCGTAGCCGTGGCACCGCTCGGGTTGATTATTAACTCTGCTTACAGGGGGCTCAGCTTACTGTCACCCTTGAGGCTGGCCGGCGGCCAGTTCTCCAGACGCATACCGAGGGACAAACCGCGGGAGGCGAGAACGTCCTTGATCTCTGTCAGGGACTTCTTGCCCAGGTTCGGCGTCTTGAGCAGTTCTACTTCAGTGCGCTGAATCAGATCACCGATATAGTAGATGTTCTCTGCCTTCAGACAGTTGGCCGAACGCACGGTCAGTTCGAGGTCGTCAACCGGGCGCAACAGCACCGGATCCACCTCTGGCTCCTCGGACTTGGGTTGCGCTTCCTTCTCGCCCTCGAGATCCACAAACACCGCCAACTGCTGCTGGAGAATGGTAGCGGCGCGTCGGATAGCCTCTTCCGGATCCAAAGTACCATTGGTCTCAAGATCCAGTACGAGTTTGTCCAGGTCGGTACGCTGCTCGACACGGGCCGACTCCACGCTGTAGGCAACGCGGCGAACGGGGCTGTAGGAGGCATCCAGCTGCAGACGACCGATTGCACGAGTCTCTTCCTCATCATCCCGGCGGGCATCGGCGGGCTGATAGCCACGGCCGCGAGCCACCGTGAGACGCAAGCTGAGTTCCACATCACCAGTGATATTGGCGATCACGTGCTCGGGGTTTACGATTTCGATATCGTGATCAACCTGGATATCTCCGGCAGTCACCGCACCCGGGCCCTTTTTGCTCAGGCTCAGCACCGCCTGATCCTTACCGTGCATGACAACGGCGATTTCTTTCAGGTTGAGCAGGATTTCAATCACATCCTCCTGCACCCCTTCAATCGCGCTGTACTCGTGCTCGACACCGTCAATTTCTACTTCGGTGACAGCGCAGCCCGGCATGGAGGACAGCAGGATGCGACGCAGTGCGTTACCTAGAGTGTGGCCGAAGCCACGCTCCAGGGGCTCCAAAACCACCTTTGCATGGTTAGGAGAGTACTCGGTGACGTCAATACGACGCGGTGTCAAAAACTCGTTGACAGCAGTCTGCATAGCCATACCTGTTTACAGTTGCTTTCCTTAAAGTGGAGGATTACTTGGAGTAAAGTTCCACAATAAGGTTTTCGTTAATTTCTGCCGGCAGATCAACACGATCCGGAACGCGCTTGAAAGTGCCTTCCAGCTTGCTCGCGTTAACGTCCACCCACTCGACGTCACCACGTTGGGCGGCGAGAGAAACGGAATTCTGGATGCGCAGCTGTTTCTTAGCTTTTTCGCGTACAGAGATGACATCGCCCGCCTGTACTTGGTAGGAGGGGATATTCACTGTACGGCCATTCACCAGAATCGCCTTGTGGGAAACCAGCTGACGCGCTTCGGCCCGAGTGGAACCAAAGCCCATGCGGTAAACGACGTTGTCAAGGCGCTTTTCCAGCAGCTGCAGCAGGTTCTCACCAGTTGCACCTTTCAAACGGGCCGCTTCCTTATAGTAGTTGCGGAACTGCTTTTCCAATACACCATAAATACGGCGCACTTTTTGCTTTTCACGCAGCTGCACACCGTAATCAGACAGGCGGCCACGGCCGGCGCCATGCTGACCCGGTTTGGATTCCGCACGACATTTGGAGTCATGCGGGCGAACGCCGCTTTTCAGCTGCAGGTCGGTACCTTCCCGGCGGGAAAGCTTACATTTCGGTCCAATATAACGTGCCATTTGTCAGCCCCCTCTTACACGCGACGCTTCTTGGGCGGACGACAACCATTGTGCGGGATCGGCGTCACGTCGGTGATATTGGTGATCTTGAAGCCGCAGTTGTTCAGCGCGCGAACAGCGGATTCGCGGCCGGGGCCAGGGCCCTTCACTTCGACGTCGAGGTTTTTCAGGCCGTATTCCTGAGCCGCAGTACCTGCGCGCTCGGCGGCAACCTGGGCTGCAAACGGGGTGCTCTTACGAGAGCCGCGGAAACCGGAGCCACCTGCAGTGGCCCAGCTCAAAGTGTTACCCTGGCGATCAGTGATTGTCACGATCGTGTTGTTGAACGATGCGTGGATGTGGGCAACACCGTCGACAACGGTCTTTTTGACCTTTTTGCGAACAGTAGTTTTTGGCTTAGCCATACCAGTATCCTAAATCCTGTATCAAGTCGCCTCTACTCAAAAAGGAGGCGTGTTAAACCGCGATATCGCGCTTACTTGCGAATCGGCTTGCGCGGCCCCTTGCGGGTACGGGCATTAGTCTTGGAGCGCTGGCCGCGGACCGGCAGGTTCCGACGGTGGCGCAGGCCACGGTAACAACCCAGGTCCATCAAACGCTTGATGTTCATGGACACTTCGCGTCGCAGGTCACCTTCAACGGTAAGCTTTGCGACTTCACCGCGGATAGACTCGAGCTGCTCTTCAGACAGATCGCGGATTTTGGTGGATTCAGCGATACCTACCGCTGCCAAAATAGACTTCGCCGTGGTACGACCAACCCCGTAAATATGGGTTAGGGAAATCACGGCATGCTTGTGGTCTGGTACATTGACACCAGCAATACGTGCCATAGAGGCATACTCCACGTATTGGGAGCCACTTACTGTGAATAAGTGCGTGACTCAGCTTTAGATTCGGCGCTGACAGCGACTAAAAAACCGGCTGCGCCACCCCCAAAAGGCGCGCAAGAATAGCTTTTCAGACACCAAATTGCAATAGCCCGCACCCTCTTCGGGATCCCCGAAGAGGATACAGACGACAGTCAACGCCCCCTGATAGGGGCAGAGTTCATATTTACCCTGCCCCAACCCGCCCTTAAAAAGGGAGGTTTGCCGATACCGCGAAACCGCGATATCGGCCTATTTTACTGCCGGCATGCCATCTTGGTGAACACCTGTAACATACCATCTGGACTGCACCCACAGTAAAGAACGCAGCACAGCCCTATAAAGAAGCGAGCGGGAAAGCCCGCCCACGATTAGCCTTGACGCTGCTTATGACGCGGCTCAGCGCTGCAGATAACGCGCAGAACACCCTTGCGACGTACAATTTTGCAGTTACGGCAGATCTTTTTAACAGACGCACGTACTTTCATGACCTTACCTCAATCCAATAAAGCTGCGGACGGATGACGCGATCAGCGACGACCGTAACTCTGCAGATTTGCTTTCTTCATCAATCCTTCGTATTGGTGCGACAGCAGGTGCGACTGAACCTGTGCCATAAAGTCCATCACTACGACGACAACGATCAGCAGTGATGTACCCCCCAAGTAGAAGGGAACATTCAGACCCACCACCAAAAACTGCGGCAGCAGGGAAACCAGCGCGATATATACGGCACCCACCAAAGTAAGGCGAGTCAGAACGCTATCGATATAGCGTGCCGTTTGCTCACCGGGGCGAATACCGGGTACATAGGCACCGGATTTCTTCAGGTTATCTGCCACTTCACTCGGGTTAAACATCAACGCCGTGTAGAAGAAACAGAAGAAGCCAATCAACAGCGCGAACAGAATAATGTTCAGCGGCTGCCCAGGCCCGAGCTGCAACGCCATCCATTGGAGGATCTCGGCACCGAGACCTTCACCCCCTTGCCCGAACCACTGCGCCAGGGTCGCCGGGAATAACAGAATACTGCTGGCAAAGATAACCGGAATCACGCCGGCCATATTCACCTTAAGCGGCAGGTGGCTGGACTGAGCAGCTGGTGCGGCAGAGTAACGACCGGCTTGGCGGCGGGCGTGGTTGATCGTAATACGGCGCTGACCGCGCTCCATCACCACGACAAAGTACACTACCGCCACAGCAACAAAACCGATGGCCAACAACAACAGGATGTGCAACTCGCCTTGACGGGCCTGCTCGAAGGCCTGACCAATCGCACTCGGCAGTCCGGCAACGATACCGGCAAAGATCAACATGGAAATACCGTTGCCGACGCCGCGCTCGGTAATCTGCTCACCAAGCCACATCATAAAGACGGCGCCGGTGACCAGCGATGTCACTGCGACAAAATAGAAGCCAAATGCCGGTTCCGCAGAATACGCCAGGTTTTGACCGGCAAGACCAAACGTCATACCGATCCCCTGAATCAGAGCCAACACCACTGTCAGATAGCGAGTGTATTGGTTGATTTTGCGTCTTCCCGCGTCCCCCTCTTTTTTCAGCGCTTCCAGAGAAGGCGTCACCGCGGTCATCAGCTGCATGATAATGGAGGCAGAGATATACGGCATGATACCCAGTGCCAGTATACTCATCCGTTCCAATGCACCACCGGAGAACATGTTAAACAGACCCAGAATAGTGCCCTGGTTCTGATTAAACAAATTCGACAGCTTTTCCGGGTCAATACCGGGGACCGGAATATGTGTACCAACACGATAAACGAGTATCGCGAGGAACAGAAAACGAAGGCGAGCCCAAAGCTCGCCCAATCCCTTGCTGTTGCCCAGGGGATTTACACCGGATCCTGGTCTTGCCATTGGGGCCTCGATTAGTCTTCTACTTTACCGCCAGCGGCTTCGATGGCCGCTTTTGCACCTTTGGTGACGCTCAGACCCTTGACAGTAACTGCCTTGGTCAGCTCGCCGGAAAGGAACACTTTGGCGCGTTTGATATGGTGGCCGATAATATCGGCATTCTTCAGTGCTGCCAAATCGATTACATCCGCATCCACCTTGGCGAGCTCCGCTAGGCGGACTTCCGCAGTGTAACGGGAAACCCGCGCGGTGAAACCATACTTCGGCAGGCGCTTCTGCAACGGCATTTGACCGCCTTCAAAGCCCGGACGCACTTTTCCGCCGGAGCGCGACTTTTGACCCTTGTGGCCACGGCCGCCGGTTTTACCCAGACCGCTGCCAATTCCGCGGCCAACGCGCTTGGCACTCTGTTTGTGGCCTTCTGCAGGAGACAGTTCATTTAGACGCATCTTATGCCTCCTCAACCTTAACCATATAACTTACTTTGTTAATCATGCCGCGCACAGCGGGGGTGTCTTCCACCTCCACAGTGTGACCGATGCGGCGCAGTCCCAGACCTGCGACACACGCCTGATGGTTTTTCAGGCGTCCGTGCACACTCTTGGTCTGGGTGACTTTAATGGTCTTCTTAGCCATGGTCTCAACCCACTAATAACCTATGGTCTGAGCCGCTATTAGCCCAGGATCTCTTCGACTGATTTTCCGCGCTTGGCAGCAACATCTTCCGGGCTCTGCATCTGCGCCAGAGCACTGAAAGTTGCGCGAACCACGTTCACCGGGTTGGTAGAGCCGTAGCACTTGGCCAACACGTTGTGAACACCGGCCATTTCTAAAACGGAGCGCATGGCACCGCCGGCGATAACACCGGTACCCTGAGAGGCCGGCTGCATGTATACCTTGGAACCGCCGTGGCGACCATTGGTGGCGTATTGAATAGTGTCACCATTCAATTCCACTTGGATCATATTGCGGCGCGCAGCTTCCATCGCCTTTTGAATAGCAACCGGAACCTCACGAGCCTTTCCGCGACCGAAACCGACCCGTCCATTACCATCACCAACCACGGTCAGTGCGGTGAAGGCAAAGATCCGACCACCCTTAACAGTCTTGGCAACACGATTGACCTGGACCAGCTTTTCCTGCAGGCCTTCGTCGTTGCTTTTGTCTTTCTCTCTAGCCATAACTCAACCCTTAGAATTTCAAACCGGCTTCGCGGGCCGCATCAGCCAGAGCCTTGACGCGACCGTGGTATTTAAAGCCACTGCGATCGAAGGCGACCTTTTCTACACCGACAGCCTTGGCACGCTCGGCAATCAGCTTGCCAACCGCGGTCGCAGCTTCAACGTTGCCGGTTTTACCTGCGCGCAGCTCCTTGTCGAGGGTAGAGGCGGTGGCCAGTACCTTGTTGCCTTCAGCAGACAGGATCTGTGCATAAATGTGGCGCGGGGTGCGGTTCACGGTCAGGCGAACGGCGCCCAGCTCGCGGATTTTAGCGCGGGCACGACGTGCACGACGCAAGCGAGATGCTTTCTTAACGTTCATATCTATGCCCTACTTACTTCTTCTTGGCCTCTTTGCGATACACGCGCTCGTCAGCATAGCGGACACCCTTACCTTTGTAAGGCTCCGGCGGACGGAAAGCGCGGATCTCTGCAGCCACTTGCCCCAGCAACTGTTTGTTGCTGCTCTTGAGTACTATTTCAGTCTGGCTCGGAGTTTCAGCGGTCACACCTTCAGGCAACTGATAGTCGATCGGGTGGGAAAAACCGAGAACAAGATTCAGGGTTTTACCAGACGCCTTTGCACGGTAACCGACGCCGATCAGCTGCAGCTTCTTCTCAAACCCTTGGCTGACACCGACAACCATATTGTTGACCAGAGCACGAGTGGTACCCGCCAGCGCTTTGGCCTGCTTAGAGCCGCTGCGCGCAGCGAAAGTCAGCTGATTGTCAGCTTGATTCACTTCTACGTCCTGGTGAATCTGCATGCTCAGGTTTCCATTACCGCCTTTTACAGCGATATCCTGACCCGACAGATTGACGGTCACACCAGCGGGGATAACAACCGGATTATTTGCTACTCGAGACATATCAACCCCCGCTTAGAATACAGTGCAAAGCACTTCGCCACCGACGCCGGCCTGACGAGCGGCACGATCTGTCATTACACCTTTGGAGGTGGAGACAATCGCGATGCCAAGGCCACCGCGTACGGTCGGCAGAGATTTCTTGCCAGAGTAAGCGCGCAGGCCCGGGCGGGAAACACGGTCGAGCTCGGCAATAACCGGTTTGCCCTGGAAATATTTCAGGGTAATGGTCAGTTCTGCCTTTGCGCCTTCGCTTACGGCGTAGTCAGTGATGTAGCCTTCATCCTTCAGGACCTTGGCCACGGCAACTTTCAACTTCGATGAAGGCAGAGTGACGTCCGCCTTTCCGCGAGCCAGGGCATTGCGGATGCGGGTCAGCATATCTGCCAACGGGTCTTGCATACTCATTTGTTACGACTCCTCAAGCCTTTTTACCAGCTGGATTTGACCAGGCCGGGAACATCACCACGCATAGCCGCTTCGCGCAGCTTGTTACGGCACAGGCCGAACTTGCGGTAAACAGCGTGGGGGCGACCAGTAATGCGGCAGCGGCGTTGCTGGCGCACCGGGCTTGCATCGCGCGGCAGTTTCTGCAGCTTGAGTTGAGCCTCCCACTTTTCCTCATCGGAAGCAGTGGCACTGGCGATGATCGCCTTCAGCTCTGCGCGCTTTTGCGCGAACTTAGCTGCGGTTCGAGCGCGCTTCACTTCGCGCGCAATCATGGATTTCTTCGCCATGGAATCCTCTTAACCCTTGAAGGGGAAATTAAATGCTTTCAGCAGCGCGCGACCGTGGTCGTCATTAGCCGCTGTCGTGGTAATACAAATATCCAGTCCACGGAGTTTGTCCACTTTGTCGTAGTCAATTTCCGGGAAGATGATTTGTTCGCTAACGCCCATGGAAAAATTACCGCGACCGTCAAACTGCTTCGGGCTGATTCCCCGGAAGTCGCGGATACGCGGAATGGCGATATCAATCAGGCGCTCCAGGAACTCATACATGCGCTCTCCGCGCAGAGTTACCTTACAGCCGATCGGCCAACCGTCGCGGATTTTAAAGCCCGCGATAGATTTGCGCGCCTTGGTGATAATGGGCTTCTGGCCGGCAATAGCCGTCATATCATTGACGGCGTGCTCCAGCACTTTCTTATCACCAACAGCTTCACCAACACCCATATTGATGGTGATCTTGGTGATGCGCGGCACTGCCATCACATTGTCGAGCCCCAGCTCTTCTTTCAGCTTGGGCGCGAGTTCTTTCGTGTAGAGCTCTTTAAGCTTTGCCATGATCTACTAACCTGCTTCTGCGCCTAAAGCCTTAGATGGCTTCACCGCTGGATTTGAAGACGCGAATCTTAGAGCCGTCTTCCAGTACTTTAAAGCCTACCCGATCAGCTTTTTGGGTATTGGGATTGAAGATAGCCACGTTGGAAGCATCAATCGGTGCTTCCTTTTCCACTATACCTCCGGCAATACCCAGCTGGGGATTGGGCTTCTGATGTTTTTTGATCATCTGCACGCCAGCAACAATCAGACGGCCATCCCGCAGTACTTTGCGAACGGTACCGCGCTTGCCTTTGTCGCGACCGGCGATAACGATCACTTCGTCGTCACGCTTGATCTTGCGCATAACTCTGTCTCTCCGCTTTGGGCTTAGATAACTTCTGGTGCCAGCGAGATGATCTTCATGAACTTCTCACCGCGCAGCTCGCGAGTTACCGGGCCAAAAATACGGGTGCCGACCGGAGCAAGTTGCTGGTTCAGCAGCACCGCTGCATTGTCGTCAAACTTGATCAGTGAACCATCTGCGCGACGCACGCCTTTTTTGGTGCGAACTACAACAGCGTTCATTACCTGACCTTTCTTCACTTTACCGCGGGGAATGGCTTCCTTTACGGTAACCTTGATGATATCACCCACGCCTGCATAACGACGATGGGAGCCGCCCAGCACCTTGATGCACATGACGCGGCGAGCCCCACTGTTGTCAGCTACTTCTAAGTAGGATTCCGCTTGAATCATTGTCTCTCTCCGAAACTTTAAAATTCGGCAGTCAATGCGCTAGGGGTTAAACCTTCGCCGCACGCTCTACAATCTTCTGCAAGGCCCAGGACTTGGTCTTGGACAGCGGACGGGACTCTTCGATGGTTACAACATCACCGATGTTGCACTCATTGTTCTCGTCGTGCGCCTTAAGCTTTGTGGACTTGCTCACAATTTTGCCGTAGATCGGGTGCTTAACACGGCGCTCGATCAAAACGGTGATGGTTTTATCCATCTTGTCACTCACAACCTTACCGGTCAGAGTACGCTTTAATTTTGCTTCTGCCATGATTAGTTACCTGCCCTCTCTTGTGCTGCCTTTTGGGTCAACACAGTCTTAATGCGAGCAATGTCGCGACGAGTCTGCTTCAGCAGATGAGTCTGTGTCAGCTGGCCGGTGGACTTTTGCATGCGAAGCTTGAACTGAGCCTCGAGCTGGTTCAACAGTTCCTGGTTCAGCTCTTCAACTGACTTTTCGCGTAGATCTGCAGTCTTCATTACATCACCGAACGCTTAACGAAAGTTGTCTTAATAGGCAGCTTGGCCGCGGCCAGAGCGAAAGCTTCGCGAGCCAGCTCTTCGGACACACCCTCCATTTCATAGAGAACCTTGCCCGGCTGGATCTGAGCCACCCAATACTCAACGCCACCTTTACCTTTACCCATACGCACTTCGAGGGGCTTCTCGGTAATGGGCTTGTCCGGAAACACGCGAATCCAGATTTTTCCGCCACGTTTGACGTGACGGGTCATTGCGCGGCGAGCCGCCTCAATCTGACGCGCAGTAATACGACCGCGGTCGACAGCCTTGAGCCCAAACTCACCAAAGCTCACTTTGGAGCCGCGCTGAGAAAGACCGCGATTGCGACCTTTCTGAACCTTGCGGAATTTTGTACGCTTCGGTTGCAGCATCTGCGTACCCCTTATTTAGAAGCTTTCTTACGGGTCTTCGCCGGCTTTTCATCGGGAATTTCATCGCCGATAACTTCACCTTTGAAGATCCAAACCTTAATACCGATGATGCCGTAGGTAGTCATCGCTTCGGCAGTGGCGTAGTCGATGTTTGCACGCAGGGTGTGCAGCGGCACACGGCCTTCGCGATACCACTCAGTACGGGCAATTTCCGCACCACCGAGACGGCCACTTACCTGAATTTTGATACCTTCGGCACCTTGGCGCATGGCGTTTTGTACCGCGCGCTTCATAGCACGACGGAACATTACACGGCGCTCCAGCTGTTGGGCGACATTCTGGGCAACCAGAGCTGCGTCCAGGTCTGGCTTGCGCACTTCTTCGATGTCGATGTGAACCGGAACCCCCATCTGCGCGCTTACTTCGTTGCGCAGACGCTCCACGTCTTCACCTTTTTTACCGATCACAATACCCGGGCGTGCTGTGTGAATTGTCACACGTGCGGTGTTCGCCGGACGCTCGATCTCGATACGGCTCACAGAAGCGTGGGCCAGCTTTTTGCGAATGTATTCGCGAACTTTCAGATCCGTGTACAGCTTGTCTGCGTACTCGTCACTGCCGGCATACCAGACAGAGGTATGCTTTTTAACGATACCCAGACGAATGCCGGTAGGATGTACTTTTTGTCCCATGGTTTTCTCGCCTGCTCTCTTATTTCTCGGCCACTTTCACAGTGATGTGACAAGTACGCTTAAGAATACGGTCGGCACGGCCTTTTGCGCGCGGCTTGATGCGCTTCATGGTCATACCTTCATCCACAAAGATCGTGGACACCTTCAGCTCATCAACGTCAGCACCTTCATTGTGCTCGGCGTTGGCAATGGCCGATTCCAATACTTTCTTGACAATCGCCGCGCCCTTTTTGTTGCTGAACGCCAGAATATCCAGGGCCTCTTCGACTCCTTTACCGCGAATCTGGTCGGCAACCAGGCGCGCTTTCTGTGCGGACAGACGAGCACCGCGTAATTTTGCTGCTACTTCCATCTCACTAACCTCGGCTTAGCGCTTCTTCGCTTTTTTGTCCGCAGCGTGACCGCGGTAAGTGCGGGTAGCGGCGAACTCACCCAGCTTGTGACCAACCATTTCTTCGTTGATCAGTACCGGGACGTGTTGACGACCGTTGTGCACGGCAATCGTTAGCCCAACCATTTCCGGCATAATCATGGAACGGCGGGACCAGGTTTTAATCGGTCGACGATCATTGGACTCAATCGCCGCCTCCACCTTCTTGATCAAATGCAGATCAATGAAGGGACCTTTCTTTAATGAGCGTGGCACTGTCGATTCCTCTCTAGCTGCTCAGACATCGCGCGGCTTACTTGCCGCGGCGACGTACAATCATCTTATCGGTGCGCTTGTTCTTGCGCGTTTTCTTGCCCTTGGTGGGAACACCCCACGGGGTCACAGGATGGCGACCACCGGAAGTGCGGCCTTCACCACCACCGTGCGGGTGATCCACCGGGTTCATCGCCACACCGCGCACGGTAGGACGAACACCGCGCCAACGTTTGGCACCGGCTTTACCCAACTTGCGCAAGCTGTGCTCGGAGTTGCTCACTTCACCCAATGTCGCCCGACACTCGGCCAACACTTTACGCATCTCACCAGAGCGCAGACGGATGGTCGCGTACTGACCTTCACGCGCAACCAGCTGCACGGAAGCCCCGGCGGAACGGGCCAACTGAGCGCCCTTACCCGGCTTCAGCTCAACAGCGTGAATCACAGAACCAACCGGAATGTTGCGCAGCGGCAAGGTGTTGCCTACAGAAATTGGCGCGGCGTCACCTGACTGCACGGTAGCGCCAGCTTTCAAACCTTTCGGCGCAATAATGTAGCGGCGCTCACCATCTGCGTAGCAGATGAGGGCGATGTGCGCACTGCGGTTCGGATCGTATTCCAGGCGCTCAACTTTGGCCGGAACCCCGTCCTTGTTGCGCTTGAAATCGATAACACGGTAGTGGTGCTTGTGCCCACCGCCGATATGACGAGTGGTAATACGACCGGCGTTATTGCGCCCGCCAGTTTTACTCTTGCTCTCTACCAGAGGTGCATAAGGCGCACCTTTGTGCAGCTCCGCATTGACTACCTTGACCAGGTGACGACGGCCGGCAGAGGTCGGCTTTGCTTTTACAATTGCCATCTAACTGTCCCCCTTACTCAGCAGCTTCAAAGTTGATGTCGCTGCCTTCGGCCAGACGAACGTAGGCTTTCTTCCAATCGTTGCGACGACCGATGCCGTAGCGGGTACGCTTGGTTTTGCCCTTAACGTTCACGGTGCGAATCTGCTCAACGGAAACATTGAACAGTTTTTCTACCGCGGCCTTGATCTCGGCTTTGGTGGAATCGGTGCTCACCTTGAAAACCACCTGGTTGGCGGCATCCGCCAATACAGCAGCCTTTTCGGAAATTACCGGGCCCAGCAATACTTTGTAGAGTCGCTCTTGGTTCATCCCAGCACCTCTTCAATTTTCTTCAGCGCAGAAACGGTAACCACGACTTTATCAAAGCGAATCAGGCTTACCGGATCGATGCCCTGCACATCGCGAACGTCGATCTTGTGCAGATTGCGCGCAGCCAGGTAGAGGTTTTCACTCACTTCTTCAGTCACGATCAAAGCGTCGGACAGATCGAACTGAGCGAGTTTCGCCACCAGCTGTTTGGTTTTAGGCGCGTCCACATCAAAAGATTCAACCACAACCAGGCGCTCCTGGCGGGCCAGCTCGGACAGAATGCAGCGCAGTGCCGCGCGGTACATCTTTTTGTTCAGCTTAACGCTGTGATCGCGCGGCTCGGCGGCAAAGGTCACACCACCGGAACGCCACAGCGGACTGCGGATAGTACCGGCACGGGCGCGACCAGTACCTTTTTGGCGCCAGGGCTTCTTGCCGCCACCAGACACACTGGAGCGATTCTTTTGCGCCTTAGTGCCCTGACGAGCACCGGCCATGAAAGCCACCACCGCCTGGTGCACCAGATCCTGATTAAACTCACGCCCGAAAGTCACTTCAGAGACAGCTACAGTGCCTTTAGCGCCTTCGGGAGTAGCGATATTCAGTTCCATATCTAATTCCCCTCAGACTTAGGCTTTTACTGCCGGACGAACAATAACATTGCCACCCGGCGCACCAGGGACAGCACCTTTAACCAGCAGCAGGTTGCGCTCCGCATCAACGCGAACCACTTCCAGATTCTGCACGGTGACGCGCTCGTTACCCAGATGGCCAGCCATCTTCTTACCTTTCCACACACGACCCGGGGTCTGACACTGACCGATAGAGCCGGGAGCACGGTGTGACAGAGAGTTGCCGTGGCTTGCGTCTTGGGTACGGAAATTCCAGCGCTTAACGGCGCCCTGAAAACCTTTACCTTTGGAAGTGCCGGTCACGTCAATTTTCTGACCAGCTTCAAAGCCGGAGAGTGTGATCTCGGAACCGATTTCGAAGGACTCTTCAGAACCATCAATACGCAGCTCGAAGAGTGCAGCGCCAGCCTCTACATTGGCTTTGGCGAAGTGGCCCGCCTGGGGCTTGGAGACACGGGAAGCCTTGCGACTACCAACTGCCACCTGAACAGCAGCATAGCCATCAGTTTCCACGGTTTTCACTTGAGTGACGCGATTCGGAGTTACCTCAATCACGGTAACCGGAATCGAAACGCCATCCTCAGTGAAGATGCGAGTCATGCCGCTTTTGCGGCCGACAATACCTATAGTCATCTTTTCAACCTCTCAGTGCACGGGGCTTTAACCCACTGCGGCCGCCCAGTTTCAGAGCGTTACACTACCCGAACCTTTTTCGCTCGGGATTCGGTGGTTAGTTATAAAAAGTCAGCCGAGACTGATCTGAACCTCTACACCAGCCGCCAAATCGAGCTTCATCAGCGCGTCGACGGTTTTCTCGGTCGGCTCAACAATGTCCAGCAAACGCTTGTGGGTACGAATTTCGTACTGATCACGCGCATCTTTGTTGACGTGCGGAGAAATCAGCACAGTGTACTTTTCTTTGCGAGTCGGCAGCGGAATGGGACCGCGGACCTGAGCACCGGTACGCTTGGCCGTCTCGACAATCTCCTGGGTAGACGCATCGATCAGCTTGTGATCGAACGCTTTCAGGCGAATTCGGATGCGTTGACCCTGCATGGAATCAAACTCCAACGTTAAAACTAAAGAACGTCCTTTTACGCAGCCCCGAGGGCGGGCGAAAAGGAGCGCGGATTGTACGGGTGGATCAGAGAGCTGTCAACAGGCGTGCCGGTTTTTGTGATTACGGAATGCGGACGACGCCAAACTACACTTTATTGGGCACAGACAGCAGTAGCGGAGCGAGGGCCAGTGTTATGACCATAGCAGCCAAAGTCAGTCAGTTTCTACGCGACCAATTAGTCGACTATCAACTAATCCAACATCCCCACAGCCGCACTAGCCGCGAAAGCGCACACGCCGCACACGTAAGGGAAGAACAGGTAGCCAAGGCCATATTACTCAAGGACGAACAAGGTCACGTATTGGCCGTGATTCCCGCGAGCAGCAGCCTCGATATGCGCGCCCTCCACGAGGAAACTGGTCGCCCACACCTGGAGATGGTACCGGAAGCAGAGCTTGGGCGCGCTTTCCCGGACTGTGAATTGGGCGCACTACCGCCGCTGGGACAGGCATACGGCATCACTACACTGCTCGACAGCAGCCTGCGTCACTGCGACACCGTCTACTTTGAAGCCGGTGACCACGAGGAATTGGTCGAAATGGATGGAGCACACTTTGCCAGATTGTTCTCCGACTGCCGCAGTTGTGATCTGAGTAAAGACTGGCCCTAGCACCTTAGTCCTAGCGAGCGCATCGAAAAAGCAACAAAAAAGCCGCAGCGTTTCCGCTGCGGCTTTTTATTCAGATCAAAAGCGAGAAATTACTCGATGATCTTGGATACAACGCCGGCACCAACGGTACGGCCACCTTCGCGGATCGCGAAGCGCAGACCTTCTTCCATCGCAATCGGCGCGATCAGGGTAACGGTCATTTGAACGTTGTCACCCGGCATTACCATCTCGGTGCCTTCCGGCAGCTCTACCGCACCAGTTACGTCTGTGGTACGGAAGTAGAACTGCGGACGGTAGCCTTTGAAGAAGGGAGTGTGACGACCACCTTCGTCTTTGGACAGCACGTACACTTCCGCTTGGAATTTGGTGTGCGGAGTGATGGAGCCCGGCTTGGCCAGTACTTGACCACGCTCTACCTCGTCACGCTTGGTGCCGCGCAGCAGGGCGCCAATGTTCTCACCAGCACGACCTTCGTCCAGCAGCTTGCGGAACATTTCAACACCAGTACAGGTGGTGGAAGTGGTTTCGCGGATACCGACGATTTCGATTTCGTCGCCAGTTTTCAGAACACCGCGCTCTACACGACCAGTTACCACGGTACCGCGGCCAGAGATGGAGAACACGTCTTCGATCGGCATCAGGAACGGTTGATCAACAGCGCGCTCCGGCTCCGGAATGTATTCGTCCAGAGTTTCCACCAGTTTCTTCACAGCGCTGGTGCCCAGGCCGTTGTCGTCTTCGCCGTTCAACGCCATCAGAGCGGAACCAACGATGATCGGAGTGTCGTCTCCCGGGAACTCGTACTGGTCCAGAAGCTCGCGAACTTCCATTTCCACCAGTTCCAGCAGCTCTTCGTCGTCGACCATGTCGGCTTTGTTCAGGAATACCACGATGTAGGGTACACCTACCTGACGGGACAGCAGGATGTGCTCACGAGTCTGCGGCATGGGGCCATCAGCTGCAGAGCAAACCAGGATGGCGCCGTCCATCTGCGCAGCACCGGTAATCATGTTTTTCACGTAGTCGGCGTGTCCCGGGCAGTCAACGTGGGCGTAGTGACGGGTCGGGGACTCGTATTCCACGTGAGAGGTGGCAATGGTGATACCGCGCTCGCGCTCTTCCGGTGCGTTATCGATACCGTCGAAGGCTACCGCCTGGCCGCCCCACACTTCAGAGCACACGCGGGTCAGCGCCGCGGTCAGGGTGGTTTTACCGTGGTCAACGTGACCGATGGTGCCCACGTTTACGTGGGGCTTGGAACGTTCAAACTTTTCTTTTGCCATTTTCTATGTCCTCTAGCTAAAAGAAGTTGGGAGATTAAGCCTTGTTTTTCGCGATGATTTCATCGGCGACGTTTTTCGGCGCTTCCGCGTACTTCAGGAACTCCATGGTGTAGGTGGCGCGTCCCTGGGTAGCTGAGCGCAGATCGGTTGCGTAACCGAACATTTCCGCCAGCGGCACTTCAGCGTTGACCACCTTGCCGGAGGGGCTCTCATCCATACCCTGGATCAAGCCGCGACGACGGTTGAGGTCGCCAACCACGTCACCCATGTTTTCTTCCGGTGTAACCACTTCGACTTTCATCACCGGCTCGAGCAGCACGGCACCGCCCTTTTCGGCCAACTGCTTGGTCGCCATGGAAGCAGCGATTTTAAACGCCATTTCGCTGGAGTCCACATCGTGGTAAGAGCCGTCGTAGATGGTCGCCTTCAAGCCCAGCAGCGGGTAGCCTGCAAGCACACCGTTCTGCATTTGCTCTTCAACGCCCTTCTGCACCGCGGGGATGTATTCCTTCGGTACTACACCACCCACGATTTCGTTGTGGAACTCCAGGCCGTCCGCACCTTCTTCTTCGCTAGGCTCGAAGCGAATCCACACGTGGCCGTACTGACCGCGACCACCGGACTGACGTACGAACTTGCCTTCGATCTCACAGGTATTGGTGATGCGCTCGCGATAAGCCACTTGCGGCTTACCGATATTGGCTTCCACATTGAACTCGCGACGCATACGGTCAACGATGATGTCCAGGTGCAGCTCACCCATACCGGAGATAATGGTCTGGCCGGTCTCTTCGTCGGTCTTGACGCGGAAAGAGGGGTCTTCCTGCGCGAGCTTGCCCAGCGCAATACCCATTTTCTCCTGATCCGCTTTTGATTTCGGCTCTACCGCAACAGAGATTACAGGCTCCGGGAACTCCATGCGCTCGAGAACGATTTTGTGGTTTTCGTCGCACAGGGTGTCGCCAGTGGTGACGTCTTTCAGCCCGATCGCGGCTGCGATATCACCGGCCAGTACTTCTTTGATTTCCTGACGGTTGTTGGAGTGCATCTGCACCATACGGCCGACGCGCTCGCGTTTTTGCTTCACAGAGTTATACACCGATGTACCGCTTTCCAGCGTTCCGGAGTAAACGCGGAAAAAGGTCAGGGTGCCGACGAAGGGGTCGGTGGCAATTTTGAATGCCAGCGCGGCGAAAGGCGCATCGTCGTCGGACACGCGGCTTTCCACGGTTTCACCATCATCCAGGGTACCTTCGATGGCTTTAACCTCAGTCGGCGCAGGCAGGTATTCGATAACGGCGTCCAGTACCGCTTGAACACCTTTGTTCTTGAAGGCTGAACCACCCAAAACCGGTACGATTTCGTTGGCGAGTGTGCGCTGACGAATAGCGGCCTTGATCTCTTCCTCGGAGAGGTCTCCCTCTTCCAGGTATTTTTCCATCAGCTCTTCACTGGATTCAGCGGCGGCCTCCACCAGGAATTCGCGCATTTCGGCGCACTCATCCGCCAGATCCGCGGGAATATCTTCATAGGTGAAGCTCATTCCCTGGTCTGCCTCGTTCCAGATGATGGACTTCATCTTGACCAGGTCAACCACGCCCTTGAATTCATCCTCGGCACCGATGGTCATTTGCAGCGGAACCGGGTTGGCACCCAGGCGGGTTTTCAGCTGCTCGACAACCTTGCGGAAGTTGGCGCCGGTGCGGTCCATCTTGTTTACGAACACCATGCGCGGAACTTCGTATTTATTGGCCTGACGCCATACAGTTTCGGTTTGCGGCTGCACACCGGATGAGCCACACAGCACAACCACGGCACCATCCAATACGCGCAGGGAACGCTCTACTTCGATAGTGAAGTCAACGTGTCCCGGAGTGTCGATGATGTTAATGCGGTGCTGCGGAAACTGCTGCTGCATGCCTGCCCAGAAGCAGGTAGTCGCCGCAGAAGTAATGGTGATACCGCGCTCCTGCTCCTGCTCCATCCAGTCCATGGTGGCGGCACCTTCGTGCACCTCACCGAGTTTATGGGACAAGCCGGTGTAGAAGAGAATGCGCTCGGTAGTGGTGGTTTTACCTGCGTCTACGTGGGCGCAGATACCGATGTTACGGTAGCGGTCGATAGGCGTTTTACGTGCCACAGTTGTATCCTCGATATAACGGCAAAAGGCAGCCTGGAAATTTCCGTGCTGCCTTCCGGTATTAATTTCCGATGGTGGTATTCATCAGACTTAGAAGCGGTAGTGAGAGAACGCCTTGTTGGCTTCCGCCATACGGTGTACGTCTTCACGCTTCTTGACCGCGCCCCCTTTGTTCTGGGAAGCGTCGATAATTTCGTTGGCCAGGCGCTGCGCCATAGATTTTTCGCCACGCTTGCGGGAAAACTCCACCAGCCAACGCATCGCCAGAGCCATACGGCGTGAGGGACGCACCTCTACCGGCACCTGGTAAGTTGCACCACCAACACGGCGGGATTTAACCTCCACCATCGGCGCGATATTTTCCAGGGACTCTTCGAAAATTTCGATGGGGTCTTTGTTAAGTTTTTCTGAAACCATGTCCAGAGCACCGTAAACGATACGCTCCGCAACAGATTTCTTACCGCTGACCATTACGTGGTTCATAAATTTGGCCAGGGTAACATTCCCGTATTTGGGATCGGGCAGTACTTCGCGCTTGGCGACTACTCGTCTTCTCGGCATGAGAATTGCCTCTCTTCAGGGTTACTCCGAGACACCGCCGCACATCAGTGCACCTCGGCGAGCTCGGCCTTACTCCGGTTGGAAAACCGAAACGCAATCAGTCTTAAGGATTAACCTTTAGGACGCTTGGCACCGTACTTGGAACGGCCCTGCTTGCGATCGTTTACACCGGCACAGTCCAATGCACCGCGCACAGTGTGGTAGCGCACACCCGGCAGGTCTTTTACACGACCGCCGCGAATCAGTACCACGCTGTGCTCCTGCAGGTTGTGGCCCTCGCCACCGATGTACGAAGTCACTTCGTAACCGTTGGTGAGACGCACACGGCAAACCTTGCGCAGTGCGGAGTTCGGCTTTTTCGGTGTAGTGGTGTACACGCGAGTACAAACCCCACGGCGCTGCGGGCTAGCCTGCAGAGCGGGAACGTCGCTTTTTTCGACTTTGCGTTTTCTCGGCTTACGAACCAACTGGTTGATCGTTGCCATTAAAAATCACTCCAAAATAAAACGCCCCCACCGTGAGAGCGGGGGCCCCAGTGACTGTGTGTACCGCCGGCATCAAAGCCGGACAGAACACCCCACATAAGCGGGGGCCGCATTCTAAATGCGGCGATCCGCCTAGTCAATCAGCGGCAGAGTAACTACTAACCTCCGCCGCCACCTGTTGGGAATCGGATTTCCCATTTCCCCAGCCTCTCCCCAAAAAAGGGAGAGGGGTACGAGGTTAGTCGCCGGAGGATTTGAGGGCCTCGGTCAGAGCTGCCTCCACCTCTGCGGCGGACGGCCCCTCACCAAAACCTTCCTCCTGCTGCAGGCTGCGCTTGCGGCGACGCTCGGCATGGTGCGCCAAGCCGGTACCCGCCGGAATCAAACGACCGACAACAACGTTTTCCTTCAAACCGCGCAGGTGGTCTTCTTTACCGGTCACTGCCGCTTCCGTCAGTACGCGCGTGGTCTCCTGGAAGGAAGCCGCGGACAGGAAGGACTCGGTGGCCAGAGAAGCCTTGGTGATACCCAGCAACAAGCGCTCGAACTGGGCCGGCTGCTTGCCTTCCGCGCGCAGGCGCTCGTTTTCCTCGATAACGCGCTGGTACTCAACTTGATCGCCCTTGATGAACTCAGAGTCGCCCATCTCGAGGATTTCCACCTTGCGCAGCATCTGGCGCACGATCACTTCGATATGCTTATCGTTGATCTTCACACCCTGCAGGCGGTAAACCTCCTGAATTTCGTTGGTGATATAGCGCGCCAACTCCTCCACGCCTTTCAGGCGCAGGATATCGTGCGGATTGGACGGGCCATCGGAGATCACCTCGCCTTTTTCCACAGTTTCGCCTTCGAACACTGTCAGCTGGCGATGCTTCGGAATCAGTACCTCGAAGTGGTCCTTACCGTTCGGCAGCGGCTTGCCGTCCGCCGGAGTGATCTGCAGGCGTACTTTGCCCTTGGTCTCCTTACCGAAAGATACAGTTCCGGAGATCTCTGCAAGAATGGCAGGCTCTTTCGGCTTACGCGCTTCAAACAGGTCCGCCACCCGCGGCAGACCACCTGTGATGTCTTTGGTACCACCGGACTCCTGAGGAATACGGGCGATAACATCACCGATATTCACCTTGTCGCCGTCTTTCAGGCTGAGGATGGCGCGCGGCGGCAGTGCGTAGTGCGCCGGCGCTTTGCTGTTGGCCAGTGTCACTTCTTCGCCATTCTCGTCCACCAGGGTTACCGCCGGACGCAGATCTTTACCCGCCGCCGGGCGCTCGGCGGGATCGATCACCTCAATGGAGGACAGGCCGGTAATTTCGTCGGTTTGCTTGCGAATCGACAGACCTTCTTCCATACCGGACAGTTTCACCCAACCGGCAACTTCGGTAATGATCGGGTGGGTGTGCGGGTCCCACTTGGCCACCATCTGGCCACCTTCAACTTCCGCGCCGTCTGCCACATTGATAATGGCACCGTAGGGCAGCTTGTACCGCTCCCGCTCACGCCCGGCGCTGTCAGCTACCGCCAGCTCACCGGAGCGGGATACAGCAACCAGGGCGCCACTTTCGGCCTTCACGGTTTTCACATTGTGCAAACGCACGGTACCCGGCTGCTTAACCTGAATACTGTCCGCAGCGGAGGCGCGACTGGCCGCACCACCGATGTGGAAGGTCCGCATCGTAAGCTGGGTACCTGGCTCACCGATCGACTGGGCGGCAACCACACCCACCGCCTCACCGGGGTTGGCGCGGTGACCGCGGGCCAGGTCGCGGCCGTAGCACTGGGCACAGATACCGTGGGCCGTTTCACAGGTGATCGGCGAACGCACGATAACCTCATCGATACCCATGGCCTCGATGCGTTCTACCCACTTTTCGTCAATCATGGTGCCGGCGGGAACGGCGATTTCATCGCTACCCGGTTTGAGCACATCGCGGGCAACCACTCGGCCGAGAATCCGGTCACCGAGAGATTCGATAACATCACCACCCTCGATTACCGGTGCCATGGTCAGACCATCATCGGTGCCGCAATCGGTCTCTGTGATCACCACGTCCTGGGCAACGTCTACTAGGCGGCGGGTCAGATAACCGGAGTTGGCGGTCTTCAAGGCGGTGTCAGCCAGACCCTTACGGGCACCGTGGGTGGAAATAAAGTACTGCAATACCGACAGGCCTTCGCGGAAGTTCGCGGTGATGGCGTTCTCGATAATGGAGCCGTCCGGGCGCGCCATCAGGCCGCGCATACCGGCCAGCTGACGAATTTGCGCTTCGGAACCACGGGCGCCGGAGTCCGCGTACATGTACACAGAGTTAAAGGAGTCCTGCTCCACCTCGTTACCGGTGCGGTCAACCACTTTCTCTTTGCGGATACCGGCCATCATCGCCTGGGTCACCTTGTCGTTGGTGCGGGACCAGACGTCGATCACCTTGTTGTACTTCTCACCGGCGGTCACCAGACCGGAGGCGAACTGGCTTTCAATTTCCTTCACTTCCGCTTCGGCGGCGGCGATCAGTTCAGCCTTGGCCGCCGGAATTTCAAAGTCGTTTACGCCGATGGAGGAACCGGACTTGGTGGAGAAATCAAAACCGGTGTACATCAGCTGGTCGGCGAAAATTACTGTCGCCTTCAGCCCCACCTTGCGGTAGCACTCGTTGAGAATGCGCGAGATAGCCTTTTTCTTCATCGGCTGGTTAACCAGCTCAAAGCCCAGGCCGTCCGGCACTATATTCCACAGCAATGCGCGACCGACAGTAGTGTCGTAGAGGGTGCATTTCTCGCGCTTCTCGCCGTCTTCGCCAATTTCCACTTCACGAATGCGCACTTTTACTTTGGCCTGCAAGCCCACCTGCTTGGCGTAGAAGGCGCGGCTCACTTCCTTGATATCGGCAAAGACCATGCCCTCGCCTTTATCGTTGATGCGCTCGCGGGTCATCCAGTAGAGGCCCAGCACCACGTCCTGGGACGGCACGATAATCGGCTCACCGTTGGCCGGAGACAGGATGTTGTTGGTGGACATCATCAGCGCGCGGGATTCCAACTGCGCCTCGATCGTCA
Source organism: Microbulbifer thermotolerans (assembly GCF_001617625.1). Lineage (NCBI taxonomy): Bacteria > Pseudomonadati > Pseudomonadota > Gammaproteobacteria > Cellvibrionales > Microbulbiferaceae > Microbulbifer > Microbulbifer thermotolerans. Next base: position 586,014 of record NZ_CP014864.1, on the reverse strand, counting down.
GCGGCACGTGCACCGCCATCTGGTCGCCGTCGAAGTCCGCGTTATAGGCCGCACATACCAGCGGGTGCAGCTGAATCGCCTTACCTTCAATCAGTACCGGCTCAAAGGCCTGGATACCCAGCCGGTGCAGGGTGGGAGCGCGGTTCAGCAGCACCGGGTGCTCGCGGATCACCTCATCGAGGATATCCCACACAATGGCTTCTTCACGCTCGACCATTTTTTTGGCCGCCTTGATGGTGGTGGCCAGGCCGCGGGCTTCCAGCTTGCCGAAGATAAACGGCTTGAACAGTTCCAGAGCCATTTTCTTGGGCAGGCCGCACTGGTGCAAACGCAGGGTAGGACCCACCACAATTACGGAACGGCCAGAGTAGTCGACGCGTTTACCCAGCAAGTTCTGACGGAAGCGGCCCTGTTTACCCTTGATCATGTCGGCCAGGGACTTCAGCGGGCGCTTATTGGAGCCGGTGATGGCGCGTCCGCGACGGCCGTTGTCCAGCAGCGCGTCTACCGCTTCCTGCAGCATGCGCTTTTCGTTGCGCACGATGATATCCGGCGCGTTCAACTCCAACAGGCGCTTGAGGCGGTTGTTGCGGTTAATCACGCGGCGGTACAGATCGTTCAGGTCAGAGGTCGCAAAGCGGCCGCCGTCCAGGGGTACCAGTGGGCGCAGATCCGGCGGCAGCACCGGCAGCGCTTCCATGATCATCCACTCCGGGTTGTTACCGGATTTGTAGAAAGCTTCCAGGAGCTTCAGGCGCTTGGAGAGCTTCTTAATCTTGGTCTCGGAGTTAGTGGCCGGAATCTCCTCGCGCAGGCGCTGGATTTCGGAAGGCAGGTCGATGTCGCGCATCAGCTCCTGGATAGCCTCGGCCCCCATTTTGGCCTCGAACTCATCTGCCCACTCCTCCATCGCCTCGAAATACTGCTCATCGCTCAGCAGCTGGCCACGCTCGAGGCTGGTCATGCCCGGATCGGTGACCACGTAAGACTCGAAATAGAGCACCCGCTCAATATCGCGCAGGGTCATATCCAACAACAGACCGATGCGGGACGGCAGAGACTTCAGGAACCAGATGTGTGCCACCGGGCTCGCGAGTTCAATGTGGCCCATGCGCTCGCGGCGCACCTTGGCTCTGGTGACTTCCACACCGCATTTTTCACAGATAATGCCGCGGTGCTTCATGCGCTTGTACTTGCCACACAGGCACTCGTAATCCTTTACCGGACCGAAGATTTTGGCGCAGAAGAGGCCTTCGCGCTCGGGCTTAAAGGTGCGGTAGTTGATGGTCTCCGGCTTTTTCACTTCGCCGTAGGACCAGGAGCGGATCATGTCCGGAGACGCCAGGCCGATGCGGATAGCGTCAAATTCTTCCAAGTGTTCCTGGGACTTCACCAGGTTTAACAAATCTTTCAAGGCCTTTCTCCTAGAAACTGTCTTCTAGCTTTGATGGGCGCGCTTCTCAGTGCCCATCCTACCATTCGGTTTGCTGCGTAGGATGGGCAAAGGAGCGCAGCGACGTGCCCATCACCGGTACCGGTCTTATTCGTACTCCAGCTCGAAACTCATGCCGAGAGAGCGGATTTCCTTGACCAGTACGTTGAAGGATTCCGGCATACCCGGCTCCATGCGGTGGTCGGAGTCCACGATGTTTTTGTACATCTTGGTCCGGCCCTCCACATCGTCGGACTTGACCGTGAGCATCTCCTGCAGGGTATAGGCAGCACCGTAGGCTTCCAGCGCCCAGACCTCCATCTCCCCGAAGCGCTGACCACCGAACTGCGCCTTACCGCCCAGCGGCTGCTGGGTGACCAGGCTGTAGGAGCCGGTGGAACGCGCGTGCATTTTGTCGTCCACCAAGTGGTTCAGCTTCAGCATGTACATATAACCCACGGTAACCGGTCGCTCGAAGGCATCGCCGGTACGGCCGTCGTACAGGGTGATCTGACCGGATTCAGGCACATCCGCAAGGCGCAGCAACTGTTTGATCTCGCTCTCATCGGCGCCATCGAACACCGGTGTCGCCATGGGTACGCCTTTGCGCAGGTTTTCCGCCATGGCGAGAATTTCCTGGTCAGACATTGCGTCGAGTTCTTCTTTGCGCCCGCCGGTGGAGTTGTAGACCTCTTCCAGGAACCCGCGGATCTTGGTCGCCTCCTGCTGCTCCTTGATCATGCGGTCAATCTTCTCGCCCAGGCCCTTGGCGGCCATGCCCAGGTGCATCTCCAGAACCTGCCCCACGTTCATGCGCGAGGGCACGCCCAGCGGGTTCAATACGATGTCCACCGGCTCGCCGTTTTCGTCGTAGGGCATATCCTCGACCGGTTTGATAACGGAGATCACACCCTTGTTACCGTGGCGACCGGCCATCTTGTCACCCGGTTGAATGCGACGCTTGATCGCCAGGTAAACCTTGACGATCTTCAGCACGCCCGGCGCCAGATCGTCGCCGGACTCCAGTTTTTTCTTCTTGTCTTCAAAGGCTTCGTCGAGCAGTTTGCGGCGCTCTTTCAGCTGCGCCTGGGCTTTTTCCAGCTGCTCGTTCAATGCCTCGTCAGCCATGCGCAATTTGAACCAATCCTCGCGCGGCATTTGTTCCAGCACTTCGGCAGTGAGTTCATCGCCTTTCTTGACGCCCTTGCCGCCGGCGACCTTCTGGCCTTCCAGTGCTGACTGCAGGCGCTCGAATGTGGCGGCCTCGACGATGCGGTATTCCTCGTTGAGGTCCTTGCGCACTTCGTCCAGCTGCGCCTTCTCGATTTCGAGGGAGCGCTGGTCTTTCTGCAGCCCGTCGCGGGTGAACACCTGAACGTCAATCACAGTGCCCCGGGTGCCGCTCGGACAGCGCAGGGAAGTGTCCTTCACATCGGACGCCTTCTCACCGAAGATCGCGCGCAGCAACTTCTCTTCCGGAGTGAGCTGGGCCTCGCCTTTCGGTGTCACCTTACCCACGAGAATATCGCCGGCAGTCACCTCCGCACCGATGTAAACGATGCCGGATTCGTCCAGTTTGTTCAGCGCAGATTCGCCCACGTTGGGAATATCCGCGGTGATCTCTTCGCTACCCAGCTTGGTGTCGCGAGCGATACAGGTCAGCTCCTGAATGTGAATAGTGGTGAAGCGATCCTCTTGCACCACCCGCTCACTGATCAGAATAGAGTCCTCGAAGTTGTAGCCGTTCCAGGGCATGAACGCGATACGCATGTTCTGCCCCAAAGCCAGTTCGCCCAGATCCACAGAGGGGCCGTCGGCAAGGATATCGCCGCGGTCCACCACATCGCCGGTCTTCACGATCGGACGTTGGTTGATACAGGTGTTCTGGTTGGAGCGGGTGTACTTGGTCAGGTTGTAGATATCCACACCTGCGTCCCCGGCCTCAACCTCTTCGTCCCGCACACGCACGACTACCCGGCTGGCATCTACACGCTCGATCACACCGCCGCGCTTGGCCACAACACAAACACCGGAGTCCCGTGCCACGGTGCGCTCCATGCCGGTGCCGACCAGCGGCTTCTCGGCGCGCAGAGTGGGTACAGCCTGGCGTTGCATGTTGGAACCCATCAGGGCCCGGTTGGCGTCGTCGTGCTCCAGGAAGGGAATCAACGCCGCGGCCACGGACACCACCTGCTTCGCGGAGACATCCATATACTGGATTTCCTCCGGCTTTTTCAGCGTAAATTCGTTGTGGTGGCGTACACTGACTAGCTCATCGGTAAAACGACCATTTTCATCGACGGCCGCAGACGCCTGCGCGATTACGTAATTGGCTTCGTTGATCGCTGACAGATATTCAATTTCATCTGTCACCTGGCCGTCCACCACCTTGCGGTAGGGGCTCTCCAGGAAGCCGTAATGGTTGGCGCGCGCATAAGTAGCCAGGGAGTTGATCAGACCGATGTTCGGACCTTCCGGCGTTTCGATCGGACACACGCGACCGTAGTGCGTCGGGTGTACGTCACGCACTTCGAAGCCCGCCCGCTCGCGGGTCAGACCACCCGGGCCGAGAGCTGAAACGCGGCGCTTGTGGGTAACCTCCGACAGCGGGTTGTTCTGGTCCATAAACTGGGACAGCTGGGACGAGCCGAAGAACTCCTTCACTGCCGCCGCTACCGGCTTGGCGTTGATCAGATCCTGCGGCATCAGGCCCTCAGATTCCGCCATGGACAGGCGCTCTTTCACAGCCCGCTCCACGCGTACCAGACCAACGCGGAACTGGTTTTCCGCCATCTCGCCAACGGAGCGTACGCGGCGGTTGCCCAGGTGGTCGATGTCGTCCACCATGCCTTGCCCGTTGCGGATATCGATCAACGTTTTCAGCACATCGACGATATCTTCCTTGCTCAGCGTGCCGGGCCCTTTTTCATCTTCGCGCCCCAGCCGGCGGTTGAATTTCATGCGACCGACAGCGGACAAGTCGTAGCGCTCGTCGGTGAAGAAGAGGTTCTCGAACAGGGATTCCGCAGATTCCTTGGTCGGCGGCTCGCCCGGGCGCATCATGCGGTAAATTTCCACCAGCGCTTCCAGCTGGGTGCGTGTCGGGTCGGCGCGCAGGGTGTCGGAAATAAACGGACCGCGGTCCAGGTCGTTGGTGTACAGCGTTTCGAATTTCTTGACGCCGAGCACCCGCAACTTACCGACTACCTCTTCAGTGATTTCGGTGTTGCACTCAACCGCCACCTCTCCGGTGGTCTCATCGACAATGTCGTGCGCCAGCACGCGGCCGTACAGGTACTCCAACGGCGCTTCCAGACGCTCAACCCCCGCCTTTTCCAACTGGCGGATATGACGCGGCGTGATGCGGCGGCCTTCCTCGACAATGACCTTGCCGTTGTCGTCCCGAATATCAAAAGAAGCGACATCACCGCGCAGGCGCGAGGGGATCAGCTCCAGGCTGACGTGATCTTCATGCAGGTCGAACTTGCTGGTTTCGAAGAACATCTCCAGCATTTCCTGGGAGCTGTAGCCCAGGGCACGCAGCAGAATCGTCGCCGGCAGCTTGCGACGGCGATCGATGCGCACATAAACCAAGTCCTTTGGATCGAATTCAAAGTCCAACCAGGAGCCGCGGTAAGGAATTACCCGCGCGGCGTAGAGCAGCTTGCCGGAGGAATGCGTCTTGCCCTTGTCGTGATCGAAGAATACACCCGGGGAGCGGTGCAGCTGGGAGACGATCACGCGCTCGGTACCATTGATGATAAAAGTACCGTTGTCGGTCATGAGCGGAATTTCGCCCATGTACACTTCCTGCTCTTTAATATCCTTGATGGACTTGTTGGCAGATTCCTTGTCGTAAATGATCAGACGTACGCGCACTCGCAGCGGACATGCGTAGGTAACGCCCCGCAATGTACATTCTTTGACATCGAAGGCCGGCTTGCCCAGGGTGTAGCTCACATACTCCAGAGCGGCGTTGCCGGAATAGCTGACGATCGGAAATACGGACTTGAACGCAGCCTGCAGGCCCACGTCCAGCCGCTCGTCGGGGCGCTTATCGGCCTGTGTAAAATTGCGATAAGAGTCCAGCTGTATCGCAAGGAGGAAAGGCACATCCATGACCTTGGGCAGTTTGCCAAAATCCTTGCGGATACGTTTTTTCTCAGTGTATGAGTAAGCCATTCAAATTCCCCAGCTTGATCGGTGACAAGACTTCGTGGAGCTTCGGCCGCCGCGCGGCAATACGCAGCTCCTCCGGGCAAGAAGCCTCTGATCAATACGGCCCGCCGCACTGATCACAAGCTTCTCTCGCGCCTTTGCACGGCGCACGATGCAAAATCTATTAAAGACTCAGGCACTGGCAACAAATAAAGATCGAGCCGCCAAAACCTCACTACCGCAAACGGCAAAAAGGCCGGCGGACAAAGTCCACCAGCCTTGCCGCCGGCGACCGGCTTTTCCGGTCGACAGCGGTGAGTCGCAACAAGCGAATTACTTCAATTCTACAGTTGCGCCAGCTTCTTCCAGCTCTTTCTTCGCCGCTTCGGCTTCTTCCTTGGTTGCGCCTTCCTTCAGCGGGCTGGGCGCGCCGTCTACCAGAGCCTTGGCTTCTTTCAGGCCCAGGCCGGTGATGCCGCGAACAACTTTGATCACGTTCACTTTCTTGTCGCCTGCGGAAGCCAGGATGATGTCGAAAGAGTCCTTCTCTTCTGCAGCGGCTTCGCCACCGGCCGGGCCGGCAACAACTGCAGCAGCAGCAGTTACGCCGAATTTTTCTTCCATCGCCTCGATCAGCTCGACGACGTCTTTAACAGACATTTCGGCAATAGCGTTGATAATATCTTCTTTAGTCAGAGACATGAGTCAGTACCTGATTTGATTGAGCAGCGGAGTGCTCGTCTAATTCAATAAAACAGTGAGAAACTGCCGTTCGCACAAACGAACCGGATTAGGCAGCTTCCTGCTCTTTTTGGTCGCGAATGGCCGCAATAGTGCGGACCAGCTTGCCAGCAGACGCTTCTTTCAGCACGCTCATCAGCTTGGCGATCGCCTCGTCGTAAGTCGGCAAGCTTGCCAACAGTGCGACGTCGGTAATCGCGCCTTCAAAGGCGGCACCTTTCAGCTCGAGCTTGTCATTGTTTTTCGCGAACGCCGTCAGGATGCGCGCACCGGCACCCGGATGTTCGTTAGAAAATGCAATAATGCTCGGACCGACGAATTTCTCGATGAGACACTCGTACTCGGTACCAGCCAGAGCGCGACGCGCCAGAGTGTTGCGGACGACTTTCAGCCAAACGCCGTTCTCGCGAGCCTCTTTGCGCAGAGCGGTCATATCGTTCACGGTCACGCCACGGGAATCCGCGACCACCGCAGACAGAGCGCTCGAAGCAGCTTGCTGGACTTCTGCGACAATTGCTTTCTTGTCTTCGAGTCCAATAGCCATAATGTCACTCCTGGATTTGAAAAAAGACCGGGAAACCATTCTTCCCGATCCGTTCCGGTGCTCAAAGCTCAAATCCAGCAAAATACTGGTTTGGGCAACACCGTCTGCGTAGGCTTGGGCGCTTCAGCCAACAGACTGCCGCCGGGATTAAGCCGTATGCGATTTAAACCTCAACCGCACCGGCACCTACGGTCTTTGACGGCCCACTCTATTGTCGAAACAAAGTGAGTAGACCCCAAAGTTCGGATTGCCAACGGAGCGGGGAGCCCGGCACACAGGCCCAGCACCACCGCGCCCGGCGATTAAATATTCAGGGACGCCTGATCGATGGTCAGCCCCGGCCCCATAGTTGTGCTCAGGGTGATTTTCTTCAGGTATACACCTTTCGCGGAAGCTGGCTTAGCTTTTTTCAGATCGGCTACCAGGGCTTCCAGGTTTTCTTTGATCGCATTCACGTCAAAGCCGATTTTGCCGATACCTCCGTGAATAATACCGCCCTTGTCAGCGCGGAAACGCACCTGACCGGCTTTGGCATTTTTCACCGCAGTCGCCACGTCCGGGGTAACGGTGCCGGTTTTGGGGTTCGGCATCAGGCCACGTGGCCCCAGAATCTGGCCGAGCTGTCCGACAACGCGCATGGCGTCCGGAGAAGCGATGACCACGTCAAATTCCATGTTGCCCGCTTTTACTTCAGCGGCCAGGTCGTCCATCCCCACCAGATCGGCACCGGCCTCTTTTGCGGCATCGGCATTGGCGCCCTGGGTGAAAACAGCCACGCGCACTTCCTTGCCAGTGCCGTGCGGCAAAGTAGTAGCGCCGCGTACAGCCTGGTCGGATTTACGCGGATCGATACCCAAGTTGATGGAAGCATCGACGGTTTCGGCGAACTTCACATTGGACAGTTCTTTCAGCAGAGCAACCGCTTCTTCAATGCCATAGGCTTTGCCCGGTTGCACTTTTTCAGCGATAGCGCGCTGACGCTTGCTCAGTTTAGCCATTTACAGACCCTCCACTTCGATACCGGCGCTGCGGGCGGAACCGGCAATAGTGCGCACGGCAGCTTCCAGATCGGACGCTGTCAGGTCTGCCTTTTTCATCTCTACGATTTCTTCAATCTGAGCACGGGTTACCTTGCCCACCTTCTCGGTGTTCGGGCGTCCTGAACCGCTCTTGATCTTGGCAGCCTTGCGCAGCAGCACCGCGGCAGGCGGTGACTTCATGACAAAAGTGAAGGAGCGATCGCTGTAGACAGAGATCACTACCGGCACGGGCAGGCCGGGCTCCAGATTCTGGGTCTGGGCGTTAAACGCTTTACAGAACTCCATGATGTTCACGCCGTGCTGACCCAGCGCGGGGCCGACGGGCGGACTCGGGTTGGCCTGACCGGCCTTAACTTGCAGCTTGATATAAGCTTCGACTTTCTTAGCCATTACAGCTCTCCTGTAGATGGGTGGTAACGCTCGCACGAGGCGCCCAGAGGGACGCAACGGCAAGCTCCCCGAATATCCCCACGACGCAGACAGCAACTAGCGGGGACACGAAAACCCCCTCCCACCGCGCGGCAGAAGAGGGTTCAAAATGCCATATAAAAATCAGGTCTTTTCTACCTGACTAAACTCCAGCTCGACCGGCGTCGAACGACCGAAAATCAGCACTGCCACACGCAGGCGGCTCTTCTCGTAATTGACTTCTTCCACCACCCCGTTGAAATCATTGAATGGACCGTCAATGACACGCACCATTTCACCGGGCTCGAACAGAGTTTTCGGCTTGGGCTTATCGGCAGAGTCGTCAATGCGATTCAGGATAGCCTGCGCCTCGCGATCAGTAATCGGCGCCGGCTTGTCAGCCTTGCCGCCGATAAAACCCAGCACCCGCGGAGTCTCTTTTACCAAGTGCCAAGTGTCGTCGTTCAATTCCATTTCCACCAGCACATAGCCGGGGAAAAACTTACGTTCACTTTTGCGTTTTTGACCGGCGCGCATCTCCACCACTTCTTCGGTGGGGACCAATACATCGCCGAACAAATGACCCATTCCATGCAACTCGATGCGCTCCTTCAAAGAAGAAGCCACGCGCTTTTCATAACCGGAATAAGCCTGGACTACGTACCAATGCTTGGACATGCGTCAACCTTTAGCCGATAACCTTGGAGGCCGCCCAACCCAGAGCGGAATCCAGCGCCCACAAAATCAGCGCCATGATCAATACGAACACCACCACGATCAGAGTGGTCTGGGTCGCCTCCTGACGGGTCGGCCAGACGACGCGGCGCACCTCAGCCTGAGCCTCCCGCAGCAGACTCCAGAAGGCATTACCTTTGGCGGTATTGATCGCCACCACCAAGGCCACCAGACAGAGGGCGACCATCGCCAACACACGGTAAAGCAGGGGGAATTCGGCGTAATAGGAGTTGCCACCGACAGCAGCACCAACCAGTAACACCACCAACAGCCATTTGAGGCCATCTAGACGGAAGGTTTTCGCTTCTACCTTAGCATTCATACAAAAGAGCCCTTAGCGCACTATAGATAAGCCCTAGCGCTTACAAACACAAACCCTTGCATGAATGCAGGTGCTTGTGACGCCCTCAGGCACAAAACAAGGTGGGGCGATTGATATTGGCAGGCCAGGAGGGACTCGAACCCCCAACAGCCGGTTTTGGAGACCGGTGCTCTACCAATTGAACTACTGGCCTGGAAAACGAGGGGGCGGATCTTAACACCCTCCCCCGCATTTGGCAAAGGGCACAGCTGGAGAATCCCAACTGTGCGGCTATCGAGAATTACTCGATGATCTTGGATACAACGCCGGCACCAACGGTACGGCCACCTTCGCGGATCGCGAAGCGCAGACCTTCTTCCATCGCAATCGGCGCGATCAGGGTAACGGTCATTTGAACGTTGTCACCCGGCATTACCATCTCGGTGCCTTCCGGCAGCTCTACCGCACCAGTTACGTCTGTGGTACGGAAGTAGAACTGCGGACGGTAGCCTTTGAAGAAGGGAGTGTGACGACCACCTTCGTCTTTGGACAGCACGTACACTTCCGCTTGGAATTTGGTGTGCGGAGTGATGGAGCCCGGCTTGGCCAGTACTTGACCACGCTCTACCTCGTCACGCTTGGTGCCGCGCAGCAGGGCGCCAATGTTCTCACCAGCACGACCTTCGTCCAGCAGCTTGCGGAACATTTCAACACCAGTACAGGTGGTGGAAGTGGTTTCGCGGATACCGACGATTTCGATTTCGTCGCCAGTTTTCAGAACACCGCGCTCTACACGACCAGTTACCACGGTACCGCGGCCAGAGATGGAGAACACGTCTTCGATCGGCATCAGGAACGGTTGATCAACAGCGCGCTCCGGCTCCGGAATGTATTCGTCCAGAGTTTCCACCAGTTTCTTCACAGCGCTGGTGCCCAGGCCGTTGTCGTCTTCGCCGTTCAACGCCATCAGAGCGGAACCAACGATGATCGGAGTGTCGTCTCCCGGGAACTCGTACTGGTCCAGAAGCTCGCGAACTTCCATTTCCACCAGTTCCAGCAGCTCTTCGTCGTCGACCATGTCGGCTTTGTTCAGGAATACCACGATGTAGGGTACACCTACCTGACGGGACAGCAGGATGTGCTCACGAGTCTGCGGCATGGGGCCATCAGCTGCAGAGCAAACCAGGATGGCGCCGTCCATCTGCGCAGCACCGGTAATCATGTTTTTCACGTAGTCGGCGTGTCCCGGGCAGTCAACGTGGGCGTAGTGACGGGTCGGGGACTCGTATTCCACGTGAGAGGTGGCAATGGTGATACCGCGCTCGCGCTCTTCCGGTGCGTTATCGATACCGTCGAAGGCTACCGCCTGGCCGCCCCACACTTCAGAGCACACGCGGGTCAGCGCCGCGGTCAGGGTGGTTTTACCGTGGTCAACGTGACCGATGGTGCCCACGTTTACGTGGGGCTTGGAACGTTCAAACTTTTCTTTTGCCATTGCAGCCTCCCAATATAGGCGGACAAAACCAGCACACCTACCTAAAGAACAGGCGCACCCGGGGACGACCCAGCAAAGGATACAAAACCCGGATACAAATAGCCGCAGAGACACCTGCCCCTGCGGCCACATAAAAAATGGAGCTCATGGGCGGATTTGAACCGCCGACCTCACCCTTACCAAGGGTGTGCTCTACCCCTGAGCTACATGAGCTTATCATCAACACACTCGAACCATTCGGCCCGACCCAGCGGAAAAGCGTCCCACACTAAAGTGGAGCGGGCAGCGGGAATCGAACCCGCATCATCAGCTTGGAAGGCTGAGGTTCTACCATTGAACTATGCCCGCATGCGGGAAACCCCATGCAAAAGGCCGCAGCCTTCCGCTGGCGACACCCCGAAACCAAAGCTCCAGAGCATCAAAATATGGTGCAGGGGGGTGGATTCGAACCACCGAAGCTTGCGCGTCAGATTTACAGTCTGATCCCTTTGGCCACTCGGGAACCCCTGCTTAAGGCGGCGTGTATTCTCTACACGCCTCTCGGTGCTGTCAACAATTTTTCCTTCAAATTCACGGACTTACCCGCAAAATTTAAAGTGCTGCAGCACTTAGAACAAAATTGGAGCTGGCGAGAGGAGTCGAACCCCCGACCGGCTGATTACAAGTCAGCTGCTCTACCAACTGAGCTACGCCAGCTTTGTTCCTCACCGAGAAGACAACTTTATAGTCGCCCCTCAGATGGAGGCGGGATTCTAGGGGATGTTTTGCCGACAAGCAACACTAAATTGGCAACGAAAAGAAACGCGACGGAATTTCAAGGCGTAGAGCGGCGATCGGACTACAGCACCGAGCCGGATATCAGTCGTCAATTACCTCACTGCATAAGTTTTGGCGCCGGTCCAGTTCCGGGTATTCCGATTGCAGTTGCGCCCAGAAGCTTTCTGCCAGTCCCGCAGCCGCGCCAGGAGATAGCACTACCCAGCGCTCCAGGTAAGTTTCAGGCTCCTCGCGGCTCTGTGCGTCGATTCCCTGTTGGCGCAGCTTGCGCTTCAGTGACTCTGCACGCGCGCGCTCGGAGAAAATTCCAAAGGAGATGCCGTTTGTCAGCGATCCCTTAGGGATCACATAACTGTCCACTCCGGCCGCCTGAAGTTCTCGCAGCTTGTTGAAGGCTTCGCGCTTGGATCCGAGCGGGGCAAGGAATACCCAATAACGCATCTGCCCCTGCATTTCGATTTCCCGCAGACGACCGTCCACCTGCAAAGCTGCAAGGCGCTCGACAATATTCAGCCCCTGATACTCTTCTGTAAAGGGTCCGAGCAGTGTGCAGAGCGTACCCTCAGAAGCCGGCGGCGCCCCCTTTCGTTCAGGCTTCCGCTTTTCCCTTATGGGCTTTAGCTGATCAGTGGCTACCTCGCGGACAAGCTGAATAGGCGCCCCCTGTGTCTGCACAGACTGCCGATCTGAGCCGACCGGTTTTGAGGCAGAGTTGGCAGCCATCTGGAACCAGGCGTAAAGGCCGATATTGGCGAACAACAAAGCGAGAACTATCCAGCGCATAAACTTCTGTATTCGCAGTCGACCCCTTTCCTTATGGACGGATTAGGGGTTGGTAAGAGACAAGCCATCGAGCACCAGCTCAGGCACCAGCCGGTGCTCTTTCTGACACAAAGGGGACAATAGCTGGCCATCGCCACCAGTCAGCCACAACAAAGGCTCTTGCCCGCATATGCGGCGCAATTCACACAGCGCCAGTTCTACCGTGCCCAGTACCATCAGAAGCAGACCGCGGTTGACCGCCTCTTGTGTATCCTGCCCCGGTGCCAGCGGCAGATCCTGAACCGGCATTTCCGGAACCTTGACCGCGTCTGTATCCTTGTACAGTGCACGGCGCATCAATTTAAGGCCCGGGACGATATAACCGCCGAGATGACGGCCGCCATTATCCAGCAAATCCAGGGTCACGGCGCTGCCGCAGTCCACAATCAGCGCGGCACGCGGGTCTTTCTCGTGGGCAGCGAGCACCGCCAGCCAGCGATCCACCCCCAGTCGCCGGACATCCCGGTAACCGCAAGTAACACCGGCGCAGCGGGTCTCGACACGGGCGAATTCCACCGGCAACCCGAAAAGCTGGCGCACACCTTGTGCAAGAGATTCTGCCGCTCTGGCACCGGCGACATTGGCAGCGCGTACGCGCTTTGGGTGCAGCGCCCGCCACCCTTCCGGTAGACGGCCGCGACACAAGTCGGCGGTGGACAAAGTTCCGCGAGCCTCCACTTCACCGTCAGAAATCAGCCGCCACTTGCCTCGGGTATTGCCGAGATCCACCTCAAGTATCATGCCTTTCCCGCCGCAGGGAAACTTCACCGCCATGGAAAGAGCGTCGCTCACCATCCACCTCCAGCACCAGCGCACCAGTTTCGTCAACACCAGCAGCTGTTCCACACCAGTCGCGGCTGGCGGAAACAAGCCGTACCGGTTGACCGGCGAACTGATCCAGCGCCAACCACTCATTCCTGTAGGCAGCAAATCCCCGCTCGGGATAGGTGTGCAGCAAAGGCAACAGATGGTTCAGCATCACCGCCGCGAGACGGTTGCGATCCACACCGGGACAAACACTGTTTAAATCTATCCACGGCTGGTCGATTGCCTCGACGTTTTCCGCGCGTAACCCGACATTCAGTCCCACCCCCACCACCACTGCACATCGGTCAGTGAGATCGCCGGACAACTCCAACAATACGCCGGCCAGTTTGCGCCCGCGGCACCAGACATCATTTGGCCATTTCAGGCGCACATCCGGCACATTGAATTCCCCCAATGCCCGCGCCAGGGCGACCCCCACCGCCAAACTCAGTCCTTCCAGCTGCTGCACTCCGCCACTGAACTGCCAGCCGACAGAAAGAGTGATACCGCCGCCAAATGGACTGATCCAGCTGCGTCCACGGCGTCCCCGCCCGGCGGTCTGACGCTCCGCGAACATCGCCACACCGTGCCCTCTATTCTCCTCCAGCCGCGCGAGCAACCGGGCGTTGGTGGAATCCACTTCGTCCCGCACGAGCAGCTCCCTCAGCAGGTTGCGGGCAGCGCTATCCAATCCGGCTTCAATAGCCTCTGGGGACAGCAGATCCAAGCCCCCCGGCAAGCGGTAACCGCGCCCCTTGACCGATTCCAGTGACAAGCCGTAATGGGTCAGTTTTTGCAGTTGTTTCCACACCGCGGCACGGCTCACGCCCAAAGCGGCACCGAGACTTTCACCGGAGTGCACCTCACCATCGGCGAGCAAATTGAGCACCGGGCGCAACTGTTGCAGAGGAGTTTTTAGATTTGAATTGGCCAATGTTAGCTTCTCAGGTAACGGCGATGGTAGCGGCTGCCGAGGCTGGTCAGAATCTCGTAGCCAATGGTGCCGGCATAGCCGGCCACTTCATCGACAGTCAACCGCTTGTTCAACACTTCGATATATTGCAGGGAGTCCCGCTCGTTTTCGCTCAGCGCGCTGATATCGAAAATGGTGGAATCCATAGACACCCGCCCGATCATCGGCAGGCGTCGACCGCAGGCCCAGCCGCAACCGCGCCCGCTTTGTGCCCGCAGTATACCGTCGGCATAGCCGCCGCGCGCCACAGCCAGACAGCTTCCAGCCACCGCTTGCTGCGTAGCGCCGTAGCCAACTTGGCACGTACTGCTCAGATGACGCTTCTGCAACACCGGCAGCTGCAAGGTCACCACGGGCCGCATCGGATTGGGCGAACCCGGAAGCGGGTTGACGCCATAGAGTGCGCAACCGGGGCGGGCAATATCGAAGTGATAGGCGTCGCCGAGGAAAATGCCCGAGGAATTGGCGAGGCTCAGGCGTACATCCGGGCACAGCGTCCGCAGCCGCTCGGCAGCCATTTTGAATCGGCGTAACTGCAGTGCATTTTGTGGATGATCCGGGTCATCGGCACATGCCAAGTGGCTGAGCACAAGACGAATATCCGCCGTCTGCAAAAGTTCGCGCTCCTCAAGCAGCTGTTCGAATTCCTCTTCGGTCATTCCCAGCCGGGTCATTCCGGAATCAAACTTGAGCGCGCAAGGCGCGGCCACACCAATCCGCTCAGAGACTGCCACCCAATCCCGCAGCTGCTGCACAGTGAAAAGGACGGGGATCAGTCTTGCCCGGGCACAGGCCGCTTCGCAGCCGGGGCGGACACCAGTCAGCACCACGATATTGACATCATCCCCCAGACATTTGCCCAAAACCTCTCCCTCGGTCTGGGTAGCGACAAAAAAGTCCCGGCAGCCCTGCCGGTAGAGCTCCGGCGCCACTTCCACCATACCCAGGCCGTAAGCATCGGCCTTAACCACGGCGCCGCAGCGGCTACCGGGGGCCAGACTGTCGCGGAGATGCAGGTAGTTGTCGCCGATCGCCCGCAAATCGATCGTCAACACCCCCTCGCGCGCGTCGGTTCCCAAACTGCATTCCGCATTCATCTCTTCACCCCGTATTCAACAAACGCTCCCGCCTCAGCGCCCGAGCGCCTAAAGCGACAGCAAACACTGCCATCAGCAGACTCACCAGTGATCCCGCCAGTACCAAGGGCAGGGAAATCGGATCTCCCACCAAGAGCGCCTTGAGCCATTGTTGCTGGGCCACCAGCGGTACAAGCTGCCATACCCCGCTCTCCAGCTGCACACCGGAGACGTCCAGCACCACCAACAACATGGCTGGGGCTATTTGCAGTATGGAGAGCTGGGTCTGGGCATCTTTAAAGGAATTGGAGCGCAATGCCAGAAGTATTTGCACCACCGCCACCAACAGTGCCAGCGGCAAAAGCAGCAACCCCATGCCAAGGGCGGAGCCGACGGTGGCCGCCTGCTGTATTCCCAACTCCGCCAACGGCATCATCGGCATCAATGAGACCAGTGCCGCCAGCGCCAGTAGCGCACCCATCCACCCCATGCTCGCTACCGCCAGCACCTTGGCCGCCACCAGCTGCCAACCGGGCAGTGGCTGCAAAAGCAATGTTTCCAGGCTCAACCGTTCGCGCTCACCGGCCGAAGTGTCCACTGAAGTGGCGAGGCTGGCCACGAACAGGGTGAGGATCAAAAGCCCCGGCACCGCCGCCAGGATAATGGCACCGCGACTGGACGGAGTACTCACGTCGCGCACCTGCAGATTCCAGGGGCTGAGGAGCTGCTGCGCCACGCCGCGGGCAGACAAGCGCTGGCTGACCACCAACTGTTGCAGTTTCCCCAGCCGCTCCTGCAAGCGGCCCTGGGCGCGCCCGGAGGCAATATCGGCGCTATCCAGGTATAGATATACTTTTGCTGAGCGGAGGGACACATAGTCTTCAACAAAATCTTCGCTCAGCTCCAGCACCAGATCATAACCGCTCTCAAGCAGCTCACGTGGCTTCCCTTCCGACAATACCTCAACCTGGAATTGGTCATCACTGAGCCGCTCGGCCAGTAACGGCACCCTGTCTCCCCCCAGAAAAGCCATACGGGTCGGCTCCTCCGTGCTTTGTTTCACCATGTAGGTGGTGAAAGCAAATAGCATTACCGGAAAAATCAGCGAAAAGCTCACCGCCGTCCACAGGGCGCGTTTGTCGCGCCATGTTTCCAGAAATTCTTTGCGCACCAATGCCCCCATCGGGGACGAAAACCAAGCCCCTCTCAACATGCGGGAGCCCCCTCCTTCTGCCCGCCAGCGGTGCCATAGGCCAGGGTGACAAAAGTATCTTCCAAGTTGCCGCAGCCGGTTTGCGCCAATAATTCCGCAGGGGTACCGCCGCCGACGATTCTCCCGGCACTCATCACCAATACTTGGTCTGAAAGTTCGGATACTTCGGACATCACGTGGCTGGAGAACAGGATGGTGGTACCGCGGTCGCGCAGCTGGAGCAAGGTTTTTCTCAGTAAGCGCGCCGCCAATACATCCAAACCGCGTGTGGGTTCATCCAATATCAAATGCTGGGGCTGGTGGACCATTGCCCGCGCCAGAGAAACTTTCATACGCTCGCCCTGGGAAAAACCGCGCGTGCGCCTATGCCACAAATCATCCAATTCCAGCTCTTCCCGCACCGCCTGTAACGCTTTATCGCGCACTCCACCGGAAAGTCCCTGTATCGTGGCGAACAACGACAGATACTCGGCAACGGTGAGCCGCTCATAGAGCCCTTCGCGATCGCCGACCACACCCAGCTGCCGGCGCGCGGCCATCGGATCGCGTCCCACATCAATGCCGCCCAGCCGCACATCTCCCGAGTCCGCCCGCAGCAGGCCACCAATAATGCGCAGGCAGGTCGTTTTTCCCGCACCATTGGCACCGAGGAGCGCGGTGATCCGCCCGTCAGGAACGGTGAAACTAAGGTCACGCAAAATCTTGCGGCCGCCGAAATCTTTACTGACAGCATTTACTTCAATCACAACTGCCCTCCCCGCGGTTCCTGCCCGCCGATAACTCCCAGTGCCGGCCCAAAAGCACCGGCCATAAATGGCGGCCGCCGGATTTCGGCTACACAGTCCTGCGCCAATGGCTCGAAGGGTGCATCGAGAAACTGTGCAATCAAGTCCGGAATACATCCGCGGGGCGTATTGATATGACCGCCGCCGGCAACAACCAAATGCTGCTTGTTGACCAGGTAATCGAGTTGTCGCTCTGCATAATAGGGGGGTGTTATCGGGTCCGCCTCACCGGAAATCAACAATACTGGTTGCTCGCGCACTTGGGGCTTTTCATAGGGCTTGGAATCCACCGGCCATGCTTCACACCCCGTCGCGAACAAATCGTAAAAAGCCGTACCCAGAAAGGAATCCGCACTGTCCGCGGCCACTTCATCGGTCGTGATACGGCTCAACTCTTCGGCACAGGCCACGGAGAAAGTGAGGCCCATCGACATGGAGTCTGCATTGTCGAGAAATTGCCCGGCGACACCGGATAGTGGCAACAGATTACCGCGCTCCGCCTGGTAAAGTGCATAGGGTAGCTGTGCGGCGGCGGTGGGCTGATAGAGCGCCGTGCGGATGGCGTTGGCGAGCATCCAACGGGTAAGGGGTGTTTCCAGCGGTGCGCCCGTGAGCGGATCAGGAAAATGTGTCGCTTCCAACTCCCCCCAGTTGTCCAACAACCTATCGAGAGCCCCGCGCCAGTCACCGAACCCGGCACACACCCGGTCCCGTTCACAGTCTTTTTCCAGCTGACGCAAAGCGCGCTCGGCAGCCGTCGCGGTCAGAAAAACCTTGGTCTCGATCGGCGCTACAGCATCGAGCACCAACGCGCTCAGGGAATCTGGATACCACTGCTGATACAGCAGCGCTGTCCTCGTGCCCCAAGAGCCGCCCCACAGAGCGATGCGCCCGTGCCCAAGATAGCGTCTCACCCGCTCCAGGTCCTCCACGGTCTGTCGGCTGCCGAGCGAATTAGCAAATTCAGCGCGCTCGAGATAACAGTCCGCCAAACGCCGGGAGAATTGTTGCAAGTCTGCGGGCATATCTCTTTTTAAGCCGCAACTGAAAGCACCGGAGCGTCCCGCGCCGCGGCGATCTACCATCACAATTGCCCGTTCGCGGTTGACCTTGCGAAACACATTCAACAGGGGGGCCAGATCACTGGCAGCCTGCCCCGGCCCCCCTGCGAGTAAATAAAGCGGCTCCCGTCCCTCTTCGTTAACAGCGGGCGCTACCATTACGGCCAGCTCACTCCCGCTTTCCCCTTCTCCGACGGCCACCAGATAGCAGCGCAGTGAATTGCTCCAACCATCCAGGTAACAGGTCTGGAAAGGGGAATCGGCCTCGGCCCAGGCCAGAGCCGACAACCCAAAAGCAAACAGTAACTGGGCTGCCTTAAACAAACATCGTTTCCATAGCAGCATACTCTCTCCCTCTGAGCCTTCTGAAGGAGCGCAGTCTATCCAATTTGGGCCGTTTCTGTCGCCACAGGTCGCAGCCCCCCAACACCATTCGCACAGCGGGGCTTGCAGTGGTAAGGTTTTGCTTTACGATCTTGCATCGCTAGCACCCATGAGCTTTTCAGACAGAGAAAAACAACTTATCCGCGCAGCTTTTACTTGGGGGCAGATCACCCATAAAGAAGGCTATACCCTGTCGGACCTGGAAATTGAGAAATCGGTGCTCTTCCGCCGCCTGCTGGATGGCCGGCCGCCGCTGGCATTCCCGCCGCCCCTCCGCCATGGCTTCCCCTGGTATGAGGTGATCGAAGGGCGCGGAGAGCACGTGGTCAACGCCTCAGATCCCTCCCCCGAGTGCAGCATCATCGCTCCCGGTAGCAAGCCCGGGGACACATGCATTCTGATTGATGGCGCATTCTGGCGCGTGGCAGAAACAGTGCGGGAACGGGAGGAGTACATCGTCGAGTGGGGCCAGTATCCGATTCAATGGAGACTGAAGAAGCACTGGGAAGTCAATTACGAGATGACTCAACAGTTGCACAACTTCCGCAAGGATAACCCCAACGCGGAAATTACTTTTGACAACCGCTCCGGCCAAAAGGAATACAGCGAATTCCGCATCGACGACGAGCAGACCGTGTGGCTGAGTGAATGGAAACTGAGTCGCATCGGCCTTTCCGGCTGGGTATGGGTAGGCAGACCGGTCGAAATGGAGTGCCTTACCGACTTGGTGCCGTTGTTCCACGACCAGCAAGGCCCTTTGATTATCGGCGAGGTGGAAAAACTCAGCGGCGAAGCCTGGCTGCGTATCGAGCAAGCCGGGGAGGAGTACCGGTTTATCAAGCTCGGCGAGCAGTTGGACTATCAGCCCCTGATCAGCACCGCAATGACTGAGTTCGAAACACTTCTGCGGGAGATGCAAGGGGATACATTGGACGTGATGGATTGGCGCGGTGAGCGGCTCCTGCGCCGCTATCTGGTGCCGTCACACCTAGCGCCCCTGGAAGAGTTTGAGCTGCAGGGGGAAAACTATGACCTGATGCCTGAAAACGCCTATTGACGCCCCTGTAATTCACAAGCGCCCGGGGGTTAAATTTCGCCCCGGGCACAAATCACATCCCTGTAGTCCCCCAGATGTAGGTTAGGCACCGGTAGGATATAACGGTTAGTCCACGTCCCGGCCGCGGGCAGCACGCAACAAGCGGAACCACGCCTCCCTCGGTATTTCCATTCCCAATGCAGCCACGGACATCCGCAGGCGGTCAATTTTACCGCTCCCCAGAACTGGAACGAGATTTGCCGGGTGTCTCAGCAGCCACGCAAGCGCCAGCTGCTGTGCCTCCATCCTCAGCTCTTGTGACAATTCCTCCAGACAGGTCTGAACACGCCGGGCGGCCTCAGAATCGTCGGTAAACAGTGCACCACCTGCGAAAGGAGACCACGCCATGGGGATCACACGCTCACGCTGACAGTAATCCAGCTGGCCATCAAACATGGGCGTGCTGTGTAATAGTGACACCTCTATCTGATTGACCAACAGGGGCGCTGACAACCGTGATTGCAACAACTGTGTCTGGTGGGGCAAAAAATTGGAAACACCCACGGCACGCACCTTACCTTCGGTAATCAGCTTGTCCAGGGCCTCTGCCAGCACCTCGGCATCCATTAGCGGATCCGGACGGTGAATGAGCAGCAAGTCCAAGCACTCTATTCCCATCTTGCTCAGGCTGGACTCAGCAGCGGCAGTGACATGAGCCGCACTGGTGTCGTAGTGATTTAGCGCATAGTTATTGTTTTCACCCATCAGCTTAATGCCGCACTTGGAAACAATTTCCATCTCCCCGCGCAGTTGCGGTTTGAGCTTAAGCGCCTCTCCAAACAGCTGTTCGCAGCGGTAATCACAATAGATATCCGCCAAGTCAAAGGTTGTAATACCCAGTTCGAGCACCCGCTCAAGTAATTCTACGGTCTGCTGCGGGGTGTAGTTCCAGTCAGCAAGCCGCCAGAGTCCCATGGCGATCCGGGACATAGAAAAGGTTTGGTCTATAGAAGAGTTGATACGCTGCATATGTGTATAGATCGCTGAGTTGAATTTTCCTGTTGATGGCGCAGGCCAACTATTCGCCACAATCTCTGTTACTCACAAAAACCATGGACAGAGCTGTGTATAACTATGGGATAGTTGTCCCCAGCCCCCGATTTTATGCCGCCAGTCACTAAGCGCGTAAAAAAACATCGCCCCCTGTCCTCTCCACCCACAACTGCTCCATGACATCCCGGTTACTAACAGAAGACATGGACAGACTTGTGTATAACTACTGGATATCCCCGTTAAATCAAGGCGTTACGCCACTTCGCGGGAGGCGCATAAAAAAGCAGCGGTGGTTTTTTGCTCGCGCCTGCGGGAGGTAAGGGCGGTTTGTGCAGGGGGTTATCAAACAGGCCGTGCAGATTTTTGCAGGTTTGTTAAGGCTGTGGATTTCGGGCATAAAAAAAGGCCACCCAGTTGGGTGGCCTTTCGATTTGGCGCCTGACGATGACCTACTCTCACATGGGGAAGCCCCACACTACCATCGGCGATGTTGCGTTTCACTTCTGAGTTCGGCATGGGATCAGGTGGTTCCACAACTCTATTGTCGTCAGGCAAACTGGCTTGGGTGGCTCCGGTCTTATGAGCTTTTGCTCTGCCTTGCCGTTTGACTGCCCGTTTGCCTCGCTGATCGCTCAGCGCTGACAGCCAACCCAAATAAGTCGGTGAAACAAACTGTAGTAATACACCGCAAGTCTCTGTGCGTCTCTTCACACAATCCAACAGCTTTCGCTTGTCGTCAGTAACCATCTCTGTTGTATGGTCAAGCCTCACGGGCAATTAGTACTGGTTAGCTCAACGCCTCACAACGCTTCCACACCCAGCCTATCAACCTGGTAGTCTTCCAGGGCCCTTCAGGGGACTCAAGGTCCCAGGGAGATCTCATCTTGAAGGAGGCTTCCCGCTTAGATGCTTTCAGCGGTTATCCCGTCCGAACATAGCTACCCGGCAGTGCCACTGGCGTGACAACCGGAACACCAGAGGTTCGTTCACTCCGGTCCTCTCGTACTAGGAGCAACTCTTCTCAAATCTCCAACGCCCACGGCAGATAGGGACCGAACTGTCTCACGACGTTCTAAACCCAGCTCGCGTACCACTTTAAATGGCGAACAGCCATACCCTTGGGACCGGCTTCAGCCCCAGGATGTGATGAGCCGACATCGAGGTGCCAAACACCGCCGTCGATGTGAACTCTTGGGCGGTATCAGCCTGTTATCCCCGGAGTACCTTTTATCCGTTGAGCGACGGCCCTTCCATTCAGAACCGCCGGATCACTATGACCTACTTTCGTACCTGCTCGACATGTCTGTCTCGCAGTCAAGCGCACTTATACCATTATGCTCATTGCATGATTTCCGACCATGCTGAGTGCACCTTCGTACTCCTCCGTTACTCTTTGGGAGGAGACCGCCCCAGTCAAACTACCCACCATACACTGTCCTCGATCCGGATCACGGACCTGAGTTAGAACCTCAAACATGCCAGGGTGGTATTTCAAGGATGGCTCCACGAGAACTGGCGTCCTCGCTTCAAAGCCTCCCACCTATCCTACACAAGCAGGCTCAAAGTTCAGTGCAAAGCTGTAGTAAAGGTTCACGGGGTCTTTCCGTCTAGCCGCGGGTACACTGCATCTTAACAGCGAGTTCAATTTCACTGAGTCCCTGGTGGAGACAGCGTGGCCATCGTTACGCCATTCGTGCAGGTCGGAACTTACCCGACAAGGAATTTCGCTACCTTAGGACCGTTATAGTTACGGCCGCCGTTTACCGGGGCTTCGATCAAGAGCTTCGCTTACGCTAACCCCATCAATTAACCTTCCGGCACCGGGCAGGCGTCACACCCTATACGTCCTCTTACGAGTTTGCAGAGTGCTATGTTTTTAATAAACAGTCGCAGCCACCTGGTCACTTCGACCGGCCTCAGCTCGGGGAGCAAGTCCCTTCACCAAAACCGGCGTACCTTCTCCCGAAGTTACGGTACCATTTTGCCTAGTTCCTTCACCAGGGTTCTCTCAAGCGCCTTGGTATTCTCTACCTGACCACCTGTGTCGGTTTCGAGTACGGTTCTCTATTGCCTGAAGCTTAGAAGTTTTTCCTGGAAGCAGGGCATCAACCACTTCGCTCTCTTAAAGAGAGCTCGTCATCAGCTCTCAGCCTTAGGGACCCGGATTTGCCTAAGTCCCCAGCCTACTACCTTAAACACGGACAACCGATCGCCGTGCTGGCCTAGCCTTCTCCGTCACTCCATCGCAGCAATAGCGAGTACAGGAATATTAACCTGTTTCCCATCAACTACGGCTTTCGCCCTCGCCTTAGGGGCCGACTAACCCTGTCCCGATTAGCGTTGGACAGGAACCCTTGGTCTTCCGGCGGGGAGGTTTTTCACCCCCCTTGTCGTTACTCATGTCAGCATTCGCACTTGTGATACCTCCAGCCAACCTCCCGATTGACCTTCAACGGCTTACACAACGCTCCTCTACCATGCCCGAAGGCATCCGCAGCTTCGGTTACCAGTTTAGCCCCGGTATATCTTCCGCGCAGGCCGACTCGACTAGTGAGCTATTACGCTTTCTTTAAAAGATGGCTGCTTCTAAGCCAACTTCCT
The DNA here is from genome assembly GCF_001617625.1 of Microbulbifer thermotolerans. Lineage (NCBI taxonomy): Bacteria > Pseudomonadati > Pseudomonadota > Gammaproteobacteria > Cellvibrionales > Microbulbiferaceae > Microbulbifer > Microbulbifer thermotolerans. Next base: position 562,572 of record NZ_CP014864.1, on the reverse strand, counting down.
AGCTGTCTGGGCCTTCCCACATCGTTTCCCACTTAACTGGTATTTGGGACCTTAGCTGGCGGTCTGGGTTGT
>NZ_CP014864.1:0-557500 GCF_001617625.1 Microbulbifer thermotolerans | reverse complement strand
CCTTACCCGACTGTACGGTAAATACAAGTTACTGCACCCATCTCACACTGCCAGGGAAGAAGTGCAGAGGAACTCAGCCATGGATTGCCAAGTCAATTACCCCGTGAACCACTTTCAGATTTTTGTTATAAAGCCTTCTCAGTGCTCGTTTTTTAGGCAGCGCACGCTGCGGGCACCGATAACAAAGACGATCAGCGCCACCTGTTAAGACCATGCAAGACCAACGCAATCCGACTTCGCGCCTGCTCAGCGCCGTGCGCCGGCATTTCCCGTGCACTCACGCACTGGCCGCTGGCGCGGCCAGCTTCGCCCTGGCGCTGACCATGTTTATTTCCACTCCGGACGTGGAAGCCAAACGGCTCTCCCTGCCAGTTAATCTGCCCCCCATTGAAGAGGGGGCCGCGACCACCTCCCCTGCTACGGCTGGAGCCGAGACACAACGGTTGCGCGCACTAAAGATCGAGGTCAAACCCGGCGACACCTTGTCCGACCTCTTTCAGCGCGCCGGTGTCAGCGCCGCGGAGATGTATCGACTGCTGGCCAGCGGCAGCGAAGCAAAGCAACTGGCACGCCTAATCCCGGGTGAAAAGCTGACCTTCCATATCGACGGCGACGGCGCTCTACAGAGCCTGGAACTGCACCGCGACCGCCTCAACCTTGTGGAATTCAAACGCGCAGCGGACGAATTCCAGTATGTACTGCACCAGCGCCAAGCAGATAGCTACACCGCCTACCGCCAGGGAGAAATCGACAGTTCGCTGTTTGTCGCAGGTAGCGAGGCCGGCCTCAGCCACGAATTAATCATGGAGATGGCGGATGTCTTCAGCTCCGATATCGATTTCGCCCTGGACATCCGCAAGGGAGACAGCTTCAGCGTAATGTTCGAGGAGGAGTTCCTCGAGGGAGAAAAGATTGGCAACGGCCCTATTCAGGCAGTGACTTTTACCAATCAGGGCAAGACCTACAGTGCGGTGCGCTATGTGGATAGTAACGGCGATGCCAATTACTACACGCCGGATGGCAAGAGCATGCGCAAGGCATTTATCCGCACGCCAGTGGATATCGGCCGCATCAGCTCCCACTTCAATCCGCGCCGCCTGCATCCCATTTTCAAAACCCGGCGCCCGCACAACGGCACTGACTACGCAGCGCCACGAGGCACACCAGTGTATGCAGCCGGAGACGGCCGCGTCGTTAAAGCCGGTTACAGCAAAGCCAACGGCAACTACGTATTTATCCAGCACGGGGAGCGCTACATGACCCGCTATCTGCACCTGGATAAACGCAAGGTGCGCACCGGGCAGCGAGTCAAACAGCGGCAGGTCATCGGCACTGTGGGCTCCACCGGTTACGCCACAGGGCCGCACCTTCACTACGAGTTTTTGGTGGACGGCCGACACCGCAACCCCGCGACCATTGTGCGCAAACTTCCCAAGGCCAAGTCCATTCCCAAATCGGAAATGGCCCGCTTCAAAACCCAAACACAGCCATTGCTGGCACAGCTGGAAAACTACCGGCAACCCGCCCTGGCACAGCGGGATGAAAACAATGACAATACCAGCGTCAATTAATATCAATCGGACCCGCGCCAGATGCCCAATCTGTATATCGGCCTTATGTCCGGCACCAGCGTCGACAGCATCGACGCGGTGCTGGTCGAATTCAATGAAGAAGGAAAATCATCCTCTCCTCACATCCTGACCACCCTCAGTCACCCGATTGCCCCGCCGCTACGCGAGGATATTCTCGCACTTTGCACTCCCGGCCCAGCGGAATTGGACCGCGCCGGCCAGCTGGATCGCCAACTCGGTCAGGTTTTCGCTGATGCGGCCAACACTCTGCTCTCACATGCAGGAGTCAAAAGCAGCGACGTAACCGCCATTGGCAGCCATGGACAAACGGTACGCCACCGCCCGCCCGGCACAGTGACTTCTCCATTCAGTTTGCAGCTGGGCGACCCGAATAGCATTGCCGCGCTCACGGGAATCACCACGGTTGCGGATTTCCGCCGGCGGGACATCGCTCTCGGCGGCCACGGTGCGCCACTGATACCGGCCTTCCACCACGCCGTATTTGCCACTGACCACAACCGGGCGGTCATCAATATTGGGGGCATGGGCAATATCACCGAATTGGCCGCGGATGGCAGTGTCAACGGTTACGATACAGGGCCCGGCAACGTCCTGCTGGACTACTGGATCGGGCTGCACCAGGGTGCACCTTACGACCGCGATGGTGCCTGGGCTGCCAGTGGGCAGGTACACAGTGAATTGTTCAAACGCCTGATGGCCGATCCTTACTTCGCAGCCAAACCGCCGAAGAGCACCGGCCGCGAGGCCTTTAATGCGAGCTGGCTGGAACAAGCCTGCAGTGGTCTGGAAGTGTCTCCGGTCGATGTACAGGCAACCCTTGCCGAAGTTACTGCAGCGAGTATCGCCGATGCCGTGCGCCAGTTTGCGGACAGTGGTGACGTGCTGGTATGTGGCGGCGGAGCAAAGAATAAGGACCTGCTGTCACGGCTGCGCCGCCGGCTGCCGGACTGGTCTGTCTCCCCCACAGACAATCACGGCATAGACGCGGATTGGGTGGAAGCGGTCGGATTTGCCTGGCTGGCCCGACAGACGTTGCTGGGACTGCCGGGGAACTGCCCGTCGGTGACAGGCGCTCAAAAGGAAAGTGTGCTGGGCGCTATTTACCCAGCCTGAACCTCGCGCTCGGACACAGGGCACACGTCAATCTGAAAGGGCGCACACCGCTAGACGCCGCGCCTTGTGTATGTGCAAGAACGGCTTCCGCCGCGGCGATCTCAAATGGAAAGTAGACAGATTCTAGATAGAAAAAGAGGAACCACAGCCACAGGTGGAGGAAGCGTTGGGGTTTTGCACCACAAAGCGGGACCCGGACAGCCCCTCTTCATAATCGACACTAGCCCCCACCAGATAGGGATAGCTCATGGCGTCCACCAACACCTGGATGCCATCTTTCTCGATTACGGCGTCATCTTCAGCCACCAGTTCATCAAAGGTAAAACCGTACTGGAAGCCGGAACAGCCGCCGCCGGTCACGAAAACCCGCAGTTTCAATTCCGGGTTGCCCTCATCCTCCAACAGGCTCTTGACCTTGGCCACAGCCTTGTCAGTCACCACAAGTGGTTCGGGAGAAAAAGATACAGCTTCAGACATATGCCTCTCTCTGGACCGGGGAGCATTTGTACCGTATAAAAATCATACAAGGTACAGCTTCGCTGCCCGCCATCTTGCAAAAACCCAGAAAACCAGTCAAGTATTATAAACAACAAACCCCGGCCTCTGCTTTCCTCGCAGAAGTACCGGGGCAAGCCAATTGACCAGTGGTTGGAGCAGGTCAGTCTGCGTCGATAACAGTTTCTTCCGCATACTCAATCATACGCGGCTCCCCGGCGGTATCCACATCGATATTGGAAACCAGAGAGCCATTCACCTGGGCGCCCTTGACCATCTCGATCAACTTGTAGTGGACATTGCCCTCCACCATGGCCTTGGATGCCAGCTCCAAGTGGCGCGCAGCGTAGACATCGCCCTTTACATTGCCGTTGATAACTACGTGAGGCACGCGAATCTCACCTTCGATCACGCCACCATCGACAATCTGCAGCCGGGCATCGCTGTCGCTGTGCGCATTCACATTGCCCTTGACGGTACCTTCAATAACCAGGTTGCCGCGAAAATGCAGATCGCCGGATACCTCGGTCTGACGCGCGATCAGCGTCGTATGGTTGCTACCGGAACTGGCCATAGTTACTGTCTTCTCTTTCTTACCAAACATAATATTCCGTCAAACCTCGTACTTCAGCGCGGCGGCTAGTTCTTCTGTACCAACCAGCCGTAGCGCTGCTCTATGTTGAAACCCTTGCGCCCGCTCGACTTGAGCGACAGCTCGACTTCTTCAGGCTGGAATCCCTGCGGCAACCGCAGCTCACCCTCGATGTTCTGGAAATACTTGAAGCGCAAAGGTATCGATTCGCTATCCACCTGCGGCGAGAGTTCGCTCAGGGAATAGCGTTTAGGCTGTCCATCCTGGCGGCCTACAACAGTGAATATCGCGCGACCGGTCACTAACTGGTGTCGCGTCGCCGACTGCTGTACCAGCAACTTGTACTGGTAACGCCTTTCATCGGCGGTCTGCGAAATACTGAAGCGGCCAATCGAAACTCCCTCACTGCCATCGGCAGGGGCCATCAGGCCACGATAAAAAGAGATTTCCTGCTTGAGTTCCGCGATACGGCTCTCTTTTTGCACCAGCTCTGCCCGCACCTTTTCACTGGCTTTTTCTCCAATCGCCAGGGAGCGCTCCGCAGTGACAGCACGCAGCCGCAATGCTTCATTTTCGCTTTTCAGTGCCTCCAGCTGGTGCAGTGCCTGCTCGTGGGCCACAGTCTTCTGATCGAGACTACTGCGCAGATGATGCTGACCGGCAAAGTACGCAGACGTCGAAGTGGCCAGTACCAGCAAGGCCACCCCGACCGTGGAAAAAGCGCGGGACATGGGGCGGTCTGGAACCACCTTCATGCGGTACTGCTTGCTGCCTTTTACTTTGCGCGCCATAAAATCCGCTGCTTTTTTCTGGTTATAAGTGGTCGTTGAAGAAATTTCCGTTGATTCTAAGGCAGCAACGCCGGGCTCTCCAGTCCCTGAGTTTCATTGAGGCCGAACATAATATTCATATTTTGCACTGCCTGCGCTGAGGCCCCCTTGGCCAGGTTGTCGATCACCGACATCACCACCACGGTATCCCGGTCCTGTGGCCGCATCACGCTGACCCGGCACATATTGGTACCGCGTACACTGCGGGTTTGCGGATGGCTGCCGGCGGGCATGACATCCACAAACGGCTCTTCTTTATAGCGGGCCTCGAACAGCAGCTGGAGTTCCTCTGCCGGGCAGTCGGATTGCAGTTTTGCGAACAGGGTCGCATGGATGCCGCGCACCATCGGCAACAAATGGGGAACAAAAGTTACCTTGGGGGCGTCTGCGCCCGCCGGTTGCACCCGGCGCAGCCCCTGCTCGATTTCCGGCAGATGGCGGTGACCTGCGGCGGCGTAAGCGCGGAAATTATCGCTGTTCTCCGCCAGCAACAACTCCGTCTTGCCCTGGCGGCCAGCGCCGCTGGCACCACTGGCGGCACTGGCAATCAGTGTTTCCGGTTTTACCAGCCCCGCCTCCAGCAGCGGTATCCAGCCCAGCTGTATCGAGGTGGGATAGCAGCCGGGACAGGCCACCAATTGCGCGTTGGCTATCGACGCGCGGTTTACCTCCGGCAGGCCGTACACAGCTTTCTCCGCCAACTCCGGCGCCGCGTGCCGCTGGCCGTACCATTGCTCCCAGAGCGGAATATTTTTAAGGCGGAAATCCGCCGACAGATCAATCACGCGCACGCCGCGCCGCACCAGCTCCGGTACCTGGGCCTGGGCGACGCCGTGGGGTGTGGCGAAAAATACCAAATCGCCCGCAGCCAGCTGCTCCACATCCGGCTCGCAGAAGTGCAAATCGCAGTGACCGCGCAGGTTCGGGAACAATTCCGCTACCGGCGTGCCCGCCAGTGCTCTGGAAGTGATTGCGGTTAGCTCAACCTCAGGGTGCACCGTTAGCAAACGCAACAATTCCACTCCCGTGTAGCCGGTACCGCCCACAATTGCTACTTTAATCACTTCGTCCGATTCTCCCTGTACGCGCCCGCCACCGCGGCGGAGACTTCTAATCAGCGGAGCACTCTACCACAACAGTTTAAGGATTTGCGGTGCCACGGAAGTCCAAAGAATCCATTGCAAAGCCCCATACAAGTTGGCCGCAGCGGGAAAGAGGCCTGGAGAGGCTGCGCCTGATGCTCGCTGCGCAGGACGCCCTTGCGCCTCTGCTGGTAATGGCGCTGCTCACGGGCACCTGCGCCGGCCTGGTCACCGTCGCCTTCCGCTTGCTAAGTGAATGGCCGACGCAATTCTTCCTCCCGGTCCCCGACCACTATGAGTCACTCCCCGCGCACTGGCGGTTCGCCTTGCCATTAATCGGCACTCTGGTGCTCGGCGCTGTCTATCAGCTGCTGAAGCCGAGCCGCCGCAACGTGGGTGTAGTGCATGTACTGGACCGTCTGCACAATCACCAGGGCCAAATGCCAATACAAAATGCCGTACTACAGTTCTTCGCTGGTGCCGCAGCTTTAGTCAGCGGGCACTCGGTGGGGCGAGAGGGGCCCGCCGTACATTTGGGCGCGGCCAGCGGCAGTTGGATCGCGCACAAACTCCGCTTGCCCAACAATTCAGCGCGCAGTCTGCTGGCCTGTGGGGTTGCCGCCGCAATAGCGGCTTCCTTCAACACACCGCTGGCCGGCGTGGTCTTCGCCATGGAAGTGGTCATGCTGGAATACTCCGTGGCGGGTTTCCTGCCCGTCATACTGGCGGCAGTGGCTGGCAGCGCGACAGCGCAAATCACCTTTGGCCGCCAGCCCGTGTTTAACGTGCCCGCGATACAGCTCAGTTCTCTGGCGGAACTGCCGGTACTTTTCCTGTGCGCCCTGGCGATCGGCTCCCTGGCGGCGCTGTTTATCCTCGCCCACCGGCGCCTGGCGCCCTATCAGCGCCGCTCCCCAATGGCGCGCTTTTTGCTGATTGGACTTACCACCGGCACTCTGGCGATCTGGGTGCCGGAAGTCCTCGGTACCGGCTACGACACCCTGGAAATGGCCATGCTCGGAGAGTTGGGGCTCACCACCTTACTGCTGATCGTGGCGGCAAAGCTCGCCGCCACGGCTCTCGGCACTGGCCTCGGCATTCCCGGGGGTGTTATTGGTCCCAGCCTGTTTCTCGGCGCCTGCCTCGGCGGCATCGCCGGCGGTCTGACCAACCTGTGGCTAGGAGAATACACAGCCAGCCCAGGCTTCTACGCCATGGTGGGCATGGCGGCGATGATGGCAGCGCTACTGAACGCACCGCTGGCCGCGTTGCTGGCAATTCTCGAGTTAACCTACAACCCCAACGTGCTCTTCCCGGGCATGATGATGATTGTGGTGGCCTGCCTGGTCAGCCGACATTTTTTCTCCACTGAAGGCATCTTCCAGGAGACACTGCGCGCCCTGGACAAAAGCGGCACCCCCAGCTGGCGCCAGCAGATGTTGAGCCGTGTGGGTGTGGCCAGTGTGATGGAGCGGAGATTTGTTGTCGCAGAGCGCTTAATCAGCGAGGAGCAAGCCGAACAGATCATCGGCCAGCACCCTCAGTGGATACTCATTGATCTGCCTGAAGAACCCGTTCCGCAATTGCTGCGTGCTGCCGACCTGGCCACCTTTCTCCAGCGGGTGAAAAAGGCACGGGAAGAGGGGCACGAGAACCGGCAGGAGGGCGGCGGGGACAAGATCGACTTGCTCAAACTGCCCGGCGAACGCGAACAACTGGCCAAATTGAACTGGCGCGCCACCCTGCTAGAAGCTCACCAACTGTTGGAATCCAGTGGTATCGATGCCCTCTACGTCAGCAGAGGCAGCGGCGGAGCACTGGACAAGAATGCCGCTGGCATTATCCTGCCGCAGCATATTGACAACTTTTATCGCAAGTAATTGCCAACCACTTTTCCGGGGGAACATGCCATGCTGTGGGTCAAAGCCTTCCACCTTATCGCCGTGGTCTGCTGGTTTGCCGCGCTTTTCTATCTGCCGCGGCTGTTTGTGTATCACGTGGACGCCACCGATGCCGTAAGCCGGGACCGCTTTTGTATCATGGAGCGCCGCCTCTACCGCGGCATTGCCACACCCTCGATGATCGCCACTATAGCGCTCGGAATCTGGCTGATCAGCTACAACGGGAACTACTACCTGAAAGCCGGCTGGCTGCACGCCAAGCTGTTTTTCGTCCTGCTGCTGATTGGCTATCACCACCTATGCGGAGCCTATGTGCGCCAATTCGCCGCGAACACCGTCAGCAAAAGCGGGCGCTACTTCCGCGTCTTCAATGAACTGCCGGTGATAGCGCTGATCGCGATCGTGATCCTGGCAGTGGTGAAGCCCTTTTAATCGGCGTTCCGCTGCAGAATCACTCCGATAGCAGCAGGCGCAGCAACTAAACTAAGAGGACTTATCCACAGCAACCGCCAGCCGTGCACACAACCAATGGATACGCGCCAACCCGTAATACTAACGATCACGCACCACGACCCGAGCGGCAGCGCGGGCATCACCGCCGATACCGAGACAGCCGCCAGCCTCGGCTGTCACTGTACCTCAGTGGTTTCCGCAATCAGTGTCGGCGATACCAGCGAGCTGATGGGCGTGGCCCCCGTAGAGGACAGCCTGTTGGTGGAGCAAACACGCGCGGTGCTGGAAGATATGCCGGTAGCGGCCATTAAAGTGGGCTACCTGGGCTCCGTGGAAAATGTGCGCGCCCTGCACAGTGTTTTGCACGACTACCCGGACATCCCCGTGATCATAGATCCGGACGCCACTCTCGCCGATAAAGAGAGCCTGCTGGCACCACCGCTTTGGGAGGCTTTGACATCACTACTGCTTCCCTACGCCACCATGGCCTGCCCCAACCGGCGTGAGGCCTGTGCCATGGCACTGGAAGCGGACGTACTCGACGCCATGGCACAGGAGCTACTCGAAAGCGGCTGCCGCTATCTATTGCTCACCGGGGTACCCAGCAATCAGCACCTTGAAAACCGCCTTTACGACGAACGCGGCCTGATCCGCCAATTTCAATGGGAGCGGCTGCCCTCCGCGGCCTACGGCACCTGTGGCACCCTCGCCACCGCCATTGCCTGCCATATCGCCCACGGCCTGACGGTCATCGAGGCGGTCAGCCGCAGTCAGCAGTTCACCTGGAGTGCCATCGCCGACAGCCGCAGATTGGGGATGGGGCGACCGATTCCCAACCGACTATTTTGGGCCAAGCGATAGGGGCTGCCCGGCTTCCGCCGTAGCCCTGCCCCTCTCCCGCCCGTATACCCTCGGTTGTAGCACCGTGTCCCGAACGCGATAATAGCCCGCCTCTATTCCAAAGCACTTCCAATTCCTATGAGCAAATCCGAGCAACTCTTTGCCGAAGCCCGGCAATACATTCCCGGCGGCGTCAACTCTCCGGTGCGCGCATTCCGAGCCGTGGGGGGCACGCCGCTGTTTATCCGCCGCGCAGAGGGCGCCTACCTCTACGATGCCGATGACAAGCGCTATATCGACTATGTGCAATCCTGGGGCCCGATGGTGCTCGGCCACGCGCACCCGGAAGTTATCGAAGCAGTGATCGAGACGGCGCAGTCCGGCCTCAGCTTCGGTGCGCCCACCGAACTGGAAACCGAGCTGGCGGAAGAGCTGTGCCGCCTGTGGCCGAATATGGACCTAGTGCGCTTCGTCAACTCCGGCACCGAAGCCACCATGAGCGCCATCCGTCTGGCACGGGGCTATACCGGGCGCGACAAGATCGTCAAATTTGAAGGTTGCTATCACGGCCACTCCGACTCCCTACTGGTCAAGGCTGGCTCCGGCGCGCTGACCATGGGCGTGCCGTCTTCCCCCGGTGTACCGGCCTCCCTCGCCGACCATACCATTACCCTTTCCTACAACGATGCCGAAGGTGTACGGGCGTGTTTTGAACAAATCGGCGACCAGATTGCCTGCATCATCGTCGAACCGGTGGCCGGCAATATGAACTGTGTTCCGCCCGTGCCCGGCTTCTTGGAAACCCTGCGCGAAGTCTGCGACCAGCACGGCGCTCTGTTGATTGTGGATGAAGTGATGACCGGTTTCCGCGTCAGCCTGACCGGAGCCCAGGGTCATTACGGCATAGAAGCCGATATCACCACCCTGGGCAAGGTGATCGGCGGCGGTATGCCCGTGGGCGCTTTTGGCGGCAAGCGCGAGATTATGGAAAAAATCGCCCCTCTCGGCCCCGTGTACCAAGCCGGTACTCTGTCCGGCAACCCGGTGGCCATGGTCGCCGGTCTGGAGACACTGCGCCTGATACAGGAAGCGGGGCTCTACGAGAAGCTGACAGAGAAAACCGACCGTCTCGTCGAAGGTATACTGGCCGCCGCCGCAGATGCGGGCATCCCAATGACCGCCAACAAGGCCGGCAGTATGTTCGGATTCTTCTTCACCGACGACGCGAAGGTCACCAATTACCAACAGGTAATGGCCTGCAACAGTGAGCGCTTTAACCGCTTTTTCCACGGCATGCTGGAGCAAGGGGTTTATCTGGCACCCGCCTCTTACGAGGCCGCTTTTATGTCGACGGCGCACAGCGATGCAGATATTGAAGAAACCATTGCCGCCGCACGCAAGGTGCTCGGCCAACTGGGCTGACCCCCTCCCTGACCCGCACCCCGGTGCGGGTCAACTCTGTCTCCTTCTCCTCCCCAGTCCAATAGGCTCCCTAAGGCACCTCAGATTTATTCACTTCCTGGCGGCAACGCTTCTTCAGATTCGAATGCGCATCCCATTACCTGGGTGCTCCGCAATCAACGACAGCGTAAATACAAGGAACCTCTGATTAATTCGCGTGAACGCTTTGGTTAGTTCCGTGGCGCTCAGGAAATAGGATGGCTATTTCGAAAACGCACGAGTACTTCCCTGTAGCTCCGACGGATACATCCCTGTATCCGACAGTTTCGAAATGACCATGCTATCACCTGAGCTTCTCATCTAGCGCCAAAGAATTTTTACCGTCAGGAAGCGAATTAATCAGAGGTTCCACAAGTTCAGCAACTGCTGTCACACAAAATGGTTGCGCTCACAATAAAAGCGACATATAAAAATGTATACATTTTATAAAAGGTATACATTTTGTCTCGCTCCATTTTTACAGATACGAGCCTGTCCGCAGTGAGTGCCGGCTTTGTGGCAGTGCTGGTCGGGGTCGCCAGTTCCATTGCCATTGTCTTCGAGGCCGCCCGCGCCGCTGGCGCCAGCGAAGCGATGATGGTGTCCTGGATCGGTGCGCTCGGACTCGGCATGGGACTCACCTGTATCCTTTTTTCCTGGTACTACCGCGCGCCGGTTATCACCGCCTGGTCGACCCCCGGCGCCGCGTTACTGGCCACCAGTTTGCAAGGCGTGTCCATGTCCGAGGCGGTTGGCGCTTTCCTGTTCAGTGCTGTGCTGACACTTTTGCTGGGCTTGTCCGGCACCTTTGACAAGGTGACGCGAAAGATTCCCGCGCCTGTGGCCAGCGCCATGCTGGCCGGCATTCTGGTTCAGTTCGGCCTGTCCGTATTTACTTCGCTGCAGGCCAGCCCGGCACTGGTGGGCGCAATGTTGGCGGCCTACCTCCTCGGCCGCCGCTGGCTGCCTCGCTACGCGATCATCCTGGTTTTAATCACCGGCTTTGTCGCCAGCTGGTTGCTGGGCCTGACCCATTTCGAACAGATACACTGGGCGCTGAGCCAGCCAATATTGGTAGCGCCGGAGTTCAAACTTTCCACTCTGTTCGGGGTCGGTCTGCCGCTGTTTATCGTCACTATGACGTCACAAAACATTCCCGGTGTCGCGACGCTGCGCGCTAGCGGCTATGAGCGGGTACCTGTTTCACCGGTCATCAGCGGCACCGGACTGGCATCACTCTTACTGACACCCTTTGGCGGGTTTGCTTTTAATCTCGCCGCGATCACCGCCGTCATCTGCACCGGACCGGAGGCACACCCGGACCCGGCCAAGCGCTACACGGCAGGTATCGCCGCGGGCATTTTCTATCTGCTGGTCGGTCTTGGAGGCGTCACTGTGGTTTCTCTGTTCAGCGCCTTCCCGCCAGCGCTAATCGCGAGCCTGGCGGGCCTGGCGCTGATCGGCACTATTGGCGCCAGTCTCGAGGGCGCCACCCGCGAAAGCGACAGCCGCGAGGCCGCACTGATCACCTTTCTGGTCACCGCCTCCGGGGCCAGCTTTCTGGGAATCGGCTCCGCCTTTTGGGGGCTTGTCGGAGGACTCGCCAGCCACTGGATTTTCAAGCGGAGAGATTAAATGGGCCTGTATCAACGCCTGAAGTCAGACTTACAACAGGGGCGCTTTGCGCCGGGCCGAATCTTAAAGCAGAGCGAATTGGCGGAAATGTACGGCGTCAGCCGCATACCAGTGCGGGATGCCCTACAGCGGCTGAAAAGCGAGGGCTGGCTCAGCGGGCATGGCAAACGCGGGGTGGCGGTGCCCCTGTTCGACCCGCTGGAAGTAGAAGACCTTTATTTAATGCGCACGCGGCTGGAACCCCTGCTGCTCGAACTTGCCGCGCCGCATCTCAGCGGAGAAATCCTCGGTCGCGCGGAGGATATTCTCGACCGCATGGAAATCGGCAACCAACTCGAGGCTGCAGAAATTGGTGCGCTCAACCGGGAATTTCACGCCTGTCTCTACCGCCCCGCCGGCAGGCGGACACTCTTCGCGACGGTGGAACAACTGCACCAACAATGTGAACGCTATATCGGCTACCAGTCCCGAGGGCTCGATTATCAGGCCCAAAGTCAGAGCGAACACTATGAAATTCTGTCAGCTCTGCGCCAAGGAGAAATCCAGCAGGCGACATGCATTCTCGGAAACCATATCAGCGCCGCAGGGCAAGCTCTGGTGCAGCACCTGCGAAATCCCTGACATATTCCCATGGGTGTTGCAGAGAGCTTCGACAGGCTATGGAAGAGGAACAGCTCAACCGCAACCGGTTTGTTATGATTGCCGCCGCTTTACGTTCTTCCAACCGGAGTCACTTCCCCATGAGCAATAACCTTCACCGCGGCGCCTACCCACACACCCGCCTGCGCCGCTTGCGCGCTCGGGACTTTTCCCGCCGCTTGGTGCGTGAGCACAGCCTCAGCTGCGACGATCTGATACTGCCGCTGTTCGTGATCGAGGGGCGTGGCGAGACTCAGAAAGTTACGTCTATGCCGGATGTCGAGCGCCTGAGCGTGGATTTGCTGGCAAAAAAAGCCAAAACGCTGCTGCAGCTGGGTATTCCCGCGGTGGCGCTTTTCCCGGTGGTCGATCCGGCACACAAATCCGATGACGCCCGCGCTGCTTATGATCCCGATGGCCTGGCCCAGCGCGCCGTGCGCGAGCTCAAAAATGCCGCGCCGGAACTTGGGGTAATCACTGACGTAGCCCTGGACCCCTTCACCAGCCACGGCCAGGATGGGCTGATGGACAACAGCGGCTACATCGTCAATGACGATACTGTCGAAGTTCTGGTACAGCAGGCCCTTTCCCACGCCGTCGCCGGCGCCGACGTAGTGGCGCCCTCGGACATGATGGACGGCCGCATCGGCGCCATCCGCGAGGCTCTCGAGCGGGAGGGCCATGTGAACACCCTGATCATGTCTTACGCCGCCAAATACGCTTCTGCCTACTATGGCCCGTTCCGCGATGCTGTCGGCTCCGCAGGCAATCTGAAGGGCGGCAGCAAGGCGAGTTATCAGATGGACCCGGCCAACAGTGATGAAGCGCTGCACGAGTGCGCCCTGGACCTGCAGGAAGGTGCGGACATGATTATGGTCAAACCGGGTATGCCCTACCTGGATGTGGTGCGGCGAGTGAAAGACGAACTCAAAGTCCCCACCTTTGCCTACCAGGTGAGCGGTGAGTATGCGATGCACTGTGCCGCGTTTGACAACGGCTGGCTGAATCGCGAGTTGGTGATACTGGAATCCCTGACGGCCTTTAAACGCGCCGGCGCGGACGGGATACTGACTTATTTCGCCGAAGAGGCAGCGCAGCTGCTGCAGGACTGAATCAAATCACCGCAAACTGACGCACCAGGTTGTGGTAAACACAGTGCAACCGATCCAGCTCGGCCCTGTCCACCTGCCCCTGGTGCAACAACCGCTGGATACTCTGATCCAGTTCATAGAGGCTTCGCCGTGCCGACGTATCGGATACCATGCTCTGAATCCAGGTAATGGCAGCGAGACGCTGACCTCTGGTCACCGCAGTGACCTTGTGCAAACTGCTGGAGGGGTAGACTACAGCCGAGCCGGAGGGCAGCTTGACCGACTGCTCTCCGAACTCAGTGGCAACGATTAGCTCGCCGCCATCGTATTCTTCCGGCTCGTTCAAAAACAGCGTCATCGACACATCGCTGCGCAATACGTCTGCGGTGCCGGGGATACGCATGATCGCCGCATCGACATGGAATCCATACTCTTCCGTTTCGCTGTAGCGGTTGAATACCGGCGGAAATATGCGGTGCGGCAGTGCGGCGGAAATAAATGCGGGCGTCTCCCCCAGGCGCGCCAGCAGTTGGTTGGCCAACCGCTGCACGCCCGGGTTCGAGGCATCGGCCTGATGATTGTTCTTGACCGCCGCCGCCATCCCCATGGCGGTGGCCTTGCCGTCACTCCAGGGCAAGGACGATAACACCTCGCGGAAGCGGCTGACTTCCTCTGGTGTCAGCAGGTTTTCAATCACAACCATCGGCCGTACGCACTCCCCTTGTCAGAACTCGTAGGTTAACGTTGTGCGGAAACTGCGGCCGTCACCCAGGTACATAAACGCCCCGGAGCGGTATGCCGCGGTCCAATACTCTTCATCGAGCAGGTTGCCAATATTGGCCCGCACGGTAAGTCTTTCCGTCGCATGATAGTTAGCGAAGAGCCCCACCACTTGGTAACTGGGGACCACAATGCTGTATTGACCGCTTTCGTGGTCGTAACCCGCCGCAGTATCCGGCTGGCCGCCGTACATTTCACCCTGGTAAGTGTAATCGCCACCAAAAGCGAGGCGCTCTGTCGGCTGATAGCGGATCTGGAAATAGTAACTCTTCTCGGAGAAGTTACTCAGCGCCAGCCCTATGTTCTCTTCGTTGTAAGAATCCAATACTTCGGAATCCATCAGTGTGGCAGAGGCCTGAATACTGAGTTTATCGGTGATATCACCGCTTAGGCCAAACTCCACCCCCTCGACCCGGTTTTCACCGGTATTCAGGGTGCCCAGGGTGGAGTAGCTGTCACCCACACTCTCCATCACGTCACTTTTGGTCATGCGGAAAGCCGCAGCTGTAAACATCAGCTTTTCATCGAAAAGCATCCACTTGGTGCCCAGCTCCAGATTTTCCACCACTTCCGGATCCGCTTGCGCAGCCTGCTCCGGCGTACCGCACAACCCGCCATAACCACAGTTGGTGCCCAGATCCGACTCGCCGCCATTGATATTGGTCGCGGTGCTGTATGTCGCGTAGACATTGCCGTTTTCGGCTAAGTCATACACCAGGCCCAGGTGGCCGTTGTACATGGTATCGGAATAGGCGTACAGCTGATCGCTGGTGACATTGCTGTAGTCAAAGCGGTCCTGGCGCAGGCCGAAAAAGATATCCATCTTGTCTGTGACGGCAAAGGTGTCCATTACATAGGCCGACACGGTTTCAATGTCATAGAGTGAATCGGCTTCACCACGAGTGAACGTTCGACCCATTACCCGGCCGAGGTCGCTCGCCAGATTGCCCTCCGCATCCAAAATACAGTATGCGCCGGAAACACCTCTACGCCCCGAAGTCAGGCAGTTGGTTTCGTTGCCATACTCGATGTCATAAACGCCGTTATCCACTGACTCGTCGGTGTACTCGAGGCCGAACACCAGTTTGTGCTCCCGACCGAACCATTCGGCATCCCAAAAAAGGTTGAATTGGGTGGTGACATAGTCCACCTCCTGCCAACCTTGATGGGTACTCAGGGTCATGGTGGCAGCACCGGGTGCTTCGGGATCGGTATCGGCCCGGTTGGTACCGTGAAGACCGGTTGTGATGTAACCGTTTTCCGTTTGCCCTGTGCGCGTCGCGTTATAAAAACGCAGCTTGTCGTTGATCTTGTATTCGGTGCGCAGGGTAAAGGTGGTCACCTCGGAATCCAGGAAGTCGTTGTCCTGGGCATACACCGGGATATCCTCTACCGGCTCGCGGACAGTTTTGTCGAAATAGCTGCCCAGATCCGGCTTGTCATGCGCATCCAGATAGTAGACGTCGGCAATGAAAGACAGTTTTTCGGAAGGGTTGTATATACCAGACAATTGTGCACCGTCGCGCTCGCGCTCGATGCCTTCGCGCCCCGGCTTGTCTTCGCTTGCGGACAAGCCATTGATGCGAACTGCCACCTCATCCGACAGTGACAGGTTGTAATCGACTGTAAAACGGCTGTGGTCATCGCTGCCCGCGGCCAGATCTACACGTCCAAAGTTGTAAGCAGTGGAAGCCTTTTTCGTAATGCTGTTGACCGCACCACCGGACGAGCCGCGCCCGGCAAAGGTGGAACTCGGCCCCTTGGTGATTTCGACGCGCTCGGTGGCAAAGCTTTCGCGAGTGGTCATCCCCGGATCGCGCAAACCGTCGACAAACACATCACTGCGCGCCTCGTGCCCACGGATAATATAGCGGTCGCCAAAGGCGTTGCCGTTCTCACCGGTGCCCAGAGTGACTCCTGCCTGGGCATTGAGGATATCTTTCAGGTCGGTCCTGCCGGATTCCTGAATCTGGTCCAGAGTCAACACACTGATCGTTTGCGGCGTATCCACCAGGTCGGCGACCCGGCGGGGGTCCCCCGAACGATCGTAGCGGTAAACCGAGTGCCGCACGCCGTGAATTTCGATGTGCTCTATGGCCTCCTTATCGGCCACGCATTCCACATCTTTTTTATCCTCGCACTCCGGCTCCTCTGCATAGACGGCCGCGGCGTGCGTGCCGAATGCCAACGCCGCAGCAATAGTCTGCGCCCCCAGAGTGAGCGGTGTTTTCTTTGTGTACTGTCCTGACATTATTCTGACCTCCCAAAATGACCCAGCGCCAACGCCGGCGCGGAGTATAGGTGATGTTTGCGCTGAAATAAATATAAATGGCAACTATTATCATTTATATACAAAGGGCAAAGGGGGGGGGGCGACCGCTAAATCCACTCAAAAATAAACACCGCGAGAGGAAGTCTTCGAGCGGTCAAAAAAAGAGGGGGCCAAGTCTTGTGAAATAACCCTTGCGGACGGGACGCAGTGCGTTGCCCAGGAGGGGGGCGCTTCGCCAGCGCTTCAATCGAGGTTCAAGGCCACTGGTCCTCCAGCTCCCAGGGCTGCGGCGCTTCCCGCTGCCAGGGCTGCGCCTCCACCACCGGCGCAGCGCGGTTACGGAGATCTTCTTCGCGCCGCGGCAACTGTAGCGGCTCCTCATCCGGCTGGGGGTCCTGTTGGCTTTCATCGTCGCGGCGCAGCTGCTCCTGCAATTGTCGCTCTCGCTCGCGGCGGCGCTCTTCTTCGCTTGGGTCAATTCCCCAGCCCGGTGTCATCTCTTCCCTCGGTGCGGCCTCCTGCTGATCCCCGCGATCAAACCAGTTGCGGAACCAACGCCAACGATCACGCCCCGCGCACTCCGGCGCTGGCTGCAGACGCGTCTCATAGGAGAAGGGCAACTCTGTACCACCGCGGCAATAGTCAGGGTCCATATATTGGCCGCGCTCGTTGACCGGCTTGAACTCCACGCCGCGGGGCGGCTCCACGCGACCGTGACGGTGCGGCAGGCTGCGCATTACCTCGGTCCAGATAGACAGGGCGCCAGTGGCCCCGGTCAGACTCGTGCGCGCATTGTCGTCGCGGCCCAGCCACACCACTGCAGTAACGCCCGGGGAGAAGCCCGCAAACCAACTGTCGCGATAGTCGTTGGTGGTTCCCGTTTTCCCGGCGAAAGCCACACTGCCCGGAAGCCGTCGGAAGGCACTTCTGCCGGTACCCTCGCGCATCGCCTGTTCCAATGCGTAGCGCAGCAAATAGGCGGGCACAGGGTCCACACCGCGGTCAGCGCGACGGCGGAAGTACTGCGCATGGCCGCCGTCCGCATCGGAAACTGCTAGCAGGGTGCGAGGCTCCACATGTTCACCGCCGTTGGCGATGGTCTGGAACATATTGGCCACTTCGAAGGGGGTTAACTCCACCGCGCCCAAAAGCATGGCGGGCACCCGCGGCAAATCCGCCTGCACCCCCAGGCGGCGGATGGTCTGCCGTACATTCTCAAGCCCCAAATCCATTCCCAGGCGCGCCGTGGCCTGGTTATAGGACTTGGCCAGAGCCAGGTACAGGGGCGTGGGGCCGTGACTGCGCTTGTCGAAATTGGAGGGCATCCACACCTGACCATCATCCGACTCGACACGGAGCGGAGCATCCTCAATCGGTGTGGCCAGATTGTATTTATGCGGCCGCTCCAGCGCGGTCAGGTAGACCGCGGGCTTGATCAGAGAGCCCACTTGGCGGCGCGCCTCCAGCGCGCGGTTAAAGCCCGGATAGTGCGGGCGGCGGTCACCAACCATCGCCAGCACCTTGCCACTCTGATTTTCCAGCAATACCGTCGCCGCCTGCAGGGAGCCTTTCTGAATGCCGCGCGTCTTCTCCAGATTGGCGGCACCAGCGCTGACAGCGTCCTCCACCACTTTCTGCACCGAGGGCGCCAGCGTGGTGTAGATGCGCAGACCTGCCGTCCGCAGTTCCTCGTAGGAATAATAGGGGCGCAGCTCTTCCAGCAGCCTCTCTGTAAATGCCGGATAGGGGTTTTGCGCGTTGCCGCCGGCGCTGCTCACGCCGAGCGGTTTCGCCTTGTTGGCCCGGTGGGTGTCCGCATCGATCAAGCCCTGCTTGAGCATAATATCGAGCACGGTATTGCGCCGTTCCAATGCCCGCTCCGGATGGCGCCAGGGGTTGTAGTAGGAGGCTCCCTTTGCCAACCCTACCAGCAGTGCGATCTGGTGCGGCTCCAGCCTGTCCAGGGGCCGCTGGAAATAGAACTCGGAGGCCAGGCCAAAGCCGTATATGGCGCGACTTCCCTGCTGGCCCAGCCACACCTCATTGATGTACTCCTGCAGGATATAGCCCTTCTCGTAGTGCAATTCCATCAGGATTGCCATCAGGGCTTCATTGAATTTGCGCCACAGACTTGGCTTGTGGTCAAAAAAGATATTTTTCACCAGCTGCTGAGTGATGGTGGAGCCACCCTGCACCACCTCACCGGCCTTGAGATTGGCCAACATGGCACGGGCAATGCCGCGCGGGGACACACCGAAGTGATTGAGAAAGTCCTGATCCTCCACTGCGATCAGTGTGTTGGCCAGCAGCGGGGGAATATCGGCAAAACGCACTGGGTTGCGATCGTCGCCGCCACCGAGAAGGGTGCCGATGTTCGCGGCGTCGAGCCGGAAGCTTTCCAGGCGCTCACCATTTTCGTCGCGCAGGTTGCTGATTTCGTCGTTGCGCAGGCGGAAGCTGACCACTGCCGCCGGCTCGCGGCCATCCGCGTGTTGAAAGTCCCGGCGCCACACCCGGTAATCCATTCCGTTCCGGGTCCACTGACCCGGTTCCGTCAATGTATCCCGCTTGCGGTAATTTAACGCTTCAAACTCCGCTTCCAGTTCGTCAGGGCGCATCACCATGCGCTCGCGCAGAATCAGCGGGCGCGCGAATACCCGCGCCGGCAATTGGTACAGGCGACTGTCGAGCCGCTCGCGCAGCTGTACGTCCAGGTAGACCATGTAGCCCGCCAGCGCCAGTACCCCCACCAGTGCCATCAGGCTAAGGCGCACCATCCAACGGTGTAATCTCCCCGGTCTAGACGCATTTTGGCGCCGGCGCTTGTTCGATGCCATATAACGAAGTTTCAGACTATTTAATCAACTATAGATAGAGTGCAATCTGTGGATTGACCGCGGCAGCTGTACAAAAGTTCACCACAAAGAGCAGCACTTCTGGGCCGGCCCTTTATAAGGCTTGCGCAACACAAGTCAAACTCGCCACCTTGCACTTGCCCTGAGGGCGGCGATAATGCGCCGGTTATTTACTCAATCAGCTCCGAAAAGGACGAATATGCACCAGTACGACCTCTACGGCATAGGCGCAGCCTTGCTCGACACGGAAATCGAAGTCACAGACAAGGATCTGCAGAAGCTCGGCGTTGAGAAGGGGGTCATGACCCTGGTGGACGATGCGCGCCAGCGGCAGCTGGTAGCGGATCTGGAGGATCACCTGGTAACCGCCACCCGAGCCTGTGGCGGTTCCGGCGCCAATACGGTAATCGCCGCCAGCTATTTCGGTCTGCGCACTTTCTATTCCTGCAAAGTGGCAGCGGACGACAACGGAGACTTTTATCTCGCCAACCTCGCCAGTGCCGGCGTCGACTACCCGGACGCACTGGATGAAGCGGTCCCGGGCACTACCGGAAAATGTCTTGTTCTGGTCACTCCAGACGCCGAGCGCAGCATGAATACTTACCTGGGCATCAGCGAACAACTGTCGACAACAGAGCTGGACATCCATGCTCTGGCCGCCTCCCGCTGGGCCTATATCGAAGGCTATCTGGTGTCATCGGAAACCGGTCGAGCCGCCGCTATCGCCCTGCGCGAGCAGGCGGAGAAAGCCGGGGTAAAAACGGCGCTCAGCCTCTCCGATCCGGCCATGGTACAGCTGTTCCGGGACGGGCTGGGGGAAATGATTGGCGACGGCGTGGATATGCTCTTTTGTAACCGCGACGAAGCACTGGGCTTTACCGAAACCAATTCCCTCGACGACGCGGCCGCGGCGCTGCAGCGCCACTGCCGCAGCTTTGCCATTACCCTAGGCGCCGAAGGCGCCCTACTTTGGGATGGCGAGCGGCAGCACCGGGTTTCCAGCCCCAAGGTACACGCAATAGATACCAACGGCGCCGGGGATATGTTTGCCGGCGCCTTCCTCTATGGTATCAACCGCGATATGCCCTTCGCCGAAGCGGGAGAACTCGCCTGCCGGGCGGCGGCTCAGGTAGTGAGTCAGTACGGACCACGGTTGCGGGCGGAGCAACACGCCGAACTTTTGGCGGCGGTTGTTTAAGGAGGGGGCGCCTAGGGAACCTCTGATTAATTCGAGGGGATACTACGGTGGGTTCCGGGGCGCTCAGGCAATAGGATGGATATTTCGAAAGCGCACAAGTACTTCCCTGTAGCTCCGACGGATACATCCCTGTATCCGACGGTTTCGAAATATCTACCCTATCACCTGAGCTTCTCATCCGCCCACGAAGAATCTCTGCCCCCAGAACGTGAATTAATCAGAGTTTCCCTAGTCGGGAGTCTCAGGAACCGCCCTGGGCCTCGACCCCTGGATTCCGGGCCGCTTCACAGATTTCCGGCAGACAGGCGGCGGCAGCGATACCAAAGCCCTGGGCGTAGTCCACTCCCATTAGGCGCAACCGCTCCATCAGTTCAGGGGTCTCGACGTATTCAGCGATGGTTTTTATGCCCATTCGCTTGGCCAAGTGATCGATAGTGCTGACCATTGCACTGTCGATCTCGTCTTCGATCATATTGCGCACAAAGCTGCCATCGATCTTCAGGTAATCCACCGGCAGCTGGCGCAGATAGGCCAGAGAGGAAACACCGCGCCCAAAATCGTCTAAGGCGAAGCTGCAGCCGGCAGCCCGCAACTTGTGGATAAAAATAAGCGCCCGCTCGAGGTTGTTGATCGCACTGGTTTCCGTAATTTCAAACTGCACCCGCGACGGCGCCACCCCCTTCTCGGTCATCTCCCGCAATACATAGTCGGCGAAGGTTTCATCCCCCAGACTGATACCGGATATATTGATCGCATAGTTGAAACCACTCATACCCATGCGCTGCTCCAGCGCCATGTAGGAGAAGATTTCGCGAATCACCCACCGGTCCACATCCTCGATCAATCCGTATCGCTCCGCCGCAGGCAGGAACAGCCCGGGGGAGATCAGACCTCCATCCCGACCGCGCATACGCACCAATATCTCGTAATGATGCACCCGCGGCTCGCCCTGAAGCGACACCACCGGCTGACGGTAGAGTAAAAAACGCTCCTCGCGCAAAGCCGCATGAATCTCCGCCACCCAGGTGGTTTCGCGACGCTTTTCCAGTACCTTGCGCGGGTCGCCGAAAAACTTCACCCGGTTGCGGCCTTGGTCGCGCGCCACGCGGCATGCGTCGTTTACCGACGCCAGCAACTGGGTGGCACTGGGTGCATGGCGGTCCACGGTGACCGCACCGACAGACAACGCCACGCGGCTATCACTACCCTCCCAGCGGAAGGCAAAACCCTTTACCGCCTCCAACAGCCGCGCCACCACCCTGCGCGCCTCTTCCAAGGTGCAGTCGCGCAGCAATACCGCGAACTCGTCACTGCCCACACGTGCAAGCAGATCGGCACTCGACAGGCAACGGCGCAGCAACTGCGCCAATTGTGTGAGCAGTTGGTCACCGGCGCTGTAGCCCAAAGTGTCATTGATCACCTTGAACTGATAGACATCCAGGTACAACAGCACATGGTGTTGACGCCGGTCGACACACAGGGACAAAGTCTGCTGCAATTCGATTTCAAAGAACTGCCGGTTGGGCAACCGGGTCAGGGCATCGTGGCTGTTCTGCCAGCTGAGACGGGAGGAAATACGGCGCGCGGCAGAAGTGTCCCGCAGGACCAGAACAAAGTTGCTAAGGGCTGCGCCATCGCGCACAGCCAACACTTGTACATTAACCTCCAAGGGGCTATGCGATTCACCGGAGTGCCGTATACAGGCGCTGAACTCCCGGACGCTGGGCGCGTCCTCGTCCCCTCCGGACGGCGGTAATATTGGCGGTAAAGGCACGCCCTGAGCATCGTATAACTGCAGGCTGTCATTGAGCATCTGCCCCGGCAGCAGCCCCACCAAATCACCGGTCATCTCACTGACCAATGGATTGCTATAGGTGATTCGGCCGCGGGCGTCAGTGACAATCACTCCGTCGGCAATCTCCCCCAGCGCCACCTCAGCGGCCTGCAGGCTAATTTGTGCGCCGGGCATCAGGTCACCATCGACCTGAGTTAGCAGGCCGAGATATTCGACGGATTTTGGGTCAAACTCAGTCAAAGCTGCAAGCTCGCGCCTTTAAGTAGTCCTACCGCGCCGACCGGGAACAGCCGCTTGCTCACGGCAGCGGCAATATTGCGATTCCACCGACTCCACTATTCGAGTCCGCGACAATACTCCGTGCACGGTGCCTTCCCTGCCCACCCGCTGTTTCGATGCAAATCACACACTCACAGATGGGTGCGCAAGAAGTTTCTCAGTTTTTCATCCTCAAACGCGCGCTGCAACGTCGCCCCCAAGAGGCCGTTAATGCGCGCTTCGACTTCCTCTCGGCTGGGCTTGATCAGCGTTCGGTCCACGCCACTGGAGCGGTAGCTGCCGAAATAGGTAGCGCCCCCGATCTTCACTTCCAGTTCCACTTCAGCAGAGGTGTCCACCTTGCTGGTATACAACTTGTTGGGGCTGTCGTACTTGAGACCGGTCAGTTTTGCCAGCACCTGCACGTCCCCACCCTCGTCGACCGTGCGGAAAGCCCATTTATCGAAACCACCGCGCAGGGTCGAAGCAATTGCCCCCTCTACATCGTTAGCTAGGCTCACGCGGGCGGTCTCTGCATAGACTCCGCCTAAGGATCCCAGTCCACCGCCCGGCAGCTGATTGACACCGCGCACACTCAAAGTGTACCCGGCGCCGATGGTCTCCGGCACTACCTGTACCTGTGGGTGCACCTGAATCTGCAGTGGACTGTGGGCACAGGCCGCCAGTACACAAGCGCCGAGGAGCAACAACAGCTTTTTCATCAAATCCTCCTGCGTTTTTTCACGCGTTTTTTCGCTTCAATTCGTACCCGGTCAGCGGTAAAAGTTCAGTGGTGGTGATGGTGCTGCGCAGCCACTGGCAGAGCGCGCACCGGCACTTCTACCTCCAGTACCGCGCCGCTGGCAAAGTGCAAGCGCAATTGCAATTGTTCACCGGCCCGCAACTTGACACCGTGCAACATCAGGTGCGTACCACCGGGGGCCATACGCACTTCGCCACCGGCGGGAATCACTAGTGAAGCCAGAGGACGCATGCGGCTGACACCGTCGTCGTCCACAGTTGTATGCAGCTCCACCATGGCACCATCAATATCCGGCAGTTCAACGGACTGCAATTGCATGTCGCCAGTGCCCTCGTTGTGGAAAGAGAGGTAGGCCGCGGTCATCGCCGCGCCCGGCAAAGTTTCACGGGCGTAGCCTTGCACCCGCACAGTTTGCGCCCAGACCGACGCGCCAATGCCCAAAAAAAACACGGTATACAGAAAAATGTGCACTCCTCGCATCATCGCCTCCTGCCAGATTTCATTCCGTATTTCCACCAAGTTGCAGTAGCAACCGCGGCGGGCTGCCCAGCTTGATATCCCCCCGCACACGGTAGCCGGGCACTGCCTCGCGCAATTGTTGATAGATCCAGCGCCCCTCTGCATCGGTGCGTGCCACGATAATCACCCGCAATCCATCATTGCGGATGCGCTCCGCGGCGCGGTGCAACAAAGCCACCACTGCGTCCGACTTTGCATCCAGTTGCCCGACCGGTAGTTCCAAGCTCTCGCCCTGGGGCAGATCCTGGCGCGCGCGACTGAGCTCTCGCGCCAACTGTGCACGCACCTCCATCACCAGTGGATTGCCCGGTGCCAGTTCTTCGGCGCGGCTTAAATAGGTGTTCACTTCCCCGAAAGACCTCTTGCGCAGGGCATTGCGGGCCCGCTCGACGAATTCGATCACTATGGCTTGTATACCCCCGGCGGCACGGCGGTTATCCGGATCCAATTGCCTTGCGCGCAGATAATAGTCATATGCGCTGGCGCCTGCGGGATAAATCAAAAGCCCCTGGTGCAGGGCCTCTTCGGCGCGATCGAGAAAGAACTCAACATTGCGCCTGCGTATTTCCTCCGGCGAGGGTGCTGTCGGCTCTGGTTCCGGCAAAGGTATCGCGCGCGGTGATGGTATCGGCGGCCTGGTGGTTACACAGCCCCCCAAATACAGGACCAACAACAAACTAAAAGTGCGAAGACGGTCAATTGACGACAAGCCAACCCCCAACTGTTGTTTTTTTGCGACACCGCCGTCGCTATACTGCCGGCTCGACCGAACCCCTGCCGACGGCGTCAGTCAAAGGCTCTCGTCAGACTATAATGAATTTTTACTCCGATGACTGTGATAACCAAGCGCTTCTCCAAAATTTTCCTCCCCTTGCTGACAGTCCTAACGCTGGCTTTCGGCACAGGGAGCAGCACATTGGCGTCGGATTCCCCTTTTGCCTCCCTGGCCGCGAGTGACGCAGAGTTCCTCCCTGTCGACCAGGCCTACCAGCAGGACTTCCTCTTCTCCGGCGACAACATCAGCACCATCTTCCAAATAGCGCCAGGCTACTACCTCTACCGGGACAAGCTGGCCTTGTATCACATTGACGGCGGCACCAAGAAAGAGCTGCCCCTGACCCTGCCCGAGGGCGAAGTCATCTGGGACGACTACTTCGAGAAGGAAACAGAGGTCTACCGGCTGCAGCTGGAAATTCCCCTGGCGGTGCAGAGCGCTGGCCCACTGCAATTGGAAATCCACTACCAAGGCTGTGCCGACGCCGGTCTTTGCTATCCACCCCAGGTGCGCCACTTTGAGCTAGATCCTACAAAGGCGAGCGCCACACCGGTCACAGCCCCCACCGCACGAAGCAGCACTCCCCCCTCAAGCGGTACGGACACCAATACCGACATGACCCTGGCCCTGGCGGTGGTGCTGGCCTTTGCCGGGGGACTACTGCTGAATCTGATGCCCTGCGTCTTTCCGGTACTTTCGATCAAGCTGCTGGCAATCAGCCAGACCTCGCAACAGGCGGGCCAGCGGCGCCTGCACGGCTGGGCCTACAGTATTGGCGTGGTAGTGAGCTTTGTGTTGATCGCGGCACTGATGCTGACCCTGCGCGCGGGCGGCGAAGCTGTCGGCTGGGGCTTCCAGCTGCAGTCCCCCTGGCTGGTGGCAGCCCTGGCCTACCTGTTTTTCACCATGGGGCTCAGCCTCTCCGGCCTGACCGCGTTCGGCACCCGCCTGATGGGACTCGGCAGCGGCGTCAGCGCACACCCCGGGCTGCGTGGCTCCTTCGCCACAGGCGCTCTGGCAACCCTGGTGGCGAGTCCCTGCACGGCACCGCTGATGGGATCCGCACTGGGCTTCGCGGTCACTCAACCGGCGGCGGTGGCGCTGGCGGTCTTCGCCGCGCTGGGCGCCGGCATGGCGGCACCCTTTCTGTTGCTGACCTATATTCCGGCCCTGGCGGATCGCCTGCCGCGCCCGGGCCCCTGGATGGACAAGTTAAAACAACTCCTCGCCTTCCCGATGTACCTGACCGCCGTGTGGCTATTGTGGGTGTTGGGTCGCCAGAGCGGCAGCGACGGCGTGGCGCTGGTCCTGGCCGGCGCAGTGGCCATCGCCTTTGCCCTGTGGATATGGCCCCACGCGCTTGAAGCCGGCAGCAAATGGCGCTGGGGTAAAAGCGCGGTAGCTCTGCTGGCACTGGCTTTTGCTGTCGGTCTTCTGCCGCAACTGAATACAGTGGAAGCCTCTTCGGAAACCGCCAGCGGCTACTGGCAGCCCTATTCGCCCGAACGACTGGAAGAAGCGCGCAGCCAAGGACGCCCGGTGCTGGCCAATATGACCGCCGCCTGGTGCATCACCTGCCTGGCCAACGAAAAGGTGGTGTTATCCAGCGACGAAATCGTCACGGCGGTGGAGCAACTGGGGGTAGTGGCACTGAAAGGCGACTGGACCAACCAAGATCCACAAATCAGCGAATTGCTGGCCAAATACGGCCGCACCAGTGTCCCCCTCTACCTGCTCTTCCCCGCCGGTGGAGGCGAGGCAAAAGTCCTGCCGCAGATCCTGACCCGCGAGGGCCTGCTGGCGGAACTGCAGTCGGCCGCCGAAGGTGGGCTCGGCACTTCCATGCGTTGAGCAGGGCAGAAGTGCGCCACTGTAGCCAGACCCACCGGCAAAAAGGACAAACGCAATATTTCTGCGCTGAATATCAGTGAAAAGCCGCCGAAATGCGGCTAACTTCAGCAAGCTGTGCCGCAGGCATGGACATAGAGTCACTTTTGCGGCACACTCACCCCGGCTGTCGGGCACACAATCCGCAATCTTTAGTTTTTCCGCAAGATTGTAGATTTTCACCGGTTTTTTCTAACTGTTTTGCGCCTTTTTGAGAGCATTCCATGGCGAAACTTCTCCTGCTGCACGGCCCCAATCTCAACTTGCTCGGTACGCGTGAGCCGGAAATCTACGGTGCCACCACCCTGGCGCAGATCAACGAGGCGGCGCGCCTCCAGTGCGAAGCTGCCGGCCACCAGCTGCAGACGCTGCAAAGCAATAGCGAAGCGGCGCTGATCGAGCGCATACATACAGCCCGGGACGAGGGCGTGGATTTTATCGTGATCAACCCGGCAGCGTTTACCCATACCAGCGTAGCGCTGCGCGACGCACTGGCGGCTGTGGCCATACCGTTTATCGAGCTGCACCTGTCCAACCCCCATGCGAGAGAGGAATTCCGCCGCCACTCCTATTTTTCCGATCTGGCCCGCGGGGTCGTGTGCGGCTTCGGCGCGCACAGTTACACCCTGGCCCTGCAGGCAGCCATTTTTCAACTGGACACAACGACCAAATAGCGAACCAACACTGTGAGTGAACATTATGGATATCCGCAAGATTAAAAAACTGATTGAACTGCTCGAGGAATCGGATATCGGCGAGCTGGAAATCAAGGAAGGAGAAGAGTCCGTGCGCATCAGCCGCGGTGTCAGCGGTGCCCCCCAGGCGGCTCCCGTTTACGCGGCGCCCGCGGCCCCTGCCGCCGCGCCCGCACCGACTCCAGCGCCGGCAGCCGCTGAAACCCAAGAAGAAGCACCGGCAATCACTGGCCACGTGGTCAAATCGCCGATGGTCGGCACTTTCTACGCCGCCCCCAGCCCCGGCGCCGAGCCTTTCGTGAAGGTCGGCCAGCAGGTGAAAGTGGGAGACGTGATCTGCATCGTCGAAGCGATGAAGATGATGAACCAGATCGAAGCCGACAAGGCCGGAACCATCGAAGCCATTCTGGTGGAAAACGGTCAGCCGGTAGAGTTCGACCAGCCGCTCGTGACCATCGTCTGAGCGGGGTGAATCGGCATGTTTGAAAAAGTACTGATCGCCAACCGGGGCGAAATCGCGCTGCGCATACTGCGCGCCTGCAAGGAGATGGGCATCGCCACCGTGGCCGTTCACTCCCAGGTAGACCGCGACCTGAAACACGTGCGCCTCGCCGACGAGTCTGTGTGCGTGGGCCCCAATCCTTCGCCCCAGAGCTACCTGAACATCCCCTCAATCATCGCCGCAATGGAGATCACAGATGCCCAGGCGGTGCACCCCGGCTACGGCTTTCTGGCGGAAAACGCCGATTTCGCCGAACAGGTGCAAAAGAGCGGCTTTACGTTTATCGGCCCCGACCCCGATGTGATCCGGCTCATGGGAGACAAGGTTTCCGCCATCGCAGCCATGAAAAAGGCCGGAGTTCCCACGGTGCCCGGCTCCAACGGACCGCTGCCGGATAACGGCGAACGCTGCCTGGCAATCGCCCGCGAGATCGGCTACCCGGTCATCATCAAGGCCGCCGCCGGTGGTGGCGGGCGCGGCATGCGCGTGGTACACACGGAGGCAGCCCTTCTAAACGCCATTTCCGTCACCCGCTCCGAGGCCGAGGCCGCCTTCGGCGACGGCACAGTGTACATGGAGAAATTCCTGCAGAACCCACGCCACGTGGAGATCCAAGTGTTGTCCGACGGCCAAGGCAACGCCATCCATCTGGGTGACCGCGACTGCTCCCTGCAGCGGCGCCACCAGAAGGTTCTGGAGGAGGCGCCAGCCCCTGGCATCCCCGACGAGGTGCGCAGCCAGGTACAGGAATCATGCGTACAGGCCTGCATCGACATCGGCTATCGCGGCGCGGGCACCTTCGAATTCCTTTACGAGGACGGGCGTTTCTACTTCATTGAAATGAACACCCGCATCCAGGTGGAGCACCCGGTCACGGAGATGGTCACCGGTGTCGACCTGATTAAAGAACAAATCCGCGTCTGCGCGGGCGAAAAGCTCTCTATCCGGCAAGAGGATATCTCGATCCGGGGCCACGCTTTTGAGTGCAGGATCAACGCCGAAGACCCGAAGACCTTCTTCCCCTGCCCCGGCAAGGTCAACAACTTCCATACCCCCGGTGGACTGGGTGTACGGGTCGACTCACACCTTTACTCCGGTTACACAGTACCGGCCAATTACGATTCCATGATCGCCAAGATCATCACCCACGGCGAGGACCGCCAAGAGGCCCTAGCGCGTATGCGTGTGGCCCTGTCGGAACTGATTGTCGACGGCATCAAAACCAATATTCCGCTACAGGAAGAACTGGTGCGCGACGAGGCCTTCGCCCAGGGTGGAGTCAACATCCACTATCTCGAGAAAAAACTGGAGCTATAGCTCCGCCGCGGGGCCGGAAAGGAATATCCGGCCCCTGTTCCGATGACACCCACAACCAACCTTCACCACTGAATTACCATGCCCTGGCTCCAACTCCGTGTAGATACCGATCGCGAACACGCTGAAAAAATCGAGGAAGCGCTGCTTTTCGCCGGCGCGGTGTCCGTCACGCTGCAGGACAACGCCGACCAACCGATCCTGGAGCCCGGCCTCGGCGAAGTGCCGCTGTGGGACCACACCCGGGTCACCGGCCTCTTCGACGCGGAAGTAGATACCGCCGTGACCGAAGCCAAGGCCGCCGCCTACTTGTGTGAGCTGCTGCCCAACGCCCGCTGGGAACAGCTGGAGGACAAAGACTGGGAACGGGAGTGGATGTCCCATTACAAGCCGATCCGCTGCGGGGACAAGCTGTGGATCTGTCCCAGCTGGTGTGAACCGCCGGAGCCCGAAGCCGTCAACCTGTTGCTCGACCCGGGGCTCGCTTTCGGTACCGGCACCCACCCCACCACCTTTCTGTGCCTGCAGTGGCTGGGACAGGAAAACCTGACCGGCAAAAACGTCATCGACTTCGGCTGCGGCTCCGGCATCCTGGGTATAGGCGCCATACTGCTCGGTGCAGCGCGCGCCTCGGGCACCGACATAGACCCGCAAGCCCTAATCGCCAGCCGCGACAACGCCGAGCGCAACGGCATAGACCCCGCCCGCTTTCCGGTCTATCTGCCGGAGCAACTGCCGCGGGAAAAGGCCGACATAGTACTGGCCAACATTCTCGCCGGTCCGCTGGTGGAACTGGCGCCGCAACTGAGCGAATTGACCCGCATAGGGGGACGCATCTGCCTGTCCGGCATACTTTCTTCTCAGGCGGACCAGGTTAAAGCGGCCTACCGGGAGTGGATCGACTTCGACGCGGACGGGCTACATGAAGACTGGGTGCGCCTCAGCGGCACCCGCGTACGCTAGGCACCGATAAATCGGTACAAGCGCTGCTACGGGCTCGCGGGCGCCTAAGGAGCCTCTGATGAATTCACCTGAGCACAGTCGTTGGTTCCGGGGCGCTCAGGTAATGGGATGGATATTTCGAAAACGCACGAGTACTTCCCTGTAGCTCCGCCGGATACGTCCTTGTATCCGACGGTTTCGAAATATCCATCCCACCACCTGAGCTTCTCATTTGGGTGATAGGTCTCTTTGTCGTCCAGGAGCCAATGAATCAGAGTCTCCCTAACACAAGGTGAACAAGGTTCGCCGTCACGCAACCTGCTGCTACACTTGGCGCCCCGATAAAAATTACGCAACTCGCATGTCGCAACTGGTTACCCGCTGCCCCCATTGCAGCACACCGTTTCACGTCAATGAGCAGCAACTGCGCGCAGCCCGCGGCGCAGTGCGTTGCGGCTCTTGCCTGCAGGTATTCCGCGCCGACGAGAACATTGTCTTCGACGAAGGCGCTCCCTCTGAACACAAACGCCTGGAGGCGCTGCTTGAGGACGACGACATCCTGATTCACGACGATATGGATCTGGAGGATGAAGAAGAGACGACAGCGCCCACCGACAAAACCCCGCCGCCCCCGAGCGCGGTGCGCGAAGAGGACGAACAACCACTGATCGACGACGCCTTTGGCGATAGCCAATGGCAGGAAATCGCCGCCGCGCCGAGTGCGATACAGGAAGACGGCGACGAAGAAGACGACGACAACGAAGTTCTGCTGGACGACGATTGGGATGACACCCCATGGGCAAATGAAATCCCCCAAGCGCCGCAAAAGCCTGACTCCACCCCACCGCCAACAAACCGGGAAGAGCGGAAGCCCCCCCGGAGTGCACTGAGTGGACAAACGCGGCATACCCCTCTGCCCAACACATCAAAAGAGACCTCTGCCAGTGCGGCCTCTCACGATTTTGCCGCAGGCTCCGAGCGCGAGCGGCTGATCTCCGCCATAGAACCCGCACCTCTGGAAGTCGCCTGGTCTCCACACCGCGAAAGACGTGTCCCGGGCTGGCTCTGGACACTGTTGGCACTGCTGCTCGCCGCCGGCATCCTGGCGCAGGTCGCCTATTTCCGCTTCGACAGCCTGAGCAAGCGACAGCCGTGGAGAAACATTTACGCTGCGGTCTGTCCAATGCTGGACTGTGAGCTGCCGCCGCAAGTGGATCTGCAGGCCATACACACCTCCAATCTGGTGGTGCGCAGCCACGCACAAATTCAGGGCGCCCTGGTGGTGGACGCGATTCTGCTCAACACGGCGCCCTTCGATCAGCCCTTTCCGCGGCTGTTACTGAGCTTCAGGGACCTGAAGAACAAACCAGTCGCGAGCCGACTTTTCGAACCCGAAGACTATTTGCAGGGCGAACTGGCCGGGCGCCGACAAATGCCCAGCGGAAGCCCGGTCCACATCGGAATAGAGATCGTGGACCCGGGCAAAGAGGCGGTGAACTACGAGCTGCAAATTGCCCCTTGAGCGCCGCATCTCGCCCTGTAACACCAGCACAAAATGGCGCGTGAACCCGCAAAAATTGACCAAACCGCAGGCTAAACGAGCACAACACAATCAATTTGCGCGTTTTTTCGCTTTGCCAACGCCAGGGCAGCGGCTATCATAGGCCGCTGTTTTTACCCGGCCGGGAGCGATTTGGTCCCGATTTTGTGAAAGCCCCCTGACGCCCGAGCGGAGCAACAGTGTCCATCGCCATAGGTCCTTACATTATCGACAACCCGGTAATTTTGGCTCCTATGGCTGGGGTTACCGACCGCCCTTTCCGCCAGCTGTGCCGAAAACTTGGTGCGGGCTTGGTGGTGTCGGAGATGGTGACAGCGGATACCCGCCTGTGGAACAGCCGCAAGTCGCGGTTCCGCCTGGAGCACACCGGCGAGGTGGCGCCAATATCGGTGCAGATCGCCGGTGGCGACCCACATATGATGGCTGAAGCGGCACGGGAAAACGTCAGGCGCGGCGCTCAGATCATCGATATCAACATGGGCTGCCCGGCGAAGAAGGTTTGCAAAAAGGCGGCGGGCTCCGCCCTACTGCGGGACGAGAAACTGGTCGCGGACATACTGCAAGCTGTAGTGCAGTCTGTCTCTGTCCCCGTAACCCTAAAGATCCGCACGGGCTGGTGTCCTGCATCTCGCAACGGGGTCCGGGTGGCTAAAATGGCCGAAGACATCGGCGTCTCCGCACTGGCGGTACACGGTCGCACCCGCGCCTGTGGCTACCACGGCCAAGCCGAATTCGATACCATTGCCGAGATTGTATCCACGGTGAAAATTCCAGTTTTCGCCAATGGTGACATCGCCAGTGCGGAACGGGCCCGGGATGTGCTCGACTACACCGGCGCAGCTGCAGTGATGATTGGCCGTGCAGCACAGGGACGGCCTTGGATTTTCCGCGAGATAAACCACTATCTCGCCACCGGTGAGCGGCTGCCCGAACCCTCACTGGCAGAAATCAGGGACATTTTGCTCGCCCATTTGGGCGAATTGCACCGTTTCTACGGTGAAGAAATGGGGGTCCGTATCGCCCGCAAGCACGTGGGTTGGTACCTGAAGACACTCGCGGGGAGCGAGTCCTTTCGCAAGACCTTTTTCAAATTAGATAGCGCAGAAGCACAACATGCCAGCGTTCAGCAGTGGTTTGAACGCCGAATAACGAGAGGGGCACAAGCGGCATGAATAACGAAGCACTAATTCCGGATGCTAGCAACGAAGAGGTATCCGTCGGGGGACAGACTCAACTGGCGCAGCCGCAGCAGCAATCCCTGCGCGACGCCGTCGAGCAGGCGATGGAAAACTATTTCCGCCACCTGGATGGGCAAATGGTCACCGACGTTTACGATATGGTGCTGTCCGAAATAGAAGCGCCTATGCTGGAAGTGGTTATGAAACACACGCGCCACAACCAGACCCGGGCCGCGCAGCTGCTGGGCCTGAACCGCGGCACCCTGCGCAAAAAGCTGAAACGCTACGGGCTGCTGTAAGCTAGTCGCGGCACTGTAGCCGAACAACGCGAGGGGGGATGAGGTCACTCATCCCCCCTCGCCGTTTGCTGACGCGGGATTTCCCCTAGACCGCAACCGCCGGATGTCTTCATCGATGCGCAGGCACCGAAGTTGCGGACGCCAGCAGCAGAATTTCCCCGCCCCACTGGGGGTAGAACCCTTTTCTGTAACCTGGATGGATTAACTGCTATGACTGACAAGGTTGCGATTCGCCGCGCGCTGATCAGCGTATCGGACAAAAGCGGAATCGTGGACTTCGCCCGGCAACTCAGTGAAATGGGCGTTGAAATACTCTCCACTGGCGGCACGCACCGCCAGCTGAAGGAGGCCGGTATCCCGGTAGTGGAAGTCTCCGATTACACCGGTTTTCCCGAGATGATGGACGGGCGGGTAAAGACCCTGCACCCGAAGGTGCACGGCGGCATCCTCGGTCGCCGCGGCACCGACGACGACGTGATGGCTAAACAGGGTATCAGCCCAATCGATATGGTTGTGGTCAACCTCTACCCCTTCGCCCAGACAGTCGCCAAGCCGGACTGCACACTGGCGGACGCCATCGAAAATATCGATATCGGGGGCCCGACCATGGTCCGCGCGGCGGCCAAGAACCACAAGGATGTCGCCATCGTCGTCAATGCCGGGGATTACGACACCATCATTGCGGAAATGAAAGCCAACAGCGGCGCCCTGAGCCAGGCCACCCGCTTTGATCTGGCGGTCAAAGCCTTCGAACACACGGCCAGCTACGACGGCGCCATCGCCAACTATCTGGGCGCCCTCAAAGACGGCCAGCAGCAACCCTTCCCGCGCACCTTCAACAGCCAGTTCATCAAAAAGCTGGATCTTCGCTACGGTGAAAACCCCCATCAGAAAAGCGCTTTCTATGTGGAAGCTGCGCCGGCGGAAGCCGGTATCGCCACCGCGGTTCAATTGCAGGGCAAAGCGCTTTCCTATAACAATATCGCCGACACCGATGCGGCCCTGGAGTGTGTCAAATCCTTCAGCGAACCGGCCTGCGTGATCGTCAAGCACGCCAACCCCTGCGGTGTGGCCATCGCCGACAGCATCGGCGCGGCCTACAACCTGGCCTTTGAAACCGACAGCGAATCCGCCTTCGGCGGTATCATCGCCTTCAACCGGGAACTGGATGGCGCCACTGCAAAAGCCATAGTCGAACGTCAGTTTGTTGAAGTGATTATCGCCCCGTCCATTTCCGAAGAAGCCAAAGCCGCTGTGGCTGAGAAAAAGAACGTACGCCTGCTTGCCTGTGGCCAGTGGAGTGAAACCCGCCAGCCGGCGCTGGACTACAAGCGCGTCAACGGTGGTTTGCTGATTCAAGACCGCGACGACGGCGCAGTCACTGAAGCAGATCTCAAAGTGGTCACTAAGCGCCAGCCCACAGAGGAAGAAATCCGCGACTTGTTGTTTACCTGGAAGGTCGCCAAGTTCGTGAAGTCCAACGCAATTGTCTACGGTCGCGACGGCCGCACCATTGGTGTCGGCGCGGGCCAGATGAGCCGCGTTAACTCCGCCCGCATCGCGGCGATCAAAGCGGACCACGCGGGACTTGAGGTGGCGGGCTCCGTTATGGCCTCCGACGCCTTCTTCCCCTTCCGCGACGGCATCGACAACGCCGCTGCCGCCGGTATCCGCGCAGTCATTCAACCGGGCGGCTCGGTGCGTGACGAAGAGGTTATCGCCGCCGCGGACGAGCACGATATGGCCATGGTCTTTACCGGCATGCGCCATTTCCGCCATTGACAACCGGTTGCGACTGCAAACCGGTCATTAAAGCCGGCACAAAATGGGCCGGCTTTTTCTTGCCCACCCTATTCCGGGCTAAAATAGCGCACTTATTGGATTACACCGGCCGACTGAGGGGGATTTGAAAATGAACATATTGGTGATTGGCGCCGGCGGCCGCGAGCACGCCCTGGCATGGAAGGCGGCGCAGAATCCCGCCGTCGACACTGTTTTCGTCGCCCCGGGCAACGCGGGCACCGACCGCGAACCCAAACTGCAAAACGTGGCCATCGGTGTGGACAACTTTTCCGCCCTGGCGGATTTCGCCGAGGAAAACGACGTAGAGCTGACCATCGTAGGCCCCGAGGCGCCGCTGGTAGACGGTATCGTCGATTTCTTCAACGGGCGCGGCCTGTCCATCTTTGGCCCCAGCAAGGCTGCGGCACAACTGGAGGGCTCAAAAGCCTTCACCAAGGACTTTCTCGAGCGTCACAATATTCCCACCGCCGCCTACCGCAACTTTACTGAGATTGAGCCCGCGATCGAATACATCCGCGAACGCGGTGCACCTATTGTGGTGAAGGCGGACGGCCTGGCTGCGGGCAAGGGCGTCATCGTCGCCGAATCGGTGGAGCAAGCGGAGCTGGCCGTGCGCGACATGCTGTCCGGCAACGCCTTCGGCGAAGCCGGCTGCCGCGTGGTGATCGAAGAGTTCCTGCAAGGCGAAGAGGCCAGCTTCATCGTCATGGTGGACGGCGAACATATACTGCCGATGGCCACCAGCCAGGACCACAAGCGCGTCGGCGACGGCGACACAGGCCCCAACACCGGCGGTATGGGCGCCTATTCTCCCGCGCCCGTCGTTACCGACAGTGTCTATCAACGTATCATGCGCGAAGTGATAGAGCCCACCGTTAAAGGGCTCGCCGCCGAGGGCATGCCCTACACCGGTTTCCTCTATGCCGGTCTGATGATAGACCCGGAGGGCGCACCCAAGGTGATCGAATACAACTGCCGCTTCGGCGATCCGGAAACCCAGCCGATCATGATCCGCCTCAAGTCCGACCTGGTGGAATTGTGTCAAGCTGCCCTGGACAAGCGTCTGGATCAAGTAGAGGCCGAGTGGGATCCGCGCCCGGCACTGGGAGTGGTGCTCGCGGCACACGGCTACCCTGGCAGCTACCGCAAAGGCGACGCTATCAGTGGTCTGGATCGCGCGGACGACGACTGTGACACCAAGGTGTTCCACGCCGGTACGGCGCTGGATGGCGAACGGGTAGTCACCAATGGCGGCCGCGTACTCTGTGCCACCGCCCTGGGAGATACCGTCGCCGCCGCGCAGGCCAACGCCTACGCCTGCGCGCGTAATATTTACTGGGACGGCGCCTTCTACCGCAAGGATATCGGCTTCCGCGCGGTGGAGCGGGAGGAAAACCAGTAATCACTGTCCAGGCGCGGCCACTGACCGCTATCCCTCTAAGTACAGATACGGAGCTGCAAATTATGAGTGAGCGCAAACTGACCGCCCTGGATCATCTACTGCTACAAGCGGACCGCGCCCTGCGGACCTTGAGTCCCGGCGCGCCCATTTGCGGGCGGCAAACTCCGGCCGCGGCCGAGGAAGAGACGGAAATGTCCGAGGCGGAACGCAAGCACGCGGCCGGGTTGATGCGGGTTAACCACAGTGGCGAAGTGTGTGCTCAGGCCCTCTACCAGGGCCAGGCGCTGACCGCCAAACTGCCGGAAGTGCGATCTGAAATGGAACGCGCTGCCGACGAGGAAATAGACCACCTGGCCTGGTGCGAGCAGCGCCTGCGCGAGCTGGACAGCCGCCCCAGCCTGCTCAACCCTCTCTGGTACGGGCTCTCCTTTGCCCTGGGCGCCACCGCCGGCAAGGTCAGTGATCGCATCAGTCTCGGTTTCGTAGCTGCCACCGAGGAGCAGGTTTGCAAGCACCTGCAGAGCCACCTCGAGCGGCTGCCGGCCCAGGACAAGAAAAGTCGTGCTGTGGTCGAGCAAATGCTGATAGACGAGGAAAAACACGGTCACTCCGCGCTGGAGGCCGGCGGCGCCCGTTTCCCGGCACCGGTGAAAAAGCTGATGACCCTTGTCTCCAAGGCGATGACATCAACCAGCTACCGAATCTAAACGAAACCGCCGCAGCCACCTTCCGGGATGACTGCGGCGGTTGTTGCCACAGCTGGCGGGGCGGCGCGCCACCGCCCCAGCTGTGGGAGGTCACGCGGATGTCAGACTTCCTCCACCCGGTAACTGTGCACAATTTCCACTCCGGCGTTGCGGAGCATAATGGACGCTGAGCAATACTTGTCCGCCGACAGCTCCACTGCCCGCGCCACCTGCGTTTCTTTTAAGCCGCTACCGCGCACGACAAACTCCATCTCGATACGGGTAAATGGCGCCGGTGTCGTATCCGGTCGTTCACCGTTGAGTTCACAATGGCAGGAAACAACTTTTTGCCGTGCTTTCTGCAAAATTGTGACCACATCATAGGAAGCACAACCGCCCACACCCAGCAGGATCATCTCCATAGGGCGGATGCCGTTGTTCTTGCGCCCACCTTCCATTACCACAGAATTGCCACTGCCGGCCTCGCCAACAAAGGTCAATTCGTCTACCCAGGTCACAGTCCCCCGCATCACCTGACTCCTTTTATTCCATCACGATAAAGCCGCGAAGCTTATCACATCCGCGTTCCACCCCTGGCTCCCCCCAGGTTTTTCCCCTAGTGACTACAGCGGACCCGCGTCACAGAAAGCAAAACAGTGTTAGACGCCGGTTGCCTCTGAGCGCCGCAGCCGCTATAAGTTTCATTCCCGGCACCACAAAGGTGTCGCAGGTCACACTGCGAGAGTTTCCCGGACCCGGCTACTGTTGGGGGCAGAGTTTTAGCGCCATAATTCGCCATGTTGCTGCGCTTTCCGGTTGGGATCCGGCACCACATTAATAAATAAGGAGTAGATCCGTGACGGTTGCTACCGAAGACCCTATGACTATCGGCAATATTGAAGACTTCCTCGCTCACTGCCACCGGCGACGCTATCCAGCCAAGAGCACTATCATCTACGCTGGCGACCGCTGCGAATCCCTTTACTTCATAATGCGCGGTTCAGTGACCGTACTGATCGAAGACGACGAGGGCCGCGAAATGATCGTGGCCTACCTGAATGACGGCGACTTTTTCGGCGAAATGGGCCTGTTCGATCAGGACACCCGCAGTGCCTGGGTACGCACAAAAACCGAGTGTGAGGTGGCCGAGATCTCCTACAACAAATTCCAGGAATTGACCCGTCAGCACCCGGAATTCCTGTTCGCCTTAGCGACCCAGATGGCCGGTCGCCTGCGCAACACCACGCGCAAGGTGGGAGACCTGGCCTTCCTCGACGTCACCGGTCGAGTGGCGCGCACGCTCCTGGACCTGTGCAACGAGCCGGATGCCATGACGCATCCCGAAGGCATGCAGATTAAAATCACCCGCCAGGAAATAGGCCGTATCGTCGGCTGCTCTCGGGAGATGGTCGGCCGGGTGCTCAAAACACTGGAAGAGCAAGGGCTGGTGTCGGTGAAAGGCAAAACGATGGTGGTCTACGGAACCCGCTAAAGGTTACCGCCACCACAGCAAGGGCGATCCCTGCGATCGCCCTATAGAGCCCGGCAGCCTGAGGGCTAAGTTGTTATCCTTGCGCCCTAGTTAAACATCTCCATCAGCTTGCGCCCCGGTTCCGCCTCCCGCATAAACGCTTCACCAACCAAAAATGAATTCACATTGTGACCGCGCATAGCCGCCACATCGTCGGTGGTGTGAATGCCACTTTCGGTGACCACGATGCGGTCTTCAGGGATCAAATCCAGCAGCTTGAAAGTGGTCTCCAGTTGTACATCAAATGTGTGCAGGTTGCGGTTGTTGATACCGATCAGGCGATTCGGCAGTGCCAGGGCGCGCTCCAGCTCAGTGCGATTGTGCACCTCCACCAGTACATCGAGCCCCAGCTCCCGCGCCAAGTCATTCAATTCCCGCATCTGCGCATCCTCGAGACAGGCGGCAATCAGCAGTATGCAGTCTGCACCAATGGCCCTGGCCTCGAGCACTTGATAGGGGTCCACCGTGAAGTCCTTGCGCAACACCGGCAGGCGTACCGCGCTCCTGGCTTGCTGTAGATACACATCGCTGCCCCGGAAAAAATCCACATCTGTCAGCACCGACAGGCAGGCGGCGCCACCCTTTTCGTAGCTTGTGGCTATTTCCGCGGGAATAAAGTCCGGCCGTATCACCCCTTTGCTGGGCGAGGCTTTTTTAATCTCCGCAATGACCGCCGCCTCACCGGAGGCCAACTTATTTTCTATGGCGCTGACAAATCCTCGTGCCGGCGGCTGGTCTTCCGCCCGCGCGCGCATTTCCTGCAGGGAACAACGCGCTTTGCGCTCCGCCACTTCCTGCCACTTGCGTTCGACAATCGTCTTTAGGATGGTCGGTGTGTTTACGGCTGTATTGTCTGCGCTCACGGCTGTCTCCTGTGCGCTCATGGTCGTTCCCCCTGGCTTATGGCTGTTGTCCCTCAACGCGATTAAGAGCGGAAGGCGCTGGTGAAAGCGGCCAGGTCTTTGATTTTCTCACCGGCGATACCGCTGGCAATGGCATCCTGGGCCATGTCGACACCCTGCCCCGCGGAGTCAGCGACGCCACTGACGTAAACGGCTAAACCGGCGTTCAGGGCGATAATGTCGGCGGCTTTGCCCCCGGCTTCAGTGGCGCGCTTGCCCAGCGCATCGCCAATCAGAGCCAGAGATTCGGCGGCTCCGGATACACTGAGACCATCGAGACTCTGCCGTTTGATACCGAAGTCCTCCGGACGGAGCGTCCACTCGTACAGCTCGCCACCCTTCAGTTCCACCACAAGGGTGTCCGCGGCGAGGCTGGCCTCGTCCAGGCCATCGTCGCTGTGCAATACCAGCACGTGCTCGGAACCCAGGCGCTGCAAGACTTCCGCGATCGGGCGGCAATAGCGCTTGTCGTAGACACCGATTACCTGGCGCTTGATACCGGCGGGGTTGGTCAAGGGGCCCAGCAGGTTGAAAATGGTACGCATGCCCAGCGCCTTGCGGGCCGGCCCCACATGGCGCACAGCACTGTGATAACTGGGCGCAAACATAAAGCCGACACCGATGGCATCCACGCAACGGGCTACCTGCTCCGGTGTCAGCTCCAGATAAATACCCGCTTGCTCGAGCAGATCGGCAGCACCGCTGGAAGATGACACAGAGCGGTTGCCGTGCTTGGCCACCCGGGCACCCGCGGCGGCGGCGGCGAAACTGGCGGCGCTGGAGATATTGAACAGATTGGCACCGTCACCACCG
The DNA here is from genome assembly GCF_001617625.1 of Microbulbifer thermotolerans. Taxonomy (NCBI): domain Bacteria; kingdom Pseudomonadati; phylum Pseudomonadota; class Gammaproteobacteria; order Cellvibrionales; family Microbulbiferaceae; genus Microbulbifer; species Microbulbifer thermotolerans. The sequence continues at coordinate 517,067 of NZ_CP014864.1, read as the reverse complement.
GTACCGACGATATCCACCGCATTGGTCAGATCCAGTGCCACCGGCTTCGCCAGTTCGCGCATAACTTCAACCGCACCGGCGATTTCATCGACTGTCTCACCGCGAATGCGCAAGGCAACCAACAGGCCACCAATTTGCGCTTCTGCGGCCTCGCCGCGCATAATCTGGCCCACGATTTCGCGCATCTCCGCACGGCTCAAGTGTTCGCCGCCAACCAGCTTGGCGATGGCCTCTTGGATATTCATTCTTTCTTCCCCCCAAGGCTCAAAAAGAGTGCGGGTACGAGGTGCCTCGCGGCGCCCCCCCTAGGATTGCAAAAAGTTTCTCAGCATATCGTGGCCGTGCTGAGTCAAAATGGATTCGGGGTGAAACTGCACCCCCTCAATCGCCAGTTCGCGGTGGCGCAACCCCATGATTTCGTCTATTTCGCCGTTTTCCGTTTCTGTCCAAGCAGTAATCTCCAGGCTCTCCGGCAGGCTGTCTTTGTCCACAACCAGCGAATGGTAGCGGGTGGCCTCAAAGGGATTGGACAGGCCGTGGAACACCCCCAGATTGTTGTGCACTATCGGAGAAATTTTGCCGTGCATTACCTGGCGCGCCCGAACAACCTTACCGCCAAACACCTGGCCGATACTCTGATGGCCGAGACAAATTCCGAGTATCGGAATCCGCCCTGCATAACGGCGGATAGCGTCCATAGAAATACCGGCTTCATTGGGCGTGCAGGGGCCGGGAGAAATCATAATCTTTTCCGGGGCCAGCGCGTCGATATCCTCGACCGCAATTTCATCGTTGCGCACCACCTTCACATGCGCACCCAATTCCTGCAGGTACTGCACCAGATTCCAGGTGAAGGAATCGTAGTTATCGATCATCAATATCATTGCTCGGCCCCTTCTCCGGATTGCTCTATACGGCGTTGCAGGCGTGCAAGCGCGTCCTGGGTGGCGCGCAGCTCGCGCAGTATTTCGGTATGGCTTGGCGGCAACCGCAGCTCGTCCAGGCGACGCAGCTTGGCTTCCTCCAGATTATTCAACACTACGCCAATAAACAGGTTGATCATTACGAATGCGCCCATGACCACAAAGCTGACGAAATAGAGCCAGGCCCACGGCAGGGACTCCATAGCTGTGTACATAACGTCAGTCCAGTCCTCAAGCGTGACGATGCGGAACAAAGTCAGCAGCGCGATTGGCAGGCTGCGCCAGTGGAGCGGATCCACGTCGTGGAAAAGGAAATAACCCGCCACGCCATAGATGTAGAAAATAATCGTCATCAACAGCGCTATGTGGAACATGCCCGGCAGGCTGTGCAACAGGGTGTCCACCAGCAGGCGCAATTCGGGAAAAGCCGAGACCAGGCGCAGTACCCGCAGCACCCGCACCAGGCGCGCCAGGGTCGCCAGAGGGCCGGCGGCCGGTATCAGACTCAGCGCGATAATTGCGAAGTCGAAGCAGTTCCAGCCATTGGCAAAGTAGCGCCAGGGGCGGCTGCCATGAGCGGCCATTTTGACCGCGGCCTCGGCGACAAAGGCCATCAATATCAACTGATTGATCGCCCCCAGCAGGCCGCCGAAACGCTCGGTGACCCAGGTAGAGGTTTCCAGGCCCACGGCGACGGCGTTGAGCAGGATCAGGCCAATGATAACTCGGTGGAACAACGGTGCTTCAGCGAGGCGCTTGCACTGCTCGGCAAAGGTCGGTTTCTGCGAAATACTAACTTCGTTCATCGCTGGTGATCTTGTCGATTACACTCCGGAAAGCGCAATGGCTGCGGCACGGAAAAGCGCGCGCGCCTTGTTCATGGTTTCGTCCCACTCGGACTGGGGTTGTGAGTCAGCTACCAAGCCGGCGCCGGCCTGGATATATAACTGCCTATTCTTTATTACCGCAGTGCGTATCGCGATAGCGGTATCCATATTGCCGTTCCACGCCAAATAGCCCACGGCACCGCCGTATATACCGCGCTTCTCCGGCTCCAGCTCATCGATAATCTCCATGGCGCGGATCTTCGGGGCGCCGGACAGCGTACCCGCCGGCAGAGCCGCGCGCAGTGCATCGATGCCTCCCAACTCAGATTTCAGTTGACCGGTCACATTGGAGACGATGTGCATAACATGGGAGTAGCGCTCCACCACCATCTGCTCGGTCACCCGCACGCTGCCGGTCTGCGCCACCCGGCCCACATCGTTGCGGCCCAGGTCGATCAGCATCAGGTGCTCTGCAATCTCTTTCGGGTCCGCCAACAGCTCCTCTTCCAGAGCGCGATCCTCTTCTTCAGTGACACCGCGGCGGCGGGTACCGGCCAGGGGCCGCACGGTCATTTCCCCCGCCTCCAGGTGCACCAGGATTTCCGGGCTGGAACCCACTACCTGGTGATCGTCCAGGTCGAGGAAATACATGTACGGGGAGGGATTCAGGCTGCGCAAGGCGCGGTAGAGGTTCAGCGGCGGGGCTTCATAGGGCGCCGACAACCGCTGGGAGGGCACCACCTGCATCACGTCACCGGCGAGTATGTACTCCTTGACCCGATCGACGGCGCGCTTGAAGTTCTCCTCGCCAAAATGAGACTTGAACACCGACTCATCGATGCCGGCACCGTTGAGATCCAGCGGCACCATAGCCGGCAGCGGTTGCGCCAATTTGCCGACCAGCTGGCCCAGCCGGGATTGAGCGCGATCATAGGCGTCTTCCTGCTCCGGGTCGGCGTGCACAATAAAGATCACCGCGCCAGCCAGGTTGTCGAACACCACCAGTTCATCGCTGACCATCAGCAGTATATCCGGGTTTCCAAGGGTGTCCGGCGGCGCGCTATCTGCCAGGCGCGGCTCGATATAACGCACACAGTCGTAGCCAAAATAGCCCACCAGACCGCCGTTGAAACGCGGCAGATCCGGCAGCTCCGGCACTCGGTAACGGCGCTGAAACTCTTCAACAAACGCCAGTGGGTCGGCGGACTCACACCGTTCTATCACCTCACCGTCGCGCTCGACGGTGATCTCGTGTCCACACACCCGCAGCAGGGTGCGTGCCGGCAGGCCGATAATGGAATAGCGCCCCCATTTTTCACCGCCCTGCACCGATTCCAGCAGATAGCTGTAAGGGCCCGCGGCCAGTTTGATGTAGGTGGATAAGGGGGTTTCGACATCCGCCAGCACACGGCGCACCAGCGGTATGCGGTTGTAGCCCGCAGACACAAGTTGGGCGTATTCGCTTGGGGTCATGGCGACGACTCCAGAGTTCAAAATTGCTTTTCGGAATTCGGTTGGCGGGCGGGATTCCTAAGGTGCCCGCGGGAAAGACGGCCGACCGGTACCCGTACCGGATGACCTCAGCGGATCAGCGGCGCCATCGCCAGCTGGTGTTTTGGGGGGCCCAATGGGTGCAGGCGTTAGTGTTCACGGACATTCCCTCGTTGCAGGCGCTCAAGTGTACAAATCCCGATCGGGGTGGGCAAGGGGGTTCAGCGGGCGGAGAAACACACGCTTCTCCGCCCTCATGCGTTACTGCGCCAAATTCCTCCGCATGGCGTCAATCACTTCACCGTAGTCATCCGCATTAAAGATGGCGGAACCGGCGACAAAGGTGTCGGCACCGGCGGCGGCGATCTCGGCGATATTGTCCCGGGTGACACCGCCGTCGATTTCCAGGCGGATATCCAGGCCGGAAGCGTCGATCAATGCGCGCGCTTCACGCAACTTATCCAAGGCCGAGGGAATAAATTTCTGGCCACCAAAGCCCGGATTGACCGACATCAGCAGGATCATATCCAGTTTGTCCATTACGTATTTGGCCGCGTCCAGACCCATGGCCGGATTGAACACCAGCCCCGCTTTGCAGCCGAGGCTGCGTATCAGCTGCAACGAGCGATCCACATGCCGCGAAGCCTCCGGGTGGAACGTGATATAGGTGGCGCCGGCATCGGCAAACATACGGATCATATCGTCCACCGGCTCCACCATCAGATGCACATCGATGGGCGCTTCCACCCCGTGCTTGCGCAGGGCTTGGCACACCATGGGGCCGATAGTGAGGTTGGGCACGTAGTGATTGTCCATCACATCAAAATGCACCCAGTCGGCACCGGCGGCCAGCACTGCATCCACTTCTTCACCGAGGCGGGCGAAATCGGCGGAGAGAATGGAGGGGGCAATCTTGTAATCCGACATAGCAATATCCTTCAGTTTATAGGTTGCCTTTGAGGCGCTGATCCAAACGCTCGAGGCGCTCCGGAGTGCCCACGTCACACCAGTCGCCCTCGTAAACCTCCGCCTGCAGGCGTTCTTCGTTGTAAGTAAGTACTTCCCCCAGTCCAAAACACTCGCGTGCACGGGGGTATTCCGTCAGCACCTGCGGACGCAACCAGCTGATACCAGAAAAGGTGTAGCGGGGCTTGGCGGTGCCGGACAGCAAGCCGTTTTCGATACCGAAATCCCCTTCTGGGTTATGGGGCGGATTGGGAACCATCAGCAGGCGGCCGGGACAACCGGCAGGCAGGGGCCTCGCCAACCAGTGCGACAGGTCAAAGTCACACCAGACGTCGCCGTTGACGACGAAAAAGGGACCATCGCCCAACAGGGGCAGCGCCTTGATTATTCCGCCCGCGGTCTCCAGCGGCTCCTCTTCCCGCTCCACCGAGTAGCAAATCCGCACCCCCCAGCGGCAGCCGTCCCCCAGGTGCTCGCGAATCCGATGGCCCAGATATCCGAGGTTGATCACCACCTGCTTCACCCCCACCGCGGCCAGCCGCTCCAGCGCATATTCAATCAACGGTTTGCCGTTTACCGGCAGCAGCGGCTTGGGCGTACGGTCAGTCAGGGGACGCATGCGTTTGCCGAATCCGGCGGCCAGCACCATGGCAGTGGGCGCCGGATCAGGTGAAAGGGAATCGATCATGTATGTGTAAAATCTGTACAGTTACTCTTTCCTGCCGCGGATACTCTTTCCTGCCGCGGACGCTCAGCGGTTACCGGCACTGCGGTAATCCCGATACCACTCCTGGCGCTCAACCAGTGGCAGCAGTCGTTCGCGAAACCAATCGGCGAAGGGACGCAATTCCGGGTAGCGGTCAGACACCTCCAAGGTGTAGCGAATGACCAACGGCAGATCCGGCAGATACCCCGGTTTGCCATCGCGCAGATAGAGGCGCGGGAAAAGACCCAACACCTTGATATGCCGCTGCAACCCCATCCAGTCAAACCAGCGCAAAAAGGTACCGGGCTGTACCGGCTCCAGCACACCAGCCGCCTCCGCGGTGGCAGCATAGGTCAAAGCCCAGTGCTCCACCCGCTCCCGCGGCCAGCGTATATAGCAGTCCCGCAGCAGCGAGGCCAGATCATAGGTGACCGGCCCCCAGACAGCATCCTGAAAATCCAGCACGCCGGGCCGTTCGCCATCGCGGACCATCAGATTGCGGCTGTGGTAATCCCGGTGCACCAGTACCTTGGGCTGCTCGCAGGCGGAGTCCAACAACAGAGCGAAGGTTTGCTCCACCAACTGCTCCTCAGCTGTATCCAGCGAGTAACCGAGTAACCGGTTGGCCAACCACTCGGGCAGTATCCGCATCTCCATCAACAGCAGTTCACGGCTGTAGCACGGCAAGAGATTCTCGGCCGGCGGTATCTGCTGCAGGCACAGCAGCTCGCTCAGCATTTCCGCGTACAGTGTCTCCACACTGTCGTCATTCAATTGGCCGAGCAGCTGCTTGTCCCCCAGGTCCTCGAGCAACATAAACCCGCGCTCGACATCCGCTGCGACGACCATCGGCGTGTGGATACCGTAGCGGCGCAGATAGTCCGCTATCGCCACAAACCGCGCCGGATTGGTGCGCTCCGGGGGAGAATCCACTGCGACCAGTGGCGGCTCGGTTCCGGCGCGGAAATAACGGCGGAAGCCTGCGTCACCGGCCAGTTTCCACAGCCGCAACACGCTACCTGTGCGCAGCGCGCGGCCGGCCCACTGGCTCAGAGCCTCGAGCCTTTTATCTGTATTGTCTTTCGTGACAGACTCCTCGCCTGTGAAAGGCTCTCTCATGCGCCGCTACTACTCCAATTAATTTGGCCGCATTGTAACCGGGCCGCGAGTTGCGTCCAGCGACAGCGGCGAATTCCCGCAGATTTACACTGTGCTGCCACCAGTTGGTGTCAACACGGCGCACATTCAAGTAGAATCGTCCGCTGTTTTCACGCGCCCCGGCGCACGCCCCTCTTCAAAAAAACACTAGAGATAGCCGGAACATATCACCTGATGCTGGAAGTTTCCCGGTGGCGCCGCCTGGCGCTGGCAATTGGACGAATTTATCGCCCGCGCTCGCTCGCTATCGGCCTGATCGCCGCGCAACCGCTGTGGGCCAACGCTACCGAAGTACAGGATGGCTCCGCGCCGACTGACGCGGAATACAATCCCTATCTCTATTTGGACTGGCTGCCCAAGTGGCAACTAACACCAGCGCAGCGCGCCACCATGCCAGCCGTCTGTTCCGGCGCCTTTGTGGAACCGCAGCGAAACTACCCCGACGCGCACCTGACCCCCGACGAGGCACCGCTGCGCGCCACCGCCGACGAATCCATCTGGCTGGAAGACGGCACCGCCCAACTGCGCGGCAATGTGCACGTCACCCAGGGGTACCGGCAATTATTCGCCGATCAGGTGGACGTTAACCGCAGTGAAAACACCGCCCAATTACGCGGCAGCATCGAAATGCGCGAACCCAACCTGCTGGTGCGAGGCAGCGCCGCGGAGGTACACACGGACAGCAAGGCTGCAGCCATTGAGGACGCGACCTATGTCGTGCACGATGCCTTTGTGCACGGACACGCGAACCAAGCCGCGCGAGAGGCCAGTGGAGAACTGACCCTCACTCAGGGCAACTATACCCGCTGTGAGCCGGGCAAGGAGATCTGGCGCGTCAGCGGCGGTGAGATCACGATCGACAGCGTCGAGCGCCAGGGGGTAGCCCGCGACGTCCGCCTGGAAATCGCCGATGTACCGATTTTCTACTTTCCCTACCTCCGTTTTCCGGTGGGGGACGCGCGCCTGTCCGGCCTGCTTTTTCCCAGCATCAGCAACAACAGCGAAAATGGCTGGGATATCGCCATTCCATACTACTGGAACATCGCTCCGCAAATGGACGCCACCATTGTGCCCCGCTATATCCAGTACCGGGGCACGGGCGCCGAGGTAGAGGTGCGCCACCTGAGTCGCATGTTCAACACGGAAATCCGCCTCGCCGGCCTGCCGGATGACAAGGGCGGCGACGATGAAGATGCCCGCGACCTGATTGATGCGGGTTTCCCTGAGGACCTGGTACTGCCAGCCAAAGGCACCGACCGCTGGCTGCTGAATATCGAGCAACAGGGGGGCGTCGGCAGCTTCTGGCGCACCGAGATCGACTACACCAAAGTCAGCGACCCGGATTACTTCCGGGATCTGGACACCGCCAACCTGAGCGTCTCCGCCGAGACCAAAGTCAACCAGACCATCCAGGCCAGCGTCAGCAACGACCACTGGCGGGCGACGCTGCGCACACAGGACTACCAGCTGCTGCAAAAGGACCAATTCGATACCTACGCCCAGCTACCGCGCCTGGATGTGGACGGTAACTACCGCTGGGGAAACTGGCAACTGTCGCTGGAGAATGAGGTCACATCCTGGGACCACGACGAAACCCAAACCATCCGCTATATCGCCGACACCGACGACCCGGACAGCGTCACCGAGAGCACGCGCGACTTCGTCACCGGCGAGCGGGTGCGACTGGACTATGAACTCTACTGGGACAAGCAGTGGTTGTGGGGCTATATCAAGCCCGGCGTTGCAGCCCGCTACCTGGGCTACAACCTGGACGACCAATTCCTGAAAACCGGGACCAGTGACACCCCCGAGGCTTCCGCAGCACAGTTCACGCTGGATACGGGACTTTTCTTCGAGCGCGACGGATACGCCTTCGGCCACGACTACGTGCAGACCCTGGAGCCGCGGCTCTTCGCCCTGGTCAGCAGCGATGCCGACCAGGACGACTTTATCGATATCAGCGAGGATGCTCTCGACGGCGGCAACGACCTGCTGTTCGACACCTCCCTGTTCACCTTCAGCTACGACCAGCTGTTCCGCGACAGCCGCTTCACCGGTAACGACCGCATCGACGACGCCGACCGCGTGGCCCTGGGCCTGACCACGCGCTTTATCGACCCGCGCAGCGGGCGCGACCTACTGTCCGCCAGTATCGGCCAGATCTATTATTCCGACGACGCGCGAATCGGTACCAGCGACTTTATCGAAGCATCACCCCGCTCGGAACTGGCCGCCCGCCTGGAGAGCCGGCCAATCCAGCCGCTGCGCATCGCCAGCGAGATCGTCTACGATGACAGCGAACACAACATCAACCGCGGCAACTTCAGCCTGCGTTATTTGGACGACAAGCTCCGCATCTTCAACCTGGGCTACGTCTACCAGCGCGATGACGACGAAATCATATTGACAAATGGCAAAGTGACAGATGAATCCATCCGCCAGGGTAACGTCTCCGCCGTCTTACCCGTGAACGCCCACACCTCTATACTGGCCGGAGCCAACTACGACTTCACCTACGACCGGGAACTGGAATACCTTGCCGGCGTCGAATATGACAGCTGCTGTTACCGCGCGCGCTTGGTGTGGCGCCGATCTCTCGACAACGATCTGGCGGACGTGGTGGATCCTGAAGATCTGGAATTCGACGAAGGCGTCTATCTGGAACTCCAATTGAAAGGGCTAGCCGGACTGGGCAGCACCGTCTCCAATATGCTGAGCCAGGGCATCGCCAATTTTGATCAAAGAGAAGTACTGAAACAGTGATGACAATAATGCAGAAATCCGCGCTTAAGAGCGGCCTGATGGCGCTGGTTGCGCTCTGTGCCCTGGTGGCGACCGCCGCTTCCGCCCAAGTACAGACGCTCGACCGCGTCGTCGCCGTGGTCGACGACGACGTGGTGATGGCCAGCGAACTGCAACAGCGTCTCAACACCATCATGAGCCAGATCCAGGCCCAGCAGGTACAGGCGCCCCCCATCGACATACTGCGCCGCCAAGTGCTGGAGCAGTTGATCATCGAGCGACTGCAGCTGCAAATGGCCGCACGCGCCGGCGTCACCATTTCCGAAGCGGAGCTCGATCAAGCCATCGCTCGGGTACAGCAAAACGCCGGTATGAGTCCGGAAGCCTTCCGTCAGCAGCTGGCTGCCGACGGCATCTCCATGAAAAACTTCCGCCACCAAATCCGCCAGGAAATGCTGATCCGCCGCGTCGAGCAGGGCAGTGTTAACCGCCGCATCCAGATTACCGATCAGGATATCGACAACTTTCTGCGCTCCAAGGAAGGCGAATTTTGGAAATCCCCCCAGTACGAACTGGGCCACATCCTGATCCCCGTCAACTCCAGTGCCCCCGCCGACGAAGTCAAAAAGGCGCGGGAAAAAGCCGAGCAACTGGCCCGGCAGGCCCGTGAAGGCGCCGACTTCCGCCGTCTGGCCATCGCCAACTCCGCCGGCCAAAACGCCCTCTCCGGCGGCGACCTGGGCTGGCGCAAGACAGTGGAACTGCCGACTCTGTTCGCCGACGCCCTGGAAGGGCTCAAGGTGGGCGATGTCACAGACCCATTCCGCAGCGATGCGGGCTTCCACCTGCTCAAGATCCACGCTCAGCGCGGTGCAACCGAGCAGGTGGTGGAACAGACTAAGGTGCGGCATATTCTGATCAAACCCTCCGCCATCCTCAGCGACGATGATGCCTACAACAAGCTTGTCGAACTTCGTGAGCAAATAGAAAAAGGCGCCGACTTCGCCAAGCTGGCACGGGAAAACTCCGAAGATATCGGCACCATGCTACAGGGCGGCGATCTGGGCTGGTCCATGCCCGGCCAGTTCGTACCCGAATTTACCCAGGCTATGAACAACACTCCGGTAGGCCAAATCAGCATGCCTTTTCGCTCTCAGTTCGGTTGGCACATTCTGAAGGTAGAAGGCCGCCGCAAACAGGACATGACAGACCAGTACATCCGCAACCAGGCCGCCAACCTGCTGCGCAACCGCCGCTACGAGGAGGAGCTGCAGAACTGGCGCCGCGAAATCCGCGACCAGGCCTATGTGGAAATCAATCTGCCGGACATGCAGGAGAAATCCCAGGACTAAGAGTTCCGACAGGCGCCGGAGGCTCCGGCGCCTTCGCATTCCATTCTGGCGGCATTGGCAAGCATGATCCCCCGAATAGCATTCACCCCCGGCGAACCCGCCGGTATAGGCCCGGAACTGGCGATAAAGCTCGCTTCCATCGGCAGCCCCGCACAAGTGATCGCGGTCTGCGATCCGCAACTGCTGGAAAAAACCGCGGCACAGCTGCGCCAGAAGCTCCGGCTTTTGCCCTTCGATCCCTCCGAGCCTCCCGCTGTCACACCCGCCGGCAGCCTCTATATCCAGCCGGTCCCCATGGCCGAGCCCGCTGTGGCAGGCCAGTTAAACAAATCCAATGCAACCTATGTCTTGGAGACTCTGAGTAGTGCTGCCCAAGGCTGCCTGTCGCGGCGCTTTGACGCCCTGGTGACCGGCCCGGTCCACAAAGGGGTCATCAACGATGCGGGAATCCCCTTTAGCGGCCACACAGAATTCTTCGCCGACCTGGCCGGCGTGGAGCGGGTGGTCATGATGCTGGCGGCTGAAGATTTACGCGTGGCCCTGGTCACCACCCACCTGCCACTCAAGGATGTGAGTGCCGCAATAACAGGCCCGCACCTGGAGCAGACAATCACCATACTGCACCGCAGCCTGCGCGATCAGTTCCGCATCGACGTACCGCGCATCGCCGTCTGCGGCCTCAACCCCCACGCTGGCGAAGGCGGGCATCTGGGGCGCGAGGAAATTGAAATCATAGGCCCAACACTGGACAAGCTCCGCGCCCTGGGGATTCAGCTTACCGGCCCGCTGCCCGCGGATACCCTATTCACTCCGCCGCAGTTGGCGCGCTGCGATGCGGTGCTGGCCATGTACCACGATCAGGGCCTGCCGGTGTTAAAATTCAAGGGCTTCGGCCACGCGGTAAACATTACCCTCGGGCTGCCGTTTATCCGCACTTCCGTGGACCACGGTACCGCCCTCAATATCGCCGGCCAGGGCATTGCCGATAGTGGCAGTCTGCAAGCGGCGCTGTCCCAGGCCATTCAATTGGTCAGGCTGCGCAATCTATAACCTCACTGATTTCCTCTGTAAATGCCTGTGCGCAGGCGAGCATGATTTGATGGACAACTTTTTCCAACACAGGGCGCGCAAGCGCTTCGGCCAGAATTTTCTCGTCGATGAAAATATCATCGAAAAAATAGTGCGCGCGGTAGCGCCCAGAGAAAGTGATCGGCTGGTCGAAATCGGCCCCGGTCAGGGTGCGATCACCCAGCTGCTACTGGCCCGCTGCCCATCGCTCACCGCGATAGAGCTGGACCGGGATTTGATACCGCCGCTGAAATTCAAATTCCGCAACTACGAACAGTTTCAAATCATCGAACAAGACGCGCTCAAATTCGATTTCGGAGAATTTGCCGGCGACAACAAGCTGCGCATCGTGGGCAACCTGCCCTACAACATTTCTACACCTCTGCTGTTCCACCTACTCGGCTTCCGCGGCGCGATACAAGATATGCACTTTATGCTGCAAAAAGAAGTGGTGGACCGTCTCGGCGCCACTCCCGGCAGCAAAGCCTATGGTCGCCTCAGCGTTATGGTGCAATACTTCTGCCGCGTGCAAGGACTCTTTCCCGTGCCGCCGCAATCCTTCCGCCCCGCCCCCAAAGTCGACTCCGCAATCGTGCGCCTGACACCCCACACCACTCAGCCCCACACCGCACGGGACGAGAAATTACTGGAACGCATCGTCAACATCGCCTTTCAACAGCGCCGGAAAACCCTCCGCAACGCCCTAAAACCCCTGTATCCTGACCTGGATGCAAATCAACTACCCATAGATGCCGGGCGCCGCCCGGAAACGCTCAGCGTGCAGGAATTTGTACAACTGGCAAACTACTGCGCAGAACTCGACAGCAAATAACAGAAAAGCATTGAGGTTGCGTTTTGGCCACATATGCCATCGGCGATATTCAGGGCTGCCTTGAGCCGCTGCAACGACTACTGAAAAAAATTCACTTCCGCCCCGACCGGGACAAACTGTGGCTGGCCGGCGACCTGGTGCACAGAGGACCTGACAGCCTGGGCACGCTGCGCTTCCTCTACCAGCACCGCGACCAGATCACCGCTGTACTCGGCAACCACGATCTGCATCTCCTGGCTCTGGCCCACGGCGCCAAACGCCTGACGGACAAAGAAAAGGATCTCGCCGAAGTACTCGCGGCCCGCGATGCCGACAAGCTACTTACATGGCTCCAGAGCCTGCCACTGGTGGTGCACAAAAAGGGATTCACCATGGTGCACGCCGGTATTCCCCCCATGTGGAGTGTCACTAAGGCGCTGACACTCGCCAGCGAAGTCCACCGGGCGCTGGCCGACAGCGCCATGGCAAAAGCCTATTTCTACGGCATGTACGGCAATGAACCACACCGCTGGAGTGATCACCTGCTTGGTATCGAGCGGCTGCGCTGCATCACCAACTACTTCACCCGCATGCGCTTCTGTACCGCCGACGGCACCCTGGACCTGATCACCAAGCGCGGCCCCGCTGCTGCCCACGGCGACTTCAAACCCTGGTTCAGCTTTCCCGAACGCAAAACCCAAAATGACAAAATTATTTTTGGCCATTGGGCGGCACTGGAAGGCAGAGCCGACACACCCAACGTCTATGCCCTGGATACCGGCTGCGTCTGGGGTGGATACCTGACCGCGATGCGGCTTAACGACGAAGAATTTTTCTGCGCGGATTGCAGCCTATAGGGGTACCCCGCGTCCTTGATCAACTCATATATGCGCCGTAGCAGGCCGGGGCTGCCCCTTCACTTGAACCAATCTCCTGGCAGATTCTTGCTTTCCGGCCCAAGAGAAATCTGAATTGAAGCTTTCTTGAGGTTATTCCTCCCTCTACGGAAAAGAAGGAGGATTAATCATTAAAGAATGCCCAAATAAATCACCACAATCGCACTGGCCAAATTATTCAGGCCGTGCAACAACATTGGCAACAGCACCGAGCCACTTTTCTCCCGTGCAATTCCCAGCATCAGAGCCAGAATAAAAATAAAAACCGCCTGGACCCAGTGATACTGCCCCAGTGCATAAGGGCAAATAGAGCGGAAGTCAGCAGCAAAGTGCCAGTGAGGCCGAGTCGGGATTGCCGCCAAGCGGTGAACAAATAGCCGCGAAAAATCAACTCTTCCAATACAGGCGCCACCAAAACAATCACCAGAACCAATGGCAGATGACGGCTTCCGGCCAGCATCTGCATAAATTCTCCCGGCGCTACGTCCAGCAGGCGTACCAGGAAAGACTGCACAGCCAGAAATACCAGCAACAAACCAATCCAGAGCCACACCAACTTAATCGCAAAAGGCCGCACCGCCAATGTCGACCAGAGAGACTGCGTTTTGAAATTTGCCACTGCCAGCAATACCGGAATAATCAGAAAAAACTGCACCAGATAAGAGCCAACTATAGCCGCCGGCGTTTGCAAATGTGCAGCCACCGCAGCTTGAATTTCCGCCGGATCAGGCATTCCCCCCTGCGCGCCAAGGCTTTGGCTGCGAAGAGAGATCAGCAGTTAAACCAGCATCAGGGGTGCTATTTTCAAACGTTGATTCCATGATATTTCCGTTTCCTTCTTCTTTACTTAAAAATACTGCGGCTTAATTCATATCACACCATAGTTAGTTATTACTTGAAAACAAGGCATATTTTGTCTTTTCATATATAACTAGAGTTTAGAGCGAGCTAGATCTCCAGCGGCCCTGTATTAGCCAATGAAAATCCAACACAACTCCAATTGTCTGCTGAAAAATCTCTATTTTTACAGTCCCCACCTGGAATCGGACAAAAACTCACCATGTGGCGTCTCGAATTTCCTGCAGGTAACATTCCGCCAGCCGCGAACATTAAAATTCCGTAATTGTCGGGCCAGCTCTTGTCGGATTCTTCCGGAAGTGATCGATTGTTGACTTCACCAAGAACTTATCTGGCTCAATTCCTTGGTCACATCTCTGCCTGCTACTGAGAGCAACTGGATCAAGGTAAGCGGTAAATCTACCACCCCATTGCCATTACTCATCTTATGTTCAGACAAGATTCCACGGCAGCAGCTGCTCTATCTCTTCCACGCTCTGCGCCTTGGGCAGTTCTGTAAACACCTGCCTGAGATATCGGTACGGCTCGTGCCCGTATAGTTTGGCGGTTTCAATCAAGCTGTAGAGTGTCGCTGAAGTTCTGTCCCCAGCCTGTCTGTTTATGCTATAGATGTACACTCTTCTACGAAGAACACTTTTTTACTCTACATATTGGTGATGAATATCACTAAAAAATGTATTAAAAAATAATAAAAAGAATCGCATTCACTGCACATACTTACCTAGCTTAAAAATATCTTTAGACCATATAAAATATAATTTCTTCCCCAAAATTTGATTTTTTTGAATAAAAGGATAATGATAATGACGAGAATCTATAGAACCACATCTATTATCCCCCAGAACAAAATAGCTATCATCCGGAACCGTAATTGGACCTAATTGCTGGCTTTTAGAACATGTACCATCATAATTTTTATATTTCTCTTCAAGAGGAACATCATTTATATAAACAACTCCATTTTCAATAAATATTTTTTCTCCTGGCAATCCTATAACTCGCTTTGAGTAAGCAGATGCACCTCCAGGAAATTTGAAAGTCACAAAATCCCCTCTAATAATTTCATACCCTTCACCAACATCAAGCGTAATTTCTCCATCGATCAAATTTGGATACGATGAACTTCCATTTAACACACTTATATAGAATGGAGGAGGATTCACGGAAAAAAGCAAACAATAGAAGAAAGCATATAAAGATAAATATAATATTTTTTTTAGATTAACCTCCTCCTTAATCTTAAACAGAATTAACGACGAAATGGCGTACGACATCAACACAATAAAAAAAGAAGCATAAAAATAAAAAGGAGACTTAGCCCATAAGAAAGCCCCAAAAAATATTGCACAAATAATGCATATGGGTGTCAATAAAGCCACTAACGGACTACCCACAATAATTCCAGATATCCCAGGGAAAATAGTGTTTATTATTAGCCCTACAAATCTGTACAAAATAATTCTCACTTACTATTAAACCTCTCTCTTAGCATGATCAAGCAAAAACGGCAACCCCGTTAAGCTATGTAGTGCTCAGAATTCCGTGTCATTTCTTTACCATTAGCAAAAAAGAGATGCCCCATGAGCAAACCTACCTTCGATATGGAAGCCGCCATCAAGGCACTGCGTGATCCACCAGATCCGCAATTCGATAAAGTACGTGTCTTCGAAGAACCAGAAGACTTTTATGGCGGATCTCAAATGTGTCTACAAGGCGGCAACACTCAATGCTGCCGAGAGCGCACTGGACGAGCTGGAAGCTAAGTGGGGCGACAAATAGCCGATGGTGATCAAATCCTGGCGCAGCAAGTGGCCCACACTATCGGCCTACTTCAAATATCCGGAATACATACGCAAACCGATTTACACCACCAACGCCGTCGAAGCCGCACATAGGCAGTTTCGAAAACTGACCAAAACCAAGGGTGGCTTCGCCAATGGGAACAGCTTATTCAGGCTGCTCTACGTCGGTATACTGAAAGCCTCCGAGCGCTGGACGCACCCAATCCAGAATTGGAATCTGACACTGTCACAGCTGGCGATCCACTTTGCGGAACGCCTCGAGAAATACATCATTCTATGAGACTACTTGTCTGACATAAAATTTTGAACCCCCTCCTAAACTCTAGACTCTTAAAAAAGGCTTAATTTCAATGGTCCCTCTATACGCAAATTTGATAAATAATCATCGATTCCTATAAATAACAATGCCGAAAACACCGAAAAGAACAACAGCAGATAAAATAATAATTTTTATAAAAATATTTTCAATAAATTGCATTAAAACTGAAAGAACAACGACAAGAAGCAAAAAAAATTTATGGTAAGAGATTTCACTCATATTTGCCCACTATTTACCATGTAAAATTTAAATTTGGGTGTTTATTTGTTGCTCGAGCAGCGCCAAATCTTTTTCTGTGGAGGCTATACACTGCTCGATATTCTGCTGTTGCTGTCGATAAATATTTTCACTTCGCTCTAATTGCGCTGTAAGCAATTGTCGCTGACTTTCATATTCTCTCAACAACAGGCTTTCAAGGTGCCTACCATCGGCAAGAATGCGGTCTTCATTTAGACATTTTTTACAACGTCTAGTCACTTCATTCAACATGCAATCTATTACACGCCATTACACAAACCGAACAGTAATTCGAATTTATAAAAGACAAACAAATGCTCTGATCAAACCACCATTTTTCACTTTAAAAATGCGGACGAGCATTCCTGAGGCGGACGCTGATAACGGCTGAGGAAAGTATATTGATTAGAAAAACTGGGGAACTTTTCAGGAGAGAGATCTCTGATTAATACGACTGATATATCAGTTTCTGGAAATATTCTTTCCTGTTCCTGAACGCTGCGTGGAACACATATTAATCAGAGGCGAGGGATATCTGCTTTTATTCCGCGGAATAACCATTCGGGTTTTTAGACTGCCAGCGCCAGGTATCCTCCACCATTCGCTGCAGCTCATACTCCGCTTTCCAGCCCAATTCCTTTTCCGCCAGAGACGGGTCGGCATAGCATTCTGCGATATCTCCAGGGCGGCGCGGGGCTATTTTGTAGGGGATTTCTCGACCACAAGCCTGCTCGAAGGCGCGCACGATTTCCAATACGGAGCTGCCACGACCGGTGCCCAGGTTATAGGTGTAGCAGCCCGCTGGCGTTTCACTCAGGCGCAGTTTTTCCAACGCTGCCAGGTGCCCGCGGGCCAGGTCCACCACGTGGATATAGTCGCGCACGCCGGTGCCATCCGGGGTATCGTAGTCATCGCCAAACACCTGCAGCTGCGGCAGCCGCCCCACCGCCACTTGGGCCACATAGGGCAACAGGTTGTTGGGAATGCCGCGCGGGTCTTCACCAATGGTGCCGCTTTCGTGGGCGCCAATGGGGTTGAAGTAACGCAGCAAGCTGACTTTCCAGCCACTATCCGGTGCGGCACAGAGATCGCGCAGTACGTCTTCCACCATCAGTTTGCTCGCCCCGTAGGGATTGGTAGCGCCAGTGGGGAAGTCTTCTCGGATAGGGACGCTGGCGGGATCGCCGTAAACGGTAGCGGAGGAACTGAATATCAGCTGCCGGACACCAAACTCCTCCATCACTTGGCACAGCGTCAAAGTACCGCTGACATTGTTTTGGTAATAACGCAGTGGCTGCGCCACGGATTCGCCCACGGCCTTAAGGCCGGCGAAATGCACGACAGCATCAATGTCGTAGCGGGAAAATACTGACCGCAGTCCATCGGCATCGGCAATATCCAGCTGATGAAAGGGCACTTGGCGTCCGGTAATCATCTCTACCCGGTGCAGAGATTCGCTACTGCTGTTTACCAGGTTGTCCACCACCACTGGTTCCCAGCCAGCAGTAAGCAATTCGATACATGTGTGACTGCCAATGTAACCGGCCCCACCAGTAACCAGGATCGCCATAGCAACTTCCTTTAATCACTTTGAATTCTCAAGAGGCCGCCTAGTAGAGCCTAAAACTGCCGCTCAATTCAACCCATTTTGGCGCCGCTTCGCCGCCGCGAACTATGCTGGAAAAGCGGGAGCACCAATTTGTCATTGCTCTCGCACGGCAGAGCGATATGACTGCCACCATAAAGATAGTGTTTCGCGCCAAGCGCCTTCCAGCATTCGCGCAGCCTGAGGAGCGGGCGCCCGCCCCAGCTCGCCAGCCCGACAATCCATTGACGCAGTATGCAATGTGCTTGTCCACTGCGGCTGGCAATACGCCGAATGCTGTCCGACACGCTACAGGGAGTTGTACATCATGACGATATTCAATCACTACCTGGAGAGATACGAGTCCATCCAGGATGAAGAACTCAGCATTCAGGAATACCTGGAACTGTGCAAAAATGACCGCAGCGCCTATGCGTCCCCCGCCGAACGCATGCTGATGGCTATCGGCGAGGCGGAGCTGGTGGACACCTCCCGCGACCCCCGCCTGTCACGGATTTTCTCCAACAAAGTAATCAAGCGCTACAAAGCCTTCGATGAGTTCTACGGCATGGAAGAAGCCATAGAACAGATCGTTTCCTTCTTCCGCCACGCCGCTCAGGGACTGGAAGAAAAGAAACAAATCCTCTACTTGCTGGGCCCGGTGGGCGGTGGCAAGTCTTCTCTGGCGGAACGGTTGAAGGCACTGATGGAGAAAGTTCCCATCTACGCCATCAAAGGCTCACCGGTGTTTGAGTCGCCACTGAGCCTCTTCTCCCCCAGCGAAGACGGACAGATCCTGGAAGAGGATTACGGGATTCCCCGCCGTTACGTAAATACCATTATGTCGCCCTGGGCGATGAAACGCCTGCATGAATTCAAGGGCGACATCAGCAAGTTCCGCGTCGTGAAGATCTACCCTTCCATTCTCGACCAGATCGCTATCGCCAAAACGGAACCGGGGGACGAAAACAACCAGGATATTTCCTCACTGGTGGGCAAGGTAGATATTCGAAAACTGGAAGATTTCCCCCAAAATGATCCGGATGCCTACAGCTTTTCCGGCAGCCTGTGCCGCGCCAATCAGGGATTGATGGAGTTCGTGGAGATGTTCAAGGCGCCCATCAAGGTACTGCATCCGTTGCTCACTGCTACCCAGGAAGGCAACTACAACAGCACGGAAGGGCTGGGCTCCATCCCCTTCAACGGCACCATACTGGCGCACTCCAACGAATCCGAATGGCAGTCCTTCCGCAACAACCGCAACAACGAAGCCTTCCTGGACCGTATCTATATCGTCAAAGTCCCCTACTGCGTGCGCGTACAGGAGGAAATCAAGATTTACGGCAAACTGCTGGAAAACAGTTCTCTGGCCAATGCACCTTGCGCACCGGACACCCTGCGCATGCTGGCGCAGTTCTCCGTGCTGTCCCGCATCAAGAACCCCGAAAATTCCAGCATTTATTCAAAGATGCGGGTCTATGATGGTGAAAATCTCAAAGATACAGATCCGAAGGCAAAAACCATCCAGGAATATCGGGACAACGCCGGTGTCGACGAGGGCATGACCGGCCTTTCCACCCGCTTTGCGTTCAAGATACTCTCCAAGGTGTTTAACTTCGATCCCACCGAAGTTGCCGCCAACCCGGTACACCTCCTTTATGTGCTGGAACAGCAGATTGAACAGGAGCAGTTTCCTCCGGAAGTACAGGAAACCTATCTCGGCTTTATCAAGGAATATCTGGCGCCACGCTATGTGGAGTTTATCGGTAAGGAGATACAAACCGCATACCTTGAATCTTACGCCGAGTACGGTCAGAACCTGTTTGACCGCTATGTCACCTACGCAGATTTCTGGATACAAGACCAGGAATATCGGGACCCGGAGACAGGGGAAATCCTCGACCGCGGCGCCTTGAATGAGGAACTGGAAAAAACTGAAAAACCCGCCGGCATCTCCAACCCGAAGGACTTCCGCAACGAAATCGTCAATTTCGTGCTGCGCGCTCGCGCCAACAACCAGGGAAAAAATCCCGACTGGCGTTCCTACGAAAAACTGCGCGCAGTAATCGAGAAAAAGATGTTCTCCAACACCGAGGATCTGCTGCCGGTAATTTCCTTCAACACCAAGGCATCGGCGGATGACAAGAAAAAACACGCGGACTTTGTCGCGCGCATGGTGGAGCGGGGCTACACAGAGAAGCAGGTCAGACTGCTTTCGGAATGGTATCTGCGTGTGCGCAAATCGCAGTAGCAATTGGAGCGGTCAAGGGCGAATGGTATCCGGTTGCTGAGTGCAAGATCCGCAGTTGGGTATGGTTCGACGCAGAGGCAGTAATATGAGCTATATCATCGACCGCCGGCTGAACGGCAAAAAGAAAAGCACGGTCAACCGCCAGCGCTTTTTGCGCCGCTATAAAGCCCATATCAAAAAGGCTGTCGGAGAGGCGATGAACAGCCGCTCCATTACCGATATGGAAAAGGGCGAGCGCATCAGCATCCCCACCCGGGATATCAGAGAACCCGTCTTCTCCCACGGTCCCGGCGGACGTGTAGAGCGGGTGTTGCCCGGCAATAAAGAGTTTGTCGCCGGCGATCGCGTCCCCCGGCAGGGGCAGCAGGAAGGTGGCGGCGGTGGCGGCGGCAATGCCAGCGACAGCGGCGAGGGCATGGATGATTTCGTTTTCCAGATTTCCCAGGAAGAATTTCTGGACTTTATGTTCGAGGGATTGCAACTGCCGAATATGATTAAGCGCCGCCTGACAGGTAATGACGCTTTTCAGGTTGTGCGCGCAGGCATCAGTAACGAGGGCACGCCCGGCCGCCTCAATGTGGTCCGCTCCCTGCGCGCCGCTAATGCACGACGCATCGCACTGACCAGTAGTAAACGGCGCAATCTCCGCGAGCTGGAAATCGAGCTGGCGCAAGAGGAAGCCAAAGACCCGGCCCTGCGCGATCAGCGCAAACTCGAACAGCTGCGCGGAAAGATTGAAGAGCTGCGCCGCCGCATCGACCGCGTACCCTATCTCGATGATTTCGACCTCAAATACAACCTCCTGGTGCGACAGCCCCGCCCTCGGTCCCGCGCCGTGATGTTTTGCCTGATGGATGTCTCCGGGTCCATGAATCAGGCCACCAAAGATATGGCGAAGCGCTTTTTCCTGCTCTTGTACCTGTTCCTGCGGCGCAGCTACGAGTACACCGAGGTGGTATTTATCCGCCACCACACCAGTGCCAAGGAAGTAGACGAAGAAGAGTTTTTCTATTCCCGCGAAACCGGCGGCACCATTGTCTCCAGTGCTCTGAAACTAATGCGCCGCATCATGCGGGAGCGCTACCCCGCCAGCGAGTGGAATATTTACGGCGCCCAGGCGTCCGATGGAGACAATTGGAACGATGATTCCAGCACCTGCCACAAAATTCTGATCGACGACATTATGCCCTACGTGCAGTACTACTCTTATGTGGAGATCACGCCCCGGGATCACCAGGCACTTTGGGAAGAATACGAGCGCGTACGCGAGCTTTTCCCGAACCACTTCGCCATGGAACAGATTGTCGACGTCTCAGACATCTATCCAGTCTTCCGCCAGTTGTTCAGCCAGAAGGTGCCCGCCTGATGCTCGATACCTACACCACCGGCGCGGATGCGTCCGAGTCAGACTCCAGCGGCCCCATATCCACTACATCCGAGTGGACCTTCGAACTGATTCAAAAGTACGACCGGGCCATCGCTGAGCTGGCCGATGAATTCGGCTTGGACACCTACCCCAATCAAATCGAAGTCATCAGCTCCGAACAGATGATGGACGCCTACTCATCGGTGGGCATGCCCGTGGGCTATCACCACTGGTCTTTCGGCAAACAGTTCATCAACATCGAAAACAACTACCAGCGCGGCCTGATGGGGCTGGCCTATGAGATAGTGATCAACTCCAATCCCTGTATCGCCTATCTCATGGAAGAAAACACCATGACCATGCAGGCGTTGGTGATCGCTCACGCCTGCTACGGACACAATTCTTTCTTTAAAAACAACTACCTTTTCCGCAGCTGGACGGATGCCAGCAGCATCATCGATTACTTGATTTTCGCCAAGAATTACATCGCCAGCTGCGAGGAGCGCTATGGTCTGGATGAAGTCGAGGCCGTTCTCGATTCCTGCCACGCCTTAATGAATTACGGCGTGGACCGCTACAAGCGGCCCTATCCCATTTCAGCGGTGGAGGAAGAACGGAGACAAAAAGAGCGGGAGGAATACCGCCAACGCCAACTGAACGATTTATGGCGGACGATTCCAAAATCGGGCACCGGTGAAGAGGAAAGCGAGGAACAGCGCTTTCCCGAAGAGCCACAGGAAAATATCCTGTATTTTATTGAAAAAAATGCACCGCTTTTAGAAAACTGGCAACGCGAACTGGTGCGCATCGTGCGCAAGCTGGCGCAATATTTTTACCCACAGCGTCAAACCCAGGTAATGAACGAAGGCTGGGCCACCTTCTGGCACTACACCCTGCTGTCAGAGCTGTACCGCCGGGGACGGGTAACAGACGGCTTCATGATGGAGTTTCTGCAAAGCCATACCAATGTGATCTATCAGCCGCCTTTCGACAGCCCCTATTACAACGGCATCAACCCCTACACCCTCGGCTTTGCCATATTCAGCGATCTGCGACGCATCTGTGAAAACCCGACCGAAGAGGACCGCCAGTGGTTTCCGGATATCGCCGGGAGCAATTGGAAGGAGACGCTTCAGTTCGCCATGCGCGACTTCAAGGACGAAAGCTTTATTCTGCAGTTCCTGTCGCCAAAGGTTATGCGTGATCTGAAGCTCTTTAGTATCACCGACGACGACCGGGAAAGCGAAATCCTGGTCAGCGCCATACACGACGAAGATGGCTACCGCGAACTGCGCGCCACCCTGGCAGGTCAGTACAACCTGGGAAATCGCGAGCCAAATATCCAGGTCTATTCGGTGGATACCCGCGGCGACCGCTCACTGACCCTGCACCACACCCAGCACTGCCGCAGGCCTCTGGGCAAGGACACTGGCGAAGTGCTCAAACACCTGCATCGCCTGTGGGGGTTCGACGTACACCTGCACAGCCTCAACGGCGATGAGATTACCGCCAGCTACCACTGCCCGGAGATCGGCCGCGACCGTTCCGATAGCGAAGAGGAGTCCATGCTCGTTCCAAAACCGATCTAAAAGCTATGATGCGTAAATCGGCAGACTTGGATAATCAAACGTCGAGCAACAACTTCACCTTAGCTGCCAGTTCGCTGCGCGCCACTGGATAATCGGCCAGGGCATCGGCGCCGGCGTCGAGCCAGCGCTGTTGGTCCCGGTCCTCAGCAGACGCAATGACCAATACACGCACATTGGCGTATTCACTGCGGGAGCGCAGGTGGTCCAGAATCTGAAACCCCTTGGCACCCACGAAGCACGCATCGATTACCATCAGCGCAGGTTTGCTACCGGCCATCAGGGCCCCGGCGACAAAGCTGTCGCCAGCCACCTCCACATCGCAGCCGGCTTCCTGCAGTGCCTGGCGACCGGCGGCGGTCAGTTCGGGATTGTCGGTCAGCAGCAGCACCTTGCGACTGGCGGCGGCCAGCTCACTGGGTATCGGCATGGCGTTATCGCGCAGAAAACCGACAAAGTCTTCCACGCAAATGCGGTGGTCACCACGACCGGGCAACTTGTACGCCTTTAGCTGTCCCCGCTCTATCCAGCGAATCACCGTGCGGAAGTTCACACCACAGTACTTGGCCGCCTCTCCGGTAGTGAGTACATGCAGTTCATTCATCTTTATGTCTTCCCCCAAACATCCCGCGGTAACGGGCAAATGCCTTCCACGTCCATCTGAGCGACGGGCGGCGGATAATCGCAGCCCGCAACATCAAATTATCCTGTTTTTTCATGCCAATCTTATAAATTATGCTGTTCAGAACTAAAAAACCAGCCCGAAACTCGGCACCTATATTTTTATTGACGAACGGCGCGGAAACCCCCTCAAAAAATACTGAAAGATAGAGTTGACAGTTATGACAGGTGGAATAGAATGACAATCATTCGGCAGAGCGGTTGGCTGCCGAGCCGCCACAAAGCGGTAGCCCCTCACCAGGCATCGGGGCATCAGTCTCTTTGAATGGCAAATGGATATTCCCTACCGAATACCCTAAGACCCTGGGCCCCTTGTTTTTTTGGGGCCTTTTTTTTATCTTGCAAAAGCTTCGGACTTTTCCCTAGATCCCGCCCCGGGCGGCGCCAAAAGTATTGGATTTATGGCAGCGCACCGCGTAACCCGGCATATCTTGCTCCTTCCCTCCCTGGAGTGCTCTCCGTGAAAATTTACCTGGTCGGCGGCGCTGTGCGCGACAAACTGCTCGGAAGACCCGTACACGAGCGCGACTGGGTTGTGGTCGGCGCCGACGAACCCCACATGCGCGAACTCGGATTCACCCCGGTGGGTAAGGACTTTCCCGTGTTCCTGCACCCCGATACCGGCGACGAATACGCACTGGCGCGCACCGAGCGCAAAAGCGGCCACGGTTACGGCGGCTTTACCGTTCACGCCAGCTCCGATGTCACCCTGGAGCAGGACCTGCTGCGCCGCGACCTCACCATTAACGCCATGGCGGAGAGCGACCAAGGTGAGCTCGTCGACCCTTACGGCGGACGGGCCGACCTGGAAGCGCGCCTGCTGCGCCACGTTTCCCCCGCCTTTGCGGAAGACCCGCTGCGCATACTGCGGGTTGCCCGCTTTAAGGCCCGCTACCACCACCTCGGCTTCACCATCGCCGACGAAACCATGGCGCTGATGCGGCAGATGGTGAACCAAGGGGAAGTCCAACATTTGGTGGCGGAGCGGGTATGGAAGGAAGTCAGCCGCGCCCTGACCGAGCCGGACCCCGATGTCTTTTTCCGCGTACTGCGCGACTGCGGCGCCCTGAAGATACTGTTGCCGGAATTGGAGCGCCTGTTCGGCGTACCCCAGCCGGCCATACACCACCCGGAAATCGATACCGGCGAACACGTCATGCTGGCACTGCGCGCGGCGCCACCACAGCTGCCAGTGCGCTTCGCTGTACTGCTGCACGATCTGGGCAAAGGGGTAACCCCGGAGGAAATCCTCCCCAGCCACCGCGGCCACGAGCGCGCGGGCCTGCCGCTGGTCCGCGAAGTCTGCCGCCGCTGGCGCGCCCCCAAAGAATTGACCGCCCTGGCCACCGGCGTGTGTGAGTATCACCTCCACTGCCACAAAGCCTTTGAATTGCGCCCGCAGACACTGATGAAATTACTGCGCGCCCTAGACGCCCTGCGCCGACCCGAGCGGTTTGAGCAGTTCCTGCTCGCCTGCGAGTCGGACGCCCGCGGTCGCAAAGGACTGCAAGACAGGCCATACCCCCAAGTGGACTACCTGCGCGCCGTGCGCGAAGCCGCGTGCGGGGTCTCCCCAAAAGAGTTGATGGAACAGGGCTACGAAGGGGCCGCCCTGGGCAAAGCCCTGGACCGGGCGCGGGTCCGCGCCATCGCCAAGGTAAAGGAAAGCTACCCCAATGCGTAACGCCCTGATTACCGGAGCCGCCGCCCGCCTGGGGCGCGCCATCGCCCGCGAATTGCACCGGGACCACCGGGTGGCAGTGCACTACCGCCGCTCTGCCGACGCTGCGCACACTCTGGTAGAGGAGCTAAACCGCCTGCGCCCCGACTCCGCCATTGCCCTGCAAAGCGAACTGGCCACCGCCGCCGACTGCGAACAGCTGGCCGTGCGCGCCGCGGCCCAATGGGGCAGCATCGAAGTACTCGTCAATAACGCATCCGCCTTTTTCCCCACCCCGCTGGACACCGCCGACGAATCCGCCTGGGAACAGCTGATCGGCAGCAACCTGAAGGCCCCTTTCTTTCTCAGCCAAGCACTGGCGGACACCCTCGCCCACGGTAAAGGCTGTATCGTCAATATGGCGGATATTCACGCCGAGCGCCCCATGCCCGGGCACCCGATCTATTGCATCGCCAAAGCCGGATTAGTGATGTTGACCAAGAGCCTGGCTCTGGAGCTGGCGCCCCGCGTGCGGGTCAACGCCCTGGCCCCCGGCGCCATTCTGTGGCCCGAGCAGGAAAACGCGAACCAAGCGGCGAAGACCCGGATACTCGAGCGTATCCCGCTGGCCCGCACCGGCGGCGAGAAAGACGTAGCGCGCACCGTGCGCTTCCTCGTCAGTGAGGCACCTTATATCAGCGGTCAGGTAATTGCGGTAGACGGCGGGCGCAGCCTCAATATCTGAGCACCACGGAAGAAATCAGGAAAGATCCCGCCTGCACACAGGGAGGGGGGATTCAGTCTACGGCCAATCAAACGCCACGGGCCACAGCTTCTGCTTGGTTTTGTCGTACTCCGCCCACATCTGCGCGAAACTCTTGCCCGTGAGCGGGTGCACCCAATCCGGAGCCAGCTCCGCCAACGGTTGCAGCACAAAGGCATTTTTCTCGATTTCCGCCCGCGGCAGCTTGACTCCATCGACGGTACCGGTCAGATCACCATAGATCAGAATATCGATATCCAGCGTGCGGGCACTGAATTTGGGTCCGGCACGCAGGCGCCCGTTGGCATCCTCGATCCCACGCAAACGCAAAGCCAGTTGACCGACAGGCAGCGCCGTGTGAATCGCCACCGCCAGGTTGTAGAAGTTGTCGCCATCGAAACCCACGGCCACACTTTCGAAAACCCGCGAAACCCGCAGCCGCCCAAACTCTCCGGCCAGGGCCTTAAGCCCCGCGCGAATGTTCCGCTCGCGATCGATATTGCTGCCGAGGCCCAATAAAACTTCCACCACACCCGTCACCTTCAAATCGCCGACGCCGCACCGGTCGCCGGTCTTTCTCCGCGCTCGATAATCACACCTACATCCCGCGATCCGCGCACGGCACCGGGCTTGGACAGCCGCAGGCGCAGCCAGGGAACCGCGAATTCCTCACGCACTATGGCCGCCACTTTTTCCGCCATGGTCTCCACCAGAAGAAACTCGCTCTCCTCAATAAAGGCAATCAAGCGCTTGGCAACGGCTTTGTAGTTCAAGGTATGACGAATATCATCGGTCCGCGCAGCCTCGCTGATATCAAAGGCCATCTCCAAGTCCAGACTCACCGTCTGGCGCACCTCGCGCTCCCAATCGTAGATACCGATGATAGTGTCTACCTTTAAATCCCGTATATAAACGATATCCATCGCTCAGCTGAGGCTCCCATCCAATTCCATCATCGGCCAGCGCGGCCGCACTTCCACCGCCAGGCCGGACCGCTCTCCCGCCTGCAGGCGCAAGCAACCGGCGTAAGCAATCATGGCGCCGTTATCGGTGCAGAACTCATGGCGCGGGTAATAAACGCCCGCCCCCTCTTCCCGCAGCCTGGACTCCAGGCGTGTGCGCAGCAGCTTGTTGGCGGACACCCCGCCAGCGACCACCAGAGTCTTGTGACCGGAAACCCGAATAGCGCGGCGGCATTTGATCACCAGGGTATCCACCACCGCCTCCTGAAAAGCCGCGGCGATATCCGCGCAGGTCTGCTCATCCGGCAATCCATCCGCCTGGGCGTATTGGCGCACAGTGGTCAGGGTGTAGGTCTTGAGACCGGAAAAACTGAAATCCAAGCCCGGCCGGTCGGTCATGGGGCGCGGAAAAGTAAAGCGCTCCGGATCACCCTTCTCTGCCAGCGCCGCCAGCCGCGGGCCACCGGGGTAATCCAGATCCAACATTTTCGCCGCCTTGTCGAACGCCTCTCCGGCGGCGTCATCCAGAGATTCCCCCATCAGACGGTAATCCCCCAGGCCGCGCACATCCACCAGCTGCGTGTGGCCGCCGGACACCAACAGGGCAACAAAGGGGAAACTCGGTGGACGCTCTTCCAGCATCGGGGCCAGCAGATGCCCCTCCATATGGTGCACCGCCACCGCGGGAAGCCCCCAGCCATATGCCAGAGCGCGCCCGGCACAGGCGCCCACCATCAGCGCCCCCACCAAGCCCGGTCCCGCCGTATAGGCGATACCGTCCAGGTCGCGCGGATGGGTATCCGTCCTGCGCATTACCTCGCGAACCAGCGGCAGCAATTTGCGCACATGATCGCGGCTGGCCAGCTCCGGCACCACACCGCCATATTCCGCGTGCAGATCCACCTGACTGAAGAGCGCGTGACCAAGCAGCCCCTTCCCGGTGTCGTAAATCGCTACCCCCGTTTCATCGCAGGAGGTCTCTATACCCAGAACTCGCACTTGGCCCTGATCTCTCGTGACTGGTTGAAAAGGCCGCTATCATACTGGAAAGCCCGCAGGGCTGCAGAAATCCGCTCCCGCGAGCGCTTGACAAAAAGTCTTGCGATCCCGCTTTGGAGTGTTTAGAATTTGCGCCCTCGCTGTGGACCGGCCTCCGGGTTGCAACTGCGAGGCGAGAGCAAGCAGTAGCCGGAATGGCCGAGAGAAACGAATTTTACAGGTAATCGAATGCCCTCTGTACGAATCAAAGACAACGAACCTTTTGATATCGCCCTGCGCCGCTTTAAGCGCTCCTGTGAGAAAGCTGGTGTACTGTCTGAAGTGCGCCGCCGCGAGTTTTACGAAAAGCCGACTGCCGTGCGCAAGCGCAAGGCAGCTGCTGCCGTAAAGCGTCACGCCAAGAAGCTGCAGCGCGAAAACCGCAAATTCCAACGCCTGTATTAATCGGGCCACCGGCGCAGCAAACAGGCGCCGGGCGGGCAATCAGCCCAGAGCGGAAAACAAAAACGGCGTGCGAGCCCGTCTCGTGCGCCGTTTTTTATTCGATATCCCAATATTCTCAGCCGGCGCCCGCCGTTTTTTGTTTGCCGCGAAAGCGCTATTCTTGGCCGCACACCGCTTCAACCCCTTGCGGGAGGGAGCAGCCGCGATCGCGCCGCCAGCTTACGCCGAGGCCGCTCGCCTACACTCCCTTCCTACACGGCAGTAAACCCCACACGAAAACGGAACAACCACCATGAGCACTCTCAAGGAAACCCTGGCCCAGGCCACCAAAGACGCAATGAAAGCCCGCGACAAAGAGCGCCTGGCAACCCTGCGCCTGATCAACTCCGAAATTAAGCGCGTGGAAGTGGACGAGCGCATTGAGCCGGATGACGCCCGCATCCTGGCCCTGCTGGACAAAATGATTAAACAGCGCCGAGATTCCATCGCACAATACGAAAAAGCCGGCCGCGCCGAACTGGCGGCAGTGGAACAGGCCGAGATTGATGTCATCCAGGAATTCCTGCCCGAACAGCTGTCCGAAGCGGAAATCAACGAAATCGTCGCCGCCGCCATCAAAGAGACCGGCGCCGCCGGCATGGCCGACATGGGCAAGGTGATCGCACAGGTTAAACCCCAGGTGCAGGGCCGTGCGGATATGGGCGCGGTCAGCAAGCTGGTCAAGGCCCAGCTGGGCTGACAGCGCGGAACCCGAGCGCATGGCCGGCAAAATACCCCAGCACTTTATCGACGACCTGCTCGCGCGGGTAGACATCGTCGATCTGGTGGACAGCCGGGTCAAACTGCGCAAGACCGGAAAAAACTATTCCGCCTGCTGCCCGTTTCACGACGAAAAAACTCCCTCGTTTACCGTCAGCCCAGACAAGCAGTTCTACTACTGCTTTGGCTGCGGCGCCAACGGCAACGCCATCGGCTTCCTGATGGACTACGACCGCCTCGGCTTCCCCGAGGCGGTGGAAAAGCTGGCCGCCAGCCAGGGGCTGGAGGTACCGAGGGAACAGCCCAGCCCGGGCCAGGAAAAACGCCAGAGGGAGGCCCTGTCTCTCTATCAGCTCACCGAACAGGCCGCCGATTTCTACCGCGACCAACTGCGCAACCACCCTGCCGCGGGACCCGCCGTGGCCTATCTGCGCAACCGCGGCGTATCCGGCGAAAT
Organism: Microbulbifer thermotolerans; assembly: GCF_001617625.1. NCBI lineage: Bacteria > Pseudomonadati > Pseudomonadota > Gammaproteobacteria > Cellvibrionales > Microbulbiferaceae > Microbulbifer > Microbulbifer thermotolerans. Next base: position 487,398 of record NZ_CP014864.1, on the reverse strand, counting down.
AGCGCGGGACTTCGGCATAGGCCTGGCGCCGCCGGGATGGGACAACCTGCTCAACGCCCTCGGCACCACACCGCAGAAAGCGGATCTGCTAGAACAGGCGGGACTCGCCATCCGCCGCCAAGACAGCGACGGGCGCACGGAGCCGGGGCGACGCCACCACTACGACCGCTTCCGCAACCGCATTATCTTCCCCATCCGCGACCAGCGCGGCCGCACCATCGCCTTTGGCGGCCGGGTACTGGGGGACGAAAAGCCGAAATACCTCAACTCGCCGGAAACCCCGATCTTCCACAAGGGGCGCGAACTCTACGGTCTCTGGGAAGCGCGACAGGCCAACCGCGACCTGGCGCGGCTCATTGTGGTGGAAGGCTATATGGACGTGGTGGCCCTGGCACAATTCGGCATCCGCTGCGCCGTAGCCACCCTGGGCACCGCCTGCGGCGAAGACCATATACAGCTGGCCTTCCGCCACACGCAGGAACTGGTGTTCTGCTTCGACGGCGACCGCGCGGGCCGCGCCGCCGCCAGGCGCGCCCTTGAGGCCGCGCTCCCCCACATGCAGGACGGCCGCAGCCTGCGCTTCCTGCTGCTGCCGGAAGGGGAAGACCCTGACACCCTGGTGCGCCAACTGGGCGGAGCGCGTTTCAACCAGCTGCTCGATGAGCAGGCGCGGCCCCTGGAAGACTTCCTCTTCGACCTGCTGGGGGAAGGCATCAACCTACAGACCATGGACGGCCGCGCGCGCCTGTCAAAACTGGCCGCGCCCCTGCTGGACCTGCTGCCGGAAGGCGTCTACCGCCAGCTGATGTTCCAGCAGCTGGCCGCCCGCACCGGCCTGGACAGAGACACCCTGCAGGAAGTCATCATCGCGGAAAAAGCCCGAACCGCGCAGACACAACCACAGCCTCCGGAACCACCGCCAGCACGCGATCCCGGCCAAACGTCCGCCGAAGCCGAAGCGCCACCGCCGGAACACCACGTGCCCGCGCCGCCACAGCCGCGCCGCCGCGGACAGCATCGCCTGCCGACCGAACGCATGCTCATCGCCCTATTGCTGCACCACCCGCACCTGGCACAGCAGATCGACGACAGCGACTACTTCCGCCAGCGCGGACACCCGGACCTGGCCCTGTTCGCGGACCTGGTGGACCTGCTCAAGAGCCGCCCCGACTACAATCTGAACCAGCTGCTGGGCTACTGGCGCGCCCACCACGGCGCCGATTCCTGCGAAATCCTCGCCCGACTCGCCGCCTCACAGCTGGTCAGCGGCGTACGACACCTGGCCCAGGGCGACGAAAAGCTGGAATACGACCCGGCAGCCGAATTCAATGACTGCCTGCAGAGACTAGAACTGGCCGCACGGAAACAGCGCAACCGCGACCTACTGGCCCAACTCAAGGCCTCCGGGGGGCAACTGAGCGCGGAGCAACTCGCCCTGCTCGCCAACTGGCGCAAGCGCGAATAGCCCGCCCCCTTGAATCCCGGACGCCCGCCACCATTATCAGTCACCCCGGAGGTAGGAAACCAGAAACCATACAAACCACCACTTGACAGTCACAAGTGGTTATTGCTACCGCAAATACGCTATAATCCCGCGTCTTTGTCCCGTATTTCTCCTTACGTTTCAGGGTTGTGCATGACCGACAACACCCAACAGCAGACTTCCCGCATCAAGGAACTGATCGCCCGCGGTAAAGAGCAGGGCTATCTGACCTACGCCGAAGTGAACGACCACCTGCCGGAGGACATCTCCGACCCCGATCAGGTGGAAGACATCATCGGCATGATCAACGACATGGGCATCAAGGTGTTCGAGAGCGCACCGGATGCCGAAGAGTTGTTGATGGCCGAGGGCGACAGCTCCGCCGACGAAATCGCCGCCGCCGAAGCCGCCGCCGCCCTGGCTGCAGTGGAATCCGACGTAGGCCGCACCACCGATCCGGTACGCATGTACATGCGCGAGATGGGCACCGTAGAACTGCTCACGCGCGAGGGCGAAATCGCCATTGCCAAACGGATCGAAGAGGGCCTGCGCGAACTTATGGCCGCCCTCGCCTACTGGCCCGGCGCCGTGCAGCAGGTAATCGATGAATACCAGCTAATCGACCAGGAAGAGCGCCGCATCGCCGACATTGTCGCCGGCTGGCTGGACCCGGCCGAAGACGTCCCCCCCGGCGCCCAAGCCGGCCAAGCCGCGGAGGAAGCCGACGCCGACACCACTGACGTCGACGCCGACGATGACGATGACGACGACTCCAGCACCCAGGAGGAAGATGCCAGCGGCATCGACCCGGAAGAGCTCGCAGAGCGCATGAAGCTCCTGATCGCCGCGCAGAAAAAAGCCGATGCCGCGATCAAGAAATTCGGCCGCGACTCCAAAGAGGCCGGTGCCGCCATGGAGGCCGTGGGCGAAATCTTCCGCTACTTCAAACTGGCCCCGCGCCAATTTGACCCGCTGTACAACGAGGTGCGCAGCATTCTCGACGAGGTGCGCGAACAGGAGCGCACCATCATGAACCTGTGCATCAAAAAGGCGAAGATGCCGCGCAAAACCTTTATCAAGGAATTCCCCGGCAACGAGATCAACGAAGACTGGATCCCGGCCGTCATCAAGAAAAAGCGCGACTACTCCGACGCCCTGCGCCATGTGGCGGACGACATTATCCGCGCACAGCGCAAACTGGCCCAATGCCAAGAGCGTGCCGGCCTGGAAATCAGCCAGATCAAGGAAATCAACCGCCGCATGTCGATCGGCGAGGCCCGCTCGCGCCGCGCCAAGAAGGAAATGGTTGAGGCCAACCTGCGCCTGGTGATCTCCATCGCCAAGAAGTACACCAACCGCGGCCTGCAATTCCTCGACCTGATCCAGGAGGGCAATATCGGCCTGATGAAAGCGGTGGACAAATTCGAATACCGCCGTGGCTACAAGTTCTCCACCTACGCCACCTGGTGGATCCGCCAGGCGATCACTCGCTCCATCGCGGACCAGGCGCGCACCATCCGTATTCCGGTGCACATGATTGAGACCATCAACAAGCTCAACCGCATCAGCCGCCAGATGCTGCAGGAAATGGGCCGCGAACCCACTCCGGAGGAACTGGGCGAGCGCATGGACATGCCGGAAGACAAAGTGCGCAAGGTGTTGAAGATCGCCAAGGAGCCCATCTCCATGGAAACTCCGATCGGCGACGACGAAGACTCCCACCTGGGCGACTTCATCGAGGACGCCAACCAGGCCTCCCCGGTCGACACCGCCACCCAGACCGGCCTGCACGACGCCACCCGCGCCGTGCTCGCAGGCCTGACCGCGCGCGAAGCCAAGGTACTGCGCATGCGCTTCGGTATCGACATGAACACCGACCACACGCTTGAAGAAGTGGGTAAACAGTTCGACGTGACCCGCGAGCGCATCCGCCAGATCGAGGCCAAGGCCCTGCGCAAGCTGCGCCACCCGTCTCGCTCCGAGCACCTGCGCAGCTTCCTCGACGAAGGCTGAGAACTGCTACACTGGAAAGCCCGGCACCGCCGGGCTTTTTTATGAAACGAAAGATCGCGCAAGCCCCCACCCTCGCCTAAGGCCGAGGTAAAGGGTGAAAGAAATTGCGCCGCACGAAACCTCGTATGCAAGAAGAATTCACCAACAAACCCGGCAAAACCGGCATCACCAGACTGATCGACGCCACCTGCTACTCCTGGCAAGGCCTCCTCGCCGCCTGGCGCAACGAAGCCGCCTTCCGCCAGGAAGTCACCCTGGCCGTATTCCTGATCCCCCTCGCCCTGTGGCTCGGCGACAGCGGCGTTGAACGCGCGATGATGATCGGCGCCACCCTGCTGGTAATGATCGTCGAACTGCTTAACAGTGCGGTGGAAGCGGCCATCGACCGCATTGGCCCCGAAAAACACCCCCTGTCCAAATTCGCCAAAGACACCGGCTCCGCCGCTGTGTCCCTCTCCCTGCTGCTGTGGCTGTTTACCTGGGGCTGCATACTCCTGCCACGCTGGATCGGCGGCTGACCGGCCAGCAGAGCAACACTTTTCCGCCAACCTCCTTCCAGAGCGGCCAAGGCCGCAGTGCCAGCTACAATTTCTGTACAGAGATAGTAATTGAGCCAAGGAAGGTTTATGCAGCTCAAGCCCCTGTCACCCGCCAGCCTGGCGGCGATACTCTGCATCACGCTGCCCGCTGAGGGACTCTCCCAGGGGACCCCGGCCACAAGCGAACTGGTAGTCCACACCCAAATCAAGAAACTCGCCCTGATGGTTTCCTTGGACCAACTGGACGGCTTTCAGCAACGCCGCCAGGAATGGCGAAGCGACCCTGCGGGCTACAACAACATCCGCTTGCAACTCCACCACGGCGACCTGAAACTCGACTGGCAGGGCGACACACCCAGCCGCATCGACGGCACCTTAAGCAGCCTGAAAATCAGCCGCGACCTCTACAGCGGCCCCTCCTGCCGCGGCAGCCAGCAGGGCGGCATCAGCGCAGGCAGCAGCTTCGTCAACGGCGACAGCAGCGCCCTGCTGAGCGAACGCGGCGCAAACCTCCCGGTGGGACAAAATCAACTGCAAAGCCACTTTATCGGCGCCTACTTCAGCGATTACCGCAACACCGGCCACTATTTCGACCTCCAGGCCAAACTGGCCTATCTGCGTACGGACAGCCGCGCCCATAGCGGCAGAAGTGCCACCCGCCACGGTGTACAAATCGCCCTGTCCGCGGAGAGCGGGCTCGACATAGCGCTCGGCGAACACTACAACCTGGAGCCCCAGGCACAGCTGCTCGCCAACTACACCAGCCTGAACGCCTTCTCCGCCAACGGCTACCGCATGGATACCGGAGTGACCCCGGAACTCAATCTACGCCTCGGCCTGCGCGCCTACGCCACCGGCAAGCCCCACTTCGCCTTCGCCAACTTCTGGTACACCCTGGACGGCGACGACGAACTCTACGGCAGCGGCCAGCTGGAACTGAAAAGCCCCCGCGGCGCCCGCTGGCTGGAACTGGGCCTGGGCACCCGCCTGCTGCAACTGCCCTTTGCCGACCTATCCCTCGATATCCGCTACCGCAGCGCCGCGGATGACTACGACTGGAGCGACATAAGCGCCAACCTAGGGCTGAGCTGGGCCTGGTAATCCAGACCACCTCACCGAAAACGCAGCAAACGAAAGGAACCCATTGATCCGCAAAGAAAAATCAGGTAATTTCCCACCCCTCTCGCGACCGCGAGACCGCATTGGGGGCCCTTAGCTCAGTTGGTTAGAGCATCCGACTCATAATCGGCAGGTCCTGGGTTCGAGTCCCGGAGGGCCCACCATCTTTCTCATTAAACCCCGCCAGTTCCGAAGTCGTAACGTAGCCAGCATGGTTGTGTATCTATCGGCAAGAGAATAAGCGAGAAGTAAGCAATCGTTCGTTACTCTATTTTCCTTTTCACACTTCTATCCAGCTTCGCCCTTTCTTCGGCCCAGGGCATAGTGCCATTTGGTATCGAGCTTTTATTTCCAAACAGAAATCACCGATTCAGCGCCCTATTACTGGCTCCCAAAATGCCGCACAACTTTTATATTCCTCCATCATTTATTTGCATACAGGCGCACATAGTACAGCTTCAAATCGTAAATTGTCGCTAGATCTAAAAGCCGTGGTATTCTTCCCCGTTATTCGCAAAAAAACCAGGGACAGTCAGGCTATGACATCTTGCTCAATAAAGTAACCGTATAAATAGTGCTTCTGAAAAGCCTCTACAAACGATGTGCATTATTCAATTACGGAATTGATGAACTGCTTAAACGTACTGAGCAGGCAAGCATCAACAGCAATCAGTCTAAAAAGAAGTGAGCATGATCAACCAAAACCCCGAACAAATCGCTCGTGATCACATAGACGCCCAGCTCCGGCAAGCGGGCTGGGCGGTGCAGGACAAAAAGAAAATCGACTTTTCCGCCGCCCCGGGTGTGGCCGTGCGCGAATACCAGACCGATGTAGGCCCGGCGGATTACGTCCTGTTCGTGGATAAACAGGCCGTGGGCGTAATTGAAGCCAAATCCGAATCCTGGGGGGAGAAAATCACCACGGTTGAAGATCAGTCTCAAGGGTATGCCAGTGCCACGCTGAAGTGGGTCAACAACAGCCAGCCCCTGCGTTTTGTCTATGAAAGCACCGGTGTGATCACCCGCTTTACCGACGGGCTGGACCCGCACCCGCGGTCCCGCGAGGTGTTCAACTTCCACCGCCCGGAAACCCTGGCAAAATGGCTCAGGGAGCCGAAAAGCCTGCGCGGCCGCCTGCAGGACTTTCCGCCGCTGAACACCGAGGGTTTGCGCGAGTGCCAGATCACCGCCATTACCAACCTGGAAGCCTCCTTCCGGCAGGACAAACCCCGTGCGCTGATACAGATGGCCACCGGCTCCGGCAAAACCTTTACGGCGATTACCGCCTGCTACCGCCTGTTGCGGGAACCAGTCAGCGCCAACCGCATCCTGTTTCTGGTGGATATCAAAAACCTGGGCGAACAGGCCGAGCAGCTGACCAAGCCTAAAGAACCCCTGCCAGTGGTGTACAACGAGAAGATCCCGCCGGAATTATTCGACGTGATCATCATCGACGAATGCCACCGCTCCATCTACAACCAGTGGCGGCAGGTGCTGGAATACTTCGACGCCTATCTGGCGGGCCTCACCGCCACGCCGGATAACTGCACTTACGGCTTTTTCCGCAGGAATGTGGTCAGTGAATATGATCAAGAAAAAGCCGTGACCGATGGCGTCAATGTGGGTAATGGTGAGCTGAATGAACTGGTCTACAGCATCCCCCACGACAAAAAACAGACGATAGTTCACGACGACCTGGATCAGACACTTGAAGTCGAATGGATCGGAAAACCAAAGGAAACCCCAAGGAATTTGTGCAAAAATTTTACGGCCATTTGAAAGAACAAACCAGCCAGATAGACGTCCTAATCATCTACAAAAACCCCCTAATGACCTAATAGTCGCACAATAATTAAAAATTTGAGAAAAATTCAAAAGAAGAGAATTATTAATCGAAAGAACAGATATGAAATTTAACGCCATCGATTTATTTTGTGGTGCCGGAGGACTTACTGTTGGCTTACAAAAAGCCGGATTTGAAGTTCTTGCTGGTGTAGAGATAAATAAAAATGCCGCTGAAACATATAGGCTAAATCATCCAAATCACGTTCTATATGAGAAAGATATTTGCGAACTAACCCCTCAAAATATTATTGATGATTTAGGGATAAAAAAAGGAAATCTTGACCTATTAGCAGGGTGCCCACCCTGCCAGGGTTTTTCAAGGCATAGGACAAGAAATAAAAGCGTTTCGGTAGACGACGCGAGAAATGAATTGATTTTCGAATTCATTCGCTTTGTGGAAGGTTTATTACCAAAAACAATTATGATGGAAAATGTTCCTGGGCTTTACAAAGACCCTAGAATGAAACTTGCCATTAAAAAGTTGAAAGCATTAGATTATCAGTTCTCAGAACAGACTCTAGCGATAAGAGACGCTGCAGATTTTGGAGTTCCACAGCGACGAAAAAGAATGATATTAATGGCTTCACGATTTGGAATTATTGAAGAGCCCCAAAAAGATAAGAAACCAGCCACTGTGAGAGACTTCATTTACAACCTTAAAAAATCAGGGGAAAGTGGTGATTTTTTACATGACTGGCAATCAAAACGCACAGAAAAAGTAAATAAAATTATTTCACTTGTTCCAAAAAATGGGGGGTCCAGATCAGACATTCCGAAAAGATACTGGCTAGATTGTCATAAGAAAAATCCAGACAGCTATAAAGATGTGTATGGACGAATGTGTTGGGACTCTGTAGCCCCCACTATTACTGGAGGGTGTCACAACCCATCCAAAGGACGCTTTATTCACCCAGAAGAAGACCGAGCAATTTCTCTTCGTGAAGCTGCTCTTCTTCAAACTTTCCCTAAGCGCTACAAATTCTCCGTAAAAGGTGGGAAAGACTCTGTCGCACTAATGATAGGAAATGCACTCCCACCAAAATTTATCAAGCGACAAGCTGAAATGATTTACAAACACCTAAAAGAAATCTTTGGAGAAGAATAATGGATTACGAATTGAAATTTGACCCAAAGACAATTGAGCACCTAGGGGTAAAAATGTACTCAACATTACCCCCAGCTTTAGCAGAAATTATTTCAAATGCATATGATGCTGATTCAGATAAAGTAATTTTGACTTTTCATGAGCAAAACAGAGTGCCTAAATCAATAAGCATTAAGGATGATGGAGAAGGCATGAGTGCTTCAGATATCCAAAATAAATTTTTGGTGATTGGTAGAAATAGAAGGGATGTTGAGGGTGATAAGCCGTCAAAGAAACATAATCGGTTACCAACAGGAAAAAAAGGACTGGGAAAGTTAGCGCTTTTTGGGTTGGCTAAAAAAATTACTGTAGATACTGTTCAGGATGGATTGAGGAATCGTTTTGTATTGGATTGGGATAACTTGCTGTCCGCCGATGGCTCTTACCATCCTCAAATTGAAATTGCAAATCAAAAAACAGATTCCCCGAATGGTACAACGATTAAGTTGTCAGAACTGAAACGGAAGACACCTTTTGATCTAGAATCCATCGCAGATAGTCTATCAAAAATATTTATTATTGATAACTCCTTTTCTATCGAGTTAAAAACCACTAATCCTGATGACAAATCTATTCTAGTCAATAATGAGCGTAAATATGCTCTTATAGAGCAGGAGTTTACGTGGACAGAAAAAGATCTCATATCTTCAGATAGTGATTACTATGGCAAGATTTCATTTACTTTCATTACCACTAAAACTCCGATCCCACCTAACTCTGGGTTAAGAGGAGTTACTTTATTTTCAAGAGGAAAGTTGGTAAATGCTCCTGAGTATTTTTCATCCAGCACATCAAGCCATTTTTACCAATACTTGACGGGATGGATTAGAGCTGACTTTATTGACCTTCTAGATGAGGATGTAATTTCAACAAATCGCCAATCCATAAACTGGGATCACCCTGAGATGCAAGAACTTAGAGAGTTTCTTTCGAAGTTGATTTTGCAAGTGGGAAAGGAGTGGCGTGAAAAACGTAAAAACAAGAAAGAAGAAAGATTCTCAAAAAATACAGGGATCGATAAAGAGAAATGGCTTTCTAGCATGTCTGATGATGTCAGAAAACCTGTAGAAAAAATTGTAGATGTAATGACAAAAGATGAGGAGGTGGAGAGTACATTCACCCCAATAATTCAAGCATTACATGAAATTGTACCAGAATACCCAGAGCTTCACTGGCGTCATCTACATAAAAAAATCAGGTCAAGAATACAGAGTTACTATGAAAATCAGCAATTTGCCGAAGCAGCTGATCAAGGCACAAAAGTATATGGTCAAATTCTTCGTGAAATAAGTGGAGAATCTTTAGACGGTACCGATTTGGCGAAATTATTTGCCACAGGTGACAAAAAAAGACCTAAAAAACCAAAGATAAAAGTTGCTGATGTCAATACTGAAAGTGGTTGGAATATTCAAGAGGGTCAGGCGCACATGACACGCGGCGTCATGGCCGGATTTAGGAACCCAATGAATCATGCACCCATTGATGTTGTGGTTCCAGAGATCTTCACTCAATTGGACTGTTTGAATATTTTGAGCTTAATTTCATATTTAACTACACGACTAGACTATTCTGATAATGATAGATCAGAAAATAATTCTGAAAGTTCGGCTTCGGATAATAAATGCAATTGGTAAAGGGATGGCCATCTGGTAGATGGCCTGCACCTTTCCTCACCAGGAGAAATACACTGATGAACTACAACCAGCTGATTGCTTCCTTACCAATTGCACTTATTATCAAAAACCGCGCAATAAAAAGATGAAATATACGACAGGATAGAACTCAAATGAAGACCAAAAACATATGGATAGCTTTTATAAAAAGTCGACCGCTTCCTAACTGCGATTTCGATTTCGATGGAGGCGATTTCTTTTTCTGTGAAGCCTATGTCCCAATATACCAATCAGAACGTCCACAACATATTTTTGAGGAAATCATTAGAAAATCTAAAGAAAAACTGCAGGATAAAAACTTGGAAATTGTTGATATTTCCATGATTACCCGGTTTGATCAATCTCAATGGGAAGTAGAAGGCAACAGCGGAAACAATCCTCACGAACTCGCAAAGCTCGCCAAAGAAAGCAACAATATTGTCTTTAGCGGATTTCGGTCCGAAGAGATTGAAGAAGAAACAAAATATATACATAGAATTATAAATTTGGACTAACAAGCAAACAAGGATTTAAAAATGGAATTTAAAAGTGGGGCCACATCAATAGCAGAAGACAAATACGAATTTAAAACCGATGTAAATCTAATCTTTGGAAACAAAACCATTACGCGCAAATATGTCCTAAGAACAACACTGCACAGCCTACCTGTATGGAAGGCAAGAAATGCTAATGTGAATATCACTGCCTACGAAGACCGTACTGCAAGCGTCGTAAAGAAAGCCGCCATTATTGACAGAGAAATCTGGGTATTTGAAATTGATTCAACATGTGCAGATGATATAGTGGCCGCCGTCAAATATGCATCACATTACTACGACGCACCCCCTGAATTACTATTAAAAAATGTCTACGCTAAAAATCTAAACGCAGAAAATATCGATGACAAAAATGATGAAATTAAGATAAGAACAAACAAAGATCTATACTCGAATACTTGCAACGCAATTCTTCAAGCCGCAAAAACACTTGGAGTATCAAGTCAACTGAACTTTTATGTATTCAGCAAAAATAATAATCCGAAAATACCGCAAACAGAATTAAAAGAGGCACTATTATGTGGCGGCGCAAGGTCCGTTACTACAGACGATCATAAACCTAAAGTTTACATCGGAAATAACGCTGGTACTGATTTTATAGTACAAAGGACCAACTTCCATCTCGCTACTCTTTCACCTTAGCCTAGACAATTTTCAGTTGTTGAGTATAAATTGGCCATCGGAGCATTTATCTTTATCGGCGTTAGAGATTTGAAGAAGAAAAGAAGTTATTCCTACTTCAATTGATTTCATCAACGGGGAAAAACCGCCTCCCTATACTACTTTTAAAATCCTCGACTTAAAATTAATAAGTGCAATCTTGTATGCAGGGCATCCATGTTTACACTCTGCCCTGCATACACAATCAGCTAAGCGCACATATCAGCGCATTATTTACCGCATTTATCCTCCAGTTTACTCATCGCCTTGGCAAATTCGGTGCCCATGCGGATAAAGCCTTCGGTATTGTAGTGCCAACCGTCGTCTAGGTAACCGAAGTCTTCGGTGGCGGTCATGTAGGCGGCGCAGGTGTCACTTTTTACGTAGTCTCGCTGAGCGTCTTGTACGGTTTTGATGTAGTCCATCACTGTGCCGTCTTCGCTCATTCCGGAGTCGGTGATTTTGCCAATAACCACGGGCAGGTCATCCACGCGCAGTGCGGCCCGCAGTAAATCCATTAAGCGTTGCAGGTTTGCGCGGTAGTCGTCGGCGGCTGCCTGGCTATCAAAGGCATCGGCCTCACCTTGCATCCATACGATCCCTGCAGGGACCAGGGTATCGGGGGCACCATCGCCGTCAATATCTGGATCTGCAAAGGCGTTTCGCAGGGTTTTTAAGGCGTGGTCGTATTGGTTCAGCCCGGCGCCTTCATTGAAGTCCGGATGCCAGTTTCCGTAGCCAACCCCTTGAGCCAGGCCTGTGCCACCGACGGCGTATTTAATAATGGCGATGCGCTCTTGCGGGTAAGTGTTGGCCATTACCTGGCCAAAAAAGAGTTCGGGGCCAAAGCGTCCGGAGTGCATGTTTTTCTTGCCGTCGGTTTTAAAACCTGTGCCAAAGCCCGGTTCCAGTGTTTGCCACAGGCCGACGCCACCATGGGTTTGGTTATCCAGGGCTGGCTGACCGGCAAAAATCTTCACCCTGTCATTGGCTTTAAATGCGCCTTTTGGCAGTTCATTGGTATACCCATACCCCTCCATGTTCGACTGGCCGCCTAAAAAGTAGAGTCTGTAAGTATTGCCTTCGGTAGCGGCAAATCCTGTGCTGCCGATGCATAAGCCCAGCGCAGCGATAAGTTTTTTGACACACCTCATTATTTACTCCTATGGTAGTGTTGCTACGGATCTGCCGGTTTTGGCATTATTGCCGTCAAATAAGCGCACAAAGGTGGCTATTAATAGCAAAATTCAGTGGTTTGGGCCAACTAATTTCATTGCGGTGCGCGATGACTGATGGATGCAGTCAATGGCTCGGCTTATATCCGCCTATCAACTGAATCCTTTCCAAGCGTCACTCTCCCACCCTATGTCGATGTTCGCGCTGCAGCAGCAAGAAAACCGCTTGCGTATACCAGCCGGGGCATTTAGGCTGGCAAACGCCCCACCCTCCTGTTTGTTAATCATCCAGTGGAGCAATGGCGCCTATTCGCAAACAGAACGAATGATCAACCCATGGTGATTCATCCTGGATCGACGTAGTGCCAATTTGCACAAGCTGCAATAGTTAATCTTTATCCAATGTGGCTCGAGAAAGAAGAATAAATTGTGGAACACCATTATGAAGCATTATATTTTCATTGTTTTTTTATTGATTTGCGGATGTGCAGTTACCAATCCCCAGGGGGCTATCGAGTCCTCTCAGGCAGATAACACCACAGACGACGCCGCCCCTACACATGCCGAAGATATTGGGGACAGCAATTACCAACAGGCTCTGGAAATTCTGAAAAACAAAGGCAGTAAGGCCGAGCCAAAAGACTTCCAGCGCGTACGAGAAGCCTATGCCAACTCTTCAAAATACTTCCCGTATTTTGATCCAACTTCCAGCCTAGTGGAAACGGGGTTTGAATCTTTGAATAAGAGTGACTGGGCCGCATGTATCAATGCCGCAAACGAGATAGTGAAGGCCAATTACACCAGTCTGCCCGGCCATTTTCTCGGCATGGCCTGCAATATGGAAAGCGGCAATACAGAAAGAGGAGAAGTACATAAACTTGCGTTGAATGGATTTATCGAAGCCATCTGGTCCACTGGTGACGGCAAGAAAATGGAAAGCGCTTTCCACACCTATAGCACGCCGGAACTCCGCGCTTTTCTGCAACTACAGGGGTTGGAGATTATCGATCAGGCACTGTTGAACGGTAAAGAGGGTGTTTTCGATCTGATGGGCGTTCGAGATCCGCAAACCGGAGATGAATTCAAGCTCTATTTCAATATTACCCATCAGTGGGTCAAGGGGGCATCCTCTTTTCAGTAATGCTTCCGCCGCCTTTTAAGGAGCGTTTTGATGCGCTCGCCGGAGCGCTCCTGAATTCGCTATAGCCTTTTGGAGAGTCAGTTGGCGATCTCTTGTGGGTTATTCCTTCGTCAGGAGTAGCACACAAGAAAGCTTTTCAAACATAACTCTGTACTGCTTCTTCCTTCCCGAATACTTCAGGCAGAGCAGAGTTTTACGCTGTCTAGCCACCTGCCATCAATGCAACACATCCGACTCCGGCAAATTAATGCCCAGGTCTCTCAGCTGCCGTGCCAAGTGCGGGTCTCGGGTTTGGCGCCAGCGTTGGTAGAGGTTCAGGACGTCGGCGGCGTCGAAGAGTTTCTGCCGGGCACAGGCGCGGGCAACCAGATCGAGCATGCGCGCGAACATGGCGGCTAGTTCGGAAAAGATATGCCGGTTGTGCCGGGCGTTCTCTGAAAGGTAATCGTAGGCACCGCCGCCCATACCCACGAAGTAGTCCCTGAGTATTCCCCGGCGCTCGAACTTTTCCGGGAAAAGGGCGCCGAGGAACAGGGCTGAGTCACCCAATTGACGCAGTATCAGGCAGCGCTGACGCATATCCTCGGCCTCGTGGGCGTCTTTATACAGCAGAGCCAGCGGGCGGATGTCCACTTCACCGCGGTCGTAGCTGAACAGTTGATCGCTGTCACCGAAACGGGCCAACATATTGGCAGTGTACCAGAGGGTATCTTCGTGGGGTGGCGGCGCCATCCGGCGGCCGAGTTCCTCCAGCCGCTCGCGAAAGTATTCGGCCAGGGTCATTTCAAAAACAGGCTGTTGCACCAGGGACATATACACACCTCCTACACTTCCCCAGACTATCGAAAAGCGCGGACCGGACCTAGAAACATTCCATTTTCAAAGCCGCGTTTTTTATACGAAAAAATCATAAAAATTTTGCTGACCCACCCCTTGAAATGACTTTGCGCGCTCTTATTTTGCCGCTCGGAAGGGGCCGGGGCGGTCTGCCCGCGGCCGCGTCTTCCGCACTTATTGTGATTTCTGCTTCGGCAATATTCGCAATTGTTTATGGGAGGAACCCCAATGAAAATCAAACCGCTCCAAGACCGGGTGGTTGTCAAACGTCTTCCTGCAGAAACCACCACCAAAGGCGGCATTGTGATTCCGGACAAGGCCGCCGAAAAGTCGACCCAGGGCGAAGTCTGCGCCGTGGGCGACGGGGTACCGCTGGACAGCGGCGAGCTGCGCCCGCTAACCGTGAAGGTCGGTGACCGGGTCCTGTTTGGGCAGTACGCGGGCACCGAAGTGAAAATCGACGGTGAGGATTACCTGATCGTCAAGGAATCCGACATTCTGGCCGTACTGGACAACGCAGAGGTTGAGGAGAAAGCCGCATGAGTGCGAAGGTTGTAAAGTTTTCTGACGATGCCCGTGAACGCATGCTGGCCGGGGTCAATATCCTGGCCAACGCGGTAAAAGCCACCCTCGGCCCCAAGGGCCGCAACGTGGTGCTGGACAAAAGTTTCGGCGCGCCGCGGGTGACCAAAGATGGCGTATCCGTGGCCAAAGAGATCGAGTTAAAGGACAAGTTCGAAAATATGGGCGCGCAGATGGTCAAGGAGGTGGCTTCCAAAACCGCCGATGTGGCCGGTGACGGCACCACCACCGCCACTGTGCTGGCACAGGCAATGCTGCGCGAGGGCCACAAGGCGATCGCCGCCGGGTTGAACCCCATGGATCTGAAGCGCGGTATCGACGCCGCCGTGAAGGCCGCCACCGAACAGCTATCAAAACTGTCCAAGCCCTGTGACGACAGTAAATCCATCGGCCAAGTGGCCACTGTATCCGCCAACTGGAACACAGATATCGGCGAAATTCTGGCGGAGGCCATGGAGAAGGTGGGTCGCGACGGGGTGATCACCGTCGAAGAGGGCAAGTCGCTGCAGAACGAACTGGAAGTGGTTGAAGGAATGCAGTTCGACCGCGGCTATCTGTCGCCCTATTTTGTCACCAACCAGGACAAAATGCAGGCCGAGCTGGAAAACCCCTACATCCTGCTGTTCGACAAAAAGATCAGCAATATCCGCGACCTGCTGCCGCTGCTCGAATCCGTGGCCAAAGCCAGCCGCCCACTGCTGGTGATCGCCGAGGATATCGAAGGCGAGGCCCTGGCCACCCTGGTGGTCAACAACTTGCGCGGCATTCTCAAGGTGGCCGCGGTAAAAGCGCCCGGCTTCGGCGACCGCCGCAAGGCCATGCTGCAGGACATCGCCACCCTCACTGGCGGCACCGTGATCTCCGAGGAAGTAGGGCTGTCGCTGGAGAAGGTGGAATTGGAGCAGTTGGGCAGCGCCAAGCGAGTGGTGATTGGCAAGGAAAACACCACTATTGTCGACGGTGCCGGCCAAAAAGCCGATATCGATGCGCGCGTCGCCCAGATCCGCGCCGAAATCGAGAAATCCACTTCCGATTACGACCGCGAAAAACTGCAGGAACGCGTGGCCAAGCTGGCCGGCGGTGTGGCCGTGATCAAGGTCGGTGCCGCCACGGAAGTGGAAATGAAAGAGCGGAAGGATCTGGTGGACGATGCCCTGCACGCAACCCGCGCGGCTGTGGAAGAAGGCATAGTGCCCGGCGGTGGTGTCAGCCTGGTGCGCATTGCCGACGAATTGCGCAAGTCCGACCTCAAGGGCGCCAATGACGACCAACAGGTAGGCATCAGGATCGCCTTGCGCGCCATGGAAGAACCCTTCCGCCAGATTGTCGCCAACGCTGGCGTAGACGGCAGCGTGGTACTGGAGAAGGTGCGTTCCGACAACAACCAGGCTTTTGGCTACAACGCCCAGACCGGCGAGTATGGCGACATGATCGGACTCGGGATTATCGACCCAGCCAAAGTCACCCGCTCTGCGCTGCAGAACGCCGCATCTATCGCAGGCCTGATGCTGACTACCGAAGTGATGGTGGCGGACAGACCCAGCGAGAACAAAGACCAGGGTACAACACCTCCCGCACCGGATTTTGCATAAAGCTTTATCTCAGGGGGCCTCAGGGCCCCTTTTTTTGCCTACCTCTCAATGCACTACACTCGATACCAGAGCAGCACACCTCCCGCCTCATCCCATCACATTGCCAAACCTTCGTCCCTACAACCCCGACTCCGATGAGCTGCCCTTTTGGCGCCCCTATCAACCAGAAGACGTGCGGAATCGCACAATTCCGTCACCCAAAGTAGTACTTCAAGCCAAAACCCACAAATAGGCTTTACAAAAAAATTACACCTGACTAACCTCTTTTTCACTTTTGGTCTTGCCAAAAATTTCACGTCGGCAGGCCAAAAGTATCCACCCCACATGGGGAAGTAGTTCAGCGATGATGATTGGCTGGTAAGGTCCCAGCAGCACCCAGACCGGCCGCAGTAGTGATCATCTTTCCGATAAATAACCAATAAACACGGAAGGTCAGATGAAAGCGAAAACTAAAATTCCGGTGGCGCTCGGCGCGCTGCTGGGCAGTCTGCTAGCGCCGACATGGGCGTCGGCACAACCAGTGGGTTATGCAACCTTGAACGGTGGTACTACCGGCGGTGCAGGAGGCCAAGTCGTCTACGCCACCACCGGCACCGAGATTCACAAGGCGCTGTGCAACCGTGCATCCAAAAGCACCCCAATTATTATTCACGTCGAAGGGACAATTAATCACGGCAACACCAGCAAGGTCTCCGGCAGCAGCTGTAACACCGCCGACGATAAAATCGAGATAAAAGATGTCAGCAATATTTCGATTATTGGTGTCGGCAGGGGTGCCCTTTTCGATCAAATAGGTATCCACCTGCGCAATTCTTCAAACATCATTTTGCAGAATCTGCATGTGCGCAATGTGAAGAAATCCGGCTCGCCGACATCTAACGGCGGCGACGCTATCGGCATGGAGAGCAATGTCCGCAATGTGTGGGCAGACCACCTGACCCTGGAGGCCTCGGGCGGTGAGAGTGAAGGCTACGATGCACTTTTCGATATAAAAGCCTCCACCAAATACGTCACCCTCTCCTACAGCATTTTGCGCAACTCCGGCCGCGGTGGCCTGGTCGGCTCCAGCGATAGCGACAGCGATAATGGGCCGATCACCTTCCACCACAACTTGTACGAAAACCTGGATTCGCGGACGCCGCTGTTGCGCCACGGCACTGCCCACTCCTTTAATAACCACTTCCGGGGTATTAAGAAGTCGGGCATGAATCCGCGGATTGGCGGACGTATCAAGGCGGAAAATAATTATTTTGAAGACTCCAAAGATGTATTGGGAACCTTCTACACCAACGATATGGGATATTGGGATGTGCGCGGCAACATCTACTCCAATATCACCTGGACTAACGATAAGGACAAAAACCATCCGGCGGGTCCGAATCCGAAGTCAACAACCTCAATCAGCATTCCCTATTCTTACAAGCTAGACGACGCCGGTTGTGTACCACAAATTGTGCTGGCCACCGCCGGTGCCAACAAAGGTATGCTGCGTTCCGACGGCAACTGCCAAAGTCAGGGCGGTTCTTCTTCCGGCGGCGGTTCCTCCAGCAGTTCCAGCTCCTCATCTAGCGGTAGCTCTTCATCTGGAGGCTCTTCATCCGGTGGCTCTTCATCCGGTGGCTCCAGCGGCGGTTCCTCCGACTTGGGTCCGAACTTAGCGCTCTCCGGCGATGCCGATGGTAGCAGCAAGGCCAGCGGTACCAGCTATGGCAATGCGGTGGACGGCGACCTGCAAACCTACTGGCAGCCCAATTCTTCCAGTGGCGAGCGTATTTCCGCGAAAAAATTCGGCGATAATTTCAATACCGTGATCATTCGCGAAATCGGTAACGCTGTACAGAATTGGCGCCTGGTTAACCACGATACCGGAGCACAACTAGCGTCCGGAAACGGTATAGGGTCGTCCAAAAAAATCTATGTCGGCAATGTCTCCATGAAAAAAGTCGACCTGATGATCGACAGTGCCAGCAGCGCGCCGCGGATCGCCGAATTCGAGGTCTACAATGCGTCCCAGTAACTCTGGCCCCTCTTTGGACAGTTCCCGTAGTGGCGGCGCATCCACACCGTAACTGCGGGAAAATGCCGAAGACAACAATAACTAATACCTTTCATTCTCACAGGATCAAGGCGCCCGTCTCGGGCGCCTGCCTTACCGATAAACACCAATTCCGATAATCCTATGAAAACTTATACAAAAATTCCGGCAGTGCTCGGCGCATTGTTCGGCGGGTTAATGTCGGTCTGGACCTCGGCTCAAGATCTGGGCCCAAACCTAGCACTGTCCGGTGGTGCCGATGGCAGCAGCAAAGCCAGCGGAACCAGTTATGGCAATGCGGTCGATGGCAACCTGCAAACCTACTGGCAACCCCGCTCTTCCAGCAGCGAACGCATTTCTGCAAAAAAGTTTGGCGGAAGCTTTAATACGGTGATCATTCGCGAGATAGGCAACGCAGTACAGGGGTGGCGCCTGCTCAACCACGACACCGGCGCAGAGCTGGCATCCGGCAACGGTATAGGATCGGCCATGCAGGTTTATCTCGGCAATGTATCCATGAACAAAATCGACCTGATGATCGACAGCGCCACCAGTGCACCGCGGATTGCCGAATTCGAGATCTACAATGCGAGCGGGGGCAGTAGCTCCTCGTCGGGAAGTTCCAGCTCCGGCGGCTCATCCTCCAGTAGCTCTAGTGGAGGTTCCTCCAGCAGCTCCAGCTCCTCCAGTTCCAGCGGCGGCTCATCCAGCAGTAGCAGTGGTGGAATCAGCAATGCCTGCTACACCCTCGCCACCGATCCAAACGTCAATTGGCGCGATTCCTCCGAACTGGATACGGATCAGAAAATCGTCAAGTGCCTGTCCGACACCCTTGGTCGCGCACTCGGCTACGGTGAAAACGCTCTCGGAGGTTACGACCCGGGCGGTAGCAGCAAACTAACTGTCATTACAAAAAATGATCCCCAGGGCCGCTCCGTAGAACAGCAGATTCTCGACGCCATCAGCGGCGACACGCACAACTGGATTGTGTTCGACAAATTTGATTTTGCCCAGGAAACCGAGATCGCCATGTATCGCACTCACTGCGGTGACGCTTCCGTACAGGCGGCCATCGACGGCACCCAGGCTCAGTGCATCGACTACCGGCAATGGTGCGCCGCCAAGGGCTATGGTTCCGGCCAGTCCTGCCTGGATGAATTCTTTAACGAGCGGCTGAACGATAAAAACCTGCCGATCCGCAACCCGGTGATCGGTTCCAACAAAACTATCGACGGTCGGCTCAGCAAAGCCTATTTCCGCTTCAGTGGCTTTGCCATCGGCAAGGACAGTTCCGGACAGCCCACCCAGACTGCGGAAAACGTCATCCTCACGCATCTGGATTTCCGCGGCGCAGGGCACACCGAAGACCACGGTCTGGACCCCGATATGATCCGCTCCACCGGAGCCTCCCACGATATTTGGATTCACAAAAATACCTTTGATACCACCGGCGATTCGGCGTTTGACGTGAAAGTGGGTGCCTACGACATCACCATGTCCTTCAACCGCCTGGTAAATGTAAAGCGGGCAACCCTGCATGGCTCCAGTGATAGCCGTACGATTAACGAGCAAATCACCACCACCATGCATCACAACGCCTTCGTCACCACCGACGACCACTATTCCACACTGGGCAACACACTGCGGCGCGTACCGCTGATTCGGCGCGGAACCTCGCATATGTTCAACAATTTGTTCATGAACTACCGCAAAGATGTACTCAGTGTACGCGTGGGCGCCAGTGTGCTGTGGGAGGACAACGCGTTTTTGATCAACCGCGACCACCAGGAAAAAAGTGATCCGCACGCCGCACTGGACGAGCGCGCCGCACAGTTGGCACGAGATGTGGGTGGAGGTAACTTCCGTAGCGAAGGTTCCCGCGTCTGGTTCTCCGACGCCCAATGTAACCTGGACAGCGCCTACGTGCGTGAGATCACTGACGCGTCCGGATCCGTGGGCAATCTCAGCCAAAACTACACGCAAAGGTCCCGCGACGCCATTCAAGCCCACTGGTTACCCGCAGGGCAAGATCTGGTGGACTACATCAGTGCCACTGCTGGCAAAGGCCGCCGCGCCCCCTTCAATTCCCCCCTGGCTCACGACATCAACTATGTGGTCGGCCTGGGTGAGATCCCCTGTCAGTAGCCGAGTCTCCATATTCGGCAAGCTCTTGGCGCCCCCTGGGCGCCCTTTTTTTGTGTGCAGAAATCAGCGCTGTGTCTTATCTGGCCACTAACCGACTCGGTCAGTCACCGTCACTATCGAGTCGGGAAAATGCAGGAGGCATTGTCACACTTATCGAACCGCTTGAAGTGATCTGAAAAATATCAATAGACTATATATTCGGTGCTTTTTTTCGCTATATCTGGAACGACTTTCCCCCTAGGAAGACGCTTTCAGCAAGCGCAAAAACAGTGCACATACAGGAATGATGAAATATTTCCCGCAGGGAAATCCCACAAATCGCCCAAGAATAGCAGCTCCCGACAGGCTGATCTTTTATCAATTACCCGGAGCACAAAATGCGTTATTTATTCGCCGCCGCTTTGTTTATTTTTTTCCACTCCAGCGCAGCAGCCCAGAATTATCACGCCGTGGTCGATGCGGCTGGCGTGCACGGAAGTTACACCAGTGTGGGCGCGGCACTTGAGGCCGCACCTTCTGCCTCCAAGAAGCCCTATTTAATCTTTATCCGCAATGGTAATTACAAAGAAAAACTAACGGTCGACAAGCCCAATATCACCCTGATCGGTGAGTCCCGGGAAGGGACCATCATCACACACGACGCTTACGCGGCACAAAAAATACCCGGCTCCGAGGAAACCTGGGGCACCTTCCGCTCCGCCACTCTTACGGTGACGGCCCCGGACTTCCGCGCCGAAAATCTGACCATCGAAAACAGCTTTGACTTTCTCGCCAACGATGCGCTGGATGCCGATGCGACCAATAAAATTCACGGCACCCAGGCGGTGGCTCTCGCCATAGACAAAAATTCCGACCGCGCGGCCTTTCGCAGAGTCAAGATCTCCGGGTTTCAAGACACGCTGTATGCCAATTCCGGGCGAAGTTATTTCACGGAAAGCCGGATAGAAGGCAATGTGGATTTTATCTTCGGCGCTGGTACAGCCCTATTTGAAAACAGTGACATCATTAGCCGTGTACGGGGCCGAAAAATGACAACCAGCGGGTATATCACTGCACCCAGTACCAATATCCACAATGCTTTTGGGTTGATATTTATCCGTTGCCGCTTGCTCAAAGAACAGGAGGTACCGGATGACTCCGTTCCTCTGGGGCGCCCATGGCATCCCACAACAACCTTTCCCGACGGCCGCTACGCCGATCCGGAAGCGATTGGTTCCAGCGTATTTATCCAAACGTATATGGACAGCCATATCGCCGCATCAGGCTGGGCCTCTATGCGCGGTACCGCCAGGGACGGAACCAAAAGCGCGCTATTCACGCCTGAGGACGCCCGTTTTTTTGAGTACCAAAACTACGGCCCCGGTGCCAAAATTACATCCACCCGGCGCCAGTTAAGCGAAAGACAAGCGGAAAAATTTGTGCGGAAAAAGATTCTCAATGGCTGGACGCCAATATTCCATACGTTTTAGGGGCATTTGGTTGGGTGCATTCGCGGCTCGGGCCGCTACGCACCCGGAAGAAATCAGAAATTACCGAAATAGGATGGGGGATCAGGCAGGCAGCATCGGGGTTCCCCGCTTGCATAGCTGAATCGCCAGTCCCCAGGGGTCCCGCATCATTACCAAATGTGAACCGTCTTTCAAACGCACCTCATCCACAAAACTGGCCCCTCCTTCCTCCAGCCGTAAGCGGTCGACTTCCGGTTGTTCGCTGACAAATGCCAAGTGCAAAATTAAGGGGTCCATTTCTCCGTAAGCTGGTACTTGGTCGGCGGGATTATTGTAGATCTCTATCATAACGGAGCCACTGCTATCGGCGAGAAAATGCGTGTGGGGCGCCTCATTAAGGGCGCGAACCACCCGCATTCCGAGATGTTCGCTATACCAATTCGCTACCGCCACCGGATCGGCCACATTAAAGGCGAAATGCTCGATTTTCACTGAAAACTCCTATGGGACCTCAGATTCATTTACATGTGTACTGTCGTTCGTCTGGATGCGTCCATCCCATCACCGGAGCTTCTCACTTGCTTTCGAAGTCTCAATATCGGCTGGATGCGACATAATTAGAAACGCCCTATTCTATGTCCCGCGCCAATTTTTCCAGCCAGGCGCCGACGTCTTCGGGCACCGTAAGTGGCCTGTAACTGGGTTCACTTTTGGGGTAACCCCCTACCTGCTTCTGGCTGTCGATAATCCGCCCTTGACGGGCAATAAACGACTCGATGATTCTCCGATCCACCGGGTCCCGATCTTTGGGTCTCGCGCCCGCATGATTGACCAAATACTCGACCAGCGCTTCCGGATCTCTCGGTGTAAGACCCTCGAGCCAGGAAGGCTTGCGATCCAGTTTACGGATATTTCCCTGGACAATATTCATCAGCCCATCGTCGAGATTGTATACGCGGTTGTTTTCGAGAAAAGCATCGCCCTGATAGGCCACCAGTGCCAAATCACTGTAGGTATCGCGGCCGTAGTAGAGTAAATTCCCCACAACGGATACCCGGGGGTTTTCCGGAGAGAAATCGGCTTCCCGCCACTCGTCCTCGATATAGCCAAGCTGGATTGCCGCAGAGTCCGGGTTATAGATCAAATTGTTGGCCACAACCCCAATGGTATTGGCTTTGAAGTAGGGGTTTCGCCGCGCATTGTGCGCGAAAAGGTTGCCGATAACTGCTACTTCGCGGGCGAAGTCATGCACCAGCAACCCTTTTGAATGGCGCCCTTTTCGGTGGCTCGCATAGTCCAGTGCTTCAGCGATAATGGAGTTGCTGATTGTCACCTTGCGCGCGGTGTGCTCCGGCCCGAGCGTGCGAGGACCAGATACGGAAATATTTTCATCCACTGCCCAACTCACCGAACAGTGATCGATATGCACATTGTATGCACCGGCACCCGATACACTGATGCCGTCCGGCTCCCAACCACTGCGCGGCGGTTGACCGGCATCACCGGGACGCACCCGAATATGCTGAATGCGCACGTCGTGTGTGCGGATACTGATCCCGCCGCGAATCAATGTAATTCCAGGGGACGGTGCCGTCTGCCCGGCAATAGTCACAAACGGCGCCTTAATACTGAGATTTTTCCGGCGAAGATCTATCACTCCACCTACTTCAAAAACAATTATCCTAGGTCTTTTTTCTTCAAGGGCCGCGCGCAGGGAGCCGGGACCATCGGCGTTTAGATTGGTTACCCGGATCACTGCTCCACCCAGCCCTCCAGGGGTATCAAGCCCAAACCCGGAAAGCCCTTCTAGACCCATTGCACTGGCATGAAGCTGTGCTCCGAAAAACAGTAACAGTAGAGGCCAGCAGCGAAAAACGTTTGCCATGGAATTACCCCCAGATTGGGTTCTAGTTATTGTTTATATATTTCCTAGGGCTCTGATGACTTCTTCTCCCCTGGACATCACGGAACTATCAGCGACACCCGGAAACACCCAAACTAATCAATCAGTCCCAATGCTCTCGGCAAATACTCGCTAATGGCGGGTACATAAGTCACCAGCACAAGTACCAGGAACATCATGGCGTACATGGGTAACAAAGGCCTTATCAGGCTGGTGATCGAAGTTTTGGATATGCTGGCACCGACAAACAGTACACTGCCCACGGGGGGAGTACACAGACCGATGCACAGGTTCAGAATCATCACTATACCGAACTGCAAAGGCGACATTCCCAATTCAGTGACGACAGGCAGAAAAATCGGTGTAAATATCAATACCGCCGGAGTCATGTCCATAAAGGCACCCACCGCCAGCAATATTAGATTGATCGTCAGCAGTATCAGCAGCGGGTTTTCACTGATGGTGATCAGTGCCCGACTGATGGTCTGGGGGATATTTTCATAAGACAGTATCCAAGACATCGCAGAGGAAGCGGCAATCAAAAACATCACGATCGCCGTGGTTTCGACTGCCTTCACCAGTATTCCCGGCAGCTGGTTTACCTTGACTTCCCGGTAAACCACCACAGATAGCAATAGAGAGTAGAGCACAGCGATTGCGCTAGCCTCGGTGGCAGTGAAGATCCCGCTGATAATACCGCCGATCACCAGAACTACCAGGAAGAGGCTTGGGACTGCGTCGAGCGTTTTGGCCAGAGCTTCGCGCCAAGGTGTTATTTCGCCCACCGGATAGCCTTTGGCCTTGGCCCAAATACCACATACAATCATCAGACCCAGCGCCAGTATTAGCCCCGGCAAATAACCGGCGATAAAGAGTGCGGCAATGGAGACGCCACCGCTGGCAAGAGAGAAAACAATCAAAATATTGCTCGGCGGAATCAGCAATCCGGTGGTGGACGAGGCGACGGTTACCGCAGTATTGAAATTTTTATCGTATCCCTCTTTGTTCATCGAAGGAATCATAAAACCGCCGATCGCCGAAGTGGCAGCCACCGCGGAACCGGAAATGGAACCGAACAGTGTGCAACTGATAATGTTCACAAATGCCAGGCCACCGGGCAGCATACCGACCAATACCCGCGCAAAGGCAATGATACGACGGGCAATACCACCACTTCCCATCAACAAGCCGGACAGAATAAAGAACGGTATTGCCAACAGCGCAAAGCTATCAATACCGGACGCCATCCGTTGGGCCATGGTAATCAGTGCCGGGAGCGGGTCGATGGTAACCAACATGGTCAGCAGTGTGGCAATGCCAATACTGACGGAAATGGGGACGTTGAGCGCGAGCAGGACCAGGAAACTGATCAACAGTACGGCAACAGAAATTTCCATAATCTTCCCCTGACTCCTACCCTTGAACCGAAGCGGTTTCTTCCGGACGCCCTGCGTGATCCTCAGCAGCACCAGTTACGCCCAGTAGTTGCAGCAACTGATGCAAGGAGTAAAGACAAATTAATCCCCCCGATAGCGGGATTACCGCGTATACATATCCCATCGGAATATTCAGCGCGGCGGACAGTTGATCCAACTCGAAGGTGAGCATCATTAATTGAACACCGCCGAACACCATGACGGCAGCGGCAAAAGTGAAGCACAGGGCAAGCGTCAGAAACTCCACCTTTTTGCGCAGCCTGCGCGGCAGCGCCTTGGTAAGCAGATCGATTCCCAAGTGCGATTTTTTCCGGTAGGCATAGGCAGCGCCCAGTATACCGATCCAGATCAATAGGTACCGGGCCAGCTCCTCTGTATAGGAACTGGGGCTCATCGGCAGGAAGCGGGTGAGTATTTGCCAGCTGACATCCAACACCATCAAGGCCAGCAGGCCGCCGAGCAGCAGCTCCAGCAGTCGGTCAATTCTTTGCATTATCATCGCTGCGTTACCTTTTATTTATTGTGTTGTGCGGTTGCTTCCTCGAGCGCGTGCGCAGGTGCAATACACCCTGCGAAATATTTATTACAGGCGCGCTATCTGCGCTAGCAGATCACCGACTTCCGTACCCGCGAAGCTCGCGTGCAGCGGCTTCACAGCGTCGATAAACGGCTGCTTGTCCGGGTAAATCACCTTCACCCCGGCCGCCTCAACCGCGGCGAGTGATTCGCGCGTGGACTCCTGCCACAAGGTGCGCTGGTAATCCACCGCCTCATCCACCGCCTGCTGCAGCCAGGCCCGTTGCCGGGCATTGAGCTTTTTCCACACCTCGGTGGAAATTAGCAGCATGTCCGGGACATAGGTGTGCTCATCCAGGGTGTAATAGCGGGAGACTTCATAGTGCTTGGAGAGATAAAAGCTTGGGGGATTGTTTTCCGCGCCCTGCACCACACCCTGCTGCAGCGCCGTATAGAGCTCGCCCCAGCTTACGGGAGTAGCTGCGCCACCGAGGGTGTTGACCATCTTGATGGCGGTCTGACTGTTTTGTACACGGATCTTCAGACCTTTCAGATCTTCCGGAGTGTAAATGGGCTTGTCATTGACATAAAAGCTACGGCTGCCGGCATCGAAGTAGCCGAGACCCCGCAGGCGCGCACGCTCTCCGGCCAGCAGCAGTTTGCGGCCGATATCGCTCTGCAGCACAGCCCAGAAATGATCGGCGTCGCGGAAAACGTAGGGGAGGTTAAATATTTTCAGCTCCGGCACAAACCCCTCCATGGGGCTGGCCGAAACTTTGGTCATTGCCAGACTGCCGATCTGCAGCAGCTCGATCAGCTCCCGCTCACTGCCCAATTGTCCACCGGGATAAATATCAATGCGCATGCTGCCGCCGGACAACATTTGCAGGCGCTCGTCCATAAACTCCATAGCACGGTGGACAGAGTGCTGCTGGTCCAGGGTGTGGGCCAGCTTCAGTACCGTCTGCGGCTGTTCGAGACCGCAGCTGCCGATCGACAGCAGCAGAATCAACACCACCAGCCTCAGCGGCAGTTTTCTCATCATCATGTCTGAGCACCTGTTCTCTATTATTATCGCTACAGGTATGGCCAGCATCGCACGCAATGGCAGGCCAAATTGGCCTTACCATTCTAGCCGCGTCGGCAGCCGGCTGCAATGCCGTTTTACTGCCAAGCGTGTGCCGCCTCCGCAGGCGGTCTGTCCTCCGGAAAGCAGTCCGCCGCCGGGATAATGGCGCCGCGGTGGCGAATGACCGCCGCCGCACAGCGGTTGCCGGCAATGACGGCACGCGCCGGCTCCCGCCCCTGCAGACGCGCCGCCAGGTACCCCGCGTTAAAGGCGTCGCCGGCGCCCGTGGTATCAACGATATCCTGCACGGGCGGTACGGGGATGGCGTTTAGTTCACCATCGTATTGCAGTAAGACAGGCTCCGCCCCCCGCTTCAGCACCAGCTCCTCCACCCCGTGACGACTGTTGCGCTCGATACAGCGGCCGGCATTGCGGTCGCCCCACAGGGCCTGCTCGTCTTCGAGCGTCAGCAGAGCGATATCGGCCTGCCGCAGACAGGCGGACAGGGTCTCGCGGGCTTCGTCTTTGGAGCGCCAAAGGCGCGGCCGGAAGTTGCTGTCAAACGCCACGCGACCGCCAGCACTGCGGAAGTCAGCGAGAAATGTAAGCAAGTGCTTACGCGCCTCCAACCCCATTATTGCCAATGTTATTCCCGTGAGATAGAGATAATCCATCCCCTGTAAATAGATTTGCAGGCGCTCGCGGGAACGGGCGCCGGAGAAGAGTTCCCGCGCCGCTGATTCGCCGCGCCAGTAGGTGAAGTAGCGTTCGCCATCGGCACTGTTCTGTATCGTGTAAAGCCCCGGACAACGCCCCGGCAATCGCTCGATAACACTGGTATCAATACCTTCGCCCTTCATCGCCACCAGCATCTGCTCGCTGAAAAGGTCGTCGCCAAGCAACGTCACGTAGCTCACCGGCAGGCCGCTGCGGGCCATATAGACGGCGGTGTTGTAGGTATCTCCGGCAAAGCCCTGCGCGTAGAGCGGCGCACCGCCCGGCGCTGTTTCCTGGGGCGCCAGCTCCACCATCACTTCTCCCAGAGCGGCTATTTTCACGACTTTCTCCTTACTGTTCTCTCCGGCAAACACTGCCTGGCACCAAGGCCTTACCATTAAGGTTGACTGGTATAACCAATTTTTGGCAGTATGACAACTCCAGTCTGATGCGGCTGGGTTTCTCCACGCCCTTGGCGGCATGCCCAATCGGCTATGCCGCAGATGCCCCCCGCCCCTCCACGGGGCGGGTTTTTTTCGCGGCCGCCAGGCCGGGTTAATCTTAGGAAACCGGATTCATAACAAGAGCAATGCCTATGACGCGCCCTCTGCACCTGCATCCCGACCGCCTGTTTCCGGCGGATAAGCTCACTCGAGATATCGCCCGCAGGCTCTACGAGAGTGTCAAAGACCTGCCGATTATCAGTCCCCACGGCCACACAGACCCGGCCTGGTTTGCAGACAACCAACCCTTCGGCAACCCCGCCCAACTACTGATCAAACCGGACCACTACGTGTTCCGCATGCTGTACAGTCAGGGCATTCCCCTGGAGCGCCTCGGTATTCCCAGCCGCGACGGCACGCCGGTGGAAGATGACCCGCGCGCTATCTGGCAGCTCTTCGCGGATAACTACCACCTCTTCCGCGGCACCCCTTCGAGGATCTGGCTGGACAGTGTGTTCCACGATGTTTTCGAACTGGACGTGGCGCTGGATAGCACAACCGCAGGCTACTATTACGAAGCTATCGACAGCTGCCTGAAAAAGGAGGAATTCCTGCCAAGGGCACTGTTCGAACGTTTCAGGATCGAGGTAATCGCCACCACCGAATCACCGCTCGACGATCTCCGCCACCATCAAAAAATCAAGGAGAGTGGTTGGAGTGGACGCGTGATCACCGCCTTCCGCCCCGACCCGGTGCTCGACCCGGACTATGAGTCCTTTACCGATAATCTGGACCGGCTGGCGGAAATCACCGGCGAGGACACCGGCAATTACACGGGCTATCTGGCGGCGTTGCGCAACCGGCGGGAATTCTTTAAAGGGATGGGTGCGACTTCCACTGACCACGGTCACCCCACTGCAACCACGGCCAACCTGGATCGCAGCGAGGCAGAAGCCCTGTTCAACCGGGTACGCAAAGGCAACGCCAGCGCCGAAGACGCGGAGTTGTTCCGCGGCCAGATGCTCACGGAAATGGCGCGCATGAGTCTTGAAGACGGTTTGGTCATGCAGATCCATCCGGGCTCCGTGCGCAACCACAATCCACTGATATTTGAGCGCTACGGCCGCGATAAAGGCGCAGATATTCCGTCGCGCACCGACTATGTCCACGCCCTGCGCCCACTTCTGGAAGCCGTCGGCAACGAACCGGACCTGACGGTAATCCTCTTTACGCTGGACGAAACCAGCTATAGCCGCGAACTGGCGCCCCTGGCGGGACACTATCCAGCGCTGAAACTCGGGCCCGCCTGGTGGTTCCACGACAGTCCCGAGGGGATGCGCCGCTTCCGCGAACAGGTGACGGAGACCGCGGGTTTCTACAATACCGTCGGATTCAATGACGATACCCGAGCCTTCCTTTCTATTCCCGCGCGTCACGATGTCGCGCGGCGCATGGACTGCACTTGGCTGGCACAACTGGTGGCCGAGCACCGCTTGGCTGAAGACGAAGCCTTCGAGCTGGCACACGACCTGAGTTACGCACTGGCCAAACGGGCCTATAAATTGTGATTGGGCAAACGCCCGTGCATATAGCAGTGTCCGCGATCGAACCGGTAAAACACCAGCCAAATGATCGCGGACATCCACCGAGTCCCGGAAAATATCAATGAGTAAAAAACTTCTGAACAGGCACACACTGAACCTGTTGCCGGATTCCGTCACCATACCGGACTACGACCGCAATACGATCAGAGCCGGTATCGTGCATTTGGGAATAGGCGCCTTCCACCGCGCCCATCAGGCTTGGTATACGGAACAGTTGCTGGTGGAGGGGGCAAGCGAATGGGGGATTATCGCCGCCAGCTTGCGCTCGCCGGCGGTACGCGACCAGCTGGCACCCCAGGACTACCTTTACTCTGTGGCGGAAAAAAGTAATGCCGGGGAAAAGGTTCGCGTTATAGGTTGTGTACAGCATGTCTATGTCGCGCCCGAAAACCCGGGCGCGCTTCTGGAAGCCATGACCGATGGGGAAATTCGGATTGTCTCTCTCACCATCACCGAGAAGGGCTATTGCCATGACCCCGCCAGCGGCACCCTGAACCTGCAACACCCCGATATCCAGCACGATCTGGCCAATCCCCAATCCCCCAAAAGTGCCCTCGGCTTTATCGTCTACGCATTGCAGGCGCGCATGGATAAGGGCCTGCCTGGGTTTACTCTGCTCTCGTGCGATAATCTCCCCGCCAATGGCAAGCTATTGCAACGGGTCTTGTTCGAATTCGCGGAACAAGTCGACCCCGACCTGGCTAGCTGGATAAAAGTAAACACCCGCTGCCCCAGCACCATGATCGATCGCATAGTGCCGGCCACCACAGACACCGACCGAGAGGCACTGGAAAATATGCTCGGTCTACGCGACAACGCCGCGGTAGTAGCGGAACCCTTCAGCCAATGGGTGATCGAGGACAACTTCCTCCGCGGGCGCCCGGACTGGGATCGCGCGGGCGCGACTTTTGTGGAAGATGTCGAGCCCTACGAACTGATCAAGCTACGGCTGTTGAATGGCTGCCACTCGCTGCTTGCCTACAGCGGTTACCTGGCCGGTTTTGAAACCATTGCCGACGTGATGGCGGAACCGGCATTCGCTGCCCTGGCACAGCATTTCCTCGCCACCGAAGCCGGCACTGCTGTCGAAGCACCACGAGGCTTCGATCTGGAAAAATACCGCCAGCAATTGCTGGAGCGCTTTTCCAACCGCGCCCTGCGCCACCGCACTTGGCAGATTGCCATGGACGGATCGCAAAAAATTCCTCAGCGCTGGTTGGGCACGCTGCGACACCAATTGGCGAACGGTGGTCCTATCGATCTCCTATCTTTCGCGCTGGCCTGCTGGATACGCTACGTCTCTGCGGTAGACGATGCAGGAAATACAATTGAAGTTTCAGATCCCCTGGCTGCGGATCTGAAAGCACTCTGCGACCGACACGCTGACGACACCAGCGAATTGACCGCTGCTTTTTTACAATTTTCCGCGGTGTTTGGGGCAGATCTGCGACAAAGCGAAAGACTGCACAGCGCGCTCAGCGGCTGGCTGACCCGCCTGAAGCAGCACGGCGTACTGACCTGCGTGCGGACGCAGTTTGAGAAAAGTCCTGCCTAAAATTGAAAACCGCCGCATACATCCCTGTATGCGGCGGTTTCGCCATCTCTATCCCACTACACGCCCTGCTTTTCACTGTAAGGCTTGCCGATAGTCGCCAGAATACCGCCATCCACGTACACAATCTGCCCGGTGACAAAATCACTCGCGCGACTGGCAAGAAATACCGCGGTACCCTGAAGATCTTCCGGATTGCCCCAGCGCCCCGCGGGTGTGCGATTGATTATAAATTCATTGAACGGGTGGCCATCGACGCGAATCGGCGCTGTCTGACTGGTGGCGAAATATCCCGGACCGATACCGTTGACCTGCACATTGTATCTGGCCCACTCTGTGGCCATATTGCGAGTCAGCATTTTCAAACCACCCTTTGCCGCCGCATAGGCAGCCACATTGTCCCTTCCCAACTCGCTCATCATCGAGCAGATATTGATGATCTTCCCGGCGCCGCGCTCAATCATGCGTTTCGCCACCGGCCGGGTCATGGTAAAGACTCCGGTGAGGTCGGTTTCTATCACCTGCCGCCAGTCCTCGAGCGACATTTCCAGCAGGGGTGTCCGTTTAATAATGCCGGCATTGTTGACCAGAATATCGATGGGCGCGCACTCGCCCTCAATCTGCCCCACCGCATCGGCGACTTGCGCCTCGTCGGTGACATTGAACAGATACCCATGGGCGTCGTAGCCCTTTTCCCGCAAACTAGCAACGGCTTTGTCCAGCTTTTCCTGAGAGGAATGCCCCGTAATCACCAGTTTGGCACCCGCATTCCCCAAGCCTTCCGCCATAGCCATACCGAGACCATGAGTGGCGCCGGTCAGCAAGGCGAGCTTACCGGTTAAATCAAACAGTGAAGACATTGTTTTCCACCTGTATTCGTTGCTGCTTTCCCACGGAAAGGTGAATGAAAAAAATCAACGCAGCTCGTTCGGTTGCACAAAATCCATATCGGTGTAATCCAGATTTTCTCCGGCCATGCCCCAGATAAAGGTGTAATTGCTTGTCCCCACGCCGGAGTGCAAAGACCAGGCGGGTGAAATCACGGCCTGCTCATTGGCCATCCAGATAAGGCGGGTCTGCTGCGGCGGTCCCATAAAGTGGCAAACCGCCTGGTCTTCCGGCAGGTTGAAGTACATATAGGCTTCCATCCTGCGACTGTGTGTATGGGCCGGCATGGTGTTCCAGACGCTGCCGGGGGCGAGCTCGGTCATCCCCATCTGCAACTGACAGGTGTCCACCACTTCTTTCACCAGCAACTGGCGGATCACACGCTGATTACAGGTTTCTCCAGCGCCCATTTCCAGCACCTTGGCGTCCTCCTGCCCCACTTTGCGTGTCGGGCACTCGCGATGCGCGGGCGTGGAGTTCAAGTAGAACTTCGCTGGCGCCGCCGAATCCCGGCTGGAGAATTTCACCATCCTGGCGCCACGGCCGATATACATGGCCTCTTTACAATCTATTTCGTATTGGGTCCCGTCCACTTCCACAATACCGGGCCCACCGATATTGATCGCACCCAGTTCGCGGCGCTGCAAAAAAAATTCCGCCTTCAGCGGTTCAATGGATTCCAACTCAATTGTTTTTGTCACCGGCATAACACCGCCGACAATCATTCTGTCTACATGGGAGTAGGTCAGACGTGTTTTGTCCGCATCAAATAGCACCGGCACCAGGAACTCCTCCCGCAGGCGCTCGGTGTCGTAGCGGGCATAGTCGCGCGGATGCGGCACAAAGCGTTCTTCGTATAAGG
The DNA here is from genome assembly GCF_001617625.1 of Microbulbifer thermotolerans. Taxonomy (NCBI): domain Bacteria; kingdom Pseudomonadati; phylum Pseudomonadota; class Gammaproteobacteria; order Cellvibrionales; family Microbulbiferaceae; genus Microbulbifer; species Microbulbifer thermotolerans. The sequence continues at coordinate 454,441 of NZ_CP014864.1, read as the reverse complement.
TGGTCATCGTCAACCTCTCAGTTGTATCGGTTCAACAATTTGTGCATTTCCACTCCGGCCATGATAAAGGGGCCTACGCCCTTGAGATCATCATCGACCACCGGCTCGCTCATGTAGTAGCGGTAGCTGCCGTCGCGGCCGAAGCCAAGCCCCGCCACTTCGCAGTTACTGGTCAGACTAATGCTGCCGTCGTTATGCACCCGAACAAATTCATTCAACAGGCCCTGATAGGATTTCTTCGCCACCGGCAGCCAGGATTCCGGCAAATATCCCTTGAGGATCGCCTTGGCAAAAAAGTAGGTGAACATGCTGCTGCCACTAGCCTCCAGGTAATTGCCGCGAGCACCCGCCTTGTCGGTGACCTGATACCAAGTGCCGCTTTCAGGGTCCTGGTATTTTTTCAACGTCGGCGCCAGGTCATTGATCATGTCAATCAGATACTGGCGGTCATCTTTGTTTTCCTCGGGGAGATAATCGAGCACGTCTACCAGCGCCATGGCCATCCACCCCATTCCGCGGGACCAGAAATTCGGCGAGAGGCCGCTCTTGTCATCCGCCCAGACCTGATTACGGGCCTCGTCCCAGCCGTGGAAGTACAGGCCGGTTCGCGGGTCGCGCAGCTTTTCCCGCACCACCCTGAATTCCGCTAGTACTTCTTCAAAATCCCCTTGGCCACGCAGTTTTTCGTAGTGCGCCAGAAAGGGAATTCCCATATAAACACCGTCCAGCCACACCTGGTGTGGGTAGATTTTTTTGTGCCAAAAAGCACCGGCATCGGTGCGTGGATGCTGCTTCAGTTGTTCGCGCAGCGTGTCTACCGCCGTCTGATATTGCTCTTTGCCATTGCGTTCATACATCCGCAGCAGCACCTTACCCGCATTGATACTGTCGATATTGAATTTCGACTGCACGTAGCCGTTGATGCTGCCATCCTCATTGACAAAGGAGCCCATCACTTTTTCCACCGCTGCCGCGTAACGCGCATCCGGACTCACCTGGTTAAGGTCGTCATAGGCCTGCATCAGCAGTCCGGTGGTGTACTCGAAATAGGCCGGGCGCTTGCGGTGCGGATCCACACCGCCAAAACCCAGTTGCAGGGCGCTGCGTTCCAGCTCTGAATCCGCCATGCGCTTGCTCCACGCCAGCGCGACCTCCGCGCTCAGGGGCTGCTGTGTCTGCGCTTCACTAACAGCAGTCGTCAGGCGTTTGCGCAGTGGAATGGTGCGCTTTTCCGCTTCCCGGGCCAGATAACGCTCAAAGTCTTCGGCACTGGTAATGGGGCCGTGACGGCTTTCCCCTTCACCAGCCCAGGCGGCGGTGAAGTAGTAGTTGAATTCATGGGTGGCCGGCTCCTTGAACACCACCACCCGGTTGTGCTCGTCTTCCGTTATTTCGCGAACAAATTTTTTCTGGACCAACAGCCCCATGCCAAGATCGCTGCCATCCAGGCTCTGCCGCCCCCAGGTGCCGATATAAGTCCAGGCACTGCCGGGAATATCCAAGTCGCCCACGATCAATTGCGTGCCGGGATGTTTGACTAAACCCGCGACCGGAGCACCAATGGCCCTGTCTGTGTGCCCCCGCACTTCCACCAGGCGGCTGCCGGCAGCGATCGACATAACCGCTGTCAGGTCTGCCTGCAGGTCCTCATCCGGTTTCCACCCCTGGTATTTAATGCTGAAAGCGGAGTAGAGGTTGCCGTTATCGAGGATCTTCGCACTCCAGTTCTGGACATCGCTGACCCTTACAACTTTCTCACCATCCCAGTAGCCGTAGCCGCCAATGCCCAGGGCGTCGCCAACTTTCAATATATCCATACCCCAGTCGGCCATCTGGTGATAGGAATCAAAACCATCCTGCCCCACATCCTGCAGTACGGGCTCACGCACCTTCTTTCCGAAAATATCGAAGCCATTGCGCCAATCGAGGTAGACCCGATAGCCAACCAGGTCGGATTCGATACCCGGCCCTTCGTAGCGGATAAAGTATGAGTGATCCGTGTGCTCTGGAGGCACATCGAGAGTGCTGACATTTTGGAAACTGCCGCCTTCGTATTTATTGCCCACCCAACGGCCGCCGCTCTTATGGGAGATTTCCGCCTGCGTGCGCTTGGGTTCTGGCTGTACGGTTTCAATTGCGGGCAGGATTTGCAGGTCGAGGGTTTCGTCCACCTGTATATCCACCAGGAAGATAACCCCATCTATACTGCCGTCCGCATCCCGGTCTACCCGCTGCACCGGCAACAGCGTTTTCCCTTTTACCGCCAGTGGGTGAGCGTAGTTGTCCGCCAACCCCAGTTCACGGAAGCTCAGGTAGACGGCTTCGTCCAGACGCGGGAAATCCGACGGGTTGGAAAGTTGTAACCGGGCAATGATCTTGTCGGCCAGCGGCTGCTCAAGTGCCTGGAGAGCTTCTTCTTTCTGTGCTCCCGCCTTTTCTTCACCACAGGCTCCAAGCATTAACGCAGCCAATGTGATAGGGAGCGCCTTGCATACCGATATGCCAAACCGTTTCACATCAATCTCCAGGAATCCGCTTTTTATCTCGTTATGGAAAAAGCGGTCGGGTACTGCTGCGAATTCTGACCCGGAAAAAGCACCGACAGAATTCCGTACCCGACCGCAACCGCGTTACGTTACCGAGTGAAACGCTATCACTCAGAACTTGTACTTAGCACCCAGATAGAATTGACGACCCGTGGTGTGATCAACAACGATACGGTCGAAGTCCACAACCTGGACGTTGGGTTCGTCGGTCAGGTTAATGCCCTCAAAACTCAGCGTCGTATTGTCATTCAGGTTGTAAGTTGCAACGAAGTCAACGTTAGTGGTGCCGAGCGTACCTTCATAGGTCAGGCCGTTGCGCGTGGATGCCGGCGAGCGCGTCATATAATCACTGCGCTTGGAGAAAGACACGCGCGCACTGAAGACATCATTCTCATAGTATGCAGTGGCGTTGTAGGTATTCTTCGACATGCCGGTCAAGGCGTCGTACAGCGGGTCCTCCTTGGTGCCGTAGTTCATTTCAGAATCCACATAGGTGTAATTCAAAATGACACCAAAGTTATCTAGCACCGGCTGTTGATACTGGATTTCAAAGCCTTCCAGTTCGCCGCCTTCACCATTCACTTTTTTGTTGATATTCCACAGGCTGTTTTCATCGAAGGTACCGCCGGCCCCTTCGAGCGCAGACGCATCCAGGCCGGTTTCGGACCAGGGGCGCCCGTCTTCAGACGCTGAGGTTATGAAGGAGTTAACGTCTTTATAGAAGTATGCCAGGGCCAACACCGCATCATCGGTAAAATACCACTCATAGGAGAGGTCGTAGGCACGAGCGCGGAAGGGGTCCAGCTTGGGATTGCCAAAACTGACTTCCCCATTGTAGGTATCAATACTGCCGTAAGGGCTCAAGTCACCCAGTGACGGACGGGCCATCACGTCGGCGACAGAAAAACGCACCACCATATCCTCGCGCACATCCAGCGCCAAGTTCAGAGACGGCAGCACATCGTCGTACTCGTTTTCCGCGGAGACTGGGATAATTTCATCACCATCAGCGGTTTTGCGCTTGGTCCAACCGGAAGACTCCACCTCTGTGGTCACATGGCGCACACCGAAGTTTCCGCGGAAGGGAAGACCTGCGAGTTCACTGTCCCAGCTCAATTGCAGGTAAAAACCTGTATCATCCTCTGTAACCGAGCGGTTGTCCTGTGGGCGGGTTTCGTAGGGCCTATCTCCCATGATTGCATCTACGTCCGCAGCAGCAAACGCATAGACATCACCCACGTCCGGGGAGAACCAGCTTACCCCCTCCATGGATACAATATTGCCGCCGAAGTTTGCCGCAGATATCCCCGCGAATTTTGGCTCGGCACGGTATTCCTGTACTTCGAACTCATAGCTCTTACTGGAAACACCAGCTTTCGCTCTCCAAGTATCGTTGATGTCATATTCGACATTGAAAGCGATGGTTTGGAAGGTGTTATCTACACTGTTGGGGCGGTGACGAAGCTGGAATAACTGGAAGTTATCCGGATTGGTGGTATCAAAGCCATGGAAATCCAAATTTCCGTTATCGGTATAAGTGAATGAACCATCGATACCATAGGCGTCGATAATGGCGGTAGTTTGTACCGGGTTGGAGAAGTTGGACTCAGAGGCACCGACAATACCGTCCACGCGCAACGACTCGCTGAAGTCGTGGGAAGCGCGAATCGAGAATTGATCGAATTTTGTTTCCAGCTCATCGAAACGGTTTTCGATGCGAACCGCATAGTCATCGAGCGTCATGGAAGTAATAGTGCCGTTACTGTCCATGGTGTAGTCGACGACATCTACAACCTCATAGTTGAATTTCTCTTTGATACCGACAGAAACAAATTCCTCCTGACGAGTTGCCTCGAAGTTGGAGGTCAAGTAATCCACCAGAATTTCAGTGCTGTCAGTGGGACGGAACTGCAGAGTACCGGTAAAACCCTGGCGCTGCTGCTCGTGGGTAAGGTTTCCATAGCGCGGGATACGCGGGAAAAACCCTTCGTTCAGCGCAGCCAGCTCAGCTTCATCGGCACAAGCGGAGCAATTGACAAAGTTTTCGCTGTTACTCCAACGAACAGTGGAAAAGCCCTGCTCGAGAATATTGCGGTCAGAGTAGGAGTAGGAAGCCATCCAGCCAAACGTCTCGGCTTCGTTCTTGCCCGCAATCAGGAAAGAAGCGCGGGGATCGACTTCCTCAGACTGATCGTTATACCCCATTTGTCCATTGGCGGCGAAAGTAAAGGTATCATCGTAATCCAGGGGCTTGCCGGTGTTCAGGTCCACAGTGGCACCGAGAGAGCCCTCGTCCAAATCCGCCGAAGACGTCTTGTGCACGGTCAGGTTGGAAAACAACTCCGAAGCAAAGGTATTGAAGTCAAAGGAGCGGCTGCGGTTTGCGCCACCGGAGGAATCGGTACCGCCGGTGGTGGAAATGGCCTCCAGGCCGTTGATGCGCACGCGGGTAAATTGGGGGCCCAGACCGCGCACGGAAATATTGCGGCCCTCACCGGCATCGCGGGTGATGGCTACGCCCGGAATCCGCTGCAAGGACTCGGCGAGGTTCAAGTCGGGAAAATCCGCAATATCCTCCGCCAGAATGGTGTCTTTACTACCCACAGCGTAACGCTTTTGATTGAGCGCTTTAGAGAGGCTGTCCCGGTAACTGGCCGTAACCTCAATCTCTTCCAGCAACTCAGCGCTCTGTGCTTGCGCCACAACCGGCACGGCAATCACGGTCATCGCCAGGGCGAGGGGTTTGAGTTGGAACGTCGTCATGACTTTCATCTCCGCTTCTCTCGTTATTTTTTTGGCAAGCCGGTTTATTTTGGTAATCCGACTGGTAATACCACTTTTTATCAAAGCGAGCCGATAATCGCATATGGAAGACCAACTTACAACATTATGGCTGACCAATTTTTATAGTCTGGTTGGCTTCCGGGGCCAGCCATAAGCAAGCGGCAGAGGCGCCTCTGCACCGCCTAAAATCTATTTCGGCTTAAACAGCTCACCATTTATCGTCACCGCACTGACGGTCAGACCACTGACCTGCTCAATCACCCCGACGGACTCTGCCCGCAGAATGTCACTGCGCGCGACGTGCAATCCCCGAATGGGCGCGCGCTCAAAGCCGCGGATATGGAAGGCACGCTGAGCTCGTTCACAATGCAGGTTTTCCACGAAAATATCGTGGACATCCGGATCGTAGGGTCCCCGGTCCCCCTCCTCGTAGAAGAAATTGATCACAATCACGTCTTTCACTTGGCCAATGCTGACATTGCGCACATAGACATGCTGAATTTCGCCACCGCGCATGGCGTTGGTCTTGATCCGCAAACCACGCTCCAGGTTGGGACTGCTCATAGTGCAGTTTTCTAGGAACACATTGCGCACACCGCCGGAGATCTCGCTGCCCAGCACCAGGCCACCGTGGCCATCGCGCATGCGGCAGTCGCGGATCACTATGTTTTCACTGGGCACGGCGAGGCGACGGCCGTCGGCGTTGCGGCCGGACTTGATGGCGATACAGTCGTCGCCATTGTCGAACAGGCAGTTTTCAATCAGCACGTTGCGGCAGGACTCCGGGTCGCAGCCATCCGAGTTGGGACCGTGGCTGCGGGCGGTGATACCGCGCACAGTGACACTTTCGCAGAGCACCGGATGCAGCACCCAGAAAGGGGCGTTTTCCAGGGTTACACCCTCGATCAGTACATTGCGGCAGGCATAAAACTGCACCAGCGGCGGGCGCAGGTAGCTGCCGTCGGCGTAGACCCGCTCGGCCACGGGTACGCCGCGTTCGGCATCTTCAAACAGCGCCTTGCGCGCGGCGTGCTGGGTGGGCCCCGCGTCGGAGCTTTGGGCGCACTTGGTGTTCAGGCCCTTCCAGGGCCACCAGGTATCGCAGTCCGCGCCACCGTCAATGCGCCCCCTGCCGGTCAGGGCGACATTCTCGCAGCCGTGGGCGTATATCAGCGGCGAATAGCCCATCAGCTCCATGCCTTCCCAGCGCGTCTTCACCGGCGGCAGATAGCGGTCGGGATCGGGAATAAAAGACAGCACAGCACCTTCCCGCAGATGCAGCTCGGTATTGGACCCCAAGTGGATAGGACCGCTGCGGTATTGGCCCGGCGGCACCACCACGCGCCCGCCGCCCGCGGCGCGACAGGCCCGCAGCGCCGCGGTGAAAGCCCCGCTGTCGTCTTCGCCACCAGTGGCGCCAAAGTCGCGGATATCGAATTCCCGCGCCGGAATACGCGGCAGCTGGATGGTGTCGAGAATCTTCGGCACGGCGGCCCAGGGACCAGTGTAATCCTGCGGTGTGGGCCGGCTCATGGCGTGGGAAAGGGATGGTGCCATGGCAGAGAGAAGGATTGAGCGCAAAAAGCCGCGCCTGCTGAAACTCACAATTGCTCTCCCAGAAATTATTGTTTTATGTGTAATGGATCAGGCCAGGGCAAACTGGAAAGACCAGAGCTGCGTACTTAGCCTAGTCTGTCATACCAATTTTGCTGTGGCAACTGGGAGTCGGGGAACTACCTAGCGGGAGAATAGCGGGTGGTAAAGGGAAACGGCGGCGCATTCGCCCGAGCGCCACAGCTGACCCGGCGCGATCGAGCACTGGGATGGCGGATTCGAAAAATGAACCGGGGAGCGCCCTATCGACAGGAGAGAACAACCCTCCCCCGTCGCGTCAGGGCAAAGCAAAGCGCTGGCGGGCGGCATCGACTTCGCGGCGGGCGGCTTCCAGGGCCTCCGCCTCAGTGGCGTCCAGCAACTGCTGCACCACCCGCTGCAAATGATCGCGCATGGCATTGCGCGCGCCCTCCACATCGCGGCGCTTGATAGCCTCCAGAATACGGCGGTGCTCTTCGATGCGCGGCTTTGACCCAGCCTGGCGCACCTTCTCGAGAATGCGCGCGGACACGGTGGAACTATTGCGCAACTGCCACAGATGCTCGCACACGGATACCACGGCATCGTTGTGGGTACCGCGAGCGATATGCAAGTGAAACTTTTCATCCGCCACCTCCGCCTTGGCGTCGGTAGCGTTCTCCGCGATCATCTCCTGCAGCAGTTGCTCCAGTTCCGCAACCTCTTTATCACTCATCTCGCGGGCGGCCAGACCAGCGGCCTCCCCCTCGAACATAATGCGCGCCTGCAGGATTTCAAAAGGGCCGATGTCCGTGTCGGTAGGCTTGAAGCTGCCCGCCTCGGCATCCACCACATAGACGCCGGAGCCGCCCTTCACTTCCACGCAACCCGCCAGCTCCAAGGCAATGATGGCCTCGCGCACCGTGGGGCGGCTCACCTCGAAACGTTCCGCCAACTTGCGCTCCGCCGGCAGGCGGGTTCCGGGAGGATAGTCGCCGGCGGCGATGGCCGCGGCGAGCTTTTCGGCCACCTGTTGGTAGAGTCGCGAACCCTGCATGGACTGTCTCTCCGTAAGCAATTGGCAATAAAGAAGGTGTGGCGCAGTTTAGCAGATGGGGCTAAACCACAACAACCGATCGGCCACCTTTATAGTCTTACCAAAATTCAACATTGCGGCCTTACCAATATAGTGCTAGATTGCAACCATTCACAGAACCCAAGCGCGATATAAAAAGATTTGTAACCGCCTACGGGCTGCGGAGTCAGTGTACGGATGGACCTTATTCATATTCACGAAGCCGACAACGTGGCCCTGTGCCGCGCCCAGATGCCAGCGGGCAGTCTGGTGAACTGGCGCGGCGATATGCTGCAGTTGGCCACCGACGTACCGGCCATGCACAAAGTGGCGGTTCGCCCCATCAGCCGGGGAGACGCCGTGCTCAAGTACGGCCAGGTCATCGGGTTCGCCTGTACCGATATCGCCACCGGCGAACATGTGCACGAGCACAATATGCATGCCGGGGCGCACAAGCCCGACTATGCGTTTTGCAGCCAAGTACCGGTTACCGACTATATCGAGGAAAATGCCAGAGCCTCTTTTCGCGGCTTCCGCCGCGCCAATGGCCGGGTTGGCACGCGTAATTTTCTCGCCGTCGTTTCCACGGTGAACTGCTCCGTCACCGTATCCCGGGCCATCGCTGCCCGCGTCACCAACAGTGGTCAGCTGCGCGATTTCCCCAATATTGATGGTGTGGTGGCTCTCGGCCACGACAGCGGTTGCGGCATGTCCACCAGCGGTGAGGGTTACCGCACACTGATGCGCACCTTGCAAGGCTATATCTCCCACCCCAATTTTGCCGGCGTGCTCTTAATCGGTCTCGGCTGCGAGGCAATGCAGGTGAATCACCTGCTGCGCGAATGCGGCCTGGAGACAGGCCCTCTGTTCCAGACGATGACGATTCAGGGCTCGGGCGGCACCCGCGCCGCCATTGAGGCGGGCGTGGCCAAACTCAGTGAAATGCTGCCACTGGCCAACGCCTGCGAACGAGAGCGGGTATCAGCTTCGGAGCTGACACTCGCAGTGCAGTGCGGCGGCAGCGACGCCTTTTCCGGTATCACCGCCAATTCGGCTCTGGGGGCTGCGGCGGATTTACTGGTACGCCACGGCGGCACAGTGATCTATTCAGAAACACCAGAAATTTATGGCGCCGAGCACCTGCTTACCCGCCGTGCAGTATCACCGGAAGTAGCACAGAAACTCCTGAATAGAATCCGCTGGTGGGAGCACTACACGGAAATAAACGGTGCGGCCCTGAACAATAACCCTTCACCGGGCAACAAGGCCGGGGGACTAACCACCATCGCGGAAAAATCCCTGGGCGCCCAGGCCAAGGGCGGCACCAGCGCGCTGCAGGATGTCTATCTATACGCGGAGCGCGTGCGCAAGAAAGGACTGGTATTTATGGACAGTCCAGGATTCGACCCCGTCTCTGTCACCGGGCAAATAGCGGCCGGTGCCAATATTGTCTGCTTCACCACCGGACGGGGTTCCGCCTTCGGCGCCAAGCCCGTGCCCAGTGTTAAACTGGCCAGCAACTCACAGCTGTTTCAGCGCATGCGCGAAGATATGGATATCGACTGCGGAGGCATAATCGAAGGCCACTACACGGTGGCCGAGTGTGGAGAGATGATTTTCCAGCGAGTGCTCGCCATTGCATCCGGAGAGAAAAGTGCCAGCGAACAGCTCGATTATGGCGACAACGAGTTCGCGCCCTGGCATATCGGCGCGGTGATATAGCAGCTGCTCCTTTTTGTTCAAGGCAGGCCTACTTTTTCCTATGGAGCCTCTGATTAATTCGCCTGAGCGCGGCCGTTGGTTCCGGGGCGCTCAGGCAATGGGATGGGTATTTCGAAAACACACGAGTGCTTCCCTGCAGCTCCACCGGATACCTCCTTGTATCCGACGGTTTCGATATGCACATCCCATCACCTGAGCTTCTCATTTGGGTGATATGTCGCTTTGTCGCCCAGGAGCCAATTAATCAGCGGCTCCCTAGCATTTCAGTAAACGGGCACCATCCGACGCCCGTTCAGGTTTTACCGCCGCTTCAGCTATCCTGCAAGAAACGCGCGATGGTGCGCACACCATGTCCCTTGCCCCCCGGGGCCCAGAGATCATTGCCACTAGGCTGGTATGAGCCGGACAGATCCATATGCACCCACTTGCGCCCATCGTCACGCACAAAGCGGGCCAGGAAGGCAGCGGCCGTGGAGGCACCGGGGCTGCCATCCGCACCCACGTTGGCAATATCGGCAAAGCTGGACGGGATCTGTTCCAGATGAAGGGGCTCCAGTGGCAAGCGCCAGGCTTTTTCATTTTCCGCCGCGGCCGCGTCCAACACCTTTTGCGCCGCCTCGTCCTCAAGGCTCAGTACGGAATTGTAATCGCGCCCCACCGCCATCTTGGCGGCGCCGGTGAGCGTGGCGGCATCGAGAATCCAGCGCGGTTCCTGTTCGGAAGCGGCAATCAGTCCATCCGCCAGCACCAGGCGCCCCTCGGCATCGGTATTTAACACTTCGACGGAAACACCATTTTTATACTGAATAATATCGCCCAGCTTGAACGCCCGGCCCGAGATCAGGTTTTCCGCGCAGCAAAGGTACAATTTGATACGCTTTTGCAATCCGCGTGCGATCGCCAGGGCCAGACCGCCGGTGAGCATGGCCGCGCCGCCCATATCGGACTTCATCGTCGCCATACCGCTGGAGGGCTTGATGCTGTAGCCGCCGGAATCAAACGTAATCCCCTTGCCGACCAAACAGATATCCACCGGAGCCTGTTCATCGCCACCGGGGTTGTAATCCAGCTGCAGCATCACCGGCTCGCGCACACTGCCGCGGCCCACGGTGTGGATGCCGACAAACCCCTCCTGCAACAGTGCATCGCCGGCGATGATCTTGTGGCTCACCGCCTCAGGCGCCAGCTCCGAGAGCAGCGCCGCTGCGCGCTCCGCCAGAACGCGGGGAGAGACTTCTTCCGGCGTGCCGTTGGTGATTTCCCTTACCCAGCGCGCGGCCTTTTCCCGCGCGGCCAGCTCTTTCAACTCTGCGGCATCGCCGGTACCCCAGTCCAGGGCGTTGTCTTTGCGCGGGTTAAAGAAACCGGCCCAGAAGGCCCAGCGCCGCTCCATATCCCAGCCATCACCGGCCAGAGCTACTGCTCCGATACCCATACCATCCAGACGGCGCGCTGCGCGCTGTGCCGCAACCAGCGGCCCTCCAACCGCCTTGGTGGCGTGCACAGTGGCGCCAGTTTCGGTAAAACTCAACAACCCCTTTTCCCCGCCCCAAATGTCTTCTGCGGGCGTCTCAACCAACTGAACCTGCATTGCCTTCGTCATACTGCATCCTTTACTCAAATCGTCGGGTGGATTCAGCGGTATTCTACCAGCCTACCCGGCTCACCTCTCCCACCCTATTTTGAAGTGAGGTAGCCTTATTCAATGATGCATGCAAGGTATCAAATTCAATCTGCCTGTTCTCCCGTTTCGAAGAGGAATACGTCATGAGCGATACAGCGCAAAAAATGCATTTCCATGTGCAGGCACAGCGTGTCGATGCACACGGTAGCCTAGCCCACTGCAAGGAAGCCAAACTGGAGTTGGATACCGATCTGGCGGGGAGAAAAGATGCGTTTAATCCCGCCGAACTATTGTTAGCGGCTGTATCCGCCTGCATGCTCAAGGGCATTGAACGCGTTACGCCCATGCTGAATTTTGAGCTACGCAGTGTAGAAATTCATTTACACGGCATCCGTCAGGATGTGCCGCCAAAAATGGAGTCCATCAATTACGAAATTATTGTCGATACCGACGAGCCTGATCGAAAGTTGGAGCTTTTGCACAATAACGTGCGTAAATACGGCACTGTATTTAATACCGTAGCCCCCGGCACAATCCTGCAAGGGACAATCAAGCGCAAACACTAATGAAAAGGCTGGGATAAGCCTTTCGAGGAAGCGCTGGGGAACCTCTGATTAATTCGCCTGAGCGCTGTAGTTGGTTATGGGGTGCTCAGGCAATGGGGGGGTACATTTCGAAAACGCACAGCTACATTCCTGTACCTCCGTCGGATGCCTCCCGGCATCCGGCGGTTTCGAAATGCGCATCCCACCACCTGAGCTTTTCATCCGACTTCAGAGTATTTTGTCGTCAAAGAGCAAATTACTCAGAGATTTACTTCGACGTCTCTGGTAATCGCTTATAGCGCAGCTTTATAGATAGCGGCCACTTCGTCGTCTTTCAACTTACGGGGATTAGTCAAGCAGCAGACATCCTTCTGCGCATTGCCCACCATAGTTGGAATATCTTCGTCCTTCACACCGAGCTCGCTCAACGTCTGCGGGATTCCCACATCCTTCGACAAGGCTTCGATAGCCTCAATGGCCAAATAAGCGGCATCCCGCTCAGACAGCCCGTCAGTTACTTGCCCCAAAGCATCGGCGATATCGGCAAAGCGCTCGGTGCGAGCCATCAGGTTGACACGGCACACGTGCGGCAGCAGCAGAGCGTTACATACGCCGTGAGGCAAGTTATAGAAACCGCCCAGCTGATGCGACATTGCGTGTACATAACCCAGACCAGCATTGTTGAATGCCATACCGGCCAGATATTCTGCATAGGCCATCTTGTCCCGGGCTTCCATATCATCGCCACGGGCCACCGCTTTGCGCAGATACTGACCGATTAAGCGAATCGCCTGGAGTGCACAAGCATCGGTGATAGGTGTTGCGTCGGTGGACACATAAGCTTCCACAGCGTGGGTCAGAGCATCCATACCGGTGGCAGCTGTCAAGGAAGGAGGCATATCGACCATCAATTCCGGGTCGTTAATCGCTACATCCGGCGTAACCCTCCAATCGACAATAGCCATTTTCACATGATTGGAGCTATTGGTAATAATGGTAAAACGGGTCATCTCACTGGCGGTACCAGCGGTGGTATTGATGGCGATAAAAGGAGGCAGAGCGGCCTTTAATTGGTCCAACCCCTCATAATCTTGGATCTTCCCACCATTGGTCACCAGAATACCAATCCCCTTACAGCAATCGTGCGAACTCCCGCCCCCCAAGGAAATCAGCAGATCACAGTTTTCCTTACTGTAAATCTCCGTGCCTTCTTCAACGTTATGGTCAGTGGGGTTAGGTACAGTGCCGTCGTATACAGCGCAATCGATACCTTCAGATTTCAGTAATTCCGTAACTCGAGCGGTATAACCGAGGTCTGTCATACCTTTGTCGGAAACCAACAGCGGTTTTTTTCCCTTGAGCATTTTCACACGCTCAGGCAAAGAAGCGAGGCACCCTTCTCCCATCAGGGAAACATTGGGTACGAAAAATGCATCAATCGTCATGGCGGGTCCTCTTTATGGGTAACAGCGGGGAAGATCTATTGACAGTAAAAGAGCACAAGTGGACGCCTTGCGTTCTAAACAACCAGCAACAGACGTACTGTGAGAACAGGAGCAATTTATCCCTCTCAGGAGCTAGGATACTGCAATTATCGGTATTGCCAAACTCCGGAACAGTATCAACTGGTTCAAGATGCGCCACTAAAGTGCAGAAATTATTCAGACACCGCCTTAAAAAACCATTATTCTTTTTTAGAAATTATTTTCATAATAAAAATGCATTAACAAGCAAAAAATTAGCATTTTTTCTTGCGAAATTATTTTTATATTTTTCCCCAAATTCGGTCACTTCCACCCAAAATCCGAAAGTGGCACAAGAAAGGCTCAGATAATTTTATCAATCCAGTCACGATAAACATCTGCATCCCGCACCCCAACTGCAGAATCAGCAATAGAAATGAAACGGCCGAATATGCACCTCCGCGCAAAATAGAGACACCGCACTGACTCGAACAATCTCAAGCTCAAAATGAAATTTGCGCCACTCGCATAAATACCGATAAACTACGCACAGGGAAATAACAACAATACTGGGAGTAGTATGACTAACAATTGTACCTACCATTCCACAACAGAAGCCTCTTGGCACTGCCAGCCCTGCGGCCGCTATTACTGCGATACTTGTATCCCTGGCTCCAGCGCCAACTACCGCAACGGCCAACCCGACTGCCCGTTGTGCCACAAGCCGCTCAGCTATATCGGCGCGAGCAACAGCGCCAAACCCTTCTGGCAGATGGGCATCTTTTATTTCAAATACGCGCTGCAACCGGGACCGTTGACCGTGATAGCACTGGCGGCGGCAGTAGGCTTGCTGATATCGGGGCCGGGAATCGTTTCGTTGCTCATGTTGCTCGGCGCCTTTGCCCTGGTTACCCGCTACAACCTGTTAGTCATCCAAACACTGGCCGGCGGCCAATTGCAGGCACCTGGCTTCGGCGACGCCATGGACGGCAACAGCGCACCGCTGTTTCTGAAAGTGATCGGCATGTCCCTGATCGCCGGTTTCGTCGGCTACAAACTGCTTTCCATCGGCCCCGGCGCACTTCAGCTTTACTCTATTGCTCTTTCATTACTCACACCAGCGGCGATGATCGTTCTGGCTCTGGAAGGCAGCTTGCGGGCGGCCATCAACCCGCTAAAACTGCTGCAGTTCACCCTGATTATCGGCTGGCCCTATTTATTGTTATGGCTCAGCACCGGCGCCATCTCCGCTGCCCCCGGTTACCTGCTTATGCTGGTGGCAGACAAACTTCCCCCTTGGGCCCTGATTCCAGTGATCGCCGCAACCACCACCTACTTCGCCATCGTCACCAGTGCCATGATGGGATATATCTGCCTTTCGCGGCAGCAGCAGCTGGGTATTTCCGCCATCCGTGATGACGATGACAGCTACCTGGAAGAGCGCGACTTTGACTGCGCCCGGGCCCAGGCAGAAGCCAACATACTGATGCGTGAAGGCGACTTCAAAGCGGCCCGCCAAACCCTGGTGGAATGCCTGCGCCGTTACCCGGACGAATCGGCTCTGAACGAACGCTACTACCGTTTGCTGCTGGCCACTCAGGACAAAAAAGCCCTGCGCGAGCTTGCGCCCCACCTGCTGGAAAAATTTATCCTCATGAACCGCGCCCACACCGCGGCGGAACTCTATCTGGCCACCAATCCGCCCCCCACCATCGATAAGCCCCATGTCCGTCACCAACTGGCGGAAGCACTCTACCGCCAACAGAAATTCCGCCCGGCGGCCTTACTCCTTACCAATCTCCATAAACACAACAAAGACTACCGGAACCTGGATGCCGCCTACCTGCTACTGGCACAGATTTATATCGATGGATTTAACCGGGAAGACACGGCTAAGCAATTATTGGCTTTTATCAAGAAGCACTTTCCCGATACCAGTCTGCGCAAGCAAGTGGATACGCTGGCGCAAATACTGACCAAAGCGGAAGCGGCCGGCTAAGGGGGAATGGGGGCCTGTTTTACGTATCTAAAAACAGCAGGCTCCCGTCAATGGCGGGAGTTATCTGTGTAATTATTTTAGGTTTGTGCCAACCTGAGCCCGGCGATACCAATACAGATTAGCCCCAAACTCACTATTTTGAAGGCACTGGCTGGTTCATCGAAGAGAATCATGCCGAAAAGCGCGGTACCAACAGCGCCAATACCTACCCATATTGCATAGGCTGTACCTACAGGTAAGCTTTTCAGCGATATACCTAATAAAAGAAAGCTCGCGACGAGCGAAAATATTGTCCAAATACTAGGCCAGAACTTCGTAAACCCTTCCGAATACTTTAGCCCAATTGCCCAGACAACCTCCAAGAGGCCCGCAATAAATAAAAGGAACCAGTTCATAAACTCCTCTCAACTTACTTACGGGGCCGTCCCCTGATGAAATTTGAGAGGTGAGGTCGTCCTCACTTCAAGTACTTGCTTTTTAGGCGCTGTAGATGTGGAGTGCATTTTAATGAAATTGCACACAGCCGCAAACGCAGTATCAGCCAATACATAATTGCGTACGGACATATTTTTCCGCTGAGCGCGCAGTTCTCTCCGCTGCAAATTCTATACGCTCGTTTTCAATTGCAGCAGATCCAAAATCTCTCGCGCTTGTGCTTCCTCTCCTACACGTCGGTAGTGGTTCACCAGGGTCATTCCCAGCTTGGGCAGCAATGGGTGATCCACCCGCTGGCGCAACAAGCGGCGCAGTAGCGCTTCCAGCCACGCCCAGTCGTGTTCCCGCGCTGCACGGCGGGCCAGCAGGAGGCAGGCTTTGGGTGTCAGGGCGCGTGGGTTTGTGCTGGTTTGCAGGTAGCGGTGATAGCCGTTAGACAGGGCACGGGCGTCGATTTCGGTATTATCCGCCAGCGCGAAGAGCGCGAGATTCGCGCGGTGGTAGGCTTCGCTTTCCGGTGCTGAGGCGGTTAACGCGATGGCGCGCTCAATCAGTGGCAGCGACTGGGGGTACTGGCGAATTGCCATGGTGGCGGCCTGTGCGGCTTCGAGCAGTTTGCCTTCCTCCTGAAACCGGTCGATGCGCGCTATTGCGCCCTGCTGCGGCGACGGCGGTTCATCCTCCATCGGCATTTGCTTCACTGCGGGACGGTAGCTGAGCAGTATAAGGGTGAAGACGAATCCGGCCAGCAGGCCGCCGGTATGGGCCCAGTAGGCGATACCCGCATCGCCGTAAAAGTACCCGAAGATTTCCTTGGCCAGCCACAGGGGCAACACCATCAGGGCCGGCGCGCTAAATTCGCCGAAAATAAAGCCGATGGTATAGAAAAATCGCATGCGGCGTACGCCGTAGACGGCGACAAACATGCCCATGACGGCGGACACGGCGCCGGAGGCGCCGACCATGGGCACCGGGCTGCCCGCCTCCACGGCCATATGCAGGCCCGCGGCGGCGAGACCGCCCGCAAGGTAAAGGCCGGCGAACCACAATCCGCCCAGTGCCAGTTCCACCGACAGTCCAAACAGCAGCAGGAACACCATGTTGCCGATCAGGTGATCCCAACTACCGTGCAAAAACATATGGCCGATGAGTCCCGACGGTCTCGGTTCGGCGGGCACCAGCCCATAGGCGATACTGCTGAGACGATCGCGCAATTTAGCGAAGTGTTGCCGCTGTGCCAGCCATTCGGCTTCACCTTCCTCCTTCAGGTGCCGCACAAGCCAGTGGTGAAATTCCGGGTTCCACAGCAGTTCGCGGTAGACAAAGTCCTCTCCCTGGGCATCCACCTGAGTGCGCCACTCGGGGCGGACTTCGTTGACATAGATCAGGAAACGCTGCTCCTCCAACTCCGGCAAGTCGCTGGAAAAGTAGTAGTTTTCCGCTTTTTGCCAGCGCGCTTCATCGCCGCCCTGATAAAACACGAACACCAGCAGGTTGATGGCAATCAAGGCAAAGCACATCAGTGGCGGCCGGCGCCAGTCGGGCTTGTTTTGTAGGGGAATAATCAACACAGGAGCGATCTACTGTGACTAGTGGGTTAGCGCCCCAGAATACCGCTGAGACTTCCCAATCACAAACCGTCAAAATCTAGGGAACCTCTGATTAATTCACTTCCTGACGTAAAAACGCTTTGGAGCCAGATGAGAAGCTCAGGTGATAGGCTGGCCATTTCGAAACCGTCGGATACAAGGCGGTATCCGTCGGAGCTATAGGGAAGTACTCGTGCGTTTTGAAATAGCCATCCTATTGCCTGAGTGCCCCGGAACCTACCATAGTGTTCACGCGAATTAATCAGAGGTTCCCTAGGGCTAGTTGCCGTTTTTTCGCGTTATCGGCAACGGCGCCTCGCAACTGCGCAAATGCAGATCCCGCTGGGGAAAGGGGAACTCTATACCCTTCTCTCGGAATTCACGCAGCAGCTCCAGGTTGTAAAGTGCATAGAGGTCTCCCAGGGAAGACACCATATTGCTGTTTACCCAGACCACCAGCTTGAAGCGAAGTGCGCTCTCGCCGAACTCCATCAGCCACACCTCGGTCTTGCGCTTCCAGTCGGTGTGGGTGATGTTGACCCGCCGCGCGGCTTCCATGGCCGCCTCGCGCACCAGATCCGGGTCCGATCCGTAAGCCACGCCAAAGGGAACGTGAATGCGGCGCACTGGATCTTCCAATGTGTGGTTGATCACTCGACCAGCAACAAACTCTGAATTCGGCACCAGAATATCCACATTGTCGCGAGTAGTGATGCGTGTCGAACGCACGTTGATATCGCGAATGCGACCAAAAACGCCGGATTCCAGTTCCACCAGATCCCCCACGCGCAGCGGCTGCTCGAACAACAAAATTAATCCGGAAATAAAATTGGAAAAAATTGCCTGCAAACCGAAACCGATACCCACGGAAAGGGCGCCGGCCACCAACGCCAGCTTAGAGGTATCCAGTCCCAGCATGGCGAGCGCGACCACAAGCCCCACAGCAATAATGCTGTAGTGCAGCACCCGGCCGAGGTTATACATCGACTGTTCACTGGCGCGCTTCTTGCGAACCAAACGGTTCAGGAAACGACGTGTAAGCCCTGAAATCAGCCAGGCACTCACCAGTACAAAGATGATTTTGGCAATCTGGCGCAGGGTAATGGGATTTTGGGCGATGGTGAATAGCTGGTAGTCTGCCAATTCGCGCCAGCGGCGGTAGAAGAGATCGGAAAAATAGCCAGTGCGCTCTCGTACCGTCGCCCACCACCCCTGGCGCTCCTTGTAAACCTGCAGTTGCGCCAACTCGTAGCGCTGTACATCATCGATCAGGTCGCGGGCCCGGGCCAAACCGCTGTCGATGCGCTCAAAGGCGCGCCACCAGCGGTCCAATTCCTGCCCTTCCTCGCTCCGCCAGGCGACCACTTGGCGCTGGCGGATATTCAGTTGTCGCGATATACCATCGATCAGGGTACGCGCGGAATCCACCAGATCACGACTCACCACCAGGGGGAGTTTTTCTTCCACTTCTCCCAGTACACTGTTAGTGGAAAGCAGTAACTCATCCTTGCGCTTTTCCAGGTAGCCTTCGAGCAAATCGACCTCCAACTGCATCAGGGCGAGGTCTTTTTTCAGGTTGGCCTCCGGTTCAGTCGATTCCACTGTGGCGCTCTGTAGCGCCGTGCGCTCCGCCGCCAGTTGGTCGATTTCCGCTGTCTGTTTTTCTATGTCTTTTACCAGTGCCTCTCCGGCTTCGCTGCTAAACTGCAGTTCCGCGAGCATGCGGTTCAATTGGCCCTCCGCCAGGTCCAGCTGCTCCTGCCAGGCTTTCAACTGGTCCTGCAGGGATTCGCTCTGCTCAATGATATTTAGCTGGTTAATCTGCGCCAGCAGCAGAGCCAGTGCGGCGGATTCCTTTTTCGCCTGACCTTTTGCCTCGCGCATACGCACTATCTGCTTGCGCAGTTGGACCAGCGACTGGCTCAGAGTATCGTCCAGCTGGCGCGCCTCCAGCTGCAGTCCGAATAGACGCAGGCGCCCGCGGTTCACGGCGGCATCGGACTCGGCCCAGGTCAGGATATTCGGATCGGGTGGGAATTTTACGTCTTGCAACAGCGGTATCCGCTGGTATTCCGCGTGTTTGCGCCAGGTGATTTCCACCCCTTTCAAAGCTTTATCGATGGCTGCCGCCTGCTTTTGCAGTCCCTCTTCTTCCGGCAATTGATTCCGCCATTCTTCCCAGGCGAGAGTCAGGTCCTGCAACCACTCCCGGCGCTCCTCTCGCGAGGCGTCGGGCCAGCCGCTCCACCAATCGGCGGAGGGAGCACTGAAATTGGGAATCACAGGCTCGAATTGCTCTTTTTTCTGTCCGGGCAGCTGGGCATTGGCAAACGGGGAGATTCCGCCCAACAACAGGCACAGAATAAAAAACACCAGGATGCGGATACCGACCTCAACAGCGCGGGTAATGAGAAAAGAGACAACACGGTATTCGCCTGTCATAGAGCGCAGCTGCTCCGAAGGAAAAATCCCGGGCAGAACACGAAGGTTTCCCGCGTTTCCCGCTCGTTCCGTTGGACACCTTCCTGTACCCGACAGATTTGCACGGTCTATCGCGTTACTTGCGCTACTCATCGGGGTTGGAGTTTCCTTTTCACATCGAGGCAAATTAATCAATATTCCCCAGCACCACTTCCAATTGGTTTACGCTCATGACAACGGCGCCGCTGCGATAACCGCCCTCGGCATGCAGTATTTTTACCGCGGCGCCACCGACGATATAGCGGTCCAAATCGACAGCGAACGCTCCGAAGTCCGAATAGAGCCTGATGAGGTCCCCCGCGACAATGGCGTAAAGTCCGTGCTCCAGCACCGGTTGTAGCAGTATCGCGCGGTTCAGATCCAACAGATTGGTAAAGACAGCGCCGCGACGGATATAAAAATCGCTGCCCAAAATACCCGCTGCCAGGTTCGGCCGCAGGCCATTCGCATCCAGACTCAATAACGCTTGCGTGCTGCCGTCTCCGGCCCAGGTGACCATCAGTTGCGCGCCCCGCTCGGTGAAGTCCTCAACAGCCACGGCGTCGAAATCCGGTGGCGCGCTGCCGTATGCTGCGACATAACCGAAAATACGCAGCGGCGCATACTTTGCCCACTTGCGCGGTTCCAGTGATTGTATGTCGACCAGATAGTTGAATGGGTCTGCATCGTCGGCTTCTTCGCGCCCCGTACCGGCGTAGTCGAACAACAGGGAATCGCGGTTGCCGAATGCCAGGGTAGTAACGTCGAGCGTTTTTTCACTGGCTCGGTTTACCGTTGCATCCAATGCGGTCGGCAACAGACGCACTTCGGCGGCATTGAGCCACTGTGCATCTTTCCACAGGCCGAGAGCGGTAATGCGCTGCCCAACGGAAACGGCGGCAGAAGTCCTCTGCGCGGTAAAAAAACCCGGTCTTATCACCCGTGTATCCACGGGGAGCAGCAGTTGCCGCTCATCTTCGTAAAGGACACTGCCGTCAGTGCGGATCAAGCGTGTATCGATCAGCGTCAGCAAATTGCCTTCGCGCGCCAGTACGTGGCCGTGCAACGCCTCCTGAATTTCCCCCGGCACACTACTGCCGACGTAGACCACGCTGGCCGTAAAGCGGTGCCTGTCTGAATCGAAATGGCCGAAGGCGAGTGTGGCCGTATCGGCGGGCTGTTCCTCAAGGGCCGCCAAGCCATTGGTGCTGAAAAAAACCTCGCCATCAATCTCCCATTCAGTATTGCCGTCGACAAAGATCTCAACGCCACCCTGACGGCCCCTGCTCAGATAGAAAGGGCGCAGGGCGATGCGGTACGAGAGCTGGCGCTGGTCCACATCCAGCAGAGGGCCACGCAGGCGAAATTTTTGTGGCGGCGGGGGATTCGCTTCCGCGGTGATCACCGGATAGATTTCCACCAAAGGCGGTGTTTCTCGAGTGTCGACGATATGGGAAGCGGTGAGGCTGAAATCCAACAGCAGGAGCGGCGGCGGCACTGGCCTTGCCAGCGGCCGGTTATCGGGGTCCAGATCCAGTGTCAATTTCAGCTCGCGGACGCGGCGCCCATCCGGATAGCGCACTTCCACTTTCTCCGCTGCACCGTCCACATCTACGCGGATATCTGCGTCCGTGTAATCGAGGGTAATCTCCACACCCACATAGACATCCACCGGAAGTGTCGCCGCGGTTACCAATTCCGCCAGTCCTTTGTATTGCACTAGGTCGACGGTGTTGTCTTTTTCCAACAACTCAATGCCTGTACCGTTGGCACGCAAAACCCGCAGTGAAGTGATGGCAACCTGATAACGGACGAAATCCCCGTCCAGATCGGTAAAACCGACCAGCAGACGACCGCAACCGTCTGGGGGGACAATGGCGTCGCTGGTTTCACACACCACTTTGTCACCGCCGGAGTGACTGCCCCCGCCGCCTCCTCCTCCGCAGGCGGAAAGCAATATGGTGGCGATTAGTGCACACACACGGCAGCGTGCGGAAAAATCCTTTTCCCTCAACATGGCCTTCCCTCGGCACAATGACAGCGGAAATTCCCTAAGGAACCTCTAAAGACTAGCCGGGCGTGCGGCGGAAAGAAAAATTGCGATCGCTAAGTAGCGACATACCGTGAATCTAAGGAACCCCTGATTGATTCACTTCCTGGCGTAAAAACGCTTTGGAGCCAGATGAGAAGCTCAGGTGATAGGCCGGCCATTTCGAAACCGTCGGATACAAGGATGTATCCGGCGGAGCTGTAGGGAAGTACTCGTGCGTTTTCGAAATGGCCATCCTATTGCCTGAGTGCCCCGGAACCTACCATAGTGTTCACGCGAATTAATCAAAGGTTCCCTAACGCATGCAGCGCTCATATTCATCCCAGTAGTTGCCCGGCTGGCGGCGGTAGGGTCCTACCTTATCCCGACGCGACTGGTCCCGCGCTATGCGCCGGCAGGTGGATTTACGCTCGCGATAACTTTCATCGTAGATGTCGTCACGGAAACCATAGCGGCCGTAGTAGCCGTAGCCCCAGTAGCCGCCGTAATTACCGCGGTATCTGGCATAGGGGCGCGGGTATGCGCGCGGTATTTCCTCATACTGTACCGGCCGGGGCACTGGAACTGCACGGTATTCCGGCGACACACGGAAATAGTCGCGCCAGCCGTAAGGCTCATTCACTACGGTGTAATCTCCGCCCCTGGGGTCGTACCAAAAGAAGGTGCCGTCGTGCGCGACGAAATAGCGTTCACCGCCCATAGTAAAAGTGCCTTTTATTTTAGGCACAAAGGGAACCCGCGCGCCGACAGGTGCATCGACACGCATGTAACCGCCTTTGGTCGGGCGGTAAAACAATCCGCCAGCGTAATAATAACTTTCACCGCGCACGAGAAGTTGCGAGGTACCGGTAAGCTGACGTCCCCCTCTGTCATTCGCCCAGGCAAAAGTGACAGTGAGACTGAGCAGAAGTACTGTGGCGCAGCGCATGGCGGCTACTCCTCTTCACATAATTACCGGAAGTTTATTCAGCGGGGGTGTCCACCCCCACTCATCACGGAAAATTATTTCTCCGGAGCGCGGGTATATTGAGAAACGGCGGATGCAGTAGCATGCTCGCGGCTGTTGAGTCCGGGACTCCGGCCGTGGGTTAAGCGCAGGTAATACAGGAAAAGAAAAAAGGGAAGGCGCCGGCTCTTCGGCCGGCGCAAAACGGTTTCATTTATGGGCGGTTATTGCAGACCCAGCATGCTCTTACAGCGATTGAGCTCGGTCATGTAAATCTTACCGCCAATGGCCGGGTTGCGACTGGCACGCGCTGCGGCCCAGTTACGGCAATCCTCCATAGTAGTTATCGTCGCGCGGTATTCCCGCGGGGTGAGACGATAGAAGTGCGGCTGCACGTCACGGACCATTCCTTTGGGCGGCTGCACTCTATAGTAATAACCACCGTCCGGAATATAACGATAATATTTACCGTTGTGCGCAAAATACGTCTGGCCCATATACTGGATTTGAGAAGAATCCGAGGGCAAAGAGCGCATCCGTTCCTGCGCCTGGCTGTAGCCGGCGAGGGAACACATCAGGATTAAGGGAATCAAATAACGCATGGGACTTCCTCCTCTTACTACCGTGTGAAGAAGTCTATTCAGAGCAAATGCCAATCCCCACTTTGATTGATGTGCGCTCGAAAGGCGCTCTTGAGAACCAATTGCAGCGCATTGGCGACGCAGTCTCGGGGACGACAATCCATCACAGAAAGTGCTGAACCTTGTTCTTGTAACTGCGGCTCATTTTCAGGCGCTCACCGTTATTGAGTACCAGGTGATATTCGCCGTTGATGTGGGCGCAGATCTCACACACGCGATTGAGGTTGACGATGGTGGAGCGATGAATCCGTTGAAACACTCTCGGGTCGAGTTGCTGCTCCAACTCCTTCATCGTAATACGCATCACATGGGTTTCGCCCTTGGCGTGCACGCACATGTAATCACCGGCCGCATCTATCCAATCAATTTCCCGCGTCGGTACCAAAGTAATTTTGCCGGAGTCCTTGATGGCAATTTTCTCCGGGTAGGCACTTCCCCCCAGTTCTCCCGCCACCAGTTTTTGCTCCAGCACCTCGGGCGCTTCTTTGGTTAGACCTGCCACCGCTTCCAATAATTGTTCCCGCTGGCTGGCGATATCGGCATTGGCTATCTTTTCCCGCACTCTTTCCAGCGCTAGGGCCAGGCGCTCTTCCTCAATGGGTTTGAGCACATAGTCCACCGCGTTGACCTCGAAGGCCTCCACCGCGTACTGATCGTAGGCAGTGACAAACACCACTTGCGGGAGCTGTTCCACCGGAATCCGCTGCACCAATTCCAGGCCGCTGATCCCGGGCATCTGGATATCCACAAAAGCGACATCGGGCCGCAGCTCGAGAATTTGCTCGAGTCCCTGCCGCCCGTTGCCGCACTCAGCGATGACTTCAATCCCCCCGATCTCATCCAGGCGCAGGCACAGTCCGCGCCGCGCCAGGGGCTCGTCATCGATTACTATCGCCCTTAGAGGGTCAGTCTTGCCGTTCATCACCTTATTCCTGTTCGTAGGGAATACGAATATGGACTGCCAGCCCACCCTCGGCCCGGTTGCAGAAACGTACCTTCTGCTCGTCGCCGTAGAGCGCCCGCAGCCGTTCACAGGTATTACGGATACCGACACCGTAACCGCTACCCGATCTGGACGCCAGCGTCGCCAGTTCTCTCTCCGACATACCCGGGCCGTTATCACTGACTTCCAACAGCAGCTCACCGGCGAAAGTACGCGCCTTGATTGACACTTCCCCACCCCATTCACGCTGAGAAATCCCGTATTTAATCGCGTTTTCCACCAGCGGCTGCAGCAACAGGCTTGGAACCAGCGCCCGCGGCGACTCTCCCTCCAGATCCAGATTCACCCCCAGGCGATCGGCAAAGCGCACTTTTTCAATGTCCAGGTAGAGCATCAGCGCTTCCACCTCTTTAGCCAAAGTCACCTTCTGCATTGGATCGTTATCGAGGGAGTGGCGCAGAAACTGGGACAGGCGCGACACCATATCGTTGGCAGTCCGGCCCTGGCTGTCGAGAATCAGGGTGGATATGGCGTTCAGCGTGTTAAACAGAAAGTGAGGATTGAGCTGGTAGCGCAGCATTTTCAACTGCGCCTGGTGCGCCATGGACTCGGCGCGCAGGGCCTTCTCCTGCTGGGTCAGTGAGGCCTTGTAGTACTTGATACCGTAATAAAGTGCGGCCCAAGTCATCAGAATCAAAAACGAGTAGGAAAACCAATAGATCGCCAGTACCGCGGGGTGTTCGTCCTCCGATCCATACAGCCACAAGGAGCCGCCGAATTTGATCGCCGCCCACACAAGCGCGGCCAGCGCCACCACCACCAGAGAACCGAGAAGGCGCGCCGCGGGCGGCTTATCCCACAGCTTTTGAAACCCCCGGCGCATGCCCTCCGACAGCAGGACACCGGAAGTGGTGGCCACGGCGATATAACCGGAATGAATCCAGTGGTCCTTAACCCAGAAAAAACTGCCGACAAAGGTCAGCAGGGTGTAACCGCCCCAGCCGCACAACTGTAGCGCCCAGTACTGCCAGTGCTGGGCGGAGAGCCGCTCGGACAGCCATTGAATTGCATTGTTGCCCATAAATTCCCGTATCGTGGCGCCGCCGGCGCCGGGTTGACACTTTCACTGGCTGTCATACTAAATGGCGTCCGCCGCTGGAGAAATACCAACCGGCGCAACATAAGGACAGGCTGCCGCAAGGGCATCGATATGAACTACTGGCTATTCAAGTCCGAACCCGACGAATACAGCATCCGCGATCTGGCCGCCGAGCCGGGCCAAACGGGCCGCTGGGACGGCATTCGCAACTACCAGGCGCGCAATTTTCTGCGCGACCGTGTGCAAAAAGGCGATTGTGTGCTCTTTTATCACAGTGCCTGCAAGGTACCCGCAGTAGTGGGCACCGCCAAAGTGGTGCGCGCCGCCTACCCGGACCCGGCCCAGTTCGACTCCGGGAGCAAATACTTCGACCCCAAGGCGAGCGGGGACAAGCCGCGCTGGTACTGTGTGGATATCCGCTGGCAGAGCGAGTTCGCGCGGCCGGTGCCACTAACAGAGATCAAGCAAAATCCAGATCTCGCAGAAATGGTACTGGTAAAGCAGGGGCGGCTTTCGATTCAGCCGGTGCGCCCGGAGGAATGGAAAACCATAGTGGCATTAGGGAGCATGTAACGCAAAGCGTTCCCAGTGGGAGAGAGGTTTACACGACGCCTTTAGTGCTGGCGATAAACACGCTGAGCAGGGACAGCAAGCTCAACACAACGACAATCACCAACAGCAGTAACAGGGGGCGGAAGGGCTTGCGCTCCACCTGGTTAAAGCCACTGTGCAAATACTTGTCGACCCTTGCCTGGTCTGCGTCGGAGAGTTTCTTCTCGGGCTTTTCGGACATGGGCAATCGCGCTCATTGTTCTTATTCGCCGCGGGTGCGCCGGGCGCCGCCGGTCCGAGTTTAGAAGAATTGCCTGAGTCTGTTAAGAAAGCACAGTGAATTTGCGCCCTGCTTAGAGAAAAACTAGAAGTTCGGGGGCGCCGGTACACAGGCGCCCCGTCACTATGGGGAAAGGTCAGAAGAGCTCCGCCTCGATATCCATCAAAGTGCCGCTGCCTGCCTTGACGCTGGCGGCCAGGGACTGGGTGCGGGGCAGCAGGCGGGCGAAATAGAAGCGCGCCGTCTTCACCTGTCCCTTGTAGAAATCGTCCTCCCCCGCCTTCGGCAGTGCTTTCGCGGCCATTCTGGCCCACATATAGGCATAAGCCACATAGCCGAACAGGTGCAGATATTCCACCGAAGCGGCCCCCGGGGCGTTGGGGTCTTCCTTGGCGCGGGCGATCAGACTGGCGGTGACCTCTTTCAGGCACTGCAGCCCGGCCGATAGCGGCAGGACAAACTCGGCCATTTCCTCGCGGCCGCCCTCGCGGTCGATAAACGCCTGTACGTCAGTGGCAAATAACTCGAAATAAGCCCCGCCGTTGGCCACCGTTTTGCGGCCCACCAAGTCCAGCGCCTGAATACCGTTGGTGCCTTCATAGATCTGGGTAATACGCACATCGCGCACCAGCTGTTCCTGGCCCCACTCGCGGATATAGCCGTGCCCGCCGAATACCTGTTGACCGAGCACGGTGCACTCGAGTCCGGCATCGGTGATAAAGGCTTTGGCCACCGGGGTCAGTAGCGCGACCATGCCTTCCGCATGCTGCTTTTCCTCGCCCTCGCCGAATTTGGCGATATCCAACCACTGGGCCACATAGGTGGAAAGCGCGCGGCCGGCGCCGATCAATGCCTTCTGGGTCAACAGCATGCGGCGCACGTCCGGGTGGACAATGATCGGGTCCGCGGCCTTATCCGGCTGCTGGGGACCGCTCGGTGCGCGGCTCTGAATGCGTTCGAGGGCATATTCGCGCGCGTTTTGATAGCTGCGTTCAGACGCGCCCAGGCCCTGAATGCCGACCCCGAGGCGCTCGTAGTTCATCATGGTGAACATGGCCGCTAGCCCCTTATTCACCTCGCCCACCAGCCAGCCCTTGGCGCCGTCGAAATTCATCGCGCAGGTGGCTGAGGCCTTGATTCCCATCTTGTGCTCGATGGAACCACAGTGGACCCCATTGCGCTCGCCGAGACTACCGTCTTCATTGACCAGATATTTCGGCACCAGGAATAGAGAAATACCCCGCGACCCCGCAGGCGCATCTGGCAGCTTGGCCAGAACCAGGTGCACGATATTTTCTGAAAGATCCTGATCGCCGCCGGTGATAAAGATCTTGCTGCCGGTAATTCTGTAACTGCCGTCCTCCTGGGGTTCCGCCTTGGTGCGGATCATGCCTAAATCTGTTCCGGCGTGGGGTTCGGTCAGATCCATCACCCCGGCCCAGGTGCCCTCATACATCTTGGGCAGATATTTCTGTTTCAGCGCTTCGCTCGCATGGGTATCGATGGCCAGACAGGCGCCGGCGGTCAGCATTGGATACAGGGCAAAGGAGATGCTGGCAGAGTTGATCATTTCCTCCACCTGGGCACCGAGCATCTTCGGCATGCCCATGCCGCCGTACTCCGGGTTACCGAGCAGTGCGCCCCAGCCGCCCTCGCAGTAGGTGGCATAGGCCTCTTTCATGCCCGCTGGCGTGGTGACCTCACCCTCCACCCAGTGACAGCCCTCTTCGTCGCCGGAGCGGTTGAGCGGATCCAGGGTATTGGCGGCCAGCTTGGCCATTTCCTCGAGAATCGCGTCCGCGGTCTCGCGTTCCACCGCGCCCGCCAACCCCGGCAGGCGCGCCCAGAGTTGGTCCGCGGCAAAGACTTCGTGCAGCAGGAAGTGCATCTCCCGCAGTGGCGCCTTGTATTCGGCCATGCTCCCGGTCCTCATTCAGTTGTTTCAAACAATCGTTTGAATCTAGGCGCACAGGGGGGCCTTGTCAACTGCCCGCGGCTATTCAGCGCTGGAATGCGCCCCGGAGCCAAGTGCGCGCGCGCGAATGAGTTAGGGAGCCTCTGATTAATTCATTTCCTGGTGGCAGAGGTTCTTCGGGGGCGGATGTGAAGCTCAGGTGATAGGACGGATATTTCGAAACCGTCGGATACAGGGATGTATCCGTCGGAGCTACAGGGGAGTACTCGCGCGTTTTCGAAATATCCGTCCTATTGCCTGAGCGTCCCGGAACCTACTTATTGTGTTCACGCGAATTAATTAGAGGTTCCTTAGACGGACTTCACCCCAACAGCGGCGCCAGGTCCAGGTGCACCGCCGCACGCCGGTAGTCAGCGGCGGTATCGAAAGGCAGAGTGCCGAGCAGTGGCGCCGGCACCAGACTGCGCAAGGTAGCCAGGTTTTCCTCCGCACGGGCCATATCCCGACCGACAAAGTTAGCCACCCAGCCGGCCAGCGCCAGGCCATCGCGGCGGATCGCCTCCGCGCTCAACAGCGCGTGGTTGATACAGCCGAGCCGCATGCCCACAACCAAAATCACCGGGATGTTCAATTCTCGCGGCAATTGTGAAAGGAAAGCACCCGGTCCCAGGGGCGTGCGCCAACCGCCGGCGCCCTCGATCAATACCAGATCGGCCCCGGCGCTCATAACACCCCGGCAAACACCGGCCATGCGTCCCAAATCCAGCCGCCGGCCCGCCTCCCGCGCCGCGATATGAGGCGCTATGGCGGGCGCCAGCGCGAAGGGGTTTACCTGCTGGTAGGGAAGATCCAAGGTCATGGCCTCTTGCAGCAAAAGCGCATCGCTGTTGCGCAGCCCATCCGCGGTTTCCTCGCAGCCGGATGCGACCGGTTTTACCGCCGCAGTGCGCAATCCCCGCGCCGCGGCGCTGGCGAGCAGTGCGGCAGTGGTATAGGTCTTACCGACCTCGGTATCGGTGCCAGCGACGAAATAGCACTGGGCCACAAAAACCTCCATTTTTTTCTTGACGCCTATTTAAACGTCGTCTACCTGATGATAAATTACCCGCTTAGCATAAAAATTCACCACCCTGAAGATCTTTTCGACAAGGGGGGAGGATAACCGGCTAAAAACGTCCCGGCTTCTGCCGGGCTGGCGGCGGGAAATAAAGCTGCCAGAGATGCACTGTGAGCAATAAAGGCAGGGAGTTCGCCCCAAATCACAGATAACCGACAACGACACTACGGCTTGCCAAGACCATGCAATACCTGACCTTTGCCCTGCTGATGCTGGCGCCTCTGTTCGCCTCCGCCACCGTCAAACCCGTCGACCTAGTGGTGGTCTACAAATCCAAACATTTAATGCAGCTCGTACGCGACGAGCGGGTGGTCAAGAGTTACAGAGTGGTGTTCGGCGATAACCCCAAGGGACACAAGGTCCAGCAGGGGGATGAGCGAACCCCCGAGGGCCGCTATACCCTGGACTGGAAGAATCCCAACAGCCGCTTCTACCGCTCCATCCACATCTCCTACCCCAACGCCACCGACCGCGCCCGCGCGCGCCGCCTCGGAGTAAATCCGGGCGGTGCCATCATGATCCACGGTATAAAGCCGCAGTGGCAGCACATGGAGAAACAGTTGCAGCGCATGAACTGGACCGACGGCTGTATCGCAGTGACCAACCGGGAAATGGATGAAATATGGGCGCTGGTGAAAACCCCGACGCCCATCCACATCTATCCCTGATCGCGCTTTTCCGCGAAGGTGCCACCGTCCACAAGGCGGACATGGCCACGCCCGCAGCGGCCCGCGGCGAGCTCCAGATACAGTACTTCGTAGCTGGCGGGCAGGCCGGCCTCAGTGCGCAGCGGCTCGTAGGCCGCCGTCAGGCGGCGCAGTTTTTCCCGGCCCGTCAGCCCGCGGTCGGCATCGCGGTTGATATTGCGCGCGCCGATATTTTTTAAATCCCGCATCAGCTTTTGCACCGTGCGGTAGTGCAGCACCCGGCTCTCTGCGCGCAGGGCACCGCTGAAGCCGCTCTCCGCGGCCGCGGCCAGCCAGGCATCCCTGGGCAAAAAACGGTTGACGTGGACACCACTATCCACTGCCGCCCAGCTGCTTTTCAGCTCGTGCAATGTCGCCGGGCCCAAGGTCGCCACCAGACAGTGGCCACCCTCCGCCAACACCCGCCGCAACTCCGCGAACAGCCCCGGCAACCGGTAGCACCACTGCAGCGCCATACTGGAGAAAATCAAATCCACGCTGCCATCCGCCAGGGGCAGCTGTTCGGCGTCGGCCACAATATGGTTGTCCGCTGCAGGGCGCCGCTCGCGCGCGTAGCGCAGCATCGCCTCGGCCAGATCCAGTGCGACAATCCGCGCACGGGGAAAACGCTGGCGCAGCATTTCGCTGCCATAGCCGGTGCCGCTGCCCAGATCGAGAATCACTTCTGGCGCCCAGCCGCTGTCTGCGTCGGCGAGCAGCTGCCGGCAGACAGCGCGCTGGAGGTGGGCCGCCGCATCGTAAGTGGCAGCGGCGCGGCCGAATGATCTGGCCACGGCACTTTTGTCCAGAGGAGATTCTCCGCAGGAAATTGGGCCGTCCCCGCACCGGGGCAGGAAGGCGCGGATTTTTTCCGCCACCAACTCCGGGCGGGAAATCTGCGGCGCGTGCCCGCAATCCACCAACACTTCGGCAGTAGCGCCCAATTGGCGGATTTTGTCCGCCGCCGCAGCGGGCACCAGCGCATCCTTGCCGCCGAACAGGTGGAGCGCCGGCAGTGGGATTTCCCGCAAAATTCTGCGGTTATCCAACCGCCCCAGGCACTCGAGTGCACTCAGCCAGGCGCCGTCGACGGACGGCGGCGGCCAGTCTTTCAACTGTTTGAGAACGCGGCGCATAGCGGCGTCGCCGCGCGCCTGCAGGCCGCAGAATTTTTCCCAGGTGGATTTGGGCGTATCCGCCAGTGAGTGGCGAAAACGGGCAAAGGTCTCCGGGTCCATTCCCGGCCAGTCCGCGCGCTGCAAAAAGGTGGCATTGGCGGCAATCGTGATCAGCCCGGCGATCTTCGTCTGTCCTCGCTGGGCCGCCATCCGCGCGGCGAGCATACCGCCCAGGGAGTGCCCCACCAGCAGACAATCCGCTGGGAGTTGCGCATAGAGCTGCTGCAACAGAGTTTCGTCATCGGGCCAGGGACAACCGCTGTTGCCACCGAAGCCGGGCAGTTCGAGTAAAGTTACCGCGACATCGGTTGCGTCTCCGGCTCGCAGCGCTTCGATCAGCGGCTGCCAGATGCGCCCATCGCAACCCCAGCCGTGCAAAAGGACCAGCTTCACACCGGCACCGCACTTGCGCCGAAAGCGCGCAGAGAAGCGTCCAATGCAGCGAGCAATGCTTCAATCTGCGCCTGGGTGTGATTGGCGGTGAGCGTGATGCGCAGGCGCGCGGTACCCGCGGGCACCGTCGGCGGCCTGATAGCCCCCACCAGAAAACCGAGCCGCTGCAGCTCGGCGGCGACGGCCATGACTTTTTTTTCGCAGCCGAGCAACAGGGGCTGTATCGCGCTGGCAGATTCCATCAGCGGCAGCTTCAGCGCCCCGGCGCGCGTGCGGAAAAACGCGATATTGCACTTGAGCAACTCGCGCCGCTCCGGCTCCCGCAGCATCACGTCGATCGCCGCCAGACAGCCGGCGGCCACCGCCGGCGGCATGCCAGTGGTGTAAACATAGGGCCGCGCGAACTGTACCAGGTAGTCGATCAGTTCCCGCGAGCCGGCGACAAAAGCGCCCGCATTGCCGGCGGCCTTACCCAGAGTCCCCATCATCACCGGCACCGCATCCTGGTCTAGCCCAGCGGCAGCGACACTGCCGGCCAGGGGCAAATCCGAGCTCCCCATGGCGCCGAAACCGTGGGCTTCGTCCACCATCAACCAGGCGTTATAGCGCCGGCAGAGGCCGGCCATTTCCGCCAGTGGTGCGAGGTCGCCGTCCATGCTGTAGACACCGTCCACCGCCACCAGCGTATTGCCGCCGTTTTGTGCCGCACGCTGCAATTGCCGCTCCATCCCGCCGAGATCACTGTGGGCGAAACGCAGGCTGGCGGCACCGCACAGGCGTGCGCCGTCGATCAGGGAAGCGTGATTGAGGCGGTCGGAAATGATGTTGTCACCCCGGCCCACCAGGGCGCAAATGGTTCCGATATTGGCCATATAGCCGCTGGAAAAGACCAGCGCCGCTTCGCGTCCGGTGACTTCCGCAATCTTCTCCTGCAGGCGCGCGTGGATTTCCAGGTGGCCATTGACCAGGTGCGATGCGGTGGCGCCAGCACCGAGACTGGCCCCTTCCCGCTGTGCGGCAATCACCTCCGGGTGGGTCGCCAACCCCAGGTAATCGTTACTGCTGAAAGTAAGCAGCTCGCGTCCATCCACCACAGCCCGCGGGCTCGGCGCGGCGGCCAGGGTCTTGAGCTGGCGGTACAAATTGCGCTCGCGCCTCTCCTGCAGGCGGGCGCGCAGGGTTTCCGCGAGGGTCATTTGGCGGCGTTATAGAAAAAGGAGTCGTTGCGCCGCTCGGCGATCTGCGCCTCCAGCTCCGCCTCCACTTCGGCCTCATCCGCGTGCTGCTGGTACTCTTCCGGCTGAATACCCAGGCGCTTGAATAGCTGCATGTCCTTGTTGGCCTCGGGGTTGGCGGTGGTCAGCAGCTTCTCGCCGTAGAAAATGGAGTTGGCGCCGGCGAGGAAAGCCAGGGCCTGCATTTCATCGCTCATCTGCTCCCGCCCGGCGGACAGGCGCACATGGGATTTGGGCATCATGATGCGGGCCACGGCAATACAGCGGATAAACTCGAAGGGGTCCAGATCGCGCTCCTTTTCCAGCGGCGTTCCGGCCACCCGGACCAGCATATTGATAGGCACAGATTCCGGGTGCTCCGGCAGGTTCGCCAGCTGCATCAACAGGCCCGCCCGGTCCCGCTCGCCTTCGCCCATGCCGATAATTCCACCGGCACAGACTTTCATACCTGCGGCGCGCACCCGCTCCAGGGTCTCCAAGCGGTCCTGGTAGGTGCGCGTAGTGATGATCTCGCCGTAGTATTCGGGAGAGGTATCCAGGTTGTGGTTGTAGTAATCGAGGCCGGCGTCCGCCAATTCCTGCGCCTGTTCGTCACTGAGCATGCCCAGCGTCATGCAGGTCTCCAGGCCCAGAGCCTTCACTTCCCGCACCATTTGCGTCACATAGGGCATGTCCTTTTTCTTCGGCGAGCGCCAGGCGGCGCCCATACAGAAGCGGGTGGCGCCGCTGGCCTTGGCCGCGCGGGCCTCCTCCACCACTTTTTCCACCCGCATCAGTTTTTCCCGCTCCAACCCGGTGTCGTAGCGGGCACTCTGAGGGCAGTAGGCGCAGTCTTCGGGACAGGCGCCGGTCTTGATGGAGCAGAGGGTGCTGACCTGTACCCGGTTGGGGTCGAAGTGCGCGCGGTGCACCTGCTGAGCGATAAACAGCAGGTCGCTAAAAGGCAGCGCGAACAGGTCCAACACTTCTTGGCGGGTCCAGTCGTGGCGGATGGTGGCGGCGGGGATTTGCTGGGCGGCGGTCACAGGCTTAATCTCTCTTGTTGCTTTGTAGCGGCGCCTTAAGGTGCCGGAGGAATAGACTGGCCAGTGTAGCGGGGGGCGAACCGCTGTCAACCAGATAACCCAGGGATGGTTTACAAGAAGATTTCACACTTTCTCTCCGGATTCCCGGCAGCGCGCCTTACGCTGTGCCTGCTGTGTGGCAATCACAGTGACGGCAACGGCATCTGTCCTCCTTGTGCCGCGGAACTGCCCTGGCTCCAGCGCGCCTGTCGCCACTGCGCCCTGCCGCTGTCTGCACCGGCGGAAGTGTCCGGGATCTGCGCCCGCTGCCTACAACAAGCACCTTCTTTCAACACCGCTCGCGCCGCCTGGCTCTACGCTTTTCCGATCGGTCAGTTGGTGCAGCGCTTCAAGTACCGCGGCGACCTGGCCGCAGGCCACAGCCTGGCGCAACTGGCGGCCGGGCCTCTACGCCCTACCGATAAGGCGCCGGACCTGCTGGCACCGATTCCCCTGCACTGGCGCCGCTATTGGCAGCGCGGTTTCAACCAGTCGCAATTGATCGCGGCCGAGCTGGGCCGCCAGTGGCACCTTCCTGTCCATGCCCGCCTGCTGCGCAGGGTGGTTGCCAGAGAGGCACAGCTGCGGCTGAAACGGTCGCAGCGACTGCGCAATCCGGAACACTCTTTCGCCGTGTGCAGCCCCGTGGAAGGCCGACATATCGGATTGGTGGACGATGTAATCACCACCGGCGCCACCCTGGAGGCGGCCGCCCGCGCCCTGATCGCCGCCGGCGCGGCCTGGGTCAGCGCCTATGCACTGGCCAGAACACCCTGATTCTTCGTCCCCTCCGCACATAGACCGGATTTGACATTCCCGTCACAATTACACTCCCAGCAGGATGGTACTGGCGTCTCAGCCAAAGCCGACACTGCTACATTGAAAATGACCAATCGCTCGCGCTGCATGCCGCGGGCCGGGGAATTCAGCGATGAGTGAATACAAGCTGCCGCGCGGCATTGTGATCAGTGGCACGGGCCTGTGGACGCCACCGGAATCCATCAGCAACCAGGAGTTGGTGGCGGCTTACAACGCCCATGCGGCGCTCTACAACCGCAAATATGCCGCGGAAATCGAAGCGGGCGAAATGGCGCCCAAACTCGAGTCTTCAGCGGAATTTATCGAGAAAGCGTCCGGCATCAAGAGCCGCTACGTGGTTGCCCGCGAAGGCATTCTGGACCCGGAGCGCATGCGCCCCTATCTGCCAGAGCGCGCCGACAACGAACTGTGCCTGCAAGCGGAAATGGGCCTTGCGGCGGCGAAACTGGCCCTGGAAAAAGCCGGCAAGACGCCCGAGGATATCGACATGGTCATCGTCGGCGCCTCTTATCTGCAACGCGCCTATCCGGCCATCGCTATTGAAATCCAGGCGGCGCTTGGTGTCGAAGGCTTCGCGTTCGATATGGAAGTGGCCTGCTCCTCGGCGACCTTCTCCCTGCAGCGCGCGGTGGACGCCGTCGCTTCAGGCAGCGCCCGCGCGGTGCTGGTGGTCAACCCGGAACTGGCCTCGCCGCAAATCGACTTTACCGACCGCGACAGCCACTTTATTTTCGGCGACGTGGCCGTAGCCAGCGTTGTGGAACGGCGCGAAAGCTGTACCGCGGATACCGCCTGGGAAGTGCTCGGCACCAAGGCGCAGACGGTCTTCTCCAACAATATTCGCTCCAACTTCGGCTACACTGCCCGCGCCGCCGACGTGGATCCCTTCGGCCCCGGCAAGCTTTTCCGCCAGAATGGCCGCAGGGTGTTCAAGGAGGTCTGTCCCATGGCCGCCGCGCATATCGAAGCCCATGTGCGCGAGACCGGCAGTGAACCGGCCGAAGTACGCCGCTACTGGCTGCACCAGGCCAATATCAATATGAATAACCTGATCGCGAAGAAACTGATGGGCGACGGCGCAAACGCAGAGCGCGCCCCCATTGTTCTGGACCGCTATGCCAACACCGGCTGCGCCGGCTCGGTCATCGCCTTTAACCTGCACAGCGATGACCTGCAGCCCGGCGACCGGGGCGTGATCTGCTCCTTTGGCGCAGGCTATTCGATCGGTAGTTTGGTTCTGGAAAAGATCTCTCTTTGAATGGACGAAAACACAGGGCCGGCAAAGCTCCCGGCCCTGTAGCCAACGTATCGCCGCTATTCCTCTACCTGCGCATCCAATTCCCGCAATACTCTTTCCCCCCAGGCGAGCCAAGTCTTTTCCGCTTCGATCCCCAGCAATAGTGTCTGGTGCGCAAGCCAATAGCGGCGTTGCAGCTGCGGGTCCCGTTTCAGCACTTTTTCATTTTGTTCCAGATAGGTGGCCAGGAGCGCGCGGTGCTGATCCATCTGTCGCTGAACCGCCACCCTGGCCTGTTCGCGGCTCAGGTGGTGACCGGCGAACAACTGTACAAGAAAGGGCTCGCGGATTTTTTGTGCCGGCGCCGGTCGCTGCACCCATTCCTTAAGCACCTGCCGCCCCCGGTCGGTCAGACTGTATATCTTCTTGTCCGGCTTGCCCGCCTGGGGTTGCTCCGTGCAGTCCAACAACCCCTCGTCGTGCAGCCTGTGCAGTTCGCGGTACATCTGCTGGTGGCTGGCACTCCAGAAGTGGGAAACACTGCGTTCAAAGCGACGCTTGAGGTCGTAGCCGCTACCGGGCTCGATATCCAGCAGAGTGAGAACGGCGTAGCGCAGAGACATAGGGGCTTCCACTCGATTATGCAAAAAATTGCATATTAATCGCGCTAGACCTCAGCCGCCATAGACACCGACAACACAAATCGAAAGAATTAACTTACAAATAAATGTGAAAATAGGATGGTAATATCGATATATAGGATATATTGATACGTATAGCTAGATTATACGGAAAATACGGATATAATCGCTCGGCCAATAGCCGCGCCCTACCCACAGGCCACGGCGTGTCGTTTCCCGAGAGTCGTACCCATGCCTTCTTCTGTCTCCACTACCCGTAATATTCCGGAATCTGACGACGCAAACGAAGCAAACCGGCCCTCACGCCGCCTGGATTTTTTCCTGGATATCTTTGCGATGAACAGCTTTTCCTGGCTCATCGCCATCCCCATTGAGTTGGTACTGGCGGGCATGAGCTGGCAGGAGCACCTGAAGGTGCGGTTGATGGCGCTGGTATGCAACACTTTGATCGCACGCCCCTTCGGCCTCTACCGCAGCTGGGTGGCCCATCGCTTCGGCGGCCGCGGTAGACTCAACGCCTATCTGGTGGACACATTCGTATTCCTGAGTTTTCAGCTGCCACTATATTCGGGCAGCATCTATCTCAGCGGTGCAGGGCTGAGGGAAATTCTTACTGCCAGTGCCACGTTTATATTGATCGCCGGAATCCTTGGGCGCCCCTACGGCATTTACCTTGACTGGCTGCGCAGAATGTGGGTCAAAAAGCGCCCCTTTGCAGAACCCCACACACTCGCCTGATCTTTGTGCGTTGTACCGTGGGTGCACTGATGCGCCTTTAAAGCCGCGTAACCGCGAATTTTCCCTTGTACGTACTGCCGTATTGCAGTATCAACTCGCATTGAGGTATCTCCCAGTAAACACCTTCGCGGGCCGCAGGACTTGGCCCCGATCAACGCAAGTGGCAACAAGGATGAACAAGACCATTTTCCACTGGGGGAGCTCGGCTCTCCGCACCAACCTCCCCGCACACCTGCTCGCCGGCATTACCCTTTTTCCGACGGCTGCCAGCGCGGCACCGATATCATTGACCGATACCCGGATAGCCCTCCTGTGGCCGGCGTCATTCGGTACGGCACTACTGCTTATATCCGCTCTTGCCCTCGGCCTTTGGTTGCGCCAACGCAGAGACACCGCAGCGGCTGAGCGACGCGCTGTCGCGCTCAGGGAAGAAAACACCGGTATTCACCGCCAGCTGCAATCCTGCAAAAACGCGCTTTCCGATCACAAACGCCAGCTGACAAAAGCCGTCCAGACGCTCGAGCGGCAGCGCCAGGAGACCGCCGATCTGCTGGCCATCATCAGACACCACCTGCGTCAACCACTGGACGCACTGCAGCACACCCTCGGGCAACTGGCGCGAATCGAGGATGCCGAATCCAGTTGGCTGGTAAAAAGAGCGCAGCGGCAGCTGCAAACCGCAAACAGGGCCCTGGAGGAAATCCGCAATTGGGGGCAGGTGGAAGCCGTTGAGCTGCAACTCCCTCCCGATCGCCGGGCCGCTGAAAAACGCGGCCTATCCATTCTGCTGGTGGAAAACGATCGCAACCCTACGCTTTGCGACAAATTACAGGCGCTCGGCCACCGGGTGGAACGACAAAACAACGGTGTGGACGGCGCCAGTGCAGCGCTCGAAAAGCCGTTCGACCTGGTATTGATGGACAGCCATTTGCCACTGATGGACGGAGTGGAAGCCACCCAGAAGATACGCCGCGGTCGTGTCACCCAGCTGCCGGTATTCGCCCTGCTCAACGATCCCCGGCCCGGCGACAAAGCCCGCTACCAGGCACGCGGCCTGACCGGCGTACTCGCCCGCCCCGTATCCGACCAGGAGTTGGAACAACTACTCAAATGGGCATCCCGCCACGCACGCGGTGACAGCCGTCAGACACCCCCACCCCTTCTCTCCCCTATGCTGGAAACCGGCACGCTGAAACGGCAACAGAATGCACTGGGACAGCGGCGGT
The DNA here is from genome assembly GCF_001617625.1 of Microbulbifer thermotolerans. NCBI lineage: Bacteria > Pseudomonadati > Pseudomonadota > Gammaproteobacteria > Cellvibrionales > Microbulbiferaceae > Microbulbifer > Microbulbifer thermotolerans. The sequence goes on along the minus strand of NZ_CP014864.1, from coordinate 415,867 downwards.
TTGCGGAACTGCTGAGCGCGCGCGCCGCCGCGCTGCCGAAACAGACCGCGGCACTCACCAGCGCCCTCACTGGGCGCCACTGGCTGGAGGCGAAAAAGCAGGCACAGACGCTGGCAGTACAAGCGGAAGAAGTGGGCCTGGAGGCAGTGGCGGCGCGCTTGCGGGAACTGGCCGCGCAGCTCGGGATCGACAAAGAGCGGGAGGCGTGTCGCCAGCAACGTACTGAACTGCTGAATCTGATGCGCGCTTCCGTGCAAGCGTTGAAATCCTGGCGGGAGCAGAATATGCGCGCTGAATGGCTGTCGGTGTGAGACGACCATTGTTGAAAACCGCCACGGCGCGCGCACAATAGAGGGCTGATATTCCCGCGAGAAGAAACTATGTCCGAGCAGTTTCCCACGAAAAACCCAGAGGTCCGCGAGCAGAGCGGCCGCGACCTCGCGACCCTGGTATACCTGATTCAGGCGATCGCCCTCTTCACCGCTGTGCCGTTTTTTGTCGCCGTGCTGGTCAACTATTTCAAGCGCGGCGATGTGCGCGGCACCCTGGCGGAATCCCATTTCCGCTGGCAGATTCGCACCTTTTGGTTCTGGCTGCTGTGGACGGTGATCGGCTCCCTGACCTGGTGGCTGCTGGGGCTGGGCTTTTTGATTATGGGTATCGCCTGGGTGTGGGCGATCTACCGGGTAGTCCGCGGCTGGCTGGCACTGGCGGACCACCGCCCCGCTTACTGAGCAGAATCGTGCCGGAAGGCGCGCAAGCGTAAAACTCCGGCCTCGAAAAATACCCGTTCTACTGCCTGAGCGCCCCAAAACCGCTTACAGCGGTCATACACCCTTATTAGGGAACCTCTGATTAATTCGCGTGAACGCTTTGGTTAGTTCCGTGGCGCTCAGGCAATAGGATGGCCATTTCGAAAACGCACGACTACTTCCCTGTAGCTCCGACGGATACATCCCTGTATCCGACGGTTTCGAAATGGCCATCCTATCACCTGAGCTTCTCATCTAGCTCCAAAGAATTTTTACCGTCAGGAAGCGAATTAATCAGAGGTTCCTTAGAAGTCACCGGTCAGCGCCAGTAGCAACAGGTCCGGTGGCAGCTGCTGCCCATTGACCAGCAGCCGGCCCCGGTCCGCCTGCAAGTGCATCTGCAACTCGCCGTTATTTTCCATCAGTAACCCGTATTGGCGCAGCATCATCGCCTTGGCCACCAGCGGCGACTGCATCAACGCCTGCTCGGCGGCACTGAATGTCACTGTGCCCGCCAGCGGCGCCAGCCACCAGTCTGCGCCATTACCTGCGCCGCGCGCCGTGCCGTGCCAGTCGATATCCGCGTCCACAAGCACCGGCCCATTGCGGGACTGCACCTCCAACTGCTGCTGCAACCTCAGGGGGCGCCGCATCGCCCGGGGCCAGTCGCGGCCGGCATCCGCCGGCACCAGTACGCTCAAGTAATGCAGTAAGTCCGTTGCCGCCACCTGCGGCAGGGTCATCTGCTGCTGCAGAGCGGTTACCGGCGTGGCGGACTGCACCTGAGGCAGCTTAAGATCGGAGATCAACTTCAACAGACCTCGCCCCACTTCCTCCACAGACAGCTGCAAACGGATATCGCGCAGTTCCAGGGGGCCGGATTCAGACTCGGCGCGCAGCAATGGCAACAGCAACTCGGCCTCGCCGCCCGCCCCGGGTGTGTATTTAAAAGTTCCCTCAGCCGGTTCCGTAAAGAGCGCTTCATGTCCGGCCCGGGTATGGCGGATAGAACCCAGTTCCAGGCTGCCGGTCAGCAGTGCTCCGCTGTAATCCGTCTCTATCAGCAACTGGCCACCATCAAACATCAGCTCGCCACTGCTATCGGCGCGGGTGAACGACGCCAGGCGCAAGTAATTGACGATGCGGTTGTCGGCGCCGACCAGGGACTCCAGCACCAGCGGACTCTGGTCCAGGCGGCCGTACCACTGTTCCAGCTGCGCGCGCAGTTGCGGTGCCAAGTGATCCGGGGACAGGCGGGTTTCTGTGTAGACAACGCCCAAGCGTGGCCCGTGGGCGGTAAAGAGTAGCGGCCCGTGCTGTATTTCACTGCGCAGTTCAGTGCCACCATCACCGCTTTCCACGCGAGTGCTGGCCTCGGCGCCGAACCAGCCGCGCTGGTATTGCGCCACCTCGCCGCCCTGCAGGCGCGCCAGCTGCTGTTTCCAGATTTCCTCAACCTTGGGGCCGATAAGACCGGGGGCGGCCAGGGCCGTGGCCACGGCGAGGCCGAGCAGGGAGAAGACAGAAAGGCGCAGTAGCTTCATGGCGAAAACAGATTCCAAAAAATTTCGCCGATATTAGCAGATTCCGTGTAACAGAAACCTGAAGCAGTTTGGGAGGCGCGGATGGACACGCCTCCCGGTGGGAAATCGACTGAGCGCCCCGAAAGCACTCGTGCGCACTGCGCCGGGGCGCCTGAAAAATCAGCCCGCCAGTGCCTTGGCCACACGCGAGTTGCTCTCGCGGCCCAGTGCGGAGGAAATGAAATTTCCGGCATCCGCCAGCAAGTTGAGATCCACCCCCGTTTCAATACCGAGACCGTTCAGCAGATAGAGCACGTCCTCGCTGGCCACATTGCCCGATGCGCCTTTGGCGTAAGGGCAACCGCCGAGACCGGCCACCGCCGAATCCACCACCGCCACGCCCATTTGCAACGCCGCGTAGATATTCGCCAGTGCCTGGCCGTAGGTATCGTGGAAATGTACCGCCAGCTTTTCCACCGGCACCCTCGCCCCCACCTGCTCGATCATGCGCTTGGCCGCCTCCGGCGTGCCCACGCCGATGGTGTCGCCGAGGGAGATTTCGTAGCAGCCCATCTCCAGCAGCGCGCCGCTTACCTCCGCCACCTTGCGCGGATCGATATCGCCCTCATAGGGACAGCCGAGCACGCAGGAAACATAGCCCCGCACCCGAATGCCGTCCTGGCGCGCCCGCTCCAACAGAGGGCGGAAGCGCTCCAGGCTCTCGCTGATACTGCAGTTGATGTTTTTTTGCGTAAACGCCTCGGAGGCGGCACCGAACACCGCCACCTCGTCCGCCTTGGCCGCCAGAGCGCGCTCGTAGCCTTTTAGGTTCGGCGTCAGCGCGCTGTAGACGGTGCCGGGGCTGCGGTGTATGCCCGCCAGCACCTCCTCGCTGGCCGCCATCTGCGGCACCCATTTGGGACTGACAAAACTGCCCGCCTCAATCACAGACAGGCCACTGGCGCTGAGGCGGTCGATCAGCGCGATGCGGGTGTCGACGGAGATGGACTGTTTTTCGTTTTGCAGGCCGTCGCGGGGGCCGACCTCAACCATTTTGACCTTATCGGGCAAACGCATCGCTATTCCTCCTCGGCGAAATCGATCAGCAAGCTGCCGCCGTCCACCAGTTCGCCCTCGGCACAGAGGAACTGCTGCACTTTACCGGCAGTGGGCGCACGCAGGGTGTGCTCCATTTTCATCGCCTCCATCACCAGCAGTGGCTGATCCTTCTCCACCTGCGCACCCGGCGCCACCAGCAGTGCGATGATGGTGCCGTTCATCGGCGCCTCCAGGCCGTGAGCCTGATCGCCGCTTTCGCCGATATCCGGCGGTAGCAGCTCAAATTCGACCTGGATACCGTCGATAAAGATGGCGCCGCCGCAGGCGGTATCCACCCAGGAAAAACTCACCCGCCGTCCGTCCACCAGTGCGAGTTCGCGCTCGGGCAATATGCGGATCTCACCGCTTTTGCAGTCGCTTTGCAGCGCATCGCACTGCCAGTGGACACCACCGGTACCGGCGACAGAAGCAATCTCGGCACGGTGGCCGCGGTAGTCGATGCTGTGCACGCGCCTGGCATCTATGCCGGGGCGCCAGTCATCGCCGCTGTGCCAGGGGGAGTGCGGATCTGCGGCGGGGGCGGACGCGCGCAGATCCCTCGTCTCGCGCATATGCAGATAGCCGGCGATGGCGGCGCACTTCAGCGGTGTCAGCTGTTGTTCCTGTTGCAGGATGTCCGCTTCGTAATCCCCAATAAAATGCGTGGATACCCGGCCGCTGGCAAAGGCCCGGTGATTGATCACCCGGCGCAGGAACTCGATATTGTGGCGGACGCCTGCTATCTGGTACTCCTGCAGCGCCCGGTCCAGTTTCGCCAGCGCTTCCTTGCGGCTGCGGCCGTGGCAGATCAGCTTGGCGATCATGGGATCGTAGTGCACGCTGATCTCGTCGCCGCTCTGCACGCCCGTATCCACGCGCACACTTTCGCTCTCCTTCGGCGGGCGGTGGCGCACCAATGTACCCGTGGCCGGCAAAAAATCGTTGTCGGGATCTTCCGCGTAGATGCGTACCTCAAAGGCGTGGCCGAGGATATGCAGGTCGTCCTGGCCCAGGGGCAGCGGCTCACCGGCGGCCACGGACAACTGCCAGGCGACCAAGTCCTGGCCGGTGATCATTTCGGTGACCGGGTGCTCCACCTGGAGGCGGGTATTCATTTCCATGAAATAGAAGGCGCCGCTGGCATCCAGCAGGAACTCCACCGTCCCCGCCCCCGTGTAGCCGATGGCGTGGGCCGCGCGCAATGCTGCCTCTCCCATGCGCGCGCGCAGTTCTTCCGACAGCCCCGGCGCCGGCGCCTCCTCCACCACTTTTTGGTGGCGGCGTTGCACCGAGCAGTCGCGCTCAAAGAGGTAGACGCCCTTGCCCTGCTGATCGCAGAACACCTGTATTTCCACGTGGCGAGGACTGACGACATAGCGCTCCAGCAACATCTGGTCGTCGCCGAAGGCGTTCATCGCCTCGCGCTTGGCGGCAGCCAGAGCGTCTTGAAATTCTTCCGCACTGTCGACCCGGCGCATCCCCTTACCGCCACCGCCGGCGGCGGCCTTCAGCAGTACCGGATAGCCGATGCGGTTGGCGTGTCCCTCGAGGATATGCACGTCCTGGTTGGTGCCGTGGTAGCCGGGCACCAAGGGCACACCGGCCTCTTCCATAATGCGCTTGGCGGCGGACTTGGAGCCCATGGCCTCGATGGCTCCTGCGGGCGGGCCGACAAAGACGATGCCGGCGCGGTCGCAGGCGCGACAGAACTCGGCATTTTCCGACAGAAAGCCGTAACCCGGATGTATCGCGTCGGCACCGGTCTGACGGGCGGCATCTATCACCTTTTCCATATCCAGGTAGGACGCCTTGGCCGGCGGCGGTCCCAGGCGCACCGCTTCGTCGGCCATCTGCACATGCAGCGCGTCCGCGTCCGCGTCCGAGTATACGGCCACAGTGGCCACTCCGAGGCGGCGGGCGGTTTTGATGATGCGGCAGGCGATCTCGCCGCGATTGGCAATCAATAATTTGCGGATCATTTTCAGCCCATCATTCTTCGCTGCTATTCATCCACTTGGGCGCGCGCTTTTCCAGAAAAGCATTGAGCCCTTCCTGCCCTTCTGGGGACACGCGCACCGCCGCGATCAGGTTACTGGTCTGCGCCTGCAGCTCCTGGGTGATCACTCGGTTGGACATGGACATCGCCAGCTGTTTGGACATGGCCACGGCGCGGGGGCCGTTATCGGTGATAGCGTTTACCAGTTTTTGCACCGTCAGATCCAGTTCACCCTCCGCGCAAACTTCGGAAACCAAGCCGATTTCCCGCGCGCGCTCGGCGGAGAAGCGCTCGGCGGTGACGAAATAGCGCCGCGCCTGGCGCGCACCTATGGCGTTGATCACATAGGGGCTGATGGTGGCCGGCAACAGGCCGATTTTCACTTCCGACAGGCAGAAGCTGGCGCGTTCACTCGCCACCGCGATGTCGCAGCAGCTCACCAGACCGACACCGCCGCCGAAGGCGGCGCCCTGCACCCGCGCGATGGTGGGCACCGGAAAGGTATCCAACTTGTGCAGCATGGCGGCCAGGGTGGCGGCGTCGCGGCGGTTTTCCTCTTCGGAGTAATTCACCATCCGCTGCATCCAGTTCAGGTCGCCGCCGGCGGAAAAACTTTTGCCGTTGGCGGCCAACACCAGTACGCGGATCGCCGGGTTGCGCGACAAGCGGTCGAAGGTCTCGCCCAGTTCGCGGATCAGTGCGTCGTCGAAGGCGTTGTGTATTTCCGGCCTGTTCAGAGTGACAGTGGCCACGCCCTCACTGTCGATTTCAGTCAGCAATTTGATACTCATAAGGGATTCCTTGTTTTCCGGGCCACCCCGGTCCCTGCCCCACAAGTGGGAAAGGGCATTGATCTTCGAATACCGGTGCGCAATTACATGCGGAATACGCCGAACTTGGTCTCTTGCGGGGCCTTGTAACTGGCAGCGGCCAAACATAATCCCAGTATGCGGCGGGTGTCGGCGGGATCAATGACACCGTCATCCCACAGGCGCGCGGAGGCGTAGTAGGGATGTCCCTGGTGCTCGTAGGTTTCGATAATCGGCGCCTTGAAAGCCCGCTCTTCTTCCTCGCTCCACTGCTCGCCGCGGGCGGCCATCTGGTCGCGTTTGACCTGCGCCAATACACCGGCAGCCTGCTCTCCTCCCATCACCGAGATGCGCGCGTTGGGCCACATAAACAGGAAGTTCGGATCGTAGGCGCGGCCGCACATGCCGTAATTGCCAGCGCCGAAGGAGCCGCCGATCAACACGGTGATTTTCGGCACTCTGGCTGTGGCCACGGCGGTCACCATTTTGGCGCCGTGCTTGGCGATACCCCCGGCCTCGTACTGTTTGCCCACCATAAAACCGGTGATGTTCTGCAGAAACAGCAAAGGAATTTGGCGCTGTGCGCACAGCTCGATAAAGTGCGCGCCCTTTTGCGCGCTCTCCGAGAAGAGAATGCCATTGTTGGCGACAATACCCACCGGATAGCCGTGAATGCGCGCGAAACCGGTGACCAAAGTAGTGCCGTAGAGGGCTTTGAACTCATCGAACTCCGAGGCATCCACAATGCGGGCGATAACTTCGCGCACATCGTAGGGCTGGCGCGGGTCCTTGGGCACCACGCCGTAGATATCCTCGACCGGATAGAGGGGGTCCACCGGTTCCCGGATATCCAGGCCGGGATTTTTCACCCGGTTCAGGCGCGCCACCGAACGCCGCGCCAGCTGCAGGGCGTGCACGTCGTTGTTGGCGTAGTGGTCCGCCACACCCGAGGTGCGGCAGTGCACATCGGCGCCGCCCAGTTCTTCTGCAGATACCTCCTCGCCGGTGGCGGCCTTCACCAGCGGGGGACCGGCCAAAAAGATAGTCGCCTGGTTTGCGACCATAATGGATTCGTCAGCCATGGCTGGCACATAGGCGCCGCCGGCCGTGCAGCTGCCCATCACTACGGCGATCTGCGGAATATTTTTCGCCGATAGATTCGCCTGATTGAAAAAGATGCGGCCGAAATGCTCCCGGTCAGGGAAGACGTCATCCTGGCGCGGCAGATTGGCGCCACCGGAATCCACCAGATAAATGCACGGCAGATTGTTCTGCTCCGCGATCGCCTGGGCTCGCAGGTGTTTTTTTACCGTAAGTGGATAGTAGGTCCCACCCTTCACCGTAGCGTCGTTGGCAACGATGACACAAGGCTGGCCGGACACAGTGCCGATACCGGTGATAATTCCGGCGGCCGGCACTTCTTCTTCATAGACCTGGTAGGCGGCCAGTTGAGAGAACTCCAAAAACGGGCTGCCGGGGTCCAGCAGCGCATCGATGCGCTCCCGCGGCAGCAGCTTGCCGCGCGCCAGATGTTTTTCCCGCGCGCGCTCGCCGCCACCCTGGGCAATTTTTTCAACTTTCTCCCGCAGATCCGCCACCAGCTTGCGCATGTGCGCGCTGTTTTCAGCGAAGGCGGCGTCGCGGGGGTTAATTTTACTTTGCAACTGATTCATAAAAGTGTGTTCACAGTTTTCCGGCTGCCGCCCGCTCAGCGGGTCTCGTTAAAGAGTTCGCGGCCAATTAGCATACGGCGGATCTCCGAAGTGCCGGCGCCGATTTCGTACAGTTTGGCATCGCGCAGCAAACGGCCGGTAGGGTATTCGTTGATATAGCCGTTGCCGCCCAGTGTCTGTATCGCCTGCAGGGCCATCTGTGTAGCGCGCTCGGCGGTAAACAGAATCACCGCGGCGGCGTCCTTGCGTGAATCCTCGCCGCGATCGCAGGCTCTCGCCACTGCGTAAAGATACGCCCGGCTCGCATTCATGTCCGCGTACATGTCCGCAATCTTGCCCTGCATCAACTGGAACTCACCGATAGCGCGGCCAAATTGTTTGCGCTCGTGTACATAGGGCACCACCACATCCAGACAAGCCTGCATAATGCCCACCGGACCGGCGGCGAGAATGGTGCGCTCGTAGTCGAGACCACTCATCAGTACGCGCACCCCGCCATTGAGTTCGCCGAGAATATTTTCTTCCGGCACCTCGCAGTCCTCGAACACCAGCTCGCAGGTGTTGGAGCCGCGCATACCCAGCTTGTCCAGTTTCTGCGCGCGGGAAAACCCAGGGAAATCCCGTTCGACAATAAATGCTGTGATGCCGCCGGAGCTAATACCCGGCTCGGTGCGCGCGTAAATCACATAGGTGTTGGCATCCGGCCCATTGGTAATCCACATTTTGTTGCCGTTGAGAATAAAGCGGTCGCCCTTCTTCTCCGCACGCAACTGCAGGCTGACCACGTCGGAACCCGAGTTGGGTTCGCTCATTGCCAGCGCGCCAACATGTTCTCCGGAGCAGAGCTTGGGCAGGTATTTGGCCTTCTGCTCCGGCGTGCCGTTTTTGCGAATCTGGTTGACGCAAAGATTGGAGTGGGCGCCGTACGAGAGGCCCACGGATGCGGAGGCGCGGGAAATTTCCTCCATCGCCACCGCGTGAGCCAGGTAGCCCATGTTGGAGCCGCCGTACTCCTCCTCGACCGTCATCCCCAACAGGCCCAGCTCTCCAAACTTTTTCCACATATCCGCGGGAAACTGGTTTTCCTCGTCGATCTGCGCGGCGCGCGGAGCCAGTTCCGCCTGGCAGAACTTGTACACCATGTCGCGCAACATATCGATTTCTTCACCGAGACCGAAATTCAGGGTGCGGTAAGGGGTATTCATAGCGACTCCGTAAAAATTCTCTCGTCAGTGATCGGTGTTCTGTTCCAGGGCGGCGCGAGCCCGGGCCTCGGCCTCGTCCAATTCGCCCATCAGACTCTGGATATCGCGCAGCTGCTGATGCAGTTGCGCGCGTTTTTGTTCAATGGCGGCCAGCAGCCGTTGCAGCTGCTCCACATTGCCCCCGGCCGGATCGTACATATCGATGATTTCCCGGCTCTCCTCCAGGGAAAATCCGAGCCGCTTGCCGCGCAGTATCAACTTCAGCCGCACCCGGTCCTCGGGACTGTATATACGGGTCTGCCCCCGGCGGGCGGGACTGATCAGCCCCTTGTCTTCGTAGAAGCGGATAGTGCGGGTAGTGATGTCGAACTCCCGCGCCAGCTCGGAAATACTGTAGCTGGCGGGCTCTTTGGCGGCTTTGGCTTTCATGGAATCTCCTCTGAACAAGTCAGAGACTAGCAAGAGTTTACGTTAACGTAAACGTAAACCACCTGTTCAAAACGGACTAGTCCAAGGCTGTCGGTCACTCATACGACAGGAAGCATTAACAAGCACGAGTGAGCGCTTTGAGGGGAGCGGGGCGCTCAGGCGGGGGAAGCTATGTCGACAGGGCAGCAGTGCCCTGATACTCCGGGGCGAGCCCTAGAGCCTCAGGGCTCAGAGGTTGCGTGACTATGCACTAGTTGGCGCAACTGGTTATCCAGCAGTTTCTGATAGTTCGGTGTCAGGCCGGTGATCTCGGCGCCCCAGCTGGCGTCGTGCCGCACTATGCGCCCGTCAAGAGAGGGGTTTCCCAGCAGCTCCGGGTGCAGGGACAGGCCGCGAGTCTGGGCGAGCAGCAGTTCGCTGGCAAAACCGAATACCGAAAGCTGTGCCGGCACCACCGCCAAGCCCAATTGCAGGCCCGCGGCGCGGGTGGCGCCTTGCAGTTCGCGCAATAGCAGCCCGCAGCAGACAGCCCGGAAAGCCGCATCCTCGCCGCAGAATCCGAGCCCCTGCTGCGGGCCCGCATGTTTCAGGGGCTGGGCATCGTATATGCGCCCGAGCAATTGCAGCTGCCCTTCCAGTGCCCGCTCAAGCTTCTCCAGAGCGCTGCGGCTCAACTGGTTGCCGAGCTGGGCCCAGTTTAACGGGCGCAGGTAGAGGCCGACGGCGACCTCAGGGACCGCTCGAGGCGTCGGCACCGCCTGCACCAGCGGCAGCTTGCGGCGCCGAATCAGACTCGCAGCCGCCAGCGCAGCAGCGGCGGATATCGGCAGTGCGAACACCAGGCACAGCAACAAACTAGCCCAGGGGAAAGGGATGTCCCCACCGGGCAAGAGATTGACGGTGACGCTGCCGGCGATACTGTCGTGCAGTACCACCGGCGCAGTCACCGACTCGCCGCTGTGAATGTCCCCCACCTGCGCCAGCGCATTGGACTCCACATCGCGAATGGAGACCCCTGTGATAGCCGGCAGCGCCAATACCTGTTGGCCGAGCAGCTGTATGCTGATGCGGTCACCAGCGACGATTGGCTCCAGGCTCTGTGCGGCGAGAAACTTTGCCGCCGCCTCCGCCTCGGCGCGGTCCCTGGCAGTGGCGGCCGCTACCTGCTGGCCGTGATAGTGCCCGAGCGCTGCGCCGCAGAAGAGCGCCAGCACCAGCCAGATAAGTGCTGCCAGCAACTGCTGCTGCGCCTTCTGTGGCAGGGCGGTTATGCGTTCCGGCAATTGTTTCAGGGACAGTGAAGCGATCATAGGTTTGGCGCGTTGTTGTGTTCCTTGCGCGGATTTTAGCGAATTACCACCCCGGGGCTATAATGCGCGGTTCCATCAGTCACGGCCGCAGGGACCATTGCCATGGGCGAACAAACCACCGCACGAGAATTCCACCTGCCCCTGGAGCAGATTGCCGGCGCCTCCGCTGACGGCGCCCTGCGCTATCTGGAATACCGCGGAGACATGGCGCGCCTCGGCCTGGCAGTGAATGGCGAACCGCCCTTCGCGGATGCCGCCGCCAGCGAGCCCGCGCCACCGCCCGCCGAACCAGCACCGGTATCGGCACCCTGGTGCGTCACCCTGCTGTCCCCCGCCGTCACCCTGTCACAGCTGCGACAGCTGCTGACTTTCTTCGCGGAGCACGGTTGGCCGGTGACCGGAGTGGATACCCTGGCGCAAAGCGATACGCGCACAGTGCTGCGCTTTCAGATCGATGCGGTACTGGACTTTTCTACGGCCAAACACGCCTGCCTGCAACAAGCGGAGAAGCTCAAGGCCGACCTGGTGCTGCAACCGGGAGACAGCCAGCGGGTGCCCGCCCTGGCGGGTTTTGACATGGATTCCACACTGATCGATGCCGAAGTGATCGACGAGCTGGCAAAAATCACCGGTATCGGCGAGCAGGTTGCCGCCATCACCGAGGCCGCCATGCGCGGTCAGCTGGATTTCCGCCAGAGCTTCAAAAAGCGCATGGCGCTGCTCAAGGGCTTCCCGGAAACCCGCCTGGCGGAAATCGCCGCCGAACTGCCGCTGAAAGACGGTGCCGCAAAGCTGCTCGGTGCCCTGCGCGCCCTGGGCTGCAAGACGGCGATCCTCTCCGGCGGCTTCACCTATTTCGCCCACTATCTGCAGAGGGAGCGGCTGCCGGTGGATTTTGTGCACGCCAACCAGCTGGAATTCGCGCAGGGCGCACTGACCGGCGACGTGATAGAGCCGATAGTCGACGGTGCGCGCAAACGGGCACTGCTACAGCAAATGGCGGAAGATTTGGGGCTGGGCCTGGACAGAGTGATTGCGGTAGGTGACGGCGCCAACGATATTCCGATGCTGAACCTGGGCGCTCTGGGCATCGCCATTCACCCCAAACCCAAGGTGCGTTTGGAAGCGCCCCAGGCCATTAGTGGCTTCGGATTGGATGCCGCTCTGTACCTGTTCGGCCTGAATGATGCCCAGATAGGAAAACTGACGCAGAGCGGCCTGTAGCCGCTCCGGCAAAATAGATAAAGCTGGGGTTCAGAGATCCGCGTGGGGAAACGGCAGGCTGCGGGGTTTGTCTCGCTCCGCGCAGACATTGTTGTCACCGCTACAGCCGCCGGCCAACAGAGCCAACAGCAGCAGAGAAACCAGTCTTTTGCTCACGATAACCTCCATTCACTCGCCGAATCGCGGATTTCGCAAAGTGTTCCGCGCTGAATAGCTCAGCGCGGAATTTTCCGCTAGGAAATCAGCCCTGCTCGTCTCCGTAGATAACACGGCTGTTTACCTTGACCGTCAGCGGGTGGTAGCCGGCCTTGGCGTTCTCGAAGATACGCGCGGCTTCGTCCTTCTTACCCGTCTCCACCATGGCGCGGTACAGCGGGCGCACAAATTTATTGCGGCCGATACCGGTGAGGAAGCTCTCCAGACGGGCGTAGGCGGGCTGGTAGTCGTTGCGCACGGCGATCATCAGCCAGCTGAAGGCGACCTCGTTGTTTTTGGACTCGGTGAGACCAAAGGCAGCGTCCAATTCTTTCAGCTGCTCTGCGCTCAGTTTTTCCGGCATGCCGTCGAGGAAGTATTTCCACTGGTGGAAAGTCCAGCCCTGGGTATCGATATCTCCAGCGCGGATTTTTCCGTCCAGCCACTGCTGGCGCACCGGGTCCAGCTTGCTGAAGGCGTCCGACATTGGGTGCGGGGCGCCCTCGGGAATACCCGGTTCATAGATCCACTGGCGGACCCGCGCGGCATCGAGCTTGTCCGGATACTGCTTCAACAGCGTTTTTTCCAGGTAGGCCAGGAAATCTTCCGTGGTAATGCTCTGGAAGGAGAAGTGGTTGAAGTAATCGAGCAGGAAGCGGTCGAAGTTCTCGCGTCCGACTTTCTGCTCCAATTCATACAAGAAGAGAGAGCCCTTCTCATAGGGAATATTGGAAAAGGCCTCGTCAGGATCGCGACCGCGCAGGTCGATGGCCATAATCTCATCTTTGTCGGGGCGATCGGCGAGATCCGCCTGCAGGTCATCGTAGCCTAGCGCCATTTCCATCCGGTAGCGCTCATCGCCGTAGATAAGCTGCATGATACGATTGGTCAGATAAGTGGTGAAGCCTTCGTTCAACCACAAGTCGCGCCAGGAGGCGTTGGTCACCAGGTTGCCGGACCAGGAGTGCGCCAGCTCGTGGGCGATAAGCGCCACCAGGCTCTTGTCCCCGGCAATAACGGTCGGCGTGATAAAGCTCAGGCGCGGGTTCTCCATGCCGCCAAACGGGAAGCTGGGCGGCAGTATCAGAAGGTCGTAGCGATCCCAGCGGTAGGGGCCGTAAACCTTTTCGGTGGCCTCCAGCATGGATTCGGTATCTTCGAATTCCTTCGCCGCCGCATCCAGCAACACCTTTTCCGCGTAGACACCGGTGCGCTCGCCCATGGGTTTAAACTCGAGGTCGCCCACGGCAAGTGCGATCAGGTAAGAGGGGATCGGTTGCGGCATTTCAAATTCGTAAACACCGTCCTTTTCCGCCTTGGGATCGTTGTTTGCACTCATCACCGCGCGCAGCGCTTTCGGCGTGCGGATGGTGGCCTTGTAGGTAATACGCACCTGGGGGGAGTCCTGCAGCGGGACAAAACTGCGCGCGTGTGTAGGCTGAGCCTGAGTGAACAGGAAGGGATGTTTTTTGCCGGCGGTCTGCCGCGGCTCCAGCCACTGCACACCGGAAGCACCCGGAGAAGTGCGATACGCAATGGAGACGCTGGTGGCGCCCTGAGGCAGCTGAATTTCCAGCGGCGTACCCAGGTGGCTGTCCTTTTCCCCGAGACGGAATTTCACCGGCGCCATATCTCCGCCCTGCCCCGCTTTCACCTGTTCGATTTCCAGGTCGCGGGTATCCAGTACCAGCGGCGGGTTCTCGTCGGTCAGCCGCTCGACTTGCAACACTGCCTCACCCTCGAGCACTTTGCGCTCGAAATCCACAGTCAAATCCAGGTCGAGGTGCTGTACCCGGTAGTCGCCGGTATTGGCAAGGGAGTGGTAGTCGACACCGGATTCCGGCATCGCCGCCGAAGCGTGTTGCGAGTCGGCATCTGCCGCTGTGGAGGCGGGGCTGTCCGCCCTGTCGGACGTATTCGGTGGCTCCGATTTCGCACAGCCGCCTGCCAGCGCAAGGGCGCCGACAAACAGGCTGGTAAAGAGTAAGCGGGACATCATGGGATGGCTCCAAAAGTATTCTGCTTATTTAAATCGCGGCACAGGATACCCGAAGCACAGCAAATGATGAACGCGCCCTCAGAGAAGACGGCGCAATCAGTCGAGACTGAAGTCGAAGTTCATCTCATCCGCGGGCGGCTGTACATAGTAGCCCTGGATGTAGTCGGTGCCCGTCTGCCACAGGGTGGGCAGCATACTGGCCTGTTCGACATGAGGCACGATCACCTTGATGTCGCTCTCCCCCAGCTGCTGGATCAGATTGGCGAGGGTATCGCTACTCTCGCCCTCATCCTGCACTTCGCGCACGAATGAGGGGTCCACCTTGGCGACATCCACATTCACATGTTCCAGCGCCTTAAAGGGGTTGAGCCCAGTGCCAAAGTGACAGATAGCGACGCGACAGCCGAGCTCCCGCACCTGATTGCTGAAATCCCGGGCCGCGTGCAGATTGCTGTTGATATCCTCCTGCCGCAATTGGAAAACCACCGATTTCGGCGGCACCTTGGCGGCCTTAAAGGCCACCCCCAGCCAGGCGGGCAAGCCGCTGTCGACCAGGGAGGCGGCGGTGATATGCAGCAGCAGTGAAATATCCTTGCCGGCGGCGCGCTGCGCGGCGGCCGACTTGATGGCCGTGAGTATCACCCAGCGGTCCATTTTGCTGGAGAGGCCAGCGTCTCCCAACGCCTCGAGGAAGGCCACAGGCGCCAGTTCATCCTTGCCGTCCACCAAGCGCACCAGCACTTCATACAATTGCTCGCCAGTTCCCTGCAGGCTGAGGATGGGCTGATAGAGCAATTTCAGATTGCCGGCTTCCAGAGCCTGCACCACGCGGGCGCGGCGGTAGGTATCAACGTCACCCTCCTGGCTGGTATCCGGTTCATAGAGTGCAACTGCGCCGCCCTGCTCACTCTTCGCCAGTGCCTGGTCATGCGCCTCCAGGGCCTGATCCAACACTTTCTGGGCGCCGGCGGAGGCTTCGCTGAACAGAGAAATCCCCACCGATGCGGTAATCTGCACTGTTTTGCCCGCGGCATCGAAAATAGTGTCCGCGATTTTCTTCACGATTTCCTCGGCGCGGTGTTCGGCGCTGTCCGGGGTCGTGTCCGGGATCAGCAGGCAGAAGCTCTCCTCCCCGTAACGGGCCACGATATCGCCGCGGCGCAGGCTGGACTGCAACAGTTGCGCCAGGCCTTTCAGCATGGCATCCGCGCCGGCTACGCCGACCGCCTTCTGCACGGCTTCTTCGAAGCGGTCTACCTCGATATACATCAGACCGCCAGTGCGCTGGGAACCGGCGGCGGACTTGATCGCCGAGTCGAATAGCTGCAGGAAATGCTGTCGGTTGTAGAGGCCGGTGAGCGGGTCCCGGTTTTTGATATCGCTGAGTTGCGCCTCCAGCTGCTCGGCGTCACCGCCGCGGGCGGCGATACGCACCTGCAGGCAGCGCTCTTCGTCATAGATGGTGGAGAGCACCTCGGCACGGGTAGGCAACTGCTGGCCGGAGGCGGTTTTAGCGGTAAATTTCCACTCCTTCGCCTCCACTTCGTTATTGTCGATGGTGCACTGTTTGAGAAATTCGCGCGCCTCTTCCTGCTCGGCTTCAGCCAGCATATCAATCAACGGCTGGTACTCGACGTCCTCGTTGCTCTTGTAGCCGAAGCGCTCGGCGAAGGACTCGTTGGCATAGACGATCAATCCGTCCGAGATATAGGCGATGGCATCTTTGGAGCTATCCAGCAGTTCCTTGGCGCGCTGCAAGGTGGCGTGGTAGCGACGGTCGTGCAGACGCGCCTGCCGGCGGTTATCCAGGGCGGTCATCTCGCGCTGTATCACCAGCAGCAGGTGCTGGTCTTCGTCTACGGTGACGACATCTCGCGCCCCCAGCTTCAACCCCTCCACCACCGGTTGCGCGCCTTCGCGTTCGGTGAGCAGGATCACCGGCACGTCTTTTTGCAATTTGCTGATGGTGCGCAACGCCACTGCCGCGGGCAACTGTTTGCTACTCTCTTCGGCAATCAGCAGGTCCCAGGTTTTGTCCTGCAGTAACTTGGTCAGCGCCGCCTCACTGGCGACATGCTGGGCCCGGTTGGAACGGCCGGCATTGTGCAACATGCTTACCAGGCGCTGGGCCTCGGAAGGCGTGTCGTGGATCAGGAGAAGTCGGATGGTGTCGTTGCTGCTCATTCTACGCTCTTTGATGCCTGACTGCGGCACTACAAGTGCGGGATTTCACACAAAGCCGCGAGCCGGGTAGTTTAGGGGGCCGCGGCAGTGGGGTACAAGGGCGGAAGGAAGAGCGAAAAGCGATCCAGGTCACACAAATTCGAAAAGGCGGCTAGAGCGGCGACTTGGACCTCTGTCCCGGAATCTCCCGCACCAGCCTCGGCACCAAGTAACCGGGCATCCGGTTGCGCAACTGCTCTACCAGCCACTGGGCGCGGCCCGTCTCCACCTCAAAGTGGGCGGCCCCCTGCACCCGATCCAGTTGGTGCAAGTAGTAAGGCAGGACGCCGGCATCGAAAAGTGCTTCGCTCAGGTCTGCCAGCGCGCCGACACTGTCGTTGACGCCACGGAGCAGCACGGCCTGATTGAGCAGGGTCACGCCACCGGCGCGGAGCTTTGCCAGCGCGGCCTGCACTTCGCCATCGATTTCATTGGCGTGGTTGCAGTGCAGCACCAACACCGGCTTCAGGCGCGTGCTGGTAAACCAGTGGACCAGCTCATCGGTTATCCGGCTGGGAACGACAATCGGCAGGCGACTGTGCACCCGCAGCTTGTCCAGGTGCTCGATCTCTGCCAGCTCCTGCGTCAGCCGGGCTAACTGGCGGTCTCCCAGTACCAGCGGATCGCCGCCACTGAGAATCACTTCGCGCAGCTCGTCTCGTTCGCGGATATAGTCCAGCGCCTCCTGCCAGCGCCCCCCGCTCAGGTGGTTGTCGCCATAGGGGAACTGGCGGCGGAAGCAGTAGCGGCAATTGACCGCGCACTGGCCCGCGGCGATCAGCAGCAAGCGGCCGCGGTACTTGTGCACCACACCTGGCACCGGATTGGCACGCGCTTCGTCAAGGGGGTCGGCGCTAAAGCCCGTATTGACCTGCAGCTCCGGCGCACCCGGCAACACCTGCAGCAACAGCGGGTCGCTCGGGTCCCGGCGGCGCATGCGTTTCAAGAACGGCCTAGGCACCCGCAGAGGGAAGTCGCCGCTGGCGCGCAGGGCTTGGGGCAGCTGGGCCGGGTCCAGGCCCAGCAACTCGATCAATTCCGCGGGGTCGGTCACGAGGTCCGCCAGCTCCTCCTGCCAGCGTCGCTGTTCCAGAACGGTTATTTCGCCCACTGCTGCGTTTCGCGCCATACCTCCCCCGGGTGGAAAAAAGCGCATTGTAACAGTGGCACAACCCAAACGGCGAAACCGACCCGAAACCAACTACAGAATTCGCGCAGATTGAACGGCGCTGATTAACACTGCTAGCGGTCTCCGACACCCCTCAATTCTGCTAGGTGACGCCCCTCCCTCCCTTAAATAGTCTGCAGTCAATTCAAACGGCCGCCGGTTGTAGGCAGGGAAGCCTTCCGCAGTTGTTGTGCTCTCTCTGTCCCCGCGCAAGCCGCCAAGGAAGTGCCGATCCCGGTCGACGGTTAATCCAACCACCAGCAAGTCAGGAAACCGATATGGAACAAGTGCAGAGCAAACGCCCAGCCGCGGAAAAAACCTCTCGCAAGAATGGCGCAGCCAAGGCAACACCGTCCAAACGCGGCCCCACCACGCCACTCGAACCGGCGGCGCCAGCCAACACTGCGCTCTTCCCGGTTACAACCGAAGTTCCACAAAGCCGTGAACATTTACTCTGGTACGACTCCCGCGTGCTGGCGACCATGGACGAGGACTCAAGCAAAGCGATCGTCCAACGCCTGGGGCAAGGCCGCTACAACGGCATAGTGCTTTACGCCGACAATATCGCAGAAATGGACAAAGCGGTTTCACCGCGCCTGCAGCGGATACTGCATTTGGAAACCCTTGAGGACTGGAATCACTTCACCGAAAAGGCCGGGGCTGAAAGTGACGGCAAGCGCGTGGCGGTTATTTCCAGCTATGAGCCTCAAGTACTGAACGCGGCCCGGGCAGCTGGATTCCGCACCAGCCTCCGCATGCATGTGGACAATGCCACCAGCCTGCACGCCTCCTTTCACCTGGGAATGCACTTCGACCACCTAATGGTCTCTTTTAAAGATCCCACCAATATCCCCCTGGAATTGGTCATCGCAGAACTGCACAAAACCAATACGGTTCTGCTGAAGGAGGTGCACCAGGATGTGGACGATGCGGTCATTGCCCTCGGCGTGCTCGAACTAGGCAGCGACGGCGTACTGACCTCCTTTACAACAATGGAACAGTTCGACCGCTTCGCCAGCAAAATGGACGCCCAAGCGTCGCCCAGGATCGAAATCCAGGTGGGTGTGATCGACCGCATTACCCACCTGGGACTGGGCTACCGCGCCTGCATAGACACCACCCACATGTTCAACCCGGATGAAGGCATACTGGTGGGTTCCACCTCCACCGGCGGCATCCTCTGCTGCCCGGAAGTGTTCCATCTTCCTTACATGGAGCTGCGTCCCTTCCGCATCAACGCTGCCTCGGTGCACAGCTATGTCTTTCAGAGCAACGACCGCACCAGCTACATCAGCGAACTGCGCGCCGGCAGTCAGCTGACTACGGTAAACGCCCGCGGCGAGACCCGGCAGATTTACGTAGGGCGCACAAAAACCGAGATACGGCCACTGCTGCTAATCGAGGCGACCTTCCCGGAGAACCGCAAAGTCAACATCATCATGCAGGATGACTGGCACGTGCGGATTTTTTCCGACGAGGCCAAACCCCTCAACGTCACCGAACTCAAGCCCGGCGACCGCGTACTCGGTTTTGGTACCGAACCGGGGCGCCACGTGGGCGTAAAAGTCGATGAACACATCATCGAACTTTGATTCCTCCACCCGGTGGGCAGGGCTATCCCCGGCGACGCCCACCGCTTCCCCATCAACCGGATAGAAAAGGAGAGTGGAAGTGCATCAGGTACTGATTACCGGCGCCACCGGCTTTGTCGGCAGCGCCCTGGCCGCGAATCTTCTGGCCCGAGGTGCCAAAGTGACCGCCGTATCCCGCAATGACCCCGACGGCGTGCGGACCACAGAGGCAATACTGACCGCGGCCCGCGGATGCGGGCTTGACGTGAGCGGCGCAGTAAAACATCACCTGCGGGTACTCAATATCGACTTCGCCGACCTGGAGGATGAGCTAGCCAACGCCGGACTGGAGGAAATCACCGAAATTTGGCACGTGGCCGCGGAGATGAGCTACTCCGCCCACAAATTGGGGACCTCCTTCGATACCAACGTCGGCAACAGCGCGCGCCTGTACGAAACCGCCGTGCGCTGCGCCCCCCGCTGCCGCCGCTTCTACTATGTATCCACCGCCTATGTCGCCGGTATGGCCGGCGGCCCGGTGCGCGAGGAATTGCACGCCAGGGGCCGCATGGTCAACACCTACCAAGTCACCAAGTGGAGCACGGAACAATCGCTGCATCTGCTGTATCTGCGCTGCGGCCTGCCAATCACAGTCTTCCGCCCAACGGTGGTGGTCGGACACCGCCACACCGGTTGGGCGCACCGCAACGGCTTCGGTTTTTACATGTTCCAGGACGCGATGATCGCCATCGCCGCTGCCGGTCACAGAGAAATCACCGTAGATCTGCTGCCGGAGGCGCGGCCAGATTTGGTTCCGATCGACCAACTCTGCACCGACGCCTGCGCCCTGACACTGCGCAGAGATACCGGTGACGCCTTCGAGGTATTCCACTCCAGCGGCGGTATTCAAGTGCGCATGGAGGAAATCGTGCGCATCTGGGGACAGGTGGCCGGTATCGACGCCCGCCTTGGCACCCCCACTACCGCAATGGAACAAAAATTCGACCGCGCCGTGGCCCCCAACCGCCCCTTCGCGCGCACCGAGTGGCAATTCCAGCGCTCCCGCCTGGATGCCGCCATCGACCTCGAACAGCCGGTGCAACCACTTTCGCGCGACGAACTCCACGCCCTTTGCCGCTGGTATGCAAACGAGTCTTCCACCGCGAACGAAGGCAACGCAGCAAGAGTGGCCGAAGCCATCTAAGGGACCCAAAGTGACCAGCCTGACCACCTCTGCAACCACCGACGACAGCCTTGCCGGCAAACGCGCCCTGGACGCGCTGGCCGAAGTATTCATACACCTCGGCGATATGGCCAACGTCAACACCAATCAGTTACTGATTGTCAGTGGCCGGCTGGATCCCCTGGCACTGGAACAGAGTGTGCAGCGCGCAGTGGCGCAGATCCCATTATTGCGCTACCGCCCGGACGACGGTCAGCTGCGCCCCTTCGATACTTCCACCACCCGCTGGGTGAAGCACCTTGAATACGCCGCCCCCTGTGATTTCAACGACGCAGCCTTCCGCCGCTTGTTAATGAATTTCAGTTCAGAGCATCGCCTGCGCTGGCGCGAGCGGCCGCCACTGCAGTTACTGCTGGTTACCGGCAACGGCGGCCACAATTCCTGCGTTTATCTGAGCAGTCATCACGGCGTCGCCGATGCCCGCAGCGACTGCCTGCTATTGCGCGCCATCATCGGGCACTACGCCCATATTACCGGGGTACCCGGTGCCACAGCCCCCGGAGGCGAACTGCCTTTCGCGCCCCTGGCGGAAATACGCCCCGGCTGGTTCCGCCCGCGAGTGCGTGGACACCGCTGGCTGCGGGCCCTGGGCAGTGTCGTTGCGGATTTACTGCACCGCGATATCGGCTTCACCGTACAACTTCAGGGACAGCGCTGGGAGGGGATGGCAGCCGATCCGGATATAGGACAGCTGGACTTTTTTCACAGTCTGCTGCCACGGGAACTGGAGGCGCGTCTGGGACCAGCGGCCAAAAGCGCAGGGGTCACCATTAACACCCTTCTATGCGCGGCGCTGGCGCGGTTAATGGAGTCCACTGGCAGCCACCATCGCGGCACACTGCGCATCACTTGTGCCATCAGCCTGCGGCGCCTGATCGAGCATCACCACGACCGCAGTTTCCGCAACTACCTGGTGCCCAGCGGCATCCGCCTGCGCACTGGCCAACAAACTCCAGCCCTGCTGCACAACCTGCATACAGCTATTTGCCGGGCGCGCAGCGACCGGCAAATAGGCACTGAACTCGGACGGCTGGAAATCCTGCTGCCACTGCTGCGGCTGCGCTCCCTGCGCGGCCCCGCGCGACACCTGCTGAATCTGTGCCAGGGCACCAACGCCTGCTACTCGAATCCCGGGCGCATCGAGGAGGACTTTTCCTCCTTCGGTTCCAGCGAACACCGCACCCAAAGTTACCTGGGCTTCGGCTGCCTGGTACCCCCGTACGATTTCATTCTGTACACGCCCACCGTCAACGGCCGCATGCAATTGGACCTGGTTTACCGCCGCGCGGCCTTCAGAGATATCCACAGGGAATTCGCCGCACCCTATCTAGACGCCCTGCGGCACCTGTTGGAAGAGCTGCAATCCCCACCCAGGAGATAAAGCCAAGATGATGAGCTACGCAATCGCCGCTATCGCCACCCTGCTTTTCGCCTACCTGCTCTTCGCCGCCGCACAGCTGGGCTACTTCGGCCGCCTGTCTCTGCTGGCCCGCTGGGACGATCGCGTAGACCGCGCGCTGGAATTCGCTATGCGCCGCCACGGCGACCGGAAGCTGGTGGAGCTGACCAGCCCCCTGAGCTGGACAGACGAACTGCACTGGAGCACCCCTCGGATTCTGACCACAGTGAAAAAACTGTCCGCCTGCTGGCACCATTTGGGGGTCGAACAAGGGGACCGAGTGGCCATCTACAAGGCCAACCAGTTCGACTACTTTCTATTTTCTGTAGCCGCACTGCGCATCGGCGCCATCGCAGTACCGATCAACGCCAATTTGGCCGCGGACACAGCCGCTGGCTATATGGAGCGGCTGGGTGTGCGGCTACTGATCACCGACAGTGATGCCTGGCGGAAACTGACAGGGCAGGGAGAAGAACTTCTATCACAGGATATCCGACAGATAGTGCTAACGGACACGCCCCGTCATGCTGGCTGTCATCGCGTACACAGCTTGACGCGGCTGCTGGATGAAGCACTGCCCACGCCCCCCGAGCGCCCCCGAGGCCCCGAAGATCCCCTCTACATAGTGCACACCTCCGGCACCACCGGCGTCCCCAAGGGCGTGATCCTCAAGCAGGAGGGCTTAGCCCAGTCGCTGCGCTCCATCATTCTGTTCAACCCCGTTTCCACCCGCGATCTGGCCTGCTTCGCGCTGCCGTTGAATCACCAGGTTTCACACCTCTATCTGCACGGGGTGCTGTTAATGGGCGTGCGTTGCATAGTCAACCCTCAAATGGCGGCCCCCGAGCTGGTACGCCAGCTGCACGAGCGAAAACCCACTGTGTTTTTCGGATTCCCAATCACCTACACACGCCTGCTGGAAGCTGGGGTCACGGATCAGCCGCTGGACAGTGTGCGCATCTGGGGCACAACCGCGGACGCCAGCCACGAGGTACAGCAGCGCGCCCTAATTCCCCACGGTTCCTTTTTTACCCGCCTCGGTATCCCGCTGAAAGGCTCACTGTTTGTCGACGGCCTAGGCTCCAGCGAGGTGGGCATCGCCGCCCTGCTGCGTATCGCCACCCCCTGGACCAAGAAATTCTCCCGCCGAGTGGGGCGCCGAACGCCACTCGGCCCCGAGATAAAAATCGCTGACGCCGATGGTGTCCCGGTCCCCAGAGGCGAGGTCGGTCGTCTGATGATTCGGGGCAAGAGCATGTTCGGCGGCTATTGGAATGCCCACGACATTTTCTATTCCGCTACCCGCGATGGCTGGTGGTTCACTGGCGACATGGTGTGCGAAGGCGAAGACGGTGAACTGGTGCACCTGGATCGCGAGGTAGACGTGATGCACACCGCCCGCGGTCCCGTATATACCCTGCCACTCGAAGAGATAGTGCTGAAGCAGGAGGGCGTTTTAGACACCTGCGTCTTCGGCGTCCGCCCGCGCGCAAATGGACCGGAAGTACCCGCAGCAGTGGTTGCCCCACAGGCCAATGTGCGTATCCCCGACGCGGAAACCCTGCGGCGCACACTAAACGCCCTCCTGCCCGAGGAACAACAGCTGATCCACCTGTGGGTGATTAGCTGGGAAGAGTTCCCAATAGGTGCCACCGGCAAAACCCTCAAGCGACACCTGCGCGAACGCTACAACACCCTGCTGCAGGCACAACAGAAACCCATAGCGGAGGCGGCTCCATGCGAAGCCAGTGCACTGCAGTCCGCCTGATTCCAGCACTACTGACCGCCGCGATCTGCGCCGCGCCGTCAGCCGCCGATAACGACTGGGCCTTTGACAGCAGCGGCGGGCAAAAAACCTGGAGCTCCGACTACGAGCTCACACTGCAGTTGATCCGGGAGCGCGAACAACTCTTCGCCCCTCTTTCCACATCCTGGAGCGGCGGTGACAACACCGAGCGCAGCGCCGCCGAGCTGCGCCTAGACCTGCAGCTGCGCTGCAATAGGAAGCCCTGCGACGGCACGCGCGTGGTTCTAAAACCGCGCCTGGCCCTGGAAGACGACGAGCGGCCTCAGGCCATGCCGGACCCGCATCCCGATTGGCTCGCCGAAGGCTATCTGCTGCGCGAACTGGACGGCGGCAGCCGCATCGGCGCCGGCAAGCGCCTGATTGGCTGGGGGCCATCGCTACTTTACAGCCCCACCAACCGCCTGTTTCCCGACAACGGCGCCGTAACCCCCCGCCGCGATATCCCCGGTAAACCCATGCTCTTCGCAAGCACCACTATTACATCCCGCGGCCGCGCCAACCTACTATTGGCGGACCCACGACTTGACCCGGTGGACGGCATTGAGAGCGGCGGCACCTTCACCCTGGCTCGCGCCGAGTGGAACTGGGTGGAGAGCCGCATCGCCACCCTGGGTGCTGTAGCTGGCGGCGGCGGCGGTTTCCGACCCTATATCGGCGGCTATTTCCAACACGGTCTCGGTGAAGCCTGGACCATTGGCATTGAAGCATCCGCATCGCGCGGCTATGCCGAGACCGCCAGCGGCGCCGAGCCACTGGCACAGAACCGCTCACGCTGGCGTTGGGACGGCGTTTTCAATCTGCGCTACGGCGCCACATCCGGCGCAGAGACAGGCCTCGAACTCATCTACAACGGCTATGCCCAGAGCGATAAGGAACTACTAAATCCCACACTCGCCGCCCTACCTTCAGCCGGGCGGGGCCCCTCCAGAAATAGGCCTCTGCACCCCTTCGCACAGCGCCACTACGCGCTGCTGCAAACCACCTGGCCAAAGTTGTTCGGCGACCGCCGCTGGGGCCTGACCGCACGACTGCTACAGGGTTTGGATTCCGCCAGCAGCAGTAGCTTCGCGGAGCTTTCTTACAGCCCCAGCGACGACGCCACCGTTTATTTGGGACTCTCGCGCAGTCGTGCTGGCAAAGCGCTGGAAATGAGTCAGCCGGTTACCCGCAGCGCTTATTTGGCTCTGGACGCCTTCTTCTGATGGGAAACACAACAGCGAAATTTAAGGAGAGAGGAAATGAATTTGGTGGAATTCGAATCGGTCACCAAGCGCTACCGACTCGGCGAAGTGGAGATCACCGCTTTGGACGCTGTCAACTTTGCCGTACGCCGTGGTGACTTTGTCGCCATCACCGGGCCCAGCGGCAGCGGAAAGACCACAATGTTGAACCTTATCGGCTGCCTGGACAGTCCCTCGTCAGGGGAAATCCGCGTATCCGGCCGCCCCGTCAGCAGTCTCGATGACCATGCTCTGGATCAACTGCGCAGCCGCACCTACGGCATCATCTTTCAGAATTTCAATCTGGTGCCGGTACTGACCGCTCTGGAAAACGTCATGCTGCCGCTCCATTTACACAAGATTTCCCAAGAAGAGCGGCGGATGCGCGCCTGCGCGGCCCTGGCTGCCGTCGGTCTGACCCGCTTCGCGGACTTCCGTCCCGACCAGTTGTCCGGTGGCCAGCGCCAGCGGGTCGCGGTCGCCCGCGCCCTGGTCACAGAACCCAAACTGATTCTGGCCGACGAGCCCACCGCCAGCCTCGACACCCCCAGTGCCCTCTCATTGGTGGAATTGATGAAAGAGCTGAACACCGAGCGGCGGGTGACCTTCGTCTTTTCCACCCACGACCAAAGACTGCTGCAACACGTCAGTCGAGTTGTTGAGCTCCGCGACGGCAAATTATCTGCTGACCGCCCCACCGCCGGCGACAAAGCCGACACCTCTGTATTACCAAGCAAAGACAGCGAGGTGGCGTAATGTGGTCCATGGCTTTCCGCAACCTCTACCGCGATCGCAGGCGCACCCTGGCCACCATCATCGCTGTGAGCGCGGGTCTGTTCGCAGTGCTGATGTTTCTCGGCTATATCCGCTTCGTGGAGAGCTCCCTGGCCTCAGTGGTCATCTACCGCGATGCCAATGCGCATGTGCAGGTCTACCGCAAAGACGGCCCGGAACAATTGGCGGCGAGTCCGGCACAGTACTCGCTCGACAGCGCGGAGCAGGCGTTGATTCACCGCACCGCCGCCGAATTGACGCATTTTGTGCGCGCTTCCAATCAGTTGATGGGTGTCGGCATGGCACAAGCGGACAGCGAAAGCGCCGTTTTCCTCGCCCGCGGCGTAGATCCTGAGTTCGAAACCGCGCTACAGCAACACAGTCCGCTGGCCGCATCACCCCCGCCCCGAAATGGTCTGCTGCTTACCACTCAGTTGCAGGACCTGCTCGGCCGCCCGGATAAAGGCAGTTATCTGCAGTTGTTCGGCGCCTCCTACGCCAACCGCATGAACGCCATAGAGGCGCCACTGACTGGCGACTTTTCCACCGGCATTGAAGCCATCGAAGACAAAGGGCTCAAAGCACCTCTGGATTTGCTGCAGTCCCTGTACGACACCGATGCCGTCTCGCGGGTGGTTATCCAACTAGACGACCGCGTTCACAGCGGCGCCTTCCGCAACCAATTGGCGGCGGCGCTGGAGCGGCAGCAACCCGGCCGCTTCGAAGTCACCACCTGGGACCACCCGCAAATAGGCCAGCTTTACACCAGCTTTATGGGATTCTTCACCATGGTGTTCGCCTTCACCGGTATCGTCGTGTTCACCATTGCGCTCACTACCATCCAGCACACGGTGGCGATGAACGTGGCCGACCGAACCCGCGAGATTGGCATTCTGCGCTCCCTCGGGTTCAGCCGCGGACGCATCGCCGGGCTGTTCGTGCGCGAGAGTCTATTAACAACCCTGGCGGCAGCGCTGGTCGCCACCGCTCTCGCCTACACGGTCATCGCCGCACTGGCACTGATCGGTGTGCAAACCCAGCTGCCGCGCATCGCTGAACCCACCGCGCTGACCCTACAGCTGCCGCCCACCTGGGCTATCGGCGCCATCGCCTGCGCCTGTGCGGGAATCACTCTTGGCGCCTTACTCACCGCGCGCAAACGAGTCGGAGGCGAAGTGCGCCCCGGGCGCCGCGGCGTGCCCCTGACCCGCATGTTGGCATCCGCCGCCTGCCTGCTGCTGGCCCTGCCGTTAACGGCGCCCGCCGAGGAGGTGCCGGATGAGGAAACCATGCGCAACTGGCTCAAACAGGCTGACCTGGCTCGCGGTGGCTGGGGCAGTTATATGTGGAAGCTGAGCATACACACCGAAGACCCGGCTGGCGCTACGGACACCGACTACGATATCGCCGTGCGGAACGGCCGCGCCCTGGCGATGACCACCGCGCCGCGGCGCTACCGCGGGGAAAAGATACTCATCGCCTCCCG
Organism: Microbulbifer thermotolerans; assembly: GCF_001617625.1. Taxonomy (NCBI): domain Bacteria; kingdom Pseudomonadati; phylum Pseudomonadota; class Gammaproteobacteria; order Cellvibrionales; family Microbulbiferaceae; genus Microbulbifer; species Microbulbifer thermotolerans. Next base: position 388,763 of record NZ_CP014864.1, on the reverse strand, counting down.
GGCCATGTGGTACGCGAAGCCGGGCCTGCGCAAACCGATCAGCATCAGTCCCCAGCAGCGCCTGGTGGGCGAAGCAGCCAATGGTGACATTGCCGCGACTCAATACGCCCGGGACTACTCCCCAGAGTATTTGGGGCCAGTGGAGTTGGACGGCATCCCCTGCCACAAGCTGAAACTTACCGCCGCCACGGACAGCGCCACCTATGAAGCCATTATCTACTACCTAGATCGGCGCAGCCGCCTCGGCGTCAGGGCCGAATTTCTGACCGCCAGCGGCATGCCCCTCAAAGTGGCGCATTTCGAGTACGGCAACCGGGTACAGATCAACGGCGAAGCGCGGCTCTTTGTATCGCGCATGAAAATCGTCAACGCCAACTTCCCCGAGCGCTACAGCCTTCTCCAGTACGACCAGGTGATACCCGCTGATCCTCCGGAAAGCCTGTTTTCCGTCGACACACTGATGACCCTTTAGGAGCACAGATATGCCTGTCAAACTGTTGCTGACCATGTCCCTGCGCAACCTGTGGCGACACGGGCGCAAATCCCTCGGCACCTTTATCGTGATGACGGTTTCCGTGCTCGCCTTGTGCCTGCTGTCCGGCTATACGCAATCCAACGTAGAACTGATCCGCGACGCTTTCATGCGCTGGGGCGCCCGCGGTCACTTGGTGATTGAGCGCCCCGCTTCCGAACTCGCCCGCAGGGTCGAGGGTGCGGGACAGCTTCCGCTGACCGCGGAAATTCAGCGCCGCATTGAAGCGGTACTGGACGAAGAGCCGCAACTGCAAACCCACGCGCGCGTTCTGCGCATTTCCGGAATGGTGTCAAACGCCAAGGTGAGCACCATCTTCGCCGGCATTGGCCAGGACGTGGAGGCAATTCGCGCGATCAAGGGGCCGGCCTACGAATACGATGTGGTCGCCGGCACCCCACTGTGGATGGAAACCCGCCCGCAACCGCTGGTGCTCGGCCAAGGCCTCGCAGCCATTCTCGGCTGCGATGTGCCGGATGTGGGGTTCGCACCATTGCAGCCCGGCGACACTCCCCAATCGCGGCCACTCGAATGTCCCCCCGGAGCCCTGGAGCTGACCGCGACCACCCGCGGCACGGCGCGTGTCAACGCAGTACGCGCACAGCCCACCGGGATCATGGACTGGGGTATCAAGGAAATTAACGACCGCCTGGTTGTGATGCCCATGGACGATGCCCAGACGCTGCTCAACACCACTGATGTCAGCGAGTACCACCTGCTGCTCAAAGACGGCAGCGACGAGGCCGCCGCGCGGGCACGTATCGCCACCGCCCTGGCCGAAGCGGGCCTGGAAGATGTGGCAGTCTTTCTCTGGTCCGACCGCGCTGCCTTCTACCAGCAAGTCAAAGCAGTGCTCGGCGGCTTCCTCAATTTTATCGCCCTCATTGCCTGCGCCATCGGTTTCACCAGCCTCCTAAACGCCAGCCACATGAATTTTATCCAGCGATCACGCGAGTTCGCGACGCTGCGCAGCCTCGGTTTCACCCGCCGCTTTGTGTTGGCGCTAACCGCGCTGGAAAACAGCTGGTTGGCCCTGGGCGCGGCGCTGGCGGGCATAGGCGCCACCGCCGCTATTGTCTGGACGGTACGCGAGGCGCAGATCATGTGGACACCGCCCGGCTCCAGCAACGCGGTACCGATCGATCTGGCCTGGGTTCTTCCCACGTATGTGGCCGCGCTGATGGGAGTAGTACTGCTCGCGGTGATCGCCAGCGCAATTCCAACCCACAAGATAATGAGACGGCCGATCCGCGCAGTGCTCTCCGACGCGTAACGCCGCCACTTTCGCACCAAAGGAGAAATTTCAATGACTGAAATGGCACGCAAACGGCGCTGGAAACGCTTTATAGACCAGGAATCCGGCAAGGCCCTAGTGGTCCCCCTGGACCACGGACTGACCATGGGACCCATCCCCGGTATCCACAGCCCGGAGGAAATTGAGCGCTGGCTCAGTGCCGAAATCGCCACCGGCGTAGTGCTGCACAAGGGCTACGCCGAACGCATTGGCGGGGGCCTGAGCTGCGGCATGGTGATCCACCTGAACGGCTCGCTCAACATAGATGAACAGCCGGACCTCAAACAGCTGGTGACCTCGGTCGAAGCGGCCGTCCGACTAGGGGCGGATGCCGTTTCAGTGCAGACAAATTTCTCCCCCGCAACGGCCTCCCACAACCTGCGCCTGATAGGTCGGGTGGTGGACGAGGCTCACAGCTGGGGGCTGCCAGTACTTAGCATGGTGTACGACAAAACCCGGCACGACGACCGCGCCCTCGAACACCTGCGCCACTTTATGCGCGCAGCTGTCGAGCTCGGTGTCGACGCACTCAAAGTAGCGCCACCTGCGCAACTGGAACGCATCCCCGAAGTGCTCGACGGGGTGCAGAACCACACCCCGGTGCTGTTTGCCGGCGGCGCCCTGGCCGAGGAAAACGCACTATTGGCGCTGGCAGCCGCCGTAGTGCGACACGGCGCAGAAGGCATCTGCGTAGGCCGCAACGTGTTCCAGCGTGCCGCGCCGGCGCTCACGCTGCAGCGCCTGCTGCAGGTATTCCGCACCGGTGCGATTACCGATATCCGTTTCACTTGTCCGCCGACACAGCGGGAGCGGGAGACCGAATTGGCCGTGTGAGCAGCCCCCTCAAAAACGCGAAGGAACAACAGAAAAGAAGGACACCACCGTGAATTTGATCGACCCCAGTCCCGGCTGCGTCGACCTTCTGGTCGACCGCCACGTGCGCGCCGGCCGCGGCGACCATCCCGCACTCGTGGAGCGCGACGCCTGCGGCCGACGCAGCCTGACATACCGCGAACTGCAGCAACGCACTCTGGCCGCGGCGCAGGAGCTGCAGGTGCGTCTGGCCGGCAGCCGCAGCCAGCAGCGCATTGCACTGGTCGGCGCAGCGACGCTCGAAAATATCGTCTACTGGCTCGGCGCCATGCGCGCCGGCCACCTGCCATTTAACGTGCACCCGGCCCTGCCCCCGGAGCACTACGCCAGCCTATGGGAGGACTTCGATCCCACTCTGGTTCTGGCGGACCGGACGGCAGCGCCGGCCGCGGAAGCGGAGCCCATGACCGCAGTGGAAGAACTTGTGGTCGCCGGTGCCGCCGAGGGCCAGCTACGGGAAGTCAGTGATTTGGCCGCCGACCTGGACCGACGCCCGGCATTGGTTCTGGCCACCTCCGGTTCCACTGGCCGACCAAAGCTGTGCGTGCACAGCCACCGTGCTTTCTGGGCCTTCGCGCGCAATGTCAGCCGCGCCATGTGGGATATTCGGGAGGACGACCGTGTGCTGGCCAGCACCGGCCCTTTCTTCTCCTTCGGCCTGCAGGGACTACACGCCCCTCTGGCCTGCGGCGCCACCGCGGTGACACTGCCGGAATGGCAGCAGCACACGGACTTTCTCGAGGTAATGGAGAGCGAATCGGTCAGCGTCTTTCTGGCAGTCCCCACCCTCTACCACTTACTGATGTCCCGCGCCTGCCGCCCCTATCGGCTGGATGCCTTGCGGCTGTCTCTGTCCGCTGGCGAGCGACTGCCCCCAATAATCCGCGAACGCTGGCAGGCCTGGAGCAATTCTCAAATGTTGGATTCCATCGGCACCACCGAAACCTTTGCCCCCTATCTGTCCGAGAGCGCAGCCAGTGTCGCACCGGACAATCCCCATGGGCTGCAGCGGGTCGGCGGTTTCCACTACACAGAGACACCACACGGCAGCGACGGCGACTTTTCGTTATCGCTCTCCGAAGGATGCCTGATGCTGGGCTACCTGAGTCCGGGCAGTGGTCTGTTGCAAGAGGTGCCAACGCCCTTCGCTACCCGCGATCTCTTTACCCGCACCGGGGCCGGGGTGCGTTTTGTGTCCCGCGACAGCGAGCGCATCAAAGTAGCCGGGCACTGGGTCAGCCCGCAGGAGCTGGAAGAGTTCCTGCTCGCGGATACCCGGGTGCTCAAAGCCGCGGCACTACCGCTGGAAACCGCCGAGGGCCTGACGCGGCTGCGCGCCTTTGTCGTCGCCGATACCGATGGCTATTCCGCCGAGGCGCTGATCGACAGTCTGATGAAACGCATCCGCGAGCAACTGCACCCGCGCGCGCTGCGCCCGGACCGCATAGAGCTGGTCGAGGATATCGCCACCACCCCGAGCGGCAAAATCAAGCGACAGGAGCTGCGCAGCCTAGTGGGACGGCCAGTGGCCAGGGCCGGGGCCCTGCTTGCCCGCTAGGGTTGGATCAGCCCCAGGGACAGGGCCCGTGCCACGGCCTGGGGTCGATTGGAAACCCCCAGCTTATGGATGATATTGCGAAAATGAAAATTCACCGTCGCCTCGGAGCAGCCGAGAATGCGCGAGATCTCCCAGGAGGTCTTGCCCACCGCCGCCCAGTGCAGGCATTCCCCTTCTCGCGGCGTCAAACCCACGTCCGCCGCCGCTTCGGCTTCCTCAATACGCAGTATCGCCTCGTACGCGTAGGAAGCCAGCAGCTGAATAGTGGGCATTGTCTCGGTGAGCCAGGACTCGATCCGCTTGCTGAACGGGGCTCCATTGGCCACAGAAATCATCATCGCCCGGCTGTGCCCGGCGCTGCGCAACGCTGTGGCCACGCCAGTGGCGATTCCGTGAGCCGCGGACTCCTCGTACAGCTCGCGGGCCTCGCCGGGAAAGTGCTCCCTATGCCAGATCATCGGTACCGGCGACTGCCGGCAGTGGCGAACCACGGGATCACGTCCAACCCAGCGCAGCCGGCTGTAGCGCTCGACGCACTCTCGCGGGTAATTGGTCTGCACGCTGTATGGCGCGCCACCGGAGGCTGTGGGCTTTTCGATGCCAATCAAAAAAAAGTCGAAACCGATGGCACGGACGGAGCCGCGGATGCGGTCTTTGACTTGTTCGACGGTCTGCGCAGCCAAGAGGTCGGGCAGGGCCCGAATCACTTCCTTTTGCGGGCACAAATCTTTTCTCCCAATAAGACGAGGAAAATCAAAGGATTATTCTGCGTTCCTGCAGAAAACCACCCAATAGTAACGCAGTTTAATGACAAAGAAGAGAAAAAGTTTCCATTAACCCCGTCCGGTCCCTGTGCTGTCTTTGGCAAACCCGACATATACGAACCGTAAGTGACAAGGAGAGAACACCCAATGGATATGCAACTTAAACTGCTTGAAGCCGGCAAGGGCGCCTTAATCGGACGCCTGCGCTCACACCCATTTCTGCAGCGTTGCCGGGAGGGCGCAATCCAGTTGGATGAATTGAAAGTATTCCTTGCCCAGCAGGGCCTCTACAGCGCCTACTTCACCCGTTACCTCTGCGCCATGATGGCCAACCTGCCCAGTAACAGGGAAGTGCTGGCCCTGGCAGAGAACCTGTTTGAAGAACTTGGCCTGGAGCCGGACAGTCCCCAACCTCACCATGAGGTTTACCGCTCTATGCTCTACCGCTTTGAAGTGAGTCTGGAGAGTGCCGAACTACTGCCCGGTACCAGCCAGCTGATCGACACCATGTTCCGCCACTGCCGTGACACGAGGCCCAGTGCCGGCCTGGGTGCCCTTTGTCTAGGAGCAGAGGCGCTGGTTCCGGCAATCTACGGCGACATAGTCGCCGGCTTCCGCGCCTGCGGTGCCGCAGACGGGGACATCGAGTTTTTCCTGTTGCACATAGAGTGCGACGACGGCCACGCGGAAACCATCCGCGACATAATGGTGGATATCGCGGCCGCCGATCCCGGCCAACTCGGCATCATGCTCGCTGCCGGCAGCGACCTGGTGGAGGCCCGCCTGCGCTTCTTCGACTCCATAGAGGCCGCCTGCCGCGGGTCGCAGCCCCAGGCCACGCACGCTGACACGGCGCCCGAAGCCATTCCGGCCTGATATATCAGAGGACTTCACAGTGAGCGCAGAAAAGATCACAGGCGAAACCCTGTCCTTGAACAAATGCGAGCTGGTACGGCGCGCCCAGGATGCGATGCACAGACACCTCGATATCCCCGACTGGTCCCTGCGGGAAAAAGTCGCGCTTACCTGCCGCATTCTGTTTTCCCAGGGGCACGACTCCGGCCTCGCCGGTCAAATCACCGCCCGCGCCGAGGTACCGGAAGCCTATTACACACAGCGCCTTGGCCTGGGCTTTGACGAGATCACCGCCTCCAACCTGCTAATGGTTGACGAAGACTTGGAAGTGCTCTCCGGAGAGGGAATGGCCAATCCCGCCAACCGCTTCCACTCTTGGATCTACCGCGCACGGCCGGATGTGCAGTGCATAGTGCACACCCACCCACTGCACATTTCTGCGCTGTCGATGCTGGGCAGGCCCTTGGAAATTGCCCATATGGACACCTGCCCACTCTACGGTGAGGTGGCATTCCTGGCTGAGTGGCCCGGCGTTCCGGTGGGCAATAGCGAGGGCGAGATCATCGCCTCGGCACTCGGCGACAAACGCGCAGCGCTGCTGGCGCACCACGGCCTGGTACTGGCCTGCCGCTCGGTGGAAGAGGCCTGTGTGCTGGCAATCCAGTGCGAGCGAGCGGCGCGCCTTCAGTTGCTAGCCGAGTCGGCGGGCCGGGTGCGGGATATAGACCCACAGCTTGCCCGCGAGGCCCATGACTGGGTGCTGCACGAAAAGCGTACCGGGGCGACCTTTGCCTATTACGCCCGGCGCGCCCTGCGGGCCATCGGGCCGGACGAGATTCACCCCCTGACCTGACCATTGTGTAAAAACGCCGCGGCGGCGCGGATTCTGGAAATTTGGAGTCGGATCAATGCTGCACAAGTTACACCGTGCTTCGGCACTGTTGATCAGCCTTTACATCCTCGTTCATCTGGCCAATCACTTGCTCGCACTAGGTGGCGTGGAGGAACATATCGCCTTTATGGACAGCTACCGCAACATCTACCGGAACGCTCTGGTAGAGCCGTTGTTGCTGGCTTGCGTGCTCTTCCAGGTTGGCTCCGGAATGACATTTATCATCCGCCGCATCGGTCAACGACGCGGTTTCTTCGACCGCGCCCAGGCCGTCTCCGGCGCCTACCTGGCCTTCTTTTTCCTCTTCCACATCGGTGCGATACTCTACGGGCGCACGGTTCAAGGCGTGGACACCAACTTCTTTTTCGCCGCGGCAGGCCTGCAGCCCGGCGCTTATCCCGCCTTTTTCATGCCCTACTATACCCTTGCGGTGGTGGCCTATTTCACCCACCTGGCCTGCGCGCTGCGCTGGCTGTTGCGGCGCCGTTTTACCCCGCGGGTCCTCGACAGAGCCGCCGCGGGTGCCATGGTGTTGGGCCTGCTGCTGGCGGTCACTGTCGTCGCCACTTTCAGTGGCGCCTTCTACCCGGTAGAGATACCGGCGGAATACTGCCTCGGCGACTGCTGAGGCACGCGGTTCGTTTAGGCCGCGCAGCTCCTGTATAATCCGCCGCTATCAACGACGTTCACTGGGATTTTCATTTTTATGGCTAGTTACTCCACCAACGAGTTCAAGGGCGGCCTCAAGGTGATGCTCGACGGGGACCCCTGCTCCATTCTGGAAAACGAATTCGTCAAACCCGGCAAAGGCCAGGCATTTAACCGCGTCAAGCTGCGCAACCTGAAAACCGGCCGTGTCTGGGAGCGCACCTTCCGCTCCGGCGAGAGCCTGGAGGCCGCTGACGTGATGGACCGGGAGATGGAGTACCTGTACAACGACGGTGAGTTCTACCACTTCATGGAGCCGGATACCTTCGAACAGCACCAGGCTTCCACCGACGCGGTGGGCGACGCCGCTAAATGGCTGAAAGAACAGGATGTCTGCACCGTGACGCTCTACAACGGCGCCCCCCTGGCGGTGACGCCCCCCAATCACGTGGTGCTCGAAATCACCGACACAGACCCCGGACTGCGCGGCGACACCGCCCAGGGCGGCACCAAGCCGGCCACCCTCTCCACCGGCGCCGTGGTCAAGGTACCGCTGTTCCTGGAAATCGGTGACGCCATCAAGGTGGATACCCGCACCGGCGAATATCTGGGCCGGGCGAAGGAAGACTGATTTTCTCTTATCTGACGACAGGGGCGGCCCGCGCCGCGATCGCGCTTCCCGGAGCTCGGGGAAACCGATCGCGGCGCGGGCCGTTCCCGTATGGGGTTCCGATCAATGACGGATAACACCTGGCAGCCCACCGCTTCCCTTGCGGCCCTGCGCCAGCGCGCCGCTCTGCTGGCGGATATCCGCCAATTCTTTGCCCGGCGCCAGGTGCTGGAAGTAGAGGTGCCGATCCTTTCCCGCCGCGCCACCAGCGACCCCCATATCGATTCCATCACCGCCCTTTGTAACGGCGATCCCGCCTATCTCGCCACCAGTCCGGAATTTGGCCTCAAGCGCCTGCTGGCCGCCGGGCTGGGCGACTGCTATTACCTGGGCAAGGCGTTCCGCGAGGGTGAGGCCGGGGGCAGGCACAATCCGGAGTTCACCATGCTGGAGTGGTACCGCTGCGGCTGGGACGACCGGAAGCTCATGGGCGAAGTAGGCGAGTTGCTCAGCCTGGTACTGGACATCCAAGTGGTGCAGTCGCTGAGCTACCGGGAACTGTTCCTGCGCGAATTACAGCTGGACCCCCACACCGCCAGTGAAGCGGACCTGCGCGCATGCGTGGCGCGGGAAATCGAGCTGTCGTTTGCTCCCTCGGACCGCGACGAATGCCTGGACCTCTTGATGAGCCACCGCCTGGAACCGGCCATGGGCCGCGGCATTACGCTGCTGTACGACTTTCCCGCGAGCCAGGCGGCACTGGCCAAGGTGGCCGAGGACGCGACCGGCACACCGGTGGCACGGCGCTTTGAAGCCTATGTGAACGGCCTGGAGCTGGCCAACGGCTATTGGGAACTGACAGACCCCGCGGAGCAGCTGCGCCGCTTTCAGGCGGACCACCGCTACCGCGGCGCACACAAGCTGCACGTCTATCCGTTCGAAGAGCGGCTGGTGGAAGCACTGCAGTCGGGTATGCCGGAGTGTGCCGGGGTGGCACTCGGGGTAGACCGGCTGCTGATGCTGGCCGGAGGTTACTCATCGATCGATCAGGTTATCGCCTTCCCCATCGAGCGGGCTTGAGCGCAAGTGGGTCCGGGGAGCCGCTGATTCATTCGCCTGAGCGCGGTCGTTGGTTCCGGGGCGCCCTAGGCTTCGTAGCGGTACTGGGCAACTTCTCCGACGGCGAAAAAACCGGTTTCCAGCAGCAGCTCCTGTCGCTCCACCGGCACCAGTGCCACGGCAAATTTGTGGTGACTACTCAGAACCTGTCCCACCAAGTGATGAAACAGGGCCCTGCCGATGCCGCGCCCGCGGTATTCTTCCCGGGTGGCCAGATCGTAGAAGCCCAGAGCGTCGGTAGAAGCGAACAAACAGCCCGCGGCGACCTCCTCACCTTCGAGTTTGGCGAAGAAAAACTTCAGCCGGCTGCGCTTCTGCTCTGCCGTTTCCTTTAACTCTTGGTAGAACTTCTTGATTTGCAGCCCTTCGCGGACACCACTGTAAAAGGCGGCCTGAATATCCCCGTAACGATCCAGCTCCTCGGCGGCAACCGGGGCAATTTCCAGCTTGCCACTCAGCTCCGGCGGCGTTTCCCTGTCCAGCGCCAGCCTTTTCACCTCAACCGCCATTGCCACCCGCGACTCCTGGCGCTTCAGTCCCAGCGCAGACAATTCCGTGTCGTCGAGAGGCTTGCTCGCACAGTGCCACAGTGTGAAGGGACTGTGCCGCTCTGAGAAATAGTCGACGACAAAGCGCTGCAGTATGCGCGTCGGCATCACCGCGCTCGTTACCGCCTGGTTGAATGTGTGTGACAGCAGACCGCTGTCCGCTCGCAGCACACCGGTGATTTCTTTACTGTGGTCCGGGTTCAGCAGACCAGCACAATAACTGGCGCGGGCCTCCAGATTGCGGCAGACGAGATTCTTGGCGCTGAGACTGTATTTCATGCCTGTAAGAATAGCGGCTGGCAGAGTAACCGGAGTGGCGGAAAAATGCCGGGTTCAGGGCAACTGCTTGTCGACCAGACTCAGGGCACACTGATCCATGGACAGCGCCGGCTGATCGCAGCTGGCCCTGCAGATCACCCGCGCCGGCACGCCGGCCACCAACTTGTGCGCCGGCACCGGTTTGAGCACCACACTGCCGGAGGCGATCTGTGCACACTCGCCGATTTCGATATTGCCGAGCACTTTGCTGCCGGCGCCAATCAGCACACCACGCCGCACTTTCGGGTGACGGTCGCCGCTTTCCTTGCCCGTGCCACCGAGGGTCACCGACTGCATGATCGATACCTTGTCCTCCACCACCGCCGTCTCACCGATCACAATGCCGGTGGCGTGATCCAGCAGGATACCTTCACCGAGCTTGGCCGCAGGGTGAATATCAACGCCGAAGACTACAGAAATGCGATGCTGCAGGAACAGCGCCAGAGAGCGACGCTGCTGCTGCCAGAGCCAGTGGGCCACGCGGTAGGCCTGAAGGGCGTGAAAGCCTTTGAAGTAAAGAAAGGGTTCGTAGAGTGAGTTACAGGCGGAATCGCGCTGGTGGACAGCGACAAGATCCTCCCGGGCGGCGCGCCCGATGGAGGCATCCGCGGCCAGAGCCTCGTCGATCACTTCGCGAATCAACAGCGCCGGCGCCACCGCGTTGTCGAGTTTGTTTGCCAAATGGAAGCTGAGCGCGGATTCCAAAGTACTGTGGTTAAGGATGGTGGCGTGCAGAAAACTCGCCAGCATCGGCTCCTGCTCCACCTGCCGGCCCACATCGGCGCGGATTTGCTGCCAGAGCGCATCCGCCTTGTTCGTCGATTGAATCGCTTCCATCTGTACAGACTCCATATCAAGTCACGAACCGGGCCCGCCGGCACCACCGCCGACTCAAACCACCCCCTCGCACTCCGTTGCCTGGCACTATTCCACTGGCAGCGGCGGCCTTATGCGGCGCACTTTTGCCTCGACATCCCTACGCGGAAAGCCCGAATTGTAACAGCGGGACACTGCCGCGGCGATCCGATGACCATCGACGGCACGTCCCGCCCGGGCAGGGGCTGCTTTCACCCCCGGGAGCGCATGAATCGAAGGCCGCTACCATAAATTTTGCCTTCCGTCACCTGACAATTCTGCTAGGTGGTGTGCTCTTCCGCCATTAAATAGTCTGCCGCCAAACCCCACAGACGCCGACCACGAGCGGGAAAGCAGTCAGCTTCTCTCCATTCCGTAACACTGCCGCAGTGGGCACTGCCGGGGGCGGCACCACTACCCAGCCATAACAATAAGGAGAATATAAAATGCATCACGTACTGATTACCGGTGTCACAGGCTTCGTCGGCAGAGCGTTGGCTGCAAATTTTCTGACACATGGCGCCAAAGTTACCGCCGTATCGCGCAATGACCCCGACGGCATCCGCACCACTGAGGCGGTTCTGAACGCGGCCCGTGGCTGCGAATTAGATGTGTCCGGCGCGGTGGAGCACAACCTGCGGATACTCAATATTGACTTCGCCAACTTGGAATCTGAGCTGGCTGCAGCTGGGCTGGGAGAAATCACCGAGATCTGGCATGTGGCCGCGGAGATGAGCTACTCCTCACACAAATTGGGCGTCTCCTTCGATACCAATGTCGGCAACAGTGCGCGCCTGTACGAAACCGCTCTGCGCCACGCACCCCACTGCCGTCGTTTCTACTATGTCTCCACCGCCTTTGTCGCGGATATGGCCGGCGGCCCGGTGCGCGAGGAACTGCACGCGAAAACCCGTATAGTCAACGCTTATCAGGTCACCAAGTGGAGCACGGAACAATCACTGCACCTGTTGCACCTGCGCTGTGGCCTGCCGGTTACCATTTTCCGCCCAACTGTGGTGGTCGGTCACCGCCGCACCGGCTGGGCACACCAGAACGGCTTTGGCTTTTACATGTTCCAGGACGCGATGATTGCCATTGCCACCGCGGGCCACAAGGAAATCGCCGTGGACCTGGTGGCGGAAATACGCCCCGACCTGGTGCCGATAGACCGTCTCTGCGCCGACGCCAAAGCCCTGACACTACGTGAAGATTCCGGTGATGAATTCGAGGTGTTCCACGCCAGCGGTGGCCTCAATGTGCCGATGGGAGAGCTAGTGCGCATTTGGGGGCGGGCTGCCGGTGTCGATGCCCGCATCGGTCCACCCAATAACTTGCTGGAAGAGAAATTCGACCGCGGCATAGGACTCAACCGCCCCTTTGGGCGCACCGAGTGGCAATTCGAGCGCTCGCAACTGGATGCCGCCATCGGGCTCGCGCAGCCGGTACAGCCACTGACCAGTAAAGAGGTCGAGACACTCTGTGCCTGGTATGTCGGTGTTTCCTCCGGCGCAAACACACCCCGCACCGCGGAACTGGCCGAAGCCAGCCAGACTATTGCGAGCGAGGTATAACCGCGCCGCCAATGGCGGAGCGGCTGTAACACCGGTGGCACACGCCCCAGAGCATCGCTACAGACGGATCAAGCCCAGGGACAGAGCTCGGGCCACTGCCTGCCCGCGGTTGACCACGTCCAGCTTGTGCATGACGTTGCGGAAATGAAAATTCACCGTCGCCTCGGAGCAGCCGAGAATACGGGATATCTCCCAGGAGGTCTTTCCGATCGCCGCCCAGTGCATACACTCGCTTTCACGGGGCGTCAGGGCGATGTCCGCCACCATAGCGGCCTCCTTGAGCGCGAGGATTGCCTCATAGGTATAGGATGCCAGCAGCTGAATGGTGGGAGTTGTCTCGATCAACCATGACTCCACCCGCTTGCAGAAGGGCTTTCCGTTAGCCACAGAGATGACCATCACACGGCTGTGCCGCAGGCTCCGCAAACCCGTTGCCACGCCGGTGGCTATACCGTGAACCGCGAGCGCCTCGTACAATTCACGGGTGTCGCCGGGAAAATGCGCCCGGTGCCAGATCACCGGCACCTGTGAGCGCCGGCAATGCCGCATCACCGGGTCCCGCCTGAACCAGCGCAGGCGGCGGTAGCGCTCGATATAGGCCGGCGGGTAATTCGTCTGCACTCCACAGTAGGTGCCATTGGCGGCCACGAGGTTTTCGATGCCAATAAAATAAAAGTCAAAACCCATGGCACTGATGGAGCCGCGAATGTGTTCCGTCACTTGATCCATGCTCTGCGCGGCCAAGAGTTCGGGCAGCGCCCGTATCACTTCCTTTTGCATACGCAAGGCTCCCTCCCCACGAACGGAAAAATAAATTCCATTTCTCGAACAGACGCCCGATAGTAGCCGAGCCGATGCCCACAAAAGGGAAACCGTGTCCCATTTTTCCGGCCCCTTATCCGCACTGCATGGTTGAACCACTCATTCTTGATCTTATTCAAGAGTGATTTGCGGCACGGGTTTGGTGTGGTTTCACAAGTGCATTGCGACGGCGAGCAATGCGGGTAAACGCTGATGGATGCACAGCATCGCAGTCGCTGAACCATTTGTTGAGCGGCGAAATTTCGCAGTCCGCGAGCGCGTTATTTCAGGGTTCCCCAAAGCAGCGCTGCGGCGCTTACACAGAACCCAATGTCAGTGGCGGCTCCTGTAATGCCGACTGCTGTTCGCGCAGTGCCAATATATGCTCGGCCCAATAGCGCGGTGTATTGAACCAGGGGAAGGACTGAGGGAAAGCCGGGTCTTGCCAGCGGCGCGCCAGCCAGGCGGCGTGGTGCATCTGCCGCAGGCAGCGCAGTGGCTCTATCAATTGCAGCTCCTGCGGGTCAAAGGGGGAGAAGGTTTCATATCCCTCGATCACCGCGTCCAGATAGGCTGTCTGCTCGGCGCGATTGCCGGAAATCAGCATCCAAATATCTTGGATCGCGGGACCGCTAAGGCAGTCATCCAGGTCTACAAACCAGGGGGTATCGTCTCGCCAGAGAAAATTGCCGCTGTGGCAGTCGCCGTGCAGACGCAGCACCTGCCAGTCACGCTCGAATAGCGGCGCTACCTGATCGATAAGATGGGCGGTGATCGATGCATAGGCATCGCGATTTTCCCGCGGCAGGAAATCGCCGCTGAGGATAAACTCGCGGCTGTCAATTGCGAAATGCTGCAGCGTCAGCGCTGGCCTGAACTGGAAGGGCTTGGAGCGGCCAATCGCATGGATGCGGCCGAGCATAGTGCCCACTTGTTCCAGGTGTTCAAAGTTGTCCAGCTCCAGCTGGCGCCCGCCACGGCGAGGGAAAAGCGCAAAACGGAAACCCTGCGCTTCCATCAGCGTGTGACCGTCAAATGCCAAGGGGGCCACCACAGGGATCTCCGCCTCGGCCAACTCCTGCGCGAAACGGTGCTCTTCCAGTATCTGCTCATCACTCCATCGCCCGGGGCGATAGAACTTGGCAATCAGCGGCTCAGCGCCCTCAATCCCCACTTGATAGACACGGTTTTCATAGCTGTTGAGGGGAAAAATGCGCGCATCGGAGACAAGTCCACAGCTCTCGACGCAGTCGATTACCGCATCCGGCGTCAGGGCATCAAAGGGGTGGTGGCTCAAAGGCATAACCTATCCCGTGGCATTACAGCGGATAGCTATGCTAACGCGGCGTGGGGGCCGGGGACAAATCTGTCCCGCCAGTGACAGAAAATATAAGAGAATACCCCCTCCAGAGGAGGGGGCCCCATCCTGTGAGGGATAGAATTACTTTTTCAAATCGTAACGATCCAGTGTCATCACCTTAGTCCAGGCTTTGACAAAGTCGTTGACGAACTTCTCTTCGTTTCCATTCATCGCGTAAACCTCTGCCACGGCGCGCAGCTCAGAGTTGGAACCGAAGATCAGATCCACCGGAGTAGCGGTCCACTTCAGCTTGCCAGTCTTGCGATCGCGTCCTTCGTACAACCCTTTTTCCTCGGAGGATTTGGACCACTTGGTGGACATATCCAGCAGGTTGACGAAAAAGTCGTTGGTCAGAGTGCCCGGGCGGTCGGTAAAAACACCGTTTTTGGAGTCACCGTAGTTAGCGCCCAGAGTCCGCATGCCGCCGACCAGAACAGTCATTTCCGGCACACTCAGCGTCAGCAGGTCCGCACTGTCGATCAACATCCGTACCGGTGACCAGATTGCTTCCTCACTGTAGTAATTGCGGAAGCCATCAGCCTTGCGCTCCATGAAGGAGAAGGACTGCACATCAGTTTGTTCCTGAGTGGCGTCGTTGCGGCCTGGCGTGAACGGAACCTCAATATCGTAACCCGCTTTATGCGCAGCTTGTTCGATCGCCGCCGCACCACCGAGCACAATCAGATCCGCCAGAGACACTTTTTTGTTGCCTGAAGCCTTGCGGTTGAAGTCCTTTTGAATGCGTTCCAGGCGTGCCAAAACTTTTTTCAGTTCTTTGGGGTTATTCACCGCCCAATCTTTCTGCGGCGCCAGTCGGATGCGCGCACCATTGGCGCCTCCGCGATGGTCCGTTCCACGAAAGCTTGCTGCAGAAGCCCATGCGGTTCTAACCAGCTGAGGTACCGTTAAACCACTGTCAAGAATCTCCGCTTTCAGCTTTTTAATATCCTTGGCATTGATCAAGGTGTAATCCACCGGCGGAATCGGATCTTGCCAGATCAACTCTTCGTCGGGCACTTCGCTACCCAGGTAACGCGCACGGGGCCCCAGATCCCGGTGGGTCAACTTAAACCAAGCCTTGGCGAAGGCGAGCTGGAACTCCTTGGGGTTTTCCACAAATCGCTTGGCGATTTCGCGGTATTTCGGATCGAACTTCAGCGCCAAGTCGGTTGTAAACATTATCGGGGCATGGGTCTTACCTTCGATATGCGCATCGGGCACAAATTTGAGTTTATCGGCGTTTTTCGGCACCCACTGGATGGCGCCACCCGGGCTCCTGGTCTGCACCCATTCGAAGGCAAAAAGATTGGATAAATACTGACTACTCCACCGAGTGGGCGTGGCAGTCCAGGCGCCTTCAAGACCACTGGTGATGGTGTCTTCCGAGTGACCTTTGCCACATTTGTTGCGCCATCCCAAGCCTTGTTCTTCCAGCGCAGCACCCGCCGGGGCGTCACCCACACACTCGTCCATTTTGTGCGCACCATGTGCCTTACCGAAGGTATGTCCACCGGCAATCAAGGCCACGGTCTCCTCGTCGTTCATGGCCATACGGCCAAATGTGTCGCGAATCCGCTCTGCAGAGGCGAGCGGGTCGGGGACGCCGTTGGGCCCTTCAGGATTGACGTAGATCAACCCCATGTGGGAGGCCGCCAGCGGCTTCTCGAGTTTTTCGCCCTCGTAACGCTTGTCATTGGCGAGCCACTCGCGTTCGGAACCCCAGTAAACAACATCGGCTTCCCATTGGTCTTCGCGGCCACCGGCGTAACCGAAGGTTTCAAAGCCCATGGATTCCAAGGCAACGTTGCCCGCCAGGACCATCAAATCCCCCCAGGAAATGCTGTTGCCGTATTTCTGCTTCACCGGCCACAGCAGACGGCGCGCTTTATCCAGGCTCACATTGTCGGGCCAGCTGTTCAGCGGTTCGAAGCGCTGCTGCCCGCCATCGGCACCACCGCGTCCGTCGTAGACACGGTAGGTACCGGCACTGTGCCAGGCCATACGAATAAAGAAGGGGCCATAGTTACCGTAATCAGCAGGCCACCAATCCTGTGAAGTCGTCAGTACTTCTTGAATATCTTTTTTTACTGCATCCAAATCGAGGCTTTCGAATGCCTTAGCGTAGTCGAAGTCTTCATCCATCGGATTGGACTTCTCGGCATGTAAACGCAAGGGCTGAAGGTCAATGCTGCTTGGCCACCAGTCCTTATTGGACATGGGCGCATCCTGGGCGTTGACACCTGCCGATGTGACCGCGGTCAAAAAGACCGCTAATGGAAAACATTTTTTTAGCATTGTGTTGCGCTCCTTATTCATTTCCGCTGAGCGAAAAATCCTATAAGGGCGCGTAATGGCAGGGAAATTAGACGTAATTATCGCGTTAATAGCGGAGCCCAATACTCCGCCCGGCAATAAAAAAAAGAAATCGGGTTAATAGATTTCTGCAAGGAGACTATCATCAACCGCGCCGCTTCGGCATCAGATACCAGAGTAGTCCGGCAATCAGAAACAGCGCGGGCACATCGCCTAGCAAATTGGCCCGTTCCGATTTGTCCGCCAGAGCCTGCATCAGCATAATCCCGCCGTGAATCAGGCTGGACCATATGGTAAACCAGATCAGGCTGGCATTAGCGCCGGGGTCTTTTGCCGCGCGAATCAGGAAAACACCCAAGGTCGCATAGATGCCGGCGATCATCTGCTCGTATTCCGGCTGCCGCGGTGTCCACCCCCAGCCGGAGGGCCAAATCCACATCATCATCGGATAGATGGCAAATATGAATAAGATCCCAATAACAACCAGAGCGATTTTCAGATAGCGCTCCCTGCTAAACGCATCCATGATGATTCCTTTCTTTTGAGGGGCAACGACAAATGGGCACCGGAGGCAATTTACCCGTAGACTCGCGCGGCTCCGCTGCGGCTATACTTCCAAGTCCCCGGGAGTATGGCAGACCACCTCAACATTATGTCCGTCCGGATCCAGTACATAGGCGGCGTAATAATCGGGGTGATACTCTTCGCGTAGTCCCGGCGCGCCCTTATCTTTGCCACCGGCCTCCAACGCGACCCGATGAAATTCACGCACCGTCTCCCTGTCTTCCGCGCGGAAGGCGATGTGTAAGCCAGGCGCAGTGCTCTTTCCGCCTTTAATCCAGAAAACGGGCTTATCGGCCCAACCGAAACCGCCCCAGCCGGCATATTCGAGTATCAGTTCGTAGCCGAGTGGCGCCAGTGCAAGGCGGTAAAACGCTTTGCTGCGCTCGTAACTGTGTACATAGATACCAATGTGGTCCAACATGGCGTTAACCTCCTTATCACACATCTCCTGAAGGCCCCTAACCAGAGTCTGAGAAATCCCTGTTCCCTCCCTGTTAGGGGCTGTCGATACCGTCTTTCTTGCAATTTTTACCGCATTGCCAGGGCACCACTGATTCATTCTAGTGGACACTGTAATCAGCTTCTGGGCCCAACGCGCTTTAGCCAAACTTCCAGTGATAGAGCCCGTAACAGGCCACGCCGGCGCCAAATAGGAACTGACCAATCAACAGCGCTCGAATCGCAAAGGTGTAACGAATAAAAACGCCCTTTTTGACACTGTCACGGGAAAAAATCCGGCTCGTCTCCGGCAGCTCCTGCTCCAGCCGTTTCAGAGCCGGCACAGCGAGGTTGAGCAGCTCGCGGCTGCGCGCGTCCACCAACCAGAAGACTACGGACAAAATCACGACAAAGCCCCCCAAAAGCGCCAGACTCAGCGGGTGGAAGCTTTTTTCCACCGCGGTAAAAATGCCACCTTCGGCAAACATCGAAAGAATGACGAAAAAGTTAAAGCCCTTCAGTCTCTGCTCTGCGTTGAAGCGGTAGTGCTCACAAAGATACTGCTGCTCGTCCAAAAACACCTCCCTATTGTGTAGTGATTTTCGATAGGTAATTCTCTACCTGGGTCCACTCAGGCTTAAATGCAGTACCGCGTTCTGGGGCACTGTATTTAAGCTCAAAGGACTGCGAGTACCACGGTCAGATACAGAGTAAAAATTTCTTAGGGAACCTCTGATTAAATCACTTTCTGGTGGCAGAGGCTCTTCGCGGGTGGATGTGAAGCTCAGGTGATAGGGCCGACATTTCGAAACCGTCGGATACAGGGATGTATCCGTCGGAGCTACAGGGAAGTACTCGTGCGTTTTCGAAATGTCGGCCCTATTGCCTGAGCGCCCCAGAAGCTATCATAGTGTTCTCGCGAATAAATCAGAGGTTCCTTAGGGAATCCCTGATTCCCCTCCCCCATCCGCGCGCAAAGCTCGCGCGAATGTGTCAGAAGGACTTTTCTGCTGTAATCAGCGATTTACCCTGTGCGCGATCAACTGTTCCACTACCGAGGGGTCCGCCAGGGTGGAAGTATCGCCGAGATTGTCCAGCTCATCGCAGGCGATCTTGCGCAAAATTCGGCGCATGATTTTTCCGGAGCGGGTCTTCGGCAGGGCGGGTGCCCACTGGATAATATCCGGTTTGGCGATGGGCCCAATCTCCCGCGCACAGAGATCCACCAGCTCCCGACGCAGGGCTTCGCTCGGTTCGCAGCCGGCCTTTAAAGTCACATAGGCGTAAACGCCCTGCCCTTTGATATCGTGCGGATAACCCACCACTGCTGCCTCGGCAGTGTCGTCGTGCAGTACGATGGCACTTTCGATTTCAGCGGTGCCGAGGCGGTGGCCGGAGACATTCAACACGTCGTCGATACGGCCAGTGATCCAGTAGTAACCGTCGGCATCGCGGCGGGCACCGTCTCCGGTGAGGTAGTATCCAGGGTAAGCGGAGAAGTAGGTGTCGATCATGCGCTGGTGATCGCCGTATACGCTGCGGATCATGGACGGCCAACTGGTTTTCATCACCAGTGTGCCTTCCCCCTCCCCTTCGATTTCCCTGCCCTTGTCATCCAGCAGCGCTGGCTGCACACCGAAAAACGGCTGTGCCGCGGAACCCGGTTTCAGCGCCATGGCGCCGGGCAGAGGCGTGATCAGATGGGCACCGGTTTCTGTCTGCCACCAAGTATCGACGATCGGGCAGCGCTCTTCACCAACCACCTTGTAGTACCACTCCCAAGCTTCCGGATTGATCGGCTCGCCAACTGTGCCCAACAGCCTCAGAGAACCGCGGTCGGTTTTGGTGACATAGGTGTCTCCGGCGCCCATCAGTGCGCGAATCGCGGTCGGCGCTGTATAGAAAATATTGACCTTGTGCTTATCGACTACCTGCCAGCAACGGGAAGCATCCGGGTAGGTGGGCACCCCCTCGAACATCAGGGTAACGGCACCGGCACAAAGCGGGCCGTAGACGATATAGCTGTGTCCGGTAATCCAGCCCACGTCGGCGGTACACCAGAAGACCTCGCCCTCCTTGTAGTCGAAGGTGTACTTAAAGGTCATTGTCGCCATCAACAGATAGCCGGCCGAGGTGTGCATAACACCCTTGGGTTTTCCGGTGGAGCCGGAGGTATAGAGGATAAACAGCGGGTCCTCTGCGTTCATCGGCTCCGGCGCACAGACCGTGTCCATCTCGGCGACGGATTCCGTGTACCAGATATCCCGCTTGCTGCTCCAGTCGATATTGGCACCCGTGCGCTTGACAACGATAACTGTGTGTACGTCGGGACAGCTGGCCAGAGCCTTATCGACATTGGCTTTCAGCGGCACCTTTTTGCCGCCGCGTACCCCTTCGTCAGCAGTGATCACCAGACGGCAGTCAGAGTCGAGAATGCGGTCCTTCAGCGACTCGGGCGAAAAACCGCCAAAGACCACCGAGTGAATGGCGCCGATGCGCGCACAGGCGAGCATCGCGTAAGCGGCCTCGGGGATCATGGGCATGTATATACAGACGCGGTCGCCTTTCTCAACACCGCGCGCCTTCAAAAGGTTGGCCAGCCGACAGACGTTTTCATGCAGCTGGCGATAGGTGATCTCATCGCTCTCCGCCGGATCGTCTCCCTCCCAAATGATCGCCGTCTGCTCTGCGCGGGCGGGCAAGTGTCTGTCTATACAGTTCACCGTCACATTCAATTCGCCATCGGCAAACCAGGCGGCAAAACCGCGTGCGAGATCCTCTTCCACCACCCGGGTAAAAGGCTTTTCCCATTTCAGGAAATCCTTGGCCTGTTGGGCCCAAAAGGCATCCGGATCCTCCACCGATTTGCGGTACATTTTCCGGTAATCATCCGCATTGATGTGCGCCTTGGCGGCGAAGTCTGCGGGGACGGGACGGGTGTGTACTTCTGACATGGTTTTCTCCCTTATTAGAATTATCGGCACCGGCCAGTTTAGCGGCGGCTTGCGCCCGTTTATAACATTGCCACTCAGGTGGTGACAACGCTGTCAAACGCTCACTTTTACCCAGTGTGCAATGACGATTGTAGGCCTGTCAGCATAGACCGGCAGACACCGGCTTCCATGGCAAAGAGAGAAATAAGTGACAATACCGGTTTACGGGCGGGCGGCGGCAGAGGTTTCGCAGCCAATCCGGCCCGCGACCGGCATTTGCGGAGGGCGATTATCCATACAGCACAAGGAGGCGGATTCTGCCCCAGTGTATGGCCAGCAGCGCGCCTTACGCTTCAGCGCGCTGTACGGGGATGGTATTGGCGCTGCGCTCTACACGGTTCTTTTCGTCCAGGTAAACCAGCTTCGGCTTGAAAGCCTCGGCCTCCTGCTCGGTCATGCTCGTATAGGCGGCAATAATCACGCGATCCCCCACCTGGACCTGGCGCGCGGCGGCGCCGTTCATGGAGATAATGCCGGAACCACGCTCGGCCAGAATGACATAAGTATGAAAGCGCTCGCCATTGGTCACGTTGTAAATATCGATTTTCTCGAATTCGCGCAGCCCGGCCAGCTCCACCAATTCTTCGTCTATTGCGCAGGAGCCGTCGTACCAAAGTTCGGCCTGAGTTACCGCAGCCATATGCAGTTTGCACTTCAGCATTTCAATTTGCATAACTTTCCTCTCCTCCCGCCGCTCAGAGTTCCAGGGATAGGTTGTCGATCAGGCGCGCGGCACTGGTGTAGATGGCGCCGAGAATGGTGATTTCGCTATCGTCATCAGCGGCCGGTTGCAGGTCTTTGCTGTTGCGGATGGAGAAGTAATCGACGCGGAAACCAGCCTTCTCAATACGCTGCTTCGCCTCGTCTTCCAGTACGGCAAAATCCCGGCGACCACCTTCTATCTCACCTTTGGCCCACAGCAGTGTCTGGTAGAGCACCGGTACTTTTGGCCTCTCCTGCGCTGTGATGTAGCTGTTGCGGGAGCTCATCGCCAGCCCGTCCGGCTCGCGGTGTACCGGCGCGGCGATAACTTCCACCGGGATACACAGGTCCTCAACCATACGCCGGATCACCGCCAGCTGCTGAAAGTCTTTGATGCCGAAGACGGCCTTGTCCGGCTGTACGATGTTGAACAGTTTGGCCACCACAGTGGTCACCCCCTCGAAGTGCCCCGGGCGGCTGGCGCCACAGAGGATGTCGGTCATTGCCGGGCAGATCACGCGGGTCTGCTCGTCCATGCCGTTGGGATAAATCTCACTTTCTTCGGGGTGGAAAAGGAAGTCACACTGCACGGCGCGCAGGCGTGCCATATCCTGCTCCATGGTGCGCGGGTACTTATCCCAGTCCTCATTCAGGCCGAATTGCAGGCGGTTGACAAAGATGGACACCACCACCAAGTCGCAATGCTGCTGAGCGGTTTTGACCAACTCGATATGGGCGTCGTGCAGATTGCCCATAGTGGGCACGAATGCGACGGTCTTGCCGTCGCTGCGGGCCTTTGCCAGCGCATCGCGCAGACTGGCCACATGGTGGAAGACTTGCATCGGATTCGCTACCGCTGTGACTGAATCAGCGCGGCATCATACTCCCCTGACCATCGGGCGACAATACGGGCGCAAACGGCAAACCG
Organism: Microbulbifer thermotolerans; assembly: GCF_001617625.1. Lineage (NCBI taxonomy): Bacteria > Pseudomonadati > Pseudomonadota > Gammaproteobacteria > Cellvibrionales > Microbulbiferaceae > Microbulbifer > Microbulbifer thermotolerans. Next base: position 366,227 of record NZ_CP014864.1, on the reverse strand, counting down.
GCAAACGTCGCCAATCCGGCTGCAAACAGGCACCGATCTGCGCCCATTGCGCAGAAATTAGAATTATCGTTCGGTTTTTTCAGCTCGCGCGGCAGCTCTCCACTCCCCCGAAAAAATCCGGCCGACGGCGGTTCAGGCAATGTTCAGTACGCCAGGGGCACACTGGCATCCACAGTTCCAGAAGTCGCCGCGGCGACTGCGGAAAATCTCCAGCGTTCGGGAGGGAGCCCTTCGCATCTGACCAAAGAGCCTTCAGCGCCTAAGCATCGTGCCCCGGCGCCGGATCAAAGAGCCTCAACGCTCGGGAGAACCCGAAATGAAAACGATACCGACCCTCACAGCTGTTATCGCCACCGGACTACTACTGGCCGCCGCGCCGAGCCTGGCCGACGACCAGCACAAATGGCGCGGCCACCGGGAGGCCAGTGGCTCCGCCCTGCGTGAAGCTTACCAACGGGAACGGCGCAAAGCACACGACGAACACCGCGACAAAAGCCGCCACAAGAAGAGCAAAGACCACAAGGGTGACAAGCACCACGGGGACACAAAGAAATACAAGCGCGCCTACAAAAAAGGCTACGAGCACGGCTACCGCGACAGCCGCCGGCGGAATTACACCCACCACCATAAACCCGTCCACAGGCCACACTACCGCCCCGGCTACATCCATCACAAACCGCGCTGGCGGCCGGCACACTATGGTTACGGCTATCGCTGGCGGCAGTTGCCGCGCAGCTTCGTACGTATCAGCTTCGGCGCCGCGGGATTTTACTTCTACAGCGACGGCATATTCTTCCGCCCCCACAACCAAGGCTATGTTGTGGCGCGTCCGCCTATCGGCGCGGTGGTGCACAGCCTGCCGGGCACCGCGGTGAGCGTGGTGGTCAGCGGCCGCAATTACTACGCGGCCTACGATACCTACTACTTGTGGGACAGCGCCGCGCGGGGATACCGCGTCGTCGCCAACCCCGGTTTCTTCTGATACCTCCTCCCAGACCCACCCCGACTTACGCGGCCCCCGGGCCGCCTTTTTGTTGCCCTTGTGGCGACATATGAATAAAGCCGAATAAAAGCTCAAAAAATTCGCGGCACCTATTGCACAAACCGAATAAAAATTTAATTTTATCCCGATAAAAATAGTGCTTTTGTTATCTATAGTTATTGCTTTCCAGCGGCTCAGGCCCCAAGATTCGCGCCCGCACTGACACTCGACAAAAGACCGCCGAACAGGCCTATGAAACAGCGACAAGTACAAGACTGGTCCGGCGAAGACGCCGCAGAACTTTACGGAATCCGTAATTGGGGCGCCGGTTATTTTGATTTGAACGAAGCCGGTGAAATCACCGTGCGTGTGGAAACGGCCTCCGGTGAGATTCGCAGCGTGTCGCTGATGGATATCGCCCGCGGCGCCACCGAACGCGGCCTCGGTCTGCCGCTGCTATTGCGCATCGAAAACCTGCTCGACGCACAGATCGCCCGTATCAACCAATCCTTCGCCCGCGCCATCGAATCCTGCGGCTACGGCAATGTCTTCCGCGGCGTATTCCCAATCAAAGTGAATCAGCAATGCCAGGTGATCGAAGAGATCGCCAAGGCCGGCCGCCGCTTTAACCACGGCCTGGAGGCGGGCAGTAAAGCTGAGCTGATCGCGGCACTGTCGATCCTCGACAACACGGAATCTCTGATTATCTGCAACGGGTATAAAGACGAAGAGTTCATTAACTTGGGCCTGCAGGCGCAGCGCCTGGGCGTACAGATCTTTTTTGTGGTCGAGACCCCCTCGGAAGTGGACACCATTATCCGCTGCGCCGAGCGGGAGCAAGTGCGCCCCAATATCGGCGTGCGGGTCAAGCTCGCCTCCAAGGTGGGCGGCTACTGGAACGCCACCAGCGGCGATCGCAGCATCTTCGGCCTCGGCAGTAACGACCTGATCGCCATGGTGGACCAGCTGCGCCACCACGACATGCTCGACTGCCTGAAACTGCTGCACTACCACCTGGGTTCCCAGGTACCCAACATCCGCGACATCCGCACCGGTGTGCTGGAGGCCTGCCGCTACTACGCCGATCTGGTGGAAGAAGGCGCAGCCATGGGTTATCTGGATCTGGGCGGTGGCCTCGCGGTGGACTACGACGGTTCCAAAACCAACTACACCCACTCCAAAAACTACTCCTTGGATGAATACTGCGTGGATGTAGTCGAGGCCATCATGGGCACCCTGGACAGCGAAGGCGTCGCCCACCCGGTGATTATCACCGAGTCCGGACGCGCCACTGTGGCCTATTCTTCGGTGCTGCTGTTCGACATTCTCGACACCACCCGCTTCGAGCCCGTGGAGCTGGAGCAAACAGCGCTCAGCGACGGCGACCACCCGATGTTGATGAACCTGCTGGACGCCGTGAACAACATCACTCCCAAAAACCTGCAGGAAAGTTACAACGACGCCCTCTACTACCGCGACGAGGTGCGCGCCCTCTACCTGCACGGCCAGGTCAGCCTGCGTGAGCGCGCCAGTGCGGAAAACCTCTTTCTGCAAGGCGCACAAAAAATACGCGCGCTATTGGACGAAGTGGATGAAGTACCGGTAGACCTGCAGGCGCTGCCGGAAGTGCTCTCGGATATCTACTACGCAAATATGAGTGTCTTCCAATCGCTGCCGGATATGTGGGCCATCGACCAGGTTTTTCCTCTGGTGCCCATACACAGGCTCAACGAGGCCCCAACCCGCTCGGCGATCATCGCCGACATCACCTGCGACTGCGACGGCAAGATAGACCGGTTCATAGGCCGCCAGAAAGAGCACAAGACTCTGCCTGTGCACGCGCTGAAAGAGAGTGAAGACTATATACTCGGGACCTTTCTCATCGGTGCCTACCAGGAAACTCTCGGCGACCTGCACAATCTGTTTGGCGACACCAATGTGGTCAGCGTGCGCATACACGATGACGGCAGTTTTGATTACAGTCGCGAGATTCACGGCGACAGTATTGCCGACGTGCTGAGCTACGTGGAATACCAGCCGCAAGCCCTGTTCGAGAGCTTCCGCAAACTGGCGGAAAAGGCGGTCAAGAGCGGAAAAATCACACCGCAGCAGCGCAAACAAATATTGCATACCTATACGGCAAGCATGAGCGGTTATACCTACTTTGAAAAATAGCCGCGACGCTTTTGAGAAATAATGAATTCAAAATTCCCTTTCATTCATTATGAAACCAAGACGTCGGGGATTGTTTGCGACACAGCCTGTGGCCATTAGGCGCCACGGGCATACACAGCATTTTTGTCCGGCAGAGACGCTACCGCCTTTCTTTCTGGTATAAGAGCGGCAGCCACTCATACAAGGAGATTTATATGGCCAATGTACTGATTATCGGCGCCGGTGGTGTCGGCCAGGTAGTTGCGCACAAGTGCGCCCAGGTCGAGGAAGTATTTGAAAACATCACCCTCGCCAGTCGCACCAAGAGCAAGTGTGACAAGATCGCGGACATGCTGCCGCGCAAAATCGATACCGCCCAAGTGGATGCGGACAATGTGCCGGAACTGGTAAAACTGATCGAAAAGGTCAAACCGGACATGGTGATCAACGTCGCCCTGCCCTACCAGGACCTGCATATCATGGACGCCTGCCTGGAAACCGGCGTGCACTACCTGGACACCGCCAACTACGAACCGCCGGAAGAAGCCAAATTCGAATACAAATGGCAGTGGGCCTACCAGGAAAAATTTGAAAAGGCCGGGCTGATGGCACTGCTCGGCAGCGGCTTCGACCCGGGTGTGACCAGTGTCTTCACCGCCTATGCGAAGAAACATCATTTCGACCGTATCCAAACGCTCGATATTATCGACTGCAACGCCGGTGACCACGGTCTGCCTTTCGCCACCAACTTTAACCCGGAAATTAATATTCGGGAGATCACCGCCAACGGCCGCTACTGGGAAAACGGCCAGTGGGTCACCACTAAGCCGATGGAAGAAAAGCGCGTATTCGAGTTTCCCGAGGGCATTGGGGAAAAGGATATCTACCTGCTCTACCATGAAGAGCTGGAGTCCCTGTCCAAACACTTCCCGGAAATTGAGCGCGCGCGCTTCTGGATGACCTTTGGTGCCAGCTATCTGAAACACCTGGAAGTACTGCAGAATGTGGGGCTGACCAGTATCGAGCCGGTTGAATTCCAAGGCCAGCAGATAGTCCCGATCCAGTTCCTGAAAGCGCTGCTGCCCGATCCCGCCAGTCTGGGTCCGCTGACCAAAGGCAAAACCTGCATCGGCAATATTATCCGCGGCACCAAGGACGGCGAAGAGAAGATCTACTACATCTACAATATTTGCGATCACCAGGAGTGCTACAAGGAAGTCCAATCCCAAGCCATCTCCTACACTACGGGCGTACCGGCGATGATCGGTGCCAAAATGATGCTCGAAGGCAAGTGGATGAAGCCGGGTGTTTGGAATATGGAGCAGATGGACCCCGATCCGTTTATGCACGACCTGAATCAGTACGGCCTGCCGTGGCAGGAAACCTGGCTGGACAAGCCTTTCCAATAACCAGATAACCTCTGCTCAATGCGGCTTCGCGCCCAATCAGAGGTTCCCCCTGAGGCACTGGGAAGGGTTAACCCAGTGCCCGGGGCCCCCTCTTTACACTCACGTGCACACCATTGCTCAACACACATTCGATGGCATATTTATGGACCTGACTCCGCGTATCGATTACTTCGGCAACTTCGATCCCAAACGCGTCCCTTCTCCCTGCTTTGTCGTCGACGAGCAGGCACTGCGCGACAACCTTGAAGTGCTCGCCGATGTGCAGAAACGCAGTGGCGCCAAAATACTGGCCGCGCTCAAAGCGTTCTCCATGTGGAGCACCGGCCCCATCGTAGCCGAGTACTTATCCGGTACCTGTGCCAGCGGGCTATACGAAGCCAGGCTGGGTTACGAGGAATACGGCGGCAAGGACCTCGGCAAAGAGGTGCACGTATTCAGTGCCGGCTACAAAGAGGAAGAACTGAAAGAGATACTGCAGTTTGCCCACCACGTGATCTTCAATTCTTTCTCCCAGTGGAAACGCTACAAGGCGCTGTGTCTGCAGGCTCAACGGGAAAGACCGGAATTGCGTTTCGGACTGCGCATCAATCCAGAGCACTCTGAGGGCCACACCGAGTTGTACGATCCCTGTGCCCCCTGCTCGCGCCTGGGCATAGTGCGCTCCCTGTTCGAAGGCGAAAACCTGGACGGCATCAGCGGCCTGCATTTCCACACCCTGTGCGAGCAGGACTTCAAGCCACTGGAGCGCACCATCGCCGCGGTGGAAGAGAAATTCGGCCATCTGCTGGGTCAGATGGAATGGATCAATTTCGGCGGCGGCCACCATATCACCCGCTGCGACTACCAAGTAGACGAACTGGTCGAAGCGGTGCGCGCCTTTTCCGACAAACACCAGGTGCAGGTTTATCTGGAGCCCGGAGAAGCCATTTCCCTTTTTTCCGGGATATTGGTCGCCGAGGTGGTGGATATCACCTGGAACGGCCAAAATCAGGCGATCCTCGACGCCTCCGCCACCTGTCATATGCCGGACGTACTGGAGATGCCCTATCGTCCCGAAATCACCGGAGCCGCTCATCCCGGAGAACTGCCCCACGACTACCGCCTCGGCGGCCAGAGCTGCCTTGCCGGGGACAGTATCGGCGAATACAGCTTTAACGAACCGCTCAAAGTGGGCGACCGGCTAGTGTTTGAGGAAATGGCCTATTACACCATGGTCAAAACCAATACCTTCAACGGTATACCACTGCCGGCGATCGCACTGTGGAACTCCAGGACTGATGAACTGAAAATAATCCGGGAATTCGGTTACGAGGACTTCAAAGAGCGCCTTTCTGGAAGGGACTGGAAAATACTCGAACACAGCTCCGCGCAAGAAAATGGCGGCTGCGCTTAACGCCCACAAATCAGGTGCAAAAAATGTTATCAGAAAACGACTACCCAATTTTTCTGGGCTCCGAAATCGAGCAAGCCAAACCGGAAGATGCCCTCTTCCATATAATCCCCATTCCCTACGAGGAAACCGTCTCCTACGGCGGCGGCACCGGCAAGGGGCCGGCGGCAATTCTGGAAGCCTCCTGGCAGCTGGAGACCTTCGACAACTTCTCCTACCCCTGTGAACTCGGCATTCACACCCGCAGCCCGGTGAATGTTTCCGGCACACCGGAACAGGTGATGGACAATATCGCCACCGCCACCCGCGAAGTCCTGGAGCTCGGGAAAATGCCAGTGGGCATCGGCGGCGAGCACTCAGTGACCTGGGGTGTGATCAAAGGCTTGTTGGATGCCGGCATCGAAGATTTCGGCGTGGTGCAGATAGACGCCCACGCAGACCTGCGGGATAGCTACGAGGGTCAGAAGCACAGCCACGCCAGTGTGATGCGGCTGGTGGTTGAAGCCGGCATCCCCCTCTTCCAACTGGGTATCCGCGCCTACTGTGAAGAGGAAGTACAAGCCCGCGAACAATTCGGTGTGCGCTATCTGGATGCCCACCAGCTGGTCCCCACTAACGTACAGGAATTCGAACTGCCGGAAGATTTTCCCAGCAAGGTTTTTTTCACGCTCGACGTAGATGGCATAGACCCGTCGGTCTTTCCCTCCACCGGTACCCCAGTGCCCGGAGGGCTCGGCTGGTATCAGACGCTGAACCTGTTTGAATCCGTGGCCCGACAGCGGGAAATCATCGGCTTCGACCTGCTGGAGTTTGCGCCTATCGAGGGATTCCATGCCTACGATTTCGCCGCCGCGCAGTTGCTGTACAAACTGATGGGCATAGTGCAGCGCAACCGGCGGAGCGACACCTGAGATCTGCGCACGCGCAACGCTGAGAAATCTTGATGAATACAGGGGGAGCTGTGGCGGGCTTTGAGATTGCCCACACCTTGAAAGACGTAGTTTAAAGGCCCGGGGAAACGACACTTTTTGACAATTCTTTACGCGACAGCGTGGCGAAAATACAACCGCAAGGGTTACTATTTAAACTATGTGAGTAGCCACTTAGGTAGAGAGACCGTGAAGACATTAAAAACCCTGATCGGCGCGGCATCGCTACTGGCACTGGCAGCATTCGCCTTCAGCCCTCCAGCGGACGCCTCCCCGCGCGGTTACCAGGCCGGTGGCCATGACGCTCACTGGCCCGCCAGACACTGGCACAAACATCGCCACTGGGGACCGCGCATCTCCATCGGCTTTGTCGCGCCAATACTCCCCACAGGCTTCGTCACCCTGAACGTCGGCGGCCTTCCTTACTACTACCACGGCGGTTACTTCTACCGCCCGGCACCCACGGGCTATGTGGTTGTATCCGCCCCCCTGGGCGCCGCGGTGACCGCCCTCCCCGCCAGTGCGGTGCGCGTGGAGATAGGCGGTGCTATTTACTACCGACATGCCAACACCTACTACCAGTGGCACCCGGCGAGACGCGCCTATGTGGTGGTACCGGCACCGGTGGCCGCACCAGCTGCACCACTCCCCCCAACGGCAACCACTTCCGCCTACACACCGGGACAGGTGCTGGAAACCCTGCCGACAGGTTATACCGCCGAAGTCATCAACGGCATTCAGTACTACCGCTATGGCGACGATTACTTTATGCCAACCCAACGCGACGGGCGTGAGGTCTACGTGGTAGTTCGCCTGTAACAGTGCGCAAAGCGGTGCGGAGGGCGCTCAGCCCTCCTGATAGTACTCCGGTGCGAGATTGTCGAAGCGGGTGTACTTGCCGACAAATGCGGCCCGGCAGGTACCGATTTCACCATTGCGCTGCTTACCGATAATCAGCTCGGCTATACCCTTGTCCGGACTGTCTTCGTTGTAGTACTCATCGCGGTAAATAAACAGAATCACATCCGCATCCTGCTCAATGGCACCGGATTCACGCAAATCCGAGTTCATCGGCCGCTTGTTGGGACGCTGCTCTACCCCGCGGTTCAGCTGTGACAGCGCGATAACCGGGCAGTCGTACTCCTTCGCCAACGCCTTTAGAGAACGGGAGATCTCGGAAATCTCCTGTGTGCGCCCCTCGGTGTGCCCCCCAACCTGCATCAACTGCAGGTAGTCCACCATAATCAAGGCGGGCATACTCTTTGCCTCAGCCTCTTCCCTGGTCATTTTGGGGTTTTCCCGCATCAGCTTGTTGGTGTGATCGCGCACGGTGCGTTTAGTGCGCGCGCGCACTTCACTGGGTGTTAGTGCAGGCGTGTCGTCAATGTACAGGGCCCGCCCCTTCATTTTCTGTACTGCGCTGGAAAGCTTGGGCCAATCCTCTTCCTGCAACTTGCCGTTCCGAATGCGGCCCTGGTCGATGCGGCCGATGGAAGACAGCATCCGCATCACCAGGCTGTCGGCGGGCATTTCCATACTGAATACCAGGGTGGGCTTCTCCTGACTCAACATGGCGCTCTCGACAAAGTTCAGCGCCAAAGCGGTCTTACCCATGGAAGGGCGCGCAGCCAGGATAATCAGTTCGCCCGGCTGCCAGCCGGATGTGCGCTGATCCAGTTCAGTCAGGCCGGTGCTTAAGCCAGTGATGTCCCCTTCCGTTTTGAACAACTCATCGATGCGCTCGACGGTTTTCTTGAGCAGAGCATCGACACCGACAAAGCCGCCCTCCTTGACGCCCCCTTCGGCGATTTCCGCCACCCGGCGTTCCGCCATTTGCAATAGGTCCGCGGAGGCCAGACCGCCGGGATTAAAGCTGGTGCGACTGATCTCTCCGGCAGCGGCGATCAGCTGGCGCAGGACGGAGCGCTCGCGCACGATTTTGGCGTAAGCGACAATATTGGCCGCAGACGGCGTGTTCTCGGCCAACTCAGCCAAGTAAGCCGGGCCGCCCACGTCTGCCAGCAGTTCCCGGCTGGCCAGCGCTTCGGCCAGGGTGACGATATCCAGGGGCTGCTCGGTGTCAGTCAGCTCGCGCATCACCGCAAATATCTTGCGGTGACTGGCAACGAAAAAGTCCGCTTCTCCCAGCTGCTCGCAGACACTGTCGATGCGGCTCGGGTCCAGCATCAGCCCCCCCAGCACCGACTGCTCGGCCTCCACCGAATGCGGCAGCGGCGAAGCGTCTTCCGTGGGCACGTCTTCTTCAGGGACAGCGTATTCGTCGATCATAGGGATTTACTGGATACAGAAACAAATCGGGCGCTGAATCCAACAGGGATTCAGCGCCCGATTGTAGCGCGACTTTGCATGGACCTGGACGGAATTCTCCGTCCATCGGCACAGCGCCCGCAGCGGGGCAGACAAGCGCCGGCCCACGGAATCGACAGTGCGCTTATTCCGCCTCGATCACTACCTTCACAGCGGCGACCACATCGGAGTGCAACTGCACGTCAACTTCGTACTCACCTACTTCGCGCAGCGCGCCCTCGGGCAGTTTCACTTCGGCCTTGGCCACTTCCACACCAGCGGCGGTGATCGCCTCGGCGATATCGCGGGTGCCGACAGAGCCGAACAGCTTGCCTTCGTCACCAGCGTTGGCGCTGATAGTGACAGTCAGGTCGGCCAGTTTGGCGGCGCGGGCTTCAGCTTCGCTCACCTTGGCGGCGGCGGCGGCTTCCAACTCAGCGCGCTTGGCCTCGAACTCGGCGATATTGGCTTCGGTGGCCGGGATGGCCTTACCGGTGGGCAACAGGAAGTTGCGGCCGAAACCGGCTTTGACTTCAACGCGGTCACCCACGTTGCCCAGTTTGCCTACTTTGTCGAGCAGAATAACTTCCATCTCGGTTTCCTCAATTTCAGTTTCGTGCGGATCGCGCCTATCGGTTTTTTGAGAAGCGACCGCGAATATCTATCCAGCTATCTATCAGCGCCAAACCGCACAGGAAGCCGGCCAGCGGCAGCGCCGCGATCACCAGCATCACATACAGCGCCACCAAAGGGCCCCGGCCCCATCCCTTGTCGGCCACCAACCAGTGCATCAGTGCAATTCCCGCCACCATGATTGGAAAGGCCACCACGGCCCCCCAAAACACATAGTCTTGGGTCAACAGGCAGTATACCCACACCAGCATTCCGGCTGCCGCCAGGGGCAGCGGCATTCGCAGCAGGTGGAACTCCCGGCGGAAGCCTCCGGGGTTATACAGCATCGCCTGCCAGTAGCGCCCCAGCACCAGGGCCAGTGTTGCAGTGATGGCGGATACCCAACACAGGTAACCGGTAGCCAGTGGCTCGCTGCCGAAAATCTGCTGCAACTGCGCCACCTGGCCGCCGCCGGACTCCTCCGCCGCCTGCAGCAGGCTTTGCAACATGCCGCCACTGAAGTGGGCGGTGCCCAGTATGCCCGCCGCGGCCGCCGCCGTCAGCACCACAAGGGCTGCGCTCCAGGAACGGCTGCTGCGCAACACCAGCGCGCCGCAGAAAACGGCCCCCAAGTGGCTGATGGCCAGACCAGTCATCAGCGGCGACATATGACCGCTCATACTGGCGGTGATCACTGGCAGCAGCGCCCAGGCCAACACCATCAGGCCATCGCTGCCGCCGCGGCGCAGGCTCACCAAGGCCAGCGCCGCCGGGCTGATCAGCGGGATGCCCACCATGGTGATGAGCACCGCGCGCACGCGCCCGCGCATAATGAATTCAGCCAGGGCGCGCACTTAGATAGCTTCTCTTATCAAACGTCCAAGCACTAAAAGCCGGAGCTCAGTGCTCAGGCTTCGTGACTGTCCGTGTACGGCAGCAGGGCCAGGTAGCGGGCGCGCTTGACCGCGGTGGCCAGCTGGCGCTGATACTTGGCTTTGGTGCCGGTGATACGGCTCGGAACGATCTTGCCGGTTTCGGAGATGTAAGCCTTCAGGGTATCGAGATCCTTGTAGTCGATCCGCTTGACGCCTTCAGCGGTGAAACGGCAGAACTTGCGACGACGGAAAAAACGTGCCATCTGATAATCCCCTTACTCTTCGTTGCTGGCGGTATCGGAAGCTTCGCCTTCCGCTTCCTCGGAGGCAGCGGCGTTCTCGCTCTGTCCGCTTTCGCTGCGCTCGCGACGCTCAGAGCGCTCCGCGCGGGCAGCTTTGCGCTCGCGACTCTCTTTCTCCGCCTTCATGATCGGGCTTTCTTCGGTGATGGCTTCGTCTTCGCGAATCACCAGGTTGCGGATAACCGCGTCGTTGTAACGGAAGTTGGTGGTCAGTTCTTCCAGCGCTTCTTCCGAACACTCGACGTTCATCAGAACGTAGTGCGCTTTGTGGATCTTGTTGATCGGGTAAGCCAGGCGGCGACGCCCCCAGTCTTCCAGACGGTGAACCTGGCCACCGCTGTCTTTGATGGCAGCGGTGTAACGCTCCACCATGCCGGGCACCTGCTCGCTCTGATCCGGGTGGACCAGGAATACAATTTCGTAATGACGCATTTTCGCTCCTTACGGTTTAGACAGCCTCCCGGACAACCCGGTGAGGCAAGGAGTACAACGGGCGCAAGGCCTGTTGCGGGCGGCGTATTCTATGGGCTTGGCGGATTGGTTGCAAGTTGATCAATCGGGCCGGGGAGGCAGAGGCCGGGCACCTCTTGCTCCCGGCATCAGAAGATGTAGCTGATCCCCAGGGTGGCCTCGCTCTTGTCGTAGGTATAGAGCTCCCGGTTTTCTTCGTTGTCGATCACTACCAGCTTGCCGCTCAGGCTGAAAGAGGGAGTGAATCTGAACCTGGTGGCGAACCAGGATTTGATCCGCTCAGACTCCCGCCGGTAACTCAACAGGTTCCCATCGGGGTCCGTTACTCGGTTGCTGCCATCGTAGGTACTGCGCCGGTACTCCACCCCAGCCGACAGGCTCCAGGCGGGTACCGGCCTCCACTCCAGGACACCCCCAAACGAATGCCGCACCGGGGAGTAACTATAGAAGTCCCCCTGGTCCCGCAGCAGGTCTTCGCGGTCATTCGCATCGTAGCGGTAGTAGGTGCGCGCCGCCATGGAGAACAACGGATACTGCCATGCGGCTTCGAAGCGCTGTCGCCAGCCATCCAGGTAACTGTAGCCGTCTCCGCCCGTGTAGTAGCTGGGGATATAGGAGAAGGAGAGGCTGGTCTGGCCAAACTCCCGCTGCAGCCGGGCTGTAAACTGTGCCTGCCTTGTCACCTGTTCACTCCCAAGGTAAACCACCTCCGCCGCCGCGCCCGCCTCGACCTGCCAACCCAGCCACCGGCGATCGCGGGACAGCGCCACGCTGGCGCTCGCCAGGTTGAGGCTGTCGAACTCGCTATAGCGCCGACCAAAACCGTACCCGTGCAAGCGCCAGCCATCCGCCCCGGCGCCACTCAACTGGTATTGCCCCCAGACAAACAGCTCGGTGAAACTGTCTGCACTCGCGGATGAATCCCCCAATAACGCGTTTTGCAAGGCATAGGCATTGTCGTCATAGCCGGCGGAAAGACTCGCGGTCCCCAACCAACGCCGCGGCGCGGCCACTTCCCTGCCGTCGGCAGCGAGCGCATTGAGGCGGCCTGCGGCGAGTCTGCGCAATTTCTGCGAGCCGGCCGATCCACTCACTTTCCGGTAGTGTTTGGCAGCGATCATCTTCAGGTTTTGCCGCTCTGCTGCCAGGGCGAGATTGAAACGGGCGATATCGCGCCACTCGGGGTCGCTCAGCAGCATCTGAAAATAAATACCGGCTTCGCGATAACGCCCCAATTTCATTAGCGTGACGCCAATATTGTATTTGAGCTTGGCGCTTTCATTGCCCGATTGCAGCTCCCGCTCGAACAGCCCCAGGGCGCGACGGTAATCCCCGCCCTTGAAGGCGGAGACACCCTGCCTCCACTTTTCCTGTGCCCATAACCCCGGGGCCGCGGCCAGAGCCGCACCTGCCAGCACGATTCCGATAAGCCGTTTGCGCACGCCAATTCCCTCTTTGTATTTCCCTATAAAAAATCCGATGCATTCGCGTGTACGCGGTAGCTGATTCAAGACGCTCGGGCGGAAGGGTAGACAGGTTGAAAACCCTCAAATACCTCCTTGTATTCGATGGGTTCACAATACCCATCCCACCAACTGTGTTTTCCGTCTGGCGCGCAGTATTTTTTGCCAGGAAGCGAATTAGTCAGAGATTTTCTACACGAAAAAATAGGGGCCGCGCACACCCGGCCCCTGCATCCATCGCCGCTACTCCTCTGATTGTTCCCTCAAGCGGTTCCGGACTTCGTCGAGCATTTCATCCAAATCTTCAGGTAGTTCACTTTTGATATCGTCTGGCAGGCTGTCGATAATATCCTGCATCATCTGATCGATCAGGCCATCCAGCTCAGCACCGGAAAGCGCACTTTTTACCGCTTCTTCGATAATTTCACGGGTCGCTTCCGCCGCCCTCAGAGCCTCCTCGTTGGCGATATCCGCCGACGCCGAAGCATTGGCAATCAGTTCCTGGCTGCGGGCCAGCGCCTCGCGGATCATTGCCTCCCGCTCGGCATCGCTTTTTTCACCGACCGTCTCCGCCGCTTTGAGCGCTTCCATCACCGCCGCCATGGTCTCCTCGGCGATGGCTTCCGCCTGCGGTGGCAACTCGATATTGTTGATCAGGTCCTGAACATCCTCGCTGTCCTCGATCACCGTCAGCGTGACATCCAGTTCTCCACCCGCCTCCGGCACCTCCTGGGACATTGCCGGAAGAGAACAGCAGGTACCGAAAAACACACCTGCAATCAGCAATTTTTTCCTCAACATCTTCCCTACCTCTCTGGACTGACAGATCTTGTGATCAGGTTCTGGTGACAGCGCCTGTTGCGACCGGCAAATGCAACGACTTGCGCGCGCCCCGGTATTCGACCTCCACCCGGATTTCGCCCACTTCGCCGCTAGCGCCGATTCTCACTGGCAAAGAAAGCCGGTTTTCACCAGCGGAAATATCCGCCCGCCACTGCAAAGTCCTCACGCGCTCATAGCCATCCAAGCCAACGTTGTCTGGAAGCGTCACCCGAATCGTTGCTCCGGGCATATCCCTCGGGCTCTGCAACAGTATGTGCACGGGCCGCAGAGCAACGGCTTCCTGCAACTGGGTCGCCGGCTCCAGGCCTCTTCCGGCCCAATAGAGCGCAGAGCTAATGAATACAGCACACAAGAGCGCAGCACTGAGCGGCAGCCACCCCAAGTGCGGGAAAGACGGGCGGATCGGTATTTTCCGTGCCCTATCCGCGCGCGCCCGAAAAATCACCTTTTGCAGCATGCGGGCTTCGAAATCATCGCCGGGTTCCGGCACCTCGATAGTCCGCAACAACCGCAATAATTCGCGGTCCTGCTCTGTCTCCGAGGCGACCCTGTTTTCCATTTCGCTCACCTCTCTGCCTCCTGACACGCATGGGAAACCGAAAATGTTTCCTCCGCGAGTATTTTTTTTAATTTTTTACGCGCGCGGTGCAAACGGGACTTCACCGTACCGATATTGATCTCCAGAATGTCCGCAACTTCTATGGCGGAATAACCTTCTACATCGTGCAACAACACGATGTCGCGCCAAGGGCCATCCAGGGATCGCAAAGCGCGGTTCAGCGCACGGCGCAGTTCCAGCCGCCGGTAATTGTCGCAATCTGTCGGCGCAAAAAATTCATCGCCTTCCACGCAAACGGTTTCATCGATTGGCGACGCCTGGCGGCTGCGGTACAGATCCACGAAACGCCGGTACAGTACTTTGATCAGCCAGGGCCCCAGACGCTCGACTTTTTCGATCTGCGCAACTTTCGGCAACAGACTGATTAATACGTCCTGCACCAAGTCTTCCGCTTCCGCCGCGTTCATCGTCCAGCGGAATGCCATGCGGTACATTCGGCGTATATGGGGGGACACCAGCGCGACAAATCGCTCCTCTGGCGACCGACACCGTTCGAAAATACGCGCCAGCCAAATACTCAATGCACTGCTCCCATCGGCGTAAAAGGCACAGGGCGCCAGATAAATATCTGACGTGCACTGCGCACTCGATCACCACTTTTACACGGTTGAAAAATTCGAGAAGTTCCCGCGCACTACAATCGCGCAAGAAATTTAGCAGTGCAGGTGTCTCAGAGGAGGGAATACGCGCTGCGCAGCAAAGTTTTTGCGCACGAGCGGCACGCAGAGAAAAGATACCCGGGAAGTTTTAATTATTTTGCTGTCTGAAGAGATAAACACGGCGCCCGGACGACACTCCATTGCGCCGCTGCGCCGGCGGAAATGCGCGAAAGCATTTCCAAACTGGGAAGAAATCAGTGTATCAGCCGGCGCGCTGCCGGACCGCTTCGAAGAGACAGACGCCCGTGGCGACGGAAACATTCAAACTGCTCACCTCGCCCGCCATGGGAATTTTAATGAGATGATCGCAGTGTTCCCGGGTCAGGCGGCGCAGGCCGGTGCCCTCGGCCCCCATCACCAGCGCCAGCGGACCGGTGAGTTGACTTTGATAGATATCCTGCTCGGCCTCACCGGCGGCGCCAAATATCCACACCCCGGCCCGCTGCAACATCTGCAGGGTGCGCGCGAGATTGGTGACGCTGACAAATGGCAGCACTTCGGCGGCGCCGCAGGCGACCTTTCGCGCCGTGGGTGTCAAGCCGGCGGATTTGTCCTTGGGCGCAATTACCGCGTGGACACCGGCGGCCTCGGCGGAGCGAAGGCAGGCGCCGATATTGTGAGGATCGGTGACGCCGTCGAGGACTAACAGGAAGGGCGCTTCTCCCTTCACCTCCAGCTGTTGCAGCAATTCCTCCAAAAAGCGTTCGTCGAAAACTTTGGTCTGCGCCTCACAAACAGCAACAACCCCCTGGTGATTGCCATCGCCACCGACTTTTTCGTCCAAAGTGCGGCGGTCGGCAAAGCGCACGGCGATATGGTTTTTCTCCGCTTGCCCGAGAATTTTTTTCAGACGCTGATCCTTGCGACCGCGAAGAAGCAGCAGCTCGTGGACCTGTTGGGGAGCACTTTTCAATAGGGCCTGAACGGCGTGCAGGCCATAAACGATTTCTGTGGACATGGGTATTGCTTGCTGATTTGAATATTCGGACCGCGCTCGCCTGTGCTCTCACCCGCTGTGAGAATATCGGGAACTCGCGGTGTTCCCGGCCATTCTGTGCTCGGAGTGAGATAAGCCCGCCGGCCCGGCTGACAGTGAGTCTACTTTTTCTTTTTGCGCTTGATAGAGGACTTTTTCTTTTTTTTAGCCTTGATGGTTTTCCCATTGGCTTTGGCCGCCCGTTGCGCCGCCTTGCGCGCTGCGACCGCCGGGCGCTTACCCCCTTTGCGCGGTGGCGTGCGTTTGGGGCGTCGGCGCTTTTTCGCCGGTATTTCCTCTTCACTTCCAGCTGCATTTTCCGTCAACCGGGTTTCCACCGGTACCGCCTCGGTGGTGCCGACCTTGCGCTTGCGGATGGGGGCAGCAGCGGGCGGAAGCTCGGCGCGCCCGGCCCAGGGGCTGGCTGTGCCCCTGCCACCGGGGCCACTTTTCTTAGCCGCCGAGGACTTGCCTCGCCTATCTCTTTCCCGCTGGTGCTCCAGCGCCATTTCCATTGCGCGGGCGCTGACCTTGACCTGCTCCCGTGGCATCAGCTCTTCAAGGGTGAAATCCACCTTGCGCTCATCCAAATCCACCCGCGCCACCTGAACCCGCACGGAATCCCCCAGGTGATAACGCCTGCCACTACGCTCGCCAACCAGACGCTGATGGGCCTGCTCAAAGCGGTAATAGTCTTTCGGCAGGGCTGTCACATGCACCAGGCCCTCCACGTAGAGGTCGGCCAGTTCGACAAAGAGACCGAAACCCGTGACGGCACTAATCACCCCGGTGTAGACCTCGCCAACGCGGTCCTGCAAATACTCACACTTGAGCCAGCTGACCACATCGCGGGTGGCATCGTCGGCACGGCGCTCGGTCATGGAGCAGTGCTCGCCCAGCAATACCATGGCCGGCATATCGTAGGGCAGGATTTTTTCCCGAGGAATAACCTTGGCGCCGGGCACCGAATACACTTTTTTAGCCACCGCGCGCTCATTGGCGTCGCCATTGCGAATCAACCAGCGCAGCGCGCGGTGCAACAGCAAGTCCGGATAGCGGCGGATCGGCGAGGTGAAATGGGCGTAAGCGGGATAGTCGAGCCCGAAGTGGCCGCGATTCTCCGGCTGGTAAACGGCTTGATTCATAGAGCGCAGTAGCATCATCTGGATAATATGTGCATCGGCGCGCCCCGCCACTTGCTCCAGCAGCAGCTGAAAGTCCATCGGCTGAGGCTCGGCCCCGCCGGGTAAGCGCAGGCCCAGCTCACCCAAATATTCACGCAGATTGCTGAGCTTCTCCTCCTTGGGCGCGTCGTGTACCCGGTAGAGGGCTGGCACTTCCGCCAGCTCCATCAGCCTGGCCGCGCACACATTGGCGGCGAGCATGCACTCTTCGATGAGCTTGTGCGCGTCATTGCGCACAACCGGCACTATGCGCTCTATTTTGCGGTTGGCATCAAAAATAATGCGCGTCTCAGTGGTCTCGAAGTCGATGGCACCGCGGCGGTCGCGGGCGGAGCGCAGGGCCTTGTAGAGGTCGTGCAGATTGTCCAGGTGCGGAGTTAACGCCGCGAACTGTTTGCGCAGACCGGAACCGCGGAGGCCGCGCTCCGCAATTATCTGCCCCACCTGGGTATAAGTAAGCCGTGCATGACTGCGCATCACACCTTCGAAGAAGCGGTAGTCGCGGATCTCACCATCGCGGTCAATGTGCATTTCACACACCATACACAGGCGATCCACCTCGGGATTGAGGGAGCAGAGGCCGTTGGACAGCTTCTCCGGCAGCATCGGCACAACGAAGTCCGGGAAATAAACGGAGTTACCGCGGTTGTGGGCCTCCTCGTCCAGGGGTGTGCCCGGACGCACATAGTGAGACACGTCGGCAATGGCCACCAGCAGTTTCCAGCCACCATCCGGTAACGCTTCGCAGTAGACAGCGTCATCAAAGTCCCGCGCGTCCTCGCCGTCAATCGTCACCAGCGGCAGCTGGCGCAGATCTACCCGCCCGCTCTTATCGCCCTCGACCACCTCATCGGGAATAGCCTCCACTTCGCTCAGCACCGCCGCCGGCCAAACGTGAGGGATATCGTAGTTGCGAATTGCTACGTCTATTTCCATACCCGGCGCCAAATGGTCGCCGAGTACCTCGATGACCTCGCCTTGCGGCACCTTGTCACGGCCCGGCTGGGTGACAATCTTTACCACCACATACTGACCGTGGCCGGCACCTGCAGTGTGTTCCTCGGCAACCATGACATCGAGGTTGATGCGCGGGTTATCCGGGCGCACGAAACAAATACCATTCTCGCGATAGAGACGCCCGGCCAACTGCTGAGTATTGTGCTTGATGACCCGCACCACCGCCGCCTCGCGCTTGCCGCGGAAGCCGCCGGGGGTCTCGCGCACCAGCACTTCGTCACCGTCGAAGACCTTGCGCATCTGCCGGTGAGAAAGATATAAGTCGTCGCCACCATCCCGCGGCGCAACAAAGCCAAAGCCATCGCGGTGGCCGATAACCCGGCCGCGAATCAGGCTCATTTTGTCCAGCACGCCGAAGTCACCAGAGCGGTTACTGGCAATCTGGCCGTCCCGGGACATGGCGATCAGGCGCCGACGCACCCCTTCACGGCGGTCGGCGTCGCGGATATCGAGTAGATCCGCCACCTTCTCCCAGGACACCGGCTCCGGTTGCCGCTCCAGGAGTTGCAGCAAAAATTCTCGGCTGGGAACAGGTTTTTCGTATTTTTCCGCCTCACGCTCCGCGTAGGGATCGGCGGGAGCACTGGCGAGGTGGTGATCTGAAGTTTTCTTTTGCGTCAAAACAGCATCCGTTATTCGAAGTGGCCGCGTATTTTTCTGCGGCATTCCGGAGTACCTGTTGCGGCCGGAAGCTTCCCCGGCAGCTGTCCGAGGCACTCCGACAGTATGGACCGGCGACTGGCACCAGTGATTACCGGTTCAGGCAAAGCCGCCGTGTACGCAGTATAAGCGATTTCGCCGCATTTCCCGACCGGCAGGTAAAAAGTTGAAAAAAGCGCACCTTGGCCGTTGACACCGGCTGCGCAGATCACTATAGTGCGCGTCCTCAACGGCGGATGCCGTCGAATTGCCCAGGTGGCGGAATTGGTAGACGCGCTAGCTTCAGGTGCTAGTGGCCTTACGGCCGTGGAAGTTCAAGTCTTCTCCTGGGCACCATATTCAGACAGAGGCCGACTCGCGAGAGTCGGCCTTTTTTATTGTCTGCAGCGGCGCGGCCCAGAGGGCATTGACTCGCCCTGGAAAATGGCTATAGTGCGCCCCCGCAACGGCACACGACGCCGATTGCCCAGGTGGCGGAATTGGTAGACGCGCTAGCTTCAGGTGCTAGTGGCCTTACGGTCGTGGAAGTTCAAGTCTTCTCCTGGGCACCATATAAAAGAAAGGCCGACTCGTGAGAGTCGGCCTTTTTTGTTGGCTGCACCAGAGGCGTCACCCGGTATTGCGCATCCCGGCGGCGATACCGGCGATGGTTACCATCAGGGCGCTCTCCAGCAGCGGCGCCGACTCCCGCTCGCGCAGACGGGCCATCAACTCCGCCTGCAGCAGATGCAGCGGATCTGTGTAAGGATCGCGCACGCGGATGGACCAACGCATCACCGGGTTATTGTCCAACAGGCTGTCGCGGCCGGTGAGGCAGCGGAGTGCATCCACGGTATGCGCCAACTGCTTGCGCAGGGTGGTGCCGAGGCGCAGCAGTTCCTCGTCATCCGTCAGCCGCTCCTCGTACCAGGAGGCGACCCGAATGTCCGTCTTGGCCAGCACCATCTCCAACATGTCCACCAAGCCTTGAAAGAAGGGCCAGTGCGCATTCATTTCCCGCACCACTTCGGTTTCTTCGCGGACTGACAGCGCCCGGTCGAGTGCTGCCCCGGTGCCCAACCAAGCCGGCAGCATCAGGCGGATCTGTGTCCAGGCGAAAACCCAGGGAATCGCGCGCAGCGTTTCCACGCCACCGCCGGGCTTGCGCCGCGCAGGGCGGCTACCCAGCGCCAGACGGCTGAGCTCGGTTTCCGGGGTCACTGTGCGCAGGTAAGCAACCAACGCCGGATCATCGCGCACCACTTTACGGTAATCGGCCACAGACACTTGCGCCAAGCGCTCCATTTCCGCACGCCACTCCGGACGCGGCGCCGCCGGCGGCACCAGCGTCGCCTCAAGGGTAGCGGCCACATACTGCTCCAGGTTGTAGGCCGCCACTGCGGGGCGACCGTATTTGAAGCGAATCATTTCACCCTGCTCGGTAACGCGAATGCGCCCGGCCACAGCACCGGGCGGCTGCGACAACAGAGCCATCCGGGTGGGCGAACCGCCACGGGAAATGGAGCCTCCGCGGCCGTGGAACAATGTCAGTGGAACCTTCTGAACCCGAAAAATCTCCGTGAGCTTTTCCTGGGCGCGGAACTGAGCCCAGGCCGCACCGAGAAAACCCGCGTCCTTGGCCGAATCCGAATAGCCGATCATCACCTCCTGCCCGGCGCGCACGCGCGCTTTGTAGAAAGGGATCTCCAACAGTGCGCCCATGGTATCGGCGGCATTGTTGAGATCGTCCAGAGTCTCGAACAGTGGCACCACGCGCATGGGCCGAGTAACACCTGCGATCTTCTGCAACAGCATTACCGCCAGCACATCGGAAGGCCTTCTCGCCATGGAAATCACATAGGCGCCCAGCCCCTCCGGCCCCTGCTCAGCGATCACTCGACAGGTGTCCAGCACCTCCCGCACCTCTTCGCTGCACAAGTCGCTGCGGTAGAAGCCTTCGTCCACCAGTGGGCGGCGGCTCTCCAGCTCTGCAAGGAGAAACTGCTGCTTTTTCTTTTCGTCCCACTCCGCGTAGCTGCCCAGTGCCAGGTAGCGGGTGATAGCATCCAGGGCCTCGCTGTGGCGGGTGGACTCCTGGCGGATATCCAGGCGCAACAGGGTAATACCAAAGCAGTTAAGGCGGCGCAGTGTGTCCTTGAGCTGACCGTCGGCAATGGCCGCAAGCCCCACTTCGCGCAGCGAGCGGTCGATCCGGTTCAACTCATCCAATAGCTGCTGCCCACTGGTGTAGCCCTCCCCCTGCGGCTCCGGAGCCCCATTCACCAAAGCCTCCATACGCGCGCGGGTATTACGCAGGCGGTTGCGCACCCGGCGCAATACCAGCCGATAGGGCTCGTGGCTGGGACCGGTATATGCGAGCAGTTCGTCACTGGCCTTGTGCATGGACAAATCCGCGAGCAGGTTTTCCACATCGCGCAGGTAGAGGTCCGCGGCCATCCAGCGGGCGAGCAGCAACACTTTGCGGGTAACGGCGGCGGTGACATTGGGGTTGCCGTCGCGGTCACCCCCCATCCAGGATGCAAAGCGAATTGGAACCCAGTCCGCCGGCAGTGATTCCAGCCCCTCCCGTTTTAATTCCGCGTCTATTCCGCGCATCACTCGCGGCAGTGCCTGCCACAGGGATTGCTCAATCGTCGCAAAACCCCATTTCGCCTCGTCCACAGGTGTGGGGCGCTCGCGGCGGATTTCGTCGGTACTCCAGGCGGAAAGAATTTGTTCGCGCAGGAGGCGGCGCAGCCTGTCCTTTTCCTCTTCTGTGCGATCCGGCCGGTCCAGATCGGCCAGCAGGTCGGCGATCCGGTCGTATTTGCGGATCAGTGTGCGGCGGGTAACTTCGGTGGGATGTGCGGTGAGCACCAGTTCCACGGATAAATTCTCCAGCACCGAACGGATTTTTTCCCGACCGATCCCGGCGTTTCTCAACTCCGCCAGTACCTGGCGCAAACTGCGATCGGTATCCGGATCGCCCGGGTAGCGCTGGTGGTGCCGGTGCAACCGCTCGCGGTGGCGCTGCTCGGCAATATTGGCCAAATTTAAAAACTGACTAAAAGCCCGCGCCACCTCCAACAGTGTTTCATCGTCCAGCGGCCTTAAAAGTTGGCGCAAGCGCTTTACTGGCATCTCACCCTGACCACGGCTCTCTACCGCGACCTGACGGATAGTTTCAACTGTATCGAATAACGCCTCGCCAGCCTGCTCCCGCAATACCGCGCCGAGCTCTTCACCGAGCAGGCGGACGTCTTCTCTCAGAGGGGCGTTTTGATCCTGACTCACAGATTTTTCCTCAGTTGCGGGACGAACCGCGCATCTTCGCATATTTCTTCAGAAAAGGTTGAATATTGCCAAATATGCCGCAGCTTTTGTGATCACAACTTTCCCGCAACAAACTGAGAACCAGTTCAACCATTTATGCCGCTTCGGTAGATGCAATATTCTATTCAGTTAAAATTGTCGTCTAACAGTCACCGGTGTGACAGGGAAAGGGCCAGGGAATTGAGGTATTGGTACCAATATCGAGGCCAAATAAATCACTGATCCCCTACCTCTGAATAATAAAACCCTGCATCAATAACCAGCTGCCCAGACGCAAAACGCGATGTAAATGAGTAGGGCGAGCTGTTAGCAGAGGCATATCAAGTGGCCTTAAAAAAATACCGAATACCAAACCACCACAATCGTATCGGTACAGCGGCACTATCGAAGGATCTCTATACAGTCAGTTAAAAAGGAATACTAATGATGACAGCCAACCAAAATACCCGTCAGAGACTTGGAAGTCTGGCCGGTAAGCTTCCTGCAATTTTACTGTCCACTCTTTTGACCGCCTGTGGGGGCGGCGGCGGTGGCGGCGGGGGAGACAGCAGCATCGCCCCCCCACCCCCGACCGCGGTTGCCACGGTACTCCAGGCCAAGGCCGACGCCGAATCGGTGACACTGACCTGGGAAGACACCGGGGCGGACAGCTACAACCTGTTTTATTCCACCGCACCTGGCTGCGATATCGAAAACTACGCAAGCTGCCCGGGCGGAACCATGGTGGCAGGCGCCGAATCCCCCTATACCGTCACCGACCTCACAAACGGCCAGAACTACTGGTTCCAAGTGGAATCCATCTTAGATGAGAGCAACGCCGTTTCCAATGAAGCCGGCGCACGGCCGGATCGGCTGGTGCCGAACCATTGGGTGGAGGCCATGGCCACAGGCGCCGACGGCACTGTCTACCTGGGGGGACTCTTCACCTATTTCGGCGTGCTCAGTGGCCACGGTGTTCCCTTTAGTACAACCAGTGGGTACGCAGGAGCCTTTCCGCTGGTCAACGGGCCGGTAACCGCCGTTGCAGGTGATAACAAGGGGGGCTTCTATATCGGCGGCGAGTTCACAACCGTCGGCGGAGAGGCCCGCAACAACCTGGCCTATATCCGCGCCGATGGCACACTGGGTGAATGGAACCCGACCATTAACGGTGACATTAACGCCCTTGCCGTACTGGACGATACCGTATATATCGGTGGGGACTTTAGCTATGTTGAAGGGGAACCACGCAACAACCTAGCCGCTATTGATACCGACGGCAACCTGCTCGAATGGAGCCCTGCTGCCAACTCCAACGTTAACGCCATCGCAATAGCAGACGGCACCATCTATGTAGGAGGTGATTTCAGCAACATAGACGGAGAAACGCACGATGCTCTAGCCGCTATCAATACCGACGGTAGCCTACACGACTGGAGTCTGGATTTTGACCGTCAAGTACACGACCTCGCTGTGTCTGGCGACACCATTTACGTGACCGGAGAATTCAAAAAGATCAACGAACAAACACACACTGGCGTCGCCGCCGTCGATACCAACGGTAACCTGCTCGACTGGAATCCGGATATTGGCTTATTTTATTGTACAACGCAATGCACCATTGCAGTGGCCGAGGATACCATTTTTATAGGTTGGGACTCCCCATTCGTCTCTATAAACGGAGAAACTCGCAACTACTTGGCCGCGTTTGATAGCAGCGGCAATCTGCTCGACTGGAACCCAAACCCCAATTTTGATGTTTACGCAATCACAGTGGTCGGCGATACCGTCTATGTGGGTGGAACATTCACCAGCATAGACGGGCAAGAACGCAATAGCCTAGCGGCCTTCGATACCGACGGCAACCTGCTCGACTGGAGCCCGGCGGCCCACGGCGGCCCCACGGCAGGCGTCAAGGCACTTGCGGTCAGTGGCGATACGGTATATGCAGGCGGCGACTTCACCAGCATTCAGGGGTATGCACGCAATCGCCTAGCAGCTATTGACAGTGAAGGCCAACTGCTCCCCTGGAGCCCAAGTGCAGACCCTTATGTCAGGGCACTCGCAGTGGACGGTAATACCGTATATGTGGGGGGAGACTTCGAGTCTATCAATGGTGAAGAGTGCCACACATTAGCCGCCATAGATACCAGTGACACACTACTTAGCTGTGACTGGGACATTAACAGGGGGCCAGAAGAAAAAGGCGCCGTATATGCGCTCACATTAGCTGAGAATACTTTGTACGTAGGTGGCTATTTTTCCAATTTTAACGAACAAACCCGCAATAACGTGGCAGCGATTAGTACTACCGATGGCAGCCTGCTCACCTGGAATCCAGATGTGAGTAGCGATGTGAGTAGCATTATGAGCAGCGTTGTCAGAACCATTGCCATTAGCGGAGATGCCGTTATTTTGGCGGGGAAATTTAGTAGTGTTAATGGGCAGCCACGCGAATCTTTTGCCGCCGTCCATACCGACGGCAGCCTGCTCGACTGGACACTTGATGCAGACCAGTGGATCTATACATCCACAATTAATAACAACACCATTTATATCGGTGGCCGGTTCTCCAACCTCGGAGGAATCTCTCGTAATTATATAGCAGCCATTAACACCGATGGCAGTCTGACTGATTCGCATCCCGACATCAATGGTCCAGTCTTTGTCCTTACAGAAAACAACGGAACCCTCTATGCTAGTGGAGACTTTGACACTGTCAACGGAGAGCCACGCAGTTATCTAGCCGCCTTTGACAAAGACAGGAACTTACTGGGTTGGAGCCACGCTCTTTCCGATGCCGCCACTTCTTTAACGGTGTCTGGAAATTCTCTCTATCTAGCGGGGTCCTTCACCGAAGTCAACGGTGAACTTTCGCCTAATTTGGCCATTCTGCCTCTTGCCGAATCTGCAACGGACTAAAGGCTTAGAGAAAATCGACAGCTGATAAGACTGCTGAAAATTATTAATTTCAGACAAAGCAACAACAAAAAGGCCGGCTTAATGCCGGCCTTTTTTATCCAAATGATTACACCTTTTCAGTGCAAACTGAGAACCAGTTCAACCATTTATGTTGTCTCAGTAGATGAAATATTTTCCATTTAGTTAAAATTGTCTTTCAACAGTCGCCAGTGTGACGGGGGGTTAATTAGGCGATTGACACCAATATCGACTCTAGAAATATAACTGATCACTCCACGCCTCTGTAGTAAAACTGCAATCAAAGATCAGCTGTAAACACGATTAATCACCAGAGCAAATAATTAAAACAATTCCACGAAAGACCAGATACCAACCCATCAAAATGGTATCGGTACAGCGGCACTATCGAAGGATCTCTACACAGTCAGTTAAAAAGGAATACTCATGATGACAGCCAACCAAAATGCCCGTCAGAGACTTGGAAGTCTGGCCGGTAAGCTTCCAGCAATTTTACTGTCCACTCTTTTGACCGCCTGTGGCGGCGGTGGAGGCGGCGGTGGCGGGAGTAATAGCGGAGCGGGCAGCAGCTCCAGCAGCAGTGGCGGCACACCGCCCCCGACCGCAGTCGCCACGGTGCTCCAGGCCAAGGCCGACACCGAATCGGTGACACTGACCTGGGAAGACACCGGGGCGGACAGCTACAACCTGTTTTATTCCACCGCACCTGGCTGCGATATCGAAAACTACGCAAGCTGCCCGGGCGGAACCATGGTGGCAGGCGCCGAATCCCCCTATACCGTCACCGACCTCACAAACGGCCAGAACTACTGGTTCCAAGTGGAATCCATCTTAGATGAGAGCAACGCCGTTTCCAATGAAGCCGGCGCACGACCGGATCGACTAGTGCCGAACAGTGGGGTGAAGGCCATGGCCACAGGCGCCGACGGCACTGTCTACCTGGGAGGATACTTCACCTATTTCGGCGTGCTCAGTGGCCACGGTGTTCCCTTTAGTACAACCAGTGGGTACGCAGGAGCCTTTCCGCTGGTCAACGGGCCGGTAACCGCGGTTGCAGGCGATAACAAGGGGGGCTTCTATATCGGCGGCGAGTTCACAACCGTCGGCGGAGAGGCTCGCAACAATCTGGCCTATATCCGCGCCGATGGCACACTGGGTGATTGGAACCCGACCATTGACGGTGATATTAACGCCCTCGCTGTACTGGGCGATACCGTATATATCGGCGGAGATTTTGACGAAGTTAACGGGCAGCCACGCAGTAACCTGGCCGCTGTTGATGCCGACGGCAACCTGCTCGAATGGAGCCCCGCTGCCAGCTCCAACGTTAACGCCATCGCAGTAGCAGACGGCACCATCTATGTGGGAAGTGATTTCTTTCTAGCCGCCATCAATACCGACAGTAGCCTGTACGACTGGACTCTGAATTTTAACTATAGAGAAGTACACGACATCGCTGTGTCTGGCGACACTATTTACGTGGTCGGAGATTTCGATAAGATCAACGAACAAACACGCAATGGCCTCGCCGCCGTCGATACCAACGGTAACCTGCTCGATTGGAATCCGGATTTTGACCAATTTTGTTCATGGCAATGTACCATTGCAGTGGCCGGCGATACCATTTTTGTAGGTTGGGAATACTCACTCGTCACTATAAACGGAGAAACTCGCAACTACTTGGCCGCGTTTGATAGCAACGGCGATCTGCTCGACTGGAACCCAGAACCCAATGAAGCGGTTAACGCAATCACAGTGGTCGGCGATACCGTCTATGTGGGTGGAGAATTCACCAGCATAGAGGGGCAAGAACGCAATAATCTGGCTGCCTTCGATACCGACGGCAACCTGCTCGACTGGAGCCCGGCGGCCCATGGCGGCGTCAAGGCACTTGCTGTCAGTGGCGATACGGTATATGCAGGCGGCGACCTCTCCAGCGTTCAGGGGCAGGTACGCAATTACTTGGCAGCAGTTGACGGTGAAGGCCAACTGCTCCCCTGGAGTCCAAGTGCAGACGCAAATGTCCAGGCACTCGCAGTGGACGGTAATACCGTATATGCGGGGGGATACTTCCAGTCTATCAATAATGAAGAGTGCCACGCATTAGCGGCCATAGATACCAGTGACACACTACTTAGCTGTGACTGGGACATTAGCAATAGCCCAGTAAATATACGTAGCGTAGAGGTTCTCACATTAGCTGGTGATACTTTGTACGTAGGTGGCTATTTTTCCAATTTTAACGAAAACACCCGCAATAACGTGGCAGCGATTAGTGCTACTGATGGCAGCCTGCTCAACTGGACTCCAAATGTGAATGCCCCTGTCTACACTATTGCCGTTAGCGGAGATACCGTTATTTTGGGAGGGAGATTTAGTAGTGTTAATGAGCTGCCACGCAAATATTTTGCTGCCATCCATACCGACGGCAGCCTGCTCGATTGGATACTTGATACAGACGGATCCATTTACACGTCCGCAATTAGTGACAATACCATCTATATCGGCGGCAGGTTCTCCAGCGTCGGAGGGATCTCTCGTAATCACTTAGCAGCCATCAGCGCCGATAGTAGCCTGCTTGATTGGAGTCCCGATATCGATGGAAAGGTCTATACCCTTTTAGCAAACAACGGAATCCTCTATGTAGGCGGAAACTTTGAAACTGTCAATGGAGAACTGCGCAGTTATCTAGCCGCCTTTGACAGTGACAATACCCTGCTGGATTGGAGCCATTCCCTTTCTGGTGGTGTTGACTCCTTAACGGTGTCTGGAAATTCTCTCTATCTAGGGGGATACTTCACCGAAGTCAACGGTGAATTTTCGCCTCACTTGGCTATTCTGCCTCTTGCCGAATCTGCAGCGGACTAAAGGCTTAGAGAAAATCGACAGCTGATAAGACTGCTGAAAACTATTAATTTCAGACAAAGCAACAACAAAAAGGCCGGCTTAATGCCGGCCTTTTTTATCCAAATGATTACACCTTTTCAGTGCAAACTGAGAACCAGTTCAACCATTTATGTTGTCTCAGTAGATGAAATATTTTCCATTTAGTTAAAATTGTCTTTCAACAGTCGCCAGTGTGACGGGGGGTTAATTAGGCGATTGACACCAATATCGACTCTAGAAATATAACTGATCACTCCACGCCTCTGTAGTAAAACTGCAATCAAAGATCAGCTGTAAACACGATTAATCACCAGAGCAAATAATTAAAACAATTCCACGAAAGACCAGATACCAACCCATCAAAATGGTATCGGTACAGCGGCACTATCGAAGGATCTCTACACAGTCAGTTAAAAAGGAATACTCATGATGACAGCCAACCAAAATGCCCGTCAGAGACTTGGAAGTCTGGCCGGTAAGCTTCCAGCAATTTTACTGTCCACTCTTTTGACCGCCTGTGGCGGCGGTGGAGGCGGCGGTGGCGGGAGTAATAGCGGAGCGGGCAGCAGCTCCAGCAGCAGTGGCGGCACACCGCCCCCGACCGCAGTCGCCACGGTGCTCCAGGCCAAGGCCGACACCGAATCGGTGACACTGACCTGGGAAGACACCGGGGCGGACAGCTACAACCTGTTTTATTCCACCGCACCCGGCTGCGATATCGAAAACTACGCAAGCTGCCCGGGCGGAACCATGGTGGCAGGCGCCGAATCCCCCTATACAGTCACCGGACTTACTAACGGCCAGAACTACTGGTTCCAGGTGGAATCCGTTGTCGAAACCAGCCGCGCCGTTTCCAATGAAGCCGGCGCGCGGCCGGATCGACTGGTGCCAAATGATAGGATTAACGCCATGGCCACAGGTACCGACGGCACTGTCTACCTGGGAGGATACTTCACCTATTTCGGCGTGCTTAGTGGCCACGGTGTTCCCTTTAGTACAACCAGTGGGTACGCAGGAGCCTTTCCGCTGGTCAACGGGCCGGTAACCGCGGTTGCAGGCGATAACAAGGGGGGCTTCTATATCGGCGGCGAGTTCACAACCGTCGGCGGAGAAGCCCGCAACAACCTGGCCTATATCCGCGCCGATGGCACCTTGGGTGATTGGAACCCGACCATTGACGGTAACATTAACGCCCTTGCCGTACTGGACGATACCGTATATATCGGCGGAGATTTTGACAAAGTTAACGGGCAGCCACGCATCAACCTGGCCGCTATTGATGCCGACGGCAACCTGCTCGAATGGCGCCCTGCTGCCAACTCCAACGTTAACGCCATCGCAATAGCAGACGGCACCATCTATGTAGGAGGTGATTTCAGCAACATAGACGGGGAAACGCACGATGCTCTAGCCGCTATCAATACCGACGGTAGCCTACACGACTGGAGTCTGGATTTTGACCGTCAAGTACACGACCTCGCTGTGTCTGGCGACACCATTTACGTGACCGGAAATTTCAAAAAGATCAACGAACAAACACACAATGGCGTCGCCGCCGTCGATACCAACGGTAACCTGCTCGATTGGAATCCGGGTATTGGCGCATTTTATTGTACAACGCAATGCTCCATTGCAGTGGCCGAGGATACCATTTTTATAGGTTGGGACTCTCCATTCGTCTCTATAAACGGAGAAACTCGCAACTACTTGGCCGCGTTTGATAGCAGCGGCAATCTGCTCGACTGGAGCCCAAACCCCAATTTTGATGTTTACGCAATCACAGTGGTCGGCGATACCGTCTATGTGGGTGGAAAATTCACCAGCATAGACGGGCAAGAACGCAATAGCCTAGCGGCCATCGATACCGACGGCAACCTGCTCGACTGGAGCCCGGCGACCCACGGCGGCCCCACGGCAGGCGTCACGGCACTTGCGGTCAGTGACGATACGGTATATGCAGGCGGCGACTTCACCAGCGTTCAGGGGTATGCACGCAATCGCCTAGCAGCTATTGACAGTGAAGGCCAACTGCTCCCCTGGAGCCCAAGTGCAGACGGAAATGTCAAGGCACTCGCAGTGGACGGTAATACCGTATATGCGGGGGGAAACTTCGAGTCTATCAATGGTGAAGAGTGCCACGCATTAGCAGCCATAGATACCAGCGACACACTACTTAGCTGTGACTGGGACATTAACATGGGGCCAGAAGAAAAAGGCACCGTATATGCACTCACATTAGCTGAGAATACTTTGTACGTAGGTGGTTATTTTTCCAATTTTAACGAACAAACCCGCAATAACGCAGCAGCAATTAGTACTACCGATGGCAGCCTGCTTACCTGGAACCCAGATGTAAGTAGCGATGTGAGTAGCATTTTTAGTAGCGTTGTCAGAACCATTGCCATTAGCGGAGATACCGTTATTTTGGGGGGGAAATTTAGTAGTGTTAATGAGCAGCCACGAGAGAATTTAGCTGCCATCAATACCGACGGCAGCCTGCTCGATTGGACACTTGATGCAGACCAGTGGATCTATACATCCATAATTCATAACAACACCATTTATATCGGTGGCCGGTTCTCCAGCATCGGAGGAATCTCTCGTAATTATATAGCAGCCATTAACACCGATGGCAGCCTGGCTGATTCGAATCCCGATATCAATGGTCCAGTCTTTGTCCTTACAGAAAACAACGGAACCCTCTATGCTGGTGGAGACTTTGACACTGTTAACGGAAAGCCGCGCAGTTATCTAGCCGCCTTTGACAGCGACAATACCCTGCTGGATTTGGGCTCTTCCCTTTCTGATGGTGCTTATTCCTTAACGGTGTCAGGGAACTCTCTCTATCTAGCGGGGTACTTCACCGAAGTCAACGGTGAATTTTCGCCTCACTTCGCTATTCTGCCTCTTGCCGGATCTGCAACGGACTAAAGGCTTAGAGAAAATTGATAGCTGATAAGACTGCTGAAAACTATTAATTTCAAACGAAGCAACAACAAAAAGGCCGGCTTAATGCCGGCCTTTTTTATTCCGCGCTAAATAAGTAGCGGGCTGTTTTAACGATTAAGATTTTGCACTTACTACTTACCTTCCCGCACCAACAGTCCCCACCCCTGTATATGGGCCTTTCCTGGACCCCGAGCTGATACTGCCAAGTTCGGCGGCCCGGTTTAATGGGCCGTCCTCTTCATCTTCTTCCGGATGACCCACAACAGGCAGAAGCTGATCACCTTTCAGGCGCATTTCCGGGGTATTTACCGCATCCACACCGGTACTGTAAGGGTAGACCTCCGTAAAGATCCCCGGGTCCACCTGGGCGAAGTCTTCCACCGCATTCTGAACGGCGGACTTAAGCCCTTGCGCAGTCTGGGCGCCAGCCACGGATTGCAGCTCGTCACCAGTCGCGCTAAAGGCGGGAATCTGGCGGATAAAGTCCGGCTCAAAGTAGCTGATAGCGACAATATCCACCGACTCGGAGACATCCATCCGCAGCGGGTTAACGGCACTACCAATTACTGTCCACTGCTGCAATTCGTCCCCCAACCGCACTTTGCCAGCGGTCAGATGGGTATCTCCGTAGGTTTCAGCGGTAAGACTTCCGAAACTTTTGCTGTTTATGACGATATTGCCACGACCGGCATTGATCTCGTCGATCACAAGATCTTTTTCCGCCAGCACGGAAATATCAATATCGCCAACGGAGGAGTGAATATCGAGGACATTGACGTCGGTTTCAATATCCACGTTGCCGGCAACCACCAGCGCCGCCCTGTTCGCCTTCAGATCGCCAGTGATGGTGTCGATTCCCGTGCTGATAATGCTGATATCCCCACTGCCATCGTACCCCAGGCGCAGACCGCTGTCGGCAAACAGAATACCGGCACCGTTGCGGTTAAAGTTAGCGGAGCTGTCACCGCCATTGACAAAAGTAAAATTCTGATCGGTTTCCAGCGCCAAGCTATTGGTATTGTTATCCAGCCACTCGAAGCCGGAGAGCTGGAAGTTACCTACCCGGGTATTGGCGCCGTTGATCTGCCAGGTTTTTTCGGCCACATTGAGCTGGAACTCGTCGTCGCCACTGCCGCCACTGAGCTGGAGATTCTGGCTGCTGTCGGCATCCACCTGCAAGTAGTCGTTACCCTCTCCGAGATACAGTGCCTGCAGACGTGTTCCCGCAAGTTGTACACTGTCATTGCCGGCACCGGTATCGAGCGCCTCTAAGACACCACCGGTGAGCGTAAACTGGTCCGCGCCACTGCCAGCCACTATGGACTCCACACCACTAAACAGCATCGACTGAGCGCCGCTGGTGATGCTTCCCTGTTCGTCATCCAAGGACCACTGCGCGTCGATATCAGCTCCGCGCAGCACATCAACCCCGCTGCCAGCGGTAAAGCTGGACAAACCGGCGAAAGTCACCCCGGCAACAGTCACCGTATCCAGGCTGCTGAAGGTGTATTCGCTGTCGATATCCTGGCCGGTGTAGGCGTCAGCGTTATTCACCTGCTCCAGGTTTTCGAACAGCACCGTTATGCTGTTTACCGTGGCCCGGGCACTGCCTTCAACCAGGGCATCGCCACTGAGTACCGAAGTCCAGTTGGCCCCACCGGCGCCAACGGTATCTTCGCCCTCCCCCGCGGCCACGGTTTCAATACCGCTGAAGTTGATAGCGGCTGCGCTGATATCGCCGTTGTCTGCCAGTTCGAAATGATCCGCATCCGCGGTGCCCTGCAGCAAATCACTGCCGCCACCGGCGATTACCTGGGAAATGCCCTCGAAAGCCATGGCGGCGACTTCCAACGCATTTTCACCGGACAGAGCGAAGGTTTCGCCGCTGTCCGTGCCGCGCAGGAGTGCATTGGAGGTGATTACCCGGTCGATACCGGACAATTCGACACCGTTGACCGAAAGGGCTCCGTCAGTACCAGCCAACAGCCATTCGCTGGCATTACTGGTTACCGAATCTCCACTATCGTCACCGGCGGATAGTGTGCTTACCGAGGAGAAGTCAATGCCTCGAACACGGAGGGCCTTACCGGTGCCACTCAAGACAATGTTGTCACTGGCATTGTTGGTGGCCGCGTCCACGACCACATCATTTCCGGCAACTCTTTCAATATTCAGGAAGTCGATTCCGGCAGCTGCAGCACTGCCATTCGCGGCGCCCAATATCCAGGTTGCGCTATCGGGGGAAGTCACCTGATCCACCCCCCCTGCGGCATCCACATGAGTGATATCGGCAAAGCGGATGCTATTGGCCGCCACTTGGTTGTCCGCCGTAATCTCAAACTGGTCACCGGCTCCAGACCCGAGCAATATCCCGTTGCCACCGCTGGTGCTCTCCAGCCCGGTAAAATCGATACCCAGCTGACGCAATGCATTGTCGCTGCCACTCAGCTGCCAGGATTCGCTATCCAGTCCCACCAGATGGTCACTACCCGCTGCAGCCGCTACGGAATTTACGCCCTCAAAACGTATGCCATAGCTGTCCAACTGATTAGCAGCGACCATGGAAAAGGTATCATCGCTGTCGGTGCCGGTCAGTGCGCCGGTATTGGTCACTGTTTCGATATTGGCAAAGTCGATAGCGCTGGCGGTTACGGACAGGGAACCGCTCAGGGTCACCGAGCCATCAGCCGCAAGCTCGTCAGTCCCGCTTCCGGCATCCACACTACTCAAGCCGCTGAAACTGATGCCCGCAACGTCGAGGCTGTTGGTACCGGTGATATCGAACTGGTCTGCGCCACTGGTGCCGGTCAGATCTGAGGCCTGTGCGCTGTGGATATTGCTGAAGTTAATTCCATTTGCACTTAGCTGATGATCTGTTCCAGTGAGCGCTACGCCTGATGCATAAGCACTGGCGTCCAGTGAGTCATCGCCGTCGACACCGTCCACAGCAGTCAGACCAATAAAGGTCATGCCGTAGCTGTCGATACTGCCATCGCTATTGAGTGTGAAGGATTCGTCAGCACTGGTCGCTGTGAGGCCGGCGTTAACGGCAGTAATTAATTCAATATTGCTGAAGGTAATGCCATTGTTTTCTGCCTGGTTATCCAAGCCGGTCAGCAACCAGTCGGCACCGTCGGCGCCGGTGACACTATCGTTGCCGCCCATGGCATCCAAACTGGTAATGTCACTGAAGGCAATGCCGTTGGCGGTCAGCGCATTGCTTCCAGTTACCATAAACTGGTCATTGCCGCTGCTACCCCTTAATGCAGTGGCCTCTGCGCTGAAGATATTGCTAAAGGTGATTCCACTGGCGACCAGTTGATTGTCGCCATCAGCGAGTGCCACACCGTCTGCATAAGCGCTGGCATCCAGTGCGTCAGTACCGCCAATACCATCCACAGCGGTCAGACCTGTGAAAGTCATACCGTAGCTGTCGATACTGCCATCGCTATTGAGCGTAAAGGTTTCGTCCGCAGTGGTTCCTGTGAGTCCGGCGTTAAGCGCAGTGATTGACTCAACGTTGCTGAAGGTAATACCACTGTTTTCAGCCCGATTATTTGTGCCTGTCAGCAGCCAGTCGATACCATCTGCACCGATAACACTATCGGTGCCACCCATGGCATCCAACGTACTGATTCCACTCACTGCTATGCCATTGGCTTTTAGCGCATTAACGCCGGTTACCTCAAAGTGATCACTTCCACTACTGCCTGTCAGTGCAGTGACCTCTGCGCTGTGGATATCGCTGAAAGTGATTCCGGATACGGCCAACTCGTTGTTACTTCCTGTGAGTTCCCCACCGGCCGCGATCGCGCTGGCATCCAGTACGTTGCTGCCACCTGCGCCGTTGACTGCGGTTAAGCCGCTGAAGGTCATACCGTAGCTGTCGATACTGCTATCGGCATTGAGAACAAAAGTTTCGTTCGCAGTGGTTCCGGTGAGTTCGGCATTAAGCGTGCTGACCGACTCTATGTTGCTGAAGGTGATACCGCTGCTCTCAGCCTGATTATTTGTACCTGTCAGTTTCCAGGCAGCCCCATTGGCTCCGGTCACACTGTCTTCACCCGAGCCGGAGTCCACCTCCGTCAAGCCGCTGAAGCTGATCCCCGCGACTTCGAGGCTATTGGCTCCGGTGATATCAAAGTGGTCAGCGTCGCTGGTAGCGGTCAGCGCGGTGGCCACTGCACTGTGGATATTGCTGAAGTTAATTCCATTTGCGCTCAGCAGGTTGTCTGTACCAGTGAGCTCTATGCCCGATGCATAAGCACTGGCATCCAGTGCGTCAGTGCCACCGTTACCATCCACGGCAGCCAAACCTGTAAAGGTCATGTCGTAGCTGTCGACGGTGCCATCGCTATTGAGCGTAAAGGTTTCGTCCGCAGTGGTTCCTGTGAGTCCGGCGTTAAGCGCAGTGATTGACTCAACGTTGCTGAAAATAATGCCGCTGTTTTCAGCCTGGTTTTCCGCGCCTGTCAGCAGCCAGTCAATGCCATTGGCGCCGGTAACACTATCGCTGCCGCCCATAGCATCCAGTTGTGTAATGTCATTGAAAGCAATTCCGTTGGCAGTCAGCGCATTGGTGCCAGTGATGGTGAACTGGTCGTCTTCGTTGCTACCAGCCAGCGCAGTAGCTACGGCGCTGTGGATATTGCTGAAAGCGATTCCAGCGGCGACCAGTTCATTGTCACTTCCCGTGAGTTCCCCACCGGCCACATAAGCGCTGGCATCCAACGAGTCGATGCCACCCACGCCATGAACTGCAGTTAAGTCACTGAAAGTCATGCCGTAGCTGTCAACACTGCCATCGGCATTGAGGACGAAAGTTTCGTTCGCAGTGGTCGCATTGAGCCCGGCGTTAACTGCACGGATTAACTCGATGCTAGTGAAGGTAATGCCGCTGCTCTCGGCCTGATTATTTGTACCTGTCAGTATCCAGTCAGCGCCATCGGCTCCGGTCACACTGTCTTCACCCGAGCCGGAGTCCACCTCCGTCAAGCCGCTGAAGCTGATGCCCGCAACGTCGATGCTGTTGGCGCCGGTGATATCGAACTGGTCTCCGCCACTGGTAGCGGTCAGCGCGCTGGCCTCAGCGCTGCGGATATTGCTGAAGGTGATACCGCCTGCACTCAACTGGTTGTCGGTACCGGTGAGCGCTACACCTGCCGCAATCGCGCTGGCATCCAAGGTATCACCACCACCTACGCCATCCACGGTGTTCAATCCACTGAAAGTGATGCCGTAGCTGTCGACACTGCCATCGCTATTGAGTGTGAAGGTTTCGTCCGCAGCGGTTCCGGTGAGTCCGGCGTTAAGCGCGGTGATTAACTCGACATTGCTGAAGGTGATGCCGCTGTTTTCGGCCTGTTTATTTATGCCTGTCAGTAGCCAGTCGATACCATCTTCACCGATAACACTATCGGTGCCACCCATGGCATCCAAGCTGCTAATGCCGCTAAAGGCAATACCGTTGGCGGTCAGCGCCTCAACACCGGTGATGGTAAACAGGTCATCCTCACTGCTACCAGCCAGCGCAGTCGCCTCTGCGCTGTGAATATTGGTGAAGGTGATTCCGTTGGCGATCAGTTCTTTATCACCACCGGTAAGGACTACCCCCTCTCCATAGGCACCGGCATCCAGTGCGTCAGTGCCGCCGTTACCGTCCACAGCTGTCAGACCTATAAAGGTCATGTCGTAGATAGCGACATGACCACTGCCATTGACAGCGAAAGTCTCATCACCACTGGTAGCCGTCAGTCCGGCGTTAAGCGCGGTGATTAACTCGACATTGCTGAAGGTAATGCCGCTGTTTTCGGCCTGCTTATTTATGCCAGTCAGTAGCCAGTCGATACCATCTGCACCGATAACTCTATCGGTGCCGTCCATGGCATCCAAACTGCTAATGCCGCTAAAGGCAATACCGTTGGCGGTCAGCGCCTCAACACCAGTGACAATAAAAGTGTCATCCTGGTTAGAGGCTTCGAGGCTTCCGCCACTCGCTGCATCCAACTCAGTAAAAGTAATACCACTGGTGGTTGCCGTATTTTGTGCACCAGTCAGAGTGACGGTTTCTATCGCTTTGAGACTGTCGTTCCCCTCTCCAGCTGCGACCTTGGTAACGCCGCTGAAACTGATTTCCGCAGCTTCGAGGCTGTTGTCACCGGTGATATCAAAG
This sequence comes from Microbulbifer thermotolerans, assembly GCF_001617625.1. NCBI lineage: Bacteria > Pseudomonadati > Pseudomonadota > Gammaproteobacteria > Cellvibrionales > Microbulbiferaceae > Microbulbifer > Microbulbifer thermotolerans. The sequence goes on along the minus strand of NZ_CP014864.1, from coordinate 329,137 downwards.
AAATCATCTCCACTACTGCCGCCCAGTGCTGTCGTCACCGCGCTGTGGATATTACTGAAGGTAGTTCCGTTGGCGACCAGCTCTTTTTTCTCACCGGTAAGCGCCACGCCGTCTTCATAAGCACTGGCATCCAGTGCGTCAGTACCACCGTTACCATACACAGCTGTCAGACCTGTGAAGGTCATACCGTAGCTGTCGACGGTGCCATCGCTATTGAGCGTAAAGGTTTCGTCCGCAGTGGTTCCTGTGAGTCCGGCGTTAAGCGCAGTAATTGACTCAACATTGCTGAAGGTAATACCACTGTTTTCAGCCCGATTATTTATGCCTGTCAGCAGCCAGTCGATACCATCTGCACCGATAACACTATCGGTGCCACCCATGGCATCCAACGTACTGATTCCACTCACTGCTATGCCATTGGCTTTTAGCGCATTAACGCCGGTTACCTCAAAGTGATCACTTCCACTACTGCCTGTCAGTGCAGTGACCTCTGCGCTGTGGATATCGCTGAAAGTGATTCCGGATACGGCCAACTCGTTGTTACTTCCTGTGAGTTCCCCACCGGCCGCGATCGCGCTGGCATCCAGTACGTTGCTGCCACCTGCGCCGTTGACTGCGGTTAAGCCACTGAAGGTTATGCCGTAGCTGTCGATACTGCTATCGGCATTGAGCACGAAAATTTCGTCCGCTGTGGTTCCGATGAGTTCGGCATTAAGCGTGCTGACCGACTCTATGTTGCTGAAGGTAATGCCGCTACTCTCGGCCTTGTTATTTGTTTGGGTTAGTGTCCAGTCCGCACCATCGTCTCCGATCACACTGTCCTCACCCGAGCCGGAGTCCACCTCCGTCAAGCCGCTGAAGCTGATGCCCGCGACATCGAGGCTGTTGGCGCCGGTGATATCGAAATGGTCTGCGCCACCGGTGGCGGTCAGCGCGCTGGCCTCAGCGCTGTGGATATTACTGAAGGTAATGCTGCCTGCGTTCAGCTCGTTGTCGGTATCGGTGAGCGCCACGTCTGCCGCATAACCACTGGCATCCAGTGCGTCAGTGCCGCCGTTACCATACACAGCTGTCAGACCTGTAAAGGTCATGCCGTAGCTGCCGACACTCGTATCGGCATTGAGAACGAAAGTTTCATCACCGCTAGTCGCCGCCAGCCCGGCATTAACCGCAGTGATTTGCTCGACATTGGTGAAGGTAAATCCATTGTTTTCAGCTTGGTTATTCGTACCCGTCAGTATCCAGTCGATGCCATCAGCGCCGATAACACTATCTTCGCCGCCCATGGCATCCAACGTACTGATTCCATTCACTGCTATGCCATTGGCTTTTAGCGCATTAACGCCGGTTACCTCAAAGTGATCACTTCCACTACTGCCTGTCAGTGCAGTGACCTCTGCGCTGTGGATATCGCTGAAAGTGATTCCGGATACGGCCAGCTCGTTGTTACTTCCTGTGAGTTCCCCACCGGCCGCGATCACGCTGGCATCCAGTACGTTACTGCCACCTGCGCCGTTGACTGCGGTTAAGCCGCTGAAGGTTATGCCGTAGATGTCGATACTGCTATCGGCATTGAGAACGAAAGTTTCGTTCTCAATGGTTCCGGTGAGTTCGGCATTAACTGCGCTGACCGACTCTATGTTGCTGAAGGTGATATCACTGCTCTCGGCCTTGTTATCCGTGCCGGTTAGTACCCAGTCCGCGCCATCGGCTCCGGTCACACTGTCTGCACCCGAGCGGGAGTCCACCGCCGTCAAGCCGCTGAAGCTGATGCCCGCGACATCGAGGCTGTTGGCGCCAGTGATATCGAAATGGTCTGCGCCACTGGTGGCGGTCAGCGCGCTGGCCTCAGCACTGTGGATATTACTGAAGGTGATACCGCCTGCGATCAGCTCGTTGTCACTTCCCGTGAGTTCCCCACCGGCCGCGATCGCGCTGGCATCCAGTACGTTGCTGCCACCTACGCCGTTGACTGCGGTTAAGCCACTGAAGGTTATGCCGTAGCTGTCGATACTGCTATCGGCATTGAGCACGAAAATTTCGTCCGCTGTGGTTCCGATGAGTCCGGCGTTCACCGTGCTGACCGACTCTATGTTGCTGAAGGTAATGCCGCTACTCTCGGCCTTGTTATTTGTTTGGGTTAGTGTCCAGTCCGCACCATCGTCTCCGATCACACTGTCCTCACCCGAGCCGGAGTCCACCTCCGTCAAGCCGCTGAAGCTGATGCCCGCGACATCGAGGCTGTTGTCACTGGTGATATCGAACTGGTCTGCATTACCGGTGCCAGTGAGTTTAGTGGCCACTGCGCTGCTGATATTGCTGAAGATGGTGCCGCCTGCGCTCAATTCGTTATCGTTATTGGTGAGCGCCACACCGTCTTCATAAGCACTGGCATCCAGTGCGTCAGTGCCGCCGTTACCATCCACAGCCGTCAGGCCAGTGAAGGTCATGTCGTAGACAACAACATTACCACTGTCATTGACAACGAAAGTTTCATTGGCGTCAGTAGCCGTCAGCCCGGCATTAACCGCAGTGATTTGCTCGACATTGGTGAAGGTAATTCCGTTGTTTTCGGCTTGGTTATCAACACCTTCTTCTAGAAACCAGTCGAAGCCATCGGCACCGGTAACACTATCTTCACCCAGGCCGGTGTCCACTTCTTCAATATTTTTGAATGTAATATTGCCGTCTGCACCTATTAACGAGACTTGATATCCGACCACGGAACCCGGATTGTCGGGATCGAAAATCTTCTCGAAAATCAGCTCTTCACTTTCGGAGGTCAGCGTAAATTTATCTTGCCCACTTCCACCTGTAATGGTGCCAGATCCATTAACAGTTAAACTTCCCAGGGTATTGTTTGTATCATCTCCAGCAATACCCAACGTCAAATTCAGTTCATTGACAGTAATAGCTCCACTGTTTTCAAACGCTCCCGCCAAATCCAGTGTGAAGCTGGAAACGTTTACCGTACCCTCGTTTTTGAAATAGCCGTCATCAGCCCGTATTATAAGATCGCCGACCGAAGCGCCAGAGCCATTAATTGTGCTAATCTGACCACTTGCGCTGATCCATACATTCTTATGGGACTGTAATTCCAGAGTAGTACCGGAGTTCCAACTCACATCACCTGAAACGGAAATACCATAAGAATAATCGTTGTTATCGTCTCCTAGACCTAGGTCAAAATCGCTACTAGCACCGTCAGCGGTGGTCGTTATGATGACATTGGTACTGGAAAGAGCATCGCCTAAGTCGCTTGCTGAAATACAATTGTTTTCGGCACTGCAGTCACCATCAGTGATATCTAACCACTCCGGATCCAACAACCACTCCCCAGTCTCCCCACCAGCAAGACTCAGGGTAGACACAAACATAGTGTCTCCATCCAGGTGCAGATTGACTTTGCCGGATGTTTCGACAAATCCGCCGTCGCCCCCGAGTTCGCCAGACTCGGCGCGGATGGTGCCGCCAAACTGAGTGGTGTCGTCGGCCCAGACGATGACCTTGCCGCCATCGCCGTTATCGATTCCGCTGGCATTGATCTCGGCTTCGGCGGTGACAACGGTGGTTGTTGCATTGCGAACTTCGTCGTTCTCACCCCGGTAGTCACCACCGATCAGCACCTCGCCGCCACTGGCAGTACCGCGGGCATCGATGTCGCCGCTGACGGTAACCTCGTCGCCCAGTACCTGGACTGAGCCTCCCTCTCCCGCATTTCCGATTACAGCAATCTGACCACTGTGCGTGGCGCTGTCCCCCTCGATAATAACTTCGCCGCCCTGTGTGCCCGATGCATCCAGGGCTCCGCTGTTAACAACACCGGAACCCGAGCCGAACAGGCGGATCTTGCCGCCACTGGTGTCGATTCCGCGCGCTTGTACCGTACCTTCGTTGTTGACCGCGGCGGTAAAGAGGTCGCCGGAAACGCTGGCTTCCATAAGCACCGTAGTGCCTTCAATAGCGCCTTCATTTAAGACAGCACTGTCCAGGCCCATCTGGTTTTCCATCACCTCTTTGGTGACTTTCACCCCGATCAGGCCGTCCGCATCGAAGGTGAGTACAGCTTCATCTGCTGCGGCGAGGCTCACCATTTCAGCGCTGATCAAGCCACTCGCGGCATTGGTCACTTGTTTGCCTACCAGCACGGCGCTGGCGGCATTGATGAGACCGCGGTTGACCACCACACCGGCACTGCCGTCTTCGCCCTCAAAGGCGAAGTTGCCGTCCATAAATTCCTGCGGGTTAATATCCAATCCGGCGGCGGTAATAGCACCGACGTTAACGGTGGCGGTTTCAGTAAAGAGTACGCCGCGGGGGTTGGCGAGGATAACGTGGCCGTTGGCCTCGATACTGCCGCGAATATCACTGGGGTTTTCGTCGAGTATGCGGTTCAGCACGACCGACGAGGAGTCGGGCTGCAGAAACTGGATGATTTCTTCTTCCGTCAGATTGAAAGAATCCCAGTCTATTGCCAGAAGGTCTGTTTTCTGGTCGACAATCGTGGTGAGGTCACTGGTACTAATGGAGCCCTCTCCACCAACCACTGTACCGCCTTCCGGTGCGGCCTGCGCAGATGGACTGACAATCTGGCCGGCGATCAGTCCTGCCCAGGCCAGGTGGCACACCTTGATAGCCGAAGTGAGTTTTTTCAGTTCGAGCGTCATTTTTTTAGTGTTCATGCCGGTACCTTGCGAAGCGATTCCTGCTTCGAGTCTGCAGTCGGAAAATTCAGATCAGTCAAAGAAGAAAGAGAAATCCGCATAGATAGCGGGATCGTCCGCGTCGTCTCCCGTTCCCTCAACAGATGACTTGGACATTGTGGGCCAGGCCACGGATATCTGGCTGGCGAAGGACTCCTCCCAGCTCAGTTTGAACAACAGTCCGGCCCCAGATAAGCCGGCCCAGTCGTCATGGATGTCTTGTTCGTAGTTGTTGACAACACCGTAGCCGCCATCGGCGATCAGTGCCACCTGTAAGATATCGCTCAAGCGGTAGTCGAAAATACGCGGGTTAAGTGCGTCGGGAAAGTCGAAGTACCACTCGGCGGACAGCAGGCCTGCGCGGTCGGCGGAAAAGTCGCGCACGTCAAAGGCGCGGACTCCGCTGGCACCGCCCAGAGAGAACTGCTCGAAGGCGGGCAGGCTGCTGTCGCTGTACTGCCAGCGGCTTTTCAGAATCAGCCGTGACTGGGTGTCGGTAAACGGTAGAGGTACAAAGAACAACGAGCTGGTTTCCAGGGCGAATTTGGTGAAGTCATTGCCCCGCTCGGGATCGACTTCTTTCTGGTGTTCGCCATACTGAATTTTTGCATTCAATATATTCAGCATGGGCACAGTGCCGTTGGAGAGGCTGTCGACATAAAAGCCCACTTCACCGCCATATACATGGTCACCTGGCTCCGGGAGTTCGATGATGGCGTTGAGATCTGATTTTTTGTTCGTGAGGCTGAAGGAACCCGTGAGGTTGAAGTCGCGGGAGCGGCGAAACTTGTGATCGACACTCAGCGCATAGCTCTCGTTGACACCCTCAATGTTCAACAGGTTGACCACATTGTTCGGATCTTTCAGATCCTGCAGGGAAAACTCGTTGTAGTCGGCGGAAAATTGCAGGCGGGTGCGCGGGCCGAACAACGGCAGACTGTAGCGGAACTGGGCCAGGTCGGAGCCAAAGTCCGAGTCCAGGTTGTCCGCATTAGTGGACTTGAGGTATCCAATAGTCAGGGCGTCGCCGATACCCAGCGGGTTGAGCCAGTCGACGGAGGTGAAAGAGCGCTGGTCGCCGGTGAACGCGGAGCCGTGATTGTCCAGCCGCGTCACCGCCCGCCAGGGGTTTTCGTCCCGCACTTTAAGGTTCAGCTTGGTTTCGCCCGGGTTGTCACCGGGGCTGAAATAACCGGTGACATTTAAACTGGGCAGGTCGTTGAGCAGATAGAGCCCCTCTTCGATGCTCTTGTGATCCACCAGCTTGCCGCGCTGGTCCTCGAATGGTATCGCGAGCTGTTCCAGTGAATACTTCCTGTTACCCTCGGCAGCCACCTGTCCCAACAGGCCTTCCTGTACCGTCAGGGTAACTACACCGTTTTCCACTTCCTGCGCGGGAATCTGTACCTGGGCCAGGAAAAGCCCCTGTCGACGATAGAACCGAGTGAGCTCAGCAGCGATCTCCTCCAGGTCTCCATAGCTGAGACCGCGCTCGGCATTCTGCTTTTCGATGATGCTGACCAGTTTGCGCAACTGGGCAGCGCCCAGCTCTTCCGGCGCATACTGTGCATTCATACTATCGAGCAACAGCGCCAGCTCTTCCAGATTCTCCTTGGTGTAACCACCGGCGAGGATCTGGTCTTCTTTCATGAATTTGACCCGGAGCTCTTCGGCGAGCTGTTCCACTACTTCGCGAGTGATACCGAACTCGGGATACTCTTCCAGGCGGTGGAAACGGAATTTCTTAACAGTGATACGCGGCCCGTGATTGCGCCGGGCAATTTCCGGGATATCCGTATTGAGGTTTGGATCTTCCCGCTCCTGCGTGCGTTGCAGGAAATCCCTGGTGACATCCGGCTCGGCGATTGTGGGGGCATTTTGATCGAAGGCAGCACGAACGCGACTGCGAAAGCCGGACTCCCCCTCCTGAGCACAAACAAAGGCTGGCAACAACAAGCTGACTCCAGCAAACGCCAGCTGATTCTTTAAACGCACGAGCATATCACCCCCTAACAATCCCTGTATCCCGTACAGACTGAACCCTCTCGCGGCGAGAAGGGTGTTATTTATGTTTCAAAAAGATTTTTCAGGGCCTGTCTAGGTCCCTTACGATGCGGAATCCGGTCAGTTCGTCGGCCTCACCGGTGTGCTGGCGCTTGGTGGTAGCCAGGCAGCGGCTCATCGGGTCCCGTCGGCTGCCACCGACGGCCATCAGTTGGCCCTCGCTGGTATAGGCCCACTCCTGCACATTACCCACCGCGTTGATGAGGCCGAAGCCATTGGGGCTTCCGGCCCGAGTCGCAACCAGTTCCGCCCCCTTCTCAACGCCCCGATATTTCAGGTGACAGTTGCGGTCAGCGACTTCACCCATGCCGTTGGCATTGGCGGCGGCAAACCATTCTCGCTCCGTGGGCAGGCGGTATTCATTGCCGGTTTGCGCACTCAGCCAGTCAATATAAGCCTGGGCCTGCGCAATACTGATGTTGTTAACCGGCAGATTCGCGGCTCCCAGCGCATCCGGTTCACATTGCGCGGAAGCCGCGCAATACTTGCCGAATTCTCGGTTACTAATTTCATATTTGCCGATGGCCAGGGGCTTGCCAGCACTACCCGTAACGACAACCATCCGCGGAGCATCCGTGCCGTCGGCCAGCCGGTCCGCACAGGTGTAGCGATTGCCGCGTCCGCCACTTCCGGGGCGCAGGTGTGCACAAAAATCGAGCTTGAACTCCTGTAAATTTGACTGCTTGGGGAGCAGTATCCGGGCCTCATTCAACAGAGGTTCGGTACGCAGCGGATCCCGCACCGCGAGGCTAGAGAAGCAATTGCTAAATTCCTCCGCCAATACAGGACGTATTTTTTGCGCTTTAACGGCGTCCAGCTGGGCGAGCCGGTTGAGCTGCGCAGATACGGCAGAGACTTGCATGTTAAAACCGCACCGCAGAGCCAGTTCCATCTCATCCAGTACAGCATCGATTTTTTGCTGTTTCTCCCGCGCAGCGGCAAGGCGCTGGCGGCGCAATTCCTCTTGGCGCAAACGCTCTGCCTCGCGCTCGGCTGCCAAGCGTTCAGCCTCGAGGCGAGCACGCAGCTCTTCTCGCTCCCGATCCAGCCGTGACCGAATTTCCGCAGCCTCGGTGGACTCTTCGTACCAGCTCGCGGCGCTGGACAGCATGGCATCAGCCTGGTCCAGGTTACCGAGGTTTAGCTGGCCTGTGGCAGCCGCCACAAAGATCTCGTAAACCCGCTCTCGAGATGAATCCAGGTACTCCTCATCCGACGGATTGAGCTCCGCGTATTCCTGCAGTTCAACTCGCAGGTCATCCTCCCAGTCGGGGGTTAGAATGCTCAAGCTGATAAGACGATCGATCGCTTCGCGCTTATCGGCGATACGGCGCTGCAACAGTTCCTGCTCCAGCTTTTTCTCCAGCTCGATCTTGACCCGCTGCTGCTCTGCCGCATTCTCCCGCTCCAAATGGTTATAGCCGACAGCGCCCCCAACAAGCAGACTGGCAAAAGCGGCGCCCAAAAGCCATTTCCAGGTGTTGTTGACAAAAAAACCGTGAACGAATTTTTCAACGGTGGGGGTTCGCTCTTCCCGCTTTAATTCCAAAGCGGATTCGAGAGCACGCCACTGTTTGCGGCTCAAGCTCTTAATACGCTTGGGTTTTAATTTCTTTTCCCAAGCTTTATCCGCAGGTAGTTTTCCGAAGGGATGACGGCCGGCAAATAACTCATAAGCAACGCAGCCGAGGGCATAGACATCATCGCTGGGCGCCGGCTCGGCGCCTTTTAGCATTTCCAGACTGGCATAGGCAGGGGTCAAAGCCCCCAGGGTGCCGGCGTCGAATAAGGTACGCTCACCGACATTGCTCGCCATACTGCCTTCAGTAACAGCGCGAGCAATGCCGAAGTCAAAAACTTTGGCACCCTTTTTATTGGTTACAAAGATATTTCCCGGCTTGAAGTCCGAGTGCACAATACCGTGGGAATGCGCATAAATGAGCGCCTGGGAAATGTCATACAGTACAGAGCAGGCCTTCTCATACTCCAGTCCGACATCCGCGTGTTCCCGCAGCAGTTTGTCGAGCGGCGCCCCTTCGAGAAATTCCATCGTCATGAAGACGCGGTCGCCGTCCCGGTCAAAATCGTAGACTGTTACGATATTCGGGTGTGCCAGGGTCTGGGATTTGCGCGCCTCACGCTGCAGGGAGATAAAGGCATCCGGGTGCTGACGGAAATCGTCATTCAACAGCTTGATCGCCACGTATGGCTCGCTGTCATTGGCCTCCAGTTTGCGGCGGTCAAGCGCTTTGTATACCGCTCCCATGCCGCCCGCGCCAAGCAGTTTATCGAGCTCGAAGCGACCTTTAATCACCGTTTTGGTGACGGCGCCGGAAGAGGGGGACTCGAAAAATACAGCCTCACGCGGCGGGGGGGAAGCGAGGATACGCGTGGCATCGCCCTCCTCCGGTGCAGCCGTTCCGCCTTGGAATACTGTAGCATCGGCTGTGAAACCGGCAGCGGCGGTGGGAATGAGGCCGGGATTGCCACCCACCGGCGGATGGTCATTCGCGCCGGTATTGTCGTTGGCAACAAAAACCGTTGTATCGCCATCATCCAGCGGCCCCTCGGTCGGTTTGATTTCCGAGTGGCTGCCTTTCCTGACGATGCGTGTCTTGTCGTTCAAATCCGCCTCCGTGGAAGATTTATTTTGGCACCTCCCAGTGCCGCCCCGAACACCGGGGTATCTGAGCCCAATTTACGCGGCAAAAGCTTATGGTTCACCCACACCCATGGCGCAATATGCACTTCGCCTCAGAGCGAAACAGCTCGCCGATGAGATGGACCATCAGCAGACTTTTCATATCGGATGTCACCCACAAAGTCTGACCCACCCCAAACTGACAAGCCGCTTTCACGGGGAAAGCTCACCCTCTGATCAAGATCTATTCGCATGAATACTGTGGCGGGTTTGAAATATCCAAGCCATATCCCGGGCTTCTCATACAGGCTTTTTACTGCCAGCCAGTAAAAGCGGCTCCGTACACTTCATGCGACACAACAGAAAGTCTGCGCAACGTAGCAGGCGCGGAGTATACCCAAGCCGCCTTAATGCAACAATGACGACTAGCGCAATTCCTGCCAATAAATTTATCGACAAAAAACAGCCGTGCACAGCGCACACAAAAAACGTGATTTAGTCCCAATTGCGAGCAAAATTACACGAAATTACAAGGGGCAGAACACACAAACGGCATTATGCAATTTTATTTCAACAAAAAAATCGCATCCGAGTAGCCTAACCATATATTTGAATAGTTTTGATTTTTTTATCTCGCTACAAGAAACCAAGTAAGCAACTTTGCCGCTTAAAAAAATCGTGCCAGAGTGGATTTTCTGCCCAGATCATCTGTCGATCAAATTTTGTTCTACACCACCTTAAAAATTCGTGCCAGAGTCAATTTAAATTTTCTAAAACACTGTTTTTTTTTGCAAAAAGCTTTGCTTAAATCTCCCCAGCTGCCTTTGCGGCCAACCCTGAACTGCTGCGATTCCGCGGTGGTAAAGGATGCACCACCCTTATCTCAGACCACACCAAGAGGGATTACTCATGGCTATTTACATGAACTTCAACAACAAATCGACGAAAGGCAATGTGACCGCTAAGGGTTACGAAGACTGGATCGAGGTAGACAGCTTCAACTTTGGCGTCGGCCGCGGCATCAGCATGGAAGCCGGGGCTATGGCCAACCGCGAAGCCTCCCGTCCGAGCATCAGCGAAATCACCGTAACCAAGCGTATTGATGCGGCCTCCGGCGGCCTGTTCAAAGCTTCCGTTACCGGTGACGAAGGTGTTCCGGTGGAATTCCACGTGGTACAGACCGGTGCCAACGCTGTAGAGAAATACGCTGTTTACAAGCTGGAAGATGCCATCATCTCCTCTTACAGCATCAGCGCCTCTGCAGGTGGTGCTCCGCAGGAGTCCATCTCCCTGAGCTTCTCCAAAATCGAGGCAGACCTGGCTCACGCAGACAAAACCAACAAGAACCCGAAAAACATGCGTGTGGGCTACGACCTGGCCACCGCTACCCCGCTGTAAGCAGCCTTTCGGTTCTCGCTACAGGGGCCGAGGCCTGCAGCCGAGGGTTGCGGGGCTGCGGCCCCTCGCTGTTTCTTCACCCCGGAGAAAATGCAGAGGCATAGTTGCCAAGCGAGGCTGGAACCGTGACGGTCAGACTTTATGGGGGCTCACCGGCTGCTCCAGGATAAATGAACTCCGTACAGCGGATTCTTCTGTCTTATCTTGACAGCAGCGCCGCCTCATTAAACGCTGCGCCTTGATGAGGTAATCGTGGGCAATGGAATCACGAGAGTGGTTTTTAATAATGATCACCATATTCCACCCCTTCTGACCGGTATAAATACTACCGGCACGACAAAAAGCTTTGTTACTCCGGGAGTATTGGCAGACTAGATCTCAAGATCCGAGCACAAACTACAAACGTAACAACGTTTCAGGACCAGGGGCAGAGTATGTCCACTCTCAACCAAGACAATCGGATGATCAACGTCGACTGCCCACTCGGCAAGGACACGCTGATTGCCACAGTGATTGACGGCGAGGAGCACATCTCTGCGCCGTTTAGCTACACACTCAAGCTAATTTCAGACAACCACGCCATTAATCAGAGCGATGTCGTCGGTAAGCTAATGACAGCCACTGTCAATTACTCCAAGACACCGCGATATATCAATGGTTATGTGACGCACTTCTCCAGGCATGATGTCAACGCTGAGGGGATGCGCAGCTATACCGCTGTCTTGCGCCCCGGCCTCTGGTTCACCACACTCGGTGGAAAAAACCGCGTATTCGAGAAAAAATCTGCCAAGCAAATTCTGGAAGAAGTGCTGGGTGAATACAGTAAAGTCATCAAGCTTTCCACCAAACTCAATGCGGAATATATAACTCGCGAGTACTGCGTACAGTTTGATGAGAGTGACTTTGACTTTGTCAGCCGACTGATGGCTGAAGAAGGGATTGTCTACTACTTCAAACACAGCAACGGGCAACACGAGCTCGTACTCTGTGACGATCCGCAGGATTTCTATGACTGCGAATCAAACAAGATAGAGTACGACGGCGGCGGAAGCCATCCCACCATGCACACCATTAGTAGCTGGGAGCGAGTCTTTAATTACCACGGCGGCGGTTTCGAGCTAAAAGATTACAACGAATTTACAGCGACAAAAGACAATCGCCAGCAGGTCAACACCACCAGCAAACTCAACGACGTTTCGAACTATTTGCGCAGCCTGTACGGCCTGAACCACTTTGAAGCGGATGGTGAGCACAAGCGAAAGTTTAAAGACAGCTATCACAAAGCTCTGGCAGAGAGGGCCATGGAAGCCCACGAAGCACAGTTCGATGTCGCCTATGGCACCAGTGACTGCCCTGCCCTGAGCGCCGGAGGCCGGTTCAACTTCGATCACACACTGAGCACAGAAAAAGGTAAGTACTTACTTACATCCGTAAAAATACATGCCACGGACAGTAACAGCGAACAGACTTTCTTCAAAAACTCATTCAGCTGTGTACCCGCAACAGTCATGCCGCGGCCTGATCCGATCGTCCGGACATACAAAATCCACTCACCACAGGTAGCACAGGTTTTAGAGGTCAAAGCCACGGCCTCTGATAGCTCCCAAGACCCCTACACTCAGCTCAAAGTCAAATTCCCGTGGAATTCGGCCCAAAACAGCTGCTGGGTGAGGGTTGTCCAGTCATTTGCTGGCAAAAATTGGGGGGCCAATTTTGTTCCCCGCGTCGGCCAGGAAGTGGTGGTAACCTATATCAACGGCGACCCGGACCGACCATTAATCACCGGTGCCGTCTACAACGGTGACAACCCCGGCCCCAATTACACCGCCACTCAAAGCGGTTGGAAAACCGAGTATGAAGGCAGTAAGTTCAACGAATTACGCTTCGACGACAAAGGTGGCAAGGAAGAAATCTATATGGAAGCCGGCCGGGATCACAATTTTGTGATCCACAACGACCAAACCGGCAAAATCGAAAACAAACAAACCCTGGAGATCAAGCAGGACCGCAGCATCACTGTTACCGATGGCAACGAAACGGTCACCATCGCCAAAGGAAATCAAACCGTCAACATCGATAAGGGTGATCAGAAAATCACTTTAGGGGCCGGTAATCACACCCTTAAGGTCAGTCGGGGTCAACAGACAACAGATGTAATGGGTGCGATACAGATCACCTCCAAGACATCTATAGAACTAAAAGTGGGCGGTAGCAGTATCAAACTGACCCCCGCCGGTATCACCATCAAGGGCACCACCCTGTCGCTCAAAGGGGACGCCACCGCCGAAGTGAAAGGCGGTGGCATACTGAAGCTGAAAGGCGGCGTGACCATGATCAATTGATGGAGTAAATCGACTGATGACAGACCTGGTGAAAGTTCAGGCATTAACTGCCGCCGAACTCCTTAAAAACTTCGATGTTAGCGAGGAAGCCGAAGAACACCTGGTACCGGATACAGCCCCTGAAGTGAGCATTTTGCGCCTGATGGACGCGGGCCTCTACCCGGACGCGATCAAACTCTTGGCACATGGACTGCCGAAACGCGAAGCCGTCTGGTGGGCCTGTCTGGCAGCCCGTGATGTCCAAAATCCGCAAACAGACGAAGACAATGTAAAGGCATTACTGGCCGCCGAAAGCTGGGCGATGAAGCCCAGTGAAGAAGCCCGTCTGAGATGCAAAACCTTAGGAGAAAAGACCAAACACAAAACACCGGCCAGCTGGGCCGCCACCGCAGCCAGCTGGTGTCACGGCAGTCTGGCAGACGAAGGTGAACCAGTAATAGAACCACCCGATCACCTATACGCACACGCTGTGGCCGGTAGCGTAACCCTGGCAGCGGTGCTTTCCGATCCGGTGGACCCCAGCAAGCGCTTTATCCGCTACATGAATCAAGGGCTGGATCTGGCCCGTGGCGGCAACGGCAGAATCGAGGAATAAAAGATGGGAAAACCCGCTTCCCGTATCACGGACATGCATGTTTGCCCCATGGTGACAGGCACGGTTCCCCACGTCGGCGGCCCCGTAGTAAGCCCCGGAGGCCCCACCGTCATTATCGGAGGACTGCCCTCGGCAACCGCCGGCAGTACCTGTACCTGTGTCGGCCCACCGGACACCATCGCCATGGGCAGCACCACGGTAATAATCCAGGGAAAACCAGCGGCACGGATGGGGGATTCCACGGTGCATGGTGGAAAGATAGTGGTCGGTTGTCCTACTGTGCTTATTGGGGGATGATCTTGGCTAAAAAAATTGTTAACGACCCCGCAAATCCATCTCAGCGACATACAAGAAGCATAGCTCTCTGCGCTCTTCTTAAGAAACTCAATTTTTTACCTATGCTTTCCAGCATCAAAATTAGTATAAACGTGACATCCAATTTTTATACAAGACTATTATTTTCTATTCTTTTATTTCTAAGCACGGAGATTTCTGCCATGTCAATATTCGATACAGGGAAGGTATGCACCTTTTCGAATATTTCCGGGGTAATTCTAAAAGACGGACAACCAGTTTCAAACGCCACGGTAACAAGGACAACCTCATACCAGAAAAAAAAGACTGATAAAACTACAACTAACGAAGAAGGCTATTTTGAAATGCCTGCGCTATTCGAGCGTAGTGTAATGAGTCTACTTCCACAAGAATTTGTGGTTGGCCAGCTTATCGTAGTTACGGTAAATGGTGAAGACCATACCATATGGGATGGAGTTAAGCGTAAAAAAGAAGAAAATTCTGAAGCAAGAGGTAAACCTCTAATTGTAACCTGCGACATTAGCGATGAACTTCACGTTATAGAAGTCGATGGACAACCGTTTGTAACAAAATGCAACTGGGATGTAGTTCCAGATATCGTGGATAAGGGGTTTTAATCATGAAATTAACACCACTCCAATCAGTAAACCTTTCACAAGATGTATACGCATTATCAAAACTGGATACACTTGATGCTGCTACGACTTATTTAAATAGCTCATACCGTGGAAAACTTTCATTCGCTGAAGAAAATACTTTAAAGGGGAAAACCGGAGGGCCAGGAATTATTAAGGTTAGGACTGCATTTGGTTTCCTACTGGTCGGCCAAGGAGAGTACAAAGGTAATGCATTTATACTATTTCGCGGCACTCAGTATCTGGCTGATTGGCTAACTAATCTAAATATTACTCTTTCAAGGTCAAGTAGTGGTCACGCTATTCACGATGGATTCAATAAAGCCTTTCTATCCATGCTGCCTCAAATTCGCTCATTTGTGGACAAATTACCTGCGGGCACCGATGTTCACTGTCTCGGACATAGCCTAGGAGGAGCACTCGCGACAATTGCAGCAGAATGGATATCAAAAAATACCATTCACAAACCAAGGCTATATACGTATGGAAGCCCCAGAGTTGGCTTAATAGGATTTGCCGATAAATGTACTAGCTTACTTGGAGAAGAAAATATTTTTCGGGTATACCATAAAACTGATATAGTTCCCTGTATCCCGATATGGCCTTTCGTACACACACCAAGTTCTGGCAAAGAATATCATATCCCGTCACCAGGACTTATACCGTGGTCGACCTATCATGATATGGAATTATACAAAAAATCAGTAGGAAAAAAATCATGGAATGAAATATACTCCATGAGACCTGCCAAGCGCACCGATTCCGGAATTGAAGAATGGTTAAAATCTAAAGCCATAATAGGCCCCACCATATCTTCTATCGAATGGATTAGTGATGCCATAGTCTATGTGCTAAAAAAATGCATAAATTTTGCAGGAAGACTAATAGATTTTGGAGCATCAACTTACTTCACACTGATGGATCGCCTTGCCTATATCCTCAAAAAAGGTATTGACTTCACCGAATCTATCTCTCAATGGGTCCTTCTGTTAATGCGAAAAATAGCTCAGTTCCTTGGCATGGAAAAACTTATTGAAAAAGCTGATCTAACAAGAACTTTTTTGCGCAATATCCTACTGAAGTTATCCGCCAGAGTTAATGCGATTAGTAGGCAAGCTCTAAGCAATACACTAGCTGATGGAAGGGCTATCTAGTTGTGACTTTTAATTTTTATCCTGACATTTCAGAATTTCATGCTGGATCGCAATACGTCATCTTCCTTCTCTAGTATATTTAAGGAAGGGTAGCATCAAAAAGAATTGGCACCAGATAGAATGTCAAATAGCGGCAAGCTTTCTATAGTCAGTGATAATAGCAGGAAAAAGTACAATTGATATTGTAGGGCCTTGATCTGCAAGCAGATGAGGCCCTGTACAGTTTTGAGACTTATCGATAGAAAGGGTATAGATAGCTCACACACTTGGTTTTAAGAAATAAGTGCAATTTTTATGCAGCGAGAAAATCATCTCTCTGCCCCATAAATAACTCATTCAGCGACCAGCCGCCTATGCTTGCTCTTGGTCTGCCGTTCAACCGCCCCATAACAAATTGAACTTCCTCATCTGTCACCTTGGTAAAATCTGTATCCTTCGGGAAGTACTGCCGAATGAGGCCATTGGTATTTTCGTTGCCCCCCTCTCCCAGGATGCATAGGGTGGGAAAAATAGATGTCCGCATCTAATCCTTTCGCTATCACACCGTGCTCAGAAAACTCTAGTCCATTGTCAAATGTGATCGTTTTGATCTTATCTTTCAGGTGTATCATGTGATCAACTGCGGCCTAGGCTAACAGATCAACTCTTTCCCCAGTTAAGCGAACAATAATTGTGTAAAGCGTCTTTCTCTCAACCATGGTCAGCAGCGCTCCCTTGCGTCCTTTGCCGATAATGGTATCGCTTTCCCAGTCGCCTACTCTGCCACAGCACTCTACAATAGCGGGCCGTTTCTCTATGCTTACACGGTTCTTGATTCTTCCGCGCCGGTCTCTGCTGCCATAACGCTTGCGGTAGGGCTTTGAGGCGATTCGCAAGTGAGTGTATAAATCTCCACCACTGATTTTGTCGGCATAGATCAGCTGATAGATCGTCTCGTGATGCAGAGCCCCCCTGTGTGTCTTTCCAGGTAACTCACCACTTGCTGTGGACTCAATTCCTGGCGAATTAACACTTCTATCTGACCCCGCACCTCACCGGTTATCTTTCGAGCCTTGTACGCTTCATGCCTCCTGGTGTCGGAAAACTTTTGTGCCAGCCCTGGACGGTATCCTCTCTGTCCAGCGTTACGGCGTAGCTCACGGCTGATTGTAGAAGGATGTCGCCCCAGGTTTTTGGCAATCTCAACTTGAGAGTGCCCGGCTGTTTTCAGGCTGTAGATCTGGTATCGTTCATTCTCGGTCAGCTGGTTGTAGTTCATCAGTGCTTTTCTCTTGGCGGGGAAAGGCGCAACTCTACCAGCTGGCCGTCCCTTTACCAATTGCACTTATTATCCGAAACCGCGACCTATTCCCCTATTGAAAAATCAATATTCCATCTAAGAACTTAGAAATTATGGATAATCTTGGCATATCTTATAAGTTTATTAAAATCTTTCTCTCTTTTATTATCTTTCTTTTAAGCATGGATAGTAATGCCATATCAATATTTGATACAGGGAAGGTATATACTTTTTCTGGCATTTCCGGAATTATTCAGAAAGATGGAATTCCAATTAAAAACGCCACTGTAGTAAGAAAAGTCTACTACCAGAAAAATAAGATAGATAAAACCAAAACTAACGAAGTTGGTTATTTTGAAATGCCTGCCCTATTCGAGCGCAGCTTGCTGAGTCTACTTCCGCAAGAATTTGTGGTCAATCAGTTTATTGCTATCACCACAAATGGTGAGGAACATATTATATGGGATGGCGTAAAACGTATAAAAAATGAGAATTCTGAGTCACGGGGTAAGCCGTTATTCGTAATATGTGACATCGAAAAGGAATATCAGGTAATAGAAGTTGATGGACAGCGATTTATAACAAAATGCAAGTGGGACGTAATTCCTGACAGTGCAAACAAGGAGGTTTAAAAATGTACAATATTTGCGTCTTTATACATGGACCAATTGAGAATATTGTTTTTTCATCACGGTTTCGGATAACGAGTGCAATTGGTAAGAAATCGGGCAACTGGTAGCTACCCGCGTTCTCCCCAACCAACAGAAAAACATTACCTGTAAAAGAGAAGCTTTAGCTCATTTCCATGCTCACCGATTAAGAGATAACGCATTATGGAAACAAGTCTAAGGCTATAGTATTTCAGTGCCCCTGATTGTTTGATATCAATTTTCTCTACCACGGGGAATATTATGGCGCCCGTAAACCCATTAAAGGCCTACACATTTTCAGAAATGAATATCCGGCTAACTCTGGATGGAGAACCTGCCGCAGGAGCTAAGGTTATTAGATCAATCAATTGAAAAAAGAAATTATAGATATATTTACTGCTGACTAGACGGGGAAAGTCTATCTTCCTGCTATGTACGATATCTCATTTGCAAAGATATTTCCGATAGAATTTGTTTCCTCCCAGCTTATTAAAATTATACATAATGACAATGAATACAAAATTTGGGTATATGCAAAGCGAAACCCAGGAGAGAATTTTGGAATGAATGGAGAGTCCTTTAATCTATCTTGCGAGCTTTCTGATAAACTGAGAACTGAACGAATGTTTGACTCTATATTAAAAACCTCGTGCAGGTAGCGCTGAATGCAGGATTGATAATCGTGTTTATAATCCCAACATCGCGCATTTATTTCTGGCTTGACTTTATAGATACCATATGTGTCAGGAATGATTTTAAATTTTTGAACTTTCGTATGAACTCACACCAAACACTATAAGATTAAAAGTCATATTGCATCTTTTGCGACGTACTATATTGAGTTAAACTTGTAAAAAATCACAACACGTCTGGCACAATTTATCGGACTTAGAGTGGCCGACAACGCCGGCATAGCTGCTGCATTTATCAGGATGCTTTTTGAGATTCCACCGGGTAGTATCGAATCTGGTAATGCGGGCACCGTATGATTGACCGACATATGCTCCCTAGCTGAAAGGCTGTTCCCAGATATTTAATACAGTATAAACATGCCTGAAATTCTACCCACAACTGCAATTCTAAGTGTATTTGCCTCAGTTCTGGCAATCATTGATTGCTATATCGCCAAGAAAAAGAGGAAAATTACTGAAAATTCGGATCTCCGTAGTGATCGTTTGAGCGATCTTGTCGTATTGACACCTTTCCTGGCGCTGCTCTATACGGAAAACTTCTGGCTAAACCTGGTTTGCACTCTGCCGATCATTCTAACTTCTTTCCTGGCGCAAACCTTTTTCTACCGAAAAGGCTGGCTAGGCAGTCCACCCGAATTTCTCACACTGTCACCAGGCAGCTACCTGTTGGCCGTTGTGGGGTATTTCATATTTTTTCACCAGGGTTTTCTGGGTGATTCCAATATGGACTCGGCCCTGACAACTGCGGGAGAGTCAAAGTCCCCCTACCCCTGGTTAAACCTCTGGCCATATGCGGCCTACCTCGTATTTTTTCTGTTTGCCACTACCCGCAAGAGCACTAACGGTATCTACCTGTCGATTCTTATTATGGTGCTCGCCGTGAACATTCTTCCGTTCTTTACCGGCTACTATTGGTGGTCCATGTTGGCGGGATTCTGCATTCTGGCAGTTACTGTGCGCCGGGCAATGGATGTATTAGAACCCGGCAGCGGAGGGGCAGTGTCGTTTGTGGGCGGTTACTTCTATTTGATAACTGCGTTCGGCAGTATATTGGCTTACGCGATCCTGTATTAACAGCTGCAGGCAAACGGGAGGCCCGGCAATATTACCGGGCCTCCAGCTATCAGTTGATCTGGTAGCTGAAATCGCCTTCCTCCGTGGCTCCTACATGAATAGTGGTGATATCCTCGCCCTTCGCCATTTTGTCCAGGCATTCACTAGCCAATGATGGCAACAAGGTCCGGTTTAGGATTACCTCAATATTACGTGCACCAGTGTCCGACTCCTGGCAGCGTGCGACAATATTGACCAATACATCTTCGTCGTAGCTGAATTCGGCACCATAGTGCTCCTTCACACGCTTTTCAATACGACGCATATTGATCTTGCAGATCTCTATGAGGTTTTCATCATCCAGTGGGTAGTAGGCAATTACATTCGCACGACCAAGGAAGGCCGGTTTGAATTTTTGTAGCAGGTAGGGGCGGATATTATCCAGCAGGACATCCGGTTCCGGTTTTTCCTCCACCTGGTTGAAAATCGCCCGAATGGCATCTTCTCCGGCATTGGACGTCATAATGATAACGGTGTTTTTGAAGTCGATATCACGACCTTCACCGTCTTTGATGGTGCCCTTATCAAACAGATTGTAGAAAATGTCCTGAACACCTGGATGGGCCTTTTCCATCTCATCGAGCAGTATTACCGAATAGGGCTTGCGGCGCGCCGCTTCGGTGAGCACACCGCCCTCGCCGTAGCCAACATAGCCGGGAGGGGAACCGAGCAGCATAGAGACTTTATGCTCCTCTTTGAACTCGGCCATATTGATGGTGGTGATGCTCTGCTCACCACCAAACAGTTCATCCGCCAATGCCAGGGCAGTCTCCGTCTTACCCACACCACTGGTGCCACAAAAGAGGAAAACCCCAACAGGCTTGCGTGGGTCAGTAAGTCCTGCTCTGGAAGTTCGGATTGCCTGAGCGACCGCCTCAATGGCGTGTGGCTGCCCTATCACTCGCTTGTTCAGCCGCTCCGCCAGCGTCTGTATGGTGGCTATTTCATCACTGACCATTTTCCCTACAGGGATGCCGGTCCAGTTCGCCACGACTTCAGCAATGGCCTGCTCATCTACAGCTGGCTGCATCAGTGGTGTTTCACCTTGTATCTCACGCAGCTGGGAATGCAGTGATTGCAATTGTTCTTTCAAATCAGCCAGTTTTGCTTCGTCTGCCGGCTCTTCTTCAGTTTGGTTCTGAAAACACAGATCAATTTCATCGCGCAACGCTTTAATTTGCTGAATCAGTTCCGCTTCCTGCGCAAGCTGGCTTTCCAGTGCTGTCAGGCGCTCTTCGGCCTCAGCGCGTTCCTGCGCCAAACTGTGCAGCTGTTCTTGATGGGCACCGGTAGCGGCATTCTCACGTTTCAATTTTTCTATCGTGTGCTCCGCACGTGCGATAGTACGTTTGGTGTCCTCAATAGCACCGGGCGTCGCCGATTGCCCCAGGGCTACCCGCGCACAGGCTGTGTCCAATAGGCTGACGGATTTGTCTGGAAGTTGGCGGCCAGGGATATATCGGTGAGAAAGTTTTACCGAGGCAACGATTGCTTCATCTAAAATGCGCACTTTGTGATGCGCTTCCAGTGTAGTCGCTATCCCACGCATCATGTCGATAGCTTTATCTTCTGAGGGCTCTTCAACTTTTACCACCTGGAAGCGGCGGGTCAGCGCGGGATCGCGTTCAAAATATTTTTTATACTCAGCCCAGGTAGTGGCCGCAATAGTACGCAATTCACCGCGCGCCAACGCCGGTTTTAGCAGGTTGGCAGCATCTCCCTGCCCTTCCTTCCCTCCTGCGCCGATCATGGTATGCGCCTCATCAATAAATAAAATAATCGGGGTAGCCGAGGCGCGAACTTCTTCTATTACTGATTTCAGACGGTTTTCAAACTCACCTTTAACACTTGCACCAGCTTGTAACAGGCCCAAATCCAGGGTCCGTACAGCAACCCCTTTCAGGGGATCGGGCACATCTCCACTGGCGATACGCAGTGCGAAACCTTCCACAACCGCGGTTTTACCCACACCGGCTTCCCCTGTCAGTATTGGGTTGTTCTGACGACGGCGTGTGAGTATATCGATACACTGGCGTATTTCTTCATCCCTTCCCAGCACTGGGTCAATCTCGCCTTTCTCAGCCCGCTCGGTAAGGTTGATGGTGTATTTATCGAGTGCCGGGGCCTTGCTCGCCGCCGCGGCAACCGCGGCAGCGCCCTCTTCGCTGCTGGAGATACCACTTAAATGATGGGACTCTCCACTTTGTCCGAACATGGCACGGGCAGTCTCGCGAATCGACTCCGGGGCAATGTTTTTCAATTCCGGACAGGATTCCAGTAACTGTCGACGAGAAGTCTCGTCCAAAAGCAGCGCAGCCAGTAAGTGTCCTGAGCTGATAGCACGGTGGCCACAGTCAATGGATGCCAGCATCCATGCGTTCTTCGCAGCCTCAACGACCGTCGGTGATAACGCAGCCGGCCGACTACTGCCGGACTTGAAGCCAGCAATTGCCGTCGCGAGCTGCTTGGCCAGATGCGAGGGGTTACAGTCATGCTTCTCAAGCAGGTGGTAGAGATCTGTATCCGATTGATCCAGCAGCTTCAATAACCAGTGTTCCAGCTCAACATTATATTGGCTCTGCGCTAGACACAGGCCTGCCGCACCCTCAAGCGAGTCGCGCATATGAGGCGTCATAGTGTCTACCAGCCGCTTCAAATCAATATTAATCATGACAAAGCTCCTTTTATCGGTTTTGGATTTGACATCAGGCCATGGGTAAGGCTTCGTCTGGAGACACTCGATCAGCGCTCAACGTGATCTCCACGCGACGGCCGTCCAAGTCTTCATTGGCCATATGGGTGTTCCAACCCAGCAGCGGCTGGTATTGGGAATCATTTGCCAGTTGTACCGGTCCTACTTGGCGCATAAATAAAGTTACAGAGATTTCAAAGTCCATCTCCACACCTACAGCAAACTGGATAAATGACTTGAGTGACTCCAGTTTTTCCGAGCCCGGGGACAACGTCATAAACTGGTCATAAGCCATCGGTTCAACCACGACACGAAACTTATTTTGTGCCTGAAAGCAACATGTACCCAGTATCGCATTGACTCCCAAACAATTATTAATTCCTTGTGGGTTTTCTGGACCAGGAAAACGACAGAGCACATCCCCCGGTAGCTCGTCCCACTGCCCGAGAAATTGTTCGATACTGACTTTCAATCCAAAGTAATGGCGAATCATGCCCACCAAAGCCGCAGCAGAACACTGCTGTCTACTCAGGTGACCTGCCATACCGTACAACGCTTCATCTGGCAGCGGCATGCGATAGCGCATTTCGCCAGTTCCCATTCCGGCCAAAGAAGCGAGTGCGTGACTGAAGAGATCCGGCTCCCGCGCCTTGCGTAGGTGGTGCCGTTCATAGTTCACAGGAAGCTGGTACTTATGCCACGCCTGGTAAAAAAGCGAAATATGACGGTGATTGAAAATATCGAGAAAATCCCGCAACGCGGTGTTCTTTTCCCTCAGCTCTTTCAGCACCAATTCCGTGAGGTAATAGGGCATTACCCCCTGACTACCAGCTAGACCAGTGAAGCCCACATCCATGTTCCACTGGGTCAGCCCGTCCTCCGGTACTTTTCGCTGCTCTAGAGACAGTATGTCGGCACCATTGAACGAAAGACCTGAATGGGCGCGGAAGCGTATCAACTCCCGCGACGGTGGCGCAGATCCGGCGACTATCTCTCTGGCGCAGTCGTCACCAGCCATTGCTGTCGCGCGTTCGAGTAAACGTACCGCCTGAAAAAAATCAAAGCGGTAAGGCTCACTAACCAGGCGCTCGATTACAGTAAGGCTTTGTCTCCGGCTCGAGGCGGCCATCGTTTAAGTTCTCCGTCTCTACCACTGATAGTGGCAATCAGTCGTGTAAAGGAATTTAGTGAACAGTACAAACCCAGAAAGCGTTCGATCACACTGGCGAACAGAAGCGGGCTGGTACCGGTCAGCATCATCGGGTCAAGTTCGATCTTGACTTCCGTACCTCGGCACAAGACTACACTGTGGTCTATCTGTATGGGCGCGGTAATCGGTCGCGTGCTCACTTTTTGCAGAGACTCGATTAAGTTGCGTGTGCTAGCGGAATCACGGAAGTCGTAGAGACGGAAAATCTCCTTGAGCGCTTCGCAACCGCCATTCGCTGACAGCGATAGGTGATTCAGGTTGAGGTGTGAAATTAAACGCCAGTAGCCACGTTCACGTCTGGGCGGGCGTAGAGTTGCCGTGGGTGAGACAACACAACTGATTCGGCGCGCCGGAGCGTCGCCATCTACTATCTCTAGATAGGGCTGCGCGTTTCCACTGGGCAGTTTTTTGGGTAGGTTCCTGTTACAACAGGTCAGCTGTATATCGAGAGTTTGATCGCTGATTTTATGGGGGTTAAATTCAAGGTCGACCAAACAGATATCCACTTCCGACGCCTGTTCGTTTCGGTGCTCCCCTTCAATAACCTCCCGTCGCCGGCTAAACCAAAAAGCGGTCTGTCGAGCGTGGTGTTGGCTGTGCTGAATACCGTAAAAAGGACGATAGCTTGTGCTTTTTCCACTGCCATCGGTCGCCGTCACAGAGTCGATGGAATAAATTTCCAGTCCATCACTACGCCGTGCGTCGGGAACCACATGGTAGTTGTATTGCGCATGAGTAAGTGGAATTGGGTCGGCGGTCTGCGGAAATAGGTTGACTACAGGCGTGCATCCTAGAACAAACATGCCTGGGGTCAGTTGCTTTTCCAGTTCGTCGTGATTTTCCGACAAATAGAAATATAGATTTAAAGAGTCTCCGTAGCTGTCATTCAGTGCATGCTCAAGGCCATTAATATCAATGAAATGGAACTTTTCCGGAAATGCGAAGTATTCGGTCAGCAACCGATAGCCTATGAATGCTGTATCCGGATAAGGAAGCAGCCCCTGGTCGGGGTCAAGCCCTACGGGCTGCAATGAATCCGGCTCAAGATAGGTTGGGTGCGGGTCCGCTTCTCCATTGGCAACGACCAACTTAACACATTTGCTTAACAGTAAGTCGTAAAGAGCGTAGACATGACTCGGCTGGCCGCGCAGAAAAAATCGCAAATGGCCCGGCTTGATTTCGGAGAAATTCAGATCGGGGCTTTGGGTTTTCAGTGAAAGCTTCAATACCGCGTTAGCGCTCTGAATTTCGTTACATCCCGGCGCAATGAAAGGGCGGGGCATGAGGCTGGCACTCACGGCCTGAAAGGGACATATATCCACTGGATAACGACTGGTAAATCTACATGTCTGTCCCTGAAAACTTTCCGTTTCCAGCAAGGTATTAGCGTCTACGCGCACTATCGCATCCAGATCCGACTCGGGCTCAAACTGTACTACCGCACAAGATGGTATTGGTCTCAGGTAATGCGGATAGAGCGTCTCCAGCATTGCATCGGTGAGCTCTGGGAAGTCATCGCTGAGCTTCTGTTGCACTCGCGCATTCAAATAGGCGAAGCCCGACATCAGCCGGCCTACCAATGGATCGTCTACCGTATCTGTATCTAGTTGCAGGCGCGAGGCCGCAGCCGGGTGCATGCGTGCAAATTCCGCTGCGGTTTGTTGCACAAACGCCAACTCACGCTCGTACAAATCAATCAATTTTTCACTCATCACAGTATCTCCGACACATCGACCGTCTGAGTCACCGGATTTAGGGCTGAGTCAAATACAATGACTTCCGATGCGGGATTCACATGCAATACCGCTTCTACGCGAAAGCGGATACTTGGATCTTCCACATCGATTTTGTCTTGGGTCGTGACTTTCACGGAACGGATACGCGGTTCAAATTCCAATATGGTGCGCTCAATATCGCGGCAAAAACGTTTGCGGCTCTCCAGTGAGGACAGATTGACCGTGGACAAGTCTGGCAATCCGTAATTCATATTGGAGGACTGCAGGTGCACATGTGTCTCAGGTGGGGAGACACAACAGTAGCGTGTGTTAAATAAATGTTCGAGGTCGCGCCGGACACCCTCACGTAGCTGTTTCAGAATTTGATGTGGCTGGTGAAGATCCATATTGCGAGACGACTCTAGTAGCCGGTCCAGTACCGGCGCTAGCAAGCGCTTTTCTCTGACCATTTTTTATTGCAATGTCCCTATCTGTGCCAGCGCTGTAGTCAGCTTCAATTCTGACACCAAATGATCCACTGTGTAGTGGCTTTTCAGGTGAATGACACTCTGGTAGCTACCCACCTTGCCAGGCTCATCCATTACGCGCACCCGGGCTTCGCGCAGAGGATACCGAGCCAACATTTCCCAGGACAGGTCATCGCGCCCGGTGGTATATCGATCCAACCACTTCTGCAGCTGGCGCTCGCAGTCGGCCGCATTCATATACGCCCCTACTTTGTCCCGAATCATAACTTTTATGTAGTGAGCGAAACGGGATGCGCAAAGAATCTGCTGTAACATGGAGCTAATGCGAGCATTCGCCGTTGCGGCCTTGGTGGTGTATTGCTTTGGACGCTGCAATGACGGCACGCTGTTGAACGCGCTGTAGGGGGTATCATAACAATGGCAGAGGCAGGTAAACCCCAGCTCGCTAAGATCCCGCTCAGCGAAATCGGTTACCAATATAGAGGTTGTCATTTTCACCATGCCGGCTTTGCTATCTGGCCTGTATTGCAAAGCAGGCAATTGGGTAACCAACCCGCCACCGTAGCTATCTCTGGCCACACCGCGGATATGAGAGAACCAACCGACCTCACTGAATTCCCGGATCAATACCGCCCCCAAGGCAAAGCATGCATTTCCCCACAGATAGTTTCTGTTGTGGGCATCAGAGACCTGCTCTGCAAAACGCAGCCCGCGGTAGTTGGAAAATTCAGTGTTGTAAGGTTCGCGCATCAATATCTGGGGCAAAGTCGCGGCCAAGAAACGGCTGTCTTCCAAATCCCGCAACCCATTCCAACGGATGTACTGCTTTTGCCGGAACACTTCTGCGAAATCGATCGGCCTCGCCAGATCATCGAAATGATCCGCACCAAATAACTGCGGTGTCACGCCGCAGACAAAAGGAGCGAAGGCGGCCGCAGCCGTGTGGGCTATGCCTTGCAAGGTGAATACATCATCGTAGGGATGGCCTTCAAAAGGCCTGTGGGAAATATAGTAGTCTCCGAGCAGTAACCCGAAGGGCTCGCCACCAGGCGTGCCGAATTCCTCGTTATACACAAGATGAAAAAGACCAGACTGGTCGAAGTCTGGCGCTCTTTCCATATCTTTGCTCAGATCCCGCCAACTGACATCCAACAGTCTGATTTTAATATTGTCCGAATGCGGCGCACTGTGCACCAACATCGACACCCCCCGCCAGCTTGCTTCCAGGCGCTGAAATCTGGGGTGGTGCAATATAGCGTTAATCTGCTCGCAAATTACTTCGTCCAATTCCGCTACTAGGCGGTTAAGCCACTGACGTACAGTGAATTTCTCTCGGTGCACGCAGGGGCAGATCTCCGTGAGCCAATATTCGAAGGCAAAAAGATCATCAGGCTCATTGAGAAACTTGCGCAAAGAACTGCACCCAGAACCCATAAGCTGTGGAGATAGCAGTGGGCCATCATCACCGGGATTTTGTGCAGGCAGTTCAGCGGGCACGGAAACGAACTCCTATAAATCAATAAGAAAGGACATATCGCGTACCCCTGGGAATAGGTCACGCTGTGCAGCTTGTTAGGCGCAATTGGGCGCCGGAGGCCAAGAATGAAGCGGCCCGCCAGACTGGCGGGCCCCTGGTTTATCCCGCGGAGGGGATATTGGCAACCATGCGCATGGAAGTCGTCAGCTCTTCCATTTGCAGCCATGGCTTCAGATAGGCCACCGCACTGTAGCAACCGGGCTGGCCGGGGATCTCCTTCACCTCGACACGCGCTTCTGCCAAAGGATACTTGGCTTTCATCTCCGCGCTCGCATCGGGATTAGAGTTGGTATACTGGGAAATCCACTTATTCAACCAGCGCTCACAGTCGCTCGCCTCCATAAAGGAGCCGACTTTGTCGCGTGCCATTACCTTCAAGTAATGTGCAATGCGCGAAGTGGCCATCAGATAGGGCAAGCGCGCTGAAATAGCAGCGTTTGCGGTCGCATCCGGGTCATCGTAAGTCTTCGGTTTCTGGGTGCTCTGAGAGCCAAAGAATACTGAGTAGTCGGTATTCTTATAGTGGCACAGAGGCAGGAAACCTTGAGCGCTCAGCTCTGCTTCGCGGCGGTCGGTGATACCGATCTCAGTCGGGCACTTCTGATCCATATCCCCATCGTCGCTCTTAAAGATATGAGTCGGCAGTCCCTCTACCTTGCCACCACCTTCAGCACCACGAATCGCGGTACACCAGGAATTCTCCGCAAACGCTTTCGTCAGGGTAGTCCCCATTACATAAGCGGCGTTCATCCAACAATACTGGTCGTGCTCGGCCGGGCGCGAAATGCCGGACTCATCCACTTCGAATTCTTCAAAGTCGAACGACTCTATCGGCTTGGTATTGGCGCCATACGGAGTGCGCGCCAGCGTGCGAGGCATTACCAGAGTCACAAAGCGGGAATCCTCGCTATCGCGGAAGCTGCGCCACTTGATGTATTCACCAGATTCGAATATCGCGCCCAGATCGCGGGGTTTGGACAGTTCGGTAAAGTCTTTGAAGCCAAACATGCCCGCACCTGCGGCGGAGATAAAGGGACAGAATCCAGCAGCGGCCACGTTGGACATCTTGCTCAACAGCTCTATGTCCTCGGGATGGCTGGTGAACTCGAAATCGCCAATCATACAGCCATACGGTTCACCACCAGCTGTACCAAACTCTTCTTCGTAGATCTTTTTGAAAGTCTGGCTCTGGTCGAACTCAACGGCTTTATCGAGGTCCCGGAACAATTCGCGCTTGGTCAAGTTGAGCATGCGAATCTTCAAGGTCGCACCCGTCTCGCTGTTCATCACCAAATGGTGCAGACCGCGCCAGGAGCCCTCGAGCTTTTGAAATTTCTCATCGTGCAGTATCGCCGCAAGCTGCTTTGACATTGCTTGGTCGATCGCTTGCACCGCCTTTTTGATCGTCTGAGTCAGATTGCGATCCCAAGTAACCGTACCTTTCAGAACCTGCTCGGTAAGATTGGCGATCAGGTCCTGTGCTTCTTCCGGCTCGGTCTGTTTAGTCGCAGCAATAGCCTGCTCCAGCAGGCTGGCCGACTGCTCTTCCGTTGCACTTTCTGCGACATTTTCTACTTCGGTGCTCATTCTGATTCCTCTCCTTTATTCTCGCCCAGGCCCAGCTGTTCAGAGATAGCACTGACATTTTCAGTATTCTTCAGAATATCTTCGAGAACCTTTTCCAATTCCTCAGAACGATCCGCTTTGCTCAACAGATCCCGCAGCTTGCTGCGCGCTTCGAGCAACTGCTTCAACGGCTCAACTTGTTCGACAATTTGCTCCGGGGAGAAGTCATCCATGTTTTTGAAATCCAGATCAACTCCCAGCTTACTGCCATCGCCGGCGAGCGTATTTTCCACTTGCAGATTCAACTTGGGGTTGACCTTGGCCATGACGTCATTGAAGTTGTCACGGTCTATTTGTACAAACTTGCGCTCTTTTAGTGCCTTGCGATTCTCTGCATTGTCACCGGAGTAGTCACCCATTACTCCCACAACGAAAGGCAATTCCTTCTTGACTTCAGCGCCATTGGTCTCAACGTCATAAGTAATGTGAACGCGCGGCTTGCGCACGCGCTTGAGTTTGTTGTGAATGCTCTCTGACATACCTGGTCTCCTTGTCTCTATTTAGGGGCTGCAAATGGTCTGGCAATTACCACCCG
This sequence comes from Microbulbifer thermotolerans, assembly GCF_001617625.1. Lineage (NCBI taxonomy): Bacteria > Pseudomonadati > Pseudomonadota > Gammaproteobacteria > Cellvibrionales > Microbulbiferaceae > Microbulbifer > Microbulbifer thermotolerans. Next base: position 299,753 of record NZ_CP014864.1, on the reverse strand, counting down.
GCGTTGGCTTCGGCTTTGGATTCCCCACCCCAACCGTCATCCGCGGGCGCCGGTTCAGCGCTTTGAGCCGGCTCCGGGCTGGCGGCGGGAGCTGAGGATACTGGCGGCGGCGCCACATAGCGCTGCGTGTCGGAGCCATCCAGTTTGACACCGGTGAGCTGTGAATAAATAGCGCGCGATTGCTCATCCGGCAAAAGCTCGGCCATCAATTCCGACACTGTCATGCGGCCCCAATTGATCAGCCGTTCTAGGCCAGGAGCCAGAGGTGTGTGGGGTTCGTAAGTGCGAAAATACCTGGCCGCTTCCTCCAGCAGCCGCAGAGCATCCTCGCGCGAAGCAACTGGACCTGCTGCGACCCCTGCCGTAACCGCGGCAGCCACTGGTGCCGCAGTTGTACTTTCCTGGCCGGTAGTAGCTTCATCTTGTCCACTCGCAGAGCTTTCCGCACTGGCAGCAGCAAGCGCTTCCAGCTGGGCCTTGTATATAAAGCGAGTGGTGCGCAGCACTTCATCCAGCAATGTACTGATGTTTGTTGAAGGAGGCGCGTCGTGCCCGCAATGCGACCGCAATGCTTCATTGATGCTCTTATAGTGAGCGATGGCGGCCTCTAGCGTCTCCACCAAATTTTGCGCCCAGTCATTGCTGGCTGCCTGCACACACTGTTCAATATCGGCCAGACTGTATCCCAGGGTTTCAATACGGGCAGCCTTGGCTTCATCATCGGCGATACGATCGGCATCCCGGGCCTGTTGGTATTGGAAGAACGAATAAGCCCCGAAATCGCCCTCGGGGGTGATAGGCGCGCTGCGGATCGGCATCAACAGCGTTCCGTCCCCGCCGTCGCCATTTAACCCAGTCAAAGGCGCCACTTTGGTTTCCAGGCCATCTTCGTCTGGCTCCGGATAGAGGTTTTCCCAGTAGTCCTCTACCAAGCGGTCAATCAAGGCAAAACCATCGCGCAAGCCGGTAAAGCCGTGCAGTCGAATCAGAGCTTCCGTGTACCAGCTGGCGACTTCCAAATCTTTGCTTTGGCCACTGAGAATCTTTTCCGCAGACTTGGCTACGTCGCGCCAGGGAGCGAGAAGGTCTGTGTCGCCGTCGTCAAAAATTGCCGAGCGCTCCGCCGCGCGGGCACCGTTGCGGGCATCCTTGATGGTGTAGTAATCAGACGTCGGCGAGCGATCTTCTCTAATATCACTGCCGCTTGGCTGTTCGTCTGAAATTGGTGCAATCAGTTCATCTATGTCTATTGTGTTCGGGAAGGGCATGAAAGGTCCCTCTACTCCGTTAATCCCTTAGTATGAATTTTTTGGAAGATTACATTGTGCATCAGGTGAATCAAGATAATTTGCCGTTTTACACAAAGTTTTTGTGAAAAAAATAAATAGCCCACACTGTTAATCAAAAAAATTTCACAAAAATGGCTGCTAACTGGGCTCAGTTACCTCAACGGTCGACTCAGCTACCTGCAACATTTCTTTTTCAAGGCAAAAACTCGAAATAATTTGACTAAAGAGTTTTCTTTGTTCATCAAAGGTATTACCTTCGCACCAAAGAAAAATTGCATAAAAATTATGCTGTGACTGGAAGTGTGCAACAATGTAATGAATCGAGGTGCCATCGAGTTTCGCAGACATCTCTGAGACGTATAGCGGCAGAGTTTCACTTTCAGAAGGGCTTGGGCCTGACAGTAGCTGTCCCTCTTCCACTCGCGCCAAACATTGCTGTAACTGTGCCGTCGCGTAGGATGGCAAAGTCAGTGCCGGCGGCAGTTCTTGCCGAGCTTGCTTCAGGATAACTACGTACTGATGCCGATCTCCGTCACCGGCTTGTAATACGGCTCTCGGATTGAGATCGTCCCGACACTGCCAAACGTCGGGGAGGCCGATGGAAACGGCTTGATCCGAACTGTACTGCCTCTTCAGGCACGTCTGAGCGACTTCGCTGCGAAAAATTACACAGTTGTCCAACAACAGCTCTGTATTCCAACCACCCTGCCATAGGGTGTACATCACTTCGTCTGCCTGCTGTCTCTTCTCGACCCGTTTGATTACCTGACGCGAGCCCGACAGTAAACGCTTTACCTGCTCAAAATTCAGACCAAACCTGTGACACAGAGTATCGATTCCCTGACGGCGGCTGAAACCTTCGCGCAACACCCCGGTAAAGACAATTTCAAATGACATAGAACAAACCTGCATTCCCTGCACTTAATTGAACCCGTTGGTGCCCGGACTCAGTAATGATCCTTTGCTCCAATAACTGGTATGGAAGCTGTATTCTTAGAGATATCCCCTGTGATGGCATCCCTGCAATATACAGTCACCAGCGCAATTCCGGCGCGCCCAACATGGAAGCGTAAAGCCCCGGATCAGGAAGACTGGGACAAAGTAATGCATTGGGTGCGAGCTGCTGTGAGCCCACACACCACCAAAGTCCAAAAGCGGGAAATTGCTGCCGGTACAGATAATCGAGTATCCCGGGATAACAGCTAGCAATATCCGAGTTTTCCCCTACAGCCTTGAGAACGCCACCCGCGTTCAGGGATATGTCCGTCGCGGGAATATTTTCCGCTAGCTGAGGGAAGCGCTCCATCAGCTGGTCAGCCAAAAGCGCATTCTGCAACGCTTCTATCGCGAGATTGGATAGCTCTCGGTACCACCCCTCAGCGGACAACTGTAGTGCAAAAGGGTTGGCTTTGCCCGATACAGGAGCGGCTAACGTAAGGGGAAAGTAGCGGCCGACACTATCCACACTGGGGACCAATACACCGGCCCAGCCGCGTTCATCCAATACACCGGGAGACAGGGCAAAGCGCCAAACCGGGGCGGTGAGGAAGTAATCCAGCCAGGACTCCCCAACCAGTTCCCGGGATCCATGTACAGCGCGCTGCAGCCATTCGTCCCAAGGCGTCACAAAGCTTGCCGGGAGCTGGCGTTGGATAAAATCACCATGCCCCGGAAGCTTACCGAATATTCCCATCGCTGTTGACACATTCACCTCCGCGCCGAATTTCCTCTGCCGTCACAGGGTTTCCGGACAGCGGTAGCCGTTCAATAATCTGCGGTCGAACGGATTATCAACACCGGCGGCAGCCAGCTTGAACTGCGCCCGGCGTCCCTCTTCCTCAAATGTCACCAGATGCTCGGTACCGCTCCTACCAAGTTCCAGTTCGGAAGCCGCAAGCAGACGATACCAAGCCCAGTCCCCTTCAAAGTGCTTGCGGTGTACAGTTTCGTTCAAATCTTCAAAGATAATTCGCACACGATTGCTTTCTCCCCCGCGCCAAGTCAGTTTTTTACTAGTCCTTGGGCCGTGGGAGTAAGGCACCCGTTGCTCTCCCATTTCCAATGCAAACAGGCGCACGCCCGGATCGAGTTTTGTCGGCTCGATCCGGAAGGTGTAGGACGCCTGTCCCCCGTTACTGAAAAAGGTCTTGCGAATCCGATCAGCCCGGCGCAGTTGCGACAAGGTTTCCGCCGACAACCCCAGGCTCTGTCCTTCCAGACTTTTTAGCTTCCAGCTACGGGTATCCAAAAATGGTTTTAGATACTCGGAGACAAATTTTTGCTCTATACCACCCGGCTTAAAGTAGCGGTTGAATTCAAGGATAGGCACTTCCTGATCCCGGTTATTCCGCAACGGGTATCGATTGGCAAGGCTGCGGCTGTAACTGCTGTATACCTGCTCCCTCCATATGCGGTCGGCATGCAGTTTGGCCTTGGCCATTACCAACGCCCAGGTGCTATCTGCGATTTCGTCCAGCCACCGGTCAAACGGCGCCGGGGCGTTAGACGCTTTGATCCGCAGTTGTTTTATGGCATCCCCTCCGCCACCGGCAAAACGAGCCTTGGCGCTGGTAAAAGCAGCCTCATTGGGGTCTGGAGCGCTGTCGATCTCAATCAGATATTCTTGAATTTTTGCGATTGCGGAAAGGTATTCCTGAACCCTAGCTGGACGCCCTTTTTCACTCTGGGTGATGCGCTGGAGCTCCTCGAAACGCAGATCCACGATCGTAGGTTTGAATTTATCCTGAAGAGCACCTGCCACACCGCCGACCGCCGCTGCTCCGAGCTTGCGCTCCCGGCTCGATACCGGCAGTGCGACACCAGAAGCGTCCGTGGGTAGTTCCGGGCGTATTGTCAGCCGTGTGTTATCGGCCGTAATTTCAGCAATGGCCAGTAGCGGTGAGTAAACGGGGTCGGAAAACTTCGACAGCGCATCCAGTGCCTGAGTGGTCGTGCGAAAACGCTGGATGGAGAAGCCGCCGATAAATTGCTGCCAACGCTGTTGGTATTCCCCGAGGTATATCCGCTTGACTTCTTCACCAAGCCTTTCTCTATCCGCCTCGCTAAAATCTTCACCGCTGATGTCGCCACCGTAAATCCAGCGCTCATCCGCCAGCCGGCTCATCAATGGTGAATCCGCGCCGAAATTCAGCTCTTTATATCCCGCCTTGGTGTACAGGTAAGGCATACTGAACCGGGAGTCTGTGGCCGACACACCAAACAGCTGCTCCGTGTCACCACCGATATCTCCGTAAAGGTCTACCGGCGTCAAGCCCAGCTCGCTGTTGCGCAATTGGGCATATAGACGCTGCGGAACAGGTATACGGCGCAGCTGCTGACGCGCCCGCGCAACCACCCGCTCGTTGGCTTGCAGATTTTCCGACAGGGGCTGCTCAAACAACTGTTCCAGGTGAGTGGCCAGTTGTTCCTGCTTCTGCGCCTCACCGGACAGTTGCCGCTCCCAGCGGGCCCGGTAGTAGTCTTGCAATACTTGAGGGTCACGCTTGTCGGCGTTAAAAAACATCAAGTAGGTTTTCAAGGTATCCGCTAGCGCAGGGTCATCGCTGCCCATGCGGTTGAGATCACTCTCAATATCGCGGATCAATGCAGGCAAAAAGAGGTTTTGTAGCTGATTGCGGTACAGTTGATCTGCCGCCCTGTCGACTCTGTCATCGTAGAGGCCCATATTGGCCAGCCAGGGGTGATCCTCGCGCTGGTAGACGCCAGCTGCACTGCGCAGCGGTTCCAACAGCCGAAGGCTGGTAACCGGAGTCAAGCGCGCCTGGCTCAGTTCTTGTTTTTCATGTTCGTATTCCGCAACAAGATCCCGTACCTCTCCCATATAAATCTTGTTTTGGGCCAAGCTGCCACTCCAGAGGAACAGCGCTCCGACAAAAATACCTGCCAGGGCGACATAAACGCCCCGACGCAGCCATTGTGTGGCAGCTTCTATTCTGCGGTTGACCCCTACCAGTTCCGCTTCTGGAAAGATCACGTCCTTCAAAAGGCGGTGCAGGAAGTAGCTCTTGCCAGCGCCCTGAAATTTATGCGCGACATCTCGCTCGAGTCCAAAATCGGCACTCACCGACGCCATCATACGGTCGATGGGGCTGCCTTCCTGGGTGCCACTGGTGAAGTACACGCCCCTGACCATCGGTACGGTTTCATAGCGGTTCGGACTGAAAGTCTGTTTGACGAAGTCGTCGAGGATTTCAGTGAGGCTCTCCATCCGCGCCGGGAACCCTTGCAGCATCGCGCGCTTTTCAATATGCCGCTCCTGGTGCACTCTCCACAGCACGCGCTGATTGAGGCGTTCTATCAACCCCCGGAACTCCGCGGAGAAGGTATCCAGCGGCGCACCCAGTACCGGGCCGCTCTCGGCAGGGAAGCTAATGCCCCAAACCTGCTCCCGCTCCGCTTGGGACAAGTTGTCAAAGAATTCACTAAAACCCGCCACCAGATCGCATTTGGTAAAGGTCAGATAGATCGGGAAGCGAACACCGAGCTGCTCTTGCAGCTCGCTGATACGCTGGCGGATGGTTTTTGCCTGGTGCACTCGCTGTTCCGCTGTTTGCACCATCAGGTCCTGAAGGCTGACAGCAACCAGGGCACCGTTGATCGGCCGGCGCCGGCGGTAGCGTTTTAACAGGCCAAGAAACGCCCGCCATGCGTTGTTATCGTAGACGCGGTGGCTGTCTTGTGTGGTGTATCGACCGGCGGTGTCGATCAGAACCGCGTCGTTGGTAAACCACCAATCGCAATTCCGGGTGCCGCCAACGCCGCCAAGCGCTTCCCGACCATGGCTCTTGGCCAGCGGAAATTCAAGACCAGAGTTGACCAGCGCCGTCGTCTTGCCGGAGCCGGGAGGACCGATGATGATGTACCAGGGCAACTGGTAAAGGGAGACACTGCCTCTGTCTGACTTGAACCTGGCCTTGCGCAGCACTTCCATGGCCTCGCGGAAGCGAGTGGAAAGAGCATTTAATTCCTCGCGGCTGCGCTCCTCATCCGGGTCCACCTCCTCTTCCTGGGACTCTTCGATCTCCTTGATCAGCGCCTGATTCTGACGCCGTTCCACCAGCCACTGGCTCAGATTCCACACTAGCCAGATTGCGGCGATAAACAGAATGATCGTCAGACGGACACCGCGGCTCAGGGTGGTGTTATCACTGCCAAATTTGATGTAGTCGGCACCAAACCAGATCAGGAGTGATAAAGCCACAAGGCCGATCAATCCCAACACCCATTTATTGGCAAAAAAATCGCGCAGGCGTTTCATGCAAAGCTCCATCTCCCACACCAAAGTGCAGGGCAATCACAGTCCGGGGCTTACCGGGTTTCCGTTGTGTTTTCGTTGTTTTCCGCAGCCGCGGCGGCGATGCGTTCCGCCACTGGTGTGGCGCTCTCATAGAGCCACCAGCGGTAACCACTGTAGGTGAGCAACATCATTCCAAACGCCACGCTGGCGATCACCCACAGGGGAATGTAATGAATCAATCGTGTCTTGCGCTCGACACAGCCGCGCCAATGCGGGGACAGATCCCGTTCCATCGGCGGCCGGTGTCGCTCTATCGTTTGATAGAGCGTGTCCCGGATCTGTTCCAGCTGCTCGTGGCCGCGCTGAACCAAGCGGTACTTACCCTGAAAACCCAGGCTCAGGCAAAGGTAGAAAAGCTCCAGCAACTCCAGATGATTGCCCGGAACTTCAAGCATCCGCTGCAATATCGCAAAACACTTCTCACCGCCGAAGGTCTCTTTGTGAAAGAGGCTTAGCAGGGAGTGCTGGCTCCAGCCACTGGCACTGCCCCATGGCGTACTCAACACCACTTCATCCACGACAGTGCAGATCAGATAGCGCGCAGTCAGGACCGTCTCCGGGGAGAGGGACAATTGCCTGGCTTCACGTTCAAAATTCTGAATTTCCCGGGTCAGACGCTTGTGCAGATCCGGTACATTGTCGTGATTTGCCGTTGCGCGCAGCTTGATGACCGCACCGAGTAGTTTTGATGCGGCGGCTACAAGCGGGTTTAAACTGTTGCGCACCCGGATATCTTGCAGTGGTTCGCCGTCCGAGATTGCCTGACTGCGGGCTTGTGGCGCAGCGCTGGCGCCCCCTCCCGGCGTCGGCACTATGACTGTGCGATCGCCCGCACTGGGCCCGCGCGGTGGTGTAAAGGGATCGTTGCTCATCTTTAGTTATTCCTTATTGCCCAGAGCTCCATGACCAAACCGGGGAACTCCGCACCCAGATGCACCGCAAAGCCACCAGATTTCTGCATTGCCCGCCACAGATCACCGGTACGTTCCAGCTCAAAATAAGCAAAGCCGGCGTGGTAGGGTATCTGTCGCGGTGCCACCGGCAACGGGCGCAGCGACAGGCCGGGCAGTTGTGCTGAAATAAGTTCGCGTATGGCCTCTACAGGCGCAACCTTTGCCTGTCCGGGGAAGCGGCTGCGCAACAAGTCGCCGGGCATATCGGCTTTTGCGGCCATTACAAAACTCGCCGTGGAAAGCAGCGACGGATCGGTGACTGGAGCCACGTAGATACCGAATTTCCTCTGCACCAACTCCAGGGCAATTGCGGTCTGCTCTAGCACGGTGGACAACGATTGGCGCAGCGCGGAAAAAAGGCCCGCATAACTCTGCTGCAGGTTTTCGTGGATATAGGCCGGAATCTCCGGTGGCCGCTTGTTAGGTGATGTGAAAGTGGCAAGTTCTCCGGCCAGCTGCAGAAGCTCCAGAAACAGGCTGTGGGGATGAAGCCTGGGCTGTGCGGTCAATTGCCGCAATAATGGCTCAAATCGGTTGATCACCTGCAGTAGCAGATAATCGGCGATTTCCGCCGAGCCGCTTCTACCGCTGTCACTCAGACGGTGCCCCAACGCAGACCCGCGGTGATCCAGCAGGCCTTTAATTTCCTCAATATAGGCTTTAATCACCGCTGACGCCTCGGCATTCAGCAACGGCGGTATATAGTCGGAGTCCAGTTCGACCGGCTTTTCCGGCTGCCGCTCTCGAATGCGGGCTATGCCGATAGATGCGTAGCCGCTTCTGTCATCACTTTCGAGTTTCAGACAAACGCGCAGTTTGCCGACCTGAATACGCGCGGACTCTCCAGAGGATGAAGCGCTGTTGCGCGCATCAAAGTTGCTGGCCTGATAACGGGCCTGGGGGAAGTCCTCCTGATCCCGCACAGATTCCTGGCTGCCCGGTCTTTTCAAGGGAATGCACAGGAAAACGATTTCGTCCCGCGTGTTCACTGGAACATCCAGCACATCCGGCAAAAGTTCATTTTCCGGAGCGAGCATCGGTGTGCCATCGGGAAAAATAGCTTTCACCCTGGATAGAGAAATTTTGCCCAGGGACAGCGGCTCGCTATCAATGGCCAGCTCGATAATACCCCAGGTATAGGGACCGAGAGACTCGGTGCGCGCTTCCAGCAAATTTTCCAGATAGCGGTCTTGCTGCTGAAAGTGTTGAGGGCGCAAAAACATGCCCTCACTCCAGATCACCTTGTTATTTGCCGACATGTGAATTCCCTGCTGAAGTCAGCTGTTTGGATTATTTATCGATGACGTTGGTGGATTTTTCTACCTTTTCCATCTGTTGGAGCCGCTGCTGCATGCGCTCATACTCCTCACTGGAAATAGTTACCGTGTCACCCCGCTTCCTGGAAGCTTCTCTTCTCGAGAGTGTGGACGTTTTTGTGCGACGCCCCTTGGCAATCGCCTCTGGAAAATCGATACGGGTATCCGCCAAAGCCACCTGATATTCATTGTTGCTGTGATCGGTTATCGGTAGCAGCATCAGAGCGTCCGCCCGCTGATACTGCACAAATTCAGCAAGCAGGCCGATGTACCTGACATCTGGGGTCAATTCGAGCTTCTCGACTCTCTCTTCGCCGGGAGCGAACTCCTTGAGCACCACAGTTCCAATCAAATCCCGGCCCAGCCTCGATTCCGCATTCTCATAGAGATTCAGAAAATCCTCGCGCGCGAACTGCCGATCGTCAGCGAGCATAAATACGCGCACCACGACAGGTGATGCGCGGCCGTCGTTATCCGGATTAACATCCCTGTCAGCCCGGACAGTCAGTTCCAGACTGGTATCAAAATTCAGAGTACGGCGGGTCGCCTGACAAGCCGCAACAGTCAGTACCAGAAGGCAGACCACTAAAAGCCGCGGAAGTGATGAAATGGACACGGAGAACTCCTTTTATGTACGGTGATTCTCAGTTAACGCTTAAGATTTCTGGCGTTTTTTAGCTCAGACAACTGATGTTCATAGGTACTGGCAAACTCATCCCCAAACAGGCGCCGGTAACAACTTTCCGGATCTCCGGCCAGCTCCCTGTACATCTGCACAAAACCTTCCCAATTTTTCGCATTCTTGCTCGCAAATACGCTGCCCGAGCTGTTGAGGCGGCGCTCGATATTTTCAGGGTTGAAAAATTTCAACATCGCCTCGTAGCCCGCGCGCATTCCCGCCAGCACTGCTACCTGGTGATCAGAGAGATCATCGAAGCTGTCGGCCACCGCTGTACGCGGGTCCATGAATGCGCCGTTGCCCGCGAACATGGCCGATAAAGCGTCTGTCGCAGTGGCACTGAACTTCAATGGGTTGTTCGCTTCTGTCTGAATGACAGTGCGCTGTACCCGCAATTCATTTTTGATGCTGCTCCTCGCCCGCAGCAGATCGATCAAGCGGGTGACAGTTTCCTGCACTATCTCCGCCGCCTGCTGCTCCACTTGCGGCTGTTGTTCGGGGCGTAAATTCAGCCCAAGTGTTTGGGCCAAAGTGCCGGCACCAGAATACCCGCCTGTATGCCCAATCTCTTGTTGGACGGATACCTGCTGAGAGGGGGCTTGAGGCGGCACCTGCTGAGCCGGTGCTTGGGGAGGCACTTGTTGCGCAGGCGCCTGTGGTATCTGGGCGGTATTCTGCGCAGCCACTTGCTGCACCAGTGGTTCCGCGGCCGGAGGCTGCTGCAGCTGGGAAAAGGGCTGTGACGCAGCCGAAAAGCCGCCCAACGGGCTATTATCAAAACCCGGTGCTCCATCGACCTGTTGCCCCTGCATGACCGCAAAGGATTCAGCAAATGGATTATCTGCTTCGGCTACAGGTTGCTGCGGCGGTGAAGGTGGCGCTGGTGGCGGTTGAACGCGTTGCGCCGATGGTTGCACCGGTTGAGCAAAGTCCGCCCCGGGGGACGTAGACTGAGCGAACTGTGCCGGAGGCGCTTCCGGTGCCGGTGTCTGCTGTGTAGTGAAGTGCATTGCGTGACGATCTGCCGGCGCGTGATCCTGCTCACTGCCGTCCTTCCACCAGTCGTCATCTTCCCAGTTGCCAGAACCTCCAAAGCCGCTCAGTGACTCCCCGCCTGCCGCTCCGGAAGCCGGGCTCAACGCAGCCAGGGGATCCACCACTTCCGAACCCGGATCCGCCAGCCCCTCATTGGACAGCGGAGAAGCACTACTTACATATCCCCACTCTCCAGACTGGGCGCTGCTCGCACCCGGCTCCAGCCAGCTGTCCAGCTGCTGCGCTTCGGCCTGCTTCTGCATCTTGGCTGCAGCTGCGGGACTGAAAGTGGTACGGTCAGCACTGTCGAGAAAATCCGCTTCCCCAAGCCCCTTCGGCAAACCGCTGTCGGCTTTTGGCTTGCGCAGGGTGACCTTTAACTGATAGTCACCGATTCCCAGTATGTCACCATCATTCAACGGGACACGGTTACCTTTGCCAACCGGGTTTTCCGCTTGATTGAGGTAAGTTCCATTGGTGCTCTCGTCCACCAGGTAATATTGATTGTCACTGAAGGTGATCAGTGCGTGCCGCGAGGAAACCACCCGCTCGGGATCCGGCAATACCCAATCGTTGCTGTCCGCGCGGCCGAGACTTCCACCCGCGGGAGTAAAAAGTTTGGTGTGCTTGAGCATGTTGGCCCCGCTAGGGTCCGCCAACACCGAAAGAATCAAGTCCATTTCGCTCCGACCCGCACTTTGCAATTAATAGAAAAAAACTGCCGAACCGGCATAGTATTTACGCCCACAAGGCATCCCCCTTATCGGGACCAGGGCCCCCGAAGTTCACCCCCGGCGAGCGACTGCACTTTCGGCAGAAGAATCTGATCTCGATCCTGAACCGAGCGCAGCGTGCTTATCCCGGTGGCTTGAAAGCGCGCCGCTGCCCTATCGCTCAGCAAAGCTTCAGCGCAGGGGGTCAACCACCGCCCCTGTGGCAGTCGCCGCACATGTAACGGCAAGTTGTCAAAAGTTGCCGGGCGAGGCGAGACCAGCTTTCCGCTTTGCGAAAACTGCTGGCAGATAGCGAGCGCCAGAAGATAGACGCTGTTCCCCCACAGGTAATAGTTATGGCCGTGATCGGCCGTCAGTTCTTCGAAATCGAAGCACTCAGTCGTCGCGGAATCCGCACCGTAGGGAAGCCTCAGCATAAATCTGGGTCCGGCCAGCGCCACGTGCGCGCTGGCAGAGTATTCCCGTATCGCTTGCCAGTTCTGCAAAAAAACCTGCGAAAGTGGATACTGCCAGTCGTCTGGGTCAGACGCTCCCGCGAGCCCTGGACAGCCGGCGAGACGGATGTCGCCACCCAACAATAGCGCGCTGCCTGCGGCTTCGGCGATGGTGGAAAGATCAATCAGCATGTGCAGATCGCGCTCATCGTCGGCAATATAAAAGTCTCCGACAATCAGGTTGTAGGGGCGGCTTCCCGCAGCCGTCTCGCGTTCTACCAGACACTTAAAAATCTGGGACTTTTCCAGATCATTTTCCGCCTTGGCAAAGTCCGCCAAGAGTTCTTCCTTGCTGACATCGATCAGATGCAGACTCAGGCCCGGATGCCCGTCGATACGCCGCAAGAGCAAATGCAGACTCCGCCAGCTGGCCTCCAGTTGGCGGAAGTCGCTGTGATGCATGATGTTGCGCATTGCTCCAGATACAGCCTCTCTCAGAGCCTGCAAGTAACTTTCCTGGCGCTGGTCCGGCTTTGCCTGAACATAAGGAGCAACAATTTCCTTGATCAAGCGGTCGACCGGAAGAGCACTGCCGTCCCCTTCTGAGTTCCGGTTTTGCGCCCCCGACAGCAGCGCGTCCCAGAAAGATTGCGCTTCCTCCTGCGGCTCGGACACTTGCAGCTGCGGCTGCCACTGGCGTAGTTCGGCGGCGGCACTCTCGAACTCGCGGGGATTCAGCAAACGCCTTTCAAGGTCAATAAAACGCCGAAACAACGGCAAGCGGCTGTAAAGATAATCGGGATGCAGATCGTCAAATTCCAACAGCGACAAAGGCTGTTCCATTGTCGGCAGTTGCAGGCGTACACTGAGCCGTTCAAACAACGTCTCAAAGCTATCTTTATCCAAGCGGTACGCCTCGCGCTGGGCAAGGGTTTCCGGGTCGCACTGGCGGCGGCTGGCTCGCCCGCTGAAGTCACCCAGTATCACCACCTTGAGTACTTCATCACAGCTGTGCCGAATACCTTCAGCCTGCCCGTCACCGAATACAACTTCACCGGAATTTATCGTGGCTCTATTCACAATCAGCTTTCCATTGTCGCCAGATTGGCGCTGTTATTATTAACCTGCTGCGTTTTTCCAGAGGCATTTTCTACTTTTTTTGATGAAGTCTCACCCGGCAAATGATCGACTTTTTTTGACTTTCTCGGTCTGCCGCGCTTCAACGGCCTCACCCGCTGGTTGGCGATCTGCTCTATTTTGTCTTTGAAGGCATCACCGCCCAGTACATGACCCAGCTTGATAGTTTCGGCAATATACTCGAGCAGGTGGCGGTCGAAACTATAGCGGAACAGCTTCCTGTATTCTTGCGCCCTTGCCCTTGGCGTTTCACCCAGGGCCATGTAAAGGCGATGATCCGTGATCACCTCGTTTTCTTCGGTGTTGACATGGTGGTGGAAACTGGACCATCGATAGTCACTCAGTGAGTCCGCCAGGCCTAGATACAGCGGGCGCAATTCCACATAGCGATAACAAGTGAGAAGGTACGCATCAGAATCTATCAGACTGGACTTGTAACGCCCTCGCCACAAGGTTCCCGACCGCTTATAGCGATGATTTACATACTGCACATAACGACGTCCCAGGGATTGCATCATTGAAGGCACACCATCCGGCACCCTGGGCATAGCGATGATCTGCACCATATTCGGCAGCAGAACATAAGCGTGCACATCGACACGGTACTGATCCGCCGCATTTTTCAGGCAGATCAAATAAAACTGATAATCCTCATCATCAAAAAAGCACGGCAGGTTGTTGTGGCCCACCTGAACGATGTGCTGGGGTATATCAATCAGGTTGAGTCTGGGAAGACGGGGCATTTTGCCAACAATTCCTTTGTTGCACAGGCGTACTACCTAGAAGCTGTTCATCATTATCGAGCGAATCCTGGTGGCGCCCGGCATCTTCATGTACCACGAATACATTCCACTGCCCGGCAATAAGATCCAGTCTGCCGCTCCCTGCCATATACTACGGTTCCTAGCCTTTCCATAGTTCACAGTTTGTGCATTATCGCAAAACAAAGAAAAAAATTTCAAACACTTGGCCCCATCAAGTTAAAATTATGGAATGACGTTAACAAAATAAATAATGAAAAAAATTTTACTATCGGCAATATGTTGCCATCGAAAGGAGTCTTTACAGGCATGGAGTCCATAAGGATTGCGGTCAACGGACGCACGGACATTGGACAGGTACGAGAAGAGAATGAAGACAGTATTCACTGGCACGCAGATCCCGAACATCCCTTTGCCTATGTAATTATTGCCGATGGCATGGGGGGATACAGCGGGGGGGCCACGGCCAGCAGAATCGCAACCGAAACACTGCAAAGCCGCCTCGACAACCTGTTGGAGCACACCTTTCTCTCATGCAGCCCGGAACAACAGCAGCTGATGCTGCGCGCGGCGCTGATAGAAGCCATTGATGCGGCCAACGAGCAAATATTGCTGGCCAAGAGCACCCACCCCCAATTTGCACAAATGGGAACAACCCTGGTGGTCGCCGTTGTCTGGCAGAGTTTTCTGGTCGTCGCACACCTGGGCGATTCCCGCGCATATCTCTGGAACCATTACGGACTGCAGCGCCTCACCCGGGACCACAGTTTGGTTCAGGAAATGATCGACAGCGGCCAGCTCACTCCCGAGCAGGCCCAGGAGTCCAATATCCGCAATCACATCACCAGGGCGCTTGGAGTTTCCAGCCGAGCAGCCCCCAATATCAGCAGCTGGAAGTTAACCGAGAATGCGCTGTTGATGCTGTGTAGCGACGGGGTCACCGAATATCTAGACGACCACGCGATAGAACGGATTCTCGCGACACACCGGCCTGCGCTGGAATGCGTGTACAAATTCATCGACGATGCCAATCGAATGGGCGGCCGCGACAATATCAGTGCCGGCATCCTGGAATTTTCCATTCAGCCCGAAGTAGTCGTCACGGAAAATGTGAACAGTATCACAGTGCGCCCCCAAAAGGATGACGTCACTGTACGCAAGGAGCAGCGTTAGCTGGGAGATTTCACTGATGAAATCAGCCATGGACGCAGCAGAAGAGCCAGCTTTTTTTATTCCTCGACTGCTGAAAACACTCAGCCCCCTATCTATCGACCTTGCACCTGGCGATCCGATCGCTGCCTGCCGCCTGCTCGACAGTCTCAGTAACGGATTCCAAAGCAGAGTTGCCGACGCACCTCTCGGTTCTCTGTGGCCACAGGTGCCGCAGATAATCCCGAACAGCTACAGCTTATCGAAGGCAAATCTCCCCGCCCTCTTACCAATATTTGACAGTGGACCGGTTCAACTGATCAGCAACCCGGGCGTCAACGCCGACGGCCAACAACTGCCACCGCTGGAGTTGAGTCAAGGTGTCTGTAATCACGTCATTGCTTCCAACGGCGAAGTGGCATTTGAGCGTATCGATGCAACCATTCCCGGTCCGTTTGAATTTCATTGGCGACGATTCTACCGACAGAGTAATAGCGGAGACTCGGGGCTCGGCTCCGGCTGGCGGCACAGCTTGAGTGAGCAGCTCCATATACGAGAGGACGGGGCGGAGCTCCACACCGCCGAAGGACGGCGGATTTATTTTAAAGTCCCAGCGATAGGACACAGTTGCTACAATCGCTACGAGCGCTTGCTGCTGCACCGCCAAAGCCTGCACAGTTACCGCATCATCGGCTTCGATCAGCCCCAGCGTATCTTCCGCGCAGACGGAGTCAACAGCGCACTGCCACTGGTGGAAATTCGCGATCAGTTCGGCAACGCCCTCTCCATCGATTACCGCAACGGGCTGCCATCCAAGATCGTCAGCTCCTGGGGGCGGGTAGTGGAAATCCACAGCCGCGAAGGGCACATTGAAAAACTGATAAATACTCAGGCGCCCGACAGTCAGTGCGAGCTGTGTCACTACGAATATGACTCTCAGCTACTCACGAAAGCCGCCACAGAGCGAGGGCGGGAGCACTACACCTACCGGGAACAGCAGCTTGCTGCAATAGAATGCAATCGATGGGGAAAGCTGCTGTTTAAATACGACAACCAGGGGCGTTGCTGTGAACTTCAGCACAATGAGCGACTGCACACGCTCAGCTGGCGCCAATCTGAACGGCGCTGCACCCTGCGCACCAGCGGACGCCACCCGATCGAATGGAAATTCAACCACACCGGATATTTGGTCGACGAGCGGCAGCACAACATGCACCGGCGCTGGCTTTACGATCACTACGGCAATCTCTGCGAGGAAATAACACCGGACGACCAGCGGTGCATTTACCGTTACGATGAACTTGGACGGTTGACGCGCCGCACCCGCAATCAAGTCAGCGACCGCTATCTGTATGACCAGCGGGGTTTTCTTACCGCCATCCTTCGCCGTGACGAGCAACTGTGGCGCTTCCAGTACAATGAGCGCGGTTGTCCAGACAAAATCACCGACCCTGAAAACCATGTCTGGCAATGCCAATACAGTGATCGGGGGCAACTGATACAGCTCAAAGACCCGGAAGGTGGCTCGGTGCACTTCAACTGGGACAGCCAGGCGCAACTGCAGACGGTTCAGCGCAGTGACCGCAACTGGGGATTTGAATACGATCACTGGCACCGACTGACCGCGCTCATCGAGGATGGAAATACCCTGCGCAGCTGGCGCTATGGGCAAGCCGGACAACTGCTCGAAGCGACGATCGGCGACCGAAGTTTCCAGCTGGAATACACCGAAGACGGCCAGCCCAACGCCCTTCGGGACAATAGGGATCAAATCCTGTGCTGGCAGTCCGACGCCGCCGGCCGGTGCCGAAAAATCCAATTCCCCGGCGGGCAAATTTGGCAATTACACTACGACACCCACGGACAATTACACCAGCTGGAAACCCCAGCGGGTAACACGATTTGGAACTACGACGGCTTCGGACGCGTCACTGCCAGAGAAGATGCGAACGGCCGCCTCCGCCAGTGGCACTACTACCCCGATGGCAGACTGCGCGAATACCGCGACAGCGACTTGCGCTGGTATTTCCGCTACGCCGACGACGGCACACTGGCGCAGATTCGCAATAACAGCGGACAGCACTGCGATTTTCGCAGCGACCGACACGGCAGGATAATACAGGCGGACAACACCCACGCCTTCGTGCGATTCCAATACGACCATCGAGACCGGCTAATTGCCGAGCACCACGACAGCAAGGACGCGGACAGCCTGACCCTCAGACACGATTACGACACACGCGGCTGGCTGAAGAGTACCAGTTCCGATTGCCTGGCACTGACCTACACTCTGGCGCCGAGCAGTGACCTTTACGGTGTGGACGCCAACGGCGAAGTAATTCTGCGCTGTGAAACGGAAGCGTCAGCTATCGCTTGGGTGCAGGGAGAATTGCGCAGCCGCCGCAGTTACGAGTATGGGCAAATGACGGAACTGTCGGCAGGGCCGGGTCTTAGCTGGCAATTCCCCACGGAAGAGCCCCTTCACCTGTCGGCCCCGGAACAAGCTGTGCCGGAAACCAAAGAAACAGCGATTCTCCGCGACAAACGCGGAAGCGTTATCCGCGAGCTCCGCGCCGATAATCAGCGCGAGTACTTGTACCAGTACGATGGCTGGGGTCTGCTCGCCAGTGCCGAGTGCGGCGATTTCAAAACCTGGTTTCGGTATGACCCCTTCGGACGGCGCCTCAGTAAACTCAGTACCCATCGCAAATCCACCCGTCAACGCCGTGTCGATACCCGCTGGTACAGCATGGGGCTTTGGAGTGAAATCCATGTACTGAATAACCGGGCAGAACCAGCGATCCACTATATTCACCACCCGTTGGACCAGACCCTCCTCTGCCGTTGGCGGGAGGACGCCATAGAGCACTACCTAACCAGCCCCGAGGGACAACCATTGGCCCTGTTCGATCACGAAGGCAAAAGACTTTGGGTGAAAGGGGAGCACACCGAACATAACACCAGCCCCGGGCCATGGCGCGGCCGCGGCAGGATTGGCGATAGCGAAACCGGCCTCTACTACACCTTGCGGGGATATTGGCATCCGCTGCTGAAAATCTGGATCAACACAATCCACGATTGAGGTGCACTAGCCCGTAGGAACGCCCTACAAAAAAGACGACGGCGGCCAGGGAGCCGGATATGGCAGAGGAATTCGTGATTGGCGGTATCCCCGTGCGACAAGGGGAAACCAAGCGTATCGACCTGCCGGTGGTACGCCTGTATACGGATACGGAAATGGCAATCCCCGTCTACGTGCAGCGTGGAAAGCGTTCCGGCCCCAGTTTGTTCGTATGCGCGGCCATTCATGGCGATGAACTGAATGGTGTCAAAGTCATCAGCCGTCTGATCAACAGCCGCGCGCTCAAGTCGCTGCGCGGTACCCTCATCGCAGTACCTGTGGTGAATGTCTACGGCATGCTACACAGATCCCGCTACCTGCCGGACGGGCGTGATCTCAACCGCTGCTTTCCCGGCACCAGCAAAGGGTCGCTCGCCTCGCGCATGGCCTATGTATTCATGCAAGAGGTAGTCGCCAAATGCCAGTACGGGATAGATCTGCACACCGGCGCCCTACACCGCAGTAATCTGCCACAGATCCGTGGCAATCTAGATGACCCGGAAATCCGCGAACTGGGCCGCGCCTTTGGAGCGCCGGTAATGTTACACGCCAACCTGCGCGACGGCTCCCTGCGCGAGGCAGCCACCGACTTACACGTAAAAACCCTGCTCTACGAGGCCGGTGAAGCACTGCGCTTCGACGACCTATGCATCCGCTCCGGTGTCCGGGGCATCCTCAATGTGATGCGCCAATTGAAAATGCTGCCACTGCGCAGGGGACGCAAGATTATGCGTCCGTTTATTTCCTATGAAAGCAGCTGGGTACGCGCTGGTGGCAGCGGAATCGTGCGCTTCGAGCGCAAGCTCGGCGAGTGGGTGCAAAAAGGAGAGCTGCTGGCCACCATTCTCGACCCTTACGGCCATGAGCTGGACATAGTGTCAAGCAATGACGACGGCATAGTGATAGGCCGCACCAACCTGCCACTGGTTCACGAAGGCGATGCCATGTATCACATAGCCAGCTTCCGCAAACCCCACGAGGTGGTGAAACGCCTGGATGAATTGCAGGATACCCTTGCGGGTGAAGCCTTTACTGAAAAGCCGTGAGTTGTCTGTGACTGATTCACCGGGGCATTGTATTAACCGCAGCCACGCATTACTTCCGTAGTAGCTCCAGCACTTCCCGGCTGGGATAGCCCAGCACTTCCACACCCGCGCTCTTCTCAAAGTTGCGGATCGCCGCACGCGTACCGGCACCCGCCTTGCCGTCAATTTCTCCCTTGTAGAACCCGCGCTGTTTCAGCAACCGCTGCAACTCCTCCACCTGGTTGCTGTCAATCGGCGTGAACGGCCTGTTCCAATCGCGCACCAGCCCGGGAGCCCCGCCTATCTGGTCAGCGAGCAGGCCTACGGCTGTCGCGTAGCGATCGGAATTGTTATAACGCTTGATCACAAAAAAGTTCTTCAGCATCAAGAATGCCGGACCCTGGCGGCCATCTAGCAATTTGAGTTCCGCTTTGTCCTGTTTACGGGGAAAGGGTTCGCCATTCGCACGCCTGACATCCAGCTTTTCCCACTCGGCGATCGTCAGCTTACCTGCGGGTAGTTTGCGCTTGGGGATTGTCACTTCATAGCCCCAGGTTTCGCCGCGGCGCCAGCCGTTACTCGAGAGCAGATTAGCAGCGGTAGCCAGGGCATCGGGCACAGAGTTCCAGATATCGCGCTTGCCATCGCCATCCAAATCCACCGCATAGGCCTGGTAACTGGTGGGGATAAACTGGGTATGCCCCATGGCGCCGGCCCAGGAGCCGGTTAGATGGCCCTCGTCGATGTCGCCACTTTGCAAAATTTTTAGTGCCGCCAGCAGCTGTTGGCGGCCAAACTTCTTACGCTGTGGGTCGGCGTAAGCCAGAGTGGCCAGAGAGCGGATCACATTGCGCATGACCGTCTGATTATCGAGAATCGCGCCAAAGCTGGACTCTACCGACCAAATCGCCAAAAGGATATTCGGATCAACGCCATACCGCTGTTCGATTTTGTCGAGCCAGGGCTGCAGCTTCTCCTTTTCCGCTCGCCCCCGTGCCACCGCGCGCTTCTGTACCCGGTTGTCAAAATACTGCCACACGGGTGCCTTGAATTCCGGCTGGTAGGCGGCTTTGTCCAGCACCCATTGATCCGGTGCGTTGACACCCGCAAATGCGCGGTCGTACACCGGGCCGGAAATCCCGTTCGCGATCGCGGTCTTGCGAAAATCCTTTACCCACTTCTGAAATGCCGGATCCGCGCTTTCCATGGCGGCCAAGGGCAATGCCCACAGCCAGGCGACAATCAGTGCGGCATACAGCGGAAATTGATACAGCGGACGACTGGGGGCCATAGCGATTCCTTCTGCCAACAGGTTGCTCGCTCAAGGGTAGAACGGGAGAAGCCGCGCCGAAAGGCGGATTTCCTCCGCCGTGACACAAGTCAAGTTGGCTTAGGGAATCACGTAGAAAAGCACGGCAAAAAAGTGCAAAACACCGCCAGCCAGCACAAAGAGGTGCCAGATGGCGTGGTGGAAACGCAGGCTGCGCCACAGGTAGAAGACGATGCCGCCGGTGTAGCAGAGGCCACCCAGTACCAGCAGCCAAAGACCGCCCGGCGCCAGACGCTCCACCAGCGGCTCAACGGCCGCAATTACCACCCAACCCATCAGCGCGCTCAGCGTGATCGACAGGGCCCGAATCTTTTTCAGTGGCGTAAGCTGAATCACCAGCCCCGCCAATGCCAGGCCCCAGATAATGCCAAACAACCACCAACCCCAGGGTCCCCGCAGAGTCACCAGGGTGAAAGGTGTGTAAGTGCCTGCTATCAACAGGAAAATGGCCGAGTGGTCCAGGGTGCGCAGCACTGCTTTGGCGCGCTCGTGACTGATCGCATGATAGAGAGTGGACGCGCCAAAGCAGAGAATCAAGGTAGCGGCATATACGGCACAGCTGACAATATGCCAAGCATCGCCGCGCAGGGCGGCAAAAGCGCAAAGTACACCGAGGCCGGCAATCGCCAACAGCGCCCCCAAACCGTGGGTGACACTGTTCGCGATTTCTTCCGCAAGACTGTAGCGCTTGGCGATGGTTGAGGACATATCACACTCCCTGTCGAAGTCTTCGACTCTGAGTCTGGCAGAAATTTATGACCAGATGTAGCCCAACGATCAACGCCGCAGAATAAGACAAGTCAATCAGACACTCGGGTTGTGAATACCCATTTCACACAGCGCCGAAGAGGCGCGCACAATCGTTTCACTGCGATCGGGGCCAGTGGAGATAATGTCAATGGGTGCGCCGACCAACTCTTCGATTCGCGCAATGTAAGCGCGCGCATTGGCCGGCAGCTCCGCTTCGCGCCGGATTCCGAAGGTAGTCTCATCCCAGCCAGGCAAGGTTTCGTAGACAGGCTCCACGCCTTCCCAGCCCGCGGCATCGAAAGGCACTGGCACGTCCCGCCCTTCGCTGTCGCGGTAGCCAACGCAGATCTTCACTTCCTTCAGGCCGTCGAGCACATCCAACTTGGTGAGACACAGACCAGAGATACTGTTGATACGGATGGCGTGACGCACTGCCACGGCGTCAAACCAGCCGGTGCGCCGGGCCCGCCCGGTGGTGGCGCCGAACTCATGGCCCTTCTCGCCCAGATGGCGTCCTACATCGCATTCCAGCTCCGTAGGGAAGGGTCCGCCGCCGACACGGGTCGTATAAGCTTTGGTAATGCCCAATACATAGTCCAGGTAAAGAGGCCCGAAGCCGGAACCGGTGGCGGTGCCGCCAGCGGTCGTATTGGAGGAAGTCACGTAAGGATAGGTGCCGTGATCGATATCCAGCAGCGAACCCTGGGCGCCTTCAAAGAGGATGTGCTCGCCGCCTTCGCGGGCACAATGCAGCCGGTCGGCGACATCGGTAATCATCGGCACCAGTTGGTCGCGCCAGACTTTCGCCCGCTCCAGGATATCTTCGTAATTGACCGGCTCAGTTTTGTAGTACTGGGTGAGCGCAAAATTGTGGTAATCCAGCAATCCCTTCAGTTGGGCGCAGAAACTGTCCCAGTTGCACAGGTCGCCGAGACGCAGACCGCGGCGCGCGACTTTGTCCTCATAGGCCGGACCGATACCGCGGCCGGTGGTACCGATAGCCTTATCACCGCGCGCTCTTTCCCGCGCCTGGTCCAGAGCCACGTGTACCGGCAATATCAGCGGACAGGCCGGTGACAAACGCAGGCGATCGCGCACAGGGACATTTTTTGCCTCCAGATCCGCCATTTCCTTTAACAGCGCATCCGGCGACAACACCACGCCGTTGCCGATCAGGCAGGTGACACCGTCGCGCAGAATGCCGGAGGGAATTAGGTGCAGAACCGTCTTCTCGCCGTCGATAACCAGTGTGTGGCCCGCGTTGTGACCGCCCTGGAAACGCACCACAAGCGAAACCTTTTCCGTCAGCAGGTCGACGATCTTGCCTTTGCCTTCATCGCCCCACTGGGTGCCCAGCACTACTACGTTTTTGCCCATTTGCGTAAATCTCAAATCGTCAGTTCATCTGTGGGATGGGCCATGGGATGCGGGAACCGTGCCCATCAACCGGCTCCGATGGGCGCAGCCCATCCCGCGAGCATGCCCGGATACCGGGCCAAATCAATGCATTCGGCCAAAATCAGTCGCGTGGTTTCACCACCCAACTGCCCTGCTCCAGGCACAATGTACGGTCGCAGCGGGACAGGACTTCGTCCTCGGCTCCGTCCGGCAGCGCGAATATAACGACCTCGCCTTCACTGCGCAGACACTCCACCGCGCGCCACAGGGTCTCGCCTTCGGCGCCCTCGGCCAGCGGCGCCAGTATAGCGGTGCCGGACGATGCCGGGGTGCGGCCCAGGGTATTAAGTGAAACTAGGTCGCTGCTGAATCCGGTGGCGGGTCTGTCGCGGCCGAAAACCTTGCCGATACCGTTGTAGCGACCGCCGTTGGCCAGCGCCTGGCCGTAACCCGGCGTATAGGCGGCAAAAACCAGTCCGGTCTCGTAGTCGTAGCCGCGCACCTCAGAAAGATCGAAAAAGAGCTCCACCGATGGGTAACGTTGGGCGAGGGAGTCGGCCACTGTCTGCAGGTCGGCCAGCGCCGCGGCCAGTTCCGCTGGCGCCCCGGCAAACAGATCTCTCGCCTTCGCCAGACAATCACTGCCGCCAGCGAGACCCGGCAGAGCCCGCAGCCACCCGGCGGCCCGGGATTCGGAGACATTGGTTTCGACCCACTGCTGCACATCCGCGCTGGCCTTGCTCTGCAACAGGGCAAACAGCTCGCGCTGCGCCTCTTCGTCCAGGCCCGCGGCTCTGGCCAGACTGCGATAGATCGCCACGTGCCCGAGGTCTAGGTGAATCTGCTCTATCCCTGCTGTCTGCAGGCTTTCGAGCATCAACGAGATGACTTCGATATCCGCGTGCAGGCTTTCGACACCGTACAGCTCGGCACCGATCTGAATGGGTGCGCGCGACCCCATGGCAGTGCGCGGGCGGGTGTGCAGCACATGGCCGGCGTAGCAGAGGCGGTTGACGCCTGCGCGGGGGAAGCTGTGGGCATCTATACGCGCCGTCTGCGGCGTGATATCCGCGCGTATGCCCAGGGTGCGCCCCGAGAGCTGGTCGGTCACCTTAAAGGTACTAAGTTCCAGGTCGCGCCCCATACCGACCAGTAGGGATTCGGTAAACTCGAGCATAGGCGGCATTACCAGCTCGTAGCCCCAGCTGTGGTAGAGGTCCAGCAGACGGCGGCGCAGCGTTTCAATCTGCAGGGCGTCCGCGGGCAGGATTTCCGCGATACCGTCCGGCAGCATCCAGCGATCGGCTTGGGTCATGGTGAAAAAGCTTTGTCAGCGGTATGGCGGGGCGCTTGCACCCCCACAAAAAAACCGGGCACTGCCCGGTTTGTGTGATTTTACCATCAAGTCCCTGCGGGAAGGTAGGGGCTTTATCGGCCATTGTCCGGCACAGTTACTGCTTGCCGTCCGCATCCTTCAAATAGCGGAAGAAATCGCTGTCAGGATCCACCAGCAGCAGGTCTGAGCGGCTTTTGAAGGACTCCTTGTAGGCCTGCAGACTGCGGGTAAAGCGATAGAACTCGGGGTTCTTGCTGTATGCGGCAGCGTAAATCGCGGCGGCCTCTGCATCGCCAGCACCGCGCAGCTCCTCGGCCTTGCGGTAGGCCTCGGCCTCAATTACCACCTTCTGGCGGTCGGCGTTGGCGCGGATGCGCTCACTGGCCTCCTGGCCCTTGGCGCGGTGGTCGCGGGCCTCCAGTTCACGGCCGGCGCGCATGCGCTGGAATACCGATTCCGATACTTCCGGCGGCAAATCGATGCGTTTTACCCGCACATCGACGATTTCCACCCCCAGATCCCCGCGCGCCTTTTGATTGAGGTTTTTGGTGATTTCCGCCATCAGCTCATCCCGCTGGCCGCTCACCACTTCGTGCAAGTCGCGCACGCCAAACTGGTTGCGCAGACGGTCGTTGATCTGCTCCGCCAGCAGGCGCACCGCGTTGCGTTCATCGCCGCGAGTGGCGATATAGAAGCGGCCCACGTCAAAGATGCGGTATTTGGCGTAGGAGTCCACCATCATAAATTTGTTTTCCGCGTTCAGCATACGCACCGGACTGGAGTCTACCGTCTGGATGCGGGCATCGAACTTGCGCACTTCGTGCATCAGCGGAACCTTGAAGTAGAGCCCCGGCTCGTAATCCGTGCGGATCACTTCTCCGAAGCGCAGCAACACAGCCTTTTCCGTTTCCTTGACCACAAAGGCGCTGGAAGAAACCACGAGCAGGCCAATCGCCAGGGCAGCGATGATAAGCAGTGTTCTGTTGTTCATTGCGTCACCCCCTTATCGTACATTCTGGCTGCGGCGGCTGTTGGCAGCCTCGGTGCGCAGGCGGTCGACGATGCGCTGATAGATCTCGTCCACCACCTGTGGAGAAACGTCTCTGCGCTGCAGTGCCTGGGTACCGCTCTGCTCCGCCAGTTTATCCAGGGGCAGATACATCATGTTATTGCCGCCCTCGATATCCACCATCACTTTGGAGGCACTGGCCATCACTTCCTGCACGGCGTCTAGGTAGAGGCGCTCGCGGGTGACTTCCGGAGCCCGCTCGTACTCGGCCAACAGCTTCTCGAAACGCACAGCCTCACCACGCGCATTTTCCACCACCCGCGCCTTGTAGGCTTCCGCTTCCTCAATCATGCGCTGGGCCTGACCGCGCGCGACCGGAATCACCTGGTTGGCGTAGGCCTGGGCCTCGTTCTGCAGCCGCACCTCGTCTTCGCGGGCACGGACCACGTCGTCGAAGGCATCCTGCACTTCCCGAGGCGCCTTGGCGTCAGTAAGGTTGACCACGTCGACACGGATGCCGGTCTGGTAGAGGTCCAAATAACGCTGCAGACGCTTCTGTGTCTCCGCGGACACTTTGGTGCGGTTTTGTGAGATTACGCCGTTGAGACTGGAGGAACCAACCACATGGCGCAGCGCGCTGTCGGTGGCTTCCTGCAGACTCTTGAGCGGGTCGCGCACGCGCAGTACATAGGCTTCGGCGTCGTCAATATGCCACTGTACCTGCAGCACCACATCGACGATGCTGGCGTCCTTGGTCAGCATCTGCCCGGTGGTGCGCTCTGTACGCACCTCAGTCATATTCACCTTGGTAACGGTGTCGATCAGCGGCGGGTTCCAGTGCAGGCCCGCCGACTGTGTGGAGTGGTATTTACCCAGCCGCAAAACCACGGCGGCCTCGTTGGCGTTGACCTGATAAAAGCCCCACACACCATAAAGCACCGCCAATACGATGAGCACCAGCGCCCAGGGGAATTTGGCCTGTCCGCCGGTACCGGAAGCGGAGCCGCCACCAAAAAGGTTGTTTAACTTCTGCTGCAGTTTACGCAGCAGCTCATCGAGATCCGGCGGGCCATCGTTGCGGTTTCCACCACCCCAGGGATCCTTGTTGTTACCACCCGGTTCGTTCCAGGCCATCAAAACACTCCAACTCTGATCATTTAACGTTACGCATCGGCGGATTCTAGCATTCTTCGCCAGTGAATTATTGCGCTCTGCCACCGCGGCGCCTTATCTGCAGCCAGGCCCGGTGCCGGCGGCGGCATTTTCGGACGGCCTTCAACAGTGGTCGCCAACTGCTTCCCGCGGCTGCCATTGGGGCGCCTGGTCACCGTCCCTATAGGGGGCCAGCAGCCGCTGCAATTCGCCCCTCGGCAACAGTAACTGCAATTCACAGTCACCGTTATCGCGATAGCGTTCGCTCTGCACTGCATTGATGGCATACAACTGTGCGCGCAGGCGCGAGTGCTGCGGCGGGATCAACAGCAGGCCGGAGACCATCTGCTCGCCGAGCCGCTCGGCAATGGCATCCACCAGCATGTCGCAGCCGGCACCGCTGGCGGCAGATAGCCACACGGCGCGCGGCTGCCCCTGGTCATCCCGCTCAATTCTGGGTTCACTGTCAGCGAGCAGATCTATCTTGTTGAAGACAAACAACTGTGGAAGCTCGGCCGCGCCTATCTCTTCCAGCACATTCTGCACCTCTTCCATCAAGTGCAGCCGATCCTCCGCCGCGGCATCCACCACATGCAGCAACAGGGTCGCATTGCCCGCCTCCTCCAGGGTGGCGCGGAAAGCTTCTACCAGTTTGTGCGGCAGGTGGGATACGAAGCCGACCGTGTCCGCCAGTATCATGGCGCCAACACTGGGCAACTCTACCCGGCGCATGGTCGGGTCCAGAGTCGCGAACAACTGATCGCGCACATAGACACCGGCATCGGTCAGGCGGTTGAACAGGGTCGATTTGCCGGCATTTGTATAACCCACCAGGGATACAGTGGCGACTTCAGCGCGCGAGCGAGCGCGGCGCCCCTGCTCCCGCTGGCGGCGCACCTTTTCCAGCTTTTTCTCGATCGAATCGATGCGCGCCCGCAACAGGCGGCGGTCCGTTTCCAGCTGTGTCTCGCCCGGGCCGCGCAGACCGATACCGCCTTTCTGCCGCTCAAGGTGTGTCCAGCCGCGTACCAGGCGTGTCGCCATGTGTCGCAGCTGCGCCAATTCCACCTGCAACTTGCCTTCATGGGTGCGGGCCCGCTGGGCAAAAATATCCAGAATCAATCCGGTGCGGTCCAGCACCCGACACTTGAGTTCGCGCTCGATATTGCGTTCCTGACTGGGAGACAGGGCGTGATCAAAGATCACCAATTCCGCGCCGTGATCCACTACCGCCTGGCGTATATCCTCTAATTTGCCGCGTCCGACAAAGGTTTTGGGGTCCGGCGCGGCGCGCTGACCAAAGATAAAAGCCACAGGGTCCGCGCCGGCGGAGAGCGCCAGCTCTTCGAATTCACGCGGGTCGTCGGGGCTGTCGATGGCGGAGAGCTCCAGGTGAACCAGTACCGCCAGCTCACCGGATTCCGGTCGTTCAAAAAACAATGGGAAGTCTCTTGTGGGGGGCCGCAAGCCCAAAAGTCATGGCGCCAAACCACAGGCGCCCCGGCAAGCCGAGGCGCAGTTCAATCCGGGGGATGGTCAGAGTCAGCCGAAAGTTTCTCCGCCGCCCTCGCCACCGGCACCCTCGCCGCCCTGCTGAGCCTGGGGGTTCAGCAGTGGCACGCGCACCGCACGGGACGGAACCACAGTGGAGATAGCGTGCTTGTACACCATCTGGCTGACAGTGTTTTTCAGCAGTACCACAAACTGATCGAAAGATTCTATTTGCCCCTGAAGTTTGATGCCGTTAACCAAATAGATGGAAACCGGGATACGCTCTTTGCGCAATACGTTGAGGTAAGGGTCTTGTAAGCTATGCCCTTTTGACATCTTTTTTCTCCTTGTCAAAAGCTGGATGCGAATGCAGGCCGCAATCGCGCCCACGAAAGCCGTGGACTAAGAGACGACTGAGGTTGAAACGCGTGTAAATAAAAAGAGCCGGAAGCAGCCAGACTCAATGAACAAACTGACTGAAGTCACGTTATGGATGCTCAGCCAAGAAATTTCAAGACCTCCGCCAATATTTCGTCATTTTTGCGCACCCGACCATCGGCATCCTGTGCGTAGACCGGCGTGAGGTCCGGCCAGCGCCGCAGCCAGGTAAGCTGACGTTTGGCCAGTTGACGGGTGGCGGCGATACCCGCAGCCACCATTTCGTCGTAATTTAAGCGCCCCTCCAGGTATTGCCATACCTGGCGGTACCCCACCGCGCGAATCGCCGGCAGATCCTCGTGCAGGTCTCCCCGCGCACGCAATTGCCGCACCTCGTCGACAAAACCCGCGTCCAGCATTCGCTGAAAACGAATGGCGATGCGCTCGTGCAGCAGTGCCCTGTCTCGCGGCAACAACGCCATCTGCCGCAGCTCGTACCGCTCGGTAAGCGAGTCCTGCGCCCGCTCGCGGCGGAGCGCTGACAGGGGGCGGCCGGTCAGGTAATAAACCTCCAGCCCCCGCTCAATGCGCACCGAGTGGTTGGGGTGCAACTGGGAAGCCAGCTCCGGGTCCACCCTGCTCAATTCCGCGTGCAGCGACGGCCACCCCTCCCGCGCGGCGCGCGCCTCCAGTTCCGCCCGGAGGGCCGGGTCCGCCTCGGGTAACTGCGCCATGCCCTCCAGTAGAGCGCGAAAATACAACATGGTTCCGCCAACTAACAGCGGAATTTTGCCGGCAGCGGTGATTTCAGCCATCGCCAGCAGGGCGTCCTCGCGAAAACGGCCAGCGGAATAAGACTCAGCGGCATCACAGATATCGATCAAGCGGTGGGGATAGCGGGCCAGCTCCTCGGGGCTGGGTTTTGCAGAACCGATATCCAGACCGCGATAAACCAGTGCCGAATCGACGCTGACCAGCTCAACGGGCAAGCGATCGGACAGCGCCATCGCCAAGTCTGTCTTGCCCGATGCCGTCGGCCCCATCAGGAAAATCGCCCGGGGCTTTTCTCCCGCTTGTGCAGCGCCGGTTTGCCCTTTCAGTTCACTGGCCACGCAAAAACCACTTGTCCATATCCGCCAATTTCACTTGTGTCCAGGTTGGACGGCCGTGATTGCACTGGCCGCTGCGCTCAGTGCGCTCCATATCCCTGAGCAGGGCGTTCATTTCCGGCACGGTGAGCTTGCGGTTGGCGCGCACCGAACCGTGGCAGGCCATGGTGGCAAGTATCTCGTTGATGCGCTCCCCGATACGACTACTGCCCCCCTGTGCCAACAGGTCCGCCAGTACGTCGCGCACTAACTGTTCCACCTCGGCACCGTGCAACATCGCCGGCACCTGGCGCACCAGCAGCGTCTCGGGGCCGGCCCGCTGCAATGCGAAGCCGAGCGCGGTGAAGACCTCGCTGCGTTCCTCATAACAGTCCGCCTCCCGCTGACTGACCGCCAGACTCACCGGCACCAGCAGTGGCTGCGCCTGTATCCCGCCGGCGGCGTAGGCGGCTTTCATTTGTTCGTAGACAATGCGCTCGTGCGCCGCGTGCATATCGACGACAATCAAGCCCTGCTCGTTCTGAGCCAGGATATAGATGCCGTGCAACTGCGCCAGCGCGTAGCCCAGTGGCGGCGCTTCGGTTGTATCACTTTCGGAAACCTGCAAGGCGGGCGCCGGCCGAGCAGGCGCTACTGGGGGCGTCGCTTCGGCCACACTGGATTCCGATTGATATGGCTGGTGCAGCGCGGCGTAATTCTGCATTTGCTGCTGCAAATCCACCGGCGATGGCCGCGTGCTGAGAGACATCTTTTGCTGGCCGGCGAACTCGCCGGCGCGGATACCACTGACGGTTTCCTCCGGCACCTGTTCCCGCTCCTCTCTCTGCCCCGGCCTGACATCCGCCAGTGCCCGGTGCAGGCTACCGAACAGAAAATCGTGCACAAGGCGGCTGTCCCGGAAGCGCACTTCGTGCTTGGTGGGGTGCACGTTTACATCCACCGCGGCGGGATCCAGTTCCAAGTAGAGTACAAAGGCCGGATGGCGGCCGTGATAGAGGACATCGGCAAAGGCGCGGCGCACCGCGTGGCTCACAACCTTGTCGCGGATAGCGCGACCGTTGACGTAGAAAAACTGCAGGTCCGCCTGGGAGCGGGAAAAGGCCGGCTCGGCCACCCACCCCCAGAGGCGCAGGCCGCTGCGTTCCACATCGATATGCAGCGCATTTTGCATAAACGCCGGCCCGCAGACCTGCGCCACGCGCCGCTCCATCTCCACCCGGCCGAGCCCGGCGCGGAGATTGTGCACACCCTTGCCGTTATGGCGCAGGCTGATGGAGACATCGAAGCGAGAAAGGGCCAGACGCTTGATGGTCTCGTCAACCCGGTTGAACTCAGTCTTCTCCGTGCGCAGAAACTTGCGCCGCGCCGGGGTGTTGAAGAAGAGGTCGCGCACGTCCACGGTGGTGCCCCGCGGATGCGCCGCCGGGGCCAGCGCCGCCTGCATGTCGCGGCCGGATACTGCGACCTGCCAGCCCTGGCCGCTGTCGTCGCGGCTGCTGGTCAAAGTCAGGCGTGCCACCGATGAGATACTGGCAAGGGCCTCACCGCGAAACCCGAGGGTGGCCACCGCTTCCAGGTCTTCCAGTGCATGGATCTTGGAAGTGGCGTGGCGGGCCAGCGCCAGTGGCAGATCGTCTTTATCGATGCCGCCACCATTGTCACGCACCTTGATGCGCTTGATACCACCGTTGTCGATTTCCACCTCCAGGCGGGTCGCACCGGCGTCGAGACTGTTTTCCAGCAGCTCTTTGATCACTGAAGCCGGGCGCTCCACCACTTCGCCGGCGGCGATCTGGTTCGCGAGGCGGGGGGACAACAGCTGGATTCTGTCGGACATATTGAATCTCGCCTGCGGACAGGCACCTGTCAGTTTCTTCGTTTTGGGCGCGACCTACCACGCGGCGGCCGCGCATCTGATCAACCGGAGGGAATGGTCAGCGTCTGGCCGACCCGAATCACTGAGCTGTCGATACCATTGACTTTCTTCAGTTCAGAAACGGACACATTGTAACGCGCCGCGATACTGGACAAGGTATCGCCGCGGGCGATAGTGTGACGCCGATCGACCCTGTCTCGGTTGGCGGCCAGCCAGGTGCCCGCTGGCGGGCGGCTGGTAAAGTGCGCCACTATACCTTCGCTGAGCTTTTCCGCCAGTTTGCGTTGAAAGGACGGGTCTCGCAGACGCCGCGCCTCTTGTGGATTGGTGATAAAGCCGGTCTCCACGAGAATCGATGGCACATCCGGTGACCGCAACACAGCGAAGTTGGCCTGTTCCACCTTCTTCTTGTGCAAGTGGGTCACACTGCCGAGGGAATTCAACACACTGGCCCCAACATCCAGGCTGGCATTCATGGTTGCGGTCATGGACAGATCCAACAACACGCCCGCCAAGGTATCGTCCTTGTCATCCAGGCTCAGGCTTCCGGCACCGCCGATCAGGTCGGATTCGTTTTCCCGCTGGGCCAGAAAGCGCGCCGTCTCACTGGTGGCGCCACGGGAGGATACGGCATACACCCCGGCACCGCGGGCATCCTTGCGAGTAAATGCATCGGCGTGGATTGACACAAACAGGTCGGCGCGCATACCGCGGCCTTTCTTCACCCGTTCGCGCAGCGGAATATAGTAGTCACCACTGCGCACCAGACGAGCGGAAAACCCGGGCTTTGCATTGATAACACTGTGTAATTTCTTGGCGATGGCCAGCACCACGTCTTTTTCGCGCAAGCCTCCGGGCCCCAGCGCACCTGGATCTTCGCCGCCGTGGCCAGCGTCGATCGCGACAAGGATATCTCGTTCACGGCTGACCTGCTGCAGAGTCTTCTCTTCGTTTTCCACCCTGTCGTACAGGTCGATCACCAGGCGGTCCGGCAGTCCGCCATGGCGCTTCAAGGCGAAACTTTTGGGCTTTACCTGCTGTTTCAGGTCCAGTACTACGCGCAGATTTTTCTTGTCGTGGCGACCGTGACGCAGGCGTTCTATGGGGGTATTACCCAGTTCCAGGTGGTCGAGCTGCGCCGCCAGGCGTGTGTCGGCCACATCGACCACCACCCGGTGAGGGCCAGTCAGGGTAAACAACTTGTGTTCCGCCGGGCCGCTGAGATCAAACACCAGCCGCGTGTGATCCGGCGCGCGCCACAGGCGCACACCCTCCACTTCCGCCGCCTGCGCAGGCAAAATCAGCTTCCCCAAGATCACCAGGACGAGTAATCGCTGCCAAACTGTTTTCATTTTTCTGCCCTGTCGATAATTCCCTGCCCTCCGTCCCCGCGACCTGCACGGATTTTTTTACAGGGAACCTCCGCCCAACACGTATGAACTCTGTCTCAGAGGTTGCCCAGCAGCTCCTGCAATCTTTTCAGCACGGCCTCGCCCCGCGGTGAGCGCCCGCTCAGACGCAATTTGCGACCGCTGTCCGGCAGAACCAATTCCACCTCCAGATCCGGGGCCGGCAGCACACCAGCACCCCGCTCAGGCCACTCCACCAGGCTCAAACTACCGGGAGTGAAATAATCCCTCACCCCCATAAATTCCAGCTCTTCCGGGTTCCCCAGCCGGTACAGATCGAAGTGGAAGACCCGCTGCGAACCCAACTCATAGGGTTCCACCAGAGTGTAGGTGGGGCTCTTTACCGAGCCCTGGTGGCCAAAAGCGG
The DNA here is from genome assembly GCF_001617625.1 of Microbulbifer thermotolerans. Lineage (NCBI taxonomy): Bacteria > Pseudomonadati > Pseudomonadota > Gammaproteobacteria > Cellvibrionales > Microbulbiferaceae > Microbulbifer > Microbulbifer thermotolerans. Next base: position 267,198 of record NZ_CP014864.1, on the reverse strand, counting down.
AAAGCACACCTCGGCATAACGTAGTCTTGCCGGCACCGAGCTGGCCGTGCAGGAATAGTGTCAGCCCCTCATGCAGCCCCTCGGCCCGGCAGGCGCGGCCGAGCGCTTCGCCCGCGGCGACGGTGGCAGTTTCATCGGCCAGTGTCAGTTGCAATACCATCAGTCCACCAGCTTGCGGATATGTGGCAACAGGTCTGTGGCCAACAGGCCGCGCTGCCCGTCGGCAGCGGCTCGGTCGCCCGCCTCCCCGTGCAGCCATACCGCTAGCCGCGCGGCTTCCAGCGGCGTCATATGTTGGCCGATCAGGGCTGCGATCACGCCGGTGAGCAGATCGCCCATGCCGCCGGAGGCCATGCCCGGGTTGCCGCCCTTGATCAGATCCACACCGCTCGGATGGGCAATCAGCGTACCCGCCCCCTTTAATACCACCACACCACTGAATTTTTTCTGAATCGCGATGGCCGCCGCGCGCGGATCGGCAAGCACATCCCCCGTACCGCAACCGAGCAGCCGCGCCGCCTCACCGACATGCGGTGTCAGCACCCAATCATGCCGCCGGACACCAGCCAGCACGCGACCGCCGGCGAGGATATTCAGAGCATCCGCATCCAGTACCAGCGGCACGTCGGCGCGACCGGCGCGGGCCAGCAGTTGCTCGCCCCAGGGAGCGCGGCCCAAGCCAGGCCCCACGGCGATCACATCCGGCATCTCCAGCAGCGGTTCCAACTCCTGACCTGAAATCACCGGGTGTGCCATTACTTCCGGGCGGCGAGTCAGAGAAGCCACCAGGTGCTGGGGATGCGTGGCCAGCGACACCAGACCCGCACCGGCGCGGGCCGCGGACTCGGCAGCCATGAGAGCGGCACCACCAGTGCCGCTGTCACCGCCGACCACCAACACATGGCCGAACTGGTTTTTATAAGCATCTGCGGCGCGCGCGGGCAGACGTTGGATACTGGCGCCATCGAAGCGCTGTGCCAAGGGCGCGACTTCTGTGTACACCTGCTCCGGCGCGCCGAGACTTTCGAAAAGAATCTCGCCGCTCAGAGCCGGGCCGCGACCGCAATAGAGCCCCAATTTACGGCCGATAAAAGTCACCGTGACGTCCGCACACACCGCTTGACCGGCACTTCCGGTATCGGCACTCAAGCCGGATGGAATATCCACCGCCAGTACCGGCCCGGGACTGGCGTTAATATGTTCCACGGCCGGGGCCACCGCCCCCCGCAGCTCGCCGCTGAAACCGGTACCGAGCAACGCATCCACGATCACCGTGTCTTCGCCCGTGTTATCGAGATCCTCCAGGGAAGTCACGATACGAACACCTTCGCTGCGGGCGTAGTCGCAGGCCCTCAGGGCATCGCCCTTGAGGGCTTCCGGGGCCACGCAGGCATAGACGGTCACGGGAATCTGTTTTTGTGCCGCCAGAGCGGCAATTACATAGCCATCGCCACCGTTGTTGCCGCCGCCGCAGAATACCTGGACACTGCCAGCGTCCGGCCAGCGTTCCAGCAACCGCGCGAAAGCGGCGCGTCCGGCGCGTTTCATCAGCGCGATTGAGGGGATCTTCAGCGCGTCTATGGTGCGGCGATCGAGCGCGCGCAGCGCCTCTGCACCGTAAAGGGGTTGGGGCCTGTCCATGGGGCTCCTGAGATCAAAATTTAAACTGTGGCAAAATAGCAGGAATTATACCTACCGGACGCCCTGTTGGCGCCCGTTGCGTTCAATACTATGAATGAACCTTTACTTGTCGAACTGGCGGCTCTGATCAAAACCTGGGGCCGCGAGCTGGGCTTCCAACAATTGGGCATCGCCGACTGCCACCTCGAAGCACATGGCGAAAGGCTGCGCGCCTGGCTGGAGGCCGGCTACCACGGCGATATGGAATGGATGGGCGCTCACGGGGAAAAACGCTGGCGCCCGGAGCTGCTGCAGCCGGGCACAGTGCGGGTAATCAGCGCGCGCCTGGACTATCTGCCGCCGGATACGCAGCCAGTGCGGGTACTGAAAGATGCCCGCAAAGCGTACATCTCCCGCTATGCGACCGGGCGCGACTACCACAAACTGATCCGCAAGCGACTGGCGCATCTGGCACAAAAGATAGACGCCTGGTGCGCAGAACGGGGCTTTGATTCCGCCGGCCGCGCCTTTACCGACAGTGCGCCGGTGATGGAGCGGGCACTGGCGGAGAAAGCGGGACTCGGCTGGATCGGCAAGAACTGCATGGCGATCAATTCCAGCGCGGGCTCCTGGTTTTTTCTCGGCGAGATATACACCAACCTGGCGCTACCAGTGGATAAAAGTACGCAGCCCAATCAGTGCGGGGAGTGTTCCGCCTGTCTCAAGGTTTGCCCCACGGACGCATTTATCGCCCCTTATCAGTTGGACGCGCGCCGCTGTATCTCGTACCTGACCATCGAGAACAAGGGCCCTATCCCGGAGGTGTTCCGCGAACCGATGGGCAACCGGGTGTTCGGCTGTGATGACTGCCAGATCATCTGCCCTTGGAACAAATTTGCCAAACCCACCGGGGAGAGGGACTTTCACCCGCGCCACGGCCTGGACGATGGCGATTTGCTGACACTGTTTAAGTGGGGTGAGGAAGAGTTTCTGCGCAAAACCGAGGGGTCCGCGATCCGGCGCATCGGCTACGAGCGCTGGCGGCGGAATCTCGCGGTGGCGCTGGGCAACGCAGAGGCATGTGGGGAAATTGTCGCCGCGCTGGAGGCGGCGCGGCCCGGCTCAACGCCCCTGGTGGCAGAGCACATCGACTGGGCACTGGCTCGCCTGCGCAGTGGCCGCAGACGCAAACGCAAGATCAAGCGCCCCCAATCACCGGCCTGAGGGGGCGCTGATAAATTCGTAAGAGCCCTGCCGCAGCTTTCGGGGCGCTATAACCGCTCACAGACGAAAGAAGTGCTCGCGGTAGTGCTTCAGCTCCTCGATAGAATCGCGGATATCGTCCAGAGCCAGGTGATTGCTCTGTTTTTTTACCCCCTCCAGAACATCGGGGCGCCAGCGCCGCGCCAGTTCCTTAATAGAGCTGACATCCAGATTCCGGTAATGGAAATAGGCTTCCAGTTGCGGCATGTATTTGACCAGAAAGCGACGATCCTGGCCGATGGAGTTTCCGCACATGGGCGAGGCACCCTCGGGCACCCACTGGCGCAGGAAAGCGATGGTCTCCCGCTCCGCATCCCCTTCGGAGATGGTCGACTCCCGCACCCGCTTCACCAGCCCCGATCCGCCGTGCTGCGTGGTGTTCCATTCATCCATCGCATCCAACAGGGCATCGCTCTGGTGCACTGCCAGATTGGGCCCTTCCGCGAGAATATTTAGTTGCGCGTCGGTTACGATGGTGGCGATTTCGATAATGCGTTCTTTTTCCGGGTCCAGGCCGGTCATTTCCAAGTCAATCCAGATCAGATTGTTCTTGTCCACTGCGGGTCTCCTTTAGCTTTGGAGGCAAGTTACCGCATTGGGCGGGCGTTGCAAGCTATAATCCGCCGCGAGTTTCCAGGCAAACCCCGAATGAGCAAACGCAAACTGAGCCGGCGCCAGCAGTGGCGCATCGCCAAAATCCAGAAGGAGCGCGAGGAGCGTGCGCGTCGGCGCGCGGACAGCGCCGAGCAGGCGCTCAAAGAGGGCCACCTGGGGCCGGAACAAACAGGGCTGGTCATCGCCAACTACGGCACCCAGGTGCTGGTGGAGAGTGAGGCGGAGCCCAAGCTGCGCCAGCGCTGCCACCTGCGCGCCAATATCGACACCCTGGTTACCGGTGACCGCGTGGCTTGGTGTCCCGCCCACGGCGAACACAGCGCCGACTGCGGCGTGGTCGGTGCGCGCCTGCCGCGGCGCTCCGAGCTGCAGCGGCCGGACCGCTACGGCGAACTGAAAACCATCGCCGCCAATATAGACCGAATTGTCGTCGTCATAGCACCTTACCCAGAGCCCTTTGCCAATGCGATTGACCGCTATCTGGTGGCTGCGGAAGCCACCGGTATTCAGCCGATTCTATTGCTGAACAAGATTGACCTGATCGACGACGGTAACCGCGAATCACTGGAGGAGCTGCTGGCCCCCTATCCCGACCTCGGCTACCAGGTACTGCGCCTGTCCACCAAAAGCGGGGAAGGATTGCCGGAACTTCTGCAAACCCTGGCCAAAGGCACCAGTGTCTTCGTCGGACAGTCCGGCGTGGGCAAGTCCTCGCTGGTCAACGCCCTGCTCCCCGGCGCCGGAGCGCGCACCGGGGCTCTGTCTGAAGCCACCATGAAAGGTACCCACACCACCACTGCAGCAGAACTCTTTCACCTGCCCGGCGGCGGTGATCTGATAGACTCTCCCGGCATTCGCGAATTCGGCCTCTGGCATATGGATGAACAATCGCTGCTGGAGGGTTTTGTGGAATTCCGCCCGTTTATCGGCCACTGCCGCTTCCGCGACTGCCGCCACCAGGGCGAGCCCGGCTGCGCCATTCTGGAGGCCAAGGCGCGCGGCGATATCAGCGAGAGGCGCATGAACAGCTTTCTGCACCTCCGCACCAGCCTGGAGTCTGAACGTTGAACCTGATTATTGAACCGCAAGAACTGGCGGACCAGCTCGCAAAAGAAGACTTATTGGTTGTGGACCTGAGTTCCGCACAAAATTATCAAAGCGGCCATATTCCCGGCGCCCTGCACCTGCCCTTCCAGACGCTGATGGCCGGCACCCCTCCGGCCCCCGGCAAACTGCCCAGCGCCGAGCGATTAACCCAGGTATTTCGCGCAATTGGCCTCCGTCCCGGGTTACAGGTGGTGGCCTGCGACGACGAAGGGGGCGGCTGGGCCGGGCGTTTCCTGTGGACCCTAGAGGTGATTGGCCACAAAACCTACAGCTACCTAAACGGCGGCATGCACGCCTGGCGCGCTGCCGGGCTGCCCCTGCCCACAGAGCCGGTAGCGCCTACTGCCAGCGACATCGAAATCAGCATTGATCCCGCCCCCACAATGGATGCGGAGGAAATTCAACGCCGCCTGGGCGAGGAAAACTTCATTATCTGGGACGCCCGCTCGCCCGAAGAGTACAGTGGCGCGCGGGCCCTGGCGATGAAAGCCGGGCACATTCCCGGCGCCGTCAACTGCGAGTGGACACAGCTGATGGATCCTCAGCGGGACCTGCGTATCCGCGCGGACGCGCGGGATTTTCTCGCCGGGCTCGGCATCGACGGCAACAAACAAATCGTCACCCACTGCCAGAGCCACCACCGCTCTGGATTCACTTGGCTGGTGGGCAAGTCCCTGGGCTTCGATATCCGCGCCTATCCCGGCTCCTGGAGCGAGTGGGGTAACCTGCCGGACACACCGGTGGAAAGCTAGCCACCACTCGGAAAAATTGCTGCCTCTCCCGCCGGATAGATCCGGCAACACTCTTTTTGCAGGTATTAAAAATCACATTATGCATCCCAAACTATTCGCTGCTCTGCAATATCTGACGCCCCAACACGCACTGTCCCGAGCCGCCGGCTGGCTCGCGGAAACACGTATCAAATGGGTCAAAGACCCCTTCACCCGCTGGTTCGTGGATAAATACGATGTGGATATGAGTGAGGCAGAGCAGAGCGATTGCACCGCCTATGACACTTTCAACGATTTCTTTACCCGCGCGCTGAAACCCGGTGTGCGCCCGCTGGTAGAGGGGGATTCCACCCTCGCCTGTCCCGCCGATGGCGCCGTCAGCCAGCAGGGGGAAATCCACAACGGCCGTATTTTTCAGGCCAAGGGGCACGACTACAGTCTGCTGGAGCTGGTGGGCGGGGATCCAGGGCTGGCGGCACAGTTCACTGGCGGCAGCTTCGCCACGATTTATCTGTCACCGCGGGACTACCACAGAGTGCACATGCCAGTGAGCGGTACGCTGCGCCGCATGATCCATGTGCCGGGACAACTGTTTTCGGTCAATGATGTCACCACCGAAACGGTGCCGCGGCTCTTCGCCCGCAACGAACGGGTTGTCTGCGTCTTCGATACCGCCGCCGGTCCCATGGCAATGATCCTGGTTGGGGCCATGATCGTCGCCAGTATTGAAACGGTATGGGCCGGCCTGGTAACACCGCACAAACGCCGGGTGCGCAGTACTAGTTACGGCGATAACTCGCCCATCCGATTGGAAAAAGGCGCGGAGATGGGGCGCTTCAAACTGGGTTCCACGGTGATCATGCTCTTCGGCGCAGACAGGGTGCGCTGGCTGGAATCCCTCGGTGCCGAAAGCCCGGTAAAAATGGGACAGCATTTTGGCGATATTCAGCCCGCAGAGCACCGGGAGAGCGCTGACTAATTCACCCAAACGCTGCGTATAGTCAGGGGCGCTCAAACAATGGAATGGAAATTGCGCACTGGCCGGCTACAGGCCGGAAACGATAGGGATGCGTGCCTAACGCTTAACAAGACGGGACAGAAATGCCGGCAGCTTCTGCCGGCTGAACAAGTAAGACTCACACACTGCGTTGACATCCACCTGTGGATAGGTGCCCGGCTCCACATCCTTGACGATGGTGACCTTGTCGCAAACGCTGAGTTTACCCCGCTCGATTAATTTCTGCTTGCGTCCGTTCTCCGCAGCCATATCGAACAGGCGCATCTTTTCCAGTGGCCGCTTGCTGCTATCCAGCACCACCATTACTTTGGGATTCAAGCGCTGCCGATAGGTCTGCTCCACTACCACCCCCACTTCGCCGGTGGACAGTTCCACTTGGGTTCCGGTCGGATACAGGCCAATGGACTGGATAAACTCGACCACCAGCTGCTCCTGGAACGCAATATCGCGCAGGTCGTAGAGTTGTGTCACCGCCTGGGAGGGTGCTACCGGCACACTGACATCGCGGGGATTGGTGGCCTCGTCATAGAAGGTCACAATACCGCACATGCGCGCCAGCACTGGAATTTTGTCTCCACGCAATCCCTGGGGGTAGCCGCTGCCGTCGTGGCGCTCGCGGTGACAGCGAATAATATTGATCACTTGCGGATCGAGCACCGCTTCCGCAGACAACAGCTTTACACTGTGTTCGACGAACTTGCGGTATTCCAGTTCGCTGCGCGGGTCTCTATTGCACATCTGCAGTACTTCATCGGCAATCATCAGCTTGCCCACATCCTTGAGCAGCGCGGCTGTACCCAGCTGTACCAATTCATGGCGGCGCAGGCCGATATGACGGCCGAAAACCGCCGCCCAAATGCTGGCGCGAATGGAGTGGCTGTATGTGTGTTCGTCCTTATCTCGCACACGGGCCAACCAGCTGAGGGCATCGGGGCTACACAAGACGCTGTCGACTAAATCTTCGACCACCTTGTTGAGCTGCTGGACTGGCAGAGGGCGGTCCGTGTGGATCTGCACCATTACCTCGCGCATGCTGGCCATCAGGCGCCGCTGCAGTTTGCGCGCCCTGCCCGCTTCACCGCGCGCTGGCGCGGGGGGTGGATAAGCCTTGTGGTGGACCTGTACCGGGCGGCAGGGGATGGCCAGTGGCACGCGGCCATTGCGACGGCGGGCCGCGGAGGGTGCATTGCGGGTGGCGGCACTGGCCATGTGGCGCAGTCTGATGCCGGCGTCACCAACACTCCTGGTTACGTCTACATAGACGTAACGGCAATATTTTTTGAGCTGGCGAATTTCTTCCAGGTCGCGAATATAGAACCCCTGCAGCGCAAAAGGCGTTTGTGTCCAGGGCCGGTCTAACCTAGACACAAACATGCCGCGCTGCAGGTCTTCTACAGAAATTTTTACCTGTTCAATCGCCACTGGATGTACTGTCGCCGGGTTTTGAGTTCTTAGGAACCGCTGACTAATTCACTGCCTGGCAGAAAAGAGACTTCGATGCCAGGTGAAAAGCTCAGGTGACGGAATGGCTATTCCGAAGCCCTCGGATTCAGGACGGGAGCTACAGAGAAGTTCTCAAGTGTTGTCGAACAATCCCCCACTTACTTCAGCGTACCGAAGCCAACTACGGTGCTCACCCGAATTAATCAGAGGTCCCCCAGCCCCGTGAGCGGGCAAGCCACATAGACGGAGATCTTTATACCACGGCATTGCGGCAGCCCGCAGCCCCGCCCCTGTGACAGCAGTCACAGAGATTTCTTTTCTTATCTCGGGACAGGCGCCCGGCGATGATTAACCGTGGTAGGCGGGCGACAGCTCCTGCACCGCTTTTATCATCGCCCCTGCGTGCTCAGGGTCCACCTTCGGGGTAATACCGTGGCCCAGGTTGAAAACATGGCCCGGACCGGGGCCGTAGGATTCCAGTAGCGCCGCCACCTCCGCACGAATCCGCTTGGGGCTGGCATAGAGTACCGCCGGATCCAGGTTCCCCTGCAAGGCTACCCGGTCTCCGACGCTGGCACGGGCCTGGCGCAGATCCGTGGTCCAATCCAGCCCTAAGGCACTCGCACCACTTTCCGCCATGGCTTCCAGCCACTGGCCACCGCCCTTGGTAAACAGAATCGTCGGCACTGGGCGGCCTTCCGCCTCCTTGGTCAAACCTCGGATGATACGGGCCATATATTGCAGGGAAAATTCCCGGTAAGCCGCGTGTCCCAGAACCCCGCCCCAAGTATCGAAAATCTGTACAGCCTGGGCGCCGGCGCGGATCTGTGCGTTGAGATAATCCGTCACCGAGTCCGCAAGTACGGAGAGTAACTGATGCATCAGTTCGGGTCGGTTGTAGAGCATCTCCTTACTGCGGGCGAAATCGCGGCTGGAGCCCCCCTCGATCATATAAGTGGCCAGGGTCCAGGGGCTGCCGGAAAATCCGATCAGCGGCACACGCCCGTTCAGCTCCCGGCGAATGGTGGAGACCGCACGCATCACATAGTCGAGGTCCCGCTCGCTGTCGACGACCTCCAGTGCCTCTATATCAGCAGCGGAGCGCAGCGGTTTGCGGAATTTCGGCCCCTCGCCTTCTTCAAAGTAAAGCCCCAGGCCCATCGCATCGGGCACCGTGAGGATATCCGAAAAGAGAATGGCAGCATCCAGCGGATAGCGTTCCAATGGCTGGAGGGTCACTTCGCAAGCCAAGTCCGCATTGCGGCACAAGTCCATAAAGCTCCCCGCACGGGCACGGCTAGCGCGGTACTCGGGCAGATAGCGACCCGCCTGACGCATCATCCAAACCGGCGTGCGGTCCACCGGCTGGCGCAGCAAAGCGCGCAGAAAGCGGTCGTTTTTCAGTGTGGAGAAGGGGGAATCAGACATGGACTGCACCATATTCTCGGCGAGGGCGGGTTAAAAAGGACGGCTATTGTACAGAGGTGCGAGGGGCGGAAACAGGGGGGGGGGCAGCACACCGGTGGGCTGACGGCGACAGGGAAAAACACGTATGGCGTTTGCAGGGCGCGGAGCCGGGGCTCAGCGCCCTGCAACATCGGCCGGTTTAAACGTCCAGATAGTCGAGAATACCCTCTGCGGCCTGGCGGCCCTCCCAAATGGCGGTAACCACCAAGTCCGAGCCGCGCACCATATCGCCACCGGCAAAGACTTTTTCGTTACTGGTCTGGTACTTGAAACGCTGCTCTGCGGGCGCCAGCACGCCGCCCCACTCGGCCACCTGGATTCCGTGCTCCGCCAGCCAGTCCGGCGGGCTGGGACGGAAGCCGAAGGCAACCAGAACAACATCCGCCGGAATAATCTCCTCCGAGCCCGGCACCACCTGCGGGCGGCGGCGGCCATTTTCATCCGCTTCGCCCAGCTCGGTGGTCACTACTTTGACACCAGTGACGCCGCCGCCGGTGCCACCTCCAACAATTTCCACCGGCTGCCGGTTAAACAGGAAGCGCACCCCTTCCTCTTTGGCATTGGCCACTTCGCGGCGGGAACCCGGCATATTCTCTTCGTCCCGGCGGTAGGCGCAGGTCACGCTCTTGGCCCCCTGGCGGATGGAGCTGCGGTTGCAATCCATGGCGGTGTCCCCGCCGCCGAGTACAACAACCCGCTTGCCTTCGACGGAAATAAACTCTTCGGGATTTTTCTCCCAGCCCATGTTGCGGTTTACGTTGCCGATCAAGAACGGCAGAGCGTCATAGACGCCCGGCAGGTCCTCGCCGGGAAAACCGCCCTTCATGTAATTGTATGTGCCCATCCCCATAAACACGGCATCGTAATCCCGCAGCAATGCATCGAAAGCGATATCCTTGCCGACCTCAGTGTTGAGGCAAAACTCGATGCCCATGTCGGTGAAAACCTGGCGGCGCCGTTGCATAACGGACTTTTCCAGCTTGAATTCCGGAATGCCAAAGGTAATCAGGCCGCCGATCTCGGGATATCGGTCGAATACCACCGGCTGCACGCCGTTGCGCACCAATACGTCGGCACAGGCGAGCCCGGCAGGGCCAGCGCCGATCACGGCGACGCGCTTGCCGGTCTTCTGCACATGGGAAAGGTCCGGGCGCCAGCCGAGAGCAAAGGCGGTATCGGTAATGTACTTTTCCGCGGAACCGATAGTGACGGCACCGAATCCGTCACCCAGGGTACAGGCCCCTTCACACAGGCGGTCCTGGGGGCAGACCCGGCCACACACCTCGGGCAGGGAGTTGGTCTGGTGGCTGAGTTCGGCCGCCTCCATCACATTCCCCTCCGTGACGAGTTTCAGCCAGTTGGGGATGTAATTGTGCACCGGACAGCCGGTTTCACAGTAGGGGTTACCGCAATCCAGACAGCGGTGTGCCTGATTGGCTACCTGCCGTTCACTGAACGGCTGATAAATTTCAACGAACTCGTTAGTACGGGTGATGATGTCTTTTTTCGGTGGGTCGGCACGACTCACATCGACAAACTGGAAATCGTTACTCAGTCTTTCTTTCATAGATCCATCACCCCCCTTATTCACCGCGTTTTTGCACATCGGCCAACAGGCCGGCGAGGCTCGCGGCCTTGGGTTTAACCAGCCAGAACTTGCTCAGGTAATCGTCGAAGTTATCCAGCAACTCCGCGCCCCATTCACTGCCGGTCTCCGCGGCATACTCCTCGATCACTTCGCGCAAGTGGCTCTGATAGGGCTCCAGTGTTTCGCTGCTGATACGCCGCAGTTCAATCAACTCGTGGTTGCACTTGTCGAAGAAATTGCGCTTCAGATCCAGTACGTAAGCAAAGCCTCCGGTCATCCCGGCACCGAAGTTCACCCCGGTGTCTCCCAACACAGCGACCATACCGCCAGTCATATATTCACAGCAGTGGTCGCCGGCACCTTCCACCACCGCGAAGGCGCCGGAATTGCGCACGCCGAAACGCTCGCCAGCACGCCCGGCGGCGAACAGTTTGCCGCCGGTGGCACCGTAGAGGCAGGTATTGCCGACAATGCTGGTTTCACGGCTGGCAAAGGCGCTGCCCGCCGGCGGGCGGATCACCAGCTTGCCGCCGGCCATACCTTTGCCCACATAGTCGTTGGCATCCCCTTCCAGATACATCTCCAGACCACCGGCATTCCAGACACCAAAGGATTGACCGGCAACCCCTTGCAAATGCACTTTGATCGGTGCGTCTACCATTCCCTGGTTGCCATGGCGCTTGGCGATCTCACCGGATAGGCGCGCTCCTATTGACCGGTCGCAATTAGTGATTTTGTAGCTGTACTCGCCACCAGACAGGCCCTCGATCGCCGGCAGTATCTCCGCCACCATTCGCTCCGCCAGCTCGCCCTTGTCCCACGGCGCGTTTTTCGGCAGGCGGCAGATTTGTGGCTTGCTGTCGAGCAGTGGGTCGGAGTGCAACAGCGGCGACAAATCCAGTTTCCGCTGCTTGTCCGTCTCACCATCGAGCACACGCAGAAGGTCGACACGGCCGACCAGCTCATCGATCGTGCGAACACCCAGGCGCGCCATCCACTCGCGGGTCTCCTCGGCCACAAAGCGGAAGAAGTTCATAGCCATTTCCGCGGTGCCGATGTAGTGCTCATCGCGCAGGTCCTTGTTCTGGGTGGCGACACCGGTAGCGCAGTTGTTCAGGTGACAGATGCGCAGGTATTTACAACCCAGCGCCACCATGGGCGCGGTCCCAAAGCCGAAACTTTCAGCGCCGAGTATCGCCGCCTTGACCACATCCAAACCTGTTTTGAGGCCGCCATCGGTCTGCAACCGCACCTTGTCGCGCAGGTCGTTGGCGCGCAGCGTCTGGTGAGTTTCCGCCAGGCCCAGCTCCCAGGGCGAGCCGGCGTAGCGAATAGAGGTAATGGGGCTGGCGGCAGTGCCGCCGTCGTAGCCGGAGATGGTGATCAGGTCGGCGTAGGCCTTGGCCACCCCCGCGGCGATAGTGCCGACACCGGGGCGCGACACCAATTTCACGGACACCAGTGCATCCGGATTGACCTGCTTGAGGTCAAAGATCAGCTGGGCCAGGTCTTCGATTGAATAGATGTCGTGGTGCGGCGGCGGCGAGATAAGTGTCACGCCGGGCACGGAATAGCGCAGCCGCGCGATCAATTCATTCACTTTGCCGCCGGGCAGTTGGCCGCCCTCGCCGGGCTTGGCACCCTGGGCGATCTTGATCTGCAGCACCTCTGCGTTGACCAGATAGTGGGGGGTGACGCCGAAACGGCCGGATGCTACCTGCTTGATCTTGGAAACCTTATCGGTACCAAAACGCGCCGGGTCCTCACCGCCCTCACCGCTGTTGGAGCGGCCGCCGAGCCGGTTCATCGCCTGCGCGAGGGATTCGTGGGCCTCCGGCGACAGGGCTCCGAGGGACATGGCGGCGGAATCGAAGCGGCGCAGAATATTCTCCACCGGCTCCACCTGGTCCAGGGGAAGCGGCTCTACCTCCTCTTTAAACGCCAGAAGATCGCGCAAGGTCGCCACCGGGCGCTTGTTGACCAGTTCAGCGTATTCGCGGTAGGCGGCATAGTCGCCTGTGCGCGCGGCGCGCCGCAGCGTGCTGACCACATCCGGGTTGAAGGTGTGATACTCCTGGCCCCAGACAAATTTGTGCAATCCGCCCGGAGAAACCGGCTTGCGGGCCTTCCATGCCAGCTTCGCGCGCGCGGCCATATCCGCCTGCAGCTCGGCAAAACCCGCACCCTGGATACGGCTGGGCGCGCCCGGGAAGCAAAGATCCACCACTTCCCTGTCGAGTCCCACCAACTCGAACAACAGGGCGCCCCTATAGGAGGCCACGGTGGATATCCCCATCTTGGACAGTATCTTCAGCAGTCCTTTGACGATGCCTTTACGGTAGTTCTTCTGCGCCTCGGCCGCGTCCAGCAACAATTCACCGGTTTCAATCAGGTGATTGATGATGCTGTAGGAGAAATAGGGGTGCACCGCTGTGGCGCCGACACCAATTAGGCATGCAACCTGGTGGGCATCGCGGGCACTGGCGGTATCCAACACGACATTGGAGTCGCAACGCAGACCGGCGTGCACCAAGTGGTGGTGCACGGCACCGGTGGCCAACAGGGCATCAATCGGCAGCCGGTCCTCGCGGATTTCCCGGTCGGACAGCACCACAATCACGGTGCCGGCGCGCACTGCAGCCTCCACATCAGAGCAAAGCTTTTGAATGGCCCCCTTTAGGTCCAGCTGCTGCGGGTCGTAATTCAGGTCAAAGATCTTGGCCTCAAAGCCGGGCCGATCCAGATTCAACAGCGCGGTGAATTTGATGTGCGACAACACCGGCGAGGCCAGAATAACCCGGTCGGCGTGTTCCGGCGTTTCCTCGAAGACAGACTTCTCCCGCCCCAGGCAGGTCTCCAGGGACATCACTATGGTTTCCCGCAGCGGATCTATCGGCGGGTTGGTAACCTGAGCGAACTGCTGACGGAAATAGTCGTACAGGGAGCGGTTGTGGCGCGACAGTACCGCCATGGGGGTATCGTCCCCCATGGAACCCACCGCTTCCTGACCGGCCTCGGCCATGGGGCGGACCACATTGTTGCGCTCTTCCAGGGAGGAGCTGAACAATTTCTGGTAGACCTTAAACTGCGCAAAGGAAAAGTTGTTGTCCACTGGCGCAGTGACCAGCGTGGAGCGGATGCGCTTGGCCTTCTCCTTCAACCAGCGTTTATAGGGCTGGGAACGCTTGAGCATGTTGTCGATATCGGCAGTGTGCAACAACTTGCCCTCGCGGGTATCCACCGACAGCATCTGTCCCGGGCCCAGCCGCCCCTTAGCGACAACGTCTTCCGGCGCATAGTCGTAGACACCGATTTCACTCGCAACGGTAATCAGGTCATCCTTGGTGATCACCCAGCGGGAGGGGCGCAAACCATTGCGGTCCAGGGTGCAAACGGCATAGCGGCCATCGGTCATCACCAGGCCGGCAGGGCCGTCCCAGGGTTCCATGTGCATGGAGTTGTATTCGTAGAAGGCGCGCAGATCCGGGTCCATGTCCTCGACATTCTGCCAGGCCGGCGGCACCAGCATACGCACCGCCCGGTGCAGCTCTATACCCCCGGCGAGCAGCATCTCCAGCATATTGTCGAGACTGGAGGAGTCGGAGCCCTCGCGGTTAACCAGCGGCGCCAGTTCCGTGAGCTCCGGGATGAGAGGCGTACAGAACTTGGGCGTACGCGCCACTGACCAGTTCCGGTTGCCAGTGATAGTGTTGATCTCACCGTTGTGCGCCAGCAGGCGGAACGGCTGTGCCAGCGGCCAGCGCGGCATGGTGTTGGTGGAAAAGCGCTGATGGAATACACAGATGGCGCTTTCCAGCCGCGGGTCCGCCAGTTCGGGAAAGAATTTCGGCAAATCCGCCGGGATCATCAAGCCTTTATAAGACAAAACCCCGGTAGACAAACTGGCGATATAAACGCCTTCACCGAGCTGCTGCTCCGCTTTGCGCCGGGCGACATAGAGTCGCGCGGTGAATTTTTGCTCACCCAGCGGTTCTTCGGCGTCGTTGACCAACAGGTGTTCAAAACGCGGCAGAGACTCCCGCGCTATGGGGCCCAGGCAGTCCGGGTTGGTGGGTACGGGGCGCCATCCAGCCACACGCAGGCCCTGGGCTTCCAGTTCACGCGCGAGGGTTTCCCGCGCGCTCTGCGCAGCGGCCTCATCCAGGGGCAGCATAATGGCGCCGACGGCGTAGGTATCGGTCAGCTCCGCGCCACAGACATCGCGCGCCTCGGCGCGCAGAAACGCATCGGGTTTCTGCAGCAGGAGGCCACAGCCGTCACCGGTCTTCCCATCGGCGGCAATACCGCCGCGGTGTGTCATGCAGGTCAGGGACTCGATGGCGGTCTGCACCAGCTTGTGACTGGCCTCGCCCTTCAAGTGTGCGATCAGACCAAAACCGCAGTTGTCCTTGAACTCATCCAACCGATACAGACCGCTACCCATAGAATTCCTCATCTTTATCGTTGCGGGATCTCCGGAGCCCCAGGTCCGCGTGCCGCGGTTGCTGTCACCCCAGACAAAAAAAGCCCACTAGCGGGGCTTTTCCTTGTTTCTTGTTGGCATTTTGCTGCCCCCGGTTTTTCGGAGGGGGCGCGCAATATTACTGGCGGGCAACTGCAATTGCAAGAATTGCCAGATTTTTCTCCTGCCTGCTACATAAAAAACAGATTTATCTTCTTTCTCTATAAAAATCCGTCAAAAAATCCTCAGCATTGCAAAGTTTGCAGGCTATTTGTCATACGGCACCGCAATTCCGAAGCGCTTCTACCAGCAACTCCCGCGGGGTGTCGTCGACGATTTGCGCCGTTCCCAACGCGCGCAGCAGTACCAAACGAAGGCGACCGTCCAAGACTTTCTTGTCCACCGCCATGGCGTCGAGGAACTGTTGCACTGCCATACCTTCCGGGGCTGCCAGGGGAAGTTCCGCGGCAGCCAGCAGAGCGCGGATACGCCCTACCAAGCCGGCATCGATATCGCCGCGCAGACTGGACAACTCCGCCGCCATCACCATGCCGGCAGCCACCGCCTCGCCGTGCAGCCAACTGCCATACCCTTGTACCGCTTCGATCGCATGACCGAAGGTGTGCCCAAAATTCAGTATGGCGCGGCGCCCGGACTCCCGCTCATCCTCCGCCACCACTGCGGCCTTGTCTCGGCAACAGCGATCCACCGCATAGGCCAGTGCCTCGGGTTCACACGCCAGAAGACGCGGCATATTGCCTTCCAGCCATTCAAAGAAAGGGGCGTCACAGATAAGGCCGTATTTGATGACTTCAGCGATCCCTGCCGCCAGCTCCCTTTTTGGCAGGGTGCTCAATGTATCCATATCGGCCAGCACCATGCGGGGCTGGTAGAAAGCGCCGATCATGTTCTTGCCCAGGGGGTGGTTGACTCCAGTCTTGCCGCCAACGGAGGAATCCACCTGCGCCAACAGCGTTGTCGGCACTTGCACAAAATCAACACCCCGCTGGTAGCAGGCGGCGGCAAAACCGGTCATATCCCCGATTACGCCGCCACCGAGTGCGATCAGAGTGGTCGTGCGGTTGTGGCGCCGCTCGAGTAGCAGGTCGAAGATCCGGTTGAGCGTATCCAGGGTTTTGAAGGTCTCACCGTCAGGCAATTCGATGGTGTCCACCTTGTCGAAATCCGACAAGCCCTCGAGCAGCCGCTCCAGGTACAGGGGCGCAACAGTCTCATTGGTCACCACGCAGACCTGCCTGCCGCGGATATAGGGGAGGAGATATTGCGGATCACCCAACAACTGCGATCCGATCACGATGGGATAGCTGCGATCTCCCAGTTCCACATTCAGACTGTGCACTGCGCCCTCCTAATGACATTCCAACATTTCCGGTGCAAACCCACGGGCGGCCGCACCGCGGGCAGGAGGGCACTTTAGCACAGGCGTGGAACCGGGCTAATCACTTACCAGCCGCTCAGCCACCATAAGGGCGGCTTGTTTCGGTGTGCAATCGTCGGTATCGCAAATAAGGTCCGCCACTTCCCGGTAAAGCGGATCCCTCTGCTCCAGCAATTCGATAATACGCGCGCGGGGATCGGCCACCCGCAGCAAAGGGCGATTGGAATTCTTGGCGGTACGCTCGAGCAATTGGTCCGCGCTCGCCTGCAGATAGACGACCAATCCGTGTTTTTTCAGCTGCCGGCGGTTTTGCTCTGCGAGCACTATACCTCCGCCGGTAGCGATCACCTGCACGGGCCCCCGGCATAGATCCTCGAGCACTTCGCTCTCACGGCGCCGGAAGCCCGCCTCACCCTCGACATCGAAAATCCAGGGGATATCGGCACCGGTGCGATCTTCCAGCACCTTGTCGGTATCCGCGAAAGGCAGACCCAACTGAAGCGCCAGCAGTTTTCCGATAGTGGACTTGCCAGCCCCCATGGGGCCGACGAGAAAGATAGAGTGTTCGATCACGTAGTGTCTTAATTTGGAGCGTTTTTTCTACGATACACTAGGCGGCAAGAATAAGCAGCCTCGCTGTTGGGCATGCTTGACTCTAAGTGTTTGGGAAAGCTCGTGTGGGACTAGCTCGGTTCCCGCTCTCAGCCGGCGGGTCTTCTCGGCATTGCACCTATTTTGAGTGTAATAGGTGAAGGGGCTGCACATCCTTGTGCCTGACGACCTGGTATCCCTACCGTCGTGGCAATCACTACTTGGAGAAGAAGAACTCGTCTTCCATTATCCGCGGCGTGATAAAGATCAGCAGCTCGCGCTTGTCATTCTGGCGGGTGCTCCTCTTAAACAAGTGGCCCAAATAGGGGATGTCCCCCAGTAGCGGCACCTTGGTCTCACCTTCGATTACCTGGCTTTCAAAAATACCACCGAGTACCAACGTCTCCCCGTTGCTGACCAGCACCTTGGTCGAGAGGGTATTGACGTTAATAGCCGGGATCTCGCTACCGGTTGCCAAGTCGGTATACAGTTCGCCGACGCTATTCTGGTCGATCTGCAGGTCCATGATGATGTTGTTGTCCGGCGTAATCTGCGGCGTCACACTCAGCTGCAGCACCGCCTCGCGGAAAGTCACCGATGCAGCCCCGGAGGAGGTGGCCTCCAGATAGGGGATTTCCACACCAGACTGGATAGTGGCCTCTTGCTTGTCGCCAGTCATCACCTTGGGCTGGGAGACAATCTCCGCCTTACCCACATCCTCCAACGCCGACAATTCCAGGCCCAGATAGAAGTTGTCTTTCAAGATCGCATAGGCAATGCTGCCAGCCGACTCCGTCAATCCTAAGTCCACCAAGGGCGCGCCGTGCGTACTGACTGGCGAAGAGACGCTTGGCCCCGAACCATTACCAGTAACAGTGCCAGAATCCTGGGTTCCAGAACCAATACCTATCTTGTCGTCATCAATATTGTGGCTTTCGACGTAGTTCCACTGCACTCCAAAGTCCCGCTGGAAATCCGAGTTGGCGTTGACGATGCGCGCCTCGATCATGACTTGGCGGATGGGAATATCAATGGCTTCGATCAGTTCGCGGAACTGGGCAATCTTCTCTTCAGTGTCTGTCAAAATAATTGTGTTGGTGCGCTCGTCGACAATGGCACTACCACGGGACGAGAGGATGCTGCGCTGGTCATCGTCCTGCCGACCACCGGCAAAATTGCCCTGATTAAATCCACCACCCTGCTGTTGACCAGAGAAGAGCGTAAACAGTTCGCGCGCGTCGGCGTAACGCACGTGGATATACTCGGTATGCAGCGGAGCCAGCTCTTCAAGCTGCTTGCGAGTTTCCAGCTCCTGGCGCTCGCGCTCAGCAATTTCCGCCGCCGGCGCCACCATAATCACATTGCCCTCCTGACGTTTGTCCAGCCCCTTGGCTTTCAGGATCAGATCCAGCGCCTGATCCCAGGGTACACCGTCGAGACGCAGGGTGATTCGGCCACTGACTGTATCGCTGGCCACCAAGTTGAGGTCAGTGAAGTCCGCGATCAGCTGCAGTACGGAACGCACTTCAATATCTTGGAAGTTCAGCGACAGCTTCTCGCCAGTGAACTGGAACTCTTTCTGTTTCTCGCGTATTTCCGCCACCGTGAGCGGTTTGACGCTCAGCACATACTCACCGTCCGCCTGATAGGCCAGGTAATCGTAATCGCTGCCTGAGGGCTCCACCGAAATCACAGAGTTGCGGCCGTCATAATCGACGGTGATGGTTTTGACCGGAGTCGCAAAATCGGTGACATCCAGACGCTGGCGCAGAGACTCCGGCAAATCCGCGCCGAGAAAAGTCAGCATAATCTTGCCGCGGGTACGCTCGACATCGATATTCACCGCCGGGTCCGTAAGACTCACTATCAGCTTGCCTTCACCCGCTTCACCGCGGCGGAAATCCACATTGCGGATGGCCACATCCCCCGCGGCCCGGAACTGCTTCTGTCCACCAAGATTCAAGCCCTGATCATGGCTTGGCGTTACCGGAGCTGCGGCCACGGAAGCCGTTGTCGCGGAGTCCGCACCTATCTCCATGATAACTTGGTTACCTTTGCGTTCGCTGGTATAGACCGGCAGTTGATCCAGATTGACGATCAGGCGAGTGCGGTCTTCACTGGAGACCACCACGGCGCTGCGCGCACTGCCGATACCCAAAGAATACTTTTTCTCTGGCAGCGCGCTCTCCACACCGGCAAAATCCATCACTATGCGGGCCGGCTGCTCAATAGTGTATCCGGTGGGTTCCGGCGGCAGATCACTGAACGTGAGCCGCAACTGTACACGGCCTCCGGGCAGCTCGGAAAACTGGATGTCGTTTAGCTGGTTGACCTGAGCCGACGAAACCGCTGGGATCAGCGCCAAACTGAGCAACAGAACCCGAAAGAGAGCCATTAACCTGGCGAGTTGCGTGTTGATCATTATCAGTTGTCCTTCTCTTCCAAAGTCAGCGCCCGCGGCCTTTCGATCCAGCCACCGGTGCCATCCGGTACGATTTCCAAAACATCAATCTGGGTTTCTGAGGCGTTGACCACCCGCCCGTGGTTCTTGCCCAGATAATTGCCGACGGTGATTCGGTGAATACCACCCTCGCCGTCGTCGATCAGCGCCCAGAGCTGGCCGCCCCTGGACAGGGTTCCCACCATGGACAAGGCATCAAAATTGAAGCGTTCTAGCAGTTCCCGCTGGCGGTTTAAGTCTGGTGCCACATCGAGCTTGCGCCCCACCAACCGCTGTTCAGACTCCAGCACCGGACGGCTGAACGGACTGCGCTGAGCGGCCGCACTGTAGACATAGGGGCTGTATGGCGTGAAGGTAGGTATCGGTTCTATCTGCCCCTTCGGCTTGTGTTTAACCGCGGCCATTTTCTGCCGCAGGTCACTGTGGTCGCCGTCGAGCGCGCAGCCGGCCAGAGTCAGCAGGACCGAGACAAGGGCAATGCGTTTCATCATCCCTCTTCCCCCTGATCCTTGTAGCGATAGGTCTTGGCATTGATGACCATACTCAGCAATGCACCGCTGTCTTTACTTGTCTTGATATCAAAATCATGCAGGGTGACGATGCGCGGCATACCTGCGATACCGCTGACGAAAGCCCCAAATTCGTGATAACCGCCTTCCACCTCGATGCGGATGGGCAGCTCAACATAAAATTCGCCGACCTGCTCATTCTCCAGCTGCACCTTTTTAATAGTGAGCCCACTGCCGCGGCCATACTCGTCGATATCCTCCAGCAGCCCCGGTACCTCTGTGTCCTTGGGAAGCTGTTTCAACAGAGCGCCAAAGATATCTTCCATTTCCGCCAGCTGTTCGCGATAGGCATCCAGGTTGGCCGCCTCGAACGACTTGCGCTCGAACTGTGTAAACAGTTCCTGTTCCTTGTTGGCGGCCAGCTCCAGCTGTTGATAGCGATCGCTGATCAAGACGTAATAACCTCCGGCAATCAATACGGCAGCGATTACGATCAGCAATGCCACGCGCCCGGCCAGAGGCCAGACTCCCACGCGCGAGAAATCGATATCGTTGATATCGAGCTCGTTAAGTTTTTTGAGCGTATCCTCCAATGCCATGGTCGGGCCCCTTTAATTTCCCGCGTCAGCTTGTTCTTCGTCTTTTTTGCGCCCGCTGACATTGACAGTCATCTGGAAAGCGCTGGCCTGTTCGCCGAATTCAGGCCTGGCGGTCACTCCCGTGAGGTTGGGGTTTTCATACCAGTCGGACTGATCCAGATTGCGCATAAAGGAGGAAACCCGGTTGTTGGATTCCGCCACCCCGGCGATTTGCACCGCATTACCTTTGCGCGCCAGGCTGGTCAGCCAAAGCCCTTCCGGTGCCGCCCGGACCATCTCATCGAAATAGCGCACGGCCAGCGGCCGGTTGCCCTGCAACTCTTGGATCACGCGCATGCGGTCAATCAACTCCTGCCGGCGCTTCTTCAACTCCTTGATTTCGCGCACCTGCTTGTTCAGCGTATTGATTTCCGTTTGCAGTATCTGATTGCGCTCATTTTGATTGGCAATTTGACCGTCGACGGTCTTCATCCACAGAAACAGGGAAAAGCCGGCTGCCATTACCACCAACACGGCTACCTGTTGGAACTCTTTCTGTTTTTGCGCCCGATATTCCTGACGCCAGGGGAGTAGGTTGATCTTCGCCATCTCAGTACTCCTTCTCCCGCATCGCCAGGCCGGCGGCAATCATCAGCGACGGAGCTTCGCTGGCCAGCGCCTGGCTGTTGACCCGAGAGGCCACCGCCATATCGAGGAAAGGATTGGCCACCAATGTCGGCTTGTTGAGTTTCTGACCGACCATATCGGCCAGTCCATCCATCGCCGCTACACCGCCGCCAAGCAGTATGTAGTCGACGTCGCTGTAGGAAGAGGACGAGTAGAAAAATTGTAGAGAGCGCGTGACTTGTTGCACCACGGCATCGAGGAAAGGCTCCAGCACCTCCGGATAGTAATCGTCCGGCAAGCCGCTACCGCCCTGGCGCTTGGCTAAACCGGCCTCTTCCGAAGACAGACCGTAACGGCGCTGGATTTCATCGGTTAGCTGGCGGCCGCCAAACAACTGTTCGCGAGTGTAGACGGTCTTGCCGTCCACCAGCACCGAAAGCGCGGTCATCGTCGCGCCAATATCAATCACCGCAACCACCAGTTGCTCCTGGGGCGGGAACTGGCGCTCCATCAGTGTGTAAGCCCGTTCAATCGCGTAGGCTTCCACATCCACCACCCCCGCCTGGAGTTCAGCTTCGGTCAGAGTGGAAACCCGCTGCTCGACCGTCTCGCTGCGACAAGCGGCCAGCAGAACTTCCACTTGGCCCTCGCCTTTGGCCGATGGCCCCTGCACCTCAAAATCCAGGTTTACTTCGTCGAGCGAAAAAGGAATGTATTGTTCTGCTTCCAGCGCTATCCGGGCCTCCAGATCATCATCGGAGAGATCCGCTGGCATTTCCAGAGTTTTGGTAATCACCGCGGAGCCGGATACAGCCACTGCCGCCTGGCGCAGACGGGTCTTGGAACGGCGCACTACCTTGCGGATAGCCTCCGCGGTCGCGCCCACGTCGTTGATATTTTTGTCCACCACCGCATTGGGCGGCAGAGGCTCCACGGCATAACACTCGACCCGATACCGGTCGCCGTTGCGACTGAGCTCCAGCAGCTTGACAGCGGTGGAGCTGATATCGAGTCCCAGCATGGCCTTGGGGCCTTTGTTGAGGAAAGGGAGCATCCCCATTTTTCTTATCTTTTCCGTGGGTTATGAGAATTTGATGTTATAGCACTTTAAATTACCGCCGCAACCATCAATTGCATAGGTAACAGCGCACAATATTCGTATAATCAACATTGTATTATCCGAAAAAGTTCAGAAGAGCCCCGCCCGTGCAACCGCCCGCGGGGAAGATCCCACAACAGAAGCGTTTCCATGACCGAAAAAGCCCGCAATCGCCTGCTGTCCCTACTCTGGCTCTGTTTGGCAGGCGCTGCAGCAACAGCCATGGCCTTTGCCAGTATCTATCTCTACCTCAAGCCGGGATTGCCATCGGTGGAGAGCCTGCGCGATATCCGCCTGCAGACACCGTTGCGAATCTACTCACAGGACATGAAGCTGATTGGGGAATTCGGCGAGAAACGGCGCAACCCGATCACGATCGAGCAAACACCTGAATTGTTTATCAAAGCCGTACTCGCCGCCGAGGACTCAGGATTTTACTCCCATAACGGCGTCTCTATTAAAGGTTTAGTGAGAGCTG
The DNA here is from genome assembly GCF_001617625.1 of Microbulbifer thermotolerans. Lineage (NCBI taxonomy): Bacteria > Pseudomonadati > Pseudomonadota > Gammaproteobacteria > Cellvibrionales > Microbulbiferaceae > Microbulbifer > Microbulbifer thermotolerans. The sequence goes on along the minus strand of NZ_CP014864.1, from coordinate 244,142 downwards.
CATCACAATTATTGCAAACGGGCTCCATCCAGTCCGGCGGCAGCACGCTGACCATGCAGGTGGCAAGAAACTTCTTTCTCAGCCGCGAACAGCGGTTCCTGCGCAAGTTCAATGAAATACTACTGTCGTTGCAGATTGAGCAGGAACTCAGTAAAGACGAAATTCTCGAGCTCTACATCAATAAAATTTTTCTCGGCAACCGCGCCTACGGTTTTCAGGCTGCGGCCCATGTGTATTACGGGCGTGATATCAATGAACTCAATCTCGCCCAGTGGGCCATGATGGCGGGGCTGCCCAAAGCCCCGTCCACCTATAATCCCATTGCCAACCCCACCCGGGCCCTGGTGCGCCGCAACTGGATTCTGAAACGGATGCTGGAGCTGGGATACATCGATCAGGATGACTACAAGAATTCCATTACAGCTCCTGTTACCGCTAGCTATCACGGCCGCGACCTCGACCTCGACGCCCCCTACGTTGCCGAAATGGCGCGCAAGAAAGCGGTAGAACTCTTCGGCGATAACGCCTATACCGATGGCTATCAAATAATCACCACCGTCGACAGCCGCCTGCAGGACACGGCTCGCAAGGCGCTGCAACGCGGTCTGGAAGCATACGACACCCGTCACGGCTACCGCGGCCCGGAACAGCGCCTGGATGCGGCATTATTGGAAGATAGTGACCTCCTGGTTGATCTGCTCAATGAAATCCCAGTACTTGGAGGACTTGAACCTGCAGTGGTTACCGCTGTTGAGCCACAGCGGCTGCAGGTGCAGCTGCGGGATCGCCGTGTCGTTGAAATACCCTGGGAAAACGGCCTGGACAGCATCCGCCCTTACCTTTCCGAAAACGCCCGAGGGCCACGCCTGCGCTCAGCCGAGGAAATGTTCGCCCCTGGAGATGTAGTGCGCCTGCGCCGTGTGGAGATAAAACCCGAGCCGAACTCCGAAACGGCGAAAGCTGGGAATGAAGCGGGCGCAGAAGACCCCTTTGAAGTCGGTGATGAGCCCGCCTCTGCAGAGCAGGAAACCGCTCAGCCGCGCGAGGAATGGCACTTGGCACAAGTGCCGGAAGCACAGGGCGCGCTGGTTTCTTTAGATCCTGAGGACGGCGCCATCCGCGCCCTGGTTGGAGGCTACGATTTCCATCAAAGCCATTTCAACCGCGTTACCCAGGCGGCGCGCCAGCCCGGCTCCAACTTCAAGCCGTTTATCTACGCTTCTGCAATCGAGAAAGGCTATACCGCCGCCAGCATTATCAACGACGCGCCCATTATCTTCGAAGAAACCAATCTGCAAGACGTGTGGCGCCCCGAAAACGACAGCGGTCGCTTTCTTGGCCCCATCCGCTTGCGCGAAGCGCTGTACCGATCGCGCAACTTGGTATCCATCCGCCTGTTACAGGCCCTGGGTATCGATTATGCACTGGGCTTTGTCGAGCGCTTTGGGTTCGAACGCAGCAAGCTGGCCCGCAATCTGACTATCGCCCTGGGTAGCTCTGCGCTGACGCCACTCGAGGTGGCCCGAGGCTACGCCACCTTCGCCAACGGCGGCTACCGTATCGAACCCTATCTGGTGGACAAAGTGTTGGACGTCCACGGACAGCTGGCCTACCAGGCATTGCCGCTGACGGTGTGCCGCAACTGTCCCGAGCCCGGAAGCGAGCAGCTTCCGCTTGAACCCGTGGATCTGTTGGAAGCACAGCTCGAGCGCGACGTCTCGTCAACGGACGAAGAACCGATTGAATTGCGTACCCTGCCAACGGCACCACTTGATCCAGCCGGGGAACAGGCGCGCCCCCGTGCGCCCAGAGCGATATCACCACAAACGGCCTACATCATGGATTCAATCCTGAAGGACGTCATTAAGAAGGGCACCGGTCGTCGCGCATTGGTAATGAAACGGGGCGATATCGCCGGCAAAACCGGCACCACCAACGGCCCGCGCGATGCCTGGTTCTCCGGCTACAGCCCCTACTTGGTCACTAGCACCTGGGTCGGCTTCGACTCCAATGGCGAGCTGGGCAAAAATGAGTACGGCGGCTCGGCGGCTCTCCCCATCTGGATCGACTTTATGAGTGCCGCACTGGAGGGGCTGCCGGAGCGGCACCTACCTCAGCCGGACGACATTGTTACTGTTCGCATCAATCCGAAAACCGGCCTGCGCACTTCCCGCAGTGGCATGTTCGAGATCTTCCGCGCTGACCGGATACCGGGCCGCGAGACCTACAGCGCCTATCAGCCGATTTATAACGGTGATGACAAGGACGCAGCTAACGACGAGCAACAGGAAAAAGCATTACCGGAAGAGCTGTTTTAAGTCGGAGAGCGGAGCTACCCACCTCTCCGACCCGCCCGTGCAGTTCTTTGCGGGCTCAGTGCCCTGCGTGGAGAGGGCATTCGCGAATCAGGTACCGAAATTGAACGGTGTTAAGGGGGGTCAACGATTATTGCGATACTGCAGACAAGCCCGTTCGAGTCCAGTCAGATCTGGAATCACGGCTTCTTCTCCAGATAGAGCCACATGCATCAGCTCTCCCTGGTGACAAGGTTGATCGCGGCGCGCCAATTCTTCCGGAGTTACCCGCACCAAACGCGGCGTACCCGCGAGCACCAGGGCAAGAAACGGCAGGTCACCTCCGGGATTGCCGCTGTTCAATACAGCGATACGCCCACTCTCACTGACAGCCGCCAATGGCCCTCCCCGCATTACTTCGAAGGACAACAGTGGCAGCCGCTGCTCGCGCCAGTTGAGCTCGCCCAGATACCAAGCCGGAGCGTCGTAGGCTGCCACTGGCGTCTGCATGGCAATGACTTCCGACAAGGTGTCCACAGGCACCAGCAGCTGGCCATCCGCCAACGGCAGCAACAGACTGCTCAGCTCCTGGGGCACATCCACCGACAGCGCTTTCACTTCACTCATCGCCAATCTCTTTTCCGTTTACTGATGGGCTGTCAGCCGCTGGCCGCCGCCTCGCCGGTATATTCCCGGATCGTTTCCAATAAGACCTCTTCCTGATAGGGCTTACCCAAATAATGATTTACGCCTAACGACAAGGCGTAGTCGCGGTGTTTACTGCCTGTTCGGGAAGTGATCATCACGATCGGAATATCTCTCAGCCGCTGGTTTCCACGGATATGCCGCGCCACCTCAAAGCCATCCATGCGCGGCATTTCGATATCGAGCAGTATCAGGTCGGGAATTTGATCCTGCAGCTGAATTACCGCGTCCTGACCATCTTTGGCAGTGGTAACCAGATAGCCTTCACGCTCCAGGAAGCGGGAAGTCACTTTGCGCACCGTCACGGAGTCGTCCACTACCATGACCTTAAGCTGCCGCTCCTCCGGCTCCGGGAGCACCTGGGGTTTTGATTCCAGCTTCGCCACATCGGGCCGCGCCAACTGCGCCGCCTGGCGGCGAAGCAGGGCGTGGGGATCGAGAATCACCACCACGGTACCGTCACCGGTTACCGTTGCACCGGAAACCCCTTGCACACCGGCAAATTGGGGGCCCAGGCTTTTCACCACGATTTCCCGACTCCCCATGATGGCATCGACCTGCAGTGCCATGGCGTGGCCCTCGGAGCGCACCAACAACACCGGCAGCTGCATGTCCCGCCCGTCGAGCTTCGGACGGGCCCCTGACTTCAGCAGAGTACCGAAATAGCTCACCTCATAGGGCTCACCAGCGTATTCGAAGTGTGCACCCTCAGTGCGGTAGTAGTGTTCCAACTCAAAGGGACTGAGCCGCACTATCCCTTCAATGGTATTCAACGGCAGAGCGAAAAGATCTTCGCCGATCTTGACCATCAAGGCGCGGTTCACCGACACCGTAAACGGCAATCGGACAATAAACTCCGTGCCCTGGCCCGCCTGGGAGTTGATATGCACGGTGCCGCCGATCTGTTTGATTTCCGCCGACACCACGTCCATACCAACGCCACGTCCGGAGATCTGCGTAACTTTGTCCGCGGTACTAAAGCCCGCCTGAAGAATAAACTGCAGGATCTCGTTATTGGACAACTCCGCATCCGGGCGCATCAGACCTCTCTCTATGGCCTTCTCCCGGACTTTCATCAAATTGATACCAGCGCCGTCGTCGCTGATAGAGAGCACTACCTCACTGCCCTCACGCTCCAGCGCCACACTGATACGACCGCGCTCCGGCTTGCCCGCTGCGGCGCGTACCTCCGGCGCTTCAATCCCGTGATCCACCGCGTTGCGCAACATATGCTCGAGCGGAGCCACCATGCGTTCGAGCATGGATCTGTCCAGCTCACCCTCGACGTTGGAGAACACCAGATCAACCTGCTTACCAAGCTCGGCACTGACTTGTCGCACAATGCGACGCAGGCGCGGCACCAGGCGAGAGAAGGGCACCATGCGGCTGCGCATGAGTCCCTCCTGCAGCTCCGTATTCACCCGGGACTGCTGCAACAACAATGTCTCGGTATCTCGCGCTTTGTTGCCGAGCGTCGCGCGCAGCTCCATCAAGTCCGATGTGGATTCGAGAAGAGAGCGGGACAGTTGCTGAATGGATGAGTAGCGGTCCATCTCCAACGGATCGAAATCATCGTCCTGCTCAGCCAACTGCTCCTGGCGGAACAAGATTTGCGCCTCGGTTTCCATATCCAGGCGCCGCAACTGTTCGTTCAAGCGTTGCAGGGTGGAATCCATTTCATCCAGAGCCAGGCCAAACTCGCTGATCTGCTCTTCCAGCCGGCTGCGCGAAATGGAGGTTTCACCCGCCAGGTTAACCAGTTCCTCCAAGAGCTCCGCAGCCACCCGCACCATCTCTTGCGGCTGGCTCCTCACCCCAGCGCCGGATTCGCGTTCGCTGACACCCGCTTTCTTGCGGATAAACGGCAGCACATTGCTCGGTGGTTCATCCCTGGGCGCCGGCACGGCCTGCGGAGGCTGCTCAGCCGGCGGTTCCGGGGTTGTATCCGTTATTTCGGCGGCCTGCCTCGGTTCATCCAATACGGGGGTCACCTCGGGTGTCTCTTGATAACCCGCCGGGGCCGCGTCCTCCGCCATTTGCGCATCGGCCCAGGTAGTGCTGAGCAACTGGGCAAATGCGTCCAACTGTTCACCCCCCATCCAGGCACGCACGGTTTCCACACCGGCTGCAATGCGGTCATAGATGGCGTGAGCATCGGCAAAGAATTCCATTGAAGGCTCTGCTTTGCCCTGCATGCCCTCAATAACTGTCTCGAAGCGGTGCGCCACTTCACCCAGTCCCATGACACCGGCCATACGCGCACCGCCCTTGAAGGTGTGCAGTACCCGCTTCAACGCTTCGGCCTGGCTTTGGTCAGCTGGCGCCTGCTCCCACTCCTGGATCAGTTCCTCCAGCTCATCGACCAGGTCGCCGGCTTCTTCCAAAAACACTTCGACGACGTCGGGATCAATATCCGCGAGCAGCTTTTGCAGTTCGTCGTCCGACGGCGACGTATCTGCCACTGGCTGTCGCACCTCGGCGACAGTACTCGCCGGTTCCTCCGCCATCGGCGCAGCCGGAGTGACCTGCTCCTCGAGGGGCGTTTCACTCCCTTCAACCGCACTGGGGGCAGACGACTGCCCATCGGCAATCAACAAATCATCAAAGCTCAGGTCACCGAATACGCCGGCCTCGTCGCGGCCATCCGTATCCAGACCACCCACTTCTTCGGTAGTAATAACCGCAGCAGGCTCGACTGCTTCCGCAACAGGCGGTACAGGAGCGTTTTCTTCCGCCGCTGGCGTTGTCCGTTGCTCATCTTCGGTGGCGGGCATGTGGTCCGCTTCAGCCGCCAGCAGTCCATCGAGCCCCCAGTCGCCGCTGTCGTCACTAGCTGCGACACTTGCGACGGGGACCTCTTCTTCTGCCTGGGCAACGGGAATATCGGTGCTGTCGATGCCCAGCTCAGCCAAGTCGTAATCGTCCTCTTCGGACGATACATTGTCTCCTTGAGCGAGATAACGCAGTGCCTCGCCAACCGCTTCGCTGACCTCGGGCAGATCCTGAGCCGCCGCTACGGCATCGACGAGATCAAGCAGCTCACTATGCCCCTCCTCCAGGGCGGACCAAAGCGCGGGTTCCACCTCAAGGCGGCCATCGATCACCTTGCGATAGACATTCAGCAGTAGCCGCGACAATTCGGCTAATGTCGGTAGTTGTGCACGACTGGCGGCTTCTTCCAGTACTTGCAGCTCTTCGGCAACCGGAGCCAACAGCGACTTGTCAGCGGGATTTGAGCGCCACTGCTTCAGCATTTGGTCCGCGTCCAGCAGTACTTTCATGCCATCGGCCATAATGACCGCCAGCAGCTGGGGATCCACCGATTTGGGTTGATTGGCCTCGCGCTCGCGGATCATCTGACCGACGGACCGTTCCTGCAGCTCAGCCACACGAGCGAGGAACTGTTCAGACTTTTCGATTACCGGCGCTTCTCCGGCGCGGATCTGTTCGAGTGCACGGCGGACATAGTCCGCGCCATCGCTGAACAGTTCGAATATGTCCGCATCAATGGATACCTGGTAGGTGCGCAGCTCCTTGGCAAACCGTTCCAGGGGGGCAACAAGCTGCGCCACGGCCGTTACCTCGGCCATATGCGCTGACCCCTTGAGGGTGTGCAGAGCGCGATGCATTGGATCGGACGGCACGTCATACAGGGGCGCCGCATCCCTCATCTCGGCGAGGAATTCATCCACCACTGCCAAGTGGGTCTCCGCTTCTTGAGCGAAAATTTCCCACAGCTGATCAATATCCTCGCCCGCATCTGCCGCCTCTTCCGCAGCCGGGATTTCCGGCATTTGCGATTCGGAGGCGGCCAACAAATCTTCCGGTTCTTCTCCATTGGCCAGTTGTTGGGCCCAAGCCTCCAACTGTGCAGTGCGCTGCGGATCCGGATCTCCGGTGCGCAACCGGAAGCCTTCGATCATCGATGGCAATTTGCGGCGAACCTGTTCCACGAGCTCCACATGGGCACGGGTGGGTTGCACCGTGTCGTCAATCACCCGATTGAGCATATTCTCGACAGCCCAGGCCAGCTCGCCGACTTCCACGGCCTCGACCATACGGCCGGAGCCTTTGAGCGTATGGAAGCCACGGCGGAACTCTACCAGCGCGTCGCGATTACCGAAGTTGGCAGCCCACTGGGGGAAGTATTGACCGATAGTTTCGAGTACCTCGGCACTCTCTTCCAAAAATATCTCGACAATCTCATCGTCGATCAGGTTGTCGTCGTCATCGAGACTCGCAGCCGGTGCAGTTTCAACCGGCTCGGCATGCGCATCAGCGTCGGCGGATAAAGTCGTGTCGGGCTCGGACTCGGACTCGAACTCCACAGTCTCAACCGCGGTCGGCTGCGTGCCCGCCAATTGCAGCTCAGCAGTGTAGTCACCCTCTTCTACCGCGGTAGTTTCTGCAGCGGAAATCGGCTCCTGAACTGGCTCATCGGGCAATTCCGCAATGAAGTCCGCTGTTGCCTCGGTTTCATCGGCGGTAGCGGCGTCCCCGACGGACAGGGGCTCGGCCTCAATCTCAAGAGCTTCGTCAGTCACCGCGAAGCCGAGAGTCGCTACACTATCTTCGGCCAGCGCGAGCAGCATATCGGCATCTTCAATACCATCAGAGCGGCGCTCCAAGTAGTATTCGACACTGGTAATCGCATCTGCCAGTGTGTCGAGCAGCTTCCACTCAGGTTGCTCCTCAGCCTCGATCAACCGCTCGCTCACATAGCGTTTGCAAGCATCGACTATTTTTCCTGCGCGCTGATAACCGACCATTTCCAGACCGCCGCAGACCTCCTGCAAGCGCTCCGGCACCCGGCTCAAATAGCTGATATCCCAGTGACTGGCGATGTATTCCACCACCGCCTCCTTGACCACCTCCAGGGCGAGGCGCGCCTCGCGCAACACTGTGTTGGTGGCATCGCCCATCAGCGGCTGATCGTCGTTGACTTGCTTATTGCGCGCGGCAGTGGATGCCAGGGCAGTATCTAATTGCACCAGATCGCCCGCGGCGCGCAGTAACAGCTCGTCAACATCCTGACCGCGCGCGGCGTCGCGAAGACATTCGTACACGGTACGGGCACGGGCCCGCTGGTTTTCCAGGCCCAACACACCGAGTGTATCCGCCACTCGTTTGGCGATGGCGGCAGTATCGGACAGGGGCGGCCGTTCGGTGCTGGCAGTTTCGGGTTCCAGTGCCTCGCGCACTAGCCGCAACTCTTCGCGCAGTGCTTCCACTGCCGTGCCCAGGGCCTCTGGCCCCATGGCCAGAGCATTTTCAGTATCCGGACGCGGTGTACCGGGCACCGCCTTATCGAGTGCGTATGTTTGATAAAGCGCTTGGCAACGCGGGCCGTTGGGGCCAGCGAGGTACACATAAAACAACAGATTGCGCACCAGGTCGCGGTCCAGGCGCGCGTCGAGCACCTTGGCTCCGCGCCCGGCGAGCAGGCGGAATTCCACGTCGATGCGCCGCAATAACTGGCGCAGAGCGGGCATTACGCTGATACGGTGCTCAGCAACCGCCTCGAAAATGCCGAGCAAGATCTCCCATAACGGCCGACGCACACTGCCGCTGTACAGCAGTGACATCTTCTCCGCGACCTTTACCAGGTAAGCGAGGCTCTCTTTACTGTTGACATCGCGAATTAGTCCTGCGCCCGCCACGTGATACATCTTGCGCAGCTTGCCAACCAGCTCCTGCAACTTGGCGTTGTTTCCAGTAAGGGCCTGCCGTTTACCGCGCACCTGTTCCAGTGGCGACAAGTCCGGAGCGAAGAGAGCCCCCTCGGTAATCAGGCGCTCACGACGCACTGCTCGCAGGTCGTTCAATAAAGGGAGCAGAAGTATGGGGTTATCGCGCCGTTGAAAGGATACTTTTTCCAGGTACAGGGGAAGTTCGAGCAGGGCGCGCATGAGAAATTCGCGCGTCTCGTCACTATTTTCCACCTCACCGCCAGCCAGCGCCTGAACCAGCTGCTCCATTTCCTCGGCGAGCATAGCGGCGCCGCTTAATTCGGCCATATGGAGGCTGCCGTGCACCTGGTGGATCAATTCCAGGCAGTGCTTCAGCAGACCATTGTCCGCGGCTGACGCTCCCTCAGTGGAGGCTGAGGCGAAAGCTTCCAGTTGCTGGCGCGCCTGCGCCAGCGTGTCATTGATTTCACCAGTCAGCCAGCCTAGGGCGAGAAAGTTCGGATTGTCGTGACTCACGCCAAGTCCTCAGTAATTCAATCTGTACGCGAGCGCAACGCGCCCGGAACTCCGTCCGGTAAGAGGGATATTTCCCTCTTACCCACCTTCTTTTTGCACTCGGTGGAACCGGACATAGCACTCGGTTACGGGGCTCAGGCCAGAGCCCGGTCTTCACGGGCTTCCATGGCTTGGCTGTCCTCGGTATCGAGCAGCGGGAAGTCTTCATTACCGACTTCCGGCAATTCCACATCGTACAGATCGCCGCTCTCCTCAGCGCTCTCTTCACTGGGCAGCTTGAAGCCGGCAACAGATTCACGCAGTGTCTGCGCAGTTTTGGCCAGGTTACCAATCGATTGAGCAGTAGCTTGGGTACCGGCGGAGGTCTGGGAGGTAATCTCCTGAATCACGTTCATCGTATTCGAGATGTGACCCGCGGACGACGCTTGCTGGCGCGCCGCATTGGAGATGTTCTGAATCAATGTCGCCAAGTTGGTAGATACGCTCTCGATCTCTTCCAGGGCAACACCCGCGTCCTGTGCCAGACGGGCACCGCGCACCACCTCGGTGGTGGTTTGCTCCATCGAGATCACCGCCTCGTTGGTGTCGGACTGAATAGCTTTTACCAGGCCTTCAATCTGCTTGGTCGCAGCAGCAGATCTTTCCGCCAGCCGCTGTACCTCGTCCGCTACCACCGCGAAGCCGCGGCCCGCCTCACCGGCCATGCTCGCCTGAATGGCCGCGTTCAATGCAAGAATGTTGGTCTGGTCGGCAATATCGTTAATCAAGCTCACGATATCGCCAATCTCCTGGGAGGATTCACCCAGACGCTTGATACGCTTGGAGGTGTCCTGAATCTGTTCGCGGATGTTATCCATGCCCTTGATGGTGTTCTGCACCACCTTGGCGCCGTTACTCGCGATTTGCACCGAGCGCTCCGCCACCTGAGCGGACTCCGCGGCGTTGGCAGATACCTGGTCAATGGTTACCGCCATCTCGTTTACCGCCGCCGAGGCGCCGGCGATCTCCTGCGCCTGGTGCTCGGAGGCCTCGGCCAGGTGCAACGCGGTCTGCTGGGTTTCCTGCGACAGGGTGGACACTTCCTGCGCCGCAGTAGTGATTCGAGATACCAGCACACGCAGCTGGTCAATGGTGTAGTTGATAGAGTCCGCGATGGCACCGGTAAAGGCCTCGGTCACTGTTGCCTGAGTGGTGAGGTCACCATCCGCGAGGTCGGCCAACTCATCGAGCAGCTGCATAATTGCCTGCTGGTTGCGCTCGTTGGTCTCGGATTCCTCGCGCAGGCTGCGGCGGGTACCGGAGAAGGCCACGATCATCATGCCGAAAATCAGCATCACGAAAATACCGGCAAAGATCGCGATTGTCTGGTTGTTGGGCTGGCGCTCACCGGACAAACTTACGATGCGGTCGTTCAGTTTGGAGAGCGATTCCAGTAGCTCCGGTGAAGACGCCAGAATACCGTCCGCCGCCTGCCGGGTGGCAAACAGTGCCGGAGTGGCTTCGAAAATTTCCCGCACCGAGGAACTTACAAACTCAAACAGCTCGGTGATTTCTTCCAGCGACTGGCGCGCCTCCTCATCGGTCACCCGAGAGATGCCCATAACCACGTCGCCATTCTTCATACCCTCAACCACTTTACCGAAGAGGCTGGCGTCGGTATTGAACTGGTCCGCGGCGGCCTCGGCGTCGTCGCCACCCTGCAGCATTTTGTCGATGTTCCGGCCGATACGCTCAGCCCGCCACACCTGCAGCTGTGCCTGCTCCACCTGGTTGGCGGGTGCATTGTTGGCGAGCAGGATTTCCACGATGTTGTTGTGCTCCGCCTGCAGCTCCGGCAGAGAGTCATTCAAAGTGCTGGCCACATCGTTCAGGAATATGATCGAGTCCTTGTTGCCGATAATGGTGTCCGCCTGCTCCCGCACTTGACGCCACACCAGGCCGAACTCCGTCAACTCCGACTCCAGCGCGCGGCGGGTGCCCGGGTCTGCCCCCTGCAGCTGGTTCCAGGTGCTAGCCATCTGGCCAATCACCTTTTCCAGCTCGGCAAAGGCTTCTTCGTCACCGGCGGTAGCCGCAGGCGCGTGTGACACCACCTGGTACGAGAGAGCCCGCAGCTCAGCAACCTGCTGCAGATACTGCTTGTCTCGGTCGCCCTGGGTTTGCACCAGGTAGATACTGACAATCAGCCCCGCCAGTGCGGCGAGCACCAGCAGGCCCATAAACAACGCTGCGGGGTTACTGCGCAGCGCGGAAAAGGAACTCTGGGAGCCTGTTTTCATAATTTACTCCTGGCGGACCTGTGCATTAGGCCAATTTTTCTTATTACCACGTTTATCCAACGCTTTTTCCGGAACAGCCCTCAAATCCACTCGTGACACTTGATCACGGAGCGGCGAAAGCCCCCCGGAATCCTCCCCCTGCGGGAAAACAGAATGCCGCGGTCTTACTGAGCCGCGGCATCCATAAACTGAAAATCGCTAACCAGTGCCTGTATATCGAAAACCAGCCAGCGGTCCTGCTGCAGAACAAACTGGCCGTTTACCATGGGCGCGAAGGGTTCCATCAGGCCGCTGGGTGCACTCTTGGCATACTCCAACGCCAAGTGCTGCATGCCGTGCAACTCATCGACTATCAGTCCCGCATAGACCTTTTCTTGCTCCACCACCAAGACCCTTCGCCGATGGCGCTGACTAGTGAGCTGCCCGCCGAAAAAAGCCGCCAGATCAAACAACGGCAGAAGACGGCCACGCACATTGGCTACGCCGCGCACCCAGGGCTGGACACCGGGAACAAATGTGTACTGGGGCACTTCAAGCAATTCCGTCACGTCATCCATCGACGCGACGAAACGGTGCCCCAAAAGAGAAAATCCGATACCGGTCCAATAAGGCTTCACCTCTTGGCGGCCGGGCAAACCCGCCGCCTGCGCTTTGGCGCGCTTTGCGATATCGACCAGTGCGAGATAAGGACTATGTGACTGCACTCGACTTGCAGCTGGCCTAAGCCAACACCTCCTCGATGGTGCCCAACAACTGGCTCTCATCCACCGGCTTGGTCAGATAGGCGCGAGCCCCCTGGCGCATTCCCCAGACGCGATCGGTATCCTGATCTTTAGTAGTCACTATAATAATCGGGATATTCGCCGTGCTGTCGTCTTTGCTCAGCTGACGGGTGGCCTGAAATCCGTTCAGACCAGGCATCACTATATCCATCAAAATTACGTCGGGACGCTGCGCTCGCGCCACCTCCACACCACTTTCACCATTGGTGGCCACAATAACAGCATGGCCGTTTTTCTCCAGAACGGTGGTCAGTTTGTGTGTTTCCGTCGGCGAATCGTCAACGATTAATACTCTTGCCATTATTCCCCCGCAATTTATTGGCAACTCGCAGATATACCGCCACGTGCGGGCACCGCGAGAATTGTTGTCGTTATAGGTGAGCGATGTGCCTGCGGCCCTTTTCGCTCCCCCCTTGATTGATTTTCCGGCAAACCCCGAAGGGCACCTTATTCAATTTATTTTGCCTATTACAGGCTGTAAAAAAACATTTTACGCCAGTATTGGGGCCAAAGTCACAGCACTGTGCATACTCAAATTTTAAGCTGCATGATGCGGCTTGGCATGCGCGGAAATAGCCCCGAGCAACTCACTTTTACTGAACGGCTTGGTTAAATACTGATCACAGCCGACAACACGCCCCTTGGCTTTGTCAAATAAGCCATCCTTACTCGAAAGCATCACCACCGGCGTGGAGCGAAATTCACTGTTATTCTTGATCAATGCACATGTCTGATAGCCATCCAGGCGTGGCATCATGATATCGACAAAGATGATATCCGGGCGGGAGTCGGCGATTTTGGCCAGCGCATCGAATCCGTCTGTTGCGGTAACGACCGTACAACCCGCTTTTTGCAACAGAGTTTCCGCGGTGCGACGAATCGTCTTGCTGTCGTCGATCACCATCACCGTCAGGCTTTCCCAGTTGAGCTCCATAGTGTTATCGAATCCCCTGATTACTTATTTTCGGGCACGCCTGAAAGCGTTGTCGGGAATGCCCCTCGTCCAACCACTAGCAGGGTCTGGGCGCCTCGTTGGGTTGAGGCCGCACATAGGTGGAAACTTTTACCACATAAGACTATGTGAATCTACATGAGGCGCTGCCCACCGCCTGCTAAAGCAAATTATCACCAGACTGAAACAGCGGTAGCAACAGTTGCACAGACAGCTGCCAGCTCTTAACTTAGACACCAAAGACTTTCCACCCTACGGATACCGGCATGAGTTATTCCCTCGGCGTCGTGATGGATCCCATCACTGAGATACATTTTAAAAAAGATACCACCCTGGCACTGTTGCAGGCCGCACAGCGCGAAGGTTTCGATCTCTACTATTTCGAACAGAGCGATCTTTATCTGGATCGCGGCCGCGCCATGGGTCGCGGCCGCCCCCTGCGCGTTTTCAATGATCCCGCGCGCTGGTTCGAAACCGGGGATGTCGCCGACATGCCGCTGGGAACAATCGATGTACTGTTAATGCGTGTCGATCCCCCCTTCGACAACGAATACATCTACTCCACTTATATCCTTGAAGCCGCAGAGCGCGAAGGCGCACTGGTAGTGAACAAACCACAGGCGCTGCGCGATTGCAATGAAAAAATATTCGCCACCACTTTTCCTCAGTGCTGCCCACCACTTATTGTCAGTCGCGACATGCAGAGACTGCGCGAATTTCACAAAAGTCACAAAGACGTCATTTTTAAACCGCTGGACGGCATGGGGGGCAGCGGCATCTTTCACTGCAAGCCGGACGGAGCTAATCTCGGCACCATTCTAGAGATGCTGACCGATAATGGCCGCAGACAAATTATGGGCCAGCGCTATATTCCGGAAATCACTAACGGTGACAAACGCATTCTGGTGGTGGATGGACAGGCGGTACCCTACTGTCTCGCACGCATTCCCGAGGCCGGCGAAACCCGGGGCAATCTGGCCGCTGGCGGACGGGGTGAGGCCCGCCCACTTTCCGATCGCGACCGCTGGATTGTCGAGCAAGTAGCGCCGACGCTAAAAGAGAAAGGGCTGCTGTTTGTCGGCCTGGATGTAATCGGCGAATATCTGACCGAGATCAATGTCACCAGCCCCACCTGTGTGCGTGAAATAGACGCTGCCTACGGTACCGATATCGGCGGGCTGCTGATGCGCGCGATCACAGACCGATTAAAGAAAAAAGAGTAAACTCGCGCCCCACTTTGCGGGAAGCTGAGCAGTAACTAAATAAGCGACAATGAATTCCACCGCCGACACCATGCAATTCCAGGCCGCTCAACAGGATCGCTTTGCGTTCGCCCTGTTCCTCGCCTGCGCCTTGCACGCGCTGCTTATCTTCGGCGTCTCATTTACCATACCGGAAGCCAGACAGACACCGCCCACCCTGGAGGTGACACTGGCGCAACACCGCGAGATGGAGACGCCCGAGAATGCTGATTATCTGGCCCAGCATAACCAGCAGGCCAGCGGCACGGCGGAAGACCCGAGAGAGCTGTCCAGCAACCGCCGCGCCGACATCGCCGACACCGTTATCCGCGCGGTCAATCCGCTGCCGCAACAGCAGGCCGCTCGCCCTGCGGAGCAGCGCCGTCAGCTGGTTACCACTGTCGGCGAAAGCCCGCAGCAGGCACCGGAGCTCCCCGCGGAAGACAAGCCCTCCAAAGAAAAGCGTGGCGACTCGCCCAGTGACCTGCCGCTCACCAATCCGGAAATCGCCAGCCTGCAGGCACGCCTGGACAAAATCCGCCAAACCATCGCACAGCGCCCCCGCGTACGCCGCCTGACTTCAGTGGCCACCAAGGCCTCCACCGATGCCGCCTATTTGCACGACTGGCGCCAAAAAGTGGAAACTGTGGGCAACGACAACTTCCCCGAGGAAGCACTGCGCAAACAGATTACCGGCAGCCTGCGCATGATGGTGCGCCTGCTTCCCACCGGCGCGGTGGAGAAAGTGGTGATACTGGAGTCATCTGGCGAGCCTATTCTCGATGATGCCGCCCAGCAAATCGTGCGCCTGGCCGCCCCCTTCGCGCCTTTCCCACCGGAAATCCGCAAAGAGGCGGACCGCTTGGAAATCATCCGTACTTGGCGCTTTGAGATGACTGGATTCTCCACTGCCGCAGGACGGGACCCCAAGCGCGGCTAAACTTCAATTTCGCGCTCGCAATACGATTACACTGGTACCATGCATAACACCAATATCGACAGCGACCTGACGTCCGGCAGCCTGCGCGGCCAGTTCCTGCTGGCCATGCCCGGCATGCAGGACCCGCGATTCAAACAGACCATCACCTTTATGGTGGAACACACCGACGAGGGCGCCATGGGCATTGTTATCAACGCGCCCAGCAAGGTGACCTGGAAAGAAGTTTTTGAACAGCTATCTCTGGACGACAACAGCCAGCGGGGGGACGAAACCGTGCTGCTGGGCGGCCCCTTGTCCCCGGAGCAAGGTTTCGTGTTGCACGGCGCTGGAGTGACATTTGACTCAACCCTGGAGGTCAGTGATGACATCAGCCTCACCGCCTCTAAGGACATCCTCGAATCTCTCGCCGCCGGCCGCGGCCCCGACGACATACTCTTGGCCCTGGGCTATGCGGGTTGGGGACCGGGTCAACTTGAGGGAGAGTTGGCTCAAAACGCTTGGCTGACGCTGCCGGCCGAGCCAGAAATCCTCTTCGCCACGCCTTGGCAGAAACGCTGGCAGACGGCTGCCGCACGCCACGGTATCGATATGAGCGGTCTCGGCTCCCAGGCAGGACACGCATAAGTGAACACCAACAAGCCCATAACCGCTCTCGCCTTTGACTTCGGCACCCGCTCTATCGGTGTCGCCTTCGGCCAGAGCTTGACGGGTAGCGCCCGCGAATTGCAACCGCTGGCAGCGAAAGACGGCACGCCCGACTGGGAGGCGGTGCAAAAACTGATCCGAGAATGGCAGCCACAAAGATTACTGGTAGGCTTGCCGTTGAATATGGATGGCAGCGAGAGTGAGTTTGGCAACCGCGCGCGCAAATTTGGGCAGCGGCTGCACGGGCGAACCGGCCTGCCGGTGGACTATGTCGATGAACGGCTGTCCACCCGCGCCGCCAAACAGGAAGCCTTCGAGCGCGGCCACAAAGGCAACTATGCGCGCGATCCTGTCGACTCCATCGCCGCGCGCATCATTCTGGAAGACTGGTTGCGCGCCCGCTCATGAATGGCGCGCCGCCAGCCGGCCCACTCTGATAGAATGCCCCACCCATTTCCCGAGTGAACAAACCGCATGTCCATTGACCGTATCCGCATCGCCACCCGCGAGAGCGCGCTAGCACTCTGGCAGGCCAACTATGTGAAAGAACGCCTGCAGCAGCAACATCCCGAATTGCACATTGAATTGCTGCCACTCACCAGCCGCGGCGACAAGTTGCTGGATATCCCCCTGACGAAAGTGGGGGGCAAGGGACTGTTCGTAAAGGAACTGGAAGTAGCCATGCTCGAGGGCCGCGCCGACATCGCCGTGCACTCCATGAAAGACGTGCCGATGGCATTCCCCGAAGGCCTGCACCTGCCCGTGATCTGCGAGCGCGAAGACCCGCGGGATGCCTTTGTCAGCAACAACTACGCATCCCTGGACGAACTTCCCGAAGGCGCAATTGTGGGTACATCCAGTCTGCGCCGACAGTGCCAGATACTCGCACACCGCCCCGATCTCGAAGTGAAATTCCTGCGCGGCAACGTCAACACTCGTCTAGCCAAGCTGGACGCTGGTGAGTTTGACGCCATTGTGCTCGCTTCCGCCGGCTTGCTGCGCTTGGAAATGCGTGAGCGCATCCGCCAGTTCCTGCCGGTGGACATATCCCTGCCAGCGGGCGGCCAGGGGGCAGTAGGTATCGAATGCCGCGCAGATAGGGAGCTGGAAGCACTGCTACAGCCACTGCACTGCGAGGCCACCGCCACCCGCCTGGCTGCGGAGCGCGCGGTGGTCAAACGCCTTAACGGCGGTTGCCAGATACCCATCGGCTGCTACGCCGAGCTTGAAAAGGACCAGCTGTGGCTGCGCGGACTGGTTGGCAGCCCCGACGGTCGCAGCCTGATCCGCGCAGAACGGCGCGGGGCCGCCGCCGAAGCCGAGGCGCTGGGCAAGGGCCTGGCGGAAGCACTGCTTTCGGCCGGCGCAGACAAGATACTCGCAGCACTCTGACCCCCGTGAACAACGTACTTCAGGGCAAGCGCATACTGATCACCCGCCCGGAACACCAGTGCGGCGACTGGCTCGCGTTGCTGCAATCTGCCGGCGCGCGGGTGGACAGTATTCCGATGCTCGCCATAGAGCCTATCGAGAAAGGACCGGGGTGGCAGGTACTCAAAGCGCAAGTGCTCGACTTCGATCAGGTAGATCACGCTATTTTTGTATCCCGCAACGCCGTGCAGCTAGGCTGCGACTGGCTGGAGGACTACTGGCCGCAACTGCCTCAGGGCCCCCGCTACTACGCCATAGGTGCTGCAACCACGAGCGCTTTGCGCAGCCGCGGCATTGAGTGCGTCACTAGTGAATCTATACCCGATACCATGGACAGCGAGGCCCTGTTATCCCTGCCTTCACTGCAAAATGTGACCGGCCAGCGGGTTTTGATCTTTCGCGGCAGCGGCGGGCGCACCTTGATGGGAGACACCCTGCGCGCGCGCGGCGCGCGTGTCGACTACTGTGAGCTTTACCGACGAGTACTGCCCGCAGACGCCCTCCCGCAGCTGCAACAATACAATGTGCAGCCGGATGCCATCAGTGTGCACAGTGGCGAAACTCTCACCAACCTGGCGCACTGTATACAGCAGGCAACCCGCCCCGCATTGTTTGAGGTTCCCGTGGTCTGCCCTAGTGTCCGCGTCGCCGGCCTGGCCGGCGAACTTGGCTTTCAGCGTGCCACCGCCGCGCGCAATGCCGGCGACGCCGCCATGCTGGCGGCACTGCAAGCGTTACTTGCGAATGACTGAGGCGATTTCGCTACAAACCGCAGACAAAATATTTCAAAAGCACGCCAGACTTCGTATCAAGCGTGCCTGCACTCGCTATAATCTGACGACATTTTCCATCTTCCGCGCCAGCCACGCCTATGACTGACGAAACATCTAAAGACACCGCTCAGGCATCCACCCCACCTGAAGGGGAGAAAAAAAGTAACTTCGCCAAAGCCGCGCAGGAAAAATCCACGCAAACAGGAGACCGCAAAGGAAAAAGGCGGGCCAAGGGCGGAAAGGGCTGGCTGTGGCTGTTTGTGTTCGCCGCCATCGGCGGCCTCGGCGCCTGGGGCTGGCTCAGCTGGCCACAACTGCGGAGCCACGTAAGCAGCTACCTCCGCCTCACCCCTTTGACGCAAGATTCCGCCTCTCCTACAGAAAGTGTCCAGGCCCCGCAACCCGCCGGACAACCCCGGCAGCCGGCAACACCGCAGCCACCCTCCGGTGCACAGGCACCGGAAGCACCGGCTCCCTCTAGAGACGCTGATACCGCCGCGCAGGAACAGCGTCAAGCCGAAAGCGCCTTGCGCAACCAGGTACAACAACAGAGTCGCACCATCGCGCTGCTGCAACAGCAACTGGCGGCCCTACAACGGGAAATGACCTCCCAGGCCAATCGCCTCAGCGAATTGGGCAATGTCAACCGCAGCGACTGGCAACTGGCCGAAGCCGACTATCTGCTGCGCCTGGCCAACCAACGGCTGCTGCTGGAACGCGACAGCCGCGCCGCTCTCGGACTGCTGGAAGAAGTGGACAAAATCCTCCGCCGGCTCGATCAGCCGGACCTCTACGGCGTACGCCAACAGCTGGCCAATGACATCACGGCATTGAAACTGGTGGAGAACATCGATCGCGAGGGGCTCTATGCACAACTACGCGCCTTGGAAGATCAGCTGATCAGAGTCAATATCCAGCCGGAATTTGACATCACCACCCAGGGCACCGTTGATACCCAGGTCGAAAGCGACGCGGATTCATCCCCTTTGCAGCGCGGCTGGGATAGCTTCACACAATTCCTGCATGAATCGGTGCGTATCCGCGATGGCAATATAGACCCGGTATTGCTTTCCCCGCAAAGTGAAGCGCGCTTCCGCCAGAGCCTGCGTCTCAATATGGAGCAAGCCGAACTGGCCCTGCTACGCGAAGACACCAATGTGTATCGGGACTCCCTCAATCGCAACCGACAGTTGCTGTTGGAATACGCTGTTCCCGGTAAGCGGCGGGATGCCCTGATGGAGGAGCTGCGGCAACTCAGCCAAGTGACCATCAAGGCCGACCTACCGAGCCTTGCCGCTTCGCAACGGGCACTGCACGACTATATCGAACGGTTACACAAAACCACCTCTCAGAGCACTGACGTGCCGGGAGGCGACAGCCAGTGAAACGTTTCCTGTTCGCCGCTCTCGCACTGCTGTTGTTCGGTGCCTTCCTCGTGGAGGCAATCCGTACCTATCCCGGCTATCTGCTGATTGCCATTGGTGGCGGTATCGACAAGCGTATAGAGTTGAACCTTTGGGTCGCCATCATCGCACTAATGTTGGGTGTGCTCGCTCTCTTCGTCGTCCTGTGGCTCGCGCGCAGCCTGCTGCGCGCAGTCGGCGGTAGCGTCAGCCGTATCCGCTTTGGCCGCCAGCGAGTGGCGCGCCGACGCCTCACCAATGGTTTGGTGGAATTTATGGAAGGCAACTGGGCCCGTGCGCGGCGCCAGCTACTTAAAAGCGCCCCACGCTCCGAGGCCCCGTTGATCAATTATCTGGCCGCCGCACGCAGTGCCTTCGAGCTCGGTTATCGCGACGAGGCAAACGAGCTGCTGGCCCGGGCCGAAGCCAGCGGAGAAGATACCCGGCTCGCCGTCGCTCTCAGCCAAGCGCGCATGCAACTGTTGGACAAACACTACGAACAGTGCATTGCCAGTCTCGAGCGCGCGAAGCAGGTGGAGCCCAAACACCCGGCACTGCTGCAACTACTCAAACAGGCTTACTACCGTCTGGGCGACTGGAACAGTCTGCGGGAGCTGCTGCCCCAGCTTGAAAAACACGCCAATATGCGCGAGGAAGAGCTGCAACAGTTAGAACTTGAGGTTTACCAACACCTGCTTACAGATGCCGTCGATCGCCGCGACAAAACCAAATTGCGCGAACTGTGGCAAAGCCTCAGCGGCCGCTGGCAGCGCAATATGGAACTGCGCGGCCTTTACGCCAGATTACTTCATCAGGTTGGCGAAGACGTAGAAGCGGAAAAGCACCTGCGCTGGCTGCTCAACCGCGAATGGCAACCGGAGCTGGCCCGCTTGTACGGCTGCCTGACCGGTGCCGATGCCAGTACCCAACTCACTGTTGCCGACGGATGGCTCAAGGAATACGGCGAAAACGCCGACCTGCTCACCTGTATCGGCCGCCTGTGTCTCCGCAATGAACTCTGGGGCAAGGCTCGGCAATACTTTGAAAAAAGCCTATTGCTCAGATCAGAACCCGCCACTTCCGCGGAACTGGCGCGACTGCTATACGCCCTGGGCGAAACTGATGAGGCCGCCGAACGCTACAAAGAAGGCTTGATGCAGGCGGTAAGCGACCTGCCTTCACTGCCGCTTCCGAGTGAAGAGCGCGCGCTCTTGGGATCCACTACCAAATTCGACAATCACAACCCCGCATAGACAAGGAGAAAAGTATGCGCCTCCCTGCGGTTTTGCTTTTGATATGCAGCACACTGCTCGCCACCGGCGCCATCGCCGAGGTGCAACCGCAAGATGCCATGCTGAGCGGCTACTCTTACCCCTACCCCGTCAAACAGTTTGATCTGCAAGCCCAACAACAGCCGCTCACCATGGCCTACATGGACATACCGCCAGCAGCGGGGAAAAAAGCCCAGGGCACAGTATTGCTTTTACACGGCAAAAATTTTTCCGGCGCCTATTGGAAGGACACTATCGACGCCTTGAGTAGTGCGGGCTACAGGCTCATAGTGCCGGACCAGATCGGCTTCGGCAAATCCAGCAAACCACTCAACTTTCAATACAGCTTTCACGCCCTCGCCGACACCACCCGCGCACTACTCGATCAGCTCGATGCCGACAAGGTGACTGTCGCCGGCCATTCCATGGGCGGTATGCTCGCCACACGCTTTACGCTTATGTATCCAGAGCGGGTGGAAAAACTGGTTATGATCAACCCGATCGGCCTGGAGGACTACAAGCGCTACGTGCCCTATCTTCCTCTCGATAAATCCATAACACGGGAGGAGGCTCAGACACCGGACGCCGTCAAACGCTATATGACACGCGCCTACTTTGACGGCAAGTGGCGCCCGTCCTACAACCCACTGGTGGATATCCAGGGGGGATGGACCATTGGTCCAGACGCAAAAACCATTGCCGTGGTAGATGCTCTGACCACGGATATGATCTTCACTCAGCCGGTCGTTTATGAGTTCCCCGATCTTAAAGCTCCCACCTTGCTGATCATCGGAACCCGCGATCGAACCGCCATCGGCAGAGACCGCGCACCGCAAGCGCTCAAGGACAAATTGGGGCGTTATGATCAGCTGGGTAAGAAAACCGCCAACGCCATTCCCAATGGCACTCTAGTGGAGCTGGAAGGTGTCGGCCACGTACCGCAATACGAAGCCTTTGACCGCTATATGCGCGCGTTTCTTGAATTTTTACAAAAATCATAGTGGCCAATGGGGGCTCTGCGCCCCTATTCTAAATTCCCTGAATCTTGTCCGGCCGCTTCCTACGCGCATGTAATCACCCAAACCCTTTAACAATCATCCAGTAAGCATTTGAAAACAATTACCTATAGAATATAAAGACTGGGGAAATCTTTAGCCACATTGCTTTTGTAACACAACAAATCTTTGCAACCGGGCGAATAAAACAAACAGCGCCTTCAGTGTTCCCAAAAACCCTGTTGCGGAGGGCGAACGATGAATAACGATCCGCAAACTATTGTGATGCATCTCTCAATACATCACTTTCCCTGCGTGGCATAGCAGTTGCCATTCGCTACTCAGCAATGTTTCTAAAACTCAGCAAACCGTAAACTGTTACAGTATTATGATTTTCTCCCTCCCTCTGGGTAGAAGAAAAAGGCAAATTCACTTATTGGCTGATAGCCGATACACTAACCTACCAACATATCGCAAGCCATGAGACCGTAATGCCAACGCAATTTCAGGCAATTGCAGAATCTAACAGAAATCTGAATATCCAGATTGCACGGGAAATTGCCCAGAAGATACTTTCCGGAACCCTGGCTCAAGGAAGCATTATTCCCGGTGAGGTGTACCTGTGCTCCCAGTTCGGCGTCAGTCGCACAGTTCTCCGTGAAGCGATCAAGCTGCTTAAATCCAAAGGCATGCTCGAGTCCAAACCCAAAGTGGGGACCCGCGTTTGCTGTAAAACGCGCTGGAACTTCCTCGATGCGCAACTGCTGGAATGGATGACCGAAGTTGAAACACCCGAAGGTGTATACCTGCAATTCCTGGAACTACGTCGCGCCATCGAGCCCCAGGCGACGGCGCTGGCTGCCGTCCGCGCAACTGAAGAGCAACGCACTGAGCTCACCACTATTTTTCAGCAAATGAAAGCCATTGCCAAAGATTTTGATCAACAAGCCTGGACCGAAGTGGACACCCTGTTTCACCACCTGATTTTCCTCGCCACCGATAATAGCTTCTACAGGCCCTTCGGCAATGTAATGGCGACCATGCTTAAATGGTTTATCCGCTTTTCATCCAAGGATGGCGGTGTATGTATCGAGGAACACCGCCAGATTTATGAAGCCATTATGGACCGAGATCCAGTACGTGCGATGCAGGCCAGCATGTCGCTGATGGAAAACCACAATCACCGTCTCAGCGAACCGCAATCTGTACCAATATAAGAGTGCCGGCGGTATTTTCTGCCAGCTTCGGGAATTCTGATTAATTAACCCGGTCGCTGTCGTTATTTTTGGGACACGCCACCAATAGGTAACTTGCAAGCTCCAGGAAAATCTTACCTAGCTTAAAGTTACAGAACCACATCGAGGATAAAGGCCACCAACCACAATCCTACCCACAACCAGACAATATCCAGTTGTCCATTTGTCAAAAACTTCATATCCGCCTCCTGAAGCAAGCCTTTTCTTATTATGAGCATCAGATTGGGTTTTGTACTGATAACGTACAAAACCCAATCTCCGAATTATTCGGAGCCTTTGTGAGACACAAGCCTAAAACTGTCAAACAAAGTCACAGTATCGGCCGGCGGCTGGCCTAAATACGTCAGCCTGAAATCATCCACCCGAACTTCACTGCCACTTCCTTGATACTCGGCAAAAATTGTCAGTGAGGTATTGTTGCCGCTGTTGAATGTAATCAAATCCTGTCTAAAGCTGTCGTCTCCCTTTGGAGCTCCGGACAGCGTGCTGTAGTCAGATAGTTTTTCTGCAACTACCGTTGATCCATCACTGCTCAGGACACCAAATTTTACTTTTGCGTCACTGCCATTCTTCTCAAGGATGTACATTGACAGCGTATAGTCCGTGTAGGCCACAACATTCACAGTTTGAGAAATTCGGGGCTCACTGGGTGAGCCCGAGTCCTCTGCATTGTATTTGAATTTAATCGATCCATCGGCACCGCTGGCGGAGTTACTGGAATCCTGCACCTGACCGATTCCCACGCCCTCGTAGACGTCCCAACCATACTGTCCGTCTGTGAAATCCGCATTAATAATTTCCGCCTCTTCGGCAATATAGTCGTCGATTAGGGCGAAAATCTGCGCGCTGTTTGCAGTACCAGAATTGAAACTCAATGTAGACAATTTGTATTTATCGGTACTACTCAAGTCACTACGGTAGATTTCTGTGCCAAGATCAACTAGTAAAGTCGCATGCCCCTTTACAAAGGCTGATAGGGTGTAATTGGTATTCTGATTGAGGCTCACGCTCTGGGAAACACTGGCCGCGGGGGAGTCCAACCTCACACTTCTACCACGAGAGAATACTTCTCCCACATCTGTTGTCAGTATCGCGCCGTTATTGATCCATCCATCCAGCCCACTATCAAAGTCGTGATTCACAATGGCGACTTTTTTTACGAATCCACGGCTCATTGGTGGCCGGTAGTTGATTGGACCGACATCTTCGGCGCTCAACAAACCGCTGGTCACTGGATCAGTGGATATGTCGTCCGCGCCGGCAAGTGTATTCCCTAAGCGCACCTGCCCATCCATATCATTTACAACACCATCAAAGTCCCCCCGCTCGAGGCCATCCACCGCCGACAAATCAACACTTCCATCAGGCCGGTAAATACCCTTTGAATCCTCTACCAGGCTGGCATCCTCAAAACGTATTCCCTCTACTGAGGACAGAAGCTCACTGTCGGAAAATGTTCCACCATAAAAGATATTCCCACCAATGACTGAATTCACTGGCATTCCATCTTCTGCCTGAACAATAACCGGACCAATGCCTGAGGCAATAATATTATTGTGCAGGTAGATATTCCGTGGATTTGTCGACTTGCCTCCACCATCTACGTTGAGACTGTTGACGCTGTCAACTATGGTATTGTGCGCAATATATACATTTTCCACTTGCTGGTATCCATTGGTATCGTTTCCATCGGCTCCCAACAAGACAATTCCACCGTGGTGAAGGGTATCCAGGTAGCGAGCACCCTGAATATAGTTGTTTATGATGGTGTGTCCATCATCGACAATCCGCAGCCCTCCAGCAAAGGGGTGATCGTCACCGAGAATAAAGTTACCGCTGATCGTTGCGCTAGAGCCGTGCCGGGTTGTTATCGATCCATGACTATCCCGAACTGTATTATTGCGAATAGTATTATTTCCAGATTTATTGGAAATAATCTCCGCTTCTCCCTGAATTCTTTCAAAGTAGTTGTATTCAATCACGGAGAAAGAATCGCCGGTATGAGAATCGCTTGTCCCCAAGCGTATCGCCTCATACTCATTGTCACTACTGTCGGCATAAGCCTTGCCATTGGCAGGAGGGCGATCTCCGAAATAGTTATGATCGATTGTTGCCCTATCCTGCTCCATGGTATCCACGGTCATTCCATTTTCTGAGTCCAACCAGCGGTCAACCACCAGCAAAGCACCACGGTTATTCTTTCCAGCGAACCAGCTGTGATCCACGCGATTATTTGAACCGTAAATATTGATCCACTTGCTCGATTCCGTGCTGTCCACATCGAAATCAATGATGGAAATTTCCGTAATCCGGCAGTAATTGCAAGGTATATTGCCGTTGCCGCGGGTTTGAATGACATCGCTATTGGCCGCATAGCCGTCTTTGAAAATCAATCCCTGCAAGACAACGTATTCCCCGCTCATATTGACGCTCACTTCACCTGTTACAGTAACAGTACCTGAACGCTCGGCGGCGACGGTTATCGGCGCTTCGGGGCTTCCAACACCACCGAATTGCAACTCAAGATTTCTGTATTCACCCGCGGCGAGACATACAGTAGTCCCCGGTGCCATATCGTAACTGACAGCATCTTCCAGGGCCCCAATGCTTGCGACCGTCTCCGTGCAATGGATTGCCGGAACGGTATCGTTATCTCCCAGGCTACCGCGAGCAAAATTTGGACCTTCGGGATCGGGTTCTGGATCGGGTTCTGGATCGGGTTCTGAATCGGGTTCGGGATCAGGTTCTGGGGCGGGTTCCGTAGATACGATCCCATTGAAGTTAGTTTTAGCGTCGCTATTGGAGTTGCCTCCACATCCGGGGAGAAAGGAGAGCAATACCAGCACTCCGAGCAGGTATTTGATATGCACTGTGATTCCCTCATCTCGCATTTATCTGTTTTATTGTTGCGCCCATCGCACGGACCGAGCGGGGCCACAGCATGCTAGCAAAGCCATATTTGTCGAACAATATTATTATTTTAATTTATGCGCTATTACAGATTTGGCTTCTAGAAGACAATATAAAAACAATAAATTGTTCTGATACAGAGGAAATACAGGTTGATTTAACATTCGCAGGAGCGCTTAACAGATTACGCCCGAGGGATTAGATTCTTTGCGGATAAGAGGGGGAGAGAGTTGTGCACCCCGCATCCGCTAAGGTGCACACGAGAATCGTTGAAGGCTGAAGGGTAACTTGGGTGCTTTTTACAGGCCGAGCTCGGCCCATATTTCATCTACTTTTTTAACCACTCTGGGATCTCTTTCAATTGGTCTGCCCCACTCCCGGGCGGTTTCTCCCTGCCATTTGTTTGTGGCATCAAAGCCGATCTTGGAACCAAGACCGGAAACCGGAGAAGCGAAATCGAGGTAATCGATGGGTGTGTTTTCCACCATTACAGTGTCCCGTGCGGGATCCATACGGGTAGTTATGGCCCAGATAACGTCCTTCCAATCACGGGCATTGACATCATCATCGGTAACGATCACAAATTTCGTATACATGAACTGTCGAAGAAAGGACCAAACCCCCATCATCACCCGCTTGGCATGGCCGGGATACTGTTTTTTCATGGTCACTACCGCGAGACGGTAGGAGCATCCCTCCGGCGGCAGATAGAAGTCGACAATTTCCGGGAATTGTTTCCGCAATATCGGCACGAAAACTTCGTTTAGAGCCTCGCCCAGTACCGCCGGCTCATCCGGCGGCCGACCAGTGTAGGTGCTGTGATAGATCGGATCTTTGCGGTGGGTGATTTTTTCCACGGTGAATACGGGGAAGCGATCCACTTCGTTGTAGTATCCGGTATGATCACCGTAAGGTCCCTCATCGGCCATCTCATCGGGGTGTATAAAGCCCTCCAATACGAATTCTGCACTGGCGGGCACCTGCAGGTCGCTCAATTTGGCCTTGACCACTTCAGTTTTATCGCTTCTCAGCAGACCGGCAAACGCATATTCCGACAGGGTATCCGGCACTGGTGTTACCGCGCCGAGAATGGTGGCGGGATCTGCCCCCAAGGCAACCGCTACCGGATAGGGCTCACCGGGATGGCGCTTACACCAGTCGCGGAAATCCTGAGCTCCCCCCCGATGGGAAAGCCAGCGCATAATCAGACGATTGCGACCCAGTAGCTGCATGCGGTAGATACCCAGGTTCTGGCGTTTTTTCTCGGGGCCACGGGTAATCACCAATGGCCAGGTGACCAGTGGCGCCGCATCGCCCGGCCAGCAGGTCTGGATCGGCAATTTGGTCAGGTCCACATCCCCTCCGCTGATTTCCACCTGCTGACAGGGAGCCTTGTTTACTACCCGCGGGCCCATATTCATCACCTGCTTGAATACCGGCAGTTTCTCCCAGGCATCGCGCAGATTTTCCGGGGGCTGGGGCTCTTTCAAGAATGCGAGCAGCTCCCCCACCTCTCGCAGTTCGCTTACCCGTTCGCGGCCCATCCCCAGCGCCACCCGCTCAGGGGTACCGAACAGGTTGGCCAATACCGGGATATTGAAACCTACCGGGTTTTCAAACAGTAACGCAGGGCCACCGGAACGCAGCACACGGTCGGCAATTTCCGTCATTTCCAACTTGGGGTTTACGGGGTATTGAATGCGCTTGAGAAGGCCGCGTTTTTCCAGCAGCTGGATAAAGTCGCGGAGATCTTTGTATTTCATCTGGTTTCTGGCACCGAATAGTCATTCGCGCCAGTTTAAAACAGCGGGAGCAAAATAGGGAACGGCCCCTTGGAACAAGGAGCAAAAACGGCCCGCAGCGAACGCTGCGGACCAGGGGCGATTAAGCAGCTCTTTCGCGGGACCGCGAAAGAACGGAGTTCTTAGAAGCGGGGACGACGCGGACGATCTTCTCGCGGCTTGGCTTCGTTGACACGGATGTTACGGCCAGACAGCGGCTTGTCGTTCATCTCCTCAATCGCTTTGCGCGCTTCGTCGTCATTCGGCATTTCTACAAACCCGAAGCCTTTGGAGCGGCCTGTCTCCCGGTCGGTGATCACAGTAGCCCGGGAGATTTCTCCAAAAGCACCAAAAGCTTCGTGCAGCTCGTCAGAGGTAACGCCGTAGGCCAGATTTCCAATATAGATATTCACAAAAAAGTCTCACTAGATACGTGGGCTGTCGTGCAGTCACAAATGGATAACCAGCTCCACCAGATCATCCATTTGAGATTGACCCCATATAGAGACTCCCCAATTGGGAACTCCAGGGTCAATTCGGTTGGGCGTCGTACACTTCCAGCGCCACAATGTGGAACTTATATGCCTAAAGGCGCACCTTTTCAACTGAAATTGGCGCAAATGGCTGTCTTATTCCACAGCTGTCCATAACCGACGCCGCGCAAGCGACACCGGTTATAAACCATGATTATTTCCGTTTCATGGACAAGAAGAATTCGTCGTTGGTCTTGAAATCCTTCAATTTATCAATCAGGAATTCAGTGGCGGCCAAGTCTTCCATGTCGTGCAGCAGCTTGCGCAAAATCCACACCCGCTGCAGTTCGCCCTCTGGCATCAACAATTCCTCGCGGCGAGTGCCGGAGCGACGGACATTAATGGCAGGGTAGACACGCTTTTCAGCGATCTTGCGGTCGAGCTGCAGCTCCATATTGCCGGTGCCCTTAAACTCCTCGAAGATCACTTCATCCATTTTTGAGCCGGTGTCTACCAGCGCAGTCGCGATAATGGACAGGCTGCCGCCCTCCTCGATATTGCGCGCCGCACCAAAGAAACGCTTGGGGCGCTCCAGCGCATGTGCGTCCACGCCGCCGGTCAGCACCTTGCCGGATGAGGGCACAGTGGTGTTGTAGGCACGTGCCAGGCGGGTGATAGAGTCCAGCAGGATCACTACGTCTTTCTTGTGCTCCACCAGCCGCTTGGCCTTCTCGATCACCATCTCGGCCACCTGTACGTGGCGGGCCGGCGGTTCATCAAAGGTGGAGGCCACCACTTCACCGCGCACGGAGCGCTGCATCTCTGTCACCTCTTCGGGTCGCTCGTCAATCAGGAGCACGATCAGGTGACATTCGGGGTTGTTGCGGGTAATGGCCTGCGCCATGTTCTGCAACATAATGGTCTTACCGGCCTTAGGCGGCGCCACAATCAGCCCGCGCTGTCCCTTGCCAATAGGAGCCACCAGATCAATGATGCGGCCGATCAGGTCCTCGGAGGAACCGTTTCCGCATTCCAGAGTCAGGCGTTCGTTGGGGAAGAGTGGGGTGAGGTTTTCAAACAGGATTTTGTTGCGGGCGTTTTCGGGCTTGTCAAAATTAATTTCACTGACTTTCAGCAGTGCAAAGTAGCGTTCACCCTCTTTCGGCGGACGTATTTTGCCAGATATGGAGTCGCCAGTGCGCAAGTTGAATCGACGGATCTGACTGGGCGAAACATAGATATCATCCGGGCCCGCCAAGTATGAGGAATCGGCGGAGCGCAAAAAACCAAAACCATCCTGAAGAATTTCCAATACGCCGTCGCCGTAAATATCTTCACCGCTTTTCGCGTGGCGCTTGAGGATATTGAAAATAATGTCCTGCTTACGCGATCGGGCCAGATTTTCCAGGCCCATGCCCTTGGCAATTTCAATCAGTTCTTCAATGGGTTTGGTTTTAAGTTCGGAGAGATTCATACCAATTGCTTTATTAAGGTTTCATACCAGTTGGCGCGGACGCGCCGGAAACATTGAGGAGGGGTTAGGGGTTTGAAAATTTGCTCATTGTTACCCGAAATATCGCAACGCCGTTGCCTGCCAAACGAAAACCTCAAGGGAACTCACCGTCTACCCTGATTCCACAATGGGAGGAGCAGCTTTGACCGGATTAATTCAGCTCTTCGAGTTCGACTCTAAGGAGTATTCGCGCCGGGGATGGTCAGCGACCTTACGGAGGGGCGTCTTCGTCAGCTCGTCGTCAGTTCTCTGATTTGCGACTCGTCTGAATAATTACAGATTAACGAACAGTATAACGGCTGTTTCCCATCCTGCAAAGGGGATTTTCCCCCCATGCAGGATTGGCGCCACACTTTACAGTTGGCTGTCGATGAACTCAGTCAGCTGAGCGCGGGAAAGCGCGCCGACCTTGGTTCCTTCCACATTGCCGCCTTTGAACAGCAGCAGGGTGGGAATACCGCGCACATTGTACTTGGCCGGAGCCTCTTTATTCGCGTCCACATCAACTTTGACGATCTTCAGCTTGTCGCCATAGTGCTTGGCCAAATCTTCCAGTACCGGCGCGATCATCTTGCAGGGGCCACACCACTGAGCCCAGAAATCCACCAATACCGGGCCCTCGGCCTTCAGGACTTCGGCTTCGAATTCGGCGTCAGATACGTTGACGATCTCGCTCATATTGCTTACCTGTTCTTTGCTCGTTCATTGTTGGGCCGTTACCGGCCTCGCGGTCTCCGCGGAGGTGGGCGACATGATACACGATATTGTGGGTGCCGCTGTCATTCCGCGGGGCGTTTTCCGCTAAATGGGGACGCAGGCGAAGCTTTCAAGGCCCCTCAGCACTGTTCGAGAAAGCGCTGCAATATCTCATCAAGATAGTCAAAACCGAAAGGCGTCGCGGCTATATGCCCTTCCAACGGCTGCACCAGATCCATCGCCTGCAACAGCGGCCACTGGCGTTTCAACGCCGTCAGCGGCAGCCCCGTGTAGCGGCTGAAACTGTCCGACGGTACCCCACCCACCAGTCTCAAGGCATTCATCAAAAACTCCAGCGGCAGATCCTCCGGCGCCACCGGATCGCTCTGTGGTGGGGCCAGCCCGGTGGCGATCAGATCAGGCGAAGCCGCTGTCAGATAATGATGCGGCGCGCGGGTGCGACGGCTGCGCAATATCCGCCCTTGGTCCGGCAGTGTCACCTTGCCGTGGGCGCCGGCGCCGATGCCCAGGTAGTCGCCAAAAGACCAGTAGTTCAGGTTGTGACGCGACGCCATACCGGCGCGACTGTATGCGGACACTTCATAGCGCGCATAACCCTGCGCGGCCAGATATTCCCGCCCACTGGCCTGCATGGCCGCAACCAGGCCAGATCCAGGTACAGTCGGCGGCGCACTGTAAAAAGCCGTATTCGGTTCTATGGTCAGCTGATACCAGGAAATATGTTCCGGCCCCAGGGATACAGCGCGCTCAAGATCGGCGAGCGCTTGCGCTTCCGTCTGCCCCGGCAGGGCGTGCATCAGATCCAGATTGATATTATCGAAGCCCGCGCGACGCGCCATCCCCAGCGCAGCCTCGGCCTCCTCCCCGCTGTGAATACGCCCCAGGTTCTTCAGCTGGCGCTGGTCGAAACTCTGCACACCGATGGACAGGCGGTTGACCCCAACGGCCCGGTAGCCGGAAAACTTTTCCTGCTCGAAAGTGCCGGGATTGGCCTCCAGGGTAATTTCAATATCTTGGGCGAAGCCCACCATTTTCTCCGCTGTCTCGAGAATCTCACCAATGGACGCCGGAGAAAACAGGCTCGGGGTGCCGCCACCGAAAAATATAGAGCACAGCCTGCGCCCCTGTACCCAGGGCAATTGGCTCTGCAAATCGCGCCGCAACTGCTCAACGTAGGCAGCTTCGGGCAAACCGTAAGCGCTGCGGCCGCCATCCGCCTCCCGACCGCCAACGCCTGTAGCTACCGCATGTGAATTGAAATCGCAGTATGGGCACTTGCGCACACACCAGGGAATATGTACATACAGGCTGAGCGGAGGCAGCCGCAAGGCGGAATCATTCAAGCCGGTTGTCATCCTGCATCTGTTCCCGCCACATGGCTTCAAACAGCCTCACCGCCCGGGCTCGGTGACTGATGCGGTTTTTCACTTCCCGCGGCAACTGTGCCGAAGTCATTTTATGGGACTCAACGTAAAACAGGGGATCGTAACCGAACCCCTGCTCGCCCAGCGGCGATTGCAAAATACTGCCGCGCCACTGAGCGCTGCACACCAGCGGAACCGGATCGTCGTGGCCGCGCACAAACGCCAGAGCACAGTGAAAACTGGCATGGCGCTGACTGTCCCCGACACTTTCCATAGCATCGAGCAACTTGCGGTTGTTTTCCTCGTCGCTGGCACCGGGGCCCGCGTAGCGAGCGGAGTAGATGCCCGGGGCGCCACCAAGGGCGTCTA
The DNA here is from genome assembly GCF_001617625.1 of Microbulbifer thermotolerans. Taxonomy (NCBI): domain Bacteria; kingdom Pseudomonadati; phylum Pseudomonadota; class Gammaproteobacteria; order Cellvibrionales; family Microbulbiferaceae; genus Microbulbifer; species Microbulbifer thermotolerans. Next base: position 211,842 of record NZ_CP014864.1, on the reverse strand, counting down.
CCGCCAGGCCAGAGTCATCTGCCAGCGCCGGCAGGCCGCTGACACGGCTGGCATGGCGCGCCTTGATTAATGCATTTTCGATAAAACTCAGGCCCGACTCCTCGACATCCGGGGTTTTGAACGCCGACTGGGGCACAACTTCGATATCCCAGCTGGCGAACAACTGGGAAAACTCGCGGAGTTTGCCAGCATTTCCACTGGCCAGCACGATTTTTTGTAGCATCTCGGTTCAATAAAAAAAGCGGGCGCCAGGCCCGCGGCAGCTTATACGGATATCGCAGGGAAAATGTCAGTCTTTTTCCAATTTGCGGCGGAATGTAATGGTCTCGGTCCTGCCGTTGGGCAGCTTGACCTTTATGTCAAAGGTGAGAGTTTCCTCGTCTTCGAAGCGCAGCGGCGCCAAGTAGTAAACGGCATCACCCTCGCGGATTTCAAGAAACTTCAGTTGCCTCGACTGCTGGATCAGGTTGGTAGCGGTCCCAGACAGCTCTGTACTGAGCCCGCGCTTGCCCCCCACCTTTTCCACCACTGATACGTTGACAAAGGCCCGGTCCTTGGCGCGTACCAATTGGTAGTTCTGCGCAATTGCCGGCTTGATAAATTCACTGTTGAACACCGTAAAGATTACCCGGTAGTCACCGAAATCCTCGTGACTCTTGATAACCTTGGCCTCTTGCGCGGCGGCGCCGGCGGCCCACATAAGCAGCAGCGATGCGGCGGCTAGAATCTGTTTCACTATTTACCTCCAATCGTTATCAGTGGATACCGAATCGGCACGCGGATGAATCACCTATGACTGCCGGCCGGAGCAAGCCGCCTGTCCGGTAGCAGTTTACCGGCACGTCATTCCGCAAAAAACCAAGCACCGCGAATAAGGCGGCGACCGGGCGCGGGAACTGCATGTCCCAAAGAAAAAGTTTAGCGCGTCAGATGGTAGATGGCCGTCTCGCCAAACAGATTGGGCAGAAAATCCTTAAGAGCGGCTCCCACCCTGGATTCGGATACTACTTGGCGGTGTAAAATCGTCCAATGATTCTCGCGGCAGAGGACCTCAAAATCACGAAAAGTACAAAAGTGAATATTGGGTGTGTCATACCATTCGTAGGGTAATAAATCCGATACCGGCATACGTCCGGAAAAAGCCAGGTGCCAGCGCGCCTTCCACTGCCCAAAGTTGGGAAAGGTAATGATGCATTGGCGCCCCACCCTGAGCATTTCCCGCACCACCAAGTGGGGGTAGCGCAGGGTCTGCAGCGCCTGGGTCATAACAACGGTATCAAAGCTGCCGTCGGCAAAATTGCCAAGCCCCTTGTCCAGATTCTGCTCCACCACGCTCACACCGCGCGCCATGCAACGCTCTATCTGCGCCGGATCGATTTCGAGGCCGTAGCCGCAGACCTGCTTGTTGCGACTCAATTGCTCCAATAGCTCACCATCGCCGCAACCCAGATCAAGCACCCGGGTTCTCGGTGCTATCCAGTCCTGGATGACATCCAGATCTATGCGCATTCAGTTCGCCTCCCCTGCTTTTGTCAGTGCCGCGGCCACACCGTGCATATATGTCGCGAACACGCGTTGATAGCGCTCGTTCGGCAACAGAAAGGCGTCGTGCCCCATGGGAGACTCAATCTCGGCATAGCTGACCGGCACATTGGCGTGCATCAGTGCATCCGCAATCTCACGTGAACGCTGCGGGGCGAAGCGCCAATCAGATGTGAAGGAAATCAACAGGAATTTGCATTTGGCGTGGGAGAAGGCCTGCACCGGGTCGTCGCTGTATTCTCTTGCCAAATCAAAATAATCCAGTGCGCGGGTCATCAGGATATAGGTATTGGGATCAAAACTGCTGGAGAAGGTGTCGCCCTGATAGCGCAGGTAACTCTGCACCTGGAATTCCACTTCTTCCTCCACCCCCAGCTGGAAGGAACCGGAGCGCAGCTCGCGGCCGAATTTCCGCCCCAGGCCGTCGTCGGACAGATAGGTGATGTGACCTATCATTCGCGCCACTGCCAAACCCCGGCGCGGCAGTTTTCCCTGCTCCAGGTAGCGGCCGCCGCAAAAATCCGGGTCCGAAATAATCGCCTGCCGGGCGGTCTCATTGAAGGCAATATTCTGCGCGGACAGTTTCATCGCCGAGGCGATCACCACACAGTGGCGCAAGCGTTCGGGATATTCCAGTGACCAGCGCATTGCCTGCATACCGCCGAGGCTGCCGCCCACCACTGCGGCCCACTGCTCTATGCCGAGCAGATCCGCCAGGCGCGCCTGGCTGTGCACCCAGTCGCGCACGCGCAGGGGGGGGAAATCCGGCCCCCAAGGTTTGCCGGTTTCCGGATTGACGGAGGCAGGACCGGTAGAACCGTGACAGCCCCCCAAATTGTTCAAAGACACCACAAAGAACTTGTCGGTGTCGATCGGCTTGCCTGGGCCTATGTAGTGATCCCACCACCCCGGGCGCTTGTCTTCCGGCGTATGGCGACCGGCGGCATGGTGGTGACCGGACAGCGCGTGGCAAATCAGCACCGCGTTGCTTCTGTCCGCGTTCAGCTTTCCATAGGTCTCATAGACCAGGGTGTATTCCTTCAGCGTGCGCCCACAGGCAAGCGTCAGTGGCTCACTGAAAGTGTGGCTCTGCGGCACTACGATACCGACGGAGCCGGGTTCAGCAGTGTCGCGCTCGAAAGGCGGTGAAAGTTTTTCGGTGGACAAGGCTGTCGTAACTTCCGGAGTTGGCGGATGTAAACGGATAGGGATTCGGGGAGTTTACGGGACTAGGACAGTAGAAGACAAATGACACCCACCGGCGGACGGCCACGCTCCGCCGGTGGAAAGGACCCGTGCTTTAGTGCACAGCCGGCACCTTCTTCAGCGGCGTGACGTTATGCGGTTTTGGTGCCGGTGCCAGCGGTTGCGGGGCGGCGCTACTCTGGCGCAAAAGTTCCTCGAGTGCTGCCAGGGCACTTTCATTGCGCAGCACTTCCTCCTCCAGCGTGCGCAAGTCGCTGCGCTTGTTACGCGTCTTCTGTTTCAGCTCCGTCAACTTAATCAGGTGCCGGTTGAGAAGGTGCTTCTGATACTGCACATGCTGCTTCAGCGGTTCCAGGGCCTGGTCGAGCCAGCCGTCGGCGGTGGAAATAAGCTGACTGTAGAGGCGGCCCACCTCACTGGCGAGTGTGGCGATAAAACGCTCCGTGAGACGGTTGCGGCGCGCCAGCAACAGTTGCGGTGAACGCCGCAACTGTGCAGCCTGGCGATGCAGGCCACGCAGCGCGATGCGGAATTTGTGAATACTGAAATGCTGCTCCCGGGCTTCTTTCTCTCCAAGATTGGCCCGTTCAAAAATGGCGTCCAGCAAGCGATTGACCTGGGCCACCTCCCGCTCCAGGTTGGACAACTGGTGATCAACCCCCTCCATAAAACCGTCGATGGCCTTAGCCAGCCCCAGCGGTGTCCAGCGCTGATGCAACGCGCGGCTGGTGTCATCAATCAGGGACTGCAGCTGCTGGCTGGAAATAGGAGCCAACAGTGATGCCCGCTGGCGGGAGAGCATGCGCTGGCTGGATTTTAGCGTCAGCAGCTCCTGATGGCAGACTTTGTGCTGCTCACGCACCGTTTGCTGCAGCTGCGCCAGTTCCGCAAGCTGATCGCCATTGGCAGCACTATTGCGCTGTAGGTGACCGAGCGCCGCCCGCCCACTGTTGAGCCGGCGCTTGAGCAAGTCACGAGTATCCGCCATCAGGGTCAAAGCCTGGTGGAGGGAGCGGTTCTCGGCCATTTTCTGGCGGTGCTCCATTAGCCGCTGTACCAGCAAACTCTCGAATTCGGGAAAGCGACTCGCCTGCAGCAGCTCCTGGTCCCCCTGCGAACGCGCCAAAAGCGCCTTTTTGGCGGACACGCCGACGACGCTCTCCTGCGGCAGTGCCAGCAACTTGGCCACCTGGGCCCGCATGCGCCGCAGCAGCATCTCCGCGTCTTCATCCGGATCGTCCCAGAGCACATCGACTTTATTCAGCAGCGCCATCACCGTTGTGTCTCGGTGTTCGCGCAGGGGCACCAGGTGGGTCTCCCACATATTCAAATCGGTGCCGCTGACACCCGCATCAGCGGCCAGCAAAAAGGCGACCGCCTGAGCGCTGGGCAGGGTGCTGAGCGTCAATTCCGGCTCATTGCCGAGGGCGTTCAATCCGGGGGTGTCGATAATCCGCAACCCCTGGGCCAGCAGCGGGTGTGGCAGGCAGATAAGGGCGTAGCGCCAGGCGGGAATTTCAACCAGCTTGCCCTTGCTGTCCAGGTGGCGGCGATCAAATCCGTAGCGGGCGGCTTCTTCCGGCGTCACCGACTTGCTCGCTGCGACTTTGGCCAGAGCCTCGCGGGTGGCATCTGGGTCATCGGCATCAAATTCGTGCGTGACCCATTTCTGCGGTATGCGGCGAAAGCTTTCCAGGCTGGTGTTGGTGGCCAGCGTCTCTATTGGCAACAGGCGCAGACTCGCCCGCTCGCCGCCATCGCTGAAAATCTCCGTCGGGCACATGGTGGTGCGCCCGGGCTTGGATGGCAACAACCGCTTGCCGTAGGTATCCGACAACAGGGCGTTGATGAGTTCTGTCTTGCCGCGGGAGAATTCGCCCACCAGCGCAAGGGTGAATTGATCCTCGGCCAGCAGCGCGCGCGCCTGCTGCACCACTTGGCGCGCCCCGGCGGAATTGGGGAAATGCTCCCGGAGCCAAGTGTTGAAACTGGCAAACTGGTGGTCCAGGGCCTTTTTCCAGCGGTCGTAATCGGCGATGTGCTGGCGCAAGATGGCGTCTTCCATGTAATCCGTGTTCTTCTTATTACTGCCGTTCGGGGTCGGCCCTGACAGCCGACCGACAGATTATAGAAGCGCCTGAAGCACAGTTTTGCGACCTAGTACGCGGGAAATTGAATTAAGGAACCTCTGATTAATTCGCGTGAACACTATGGTAGCTTCCGGGGCGCTCAGGCAATAGGATGGCCATTTCGAAAACGCACGAGTGCTTCCCTGTAGCTCCGACGGATACATCCCTGTATCCGACGGTTTCGAAATATCCGTCCTATCACCTGAGCTTCATATCCGCCCCTGAAGAACTTCTGCCACCAGAAAGTGATTTAATCAGAGGTTCCTTAAAAGCCGGGGATATGCCAAAAGAGGCTGTAGACAAACGCGGGCATATTGGCCATCTGCGCAAACCCCAACAGTAGCTTGTCCGCCACCGTCAGCAAAATAAACACGAATATGGGGCTGATATCGATCATACCCAGCGGCGGTATCAACTTGCGTACCGGACCGCAAAAGGGCTCCAGCAGCTGGTGCAGCAACAGCAGCGCGGGATGGCCGCTATGCGGCGCTATCCAGCTGAAAACAATGGAAATCAACAAACCGACAAAGGCGATGGCAATCACTGTCATCGCGCAGCCGATCAGCGACCACAGCAGTGCCGAAGCCGGGTTGTACAGGCCTCCACTCGCCAGCAGGCCGCAACCGAGAATCATCACCCAGCCCACCAGCAGCGCCAGCACCACCGACGCCATATCCACGCCAAACAGCCCCGGCACCACCTTGCGCAGCGGCAGCAACACCGGGTTGGTGACCTTCACTATGCCCTGGGAAATGGGATTGTAGAAATCCGCCCGGGCCAACTGCAGCAGGAAGCGCAGTAGCACCGCGAAGAGATAGAGAATGCCCAGTGAGGCGAGCAGAAAGACACCGATATTGCTGAAAGTGTTGACCATCGAAAATCCTTGTTTAGTGGAAGCAGCCGCAAAAATTGTCGGAGCGAAAAAAATCCGGAGCAAGGGGCCGGCAGTGCTCAGGAGCGGCTGATTAATTCGCGTACGCGCTGTGTTAGTTCCCCAGGGCGCTGGAAGCGCCTCAGTTATCCAGCTCTTTTGCCATCTCCGCCGCGCGCGCGGCACAGTCACCCATGGCCCGCTCGACCAGGTCCGGCAGGCCGCCGTTCAGGAAACGTTGTATTGCGCGCTCGGTAGTGCCTTTCGGAGACATAACATTCCGTTTCAACTGAGCCACGTCCACATCGCTGGCAACCGCCAGTTTCGCCGCCCCCAGGGCGGTTTGCAAGGTCAGCCGCTCCGCATCCTCGCGCCGCATGCCGGCCTTTTCCGCCGCATCGATCATCGACTCCATAAACTGGAAATAATAGGCGGGACCAGAACCGGATACGGCGATCACCTGATCTATCCCCGACTCGTCATCGACCCAGTGAGCGATACCCACCGCTTCCGCCAACTGCTCGGCGATCCGCCGCTGTTCCGCCGACACGTCCTCCGCCGCATAGAGGCCGGTGACGCCAGTTCCAACCAACGCCGGCGTATTCGGCATGGCCCGCACCAGGGGCACGCCGGTACCCAGCCAGCGGCGGTAAGCGGCGAGGGGAATACCGGCGGCGAGGGTAATCACCAGAGGTGCGCGGGCGCTTACCGCTTCGGCCACAGACAGGCACACATCCTTCATAACTTGCGGTTTCACCGACAACACCAAAACATCGGCCTCGGCCACCGCGGCACTGTTGTCGGTTGTCACCCGCACTCCGGTGCGCGCGGAAAAATCCGCCAGCTTCCGTTCATTGACACCAGTGGCAATAATTCGCTCCGCCGGATAGCCGCTGGCCAGGAGGCCCTCGATTACCGCCCCGGCCATATTGCCGGCACCGCCGATAAATACCATTTTGGGTTCTGTCACACTGGCCTCCTCTTTATTAATTGCGGGCACCGAAGATATCAGTACCGATTCGCACAATGGTCGCGCCGCAGGCGATGGCCGCTTCCATATCGCCAGACATGCCCATGGAGAGGGTGTCCAGCGGTTGCCCCGGCAATTGATTCCGCAGTTGGCGCAGCAGCTGTGCCAACTGCGCGAAGGGCTCCCGTTGTCGGGCGGCGCTTTCTCTCGGTGCGGGGATAGCCATCAGTCCCCGCAGGCGCAGATTCGGTAGCTCCGCCACCGCCGCAGCCAATGCCGGCAGCGCTTGCACAGACACGCCGGACTTACTTTCTTCCGCGTCAACATTCACTTGCAGACAGATGTTCAAAGGCGGCATCTCCGGCGGCCGCTGCGCGGACAAACGCCGGGCAATCTTCAAGCGATCCACCGTATGCAGCCAGTGGAAGCCCTCTGCCACCGCGCGGGTTTTATTCGACTGCAGCGGCCCGATGAAGTGCCAACAGATATCCAGGTCCGCCAACTGCTGTCGCTTCTCCTGCGCCTCCTGCAAATAGTTCTCACCGAAATGGCGCTGACCCGCCACATAGGCCGCGCGCAGGTCTTCCGCCGGGCGCGTCTTGGATACCGCCAACAGGCTCACCGCGCCCGGATCGCGGCCGCAGGCGGCGCAAGTTGTGACGATGCGCTCACGCACGCGATTCAAGTTTTCGACGATAGTCTCTTTGCGCATATACTGGGCCCCTTATCCGCGAGGCGGGCAATTCTAACCGAGGCCCCCGCAAGAACCACAAAACAGCCCGACAGATACCCCAGGCTTGAGAGAACAATAAGGTAGCAGTATGGACATTACAGAACTCCTCGCCTTCAGCGCCAAACAAAACGCCTCCGACCTGCACCTGTCCGCGGGACTGCCGCCCATGATCCGTGTGGACGGTGACGTGCGCCGCATCAACCTGCCGCCTATGGAGCACAAGCAGGTGCACTCTCTGATCTACGAGATCATGAACGACAAACAGCGCAAGGATTACGAGGAGTTCCTGGAGACCGACTTCTCCTTCGAGGTGCCCGGTGTGGCGCGCTTCCGTGTCAACGCCTTCAACCACAACCGCGGTGCCGGCGCGGTTTTTCGGACCATTCCGTCCAAGGTCCTGACCATGGATGACCTGGGGATGGGCACGGTATTCCGTCAGATCTGCGACACGCCCCGCGGCCTGGTTCTGGTAACCGGCCCCACCGGCTCCGGTAAGTCCACCACCCTGGCGGCGATGATCGACTACATCAACGACAACAAATACGAACACATCCTCACCATTGAGGACCCGATCGAATTTGTGCACGAATCCAAAAAGTGTCTGGTCAACCAGCGCGAGGTGCACCGGGACACCCACGGTTTCGCCGAAGCCCTGCGCTCGGCCCTGCGGGAGGACCCGGACATTATTCTGGTGGGTGAGATGCGGGACCTGGAAACCATCCGCCTGGCGCTCACCGCCGCCGAAACCGGCCACTTGGTATTCGGCACCCTGCACACCACCTCCGCCGCCAAGACCATCGACCGCGTCGTGGACGTTTTCCCGGCGGAAGAAAAGGCCATGGTGCGCTCCATGCTGTCGGAATCCCTGCAGGCGGTCATCTCGCAAACACTGCTGAAAAGAAACGGCGGCGGCCGCGTGGCCGCCCACGAAATCATGCGCGGCACGCCGGCGATCCGGAACCTGATCCGCGAGGACAAGGTCGCGCAGATGTACTCCGCCATTCAAACCGGTGCCAACGTCGGCATGCAGACCATGGACCAGTGCCTCCAAGACCTGGTGGGCAAGCGCATCATCAGTCGAGAGGCCGCGCGCGAGAAGGCCAAAATGCCGGAAAATTTCTAAGGAACTTCCGACTCATTCGCTCCCGCGGGCCCGTGTGAGCAGCTCGGATAATAGGACGAATCGCAGATGCACTGCAGCCGGCCCAGAGCCGGGGCCTCGCCCCTCAGCCGCCGGCCGACATAAACCTAAAGCGGTTACAACACAATGGATATTGAAAGACTTTTGCAACTGGTTGTAGAAAAAGGGGCTTCCGACCTCTTCGTCACCGCCGGTGTGCCTCCTTCCATCAAAGTTCACGGCCGGGTAGTGCCCGCCAGCAGCACTTCGCTGACACCGGAAAAGGCGCGGGAGCTGGTGGTCGGCATTATGAATGCCAAACAGCGCAAGGAGTTCGCAGACAAAAAAGAACTCAACTTCGCCATCGCCGTGCGCAATGTAGGCCGTTTCCGGGTCTCGGCCTTCTTCCAGCGCAACCTGGTGGGCATGGTGCTGCGCCGTATCGAGACAAAAATCCCCACCATCGATGACCTGGGTCTGCCGGATGTGCTCAAGGATCTGGCGATGACCAAGCGCGGCCTGATTATTTTCGTCGGCGCCACCGGTACTGGTAAATCCACCTCCCTGGCCTCGATGATCGGCCACCGCAATGAAAACGCCAAAGGGCACATCATCACCATCGAAGACCCGATCGAATTCATCCACCCGCACCGCGGCTGTATCGTTACGCAGCGCGAAGTGGGCCTGGATACCGAGTCTTTCGAGGTGGCTCTGAAAAACACCCTGCGGCAGGCACCCGACGTCATACTGATCGGTGAGGTCCGCTCCCGTGAAACCATGGAACACGCCATCGCCTTCGCCGAAACCGGCCACCTGTGCCTCTGCACTCTGCACGCCAACAACGCCAACCAGGCCCTGGACCGCATCATTCACTTCTTCCCGGCGGACCGCCACCAACAATTGTGGATGGACCTGTCGCTCAACCTGAAAGCCATGGTGGCACAACAACTGGTGCCGACTCCCGACGGCGATGGCCGCCGCGCTTGTCTCGAGATCATGATCAATACGCCACTGATGGCAGATCTGATCCGCAAAGGCGAAGTGCACAAAATGAAAGAGCTGATGAGCCGCTCCAATGAGCAGGGTATGCAGACCTTTGACCAGGCTCTGTACGAGCTCTACGACCGCGGCGAAATCACCTACGAAGACGCCCTCGCCCACGCCGATTCCGCCAACGATCTGCGCCTGATGATCAAACTCAAATCCGAATCGGACGCCGAGTACTTAAACAGCGCGGCGGGAGGGTTGAGCCTGCAAAACGATTCCGAATACGGAGATGGCGGGCCGCAATTGTACTGAGAGATTGCGGCACCTTTTGCGCGGCCGCGGATATTGGTGCAAGCCGATCATGGCGCTGTAATGGCCGCCGACGCTGGCAGGCGGGCTCAGGCCAGCTCCTGAAGCAGCGCCTTGACCCCGGCCAGCATTCTGCGGCTGACCAGCGGCTGCTCGGCGACCCCCTGCAGCGTTACACGATAGTGGTTGCCGTCCTTGCGCAGACCGAGAATATGCTGCACCGCCACCAGTGCATTGCGGTGCACACGCACAAAGCGCCCGGCGAACTCGGCCTCCAGGTCCTTCAAAGACTCATCCAAAATGGTCTCACCGTCGCTGTGGTGAGCGACGACATATTTACTGTCAGCGATAAAACAGCGGATGGAATCCACCTCCACCAGCTCCACGCCGCGGCGGCTGACCGCCTTGATACGACTGCGCCCCTGCGGTGCCTCATCACTCTCAACCAGCTTGCGCTGTGGCTTGCTGAGCCTTCGCACCTTGGCAATGGCCTCCGCCAGCTGTGCTGCGCTAACCGGTTTCAGTAGATAGCCGACCGCGGCTGTGGCGAACGCCGGCAGGGCAAACTCGGCGTGGGCAGTGCAAAAAATCAGCGCCGGGGGCGTGTCCCGTGCCGACAGGCGACGCGCCAGCTCCAAGCCGCTGTCTCCGGGCATTTCAATATCCAGCAGCACTAGGTCCGGGTCCAGCCCGTCCACCTGTGCGAGCGCATCCAGAGCATCGCCCGCCTCTCCCACCAGTTCGCAATCATCCAGTGACCGCAGCTGCCGGGCCAGGCGCCCGCGTGCCAGGGGTTCATCATCAACGATCAGAACTTTCAACGGGTTCACGCCACCGCCTCCTTCTCCTGCCTCTGTCCCGGAATACCCGCAGTGACCGGCAATTGCAGGCGTACCCGGTAGTCCCCTCCCTCGCGAGCGGCGGAAAATTTGAAACGGTTACCGTAATAGGCCGCCAACCGCTGGCGGATGTTATCCAGTGCCAATCCGTTGCCGCCATGCCGCACCGCCTCCGAGTTCTCCGGTACCGGATTGTCGATGCTCACCTGTAAACTCCCCTGGGCCGACACGAGCTGTATGCGAATTTCGCCGCCCTGGCGCAACCGCGCCACCCCGTGCAGTACGGCGTTTTCCAGCAGCGGTTGCAGCAGCAGGCTGGGCACCTGCAGATCTTCCAGCCCCGCGGCAACTTCCCAGCGGGTGCGCAGGCGATCGCCGAGGCGCAGCCCCTCGATCTCCAGGTAGCGCCGTGCCAGCGCCAGCTCCTGCCCGAGAGGCACCAGGCGGGATTCCGCCAGGCTGGCGCGGAAAAGCGCGGAGAGGTCCTCCACCAGCCGCTCGGCCCTGTCCGGATCGACAGCGATCAGGCTGGCGAGACTGTTCATGCTGTTAAATAAAAAATGCGGGCGTATGCGCGCTTGCAGCGCGTCTATCCGCGCTCCCAGCTCCGCCTGCTGTTGGTTGTATAACTGCTGCTGCACATAGGCGTAGCGCAGCACCACCCCGGCGCAAATGGCGCCGATCAGGCAGTCGCTGAGAAAACGCCAGTAGTCGAAAGGAGCCTGAGACAGGAGCGCCCGCCAGCAATGCTGGGCAACCATTACCGTAAGCAGGACCGCCAGCACCACGGCAAAGCTGAAGGCGCCGGCCAACTTGTGGGGCAATGCCGACAGACGCGGGCGCAACCGGCACAGCAGCGCGGCTGAAGGTAATATCACCCACTGCACCACCAGTGACAACAGTCCCAGGCGCTCCCAGCTGAATGCGCGCAGGCCATCCACGGCCAGCACCAGCACCAGGGCCAGCAATTCCCCCATCAATACCAGTGCCGCCAGGGCGGAAATGCCGCACAGGTCGGGCAGAAAGGGAGGGCGGGTGAGAGGCGCAGAATCTTTACCGCCGCCGGCAATTTCGCGATTCTGCTGCGCTATAATGCCGGCCGGCCTGGGATAAGACATGCCACTTATTATTCTTCCTGGTTCCATAGTCCAAGCGGGAAGATACCACCAGCGCCACGGCCTTTCATCCAACCAGTTGTCAGGGACACCATGAGCAAAGACAATCCCTCCTCCAACCCCGCCGCCAAACTCTGGGGCGGCCGCTTCTCAGAAGCCACCGACGCCTTTGTGGAAAGATTTACCGCCTCGGTCACCTTCGACCAACGCATGGCGCGGGAGGATATAGAGGGCTCCCTGGCCCACGCGCAGATGCTGGCGGAAGTAGGCGTTCTCACGAACGAGGAATACAGCAAAATCGCCGCGGGCCTGAAAGCCATCGCCGCGGAGATCGAAGCCGGTGAATTTCCCTGGGAAGTCGGTCTCGAAGATGTGCACATGAACATCGAGGCGCGCCTGACCGAGCGCATCGGCGACACCGGCAAGAAACTGCACACTGGCCGCTCCCGCAACGATCAGGTGGCAACCGATATCCGCCTGTGGCTGCGCAACCGCATCGATCTGATCGCCGCAGAACTGACCCGACTGCAAGGCGGCCTGGTGGATCTGGCAGAGCGTGAGGCGGACACCATTATGCCCGGCTTTACCCATCTACAGTCAGCGCAACCGGTGACTTTCGGCCACCACCTGTTGGCCTGGAATGAGATGCTCAACCGCGACTACGAGCGGCTGATGGACTGCCGCAAGCGGGTCAACCGTTCGCCGCTGGGCGCCGCCGCCCTCGCCGGAACCACCTACCCCATCGACCGCGCCCGCACCGCTGAGCTGCTGGGCTTTGAAGCGCCGACAGAAAACTCTCTCGATTCAGTCAGCGACCGCGACTTCGCCATTGAATTCTGTGCTTTCGCCGCACTGCTGCTCACCCATCTCAGCCGCGCCAGCGAAGAGCTGGTACTGTGGACTTCGAGCCAGTTTGACTTTATCGACCTGCCAGACCGCTTCTGCACCGGCTCTTCCATTATGCCGCAGAAGAAAAACCCCGACGTACCGGAACTGGTGCGTGGAAAAACCGGTCGCGTCAACGGCCACCTGATCGCCCTACTCACACTGATGAAGAGTCAGCCACTGGCCTACAACAAAGACAATCAGGAAGACAAAGAACCGCTGTACGACGCCGCCGACACAGCCCTCGACTGCCTGCGCGCTTTCGCCGATATGGTGCCGGCACTGAAGCCGAAGAAAGAAAATATGCTCGCCGCCGCGGCAAAAGGCTTTTCCACCGCTACCGACCTTGCGGACTATCTGGTGCGCAAGGGGGTGGCCTTCCGCGATGCCCACGAAATTGTCGGCCAGTCGGTGTCATTTGCCATCGCGCAGAACAAAGATCTGGCGGAACTCAGCCTGGAACAGCTGCGGCAGTTCTCCAATGTGATCGGAGAAGATGTCTTCGAAGTGTTGACCCTGGAGGGATCGGTAGCGGCGCGGGACCATATCGGCGGCACAGCGCCGAATCAGGTGCGCGCCGCCTGCGCACGGGCCAGAAAAGCCCTCGAGGCACGCTGAGGGCGCAGGCGTATAATCAGACGCCCTCGAGTTCTAGAGACACCGGCTCGCCCTGCTGCTCGGTCAGAACGCGATCGAGCAGCGTCGGCAGATCCTCGCCAGTAGTGGAGCATTTCCAGCCGGGATTCTCGAACGCGAGGTGGTAACCGCCGGATTTGGCCGCCACCCAGAGTTCGCGGTTAGCGGACTGGCGTGACAGAATCACCTGGGTGCCGTTGTCTTCCAACGTCAAAGTCAGAACAGCACCGGCGCGTTCATAGTCGATATCCCACTCGCAATTATCCAGAGCATCTTCCACCGCCATCAGGGTGCGCTCAATGGCCGCATCGTATTCCGCTTGACTCATACTTGGTTACTTCTGTTACGGATGTGCTGAACTAAACAGCTGGCTATACTAGCAGGCTTTTCCGAATTCTACGCTGTAGGAAGCCCTCGATGCCGCATAAGTATAAGTACCTCCTCCCCCTTACCCTGCTCCTCGCCGCATGCGGGCAAAAGGGCCCTCTGTACCTGCCGCAGGACCCTGCTGTACCGGCGCAAGCCACTGCCGCTTCCGCGCCTGTTTCCGCCGCGCCAGAGGAAGAAGAAACCTCCCCGCGCGACAGTGAAGCCACAGCGACAACTCCGGAGCCGGCGGCAGAAAAATGAGCGAATTCAACTACCGTAACGGCACACTCTGGGCGGAAGAAGTTTCTCTGGAAAAAATTGCCGAACAGTTCGGCACCCCCACTTACGTCTACAGCCGCGCACATTTTGAAAAGCAGTATCAAATCTACGCCGACGCCCTGGGAGATCATCCGGGTCTGATTTGCTACGCGGTCAAAGCCAACAGCAACCTGGGGGTTTTGTCACTGCTGGCGCAGCTGGGGGCCGGTTTCGATATCGTCTCGGGCGGCGAACTGGAGCGGGTACTGCTGGCCGGTGGCGATCCATCGAGGATCGTTTTTTCCGGTGTGGGCAAAACCGCCGAGGAAATGCGGCGCGCGCTCGAAGTGGGCGTGCACTGCTTCAACGTGGAGTCCGAGGCGGAACTGGGGCGGCTCGAGGCCGTTGCCGCCGAATGCGGGGCGAAAGCACCCGTCTCCCTGCGGGTAAACCCCGATGTGGACGCCGGGACCCACCCCTATATTTCCACCGGGCTGAAAGAAAACAAATTCGGCATCGACATCGAGATCGCACCCGAGGTCTACCGCCGGGCGGCGGCCTCGCCACATATCAAGGTAATCGGCGTCGACTGCCACATCGGCTCTCAACTCACTGAAATCGCCCCCTTCCTCGACGCGCTGGACCGCCTGCTGATCCTGGCGGACAAACTCGCAGACCAGGGCATTCAGTTGGAACACCTGGATCTGGGCGGCGGCTTGGGTGTGCGCTACCGCGGCGAAGAGCCGCCACAGGCCGGAGACTACCTCGCCGCGGTCATGGAAAGGCTCGGCGAACGCCAGCTGGGGTTGATTCTCGAGCCCGGTCGTTCCATCGCCGCCAACGGCGGCCTGCTACTGACCAGGGTAGAATTCCTCAAGCGCACTGAAGAGCACAATTTCGCCATTGTCGACGCAGCCATGAACGACAACCTGCGACCAGCGCTTTACCAGGCCTGGCAAGACATAGTGCCGGTGACACCTGCCGACGGCGAGGCCGAACTCTGGGACATCGTGGGTCCGGTATGTGAAACGGGCGACTTTCTCGGCAAGCACCGCACCCTGGCCTTGCAGCCCGGACAACTGCTCGCCATGCTGTCCGCTGGCGCCTACGGCTTTACCATGAGCTCCAATTACAACACGCGCCCGCGCGCCGCCGAAGTACTGGTGGACGGCGATAAAACCTATCTGGTGCGCGCTCGCGAAACGCTGGCGGACCTGGTGCGTGGCGAAAGCCTGGTACCAGCGCGACTGACCACACGGGAAGAAGACTGACGGATAAAGGAATGCGCTTAAAATTCACCAAAATGCACGGCCTCGGCAACGACTTCGTGATGCTCGATGGCATCAGCCAACGCATCAGGCTGTCGCCGGAAAAGATCCGCCGCCTGGCCGACCGCCATTTCGGTATCGGTTGTGACCAGGTTCTGGTAGTTGAAGCCCCGCGCTCTCCGGATGCCGACTTCCGTTACCGCATCTTCAACGCGGACGGCGGCGAGGTGGAAAACTGCGGTAACGGCGCCCGCTGCTTTGCCAAGTTTGTGCGCGAACGCCGCCTGACGGGAAAAAAACAGCTCACGGTGGAAACCGCGGCCGGCCCGCTGAAACTGTCACTGCTCGACAGCGGTGAAGTCAGTGTCGACATGGGCGCGCCGGTACTGGAGCCGGAGCAAATCCCTTTCTGCGCCGACAGACGCGCCGAAACCTATCCGCTGGAGGTGGACGGCGAGGTGTATACCATCGGTGCCGTCTCCATGGGCAACCCCCACGCGGTGCTGTTGGTGGACAATGTGGATTCCGCACCGGTCGACACCCTGGGGCCGAAAATCGAATGCCACGAGCGCTTTCCGCAGCGGGTCAACGTGGGCTTTTTGCAGATTCAATCACGTCAAAAAGCGCGCCTGCGGGTCTTTGAGCGCGGCGTCGGTGAGACTCGCGCCTGCGGCACCGGCGCCTGTGCCGCCATGGTTTCCGCACACCTGCGCGGCCTGGTGGACGACAGCCTGCAAATACAACTGCCCGGCGGCACACTCACAATCCACTGGGGCGGCCCCGAACAAGCGGTTACCATGACGGGACCCGCCACCACTGTGTACCAGGGGCAGATCACACTGTAACCAGCCCTACGCCGGGGCTGCGTCCGGCTCACGCGGCGGCGGGAATGCAGAAAATGCCCGGAGCGGTTATTCTACGCTCTTCCCTTCACCTACCCGGTACATCGATTTAGCAATGACGGAACAAAGCGACGCCACCCGCGCCCTGCAAAACGCCACCGGCGACGAACAGAAAGCGCGCAGCAAAAAGCTGCTTGCGCGCCAAGTGGCCCGCTATCTGATCCAGAACCCGGATTTTTTCACCGAACATCTGGAACTGCTGGAGAATATCCGGCTGCCGCGGGAAAACGGTAAAACAGTGTCGCTGATGACACATCAGACCAACCTGCTGCGGGAACGCAATATCGAGATGCGACAGCGCCTCGACCAACTTCTACACAACGCCCGCGAGAACGACCAGTTATTCCGTCACAGCCGCCGCCTGATACTGGCACTACTGGAAGCGGAGAACGTCGGCGAGGCCACCGAGGCCCTGTACACGAGCTTCGCGGAAGATTTCAAAGTAGAGTACACCCGCCTGATCTTGTTCGGCCCGTTGCCCCAAGGGCGCCATGTCCTTGGCGAAGTGCGCACCAGCTCCCGCGCCGCGGCGGAAGCCGCCATCGGCGCAATCCTACGCAATGGCCGCACCGTGTGCGGCGTACTGCGCCCGGCGGAGCGGGAATACCTGTTCGACGATGACGGCGCCCAGGTGGCCTCCGCCGCGGTCGTACCCCTGGCCAACCAGCTGGGCGTGCTGACAGTGGGTTCCAGCGACCCGCAGCACTACCGCTCCAGCCTCGGCACTCTCTTTTTGTCCTATATCGGCGAAGTACTCGAGCGGCTGCTGCCCCGTCTCCTCGCTCCCTAGACAGCGACCTCGACGTGCTCCTGGAAGATGCCACCGCCCGCTTCCTGCAACAGCTGCAAACCGAGCGCCGGCTGTCCCCCCACACACTCACAGCCTACCGCCGCGATCTCGGCAAAGCACAGCAGCTGGCGACCGCGGACGGCGTAACGCACATCGAGCAACTGCGGCCCGCAATAATCCAGGGGTGGCTGGCGCAACTGCACCGGGGCGGACTGGGCGCCAAAAGCCTGCAGCGCTGGCTTTCTGCGGTGCGCAGCCTGTGTCACTGGGCCCTGGGCGAAGGCTGGCTCCAGGCCAATCCCGCGGATGGACTGCGCGCGCCCAAGAGCGAAAAAAAACTGCCGAAACTACTAGACGCCGACGCGGCATCAGAGTTTGTGGAGTTCCCCGACGATTCCCCCCTCGGCCTGCGCGACCGGGCAATGCTGGAACTCTTTTACAGCAGCGGTTTACGCCTATCTGAACTGACCGCATTGAACTGGAGCGATCTGGATTTGCACAGCGGCGAAGTGCGGGTTATCGGAAAGGGCAACAAAGTCCGCCTGCTACCGGTAGGGCGCCACGCGCTGGCAGCCCTGAAAGCCTGGCGCCGGGCCGCACCGGGTGGAAAAGACGGCGCCATCTTTACCTCGATGAAGGGGCAACGGCTCGGCAACCGGGCTGTGCAGAAGCGCCTGGCTCACTGGGCCCGCACCGGGGGTTCGGAGCAGCGCGTACATCCACATATGCTGCGCCATTCCTTCGCCAGCCATCTGCTTGAGTCCAGCGGTGACCTGCGCGCAGTGCAGGAACTGCTCGGCCACGCCGATATCAGTACTACCCAGATCTACACCCATCTGGATTTCCAGCACTTATCACGCGTCTACGATAGGGCGCACCCACGCGCAAAAGAGAAAAAATAAAACCCTCCTTTGCAGGTGAGAAACGCCGGATGCCGAAGCTCACTGGAAGGGGGGGTAGCGCGGGGAGCGAACACAAGGCCCGCTCCCCGACTTTGGGACTTGCTAGATCGGACGGCTGCCGTATTTAGGTTGCGGCTTGCGGGGAGGATCAGCGGTAACATCTGGATCGATTTCGTTGATGGCACCGCCGCGGGCGAGAAATTCCTCTATATCTGTATTTAGTTGCGATCTGGCCCGCTCACGGGAAGTCACACTACGCTCCTCAGCGCACTCCTCGGTATCCTTGCCCCTGTAGTTGTTGCCCGGATCTTCGAATACATCGTTCATAGTTGAAACCCTGTAACTGCTACTTCTGTTACAAAGGATGTACCTCTGTGCCGCGGATTACAGTGGGGCCGACTCACTTCAATCAACCGCAGGCGGTGATCAGCCTTCAGCACCCGCTTAACCGCGGCGAATAATATATAGGCACTCACTGCTGGGGGCGCCAGCTGCGATTGGAGCAGTCAGTAGTTTTTTTTGTTGCGGCAGCAGTACGGGTTATTGCCGTTGGTTATGCTGGTTTCGGCGCCAAATCACCACCTACCAACAATGCCAACTTATGCGGTTTCATTGAATCCGGATTGCGTTTTTACGTGGGCCATAAAAAGAAAAAGCCCCACAGAGGGGGCTTTCGGGCATGTGGCGGATAATACATCCACATACCTGTGAGACCGCAACCGGCCTCGACTAAACCGCTTCGCTGCCAGTCTCGCCGGTGCGGATGCGGATTACTTCTTCCAGCGCAGTGATAAATATCTTGCCGTCGCCGATCTTGCCGGTCTGGGCGGCCTTGGTGATTGCCTCCACGGCGCTGTCCACCATGCTGTCGTCCACCGCCAGCTCCAATTTCACCTTGGGCAGAAAATCCACCACGTATTCAGCGCCGCGATAGAGCTCTGTGTGGCCTTTCTGGCGCCCGAAGCCTTTGACCTCGGTTACCGTCATGCCCTGCACACCGACTTCGGACAGCGCGGTGCGCACGTCATCCAGCTTAAAGGGCTTTACCACAGCCGTAATCAATTTCATCTTTTGTTATCCCCTGGTTTTTCCGCGGTCTTGTGGAAGCGGGCCCCGCGCAGCGGCGGGGCGAGCTCCCTTGCAATGGGCAATCTTACTTGCTCATAAATTCCGGGTAAGCTTCCATTCCGCATTCCACCAAGTCAACACCTTCTTGCTCCTCTTCCTCGGTGACGCGGATACCGGTGATGACCTTGAGCAGGAACCACACGGCAAAGCAGGAGATGAAGACCCAAGCGAAGATGGTAACGGCACCGATCAGCTGCCCGCTGAAAGTCGAATCGTCGTTGGTGAACGGTACCAGCAAGAGTCCCAGCAGGCCGACCACACCGTGCACGGAAATCGCGCCCACCGGATCATCGATCTTCATTTTGTCCAGTGTAACGATGGAGAAAACCACCAGCACGCCACCAATCGCGCCGAACAGTGTTGCCTGCAGCGCGGTCGGAGTGGAGGGCTCGGCAGTGATTGCCACCAGGCCCGCCAAAGCACCGTTCAACAGCATAGTCAGATCGGCTTTGCCGAACAGGATACGCGCGGTAATCAGCGCGGCCACCGCACCGCCTGCCGCCGCAGTGTTGGTATTCAGGAACACCATTGCCACCGAGTGGGCATTGGCCGCATCGCCCAGCTTTAGCACGGAACCGCCGTTAAAGCCGAACCAACCCATCCACAGGATAAAGGTACCCAGCGTCGCCAGGGGCAGGTTAGCACCGGGGATTGCGTAGACCTCTCCATTGGCACCGTACTTGCCTTTGCGCGGTCCCAGGAGCAGTACGCCGGCCAAGGCGGCGGAAGCACCCGCCATATGCACGATGCCGGAGCCGGCAAAGTCTGAGAAGCCCAGGTCGCCCAGGTTATAGAGGCCAAATACGTCGGCGCCACCCCAGGTCCAGGAGCCTTCAAGCGGATAGATAAATCCGGTCAGGACCACCGCGAAAGCCAGGAAGCTCCACAGCTTCATGCGCTCTGCCACTGCGCCGGAGACAATGGACATGGCGGTAGCCACGAAGACCACCTGGAAAAAGAAGTCGGCGGCGCCGGAGTATACGGAGTCGCCATCAAAGCCGTTTTCCGCCGAGTCCGCCAGCACGGTTTCCAGACTGAAGGATTCTATTCCACTCAGCATAAAGCTGCCGTCGTACATAATGGCGTAGCCGGTCAGCAGGTACATAATGCAGGCAATGGCGAACAACGCCACGTTCTTGGTAAGAATTTCGGTGGTATTTTTCGAGCGCACCAGGCCAGCTTCCAGCATGGCAAAACCCGCTGCCATCCACATCACTAGTGCGCCGCATACGACGAAATAAAAAGTATCAATTGCATACTGCAATTGAAAAATTTGATTTTCCATCTTTAGCTCCGTTAATCCCGAGAATTTCTAAAAAATCTTTTCCGAAAAATAAATTCGTGTTTACGCGAGATTTAAATCGCCTCGGCGCCCGTCTCTCCGGTGCGGATGCGTACAACTTGCTCCAGATTGGACACAAAGATCTTTCCATCGCCGATCTTGCCGCTTTGCGCGGCGCTCCCCACCGCGTCCAAAACTGCGTCCAGAAGGCTGTCGTCCACCGCGATCTGCAGCATTGTCTTGGGCAGAAAGTCCACAACATATTCGGCACCACGATAGAGTTCCGTGTGGCCTTTCTGTCGGCCGAATCCCTTCACTTCGGTAACCGTGAGGCCATTCACGCCCGCTTCCGCCAGCGCGTCGCGCACCGCGTCCAGCTTGAAGGGCTTGATGATTGCTGTAACCAGTTTCATGTCTCCCCCCCGGGGTTGTTGGCCGGCCCGTTGGAGCCGGCCCGAATGCATTACCAGCTGTAGGTGGCTCCGGCGATTACCGAAGGCTCGCACCAGTCCGTTTCGTAGCACTCGCTGTCGCTGATGTCCGTGCCAACCAGAGACGCACTCAGGCTCAGACCACCAAACTCCTTCGCCACGGTTACTGAGTAGTCGATATAGGAGTCCGCCTCATACAAAAAGCCCTCCTCATCAAAGAGGTTTACGCCCAGGTGAAAGTCCAGGCTGACATCCGCCGGCAGGGCGAAGCTGTATTCGGCATAGGGGTAGTAAAAGGTGCCCGTCCCGGCCCAGTAGTCGTCGCTGTATACAAAACCCAGGGTCAGATCGGAAATGCTGAGGCTGCCGAAAAACTCCTGGTAATCCTCATCCCAGTCGCTTCCGTGGTAGGCGTAATAGGCGTAGCCAATGTCGTAACTGACGGTTTCGCTGATCTCGCCGGCGTAGCCGCCATAAAAATCATGCTCGTAGTCGGTTTCATCCTCGCCGTAGGCGAAATCGACCTGCGAGGCCCAGGTGCCCAGGTAAAACCCATTGTCAAACTCCAGGTCTATGCCGCCCTGCAGCGCGGGGCTGCCATCGGTCTGCGAGATGCCGCGAAACTTGTAGTCGCTGACCACCCCCAGGTTGGCGCTGAAGCTGGCTTCGGCCTGAGCTTGCGCGGCAATGCCTCCAAGGGCGCCCAAAGTCAATACGGCGGCGAATTTATTAATTGCTGTGCCCACGTTGGTTCTCCTCAAAACTCTGTGAATGTCTCGTCGGTGATTTGTTATTGAATGCATCATGTGCGCCGCGGTGGGTTTGGCGACGGCGGTGTCTTTTTTTATTCGCCTCGTGAGCTTTCTTTTTCGTTCCGGCCGCAGTGAGTGGTCTGCGGTGGAACATCTGCACTCCTGCAGTACTCTCCGCAATTGAGCTTTTTGCAGTCTTAATGCCAATTTCGCATTTGCACTGAAAATCAAGCAGTTAGAGGAGATTTGCGCCAGTAGCGGGGCGGTATAGCAGCGAGGGGAGAAAAGCGTGTGCACCTTAATGGCGCCCGCGGAGCGCAAACGCACAGAAGTGGTGAACTGGCGGGCGCTACTGAACCAAGGTGGCGCAAAGGCCGCACGCTTTTGCCGGCCAAAGGGCTGGGTTACAATCCGGTGCTATCAAAAGGGGCATTTTTAGTCATCTGATCACAGGAGAAGGCCCTTGGGCGAAGACAAATTGCAAAAGCTGCTCGCGGAGCTGCAACAGCAGGGCACAGTGATCACCGGAGACCTGCGCGATGCGCTGGCCGTGGCGCTGGGCAAGCTGCCGCTGGTGTCCCAGCGCGAATTCGATACGCAGGCGGAAATTTTGAAGCGCACCAGGGAAAAACTGGCGCGCCTCGAGGCACAGGTTGAACTCCTGGAGCAAAAGCTGGCGGAACAGGAAAAAGACAGCCCCACTTCTCGCCAATAGAACAAACAGAATTTCAAGGATGAAATTTTGAGCCTCTCGATCACCTACAGCCGCGCGCAACTGGGCGTCTCCGCACCACTGGTCACCGTCGAAACCCATTTGGCCAACGGCCTACCGGCCTTTCATATCGTAGGCCTGCCCGAGGCCGCGGTGCGCGAAAGCCGCGACCGGGTCCGCAGCGCACTGATCAACAGCCACTTCGAATTTCCCCAGCGGCGCATAACCGTCAACCTGGCCCCCGCGGACCTGCCCAAGGAAGGCGGCCGCTACGACCTCGCCATCGCCGTGGGCATTCTCGCCGCATCCGGCCAAATCCCCCGCGATCCCCTGGATAACTATGAGTTCATCGGCGAACTGGCACTCACCGGGGCACTGCGGGAAGTCCCCGGCGCCCTGCCTGCAGCCATCGCTTGCGGTGCCGCCGGGCGCCGGCTGGTATTGCCGCGGGAGTCCGGCGGCGAGGCGGCGCTGGCGGAAACAGATGTAAAGGTCGCCGCCTCCCTGCTACAGGTCTGTGCCGAATTGCACGGGCGCGAACAGCTCTCGGAAGCGCAGCGCGAGGCGGAAGACAATGCACCAGCCTGTGCTGATCTCGCCGATGTGCGCGGCCAGCTCAAGGCGCGGCGCGCCCTGGAAGTGGCCGCGGCCGGCGGCCACCATTTGCTTTTTTACGGTCCACCCGGCACCGGCAAAACCATGCTCGCCAGCCGCCTGCCGGGCATACTGCCGCCGCCCGGCGGTGACGAGCTGATCGAAGTGGCCGCCGTCTACTCCAGCGCCGGTCTGGCGCGGCCGCAACAGCGCCCTTTCCGCGCGCCCCATCACAGCGCCTCGGCAACCGCTCTGGCCGGGGGCGGCACTCAGCCGAAACCGGGGGAAATTTCCCTGGCCCATCGCGGGGTATTGTTTCTGGACGAAATGCCGGAGTTCCCCCGCCACGCGCTGGAAATATTGCGCGAGCCGCTGGAAACCGGGCAGGTGCATATCGCCCGCGCCCGTGCCCAGGTCACCTATCCCGCCAACTTTCAGCTGGTGGCCGCCATGAACCCCTGTCCCTGCGGCTACCTGGGCGAGCCCCGCTGCCGCTGTACCCCGGACCAGATAGACCGCTACCGCAACAAGCTCTCCGGCCCTCTGCTCGACCGCATCGATATGCAGGTGGAAGTGGCGGCGATGTCGGCCAGTCAGCTGCAGGACAGTCCGCCCGGCGAATGCTCGGCGGCGGTGCGCAAACGGGTGATTGCCGCCCGGGAGCGGCAGCTGCACAGACAGGGAAAAATCAACGCGCAGCTCAACGGGTCCGAGCTGGACCGCTTCTGTGCACTGGGACAAAGCGAGCAAGCACTGCTGCGGCACTCGGTGGAAAGACTGGGGCTGTCCGCGCGCAGTTACCACCGGGTATTAAGAGTCGCGCGCACCCTGGCAGATCTCGCTGGAGAGGCGCACATCGGCGCAGGCCAAATTGCCGAAGCGCTGGCCTACCGAAATCTAGATCGGCGACAACTCACCGCAGAAATCTAGGGAAACTCGGTTTAGTTCGCGCCAAAAATTTAATGCTTTTCCACCCCTGGATGCAGCACTCAGCTGGTGAGATGGACATTTCAAAACCAACGGGAGCGAGGGACTACTCGTGTGGTTTCGAAGTGTCCACCCCGCTGCCTGAGCCCCCAGAATTCGCACAGCACCCACACGAATGTATCAAAGACACGGTTAGACGCCATTAATGTTGTTTCAACCCGGCTCACTGTTGCATCGCCACTGGGCAGCGGACAGTCGGTAGAGGCAGTGGCGCCGCAGTGGGCTGCTCTCCGGCAGCAGCGGGTGATCGAAAGCGTGCGGTTCCGCGCACATGCCCAGGCGCTGCATCACCCGCTGTGAACGGTAATTTTGTAGCGCAGTAAAGGAGACGATTTCAGATAAGCGCAATATCTCGAACGCAACCTCCAACGAAGCCCGTGCCGCTTCACTGGCATAACCACAGCCCCAGAATTCCGCCGCGAGGCGCCAGCCGATTTCAACACAGGGAGCAAAGGGCAGCACTTCGGGCGCCTGTTTGATACCGACAAAGCCGATAAACTCGCCGCCCTCCTTGCGCTCTACCGCCCAGAACCCCCATCCGCGTTCGGCAATATGTGTGCGGTTGCGACGCATTGCCGCATCACTGGCGGCCCGGTCCAGGGTTCCCGGAAAGTATTCCATCACCCGGGGATCTGCATTGAGCGCGGCAAATGGTGCACTGTCTTCATCGCGCCACTGGCGCAGTCGCAGACGCTCTGTCTGCGGTTGAATAATCCTAACCAATCTCCACCACCATAATATTTCTCGTCGGCGCGATCATATCGCTACCGTCACCTACAACGTTCCGGGCGCTCAGGAAACCTCTGATTAATTCACGGCCTGACGACAAAGAGATACCGCCCCTAAATTGAGGGACTCAGGCGATGGAATGGATCGTTCGAAATCGTCAGATACATGGACATATCCGGCAGAGCTGCAGAGAAGTACTGGTGCATTTTCGAAATAGCCCCCATTGCCGAGCATCCGGAATCAATGGCTGCCCCAAGTTAATCAGAGAGGCGCCCTGCTGCTCGCGCTTCGCCGGCTATCTCACCTGCCTGGCCCCATTCACCGTTTTCTGCGCGCCGCCGCCAGCCAGCGATCCAACTGATCGGCGAAGGCTTTGCGCTCCTGCTGCCCCAGTGGCGGCGGACCGCCGGTGTGCAGGCCGCTGGCGCGCATGGTATCCATAAAGTCGCGCATATTCAGGCGCGCGCGGATATTTGCCTTTGTGTAGCGCTCGCCGCGGGGATTCAGCGCATCGGCGCCTTTATCGATCACCTCAGACGCCAGGGGAATATCGCTGGTGATCACCAGATCACCGGCGGCACAGCGTTTAACGATTTCGTTGTCGGCCACGTCGAAACCGGCAGTCACCTGCATCGACCGGATAAAGCGCGACGGCGGCACCCGCAACGGCTGATTGGCCACCAGGGTCATTTCGGTATGGGTGCGCTCAGCGGCGCGGAAGAGGATTTCCTTGATGGCCACCGGGCAGGCATCCGCATCGACCCAGATTTTCGTCATTGATCTTTTCCCTCTTCGATGCGCGCCCCGTCGAACCAGTCCCGAGGAGCACCCTCATCGCACTTCTTGCAGTTCAGCAGATGGCCGAGCATGGAATCGCGCCCGGCTCTACTCGTGACCCAGGGGCGATTCTGCCAGGGCGGATCGTGGCGCACATGCTGGTTGTGGCCACAGGTCAATTCGGCGACCCAATGGTCTTCTTCGTCGCGGTGGTAACCGCAGATGGGCTGTTGCATGAAGTGGGCTCCGCCCTGAATGCTCTGGCGCTGTTATAGCCAAAGGACGCCGATATGTACACGAAATACGGCAACCGCAAGCTTCGGCCTTCAACACTGGTAGAATCCCCGCCTCAACGCCAACCGAAGATATCAACCCAGAATGACCAAGCTGAACCCCCGCCAGGCGGAGGCGGTGAAATACGTCGACGGCCCCTGCCTGGTCCTCGCCGGTGCCGGCTCCGGAAAAACCAGCGTGATCACGCGCAAGATCGCCTACCTGATTGAGGAGTGCGGCTACAGCGCGCGCAATATCGCCGCATTAACTTTTACCAACAAGGCCGCGCGGGAAATGAAAGAGCGGGTGGGCAAGCTGCTCAGCGCGCCCGGCGGCGGCAAGTCCGCAGCCGGCCGAGGACTGACCGTTTCCACCTTCCACAACCTGGGGCTGAACATACTGCGCAAGGAGTACCGGGCTGCCGGCTTCAAGCCGGGTTTTTCCATCTTCGATGTCGAGGACGCCCGCGCCCTGATCAAGGAACTGATGCTGCGCGATGGCGACTTGGACACCGACCTGCTCGACCGGGTACAGCACCAGATCTCCAACTGGAAGAACGACATGCTGGCCCCCAGGCGCGCCCTGGAACTGGCGCAAAGTGCCGGGGAGCAGGCCATGGCCATCGCCTATGGCCGCTACTGCGACGCGCTCAAGGCCTACAACGCCGTGGATTTCGACGATCTGATCCTGCTGCCCGTACAGCTGTTCGACTCGGACCCGGAGCTGCTGCAGCGCTGGCGTAAAAAAATCCGCTATCTGCTGGTGGACGAATATCAGGACACCAACAACGCCCAGTACCTGCTGGTCAAACAATTGGTCGGTGGACGCGGCGGGCTGACAGTAGTCGGCGACGACGACCAGTCCATCTATGCCTGGCGCGGCGCCCGCCCGGAAAATATGAGTCAGCTGAAAGTCGATTTCCCCAACCTGAAGCTGATCAAACTGGAGCAAAACTATCGCTCTACCAGCCGCATTCTGAAAGTGGCCAACCACCTGATCGCCCACAACCCCCACGAATTTGACAAGGCGCTCTGGTCCGACCGGGGCCTGGGGGAGGAAATACGGGTCATCAAAGTCGCCAACGAGAACGAGGAAGCGGAGCGGGTGGCCAACGAGATCTTTCTGCAGAAGGTGCGCCGGGGCTGCAAATTTATGGATTTCGCCGTGCTCTACCGCGGCAACCACCAGGCGCGCCTTATCGAGATGAAACTGCAGGAACACCAGATCCCCTACCAGATGTCCGGCGGCACCAGCTTTTTCGCCCGCGCGGAAATCAAGGACGTGATGGCCTACCTGCGCCTGCTGGTGAACCCGGATGACGACAACGCCTTTCTGCGCATCATCAATACCCCGCGCCGGCAGATAGGCACCAGCACCCTGGAGGCACTGGGCAACTATGCCAAAGGGCGCGAAATCTCCATGTTCAGTGCCTCCACAGAACTGGGTCTGAAAGAATTCCTGAACGAGCAGGGTTACGAGCGTCTGAACCGTTTTGCCCTGTGGCTGGAAGGGGTACGCCGCAACTGCCGCGAAAAGAGTCCGGATGCCGCACTGCGGGAAATGCTGGACGATATCGACTACGCCGGCTGGCTCAGCCAAAACGCCAGCAACGAGAAAGTGGCCGAAAAGCGGATGGAGAACGTCTACTGGCTGCTGGAATCCCTGAACAAAATCATGGAAGGCACGGATGACGAACTGGAGCAGGATATCCGCCTGGAACAGGCCATCTCCAAGTTGATCCTGCGGGATATGCTCGAGCGCCAGGAAGAGGAAGAGGCCACCGACAAAGTCAGCCTGATGACCCTGCACGCGGCCAAGGGCTTGGAATTCCCTCACGTGTTTATGATTGGCATGGAGGAAAACCTGCTCCCGCACCGCAACAGCATCGAGGATGACAATATCGAGGAAGAGCGCCGCCTCACCTACGTGGGCATTACCCGCGCACAGCGCACACTCACCATGACCCTGGCCGGCAAACGCAAACAGTTCGGTGAAACCCAGGACACCACCCCAAGCCGCTTCCTGGATGAACTGCCGCAGGATGACTGCGTCTTCGAAGGTTTCGGCAAAGCTACGCCCGAGCAAAACCAAGCCAAGGGCGAGGAAACCCTTGGCTCGCTGCTCAGCATGTTCGACTAGAAAACCGCCCCAACCCGTATGCCTTTATTGCTGCAGGGGCACCTACAAAAAAGGCCGCTCAATGAGCGGCCTTTTTATAAGGACGAAAAGCAAGCTTACTTGCTGTTTTCCACCATATAGTCCACTGCGGCCTTGACCTCGTCCTCACTGCAATCCATGCACAGCCCTTTGGCCGGCATTGCATTGAAGCCATTCAGCGCGTGGGTGTAGAGCGTATCCATCCCCTGGGCGATCCGCGGAGCCCAGGCACCCGCATCGCCAAATTTCGGCGCACCGGCAATACCTGCACCGTGACAAGTATTACAGGAGGCGTTAAAGATATCCTCACCGCTGCGGGCGCCGCCGCCAGCCGCTGCCGGCGCCGCAGCTGCCGCCGCACACTCGTCGCCCTGCATGCAGGTGCTGCCTACCGGTGCGATACGCTGGGCGATCTCCTCGTCCACAGACTGCGCCACAGCAGTGGCCGCGCCAGCGGCCAAAATCGCCACAAAACCGAAAATCATCTTCATCTCATCCCCCAGAGGGCCGAATCGCGACCCATAGATCAGCGGCACGCCGTCGCGTACCTATACCAGCCGCGCATTATAAGCGCTGCGGCCTCCACTGCGAAGGGCGCCCGTTTTTGCCCCGCCCCAAGCCCACCCCACTTTGCCCTAGGGGCGTCCTTCTGTATAATCCGCCTCCTTCCCGCCCCTAGCTCAGCTGGATAGAGCGTTGCCCTCCGGAGGCAAAGGTCAGAGGTTCGAATCCTCTGGGGCGGGCCATTCCTCCTGGTATCCGCACCACGATAACCCCCATACCCTCCATCGTATCCGCACTTTGAAGAAGGTCGCTTTTGTATTATCCCGCCTAGGCCATGGGCGGCACTCCACTCGTAGCCACCACTTTCTCGGCCCACCGATGAATCAGTTGCCCACCGGACGAAAGCCGGTATCCGCCTGACTGGCGGCAGCCTACTGGTGGCCGCGGCCCCCCGCTGGCAACGCCGAATTCTCGCCACCGCCTCGAAACTGGCACCGATCAGCGAGTTCTACGCGCAACAGGGCTACGCTGTTAAAGTAGAGTGACTGTCCGCCAAGAAGGCCCCGGCTGATGAAAACGCTGCCTGTGACCCAGTCTGTAATTGCATTATTTGTCGCGGCCTGCCTCGCCATTGCCATACACGGCGAGGCGGCGGGTCGAGATTGTGCCAGCGCGGACAAATGCAAGGCGCTGGAACTGCACAATCAGGTGCGGGCAGATCTGAACGCGGGCCGGCTCCCCAACAGTCCCAGGCCGAGGCCACCCGTCGCCCCTCTGCAATATGACGAGGCCCTGGCGCGCACCGCCCGCAATTGGTCGGCAGCGCAGTGCAACGCGCGGCTGCGCCACAACCCAAAGCGGCATGCGCAGTTTCTCGCCAACGGCGGCAGTCCCGCCTACCCCTCTGTGGGGGAAAATATTTTTTACCATTCGGCGCTGTTGCCAGAAGAAGAGGCGCTGGCACAGGCTGTGGCGAGCTGGGCGGCGGAGGCGCGGCAGTACCGCTACGGTCCCTTCCGCGATCTCAAAACCGGCCACTACAGCCAGCTGATCTGGAACACACAAGACGCCTTTGACGCGAACGGAAACCGGCTACCGCGCGCGGTGGGCTGCGGGGTCTATCACTGCCCGAGTGGGAAATTCAGAACCATAGTCACCTGTAACTATGCCCCGGCGGGCAATATCCGCGGCTATCCACCTTACCGGATCGACTGATTCTCTCAGCTGTTCTACGTAAGTAGTCACCAACAGACTGGACAAATGTCACAGTTCGGTCACACCCGCGTATTAATCCCTCACTAGTATCCGGCTCCGCGAAACTACCCCAACAGATGCCGGAGTCACCATGAATCAATCCGCTAAACGGACTTTTCCCGTCTCCCTCCTGTCTTGCCTGATCGCAGCGGCAGTGCCCGCGGTTCAGGCCCAGGTACAGCAGACCGAGTCGCAGGAACTGGAAGAAGTAATCGTCACCGCGCAAAAGCGCGCGCAGTCGATTGTGGATGTACCGCTGACCATCAGCAGCCTGGACGGACAGACGCTGAAGGATCTGGGCATCGACCGCTTCGATACCTTGTCGGACATGATCCCCGGCCTGGTGGTCCAGCAGCAGAGTGTCAACAACAACGGCTATGTGATCCGCGGCATCACCTCCGATGACGGCAGTGCCCCCGGCGCCGCGCGGGTATCCGTCTACCTGAACGGCACCGATGTGTCCCGTTCCCGGGCCTCCTATTTTGAGGTCTACGACATGGAGCGCATCGAGGTGGTCAAAGGGCCGCAGGCGACCCTGTTCGGCACCGCCGCCTCCATCGGCGCTATGAGCTTTATCACCGCCAAGCCGCAGCGGGACTTCGCCTCCGAGCTGACGGTTGGCGCCGGCGACTACGGCATGCGCAAAGTCGAAGGCATGGCCACCGGCGGCAACGACACAGTGCAGGGCCGTTTCGCCTTTGTCTCCCGCGAGCGCGACGGCTATGTGGAAAACACCAGTGGCGAGGCCGACCTGAACGGCTACGACCGCCTCGCCTACCGCCCCAGCCTGCGCATAACGCCTAACGACGCACTCACCATCGATCTGATTTACAACTACGACAAAGCCGAAGATCTGGGTACCGCCTTCGTCAGCCAGAACCTGTTGTTTACCGACGACGCAGCTCTGAGCGTGCCGGACAACGACATACTCGGTATGGACGATGTGGGTGTGGACCGCACTGTCAAAGATTTCAACGCCACTGTGTCCTGGGATATCGACGACCATCTGGCACTGACCTATATCGGCGCCTGGCGGGACTACGATTCCCTCGAAGCCTTCGACGCGGACGGCACCGCTTTCGAGGTGTTGAATTTCTCCGAAGAAGCCACCGGTGATCAGATTAGCCACGAATTGCGCCTGAATTTCAGCGGCGAGCGGCTCAACGGCTTTGTTGGCGCCAGTTATTTTCAGGAGGAGGCCGAACAATTCGTCGGCTTCGCCACCGAAGAGGGGCTTTTTCTCAGCTGTGCCGGCGCACTCGCAGCAGCGGGTATCGAAAGCTGCAATACCGCATCCACCACACTGCTCACCGGCGGCCTCGCCTCCGCACTGCCCTACGAAAGCTATTACGCCAACGGGGCTGACAACCGCAGCTTGAACCTCTTCGCCGACATTTCCTACCAGGTGACGCCGGACCTGGAAGCCACCGTCGGTGCGCGCTGGGTGGAAGAGGAGCGGGAATCCAGCTACCGCAGTGCGCTGCCGTTGTCCTCGCTGCTGTCTGCGCAGGGTATCGACAGCGATCTCTTCTTCGGTCTGTTGCTGAACACGCAAGGGGAAACCATTGACGGCGACGCCGATGACTCCGCCGTGCTGCCGCGCTTTAACCTGCTCTATTCCTTGAACGACAGCGTCAACCTCTACGGCACTGTGTCGCTCGGTCAGCGCTCCGAGGTAGTGGATATGTCTTCGGGGGTGAAAAGCATCATTCCCGCCGAGGAGATCACCAACTACGAGTTCGGTCTCAAGGGCCGCCTGGAAGAAGTCGCGCTGGATTACGCTCTGGCGATTTTTTACCAGGATTACGAAAACTTTCAGGTCAATGTTGTCGACCAGGACAGCGGCCAGATCCGCACTGAAAACGCCGGTTCCGCCACCAACACCGGTATAGAGATGGACCTGCGCTGGAGTGTCTCCGAAAATCTGATGCTGCTGGCCAACGCCGCCTATATCGATGCGGGCATCGACGACGACGCCGACAACGGCATCTACGCCGGCAATCAGTTCCGCCTGCAACCGGAGGTCACCGGCGCCCTGAGTTATCTCTACGAAAGGCCCATCAACGCCGACCTGATCTTTACCAGCAGCGGCAGCTGGAGCTACCGCTCCTCTGTGTATTTCGATATTGAAAACCGCTTCGAGGAAGATGCCGTTGACCTACTCAACCTGCGCGCGGGTATCGCAGCCAACGACTACAACTGGAGTTTGACGCTGGCGGCGAGCAACCTCCTCGACGAGGAGTACATTATGGACGCGGGCAACACCGGCGACGCCTTCGGCTTCCCCACCTATATCCAGGGCGCGCCGCGCACCCTGAGCCTGGAATTCAGCAAGCGGATCGGCGCTTTCTGACCCGGCATATTCTGCAAACAAAAAAAGCCAGCGCCCAGAGGCACTGGCTTTTTTAATTTCGAATCACGCCAATCTGTGCACCACCCGGTGACCCGCCGCCTCGGCAAATTCGGTGCTGCGGATATTGTCGATAAATTTCCACTCCGCCTGCACCTCGTCTTCGCGGAAAGTCAGCGCCAAATAGCCGCGCTGGTGCAAATTGCAATACTGGAGGTCATCGATCAATAGCGGCATGCCCCGGGCCAGTTCCACTGCGGCCCGCTCATCCAGCCCCAGATAGGTTTCCATCCCCGGCGATGAAACACTGGCGGTGGCGAATTCCAATCCCACCAGAGTGCCCTCGGCATATTTTAAATGGCTGAACCAGGCGTTGTGGGTATCCCCCGCCGCCACCACCAGATTTTTACCCAGCGCACGTACGCGCCGGTACAGTGCCTCCCGCTCCGCCGGATAACCGTCCCAGGCATCCAGGTTGTAGGGCAGTTGCTGTTGCAGCCGCGCGCGCTGGGATTCACTCAAAGGTTTCCCTTTCATACTCGCGGCCTTCAAAGCGATCAGTTCAGGCGTGATCGCGGTGCTCTTTTTACCCGACGCAAAATTCACCATAATTTCCGCCGGCAGGTGCATCTTGCCCATCAGCACCTGCTGGCCGAGCAGCTGCCAGCGGCCGGTGGATTTTTCCAGTGTATCCGCCAGCCACTGAAACTGCGTCTTACCCAGCAGGCTGCGCCCCGGGTCCGCCAGTGCCGCGGCAAACGATTCGCTGTCGAAGCGGCCCTTTTCGTCCATGTAATCGGCAAATTCGATTTGGCGGTCGCGGCCGATCACGCGGGTGTCCAGCATATGCAGATCGACCAAGCCGCCGAAATGAAAACTGCGGTAAATCTGCGGGTGCCGCTCTCCCGCGGGCGGGCGGATCGGCAGCCACTCGTAGTAGGCCTGTACGGCGGCCGCGCGCCGGGCGAAGAAGTCCCCTTCCCCCTCGTTGTGGTTTTGCGCACCGCCCTTCCAGGTGTCATTGCTGATTTCGTGATCGTCCCAGACTGCAATAAAGGGCGCGGACGCGTGCAGTGATTGCAGGCCGGTGTCGGTACGGTAGAGGGCGTAGCGTTTGCGGTAATCGGTCAGGGTCAGCAGTTCGCCGGCATTATCCTCCGGCAGTGCGCGTCCGATTTCCGCAGAATGTTCGGTGGCGTAACCGTTGGCGCCGTATTCGTAGATATAGTCCCCCAGATGCAGCACCGCGTCCCAGTCGCCGCTCTGGGCGGCCAGCTGGTACACATTGAAATAGCCGGCGGGATAATTGGAACAGGAAAAAACCGCCAGCTTTATCTGCTCCACGCCGCCCTCGGGCAGCGTCCGGGTGCGGCCCACCGGACTCTGTTCTGTGGCGCCGATAAAGCGGTAGTAATAGCGGCTGCCCGGCTCCAGCTCGCGCACATCAATCTTTACTGTGTAGTCTCGGGCCAAATCTGTCTCGGCATTGCCGCGCCGCAGCACTTCCTTAAATGCGCTGTCGCGGGCCAGCTCCCAGATCACTTTTACCGGGCCCGACTCGCCGCTTTTCACCGGCGTGGCCCTGGTCCAGAGAATCACCGCATCCTGCAGCGGGTCGCCACTGGCGACACCGTGCCGAAAGGCGACCTCAGACGGCAATTCCGGCCGGGTCATGGCCTGCAGAGGCGTGGATACCAAAACACTGCCGGAGGCGGCCAGGGCGGCCTTGATAAAATGGCGTCGCGTAAACCTGCTCACACTTTCCTACTCCCCATAATGGCTGTCAGCTGCGCAGCCTAGTGCTAAAGTGTGACAGCTCCGCTAAAGCCCTGTGACACACTGCAAGACCCACCGCCCCGCCAGGCATCAATAGGCAGAATGATGGTTCTAAACATGTATCGCTTTACCTTCACCCTCCCTCTTCTGCTGTTGTGCACCCTCGTCGGTTGCGAACCGCACCCGTTTGCTGGTGGCACAGCCCTGCCGGACGGCTCCGTTTATTCCGGGGGCATGGAAAACGGCCTCTTCCACGGCCACGGCAAACTAACCTGGCCCGATGGGCGCACTTACACTGGTGAATTCCACCGCGGGCGCATCAGTGGCCTGGGTAAATTCGATTACGGCGATGGCTGCATCTACGAGGGGGCTTTCCGCAACGGCGAACTGCACGGCGAGGGGCGCTACGCCTGCGAAGAAAATATCTGGGAAGGCGATTTTGAGCAGGGCGAAATTCGCCGAGGCACGGTTTCCTGGGATAACGGTGAAACCTATACCGGGGAGTTTCAGGACTGGCAGCCCCACGGACGGGGACTTCTGACAACTGCCGAAGGCACCGAATACGAAGGCAGATTCGAAAACGGCTTGCCAGTAAATGGCAGCTACCGGGACCGACTGGGCTACAGCTATCGGGGCGGCTTCGAGTATTTCCAATACGCCGGCGAGGGGGAATTGATCCAGCCGGACGGCACCATGGTCCGCGCCAACTTTGAATATGGCGAAGCCAACGGTGAGGGCGTACTGATTCTTCCTGACGGCACGGGAGAGCTGCAAGAGCAAAAAGGCTTCTTCGTATCCGGGCGCTACTACCCCAGCGAGCAAGCTTGGCGGCAGAGTGAACAGGATCAGCGCTCCGCTGTTGAAGCGCGTCTCTATTCCGAAGCCGAGCGATTGCAAGCGCAGTTTTCCGCCCTGGCACCACAGCGTCCCGGCGTGCGTGACGTCTACCTCCTGGCGGTAGGCGGCGACGGTACTTCACCCGTGTTCGCCAAGGAAGTGGAGTGGGTGACGGAAAGACTGGGCACTGTTTTCGATATTGAGCAGCGACAGATCAAACTGAGCAACGGCGGCGGCGACAAGTATCCGCTGGCCACCCGCACCAGTATAAGGGAGAGCCTCAAGGCGCTGGATCGTATTATGGACCCGGAAGAGGATCTGCTTTTGCTGCACCTGGTGAGCCATGGCGACGAAAACGGGGATTTCCTTCTCGCCGAAGCGAAAGTACAGCTCAACGATCTGTCCGTCGCCGACGCCAAACAGTGGCTGGATGCTCTTGAGGTGCGCCACCAATGGATAGTGGTCTCCGCCTGCTACTCGGGTTTATGGAAAGAAGCGCTGGCCGGCCCGGAGCGCACCATATTCACCTCCGCCGCTCCGGACCGCACCTCCTTCGGCTGCAGCGACGACTCCGAACGTACCTGGTTCAGCGCCGCTCTCTACGGCGATGCCCTGGACACGGGCGTAAACGACCCTGCCGCCTGGTTTGCCGCAGCCAAACAGCGAGTGATGGAAATGGAAAAAGAACAGGGTATTGAGGAAGACGCCTACTCACTGCCGCAACTTGCGTTGGGAAGGGAGTTTCTGAGCTGGTGGAACTCACCAAACTAGGGAACCTCTGATTAATTTAATTTCTGGTGGCAAGGTTGTTCGGGGACAGATGAGAAGCTCAGGCGATAGGGCGAATATTTCGAAACCATCGGATACAGGGGTGTATCCGTCGGAGCTACAGGGAAGTACTTGTGCGTTTTTGAAATATCCGTCTTATTGCCTGAGCGCCCCGGAAGCTACCATCGTATTCACGCGGATTAATCAGAGGTTGTTAGGCCAGCCTGGGGTTTTGGCTTTAACAGCGGCCCGGCGGCTTCAGCCCGCCGGGCCTCGGTTATCGCTGACCTGCGCATAAAGTGTAGACAAAAGCCCAACCCCCAAACGAGCGCCAAGAGACCGATGGCCGCACCGGCATAGCCGACCCGGCTCAGCCCGCTGTGCAGGATCACCAAACTGCCAACCAATGCACCGCCACCGATGCCGACATTATAGATACCGGAAAAAATAGCAGTTCCCACGTCGGTGGCATCGGCGGCGAGCTTGAGAACGCCAACTTGCGCGGCCAGTGTCATCAAGGTAATGCCAACCCCCCAGGCGGCGCAAATCAGCAAGGTTGTATAACGGCTGCCACCCCAGGGAAGAAGGAGCAGCATGCTCAGAGTTATCAGTCCAACGGCGCCGAACAGAACGCCCAGGGGAAAGCTGGCGTAAAGACGGCTGAACTGCGTGCTCGCC
The DNA here is from genome assembly GCF_001617625.1 of Microbulbifer thermotolerans. Classification (NCBI taxonomy): domain Bacteria; kingdom Pseudomonadati; phylum Pseudomonadota; class Gammaproteobacteria; order Cellvibrionales; family Microbulbiferaceae; genus Microbulbifer; species Microbulbifer thermotolerans. The sequence goes on along the minus strand of NZ_CP014864.1, from coordinate 176,022 downwards.
ACCAGGCCCGCAAGGCCATAGACAAACAGGATCACAGTGGCAAAGTGCTCGCCAAATCCCAGCGTCTCTTGCACCAAGGGTTCGATATAGGAATAGGCCGTAAAGTGCGCCGTTACGATCAGCATTACCAACACATACAGGCCGATCAACGCCGGCCGTTGCAGCAGAGAGGGCAGATTCTTTAAAGAACCGGCGTTGGTGCTCGGCAATGGCGGAATTTGGCGGTAGGCGACCAATAACATCACCGTAGCCACCGCACCGATCAGCAGAAAAGTCAGTCGCCAGCTGATCCACTCGCCGACGATACGCCCCAGCGGCAACCCCAAAATCACCGCCAGCGCCGATCCCGAAACCAGCAGGCTGAGCGCCTGAGTCTGTTTACCCGGCGGCGCGACCCGCATGGTGATTGCCGCAGTAATGGCCCAGAATACCGCGTGTGCCATGGCTACCCCCAGGCGGGACAACAGTAGCACTTCGAAGCTCCAAGCCACGGCCGATAAGACATGGCTGACAACGAACAGCGACATCACGCCGAGCAGCAAGCGACGGCGCTCTAGCGTGCTGAACAGGAGCATAAACGGCAGAGAGACCAATGCCACTACCCAGGCATAGATGGTCAGCATCAGTCCCGTATCGGCGACACGCATCTCAAACGACGCCGCGATATTAGACAGCAAGGCCACCGGAGCAAATTCCGAGGTATTGAATACAAACGCCGAAAACGCCAGGCAGGCCGCCGGCAGCCAGGCGGAAAAACGTGCCCCTCTCATGGTTTACTTCACCGTGTTCGGAATAACATGCCCCTGATTTATGTGCGCACCAGTCGCTTTGCGGCCCGCGCCGCATGCAGCTTCTTGTAACTTTCGATCAGCCGCAGGTGTTTATCCAGGCCTTCAAGCTGCATATTGGTGCGTGTCAGCCCGTGGAAGCGCACAGTACCTTGCACCGATCCGACAACGGCTTCCATGGTTTCCTCGCCAAACATTCGTTTGAAGTTGGGTAGGTAGTCGCTCAGTTCAAGCGCATCGTCGAGGCTGATTTCCAGCACTGCTTGCATCGCGCGGTAAAACAAGCCGCGCTCCACGGTATTGTCGTTGTATTGCAAAAACTGCTCCACAAGCTCCAACGCTTCTTCGTGCCGCTGCAAGGCCAGGTAGATCAGCAGCTTCAGTTCCAGAATTGTCAACTTGCCCCAGACGGTATTCTCGTCGAACTCGATACCGATCAGGGTGATAATGTCCATGTAGTTGTCGAGTTGACTTTCCTCCAGGCGCTCGACCAAATCTTCCAGCTCAGCATCGCTCAGTCGGTGGATATTGAGAATATCCTCCCGGTAATCCAGGGCCTTGTTGGTGTTATCCCAGATCAGATCCTCCACCGGATACACCTCGGAATAGCCCGGCACCAGAATCCGGCACACCGGCGCGCCCAGGTCCTCGTAGACGGCCATGTACACCTCTTTGCCCATTTCTTTGAGAATACCGAACAGACGATCCGCCTCTTCCTCGGTAGTACCGGAAAAATCCCACTGGCAGAATTCGTAATCCTGTTTGCTGCTGAAAAAACGCCAGGAAACTACACCGGTAGAATCGATAAAGTGCTCGACAAAATTGTTGGGCTCTGTCACCGCCAGGCTGTTAAAGGTGGGCGGCAACATGTCATTCAGCCCCTCAAAACTGCGCCCTTGCATCAGCTCCGTAAGGCTGCGCTCCAGTGCCACCCGGAAATTCGGGTGCGCACCAAAGGATGCAAATACCCCGCCTGTACGCGGGTTCATCAGTGTGACGCACATCACCGGGAAGCGGCCGCCCAATGAAGCGTCCTTGACTAAAATCGGGAAGCCCTGCTTTTCCAGTGCCTCAATACCTTCGAGGATTTCCGGATAAGTTTCCAGAACTTCTCGGGGCACATCGGGCAATGCGATTTCCTTTTCAATAATTTCCTTTTTCACCGCCCGCTCGAAAATTTCCGACAAACACTGCACCTGCGCTTCAGTGAGGGTATTTCCCGCACTCATGCCGTTGCTGAGAAACAGGTTCTCGATAAGATTGGAGGGGAAGTACACCACTTCGCCGTCGGACTGACGCACGAAAGGCAGAGAGCAGATGCCTCGATCAGCTCTGCCGGAATTGGTGTCGATCAGGTTGGAGCCCTGCAGCTCACCGTCCGGGTTGTAGATGGCCAGACAGTACTCATCCAAAATGCCTTCCGGCAACGCGTCGTCCGGCCCCGGTGTAAACCACTTTTCATTGGGATAGTGGACAAATTCGGCATTGGCAATTTCCTCGCCGAAGTACTGGTCGTTGTAAAAGAAATTGCAATTCAACCGCTCGATAAATTCACCCAGTGCGGAACACAGGGCTGCCTCTTTGGTGGCACCCTTGCCGTTGGTAAAGCACATGGGCGAAGCCGCGTCGCGGATGTGCAGTGACCAGACGTGGGGCACAATGTTGCGCCAGGACGAGATTTCGATCTTCATACCGAGTTCTTCCAGAATCCCGGTCATATTTGCGATGGTCTGCTCCAGCGGCAGATCTTTGCCCTCGATCACCGTGTGCTGCCCGCTATCGGGCCTGGCCATCAGCAGCGCCTGGGCATCTTCGTCCAGATTCTCCACCACCTCAATCTGGAACTCGGGTCCTGTCTGCACCACCTTTTTTACTGTGCAGCGGTCAATCGAACGCAGTATGCCCTGCCGGTCTTTCTCGGAAATATCCTCGGGCAACTCCACCTGGATCTTGAAGATCTGGTTATAGCGGTTCTCCGGGTCGACAATATTGTTCTGCGAAAGCCGGATATTGTGCGTCGGAATATTGCGTGAAAGGCAGTAAACGCGAACAAAATAGGCGGCGCAGAGTGCGGAGGAAGCCAGGAAGTAGTCAAAGGGACTGGGGGCGGAGCCGTCGCCCTTGTAGCGGATAGGCTGGTCGGTGATTACCGTAAAGTCATCAAACTTGGCTTCGAGGCGCAGGTTTTCGAGAAAATTGACCTTGATTTCCATTGCAGTACTACCGGGCTGAAAAAGTCTGGCTGGCCGAAGGGCCAAAACGCGGCATTATCCCGGTTTTGAGGTGCTGCGTCTCGCGGTTTTTCAAAACCGCTTTTGCAATGCAACCATCCTCTCAAACGGCTGCAACATGGCCTGGAAATCCCGCGCCGACTCCAGTTGCTGCATGGCCATGGCGATACTTTCCAGGGTGGAGAGGCTGTTAGCCAGCGAGGAGCGGCGGATCTGGTAATTGGACTTCAAGCCCCCTTCGAGGCTGATTCTCGGCAAACGCTGCAGTACCGGATGCAGGTGGAGAATTTTTTTCGACTTTCTCCAGGTTGCGTCGATCACTACCAACTGTTCCAGCTCACTGCGCTCCGCCGGCGCCACAGGCGGAAGCCAGCCCAGGGAGGGATAGAGCAGGCCCGAGCTGGGTGCCAATAGCTGCGCCAGTTCATCCTCGGACAACTTCTCCGCCACCACCAATTCACTGTTTTCCAGACACAGATGTGCCATGCGCCCAGTGTTAAATGGATGCTTCTGCTCCAATGGGTGCTGTATGATCAACACCTTAATGCAATTGGCAATACGGACCAGCGCACTACAGTAACAGACCTTCGGCGGGCGCTGGCAGTTTGGGCAGATTTCACGCGGCATAGATGAGTAACATTCAGAATTTTTCAGCGCACTGGCTCAGCGAGACAGAAATCCCCCTGGCCAACAAATTCTACCGCAGCCACAAATTCCGCGGCAAAGCCCGCCGCCATGATCCCTGTGCAGTGATCAAAAACGCGCAACAGGAAATTATCGCCTGCGGCTGCCTTAGGCTATTAACAGAAGGGAAACTACTGGCGGGCGTAGCCGTGGCACCGGATTACCAGGGCCAGGGCCTTGCCCGTCTGCTGTTAAGTAAAATGGCAAAGGCTTTCGACAATCAAACCTTTACCTTCCCCTACCGGCACTTAGTGCCCTTTTACCAGTCTTTGGGGTTTTTAGAGGAAGATATCGGCGGACAGCCATCGGCGATTCTCGATAGATTTCACACCTATCGGCGGCAGGGTCGGGATATTGTTTTGATGCACTATCCATAACTGCCCCTTTATCCCCAAAACGGGATTAAGTCTTCCCCTCTCCCCAGCTGGTGAGCGTCCCCGGCCGGCCAGCAACAACACCGAGCGCCCCTTGAGCCAGTTGTAACAGCAGTAACAGCAACAGAGGTATCAACCAGCTTTTGTTCAAATCGTATAGCGCCCCGATAACGAAAGGGCCAGTGGCCGCAATCAAATACCCCACCGACTGCGCCATCGCCGACAAGGACATAGCTTGAGTGGTATTTTCACTGCGCAAAGCGAAGAGTGTCAGCACCAGGCTCAGCGCTGCGCCGCCACTAATACCGATCAAGCCAACCCAGAGGAGCGGTGCCAGCGCCGGTGCCAGCAGCAGACCTGTCAGGCTGGTGATCGCCAGTGCGGCGATGGCCAATACCAGGAGACGTTGATCGCGCATGCGGGCCGCAACAATTGGTGTCAGCAGGTTCGCAGGAATGGCAAACAGGTTTATCAAGGAGGTCAGCGTGCCCGCGTAATGGTCATCCAGGCCGGCGTCGAACAACATTAAGGGCAACCAGGTGGCCAAGGAGTAGAAGCAAGTGGACTGCAATCCCATATAACCGGTAATTGCCCAGGCGAGTGGGTTCTTCCACAGCGGCACACCGGTTCTTTTCGGCTGATAGGTATGGACATGCACCCGCAGTAGATATAGCCAGGGCAGCAGACAGATCAGCGGCAGCAGCGCCCACAACAGCATCGGCGCACGCCAATCAGCGAAAGCGTCGCGCATCGGTATCGCAAGATAGGTACCCAGCCCCGCACCGAAGCTTAACGTCACAGAATAGAGCCCCGTCATAATGCCAGTTTGACGCGGGAAATAGCCCTTTACCAATCCCGGAATCAGCACGTTGAGCAGGGCAATACCACAACCCAGGGCCAAGGTGCCACACAGAATTACAAACAATACCGGCACCACCCGCAATCCGGCGCCCAGCGCAATCACCAACAGCGCACCTAAGACCAGAATCGGCGGCGTGACGCGCCGCGTCAGTGCCGGCACTATCGCCGAAATAACACCGAAGCAGATCAACGGCAAAGTGGTCAACATACTGAAAACACTGGCATTGAGCCCCAACCCCTGCTTGATATCCTCAACCAAGGGCCCGACCACAACGATACCCCCACGCAGATTTGCGGCTGCCAGCAGAATAGCGGCTACAGCAAGGGAAAAAATCAGGGGGCGGCCATCGAAAGGACCTTTAATCGGATGGTGCATAACATCTCCTGGGCGAAAGGGGCAGGTAATAGCGACAGCTGACTCAGCTTCGACTGCGGGGCATTGTATAGGGAAAACACTGGTGCGGGACTCATAAAATCTTGTTCGTCGTGCCTATAACCCGGGTAGGCACCTCTGTTTCGCCAGGAAGATAATTAACCAAAGCCCCAGGCACAATACAATGCCAAACCTGGATTATCAGTCAGCGATGCTTTGCCTCTATTGAAAACAGCTATATCATTGGCTTCAAGGGTAGCTGTAATAAAAAATTGAGCCAAATAATAAAAATAAAGTTTATTGATGAGTTCTTTTAATGCCTTATTTCAACGAGACACATCGACAAGCAGACTTATTTTTATGGCAATTTTAACGATATGGCATTGTATACCTGCGCATACCCCCCCTGAACAATATATAACCACTTAATTTTACCAAATTTTTATACGCCAATTATGAATGATTTAGTTCATAAATTATTATTTTCTTCGTCAATCATTTTCTCTGCGATTACAGGCGTATATATCAAGTAAAGCGGAACATTTTCTCGGATCGCCATGGCATATACTAATCCTGTTTGTAAGCGCATTAACTACACACATTTTCATTAACGGATTTTTTCTCAACAAACTTATTTTTAGCCGCAAAATGAAAGAAAACACGCCTGTATTTGAGCTAACCGAAAATGGAGCCACCTTCGGCTTTCCAAAAGCTTCAAAAGAGGAAATCATTTGGAGCAATGTTTCAAAAATAGAAATAGTCACCTCTGACGAGGGCCCCTGGTCGGAAGATCTATGGTGGGTAATCTTTCAAGAAGATTGCGAAGAACCAACCTTAATGCCTGGCGGCACGGAAAATATAAATGCTATTTTTAATGTGCTGGAAACACAATTTAGCGGAGCTTCGATGGAGAATATTATAAAAGCTATGGGCTCTACTTCAAACGCTAAATTTGCGGTATGGGAAAAATAGGGAACCTCTGATTAATTCGCTTCCTGACGGTAAAAATTCTTTGGAGCTAGATGAGAAGCTCAGGTGATAGGACGGATATTTCGAAACCGTCGGATACAGGGAGGTATCCGTCGGAGCTACAGAGAAGTACTCGTGCGTTTTCGAAATATCCGTCTTATTGGCTGAGCGCCCCAAAACCTACCATAGTATTCACGCGGATTAATCAGAGGTTCCCTAGGCTTTTACAACTTCTGTGTTCGATTAATAAACTGCTCTATCTGCTCCTCCAATAACTCCAGTGGCAAAGCACCGTTGGCCAACACCGCATCGTGGAAGGCCCGCAGATCAAATTTATCTCCAAGTGTTTTCTCAGCCTTCTCCCGCAGCTGGCGGATTTTGATTTCCCCCATCTTGTAAGACAACGCCTGTCCCGGCCAGGAGATATAGCGGTCCACCTCGGCGCGGACATTGGCTTTTGACAGGGCGGTGTTGTCGGCGAGGAAGTCGAGGGCCTGCTGGCGGGTCCAGCCCTGGGAGTGAATGCCGGTGTCGATTACCAGGCGGGCGGCGCGCCACATTTCGTAGCTGAGGCGGCCGAAGTGCTCGTAGGGAGTGGTGTAGACATCATCCATCTCTTTACCCAGACGCTCGGCATAGAGTCCCCAGCCTTCGCCAAAGGCGCTCAGGTAAAGATTGCGGCGGAAGGCGGGCACATTTTCCAGTTCCTGACTGAGGGCGCCCTGCAAATGGTGGCCGGGAACAGCTTCATGCAGGGTCAGGGCTGGCAGTTCGTACAGAGGGCGCTGGTCCAGAGCATAGGTATTCACCCAGTAGGCGCCGCCGCGCGTGCCGCCAATGGCGGCGGGATTGTAGGAGGCGGTGGTGTAGTTGGGAGCGATTTCCTCCGGCACCGGCACTACGCCGTAGGGCAGACGCGGGAGTTTTCCGAAAAATTGCGGCAGCTGGTAGTCAATTTTCTTAGCGACGTAAGCTGCTTCCTTCAGCAGTTCTTTCGGTGTCCTGGCGTAGAACTGGGGATCACTGCGCAGAAATTGGGTAAATTCGGCGAAATTACCCTTAAATCCCGATTCTTTGATCAACTGATCCATTTCCGCGCGGATGCGCTTTACTTCCGCAAGCCCTATCTTATGGATTTCCGCCGGGTCCATATCCAGGGTGACATAGGTTTTGATCGTGTGGCGGTAGTAGTCCTTGCCACCAGGCAAGGCCTCCGCGGCAATGCTGTCAGTGGCGGCCTGTAAATAGTCCGTTTCCAGAAAGTCAGCCAGGCGTGCAAACGCGGGTATGGCACTTTCCGCAATGGCTTTTTCACCGGCGCGGCGCAAACGCTGCTGCTCTTTTGGAGAAATAGCACTGGGAAAATTTTCAAAGGGCGTATAAAGGCTACTTTGCTTCGGGTCTTTTTTTACCTGAGCGCGCACCGTGGGTGCCACACCCTCGACAACAATTTTCGGCTGCACAAAGCCGTCTTTTATGCCCTGGCGCATATTGACGATGTTCTCATCGAAATAGCGGCCAAAATCTTTTATGCGCGCTATGTAGTCTTCATAGTCCTTTACCCTATTCATCGCAAGGCCGCTGTTGGCCTCCAGAGCGGCGGCCCAGAAGCTGTAGAAGGTATTGAAGGGGATACGATCCAGATAGAGTTGGCTGGATTCAATGGAATTTTCCAGTACCCAGGTTAGCAGTTCCCGGTTGATTCGATCGGATTGACTCAGCTGTGTTTCATCTATCCGCTTCAGGCGCGCGAGGAATTCCTGCTCGGCCTTCAGGCGCCGGGCGCGATCTTGCGCGGAAACACCGGGCAGGCGGTCATTGTAATCGGGAGTGCCCATACGCCCGGCAGTGATGGGATCTTCCCGAAGACTGTACTGCCAGTGGTCGTGGAGAATGCTCTGCAGTTGTTCCGTGGCAGTGGCGGCCCAGGTGACGGGGGCCAGCAGGCAGGTGGCGATGGTGATCGAGGTAAGTAACTTGATGAGCCGTGACGCCATCTTGTATCTCCGTGGTCGTGCTTCTTGTTTGCAAGCAACAATACCACGGTGCGGCGCGCGGCGGTTATTGTTCGACCTAAGGAACCTCTGATTAATTCGCGTGAACGCTTTGGTTAGTTCCGTGGCGCTCAGGCAATAGGATGGCCATTGCGAAAGCGCACGAGTACTTCCCTGTCACTCCGACGGATACATCTCTGTATCCGACGGTTTCGAAATGGCCATCCTATCACCTGAACTTCTCATCTAGCTCCAAAGAATTTTTACCGTCAGGAAGCGACTTAATCAGAGGCTCCTTAAGTCTGCTGGCTACTTCTCGATAGTCAGTGAGTCCTGACCGGAGTTGTCCGGTGCGGTATTGATCTCCGAGTTTTTAAGGTAGGCCGGTCCTATGGCCAGATTGCCCGGCAGGGGGCGAGGCTGGATGCGCTCGTCAATAAAAGCGGCTACGGCTTCCTTGGGGGCGCGGTGATCTCCTCTGGGATCTTTACCTTTTTCCCGATACCCTTTGGCACTCCACATATAAAGGGTATGCTTGGCCTCCTTCACCAATTGCTCGCTGCAGTGCAGCAAAGGATATTCCCCCTCTGGATTGTGCACCGTCCGCTGCTCCTCCCGCGCCGCCTCCGACAGTTCCACTGTGATGGTCTCCATTATATTTTCCATCAGCTGGCGGTAGTTGGTGAGTGGCGAGCGCATGGCGCGGCGGTAGGGATTGCCTGCATTAAATAGATCCCGGGTGACCATAAAGAGGGCTAGCAAGCAACGTTGATGACCAATAGGGCTCATCCAGTAAAACTTATCTGAACCACCCCATAGCGGCTGTACCTCAAAGTAGAGCCACTCGCTGCCGTTGCGATCCAGCCACTGGCTGTTGATCGGGCCCAGGTTATCTGGCCACTGCTCGCGGTTGAGGCCGAGGAAGTCCGTAAGGTCGTGGGGATCGTAGCTGTCTGAGCGGCCACGGTGATAGCTCCCCAAATAGGATTCATTGACAAAAAAACTCTGTGCCAGATCTTTCAGGTCTCCGCGCCGGAAAAGACTGGCGTTGACCGGCAGGTTGCGCGCCTCCAGCACATCCAGTTTCAGCACCAGATCACCAATACTGTCTCCATCCAATATGGGGCGGCCGGTAAAATTCCAGCCGCTGAGCCAGATCTTGGCGCTGTAGGTTTTTGGGTCCCCTGGGATATCCTTTTCCGGGTTATCCGGGTCCCAGGGTGCATAGGGGATATAGATATCCGGGGAATCCAGATCGAAGCTGTCCGCCTGTTCCTCTAACCCACGGCGACCGTGTACAGGCAGTCGCATAGGCGGTGCCAGAAAGTGTACACGGGTACCGGACAAATCCTTCTCAACTTTACGCAACCGCCGCCAGCCGGGGCCTTTGGGATTTTGTTCGCTGCCAAATAGCATATATTTCCCTGAATCCGCACCTTTCCGTATCGCGGGCAACTACTGCCCTTCGATGGACAGCGGGCCCTGACCGGAGCTGTCCGGTGCGGTATTGATCTCCGAGTTTTTAAGGTAGGCCGGTCCTATGGCCAGATTGCCCGGCAGGGGGCGAGGCTGGATGCGCTCGTCAATAAAAGCGGCTACGGCTTCCTTGGGGGCGCGGTGATCTCCTCTGGGATCTTTACCTTTTTCCCGATACCCTTTGTCACTCCACATATAGAGGGTATGCTTGGCCTCCTTCACCAATTGCTCAGTGCAGTGCAGCAAAGGATATTCCCCCTCTGGATTGTGCACCGTCCTCTGCTCCTCCCGCGCTGCCTCCGATAGTTCCACTGTGATGGTCTCCATTATATTTTCCATCAGCTGGCGGTAATTGGTGAGTGGCGAGCGCATGGCGCGGCGGTAGGGGTTGCCGGCATTGTGTATACGCCGTTTGACCATAAAGAGGGCTAGCAAGCAGCGTTGGTGGCCAATAGGGCTCATCCAGTAAAATTCATCTGAGCCATCCCACAGCGGCTGCACCTCGAAGTAGAGCCACTCGCTGCCGTTACGCTCCAACCACTGGCTGTTGATCGGGCCCAAATAGTCCGGCCACTGCTCGCGATTGAGGCCAAGGAAGTCCGTAAGGTCGTGAGGGTCGTTGCCTTCCGAGTGGCCACGGTGATAGCTCCCCAAGTCCTGCTCATTGATAAAAAAGCTCTGCGCCAGATCTTTCAGGTCTCCGCGCTGGAATAGGCTGGCGTTGATCGGCAAATTACGGGCCTCCAGTACGGTTAACTTGAGTACCAGATCACCGATACTGTCTCTATCCAGTATGGGGCGACCCGTAAAATTCCAGCCGCTGAACCAGATAGTAGCGCTGTAGGTTTTGGGATCTCCGGGAATATCTTTTTCCGGGTTATCCGGGTCCCAGGGGGCATAGGGAATATAGATATCCGAAGCGTCCAGATCGAAACTATCCGGTTGAGTCTCCAGAAGATCATCTGGACGACCTCGTAGAGGCAGCCGCATAGGCGGCGCCAGAAAGTGCACACGGGTACCGGACAAATCCTTCTCTACTTTACGCAACCGCCGCCAGCCGGGGCCTTTGGGGTTTTGTTCACTGCCAAAAAACATGAGAGCTTCTCGATTTAGCGATTTCGGCGGAAGCGCACCAACCAATCAGCAAGCTGGTGACCCGGGTCTGTATAGTACTTTTTCTTGGCGCCGGGCAGAGAGGCGATAACCATACGGGCTCCCAGTACCGCCAAACTCACCGGAATAACGCCACTGGCGATAATTTTTGTTGCCAAGTTATAGCCAACAATCCCTGTAACGCCTGAACCCCATACTAGGCTGCCGATCTTTTGCGGCTTTTCATCCTTTGGTGTGTGGCACCACAATTCATTTAAATAGCACAGCAGCGGCGCCGTTCCATAGTTGAGCCCGCCTGCGACCTGGGCGGGTCCCAGAGTCATATGGTGCCAGCTGCCGTCTTTAGTATCCATATTGAGCTTGTGGCGCAAATGGTTAGCCACCGCATAGCTGGCAGTGGACTCACTGAAAAAAATTTTCTGCCGCTGTTGCAGATCAATTTTCCGCTGCGCCAGCTGGCGCATGGCTTCCGTCAGCACCCAGGTACCGTGGCTGTGGGCGGTCCACTCCACATGCAGCTTCTGGCGGTGGGCTTCGTACATATGCAGGGCCAATAGCCGCGAAGCCAGGCGCTGCTCATCGGTACCCTGCAACCCCATAGATCTGATGGCGACCCAATCCCCCGCCGTGGCGCCGCTGGACGAGGGAACATAAAACAGCTGGTAATCGCCACGTTTGTCCTTATTACCGCGGGCGATATGGTCCCCCAGAGTTTCCGCAGCATCGTTCCGGGACTCACCGTGGCCGTTGATACCGATCTTAAGAGGCTTTTCCTTACTGCCTGGCTGCGCTTTGTTCGGCTGCAGATTATGCTGGGGTAGCCTTTCTGGCTTCCACTCCTCTGTTTTAGGATTGTATTTCACTCGCCACAGCGCCGGACGCTGTTCTTTTTCAGCCTCCTTACCAATAAAACGGATATCCACAATTTCAATATCCGTCTGGCAGTCCCCATAATAGTTATTTAACTCATACTCAATCTCAAAGTGACCCGCCACCAGCAGACGCCGGGTGGGGTGCCTGGGCTTGAGCATGCTGTTTAAGGGCGCGGCGGAGGCGCGCAGGCTGTTGACACCTCGAATGAGCTGCTGAGCGTAAAAACCCTCGCTACTTGGTTTGCGGCTGAGTTGAAGAACCTGATCCAGGAGCTGGCGATGGGCGCCGTTGGCGAAGATAGCGCGGCCATTGCCGGTATTACCCCAGGCTTGTAAGGCATTAGTTGATTGCAGGGGCTGCATTTGTCCCATAACAATATCCTTATCGTAAAATTGTACTTTCGTGTTAAATTCGCCGCCGTCTTGGCTGTGGCGCAAAATACCTTAGGGGAAAATTTTCAGCAATCAGAGGTGCAGTGGGTGCGGATTTTTTTGAGCAGCTTCACATTAAGGCTGATATATGAATATCTAATTGCCAGCCTGCGCCAGTAATTGTTTAGCTGGTACGGATAAAGCAGTGCCGCTAATTTGTACGACTTTGCTTAGTGCATAAAAAAAGCCACCGAAATCGGTGGCTTTTTTTACCGGCAGAGAGCGTCAGGCCTGTTCGACTATCTGCTCTATGCGTCCGAAAATGGATTGGCCGTTTTCGTCCAGCATTTCGATCGCAATCCGGTCACCAAACTGCATAAAAGGCGTTACGGGTTCGCCTTTGTCGATGGTTTCGATCATGCGGATCTCGGCGATGCAGCTATAACCGACGCCGCCTTCAGATACCGGCTTGCCGGGGCCGCCGTCCAGTTTGTTGGACACGGTACCGGAACCGATGATGGTGCCGGCGGCGAGTCTGCGGGTTTTGGCGGCGTGGGCGATGAGCTGGCCAAAGTGGAAAGTCATATCTACGCCGGCGTTGGGCTCACCGAATTTCTCACCATTCAGGAAGGACATCAGCGGCAGGTGCAGTTTGCCCTCGCGCCATTTGTCACCCAGCTGTTCCGGGGTGACGCACACGGGAGAGAAAGCGCTGGAGGGTTTGGACTGGTAAAAGCCAAAACCCTTGGCCAGTTCGCCCGGAATCAAGCCGCGCAGGGAGACGTCGTTGACCAGCATCACCAGCTTGATATGGCCAAGCGCCTGCTCCGGGGTCACCCCCATGGGTACATCGTCGGTGATGACGGCGATCTCCGCCTCGAAGTCGATACCGAAGCCCTCGCTCTGGGGCATTTGGATCGGTTCGCGCGGCGCCAGGAAGGTATCGGAACCACCCTGGTACATCAACGGGTCAGTCCAAAAACTCTGCGGCATTTCCGCGCCCCTGGCCTTGCGTACCAGTTCCACATGGTTGACGTAGGCACTGCCGTCGGCCCAGTGATAGGCGCGCGGCAGCGGCGAGTGGCACTGGGTCTGGTCGAAGGCTTCGCCCTGAATTTCACCGCTTTCGAGCTGTGCGTGCAGCTTCTCCAGCTTGGGGAAAACCTCGCTCCAGTTGTCCAGCGCACTCTGCAGGGTCGGCGCGATTTCCACAGCCGGGGCCATGCGGCGCAGGTCGCTGCTGACAACCACCAGCTGGCCATCGCGGCCGGATTTGAGACTGGCTAGTTTCACGGTGCCTCCGTTTTTTTATTCGCTTTGAACTCCGCATCGCCGTGCATCCAAGCGGCGTGCCGGGGTGCCTTCTTGGTGCGCGACCACTCTTCAAGCATGTCTTCCGCCACCCGTTTCAATTCTTCGTGCATGCCCGGCTCGGCAGTGTTGGCGGCCAGCTCAATGCGGTGACCGTTGGGATCGAAGAAGTAGATCGACTGGAAAATGGTGTGGTTGGTCGGGCCCACTACATCGATACCCGCATTTTCCAGTTTTTCCTTGGCCGCCAGCAGTTCGTCCATGCTCTCCACTTCCAGAGCGATGTGCTGCACCCACTTGGGCGTATTTTCGTCGCGGCCCATTTCCGGGGAATTGGGCAGTTCGAAAAAGGCCAGCACATTGCCCATGCCCGCATCCAGGAATACGTGCATGTAAGGGTCGGGCTCGCCGGTGGAGGGCACCTTGTCCTCGGCGATGGCGAGCATGAATTCCATACCGAGGAGGTCGCGGTAGAATTCCACGGTTTCCTTGGCATCGCGGCAGCGGTAGGCCACGTGGTGTATGCGTTTGATCGCCATATCAGGCCTCTTTCTTTTCTCCGATCACGCCGCGCTGAAGCTGGTCGCGTTCGATGGATTCAAACAGGGCCTTGAAGTTGCCTTCGCCAAAGCCTTCGTCCTGCTTGCGCTGGATAAACTCAAAGAATACCGGGCCGAGCATATTGGCGGAGAAAATCTGCAGCAGCAGACGCGGCTGGCCACCCTCGGTGGTACCGTCGAGCAGAATGCCGCGCTTGCGCAATTCTTCAGTGGGCTCGCCGTGGCCGGGCAGGCGCTCTTCCAGCATTTCGTAGTAAGTGTCCGGCGGCGCGGGCATGAACTCCATGCCTTGCTCCTTCAGGCGGTCCCAGCAGGCCACCAGGTCATCACAGGCAAAAGCGATATGCTGGATGCCCTCGCCGTTATATTGCATCAGGAACTCTTCAATCTGACCGCCGCCTCCGGCCGCTTCTTCATTCAACGGAATGCGGATCTTGCCGTCCGGTGCGGTCATGGCCTTGGACAGCAGGCCGGTGTATTCGCCCTTGATGTCGAAGTAGCGGATCTCGCGGAAGTTGAACAGGTCTTCGTAGTACTTGGCCCAGTATTCCATGCGGCCGCGGTAGACATTGTGGGTCAGGTGGTCCAGGGTGTGGAAGCCGCAGCCTTTGGGGTGCCGGTCTACCCCCTCGATCCAGTGGAAGTCGATGTCGTAGATAGAGGCACCGTCCTCGTAGCGGTCGATCAGGTACAGGGTGGCGCCGCCGATACCTTTGATGGCGGGCAGGCGCAGCTCCATCGGGCCGGTTTCCACTTCCACCGGCTGGGCGCCCTTCTCAATCGCCTTCTCGTAGGCAAATTTGGCATCTTTCACTCGGAAGGCCAAGCCGCAGGCGGAGGGGCCGTGTTCGCGGGCGTAGTAATCGGCATGGCTGCCGGGTTCGTAATTGGTGATAAAGTTGATATCGCCCTGGCGCCAGAGCTCAACATCCTTAGAGCGGTGGCGGGCAACCTTCTCGAAGCCCATGGCCGCGAAGACCTTCTCTAGTATGCCCTTCTCCGGCGCGGTAAATTCCACGAACTCGAAGCCGTCCAGCCCCATGGGGTTTTCAAACAAATCGGCCATTTGGACCTCCGGTTTTCTCTGGTTATTTATTGCTATATTTCGCGCCACCGGCTGTGGCATCACCATTGGTTTCAAGTGCAACGAACTTAGTTGCACTTGAAACCAATGTCAAGCAATGACTCCCGGTAGTACCAGCTGACACTTTTCAGTCACCAGACATGCCTCCACTCACCCCGCACGGTTGATCTGTGCCCGCCGACTGGTGTATTTTTGATCGCCGATGAAACGCGCATAACAATAAATAGCGTCGGCGGCCCGCCCTATCTGCGGCCTCTCCGGCCCGCCTCTTTCCGGCAATGATGCCCATGCTTGCGCCCCTACTCAGGTCCGGATTTCCTCTTCTGCTGACGGCATTTCTGAGCCTCGGCAGCGATACATTGTCAGCCGCGGAGACCTGTCCGAACGGCCCTCTGTGCGCGCTCCACCGCTTTTCCATCCCAGCTCAACCGCTCAGCCAGGCACTGCTGGCCTTTTCCCGCCAGTCGGGGCTTGCGGTACTGGCATCGTCGGAGCTGGATCTGGCGCGCGACGCTCCGCCACTGGATGGGGAGATGGCGGCGCGGGAAGCACTGGAATACCTGCTGCGGGATTCCGGCCTGACTTTCCGCCGGGTCAACGATCAGGGGCTGGTGCTTGTCCCCGCACCGGTAAAGGCATCGCGGCGTGAACCGGTCACGGCGGACGAGGAAAAAAAACCCTATTTGGATGAAGTGGTGGTGGTTGCCAGCAAGCGGCGCACCAATCTGCAGGAAACCCCCATGACAGTGACCGCTATCGGCGCCAAACAACTGCAGGCCTACCGGGCGGATAGCTTGTTCAAACTCGCAGAGCTGGTCCCCAGCCTGGCGGCCACCCGCAACGGCGACCACACGGCGTCAATGCTCTATTTGCGCGGCATCGGTTCGGACAACTATACCGAGGCCGGGGACTCCGGCGTAGCAACACACATCGACGGCATCTACAGCAGCCGCAGCCAGGGCTCTTCCGCCTTGTTATACGATCTGGACCGGGTGGAGGTACTGCGCGGCCCGCAGGGCACCCTGTTCGGGCGCAACGCCACCGCAGGAGTGATCAACTATCACACGGCGCGCCCGGAGGCGGAGGCCTTTTCCCGCTTCAGCGCCACCTTCGGCAACTATCAGCGCCGCAAGCTGAACGGCGTTGTAAATCTGCCGCTCGCCGGAGAATGGGCACTGCGCGCCGCCTTTGCCTCGGACGAAGCCGACGGCTATACCGAGCCCGCCCGCGGCTCCCGCTTCGTCAAATCGTCCGACCGCTACAACAACACCGACCGCCTGGGAGTCCGGCTGAGTTCGAGTTGGCAGGTGAACGATGGCATCAATTGGTGGGCTAGCTATGAGCGCTTCGAAGATCGGGGCGCCGGCAGTCTGCCGGCGGCGGACCACGATACGCCTGTGTTACTGGACACCCCCGGCGCCACCGACCTGGCGCAGGACACTGTCCGCAGCCGCCTGCACTGGACGCTGGAAAACGGAGTCGGTCTCACATACATCGCCGGTTACAGCCGCATGCACCGCAGCCAAATCTGGGACGGCGACCGCAGCGGCGCGCTCGGCAGTGAAACCGATCCGCTGCAATATCACCAGAGCAACCACACCGTCTGGGCTCACCACAGATCCGTGCAGCACGAACTGCAGCTAAAGAGCAGCGACGATGTGCCTCTGCGCTGGTTGATCGCTTATTTCGACTTTGCCGAGCACAATGACATCCGCTTCGACCTGGAGCATCAAAGCGCCGACGGCAGCGGCTGGGGCGGCGCTCCCTCGCACAGCTTCCAGCAGCCCGACCGGGGATCGCGATTGAGCGCGGTTTACGGCCAAGTGGATATAGACCTTCCCCACCGCTGGCAACTTTCCGCCGGCGCTCGCAGCGGCCGCGACCGGCGCTACGACCGCGGCGGGCGCAACATCGGTTGCCCCGACCTAATCCGCTCCGACCGCGGCGGCGTATTGGGCGAGGTGGCGGTAAATCAGGACTCTGCCGCCGAGGGCCAGTGTTTCGTCACCAATTACAACGACGTGTCTCAGTCCTGGAACAGCACTACGGTCATGGCGCGGCTCTCGTACCATCTCAACGAGCAAGCGCTGCTCTATCTGCTCTACGCGGAAGGCTTCAAGCCCGGCATTGTTCAAGACGGCGGCAGCCTGGCCGGTGCATACACGGGTACCGACGATCCCGCCTATCGCGCCGCACTGACCGAACTCATCGCCACCAACAACAGTGACGATCCGGATGCGCGCGCCTATGTGGAACCGGAAACCAGCGCTAATCTGGAACTGGGTTTCAAACTGAGTTTCCTCGGCAACGCCATGACCCTCAACGGCGCCCTTTTCAATACTCGCTACCGCGATCTGCAGGTTTCTGGCGTGACCGTGGACAACTTCGGATTCGAGCGCATACACAGTACCAACGCCGCCTCGGCCACAATCCGCGGCATGGAACTGGAGCTCAACTGGGCCACCAGCCTGAGCGGCCGCCTCAGTGGTTTCCTCTCTCTGCTCGACGCCCGTTACGATCACTTCCTCGCTATCGACAATGATTTTCCCGGCTACGGACAGACCTGGAATCCCAGCACCGGCAACGCCGAAATTCCCGATCAAGTCGATTTCAGTGGCAACCAGCTCAAACAGGCCCCGGAACTCAGTTTCGCCCTGCACTACACCCACAGCGTCACGGTGCCGGACGTGGCGCGGTTTACCTCGCGTCTGGGCGTGCGCTATTCCGACCGCGTTTACTTCGATGAAGCCAACCGCGAGCAGCGCAGCGGTCTGCTGCTGGACAACAGCAGCGGACTCTGGGTGGAAGACCCCAACGGTCCCGCGGCCATTGTCGACTATCAGCCGGCCTACTGGATGTGGGATGCCTCTGTGCGCATAGAACCGCCCGCCGGCCACTGGTGGATGGAGCTCTACGGCGAGAACCTTACCGACGAACTGGTCCGCTACGATGTACAAACCCCAGAAGTGTCGCAACCGGAGTTCTACCTGGCGCCCCCGCGCACCTTTGGCCTGCGCCTGGGTGTGGAGCTCTGACAATCCGGCAAAGGCACGAAAAAAATTTTTATCCCAAGGGGGGGACGATTGCCGGGGGCCGTGCGTTTCATTCAGACAATAACAACAACTGGGTCTCCGGATAGCGGAGACACCGAAACAACAATAAGGCGATACAGGGGATCGGCCACAGTGCCGCAGGGGTCCCCGGAGAGAAGATAAATGGTGACAAGCTTCCATGTTGCACGCGTGGAACCGCCCGTTGGCGACCGATAACAAAGCCCTGGGCGATTATTACCGGGAACACCACCGGGAATTGTGCCGCTATGCGACCCACAAATTCGGCCTCAGTGAAATGGAGGCCGAAGACGTGGTGCAGTCGGCCTTTGCCCGGTTTGCGCCACTGCACGATACAGCGGAGATGGAAAACGCCCGCGCTTTTCTATACCGCGCGGTCAACAATGCCTCCATCGACCTGCTGCGGCGCAATCAAGTGCGCAGCAACTTCGCGCAGTCGGCGCTGGATGACCCGGAACGGGAAATAGACGCTGTGAGCCCCGAGCGGATTGCCACCGGGCGCCAGCTGTTGAAATTGATCAGCCGCGCCCTGTGGGGCATGCCGCAAAAGCGGCGCCGGCTGCTGCTGATGAACCGCGTCGACGGCCTCTCCTACGCGGAAATCGCGCGGCGAGAGGGCCTGTCGGCAACCGTTGTAAAAAAACATGTGGCCAAGGCACTGGCGGCCTGCCAGGCAGAACTCAGGGCCAACGGTGGAGACTGGTAATGGCGCAGGGGCGCAGTCAGAAAAAGGTGGATGACCGGGCACGGGAGTGGTTTATGCTTCGGCAGGAACGCCCGCTCACCCCGCAGGAAGAAGCCGAATTCGCGCAGTGGATGGAAGCGCCGGCGCACCGCCGGAGCTACCGGCAGCTGGAAGCAATCTGCCGGGGATTGATCGCAATTGCCGCCACCGAGGAAGGCGCCCGCCTGCGCGCGCAGGAAGACCGGGGCCCGCGCTGGCAAGCCCGGCTGGGTAACCTTTTACGCACTGCGCTAACGCCAGCGCCGGCATTCGCCCTGGCCCTGGTGCTGGTAACAACCGCGGGACTATTGCTGAGCCACCGCGACACTGCCCCACTGGAAACCTACCACACGGAAATCGCGCAGACCCGCATTTTGTCACTGGCGGATGGCAGTCAAGTCACCCTCGGTGCCGACTCACAGATTGAAGTCACTTTTTCCGAACAGCGCCGCGATGTCGCGCTGTTAAAAGGCCAGGCCTTTTTTTCGGTGGCTGCGGACAAAGCCCGTCCTTTCTATGTCAAGGCGGATACCGCCACTATTCGAGTGGTCGGGACCCGCTTCGATGTGCACCGGGCGGCTGGAGGTGTAAAAGTCTCGGTGGAGGAAGGCACTGTGGATGTCACTCCCGGCGCGCACACATCACAGGCTGTGGATAACAACTCCACAGTACGCCTTCTCGCCGGCCAGCAAATCGCGATCAGCACGCAGGGTGACGGCAGCGTACAGCAGATTCCCGCGGATACTCTGGCGAGCTGGCGCAACGGCAAACTCATATACCGGGATGCGCGCCTCGCTGAAGTGGTGGCCGATGCCAACCGCTATCGGGAAGGAAAAATAATTCTCGGCGCGCCGCACTTGGCAGACCTGCGAGTCACCACGGCTTTTTCCGTGGATCAGGTGGAGACGATGATCGACATGCTGGAAGAATCCCTGCCGGTGAATGTCTACCGCGAGGCCGACAACCGCATCGTAATCTGGCCGCGAGCCATTGGCCATTAGGGCCTCTCTGACTATTTCGCCCGAGTGCCGCGCTTGATTGCGGGGCGCTCAGATAATATAAATTAATAAACGATTGAGAGATTCCCAAAGTATCTTTTCCCTTTTTCTGCGCAGGCGGCACTCCTTCAATCCGGAGCCGCCTTTTTTTTGCATTTTCACACGGCGCTGATTAAGTAGCCCCTGACTCAGCCCATAAAATACTGACGTTTTCCAAGCTGAGCAGATCACGGGATAACACTGCCGAAACCACGCACTTAGTTACCTGCAGTACCGACAAACAATCCTAAGGAACCTCTGATTAATTCGCGTGAACACTATGGTAGCTTCCGGGGCGCTCAGGCAATAGGACGGACACTTCCAAAACGCACGAGTGCTTCCCTGTAGCTCCGACGGATACATCCCTGTATCCGACGGTTTCGAAATATCCGCCCTAACACCTGAGCTTCACATCCGCCCCGAAGCACCTCTGCCACCAAAAAGTGACTTAATCAGAGGTTTCCTAGAGTTTATTCACGCGTCAAATCACAAAAAAAATTGAATTGGGGGAGACGATTTGATCCCTCTGTCCGTTTCACCTTTGTGCACAGCGATGAACTAGCAAGAAATTTTCCAATAAATGTGCGCAATCAAGGAGAAAACGGAGAGGAAGAATGAGCGATTCGTTCAAGAATAAAAAACTGGCCGCGGTGATCGCGTCCACTGTGGCCCTCCAGGCCGCTGGCGCCATGGCATACGAATTGGAAGAAGTCACGGTCACAGCCACCAAGCGCGCCACCAGCCTGCAGGAAACTCCGCTGGCGATTTCCGCATTTGACGAGGACACCCTCGTAGAAAACCACGTTACCAATATTTTTGATCTGCGCGGCATGGCGCCCAGCCTGCAGATCCGCTCTAACGGCGACCACGGCGTACCACTGATCTTTATTCGGGGCCAGGGCACCATCGACCAAACGGAAGCCGGTGACGGCGGCGTCGCCTTCTATACCGATGGTGTTTTCGCCGCGCGCGCCCAAGGCGCCACCGCGCTGATGTACGACATGGAGCGGGTGGAAGTTCTGCGCGGCCCCCAGGGCACCCTCTTCGGCCGCAACTCCACCGCCGGCGCCGTGTCACTGATTACAGCCAAGCCGGAAGATGAATTTGCCGGCTCCATCAGTGCCACTCTCGGCGAGCGGAACCGGCGTGAACTGCGCTTTATGCTCAACACACCCATTAACGATCAATGGGCAGTGCGATTTGCCGGCGTCACTGACCAGCAGGACGGCGAAACCGAATTTGCCGAGGGCAATCCCTTCGCCGGAGAAGACGAGTACGGTACCAAGGATCTCTCATCCTTCCGCGCCAGCTCCATGTTCCGTCCCACGGACAACCTGGAGTGGTTCCTTTCCTATGAATACTTCGCCAACAAAGGCACCGGCGATGTACCCAGCACAGATTTCGAGGACAGGGTCAACGACGCCACCGCACCCGGTTCTATCGACCTGGAGACAGACACCATCCGCACCCGGCTGGACTACACCTTCGCCAATGACATGATGCTGAGCTATATCGGTGGCTTTACCGATATGTCCCAGAGCCAGTTGTATGGCAACCAGTACCAGGGGGATACCCGCAACACTGTCTCCTCCGGGCACAGCGCCACTTCACACGAAATTCAGCTGAAAAACTCCGACGACAGCCGCTTCCGCTGGACCGCGGGCCTCTACGCCTTCGAAGAGGAAAACGATATCCGCTTCGACATGCTGCACGGCAGCTGGGGCTTTACCCCGCAAGACCAGGAGGTGACCCTCTCCTCCTTCCAGCAGGCAGACCGCAGCACAGAATCCCGCAGCGCCTATGTGCAGGGCACGCTGGATCTGACCGACACCTGGCGCGCCACCGCCGGCCTGCGCTATACCGACGACACTCGGCAGGACCAGGGTGGCCGCAGTATCGACTGTACCTACGCCCACGGCCCCGGCCCTATTGAGATTGATTTTGCCAACCGCGACGAAATCGTCGCCGATGGCGGCCAGGGCTGTTACTACCGCCAGATCAACGACATGAAGGACGAGTGGAGCAACACCACCTACCTCGCCCGTCTGGAAAAAGACATCAACGAAGATGTCATGGTGTTCCTGTCCTACGCCACCGGCTGGAAATCCGGTGTTCTGCAGGACGGCCAGGATGCCAGTCCCACTAATACCAACGAAAATCCGGATATCGCAGGAAACAGCGAGCTGGTGCAACAGCCGGAAGAAAACAGCAGTCTGGAACTGGGGATTAAATCCACACTGCTGGACAACCGCATGACGCTGAACGCCAACCTGTTCCTGATGGACTACACCGACATGCAGGTGACATCGGCGATAATCAACCCGGAAACCGGAGAATCGCGCCTGGCCAAGACCAACGCGGGTTCCGCCACCATACAGGGGCTGGAATTCACCATGAATTACGCCGTGACCGAAAACGGCATATTGAGCGTCACCGGCTCGGTGCTAGATGCCACCTATGACGAGTACGATGGTCAGGAAACCAACTTTAACAGCGATGCCGGCTTGAACTGGAACTCCTGCGCCATCGGACCCGGCGCCGGCACTACCTGCGAAAACGACCTCTGGGATTTCTCCGGCAATACCCTACCCAACGCGCCGGAGCTGACCCTGAACATTTCGTACAAACACGATATATCGCTCGACAACGGTGCCATTCTGACACCGCGGATTCGCATGACGTATCAATCGGAAACCTACCTGACCTACGAAAACCGCGGCGACCGTCCCGCAGGCACCTACGGACCCGATGATCCGGGTGAAAAGGATTTCGACGTGCAGGAAGCCTACGCGAAATTCGACGCGAGCCTGACCTACAACAGCGCCGATGACAGCTGGTCCGCAGAGCTATATGGAAACAACCTGACCAACGAGGGCATTAAACAGGAGTTGTTTATCGGCGGAGTGGAAACCGCTTATACCTGGGCGCCGTCTCGGGAGGCCGGTTTGCGTTTTGCCTATCGCTTCTGATCAGTGGCGGATTTATTCGCGCAGGGGTATGACAAGACAGCGGTTACAGGGATGTCATTGCACCTGGTCACCGCGCCCACCCCGCCGTCCGGATGCCTCTGCGGCGGCGGCACACGCGCGAATGTATCTGCATTTTGCTGAGCGCATGTCGCCACTGCGCCCCGCCGGAGGCCAAGGATGGCCCGGCGTACAATGGCCAGTGGCGGCGATACCGAGTCCATCTTCTCTTGCATCGTCGTAGCACTCTGGGTTCGGCCGTTCGCGGCCGGACCCCTTTTTATTTGAATAGTTATGACAGAACAGACACACGACAATAATATCCGCCACATCGTTATTGCCGGTGGCGGCACAGCCGGCTGGTCTGCGGCGGCGGCACTGGCGCGCGTGCTCGCGGGCAGTGGCTCCACCATCACTCTGGTGGAGTCGGAGGCTATTGGCACCGTGGGTGTGGGCGAGGCAACCATTCCCACTATCCATACCTTTCATCGCATGTTGGGCATCGACGAGACCGAATTTGTCCGCGCCACCCAGGCCACCTTCAAACTGGGCATTGAGTTCCGCGGCTGGGGCAGTGCCGACAACCGCTACTTCCACCCCTTTGGCCACTATGGCCGCGAGTTCGATTCCATTCCCTTCCATCAATACTGGCTGTATGGCAGCCGGTTCGAAGATTGCGGCAACCTGTCGGAATATTCCCTGTGTACGCTGGCCGCGGAACGCGGGCGCTTTCTCCCCGCCAACTCGGACCCCCGCTCAATCCTCTCCCAACTCGGCTACGCCTACCATTTCGACGCCGGTCTATATGCGAAATTTTTGCGGAACTATGCCGAGCGGCTGGGGGTACGCCGGCAGGAAGGACAGGTTGTAGATGTAACACTGCGAAAAGAAGACGGTGCCATTCGCGAGCTGGTGATGGCGTCGGGACAACGGGTTGAAGGCGACTTTTTTATCGATTGCACCGGCTTCGCCGGGCTCTTGATCGGCGGTGCCCTAAACGTCGGTTACGAGGACTGGTCCCATTTGCTGCCCGCCAACAGTGCGGTGGCAGTACCCTCGGAAAATGTCGGTCCTACCGCGCCCTACACCCGTTCCACCGCAGCGGCAGGGGGCTGGCAATGGCGCATCCCGCTGCAGCACCGCACCGGCAACGGATTTGTCTACAGCAGCCGCTTTCTCTCCGACGAGCAGGCGGTGGAGACGCTGCTGCAAAACCTCGAGGGACGCGCCTTGGCGGAACCTCGGCAATTGCGCTTCACCACCGGCCGCAGGAAAAAGTTCTGGCACAAAAACTGTGTCGCTCTGGGACTGGCGGCGGGCTTTATGGAACCGCTTGAATCCACCGCAATACACTTGGTGCAAACCAGTATTTCGCGGTTGCTGCTGTTGTTTCCGGGCCGCGAGCTGCATCCCGCGGATATCGAGGAATTCAATAGGCAAACAGCCCGGGAATATGAGTACATCCGCGATTTCATTATCCTCCACTACCACGCCAACCAGCGCAGTGAACCGCTTTGGCAATACTGCCGGGAAATGCCGGTTCCGGAGACGCTCACACATCGCATCGCTTTATTTCGCAACCGTGGCCGCTTCTTCGAGCGTGAAGAAGACTTGTTTAAAACGGCCAGCTGGCTGGCGGTACTAATGGGCCAGGGTATCCAACCGCAAGGCTACCATCCGGTGATGGAAGGCAAGACACCGCAAAAAGTATTGGGCATGTTGCGGGAAATGCGCGAACTGCTGCGCTCGGGCGCAGAGGCAATGCCGACACATGACGAATTTATTGCTCAGAATTGCCGCGCGCCTTCGCCTAGCGAACCTCTGGTTAATTCGCATAGCCGCAGTCGTTGAATGCGGAGCGCTCAGGCAGGGCATTGCAAAAACGCTCGAGTACATCCCTGTAGTGCCGTCGGGTTTTTCCCTGTGTCCGACGGTTTTGCCCCCCTTCCCATTGCCTGAGCGCCTTGGCGCCCAGCGCAGCTCCCGTGTAAATGAATCAAAAACTCCGCAAGTATTCCACGGCTGTCCGCAATTGACTGTCTCCGTATCCGTTCCGGCCGATACAATCCACACTGGAATCAATCGGCAACCGGCGGGAATGGCGGCATAATGAAAAAAACCATCACCATCACCACTGCGGCCCTGACAGCAGTGGCCCTGACCTTCGCGCTGCTGGCCCCCAAGCTACTCGGGTTCTCGGTTACCCAGCTGGGTGCCGCCGTACGGGTGGCCACCAGTATGGGGGCGAAGCTCGCCTGTTCCGGTTACTTTATCTCCGGCCCGGATAAAAACCGCATTCTCGACGACCTGGCATCCTACTCGCCGGCCAACCGGCTGCTGGATCTGCACTACGGTGACAACCGTGTAACCGCCGAGTTGCTCGGCTTGGGACACGCCAGCGCCAGCTACCGGGACGGACTCGGCTGTACCCTGGACATCGGCGATACCAGTGTGCTGGACCGGGTGCGGTTGGCCCCGCTGACCAGTAATGGGGAGGAGTGGCCACAGGGGGAAACCGCGTCCCATATCAATGTAGATTTGCAGAAGCGCGTCGAGACGACCCTCAGCCGCGACAATGCTGCAGGACTGGATACCCGGGCGCTGCTGGTGGTGCAGGACGGCGTCATTGCCGCTGAAGCCTACGCGCCGGGTATCGATGCCCAGACGCCTCTACTGGGCTGGTCCATGGGCAAGAGCGTGACCGCCATCATGCAGGGTCGCCTGGAGACGCTGGGCTTGGCGGACAGTACCGTGAAGCCGGTTTTCGCCGAATGGAAGAGCGACGAGCGCGCGCGCATCGCCCTGGATGACCTGTTGCATATGAGTTCCGGGCTGGACTTTGACGAGACTTACGCGCCCGGCAGCGATGCCACCGAGATGCTGTTCAACGCACACAGTGCCTCAGATATCGCGCTGGTGCGCCCCGCCACCTACACACCCGGCGAACACTTTTCCTACTCGTCCGGCACCACCAATCTCATCGCGCGCTGGATACACGAGCACCTGGGCGGCGACGTTCAGGCGAGCCTGGATTTTCTGCGGCAGGAGCTTCTACAACCGCTGAATATGGCCCACACCGTTTTCGAGATGGACCCGAGCGGTGTTTTTGTCGGCAGCTCCTATCTGTATGCCTCTGCCCGCGACTGGGCGCGCCTGGGCCTGCTGATGTTAAACCGCGGTCAGTGGGAGGGGGCACAGCTATTGAGCGAGGACTGGGTGGCGCGGGCAACGGCTCCCAACACCAGCGCCAACGAACCGCGCTATGGATACCAGTTCTGGCTCAACAGCGGCGGGGAGGAGCTGCGCTACCCGCAGCTGCCCGCGGACGCCTACTTTATGCTCGGCAACCGCAAACAGGTTGTGATGATTTCACCCTCCACCAACACGGTAGTTGTTCGCCTGGGCTGGTCCGCGGGCAGCTATCCCACCGGTGAGAACTTTGCCGGCCTGCTGCCACAGCCTGATGTAGCCTCTGATTAATTCACGCGCGCAAGCTGCAACGGCCACCAGGGTGTGCACACACCAGCGGCCTTTAAATAGCGGCCCAATGGTTATTTTTGGGCAATCGCCCTTTTGGTCTCCCGCGAAGCCGGTACAATCGGCCCCCGTTTGCCGAATTCCTTGAGGGACCCCCTATGCTTCTCGCCGCGCTCGCCATCATCGCTGGATTCGCCCTGCTGGTCTGGAGCGCCGACCGCTTCGTCGAGGGGGCCGCCGCCACCGCCAAGCACGCCGGCATGCCGACACTGCTGATCGGTATGGTGATTGTCGGTTTTGGCACTTCCGCGCCGGAGATGGTGGTGTCCGCCATGGCGGCACTGGACGGCAGTCCGGGGCTGGCGCTGGGCAACGCCTATGGCTCGAATATCGCCAACACGGGATTGATCCTCGGTTTCACCGCCCTGTTTTGCCCCCTGGCAGTGCACTCAAAAATTGTGCGCAAAGAGCTGCCGCTCTTACTGGCGATCACCCTGTTGGGCGGCTTCTTCCTGTGGGATGACGCCCTCGCCCGCTGGGAAGCACTGCTATTGTTGGCGGGCTTCTTCGCTCTTATCGGCTGGTCTATCTACTCGGCGATGACCGGCAAGGGCGATGTGATTGAGGGCGAAGTGGAAAGCGAATTGGAAATTCACGCCATGACACTCGGCCGCGCCATATTCTGGCTGGCCGCTGGCCTGGCACTGCTGATTATCAGCTCGCGCATTCTGGTATGGGGCGCGGTGACCATTGCCGAGGCCCTGGGTGTCAGCGATCTGGTCATCGGCCTCACCATTGTCGCGCTCGGCACGTCGCTGCCAGAACTGGCCGCCACGCTGATCGCCGCGCGCAAGGGCGAGCACGATATCGCCATCGGCAATGTAGTGGGATCAAATATGTTCAACCTGCTGGCGGTGGTGGGCATCGCCGGCGCCATAGCGCCCATGTCCAGCGTGCCGCCGGAAGTGCTGTCGCGCGACTGGCCGATGGTGATCGGCCTGACCGTGGGCCTGTTTGTTTTCTGCTACGGCTTCCGCGGCCCGGGGCGAATCAACCGCTTCGAGGGCGCGGCGCTGTTGCTGGCCTATATCGCGTACAACAGTTACTTGGCAGTGACCATTACCCAGTCCGCGCTGTCCTGAGCGGGTCCGCGGACACCAGCCGCCTGGAAGCGCCCATACACTTGTGAATCAGGGGCGCTCCAGGCGCGCCAACCGAGCCTGCAGGCGTTCTATCTCGTCCAGCAATTCAATCGCCAGCGCAGCTCCGGCCAGGTTCACCCCCAGATCCCGCCTCAAGGAGTACACTTTGCGCACGCGACGGATACAGACACCGCTAAAGCGCCAGCGGGTACCACTTCCTAGGGGTTCGATAATGCCCTCCTCCACCAGTGCCGTCACTTCTTCCGCAGACGTACCGCAGGCACGGCAGAGTTCACCCAGGGTAAGTTCGCTCTCTTCACCCAGAATTGGACCAGTGGTTTCCTCGGGGTTCATAGCCGCCATGGTCAACCTCCCATATCCACGCGTGGATTAAAGTCAAATGCTTCGCTGAACCGGCGGTATGCCTCTCTGTGCGCCTCGGTTTCCGCGGGAGGGGCAACCACATTCAATACCACATACAGATCACCGGGTACCTTGGCCGGAATACCGCGCCCCTTGAGACGCAGCTTGCCGCCATCTTTGCTGTTGGGCGGTATCTTCAGGTTAACCGGGCCATCCGGTGTCGGCACCTGAACACTAGCCCCCAGCGCGGCCTCCCAGGGAGACAGCGGCAGGTTGAGATACACGGTTTTACCTTCGACGGAATAGTGTCTGTGCGGATTGAAGTGAATTTCCAGGTAGAGGTCACCGGGCTGGCCCCCGCCAATACCGGGCTCGCCCTGGCCCGCCAGGCGTATCTGCTGGCCCTCGGTAATTCCCTTGGGAATTTTCACATTTAGCTTGCGCGCTTCGATCCGCGGCCGCCCGTCCGCGCCGAGAACTGTATGCTTCAGGGTGATCTGACGGGTGCCACCCCGGTAGCTGTCTTCCAAGTCGATGTTGATCTTGGCGTAGGTATTCTCGCCTTGGGCGTGGAACGGCTGCCGGCGCGCTCCGCCGAATCCGCGCCCATAGGCATTCCCGAAGCCACCCGCGCGGCCGAACAGACTCTCGAAGAAATCGCTGAAGGCCCCTGGATCCGCTTCCGTATAGCCACCGCCGTGGAACTCGAAACCCGAATCCCAGCCGGGAGGCGGGCGGAACTCCTCGCCGGGCTGGTAACCGGCGCCGAGCTGATCATAGGCAGCGCGCTTCTCTGGGTCTTTGAGCACTTCATAGGCTTCGCTGATTTCCTTGAAGCGCTCCTCAGCCTCTTCTTCTTTGCTGACATCCGGATGGTATTTGCGCGCCAACTTGCGGTAGGCGCGCTTGATCTCCGCCTGGTCCGCACCGCGTTCCAGGCCGAGGATCTGATAGTAGTCTTTGTATTCCATGGCATTCATCAAAGCTGATTATTGGCAGCTCTGCCACAAAACCACACGCAGCCGAGCCGCGAACCATCATTATGCCACTGCAAAAAAAAGCCGCCCACAAGGGCGGCTTTGCAATTAGGCTTCCGACTCCGCCACCTTGGCGAAATCTCCAACTCCGGCTTCTTTCAGCAGTGAGTCCACCAAGGGGGCCATTGCGCGGTGTTTGAGTGCGCTGCCCACCAGGGCCTCAGGCAGACTCTGTCCCCGGCTCTCTCCATCGGCATCCACAATTCCGCCGCCCGCGCGGCCATCGACACCATTCAGCCCCTCGACGGAAATAATCTTCATTCCCTCGATGCTCTCCAACGGCTTGACGCTCTCGCGAATAATATGGGGCAGATTTTCATGCAGACTGAGAACCTGCTTCAGAGCGATCTGTGCATCGCTGAGGCTGTTCAATGCCTCGTTCATCAGGCGCTGCCCCTCGGCGTCCACAGCGTATTTCTCCCGGTCGGCTTCCACCTTAATACGGATGGCTTCAGCTTCCGCGGCGGCTTGCAGGCGCAGTGCCTCAGCCTTGTCCTCTGCCGCAGCTTTCTCCGCCTCGGCGGCCACCTTGATGGCGGTAGCCTGGCGTTCCGCTTCCTTCTGCGCCTCGATGATCTCAATGCGCTTATCCCGCTCGGCCGCTTCCACATCTTTGGCCGTACGCACTTGTTCCTCAGCTTTTACCGCCTCAGCCAAGGCCACATTCGCCTGCTGGTCGGCCATGGATTGCTCTTTGGATTTCTCCGCTACGGCAATGGCGCGCTCCTGCTCGGCAATCTCTACAGCCTTCTGCTTGGAAATGCGCTGCTCCTCAAGAATGCGCTCGCGCTCAATTTCCTGTTCCTGCAGGCGTTTTTCCTTTTCAATTTCCAACAGTTTGGTGGCCTGCTCGGCGGCGATACGCGCCTGATCCACCTCCCGCTCAGCCTCGATCTCCGCCTGCCGTGCGGCACGCTCCTGGGCGGCCTGTTCGCGGGCGATATCCGCTTTTTGAGCGGCTTCGCGGTTTTCCAGTTCGCGCTGCTGTTCGAGGTGCGCGTAACGTTTTTCCTTTTCGATTTCCAGCCGCTGGCGCTCGGCCTCAAGGTTTTTCTTTTCGATCTGTACGCGAGTCTCCTGCTCGACGTCGTTCACTTCTTTGCGCCGCGCCTCGATGGAGCGGGTCATGCTGGCCAGACCCTCGGCGTCGAACACATTGTCCTGGTTGAAAAACTCTTTGTGGGTTTGATCCAGGCCGGTCAAGGAAACGGATTCCAGCTCCAGACCGTTTTTCAGCAGATCTTCGGACACCACCTGCTGTACTTTCTGTACAAACTGACTGCGCTGTTCGTGCAGTTCCGCCATCTGCATTTCCGCCGCCACTGAACGCAGGGCATCGACGAATTTACCCTCGATCATATCTTTCAATGCGTCCGGGTCCAGAGTGCGCAAACCCAGGGTCTGGGCGGCATTGGCAATGGCATCCGTATCAGGCTTTACGCGCAAATAGAATTCCGCCAGCACATCTACACGCATACGGTCTTTGGTAATCAGCGCCTGGTGTTCCTTGCGCGACACAGCCAGGCGCAGGGTATTCATATTCACCGGGATGATTTCGTGCAGCACCGGCAATACCAGTGCGCCACCATTCATAATGACTTTTTGCCCCCCCATACCAGTGCGCACAAAAGAGCGCTCTTTGGAAGCGCGGGTGTAGAGACGCGCAAAAATAGCGCCTATAACGATCAGGCCGACCAGCACTGCGCCGGCCATAAACAAGATGGTGGAAAAGTTTTCGATCACATTCACGCTATTCATCTCCTAATTATTTTCTGTGAGGTGTTTACTGGAGGGCCGTATTACGCGGAAATTGGCTCCCCGCTCCTCCACTAGCAACACCTTCTCCCCCTGAGTGAAAGTTTCATCGCCATCCGGCTCCACCATCACATAATGGGTAGTCCCAAACTCGTCGCTGAAGCGCGCCTCCGCCGGTGAGCCGGCCGCGGCCTCGCCGATAGTGATCACCGCCACGCGGCCGACAAAAGAGCTGCGCCCAACCGATTCGGTTTCATCACCCACCGCAAAGCGACGCAGCAGATTGCCGACAAAGCGCACCTGCGGCAACGCCAGCAGAAATACCGGCACTGCGAGCAGCCAGCCCGGCAGCAGGAAACCAACCACCGACTCAACAAGCAACTGAATCGTCAGGCCCGTGATACCAAAGCCAACCAGAAAGGCCACCAGTAGTATCAGGGCGGGCACCTCTCCGAAACGCAACCAGCCGAGAAATCTGGTCAAGACGCCACCGGCCTCGGCGTCCGGCACATCCACATCGAAGTCCAAGTCCGGCAACAGATTGTCCAACAGCTCCGAAAGTCCGAAGCCGATCAGAGTCATGACGCCCTCGAGGACAGCGATCATCAGCATCAGTACCAGGGCGCCGGTAAACAGCAGATTGCCGTCCTGCAACAGGAACGCCATTACACCTTCGCCTCAGACTTAATCTTCGCCAATCGCTCCTGGATACGGTTGTTGCGTGCCAGCTCTTCCAGCTCCGCCAGCTTGCCGGCATCCGCACTGGACTCGGCGGTGGGCACACCTGCGCGCTCCAGCACGCGGTTGAAGGCATCGGTGGCCTGATCCACCTTGTTCGCGGTTGTGCGGCTTGTACCGCGCTCTCCGCCGCTGGGGCCGTCGGCAACATGCTCGCTGGCTTTGGCAAATTCGCGCAGCTGTTCGCGCATCTCGCGCTTTTTGCCCTGAAGCGCACTGATATAAGCGTTCAACTCATTGATCTCGGCATCGGCGTCGGCAATGGCTTTTTCCAGTACCGGCAGTTGCGCCTCTATGTCCATCTGCTTGGCGATAGCGACCTCGGCCAGGTCATCGCGCCCTTCCCGGACCGCGATATCGATCTGTTCCGCGAGGCTACTGTGACGACTGTTCTCGTCGTTGAGCGCTTTACTACTCAGATACTTGGCCGCCTCGGCCTTGCCCAACTGGTCGCGCACATCTTGGATGGCTTCGTCGATCTCGCGGATCGCCTGTTCCATCACGAGCTGCGGCGTTGCGTTTTCCACTGAATCCACCAGGGCGTTCACCGATGCGGATATGATTCGGGAAATGCGTTTTACCAGTCCTTCTTTCATTTTTATCTCCTTCCGTCCGGTTGATTTAACTATTTTTCCAATAAGCGATGAAGCTGTTTTTTTAAGCGCTGTGCCGTTTCCGCATTCGCTGTCCGCGTCTCTCCCGGCAGGGCCAGCAA
Source organism: Microbulbifer thermotolerans (assembly GCF_001617625.1). Taxonomy (NCBI): domain Bacteria; kingdom Pseudomonadati; phylum Pseudomonadota; class Gammaproteobacteria; order Cellvibrionales; family Microbulbiferaceae; genus Microbulbifer; species Microbulbifer thermotolerans. Next base: position 143,935 of record NZ_CP014864.1, on the reverse strand, counting down.
CCGTATTTTTTCCAGGAATACCTCCACAGCGGCCAGCGCGCGCTGCTCCAACAGCGGGGTCATGGGTTCCTTGTCGGCGCAGGACTGCACTGCCGCCGCACTCTCTGCGAGCAGGTCCAGCAATGCCTCCACCAGCAGGCTTCGCTCGCGCTCTTCAACGCAGCGGGCCTTGATTGGCAATATGGATTCAGAGGAAGCGATGTAGGCGCGGGCAAAGCTCTGCATGCCCACGGATTCGCGCGCCATAGCGATCAGCTCGCGCACCTTTTCGCTTTGCGTGACAGCACCGTTGCGGTCGATAGACATCAGATAGGCGTAGTCGTCAGCCGACAGACGCGCTGATATGGATTGGCTCTTGTTGAGCATGGTCAATTCCTTTAACCGGTGATGTATACAAAAGTACACACGCAGGTCTGGCCAGTCAACGATACTTTGCGAGATTTCTCATTATGTGGGAATTGACGCCAGGACGACAGGCGGAGCCCCCTGTGCTTTGCTTTCTCAATAAACAGCGACAAAGGGCCGGCCCCCGGTTCTGCGCATGACGGCACACAACCTGATCCTCAACGTCGACAGCTACAAAGCCAGTCACTACCTACAGTATCCGCCGGGTAGCGAGTATGTAAGTAGTTACATCGAGTGTCGTGGTGGCGAATTTCCGGAAGCGGTTTTCTTCGGCCTGCAGGCATTTATCAAGCAGTATCTGCTGAAGCCCATATCGGCGGCAGATATCGACGAGGCGGAGCAGCTGCTCCACGCCCACGGCCTGCCCTGCCACCGGGCCGGCTGGGAGCATATTCTTCAAGCTCACGCGGGCCTGCTACCGCTGGAAATATCCGCGGTTCCCGAGGGCACAGTGGTGCCCCTGCACAATGTGATGTTGCAGGTAGTCAACACCTGCCCCGCCTGCTTCTGGCTGACCACGTATATTGAGACAGCGCTGCTGCGCGCCATCTGGTACCCGGCAACCGTTGCCACTCAGAGCCGTGAAATAAAAAAAGTCATCGCCAAATACCTGGAGGAAACCGCAGGCTCTCTCAAAAGCCTTCCATTCAAACTGCACGATTTCGGCGCCCGTGGCGCCAGCAGTCTCGAAACGGCGATGCTCGGCGGCATGGCCCATCTGGTCAATTTTCAGGGTACGGATACTGTCTCAGGAGTGATAGCGGCGCACAAATACTACGGGGCAGACATGGCCGGCTTCTCAATCCCCGCCGCCGAACACAGCACCATCACCGCCTGGGGCAGGCCCGGAGAGGCCGCCGCCTATGCAAATATGCTCGACCACTTTGCCGGTCCGGACAGAGTCGTGGCAGTGGTCAGCGACAGCTACGATATTTGGAGCGCCATTGACACCATCTGGGGTGGGGAGCTCAGAGAGCGGGTGATCCAAAACGGCGGCACTCTGGTGATACGCCCGGACTCCGGCGAACCGGTGAAAATGGTTACCGAAAGCCTGGAACGGTTAATGCGTATATTTGGTGCGCGCACAAACCGCAAGGGTTACCGGGTGCTGCCGGACTTTATCCGCATCATTCAGGGCGATGGTATCTCCCGCCACTCCATCCCCAAAATCCTGCAGGCAATGAAGACGCGAAAACAGAGCGCAGAAAATATCACCTTTGGCATGGGCGGTGAACTGCTGCAGAAACTGCACCGCGACACAATGAACTTCGCCATGAAAGCCAATGCGATCCGCATCAACGGACACTGGCACGGTATCTGTAAAAATCCGCGCACCGGGCCAGAAAAAAAATCCAGGTGCGGGCGCCTGGCACTGGTGCGTAACAACGCAGGCCAGATGGTGACCATTGCTCTGGACGAATTGGGGCAGCGAAAAAACCTGCTAGAGCCCGTTTATCGAGACGGGCAGCTGCTGCGCGAAACACGATTTGAGGAAGTGCGGCACCGCGCGCAGATTCCACTGAGGGGTGGATAGGCAATATCACGGCTTCAGTGGATACCAGCCCCCTTTCAGCTCGCCCCCGCATAGCGTCCTTTCAACGAATTGCACCTTTACAAACCCTTCCTGCCGCGATTACTTGTCGCATTGCTCCCAACCAACGCACTGAGCTTCGGCCTTGTACTGGCCTGCTTTTGCGCGCTGTGGCGCTTTTTTTGCAATCTGTTTTGCAATTGTGTGTAAGCAATAACAACAAACAAGGTTTCCGTCGGCCCCGTGGCCGGGAACCTGGGGAGAGACATGGATACAAGAATAGACAGACGACGTTTTCTCAAAATCGCTGGTGTCGGCGCCAGCGGCATACTTCTACCGGTCTACGGGACTCCGGTCACCGCAGCACAATTGACCAATGAGGGCATGGATGCTCGCAGTAAGAAAGCTCTGGCGGACGTGGTGCTGAACACAGCGCGCAAGGCCGGGGCCAGCTACACCGATGTGCGCATCGGCCGCTATTTAAACCAGTTCGTTATCACCCGCGAGACCCGTGTGGAAAATATTGTTAACACCGAGTCTTTCGGCGCGGGCATCCGCGTGATCGCCGACGGCACCTGGGGCTTTGCCGCCACCAACGACCTGACGCCGGACGGTATTGCCAAAGCCGCACGTCAGGCGGTGGCCGTAGCCCGCGCCAACGCCAAATACCAAAAGGAACCGGTGCAGCTGGCACCAGTGAAAGGCGTGGGGGAAGTCAGCTGGCAAACACCGATTGAGAAAAACGCTTTCGAAGTGCCTATCAGCGAAAAAGTGGATTTTCTGATGGAGGTCAACAATGCGGCTATGGTGGCCGGCGCGGACTTCATCAACTCCACGCTGTATTTGGTCAACGAACAGAAATACTTCGCCTCCAGCGACGGCTCCTATATCGACCAGGATGTGCACCGCCTGTGGGCCCCCATGACAGTGACCGCGGTGGACAAGAAAAGCGGTACCTTCAAAACCCGCAACGGCTTTAGCGATCCCGTGGGGCGCGGCTACGAATATCTCGATGGACGCGAAGCGGACAAGATTCACGGCCAGACAGTGCTCTACCGGAATTCCTACGACATGATCGAGGATGCCCGTCTCGCCGCCCAACAAGCCAGGGCCAAGCACGGCGCGAAGTCTATTAAACCCGGTCAGTACGACCTGGTACTGGACCCCTCGCATCTGATGCTCACTATTCACGAGTCCGTCGGCCACCCACTGGAGCTGGACCGGGTACTGGGCTACGAAGCCAACTATGCCGGCACTTCCTTCGCCACCCTCGACAAGTGGCGCAGCGGAAAATTCCAATACGGCAGCGACAAAGTGAATATTTTTGCCGATAAAACCCAGCCGGGTTCCCTGGGCGCGGTCGGCTACGATGACGAAGGTGTAAAAACCAAGCGTTGGGACCTGATTAAAAACGGCATTCTGGTGAACTACCAGGCTATCCGCGATCAGGTACACATGCTCGACCAGAAAGAATCCCACGGCTGCTGCTACGCGGACAGCTGGTCCAGCGTGCAGTTTCAGCGCATGCCCAATGTTTCCCTGGCGCCGGGAGAGAAAAAGTATTCGCCCAAGGACATGATCCGGGATGTGGAAAAAGGCATCTACATCATTGGCCGAGGCTCATACTCCATCGACCAGCAACGCTACAACTTCCAATTCGGCGGACAACTGTTTTATGAAATCAAAAACGGGGAAATTGTCGGCCAGGTAGAAGACGTCGCCTATCAGTCGAATACCCAGGAGTTCTGGAATGCCTGCTCGGCGATCTGCGACAGCAGCGACTACCGTCTAGGCGGCACATTCTTTGATGGCAAAGGCCAGCCGAGCCAAGTGAGCGCGGTTTCCCACGGTTGCTCAACGGCCCGCTTTGACAAAGTCAATGTCATTAATACCAAGCGCAGGATTTCCTAGCCCGTACACACTGGCGCTCTCACTCGCTCAGATGTGCTCACGCGAAATCACTAAAATCTTTTCCAGTGGGCACGTAAAAAAATAAAGAATTGGAGAACATTCAATGGCCATATTATCCAGAAGTGAAGCAAAGCAGATACTCGATAAAGTGCTGAAATACAGCAAGGCCGAGGCTGCCAGCGCGCAGCTTTCCGGCAGCGAAACCGGCAATATCCGCTACGCCCGCAACAGTGTGTCCACCAGCGGTATCGTTAATGATATCGAGCTGGTTGTGGAGGCGCGCTTCGGCAAAAAGTCCGGTATCGCCACCATCAACGAATTCAGCGATGCCGCATTGGAAAAAGTCATGCGGCGCGCAGAAGAGCTGGCTAAACTGTCTCCGGATAATCCGGAGTCCATGCCCCTACTGGGCGCGCAGAAATATCTACCCGTTAATGCGTTCGCCAAATCCACCGCGGGAATCACGCCGGACCAGCGCGCCAAGGCAGCCGCGGATTCCATTGCGGCAGCAAAGAAACAGAAGGTAGTGGCCGCAGGCTTCCTCGAGGACACACGCACCTTCGCCGCCGTGGCCAACACTGAGGGACTGTTCGGCTACCACGCCTCCACCTCGGCCAACTTTACCGTGACCATGCGCACCGAAAACGGCCAGGGTTCCGGCTGGGCGCAAAGCGATGTCACCGACTTCGCCACCATGGATACTGGCGCCACCTCCCGCATCGCCGCGCAGAAAGCCGTTGAATCCCAACAGGCGCGCGCATTGGAACCGGGAAAATACACGGTCATCCTGGAGCCCAGCGCAGTGTCCGGCCTGCTCGGATTTATGATGTGGTCGGCGGACGCGCGCACAGCGGATGAAGGCCGCAGCTTTATGAGTAAAAAAGGCGGCGGCAACCGCATCGGCGAGAAGATGTTCGACAAGCGCGTACACCTCTATTCCGATCCCACCGACCCGAATGTGCCGGCGCAGCCCTGGTCCGATGAAGACCATATGGCACTGTCACGAATCGATTGGATAAAGAACGGCGTAGTCCGCAACCTGCCGCGCAGCCGCTACTGGGCACAAAAAACCAAAGCGGAGCCCGTGCCGCGGCCGAGTAACCTGATCATGGCCGGTGGTGATAAATCCACCGAACAGCTGATCAAGGAAACCCGCCGCGGTGTGCTGGTTACCCGCACTTGGTATATCCGTATGGTGGACCCGCAATCTCTGCTCCTGACCGGTCTGACCCGCGACGGGACCTTCTATATCGAGAACGGAAAAATTAAATATCCCATCAAGAATTTCCGCTTCAATGAGAGCCCGGTCATTATGCTCAACAATATCGAGGATATGGGTCGCCCCCAACGGGTGGGGATGGGAGGCTTCTCGGCGATGATCCCAGCGCTGAAGGTGCGCGACTTTACCTTCAGCAGTCTTTCCGACGCTGTTTGACCGCGCAACGCAAATGAGGAACAGAAAAATGGACAGAAGAAAATTCCTGCAGTTGAGTGGTGCCGGCCTCGGTTTTTCCATGCTGCCGCTGTCCGGCGTTGCCGTGGCGGAAGCCAAACTGACACAGAGCGGGATCGATATAGCGGTGAAAAAAGAGCTTGCGGACGCGGCACTCAATACCGCCACCAAGCTGGGCGCCAGCTACGCCGACGTGCGTATCGGCCGCTACCTGAACCAGTTTGTCATCACCCGCGAGATGAAAGTGCAAAACGTCGTCAATACCGAGTCCCTCGGTATGGGCGTGCGTGTGATCGCCAATGGCACCTGGGGGTTCGCCGCCACCAATGATATGACCGTGGACGGTATCAGCCGCGCTGCCGCCCAGGCGGTAGCCACGGCCAAGGCCAATTCCCGCTATCAGGAAGAACCGGTACAACTGGCGAAACAGAAAGGTTTTGGGGAAGTCAGCTGGCGCACCCCCATCCAGAAAAATGCCATCGCAATGCCGCTGGCGGAAAAGGTGGACCTGCTGATGGAGGTCAACAAGGCCGCCCTGGATTCCGGTGCCGATTTTGTCAATTCCATGCTGTTCCTGGTCAACGAGCAGAAGTATTTCGCTTCCACCGACGGCTCCTATATCGACCAGGACGTTCACCGCCTGTGGGCCCCCTTTGAAGTGACCGCAGTGGACAAAAAGAGTGGGGCTTTCCGCAGCCGCCGGGGCCTGAGTCAACCGGTGGGCAGGGGCTTCGAGTACCTGGACGGCCGCAAAGAAGACAAGATTCAATCTCAGACCGTTTTGTACCGCGACTCCTACGACATGCTTGAAGACGCGCGCCTGGCCGCCGAACAGGCGCGGGAAAAGCTCAGCGCCAAATCCGTTAAGCCGGGAAAATACGACCTGGTGCTGGACCCCAGCCACCTGTGGCTCACCATCCACGAATCCGTCGGCCACCCGCTGGAGCTGGACCGGGTGCTGGGCTACGAGGCTAATTTCGCCGGAACCTCTTTTGCCACCATCGACAAGTGGCGCAGCGGAAAATTCCAGTACGGCAGCGACAAGGTCAACTTCGTGGCAGACAAAGTGCAGCCCGGCTCCCTGGGCGCGGTCGGCTACGACGATGAGGGCGTGAAAACTGGCAGCTGGGAGTTAGTGAAAGACGGTGTACTGGTCAACTACCAGGCGATCCGCGATCAGGTACACATGCTCGGCCAAAAGGCTTCCCACGGCTGCTGCTACGCGGACAGCTGGTCCAGCGTGCAGTTCCAACGCATGCCCAACGTATCGCTGATGCCGGGCAAAGAAACACTCAGCGTGGAAGACATGATCAAGGATGTGGAAAAAGGCATCTACATCATTGGTGACGGCTCCTTCTCAATCGACCAGCAGCGCTACAACTTCCAGTTCGGCGGCCAGCTGTTCTACGAAATCGAGAATGGCAAAATCACCGGTATGCTGGAAGATGTCGCCTACCAGTCGAACACCCAGGAGTTCTGGAATGCCTGTTCACAGATCTGTGACAAGCGGGACTACCGCTTGGGCGGCTCTTTCTTCGATGGCAAGGGGCAACCGCAACAGGTCAGCGCCGTATCCCATGGCAGTGCAACCGCGCGCTTTAACGGCGTCAATGTGATCAATACCAAACGCAAATTGGGTTAATCACTGGCATGGGCACTGCTTTGCATTTCAGTGCCAGCTGCAGACACGACATCCCGACACGGGGTGCCGTGTCTGCCGAGGCATGACGATTGCCGCTTTTGCCGATACACCACAGATATCTCTGAGTAGTAAACGTGTCTCTCACCCGCAAGGAATTTCTCCGCCGCCTGATATTGGGCAGTTGCGCTGCCGCACTACCGATCGGCCTGCGCGCGGAAGATTCCCGACAACACTACGACTTCTACTTCACCCGGTTGATGTACGAGTCCGGCGACTGGGACGTGGATCAGCGCATGCCGTCCAACCTGCTGAACTCACTGGTGGAGTACACCAATCTCAAGGTCGATCCCACCGAGCACATAGTGCCGCTGGCCGACTCCAAAATGCTGCTCGCGCCTTTTTGCTATCTATCCGGACACAAACTGGTGGAATTTACCCCGGCGGAGGCGCGCAACTTCCGCGACTATGTCAACCGCGGCGGCTTTGTCTTCGTGGACGACTGCAACCACGATATCGACGGCCTTTTCGCAAAATCCTTTGAAGCGCAGATGAATAAACTGTTCGGTAAAAATTGCCTGCAAAAATTGCCGGACGACCACGACCTCTACCACTGCTTCTTCCAGTTCGATGAACTGCCAGTAACCAGCTTTGAACTGAACGGCTGGGGTGACGATTTGGTGCACGACTACCTTAAGGCCATCATCGTCAACGGCCGCATCGCCGTGCTTTACAGCAATAAAGACTTCGGCTGTGAGTGGGATTACGACTACCGCAACAAACGCTGGCTGGCCATCGACAACACAAAATTCGCCGTAAACATTGTTATCTACGCACTGACAAGCTGAATCCATATGCAGACAAGTACACCGGCGTCCATCGAAGGCCGCATAGAACAGTACCTGAAAGGGCTGGAAAAACTAAAAGGGGAAATTGGCAAGACGATCGTCGGCCAAGAGGAGATTATTGAGCAGCTGCTCATCTGCCTGCTGGCCCGCGGCCACGCGCTGCTCGAAGGTGTTCCCGGCCTCGGCAAAACACTGCTGGTGAAAACACTGGCGGACTGCAGCGATCTGGCGTTTAAGCGCGTGCAGTTCACGCCGGACCTGATGCCGGGGGATATTCTCGGCAGCGAGATACTCGAGGAAGACCATTCCACCGGCAAACGGTTTTTCAAATTCCAGCCAGGGCCAATTTTCACCAACATTCTGCTGGCGGACGAAATCAACCGCACACCGCCCAAAACCCAGGCCGCATTGCTGGAATCCATGCAGGAGTATGCGGTCACCGTAGCCGGTGAAACCATGGCGCTGCCGGCCCCCTACTTCGTACTGGCGACGCAAAACCCGATCGAACAGGCGGGCACCTACCCGCTGCCGGAAGCTCAGCTGGACCGCTTCCTGCTCAATATCCATATCGACTACCCCAGCGAAGAAGACGAGATTGCGATACTGCACACAACCACTGGCGGAACGGCGGCAAAACCGGAGCCCTGCCTGAACGCCGACGAACTGCTGGAAATACAAAAGCTGGTACGCGAAATCCCCATAAGCGACGACCTCTACCGCTATGTCGCCCAGCTAGTACGCGCCACCCGCGGCGGCGAGAACGGCAATGCCGACCTGCAGCGGTGGATCAAATGGGGCGCCGGCCCCCGCGCCGGTCAGGCACTGATACTGGCCGCCAAAGCGCGCGCCCTGCTCAAGGGGCGTCTCGCCGTCACCCGGGAAGATATCCGCACTCTGCTGTTGCCGGTATTGCGCCACCGCATACTGCTCAGCTTTCAGGCCCAGGCGGATGGTGTTTCGGTGCAGCGGGTACTGGGGGAGCTCCTCGACTTTGTGCCCGAGCCCGGGCGCAACTGACCCTCGGAAGGCGAACCTTGGAATTCACAGATCCACTGATACTGGCCAGCACCCGCGATCTGCTCTGGCTGTCCCGCCATATCGCCGAGGGCATGCTGCTGGGCGCCCAGCACAGCCACCGCCGCGGTGCCGGTATCGAGTTTCAACAGTACCGCAGCTACGAGCCCGGCGACTCCATCCGCCATATCGACTGGAAGCTGTTCGCGCGCTCGGACCGCTACTATGTGCGCGAGGCGGAACAGGAGAGCCAGATGCACGTCTGCATCGCCCTCGATACCAGCGCCTCCATGGCGCAACCGAGCTTTATCCACCCGCAGCTGACCAAATTGCAGTACGCCAAATGCTGGATCGCCACCCTCTGCTGGCTGCTGCACAACCAGGGGGACCGCTTTTCCCTGCTGGCGCTGAGTGACAGCGGCAACCGCCATATCACCGAGGGGCGCGGCGAAGCCCACCACCGGCGCCTGGTGCTGGAGCTGCAGCAACTGCAGGCCGGCGGCCACTGGCCCGCACAGGCACAGCTGGAAACCGTCTGGCAACATTTCGAGAAGCCCTGCCAAGTGGTGCTGATAAGCGATTTTTTCGAGCCCTCGGATACAACCGAAATCAGCGATTTCGCCACGCGCCTGCACGCCGCCGGCCGCCCCTGCCTGCCGCTGCAGCTGCTGGTGGAAGCCGAGAAAACATTTCCGTTCGACGGCGATTTGAAAATTCGCAACCCCGAATCGCCGGCGATCATCGAGCTCAATGCCAAAGCCCAGCGCGCCGATTACCTGCGCGCATTCGCGGCGGCGCAGAACCGACTGGCCGCGCGCTTTGCCGCTCAGGAATGCCCGCTCACCAGCGTGACGATAGAAGAACCCCTGGAACAGTCACTGCGCGGTTTTATCCGCGCCCACTCCAGGTTTGGCGGAGGTATCGGCTGAGATGCAATGGCTCTCTCCCCAATGGCTCTGGCTGCTCGGCGCCCTGGCAATTCCACTGCTGATCCACCTGTTTCGCCGCAACGCATCGCGGGAGATCACCTTCGCCGCAGTCCAGTGGCTGGAGAAAAAACGCTCCTCCCGCAAGCGGCTGCTGTTGCGAGATAAATGGCTGCTGCTGTTGCGCATGCTGCTGCTTGCGCTACTCGCGCTGCTGTTGTCACAGCCCCTCTGGCGCGACCAAAGCCCTGCGGACGGCAATATTCTGTTGGTGGACCCCCGTATTGAAGAGGCGCAGCTGAAGGAATTTCTCAAACAGGCGCCGCCCTTTGCGGAAAGCTTCTGGCTGCAGGCGGAGCCGATACCGGTTTCCGAGCCGCAACCGCAGCCCGTCGATCTGTGGAAAACCCTGTCCACCTTGGCCACTGCCGGCAAATTCCGCCGCGCCCATATCCTGCTGCGCAGCGCGCAAAACCCCGCCGGTCACAGCGCCCTGCAAGTCAGCCCCCACTGGCAGTGGCACACGCTGGAAACGGCGCAAACGGAAAGTGCCGCAGTAGTGCCCAGACTGGCTCTGCTGGGCCCGGAACCGCCCTGGCTCGCCGCTGCGCTGCAACAACTGCGCGATACCAAAGCGCCGCAACTGGAGCTACAGAAACTGGAAACAATAGAGGCCGCCAACGCGAGCGAACAGGACTGGCTGATCTACAACAACGCCGGGCCCCTGCCGGCGGCACTGGAGGAATTCGTCCGTGCGGGCGGTCTGCTGATCACCGATCAGCGTGTACGTGCGCAACCCGAAATGCACTTTGTCGAAATCGCAGGAGATAAAGGGCCGCAGGCCGCCGCGCTCGGCCGCGGCAGCTGGTTGCGCTACAGACAGGACTGGCACCAGGAGGCGTTTTTCCGGCGCCCCGCACTGCCGGAAAACCTGTGGCAACAATGGTTCGAGCAGGACTGGGCGCTGCAGACACAGCATCGCGGCCTCTGGTCCGCCGCCGCGCCACCGGGCATTGCCGTGCCCGATATGCAAGTGCAAGGCTCGCACTGGGTGTCGCTCTCACAGTGGCTGCTGCTCGCATTGGTACTGCTGCTCGCACTGGAGCGCTGCATCGCCCTGGCGCGCCCGGCAGAAGGAGGTGAAAAACGTGGCTGATCGCGCTTACCAGTTGCTTCGGAAAGCCACCATCCGCTGGCGCGGCACCAGCCTCCAGCCTTATTTTTGGCTACTGGCGGGCGCAATCTCTGTGTCTCTGTTGCAGTGGCCGAACTGGATTCCCCCGGCTCTGCTGAGTGTAATTTTGCTGGCTCTGTTCCTGGACCGAAACTGGCGTATTTCCAGCACAGAAATCTGCCGCCGGCTGGACAGCCACTTTACCGCCCTGCAGGACAGCAGCGCACTGCTCGAGCAAGCGCCGGAGCACCTGAGCCCGCTTGCGCAACTGCAGCGGCAGCGCACCGCCACCGCACTGCAACAGCTGTTGGACAGCGGCGCACTGAAAAACTTCCGCCCGGCCTGGCACCGCAGCGCAGTGATCAATGCCGCTGGCGCCTGTCTCGGGCTGCTGCTGGCCGCCGCATTCACCGGCCTGCCCGAGCGCAAAGCAAGCAGCGCTGCAGGCGCGCGCACTGACGCAGTGCCGCCCTCAGCAATCGCTGTGGTGGAAGCCGTCACAGAAATCCGTCCGCCCGCCTACACAAAGCTGCCGGTACTGACACAATCACTGGAGGTGCACGCGCCGGAACAGTCCAGTGTCACCTGGCGAATTACCCTGAATCGACCCACCGATTCACTGGCAATGCTCGCCGCCAAAACGCGCTTTGACTTTACCGCTACGGAACCCCTGCCCAGCCGTCACTGGCAACTGACACGAACAATGGCGGCATCGGACTTTTATCAGCTTTCCGCGCGCCTCGGCGCGGAAGAAACGCTACTGCCGGAAATTCACAATATCGAAATCCAAAGCGACCGGCCGCCCGAATTCTCTTTCAGCCTGCCAAGGGACAATATTCTGGTGGCCGATAACAGCGCCTTGCCCCGCCTGCAGGTGGATGTCACGGTGCGGGATGATTTCCAGGTGGCAGGAACGAAACTGCTGATCACCCTGGCGAGCGGAGACGGCGAAAATGTCCGTTTCAGAAACGACACAATCGCATTAGAACCGGTTCGCGCCGAGGGCGACGCCACGCGCTATCACTTCACCCTGCCGCTGGACCGCTACACCGTTGAGCCGGGCGATGAGCTCTACTGGTTTCTGCAGGCGCGCGATAACCGGGAACCGGAACCGAATTTGAGCAAGAGCCAGCACTTTATTGTGCGCTGGCCACAGGAAGAGATATTCGGTCTCAGTGACGCGGAAGGTATGGCGATAAAAGTGCTGCCGGAATATTTCCGCAGCCAGCGCCAGCTGATTATCGATACCGAGGCGCTGATCGCTGAGCGGCAACAACTCAGCGAAGCGGAGTTTCGCAAGCGCTCGCAATCCCTCGCCTACGAACAGAACCTGTTGCGCATGCGCTACGGCCGTTTCCTCGGCGAAGAAGATTCAGAGCAGGAACACAGCGATGGCGACGCGGCGCACGGTGACGACCACGAGGCACACGGTGATGCGCACGAGTCACACGAAGAACACGAAGAAGGACATCCACCCTCGCCGCAGCAATTCGGCGACGCCAGCGGCGTAGTCGCCGCCGCAGGCCATCAGCACGACAGTTCCGAGCACGCAACGCTGTTCGACCCGCAGACCAAAGAATTGCTGCGCAGCGCGCTCAATGCCATGTGGAGCTCTCACCGGGAACTATCGGTGATAGATCCCCAGGCTTCCCTGCCCCATCAGCACCGGGCCCTGCGTTATATCAAGGAAGTACAGCAGGCCTCGCGTATCTACTTACAGCGGGTCGGTTTTGAACCACCGCCCCTGGATGAGGAAAGGCGCCTGAGTGGCGAGCGGGAGGACGTTAAGCCGCCGCCATTGAGCGCCCAGCGCAGCGCTCCTGAACGGGAGCAGCTCGAGCAGCTGCTGCATCAGGTGCGCGCAGGAGATACGCTGGACAGCGATGGTGTGGAAGCGCTGCTGTCGCTGACACAAGTGCGCGAGCAACCGCAACTAAAGCTGGAATTGTCGAAAAACCTGCGCCTGTACCAGCAGAGAACAAACTGCAGCGACTGCCGCCGGCAGCTTTCCGCACTCTTATATCAATTACTGCCAGCACCTCAGGCGCTGCCGTCTCTGCCGCGAGAGCGCGCAGCCGCGGGCAGCTTTGACCACTGGCTGCGCCAACAGAATGGAGGCCGCGAATGAATTCCTGGATCGCCGCCGTCTGTATCGCCGCCCTGGGAATATCCCTGCTACAAGTTGTCCGGCAAAAAACAAGCGGCGCTCGCCGCACAGCCAGTGCCCTGCTGCAAATCGCCATCTGGGGACTTGTGTGGTTGCTCGTAACGCCCCCGGCACTGCTGCCGACAAACACCACCGACACACCGCAAATCGAATTGCCGCAAAACCGAGATGCGCTGCGCGATCTGCCGCCGACACGGCTGCCGACGAAAACAGCAATCGACGCGCAAACCTGGCAAATCAGCTGGCCGCAGCGGTTGTCACTGGGAGAACCGCTGCAATTGCGTATAGCCCAGAACAGTAAAACAGCGAGCCGAATCTTTCTCGAAGATCCTTTCGGCAACACTGTGGACACGGCGCCTCTCGACCCGAAAAGCAGTGAGACAACACTCAACCACACCCCAAAACTTCCCGGCCGCTGGCTCTACCAGCTGCGATTCGAAACAGAGAGCGGCGGTGCCACCAGCGTGCGCAGGGAGCCGTTGCCCGTAGAGGTGCTGGCGCCGGAGCCACCCACCGTTTTACTGTGGCTCGCCCGCCCGGGATTTGAGAGCGCCGCCCTGTCCCGATGGCTGCGCCAGTCCGGAACCCCCACCAGAGTCATCACACAATTAGCGCCGGAAGTTCTGCGGCGCGAGTCGTTTAACGGCGTGGAGACACAGAACCGGCAACTCCTGGACCCCGAGGGCCCCTTCGACCTGCTAATACTGGACAGCCGCCTGTGGCCGCGACTGGACCTGTCTCAGCGGCAAAATCTAGCGAAGCTGGCCGAGAACCGATCCTTACTGTGGCTGGTAAACCCAGACAGTCCGCGCGGCTTCCTCGATTACACCCGCGCGCAAGGAATGCCGCTGGTTGCCTTATCAGCCCCCAAAACCGATTTCCCAATGGCGGACAAGGCGCCGCCTCTGGCCCTCAGCGGTTACGGTCCTCAATACGCGCGCCCCACAGACATCCAGCTCGGCACAGCGCCGATCTACTGGGCCCGTATCACCCCGGATCAGTCTCTCGGCTTTGTACTCTTCGGAGACAGCTACCGTTGGACCACCAGTGGATTTGCGGCGGAGTACTCCCGCCTGTGGAAAACCCTGTTCGACCACCAGCTGACATACCGCGGCGACCACACACCGATAGCGCTGAAGACGCAATTGCCTCTGGCACGACAGCGGGTAACCCTCTGCAGCCCAGCATTCGTCGGCACCGTACCCAAATTGATACCCGTAAATAACGAAGGCGTGGAAGCCCCCCTAACCGGCGTGGCTCTACCCGGTGGCAATGACACCTGTTACTCCTGGTGGCCACAAAAATCCGGCTGGCACCGCGTCGGCCCGGACAGTGAGGCGTTCCATTTCTATGTATTCCCCAGCGAGGCCTGGCCACAGTGGCAGCAAGCCATCGCCCACGCGGATACACAGCAAATGGCCAGCGCAAGGCTGGGCCCAACGAAAGATAAGGAGGTACCGCGATCTCAACTACCGCGGAACTGGATTGTACTGGCGTTGATACTGCTACTGACGTTTAGCTGGTGGCGGGAGCGGAGTTCGTTGCGTTGAGAGGATACAGGAATCTTTAGCAATCACCAGAGCGGAATGCTATCAGCACTAGCAATCCGCTTCCCGGAACGCTTGGGGAAATACATCAGTCTGTGAGGCTCTTTGGCTAACACAGAATTCTGAACACTACCTCAGAAAACTCCGTAATGTATCTTCTGACTTTAAATTCAATGTCAATTGACCTGCTCCCCACTTTCCCAACGCTTTGCCATATGCTGATTTACGGGTGTCCAATTTTGTTCATTACTTTATTTTTACCAGCGAATACCATATTTTTCTTTGATTTTGGCATAGAGACTCAAATCGTCGCGAAAGTCATATTGATTTCGTCCTTGACCCACAATGCCAACATAGATAAAGAATATGGAAAGACACAGAATCACTACACTTCCGAGTATTTTTTCAATGATTGTACCTGTGCTGGATAATAGTATATAAATACAAAGAATGCCGAAAAGAGCACCTGTAAAACTTATTACACGGCGAAACACAATCCATGTAATGGCGACTATTTTTTGAATTTTCGTGGGCTCCTTGTTTCGAACCGGGGATATATACCAACAAAACAATAAAGCCATGGATATACTGATGATCAACCAAAACCACACAGGCAAAAATCCCTCTTTTAGATAACTATAATTTAACACCTGACTCAGATGCGCCTTTGGCATCACCTGGACTTACTTTTTACAGGTCAGAATCTGAGGCCCGCATTGACGTTGAATAACAGGACACGCGCTACGGTCTCACCAGGAGTTCCAACAAACTGGAATTTCACTTCAGGACCAACAGTAAATGTATCTTTAAATACGATTCCACCCTTAAAGGAAGCCTCAGCGAAAGATCTTATTTTATTTCGCTCAGTACTAAATTCAGCTGCTCCAACCCCAGTAGTGCAACCTAAATATGCATTTACATCTTCGTTAATAATAAAATCCTGTATAAAACGGGCGCCAGCCGATACGGATTTATAGCTGCGGTGATTCTCACCTTGCCCCCCGCTTTCTGACTCAAGCACAGAAAAATCGATGTAATATAATTTGGAGCGGGGAATCCAGCGTACACCTTTGCCTGCTCCAGAATCCAGGCTCAATCTCGAATACGAACTGCCGTTCTTATCGCTTTCATATATATAATCTTTAACGGTAGCTGATGGCGCGTATGAAATAACCAACTCATTCGCCGAAGCGATTTCAGCAATAAACAAAATTAAAGGTATTAGATAAATTACTTTCACTATTCCTCCGCATGAAGTCGTGTACAGAGATAGATTACATTATGCGTGCCTTGCACGAAAATGGGAGTGCAGAGATCCGTGCAAAAAGTGCATAGTATCGGATACTCCGCTGAGGCTCTAACATGCGAATTATGGACACCCACAACCCAAAAACTGTTCGACGCCAGTAATATTGCAAAACTTCTTATCTCATAGAAAACAACGTTCAACTATACACACAAATGAATAGCTAAAATGGAGCGTCCACGCAAATCCCTGATCTATCTTCAAGCTATGCCCTACTATCACTACGTCTCCCGCTGTGTGCATCGAAGGCAAGAAAGAGCTGCTGGGACTCTACTTGTCCGACCAGGAAGGCGCACACCACTGGCTGAGCGTTCTGACCGACCTATACAACCGCGGGGTCAAAGATATCCTGATCGCCTGTGTGGATGGCCTCCAGGGCTTCCCCGAAGCCATCGAGAGTACTACCCCAAGACAGAGATCCAGCACTGCGTGATCCACCAGATCCGCAATTCGATGAAGTACGTGGCTTCGAAGAACCAGAAGGCCTTTATGGCGGATCTCAAATGTGTCTACAAGGCGGCAACACTCAATGCTGCCGAGAGCGCACTGGACGAGCTGGAAGCCAAATGGGGCGACAAATACCCGATGGTGATCAAGTCCTGGCGCAGCAAGTGGCCCACACTATCGGCCTACTTCAAATATCCGGAATACGTACGCAAGCCGATTTACACCACAAACGCCGTTGAAGCCGTGCACCGGTAGTTTCGAAAACTGACCAAAACCAAGGGTGGCTTCGCCAATGAGAACAGCTTACTCAAGCTGCTGTACGCCGGTATACTGAAGGCGTCCGAGCGCTGGACGCACCCAATCCAGAGCTGGAACCTGACGCTGTCACAGCTGACGATCCACTTCCCAGAGCGCTTGGAGAAATACATCAGTCTGTGACTATTTGGCTGACACAGAATTTTGAACACCCTACTCTAATATCAGTTTCACAAAGCGAAGTGGATACCTCAGCCACCTTGATAGCTAACCAAGGCAACGGAGATTCGTCCTATCAAGATAAATGTACCAAGCCTGCCCACATTCCTTGCAACGATAGTATTCTTCTTCATGGCTCAGTTCGGGCTAGAACTCCTCAGCCTCCAAGCCAGAAAAATACTGCGTAAATAGATTTACTCCTTCCATTTCAATAGATCGGAAGGACCAACTCAATGAAATATCTAAAACCGATTTTGGTAATTCAGCGCAGTTGCACATACGAAAACCTAACGCCTTTGTAACAAGCATTTTTTTGTGTAGTGTAGTTTTTCGGTAAAGTGGCGCAGCAACAAAAAAACGAAACGTAGCAAAAAAGATCCTGTAGACAAACTTGTTACACGTTTTACTCATGCACAAGCCTCGATAACTTTTTGTACAATGAGTCTACCAAAGAAGATTTATTGATTCCGTAGTGAATTTCTCTGTGGCAGTTTGGGCACAAGGCCACGGCATTTGTAATAGTGTCTGAACCCCCGTCAGCTAAGCGACGAAGGTGATGAACTTCTAGATAAGGCTCACCTTCTGCTGTTGTAAAAGGCGCATCAGAGTTACAACACTCACATTTACCTGATGCCTCTTTAAGAACCCATGCTTTAACTTTTGGATCTCTTCTGAAATTAGTTACTTGAGAATATGTTTTCTCCGGCTCTTTAATACCACTTGGCTCTGAAAGACTTTCCTTTGATTTATAGGACACAAATCATGGACACCCACAAAACAATTTTGACGACAGTCATATTGCAACATTTCTTATCTCATAGAAAATGCTGTTCATCTATACAGTTATGTGAATAGCAAAATGGGACGCCCGCGCAAATCTCTGATCTCTCGAAGCGACGCCCTACCTACTATCATTGCGTCTCTCGCTGTGTACGCCACGCATTCCTGTGCGGGCGGGATGAGCGTACTGGGCGCAGCTTCGAAAGCCACTTCAAGCCCTTGGTTGGCGCCGCCCATTCAGTGTGCTCTGCCTGCCAGCAGCTCGGCAAACGTTGGGCTCAGGGTATTCGCGACTGTGAGCACTATCTATCCCCGCCGATCATTTCTTCTTAAAGCTTTGCCCTTCCTTAAAAAACATCTTCGCGGGCTTCTACTAAGGACTGCTGCAGTCCAACACAACCGTTTGGCTCAATTCCACACGGAACATCGAGCCGATTTACCCGTGTAGCAAGCTCTGGTAATAGCGGACTGAATATACGGTAGACTTCCCCCGATTTTTCAATTAGTGGGTGTCCATTTTTGCTTTTTGCTTGCATTTTTGCTTTGCCCCCTGTCTTGCTTTCTTCGTTTCAGTGGAGGCGACAACTATCCTGACACAGGGGGATCCTGCAATTTCAAAAGGCGGATCATTCCTAGATTCTGTATTGCCTTCGAAAGTTGATCCATACATATCTTAACTCCTAAAGCACCGGCATAAAAACCAGAGCGAAGCAGCGGTTTTAATGTCCGGTTCCTTTACTTGTTAAATTCTGGTTCGGCATAGAATACAATTTCCTGTGAGCCCCTTGGCGCCGGGATTGCTGCAACGCCAAACGGTAGACCTATTAGAAAGTTGTTTTGATATCTTGTAATACTCGTAGGGCTCAGTTTATAAGACCAAAAGCCATCCCAGTGCAGAATATCCAGTTGTTCAAACGGATTAAGCTCCATCAAGCTACGATACCCAACGATTATTATTGGTTGAAAATCGGCTCGTGTAGTGTCCAGATAAACTAATCTTGGAGCATCGGGAAGCAATGTAATTCTTCGAGGGATTTCAGGCTTTTCCATGTCTTCGATAACACTGATAGAGCCTCCACTCATACTTAAATGCGCTAATCCTTCAATAATATATAGCTTCTTTCCTATGGGTAGCAGATGAACAATATTACCTTTCATCAATTCCTTAGACACACCATCTTGGATTACCTCTAGCTTTCCTCCCCACTCCCCATTGTTTGTGCCAATATATTGGACATCACCAACAGATAGTTTTGTATTGTTGGTAGATTCGCCATCAGATTCGACTATCAGCTTTCCTGATTCGACTCTCACATATTTGTGATTTGTAAAAAATTGCCTATGGCCAATTTTTTCAATGGGATAAGGCTTTAGATTGTGCTCTTCCATAAGAGCATCAAGATCTGGCTCCTCAGCTAAGACCAAAGAACTAAGAAACAGTAATGTGAACAGACATTTCTTCATAGAATTTAACTGACCTGCCCCCAATTTTTAATCCAACCTCGTGTTAGTAATGTTCGTGTTGATAGATTCTTTTTTGTGCGACCTGAACGCTGCAGCAAATTCCGCCGGTGTCTGATAGCTCAGCGATGAGTGTGGCCGCTGCTCGTTGTAGTCTTGCCGCCACTGGCTGATCAGCCCCCGAGCATGAGCCAAGTCCCGAAACCAGTGCTCATTGAGACATTCATCCCGAAATTTGCCGTTGAAACTCTCGATATATCCGTTTTGTGTCGGCCTCCCTGGCTGGATCAACTTTAGCTCAACCCCGTTGCGATAGGCCCACTGATCAAGCGCTTTGCCGGTAAACTCCGGCCCTTGATCTGTCCTGATGGCTTTGGGATAACCACGGAAGGCCGCTATGGCATCCAAACTCCTCACCACCTGCTCTCCAGATATCCCGCTGGCTACCTGAATATCGAGACACTCCTTGGTGAAATCATCGACAATGGTCAGACACTTGATACGACGGCCATTGGCCAGAGCATCCATCACGAAGTCCATCGACCACGTATGGTTCGGGGTTTCCGGTAGCGATAGAGGCTGTCGCTCAACCATAACGCCCTTGCGACGCCTACGTTTGCGGACGGCTAGTCCCGCCTCGTGATATAACCGATAGACCTTCTTATGGTTCACTTTCAACCCTTCCCGACGCAGCATCTGGTGCACTCGCCGGTAGCCGAATCGCCGTCGCTCGAGTGCTATTTCCTTGATACGTTCAGCCAGTTCAGACTCTGTAGCCTTTTTGGACTGGTATCGCATGGACGCGCGAGATAACCCGACGAGCGAACAGGCCCTACGTTCTGAGATAGTCGTTTCCGACCGCATGATTTGTACGGCCTCGCGCTTGTTGCCGACGGTTAGTACTTTCCCTTAAGGGCAGCCTTCAATGCTTCCTGATCCAATAGAGACTCCGCCAGCAGCTTCTTAAGGCGGGCATTCTCCTGTTCCAAGGTCTTGAGCCGCCGGGCCTCAGATACCTCCAGACCTCCATACTTCTTACGCCAGGTGTAAAAAGTGGCATCCGAAATACTGTACTTGCGGCAAAGCTCTTTCACCGGGATACCGGCCTCAGCTTCCTTCAAGATTGGGATAATCTGTTCTTCAGTAAAACGTTTCTTCATGTTCATCGTCCTCATTGGTGATGAACATTACTAGGATTGAAGTGGACTGGAAAGTGGGGAGCAGGTCAATCGCTCTGTTTGCCCTCGGTAACAGCTACCAGAACATCCGCACACGCAATGGGGTACACGGCTAATGGATATCAGCTGGCTTATGCGGGTGCTCAATGAATCCATTGCCCGGAAAACCGATCAAGAGGATGGCTGCACCGGTCTTGGGAGGGCCGATTCAAGCTTCAGGCATTGCTCGACGAGCAGACCTTGACCGTTCTTTCCTTTTGCTGGTAATCCGCGAAAGCCCATACCTGTAGGACTGCTGTTTCAGTTACAGGACTATCTGGAGCTGGTGGACTGGAGCGGCCGTTGCCTGCGTAAAGACAAGCGAGGCACTATTGACAAAAAACTGCCACCGATTCTCGACCGGCTGCAGATCGGCTGAGACACTGGCTCTACCTTAACCGTAACTTCGAAGGCCACTTCAAGTCTCTGGTTGGAGCAACCCATTTAGTGCGCTTTGCCTGCGAGCAGCTCGGCGAACTTGGGCCCACGGAATCCGAGACTGTGAACGCTAACTATCTCCGCTGATCACTTCCTAAAGTTTTGCCTTTCCTTGAAAAATACCATCGCGCTCTTCTGCGAAGGGCTGTTGCGCCACAACAAAACCATTTGGCGCAATTCTACACAAGACTCTGAGCCTACTTACCCAAATAGCACGCCCTGGCAACAGCGGACTAAGTATGCACTAGCTTTCCCACCAATTTTTCAATTGATGGGTGTCCAATTTTGTTGTCCTTTGCGTTCAAACCACACCTAGATGCTTGGCAATTGGTTCTGGCGAATCACTTTCAACTGCATGAGCGAAAACTCTTGGAATGTAAGATTGATACTCACCCCTAGCCCAGTCTTCGTCTGAAACTCCAATCGGGTCTCATTTATATAAAAGAATCTCGTCAATTCTTTTATAGAGTTCCAATTGTTCTAGCGGCAGCTTCTTTCCCATTACTTACTCATAACGCTGCCAACACAGGCCGAGTGTTAGCGAGGTCCAGCCCATGTGCTTTTTGCATGGGCGATTGTTCCTGGCTTTGTTATGAGCTTCTGTTAATGCCACAACAAATTATCCCTATAGTTCTCTGGAGGTTTTCCATCAGTAGTTAACCCCAAGTAGAAGTAAAAGCTCACCGTTTTGCCGCCAATGTCGGCAGAACCGACAAAGTACCAATGATCGGTATAAGACACTAAACCGAAGTGTGAGCGATGAGAAACCTCTGAAACTTTAATTTCAGCACCCTTAAGAAGATACGCAACATCCGTTCCGAGGGGACAGGATTTGAAGCCATGGTTTTCATATAGCTCGTTTTCGGGCAAGCCTTCCGCAAACATTGCATCATTATCAACAGAGCAAATAAAAGCGTTCTTTTTTAAATGCTTTATGCCCATGTCACCTTCAAATTGAGAACTATCTGAAACATTTTTTATGGTTGTGCAACCAACCAAGAAAATTATCAGTCCACAAATTAGTAAATTATTCATATGAGTCATAACGTCAAAAGCAGCGGATCGAAAAAGCGAAGCTTTTTTGTATCCGCTCGCTTGCCTTGTTAAGCAAAGTACACAACTCCAACAAGGATAATTACTAGAGCAACGAAGATGTACACTGGCTTGATTTCTATTGAGCCATTGCTCTCTGCTTCAGATTCCAGCATTGATAGT
Organism: Microbulbifer thermotolerans; assembly: GCF_001617625.1. NCBI lineage: Bacteria > Pseudomonadati > Pseudomonadota > Gammaproteobacteria > Cellvibrionales > Microbulbiferaceae > Microbulbifer > Microbulbifer thermotolerans. Next base: position 121,982 of record NZ_CP014864.1, on the reverse strand, counting down.
TTTTGCCAGTCTCCTACGCTCTTATCAAGCATATCATTAGCAAATTTAGCCAGCTTAGAAGTCCACAAGGAAGGCCCCAAATCTTCCAACGAATCTCTAATTTCTAGCAGCTGCCTAGATTCATTTTCTGGAAGGCTTTCTGCAACTTCAGATATTAGATTGTGTAGTTCTGTGATATTCATTTAGTGCTTAACGCCTCAATAAGCGGCGCAGCTTTGCTGCATCCAGCACCGTAGGTGCGTAGTTGATTGAATTGTTAGGTGAATTACTTTGCCTCTACTTCGGCGGCCGCCATTAATGATGCTATATAGCGGGCTGGTTGCTTTTCGTAAAACTCTACTGCAACCAAACTTAGGGTATTACATTTTGGGCAAGGCAAATTTACAAAATATGCCATGTTGCCATTTTTAAAACGGACATACGGAATTTTGTTTGGGCCTACGATTTCGTATTTGTAACCAAACCCCTTTGCAATAGACCTTTGGTCAGACTCGGTTAAAGAGCGAAACCAATCTTCTCCTTTATCCAAGCTTGAAAGAAGATCTTCATCAAATCCATTGCCACAGTGTCCGCATTCAAAATGGAGACGAACTTCTTCTTCATGCATACCATCATGAAAGGGGGCTGGATTAGTATTATTTTCTCTGACTTTTAACTTCATCTGGAAGAGCACCTAACGCTGAGTTAATGGGCCGCGTTGCTGCGGAGCAGCGTTTTTAGCGGTCCAGCCAGCCTTTCTGGCGAACATTGAACGTATTGTTATGTGCTTACTGCTGACGCTCATTTAGATAACCCTTGTAAGAGGCCCACACCCCTAAAACAATACTACCAATTATTGCTGAATAAAGTGGCGCTGAGTAATAAGTTTGGTTCATTGTTTGAGCGCCTTCATGCTCAATGGCCTGAACTGCTACCAAACCTGATAGTGAATAGAGCGACCAGGGCAGTGCGGCCAGTATAATTTTTTGGATTGAGCCACCTGATAGATACCGATACTGGAAAAACATCGCGATGGCTGGAATGACAAACAAGCCTCCGAACCAAAAGAAAATTCCAAACACGCCACCAAAATGACATGCGGCAATCAAAATCAGAGCGATAAGTGTAACTTTCAAATTTTTCAATATCTCGACCTGTCCTTGCACATAACGCCCGGTTCATGCGTCGGTTTGGAGCCGCGAAGCGGCGAAAGATCGGTCGCTGTGCAGCCGATTGTTGGACATTCTCGAAGGCTTATAAAATGCCCCCTTTGAGTAGCTCTCTGATCAAAGCCTTTATCGATTCTAAGGACACAAACTTGAACGATCCTTTCACCCAAGAAATGTACTTAGGCTCAGGCTGAGCCTTATCCCCTGAAATATAAGCACTAATTACTCCATATAGCTCATGGAATCCATGAATAAGATCGGCACTATCTAGCCTTGCGACCGATATATCTGTAAATCCATCAGATGATGTTCTGCAGAATACGACGCATGGCGTATGAGCTTTTTCATTCACGCCGAGAGCATCCATAAGTGTCTCGTTAAACATCTTGAGGAGCCTATCGCTGCCGGAATGCAAGTAAAATACACTCAAGTCGTTTCCGGAAAGCCGATCGAGCTGAGAGAAAACACCATGATCTTTTAGTATCTGCTTAAATTCTCGATCATGAAAATCATAGAACACGAAGGCCAAGGCTTTGGCTCTACCTGATTTTATGTGGTCTACCGATATTTCATGGAAACGTTCGAGAAAGGAATCTGCGCTGTGCCCAATTCCCTTGCCGGAGCCCTGCTCAAAAATCGATATCACTTTATTCTCCTTATAGCCGCTACCGGCCCAACGCCTTGGGAAAGCTGCCGGTGCGGAGCGCAGCGTAGTACCGGTCAGCTTCACCCACTGGTTATGTGTTTTCGCCACCTGATTCACCGCGATAGATCTCATAAAGCTCATCAATAATAGGTTGAATATCCAATCTAAGACCAAGAGATTCAAAGATACCTGAGTCTGTAAAAAAGGCCCTAAAAAAGTGATATGGAACCTCATCTCTTCGCATCTCCGGTCCCACATATGCCGGATACACATTTCCTACTATAGGCTTTGACCATAGATAGCTATCTAAATTTTCGTCTAAGTGCTCAAGGTGATTTCTTAGATCTTTGTTTCGAATAGGACTATCACTTTTTATCTTGAAAGCCTTACGTAAACTTTGAGCCCGTTTTTTGTGAACTTTATTAATACCCTTGCTGATGGGCCAAAAATACTTAGAAAGGCTAGCAGTATGAATCAATATATTTTGTATCGAATCAAGGATTGGGTCTGTAAGGCTATGAGGATCTTCTGCCGTATTTCTAGCCTCTAGACATTCCACAACGAACTGAACGGAAGCAATTGCCGACTCCAAATTGAACCTGATAGCTTGACCATAAAAAGCGAAATGCGCGGGCTGAATGCCCTCATACCTGTCTATGTATTCTTTCATTTCTTCCATGATGACTCACTACACATAACATTTATATCGTAGCCCCAAGGACCAATTTCCCCACACCCCATATCCCAAGGAATAATTAACGCCAGAATGCTCTGAATCCCCTGATACGTCAAGCCTCGGCCAAAAGTGGCTCGATGGTGCCAATTATAAAAAACGGTCGTCACGATTCATATCCACATTTTCAATGCCCTTTGTAACTCTCTGATTTCGTTAGGCCCTTCTGCCAACTTCACTCGCGTTTCATAAATATCTGTCCCAGCGACCGAAATTTTTTCTGCAGTTTGGTCACGAACAGAGGATGCTGTATGAATAAATGGTTATCTGACATACCCTACAGAAAAAACCTATTGCTTTTGGATGAGGGACTTTATTCGTTTTTATCAGATGCGCAGCCCTGAGGATATGGGCACGGGGGAAGTGGATGCTTGGCTGGGACACCTGGCCACCCGACGTTAAGTAAGTTTTAACACTCAGAAGCCCGCTCTCAACTCTGCGTTTTTTTACAAAATAAGTTCTAGGTTAAGATTTAAGAGCAGGTCAATTTCACGTAAGCCAGGGTGGCCGTTCACCAATACGTTCCAACAAAAAATCGATAAATACTCTGACTTTTGCTGTTAAAACATTTGATTTTGGATACACCAACCAGAGTGCCGGCTCGGATTCCACTCTAAACTCAGGAAGCAGCCGAATCAGGGCGCCGGTCTTCAATTCTTTGTGAACACTCCACATGGCGTGTATTGCTATCCCCGCGCCTTTCATGGTCGCTATCTTGTAACTCAGACCGTCATCAATGATCAGTCGGTTCTGGGAACTGCGCTGCTCCACCTGTGTTTTCTCCCCTTTCGGGCCGACCAGTGCCACGGAAGTCTGGGATTTGAAGGCAATTAGCTGGTGGGAATGCAGATCGTCCGGATGTCTCGGCGTTCCCCATTTCTCCAGGTATTCAGGGGATGCGCAGAATATCCGCTGGTCATCAGCCAGTTTTCGGGCTTTGAGGTTGCTGTCAGGCAGGACCGAATCTCTCAGTGCCAGATCGAAACTCCCCTGGATAAGGTCGAGTTCCATATCGGAGAGGCGCAAATCCAGATTGATACCCGGGTACATCTCCAGAAACTCGGGCACCAAAGGCACTATGTATTGCTGGGCGAAGGTGCTGGGTGCCGTGAATCGCAGGGTGCCCGACACATGCTCCCGCCCAAAACCCAGGGCTGCCAGAGCGGCATTCTCTTGGGCCAGAATTTCCCTGGCAAAAGGCAGAAACTCCTCACCCTCAGACGACAATGCCACTTTACGGGTTGAACGGCGCAGCAGGTCTGCGCCAAGGGCTTTCTCAAGCTTGGCCAGCCTGGCGCTGGCAACGGATGGCGGCATCCCCAGTTCCCGCCCGGCAGCACTGATGTTGAGTTTCTCAGCCGCCAGAACAAACAGCTTTATGCCTTCAGTTTCCACGGATTTATATCCATTTTGCGAATTCTGAAAACGATTATTGGCCATTTTTTCGGCTTTTACGAGCGACTACTCTGTTTTCACAGGCCAGGACAATCCAACTATCCACTGGAGTTACACGATGAAAGCTATGGTTCTCAATCAGTACGGCCCTGAGGCAGCGTTTGAACAGGCCGAGATGGCGGCACCTTCGGCCCAACCGGGTCAGGTTATCGTCCGCGTTGCGGCAACCAGCATCAACACCGTCGATACCATGATTCGCCAGATGGGCAAGGACCTCCCCCTGTCCCCGGAGCTGCCAGCTGTGCTGGGTATGGATTTCGCCGGAACCGTTGAATCTGTGGGTGAAGGGGTGACCGGATTTGCCCCCGGAGACGAAGTTTACGGATGTGCCGGCGGCCTTGCCGATCTTCAGGGGGCGCTTGCCGAGCTGATGCCTGCTGATGCACGGCTGATTGCCCACAAGCCCAGGAGCCTGAGCATGCGTGAAGCCGCCGCCTTGCCGCTGGTGGGTATTACCGCTGTTGAAGGTTTGCAGAGGGCGGGCGTAAAGGCTGGACAGAAGGTGCTGGTTCACGGCGGTACCGGCGGCGTTGGCCATTTGGCGGTCCAGCTGGCCAGACATTTTGGTGCTGAAGTTTTCTCCACGGCAACAGGGGAAAAGGCGTTCAGCATCGTTGAAGGTTACGGCGCCACGCCCATCGATTACAGGACCGAATCCGTTACCGACTATGTTGCGGCCCACACAGCCGGTGCCGGCTTCGATGTGGTGTTCGATACGGTAGGCGGCGCAAACATGATCAACAGTTTTGAAGCGGCTGCCCTCAACGGCCATGTCAGCACAACGGTAGCCCTGGTTGAGCTGGACCTGACCACCGCCCATTTCAAGGGCCTGTCCATCCACGTGGTCTTCATGCTGATTCCCATGCTGCACAACCATCACCGGGAAGCCCACGGAAAGATTCTCGCGGAACTGGCGCATATTGTGGACCAGGGTGGCGTCAAGCCGCTGCTGGATGAGCACAGATTCAGCCTGTCCGAAGTGGGCAAGGCCCATGACCGCCTGACCAGCGGCCAGGCCATCGGCAAGGTCGTCGTGGAGGTGTAAGAAATGACGGCAGTCAACGAGAGCGCAAAGACGTTTCCCCGGATCAACCGGGGTTACAACCGGGTTTTCCAGCCGAACCGGTTGACCATTGGCCTGATCAGCCCCCTGGAAAACCACGCCATGGAACCCGTAGCGTCCATGGCGCGACACCTTGAGCGGGCGCAACTGGCCGAGCAGGCCGGTTTTTCCGCCCTGTGGTTGCGGGATGTGCCGTTCAATGTGCCCTCGTTCGGAGATGCCGGCCAGATCTTTGATCCGTTTGTTTACCTGGGTTTTCTCGCGGGGCAAACACAAAGCATCGCCCTGGGGGTCGCCAGCATGATCCTGCCGCTCCGGCACCCGGCCCATGTGGCCAAAACTGCGGCCAGTGTGGACCAGCTTTCCGGTGGCCGGTTGATTCTGGGAATTGCCTCCGGCGACCGGCCGGATGAATACCCTGCCCTCAACGAAACCTACGAAAACCGGGGCGAGCGTTTCCGGGAGAGTTTCCGGTACATCCGTGAAATGGCCCGCACTGCGCCGGCATTGGACAACCGTTATGGCCGGACCAATGGCGAGATGGACCTGCTGCCCAAGCCAACAGCCGGAAAGATTCCCATGCTGATTACTGGCGGCAGCCAGCAGACACCCCAATGGGGCGCGAGTCACACCGACGGGCTGATCACCTACCCGCGCACCATTGAAGACCAGGCAAGTGTGGTGAGTTCCTGGCGCGCCGGCATTCCCGGTGGACCTGAATCGTCAAAGCCGGTAATGCAATCCCTGTACATCGATTTGCTGGCAGATCCCGAGGCACCGCCACAGCCTATTCACCTGGGCTTCCGGTCCGGCATGGCGTTCCTGAAGACTTACCTGAAATCACTGGAAGACATCGGCGTAAACCACGTAGCACTGAACCTGCGCTTCAACCAGGCGGATATTGAACAGACCCTACTGTACCTGGCTGAAGAGCTGTTACCTGAATTCCCTGCAGAAGGACTCCAACAATGAACAAGATAATCCTGATTACCGGCGCCACCGATGGTATCGGCCTGGAAACCGCAAAGCGCCTCTATGCAGAGGGCCATACACTGCTGTTGCACGGAAGAAATGCCGAGAAGCTGGCGGCGACAGAAGCAACCCTGGCAAAGGGTACAGGCACGGGGCGGATCTACACCTATAATGCGGACCTGTCCCGTCTGGCTGAAGTGGATACCCTGGCGGATGCCATCGTCAAAGGCCATGACCGGCTGGACGTGCTTATCAATAATGCAGGCGTCATGCGGGTTCCCGAGACGATTACCCGGGACGGCCTGGATGTGCGTTTTGCGGTGAATACCATCGCCCCCTACCTGCTGACCAGGCGTCTTATGCCACTTATGGGGCCGGGTTCTCGGGTGGTCAACCTGTCTTCCGCGGCCCAGGCACCGGTGGAGCTTGACGCCCTTACGGGCGAAAAACGCCTGCTGGACGACATGCCCGCCTACGCCCAGAGCAAACTGGCACTGACCATGTGGAACAACGCACTGGCCACCTCCCTTGGCAGCCGGGGGCCCGCGTTTATTGCGGTGAATCCTGGCTCCCTGCTGGCCTCCAAGATGGTTAAAGAAGGTTTTGGCATTGCCGGAAAAAGCCTGTCCATTGGGGCAGATGTGCTCACCCGGGCAGCCCTTTCAGACGAATTCGCCAATGCCTCAGGCCTTTATTTTGACAACGACAAGGGCAGTTTCGCACCGCCGCACCCGGACGCACTGAATAATCAGAAGTGCCGGGCGATTGTCGAGGTAATAGACCGGATACTAGGGAGCCTCTGATTAATTCGCGTGAACACTATGGTAGGTTCCGGGGCGCTCAGGCAATAGGCTGGCCATTTCGAAAACGCACGAGTACTCCCCTGTATCCGACGGTTTCGAAATGGCCAGCCTATCACCTGAGCTTCTCATCTGGCTTCAAAGAATTTTTACCGTCAGGAAGTGAATTAATCAGAGGCTCCCTAAATTAAATATGTTTATTGCCTATAAACGTGTGAAAGCGCCCTTCCCCTGGGCGTCGACTCACTGGCTTCTTTCAGCAGAGTTTTACTGCACGGTATAGCGGCCGTCAGTGCGGATGTAAATGGTTACTTCTCCATCACTGTTATTGACAAACTGATGGGTGTAGTCACCGGTAGATTCAATATAACTTCCGGCTTCAAGCAGTTTTGGCTTGTCCAGGCCACGGGCGCCATAGCTGATCTCCCCTCCAATCACCACCGCGCGAAACTCACTCGCTTCTGTAGTCAGTTCGCCTTTGAAGCCGGCGTTCAGTTTGATCATGGATCCGTTCATATTGGCAGTGCTGCGCCAGAGCTGGGTAGCTTCCGCCTTGTCTGCCTGGATTGAGTAAAGGTCACTGTTATCCTGCCAGACCATGTTGTCGGCATGCAGGTTGAGCGGCCGCTCCCCGTTATCAAATTGCTCGTCAGATGGCATTACAAGATATGGGCCTGAGTCGATCTCCAGATAGATCAGATTGGTCTCGCCATTGGCTGCAGTTGTGTGGTCCTCACCGGCGGGCTGGGTCCAGAAGGAACCGGGTGGCATCCACATTTTTGCCGCGGACGGGTCATCGTTGTGCATCAGCCCTTCAATAACGATACCGCGATAAGTGATGTTATGGATGTGGGGCGGTGACTCGAACCCCTTCTTGAACCGGACCAGCATACCTGTGGCACTGCCGCCGGTACGATCACCCCAGAGATCCGCAGCTCCGGGACTCAGCGCTCCCCGCAAAGGGTTCAGATAACCCCATTCCACTTCTTCCGCGGACATGACTTTTACCAGAGAACCGGTGCTGTGGTCATCTGCATTGGCCAATGCCGCTGCACCGGCAAGGAAAATCGCGGATATCACTCTGCGGGAGAACATTTGCTAGCTCCATGTATAAAAAAGAACGGAGTGCGTAGACTACCCGTCTCGATAACCATTAAAAACCGGGCTTTTCGGATTTGAGTTTTCGTGAAATCCGCATAAAAATCAGGGAACTTTTGGCCAGACCTTCAAGTTCAACCAGCCCACCTTTTCCGCAGCCACTTCTGCAGGGAGAGCCAGGCGGATTGCGCAAATTCTTGCCGGTACTCCTGAGAAGATGTCTTGACCCTGCCAGACAGCCAGGCTTTGCAATAGTTTTCCGACGGACCTGCGATGAGAAAGTCATTTCATGCAAAGAGAAAATAATTTCGCCGCTCCATATTATTCGGAGTTATGTATACTGCCAGCGGCCACTAACGTAACAATCCTTTGCGACTATTCTGCGCCGGCTGAGATGCTTTATTACTTGAAACCAAGTTTCATTGCTTACCTTGCATAACGCGAAGCTCAGCCGAGAAAGGCCGCGTCGCGGCCTGACGTCGGATGGAGCGACGTGTTATGTTTCATGCCAATCACTACTCTCTTTCGGTAGTATATAAATGGGTATTGCATTTTTTACACACCCTAGAAGTTCCTTCCCATGTACTCTTACAGATCACGCAAATATATTTCCCAATGATACGCTCTGGCGACTTATAGCCTTCTATAGAGGAACTGGAGACCATCGATTTCCATGAACCATTTAGACGTTTACTATTGGCAGCAGTTGCCATTGCTTCAGTCTTTTGCTTTAGCAACCACGCCTGGCGCTTTGCTATAGCAGCTTCTCTCAGTCTCAGCTCACGTGGGTGATAAGCCCACGTTTTACCCTCCGTTTCATCTTCTATATACCTACGAAGCACTTCTTTGTACTGCCCTTTCTCTACTTGTTTGAACAACCTCGGCACAGCATTGACATTGAGCTCAACTACGCCACACTTGATAATTGACGGATTTTTTAAATCTGAAGGTAGGTTCCTTTCCCTGTAGGTGACAAACACGACAAAGGGAACGCCTTCAACGAGCCCTAGCACATCTACAGTAACCCCACAAAACTGAACTCCAACCTCTACTTGCTCTAATGTCAATAGAGACTGATCGGCTACGAGATAACAAAAATCAGCTGACTCATAAGAGTGTTCACTAAATGCTGGCAACGAGCGTTCGAGCCGCGGGGTTCTAAACTTCAGGCCATCATTGGATAGTTGCCGAATCATTAGTCGGACAGATACGGCAAATGAGTACTCACATTCCTTCCGTGTCTCATTGTGTACTTTCTGGCTACGGTGAGCGAAATGCCATTCTTTTTCATCGCCATGCCTTGCGACCAGAGGTGTTTTACAAGACGGGCAAATGCACCCACAGGCATTACCCCGTTTTACGCTCCCAACATCTACTAGTTGCTCACTTTCAGTATCGAGGCCAAACGGGATTAACGACTCTATTCCCATCACGTTTTACCTAGAACACATAACGCCGTGCTCACCGGCGGCCAGCGCTATACACCTTTGTGCGACAATGGGAGCGAAGAGACCAGCACAAAGGTGCATAGCGTTGGCCGTACGGTGTAGCACTTTGTTATCTCTTGGGCCTACTACTGGCGCCGGGCATCTTCAATGTACAATTTTTCAAAGCGCTCCCACTCATAAAGTGCTTCAGGATTGAAATCCTGTCCATCTGGCCACTCAAGATTTCCCCCGTCATTAAGTTTGACCTTATTAAAATAATTTTGATCTAAAAGCTGTTTCATCCAGCCTTTTCCAATTACTGGTTCAAAATTTATTGTTTGAACTTTTCCATCTTTGAAAGTTATTTCAATCGTATAGTTTCCAACCAACTTGAAATTGGTGATGGTCATCGCGTCTAGATCAGCCATTAGAAACCTCACTGTAATGGTTCAATTTTGAAGAACGTCGGATTGCCGCTGGGAACATTAAGACTTGACCAGTTAAGCCTCAGCTTGTCTTTTCTCAACTCAATCCATGCCTCAACAAGTTTCCTCTCTTTTCTTGGGAATTTTCCTTCCATGAGCTCAGCGGTTTCAATATTGAAAACCGCCTTGTTATCACCGTATGATGCGTGAATATGGGGATAGTGATGCCTACCGCCTATTTCACGATACATGTAAATAACAATTCCAAGGAAACGGCATAATTCAGGCATAAATTTCTCCTTTTACAGCCACGAATCTTGGTTGAGATAACGCCACGCTTTGCGGCTGGTTTGGAGCGCAGCGGAAAACCAGTCCGGCAACAGCGCTTTGTTGGGCGGCGCTGACTCGAGCCTAAACCTGCTGTCAATAGATGCGAACATCAAACCCCAACGCCCGCAAGCCCTTGCTAGTTCGCCCGTTACGTGGTGGAGCCAGTTCAGGCCGAGCCCAACCCGCGATCTCCGCAACTTGGTTTATGCCGAAATGGGGAAATCTTCGCCCCTCGGAACGGGTAGCCTCGAAAATGCGGCGTGGTAAATCCGATGAGCCACCACCATCCAGCACGAACTGGAGAAGATCTACGACTGATTCGCCCTGTTGATTCCGCTTGCCCCAAAGCCATGTAGCGAATGCAGCCCCTCTTGCCAGCTCGTCTGCTTCTTCTTTGACTCCTAAGGTGTCGAGGCGCATCCTTCTCACATGATCCATTGTGGAGTGGTTAGCCTGGCAGACGCGAACGAATTCCTCTAAAGCTAATTCCTTAATCCTTCCTTTCGCCAGAAACTCCCGAATGATCGGTGCCCGTACATGACAATTTTCGTCTTCATGGGATGGTGGCTCTACCAGTCCCGACCACCAGCGCAATGCCCGATCGGAAGCACCTATTGGATCGGATCGATTCTTCAAATAGAACTCTTCAAATGGATGACGAACTCCATCTACAACCTCGTTGTAGTAGTAGGCGTGCAAAAACTGATCGGCTTGCCAGGCAGCAGGAACATCTTCATTCATCCATCTGGGACGATATTTAGGAGCCTTTTCAGCTAGTGCTCGAAGGAAAGTAAGCCCTTCGGCCCATTCTTTAATAAACTTTTCTCTACCAGCTTCGATTGCCTTCTTGCGTGAAGCGACTTCGGCAGGACCACCCCACGTTTCGATGCTGCGATGCCGTTTAGACTCTGAGTCAATTGCGTGAAGCCTGTCTTGTCTCAGCTTTTGGAGTTGCTCCTGTTCCTCGACAATTTCCAAAGTCAGCGGCAACGCTGCGTCACAATTTTCTAACTGCTCAAAAAAAAGTCTAATTTCCTCGAGCCCGCCCGATTCATCAAGCTCGGGCTCCGAGAGAAAAACTCCGAACTCAATATTGGTAACCCACGCCCTGTCGGTTAGGTTGGCTGAACCCACGTATGCGCCGTATCCCTTCCACCAAATCACCTTGGAATGGAGCACATCGGGTACCAGAGAGCAAAAAATGTTTGATGATGCCCCGGCGAGCAATTTCCTCAGAAGATGAGGTGCGACTGGCACGGTGTGGTCGTAACGCATCCAAATGTCGAGCCTGTGCCGGTTGCTAAGGCAGTTTTCAATCAAGGTCGACGCGTCGCTACCGTATGCGATAGCTGCGCGCACAAAATCCACATCAACAGTTTCGTCAGGCAAAACGTTACGTAGAAATTTTCCATTAAATTTATTAGCAAAGAACTCCACTCATCCTCCACATGGCGCAACACACTCAATTGCCGCCCAACTTACCCGCGTAATAGGTGCAAGTTTGCGAGCATCCTAATTGACGCGCTTGTTATACATTTTACGTCAACCATTCTCTAATGGCATCCAACCACTCAGGGGTATGACTTTGATCTGGAAGTAACTCAATATATTTATTTGCCACTAAGTATTTGTTGTTATCCGAATCCAAGAATGAATCCAAAGCCTTCTGCTGACTTGGCTTAAGATCTAGAGTAAAGTAGCTGTCATTCTCTCCTGAGGCTTCGATATCTGATAAAAATGCCAAAACATGATCTTCGCCATCTATAAAAGACTTCAGTGCATCAAGAAAATAAACTCCGTTTAAACAATGTTCAATTTCGGTTCTAGGGGAGACTGGATTTGAGCCAATATTTACTAATTTTGTTTTTCTTTCAGCCTCGCAATTTACAATACGCTTACAGTAGAGTTTTTCGAAGTTTTTAGTTTCATAGCTCACTAGCTGGGCATCTGTATCTGAAATCAAGATGATGCTCCCAGATATTTCTTCCTTGAAATCTTCATATGAAGTGGACAGATGGCTATATAGGCGCTTTATCTCTCCGGCTCCACCCACTGGAACAATCCGAAGCCTATTATTTTCCATCAGGTCTTTGAAATAATACTCAAGATAAATTCTTTCTGTGGTTCCCTCGCAAATTATCCAACTAAATGGATTATCACCTATTGAGCTTGTAATCACAGATTGAACAAAATCATTGATACTTTTTAGCCTAATGTCATATGGCAGCCGCCTTCGCGACTCTCTGGTCATTTGCTTTATCTGCTCTCGATAGTTAGCCAGATTAACAAGATCAAATACATGCCCATCTTTTTGTCGGGATATTACCGTTACTGAACCAGATTCTATTGTTGGAAGGAATCCGTACCAGTGTGAAGAAAACAAGACTTGCTTACAGGTTTTGCTGATTTCATAGAGCGCATCGAACTGATCAAAACATGCAGACATATGTAGTGAGGATTCAGGCTCGTCGATAGCAATAATCAAATTATTACCACTTTTTCTATGATGAAGTAACAATTTGTGTGCAACATCTATAATTGCCTTTTGTTTCTCTCCAGAGCTAAGTTCACCGATTTCAAGCCAATGTTTTCCTTCTTTTTTATGAAGATTTCTTATATTAAAAAATGCCTCAATAATAAGGTTGTAGACGTCGTTTCTTCGTAAATTTTTCTGCCTATCAGTCGGAGTTCTATAGGAATATCCGTCTAGCTCATTTTCCAGAGATTTTATAAATGCATTTAAGCTTGAATTAATCGCTTTAATTTGGTTACTGGTAACTCGCTCTTCTAGTATTTCATGGAGGGTTTCACCCATTAAAACCTGTATCTCATTTGTCTCAAGTTTAGTAAAAAGCTCTGGGTCTATCTCCTTGGGTATATGTATATATTCAATACTCGCTTTTAGAGCATCCAGCAGAGGCTTGAATTTCTCCAGTCCTCTTTCATCAAGACTTCCACCATCATATTCCTCGCCGTAAAGCTCTATGCCTAGTCTACTGCAATTAAAAATTGATATATTTGGGTGAGATTGATAATCAATACCCAGAGGGATAACAAAATGATGGCCCAAGTCATAATTTTGCCCAACCCTAACTAACAAATCAGAATAACTCTTGAAGTCACCTCGGTTAGCGGAGGGAACTTCTTCTTCAGTTAATGTTGTTGCTATTTTATCCAGAACTTCAGCAAGCTCTAAAGCCTTTCCATCAAGGGAGTCTTTTTCAATTAGAAATACCGGAACAATATAGGGCTTTGTTTTTGTCAGACCGCTCTTCTTCGTAGCGATATTAATATTCCATTGCTTTCCATTAAAAAAACAATCGAGCGCTTCAAGTACCGAGCTTTTCCCTATTCCATTATCACCCAACAGTCCGCAATAATTACCTTGGTCGGTTATTGGTATAAAATTAATGCCCTGGTAGGTTTTAAAATAACGTAAAAAAGTTCCAATTATCATTAATGGCACTCGTCAATTTTTATGTATAACGCCGCTGTATGGGGCATTTTTTGTGTAGTGGAGTTTTGGGGTAAAGTGGCGAAGCCACCCCCAAAACGAAACGAAGCAAAAAATGTCCCTATGACAGCTTTGTTATACCTATATTTGCTTAAGGTCATTGCGCATTTGCTCACGGAGTTCCTTAGCCTTGCTTTTAGCTAGCTCTCCCACTCTCATAAGTTCAGCTTGATTCTTAACCGCTAACTCTTGGTCGTTTTCAATAGTGATTTTAACTAAATCAGACATCATTTTTCCTGAAATAGCAAATAGCTGATCATATAACTCCTTAATCTCATCAAGAAGAACTGCAACTTCGTCACTAGCCGTTAAACGCAAGCTATTTGTCTCGGATTCGATAACACTAAGCTCTTGGAATCCATCGCGAGTTATCTTAGATATCTGCTCAGAAAACCGAATTGTGGCCTGAGTAGCTTCAGCCTCATCATTGTGGTCACATGCTTGTAAATATGAGGACATAAACTCATTCATTATAGGAGTGAGCACATCTTGGTAGTCGGTTTGATGCTTATTATGTATAGCGTCAATGTGCCTAAAATATGACTCGTATTGAGTTGCTTTCATTTCAAAAACTTTTTTACGCCTTTCCAGATCAAGATCGAAAGACTGTTTAACCGCAATAAGTTCGCGTTCATGCCTCTTCTTGTTAAAGTATAAGAAAGCTAACCATAACGCATTTATGAGACCAAATACCCATGCTGCGTACTCTGGCTTTTCTGAAATTACTTTGAATATTTCTTCCATATTCGATATTCGACTTTAGGTATAACGCCGCCAGCAGGGGCCGAAAACCAGAGCGAAGCGGCGGTTTTTGGTCCCTCTGGCTGGCCTTGTTAGCCCATTACCATTTTGCCTAGCTCAATTAGCATCTGTCCTGCCGCAGAACCACTGGCACTTTCAAGTACAGTGCGGATGGTTTTTAGACTCTCCTTCACTATAACCGTTTTAGGTTTTGGCGATTGTAACTGTGCCTCAACAGTAGCTATTTCTGAACTCAGCTCAGCCTTAGAATCTAGAGGCAAGCCCAATTGCTCAATATTATTCTTAAGCTCATTTATAAATTCGGTAATGGCTTGTGAATCTGCATTTATAGTTGAGGACACCTGAATTGCTGTTTGGTTGCCCTGCTGAATTTGCGGCGCATGAACTGATCCGTAAAAATTATTGATACTCTGCGGGATTGAAGTAGCGCTACTTTTCTCTTTCTCTGAAAAAGACAGCCCCTCTCCAAGTATTCCATCCTCTTCCAATTTTAGAGCCCAATTCAAAACAACATTCCTGACAGAATCAATTACACGAATTAATGCTGATTGACCAACAAACAGGCTGACTTCCGTTTCAAACCCGAAACCTTGACTAAGCTGTCTCTGTATTTTCTGAGGGTAAGGCATATGCAAAGTGGATTTAGAACTACCATTCTCTATTAGGTGCTCAAGCTCGGCTATGGATTGGCCACACGCCCTCTCTGACAAGGCCTCGCCCTCCGCTGGATCTTCGAACATTAATGGAATCCAGCCGTTATACGGATTCCAGCCACGAATCTGGCCTTTTGCCATACGGTACTCGGGGACCTCGCCTTTATAGCCGTTGAGTTCATTTTCAATCCACTCAAGAAACTCTGATAGTTTTAACTTGCGAGCTACAACGTAGGCCTTTCGCAATAAATCTGAAGTTCTTACAGATTTATCCATTGCATCTTGTTGTAATTCGATAACAACAGATCTCATAATTTTCCTTGTCCTTGTTTCGTGGGGCTAACGTTGCCAGCAAGGGCAGCCGAAGCGGAGCGTAGGCTGTCCAGCCCAGCCCCGAAGGGGGTGGGCGAGCTTGACTGGCCTGGTTAATTTTCGGGGCTGGCCGAGGAGTTCTTGCCCGCCTCAATGTATGTTTCTATGTAATATTCCGTTGTACTGTATGGATATGAGTTGACCATTAGATCAAGCACATCATAGAGCCTTGTACCTTTTATTGCCGCAGACTCTGTAGCGAGCACACTTTGAAGACTGTTGTATGTATCCATGTTCTGAACAATGAACTTTTCACCCCATTCATACATTTTTTCTTCTTCCCCCCGCCTCGCATATCCGAGAAGAAGAGCAATCATGTTTGCTTCATCTGCTGACCTTCCCGATGAAGCAAAAACTGCAGAAATTTCTATACCCCGCTTGAACCCCCGCTGCTCGCCAACATAGTAAGCAGCAACGACTAAAAAAATCACTACACCAGATCTAATAATACTCTTGTAAGGCATGGCTACTCTTAGAAAATTAACATTTATATCGTAGCCCCAAGGACCAATTTCCCCGCGCCCCATATCCCAAGGCGTAATTAACGCCAGAATGCTCTGAATCCCCTGATACGTCAAGCCTCGGCCAAAAGTGGCTCGATGGTGCCAATTGTGGAATACAGTCTTCACGACTCATATCCACATTTTCAATGCCCGTTGTAACTCTATGATTTCGTTGGGCCCTTCTGCCATTTTCGCTCGTGTTTCACAAATATCGGCCTCGACGACCGAAATCTTTTCTGCAGGTTGGTTACGAATATAGAATACTGTATAAATAAACAGTTATCAGGCAAGGAACAGCCTATGAATGATATTCCCCCTCCAATTCCAAATCGTCCTACCCGCTTCATGGACCGCTTCCGGGCTTTTATACGGTCCCGTTATCTGTCATACCGCACAGAGAAAACCTATTGCTTTTGGGTGAGGGACTTTATTCGTTTTCATCAAATGCGTCGCCCTGAGGATATGGGCGCGGCGGAAGTGGATGCTTGGCTGGGGCACCTGGCCACCCGGCGTTCGGTAAGTCTTAACACGCAGAAGACCGCTCTCAATGCCGTGGTCTTTCTTTACAAACAGTTTCTGGGCATGGAGCTCGGTAATTTGCATTTTGAAAAGACCACTCGGGGGCGGCGCCTACCGGTGGTGTTTACGCATGAAGAGGCCATGGCTGTGATCGCACAACTACAAGGTCATCATAGATTGGCAGCGTCGTTGATGTACGGTTCCGGGGGGGTCACATGTGGAGGAGCGCGGCGCTGTGCCGCGCTTTGGGAAAGGGGTTATTTCTCTACAAATGCCCGCTCGATCACGTATTCGTGGGGCACGCCGGCGCGGGTCTCGCGGAAACCCCAGTTGTCCAGTATGCCGGTCAGATCCTTAAGCATGGCCGGGCTGCCGCAGAGCATAAAGCGGTCTTCTTCAACATTTGGCTGAGGGAGACCCAGGTCCTGGAAGATCTTGCCGGACAACATCAGGTCGGTCAGGCGGCCGTTGTTCCGGTAGGGCTCGCGAGTCACCGTGGGGTAGTAGAGCAACTGCTCGCGGATCATCTCTCCGAAGTATTCGTGGTTCGGCAGCTGGTTCTGAATATGATCCTGATAGGCCAGTTCTGACACAAAGCGCACACCGTGGGTCAGAATCACCTGATCGAAACGCTCGTAGACATCCGGGTCCTTAATGATGCTGAGGAAGGGCGCCAGGCCTGTGCCGGTGGACAGCAGCCACAGGCGCTTGCCGGGCAGCAGGTGGTCCGCCACCAGGGTGCCGGTGGGCTTGCGGCCGACGAAGATTTCGTCACCGGGTTTGATCTTCTGCAGCTGTGAGGTAAGCGGACCATCCGGCACCTTGATGCTGAAGAACTCCAGTTGATCCTCATAGTTGGCACTGGCAATTGAATAAGCGCGCAATAACGGACGGCCGTTTTCCTGTGGCAGGCCGATCATCGTAAAATGGCCGTTCTCGAAGCGGAAACCGGGGTCGCGGCTGGTCTTGAAACTAAACAGGGTGTCGTTCCAGTGGTGTACTTCGAGCACCTTTTCTATATTCAAATTAGACATATATATAGAACCATTTATTCCAAAATTCTCTTAGTGGTTGAATTTTAGCCCTGGAATATCTATTGACGAAATGGGATATTTCGATACTGCTTATCGATTATTCCGATGAATTAGGAAGCCCCCTTTGCGCTACTCCCTCCGCCAGCTGGAAGTCTTTCTCGCCTGCGCCCACTACCAAAATGTCAGCCGCGCGGCGGAGAGCCTCAACATGTCCCAGTCCGCCGCCTCCACAGCGCTCAAAGAGTTCGAGCAGCAGTTCGAGCTGCGCCTGTTCGAACGCACGGGCAAGCGCCTGCGACTCAATGAGCTGGGCCGGCAGCTGTGGCCGCGAGCCGAGGAACTGCTGGAGCGGGCGCGGGAGCTGGAACAGACCCTGGCCGGCCACCGGGACCTGGGACGGCTGAAGATTGGCGCCACTTTAACCATAGGCAACTACTTGGCCGCAGGGGTCATGGCGCGCTATATGGAGGAACAGCCGGGTGCGCGGGTGGAACTGGAAGTAGCCAACACCGCCGCCATTGCGGAGGGTGTCCTTAACTTCGAGCTGGATCTCGGCCTGATTGAAGGGGAGCTGAATCATCCGGACTTGGAAATGATTCCCTGGCGCGGCGATGAATTGGTGGTGTTCTGCGCACCGACGCATCCACTGGCCGGGCGCAAACGCCTGTCCGACCGGGATCTGGTCGCCGCCACCTGGATCGCGCGGGAATCCGGTTCCGGCACCCGCCAGACCTTCGAGCGCGCCATGGCGGGCCTGCTGCCACACCTGTGCATCCGGCTGGAACTACAGCATACCGAGGCCATCAAACGCGCGGTGGAAGCCGGGCTGGGTATCAGCTGCCTTTCCAGGGTATCACTGACCGATGCGTTGAAGCGCGGCGCCCTGGTGGAATTGCCGGTACCACAGCGGGATTTTTCCCGCGAGTTCTATTTCGCCCTGCACCGGCAGAAGTACCGCAGTACAGGTATCGAGCGCTGGCTGGAGCTATGCCGGCAGGTACCCTGACCGCCTATGCCGTCAGGCACGGCAACCTGCCACCTCTCGCCATCAGACCAATAGAAATTGTCTGTAAGACCAATCGTGGTAATATATTTTCCCGTCACGCCGCTGCCTCGCTCTCCTATCCGCGAGTTTAGATCGTCAGCCTCCAACACTTTGGCGCAGTGGTACTTAACCGTCTACCCATGCACTTGGCCGGATTGAACTTATGAAAACCGCACCGATTGGCAATGGCCGCCGTATTTACCAGCAAGTAGTTGAAAAAATGCTGGCACTGCTGGACAGCGGTGAATACCCCCCCGGTGTGCGCCTCCCCTCCGAACGGGAACTGTCGGAAATGTTTGACGTGAGCCGCCCCAGTATCCGGGAGGCGATCATTGCACTGGAAGTCATGGGGCGGGTTGTCGTCCGCACCGGTGCCGGGGTTTACGTGACTAAACCGGTCAGCACCTTCCATGATGCCGAGGAGTTCAGCCCTTTCGAACTAACTGAGGCGCGGGTGCTTGTCGAAGGGGAAACCGCGGCGCTGGCGGCCTCCATTATCACCGAGGAACAACTGGAAGAAGTGCGTGATGCCTATCGGGATATGGTCCGGGAGAACGAGGCGGGCAATCTCACTTCAGAGCGCGCGGACAGAAAGTTCCACGAAGCGATATCCAAAGCCACCAATAACCGCGTCTTGATGAGCACTATTTACAAACTGTGGAATATTCAAGAGCACTCCCCTGATATCCTGGCGGTACACAAATCCGTGTGTAAAAAAGACGGCCAGAAACGCCTCGCCGAACACAAGGCGATCTTGCAGGCACTGGAGAACCGCGATCCCCAAGCTGCTCGCCAAGCGATGCGGCGCCACTTTTCCCGCACCATTAATGCGCTGCACGAGGCGACCGAGGCCAAGGCCGTTGAGGTGGTCCGGCGCGAAGTGTACGAACGGCGCAAGCGCTTTTCCATCGAGCGCCTCGGCGATTAAGAATCCCCTAATTTATTCACGCGGGAGTAGCAGCGGGCTTTGCACCACTCAGGCCAGGCGTACAGATGATGCCGGGACACTGCGCAACCGTCGCATAAATGGCCGTAGCCGTTCGCTCTTGGAAAGTTTAACCCATTGTCCAGGGCCATAGCCCGCCACTCCCAATAATCGGAAATTCCTCGACAGATCTAAGCCGGGCACGGAGCGTATCAACAAAAAAGCCCGCGCAAAGCGGGCAAGCTACTTTCCGGCGGGCAAAATACGCCGGTGGAGAAGCGTCAATGGAAATCTTGAAGGTTTACCCTCCGTAAAAAACAGTTTGGCCGCTATTTGATAACGCCATTCTGTTAAGCAATTGACAACAAGCGTCTTTTTCAAGAGAGGTGGGGCCTGGCAGCGCCGGCGGAAGCCCGGAACCGGCGCGCACATGACATCACCGGAACCGGGTACCGGCAATCTCTGCCGGCCCCATGTGCCATACGTACAGCGTCTGTTAGAAGCGCGCCTGCAGTCCCATAAAGATCCGCGGGCCGTAACTGTTCAATTCACCCAGATAATCATCTACATAGAAGTACTGCTCTTTGGGTTCATCAAACAGGTTGATGGCTTCCAGGCTCAACTTCAGGTTGTCGTTGATGCGATAGGAAGCGCGCGCCTCCCAAACACCCACGTCACCGATGTAACGCAAGCGGGTACCATTGCTGGTGTACGGCTGGAAGTATTCGCTCCGGTACTTATAAATCAGGCTGGTGTCCAGTTTGCCGATTTGGTAGTAGAGCTGACCGGAGAATACATGCTCGGAAAAGCCCGGTACATTGCCCGGCTCGATGATGCCTTGAGTCTGGGAATATACGGAACCGTCCTGAGCCAGAATGGTGATGCTGCCGTAATTGCTATCCTCAAACTCGAAGTCGGAATCGGCGTAGTTGTAGCTCATTTTGACACCGAGGCCGCTCAGGTAGCCGGGCAAGTATGAGAAGCGGTGCGTACCGGTAACCTCGAAACCAGTGAGGTCTGTTGTATCCTCATTGGTCCGGGTAATGGTGAAGTCCGCCTCTACGTTCTGACCGTCCACCACAAAGCTTTCCGTGACCCTGGCCTGCTCGAAGCCGCCTTGGAATTTCTTGTGGTAAACGCCAAACGCCAGCATGGTGTCTTCGTTGGGATACCACTCGATCGCAGCATCAAAGTTCCAGCTGGTCAGCGGCTGCATATCGGGGTTGCCGTCCCCCTCTACTGCATCAATCAGTTCATTGACGTCAGTAATGTCTTCGGAGGTATTGATACTGAAAGTGCGCTTGTAACCGAGATCACTGGGGTCCGGGCGCGACAAGCCGCGGTAAATTGCACCGCGCACCAATACGTTTTCTTGAATATCCGCGACAATATTGAAGCTGGGCAGCACCTCAGTATAGTCACCGCCGGCGGAGACTCTCTCGAGATCGGCCCCTTCCACCGCCTGGATAGACAGGGCACCAGTATCACTGGTGATCACTTCATAAGGAGTACGGTAGCCTACTGAATCGACTTCCGTCTGCACCACGCGGACACCGAAGTTACCGTACACGGGTTTATTGGCCAGCATGCTGTCGAAGGTGGCCATCACGTAAGCTGCCGTGGTGGTTTCGGTCACATCGGTCACACCGGCGCTTTGATTCTCCAATTCTGGATAGGCAAACTCCTCGCCTTCGGCAGCGAGAATCATGTTGGTCACACACATGGTGTCGAAGGTGGCCCAACTGTTACCCGTACCGGACATCACTTCTCCGGTGGAAGAATCGATAACGGTAAACAGATTTCCGTCCCGCTCCGCGTCCATAAAATCGCTTTCCGGGAAGTCAATCGCACAAGCATCGTTGATTGCCGCAATGGTGGCAGCGCCCTCCGCGGAGCTGCGGCTTATGCTGTACTCATATCTGTCCGAACCGAGATCCAGGTACTCCAGCTCTGAAAAACGCAGCCCACCCTGAATACCGGTAATAAACTTACCATCCAGGCGCCAGTCAAAATCCGTGCGGAACGCTTCTATGGTGTTCTTACGGTCAACGTCATTATCGATACGAACTCGATAAGCATCTGAGAAAAGACTGTGGTCAGTAACGTCAAAGTCGTTAATGACATACTGGCGGATACCGGAATCCATATCCCAACTCACCAGAGGACGATAACCCGCCACGGTACTATCCCCGGCAACATCCTCGTTGTCCGACTGGGTGCGCACGGAGATCTGCAATTCATCCCTGGTTGTCTCGGAGAAGGAGTAATCTGCAGAGACGGTAAAGTTATCGGTAAAATCATAGGCGACATTGAGGCCGTAGCCGAAGTATTCCTCAGTGCGGGAATAGACTTCGCTATTGGACTCAATTGCCGTCTCGCCAGCCCACTCCAGAACAGCGCCGCTGTCTGTGGTTACCAGCGAGGGGCCGGTAACACCCGGGGTGACCCGTTTCATATTGGCAAAGTTCAAATCGTGGCGCTGTTCGGACTGTACCCGCTCTGACTGCTGCAGGTCGAAGTTAATATCCGTTTTATCGTTGGGCTGGAATTGCAATGCCACAAAGATGGCATCGCGCTCGTCAGAGGTATCGTTTTGGCGATAGCCGTTGGAGCTTGGAGCAAAGGCGTAGTCGAGGCCATCGCTGACGGCTTTTCCGGTCTCAGGATCAACCGTAGTGTTATACCCCTGGTTACTGCTGCCACCGACCTGATCTTCACAGTCGCCGGCGCTGCTGCGATAAAAGCCCTCGTTGGTCACTGACGGATCGTTGATACACGCGTACAGAGAGGTTCCTGAAGGGCTGGAAGAACGCATTTCCGACTCTGGCTGGGAAATATCGCTCTTTTGATATCCCAGGGATACCCCGAGCGCCATGCCATTGTCGAACTCGAATTGATCCACATAACTGGCCGTGCCCCGGAAGCCCAGATCATCAGCCATTGGGTCGTCGATATTGGACTGGTTGGGGTTGTAGTTGGCCTTGGTATCGAACTGGATTCTGCGCTCTCCGTAGTCGAGCGGCTTCAGGGTTTCCAGGGCGATAACACCGGCCACACCACCTTCCACAAGGCTTGCGTCTTGCGTCTTGTAGATCGCCACCTTGTTCATTAACTCGGACGGAAACTGGGAAAAGTTAACCGAGCGGTCGCCACTGCCGTTGGTGGCTTCGCGTCCGTTGAAGGTGGTCGCACTCAGATAAGGACCCAGCCCGCGGATGGAAATTTCCGTTGCGCCCCCGTTTTCCCGGTGGGAAGCGGCACCGGTAACGGATTCGAGAGCCTCACCAATAGACAGAGCGGGCAACTCACCAATTTCCGTCGCGGAAAGACCATCGACGATGGTGGTGGAATTGCGTTTGATGTCGATAGTGCTCTGAATCGTGGCCCTCGATCCCTCCACCACGACCTCTTCCAATTCCTTCGCCGCTTCCTGCGCTTGTGCAGCACTCATATAGGGAACCGCGGCAATTGCGGTCACGAGAATGGATTTTTTGAAGTTTCTCTCAATCGCCAGTACATCTTTTGCGTATTTATTATTATTACGCATCAGTACCTCCAAGGAAGTCTGCGTTTTTTGTTTATAGTATCAGGCGCCGGATCTGGCGCCCATCTTCACACGAAAGCACACCCTTCATACCAGTTTGTTGACCACTGTCACCAATCCAGATGTTTGTAAGGTGTCCTTGGGTTGAAAACTTGTCACCCATAAACCGGATAGTCAACCAATTTTCACACAAAATCCCCATAATGGACTGACCTCTGCTTATTTTTTAGCCTGCTCGCACCAATATAGTGCGTTTTATCGTCGCTTAGCCGCGCTTAAGCGGCTTCCTTTGGTCTGCCAGATTGGTTGACAATAAATTCTGTCCAATTTAGTCTGCCGTTTAGCCTCACGGCCCGCGATGATTGAGAAAATGGTTGTGCACTGCGTATAGCCACATAAACACAGGACAAAAATAATTTTCAGGTGACTATGCAAACTCCGGCTCCCCTCAGATTGTTCATTTCGAGTGCGCTCCTTATCGGCCACTCCGCCCTCGTGCCCACTGCACCCGCGTATGCGGAGGAATACCTGGTCAAAACACAGCGGGAATACGCTCGCGCGGCCAAAAACCTAACGCCGGGAGACACTATTGTTCTGGCCAACGGCGTTTGGAGGGATTTTGAAATACTGTTTACCGGTGAGGGTACAGAAAAACACCCAATCACCTTGCGGGCGGAAGACAGCGGAAAAGTGATTCTGGCGGGCCAGTCCAATCTGCGGCTCGCCGGCGAATATTTACAGGTGTCAGGCCTTGTCTTTAAAGATGGCTACTCGCCAAGTGGTGAAGTCATCGCGTTTCGGCAGAATCGGGAGCGGCTGGCGAACCACTCCCGCGTCACCCAGGTGGTGATCGACAATTTCAGCAAACCTGACCGGATGGAAACGGATTACTGGGTGACCCTTTACGGCAAGCATAACCGCCTCGATCACAGCCACTTGTCGGGAAAACATAACAAGGGCGTGACCGTCGCTGTGCGGCTGGACAGTGAAGCAAGCCGGGAAAATTACCACCGCATCGATCATAACTATTTCGGCCCCCGCCCCATCCTCGGCTCTAACGGCGGAGAAACTCTGCGTATCGGCACCAGCCATTACTCTCTCACAGATTCTTTCACAGTCGTTGAAAATAACTACTTCGACCGCTGCGACGGAGAGGTGGAAATTATCTCGGTCAAATCCGGTAAAAACACAATACGTAACAACACTTTCTACGAGTCACGCGGCACCCTGACGCTGCGGCACGGAAATGGAAATCTGATCGAAGGCAACGTTTTCTGGGGTAATGACGTTGACCACACCGGCGGTATTCGCGTTATTAATCGCGATCAGACCGTGCGCAACAACTACCTCGAAGGGCTCAAAGGTTATCGGTTTGGAAGCGGGTTAACCATAATGAACGGTGTCCCCAACTCCCCCATTAACCGTTATCACCAAGTTGTTAATGCCAAAATCGAAAATAACAGCTTTATCAATGTAGAGCATATACATCTCGCTGCCGGTAGCGACACAGAGCGCAGTGCCGTTCCCAAAGATTCACGCGTAGCAGACAATATATTTTACAGTGCGAACCGTCGCTCACCATTTTCCGTTTTCGATGATATTTCCGGTATTCGGTTTTCCGGAAATGTCTCTAACGGATTCAAGGACAAACACTTATCCGGTGGGATCAATACCGGCCTAGGTAAGCTGCACCGGGCCGACAACGGTTTGCTTTATCCCGTCGATAGCAAGCTATCGAATAAAGGCGTAAGTCCGGACCTTCAGCCTACCCGCAAAGAGGATACCGGCGTTAACTGGTACCCTAAAACTGACCCTGTAATCGCATTTGGCAGCGGCAAAACGATTGAAGTAAAACCCGGAGAGGACGCGCTGTTCAATGCCATTCAAAATGCCCACGACGGCGATACCCTGGAACTTCAACCCGGAACCTATATAGCGCGCAAACGGTTGGAAATTGACAAAGTCTTGCGCATCCTGGGCAAAGGTCCTGACAAGGTAATTATCCGTGGCGAAAGGCCAACGTTGTTCGAAATACACAATGGCGGCAGCCTGGCACTGGAAGGCCTGACGCTGTCCGGATCCGCCAGCCCCGACGCTGCTGGCAATACACTGATCCGTACCGCAAAATGGGGCATGTTGAGAAACTACCGCTTCTCGTTAAAAAACAGTGTGGTGGAAGATCTCGATGTAAATCACTCCTACCATTTCTTTGATTCCGGCAGCCGCGCCTTCGCCACTGAATTTGTGATCGAAAACAGTGAGTTCCGCAATATCAGCGGAGATCTCATCCGGCTGGACAAAGAACAAGACGACCTCGGTATCTATAACGCCGAATACGTACGTGTTACGGGTAATACATTCACTGACGTCAACGGTGCTCTGTTGAAGCTGTATCGCGGCGGCACTGATGAAAGCACCTTTGGGCCACATTTAAATTTTTCCAAAAACAATATTACGAACTCTGGCAAGGGCAAGCGTAACAAGACTGCCGCCCTGCTCTATCTTCACGGTGTTCAGGTCACCGATATCCAAGATAATGTGTTTACCGATAGCCTAGGTATCTTGGTCGAACACACGGTAGGCGAACCCATTACGCGTATCGCCGACAATCAGTTCCACTCTTCACCAATGCCGCGTATTAAAGAATTAGTAGCGCAAGGGCCCCATACAGCCATTCTTGCCAACAACCAGGTGAAGTAGTGATGACTCTTGGTAAATCGACTGTTCATACACCAAAAACATTTGCGCTGTCAGCATTAACAGCAGGCATCGCCGGTGCTTTCTGTCTGGTGGCAATGACCTGGAGCCCCCTGGCTGCGTCTGCCACATCACCAAACTTGGTGATCAATGCCGCAGATGTAGACGCTATGCAGGGTGCAGTCTCTCAGCCTGGGCGTTTCCGCACCGCGTTTCTTGCTGTCAAAGCAGACGTGGACGCGTTTCTAACCGAACCTTTTTCCGTACCCTTGCCAACAGATGCCGGTGGCGGCTACAGCCATGAACAGCACAAAAAAAACTACCGGCTGATGTACGATGCCGGCGTGCTTTACCAAATCACCGGGGAAAGACGCTACGCCGACCGGGTAAGGGACATGCTGCTCGCCTACGCGAAAATGTATCCCGATCTGCCGCTGCATCCCAAGCGCCGTCCCGGAGCGAAAAACCCCGGTAAACTGTTTTGGCAGAGCCTAAATGAAGCTGTGTGGCTGGTTTACACCATACAGGCATACGATTTGATCCGGCCCTCACTCAGTAAAGAAGACGCCCGCAAAATTGAAAATGGCGTTCTGCGCCCAGTGGCGAGATTTCTATCGGAAGAGTCCCCGGCAACTTTTAATAAAGTCCACAATCATGGGACCTGGCTTACCGCAGCCGTGGGCATGACTGGCTATGTGCTCGATGAACCAGAGTGGGTAGAGAAAGCCTTGCTGGGCCTCGACAAATCCGGTAAAGGCGGCTTTCTACGGCAACTGGCCGAACTGTTTTCACCCGATGGATACTACACGGAAGGCCCCTATTACCAGCGCTATGCGCTGATGCCGTTCGTTACTTTCGCCAAGGCCATAGACAACAATCAGCCGGAACGGGATATCTTTGGCTATCGCGATCGAATACTCCTGAAGGCGGTGGATAGCACCATTCAGCTCAGTTACAACGGTCGCTTTTTCCCCATCAATGACGCGATAAAAAACAAAGGGATAGATACACCGGAACTCGTTTTAGGTGTAGCCATCTCCTATGGAAAAACCGGTGATGCACGGCTGTTGGATATTGCCCGCCGCCAGGGAGAGACACTGTTGACTGGCGATGGGCTGAAGGTAGCCCAAGACCTGGATGCAAACAAACAAACCGCCTATCCCTTTACATCCTGGGTGTTCCGTGACGGTGCGAAAGGCGATCAGGGTGCCCTGGTGGTTCTGCGACAACAGGCACCGGATGATCAGGCCCTGGTCTTCAAGCCCACCGCTCAGGGAATGGGTCACGGCCACTTCGACAAACTGAGCTGGCAATTCTATGACTCAGGCGCAGAGGTGGTCACTGATTACGGCGCCGCGCGTTTTCTCAATGTGGAGGCAAAAAACGGCGGCCGCTATCTGCCCGAAAACGAAAGCTACGCGAAACAAACCATTGCCCACAATACGCTGGTCATTGATGAACGCTCTCATTTCGATGGCAATCTGAAAATTGCCAATCAGAAACACCCGGAACTTCTGTTTTTCCACGCTGGGGATAATGTCAAGATAAGCTCCGCCGCCATAGACAGCGCCTACCCTGGCGTGACACTCAAACGCACTATGGCTCTGGTGCAAACTCCGGATCATCAAAAGAGCTTCGCGATCGACCTATTCGATGTGCAAGCAGACAGAAAACACCAGCTGGACCTCCCGCTACACTACAACGGGCAGCTGATCGATACCAATTTCAATCTGTATGCATACACCGACAAAATATCAGCGCTGGGAAGCAAAAATGGCTACCAGCACCTCTGGCTGAGAGGTCGTGGTGAGCCTGAGCAGGGTCTTGCACAGATTACATGGCTAAATGACAACGGACGTTTTTACACTTATTCCAGTCTGGTCGACGGTGATATAGAAATCCTGTTTACCGAGTTGGGCGCTAACGATCCGAATTTCAATCTGCGCTCGGAAAAAGCATTCCTCACTAGACGCGCCAACGCTCGCGCGCACACATTCGTCGGCGTGCTTGAACCCCATGGTGAGTACGATCCAGCCCGTGAGTTTACCGCCCAATCCGAAAGTCAGATTGTAGGAATCACGCACAAGCGCGAAGGCACATTGCAATTACTTTCGATTGCACTTAAAGACGGCAGCACACAACTTCTGGCATTTAACGACGCTGCTGGGATCACCGATAAATCGGTCAGTCATTTTGATTTCGATGGCAATCAATACACCTTCCGCGGACGTGCGGAATTATTCTCGATAAGCGACAGAGAGAATTGACTGGAGGTTCTATGCCGGCGAGCGATGCGTTTGTTTTATCGGAAAAAATAGAGGTCGAGGATCTTGGTGGCGGTGTAAAGCGTCAGATCCTCGGGTACGACGATAACCTGATGGTGGTCAAAGTTTGGTTCGAAGAGGGCAGCATCGGGTATGTCCATAAACATCCCCACACTCAGGTGACTTATGTAGAGAGTGGCGAATTTGAAGTACAGATTGACGGGCAAAAGCAGATTCTTCGTGCGGGTGACAGCTTTTATATAGCGCCGCATCTGGAGCACGGCGCTGTCTGCAGAAAGGCCGGTGTCTTGATCGATACATTTACCCCTCATCGAGAGGATTTTCTCAAAGCGTAAACGGGAAAAACAATAATGAAAAACCTACGTTGGACCATAGTGTCCCTGGTGGCCATCGCTACCATTATCAACTACATCGATCGGACAGCCATTTCAGTGATGTGGCCCGGAATTTCCGACGACCTCGGCATGGACAGTCATGATTACGCCAACATCATGAGCGTTTTTCTTGTTGCCTATGCCGTTGGACAAGCGGTTTTCGGACGTATATTCGATGCCGTGGGTACGCGGATCGGCTTTATGTTATCCATTGTCGTCTGGTCGATATCCATTGCACTGCACGCTCTCGCCACATCAGTTGCGTCTTTTAGCGTGTTCAGGGTCCTACTTGGCTTTAGTGAAGCTGGCAACTGGCCGGGAGCAACTAAGGCCAATGCTGAATGGTTTCCGTCGCGGGAACGGGCCTTGGCCCAGGGAATCTTCGGCGCCGGCGCCTCTGCAGGCAGCATTATTGCTCCTCCGCTTGTCGCATTTCTATATGCGTTCCTGGGTTGGCAAGCCACCTTTGTGGTGATCGCACTATTCGGTTTCATCTGGCTGGTTCCCTGGTTGATTATCTACAAAAGTGGTCCCGATGCGCATCCTTGGATTACCCCCGAAGAGCGCGAGCTGATTCTCTCCGGGCAAATCGCCGCTCGCAGCGATGATGAAGAAGAATATGTGCCGACTTTTTTTGAACTTCTATCACACCGGCAGAGCTGGAGTGTCATAGGCGCTCGCTTTTTTATAGAGCCGATCTGGTGGTTGTTTGTCGCCTGGTTGCCGCTATACCTCAACGATAAATTCGGTTTCGATGTAAAAGCTATCGGTGCTTCCGCATGGATCCCCTACGTGGGTGCCGCATTGGGAGCTCTGTTCGGTGGCTGGCTTTCCGGCCGATTGATCAGCAGTGGCTGGACTGTAAATAAATCTCGTAAGTTCGCCGTAGCCGTTGGCGGTGCACTAATGCTTCCGGCACTGTTGGCTACTACCGTAGCCAATACTCCTGCTCTAGCTCTTGGACTGATTACCATTATCCTGTTTGGTTTTCAGGCCGCGATCAACAATATCCAGACGTTGCCCAGTGATTACTTCTCTGGAAAAAGTGTTGCCAGTCTGGCGGGAATCAGCGGTGCGGCTGGTGTAATCAGCGTAATCACCGCAATTCAGCTGGTGCCCGTGATCACCAATGACGGGACCTATTACCCACCATTTTTTATTCTCGGCGCATCTTTGGTTCCGCTGATGTTGATTTCCGTTCTCTTCATTGGTGGCCGAATTGAGCCGGTGAGCAAAAAGAGCAATAACAATAATTTAGTCCAACTGCCTGAATAACCAACATCGTTATTTTGCGCACACAGCATTATCCGTATATCAATCTGCAGGAGTACACATGAACTTAAAAGACAAAGTTGCAATCGTCAGTGGGGGAGCCCGGGACATCGGTAAAGCCGTTTCCCTCAAGTTGGCGGCCGAAGGAGCAAAAGTTGTTATCAACTATCGCAGCAACAGTGCAAGTGCCGAGGAAACTCTGCGAGAAATTCAGCAAGCTGGCGGCGAGGCCATTATCGTCCAAGGTGATATGACCCTCCAGGACGATGTCGCGCGGCTGGTGCAGAAAGCCGTTGAAACTTACGGTTCCACGATCGATATATTGGTCAACGTGGCCGGTGGTCTGGTCGCCCGTAAAACCCTGGAAGAAATGGACGAGGCATTCTTCAATCAAGTTATCGGGCTCAATCTCAACAGCACCTTCCTACTCACCAAAGCGGTGGTCCCGCACATGGACGGTGGCTCTATCATCAACCTCGCCTCTCAGGCCGGACGCGATGGTGGCGGTCCGGGTGCGTCTGCTTACGCCACGTCAAAAGGTGCTGTTATGACCTTCACTCGCGCAATGGCCAAAGAACTGGGCCCGCGCAATATCCGCGTCAATGCCCTGTGCCCGGGCATGATCAGTACGACTTTCCATGACACCTTCACGAAAGACGAGGTGCGAACCAATGTGGCTAACGCTACGCCGCTGAAGCGCGAGGGCAGAGCTTCTGAGGTCGCCGATGCTGTGGCCTACCTTGCATCGGAAGAAGCTTCGTTTATCACTGGCGCAAATCTAGATATCAACGGCGGCCTGCTGTTCTCCTAATCTGATTCCCGAACGTTTAGTTCGGGAACGACTTAGCGGATACAACTATGGGAAATAAATTGGCTGTACTCGGTGAGTGCATGCTCGAAATCAACCTCCTGTCTGGCGACAAAGCCACGAATGGCAACCGGCTACCCGCCGGTTTGTCGTTCGGCGGGGACACCTTAAACACTGCCCTGTATTTGGCGCGGCAGGATTTTCCTGTGGAATATGTGACTGCACTGGGCGACGATCACCTCAGTGATTGGATGCTCGCACAGTGGCAGCATGAACGCATTGGCTGCGCTTTGGTCCGGCGCCATAAGGATTCGGCGCCGGGACTGTATCTGATTGAAACAGACGAACACGGCGAGCGTCGTTTTTTGTACTGGCGGGATAAATCGCCCGCGCGTAGGCTGCTCGATAACCCCGCCGAAGCGCAAGCTTTGTTCGATCAGCTTAAAACCTTTCCCGCACTCTATTTGTCCGGCATTACTCTTGCGATCTTTTCCCCCTATGCCCGTGAATGCCTATTGAATTTTTTGGGTGACTTCCGGCGCGCTGGCGGAAAGGTAATTTTCGACGGTAACTACCGTCCCAAGCTATGGGGCGCAGAGTCTTTGACTCAGCAGGCGTACCAGAGAATCTACCGCCTTACAGACATCGCTTTACCGACACTGGAGGATGAACAGCAACTCTTTGGAGACTCTAACGCCGACGCTGTGATTGACCGTCTGCAGTCATTTGGTGTTAGGGAAATCGTACTTAAGAAAGGTGCGGCAGGCTGTGAAATCGTAGCAGCTTCCGGAAGAGAGCAAGTTGCATGTGAGCGGGTTGTCCCCGTGGATACTACAGCAGCTGGTGACGCCTTCAATGCCGGCTATCTCGCTCGGCGACTTTCTGGCGGCACAACGCTGGAATCCGCACAAAACGGTAACCGGTTGGCAGCGGTCGTAATCCGCCATAAAGGGGCAATTATTCCTGTTTCCGCCATGCGGGATTTCGAAGAATCTTCTGGGATGCAGGAAGCTGGATGATCCTTTTCCAACACTAACTGCATAATAATCACCGTTAAGGTACAACTGGAGGTAAAAGCAGAAAAAATACCGGGGTTAGGTTGTCTGATGTCAATCCCAAGGATGTGAACAAATAAGAATAATTTGTAATCAGCGGAGGAAACTGTCAGATGAAACAAAATATAAAAATAAATAAACAGCGCCTGATGAGAGATATAAGCATGCTGATGCTCACCGCATCTAGTGTCACTCTCATCCCTTCTGTCACCGCGCAAGAAAACGCTCCGATGGAAGAAGTCATTGCGGTGGGCATTCGGCACAGCCTCGAAGCGGCTGTGGATGCCAAGCGCAATGAAGATCGCATCGTGGATGCGGTGGTGGCGGAGGATATAGGTAAGCTTCCAGACAACAACGTCGCCGAAGCCCTGCAGCGGGTAACGGGCGTATCGATCAACCGGGATTTTGGCGTTGGATCTGAAGTATCCATCCGCGGACTGAAGCAGAATCGCGTTGAGATCAACGGGCGCTCAACCCTGGGTGATGGCCGCAACGGCATTAATTTTCAGGATTTTCCTGCTGACTTTCTTTCCAAAGTAGAAGTTATCAAGTCACCTACACCGGAGATGATCGAGGGTGCTTTAGGGGGAACCATCAGCCTTGTTACTGCGCGCCCCTTGGATCTCAACGCACCTTTGGCAACTGTATCCATCCAGGGAGAGTATGCCGACAAAGCGGATCATTGGGCCCCGATTTTCAACACTTCATTCGGTGACAGCTGGGATTTGGGCAGTGCCGGTACATTTGGCGCCATGGCATCGATATCCTATCAGGATCGCACACTGAGCCGTGACGAATCACTCCTTCAATTGGCAGTGGGCCCCGTCGACTTCAATAACGACGGCGTTATCGACGACGCCGATGCAGCTAGTAACACACCAAGTGGCAACTATGTGTATGGCCGCGAGCATACCTACAATCCACATACCGAACGCCGCGAGCGAACCGCATTCAATGTTGCCTTGCAATGGGCACCTGCATCTGGCCAGGGCATGTTCTATGTCGACCTCAACGCAACGGAGAGAAGTGGCGATCAGGAGGCCTTCTCCATTCTTCATATTGGCGGAACGCCGGTCACTATTCCCGGCGAGACCTATGAAGACAGTGATGGCCAGTTACAAAACTTTCTCTATGAGGAAGTTTTACCAATTCAGACGTCCGCCTCAAATTTCCGCAATACGGATTCCTACAGCCATGCCTTTGGCGGTGAATGGAATTTTACTGAAAATCTGAAGATTTCAGCTGAGTTTGCCACCGCGGAATCGGATACCTATGAACCGAAATCCGAGTTCCGCTTCAGAGGCATCGACCAGTCGCTGGAAGGCGACGGGCACATCGATGCCAATGAATGGTATGTGCCGGTTATCTTTGAAAATAGCTCTTCCAGTGCTCCGGTAGTCGATTTCACCGATGGATATGTATTTACCAATCAGCAAAATCAGGCGTTCCGCCGCTACGAAGACACCCGCACTTATATTACCAATCAGGAGGACGCATTCCGGCTGGATTTCGAGTACACAGAACCTTTCGATCTCGAATGGGTATCTGCAGTAAAAACCGGCTTCCGTTTTACAGAGCGGGATTTTGAACAAAATCAACGCCAGTTTCGCTTGACCAATATCTATAAAAACCTCCTGGACAGTGAAGGAAACCCCGATATCATCTGGATGGAGGATATTGCAGCCCTGTTCCCTTCCGCTATTACCACTTATCACTTTAACGACGCCTTCGAGCACACGGGTACACGTGGTGCTTACGAACTCGCCGCAATTAGTGCCTTTGACGTAGGTTTACTGCAAGATCAGGAAGCAACTTTCAATATTGTGAAGCAGCTTTTGGAAGGCACCAATTACGCTATCGAGGGCGACCTCGATGAAAACCTTGAATATATGGAAAGCGGCTTCTCTGCAATCACGGAGGAAACTTCAGCCTTCTACCTGCAGGCCAATCTGGATTTTGGTGACGTACGCGCAATTATCGGCGGCCGCTATGTAAAAACTGATATCGAATCCAGTGCCTATCAGAACGTTGATGGCCTCTATGAAATTGTCACAGATGGCACTAGCTATGATGATTTCCTGCCCAGCGTGAACGTCACCTGGAACCTATCAGAAGATACCTTATTGCGGTTTGCGGCTGGCAAGGTAATGCGCCGAGCGGACTTTAATGAATTGAGCCCGGCTTATCAATTCAGAGACGCTTATATCGCCGCCGACCGGGGCAACCCAGAGTTAGAGCCCTATCGGGCGACGCAATACGATATTTCCGCGGAGCACTATTGGGGTGAAGGCAATATGCTCTCCGCAGCGGTTTTTTATAAAGACGTGGCTTCTTTTCTCAAAACCACTTCAGAATGTGCAAATCTTCCAGAAATCGTTCGTACCCTCAGTAACACTGATGACTACGAAAAAATTTGTCTGTGGAATGTCGATGGTCCCATTCAATATGCCGATGCCGACACGCCTATTGAAGAAATGGGAATTGAAACAGACTTTGTTACCAATGGTGAACAAGGGAAGGTTCAAGGTTTCGAGCTGGGTTACCAACAATCCTTTGATTTTCTCCCAGGCTTTTGGTCCGGCCTTGGACTGAGTGCCAACTATACCTACTCCGACAGTGAGGATCCGGACGGTGTACCACTGGAGGACATATCGAAAGATACCTTCAATGCTCAGCTCTACTATGAATATGAGGGGCTTGGTATCCGGCTGGCTTACACTTTCCGAGACCGCTTTTTAGATAATAACGACACCAAGCGTGTACGCCCACTCGGTGTCAGCGTCGGTGCAGATCCAGAAGATCCGACGTTGGGCAACGATTACCGCGAGGATCTGCAACAACTGGATCTTTCCGCCACCTATGATATTGGCGACCACATCACTCTGGTTGCCCACATCACCAACCTCACTGCTGAGCCGACCATCAACACAGG
The DNA here is from genome assembly GCF_001617625.1 of Microbulbifer thermotolerans. Lineage (NCBI taxonomy): Bacteria > Pseudomonadati > Pseudomonadota > Gammaproteobacteria > Cellvibrionales > Microbulbiferaceae > Microbulbifer > Microbulbifer thermotolerans. The sequence goes on along the minus strand of NZ_CP014864.1, from coordinate 87,591 downwards.
AGCCAACGGAACGGTATTTCAGATTATGGAAACGGATCGCCGCTACGCTTTCGGTCTTCGTGCCCGGTTCTGAATCTGGCTTTTCGAATAACGGCTGAAAGCTTTCGAGGTCTGCTTTATCGAAAAGCATATCAGCCGTTTTCCCTGGGCTTCAGTTCGCGTTTTAGTTTTAGCGGAATCTACTGCGGCCCAATTAAACCCTGCTGCAGGCCTTATTCGTAGCAGACAAACTCACCTCAAAACAATGAAAAAATGAGGGTTTTATGAAACGCTTTAAAGCAACCCCAGCGATGACGATCGGTTGCGCGGCTTTCTTGAGTGTTTACATGGCCGCCGCCAATGCTTCCATTCAAAATCCCGGGTTTGAAAGTGACTGGGATAATTGGACGGATTCAGACCCATCCGCAATTTCCGGCGTTGCCTATAGTGGGAGCAAATCTGCCAAAATCACCGGCAGTGGCGGCCGCTTTGAGCAACAGGTATCCGTCCAGACCGGAACTAATTATCGGCTAACCGCTTATGTCAATGGCGATGGAACTGTGGGCGCTGTCGTAAACGGCACTACCTATGATGCGGATGTTTCCAGTTCAAACTGGCAGGCGGTCAATGTGGAGTTTAACAGTGGTAGCGCGCAAAGCGTCACTGTGTTTGGGGCCTATAATGGTGGTGAAGGCCGGTTTGATAATTTTACTCTCGAGGCGTTGGGTGACTCCGGAAGCTGCCAGTCTGGTAGCAATCTTTCCGTTTCCGCAGCATACGACGACGGCACTAATGATGGTCACGGCCCCGCTAATGTACTGGACGGCAGCCTCGCGGATGAATCCCGCTGGTCATCCGAAGGAGTGAAGTGGATAACTCTCGATCTCGGTAGCGTAAAAAATGTGGAAGGAGTGGATATCGCTTGGTACAAGGGTGACCAGCGTATCAGCTATTTCTATATTGAAACCTCCACTGACAACAGCAACTGGACCACTGTGTTGAGCGGCGGTCAGTCCAGTGGTACCAGCGCCGACATGGAGCACTATGATGTTTCCAATATCGAAGCCCGCTATGTGCGCCTCACTGGCACCGGCAACAGCGCCAATAGCTGGAACAGCATCCTCGAGTTCGATGTTATCGGTTGCGGCGATGGCTCAGATGGAGGTTCCAGCTCCGGCGGCGGTTCCAGTTCTGGCGGCGGTTCCAGTTCTGGCGGCAGCTCAGGCGGAAGCTCTAGTGGTAGCGGAAACCTCGACCCGACTCTGCCGCCGTCCGGCAACTTCGAGCTGGTGGATTGGTACTTGAGCATTCCCACCGATAACGATGGCAACGGTAAAGCCGACTCCATCAAGGAAAACGAGTTGAGCGGCGGATACGAGAACAGCAGTTATTTCTACACTGCAAGTGACGGCGGCATGGTATTCCGTTGCCCCATCGCTGGCTATAAGACCTCCACCAACACCTCTTACACCCGTACCGAACTACGGGAAATGCTGCGCCGGGGCGATACCAGTATCGATACCCAGGGCGTCAACAAAAACAACTGGGTATTTGGTAGTGCACCTTCATCCGCCCGTAACGCAGCCGGTGGCGTGGATGGTGTTTTGCGCGCGACGCTAGCAGTCAACCACGTTACCACCACAGGTGACAGCAGTCAGGTCGGTCGCGTTATCATCGGGCAGATACACGCTAATGATGACGAACCGCTGCGCCTCTACTACCGCAAGTTGCCGGGTAACTCTAAGGGCTCGATCTATTTTGCCCATGAGCCTGAAGGTGGCAGCGATCAGTGGTATGAAATGATCGGCAGCCGCTCCAGCAGTGCCTCGGATCCCGCTGATGGTATCGCGTTGAACGAAGTGTTCAGTTATGAAATTAAAGTGGTAGGTAATACGCTCACCGTCACCATTTCTCGCGATGGCAAAGACGATGTCGTTAAGAGTGTCGACATGAGTGATAGCGGCTACGATAGCTCGGATCAATACCAATACTTCAAGGCCGGTGTGTATAACCAAAATAATACAGGCGATGACGATGACTATGTCCAGGCGACATTTTACGCTCTGGAAAATAGTCACGACGGCTATCCCTACTGATTTAACTAGGGCAACCTTAACTTAGCGATCGCATCGCGGCCTGCGCTGTCACAAGGAATTAATTTAATATTTGTAACAGCGTGGGCCATTTTTGGGCATCGAGCCTTCTCAAAGATGACGGACAACCGTATCGGATTCATAAAATAAGCAAATTGTTGCTTTATCAGTCATCCACACTTTCTTCTGCAGATACAAATACTTCTCCATACGGCTGCTTTCTCCTACTGGACTACTTTGTCATTAGAGCTTTGGCTATCTATATGTATGGACCATAGAGCAAGGAAATCCCTGCTTTTACCTCCCTGTCATATGGGGGATACGCTCTCTATCAATGGAACCTCTGGTTAATCCACTTCCTTACTGGTTAAATTCTCTGACTTCGGATGAGAATCCTACCCCTTCAGTTACGCGTCAGAAAACCCACTGCACTTCCTCTGTGAATTATTCAATGACCGCCTGCATTCATGCTTCTGCCTGAAGGATGCATTGCTTTAAATTGGGGCATCAATTCTTCGGAAATGGGAATGAAACACAAAAAACCGGACAAATTATTACATCTCTATGCCGATTAGCCCTCTGCGTATAACACATACTGGTAGACCGAATTCGTTACATCTTTTTCTGAAAAATTTGAGCAACTTGACGCAAGAAAAACCGTGAATTATCGGTCATATAAGACATCAAAATTTCACTTTAAATCAGCTACAAAACATGAAAATTGGAATTATTTAAAAATGTGAAAATTGTGAAAAATTTTTCTCTATGAGCGAGAAGAGATAGAGAAATGGTTGGCAAAACAGAAATTAGACTCTATCAAAGGCGCACAGAATCAGATATAGATAAGAAACATTCTAGTTGTCATGAGCCAACAAAAATATGCGGTCCAAACCATATCTTGCTTCATTTTTACCGACTGATAATTAACTCGTATTTTTTTCAGGAAAAATGAATATCAGTTGAATTTTACCTGCAATGAATGCTTTTTTTTGGGGCGCGGCAATATCATACAGCGTTGCTTTGCTGCCTACTAATGCATTGATAAGCGCACAGTCCGGATAAGCGTGATCACAAATGAGCAGAATCCTCCAATCATTTTTCAAATGATTGGAACCTTTACCTATTGATAAATATAAATCCTATTACGGGAATATAAGCGTGGAAAAGTTAATCAAGTTTTATTTGTCGTTCAATCGATATTTTCAGCATCAGACATAGTAATTCACAAGTACTTTAACTGAAAACAGAGGAATCTCTGCTTAATTCATCTCCTGGCATCAAACGGAATTAAAGATCTGGTTATGGGATAGATCTTTCGAAATCATCCGATTAAGGGGAGCATCCGGAGGATGCTACTAGGACCTGTTGTGCGTTTTCGAAAAATCTATCCCATTTCCTGAGTGCTTTCAGCACTCTTTAGAGTTAATCGGAGACTCCCTCGATGATTTTCCCCCAACAACAATGTGTCTGAACGACAACGTCGAATAGTTAGCGGGTGTTCAAATATATTTTCCTATTGATATATGCCTAACACTTTCACAAAAACTGCTTTCCAAAATCCGCGTGCATCAATTTTGTGCGCGATTATTAACTGTACAGAAAAAGCAATAGATTACCTAGATTTTGGCTGATATTTATCGGTATCAGAAATTTCGATAATTATCTCAGCCATCGTTATTGGGTTGTTGCTGTTCTTCTAGTGGTGATAGAAGTTTTGCAACCCAAATAATCTGTCACGATGCGGTATCTGTGACAGAAAATCTCAACCATAAAATAGAGAAGAGGGTTTGATGAAAAACTCAAAATATACACCAGCAACGACGATAAGCTGTGCAGCTTTGTTTAGCTTATGCATGGCCCATGCCCATGCATCTATCCAAAATTCCAGCTTCGAAAACGGCTGGGATAGCTGGACTTCTAGCGGGTCTTCCGCTATTTCCGATATAGCCTATAGTGGCAGTAAATCGGCAAAAATTAATGGCAGCAACGGTTACTTCGAGCAAGAAGTAACTGTAGACGCTAACTCTAACTATCGCCTCACTGTTTATGTGTTTGGCGAAGGCTCTGTCGGAGTTGAGTCAAACGGAAATGTATACAGCAAGGAAGTTTCCAACTCAGACTGGGAGCTTGTAACTGTAGAGTTCAACACCGGCAGCTCTCAGACAATTACCGTTTTCGGTGCCTATACTGATGGTGATGTCCGATTTGACGACTTTGCGCTAGAGAAAATATCCAGCTCTAGCACTTCTATTGAAAATGCCGGTTTTGAAAACGATTGGGATAACTGGTCTTCAAGCGGTGCATCGGCTATTTCAGATATCTCTTACAAAGGCAGCAAATCGGCTAAAGTCAATGGCAGTAACGGACGCTTTGAGCAAAACGTTGCTGTTCAGCCCTACACTGACTATGAGTTAACTGCTTACATCCTTGGCGATGGAATCCTTGGCGTTGAGGCGAATGGAAGCACCTACGAAAAAAGTGTCTCCAACTCCAACTGGGAAGCTGAAACTGTTCAGTTCAATAGCGGCAGTGCTCAAACCATAACCATCTTCGGCGAATACGACGGAAGCGATGGACGGTTTGACGAGTTTTCCTTAGAGGAAGTCTCTAGTTCCGGTAGTTGTGCTTCTACTTCCAGTCTCACCATTGTAGACGCATACGACGACGGCACGAACGACGGACATGGCCCAGAAAATGTGTTGGATGGCAGTTTGGCCGATGAGTCCCGTTGGTCTTCTCAAGGAGTCAAGTGGATTACTCTTGATCTCGGTACTGAAAAGACCGTGGAAGGCGTTGATATTGCTTGGTACAACGGCGACCAGCGCAAAAATTATTTCTATATAGAAACTTCCATAGACAACATCAATTGGACCACAGTACTGAACGGCGGTCAGTCGTCTGGTACCAGTTCCGATATGGAATTCTATGATGTTGCCGATACTACTGCGCGTTACGTCCGCCTTACTGGAAGTGGCAATAGCTATGACAGCTGGAACAGCATACTCGAGTTTGACGTAATTGGGTGTGGAGATGGTTCAGAAGAAAGCTCCAGTTCCAGCTCCAGCTCTAGTTCCAGCTCTAGCTCTAGTTCCAGCTCTAGCTCTAGTTCCAGCTCTAGCTCTGGCGGTGGCTCTAGCTCCAGCTCCAGTTCAAGCTCGAGCAGTGGTGGCTTCTCAAACCTAGACCCGTCTCTGCCGCCTGGAAGTAATTTTGAGCTGGAAGACTGGTATCTGAGTATTCCCACCGATGACGACGGTAACGGGAAAGCGGACTCCATTAAAGAAGGGGCATTGAGTGGAGGCTACGAAAATAGTAGCTACTTCTACACCGCAAGTGATGGCGGTATGGTATTCCGCTGCCCGATCGATGGTTACAAAACCTCAAGCGGCACCTCCTATACACGGACTGAATTGCGCGAAATGCTGCGCCGTGGAGATACCAGTATTGATACTCAAGGTGTCAATAAAAACAACTGGGTATTTGGTAGTGCACCTGCCGAAGCGCGGGAAGCTGCAGGTGGTGTAGATGGCGTATTGCGGGCAACACTCGCAGTCAACCATGTCACCACCACCGGCGACAGCAGCCAGGTAGGGCGTGTTATTATCGGTCAGATTCACGCCAATGATGACGAACCGCTGCGAATCTACTATCGCAAACTGCCCGACAATACCAAAGGCTCAATCTACATTGCTCACGAACCCAATGGTGGTAGTGATCAATGGTATGAAATGATCGGAAGCCGTTCCGACGACGCTTCTGATCCAGCCGATGGTATCGCGTTGAATGAAATATTCAGCTACGAAGTTAAAGTTGTCGGCAATACACTCACTGTCACCATCTCCCGCGATGGCAAGGAAGATGTCGTTCAGGAAGTTGATATGAGTGATAGTGGCTATGATACTGAAGACCAGTATCAGTACTTCAAAGCCGGTGTTTACAACCAAAACAACACCGGTGATGACGATGACTATGTCCAGGCGACATTCTACTCGCTGGAAAACAGTCACGATGGTTACGACTACTGAGGTAAATTGTAACCCCCAATAACTCTTTTTGAGTTCTAGGCCTGCTCTTGCATCCGCCATTGACTATTTTGGCTTTGCTGAGCAGGCCTTTTTTACGCAGTAGCTGATGATCTGTACTAGAAATCGCTTTTTACCGCTTATACAACTCCCCAAAAAAATCCCCGCTATACCAGTGCGGTTTTTCGTCCGCATCCGCTACTTCCCGTGCAATAGCGTAGTTCACTTCAGTAAATTGCTTGGCGGCGGTATAGCTGATTTGTTCGTCGGCCTCATCGCTTGCGCGGTGGTAACGCTCCTTTAGAAAGGTGGTTTGCATTTGTGTACCGTCAACCTCCGGGTCCCGCGCTTCGCGGCCGCTGATCAGATAGATTGCCGGTATACCCTGGCGTACGAAGTTATAGTGGTCGCTACGGACGAAGATCACTTGTTCCGGCATTGGGTCCGGGCTTAGTTTCAGGCCGGCGTTTTCTGCGGCGCGCGCAGCAGTCCTGCCGAGAGTGGAGTGCTCGGCGCCGAAGGCGATGATGTCCTTGAAGGGGTACAACAACATCGGCATATCCAAATTGAGGTTTGCCACAATCGCATGGGTCGGCACTGGCGGGTGATGGGCAAAGTAATCGGAGCCCAACAGGCCTTTTTCCTCACCGGTCACCGCAACAAATAGTAGTGAGCGGCGCGGCGCGCGGCCGGACTCGGCAAACAAGCGCGCGGTTTCCAGCATGACAGCAATACCGGCGGCATTATCTTGGGCACCGTTGTGGATAGCACCATTTTTGTCCACACCGATATGATCCAGGTGCGCGGAAAAGACCACGTATTCGTTTTTAAGCTGCGGATCGGAGCCAGGCAGCAGTGCAACCACGTTGGGGCTGTCAATCATTGCATGAGTCGATCCACTGGTCATTTTTGCCCGGTAAGGTAGCGGGAACCCCCGGGGTACCAAGCCATTTTCCATTTCGGTAAAAATAGCATCGAGACTGCGCTCGGCACCTACGAAAAGCTGACGTGCGGGGCCTATATCCATCAACACGCCGGGATGCACTCCGGGAAGGCTATTGCCGGGTACACCTTTGTCGCCCAGCCAGTCGAGGTTGTCGTCGTCCAGGTGCTCGAGCGAGCGCTTGAAAGACCAGCGCTGTTCGCGTTGAGGCGTGTTCAGAGTGATATAACCCACGGCGCCGTGACGGGCAGCCGTCTCACGCTTGGTGCGCGAAGATGCATAGTGGGCGCCGACTTCGTTCGGCAGCTTTTGCGGTCGCCCCGAGAGCAGAACCACAATCTTGCCTTCCACATCCAGATCTTTGTAGTCATCAATACCATACTCAGGTGCTTGTATACCGAATCCCACAAACACCAGGCCGGCAGCGGTCGCTGTGCTCTCGCTGTGAGTAGGCGGCGAAGCCACAAAGTCCTCTCCAAAGTGGAAAGTGATATCGCCGTCGCGCCCCTGTAGTACCAAGGTGGGTACATGTCCGCCCCAACTCGCCTTGACCAACGGCACTTGTTGCAGGTAGCCCTGTTCGCCGGCGGGTTGCAACCCCATGCGCTCGAATTCCCGGGCCACGTAGTCAGCGGCCTCGCGGTATCCGCGGGAGCCGGTGTCCCGGCCAGCGAGGGCGTCCGAGGCCAGATACTTTACGTGCACACGGATATTTTCGCTGTCAGCACTTGGAATCGGCGCGGGGGAGTTGGTAGTACAGGCCACCAGCGCGCCCACGATCAAGGTGGTGAACAAGAAAGGAAATCGCATTGGTAAATCTTTTCCGGCTTGCTGAATCGACCGGCTAGCTTACCATGACCACCACAGCTCAGGCGGCGCGCCCTATACCCGGATATGCCTTCAGTACGGCGGCAGATACCATTTCATGGGCATAATCCGGCAGAAATTCACCGTGGGCGCCCATAAAGTGCAGGAAGTCTAATTTCAATAGACGGCGAAAATCGTCCTCCAGCCAATGCAAGGGATCGCAACCCGGTGGGGTCATACAGGAACGCCAGCCAGGTGCCACCTGCATTCCACGGCGCATACTGCCAAAACGCAGCAGGTTTCTGCCCCACCAGTTACACCCGCGCCAGGTCCGCCAATATTGCAATGCGTCGCAGCACAGCAATAGCCCCCCGTTGTGAGGTACCCAGAGAACCGCTTCCGGGTAGCGGCTGTGAGAAAACTCCAGGAAACAGCCGCCGGGGACAGGACAGTCACCGCCCTCGCGCAGGAGCCGGTCCGGTGCTGGAGGATAAAAGTCGGAGTGTGCCTGGCACCAGAAAGTGAGATTGAAGTGGTCGCGGTAGTAGAGATCATCGCATCCGTGGTAATAGCCTAAGCGTACAGCGTGGCGGATGCACCCCAGTTCTTGCAGCTTTTCCTCCTGTTGTGGCCGCAGGCGCACCGGATTCACCAATGTCAGGTCATCCCCACAGCGTACAATTGCCATATTGCGGTTGATCACAACCGCCGGGGCAAGTTTTATGGTTCCCGGAACACAGAAGAAATCCGGTAACAAGCGGCGGATTTCGCCGTGAGGCTGGGGAGGAGGATAGTCGATCCGCATCGCACTGCGGCTCCCCGGCTCAACTGTACTGTGCGCGGCTGCTTATCCCTCGCAGAAGGCGCAACGCTTCTTCGGCTTCTTCTTCGGGTACAAACACATGGTCGTGACGCAGCGCGGCGACGACATTAGCGCTGATTCCCCAGCTGGCCAGTTCGGCGGTAACCGCAGCGGTGAGGCCGACGGCTTCGAGGCTTGAATACACCTGTAGAGTGATCTGGCGGAAGCCTCCACTCGACGCCAGTCCCTCACGCTCAGCCAGGGTCCGCGGCAGTATCGCCGAGAGCCCCTCACGCTCCCGGAATACACACAGGCAATCATCGATGAGATCCAGCAGTCGCGCTTCCGGCAGAGAACAGAAAACGTACACATCACCCTGTAATTGGGGGTCTAGGTTCCGCAGCAATTTTTCCAGGCATGCTTCAACTTTCATATAGCGTTTTTCCACCGCCGCTTTGGTTTCATCGACTTTTTACCCGCTTACTTTTTGCACGCTGTGCAGCCTTGCGAAGGGTTTTATCGGCATCCCCTTCCGGTTGCGACCGCTGTTCGCCCGGTGCTCCCTGATCAGCGTCCCGCTGAATCTCCCGCTCCCAGCGGTCCAACGCCAAATCGATGTCTCTTTCCAATTTCAGGCTGGGAAATTTCGGACAGGATACGCCGCGGGTTGGGTCCTGCCAGGAAGATAAGGCAGCGACGAAAATCACCTGGGATTTGTGCAAACGGTTTTTGCCGATGCTGGCTTCGGTCCAAGTGGTCTGCCATGTGAATTTATCCTTCACCGCATAGTCACTCTCGTAGGACTTGAGGGTGAGGAAGTAGGGATATATTTTGCCGCCACGACACACGATACGCCGCTCAGTCTTGATATGGGCCATCTGCGTGAAGGGATCGAAATACCAGCGGATATCGTAACCGTAGGCGAAACGCATCTCGCCACCGTGTTCCAGAAATGCGTAGGAGCGGCCAGTGCCATCCGCCTTCAGGCTCCAAACATGCCGCGCCTCACCATCGCGGGATATCAACCACGCCCCCACCCACTGCTTGGCATCCAGATGGGAGTCCGTTTTCCAGCTAGTCCCTGTAGTCGCACCTGCGTGATTGGCAGCCTGAAAGGCCCCCGTCGAACCGCTCGCCGTGGCAAAAATGACAACGGCGAATGCAAACCGCCAAAAATTGGATAAAACACTCCGCCGCTGGCCCCTGCCCGGGCCAGTGCCGAAACCGCCTATCAGTTTTGCGCTCTGGTACATCGGCTCGTGTCATCCGGCCAAGTCCGGACACTTACCACCCGCTCTGGGCGTATGCCAACTGCCGAGGCGGCGCTGAAAACTCAACAGTCCGCCGCCGTCTTGCAGCCAATGGCGACCGTCCACAATCGAGAAATCTAAGGTGACGGGGCTCCAGCCGGTAAATGCCACCGCCACCACACCGCCGCGACAGCGCAACGACGCGCCGGTACGCACGCGCACCCGATCACCCTGCAATTTCCAGTTAATGGCAAAACCGTGAGACAGGCGCCCGCCGTTGTGAAACCCATAGGCGAATCCTGTGCCGTCGGCGTGTAGCTGCCATACCAGTTGTTCATCATTTTCACCCACGACCAGCCAATTCCCGGCCCATTTGCGCTGCGCCGACTCTTCCGCAATGGCCAGGGGCAGCACTAGAAACAGCAGGAGAATCAAGACATAGACCTGTAAGAATGCGAGGAAGAGGCGGTGAGACGAGGGGTGACGCAAAAACTTCATGCGCGACTCTCTGTATAGGATTACTGCGACTGGCGGCCGCAGCCGCCGGTGTTCCTCTCCGCGATGCAGCGGTCGCTACAGCGGTATGAAAAATGGCCCAGGCGCTATTTTTCACGTCCTTTGTTTTTATAGGCTAGACGTAGAATCCAACTTTTGGCAGTAGAAGCCTCAAAAATATTTCTTCGTGCGCCAGAACGGGGGGGAAGTGTGAAAATTATGGGGATAAAGGCAGGTATGGGAAACGGTGACGAATCTGGCGGTGATTCCAATGGCAGTTATTCAGCCCGGGCGCTAGACAAAATTTTATCCCCGCGCCAGACACGGTATTTCAATTGCAGCCCGGGAGGCAGGTAAACGACCAGCGGAAGATGGCTGTTATAGGGCAACATCAGCCCTTCGCCGCGCACAGGCACGAAGCGCCGCGACCTAGAGCCCGCTGGACAAGTCTTGTGACCGGCCGGACCAGGCTCCGGCTCTGCCAGTACATAATAGGGATAACCCAACCCTTCCAACGTCTCGCGTCGAATCGCGGCGCGATAACTGCGCAGGTTGCAGTCCACCACCTCACTCTTGCCCGGTACCAGCTCCACCATAAAGCGGCTTTCATCCGCCGCTCTGGGCAGGCGGATCACCAGGCGCACCTTTCCGTCCACGGTGGCGGGGAAGGCATCAAGATCAGAAGCCCCGGCGGTACCGGTGAAACAGCTGAGGCATAGAATGGCGGCACGGCGCAGCGACATGAGGAGCCCTGTTGGTGATTGACGGGCATTGCACCACTTAGTGTAGCCCTAACTTATCGCCAGGTGCGATCTGATCCGCGCACAAGGGATGTGCGGCCTGTCGGTGCGCACAAAAAAAACCCCGCACTGGGCGGGGTTTCGTTAGCATTGCCATCAGCTGCGCTCGGCACGCTCTTTGGCAATTAGGTAATCGGCCACCTGCAGCATTAGTTCCTGGCCATTGCTCTTGCCTTTAAAGCCAGGCAGGGAGGTGCTGATACGGTATTTGCCCGCCACAACCACTTCCGGGGTGCCGGACAACTGATAGGCGCGCTGGTTGGCCATGCCCTGTTTGACCCTGCTGTTGATGGTGAAGGAGTTCATCAGCTTGGCGGCCTTGGCACCATCGGCGCCATGGGCATTAAACAGTTCCTCGATGGCCTTCAAATCCGGATTCCAATTGCGGCCTTCCTTCACAGCAAACATTTTGCGCTGGTTGTTGATGGCGTTGAAGATGGGGGCGTGCAGTCGATCCAGCACCCCCATGGTATCGGCCACATAGTACATGCGGGCGTGCACCTCCATGAGCGGCTGCCAGATGGCGGGAATCTTCAGCAGCGCCACGTCTTCCGGCATTTTTTCTTTCCAGCGGTTCAGGGTCGGCTCGAAGTGGTAGCAATGGCCACAGCCGTACCAGAACATTTCAGTCACCTCGATCCTGCTGTCGTCCTTCTGCGGTACCGCCTGCGGCAGTACTTGGTAGTGCTGGCCGGCCTTGAACTGGCCGTCTTCTGCACAGGCAACGAGGCTGAACAGCAGAGTGAAGACCAGGGCAAACAGCCTGGACAGGGGGGCGACAACGACATTCATAGTCTTCTCCAACGTTATTCTCTCGGGACCAGGGGGCTACGTAATAGACAGCGCAGATTATTGAAGTTCCGGCAGGTGGAAGCAAGGAACCCGGTCAACATGTGCACCCATTCCCAGGGCCTCGTCACCGGCAATGGGCCCCTTACAAGCGCTACGGAGGCTTTACAAAAAAGGCCGGTCTAAGACCGGCCTTTTTTGTGATATTCGCGACAGACAACCTGGCGATCAATCCGTCAGACCCGCCACATAGTTGGCGAGTGCTGTGATCTCGGCATCGGACAGCTGCTTCGCCACACTGCGCATCACGCGGGTGTCACCATCATTGGTGCGGGTGCCCGCACGGAAGGCTTTGAGCTGGGTTTCCACATACTCGGCGTACTGTCCGGACAGACGCGGGTAGCCAGCGGGCGCATTGCCTTTGCCGGTCGGAGAATGGCACCCCATACAGGCGGGTACCCCGGTTTCCGGATTGCCCGCGCGGAACAGCTCCCGGCCGAGCATCAGGCCATCGACACTCTCACCGTTGTTCAAAGTCACGGAAATCGCCTTGGAACCAGACAGCTGCACCGGCTGGGAAGCGAAATAGGCCGCCAGATCCTGCAGGTCCTGTTCGTTGAAGTTATCCAGCTGACCGATCATCTGCGGCACTTGGCGTGCACCACTTTTGATATCCATCAGCTGTTTGGCCAGATACTTTTCTCCCAAACCCGCGATTTTCGGAAAGGCGGGCGCCAGACTGTTGCCGTCGGCACCGTGGCAAGCGGCGCAGGCAGTGGCCTTCGCCTTACCGGCGGCAGGATCTCCGGCCGCCATCACAACTGGCGCGGCCAGGCCGAAGGTGAGGCCCAGGGCCAGAGCTGTATTCTTTATGATGCTGTTCATACGTCGTCCCATTGCGCGCTGAATGACTGGTTCGCTCCACCCGGGCGGAGACTGACTCGCGTCGCCCCCATAGTTCTGCGACGCAAAAACGGCGGCATTATATACTTGTGCGCCAATTGAGTGTACTGAGTCAACAAATCGCCAATGTCCGAATCCAGCATCGAAAAACTAAACTTCCGCGCCGTTCAGTTCCTTACCAGCGCACCCACCCTCGCGGAATGTCCGGAGGACAGCGGCGCCGAGGTCGCCTTCGCGGGCCGTTCCAACGCCGGTAAATCCAGTGCCATCAACGCATTGACCGGCAACAGTAAGCTGGCGCGCACTTCCAAAACCCCGGGACGCACGCAACTGATCAACTTCTTCCGCGTCGGTGACACCCAGCGCCTGGTCGACCTGCCCGGCTACGGTTACGCCAAAGTGGCGCGCGCGATGAAGGACGAGTGGCAGCGGCACCTGGCCTTCTATCTCGAACAGCGCCACTGTCTGCGCGGCCTGGTGCTACTGATGGATATCCGCCAGCCGCTGAAAGAATTCGATATTCATATGCTCACCTGGGCAGTTCAGTCGGGTCTGCCCGTGCACATATTGCTGACGAAAGCGGACAAGCTTAAAAGGGGCCCCGCCAACAACACCCTCTTCGCAGTCGAAAAGGCACTGAAGGCACAGGGATTGGACAATGGAGTGACGGTGCAGACCTTCTCATCCACCAAGAAAACCGGGCTGGACAAATTGGAACTCAAGCTGAGTGAGTGGTTGGCGGTAGGCCCGTAAATGGAGGCCACCGAATCGTGCGGCACACCTAAAGCGGCCTCGGCCGCTTTGATCCCGTGCGGGGAACCTTCACGTAACGGCGGGCCCTGCGTTCCAAAGCTATCCGCGCGTAGTCCTAGAGAGTTTGGCCGTCGCGCACATCCGCGAGTAGTGACTGCAACAACACCCTTCGCAACTGCCGCCGCGCCCGCGGCGTGAGGCAGCGCAGATCCTCCACTTTCAGCCGCCGCTCGGCCAGCAACGAAGTCAGTGTATCCTCGCGAATCTCAATCTCGAGAAATTGTGATGAACTGGCAGCGGCCACGCCTGACAGCACTGCTTCAGTGCAAACTGACAATGCCGCCGAGCTGGCGCTGCCACTGCTGGCGTGCCGGCGGATTGGGTTCGCGGGTGTAGAGGGTGCGGATGCAATCGGCGGTAATACGGTAGTTGTCTCCATCCTTTAACTCCCGCGCCAGCCTGGAACTGGCCCCTACTAAGATGTAATTGCCGTGATTCTGCTGGCCCCGATGATGGTAGGCGTCCATCAGCAACCGCGCACTTTCGGCAAACCTCTGCGCCGCGATGGCGTAAGCAGGACGGCGGACGCTGAGCAGGAAATCCGCCAGTTCATAGGCACAACCGAGAAAGGGAATGGCCTCGCCTTGGTTGCCGTCTTCACACAGGCTGGCCCCCCGCTCAATCCAGTCCATCCAGGCCTGCTCGGCGCGGAGCGGATCGGCTGTCAGCCATTGGTGATGATTTGCACAGAGATAACGGTGATTCACGCTGAACTCCTCGATTCGAACTACAAATCATGCTAATACGAATCGTTCTCATTTGCAAAGAAAGCCAGCGCTTTTTCCGCCAAAATCTGAGCATAAAAAAGGCCGGCAGAAGGGGCCTGCCGGCCAGGGGGTCGGTGCCCTTGGGGATGGGCACCTAACCAGACGTACCCAGGGGGACGGGCACGCCTGTGGGTTCTCAAAAGAAGCAGCATTCCTACTGATACTGAAGGATAGGATCGCAGCGCCTGCTTCCCCAGGTTGTGCATTGCCGGGGTGACGGCACTTGGCGGATTCTAAATCAGCAATTGGCGCGTTTCCGGAAATGGTTTCCATTTATGCCGGCCGGACAAAAAAAACCCCGATGTTTGGGGAGGTATCGGGGTGGGGTCAAGCGAATTGTCGGGAAGGGTTAAGGAGCAACAATGATTTGTCTGTTTAGAGCCGGCCCAGCGGTCTCGGTTCCGCGCCCCTGAGTAAAGATTCGTTAATCCGGCAAAGGGACGTCTGGAGCAGATACGACACTCGCATTTCCGTACTAAGGAGCCTCTGATTAATTCATTTCCTGGTGGCAGAGGTTCCCTAATTCACCGCCCTATTCCCCTTCCCGCTCAATGTCGCAGCAGTGCCTCGGTGCCGGCTCCCCCGGTCCGGTGAGCACCGAGCCGCTGATGGGATTGGGGCGGAAGCTGGTACAGCCCTTGAGGCCCAATTCGTGCGCCTCGCGGTACAGGGATTCAAATTTCTCGAACGGGCAGCCCACGGGCACGTTGACCGTTTTCGAAATCGCGTTATCCACATAAGGTTGCAGCGCCGCCTCCATAGCGAGGTGGGCCCAGGGTGACAGCTGGCGGGCAGATACAAAATACGCCGGCAGCGCATCCGGGTCACCGCCCCGCTCGCACCAGAGCCGGTAGGCCGGGTCGACAATGTCGAAGTGGCGATACCTACCGTCCGCTGTCAGCACCCGGCGCCGGTGGCGAAACTCAAACACCGGCTCCACTCCGCTGGAGACACCTCCAGCCAGCAGACTGATTGTGCCGGTAGGCGCTAAGGCGATCAGATGGCTGTTGCGGATACCGTGCTTCGCTATTTCCCGGCGCAGGGCATCGGGAAGCGCGCGGATGTCCGCAGCGTTCAGATAGGCCTCTCGGTCGTAGAAAGGAAAGCTGCCCCGCTCCCGCGCCAGGGCAATGGACGTTTTATAGGCGCTGTCACGCAGCGTCCGCAGGATGCGCGCGGCCAGATCCCTCGCGCTGCCGCTGTCGTAGTGTAGCCCCAGGGCGATCAGCGCGTCCGCGAGCCCGGTTACGCCCATGCCGATTCTACGACTACCCTTAGCCTGATCTTCCTGAGCCGGCAGCGGATAGCGGGACAGATCGATTACATTATCGAGCATGCGCACCCCCAGGGCCGCGCATTCCGCGATGCCTTCCCAGTCCAGGCGAGCGTGTTCGCCAAAGGGATCGCGGACAAAGCGCATCAGATTTACCGAGCCCAGATTGCAGGCGCCGTAGGGTGGCAGCGGTATTTCGCCACAGGGGTTGGTGGCACTGATCTGTTCCCGGTAATAGAGGTTGTTGTGACGGTTGATCTGATCGACGAACAGCACCCCCGGCTCGGCACAATCGTAAGCGGCACGCATAATATCCCGCCACAGATCCCGCGCGCGCACGCGCTTCAGTACCCGGCAGGGCAATGGGTCCGCTTCCCCGCTCCAACGGCGCTCTATCAGCTCCGCGCCCCGCCCTTCCAACTGCCGCTCCGGGAAGACCAGCGGCCACTCCTCATCTTCCTCCACCGCCTGCATAAAATCGTCGCTGACCAAAACCGACAAGTTGAAATGGCGCAGTTCGCGGGGATCCCGCTTGGCCTCGATAAAGCGCTCTATATCCGGATGGTCGCAGCGCAAGGTGGCCATCATGGCGCCGCGACGGCTGCCGGTGGACAGCAGCGTTGCGCACATAGCGTCCCAGATGCGCATAAAGGAAACCGGACCTGAGGCGATGTTGCCCGTGCGGTGCGCGATGCTCCCCGCCGGGCGCAGCGTCGAAAAATCGACGCCGATACCGCCGCCCTGTTGCATGGTCAACGCCGCTTCCTTCAGGCGTTCAAAGATCACCTCCATCGAATCCTCAACGATACCCATCACGAAACAATTAAAGAGGGTCACCTGATGGGCAGTGCCGGCACCCGCAAAAATGCGCCCACCCGGCAGAAAGCGAAAATCCGCGAGGTTCTGGTAGAAGCGCTGAGCCCAAAGCTCGGACTGCGCCGCCTCCACCGATGCCAGCGCATTGGCGAGGCGGCGCCAACTGTCTTCAATGGAGGCGTCATAGAGCAAATCGCCATCCCTGTGGCGGTACTTTGTATCCCAGATAAACTCCGAGATCTCCGCCTCAAAGTGGGCCATGTCCCTCTCCTCCGCACCCAGTAGATGGCTGAAAAAAACCACCCGGGGCCGTTCTGAATTGGTTTCGCGACACATATCCACAAACCTCCGAGCGAAATACAAGCGGTGCGTGCCCAGGTGGGGTCCGGCCACGCATCCCCTAGTCCCGACGCCCGCCTTGTCACTCTCTACGGGACACTCAACTGGGCTGCCGGACCGCTGTCGTGCAGGCGGCGTATCCCCTCGGCCAGCAGCCGCGCGCAGTCGATGACCTCCAGCCGGGGCGACGAGGGCTGCGGCAGAGAGTTAGTCACGGCAACAGCTTCCAGTGGTAACTGCGCGAGTTTTCTCAGCGCATCGCCGCAAAACTGACCGTGACTGGCCAATACCCAGATACGCGCGGCACCACCGCCGAGAACCGCATCCACCGCGCGGCAGACGGTGCCGCCTCCTGCGATGAGGTCGTCGACAAGCACCACATCCGCCCCCCACACATCCCCGGCCAGGGTTCCACCTGAGAGCTGGTCGGCGCTGCGGTACTTCTCCACAAAGGCGCGACCGATGTTGCGTGCCAGACGCTCTGCCAACGAGCGGTGGAATCGCTCAGCGCGCTTTATCCCCCCCAGATCCGGCGAGGCCACTACCAGGGGGTTTGCACTGTCTTTCAGCGCCGTGGCGATAAAATCCACGAACAAAGGCTGCGCAAGCAGATGCAGAGTGCGGCAGCGAAAGGCATTCTCAAAAGCAGCCTGGTTATGGGCATCCAGTGTCACTATCCCATCGGTACCCAAAGACTCGAACAGGGTTGCCAGATAACGGTTAGAGAGGGGGTCATGGAGCTTGGTACGGCGGTCTTTGCGCCCGTAGCACAGGTAGGGAATAACCGCAGTCACACGGGCCGCGCCGGCATCCTTCAAGGCGCCGATAAAAAACAGCATACGGATCAGCTTGTCATTCACGCTGCTGCGCTCGTCGCTGTATAGCGATTGCACCAGGTAGGTATCGGCGCCCTCGACATCGTCGAGTGGACGTATTTTGTGCTCTCCATCAATAAACGCCCGCTCCTCGTGGGCGGCCAATGGCTCCCCGAGGGCGGCGGCGACACGGCCGGCAAACTCGGCACCAGCATCGAGGCTGAACAGCTTCAGGCGGTTCATCGCACGCTACCGCCGCAAGAGACCGGCCATGCGGAAGCGGCTGGCGCCTGGCAAATCTTGTCCCCGCACAGCTTTCCATCTGATCACAGGTGATCTCCCACCAAAGCTTCCGCCGCTTTCAACATCGCGATCACCTGCTCGTCTTTAAGTTGAGGGAAGTCGCGGTAATGGGCGCCGATCGACCAAAAAGATTGCGGGGTTTCCAGACATTCAATTCGGTCAACCAGAGAAGTAAACCGCGCCAAAGATGAAGGCGGCGCCACCGGCACCGCTAAGACGAGCTCCGCGGGCTTCTGTGCGCGTGCCGCGCGCACCGCCGCCGCCATGGTGGCGCCAGTGGCGATGCCGTCATCCACCAAAATCACACAGCGGTCTTTGAGTTGTGGCCAGGGCTTATCGCCGCGGTAACGCCGGGCGCGGCGCTCCAGTTCCTTTCGCTCCCCACGCTCCACTGCATCGAGCTCCGCATCGCTGATGCCGCAGCTCGCCACTACCTCTTCGTTCAGCGCACGCGCATCGCTGGTAATGGCGCCCATGGCCAGCTC
Source organism: Microbulbifer thermotolerans (assembly GCF_001617625.1). NCBI lineage: Bacteria > Pseudomonadati > Pseudomonadota > Gammaproteobacteria > Cellvibrionales > Microbulbiferaceae > Microbulbifer > Microbulbifer thermotolerans. Next base: position 69,097 of record NZ_CP014864.1, on the reverse strand, counting down.
CTTGTGGCCCGGCACCCCCAGTTTGCGTACCAGCATCAGGTCCAGCGGCGCCCGCAGTGCCCGCACTAGCTCCAACCCCAGGGGCACGCCCCCGCGGGGAAGCGCCAGGATGATCACATCTTCGCGGTCCGCGTAGGAGCGCAAAGCCTGCGCCAAAAGCTGCCCCGCCTCGTTGCGGTCTGCAAAGGGCGTCATCACTGCCTATACCTCGATGACTTCGGCAATAAAACTAGACTAGCAAACAGATCCCCCAACAAAATGCCCATGACCCATCCCAGCGCCAAAATGCCGGACTTGGAGGAAAAAACCCGTTTCCTGCTCTCCCCGGCCAGCTATCCCGAGGGCACCCGCCATGTGCACCTGGTGGAAACCCATATGGCGCGCGTCTTTCTGACCGACCAGTTCGCCTATAAGATGAAAAAACCGGTGCGCTCCAGCTACCTGGATTTCAGCACCCTGGACAAGCGCCACGCCGTCTGCCGCGAAGAACTACGCCTGAACCGGCGCCTGACCGATGGTGTTTATCTCGACGTCGTGGCCCTGCGCATGGACAGTGATGGCCACTTGTCCCTGGGAGCGCAAAACGACACTGTGGTGGAATGGCTGGTAAAGATGCGCCGTCTGCGCGAAGACACCGCCTTGCCCCATCTGATCGCCACTGCTGCCCCACAGACCCTGGCGCCCCTGCTGCAGCGGCTGTGCGACTTCTACCGCAATGCGAAAGTCATCGCCCTACGCGGGGAACAGTATGTGGCGGGGCTTCGCCACCAGATTGAGAACTGGCGCGATCAGCTGCAGGCACCGCAACTGTCGCTGGACGGGGAGGAAATTGAAGCGACAGCAAAGGCCCTGCTCGCATTCACCCGGCGCGAGGCCGGACTCCTGGGTGGGCGCGCCAAAGACGGTCTGATTGTCGAGGGACATGGAGACCTGCGCCCGGAACACTGCTTTCTGACCCAGCCACCGCAGATAATCGACTGCCTGGAGTTCAACCGCCCGCTGCGCTGGGTGGACCCGGTGGATGAACTCAGCTATCTGGCACTCGAATGCGAATTACTGGGGAGAAAAGACCTGGGGGAAGCGGCCCTAGAATACTATAGCCAGGCAAGCGGCGACCGGCCCCCCAAAACCCTGTCTCGCTTTTACCGCGGCGCGCGCGCCCTGCTGCGGGCCCATCTGGCCGCCGCGCACCTGCTGGACAGCACAGTGGCGGAACCCCGCCAATGGCGACACAAGACACGGATCTACCTGAGCGCGGCGCAACACTACAGTCGATAGCCCCGCATACAGCCAAAAAAAATGCCCCGGAATTGGGGGATTCCGGGGCAAATATCTGACTTCCTTGGGGGATGATGACGCATTCCAACGATCTTGCCTGTTTAGAGGGCTGACCGCCGGACTGGTTCCCCGAATTGCGTAAAAAAATGTGAATTTTTTCTGACGGCGTTGGTAACTTAATCGGTCAGCGCACCGGCTGCGCATACAGCTTCTCGTCGTAGGGCAGTATCGTCAGCCCGTCCCGGTCCACATGGGCCGGCCAGTCCAGCGGCGGGCAATCGGGGGAAACCGCCGCGTCCGGGTAAGCCTCCCGCACCGCATCTACTTCCCGCTGCAGCTCCGGTGACAGGCTGACCTGCAGACTGCTGATAATATTTTCCACCAGCTCCAGCATTGGCTCCGGGCTGACTCGCGCATCTATCTCTTCCTGGGTGCCGGTGGCGTACTGGTGACAGGTAAAACTGATTTTGATCAGCTTGTCCCGCCCCACTGGGAAAAAGACAAAGCGCTTAAGTTCTCCCGCTTGTATCACGCACCGCATATCAAAACGCACTGCCGGCAGGGGCAGATGTTGCAGGGGTGTCCAGTTAAGCGGCGCCTGGTAGTAGGCCTTGTTCCCGTAAACTTCGTGGCCCCAGCAGGCGGTGATATAGCCCAGGGCGCCGGTTTCCAGCGCCCGGGGGTGGAGAAAATTGATCTGCGGGTTGGGCTGCGACAGGCGCAGCCCAACCAGACTGAAATGCACATTGCCCTTGCAGCCGGTAAACCAGGGGCCGTAGAAAGCCCAGGCACGCGCAATAATGCCCTCGTATAGCCAGCTTTGGCTGGGCATTTCCCTATCACTGTGGTCCTGCCCCTCCAGATCGTAGACCCGCGGCAGAAGCCGCCACTCGCCGCTGTCGGCCCCGGGCCGCGGCGCGTGGCGCGGCAGGCGCAGTGACAGGGTGCAGTCTGTCAGGCGGACAGTGACCATTCGGGCCCAGCGGAAAGAGGGCCCCCGGGGAATACATTGGCCCTTGTGCTCCCGCCACCGGAACGGCGGATACTTAATATAGTTTCGCATTAGAATTTGCTCTTTATCCGATAGTACTTATCCGGCAGCCAGGCCTCCGTCATGTTTTTGCCCAGTTTGCCGATTGTCGCGGCACCGCCCACCGCTGCGCCCAAGGCTGTAAGAAAAGCCGCTGCCGCCGCTGGCGCCGGAGCACTGGCGGATAGGCCCGCTACTGCCGCCAGGGAGCCCATAAAAGCACCGGCACCCTGCAGGCTTTTGCCATGCTCGACCATATCCGTTATAGCCTGAAGCAGTTTGTAGTTCTTTTCATTTCTCAAGCGGTTAATGATCAGCTCTAGCTGGTCCCGGTTGCCGATATAATCCAGCATATGGGTTTGGGAGAATTTGCGGGTTAACTTCAGACCCACTGCGTGCGCAGCCTTAACCGCCTCGTTGGGCGAAGTGCGGGGCCGCACCAGAAAAGCGTAATGATCCTTCAGCCGTACTCCCTGGTCAGCGAGAATCTTCAGCGCCTGGGTCAGTACACCAGAGCCGCCGAATTCGGCGATCCAACTAACACCCTGTATTTTGCGCGCATCGTACATGGTCTTGGCCAGTAGCAGCGCTGACTCGTGCAATTTGGCATTGTCCAGGGGACGCACCCCGTCTCGGTAGTTGATCAGGCCGCCGATACGCTTCTTCCCCGGCGTAAAGTGCATATCAAAACCGTTGTCTTCGAGCAAAGAGCCGTCTGCACGGGGCGCTTCTGCGATTCTTTGGGCGGCCACTTCTGCTGCATCGCGAGGCTGATCATATTTGCTATCGGTAATCGCTACCAGCCGGTTTTTTTCCTCAGAAATTTTGCCGTTTTTCCGTCGTCTTGCATTCCAACCATCACTACGTTTGCTTACCTCATAAAGCCCCGGCTTCTCAGCCTTCTCCATTAGCTCCGAATAATTCAGATCCGCCTGCATATACAAAACGCGGTAACTGCCATCGGGGCGTTTTTCCGCGGTGACACGACAGCCGGGCAGAATCACTACAAACTCTTCCATGCCGTCTCTGTGTACAGCATCCGGTTTGACGAAAATATTGTTCTGATGCAACCGGCCGGCGGCGAGCTGGTGGATGCCGTTGACGGTCAGCACGGCCCAGTAATTGCCGCGGCGGGCGAGTTTGACCAGTTCTCGGTAGATGGGGTCGGCTTGCGGGGTGATGGTGACGGGTTTGCCAGCGTGGTGTCCGGCGATGCGGATTTCCCGCCGGACAGCATTATTCGAAAATATTTTGTTAACTCCCTGAAAAAATTCCCTGCCGCTATAGCGACGCCGTCGGATTCTAGGAGCTGAATGTGACGCCGATCAACTGGCTAGTGTTTTTATTGTTAGCTACTCGGCAAAAATTTTTATTGAACAAGCCGGGAAAAAGGCGACCAGCCAGTTCTTTGGGTGCTGCGTCACACCTTTATTCGAGCAAAATTATCTGCAAAGCAAAAAAATTCGCTCAGTAACTCTCTAGTGAAAAGGTTCTCCAGTCCGGGCGAGCAACCCAGGTGATGGGATGACATTGTGAAGCCGTCAGATATTGGGAATTGGTCCTGGATATTTGAAATACCTATCCCATTTGCCGAGTGCCCCTGAACTTGTAACAAATGTCTCACAAGTGAATCAGGGGCTATTTAAGACGGCTGTATCAGTGCGCCTGATCCCAGTTATCCCCCACCCCCAAATCTGCAATCAGGGGCACGTGCAGTTCCGCGGCGCTTTGCATCAGTTCGGTGATACCAGTGCTGACTTGCTCCACTTCCCGTTCCGGCACTTCCAGTACCAGTTCGTCGTGCACCTGCATAATCAGCTTGGTTTCCAGTCCCTGCTCCGCCAGCCAGGTGTCCACGGCGATCATGGCGCGTTTGATAATGTCTGCGGCGGTGCCCTGCATAGGCGCGTTGATGGCGGTGCGCTCGGCGGCCTGGCGCTGGGCGCCGTTACGGGAATTGATTTCCGGCAGATAGAGGCGGCGCCCGAACAGAGTTTCCACATAGCCCTGTTCCGACGCCTGTTTGCGGGTGTTTTCCATATAGGCGTGCACGCCCGGATAGCGCTCGAAGTAGAGGTCTACATATTGCTGTGCGTCGGCCCGGGGAATATCCAATTGCTTGGCTAGCCCGAAAGCGGACATGCCGTATATCAGGCCAAAGTTAATCGCCTTGGCGCGGCGGCGCTGCTCATCGGTCACCGCCTCCGGCGCTACCTCAAATACCTCGGCGGCCGTGGCCCGGTGGATGTCCTGGCCTGCGGCAAAGGCTTCCACTAAACCTTTGTCGCCGGATAGATGGGCCATAATGCGCAGTTCTATCTGCGAATAGTCGGCAGCGATAATTTTGCTTCCCGCGGGAGCGACAAAGGCCTGGCGGATGCGGCGCCCCTCCTCTGTGCGGATGGGGATATTCTGCAGATTCGGATCGCTGGAAGACAGGCGCCCGGTGGCCGTCACTGCCTGGTGATAGGAGGTGTGCACCCGGCCGGTGGCCGGATCGATCATCTGCGGCAGTTTGTCGGTGTAAGTGTTTTTTAATTTGGCCAGACCCCGGTATTCCATAATCAGGGCCGGCAGCGCGTGGCTGTGGGCCAGTTCCTGCAGAACCGGTTCCGCGGTGGAGGGGGCGCCTTTGGGGGTTTTTTTGATGACCGGTATCTGCAGCTTGTCGAAGAGTATGGCCCCCAGCTGTTTGGTAGAGCCGAGGTTGAATTCTTCACCGGCTTCCTCAAAGGCCCGCTGCTCTACTTCGCGCATCTTTTGTTCCAGCTCGGCGCTCTGCGCGGCGAGCATTTTGGCGTCAATATAAGTGCCGTTGCGCTCCATACGCGCCAGTACCGGCAGCAGGGGCATTTCGATTTCGTCCAGCACTTTTTCCAGAGACGGCTCGCGGGCCAGTCGCGGGGAGAGTTCCTGGTGCAGGCGCAGGGTGATGTCGGCGTCCTCAGCGGCGTAGGGGCCCGCCTTGTCCACCTCGATCTGGTTGAAGGTCAGCTGCTTGGCGCCCTTGCCGGCAATGTCTTCGTAGTGGACCGTTTGCTCGCCCAGGTATTTGAGCGCCAGGCTATCCATATCGTGGCGGCTGCCGGTGCTGTCGAGCACGTAGGATTCGAGCATGGTGTCGCGGGCAATCCCGCGCAGTTCTATGCCGTAGTTGGCGAGGATATGGCTGTCGTATTTGAGGTTCTGGCCCACCTTCTTGTGGTTTTCGTCTTCCAGCAGCGGCTTGAGCTTGGCCAGCACCTCATCGAAAGGCAGCTGCGCCGGCGCCCCCATATAATCGTGCGCCAGGGGCACATAGGCGGCCTTGTAGGGTTCCACGGCAAAAGACAGGCCCACCAGCTTGGCCTGCATATAGTTGAGGCTGGTGGTCTCTGTGTCGAAGGCAAAAATTTCGGCTTCTTTGAGTTTCTGCAGCCAGGCGTCGAATTCGGCCATTTCGGTCACTATGGCGTATTCCCGTTCGACCGCTTCCGCCATTGCCTCTTGCGCGGATTCGCCGGAGAGCTCCTCCAGCCAGCCGCGGAATTCCAGCGTCTCGAACAGTGCGATCAGTCTGTCGATGTCCGGCTCGGCGTTGTGCAGATCCTGTGGATGAAGCTGCAAGTCCACATCGGTCTTGATCGTGGCCAGTTTGTAAGACAATTCGGCGGCTTCGCGGTGCTCCGCCATTTTTTTACCGAGCGTTTTGGCGCCGCGGAATCCGAGGGGTGCGATGGCATCCAGGTCCGCGTAGATGTCCTTTAAGCTGCCGAGGTTTTGTAACAGAGCCAGGGCGGTCTTCTGGCCCACGCCGGGCACGCCGGGAATATTGTCGGATTTGTCCCCCATCAGGGCGAGGAAATCGATGATCAGCTCCGGGCCCACACCGTATTTCTCCCTGACACCTTCCACATCCAACTCGGTGTTGCTCATGGTGTTGACCAGGGTGATACCCGGGCGCACCAGTTGCGCCATGTCCTTGTCGCCGGTGGAGATAATCACTGCCTGGCCCTGACGCTGTGCCTCCAGGGCCAGGGTACCGATCACGTCGTCCGCCTCGACACCTTCCACAACCAGCCGCGGCAAGCCCATAGCATCGATGATGTCGTGAATTGGCTGGATCTGCTCGCGCAGCTCGTCGGGCATCGGCGGGCGGTGGGACTTGTAGTCGGCGTAGAGTTCGTCGCGGAAGGTCTTGCCCTTGGCATCAAACACCACTGCCACAGTGCTGTCCGGGTGCTCCTTCAGGTGGCGGCGCAACATGGCGATAACGCCGCGCACCGCGCCGGTGGGTTTGCCACTGCTGGTGGTCAAAGGTGGCAGGGCGTGAAAGGCGCGGTAGAGATAAGAGGAGCCGTCCACCAGGATCAGCGGAGCTTGGGTGTTTTTGTTCGTCATAAATCTCAGAAATCAGTGTTGGAATTGGATTGCGGGAGGCAAATTGCAGATAGCATAACGTCCTTTGCCGGCATTTTCCCCGACCTGCCCGGCGAAGTCCGGGAACCGCTGATGCATTCGCATCGGCTTTCCATCTGTCCCCGGAGTACCTGCACCGCCAGAAAGCGACTTAATCAGAGGTTCCCTTGTGTTCATGCCCGGCAGAAACACTATGGGGCAGCGCCGCCAGGCAGCGGCGCGCCTGTGCCAGCAACTGCTCGATCAGATCTCGGTAGCTGGCACCCGCAGCCAGGTGCACTGCCAACGGGTCCAGGGCCACGTAGCGCAAGCCCAGATGTTCCGCCAGCTGGCGATCGCGGTCATTTTCCGGCACTTCTCCGAACAGGCAGCCGTCACCGGCGTCCTGCAACTGCAACAGCGCCTTGGCACCGCGACTCGCAGTCCCGGTTTGGCTGAGGGCTTTGGTTTCCACCCCGGCGGCACCAAAAAAGTGGCCGTAGGCATCGTGTGTCACCACGATGGGCATGTCCCGGTATGCCCAGAGCGCGCGATCCAGCACCTTTTGCAGGTTGGCCATTTGGCGGGAGAAGTCGCGCGCCCGGCGGCGGAAATCCTCCGCCCGACTCGGCTCCAGTTCGGCCAGGCGCTCGGCGATGTGTGCGCCGATGACCGCGGCATTGCGCGGGCGCAGCCAGAGGTGCGCATCGGTTTCGTTCGCGCCCGCAAATTCGTAGCCGCCGGCGCGCAACAGTGGGAGCTGGCGCCCGGCGGGCAGCAGTGCCATCTGTTTCGCCAGCACGGCTTCCATCTCTGGCCCCAGCCATACCGCCAGGCGCGCTCGCTCCAGCAGCGCGCGGTCGGAAACACTTGGCGCGTAGTGGTGTGGATCCGCGTTTTCTATCAGCAAATGCACCGGCAGGTCGTCACCGACGATCTCCTGTGCAATCAGTGCCAGTGGCCGGATACTCACCACCAGTGGCGACTGCTCCCCGGGCTGAGTTCTGTCGCAGGCGGCGAGCAGAATGAGCGTCGATAAAAGAAGCAGGTACCGCGGACGAAACATCATATTGGACATGGGTCGACAAAAAACTGCGATATAATCACACCCGGCTATTGCCCGCCAGTCATTCCAATCCCCTCGCCATTTTGGAGATTTCACCCTGAGCCCATCGGAGCCACTGATCACCGCTGACCACCTCGGCCTGGAAATCGCTGGCCGGCAGCTGCTGCGAGATATTTCGCTGCAACTGCGCGCGGGGGAGATCGTCACCGTTATCGGACCCAACGGCGCCGGCAAGACGACGCTGTTGCGCTTGTTGCTCGGCCTGACCAAAGCCACCAGCGGCTCTGTGCGGCGCAAACCCGGCCTGCGCATCGGTTATATGCCGCAGCGTTTGCAGGTCGATGCGTCCCTGCCGATGTCGGTACAGCGTTTTCTGCAACTGGGCCAGGCGGATCTGAGTGCCGAGCGGGCGCGCGCGGCATTGCAGAGAGTCGGCGCGGAACACTTGGGTGCAACCGCTTTGGCGGATCTGTCCGGCGGCGAAATGCAGCGAGTGCTGCTGGCCCGGGCCGCTTCGCGCAACCCGCAGCTTTTGGTTCTGGACGAGCCCACCCAGGGCGTGGATCTGGGCGGCCAGGGCGAAGTCTACCAGTTAATCGCCGCCCTGCGGGATGAGCTGGGCTGCGGCGTGCTGCTGGTATCTCACGACCTGCACCTGGTAATGGCCGCGACCGACCGGGTGCTGTGTATCAACCAGCATATCTGCTGCTACGGGCACCCCGAACAAGTGAGTCGGGACCCGGCCTACCTCGAACTCTTCGGCGACAAGGTGGCCCCTTACACCCACGACCACGACCACCGCCACGACATAGGCGGTGACATAGTGCGGCCATCCGGCCAAGAACCCCTCCATAACAAACAAGAGCGCGGTAAATAGTGCAATTTGGCGAACTGCTACAGAGTCAGTTTCTCTGGTATGCCCTGGCCGCTGGCATTCTGGTGGCACTGGTAAGCGGTCCTTTGGGCTGCTTCGCGGTGTGGCGGCGGATGGCCTATTTCGGTGATACCCTGGCCCACTCGGCGCTGCTCGGTGTCACCCTCGGCTTCGCGCTTCACCTGATGCCGACCCTGGCTGTAGGTGCTACCTGCTGTGGACTGGCGCTGATACTTGTCTATTTGCAGCAGCGGCAGCAGCTTTCTCTGGATACCCTGCTCGGCATACTTTCCCATTCAATGCTCGCGCTGGGTATTGTCGCCGTCAGCCTGTTCGAAATCCGGGTGGATCTGTTGTCTCTGCTGCTCGGCGATTTGCTCGCGGTGAGCAGCCGGGATCTGCTGCTGATGTCGACAACTGCCGCGCTGATCGCTGCCCTGATGTACTTTCTGTGGGATAAACTGCTCGCCTTTACTCTTCACGAAGAGCTGGCCGCGGTGGAAGGTGTCCCCGTGGTGCGGGTGCGGCTGGCATTGATGTTGATGCTGGCGTTGCTGATCGCCATCGCGATGAAAGTGGTGGGTGTGCTGCTGATCACCGCCCTGCTGATCATCCCTGCCGCCGCTGCGCGCAAATTGTCGAATACCCCGGAACGCATGGCCGCCCTGGCCTCCGCCATTGGTTGTCTGGCGGTCGTGCTGGGTCTCGCGGCTTCCGTCCTTTGGGACACGCCGGCCGGGCCATCTATCGTGCTGTCAGCCGGTATCGTGTTTTTGTTTTGCCAGTTCCGGAAAAACTAAGGAACCTCTGATTAATTCGCGTGAACGCTTTGGTTAGTTCCGTGGCGCTCAGGCAATAGGATGGCCATTTCGAAAACGCACGAGTACTTCCTTGTAGCTCCGACGGATACATCCCTGTATCTGACGGTTTCGAAATGGCCATCCTATCACCCGAGCTTCTCATCTAGCTCCAAAGAATTTTTACCGTCAGGAAGCGAATTAATCAGAGGTTCCCTAGAGCTATCTTTGCCTTCAAGGAACTGGGGCATCGCGACCTTTTAAGTTTTTCCCAATATACTGTATTTATTAGGCAAAACTTTTTTGATTGTTACTTAATATGTGAAATTATCCGCCAAAAACGCCCACTACCGCACTCAAATTCACTGTCTGATTGTTTCGGCGTTTTGACGTTGCTAATGTTGCCCCACGACCAGCTGGATCAGGTCGGTCACCAATAACGAAAAATAAATTGGACGGGCAATGATTATGGACAAATCAATCTTTCACCGTAATGCACTGGCTACCGCCATTATCACTGCAGCCGCCGCGGCTGCTCCCCAGTCCCCGCTCGCAGCAGAACAGGAGGCCATAGAAGAAATCACTGTTGTCGGATCGCGTATTCAGCGCAACGCCGAGTTTGAAACTGCCACGCCTATCCAGGTGATGGACAGGGAGGCGATTGAAAAGTCCGGCTATACCAGCCTGCAGCAGATGTTTGAAAAAAATCCCGCAGCCGGCAACGGTACCTTCTCCACCCGCGGCAATAACCAGGATTCCACCGCTAACGGTGCCGCCGCGGTGAGTCTGCGCGGAATGGGTGCCGATGCGACCCTGGTTCTGGTCAACGGCCGTCGGGTAGCCATCAGCGCCTTTGCGGAGAGTATCACTACCAATTTTGTGGATATCAATTCCATCCCGCTGGCGGCAGTGGAGCGGGTTGAAGTGCTCAAAGACGGCGCCTCGGCCATCTACGGCTCCGACGCAGTGGCCGGTGTGGTCAACTTAGTGCTGCGCGACGACTTCGAGGGGATGGAGGTCTCCGTCGACTATGGCGGCGCCGATGGCTACGATGAGCAGTCCACTGCCGCTATCTGGGGTATCAATGGCGACGACGCCAACCTCACACTGATTTTCGATCATCATAAGAACAGCACCCTGGCCAGTATTGAGCGCAAGGGACTGGATACTGCCGACCAGTCCGCCCGCGGCGGTATGGATTTCCGCACCTCGCGGGGCCACCCGGGCAGTTTCAACGTGGACGGCAGCATTGTACCGGACCCGGCCTGCCCGCCCGAAAGCAACACCGATGAAGGCTGTGTCTACGATTACGGCCCCTGGGGGCTGTTGATTCCCGAGGCCGAGCGCACCGGTCTGCTTCTGCTCGGGCACACCCAGCTGAGCGACAGCGTGAAGTTGTTTACCGAGGTGGCCTACCAGCACAATACCTCTATCGCCCAGGGCGCCCCCACACCACTGGACGGTGATGCCGGCCTCACAGTGCCGGCGGATCATCCGGACAATCCCTTCTCTACGACATCGGATCTGGATATTTACCGCTACCGTACAGTAGACGCCGGCGCGCGCCAGTGGGATATAGAGACGGACAACATCCGCGCTGTCTTTGGCCTGCGCGGCACTGTCGCCGACTGGGACTGGGAGGCGTCGGTACAACGCTCCCGCAGCGAATCCATCCAGAGCGGTGACCGCTCCCAGGGCTGGGTGCGCACCGACCTGCTGCAGCAGGAAATCGATGCGGGCCGCTACAATCCCTTCGGCGGTACACAGAATCCGCAATCGGTGATCGACGCTATTACCACCAGCCTGGTGCGCCGGGGCAAGTCGCAAATGACCGGGGTGGACTTCACCATCAGCGGTGAAATCTTTGACACTGCCAACGGCGCCATTGCCATGGCTACCGGTTTGGAATATCGCGAAGAATCCGTCTCAGATATCCCCGATGACCAGTTCCAGCGCGGCTTAATCTTCGGCACGGAGTCCGTATCGGCATCCGCCAGCCGCGATATTGGCTCCGCCTTCGTGGAATTTGCGATTCCCCTGCCCGCCAATCTGGACTTGACCCTGGCCGGCCGCTACGACGATTACAGCGATTTCGGTTCCACCACCAACCCTATGGCCAACCTGCTGTGGACCGCCAATGACCGCCTGTCACTGCGCGCCTCCTGGGGCACCGGTTTCCGCGCCCCCTCCCTTGCACAGATTGGCCTGGGTCCATCCCAGGAATCCACTTTCTTCGTGGATACCTACGGTTGTGCGATAAACAGCACCTATTGCGCCAGTACCGACTACACCATTGTCTTTTCGGGCAACCCGGATCTGGAGGCTGAGGAATCTGAGTCTTTCAATCTGGGCGCAGTCATCACCCCGATCGACGACCTGCAGCTTTCCCTCGATTACTGGAGCATCACGCAGGAAGGCAAGATCGATGAAGTGCCCTTTGGCTATATCTACAACAAATACTGCAACGACCAGAACAGCACCGTGTGCCGACGCGATACACCCCTGCCCGGCGAGTCCCTCGGCGCCTTGCAGTCCGTTAACAGCAGTTTCCAGAATATCGGCGAACAAACGGTGTCCGGTGTCGATCTGAGCCTGGTCTATTCCAGTCTGCAGCTAGCGGGCGGCGATCTGAGTCTCCGCCTGGATTACACCTACTTGTCAGAGTTTGAACGAGTGGAACTAAATGCAGACGAGGTATTCCAAACCCGCGATCTGGCCGGCGAATACGAATATCCACAGCACCGCTGGTCTGCATCTGGCGACTGGACCTTCGACAACTTCGCCTTTACTGCCGGGCTGAATTATATCGGTGAATTTGAGGATACGCCGGATATCGACTTCGACGGCACCCTCGACTACGAAGCCAACAAATCGCGTACTGTGGATGCTTTCCTGACACTGAATCTGCAGGCCCGCTATACCGGTTTCGATAATCTGGTGTTGAGTCTCGGCGCCGACAACGCCCTGGATGAAGAACCGCCCTTCGCAATCGGCGATGGCGATTCAGACCTCTACGGGTATGTACAAAGTCAGCACGACCCTCGCGGCCGCTTTATCTATGGCAAGATGGTTTACAACTTCTGAGATCGCTGGCTCTGCCGTTTCAAGAAGGGGGCGAGCCCCCTTCTTTGCCAATTATCAGCGAAACTTCACTGCGGTACCGCTGACGCTGACCATCATTATACTTCCCTGCTGGCCGACCACTTCATAGTCAATATCGATACCGACAATCCCATCCGCTCCCAGCTTACGGGCTTCTTCCTCCATTTCTTCAAAAGCCACCTTGCGCGCTTTGGCCATCTCGCGCTCGTAAGCCCCGGCCCGGCCGCCGACAATATCCCGCACAGCACCAAAAATATCCTTGAAAATATTTGCTCCCAAGATGGCCTCCCCCACCACGACACCCAGATACTCCTGGATCTCGCGGCCATCAATCACGGAAGTGGTTGTCATTAACATCATTCACCTCTCTACAAAACACGAAGGATCTAGGGAACCTCTGATTAATTCATTTCCTGGTGGCAGAGGTTCTTCGGGAGCGGATGTGAAGTTCAGGTGATAGGACGGATATTTCGAAACCGTCGGATACAGGGATGTATCTGTCGGAGCTATAGGAAAGTACTCGTGCGTTTTCGAAATATCCGCCCTATTACCTGAGCGCCCCGGAAGCTACCATTGTGTTCACGCGAATTAATCAGAGGTTGACTAGAACGCAAAGCGAGCGAACTAGCGATTGCCCAGCCCAGCTACGCTGGCAGCGGATAGGGCAAAAACAACAAATGCAACAAATTCACACCCCAGTGGGCCAGTACACAGGCCCAGAAGTTCCGCCGCAAGCACCACAACAAGGCATAACCGAAACCGGCGAGGCTCACCAAGCCCAATGCCAACGGGGAAACTGCCCAACCGGTATGCAGCAGGGTGAAGAGCGCCGTCACCACCAAGGCTGCGATCCAGCGTCCCAGGAACAACTCCCCTCCGCGCTGCAGTACCCAGCGGAAAAAACCTTCCTCACTGATACACACCACTAATAAATTGATCAGTGCTGCGACTCCAATCGCTGCGCCGAACTTTAGCGAGGGGCCATAAATCATCAAACCAGCAAAAAACGGCAAAGCAATGGCAGCCAGTACTATCGGGAGATCGGCCAGCTTAAACCACTGGCGGCGGCGAATCATAAACGCCATAACGGCGGCCGCAATGGCCGCTTTGCCAGCGTTAAAACTGGCGTAAATCCGGTTGCCATCGTTATCTATATAGGGTGGCATCAGCGCTATTCGCTCGCTGCCCGGCACCTGTCCACTGGCGGCAGCCAACATCAATAGAGCGCTGAATCCGTAGGCCAGAGCCCGCTTCCATCCGACACTGGATTCTATGGCGTGCAATAGCAGCCACAGAAAGGGGGCTACCAGTCCCGCCCAGCCTAAGGGAAGCGCGCATAGAGAAAGCAGTGCAGCTACGGCAATAGCATCGTTTTTTTGCAGCAGCGGCTTCGCGGAATTGCTGTCCGTTCTGACGGAATTTGCAGAAAGCATCGTGTGTTTCGTTCCCGTTGGTGTATATGCAACTACGCAAGCTGCGGCAGCATGATACCTATCGCCGATCAATGACACACCATAAAGCGACTGACAAATTCTTCCGCCAGTGGACTTTTACATTTAATCGCTTTCCTTTGGTAAACATATTTCTAGGGAGCCTTCGACAAATTCGCCCCTTAATGACAACGGAATTTCTCCACCAGACGCAAATCTCAAGTGGGAATAGAAAGCGGAACCGTAATTGATTATTTCACCCCTTAAATGCCGCGCGCATGGATCGGTAGGTGAGTTTCATTTTAGCCGGGTCCAGGGGCGCTTTGAAAAAGGCGTGGTAGTGGCCGCGGGGGTTGAGCAGAACCACTTGTGATCCATGGTCTACGGTATAGGTGCCATTTTCCAGGGGGACCTTGTTGAAGGGGACATTGAGTTGGTTGGCAAATCGCTTGAGCTGTAGGAATTCACCGGTCACACCGCGGAATTCCGCATTGAAATAGCGCACGTAGTCGCGCAACTGCTCAGGGGAATCCCTTTTCGGATCTACCGATACCAGCAAAATATCAGTATCCGCACGGGTTTTATCATCGAGCAGCTGATAGAAATGATTCAAAGTTGCCAAGGTTGTCGGACAAATATCCGGACAGTGAGTGAAGCCAAAGAAAATTAGCGTCCAACGTCCATTGAGATCTTGTGTGTAAAACGGTTCGCCACTATCCGCCACCAGCTGGAAATCATCCAGTATACGCGGTCTTTCTAGTTTCACCGCACCATTGGCTCGCAACTCGGAATCAGTGAGTACCCTCGGCTGGCTCATTTTGTGTAAAAAGCCCGCGAGTACCATGACCATAAACAACAATAGAACGGCAACGGTCATCCAAATGCCGCGCCTTTGCTCCGGTGTCGCGCCCCCGTACTCCTCCACAGCTATTGAATTGCTCATAACTTACACCGCAACCAGGTAGTGATCCAACAACATTATGCAGAAGAGAGACATCAAATAAATAATGGAATATTTGAAGGTTTCCATACCCGCGTCCGGATTTTTGTCCCGCAACATTTCCACTGCCCAGTAGACAAAACCCAGTCCCAAAATCACAGCGCCGAGCAGATAGAGCCAACCGAGCATGGCGGTAGCGAAAGGCAGCAAACTGACCGCCAGCAAAATGAAGGTATAAAGCAGAATATGCAGCTTGGTGTATGCCACGCCGTGGGTCACCGGCAACATCGGGATATCCGCTTTTGCATATTCCTCGCGCCGATGCACCGCCAGCGCCCAGAAGTGCGGAGGTGTCCAAGCAAAGATGATCAGCATCAGCAGCAGGCCGTGACCGTGCAGCTCTCCGGTCACCGCAGTCCAGCCCAACAGTGGCGGCGCGGCGCCGGCGATGCCCCCAATGACGATATTCTGCGGTGTGGCACGCTTTAAAAATAATGTGTAGACAACGGCGTAACCGAGCAGGGAAAACAGGGTCAGCCAGGCGGTCAGTGAATTGACAAAAGCAAGCAGAATGGACATCCCCGCACAACCGAGCAGCAGGGCAAACAGCAGAGCTTTCTGCGGTTCAATCCGGCCTCGCGCCACCGGCCGCTGACTGGTGCGGGCCATTCTGATGTCCACATGACGGTCCACCAGGTGATTGACCGCAGCGGCACTGCCTGCGCAGAGTGCTATGCCCAAATTGCCCAACACCAGAATGTCCAGTGGCGGGGCAGCAGGCACCGCGAGCAGCATACCGATCACGGAGGTGAGGATCATCAGCATCACCACCCGCGGTTTGGTGAGTTCGTAGTAATCGCGCCAGCGGGCACGACCCAGTGTTGCGGTACGCGAGCTCATGGTTTCACCTCATTATTCTTATATGTGAATCTTTTCCCGTTTGGGATCAATCATAGCAACCACACGGTTGGACGTGGGGGCCTTCGGTGACTGTTTTTATCCCTTGGGTTTTAAGGAGTCTCAGAATAATTCGCTTCCCGACAGTAAAGAGGTTGCAAGGCCTGAGCGCCGCAAATTAACTACAGCGCTTGTACGAATTAATCAGAAGTTCCTTAACAAAAACAGGGGAACCCATACCTTTCCAAATTCCTAACACTCTCAATAACTTTTTCACAGGTCTGTCACCAGCACGCTATCATCGCCCGGCGAAACGGCTCGTGAAGTCATAGTGCCTGATGCCGCCGGCTGCGCTGTCTGTATCCGGTAAGCGAATGTCAGCAGTCCCAACAGCAACACCGCCGCACAGGCATTGTGCGCCACGGCAATCGGCAGCGGCAGGGAGAGCAATACATTGGCAATTCCCAGGCACACCTGCAGACAGAGCACCACGGCGAGGCCAATAGCCCAGCGGCGCGATCCCGCGCGCCAGGCGAGCACAGCAAGGGTCAACACCAGCATAGTGACCACCAGGGCGCCAATCCGGTGCGTCAAGTGAATCGCGGTACGGGCATCGCTTTCCAGTGCGCCACCCAGATAGTTGGGACCGATCTGCTGAGCAATATTAAAGCCCTGCAGAAAATCCGTTTCCGGCCACCATTGGCCGTGGCAGGTGGGGAAGTCCGCACAGGCGAGAGCCGCGTAGTTGGCACTGGTCCAGCCCCCCAAGGCGATTTGCAACACGACCGCCACAACAGCCGCAAACGCCAGTGGGCGGATTTTCTGCAGTGCACGGAATTCATGCGTGGGGATAAACCGCCCTTTGTTGGGCGGCGAGTTTCTCAACCGCTCGGCAATCAGCCACAACATCGACAGGGTCGCCATGCCCCCGAGCAGGTGTGCGGTCACTACCTGGGGCCACAGTTTGAGGGTCACGGTCCACATACCAAAGGCCGCCTGCAAAATGATCAGGGCGAGCAGAATATGGATTTGAATAAAAGCGCGTTGCCCCCGGCGGCGCCACGTCAGCGCCGTAAGCCCCGCAACCAGTAGCAGCAAGGCGCCGGCAAAGTAGCGGTGCACCATCTCCGGCCAGGTTTTGTCGGTTTCAACCGGTGCGTGGGGGAATGCGACGTTGGCACTTTCTATTTCGTGCTGTTCAACCGGCCACGTCAGGTGACCGTAGCAGCCAGGCCAGTCGGGACAACCAAGACCGGCATCCATCAGACGGGTAAAAGCGCCGAGCACAACCACCACCAGCGCCAGGGCACATCCGATCAGCGTCAAACGCAGGCGCCAGTCCGTATGTGGCTGACCGTCGGCAGATAGTGCAGTGTATGAATTCATTGTCTCTCCTTTACTGCTCATAGGAGTATTTCAACAAGCGCTTGATATCCTTCAGCAGCTGGTTGCCGCTGTGGCGGTTGTCATAAGCCATCATCGCAAAGCCCTGCTGATCCACCAGCAACAGCCTGGGATCAGAGATGTTACGGTGTTCTGTCTGTTGGTGCAGCTGCTGCCATGCGCGTTCCTCCAGGCGCACTAGGCGCAACCGTGGATGTTCCCGCTGCAGCATTTGCAACTGACCGTCCGACGGTGGTGCCATCACTACCAGCAAACGCTCTACCCGGTTCGCCTTGTCACCCAAGCGTATATGCACTTGACGGCTGGTGTAGAGTATTTTTTCACAGTCTGTGTCGCACTCACCACCCGGTATGATCAGGTAGCGCCACTTAGCCTTTTCCCCGGCGAATGTCTGTGGTTTTCCGCTCAAGTCGCTGAAAGGAAGATTCAGGATATTCACCGGCGGATGCAACAACTCACCCTGGTTAATCCTGCCGTCGGGTATGCCGTACCCGGTGTAGTAGACGATATAGGCCGCGACCATCGGTACGAGCACGGCGGCGATCATCAAAACCCCTTGAAGACGGCTGCGGGCAGAGGGCAACTCCCGACTATTAGCCGCAATACCCTTGTATTGGTTCACTGTTCAGTCACCTCTACGCGTTTTTTGCTGGTTTGCTGGATCTACACTTACTCTCGCAACTTCCGCGGCAGGTTTGTCGCCGCGAAAAACCACAGGATCACAAGCGCAATAGCCATAGCAAACCACTGTGTGGCATATGCTTGGTGACGCTCGGGCGGGCTGTTTAACAGCTGCCAGTCCGTCACCAACGCTGTGTCCGAATCCGCCGTCAAGCGAATGGACCAGTCGGGCCGCGCCAACTGTAGACGACCAGTAAATACCGTGTTAACCCTCTGTATTCTTTTTTCACTCGTGGTTTTCCGCCCCTTGTCGCTTGTTGCGACCGGATAAAGAAACCCGGTTATTACCTTGGCCGCCATTGGCCAATGGATTTCTGGCAGCTCATTCCTCTGCGGCGGTGCCGCCACCCATCCCCGGTTGATTATCCAGCGCTGCCCGCCGGATACGAAAATCTGAAGTACCTCGTAACCGGGACGGCCATTCCTGGTTTGATTGTCCAACAGGTAATATTCATCGGTATAACGGCCATGTAGACGCACCGGCTGGTAGTTATCGAGGTCCTCACCAAGTTCGATGATGGAGCGCGGCTGTGATGACAATCGGGCGTCTATAGCGGCATTGATCGCGGCTTTTTCCCCAGCGCGATGCAGCTGCCAGAAGCCGAGACACAGAAGCAGTGGAAACAGCAGACTGCTGAACAGAGTAAGAGGCCAGCTGCGTATCAGTGCTACACTGGCCTTCTTCGCTGGCACTGATGATGCTTGTACAGTCATGCCGATTCCGGCCCGCTAGCGGGCCCCTACAATAAAAATGGCAAATAAACTATGTGGCTGAAAATCGTTATTGTGTTTTTATTTCTCGCCGTGCTGGCCAGCTTGTCCAGTGCTCTGTTTTTCCTTCTGCGCGATATGGGCGCTCCGGAATCCAAACGCACACTCTACGCACTGGGCATCCGCATTACCCTGGCAGCACTGCTGTTGCTAGCCATCTGGTATGGGTTTGACAGCGGTCTGCTTTCCAATACCGCACCCTGGGCCGACAAGTATTGAGCGGTCTTCGCTGTCAGGGTGGCGGCACCGTAGCAATTTTGTATCTATGACTACCTGAGACCGCTTCGGTGACCGGGATTACGATCCCAGCACGTAGACGAAAATAAACAGCCCCACCCATACTACATCGACGAAGTGCCAGTACCAGCTGGCCGCCTCAAAGCCGAAATGATCGTCCGGTTTGAAATGGTGCGCTATCACTGAACGCAGCAGCATAATCAGCAGCATTATGGTCCCGAGCGTCACGTGGGCGCCGTGGAAACCGGTCAGCATAAAGAAAGTGGTTCCATAGATACCGGATTCCAGGGTGAGACCGAGATGTTTATACGCCTCGTAATACTCTTCCGCCTGGAAGAACAGGAACAGTGCACCGAGTACAACGGTGATACCCAGCCAAATATTAAACGCCTGGCGCTTGTCTTTTTTCAGAAAGACATGGGCAAAGTGGACTGTAACGCTGGAAGACAACAGGATAACAGTGTTCAACAGCGGCAAATGCCAGGGGTCTATGATTTCCTTTGGACCCACAAATTTCGCGGCATCGCCGTGGGCAGCGGCATCTGGCGTTACGTACAGTGGCCAGTTACTTTCAAACCCCTCCCACAGCATATTGGAAAGTCCCCGATCCCCCTCACCGCCGAGCCATGGAACTGAGTAAGTGCGAATATAGTAAAGGGCGCCGAAAAAGGCGGCAAAAAACATGACTTCTGAAAATATAAACCAGCCCATTCCCCAGACATAGGAGCGTTTTAGCTGTTCGCTGTTCAGGCCGGCCATGTTTTCCCTGATTACCGCGGAAAACCAGAACCAAAGTACTGCCGCCATCGCAAGGGCGCCGACGGAGAAAATATATGCGCTGCCGCCATTAATCCAATAGGCGGCACCAAAGGCGGTCAGGAATAGACCGATGGTGGCGAAAATAGGCAGCCGAGATTGCTCGGGCACATAGTAGCTGCTTTCAGTAGCCATAATTTCTATCCCTCTCGCTGGGGGTCAGCATTGTTGTTATCAAAATGGGCTGAAACTCTTTCCGTGACATCGAACAGCGTATAAGAAAGGGTGATGGTGTTGACGCTCCGCGGCAAATCCGGATCGACAATAAAGCGCAGTGGCAATTCCGCGCTTTCCCCCGCTTTCAACGTCTGCTGGTTGAAGCAAAAGCACTCGGTTTTATGGAAATACTCCGCGGCTTTGAAGGGCACCAGACTGGGTATGGCCTGACCGACCATATCTCTGTCCGTCGGGTTATAAGCCAGGAAAACCGCGTTTGTCTCCTCGCCGGGGTGCACTTTTATTGACACCCGGCCCGGCTTGAAATGCCAGGGCATATTCTCGTTGTTGCTCGCCACAAACTGCACCGTTACCGTCCGATCCGAGTCCACTGCGGCAGGTACGGCTTCGTATCTGCCGCCCGTTTTTCCGTTAAGCCCGGTAATTTCGCAAAAGGCGTTGTACAGGGGAGGCATCACGAAAATGGCAAACACCAGCATGCCGGCGGCAAGCGCCAGCAGCTTGGTGGCTAATTTTGCATTATCGCTCAGCCCCATCGCCGTCTCCCCCTTAACGCACGGCTGGTGGTGTGCTGAAAGTGTGATACGGCGCTGGAGAAGGCACAGTCCACTCCAAGCCTTGTGGATTGTCCCAAACCTCGTCTGTTGCTTTCTTGCCCCCCATCACGGTGCGCACGACATTGAACAAGAAAACGATCTGTGCGGCGCCGAACAGGAAGGCACCGATGCTGGAAATCTGGTTGAAGTCGGCGAACTGCAGCGCGTAGTCCGGAATCCGCCTCGGCATCCCAGCCAAGCCGACAAAGTGCATTGGGAAGAAGGTCAGGTTGAGACCAATAAACGCCAGCCAGAAATGCACCTTGCCCATGGTTTCGTTGTACATGTTTCCGGTCCACTTCGGCAGCCAGTAGTAAACACCAGCGGTGATGGAGAAGATAGCCCCAGGTACCAGCACGTAGTGGAAGTGCGCGACCACAAAGTAAGTATCGTGGTACTGGAAGTCCGCCGGCGCTATGGCGAGCATCAGGCCGGAGAAACCGCCGATAGTAAAGAGAATCACAAAGGCCACCGCGAAAAGCATCGGCGTTTCAAAAGTCATGGCGCCGCGGAACATGGTCGTGACCCAATTGAACACTTTGACCCCAGTAGGCACCGCAATCAGCATAGTGGCGTACATGAAAAAGAGTTCACCAGCGATTGGCATGCCCACGGTAAACATATGGTGCGCCCAGACGATAAAGCTCAGAAATGCGATTGAGGCCGTCGCATACACCATGGAGCTGTAGCCGAAGAGCGGCTTGCGCGCGAAGGTGGGGATGATCGTCGACACAATACCAAAGGCCGGCAAAATCATGATGTAGACCTCGGGGTGGCCGAAGAACCAGAACACATGCTGGAAGAGTACGGGATCACCGCCGCCCGCCGCGTTGAAAAAGCTGGTGCCAAAGTGAATATCCATCAACATCATCGTCACCACACCCGCCAACACAGGCATCACGGCGATCAACAGGTAGGCGGTGATCAGCCAGGTCCAAACAAACAGCGGCATCTTCATCAGCGTCATGCCGGGCGCGCGCATATTCAGAATGGTGGCGATGATATTAATCGCGCCCATAATGGAAGAGGCGCCCATGATATGAATAGAGAAAATGAAGAAGGTGGTGCTCGGCGGTGCATACTCCGTGGATAAGGGAGCGTAGAAAGTCCAACCGAAGTTGGGCGCCCCACCCTCCATAAACAGGGTTGAAAAAAGCATCGCGAAAGCGAATGGCAGTATCCAGAAACTCCAGTTGTTCATGCGCGGCAGCGCCATGTCCGGTGCGCCGATCATCATCGGAATCATCCAGTTGGCGAGGCCGACAAAGGCGGGCATCACCGCCCCGAAAACCATGATCAGACCGTGCATGGTAGTCATCTGGTTGAAGAACTCCGGCTGCACAATTTGCAAACCGGGCTCGAACAACTCGGCGCGGATCACCAGTGCCATGCAACCGCCCAGCAGGAACATCGCAAAGCTGAACCAAAGGTACATGGAGCCGATATCTTTGTGGTTGGTGGTAAAGAGCCACCGCTTGAATCCTGATTGCGGGCCGTGTGCCATGACCAGTTCCTCTACTGCTGATTCTTGAAATTAAGAATGTCGACGGGCTGCACGGTGTCGCCCATATCATTGCCGAAGGCATTGCGCTGATAAGTGATCACCGCGGCCAGGTCCACCTCGGACAGCTGCTGGCCGAACGCCTGCATCGCCGGGTTGACCTTGGAACCATAGATCACAATGTTCAGGTGCCCCTCCAGCGGCCCAGTGGCGATCTTTGAACCGGCGATGGCAGGGAAGGCTCCGGGCACACCCTGACCATTGGGCTGGTGACAGGCGGCGCAGGTACGGTTGTAGACCTGCTCACCGCGCGCGAAGAGTTCGTCGAAGGTAAACGTCTTCTCGGTAAGCGCCTTCATTTTGGCCGCGGCCACCGCGCGCTCGCTCAACCAGGCGTTGTACTCGGCCTCCGGAACCGCCTTGACCACAATCGGCATAAAGCCGTGATCTTTGCCGCATAGCTCGGCACATTGGCCGCGGTAGATTCCCGGCTCGTCAACCCTGGCCCAGGCCTCGTTGATAAAGCCGGGGATGGCGTCCTTCTTCACCGCCAGCTCCGGCACCCACCAGGAATGGATAACATCGTTGGCGGTGAGTAGGAAACGAACTTTCTTGTTCACCGGTATCACCAGTGGCTCATCTACCTCCAGGAGATAGTGTTCGCTCTTGGGCTGGCGGTTATCGATTTGAGTGCGAGGCGTGGACAGGTTGGAGAAAAAGGAAACATCGGAGCCCAGGTAGTCATACTTCCACTTCCACTGGTAGCCGGTGACCATGATGTCGATATCGGCTTCTTCCGTGTCGTAAATATCGTAGAGGGTCTTGGTGGCGGGAACCGCCATGCCGATCAGAATCAGGGTGGGAATAATCGTCCAGACGAGCTCCACGATTGTACTTTCGTGGAATTGCGCGGCCTTGTAACCCCTGCTCTTGCGGTGGCGCCACATGCTGTAAAACATCACGCCAAAAACCAGCACGCCGATGGCCACGCAGATCCAGAAGATCAGCATGTGCAGGTCGTAAGTACTCTGGGCAACCTCCGTCACCCCCTGCCTCATATTGACCCCCCAGCGCTCCGCCCCTTGCTCCTCCGCCAGTGAGGAATGGACGAGGCCGAGGGCGGCCGGGAAGGCGAACAGCCGTTTGAAGCCTTTCAACATCGCCTACAGATCTCCGTGTTTTCGCGGGATTCAGATACGAAACCCGTCGTTATTATTCTCGGCCGTTGGCCACCACGGATAACCGGAGTACTCCGCAACGGCGGAGTAAATCCACACAGATTTTGTGGACATGCTGTAGTAACACAAGACTACATACACTGGACGGGGAGACATCCCCGTGATACTGCTGTCAGTGCAACTTGTTATTCTTAGTTAAGATTTTTACTTCAGATGTCGTCGTCCGGAAGGTACAACCAACAACCTGTTTCTTTTTGTCGCAACTACTGCATCGCTAACAGGAACATATCGCCGGGGAAAAGTCAATCAGCCCCCGCTCCGTAACCGGCCGCATAAAGACCGCTCTCAACGTCTTCTGACGGCGCCGCGGCACGTCTCTGTAAAGTATTGACGCACTGGGAAATCCTGCAACCTTATCGCACAGTTTCGCTAGCGGCGGGAACGATAGTGCCCCATATTCGGATAGCTGTATGTCGCAACCACAACCCACAATGAACAGTCGCGTCTGGAATCTGGCCTGGCCGATGATTCTCAGCAATATCTCGGTGCCCCTGCTCGGCGCCGTGGACACGGCAATTCTCGGCCACCTGCCTTCACCGGTTTACCTTTCCGGTGTCGCCATAGGGGCGAGTGTCATGTCGATGCTGTTGTGGGCTTTCGGTTTTCTGCGTATGGGGACCACTGGCCTGGTCGCGCGAAGCGGTGATGGCGGCGCTGACTGGCTGCTGCGCGCGGTACTATCGGGGCTGCTTCTCGGTCTGTTGCTGGCGATTATTGCCTCTCCACTGCTCGAGGTCATCGTGCAGTGGATGAACGCCAGCCCGCAGGCCGCGCCCCACGCTGCAGCCTATCTTCAGATTCGCCTGCTGAGCGCGCCGCTTGCCCTGGCCAACTTCGCCCTGCTGGGCTTTTTTATCGGCCGGCAGGACAGCCGCGCACCGCTGTTTATCCTCTTGGCCGCCAATGCCCTTAATATCGTCTTGGACCTGGTGTTTATCGCCGGCCTCGGCCTGGGCGCAGAAGGCGCAGCCATGGCCAGTGTCTGTGCCGACGTCTGTGCCTTCGCCTGCGGCTTGCTCAGGCTGCGGCGGGTGGACGCGGATATCTGGAAAAATATTTCCCGACAGCTCCAGCGCACAGACTTCTTTCCCCACCGATCTGCCGCACCCTGGCTGGAACTGGCTCGCATCAATGGAGACCTTTTCGTACGCACCTGCCTGCTTCTGCTGACCCTGACCTTTTTTACCGCCCAGGGCGCGGCGCAGGGTGATGCGGTACTCGCGGCCAATGCAATATTGTTGCAGCTGTTGATGATGACCTCCTATGCCCTGGACGGTTTCGCTCACGCCACCGAGGCCTTGGTGGGCGAGTCAGTGGCAAAGAAATCCCCGCACTTATTCCACGCTACTGTGCGCAGTGCCGGTATCTGGGCTCTGGGCAGCGCGGCTGTGATCACACTGGTGCTCATATTCGGCCGCCCACTGATTTTGCCCTTGTTTACGGATCTCAATACTGTCATCGCTCAGGCGGAGCGAGCCTATTGGTGGCTCTGCACCCTGCCTTTGATCGCGGTCTGGAGTTACCAATTGGACGGGGTTTTTATCGGCGTGGGCAAAAGCCGGGAAATGCGCGATTCCATGTTTGTGGCAACCGTGCTCGTGTTTTTCCCGGTGTGGTGGTTGACCCGCGGCTGGGGCAACCATGGCGTGTGGTTCAGCCTATTTTTGTGGTTTGTTTCACGTTCTTTGGGCTTGGCGGTATATTATCGCTACTACACTTTAAAAGTGTCCTGGGTAGTACCGGGACAACAGAGTCATCCATCTTCTTTTGTCGTTAGCAGTATTGCCACCTCGCAAATCAACGGAAAAGGGGATACCGCCGTTGATGTGAGAAGTGGTAGTGATGTGTGACGACTATAAGATCATAGAAGATTCCATCGAACGGGCTGTCACGCTCGAGCGTCACCAGGGCCGCTTCCTTCGCTCACTCCAGCGCTCTCTGCCCCGGCTGCACCGGGCTATCCAAGTATCCCAGAGAGATATTGCGCAGCAGCTTACGCAGTTCGCCATTCGCTATATCCAGGTAGTACCCGAGTGGCTGCGACAGCTGGAAACACTGTGCGAAGTGGGCGGAATGCCTTTCAATCCAGTACGGGAGACAATTGTTCACGGTTTTGCCGAACCACCGGAGCGGCACCCGGAGCAAGTCGGTGTGGCAGCCCTGTTGGACGATGCCTACCTGGCACACCGCACGTTCGAGGAGATAAACGATCACCTGCAACCAGTCTGTGGCATGCCGCTGTTGCCGATGGATTCCATGGTGGCGAATCTGGTGGTCAGAGAATTGCTCGGCGAGATTTACGCTGTGGACTTGGACCAAATCTGCATGGCTTTGGGCCACCAGTTCCGGAAACAACGGCTGGCTCCGGAAAGCCTGGTGGCAATGATCCTTGCCCGACAGCGCTTGATCGAAACCCCAGGTACCTGGCCGGACTTGGCAGCGGAAATGGGTATTGCCCTGCGCCTCCCGTTGGGAGAGCGCCAAATCCATACACTACATTAAGCTGCGTGAGGCGGACATGTCCGCGAGACTCCGGCCACACGGGCACTGAGTGCGAAGTCTACCGCTATTTGTACTGCAATTGCTGCCGCTCGACTATCTGCGCCCAATTCCCATAGAACTGGGCTTCTCCCTGTAGGATGGCGCTGTTGAGGTTGTCGATCTCGCGGCGCAGATTCCGGTCATAAAAATACAGGCTTCCTCCGCGCAGACTGTATCCGTCCGGATTATCGGCGAGCAAGCGATAGAAACGCCCCACCCGTTGCAAATGCGCATCCACCTGCGTTTTTGAAAATTTCCCCTTGCGATAAAAATCCAGCACTTGGGAGTTAATCTCGCGCAGGGCGCGCTCGCGGCTCTGTGGAGACAGATTGCTGTTGCGCAATTGATTGTCGATATCGGCGAGCAGGTCCTGCAGATAGCGGTCCGCGGCCTGCGCGGAAATTTTCAGCTGGTCAATTACCCGCAACCGGTGCTTCAGGGCATTGCGATCCTTCAGCGTGCGACTGTCGGACATTTTCGGTGCGGCAAAATCGCCCAGGGGGCGGAAGATGGTTTCATGCTGCAGATTGCTGTGACGCGTCAATTTATCGCAGATAACCGTGGCTTCCTGCCACTCGGCAAACGGCTGCCCTTCCAGCAGTTGTTGCGGTAACTGCGCTTCCACTTCCTTGAGTTTGCGTTTCTGTTCACTATGGAAATCCGGCTGCGCGCGCCAGTCATTGGCTTGCAGCCGGAACAACGCCAGCAACCCCTGGTTAACGCAGCTGGCCAGCAGGTGTGCAGTTTGTTCACGCTGCTGTTCGCGTAAGTTGCGATAGTAGTCCAGTCCGTAGAGAGCGGCTATGGAGACCACCAGCAAAAAAGCCAGTAGCGGATACAGTTTTTTCACTAGGTTTGTTTTTTCGATGGTTGAATGATTTTTACCGGTACCGCGATTTCTTCTTCCCCTGCAGGCCTGTGCACCCGCGTGGCAAGTTCCCTGGGCGAGGACTGCAGTCGAATTTCGTCCTTGAATCCGCAGGCGACACACTCGCGGTAATTTTTATCATTCTGACGATAATTAACGATTCGGTCCATTTGGCCGCAGCGCGGACAAACGGCACCGGCGATAAATCGTTTTTTCGGCGGCTTTTCGCCCTCATCTTGTTTCATCGTTTTACTGCTCAGTTGGTTGACCTGAATGCCGTGAGTTCAGCGGCAGAGCGCGGTATAGGTGATCGCCACTTCTGCTTGCTGGCACTCAGCCTGGGGTTGTATTCAACTCCTGTTGCTCTATACCGGAATGACGCAGCAAAGCGTCTATTCTAGGTTCGCGCCCGCGAAATTCCGTGAACAGATCCAGCGCGTCGCGACTGCCGCCCTGTTCGAGAATAGCGTGTAGGAACCGCTCACCCGTGGCAGCATCGAAAATTCCCTTTTCCTCAAACAGAGAGAAGGCATCCGCAGAGAGCACTTCGGCCCATTTATAACTGTAATAGCCCGCGGCATAACCGCCGGCAAAAATATGACTGAAGCTGTGCTGGAAGCGGTTCTCATCGGCTACCGGGACCACCGCCACTTGCGCGCGCACCTTGTCCAGGAGCTGCTGAATATCGGCGGCGGAGGCGCCCTGCTCGAGGCAGTGCAGTTTAAAATCGAACAGTGCAAACTCCAGCTGACGCACGGTGAACATGGCCGACTGAAAATTCTTTGCCGCCAGCATACGCTCCAACAGTGTCTGTGGAAGCGGCTCACCGGTTTCGAAGTGCCCGGAAATCATCGCGATAACTTCCGGCTGCCAGCACCAGTTCTCCAGGAACTGGCTCGGTAATTCCACCGCATCCCAGGCCACACCGTTGATCCCGGATACGGCCGCCACATCCACTTTGGTCAGCATATGGTGCAGACCGTGGCCGAATTCGTGAAACAGGGTGGTGACCTCGTAGTGGGTCAGCAGGGAGGGCTTGTCCGCAGTAGGTGCGGAAAAGTTGCATACCAAATAAGCCACCGGCAGCTGCAGGCCATTGGTAGTCTGCCGGCGCACGCAAACGCTGTCCATCCAGGCGCCGCCGCGCTTGTTCTCGCGGGCAAAGGGGTCCAGGTAAAAACCAGCGATGCGCTCGCCGTTCCGTTGCAGCCAGAAGAACTGTACATCTCGGTGCCAGCAAGGTACCTGCTCATCCTCCTCCACGGTGACGCCAAACAGTTTTTCCACCACCGCGAAAAGACCGGCGAGCACTTTGCGGTAGGGGAAATAGGGGCGCAGTTCCTCCTGGCTGACCGCGTAACGCGCCCGTTTTAGCTTTTCCGACGCCCAGGCGATATCCCAGGGTTGCAGTTCAGCCAAGCCGAGTTTTTCCGCGGCGAAAGCCTGCAGTTCAGCGAAATCCCGCTCCGCCGCCGGTTTCGCCCGCGCAGCCAGATCCCCCAGAAACTCCAGCACTTTGTCAGTGTCCGGCGCCATCTTACTGGCCAGTGACAGTTCGGCGTAATTGGCCATTCCCAACAGCCGCGCCTGCTCCGAGCGCAGGCGCAATATCTCTTCCATCACTGCCGAGTTGTCGAACTCGCCGCCGTTGGGGCCGGTGTCAGAGGCGCGGCTGACATACGCCTTGTGCACCCGCTCCCGCAGGTCGCGGTTGTCGGCGTGGGTCATGACCGCGAGATAACTGGGGCCTTCGAGCGTAATCACCCAGCCTTCCAGTCCCCTGGACTGCGCCGCCGCTCGGGCGGCGGCCAGTGCCGTCTGTGGCAGGCCGGAGAGCTCACTTTCGTCTTCTGTATGCCAGGTCCAAGCATTGGTGGCATCGAGCACATTATTGGCAAAACGGCTGGATAACTCCGCCAAACGCTGGCTGTTGGCAGCGAAAGTCTCCCGCGCCCGCCCCTCGAGCCCAACCCCGCCCAAGACGAAATCCCGCAACCCCAATTCCACGGCTTTCTTGCGCTGCTGCGGCCAGCTAGAGAATGCGGGTGAATCCGCCAGCTGCTGGTAGATGGCGTACAGATCGCGGTTCTGCCCCAGCTCGGTCCAATAGGCGGTCACCCGGGCCAACGCTGCCTCGTAAGGCGCCCGCCAGGGTCCACTCAATACACTGTTAAGGTGACTGACTGGCGAAAAGGCGCGGTTGAGCTGGTCCTGGACCTCTTCCAGGGGAGCCAGGGTACTTTCCCAACCCGGCTTATTTAGCCCTTCTTGCAACTTCCGGCAGCATCGATCGATCAATTCGGCGATTGCCGGTTCCACATCCTCCGGCCGCAAACGGTCAAACGGCGGGAGCAGTGGCATATCGAGCAGAGGAGAAGTCGGTACGGAATTGGACATACAAGACCCACGTGTAGGATAAGGCTATGATAGGGCGCCGATTGTACAGGAGATTGATGATGTCCCCACTGCGTGCCCTCGGAGACTCAGACCGTGAAAAATCGCCCCGGCTCGGCCAGGGTGTGTATATAGACCCGCAATCCGCCGTCATCGGCGACGTGACCCTGGGAGACGACAGCTCCGTGTGGCCCATGGCGGTTGTGCGGGGCGATATGCACCGCATCCGCATCGGCGCGCGCACTAGTGTGCAGGATGGGGCGGTGTTGCACATCACCCACGCCGGCCCCTTCAACCCGGAAGGCTGGCCGCTGACCATCGGCGACGACGTGACCATCGGCCACAAAGCGTGTCTGCACGGCTGTACTGTCGGCAACCGGGTATTGATCGGTATCGGGGCCATTGTATTAGACGGCGCCGTTATTGAAGACGAGGTTGTGCTCGCCGCTGGCGCGCTGGTACCTCCAGGGAAGACACTGGAGAGCGGCTTCCTCTATGTCGGTTCACCGGCCAAACCCGCGCGGCAATTGACAGATAAAGAAAAAGCTTTCTTCCGCTATTCCGCCGACAACTACGTAAAGTTAAAGAATCAGTACCTAGCTGAGCGCCAACAATCCTAAACTTCCGCCGCTCGAGCGGTTGCCCGGCTCAATCCGTCATGATTCTCTCCGAAACTGGCGGGTCGCCGAAGTGTCGATCGTCTGTCAACGCAAGGAGCTACCACATGACACCGGAACAACATCTGCAAGAGATAGAAGCATTCTCCCGGCGCTACCGCTACGATATGGATTATCTGAAGGAGTTCCTTCACGCCTCACCGAAGGGCTACGAGAAATTTGCCAATTTTCGCCCGCTTTCCCACCACCGGGAATTCCTGTCGGCTGACATCTATTGGGTCAGCAAACTTGCCGCTATGCAGGTGGCAGACTGCGGCGCTTGCCTCCAGTTAAGCGTGCGTATGGCCCTGGAAGCGGGACTGGATAAATCACTGGTGCAGGCCTGTCTGCAGGGCGGCAGCCACCTGCCGGACAAGCTGAAGGATATCTTTGATTTCGCCACTGCAGTGGCCGGCCACCAGGACATTGATCCCCAGCTGGAAGAGCGCATCGACACCATTCTGGAAAAACGCCAACGCATAGAATTGGGCGTTTGTGTCGCCACTGCCTCCGTTTACCCCACGATCAAGCGGGCGATGGGCTATGCGCAAAGCTGCTGTCTGCTGGACGTTGATTTTTCCGTCTGAGCCCCCTCGAGTCTTACCGCGACGCCTGCATAAATCAGTCCGGGGCTCTCTGGTGCACCAACAGGCTTTTCGCCCGGTGCAGCAACTGGCGGGTGAGCTCGTCCAAGAGGGCACCGCCGTTGCGCCAATAGTGCCAATAGAGCGGCACATCCACCGGGCGATCCGGCAGCAGCTCCACCAGCTCCCCCCGGGCCAGCTCTCCCACCGCCTGCAGTTCCGGTACCAGCCCCCAACCGAGACCGGCGGAAGCCAGGCATACAAACCCCTCCGCGGACGGGCACAGGTGATGGGCGAAGTTGCCGCTCACCCCCAGAGATTCCAGGTAGCGGTGCTGGAGTGAGTCGTCCGGCCCAAACACAATGGCGGGACTGTGCGCCAGTGCTTCGGATGTCACGCCTCTGGGGAAATAGCGGGCGATAAAGCCGGGGCTTGCCAAAGCCCGGTAGCGCATGGCACCCAGAAGGACGCTGCGGGCACCGGCTACCGGACGCTCGGAGGCGCACACACAGGCAGCTACCTCCCCGGCGCGCATGCGCTTGAGCCCGACCTCCTGATCCTCCACCACATGGTCCAGCAATACCCGCTGCGCCGCACAGAATTCAGCCACGGCCGGGGCCCACCAAGTCGCCAGCGTGTCGGCGTTTATCGCAATTCGCAACCGCTCGGGTCCGCCGCCCTCAGACAGCGTCGGTACCAGCTCTGTCAGGTCGCGCTCAAGCAGGCGCACCTGCTGGATATGGTTGAGCAAATGCCGCCCCAATTCCGTCGGCTGGGGCGGTGTCGCCCGTACCAGTACCGGCTGCCCCACCCGGGCTTCCAGTAGCTTGATTCGCTGTGACACCGCCGATTGGGACAGACCCAGTGCCACTGCGGCCCGCTCAAAGCCACCCTGCTCCACCACGGCGGCAAGTGCAAAAAGCAATTTATAGTCAAACATCAATTTCTCTAATACATCATCATGAAAATTTGTTTTTCTTATACATTCTTTCGCGACACACTCACCACTATTATCTCTGCCCATATGATTGCCCCATGAGAACCCAAACACCGCTTGCGACGCTGTTCCGCTGCTTCCGTGTACCCGGATTCCCGCGAGGAGTATGCTGAGATGTGGCAAAGTTATGTGAACGGCCTGTTAGTGGCCGCCGGGCTTATCGTGGCCATAGGTGCGCAAAATACGTTTGTCCTGGCCCAGAGTCTGCGCCGTGAGCATCACTTGCCAGTGGCAGCGCTCTGTGTGCTGTGCGATGCGATACTGGTTTCCGCTGGCGTTTTCGGCCTGGCCACTCTGTTGCTGCAAAGCCCGACACTGTTGGCGGTGGCACGCTGGGGCGGCGCGGCTTTTCTGCTCTGGTACGGAATCAAGGCGCTGATGCGAGCGCTTCGCCCTAGCGGGCTCCAAACTCCCGACTCAGTCCCGCGTTCGCGCCGGGCGGTTTTGCTCTCCGCACTGGCTGTGACTCTACTCAACCCGCACGTATATCTGGATACCGTATTGCTGATCGGCTCACTCGGTGCCCAGCAGCCCGCACCCGGCGCCTATGCACTGGGCGCCGCCAGCGCCTCCCTGGCCTGGTTTTTTACCCTGGCCCTGGGTGCCGCTTGGCTCTCGCCCTGGCTGGCGCGTCCAGCAACCTGGCGCCTGCTTGACTTGGGTGTGGCTGTGATGATGTTCAGTGTGGCCAGCCAGCTGCTGCTGAGCCACTGAGTCCCGGCTTGATTTGCGTGGGTAATGACGTGCTTATCTGGCTTCGGCGCGCAAAAGCCCCGAAGCGGCGATGCCGCCAATAGCACAAGCGAGAATGATCACCAGGGGCGCCATCAGGCCCAGAGAAAGAGCGCCGAGGCCATAGCCGCGCATTGGCAGTAGCAGAAATAACAAGACACCGGCCGGGATCAGCGACAGCCAAAACCCCCGGGAGAACCAGGATCTGTGCCAGGGCAGTAAAAAAATCAGCCCGCAGATACCGCCCCATACGATGCGCTGATACAGGTAGCCAGCGGAGAGGTGCGGGGCAATATCAACCCCCAGCCAGCGGGTAAAGCCGTAGTGCCCCATGGCCCAGAGTCCGAGTGCGTAGCAAAGACCGCCAAAGGCGCCCGCGGCAAAACAAAGCGACAGGTTCCGCAGAAACTCACGCACAAAAAATCCCCCTAGACTACTTGTTCTGCAATTCTTTCCGCAGCTGCTGCAGTATCGGCGCGACATCCGGCCGCAGGCCCCGCCACAGAAAGAAAGACTCCGCGGCTTGTCCCACCAACATACCCAGGCCGTCTGCCACAGTGGCGCCCCGTGCTTTGGCCCAGCACATAAAAGGCGTCGGTTCCGCGCCGTACACCATGTCATAGGCCTTGCAGTTCTCGCCGAGAATTTTTTCCGGCAGATGCGGCATTTCGTTGCTGAGACCGGCGGAACTGGCGTTGATGATGAGGTCGAAGGCGCACGGAAATTCTTCCAGGCCGCCAGCTGTAATTTCGGCGTCAGCGGAGAATTCTTTAGCCAGCCATTCGGCTTTTGCCACAGTCCGGTTGGCGATATGAATTCGCTCCGGTGTTTCCGCCAGCAGCGGCAAGAGTACCCCGCGGGCGGCCCCGCCGGCTCCGAGCACCAGGACCCTCCTATCGCGGATTACCCACCCCAGGTTGTCGCGAATATCGGAAACCAGACCGGCGCCGTCCGTATTGTCGCCGAGCACACGGCCATCATGCAGTTTCTTGAGGGTATTGACGGCGCCGGCGGCACGGGCGCGCTCGGTCAATTCGTCCGCGAAGTCACAGGCGTCCAGCTTGAAGGGCATAGTGACGTTCAATCCGCAGCCGCCACTGGCGAAAAAGCCCCGCGCAAAGGCCGCGAACGCCCCCTCTTCCACCAGTTGCCGCCCGTAGTGGATATCCTGCCCGGTCTGCGCGGCAAAGGCACCGTGAATGCGCGGCGAGAGCGAATGGGCAATCGGATTGCCCACGACCGCGTAGTTGTCCGTCACTTGCGCTGTCTCCCTTGTGCGCGCACGGCGCGGCGGATCTTTGTCGCCTCGTCCACCATGATCAAGCTGTCGATTTTAAGTCCGGCATCGGTATCACTAACCAGATAGCGGACGGTGGTGTTGTATAGCTCCACGCTTTTTTCCCCCTGCGCGGTCAACAGAATCCAGTTCAGTGTCACCAGGCTGCTATTGGTGTTCACCTCGATAATATCGGTGACAGAGCCGACTATTTGACTGACCCCCAGGCGACGGTAGACTTTCAGCAGCCTGGCCACCTGCTGCACAAACTTCTCTCTGGACATTGCCTCCTTGCCGCTATCCTCGCGGTAGTAGTGCAGAGGGAAACGGTAAAAGTCGGCAACCTGCAAGCCATCTCCCCCTTCCAGTTGGCGTCGGTAGTCCTGAAACAGCCTGTTGATCTCTTCCAGTCGCACTTTGTGCACGACAGTCTCCCTGTTTATTCAATCCATTCGCGACGGGGCAGGAACTCCGTGTACAGTTTTTCCTCGTCGGAGCCCGGCTCCGGCTGCCAATCGTATTGCCATCGCACCAGCGATGGCAAAGACATCAAAATCGATTCAGTGCGGCCCCCGCTTTGCAGTCCGAAGAGGGTTCCGCGATCGTACACCAGGTTGAATTCCACGTAGCGGCCGCGGCGGTAGAGCTGGAACTGCCGTTCCCGCTCACCATAGTCGGTGTCCTTGCGCCGGCGCACAATTGGCAAATAGGCGTCCAAGTAACTGTCGCCCACCGAGCGCATCAATGCGAAGGCGTTGTCGAACCCGCCTTGGTTAAAGTCGTCGAAAAAGAGTCCGCCGACACCCCGGGCCTCACCGCGGTGCTTGAGATAGAAGTATTCATCACACCACTGCTTGAATCGAGGATAGACGTCGGCCCCAAAAGGGTCACAGGCTTTTTTCGCTGTGCGGTGCCAGTGCACCACATCCTCGTGAAACCCGTAATAAGGCGTCAAATCGTAACCACCACCAAACCACCAAACCGGCGCCTCACCGTCTTTTTCTGCGACAAACAAGCGTACGTTGGCGTGACTGGTGGGCACATAGGGATTGCGCGGGTGGATCACCAGGGACACCCCCATCGCGTTGAAGGAACGGCCAGCCAGTTCCGGGCGGTTGGCGGTGGCTGAGGGCGGCAACCCCTCGCC
The DNA here is from genome assembly GCF_001617625.1 of Microbulbifer thermotolerans. Lineage (NCBI taxonomy): Bacteria > Pseudomonadati > Pseudomonadota > Gammaproteobacteria > Cellvibrionales > Microbulbiferaceae > Microbulbifer > Microbulbifer thermotolerans. The sequence continues at coordinate 34,690 of NZ_CP014864.1, read as the reverse complement.
GTGGACGTGGGAAAAGTTGACCCCGCCCTTTTCAATCAAAGCGCCCTCTTCCAGCACCCGGGTCCGGCCACCACCACCACCGGGCCTGCTCCAAACGTCTTCGCGAAAGGGAGTGCCGTCTTCGGCGCTTAGCGCCTCGCAGATACGATCCTGCAGCGTCAGCAAATAATGTTTTACCGCCTCGATATCAATTTGACTCATGGTGTGAAACCGCTCTGTTGTGGGAAAGTCTCCGGCCGCTGGCCAGAGTGGATTTTCAACCGCCGGGGCGCAATACCTCACCACTGATCAGATCGCGGATTTCGCTGGGCGCATTGCGGCCACCGGTGGCGCCGCCACCGACAAAATCCAGGGTGTCGCCGAAATAGCGCAAAACTTGGTACTTGTGCCTCGCCGGCTGACAGCCGGAAGGGTTGGCGGAGGTGGATACAATAGCGCCGCCAAAAGCGCGCGTCAGCGCAGCGGTAAAGGGATGGTCGGTGCAGCGCAGTGCCACCGATTGGTGGGCACCGCTGATCCAGGAAGGAACGCGGCCGCAGTGTGGCACCAACCAAGTGACCGGACCGGGCCAAGTGGTGTGAATCTGTCGCAACTGCCGCTCATCGAGCGGATCCAGCAAGCCGGCGAAATGTCGCTCTTCTCCGGAAACCAGAATCAGCCCCTTCGCCACAGGCCGGTCCTTCAGCTGCAGCAGGCGCTGCACTGCCCGGTGGTTATTCGGATCGCAGGCGAGCCCCCACACAGACTCCGTGGGGTGGGCGATAACACCGCCCGCGGCCAGAGCGCGAGCGGCTTTTTTTACGGCGATTGGAGAATAGCGCACGGCGCCAGGCTTACTTGGCCTTGCGCTCTTGCAGGCGTTTCTGCAGCTCAGCGTCCTTGGCAATAATGGCCTCCGCATTGGCACGGCGCTCATCCACCAGTTTTTGGTGCATGGTTGCGTCGGACACGCCGATAATCTGCGCGGCCAGATAGGCGGCATTCTTGGCACCGGCTTTGCCGATGGCCACAGTTGCCACAGGAATACCACCGGGCATCTGCACAGTGGAAAGCAGTGCGTCCAGTCCGTCCAGTGAAGCGTTGATCGGTACACCGATCACCGGCTTTAGGGTGGTGGCGGAAACGGCACCCGCCAAGTGGGCGGCCATGCCGGCGGCACAGATAAAAGCAGCACAACCGCGTTTATCGGCGTCGACCACATAGTTGTGGGTATTTTCCGGCGTGCGGTGCGCCGAAGTGACTTTCACCTCGTAGTCGATACCGAACTTCTCCAGCACGTCGAAGGCGGCTTCCATGGTTGGCAGGTCCGAGTCGGAGCCCATCAGGATGGCTACAAAAGGCTTGCTCATGTCGGTTCTCTTGTTTCTGGCATGCAGGAAGCGCGGCAATCTAGCCGATTGCGCCGCCGCGGACAAGGCGCTCTCCAACGAAACTACAGCAGCAGCCTGATGCGCTTTCGAATTGCCTCCCCTCTATCTAAGCACCTCGGGCTCAGCGACAGCTCACCTGAGCTTCACATCCGCCCCCGAAGAACCTCTGATTAATTCGCTTCCTGACGGTAAAAATTCTTTGGCGCTAGATGAGAAGCTCAAGTGATAGCATGGCCATTTCGAAACTGTCGGATACAGGGAAGTACTCGTGCGTTTTCGAAATGGCCATCCTATTGCCTGAGCGCCACGGAACTAACCAAAGCGTTCACACAAATTAATCAGAGGTTCCCTAGCGTATGCCCAATGCGACCCTGACACCATCGGCATAGTCCGGGTGGACCTTTGCAAAGTGCCCCAACTGGCGCCGAATGATCTCTTCCGGTACGCCGGACATGGACTCGGCGATATTTTCGAACAAGCGCTCTTTCTGGCCATCATCAAACAGATTAAAAAGGGCGCGGGCCTGACTGTAGTCGTCATTGCCCTCGCTATGTTCGTAGCGATCGGCATCACCGGATATGGCCAGCGGCGGTTCCTTGGCGCGGGGATCCGCAATCGGACCTGCAAAAGAGTTCGGCTCGTAATAGGCATCCGGATTTCCAGTCCGGCAGCCGGTAGTGTTCATTTCTCCGTCGCGGTAGTAGTTATGCACCGGACATTTGGGCGCGTTGATTGGCAGGTGTTCATAGTGGGTACCGAGACGGTGGCGGTGGGCATCGGCATAGGCAAAGATGCGCGCCTGGAGCATCTTGTCCGGAGAATGGCCGATACCGGGCACGATGTTCGATGGTGAGAACGCCGCCTGTTCTATTTCGGCGAAGTAATCGTCCGGGTTGCGGTTGAGTTCCATCACACCCACATCGATGGGCGGGAAATCGCCGTGTGGCCAGACTTTGGTGAGATCAAAAGGGTTAAAAGGCATTTTGTCCGCATCCTTTTCCGGCATCACCTGTACCTGCATGGTCCACCGGGGATAGTCGCCCCTTTCGATGGCGCCGTAGAGCGCCTCCTGATAGCTCTCGCGACTGTGACCAATCACTTCCGCCGCTTCTGCATTGGTGAAGTACTTGTGCCCCTGTTGAGTCTTAAAATGGAACTTGACCCAGTAGCGCTCCCCGCTGTGATTCCACAGGGAATAGGTGTGAGAGCCGTAGCCGTTCATATGCATGGGCGATACCGGGAGGCCGCGGTCGGAAAACAGTATGGTGACCTGATGGATACTTTCCGGGCACAGGGACCAAAAGTCCCACATGGCGGTCGGTGAGCGCAGGTTAGTGCGCGGGTGACGCTTCTGGGTGTGGATAAAATCCGGGAACTTGTATGGGTCGCGAACGAAGAATACCGGCGTGTTGTTGCCCACCAAATCCCAGTTGCCGTCTTCGGTATAAAACTTGAGCGCAAAACCTCGCACATCCCGCTCCGCATCCGCGGCGCCACGCTCTCCGGCAACGGTGGAGAATCGTGCCAACATAGGGGTCTCAACACCTGGCTGCAATACCTTGGCGCAGGTATAGCGAGAAAGGTCCCCCGTAATCTTCAGAGTGCCGTGCGCACCCCAGCCATTGGCGTGTACCGTGCGCTCGGGAATCCGCTCGCGGTTCTGGTGCGCCAGCTTTTCGATCAACTGATAGTCCTGTAGCAGCAGGGGCCCTCGCGGCCCTGCGGTAAGACTGTTGCGGTTATCCGGTACAGGCGCACCGGCCGTGGTGGTGAGAGTGGGTTTGTCCGCCATTGGCAACCTCCTGTTCCAAGTCCGAATCAGTATTGTCGGACCCGCGATGCACGGCGAACCGGTTGACGGGCAAGACCTCTTCTAATCGATCGTTTCCTGCAGGTGGGCCGCCCCGGCGGGCGTCAATTGATAACCGCCGGGCAACTGCTCCACTATCCCCGCCAACTCCAGCTCCAGCAACTGCGCCATCAGGGGGCCCGTATCCTCACCGGTATCCCGCGCCAATTGCTCCAGCGTGCGGAGATCCCCGCCCAATGCTTCCACCAGACGCCGCTGCCGTGTTTCCAGAATTCCGCCGCCAGGTTCATGCGCGTCAGCCGGCGGCTGAGCCAGAAGGCCACCCAGTTGCTGGACGATATCCATACTGGTCTCGACCAACGCCGCGCCTTCCTTGATTAATTTGTGGCAGCCGCGAGCCAACGGATTGTGGATTGAGCCGGGGATGGCGAACACTTCTCGGTTCTGCTCCAGGGCCAGTTGTGCTGTGATCAGAGAACCTGAGCGCAGCGCGGCCTCCACCACTAATACCCCCAGGGATAAGCCAGCGATAATGCGATTGCGCCGCGGGAAATTGCTCGCTTCCGGGGCACTGCCCATGGGCTGTTCACTGACGATGGCTCCACCGCCAGCAACAATGTCCTCCGCCAGTGGCTGGTTACGGCGCGGGTAGAGCCTGTCCACACCGCTGCCGAGCACCGCCAGGGTTACGCCCCCGGCTTTGAGCGCGCCGAGATGCGCCGCGGCATCCACCCCGAGCGCAAGGCCGGAGGTAACCGCAAAACCGCTGCCGGCCAGCTCGGTGGCAAAAGCGCGGGCGTTGTCCAGTCCGCTGCGGCTGGCCCGTCGGGCCCCCACCACCGCAATCTGCGGCAGCTGCAAGGCCTCAACGGCACCGCGCACATAGAGCAGCGGCGGCGGGCGGGAGATTTCCGCCAATAGGCGCGGATAGTCGTCTTCGCTGTGGGACAACAGCCGCACCCCGGCGGCAGCACAGCGTTCTTGTTCCGCATACGCCCAGGCGACCTGCGCGCTGTGCTCACCGAGCCTTGCCAACTCGCGCCATTGGCCTTGAACCCGTTCGGGGAAACGATTGGGAGGGAATTCGGAGAGAGATTGCAGCGCCCCGACCGGGTCGCCGAAATGTTCGATCAGTTGCCAGTAGCGGCCGGGGCCCAAACCCTCCAGCCGCAACAGCGCCAAGGTAGCAGTCAACGCATCCATGCGAATTGGCTTCTCGTGCTTTTGCGTGTGGGCGGCAGCCCCAAGTGGCGGTGCCGCCGCACGCAAGGCAGTGCGCGTGGAACGCCTTTAGGGGTTGCGCACCAGATCCATAACTTCCAGGGGCCGGTCCGCTTCGAGCACCAGCGCCAGACTCATCTTCTCGAAGGTCCGGAATACCATCATCACGCCAGCGTACTCGTCCGGCAACTTCACAGTATCGCGCTCGATACGGTCGCGAACCGTAGCGCCCTGCTTGTAAATAGACAGCACATGGCCGGGTTGCAGCCCTTCGCGCTCGCCGCGATTCACCACGACCACATCGTACTTGCCGATCTGGGTTACACCTTCGTCCACACCGAGGATGTAGCCGTCCACAGGCACCGCCGGCGCACCGGGCTGGAACAGGGCCGCGATAGAGCGCTCCTCCACCGGTAACAACCGGTCTTCCAGGCGAATCTCGCGGGCCGTACGTGTAACTTGCATCGTGGCCACGGCAAAGTTTTCGCGGTGATCCGGGTCCAGCTGGAACAGGTCAGCGGAACCCACGTCCAGTGCCTGGCGGCCGAGTATCTCGCCGGTGACCGGGTCCGCGTAGACGGGACCGGGGCGATAGATACCGTAGGAGGCCAGCGGCTCACGGAAATCGCCGCGGGCGTAAATCCTTTCACCGGCCCCCATCAAAATGCGTTGATCGGCACCGGAGATTACATAGGGCGCGCCTTTGAAGGCATCCGGTGCGACAATACGGGTGCGGGAAAGGAAAGCGTTGATAGCGTCCAGCGGAATCGCCGGTATTGCGTCCGCCAGGGGTTCGCGACGCACCTGCGGGTGCAAGCTGTTCGTTCCGGCCGCCGGGCTCAGTTTGTAGCCGCGCGGTCCCCGCTCCAGGTGCAACTGGGGCTGGCCCTCCACATAGACGAGGCGCAGCCGGTCGCCGGGATAGATCAAATGCGGGTTTTCCACCTGGGGGTTAACCTGCCAGATTTCCGGCCATTGCCAGGGCTCGGCGAGGAAGCGGCCGGAGATATCCCAAAGCGTGTCCCCCTCCTGCACCACATAAACATCCGGGTGGTCCGGGTTGAGGCGCACCTGGTCCTGCGCCTGAATGCCAAAGGCCACCGCCAGCAACAGGGCCGTGGCCGCCAGAATAATTTTTCTCATTGAAGCATTCCTATGCTCTTTATCGCTATAATCTTACGGCGCCAGGCCACCGCCCCGGTGGTTTAGCGGCAAATATCGAGCGCGATCATTATGTTATCAGCGCAAGTTCCATGAATACTAGAAGTTTGTCACGGTGTTATGGCCAAACTTGAGATCCTCGAATTTCCCGATCCGCGCCTGCGCCAAGTCGCAAAACCGGTCGAAAAAGTAACCGACGAGCTGCGCCGACTGGTGGACGACATGTTCGAAACCATGTACGCCGCCCCCGGTGTCGGCCTGGCCGCAACCCAGGTAAACGTCCATCAGCGTATCGTGGTGATCGATGTTTCCGAAGATCAAAACGAACCGCTGGTGTTTATCAACCCGGAAATCGAGGTGCTCGACGAGGAGATACACCAGTACGATGAGGGCTGCCTGTCGGTGCCCGGCTTTTATGAAACGGTGGAGCGGCCGCGCAAGGTGCGCGTCAAGGCCCTGGACCGCAATGGCGAGACCTTCGCTCTGGAGGCTGAGGGCCTGCTGGCGGTATGCGTGCAACACGAAGTGGACCACCTGGACGGCAAACTGTTTGTCGACTACCTGTCGCCGCTGAAACGCAACCGCATCCGCTCCAAACTGGAAAAAGCCCACCGCAGACGCGCCTGAAGACCTTCTGAATTGATTCGCCGCCGGGGGACCCCGGCGGCCCTTCCACAGCGGAACCCATGACGCAACCATTGAATATTGTTTTCGCCGGCACACCGGAGTTTGCCGCCGTACACTTACAGACACTGCTCGACAGCCAGCACAGGGTAATCGCCGCCTACACCCAGCCGGACAGGCCCGCCGGGCGCGGAAAAAAGCCGCAGGCCAGCCCGGTCAAACAGCTGGCACAGCAGCACGAAATTCCCGTTTACCAGCCCCAGAGCCTGCGCGATGAAGCGGCACAGGCAGAGTTGGCCGCACTGAATGCCGACCTGATGGTAGTGGTCGCTTATGGCCTGATACTGCCGCAGGCGGTACTGGATACACCGCGCCTGGGCTGCGTTAATGTGCACGCCTCCCTATTGCCGCGCTGGCGCGGCGCCGCCCCCATACAGCGCGCCATTGAGGCCGGCGATGCGGTCAGCGGCGTATCCATTATGCAGATGGAAGCGGGCCTGGACACGGGCCCCGTACTGGTGGAAAAGCGCTGCCCGATCACCCCGGCCGATACCGGTGGCAGCTTGCACGACAAACTGGCAGGTCTGGGTGGGCCGGCCCTGCTGGAAGCCCTCGAACAACTGGCTGCCGGCACCGCAGTACCGCGAATCCAGGACGACACCAAAGCCAACTACGCCGCCAAAATCAGCAAGGAAGAAGCGCGCATCGACTGGCTCCGCCCAGCGGAGGAGCTGGACCGGCAAATTCGCGCCTTCAACCCTTTCCCCGTCTGCTGGACCACCTGTAGCGATGCAAAAGGGAAGCAGCGGTTGCGCATTTACAAGGCGCAACTGGAGCGCGGCTGCCACCGCGACATCCCCGGCACCATCCTCTCCGCCGACGCCGAGGGCATACTGGTTGCCTGCGGCCGCGAGGCGCTACGGCTGCAGCTGCTGCAACTGCCAGGCAAAAAAGCCCTGCCAGCAGAAGAGATACTCAAAGGCTACCGGGCGCTCTTCGCACCCGGTGTGCGGCTGGGTGAATAAATGACTGCCGATGTCCGCGCCCAGGCGGCGCGAGTGCTGGCGGCCCTGTTTGCGGACCAGGGCTCCCTGGCAAAACAGTTGCCGCTGGTCGAAGGCAAGGTGCGTGAACGCGACCGGGCGCTGCTGCGTGAACTCTGCTACGGCAGCGCGCGCACCGCGCCGCGGCTGCAGTTGCTGGCGCAGAAGCTGCTGCGCAGGCGGCCGGCGGATAGGGAAATTGAGGCACTGCTGTTACTCGGCCTCTATCAGCTGGAGTACACCCGCATTCCCGACCACGCCGCCATCTCAGCCACAGTTAATGCCGCCCGCGAACTGGGGCTGGATCGCGCCACCGGTCTTATCAATGGTGTACTGCGCGCCTATCAGCGCAGCCGCGAACAGCTACAACGGAAACTATCCGGTAACCCACAGTTCAGTTCCGCGCATCCGGACTGGCTGTGGCGGCGCATAAAAGCCGCCTGGCCCGATCGGGCCGGGGAGATTTTCCGCGCCAACAACGCCAGCCCGCCGATGACGCTGCGGGTCAACAGCGGCAAGATTTCCCGCAATGACTATCTGCACCAATTGCAGGCGGCCGGTATATCCGCCACCCCCTGCGACATCTCGCTGGTGGGCATCACGCTCGCCCAGCCCCGTGCAGTGGATCAATTGCCCGGCTTCAATGAGGGTCTGGTCAGCGTACAGGACGAATCGGCGCAGCTGGCGGCACAACTGCTCCAACCCGCGGCGGGCGAGCGGATTCTGGACGCCTGTGCGGCGCCCGGCGGCAAAAGCTGCCATCTGCTGGAACAGCAGCCATCGATTGCGCTGAGCGCGCTTGACATAGATGAAGAGCGCCTGGACCGCGTGCGGGAAAATCTGTGCAGAACCCGCCTCGCGGCGGAACTGATCTGTGCCGATGCCACCGAACCCGCGGCCTGGTGGGACGGACAGCTCTTCGATCGCATTTTGCTCGACGCCCCCTGCTCCGCCACCGGCGTCATCCGCCGCAATCCGGATATCAAACTGCTGCGCCGCGAAGCGGATATCGCCGAACTGGCGGATCTTCAGGCCAGAATCCTGCGGGCAATGTGGCCACTGCTCAAACCCGGCGGCAGCCTGCTCTACGCTACCTGCTCGATACTGCCGGCGGAGAACGCCGAGGTGGTGGCAGGCTTCGTTGCGGAGGCGGAGGATGCGAGCGACAATACGCCGCACACGCTGAATGGCGCGCTCTGGGGCGAACCCCAAATCGCGGGTGTGCAGCGGTTTCCGCAGCCGGACGGTGGCGACGGTTTCTACTACGCTCTGCTGAGCAAAGCCGAATAACAGCGGCCCGAACCGCGAACTTCGACAGTCTATGAAAATTATCATTCTCGGCGCCGGCCAAGTGGGCGGCTCACTGGCAGAAAGCCTCGCCTCCGAGCGCAACGATATAGTGCTGGTGGACAGCGACGAGAAAACCCTGCGGGAGTTGCGCGACCGCCTGGATATCGGCGTCGTGATCGGCCATGCCGCCCACCCGAATATTCTGCTGGAGGCGGGGATAGAAGACGCCGACATTCTGGTGGCGGTAACCAACAACGACGAAACCAACATGGTCGCCTGCCAGATCGCCCACTCCCTGTTCCGGGTGCCCACCAAGATCGCCCGGGTGCGCGCCGGCGCCTACCTGCAGCACCCCCAGCTGTTCGACACCCAGTCTATTCCCATCGATGTCTTGATCAGCCCGGAGCACCTAGTGTCCGAGTATGTCGCGCGCCTGATTGAGCACCCGGGCGCACTGCAAGTGCTGGATTTCGCCGATGGCCGGGTGCAACTGGTGGCGGTACGAGCGGTAAAAGGCGGTCCGCTGGTGGGCCGCCAGTTGCGCTACCTGCGCGAGCATATGCCCAAGGTGGACACCCGCGTGGCCGCCATCTACCGCCGCAACACCCCGATCATTCCCCAGGGCGACACAGTGATCGAAGCCGGCGACGAGGTGTTCTTTATCGCCGCGCGCGCCAATATCCGCGCAGTCATGAGCGAACTGCGCCGCCTGGAACACGGCTATAAACGCGTCACCATCGCCGGAGGAGGCAATATCGGCCTGCGCTTGGCGCACAAACTGGAAAACCGCTACGCGGTAAAAATCATTGAGCAGAGCCACGAGCGGTGCGTTTTTCTGTCAGAGGAACTCTCCCATACCATCGTGCTGAACGGCAGCGCCTCGGACCAGGATCTGCTGCTGGAAGAAAACATTGAAGACACGGATGTTTTCCTTGCGGTAACCAACGACGACGAGGCCAACATCATGTCCTCTCTGCTGGCCAAACGCCTGGGGGCGCGCAAGGTGATGACCCTGATCAATAACCGCGCCTACGTCGACTTGGTGCAGGGAGGGGAAATCGATATCGCCATATCGCCGCAGCAAAACACTATTGGCAGCCTGCTCACCCATGTCCGCCGCGGCGACATGGTCAACGTGCACTCGCTGCGCCGCGGCGCTGCCGAGGCAATAGAGGTCATCGCCCATGGCGACAAACGTACCTCCAAGGTGGTGGGCAGAAAGATCGAGGATATCGACTTGCCCGAGGGCGCCTCAATCGGCGCCATAGTGCGGGAAACGGAACAGGGCAGCGAAGTGCTGATCGCCCACGACGACGTAGTGGTGGAGACGAATGACCACGTCATTGTCTTTTTGGTGGACCGCCGACAAACACGCCATGTGGAACAATTATTCCAGGTGGGCTTCAGTTTCTTTTAACTGCGGATGCGGGCGGAAAAAGACGATCTACCCGTTTTCAGGACAGACAACAGGCTGAATAGCGCCGATGCGGATAGCGGTAATAACGCGAGTTTTCGGAATCCTTCTGACGGTATTCAGCCTGACGCTGTTGCCGCCAATTGCCGTGTCTCTCTGGTACGACGACGGCACCCATACGGCCTTCGGCGCCGCTTTTGTGATTACGCTGATCACCGGTCTGTTTTTGTGGCTGCCGGTACACGATCTGCACCAGGAACTGCGCACCCGCGACGGCTTTGTGGTGACCTCCCTCTTCTGGCTGGTACTGGGCAGTTTCGGTGCCCTGCCCCTAATCATCAGCCCGCAGCCGGCTCTGGGGATCACGGACTCCATTTTCGAATCCATCTCCGGACTGACGACCACCGGCGCCACTGTCATTACCGGCTTGGACAACCTGCCACCGGCCATTCTCTATTACCGCCAGCAATTGCAGTGGTTCGGCGGTATCGGCGTGATCGTGATCGCCCTGGCCATTCTACCCATGCTGGGCATCGGCGGCATGCAGTTGTACAAGGCGGAAATCCCAGGCCCAGTGAAAGACACCAAGCTGACCCCGCGCATCGCCGAGACAGCCCGTGCACTGTTCGTTATTTACATCACCCTGACGTTACTGTGTGGCCTGGGCTACTGGTGGGCGGGCATGACGGTATTCGACGCGGTGGCCCACGCTTTTTCCACCGTGGCCAACGGCGGCTTTTCGACCCACGACGACAGCATGGGGTTCTACGCCAACAACCACGCGATCATGACCATCTGCATCCTGTTCATGTTCACCGCCGCGATCAACTTTGGCCTGCACTTCTTCGCCTTCCGCAACCGAAGCCTGACGCACTACTGGCGCGACTCGGAATTCCGCTTTTATGCGACTCTCACTGTCTCCGCCGGGCTGCTAATCAGCTGCTATCTCTGGTTCTTGGGGATGTTCTCTCCGGGCAGCAGTTTTCTGCACGGATTTTTCCAGGTGGTCTCCATCGGCACCACCGCTGGTTTCGCGTCGGAAAATTTTACCGCCTGGCCCGCCTTCCTTCCCTATTTTTTATTGTTGCTCGGTATTATGGGCGCCTGCGCCGGCTCTACCTCCGGAGGCATCAAGGCGGTGCGGGTCATGCTGATCATGAAATCCGGCCTGCGGGAACTGAACCGTTTGGTGCACTCCAATGCGGTGGTACCGATCAAGGTAAACCGTAAACTGGTGCCCGAGCGGGTCACCGACGCCGTGTGGGGTTTCTTCGCCGTTTATATTCTCTCTTTCTTTGTACTGACAATTATCGTTATGGCCACCGGTGAAGACTTCGTCACCTCGTTTTCTACCGTTGCTTCTTGTCTCAGCAATATCGGCCCCGCCCTGGGGGAAGCGGCCAGTCATTACGGATCAGTGAATGAAGTGGCCAAGTGGTTTCTGATTCTGGCGATGCTGATGGGGCGACTGGAAATCTTTACTCTTCTGGTACTGCTCACCCCAGCGTTCTGGCGCCACTGATCCTCTCCACTCAGCGCAAGTGGTACGCTGCTTCTGTGGTAAAAAATTTAAATATCTGCCACAGTAAAGCTCGGCTAGAAATCACTAATAATAAGCAAAGCATTAATGAGCAAAAACACTCGCGAGTTGCTCGGTCAACTGAGTATTGACCGGGACGCGCCTTCCGAAACTGCCTTGCCCGCACGACAGCGCGCGATTGCCGCCGCTGTCGGTGCGCTCGGCGGCCTGCTGCTGGGCGCTCTGGCGGTATCGGTAATACAAGGAGAGGGGAAGGCACCACAGCCAGCCATCGCAGCCGCAGTAAAAAAAAACACTGCGCACGAAATTGCTCCCCCAGCCATCCGGGAACGGGAGACAGTCCTCAACGCTTCCGGCTATATCACAGCGCGCCGCATTGCCACCGTGTCCTCCGAAGTGATGGGTCTGATCTCGAGTGTGGATGTAGAGGAAGGAATGTATGTGACCGAGGGCCAGGTGCTGGCCCGTCTGGACGACAGTAAGGCCAAGGTGAATCTGGCCTTTGCCCAGGCCCAGGTGAAGGTGCTTCAGGCGCGCCAGGCCAGCATTATCGCCAACCTGGAAGAGGCGCGACGCCAGCGCATCCGCTATGCCGGTCTGCGCGACAAGGACTATTCCAGCCAGGCCGAACTGACCCGGAGCGAGGCCACCGTGGCGAGTCTTCAGGCGGACCTGGCCAGCGCGCGCGCCGATATAGAAGTGGCCAAAATCGAGGTGGAACGCCAGAGAGAGCACCTAGAAGACCACACGATTCGCGCACCCTTTTCAGGGGTTGTTACACAAAAGAATGCTCAACCCGGTGAAATCGTCGCGCCCAGTTCCGCTGGCGGCGGCTTCACCCGTACCGGTATTTGCACCATTGTGGATATGAACTCCCTGGAAATCGAAGTAGATGTAAACGAGGCCTTTATTGGCAGGGTATCGCCGGGGCAGAAAGTTATCGCCAATCTGGATGCCTATCCGGACTGGGATATTCCCGCTACCGTCGCCGCGATCATTCCCACCGCCGATCGCGCCAAGGCCACAGTGCGCGTGCGCATCGGCATAGACGGAAAGGATGCACGAATTCTGCCTGATATGGGGGTAAAAGTGGCTTTTCTGAGTACCGGCGAATCACTGGGAAACCTCTGATTAAGATGCTGCACAATGCGGCAGATACACATTGAGGTCAGATGAGAATCTCACCACAGATTTCGCGAGTATTAATCAGTGCTTCTCTAGCGGGAAATACTTATACGAAATGAAAATTCAATAAATAGCCGAGGTGCCAGTCAATGCCACAGGATGTATTGTTCCAGTTAAATGGTGTCAGCAAGTGTTTCGTCAAAGGTAAAGAAAAAATCACTATATTTGAAGATCTCGATCTGACCATCAACCGGGGTGATTTCATCGCCATTATGGGCCCTTCGGGTTCCGGCAAAACCACCTTGTTGAATATGCTCGGTGGAGTTGACCAGCCCAGTGCCGGCGAAATCTGGTTCGACGGCGCGCGGGTGGACAATCTCAGCGAAGGCGCCCTGACCCGCTGGCGCGCCCGCAACATCGGCTTTATTTTTCAGTTCTACAACCTGATGCCGATGCTGAACGCTGCGCGCAATGTGGAACTGCCCCTGCTACTGACAAAACTGTCGAGGGCCCAGCGCAAAAAACATGTGGAGACCGCATTGGCGCTTGTGGGTCTTTCCGACCGCGCCAAGCATATGCCCGGTGAAATGTCCGGCGGACAGCAACAGCGGGTGGCTATCGCCCGCGCTATTGTTTCTGACCCCCAATTATTGCTGTGCGACGAACCCACCGGAGACCTGGATCGCACCACCGCCGACGAGGTTCTGGAGATGCTGCAGCTATTGAATCGTGAGCACGGAAAAACCATCGTCATGGTCACTCACGACCCCGCCGCCGCCAAATACGCCAAGCAGACACTCCATCTGGACAAAGGCAAATTCGTACAAAGGGAATTGGTGGCATGAGTGATTTCTATTTAATTTACAAAAACATGACGAGGAAGCCGCTGCGGCTTTTTCTTACCTGCTTTTCCATCTTTATCGCGTTTCTGATTTTCGGCACCATAATTACTTTTAAAAGCGCATTGGATGCGGGTGTGGAAATGTCCGCAGACAATCGCCTGGTCGTATTTAACCGCATCAATTTCACAGTCCCCTTACCGGAAAGTTACTTCCACAAAGTCGCTGCCGTCGAAGGGGTGCGGGATGTAACACACCTCAACTGGTTCGGCGGCTACTATCAGGAGCCGGCAAATATCATCAGTGTGATGGCCGTGGAACCGGAATCCTATCTCGACGTCTATTCGGATCAACTGGTGCCACCGGAACAACGCGAGGCTTGGCTGCGCAACCGCCAGGGTATATTGGTGGGGCAGAAGCTTGCGGAAATGTATGGTTGGAAAATCGGCGACCGGGTGCCCATCTCCTCCAATATTTTTTCCCACAGAGACGGCGGTCAAACCTGGGATTTCGTTGTCGAGGGGATATTTCACAATGCCGATGCGCAAGCGGACACTCGCATGGCGGTATTCCACTACAAATACTTTCAGGAGACAGCCACTTTCGGTGGCGACACCATAGGCTGGCTGACACTGACCACGGAAGATGCTTCTTTGAATGAGCAGGTGGCGAAAACTATTGATGCCATGTTTGCCAACTCACCTTACGAGACAGATACAAGCACCGAAAAAGCGTTCAGTAAGGCATTTATTGAACAGATCGGCAATATCGGGCTGATTATATTCGGCGTGGTATTTATGGCATTTTTCACCATTCTCGTAGTAGTGGGCAATACCATGGCACTGTCCATTCGCGAACGCACTGGCGAGATCGCGGTTCTCAAGACACTGGGATTTTCCAGCCCGAGAATATTCCGCATGGTGTTGTCGGAATCCCTCCTCATCGCTCTGCTCGGCGGCCTCTCCGGTCTGGCGATGGCTTACTTTCTGCTCGAAGGCATCAAATCCACCATGGGCCAGTTCCTGCCGAATCTGATCATGGACGGCAAAATTGTTATTCAAGCGGTCGGCTATATGTTGTTGCTGGGGATTGTCACCGGCCTGCTCCCAGCGCTCAATGCACTGCGCCTGAATATCGTCACGGCATTTAACAGGGGGTAAAGAAATGGGCTCTCTTTTTTCACAAATTGTCACCGTGACCGCAATGAATATCCGCAGCCTGCCGCGTCGCTTGTGGATGTCCCTGGCAATGGTGCTAGCCTCGGCGGTGGTGGTGGCGGTACTTATGGCCTTTCTGGCTATGGCCAAGGGATTCGAGGCAACCATGGAAGGCGCCGGATCGGACCGCGTGGCGATTTTAATGCGCGAGGGCGCGGCGGCGGAGTTGAACAGTGTGCTCACCCGCGAGCAGGTCAATCTGGTGGCCGAGTCTGCAGGTATCGCCCGCGACGCACAGGGCCCGCTCATTTCACCGGAGCTCTATGTCATCGTTGACGGCATCAAAAAAGCCAGTGGCACAGAAGCCAATATTCCACTGCGCGGCCTGAACGCCAAGGGCATGGCCATGCGGGAAAATATGCATCTGCTGGAGGGGCGCATGTTCACTCCGGGCACCAACGAGATGATCGTCGGTGCCGGTGTGCTGAGGGAATTTGACGGCTTTGAGATCGGCAAGGAAGTACGCTTCGGAAAAAATGTATGGACAGTGGTCGGTATTTTCTCCACCGGCGGCAATGTGTTTGAAAGCGAGCTGTGGGCAGATGCGGCGATGGTCCAGGCCCACTACAACCGCGGCAGCAGCTACCAGACGATCCGCGTGCAACTGCAAACCCCCGGCGATCTCGCGCCGCTGCGGGAAACCATAGAGCGGGAGCCGCGCCTGAATCTGGATATCCAGACAGAGCGCGACTATTTCGCCAATCAGGGGGAACAGTTGCGGTATATGGCCATCTTCGGGCGTGTAATTAGCTTTGTGATGGCTCTGGGGGCACTCGCCGGTGCGCTGAACACCATGTACACATCGGTGGCGGACCGGGCGAAAGAAATCGCCACCCTGCGCGCCCTCGGCTTCGGCAATTTTTCCGCCTTCTGCGGTACCGTCGCCGAGGCGCTGGTACTTGCCGCGGCCGGCGGTCTGCTGGGCTCTCTGGCTGCCTTTCTGTTTTTCGACGGCCTCAGCACTTCCACATTGGGCGGCAGTTTTACCCAGGTGGTGTTCAGCTTCGAAGTGTCTCCGGACCTGTTTATGCAGGGCGCAGCTCTGGCCCTGTTTATCGGTTTCGTCAGCGGTTTCTTCCCCGCCTGGCGCGCCGCGCGGGTACCGGTGGTGGTCGCATTCCGCAACGGCGCGTGATTGTGCCTCAAAAGGCTGGAGTGCCCGCGGGCACTCCGGTCAGCGCCGATTTTTCTGATAGATGCGACTCTTGCCTTCCGGCTGCTTGCGGAACCGCTTGTACTCCCACTGATACTGCTCCGGTGCCTCGGCGATACAGGCCTCAACACCGCGGTTCATGGCCGCCAGTGACACCTTCTGCTCATCGCTGTAAATCGCCTGCTCCGCAGGCAGGAACACCAGTTCGAAGCCACCCTCAACCCGCTTGCCAAACCCAAACACGCAGCGGCAGCCGGTGCGTTGCAGTAGGTTGTAAGCCAGCGTCATAGTAAGTGCCGGCCTACCGAAAAAGGGCGCGAAATCACCGCCCATATCCGGCTCCTGGTCCGGTAATACCATGACGATATTGCCGGCCTTCAATGCCTTCAGCAGCGCGCGTACGCCGTGCACGTTGGTGGGTACCATGTTGGTACCTGTGGCCTCGCGCCCACTGCGGATGATCGGGTCCAGCGCGGCGATTTTCGGTGGTGCGTAGAGGGCTGTGGAAGGGCCGAGGGTGGCCAGATACATGCCGAAGATTTCCCAGTTGCCGGTGTGTGGCATGAGTACCAAGACACCGCGGCCCTCTTCCACACCATCACACAACAACTGTTGATTGCGCACCCGCACTATATGGTCTTCGCTACGACTCCATGGCTGACGCCAGATTGTCGCCACCTCGAACCCGGTCATGGCTGTATGCAGGACACTGTTCCGCGCCAGCTGCTCCCTCTGGTCGGGGTCCATGGCCGGGTAGCACAGCTGCAGATTGATACGGCTGACGCGCAGACTATCGCTGCGGCTGAGAATTGCCAGGCGGCCAAACAGGCGGCCGAGCCGGCGCGACCAGCGCAGCGGCAATCTGCCAACCAGTTTGAGTGCAGCCACCGCCAAGCGGCTCTTAATATCCAATGCGACTACTTCTCCATTCGGACTCGTGTTCAGTATGGCCACCGGCTACCCGCCGCGCAGCCGCAGCGCTTTCAGCGCGCAACCTGCTGCCGCTATAATTGCGTCCCTTTGCCCCCAGTCAGCGAACACAAGCACTTACTGATCCGGAGATAGCGGTGTCCAAGCAATACGACCTCAGCACCTTCCAGGGCTTAATATTTGCCCTGCAAGATTACTGGGCGCGCCAAGGGTGCGTCATTCTACAGCCTCTGGATATGGAAGTGGGCGCCGGCACCTTCCATCCGGCCACCTTCCTGCGCGCGGTGGGGCCCGAGACCTGGAACGCCGCCTATGTGCAGCCCTGCCGGCGTCCCACCGACGGCCGCTACGGCGAAAACCCCAACCGGCTTCAGCACTACTACCAGTACCAGGTAGTGATGAAGCCCTCCCCGGACAATATCCAGGAGCTGTACCTGGACAGCCTGCGCGCCCTGGGCATCGACCCTGCCGTGCACGATATCCGTTTTGTCGAGGACAACTGGGAATCCCCCACCCTGGGAGCCTGGGGACTCGGCTGGGAAGTGTGGCTCAACGGCATGGAGGTGACCCAGTTCACCTATTTCCAACAGGTGGGCGGCCTCGAATGTTTCCCAGTCACCGGAGAGATCACCTACGGCCTGGAGCGCATCGCCATGTACCTGCAGGGCGTGGAGTCCATTTACGACCTGGTGTGGACCCGCAGCCCCGACGGCAGCCCGGTCAGTTACGGCGATGTTTTCCACCAGAACGAGGTGGAAATGTCCCACTACAACTTCGAGCAGGCAGACGTGGAGTTCCTGTTTGCCACCTTCGACCACTGCGAGCGTGAGAGCGGCCGCCTGATCGAGCAGGGCCTTCCGCTGCCGGCCTATGAACAGGTTATGAAAGCCTCCCACGCGTTCAATTTGCTGGATGCCCGCCAGGCTATCTCTGTTACCGAACGCCAGCGCTACATTCTGCGCGTGCGCACCCTGGCCCGGTCAGTGGCCCAGGCATACTACGACGCACGCAAGGCCCTCGGTTTCCCGCTGGCCGCGGAGGCGCTTCGCAAAGAAATACTGGCGGAAGAAGTCGCAGAAGAGGAGAAGCAGTAATGGCGCGGGAATTTTTGGTAGAACTGGGCACGGAAGAGCTGCCGCCGAAAGCGCTGCGCAAGCTGATGGACGCTTTTGCCGAAGGCGTCACCGAGGGGCTGAAAGCCGCCGAACTGGATTTTGGCGCGGTAAAAGCTTACGCCGCACCCCGACGATTGGCGGTGACCGTTTCCGAGCTGGCGGAAAAACAACGGGACAAGCAGATACAAAAACTCGGTCCTGCCGTGGCCGCCGCTTTTGATAAAGAAGGCAAGCCCAGCAAAGCCGCCGAGGGCTTTGCGCGCAGCAACGGGGTAAGCGTTGAGCAATTGAGCCGTATCGACACCGATAAAGGCGAACGACTGGCCTTTGTCAGTGAGCAGAAAGGTGCCGACACCGCGACCCTGCTTGGGGACATTGTCAACCAGGCACTAGCCAAGCTGCCGATACCCAAACGCATGCGCTGGGGCGCGCGCCGGGCCGAATTCGTGCGCCCAGTGCACTGGCTGCTGATGCTGTTCGGCGACCAAGTGGTGGACTGCGAAGTTCTGGGACTCAAAGCCGGCAACACCACCCGCGGCCACCGTTTCCACTGCAACCGCGAACTTGAAGTCGCGTCCGCCAGTGATTATGTGCGGCAATTGCGCGACCCCGGTTACGTGGTTGTGGATTTCGCCGAGCGGCGCGAAATCATCCGCGAACAGGTGATGGCCGAAGCCAACAACGTCAACGGCGTGGCTGTCATCGATGAGGATCTACTGGACGAAGTCACCGCTCTGGTGGAATGGCCCGTCGCCCTCACCGGTCGCTTCGAGGAACGCTTCCTGGAAGTACCTGCGGAGGCACTGATCTCGTCCATGAAAGAACACCAGAAATACTTCCACGTGGTGGATCAGGACGGCCAGCTGCTGCCCTTCTTTATCACCGTATCCAATATCGAAAGCCGCGATCCGGCCCAGGTGATTCACGGCAACGAGCGGGTGATACGCCCGCGCCTGGCTGACGCCGCTTTCTTCTTCGAAACCGACAAAAAGACCAGCCTCGAATCCCGCCGCGAGAAGTTGAAGAAAATTGTCTTCCAGCAGCACTTGGGCAGTGTCTATGACAAGACGGAGCGGGTTGCGGCGCTGGCTCGCGCCATCGCCGAAAAGACCGGCGCCAACGCTGACCTCGCCGAGCGCGCCGGCCTGCTGTGCAAATCCGATCTGGTCACCGAAATGGTGTTCGAGTTCCCCGACCTGCAGGGTATTGCCGGTTACTACTACGCGGAAAATGACGGCGAGCCGCTGGATGTGGCCAAGGCCATGTACGAGCAGTACATGCCCAAGTTCGCTGGCGACGAGCTGCCGCGCAGCGAAACGGGTACCCTGATTGCCCTGGCGGACCGGCTCGATACACTGGTGGGTATTTTCGGTATCGGGCAACCGCCCAGCGGCTCCCGCGATCCCTTCGCGCTGCGCCGCGCCAGCTTGGGTGTGATCCGCCTGCTGGTGGAAAAGAAGCTGGACCTGGATTTGCGTGATTTGCTGGAGCAGGCCCGCGACCAATACCCTCGCACCGCACTGGGCGAATACAACACCGTTGTCGAGCAAACGCTCACTTACGTTCTCGAGCGCTTCCGCGCCCGCTACGAAGATCAGGGTATCGCCGCAGAAGTCTTTATGTCCGTGGCCGCCCGCAAACTTTCTCGCCCGCTGGATATCGATAACCGCGTGCACGCGGTACATGCCTTCAGCCAACTCCCAGAGGCAGAAGCACTGGCCGCGGCTAACAAACGGGTGTCCAATATCCTCGCCAAATTCGAGGGATCTGTTCCCAGTGAAGTGAACGAGCAGCTGCTGCAAGAGGACGCGGAAAAAGCCCTCTACGCAGAGGTGCAGACGGCGCGCACCGAAGTGGAACCGCTGTACAAAGCAGCAATGTTCGCCGAGGGCTTGGCCGGTCTCGCCGGACTGCGTGAAACCGTCGACAACTTCTTCGATCACGTAATGGTAATGACCGACGACGAAGCACTGCGCAACAACCGCTTGGCATTACTGGCACAGTTGCAATCTCTCTTCCTCGAAGTGGCGGACATCTCTCTGTTGGTACCAGCGAAATAGTAAAAAAATCACTTGCTGCAGAACGAAAGTACCAAGTTTTACAGCAACGGATGTTACGACCCTGAATTACGTCTCGGTAATTAGGAATAGTTATCCAGGGAACCTCTGATGAATTCATCAGAGGTTCCCTGGGTTCTAAAAACGCAGGGAGTTCGAAGGGCTCTTACACAGCGAATAAAAATGTCAGAAATTTCGCTTAAAGCCGCACATCATGTGAAACCTCATATACTGGAAATCGAGTTTTCAGATGGTCATAAGCAGCTTGTCGATTTTGCGACATTTATTTTTTCGATGGAGCACCCCGACTACGAAAAATATAAGTCCGAATCAAACTTTCGAACTTTTAAAATCGTCGATGGAAACCTGAATTGAGACGATTACACGATGATTTTTCCAGTCGAAGACCTGTATAAAAACAACCTGCTAAAGAACAAATAGCGGCCCGGTATTCTCTCCAACAGAGCGAAAAAGAATTTCATGGCAATCATCGTGCTGGACAGGGATGGAGTCATCAACTATGACTCCGATGCCCACATCAAATCCGCTGACGAGTGGACCCCTCTGCCCGGCAGTATCGAAGCCATGGCCGAATTGAGCCGCGCAGGGCACCAGCTGGTGATTGCCACCAACCAGAGCGGCCTGGCACTGGGCCTGTTTGACCTGGACGACCTGGAAGCGATGCACGCAAAAATGCGCGCGCTGGTGGAGGATGCCGGCGGCGAGATCGCAGCCATTTTCTACTGCCCTCACAGCCCCGAAGATAACTGTCGCTGCCGCAAGCCCGAACCCGGATTGCTCGATGCGATAGAAGCGGAGTTCGACACCAGTCTGCACGGCTGTTACCTGGTCGGCGACCAGCTTAAAGATTTACACACGGCCCTCACGAAAGGCTGCAGGCCCGTACTGGTGAGAACTGGGGCCGGTGAGGGGACGCTGCGACAACTCCTGCAGCAGCCCGACGAGCGGCTGGCAGATACCGCTGTATTCGACGACTTGGCCCAGTTCGCGCAATTCCTGCTCGGCACTTCTCCCTCCGGAGCACAATAAAACAATTGTCGCGCCAATCGATTGAATTGCGCCGTTCCCTCCTTTAAAAGCAAGTTTCAGGAAATTTCAATCCGCCAATTCGCGCACCATCAGTAGCGGATTACCCGCGGAGGAAGGGTTGAAGGATCTGACCCGCAGTACCGCCATTCCCTGCCCGGGAGAGCGGCGGAAAGTCCCGCCTTTCAATCGCTTCCTGTCCTGAAAAAATCAATCACGAAGGGACATCAAAAAATGAAGATAATAAGAAGTTCACTGCTGCTTGCCGGCATACTGCTGTCTTTCGGCAGTATGGCAGAAACAGATCCAAAGACGTTGAAGCCGGATATCCGCCGGGACCACAAGGTATACATCGTCCAGTTGGCGGATAAGCCACTGGTGGCCTACGAAGGCCACATTCCCGGACTGGCGGCTACCAAACCAAACGCCAATGCAAAACTGAACCCCCAAAGCAGCCAGTACCGCCATTACGCCGACTTCCTCCGCGCTCGGCGCGATACGGTACTGGCCTCTGTGCCGGGGGCGCGCAAGGTACACGAATATCAGGTGGCCTTTAACGGGTTCGCTGCTCTGATGAGCAGCAAAGACGCCGAAGCGCTGCGGGCACGCAAGGATGTGCTCGGTGTCTGGGAGGATAAACTGCTCAAACCCCAGACGGATTCAACGCGGGATTTCCTCGGTCTCACCGGCTTCTTCGGGCCCTGGCTCTGGGGCGTCACCGGCGAGGATATCGTGATCGGCGTAATCGACAGCGGCGTCCACCCAGAACATCCGAGCCTGGCGGATACGCCCACACCGCGGCGCGGCAACCGTGGCCGCGCGGTCCCCTACGGGCCAGTGCCGGATCACTTTGTCGGTGAAGGCTGCGATTTCGGCAATTCGGAATTCAACCCGGCGGACGCCCCCTTCGAGTGCAACCGCAAGCTGATTAAAGCGGAGTCATTTTCCGACGCTTTCCTGACGGTGAATACACTGGCGGACTATGAGTTTCTCTCCGCTCGGGATGCCGGCGGCCACGGCACCCACACCGCCACTACCGCCGGCGGCAACTACGGTGTCGAAGGTCCCACCGGCGGCATCCTCAGTGGTATGGCCCCCCGCGCTCGTATCGCCGTGTACAAGGTGTGCTGGGATGCGCCCAATCCCGACGACAGCGGCTGCTTCTCCTCCGACTCCATGGCCGCTATCGATCAGGCGGTAGCCGACGGCGTGGATGTCATCAACTTCTCTGTCGGGGGCAGCAGTACCACCTTCAATGGCCCCGACGACATCGCCTTTTTATACGCCGCCGATGCGGGTGTGTTTGTATCCGTATCCGCCGGCAATCGGGGTCCGGATTCCGAGACCGTCGGTACACCATCCGGAGTGCCCTGGGTAACCGCGGTGGCCGCCATGGAAGACGATCAGAGTTTCGGCACCGGACTGCGGCTGGACGCGCCGGCAGACATCGCCGCAACCTATGAAGGGCTGGAGGGCGGCGGCCCGGTTTCCCTGGCCGACGTTGGCGCTATTTCCGCCAATGTAGTGACTACCGAACCCCAGGATGCCTGTGGGCCACTGACTAACAGTGACGCCATCGACGGGCAGATCGCGTTGGTAATCCGCGGCGGCTGTGCCTTTACCGACAAGTACAATAACGCTGCCGCCGCCGGTGCCCGCGCCATCGTCGTGTACAACGACGGCACCGGGCCCGATCGCATGGATCCCATCGTCATGTCGGCCCCAGATACCACCATTCCCGGCATTATGATTCGCCACTCGGACGGTGCGCTGATCGCCGCCAGCAGCGACAGCGCCGGTACCCTCAGCCCGGAGATCCAGGTATCGCGGGTCGACCGCATTGCCGGATTCTCCTCGCGCGGTGCCAATGGCGGCGCCCCGGATATTATCAAACCGGATGTGGCCGCACCCGGGGTCGGCATCATCGCCGGAACCTCCCCGGTTTCCAGCGGCGGCAATTTGTTCGCCGCCATGAACGGTACTTCCATGGCCAGCCCCCACGTGGCGGGGGTAATGGCACTGCTGAAGCAGGTACACCCGGACTGGACGCCGGCCATGGCAAAATCGGCTTTGATGACCACCGCGCGCAGTGGCCTGCGCAAATCCTTTGGTTCCGAAGCGGCGGATCCATTCGATATAGGCAGCGGTGCCATCAGTCCGTCCGACGCCTTTACTCCCGGCCTGGTATACGACGCGGGTCTGCCGGATTACTTCGCCTTTCTCTGTGGCGCTGAAAAGCAGCCCCAATTGGTGGATGGCACCACCTGCAGCGAACTGGAAGACCTTGGATACTCCACAGACTCCAGTGACCTAAACCTTGCTTCCATTGGTGTCGCGGAGCTTGCCGGCAGCCAGACAATTACCCGCAGGGTCACCAGTGTGGCACCGGGACGCCAGTGGTATTGGGTTTCCGTGGACGCGCCCGAGGGGGTCAATGTCCACGTCCAGCCCCGGGTATTGCGCCTCAAGCGGGGCGAGAGTGCCACTTATCGGGTGACTTTTACCGCCACCGATGCCGCCAGCCTCGGCGAGTGGACCTTCGGCTCCCTCACCTGGCATTCCCTGGGTAACCGCTATCAAGTGCGCAGCCCCATCGCCCTGCGTCCGGTGCCCATCACCGCGCCAGAATCTGTCATTGGTAACGGAAGTGAGGGCTCACTCAGTTTCGATGTACAGTTCGGTTACAGCGGCAATTACCAAGTACAGATCAGCGGCTTGGCCGAAGGTATCGCCTATCCCGGCGCTGTAGAGGATGGTGACAACGACCTGATTTTCTTCGAGATACCCGAAGGCACGGAGCTGTCCCGAATAGCTTTGTTTGATGCGGATGTAGGTGCCGGGGACGGTTCCGACGACCTGGATCTGCAAGTCTACGGTCCGGCACCCGACTTCCCGCTGGTAGGCAGCAGTGGCACGCCAACTTCCGCAGAAACGGTGACGCTGCGCAATCCGGAGCCGGGACAGTACGCGGCATTCGTGGTCGATTACGCCTCCGCCGCCGGTCCAACACCCTACACGCTGTTCAATTTCAACCTGAAGGGCGACGCTGGCAATGCGCTTTTGAGCGCACCCACCGCGGCAGACGTCGGCAGACGTAGCAGTGTGTCTCTCGATTGGATGGGGCTGGCGCCCGGTGGCCGTGCACTGGGATTACTCCGCCACGGTGATGGGGAACAAACCTTTGCCGAGACGGAAGTGATGATCAATACCCAGTGATTTTCAGGGCACCCCGCGCTCGCGTGGAGGTGCCCAAACAAACGGGCCGGATCAGGAGAGCGACTCGGCCCAAAGATCGTATTCATCTGCGTGGGTCACACGCGCACGAACCTTCTCGCCCGGTGTGAGGTGTGTCTCGCCGTTTAAGTAGACGGCGCCGTCAATTTCCGGCGCGTCCGCCCAGGAGCGGCCAATCGCCCCCTCTTCATCCACCTCATCGATCAACACTTCGATTTCGCTGCCGATCTTCCGCTGCAGACGCGCCGCACTGATTTCCCGCTGGTGCGCCATAAATCGCTCCCAACGCTCTTGTTTCACTTCCTCCGGTACCGCTCCCTCCAACGCGTTTGCCGGAGCGCCGTCAACCGGCGAGTACTGGAAGCAACCGACGCGATCGAGCTGTGCCTCACTCAACCAGTCGAGCAGATACTGGAAGTCCTCTTCCGTCTCCCCAGGGAAGCCGACGATAAAGGTGGAGCGGATGGTCAGGTCCGGACATATCTCACGCCACTTTTTGATACGCGCCAGGGTTTTGTCTTCGAAGGCCGGGCGTTTCATCGCCTTCAAAATTTTGGGACTGGCATGCTGGAAGGGAATATCCAGATAGGGCAGCAGTTTGCCCTCCGCCATCAGCGGTATCACATCATCGACATTGGGGTATGGATATACGTAGTGAAGGCGTACCCATACACCCAGAGATGACAGTGCCTCGCACAGCTCCAACATGCGGGTTTTCACCGGGCGCCCATCCCAGAAGTCCAGTTTGTACTTCAGATCTACGCCGTAGGCGCTGGTGTCCTGGGAAATCACCAGCAGCTCTTGCACGCCGGCTTTCACCAGTCGCTCCGCTTCTCCCAGCACCTCGCCCACCGGACGGCTGACCAGCTTGCCGCGCATACTGGGAATAATGCAGAAGCTGCAATTGTGGTTACAACCTTCGGAGATTTTCAGATAAGCGTAGTGGCGGGGGGTCAGCTTGATACCCTGAGGCGGCACCAAATCAACGAACGGATCGTGTTCTTGTTGCGGGGGCACAACCTCGTGAACTGCATTGACCACCTGTTCGTACTGCTGTGGGCCGGTTACCGCAAGTACACTCGGGTGGACTTGGCGAATATTTTCTTCTTCGACGCCCATACAACCGGTGACAATGACCTTACCGTTTTCGGCGATGGCTTCGCCAATCGCATCCAGGGACTCGGCCTTGGCGCTATCGATAAAGCCACAAGTATTGACCACCACCACGTCGGCGGCCTCGTAGCTGGGCACCAGCTGATAGCCCTCCATACGCAGCTGCGTCAGAATGCGTTCGGAATCCACGGTTGCCTTGGGGCAGCCGAGGGATACGAAGCCGACTTTCGGGGTGTTGCTGGTCATTTTGGCTCCCGAGCACTTATTTGGGTTTGTTTAAAAAGCGGGCAATTCTAACGGTGCCGGGCCCGCTTGCATAGCGACCGGAGCTCTGCTCTGCCCCTGCCGCTGTGCGCTTTTGCCGGAAAATGTTTGCTTGACCTGCCCGCGTTGAGGCGCACAATGCCGCCCTCGGCCACTATCTATGGAGAATACATTGGCGGATCTGATATTAAACCGCGGTGCGGAGCGCCGCCTGAAACGCGGCCATCTATGGATCTACAGCAACGAAGTGGACACCAAGCGGTCGTCCCTCAAGGGTATTGAGCCCGGCAGCCAGTGCCGGGTGCTGGACAGCCGGGGTAATTCGCTCGGCACCGCCTTTGTAAATCCCAGTCAACTGATCTGCGGCCGCCTTGTCTCCCGCGACAAAGAACTGGATGCCGCCCTATTAAGTGAGCGCTTACATTCTTCATTGAGACTGCGGCAGCGCTACTTTAACGCCCCCAATTACCGCCTGGTATACGGTGATTCGGACTGGTTGCCAGGGCTGGTGGCGGACCGCTTTGGCGATCACCTTGTGGTACAGGTGAGCAACTGGGGCATGGAAAAGCTATTGCCGCAGGTGGTGGACGCCCTCGCATCTCTGCTGAATCCGCGCGGTATCTTGCTGCGCAACGACCACCAGGGCCGCAGCCCGGAGCAAATGCCACTGGTGAACGAAGTGGTCTACGGAGAAGTGCCGGAAATGGTGCCGTTTTCCGAAAACGGCGTCGCACTGCTGGCGCCGGTGCACAGGGGACAGAAAACCGGCTGGTTTTACGATCATCGGGACAACCGCGCGCGGCTGAACCAGTGGATCAAGGGCAGGCGCGTACTGGACCTCTTCTCCTACGCCGGTGGCTGGGGCGTACAGGCACTGGCCAACGGGGCCGACCATGTCACCTGTGTGGACGCATCGGAACAGGCACTGCAGTGGTGCCAGGAAAATGCCGCTCACAATGGCGTGGAGGGGCGTTTACACACAGTGCGCGGCAAGGCGCTGGAGGTCCTGAAAGCCATGGTGGCCGAGGGGGAGCAATTCGATGTGGTGGTACTGGATCCGCCCGCCTTTATCAAAAGGCGCAAGGACCACAAATCTGGGCTGGCCGCCTACCGGCATATCAACCAACTGGCAATGCGCCTGCTGGCCGCAGATGGCCTATTAGTGAGCGCTTCCTGCTCGATGCATTTAAAAGCGGATGAGCTGGTCGACTGTGTACGGGGAGCCGCGCACCAACTGGGGCGCCCGGCGGCGCTGCTCGCCAGCGGGGGCCAGGGCGCGGACCATCCTGTGCACCCGGCGATTCCCGAGACCAGCTACTTAAAAGCGCAATTTGTCCACCTCGGCAAACGCGGTGCATAACGCAACCTATATTGGCCGACTAGGAGCTGCCGGGTTCCCTGACTAGGATTGTTTGCAAGTATTTACTTACGGTGCTGGTATGATCCGACCTGCGGTTCCCTCGGACTTCCAACGTCTGCAAGCGCTCTGGCTTCGCACTCTGGTCGATGCGCACCCCTCTATTCCACAACAGGTTTGGCAGGGCAAACTGAGCAATTTTGGCCACTGTCTGCAAACCGCTGACCTCTGTTTGGTCTATACGGCAAATGGAAAGCAAACTGCGGAGGGGTTCGCACTGATTACAGGAACCGACCAACTGGAGTATCTCTGTGTTAGCCCAGCGTTCACAAAGCGGGGCGCCGGTAGTGAACTGATGCGCTGCGCCAAGCGGGGACGGCCGCAACTGCTGATGACAGTGTTGGAAGAAAACCTGAACGGGCGCTACTTTCTGCAGCAGCAGGATTTTAAGGAAACCGGCAGGCAGCCCTGCGCCGTTAGTGGTCAGGCAGAGATCTTGATGCGCTACCGACCAAAACTGAAAGCAGCGTAAATAAGTTGCCTTGATTCCTTATAACTGAATCTTATGGATTCACTTCTTTTTATTGTTTCTCTCTAGTTGCCGCAAGCGTTAGCATGCCAACCTCCTGATAGAACACCAGTTTCGAGTTTTTTATGGGTAACGCCAGCAGCAATGCCGTCCGCGCCTATCCCCAGCGCACCTTCCATCACGGTGCGGACCTGGAGGCGCTGAATCAACAATTTCAGGGTGCCAAGCCCAGTGAAATTATGCGCTTCACCATTGAGCACGCGGAGAATCCGGTCGTCTTCACCAATTTCCGCCCGCTGGCGGTGGCATTCCTGCACTTGGTCACTCAGGCTAAACCGGATATCCCGGTAATCTGGGTGGATCACGGCTATAACACGCCGGAGACCTACCGCCATATCGATCGCTTGGTGAAAGAATTCAATCTCAATCTCTTCACCTATACCCCGAAGGTGTCTGCCGCGCACTACAAAGCGGTTTACGGAGAAATTCCCCCGCTGGATACGCCGGCGCACGATTTCTTCTCCCGCACCGTCAAACTGGAACCCTTCAATCGGGCCATGGAGGAATTGAAACCAGATGTGTGGATGAACGGCATTCGCCACGATCAAAACGCGCACCGGAAGAGCCTGAATATCTTCACCACCGGCAGCCACGGTACCATCCGCGTGGCGCCCATGTTCCACTTGAAGGAAATAGACGTCGAAGAGTACGTCTATCAGCACGACCTGCCGGACAACGATGTTTACTTCGACCCCACCAAAGGCGAAGAGCACCGGGAGTGCGGGCTGTTGCTGGAAAAGTGATGTGTCCTATCCGATTATAAAAAGGCCGCTCATAGAGCGGCCTTTTTTGTTCTTGCTGAATGCAGCTTGGAACCCCTATTCCGGTTAACCCAAGCCCTTATACATCCAGGTTTTCCACTGCCAGCGCATTGCTCTCGATAAACTCCCGGCGCGGTTCCACCTGGTCGCCCATCAGCGTGGTGAAGATCTGGTCCGCGGCGATGGCGTCTTCCACCGTTACCTGCAGCATGCGGCGGCTCTCAGGGTTCATGGTGGTTTCCCACAGCTGATCGGGGTTCATTTCACCAAGGCCCTTGTAGCGCTGTATACCGTAGCCGCGGCGGCTTTCATTCATCAGCCACTCCAGGGCTTCGGGGAAGCTTGTCACCGGCTGTTGCTTCTCACCACGGCGGACATAGGCCCCCTCTTCCAACAGGTCCTGAAGCTTCTCGCCCAAGGTACAGATCGAGCGGTATTCAGCGGAATCGAAAAATTCATGCCCGAAGGGATAATCGGTACCGACTCCGTGGGCGATTACGCGGACATGGGGCAAATGAAGGCCGCGTTCCGTGTTTTCCTTCAGTGTGACCTCGTGGCGGCGACCACCGCCATTACCTTCCTCGGCCAGGCGCTCCCGCAACTGCTCACACCAAGCTTCCATTTTTTCCCGGGATTCCAGGTCATTCTGAGCCAGGCTGGGCAGGTAAATCATGCTGCGCATCACCTCTTCGGGGTAGAGGCGTGACAGGCGGTCAATCGTCGCCAAAACTGCGCGGTATTCACCTACCAAGGCCTCCAGCCCCTCACCGGAAAGCGGCGGAGCGTCCGGGTTGACGAACAGACTGGCACCTTCAAGGGCAGCATTGGTGAGAAACTGGGTCAGTGCCGCCTCATCCTTTAGGTACTGTTCCTGCTTGCCTTTGCTGATTTTGTACAAGGGCGGCTGAGCGATGTAGACGTGGCCGCGCTCAATCAGTTCCGGCATTTGGCGGAAGAAGAAAGTGAGCAGCAGAGTACGAATATGGGCGCCGTCCACGTCGGCATCGGTCATGATGATGATGTAGTGGTAACGCAGCTTGTCCGGGTCGAACTCGCTTTTGCCGATACCGCAGCCCAGTGCGGTAATCAGAGTGCCGACTTCGGCGCTCGACAGCATTTTGTCGAAACGCGCCTTCTCCACATTCAATATTTTGCCCTTCAAAGGCAATATGGCTTGAGTGCGGCGGTCGCGCCCCTGTTTGGCGGAGCCACCGGCGGAATCACCCTCCACCAGATACAGCTCTGACTTAGCCGGGTCCTTTTCCTGGCAATCCGCCAATTTACCGGGCAAACCGGCGATATCCAGCGCCCCTTTGCGGCGGGTCATTTCACGCGCTTTGCGCGCCGCTTCACGCGCTTTGGCGGCGTCGATCATTTTGGTTACAACCGACTTGGCATCCTGGGGGTTTTCCAGCAGGTAATCGTTGAAATGCCGCCCCATTTCCTGCTCTACCGCAGGCTTCACCTCGGAGGAAACCAGTTTGTCTTTGGTCTGCGAAGAGAATTTTGGGTCTGGAACCTTGACGGAAATAATCGCCGTCAATCCCTCGCGGGCATCGTCACCAGTGGTGCTGACCTTATCCTTTTTACCCAAACCTTCTTTTTCGATGTAGTTGTTCAGACCGCGGGTCAAAGCAGCGCGGAAACCTGCCAGGTGTGTGCCGCCATCCCGCTGCGGAATATTGTTTGTATAGCAGTAGATATTTTCTTGAAAACTGTCATTCCACTGCAGCGCCACTTCCACGCCAATGCCATCTTCGCGCTGACTTTGGAAGTGCAGTACCTTGTTAATTGGCGTTTTGTTCTGGTTCAGGAACTCAACGAACGCTTTCAGGCCGCCTTCGTATTCATAGATCTCCTCTTTGCCGCTGCGCTCATCCTTCAGCACTATGCGCACACCAGAGTTGAGGAAAGAGAGCTCCCGCAGCCGCTTGGCCAGTACATCGAAGTGAAATTCAATATTTGAGAAGGTTTCCGGCGAAGGCTTGAAATGCACTGTGGTGCCGGTGGTGTCTGTTTCACCAACGACAGCCAGGGGCGCTTCGGGAACGCCGTGGCGGTATACCTGCTCGTGGACCTTTCCACCGCGACGGATGGTCAGCTTTAGCTCTTCCGACAGCGCATTCACCACGGATACGCCCACGCCGTGTAGACCACCGGAGACCTTGTAAGTGTTATCGTCGAACTTTCCGCCGGCATGCAGCACAGTCATGATCACTTCCGCTGCAGACACCCCCTCTTCCGGGTGGATTTCGGTGGGAATGCCACGCCCGTTGTCCGCCACGGATACTGACTGGTCCGGGTGAATGATCACTCGGATTTCATCACAGTGCCCTGCCAACGCCTCGTCGATGGAGTTGTCCACCACCTCAAACACCATGTGGTGCAGGCCGGTGCCGTCATCCGTATCGCCGATATACATACCCGGGCGTTTGCGCACGGCATCCAGCCCTTTCAATACCTTGATACTGCTGGAGTCATAGCTTTGCTGCTCTGACATTTACTCACTCCATCAAACTTATGTCGCGGCCGAAGACTCGGCACTGATATGCCCATGTTCCACGTGGAACACTTTGGGGCTGTTCCAGGGTGGGGATAACGCAAGCCAGGGGCGACTGGTCGCCTCCACCTCAATTCCGGTAACCAACACTTGGCTGGCACAGCGGCTAACCCAACGGGCGAACTGTAATTGATTCAACTCATCCAATTCCGACGGCAGGTCATCCACCAGGAACACAGGCTTTTCCCGGTGACGACAGACAAGCTCAGCCATCGCGGTACGCAAGGCGCAGACCAGCATTTTCTGCTGGCCACGGGATAGAATCTGGTGGGCGGCTTCGCCAGAGGCAGAAAACCTGAGATCAGCCCGATGCGGCCCCACCCGCGTATTGCCCTGTGCCAGATCCCCCTGGCGCGATTCTTCGAGTGCCTGAATCAGGGAAACCTCTTTGCGCCAGCCGCGCCGATAGGACATCTCAATCCGCGATAACGGGGAATCGGGCAACGACTTAAGCAAGGCCGTTAAGGCAGCATTAAGTCCAGCGAAAAGCCTTTGACGCAACGCGTCGACATGCTCTCCACTCTCCGCCAGTCTGCGTTCCCATACCGAAAGTAAATCCGGCACAATTTTACCACGGCGGAGCAACGCATTTCGCTGACTCAGTGCGATTTGATAGTTTTTCCACGCCTCGGCAAAGGAATGTTCCACGTGGAACACTGCCCAGTCCAACAAACGCCGGCGCACACCGGGACCACCATCGAGCGCCGAAAAACTGTCGCTGTTAATCACCTGCAACGGAAGGCAGCTAGCCAGCTGTGAACTGGAGGACGCAGGTGCGCGATTGATCCGTATGCGCCCCCCACCATCTGCGAGCCGCTCTACCCCAAGGCTATCGCCACCTGAAAGCCGGCCGAAAACGGTCAAGCCAAGTGCACCCTCCTGAATCACAGCCTTGTGTTTTCTGGAGCGAAACGAGCGACCGGTAGAGAGCATATGTACCGCTTCGAGCAGAGACGTCTTTCCGCTGCCGTTGGGACCGCAGAAAAGATTCACCCCCTGTACCAGAGACAGTTCAGCGAAAGTGATATTGCGGAAGTTGCTCAGCTGAAGACGATTCAAAGCCACGGCTAGCATACCGTTTACAGAACAAAGTGGCAGGAGCCGGATGAAACTCCCATAAAAAGACCGCCATATCCGGAGATATGGCGGTGATGAGAAGCGCTGTTAAGGAAACGGGCACTGCTGACAATCAGAGCCGCATTGGCATAACCACGTAGAGGGAATCCCCCTCTTCGGGCTGCTGTATCAAGGCACTGCTGTTGGCGTCTGCGAGGCCAATGCGGATCTTTTCACTATGGATCGCGGCAGTCACATCCAGCAGGTAGGAAACGTTGAAACCGATCTCCAGCGGTTCGCCAACGTAATCCACCACCAACTGCTCCTCAGCTTCTTCCTGCTCCGGGTTATTGGCCACTATCTGCAGCAGCCCCTCAGACACCTGCAGGCGCACACCGCGATATTTCTCGTTGGAAAGAATAGCGGCGCGCGAGAAAGCTTGGCGCAATGCCTGACGATCAGCATAGATTTCATTGCCCGCCGCACGCGGCAGCACACGTTCATAGTCCGGGAACTTCCCATCCACAAGTTTGGATGTGAAGGTGAACTGACCGCTGACAACGCGGATATGATTGCTTCCGAGCACGACTTCCGCCTGTGCATCGGTATCCTCCAGCAGGCGCCCCAGCTCCAACACCCCCTTGCGCGGCACAATCGCCTGAATGGGTGCATCGACATTCAGTCCCGGTGCATCGCGGTCACAGAGCGCCAGCCTGTGCCCGTCGGTGGCCACAGCGCGCAGCTGCTGTGGGCGACACTCCAACAGCAGACCGTTCAGGTAGTAGCGCACATCCTGCTGCGCCATGGCGAAGCTGGTAGCCTCGATCAAACGGCGTATTTCCCGCTGTGAAATCGCAAAACGGGTCTGGGCACTGGTCTCGTCCTGATTGGGGAAATCCGCTGCGGGAAGTGTGGAAAGCAGAAAACGGCTGCGGCCACTGCGCAGCACCAGGCGCTCGCCATCGCGCTCAAATTTAAGTTCGGCGCCATCGGGCAGCGACCGGCAGATATCCAACAACTTGCGCGCCGGTACGGTCACCTCCCCTTCCATTTCCACTCCGTCCACCGGCAGGCGGCCGACGATTTCCACTTCCAGATCGGTACCGGTCAGCGACAGTTCCTGCCCCTGCAGCTGAATCAATACATTAGCCAGCACCGGCAACGTCTGGCGCTTCTCCACAACGCCGGCGACCAGTTGTAGCGGTTTTAATAGGGCGTCCCGGCTCACATTGAATTTCATCGGTAATTTCGCCTTGCTTGGATTTATCGGTTATCGTCAGTCATTGAATCAGGTTGTCAACGAGCGGGTCAGCAACTTAACGTCCTCGCGGATATCCGCGTCCGTCTCCTGCAACTCGCGAATCTTGCGGCAAGCGTGCAGCACTGTGGTGTGATCCCGCCCCCCAAAGGCATCGCCGATCTCCGGCAGACTGTGATTCGTCAGCTCCTTGGCCAGGGACATCGCCACCTGGCGTGGCCGCGCCACCGAGCGGCTGCGACGCTTGGAGAGCAGATCCGACACCTTAATCTTGTAGTACTCAGCCACCACCCGCTGAATATTATCTACGCTTACCAGCCTGTCCTGCAGCGCTAGCAGATCTTTCAACGCCTCCCGTACCAACAGGTCATCGATAGGTCGGCCGGTAAATTGGGCGTTGGCAATCACCCGCCGCAGTGCCCCTTCCAGCTCACGCACATTGGAACGTATGCGCTGGGCGATAAAGAAAGCGGAATCATGGGGCAGGTCCACACCCACCTGCTCCGCCTTCTTCATTAAAATGGCCACTCGGGTCTCCAGCTCTGGTGGCTCCACCGCTACCGTCAACCCCCAGCCAAAGCGGGACTTCAATCGCTCCTCCAAGCCGTCAATTTCCTTGGGGTAACGATCACAGGTGAGGATGATCTGCTGCCCACCCTCGAGCAATGCGTTGAACGTGTGGAAAAACTCTTCCTGGGAGCGCTCTTTACCGGCAAAAAACTGGATATCGTCAATTAACAGTGCGTCTACCGAGCGGTAATACCGCTTAAAGTCACTGATCGCGTTTAATTGCAGCGCCTTGACCATGTCCGCAACAAAACGCTCCGAATGCAAATAGACCACCTTGGCATTGGGATTGCGCTCCACCAGCGCATTGCCCACCGCGTGCATCAGGTGGGTCTTGCCGAGGCCAACACCTCCGTAAATAAAGAGCGGGTTATAGGCGCCGCCAGGGTTGTCGGCAATTTGTTGTGCCGCCGCCAAGCCCAACTGATTGGACTTGCCCTCAACAAAGGATTTAAAGGTGAAATTGCGGTTTAAAGAGCTGCCGTGCTTGATCGCGCCTTCCACTTCTACATTGCGCACGGGTTCGGCGCCCGGCCGTTGAGCGCCCCCCCCGCGCAGGTCGGTCAACGCCAGCTCTCCACTGGTGATTTGCTCCGCGCTCCCCTCCTCCTGCACTGCCGGATGGGGCGCTACCCGTGCGGCGGAAAATCCCCTTGCGGGCGCCGGCTGAGCAGTCGCAGCCGACTGGCGCGCGGCCACGCGGGTACGCTGAAAACGCGCCGGGCGCCTTTCTGTAATCTCCAATACCACCTGGATCGGTTGACCACCAGAAAATTCCTGTAACAGCTCGCGAATGCGGTTGAGAAACTTATCCGCCACCCAGTCGAGCACAAAGCGGTTGGGGGCCAACAGCCGCAATTCGCCCGCGGAACTCGCCGGATTGACACGCAGTGGCCTTATCCAGGTATTGAACTGCTGTGCGGGCAATTCATCCTGCAAACAGCTAGCACACTGCTTCCAAACGGATTCAGACAA